>NZ_CM146341.1:0-3074286 GCF_055693745.1 Psychrosphaera sp. HA2-10 | reverse complement strand
CATTATAGAGATCTAATTCCGTTGCGCAAGTGCTTTTGTTAAAAAAATTGTATTTTCTTGTTGTTCGGCCAAATATGAGTCGATATGGGCTATTTTTAGACGACAACTTACAGAAATGAGCACAAATTAGCCAATTTAACTTTGATTAGGCAATGCAGCTAGTGCTACGCCGAATACAGATAATAAGTAGATAAGTAGATAAGTAGATAAGTAGATAAGTAGATAAGTAGATAAGTAGATAAGTAGATAAGTAGATAAGTAGATAAGTAGATAAGTAGATAAGTAGATAAGTAGATAAGTAGATAAGTAGATAAGTAGATAAGTAGATAAGTAGATAAGTAGATAAGTAGATAAGTAGATAAGTAGATAAGTAGATAAGTAGATAAGTAGATAAGTAGATAAGTAGATAAGTATAATTTTAGAGTTTTATCGGTTACAACCTATAAATGTAAAAAAGCCGGGAAAACCCGGCTTTTTTATTTACTCTTCAGTAGCTTCAACTACTTCAGCATCTGCATCAAGTTCTGGTCTATCAACCAGTTCAATGTACGCCATTGGTGCTTTATCACCAGTACGGTATCCACACTTGATAATACGAGTGTATCCACCAGGACGTTCATTGTAACGTTGACCCAAGTCAGTAAATAATTTACCAACTACTTCAGCATCTCTCGTACGAGCGAATGCTAAACGACGATTTGCTACGCTGTCAGATTTAGCCATTGTGATCAATGGTTCAATAACACGACGTAATTCTTTCGCTTTAGGCAACGTTGTTTTGATGATTTCATGCTTCACCAATGAACCCGCCATATTACGGAACATCGCTTGACGATGACTGCTGTTGCGGTTTAATTGACGACCACTCTTACGATGGCGCATGAGCTTTTCCTTCTAACTAATTCGTTTAAAAATTTAGTCGTTATCTAACAGACTAGCCGGTGGCCAGTTCTCTAAACGCATGCCTAGAGATAAACCACGAGACGCCAAAACGTCTTTGATTTCTGTTAGAGACTTCTTACCAAGATTAGGAGTTTTTAATAACTCAACCTCAGTTCGCTGTACTAAATCACCGATATATTGTACTTGTTCAGCTTTCAAACAGTTAGCTGAACGAACAGTCAATTCTAGATCGTCTACTGGACGTAATAGAATTGGATCAAATTCTGGCTTCTCTTCTTCTTGAGCTACTTCAGTAACGTCGCGTAAGTCTACGAACGCTTCTAATTGTTCTGCAAGAATAGTAGAAGAACGACGAATTGCTTCTTCAGGATCTAAAGTGCCATTCGTTTCCATATCAATGATCAATTTGTCTAGATCAGTACGCTGTTCAACACGAGCACTTTCAACATTGTAAGCTATACGCTCAACAGGGCTAAAAGATGCATCAAGCAACAAACGACCGATTGGACGATCTTCTTCGTCTGAGGACACACGCGCAGAAGCAGGAACATAACCACGGCCACGCTGCACGTTTACACGCATAGAAATTTCAGAGTTTGCACTCGTTAAATTACAAATAACGTGTTCAGGGTTGATGATTTCTACATCACCATCGTGCTGAAAATCAGCAGCTGTAACAGGGCCAACACCTGACTTACTCAAAGTCAAAGTTACTTCGTCCTTTCCCTCTACGCGAACTGCTAAACCTTTCAGGTTTAACAAGATTTCAATCACATCTTCCTGTACACCTTCTTTTGCACTGTATTCGTGCTGCACACCGTCGATTTCCACTTCGGTCACGGCACATCCAGGCATAGACGACAACAAGATTCTGCGTAACGCATTACCAAGAGTATGGCCAAAACCACGCTCTAACGGCTCAAGCGTTACTTTAGCTCGAGTTGCACTAACTTGCTCAATATCTACAAGCCTAGGCTTAAGGAATTCAGTTACAGACCCCTGCATTTTATATCCTCTTATGTTTCAACTTTACTTAGAGTAAAGTTCAACAATTAACTGTTCGTTAATCTCTGTAGATAACTCAGAGCGTTCAGGGTGTGATTTATATACACCTGTCATCGCTTTCGCATCTACGTCAATCCAAGTCGGTTTTTCACGTTGTTCAGCTAACTCAAGAGCAGCAACAATACGACCTTGCTTTTTCGATTTTTCACGAACAGCAACAACGTCTTCTGCAGACACTTTGTAGGAAGGAATGTTCACTACGCTACCGTTAACAACAATTGACTTGTGGCTAACTAGCTGACGAGCTTCCGCACGAGTACTCGCGTAACCCATACGATAAACAACGTTATCTAAACGGCTTTCTAAAAGTTGTAATAGGTTCTCACCAGTATTACCTTTAAGACGTGCCGCCTCTTTATAATAGTTACGGAATTGTTTTTCTAAAACACCGTAAATACGACGTACTTTTTGTTTTTCACGAAGCTGCAAACCGTAGTCAGACAAACGTGGCTTACGCGCACCGTGCTGACCTGGAGCAGTATCGATTTTACATTTAGTCTCTATAGCACGTACGCCACTTTTAAGGAACAAATCTGTTCCTTCGCGACGACTAAGCTTTAGCTTTGGACCCAAATATCTTGCCATGTTCTTTCTCCACTAACAGTCGTTATACACGACGTTTCTTAGGCGGACGACAACCGTTATGAGGAATAGGTGTAACGTCAGTAATGTTAGTGATTTTATATCCCACTGCATTAAGAGCGCGAATCGCTGATTCACGGCCTGGACCAGGTCCCTTAACGAATACTTCAATATTCTTCAAACCGTATTCTTTAGCTGCTTCGCCTGCGCGTTCAGCCGCTACCTGTGCAGCGAATGGTGTTGATTTACGTGAACCACGGAAACCAGAACCACCTGCAGTAGCCCAAGACAACGCATTGCCTTGACGGTCGGTTAATGTAACGATTGTGTTGTTGAAAGACGCATGGATATGAGCCATACCATCAGCAACCTGCTTTTTTACTTTCTTACGTGAACGAGTTGGAGCTTTTGCCATTTCTTGCTACCTCGCCTTATTTAGTAATAGGTTTACGTGGACCTTTACGGGTACGCGCATTTGTTTTAGTGCGTTGACCACGTAGAGGAAGACTGCGACGATGGCGCATGCCACGGTTACAACCTAAATCCATTAAACGTTTAATATTTAAAGTTACTTCACGGCGAAGATCACCTTCAACGGTGTACTTGCCAACTTCTTCACGTAATTTATCTAAATCTTGTTCAGATAATGTTCCGATTTTCGTATCTTCAGCGATACCAGTAGCTGCCAAAATTGCTTTTGAACGAGTTTTACCGATACCGAAAATCGCTGTTAAAGCGATAACTGAATGTTTACGATCGGAAATGTTAATGCCAGCGATACGGGCCACTAACACATCTCCTATAGTTTTGGGTCAGTCGAAAAGCCCGTTAGGATACTCGACCTATGACCATTTGTAAATATGGGCGAGAAAAACTTCCTCGCCCCCATCTTACGTCGTATTAACCCTGGCGCTGTTTGTGCTTAGGGTCTGTACAGATTACACGAACAACACCTGAACGTTTAATTACTTTACAGTTACGACATATCTTCTTAACGGAAGCACGTACTTTCATTGCTTTTACTCCGCAATCTAACGGCTATAGCCTTTCAGGTTAGCTTTATCAATCGCTTTCCCTGCAAGGTTCGCCTTCTTAAGAACAGAATCATACTGATGAGACATCAACAGTGTTTGAATCTGCGCCATAAAATCCATGACAACAACAACGATGATTAACAACGATGTTCCGCCAAAATAAAATTGGACATTCCAAGCAATCATCATGAACTCAGGTACTAAACATACAAATGTAATGTACATAGCTCCTGCTAGTGTCAAACGTGTCATCACCTTATCGATGTACTTCGACGTTTGCTCACCAGGTCTGATACCTGGAATAAATGCACCTGAGCGCTTCAAGTTATCCGCTGTTTCTCTCGGGTTGAAAACCAACGCGGTGTAGAAAAAACAGAAGAATATTATAGCAGCTGCGTACAACATAACATATAGGGGTTGTCCCGGTGATAACGTTAAAGACACTTGCTGCAAAAATTCTGCAACTGCGCCTTCTCCAGTACCAAACCAAGCAGCAATAGTGCTTGGGAACATAATAATACTACCAGCAAATATTGGTGGTATTACGCCAGCCATATTTACCTTTAAAGGTAAATGAGAGCTTTGTGCTTGAAACACTTGGCGACCCTGCTGTCGTTTAGCGTAGTTAACAACAATTCGTCGCTGACCACGTTCTACGAATACAACAAAGTATGTAACCGCGAATACAATAACTGCAATCAACAATAGTAACAACATATGAAGTTCGCCTTGACGAGCTTGTTCTGCTGTTGAACCGATTGCAGATGGCAACCCTGCTACGATACCGGTAAAAATCAGTATCGAAATACCGTTACCAATACCTCGTTCAGTAATTTGCTCACCTAACCACATTAAGAACATGGTACCGGTCACCAAACTAACTACTGCTGTGAAATAGAAACCTGGACCTGGATTTAAAACCAAACCTGGCATCATATTCGGCAAGCTAGTAGCTATACCAAACGACTGGAATGTCGCTAATACAAGCGTGAAATAACGAGTGTATTGACTGATTTTCTTACGACCAGCCTCACCTTCTTTCTTTAGCTCTGCTAAAGAAGGGTGCATCACCGTCAATAACTGCATAATAATTGACGCAGTTATGTATGGCATGATACCTAACGCTAATACCGAAGCACGCTCAAGCGCACCACCGGAGAACATGTTAAACATTTCTACGATGGTACCCTTTTGCTGTTCGAATAATTCAGCTAGTACTGCAGCATCTATCCCAGGAATTGGAACAAAAGAACCCAATCGAAACACAACAATAGCTAAAAAAACAAATAATAATCGTTGTTTTAACTCGGCAAAGCCTGTCTGTCCGCTTTGTAGGTCTAATCCTGGTTTAGCCATAATGTACTTGTCCTTATTCTACTTTTCCGCCGGCTGCAACAATCGCGTCTTGCGCACCTTTAGTAACACGTAGACCAGCTACAGTTACCGAGCGTGCAAGCTCACCAGATTTAACAACTTTAACGAAAAGTATGTCTTTCTTCACTAAGCCAGCAGCTTTCAAAGTTTCTAAAGAAACGATGTCACCATCAACTTTTGCGATTTCTGACAATGTTACTTCATCAGTTACCAACGATTTACGAGAAGTGAAACCGAATTTCGGTAAGCGACGTTGTAAAGGCATTTGACCGCCTTCAAAACCTGGCTTAACACTTCCGCCTGAGCGTGATTTCTGACCTTTGTGTCCACGACCACCAGTTTTACCTAAACCAGAACCGATACCGCGTCCAACGCGTTTCTTATCCGTTTTAGCGCCTGGTGCTGGAGATAGAGTATTCAAACGCATCGATTACCCCTCCACTTTAACCATGTATTGAACTTGGTTTACCATACCACGCACACATGCTGTGTCTTCCAACTCAACAGTGTGGTTAATACGGCGTAAACCCAAGCCACGTAATGTAGCTTTATGCTTCGGTAAACGACCGATAGAGCTACGTATTTGTGTTACTTTAATCGTCTTCTTAGCCATGGTCTATTACCCCAAAATTTCAGAAACGTTAAGACCACGTTTAGCTGCGATTTGTTCAGGAGAATTCATTCCTGCCAAAGCGTCAACTGTAGCGCGAACTACGTTAATTGGGTTAGTTGAACCGTAACATTTAGATAGTACGTTTTGTACACCTGCTACTTCTAATACTGCACGCATAGCACCACCTGCGATGATACCCGTACCTTCTGAAGCTGGTTGCATGTAAACCTTTGAACCAGAGTGGCGACCCTTAATTGGGTGCTGCAATGTTCCATTAGTTAACTCTACATTTACCATGTTACGACGCGCTTTTTCCATTGCTTTTTGAATAGCAGCTGGAACTTCACGCGCTTTACCATAACCAAAACCTACACGGCCGTTTTTGTCACCAACAACAGTTAAAGCTGTGAACGAGAATATACGACCACCCTTAACTACTTTTGATACACGGTTAACCGCAATAAGCTTTTCTTCGAATTCTGTTTGCTTTGCTTCTACGTTAGACATGAGCTACTCCTAGAACTGAAGACCGGCTTCGCGAGCAGCGTCTGCTAACGCTTTCACACGGCCGTGATATTTAAAACCGCTACGGTCAAATGACACTTTCTCAACGCCATTTTTTACCGCACGTTCTGCTACTGCTTTACCAACCGCAGCTGCTGCTTCAACGTTACCTGTAGAAGCAACCGCTGAACGGATGTCTTTTTCTACAGTTGACGCCGCCGCTAACACTTTACCTTCAGGAGAAATTACCTGAGCGTAAGCGTGACGAGGCGTACGGTGCATTACTAAACGTGTAACACCGTTTTCGATAAACGTTCTGCGAGCGCGCTTGGCACGACGTAAACGAGCTGTTTTCTTATCCATCGTCTTACCTTACTTTTTCTTCGCCTCTTTGCGACGAACGATTTCGTCGCTATAACGGATACCTTTGCCTTTATAAGGCTCTGGCTCACGATAAGCGCGAATATTCGCTGCAACTTGACCAACTAAATGTTTACTTGCACCCTTCACAACAACTTCTGTTTGTGTAGGAGCTTCGATAGTCACACCAGCTGGCACTTCAAAGTCTACTGGGTGAGAGAAACCAAGAGATAGACTTAACACGTTACCTTTTACCGCAGCACGGTAACCGACACCATTAAGGATCAATTTTTTCTCAAAACCAGCACTTACACCAACAACTAAGTTGTTAATGTTTGCACGAGCAGTACCTGCCTGTGCCCACGCGTCGGCAAAACCGTCACGAGGAAGTGTGCGAACTACGTTGTCTTCAACAACAACTTCAACAGCAGGGTTAACGTTTAAAGTCAACTCGCCTACTTTACCTTTAACTTTTACTTCCTGACCATTTACGGCGATTTCAACACCGGCAGGAACATTAATAGGTGCTTTTGCTACACGAGACATTATGACTCTCCTATTAAGCTACGTAGCCGATGATCTCGCCGCCAATGCCCGCTTTGCGTGCAGCACGGTCAGTCATCAAACCTTTTGATGTAGAAACGATAGCTATACCTAGACCACCCATAACTTTAGGTAGGTCTGAAGTCTTCTTATAAATACGAAGACCAGGACGGCTAACGCGTTTGATAGTTTCAATTACTGGTTTGCCTTCAAAGTACTTAAGAGTAACGTTTAATTCTTTCTTAACGTCACCTGATACTTCGTAGTCAGCAATAAAACCTTCGCTCTTCAAAAGTTCAGCCAAAGCTGTTTTTAACTTTGATGAAGGCATTGCAACGGTTACTTTGTTTGACATTTGACCGTTACGTACGCGGGTGAACATATCCGCGATAGGATCTTGCATGCTCATCTTTCAATACTCCCAGATTCTTACCAAGAAGCCTTTTTAAGGCCTGGAACTTCACCACGCATCGCTGCTTCACGAAGTTTAATACGGCTTAAGCCGAACTTACGTAAATAGCCATGTGGACGACCTGTCACGTTACAACGATTACGTTGACGCGCAGGGCTTGAATCACGAGGAAGCTCTTGAAGTTTAAGCACAGCTGCCCAACGATCTTCATCAGACGTGTTAACGTCTTTGATAGTTGCCTTTAAATCGGCACGTTTTGCAGCAAATTTTTCAACTAATTTAGCACGTTTAACATCACGCGCTTTCATTGATTGCTTAGCCATAACTCTACACCTTATCCTTTAAATGGGAAGTTGAAAGCAGCTAACAGAGCGTGACCTTCCTCATTTGATTTAGCAGAGGTAGTAATTGTGATATCTAAACCACGTACCTTGTCTACTTTATCAAAATCGATTTCAGGGAAGATAATTTGCTCGCGTACACCCATGCTATAGTTACCGCGACCGTCAAATGACTTAGGATTCAAGCCACGGAAGTCACGAACACGAGGAAGAGCGATTGTAATTAAACGCTCTAAGAAGTCCCACATACGCTCGCCGCGTAGAGTTACCTTGGCACCGATTGGGTAACCTTCACGGATTTTAAAGCCAGCAACTGACTTACGCGCACGAGTTACAACAGGCTTTTGACCGGCAATAGATGCCATGTCAGCAGTCGCTGCTTCAAGTACTTTTTTATCCGCTAGAGCTTCACCCAGACCCATGTTCAGGGTAATCTTCTCAAGACGTGGGACTTGCATGACAGATGTGTAGCCGAACTGTTTAACTAGTTCAGGCACTACGCTGTCTTTATAAGTATCATGCAGTTTCGCCATCATATACTCCAAGATTAGATAGTTTTACCATTAGATTTGAAGAAACGAACTTTTTTGCCGTCTTCAAATTTAAAACCTACACGATCAGCTTTACCCGTTTCTGGGTTAAGGATCGCAACGTTTGATACGTTGATTGACGCTTCTTTCTCAACGATTCCACCAGGCTGCTGTAGTTGTGGTACAGGTTTTTGGTGTTTCTTGATAAGGTTCACGCCCTCTACGATTAATCTGTCAGTACCAGTGATAACTTTTAAAACTTTACCAGTTTTACCTTTATCTTTACCAGCTATGACGATTATTTCATCTTCACGACGAATTTTGCTTGCCATTTTCAGCTCCTTAAATTACTTCAGGTGCCAATGACACGATTTTCATGAACTTATCACCGCGAAGTTCGCGAGTAACAGGTCCAAAAATACGAGTTCCGATTGGCTGCAAGTTGGCGTTCAAAATAACAGCTGCATTACTATCGAATCGGATGGCTTGACCATCTGGACGACGAACCGCTGCTTTAGTGCGAACTACCACCGCGTTAAGAACATCACCTTTTTTAACTTTACCACGTGGAATTGCTTCCTTAACAGTAACTTTAATGATGTCGCCGATGCCGGCGTAACGACGGTGAGAGCCACCAAGAACCTTAATACACTGTACGCGACGTGCGCCTGAGTTATCAGCCACATCTAACGTAGTTTGCATTTGGATCATGTTTAGTGCTCCGCTAATTAAATTATACTTCAATGTCCTTTCGGACTTGCTGCTTTCTAGTCATTATTGACTACCCCCTACAAAAGGGCGCGCAAGTATAACTAAGTGATGGTTGAAATACAACCTAATTAAACACGTGATTAAATAATAAACGGTTATTAAATTATAAGTCATTGCCAGGCTTAGCTATCTTCTCAAAGAACAAAACTAAAAATAAAAAACCGGAGCAAACGCTCCGGTTTTTTTAGCTAATTACTTCAAAAAATTAAAGTGTTTTAGCTTTTTCAATTACGTCTACCAAAGTCCAAGTTTTGTTCTTAGAAATTGGAGCGCATTCACGGATTGTAACCGTGTCACCGATACCACACTGGTTAGTTTCGTCGTGAGCGTGCAACTTAGTTGTACGCTTTACGAACTTACCGTAGATAGGGTGTTTAACCTTGCGTTCGATAGAAACAACGATAGATTTCTCCATCTTGTCACTAACTACGCGGCCTTGTAATGTACGGATAGTATCGCTCATTACGCACCTGCCTTGTTTTGTGCAATTACTGTTTTAACACGCGCAATGTTGCGACGTACTTGACGCAGTAAATGTGTTTGAGCTAGTTGGCCAGAAGATTGTTGCATGCGCAAGTTAAATTGCTCACGTAACAAACCTAGTAGTTCAGCTCTTAGCTCTTCTACAGTTTTATCTTTAAGATCGCTAGCTTTCATTACATCACCGTTCTAGTTACAAAAGTGGTTTTGAATGGCAGTTTACGAGCCGCTAAGCGGAACGCTTCACGCGCCAATTCTTCTGCTACACCGTCCATTTCGTAAAGTACTTTACCAGGTTGAATTTCAGCAACCCAATATTCAACATTACCTTTACCTTTACCTTGACGAACTTCTAACGGCTTCGCCGTAATTGGTTTGTCAGGGAATACACGGATCCAAATTTGACCTTGACGTTTTACGTGACGTGTCATTGCACGACGAGCTGCTTCGATTTGACGTGCAGTCATACGACCACGGCCAGTAGCCTTAAGGCCGAAAGTACCAAAGCTAACCTTGTTACCGTTCTGAGCTAGACCACGGTTGCGGCCTTTATGCTGCTTACGGAATTTTGTACGTTTTGGTTGTAACATCGTCTACTCCTACTTAGCGCTTTTGCTACGACGCTTCTTCGCTGGTTTAGGTTGTTTTGGTTCTTCTTGAGAGATTGAACCGAAACCACCAAGTACTTCACCTTTAAAGATCCATACTTTTACACCGATGATGCCGTAAGTAGTTAATGCTTCAGAAGTTGCATAGTCGATATCAGCACGTAAAGTGTGTAGTGGTACACGACCTTCACGATACCATTCTGAACGTGCAATTTCTGCTCCGCCCAAACGACCGCTTACTTCAACTTTGATACCCTTTGCACCAACACGCATTGCGTTTTGTACCGCGCGCTTCATAGCACGACGGAACATAACACGACGCTCAAGCTGGCTAGAAATGCTTTCAGCTACTAGCTGTGCATCTAACTCAGGCTTGCGAATCTCTGCGATGTTGATTTGAGCAGGTACGCCTGTCAATTTTGCTACAACATTACGAAGTTTTTCAACGTCTGCGCCTTTCTTACCAATTACAACACCTGGACGAGCCGTGTGAATTGTAACTTTGATAGATTTAGCAGGACGTTCAATCGTAATCTTAGAAACTGAAGCGTTCTTTAATTCTTTAGTCAGATACTGACGAACTTTAATGTCGCCATTAAGATGACTAGCGTAATCTTTTGTATTCGCGTACCAGGTAGCAACCCATGGTTTAGTGATACCTAGGCGAATCCCCGTAGGATGTACTTTTTGACCCATTAGTTAATCTCCTAGTCCGCTACTACAACAGTAATATGTGAAGAGCGCTTAAGAACGCGGTCTGCGCGGCCTTTTGCACGAGTCTTAATGCGTTTCATGGTTGGACCTGCGTCTATCATGATTGTCGCAACTTTAAGTTCGTCGATGTCTGCGCCTTCATTATGCTCAGCATTTGCAATTGCAGACTCTAAAACTTTCTTCACTAATACAGCAGCTTTTTTATTGCTGAAATTTAATACGTCTAACGCCTTGTCGACTGGTAGACCACGAATCTGGTCAGCTACCAAGCGAGCCTTCTGAGGAGAAGTGCGGGCAAAACGATGTTTAGCTATAGCTTGCATTATTTACTCCTTACTTCTTCTTAGCTTTCTTGTCAGCCGCGTGACCGCGGTACGTACGAGTAGGTGCGAATTCACCCAACTTATGGCCAACCATTTCGTCAGATACAAACACAGGAACGTGTTGACGACCATTATGGACAGCGATGGTCAATCCAATCATATCAGGAATGATCATTGAGCGACGAGACCAAGTTTTAATTGGTTTCTTGTTCCCGCTTTCCAAGGCTGCTTCAACCTTCTTCAGCAAGTGTAGGTCAATAAAAGGACCTTTCTTGAGAGAACGTGGCATGGTATTACCTCACTAATTATTTATTACGACGACGAACAATGTACTTATCAGTACGTTTGTTCTTACGAGTCTTAGCACCCTTAGTCGGTTTACCCCAAGGAGTAACCGGGTGACGACCACCAGAAGTACGACCTTCACCACCACCGTGCGGGTGATCAACCGGGTTCATTACAACACCACGGACAGTCGGACGAACACCACGCCATCTGCTTGCACCAGCTTTACCAAGCTGACGAAGCATATGCTCAGCATTACCTACTTCACCAAGAGTCGCACGACAATCAGAAAGAACTTTACGCATTTCGCCTGAGCGAAGACGTAGAGTAACGTATTGACCGTCACGTGCTAATATTTGCACATATGCACCAGCTGAACGAGCAATCTGAGCGCCTTTACCAGGCTTAAGCTCAACATTGTGTACAGTACTACCTACAGGCATGTTACGCATAGGCATAGCATTACCAGCTTTAATAGGTGCATTGATACCAGACATAATCTGATCACCAGCTTTTAGACCTTTAGGTGCAATGATGTACTTACGTTCACCGTCTGCATAAAGAACTAACGCGATGTTTGCGCTGCGGTTTGGATCATATTCCAAACGCTCAACTGTTGCCGGAATACCGTCTTTATTACGCTTGAAGTCAACCAAACGATAGTGTTGCTTATGACCACCACCGATGTGACGTACAGTAATGCGACCATTGTTGTTACGGCCACCAGATTTAGATTTTTTCTCTAAAAGTGGTGCGTATGGTGCGCCTTTGTGCAAGTCAGTGTTAACTACCTTCGTCATATGACGACGACCAGCAGATGTTGGTTTACATTTTACTAGAGCCATTTTTTACTCTCCAATTACTCTGCTGCGCCGTCTTCAAGATCAAGGCTTTGACCGTCTGCAAGAGTTACGTAAGCTTTTTTCCAATTCTTACGACGACCCATGCGAGCACCAGTGCGTTTTGCCTTACCTTTAACGTTAAGAGAGTTAACTCGCTTAACTTCAACTTCGAAAAGTTTTTCAACAGCAGCTTTAATTTCTTCTTTAGTAGCGTCAACAGCAACTTTGAATACTAACGTGTTGTTAGCTTCAGATGCTAAAGTGGTCTTTTCAGAAACATGTGGAGCTACTAATACTTTTAACAAACGTTCTTCGCTTATCATGCTAGCATCTCCTCAATTTGTTTAACTGCACCAGCAGTTACCAATACTTTATCGAACGCAATTAAACTAACTGGGTCGATTGTTGCCGCATCACGAACGTCAACTTTATATAAGTTGCGAGCTGATAAGAACAAGTTCTCAGATACTTCTTCAGTAATGATCAATACGTCTTTTAAGCTCATTTCATTTAACTTAGCAGCTAGTGCTTTAGTTTTTGGAGTTTCAACTTCAAAGTTTTCAACTACCACGAAACGCTCTTGACGAACTAACTCAGAAAGAATGCTTTGAATAGCACCACGGTACATTTTCTTATTCACTTTTTGTGAATGGTCCTGTGGCTTAGCAGCGAATGTTACGCCACCAGAACGCCAGATAGGACTACGAATAGTACCGGCACGAGCACGACCAGTGCCCTTTTGACGCCATGGCTTCTTACCGCCACCGCTAACTTCTGAGCGAGTTTTTTGAGCTCTAGAACCCTGGCGAGCGCCTGCAGCGTATGCAGTTACTACCTGGTGAACTAATGCTTCATTGAACTCACGTCCGAAAGTAGCTTCTGAAACTTCAACAGCGCCTGTTGCGCCTGTATAATCTAATTTCATCACTATTCTCCGGATTACGCTTTAACAGCAGGTTTAATGATGACGTCGCCGCCAATTGAACCTGGTACCGCGCCTTTAACTAGAAGTAAATTACGCTCTGCGTCCACACGTACTAGCTCAAGATTTTGAGTTGTTGTACGTACGTTACCCATTTGGCCGGCCATTTTCTTACCTTTAAATACACGACCTGGTGTTTGGTTTTGACCAATAGAACCAGGAGCACGGTGAGAAAGTGAGTTACCATGAGTCGCGTCTTGCATGCTGAAATTCCAGCGCTTAACACCACCTTGGAAACCTTTACCTTTTGACGTACCAGTTACGTCAACCAATTTAGCGTCATTAAATACTTCTACAGTAATTTCGCTACCAACTTCGATACCTTCGCCTTCATTTGCAGTTAAGCGAAATTCCCACATACCACGACCAGCTTCAACACCTGCTTTCGCAAAGTGGCCAGCTTGTGCCTTAGTAACGCGGTTCGCTTTCTTAGTGCCTGCAGTCACTTGAAGTGCGCGGTAACCGTCGGTTTCTTCGTTACGGATTTGAGTAACACGGTTAGGTGTCGCTTCAATCACTGTAACTGGAATTGATACACCATCTTCTGTGAAGATACGTGTCATTCCCACTTTACGTCCGACTAGACCAATAGTCATTTTGAAACCCCTTTAATCTCTCGATTAACCCAGACTGATCTGAACATCTACACCAGCGGCAAGATCTAAACGCATTAAAGCATCAACAGTTTTTTCTGTTGGCTCAACAATGTCGATTAAACGCTTGTGCGTACGAATTTCATATTGGTCACGCGCATCTTTATTTACGTGTGGAGATACCAATATAGTGAAGCGTTCTTTGCGAGTAGGTAGTGGAATAGGACCACGAACCTGTGCGCCTGTACGCTTTGCCGTTTCAACGATCTCTTGTGTTGACGCATCGATTAGACGATGGTCGAACGCTTTCAATCGGATACGAATACGTTGACTGTTCATTTTATACCTCAAAAGAGCATTTTAGAAAGAGCATAAAAAAACATCGCACTACCTCCATTTTACTGGACATAAGCGAAGCTTTCTTATCTATTAATTGGACCCACAATTGGGGCCCCTGTACATCAGCTAACAAATCGTTAGCTTTTCAAACCGATAAAAAGAGCATTTTTACATATTTCGGTTTGCCTTAAACAATCCTCGCGGAAAATTTAAGAGTGCGCATTATAAAGATATTGAGTATAAATGCAACACTTTATTGTTAATAACTTAAGCTGAAGCGGTTATCTATAAAGACATACCGCTAAGTGCTTAATTATTGTGCACAATTAAATTTCGTCCGCCGTAAATTCAAATAACAATTCTGCGCCCGACTCTATTTGTTGCTTCAAAGAGTGTATTTTTGGAAGCAATCGAGCAAAGTAATAAGTTGCTGTTTTTTGTTTACTTGTCGCGAGCGTTTGTTCAACACCCTCTTCCTTAGAGGCGACTACCATTTTTGCCCACATATATCCGTAAAAAACATATCCGCATAAATGTAAGAAATCCACCGAAGCAGCCCCTAATGCGTTTTTGTCACGAGAAGCTTCATCTAAGACAGATGCGGTTACTTCTTTTAATAGAATTGCACTGTCATTAAGTTGTTTCATCATCTCGCCATTTACGCTTTGGTTTTCCAAACTAAACGCCAATATTTCATCTATCAACAGATTTAACGTTTTACCGCCATCCATTGCAACTTTTCGGCCCATTAGGTCTAAAGCTTGAACACCATTCGTACCTTCATATATCTGCGTGATGCGACAGTCTCTAACTAATTGCTCTTGTCCCCACTCTCTGACATAACCATGACCACCCAGAACCTGCTGGCCCGCAATACAAGCTTCAAGGCTCGTATCTGTAACAAATGCTTTTGCAATCGGCGTTAACAATTGTGCTTTAGCGTTAGCCACATTTGCTTCATCTTCGTCTTTGCTAAACTTAGATATATCTAATTGAACTGAAACATAAGTTCCAAATGCTCTAGCTGCCTCATTCATTGCTCTCATGTTTAAAAGCATTCGACGTACATCAGGATGAACAATAATTGGATCACATTCTTTATCGGTCATTCTTTCTACGCCTTTACCTTGCCCTCTATCTAACGCATATAGTTTTGCATTTTGATAAGAGCGCTCGGCTGCGCCTAACCCTTGAAGGCCGACAAGTAAACGTTCGTAATTCATCATCGTAAACATAGCCGCAAGACCCTTGTTTACTTCACCAACTAGATAGCCTTTAGCCCCATCAAAATTAATAACGCATGTAGCACTAGTATGAATACCCATTTTATGTTCGATTGAGCCACATGATACGGCATTGGACTCACTTAGGTTTCCTTGAGCATCAACATTTATTTTTGGTACTAGGAATAATGATATACCGCGAGATCCAGCTGGAGCATCAGGCAGTTTCGCTAATACTAGATGAATGATGTTCTCAGTTAAATCATGCTCACCACCAGATATAAATATTTTACTACCAGTAATTTCGTAACTACCGTCATCTTGAGGTATCGCTTTTGTTTTTATTAATCCTAAATCTGTTCCTGCATGTGCTTCAGTTAGACACATTGAACCAGTCCATTGACCTGAATACATATTCGGTAGGTATAGCTCTTTTAGTTCTTCAGATGCATGTGCATTAATCGCTAAACACGCGCCGGCAGTTAAGCCAGGGTATAGTGCAAATGCCAAGTCAGCAGAGCACATCATTTCTTCATGCATTGCCGTAATCGTTTTTGGCATACCCATACCACCGAAGTCTGGATTACCTGCTAACCCGATCCAACCACCTTCTGCAACGACATTGTATGACTCTTTATATGTATCAGGAGTCTTAACAGCTCCTTCTGAGAAGATCACACCAATTTCATCTGCAGCTCGACTAAATGGTGCAATTGCTTCTTCTGTTACTTTTGCGCTTTCAGCTAAAATTGCGCCGGCAGTTTCAATATCAATCGATTCCGCTAGCTCAGGCGTGTTCTGCCAAAACTCTTGAACTTTAAAAGTATTAAATAACAAAAAGTTCATATCATTTAGTGGGGCATTATATTGACTCATAGTACTCTCTTATTCATTTATATGTGCTGAACTATACAACCATTAAGACTTATAAAACAGGGGAAAACACGTAATACGCGTTTAAACATACGTTAATTGTTCACAAAAGGTTTTAACTTCTTATTTTAATGGAAGTCCCTACTAATAATCTGCAAGTCACTCATCTCACTTGATAAATCGATGAGCTTCCCGGCAATAACATGAATTACATTTCCTTCACGCTCTAGTATGCCTTTTACTTTTACCAGTTTAGACGTTAAAAATGATTTTTTCTGCGCTTTTGCGGTTGCGGCCCAAACAATAACATTCGTATTTCCAGTATCGTCTTCTAGTGTCATAAATGTTATACCCGCAGCTGTTCCTGGGCTTTGTCTTCCCGTAACTAAACCCACAACTGTTACGATGGATTTGTTTCGACAGTGAGGTAATTCGCTTGCAGGCGTATACCGACCTAACAACCCAGCTTTCCTTAAGAGTTGCACTGGGTGAGCATCAAGACTAAGACTAGTTGAGGCGTAATCCTCTAGCATTGATGCTACTTTACTTGGACTTTCAATGATTTCATTGTAAGCACTCTCGTTAGCTTTAAATAGTGGCAAGTCACTTTCTTGATTCATCAGTTTCCACCTAGTGTTATAGCGATCGCCACTAATAACGCTTAATGCATTGGCGCTTGCTAATAACTGTAAATCTCTCTTAGTGATTTGCGTATCTGTAAGTTGAGAAAGAGATTTGAACCCTTCTGCATAATCTTTTCGAATACTTACAATTGTCTTTGCCGTAGCCTCAGATAAGCCTTTAATCATTCGATATCCAAGTCTTAATAAAAGCTTATCATTATCCAGTACCAATTGATGATCCCAGCATGAGTGGTTAATACAAATTGGTAATACAATTACACCATGCCTTTGAGCATCTTGTAATAGCTGCGAAGGGCTATAAAAACCCATTGGTAAACTATTTAGCAACGCACAATAAAAAACACTCGGATGGTAATATTTTAACCATGCAGAAACGTAGGCTAATAAAGCGAAACTTGCGGAATGTGATTCTGGAAATCCATATTCCCCGAAACCACAGATTTGCTGGAATATTCTATTCGCATATTCTTCGGTGTAACCTCTGTCTGCCATACCATTTATAAGCTTGGTCCTAAACCTTTCTAACTCGCCGTCTTTTTTCCACTTCCCCATTGCTCGGCGTAATTGGTCGGCTTCTCCTCCTGAAAACCCTGCGGCTACCATGGCAAGTTTAATAACTTGCTCTTGAAAAATAGGCACTCCTAATGTTCGAGATAATACCTCCTCAACTTCTTTTGATGGATACTCAATCTGTTCGTCGCCATTCCGACGGCGTAAATAGGGGTGCACCATTCCTCCTTGAATTGGACCGGGTCGAACAATGGCGATTTGAATTACTAAGTCATAATAAGTTTTAGGCTTAAGTCTAGGTAGCATGCTCATCTGCGCTCTCGACTCTATTTGAAAAAGACCAACGGTGTCAGCATCCTGAATCATCTTGTAGACATTTTTATCATCTCCACCAGCTGTAATATCGTTAATACTCAGGTTTTTTTGATACAACTCTTTGATATAATCAAATGACTTCCTAATAGCAGTTAGCATCCCAAGGGCTAATACATCTACTTTAAGCAGGGCTAGACTCTCTAAATCATCCTTGTCCCATTGAATAACCGTTCGACCTTCCATCGCAGCGTTTTCAACTGGAACTAACTCATGCAATGGACCCGATGATATGATGAAGCCACCAACATGTTGGGATAAGTGCCTAGGAAAGCCTTTAATTTGTTCAACTAATGAAACGAATAGTCGTCCTTTTTTAGAATCAACCGCCAAGCCTAACTCAGATAGCTGTGATGACCATGACTCAGAGCGATCTCGTCGATTAATATTTTTGATGAAAAAATCTAACTGTAGCTCTTCAAAACCCAGCGCTTTTCCTACGTCCCTAATAGCACTTTTTGTTCTGTAAGTTACAACGGTGGCGGCAATAGCAGCATGGTTTCGCCCATACTTTGAGTATATATATTGAAAAATTTCTTCTCGACGTTGATGTTCAAAATCAACATCAATATCTGGCGGTTCGTTGCGCTCTTTGGAAATAAATCGTTCAAATAGAACATTAATCTGAGAGGGATCTACAGCTGTAATTTCTAAACAGAAGCAAACTACTGAATTTGCGGCCGATCCACGACCTTGGTATAGAATTCTCTGACTTTTTGCAAATTGCACTATGTCATAAATGGTTATAAAAAAATGTTCATATTGCATCTCTTTAATTAAATACAATTCTTTATCTATTAAATTTTGAATATTTTGAGGTATGCCGTTTGGAAAACGAAATTTGGCTCCTTTTCTAACAATTTTATTTAGATATTGAGTTGGAGTTAAATTAACCGGTATTAATTCAGATGGGTACTCATATCTCAGCTCTCCTAAATCAAAGTTGCACTGACTCGCAATATGGACAGAAGCTTCTATATATTCTTTTTTATATAATTTTTGTAATTTGAATAGGGGTCTTAAAGTTTGTTCGGCATTACTAATTGCATCTCGACCTAACTTATCAACTTGTGTTCCTCGTTTAATAGCCGACAACACATGCTGAATAGGAAGACGACTCATGTCGTGCATTAACACTTGTCCACATGCTACGACGGATAAATTATAGGTCGACGCTAACTTCTCACAGTTATTAATGTAGCGATGTTCATTTTGTAAAAGTTTTCTAGTAATACCGATATACAGACGCTGCTTTATCGATTTGTTAAGTCTAAGTAACCAGGCCACATTAAAAGTATCTGTTGCTATTTCGCCACTTGCATGCCAAATGATCAAACACTCACGAACCGACTTTAAGTCCCATGCATTAAGCTCATATGTTCCTTTATTACATCGACGCCTAGCATTGGTAATCACTCGGCATAATTCTGCATAGGCTTTACGATTTGGACAAATGAGGGTAAGTGATATTTTTCCCTGATAATTAAAATAACTTCCTATTATTAACTTTATATCTAAGTGGCTTTGCTTGATATGAGAATAAGCTCTAACCACACCCGCAACAGAGCACTCATCGGTGATTGCTAATGCTTGGTATCCGAGCCTTGCAGCTTGCTCAATATGCTCTTCTGGTGTTGATGCGCCTGTTAAAAAAGAGAAATTGGAAAAACAAACTAGCTCAGCATAATCTAGCTTATGACTGACGTCTTTATCGTTCATGAAAACCATCCATGAACAAACCAATCCTGACAAGGAGTGCGATAAACCCAAAGCCACTGACCTTTGCTATTTTTAGCAATGAAGTAATCACGGTATATAAGTCTATCAGCCCACCACCTAGTTAAAATACGTTCGGGTCCGTGGATTAAGGTTACCTCTTCAACGAGCTCTTTCGGTGTAGCTTGTAAATAACTCGGTCTCAACAAAAGGTTACTAGCCTTGTTTAGTGGAGATGTGGCTGGTTGATGTACTTTGAACGTAAGGCCATTAACTTGTTCTGGATTGATAGTTTCTTGATAGATAGGTCGACCGACAGATGTATTACCGAGTTTAGCAACTAACTGATTTAACAGCGAAGTCGTCTCTAGTTTTGTTTGTTTATCACTAAAGATGTCATTCATTCTGTGCTCAAATGGCTGTAAGTCTGAGCATTTCACTTTTATGGTAACCACGGGCTCTGCTAATTTTACAGACTCCAAATGAAGCCTAATTAAACTAAGCCATTGTGCTTTTCTATACTCACCACCAGCGGCTTCAATCGTAAAGTCTAAACCCTCATCGTATCGGTATAACAAACTAAATATGAGCTGATGGGTAACTAAGTTCCTATTTTTTAGGTATTCCTCCAGTTCTTGTAACAAGGTTTTTATTGGATGAATAAGTATTTCTGCATTTGATATTTCATATAATAACTCGAGTGTTCTCTGGTAACGCCTTGTTGGAACAAAGAGAGCCATTGGGTACTTAATTTGCCCTGACAGCTGCCCTAGATATTTAAATACAGACAAGTCGAATCTTTTCGATAATGCTTTTAAGGGTATATTGAGCAATTGACCGATGTTATTTAAACCGACTCTACGAAATTGCTCTTTTTGTTTATGTGTTACATCGAGATAGCCGACCGGCAAATCATAAAGGTACTTCTGTGCCATATCTTGCTTTTCGTAAAGTGTATTATGATTAGAAAGGGCTAATAACTTAGCGACCAAAGGGCTACTGGCTGAGCTATATGAATATGAAAGCTTTAATACAGACAATTGATTGGTAATAGCCTGCCAATACTTATATACGTTTTCATATAATCTCAGCATAGTATCTATTCTGATATAGATACCATGAGGTAAATCTAAGCAAATATCAGCGGTATACTTATAAAGTCGGTTAGCAATATCATTTAAACGTTCCTCTTCAATTTCTTTTTTATACTCCAATACTTTTATATTAGCTGTCATCGATATAGCCATTGCTAGGCCCATATCTATTTTTATTCCCATGTTTAGTGCTACATTATTTAGCTGAACAACACGCATGTTTATATTATCAACGATGATTACCGCCTGTGTATTGTCAGCTTCTGTACTATCTAATTGCAAAGAGTGGAAATTTAAGTAGAGCCAAAGCATGACAGATCATGACCTAATTAGTTATTAACGATATTAGGGAAGGCAATAACATTATTGCTTTCGTTGCTTAATTTTATTTGACCTACCGTCGTTAACTCACCCCACTTTTGATTCATATCAACGACAAAGGCTTTCGACGCTGTGCCTCCTTTTTGCTTATCTACTTTTACTTTTATGCCACTCGGATCTGGAAAGAGTGACAAGCTAAGCGCACTTGGCAATGATAAAAACTCTGTCTTTGAAGTGTTGGAATAGTGATTAACTTTTTGATTTTGAAGATGGGTATACCTTATCAAAACGAGACTTGCGCCACCTCGTTCACAAGCCAACATTAATCGCCTTACTTGCTTTATAGATAATTGTGCCTGCCATAACACAACCGTGCTACAGCAACCGCTACTCAAAGCCTGTTCGGTAGCCCAAAGTGCCTTTTTCTCGTCATAAACAGGAAGTATTAATGTTGATGTTAGTTCCAATCCATTCGCTAGTAAGAACTCCGCATTTAATTGAATAGGTGGAGCGATAAAAACACACTCTTGTTTTTCAGCCTTTTGTTTATTAACCAAATATGGGAATAAAAGCCTAAGTTCACCAATGCCTAATGGTGTTTTTAGCTCAATGATCCCTTCTGCCGGAAAACCACCATTAAGAGTTTTATCTAGCTCGTCGTATTGTGTGGAGACTTTACAAATATGATTATCATTTTTACAACCATACCAAAGTAAGCCTTTATTTTGATATTCATCTAGTTCTAACATAATACCACCTACTGTTTATTTATACAGTATAATAACAGTTAAAATTTATGCAAAGCGATAAATAAAAAAAGCCACCAATTGGTAGCTTTCTGTTTGAATTATATGGTGTTATTTTAATCGTGCTGTAATGCCGTGGTGATATTACCTAGGGTTTTTAAAAAGAACTGTGTTAAACAATATCAGTAGTCAAAGCCTTGTAACGCCTTAACTCCTGAATCAAAGGCATGTTTAATATTTTTTACTTCACTGACGGTATCTGCCGCTTCAGCCAACTCACGATGGGCCGCTCGTCCTGTAACGATAACAGATTGCATTTTAGGTCTATTAGCTATCGTTTCTAATACTTCTTCTAATGGTAAGTACTGATATGTAATCATATAAGTCAATTCATCTAATAACACGACATCAATTGATTCATCTTGTAAAAATACTTTGGCTTTTTGCCATGTTTCCAATGCAGCTTTTGTATCACTTTCACGATTTTGGGTATCCCAAGTGAAGCCGGTTTTCATAACAGTAAAGGGTACACCCAGCTTTTCTAGTAGGTTACGTTCACCGCATTCCCACTCTCCTTTAATAAATTGCGCCACCGCCGCTTTTTTATCATAACCAACACAACGGGTAACAACCCCAAACCCTGATGTAGATTTGCCTTTACCATTTCCTGTTATAACTTGAAAAATGCCCTTTTCCACCTGAGCAGACTCAACTCGTTGATCAACTTGTTCTTTCAAACGCTGCTGACGTTCTTTATGTTTTTGATCTTTAGTTTGTTGTGATTCTTCGTTCATCATTTTCCAAAAGTTATTCTACACTGTTATCCATACAGATTAAGTAAGGACTTGGGCCAATGCAACTAACAAAATTTAATAAAAATCCACAAATATAAATAAATTTTTACGAAAAGTGTGCTGTTCTGGTTAATTAATGATAGAATCCGGCGGCTTTTTTTAACCAACTTATTGAGAAGATAGAGTAAGACAATGGCTGACTTATCGAAGTATAGAAATATAGGTATCTTCGCTCACGTAGATGCTGGTAAAACCACTACAACTGAGCGTATTTTGAAATTAACTGGTCAAATCCACAAGACTGGTGAAGTACACGACGGTGAGTCAACAACTGACTTCATGGAACAGGAAGCTGAGCGTGGTATCACTATCCAGTCAGCGGCAGTAAGCTGTTTCTGGAATGATCACCGTTTTAACGTTATCGATACTCCTGGACACGTTGACTTCACAGTTGAAGTTTACCGTTCTCTTAAAGTATTAGACGGTGGTATTGGTGTATTCTGTGGTTCTGGTGGTGTTGAGCCACAATCAGAAACTAACTGGCGTTATGCGAATGACTCTGAAGTTGCACGTATTATCTTCGTAAACAAATTAGACCGTATGGGTGCTGATTTCTACCGCGTAGTTAAGCAAACTAAAGACGTACTAGGTGCTAACCCTCTAGTTATGGTTCTTCCTATCGGTATCGAAGACGAGTTCTGTGGTGTTGTTGACCTATTATCACGTAAAGCATACATTTGGGATGACACAGGTCTTCCTGAAAACTATGAGATCACTGACATCCCTGCTGATATGGTTGACAAAGCAGAAGAGTATCGTGAAATGCTTATCGAAACTGCTGTTGAGCAAGACGATGATCTTATGGAAGCGTACATGGAAGGTGAAGAGCCTTCAATTGAAGACATCAAGCGTTGTATCCGTAAAGGTACTCGTACAATGGACTTCTTCCCTACTTACTGTGGTTCTGCATTCAAAAACAAAGGTGTTCAGTTAGTTCTTGACGCTGTTGTTGATTACTTACCGTCTCCTACAGAAGTTGATCCTCAACCTCTTACAGATGAAGAAGGTGAGCCGACTGGTCGTCACGCAATCGTTTCTGCTGACGAGACATTCAAAGCACTAGCATTCAAAATCATGGATGACCGTTTTGGTGCACTTACGTTCGTACGTATCTACTCTGGTACATTGAACAAAGGTGACACAATCATGAACGCTGCTACAGGTAAAACTGAGCGTGTTGGCCGTATGGTTGAGATGCAAGCAGATGAGCGTAAAGAACTTACTTCAGCACAAGCGGGTGACATCATCGCTATCGTTGGTATGAAAGGTAACGTTCAAACTGGTCACACTTTATGTGATCCTAAAGACCCAATCATCCTAGAAGCAATGGTATTCCCTGAGCCAGTAATCTCAATCTCTGTTAAGCCTAAAGATAAAGGTTCAACTGAGAAAATGGGTATTGCGATTGGTAAAATGGTTGCTGAAGATCCAACATTCCGTGTTGAAACTGACCAAGATTCAGGTGAAACAATCCTATCTGGTATGGGTGAACTTCACTTAGACATCAAAGTTGATATCTTGAAGCGTACTTACGGTGTTGAATTAGAAGTTGGTGAGCCTCAAGTTGCATACCGTGAAACTATCACGAAAGCAGTTGAAGATTCATACACGCACAAGAAACAATCTGGTGGTTCTGGTCAATTCGGTAAAATCGATTACCGTATCAAGCCTGGCGAACCTGGTTCTGGTTTCACGTTCACATCAACAGTTGTTGGTGGTAACGTACCTAAAGAATTCTTCCCAGCAATCGAAAAAGGTTTTGCTGGTATGATGGAAACTGGTGTTCTAGCTGGATTCCCTGTTCTTGACGTTGAAATCGAACTTTACGATGGTGGTTTCCACGCAGTCGATTCATCTGCAGTAGCATTCGAATTAGCAGCACGTGGCGCATTCCGTCAATCAATTCCTAAAGCAGGTGCACAACTACTTGAACCAGTAATGTTAGTAGACGTGTTCACTCCTGAAGATCACGTTGGTGATGTTATCGGTGACCTTAGCCGTCGTCGTGGCATGATCGCTGGTCAAGAGGCAGGCGCTACTGGTGTTCGTATTAAAGCTGACGTACCACTTTCAGAAATGTTTGGTTACATCGGTTCACTACGTACAATGACTTCAGGCCGTGGTCAGTTCTCTATGGAGTTCAAAAACTACATGCCTTGTCCAAGCAGTGTTTCTGACGAAGTAATTGCAAAAGCTAAAGAAGAGAAAAACGCTAAGTAATTAGCCTCTATTTCAATTTAGTATTAAAAGCCTGCCTTGTGCAGGCTTTTTTGTGTCTATAATTTGCAGTTGCCAAACGCTAGTCCGTTAAATAAGACTTGTGCTACAATTCGTCCATAAAATAGATTCAAAACTAACTTAGAGTTATGTTTTATACGCCATCGATAGTCTCCAATTAATACTCTTTAAATAGGCTTACAGTGACTGAACAACAAGGTAAAAGACTCAATAAATTCATTAGCGAATCGGGATATTGTTCACGACGCGAAGCGGATAAACTTATTGAGCAAAAGCGCGTTAAGATAAACGGGAAACTTCCTGAGCTCGGTACCAAAGTACTTGATGGTGATATTGTTACAGTTAATGGTAAAACGATTAACGCCAGTGCTGAAAATAAATCTGACCGTGTTTACATTGCCTACAATAAGCCTATTGGTATTACGTGTACTACCGAGCGTCACGTTCGTGGCAACATCATAGATGCTATCAATCACCCTGAACGAATTTTCCCTATTGGACGCCTAGATAAACCTTCAGATGGTCTAATATTTTTGACCAGTGACGGTGATATTGTTAACAAGATTTTGCGCGCTGAGAATGCACACGAAAAAGAATACGTTGTGGTTGTAGATAAGCCTTTAAATGAGCGCTTTAAAAGTCGTATGGAAAAAGGCATTCCAATACTTGGAACAGTGACAAAACCATGCCGAGTGAAATTACTTGGACCTAAGAAATTTTCTATCATTCTTACCCAAGGGTTAAATCGTCAAATTCGTCGTATGTGTGAGTATTTAGGATTTGAAGTTACTAAGCTACAACGCACTCGCATTATGAACGTCGACTTAAAAGGCCTAAAGCCTGGACAGTGGCGTGAGCTTACTAATCAAGAAATGAATCAAATCAATAAAGCCGTTGCAGGTTCTAAAAAAACAGCCGAATAATTAGCCTTATAGTCAGACCTCTGTAGTAAAGCCAACAATCGCATCAAAACGATGAAAAAGCCTTAACTACAAAGGTCAGTTAAGCTGATATTTTATTAATTAACGTCAGCTCACTCTTCACTACTAGGTGCTCGAAGCAACTCCAGACGACTTGACCACTGTTCAATAATGGAAGTTGAAAAAGAAGCAAAGCCTATTGTGTAGTCTTGCTCTTCAGGCTTATTCAATAAGTCCATTTTTTGGAATAAGTCCGATAGTAGATCTCTTGGGTGAGCAAACAAGTCTTCAGTCTTAGCAAATTCACCTTTCAAGTCAGCAGCAAAATTCCCTAATGGTTCTAACTGTCTTAAAGCTGCAGCACCGGGACGCTGAGAAGCTTGCTCTGACTGATAAGCCTCCACAGCTTTAACGCTTGTACTTTGACTTAAATCCAGTGCAAAACCACTGATCTCAGACGAGTCATATTCTAACTCCAATGCCTTGTTAATAGCTTCTTGCATGTCACCGTCATAAAAGTCCGCCGACAAACTATTAATTTTTTCTAATAAGGCATTAATTGCTTCTAGTTCGTCTTCGTCTAAATCACCATCAATACTTAACGAGAACTGCTGCTGACTGACTACTTCACTGTAAGAATACGCATAACTACCACTATATGAATTGCCAACGCCTTGGCCCCGACTAGAAAAACGGCCACTACCAGACTCAACCGACGCACCTAAAAAGGCACTGGCATTAATCTTAATCGTGTCGCCATCTCGTGTTTCAAGTTCAAACTCAAAGGAGCGAGACTCTTTTGACTGCAAAGACTGAAATAAGGCTTCGCCTATACGCGCCGGCGGAACTGACTCTTCTGCTGAGTCATCCGGTACATTTAAACTGACTGGCTTTTCAATGACACTCTGACTTTCACCTAAGTACTCATTCGCAAGTTCAAACAACCCTTCTTTAACTTTTTGTGCAGTTAAAGAAATGTCACTTTCAACATCGCCTTCTAACAATCCCATGTCAGACAAAATACCACTGGCTTCTTCATAACCTTGTTCGAAACCTTTAAGGCCTGCTTCTATCCGGCTTTTTAATTGCTCCGGTGTAGCACCATCGGCTTTGTCCATTTTTAAGCGATTTGTAATAAACCCAAGTATTGCGCTAGATGATGCCTCGGCACGTTTGTCTCTTTGTTCAATAGCCGCTTGCTCTAACTTATTAGGTTTTGGGTCATGCGGAACTGAAATTGATTGCTGCACACGTTTTTGCACCGTTTGATGAAAATACGAAAAGCTCGTGCTTGAAGTTGCGCCAGACAAGGTCACGAATGACGCTGGCGGTGATTTTTTAATTTGCTGTTGGCCATTTTGAGAATTTAGTTCGCCCTTACTGCTGGGTTTACTCAGCCAATTTTGTAATTGAGTTGGGTCGAATTTAATCATTTTAATATACCTAATGGTTGCCTAGCATTAATATCGGCTGACAGGCTGTAAAATTGAGTGAATTATATACAAATATAACGTTTTTATTTTAACCTGTTGATCAATAATTGCATTTATTCGAAAGGAATATGCCAATTTTACTAATTATTCAAGCAATCCCCCTTTGCTACACTGTTTACATAAACTAAAAATGAACAGAGGGCATCATGGGATTACTTGTTGACGGCACTTGGAAAGACAAATGGTATGACACCGATAGTAGTGATGGTAAGTTTGTGCGAGAAGACGCTCAATTGAGAAACTGGATCACACCAGATGGCTCTGCAGGTCCTAACGGACAAGCAGGATTTAAAGCCGAAAAAGGTCGCTACCATCTTTACGTTTCTTTAGCCTGTCCTTGGGCTCACCGAACTTTGATCGTTAGAAAGTTAAAATCGTTAGAAGACTATATAGATGTATCAATTGTAAGTCCTGACATGCTAGAAAACGGCTGGGAGTTCGATAAACAGAATCACAGTACAGGCGATGCCTTATTTGATTCGAAGTTTATGCATGAGATTTATACTCGCAATAAAGCCGACTATTCAGGGCGAGTCACTGTACCCGTCCTCTGGGACAAAAAGCAAAACCAAATAGTGAGCAATGAGTCTTCTGAAATTATCAGAATGTTTAACTCAGCATTCAATAAACTAACTAACAATTCACTAGACTTATATCCAACGTCTAAACAAGCGGAAATAGATGAGGTTAATGACTTTGTTTATCACAACATAAACAATGGCGTTTATAAATGTGGGTTTGCGACCCAACAAGCGGTGTATGAAAAAGAATACACCAAACTATTTGATGCACTCGATGAAATTGAACAAAGACTAACAACAAATCGTTATTTAGTCAGTAATACCATCACTGAAGCAGATTGGCGTTTATTCACAACCTTAATTCGTTTTGATGCGGTTTATGTAGGTCATTTTAAATGCAACAAACGCACAGTAGAGAGTTATCCACATTTATCGGCTTATGTTCGTGAATTGTATCAATGGCCTGGTATTGCTGAGACCGTCGATTTTTACCACATAAAACGACATTATTACTTTAGTCATACTATGATAAACCCTACCCAGGTAGTTCCGGTCGGTCCTGCAATCGATTACACCCGAGCTCATAATCGAGATGAAATCGGTTAACGCTGAATGGTTAACGGTTACAAGCGAGAATATTTGTATAATGATTAATTATGGCCTTACAATAAGGCCCTAATTTTCTGACGTTGTGTCTTTTATCAAATAGGTAACATCATGAGCCAAGCACCAAGTTCAGTGGTTATGATTAGGCCACACCATTTCCAGCCAAATCCACAAACTGCAGCTGATAATAGCTTTCAAAGTGAAGCAAATAATGATGTCTCGCTAACGACATTAGCCTATCAGCAAGTGACTGACATGGTAGCGAAACTAGTAGCACATGGAATAGACGTTAACTTATTTGACGACACAGGTACCTCTACCCCTGACTCTGTATTTCCCAATAACTGGTTTTCTACTCACGCTGACGGAAAGATAGCAATTTATGCCATGTTCCCTGAAAATAGACGCTTAGAACGGCGTCCAGATATAATCCAGCATCTGATATCTAAATATCAAGTAAACCAGATTATTGATTACTCACCAAATGAACATCAAGCTCGGTTTTTAGAAGGTACTGGCGCGATGGTCTTTGATCACTCGGCTCGCATTGCCTTCGCCGTTCGTTCCAACCGGTGTTCTGATCAACTGTTTTATGAGTTTTGCCAACAATTCTCATATCGCCCAGTCCTGTTTGATGCGGCAAACAAAGATGGTACACCTGTGTATCACACCAATGTGATTATGACTGTAGGCAGCGATTACGTGCTATTGGCGACCGAGATGATCAAAGACCCAGAACAACGCTCTATTGTTCTTGAGGCTGTTGAATCCACCGATAAAATAGTAATTCATCTTAGTGAGCAACAAATAGAACAATACTGCGGTAATGCCTTAGAATTATCTTGCGGTCAAAAAAAATACTTAGCGCTGTCAAATACGGCGTTTAACGCATTAACCAATGAACAACAACATACACTTTCAAGTCGAGTAAACCTCTTACCTTTTGATGTAAGCGCAATTGAATATGCGGGTGGTTCAGTACGCTGTATGTTAGCAGGTATTCACTTACCAAAAAGAACCGGCTATAAATAACTAAACCGGTTTTAAACTTGAACTGTATAGGTACAATACAATAGAATTGTTCGCCCTCATGGTGAGGCTGTAAAATGAGGATTGCATGATAATCAAATCGACATTTAAACCTGCATGGTGGCTTAATAATCGCCATTTACAGACAATTGTGCCTAGGTTTTATTCTGTCCCAAATACTTTTAAACCTTTTGAGCAAGAGTTTGCTTTATCAGATGGTGACTTCGTAGAGCTTATCTGGAGTCAGTCACCTGCTTATATCAATGAAAATACACCTATTGTGGTCGTTCTCCATGGCTTAGAAGGCTCTTTTGACAGCTTTTATGCAAAGCGAATGATGAATGCCATCCATCAAAAAGGTTGGGTTGGCTTACTTATGCAATTTCGTGGTTGTGGTAAGAAACAAAACCGCTTGGCAAAAACTTATCACTCCGGTCAAACCGAAGACGTATCTGAGTTGATAAAATACGTAAACAAAAAGTTTCCTACTAATCCGCTATATAGTGTTGGCTTTTCACTAGGCGGAAATATGCTCGCAAAGTATTTAGGTGAAGAAGGTGAGAAGTCGGTATTATCGGGCGGTATTGTCATTTCTGCGCCACTGGATTTGTCACTGTGCGCTCACGCAATTGGGCAAGGCTTTTCGACCGTATATCAAAAGTATTTAGTAGATAAGTTAAGAAATAAAACCAAAGACAAGCTTGCGCTCATGAAAGAGCGTTTTCCAGTAAAAGTATCTGCCGAACAGTTAGATGAAATCAAAATACTTACTGAGTTTGACGAAGCTGTTACCGCGCCAATTAATGGTTTTGAAAGTGCAGCTGACTATTATGCAAAATCGAGTGCAAATAAATTTTTGGGCTCAATAGCAACCCCGACGTTAGTTATTCACGCAACAGATGACCCGTTTATGACCCCTGAGGTTATCCCTAGTGAAGAAATGCTCTCTAGTGCGGTTCGATTCGAACTAAGTAAATCTGGAGGCCATGTAGGTTTTATCTCAGGATTAAACCCTTTGAAACCAGTTTTTTGGGCTGAAAAGCGAACAATTGAGTTTATTCAACAAGAGCAACTTAATAAATTTGGACACACATTCGCATGATAATTCCTTGGAAAGACCTTAGTAACGAAGCGTTAGAGGGCATTATTGAAGAATTTATAATGCGAGAAGGTACTGACTACGGAGAAGTCGAGGTCTCGTTTAATGATAAAAAAGACCAGCTACTGCAACAGTTAAAAAGCGGAGAGGTTGTATTGGTTTTTTCGGAGTTACATGAAACTGTAAATCTGATGCCAGCTAAAACTTTTAGTCCCGACGTGAGTCGTGCGGGATGATCATAGTTGACCAATCCAAAGATTGGTCTGCCGCAACAATAAAGTCCGGGTTTAAAAATGACTCTCTTTCGTTATAGCTTAAAGGTTTAAATTCCGAGTCAATAATACGCCCACCAGCTTCTTCAACAATGATTTGAGGCGCTCCAGTATCCCACTCTCCCGTCGGGCCTACTCGAATGTACAAATCCGCTTTACCTTCAGCAACCAAGCAAGACTTTAATGCACAGCTGCCAAGAGAAATAAAACTTAAGTCAACACCGTCACTAATGTACTTAGTAATTGAATCTAATTTTTGAACTCGACTAATAGCAACCGTCAGAGAGTGCTTAGCGGTATCGATCTTATTACCACTGATCTTTGACGTTGACGACTTTGTTTGCTTAAACGCACCTTGGTCTTTAGTAGCCCAGTAAGTGTCTTCTGTAACCGGAGCATGAATAACACCTAACACAGGTTTATTGTTTTGTATCAGTGCGATATTAACAGCGAAATCGGGACGGCCGGCTACAAACTCTTGGGTGCCATCAAGTGGATCAACAAGCCAATATTCAGCCCACTGTTTGCGGTCACTAAATACTAACCCTTCACTTTCTTCAGAAATAATCGGGATATTTGGAGTAAGGGACTGTAATGATGAGATAACAATATCATTTGCGGCATAATCTGCGCTTGTTACCGGAGAATGATCGGATTTATCGTACTGCTCAAAATCACCGTCTTCAAAATATTCTAATATTGCGATGCCTGCTTTAATGGCAATATCTTTAACGTCTTCGACTAGTTTTTTGAGATCTGTTTCCATGGCTATTCCGACCGCAACATTCAATTCTGAAAGAATAGTAGAATTTATCTGCCAGCGCCTAATTAAACAACCTAAAAGTCTTTGTTTGATTATAAATTAAACACAACTACAGATTTAATGAGCAAACTGACGGAAAGCTGATAATTCTAATTACTTTATCAGCTTCTGCGCTAAGAACAACGCCGCTACAGAACGAGCTTCATTAAAATCTTTGTGTTCTAATAATTGTTCTGCGTGGTCCCAGTTCCAAATGACTTTTTCTAATGGTTCTGGCTCATCACCCACGAGACTCTCTTCGTATAAATCGAACGCAACATAAATATGCATTTGAGCGCTAAAGTAACTTGGCGCTGTAGAAACAGTTTTCAACTTTACAAAGCGTTTTGCGCCGTAGCCGATTTCTTCTTTTAACTCTCTATTTGCAGCTTGTTCAGGCGTTTCTCCAGGGTCAATTAAGCCCTTTGGAAAACCAAGCTCATAACTATGAATGCCGGCCGCATATTCACGTACTAACATAAACTCATTATCGTTCAAGCATGGAACAACCATAACGGCGCCACGTCCTGAACCTTTCATTCTTTCGTATTGACGCTTCTCTCCATTAGAAAACTCTAAGTCTAACTGTTCAATTTTAAACAGCTTACTTTGTGCCACCAGCTCACTGCCATGTACCTTTGGTAAACTTGGAGACTCTGAAATTGAGCTTATTTTTTTCCCTGCCATAACTACCTTCTGCTAGAATCATTTTATTATCTAACTATAACCACTAAAAATTAGAAATCTATGCTTAATTGGCAGAACATTGATACCGTACTTCTTGATATGGACGGCACATTATTAGACCTACATTTTGACAACCACTTTTGGCTAGAGCATACACCTAAAGCATACGCTCAAGTTCATGACATGCCTTTAGAGCAAGCAAAGGTGTACCTTAAAGAACAAAACGACGCAGTGTACGGTCAGCTTGAATGGTATTGTTTAGATTATTGGCAACGTGAACTGCAATTACCCATTGTGGACCTAAAGCGAGAAATCCAACACCTTATCCAACTAAGAGAAGATACTATTCCGTTTTTGGATGCACTTAAAAATGCCAATAAACAGGTAGTTTTAGTCACAAATGCACACCCAGACTCATTGAGTTTAAAAGTCGAACGTACTCAACTTGATAGCCACATAGATCACCTGATCTCGTGTCATCAATTTGGCGCCAGTAAAGAAAGCCAGTCTCTCTGGACACAACTGCAACAGTACTTGAACTTTGATCCAGCACGGACTCTGTTTGTAGATGACTCAGAGCGCATTCTTCACTCTGCTAAAGAGTTTGGCATACAACACCTATTGGCAGTAGCAAACCCAGACAGCAAACGTGCCGCGGTGCCTATTAATGGATTTGTAAACGTTACAGACTACCGCACCTTACTAAACGATATCAGCTAAGTTAAACGACCTTAGCTCTTCGCAACATTAGCCATTCGTTAAAGGAATACCATTAGCGTCTTCTATTCGATAGAAGCTCACTACTTGTTACAGCTGCGTAATGGTTTTTCTTTATCAAAAAATATCGTTATATCAGCAACGGTAATGCCAAACTTTTTCATGGCCGTTTTATTCATTAACCGATATTCATCTAACTGATACATCCAGTCATCCATAGCAAACGTGTACTCTGTATCGCCAAGATTTAGATTTAAGTCATATTTCCAGTTAAATGCAAAACCGATTGCCTCGCCACTCGCGTCGCCGTCAACGTCACCAGCAGTTCCGGTATATATACCTTGGTTATTCTTCTCTAATTTCCAAACTCGACGGTCAGTTTCACCATCATCATAATAAAAATATTCATCTAAAACGCCGGATTTACCATTAGCAGCATCTTTCCAAGTACCAGTCATCTCAACACAAAAGCGTCGAGTAACTTTATCGCTATAATCTTGGATCATTCCCCAAGCTACTACTTCGCCATCAAAAAAAGTATCTAGCTCAAACTTAGGACTGGTATTTTGGTAGTCTTCAACACTCGTGCTACACCCTAGTAACAGCATACTCGCTACTATCGAACACAAAAAATTTTTCATCGTAGAGTCCTTTATTAATAAGAGAGTAATTGCTTACGCAACTTCGGCTCAGAAGTATCATCTGACAGCCAAATATCTAAAAATATTTTGCCAAACTCGCCACCCTCATGCTCGGCTAAAAAACGGTTGTTATAGAAGAAGACGCTACGGTCTGAAAACATATAAAGCGCTAACCGATCACCTTCTTTTAAATTTGGCCAAATCTCGTTTAGCCAACCTACATACGGCCGGTATTCTTGCTCCGCGATCTTCAAATGCTGCCATTGTTCAACGGTGCTATCTACCAAGTCTTTTGCTTTGATGTCCCGTTTATATCTAATTTCTAACACTAAAGGTGCCTGTTCATACCATTTCTTGCTGGACACAAATTTACCCGACTGGTTATATAGATAACTGTCATACACGTCCCAAAATAAATAACTAAACTCCGCTTTTCCTGACAATTTGTACGACTCACCATTTGATAACGTTAGCTGGCCTTTTTCTGTCGAGTAAGTCACTGAATCAAAGTTTGTGGTTTTAGAAAGCAAAATTGGTGAGAAAAGCAATAACGACGTCAGCGTTACAAGCACTAAGGCGGTATTAGCAATTTTGAGTTTTAACATCGATTATGCCTCATTTTTTACTGTGAAATTTGAATCAAACTTTTCGTTTAATTTTTTTGAGCACTGAGATAGCAGTAAAAATACCGGCCCCCAGATAATAGAAAACACAAAAAACGTCCACCAGAAGTCATTCGGCGTTTCAATCGCACCGAGTCTTGCGCCAGCTAAATAAGATAGCGGTCCACTTATTGCCCCACCAACAAAAGCGAGTAGAGGCTTTTGCTGAAAGTAAGACAAACTATGATTTAACGTCATCCCAAACGCCGCCCATATTAAGACCAACCAAGGAGGGATAAGGAAGTCGACAACAATACCGTGATTAAATGAAAAGACCCCATAAGCCATCACCAAAGAATCAAGCACCAAACCGGTGATGATGCATAATGCGATGATTACCATATCCTTTTTTAAAAAGTGAGTCTTGTAGAAGTGAAAAGCTATCAGCAAAGCACCAACCGGCACAAAACTATTGCCAATGAAGATGCAACCAAACCAAATCGTCTGAAATAAAATAAAATTTAAAATCATGCACTAAATCCTGTGTGAACTCTTTGTTCTACGGACTTAGTCTCAATATAGTTCAATGTAGAAAGGCCGCACAGATGTACGGCCAACTTTATGTTTTTATTTGCGTAGGAGTTAGAGCTTTATAGGGTAGCGCCCTTGCATGTCTATTTGAGAGAACATGCTTATTCCTTTGTGAATATCTTGCGGTAAACTTTCTGATGGCTTTACATAACCTTGAAAACTAAATGATTCTGGTGAAACTATGGTTGCATCACCTTCTAAACCTAGTTCGTTATTGCCATCAAATTGAGCCACGATGGCTCCTGTGTTACAACTTAGTTGCGCCGTTATTGTCCCTAGCGACATTGGCTGCCCAAAAATCACTTCCGCTTTTGTCCACAGTAGTTCACCTTTTAATTCATCACACATCATTTGAGTCTGTGATGGGTCATTAACGGAACTAACTTGATAGTTGTCTAACTCTAAAATGACACGCCCATTTAGCTCACTAGTCGGAATAGGAAGCTCTGAACGGATACTACTAGCTGGCGCTCGCAAGACAACATCCGATAATGACAATGTACTGAAACCTAATGAAATATTAGCCTTACCACTTAGTTGCTGTGCATTACGGGCTTGACCAAACTTTATTTCATAGGACAATTTTCCGGTGAATAAGTCTGCTACTTTTACTTCCCATGTAAGATTTGTAAACTGCCACTTATCGACTTGAATAGCTTGAGCGTTACCAGACCAAAGTGTGCCCTTCAGGTTTTGTAAGGCAACGTGGTTAGGTATTGCTATATACTTAGCAATAATACTAATTGGCGTATATAAAACTAAAAAAACGATAAAAGTCCCTATAAACAGAACTAACAACTTTTTAAACGACATCAATTACGCTCCAAGTCTAATCGTCTTACTCGTACAACACCCGCTACATCCGATTTAGATATGTCTATATTACTTGCATGAATTCCATGCTTATTTTTTAGCTCCGTAAGCCAGACCATCAACTGATTAAAGTTAATGTCATCCAGCCCTACTTTTACATTATCAGCAGTTTGTGGTTGCAATCGAGCCAAAGTAATTCGGTTTTTACGTGCCGTAGAGTTAATAACTTGTGTCATTGACGATGTATTACCAATCGAAGAAGGGTTTTGTCCTGACTGCTTAATGATGGCGATTTGTTGTTTTGCCCAAACATTAAGCTCTTGTTGACTGGAGAGTTTCTTCTTTGAATCAGCTAAATTATTGGCAACCGAAGAGTATGTAGATGCCAAAATAAAAATAATAAAACATATACCTAATAATAAAATAAGGCGTTGTTCACTTTGTGATTTCGACTGATATAAAGCGATTAACTTTTGTTTAAAATCGGTAATTCCAGCCATATTATTTCGCCTCCTTAATGCTTAACGAGCCTGTAACAACATTGCCTTCGTTATTCACGGCGCCTGGATTTACTAATAAGCCGGTTTCAGAAATAGCGACTCGAAAACGCTCAAAATCTTGGAATGATGGCGCCACCGCACTTAACCTAAGTTCGCTGCGCTTACCGTCAAACCGCAGATTTTCTACCTTAACACTTTGGAATGACTCAAAAATTGGTGTGAGCGTATTCATTACCGCTAAGTAGTCAAAATTACCATCCGAACTTACGTTACCAGATACTGCATTGACCTTTGACTGCAGTTGACGCTTTAATAAATTTACTCGTAGCTTTTCATTCGGAAATGCTGCGCGATACATATCTACCAATTCAGTTTTAGCTGTTTCTAACCTAGACTGATTTTGTTGCCACTGCGCAATCATCATCACAAATTGAATAACTAATAACACACCACCGAGCACAATCACAGGTCGCCAAATTAACCACGCTTTACTCACTGGTTTTTTCGGGGCAAATTCGCCTTGAAGTAAATTCCATTTTTGTTTTGCCGCTTGCTGAGCCAACAGCAACATTGGCAATTCAGGATCTTCTGCTATCAAATTTAAATTTTTATCTGTATCGGCGGCCACATCCAACAACATTTGAGGTAGAGGACTAAAGTAATGTAGTGATTTATCCGACAGCTGCTGAGCGTATAACGCTAACCAATCTTTCTCTATGAAACAGCCTTGCCACTTACCTTCACGAATCAAATACCCACCAGCTAACTCAACTAAGGCGAGGTGTGAATCTTCGTCTGATAGTGGTAAACACAGCACCTCAGGCAATATATGCTGAACTGCAATATCGTGCTCAGACAAAACACTCAACCACTCACCTAACGTGGCTTTATTAACCACGGCAATGTTAACAAAGTATTGCTGTTGTTCTTTATCAAAGCCGGTTTCTTGGATAGCAAAGTGCAACTTATCAATATCTTCAGCTAAATCATCTTCCAACATAAAAGGAAGTGCTTTGAGGATCTGACGTGTCGGCTTCATTGTTGTAATGTGCCTAATAAGGCGTACATCACCGCTGTTAGCAATTACGGTAACCTGACGGCCTTGGGCATAACGAGACAACGAGTCCAGTTCAGCTTGCCCCTGTAATTCACCAGAGACAATTATTTCATTATTTGAATCAGACCAAACTAGCCACGGGATCGGACTAGTCTTTTGGCTGCTCATCCTCAGGATTAGCTTTTCGCTCAACTTCCCCTCCAAATCGACGCCCAATTACCCAAGCCTGATACTGATCATCCAATTGGATGAGGCTTGTTAATGCAAATTTGACATCGTTATAAGTTGCATTTGTTATAAGTTTAAAAAACCTGCTAGAGACAGTAAATAAACTGCGATCTACCGAAGCTATGTTGTTAATTGACTTTACTGGCGCTAATGCCCAAAAGTCATTGATATCAGTAAACCCTTTGTCAGGTCGCTCTGCAATAATTTCTTGTGCCGTAGCCTCATCAATATTTAGCATTGCCATGAGTAACTCAGGCTCATTTTCTTTTATGGTATTCACATTAATGGCTAATTGATGATGTTGCGGAATTGCACATACATACTTTTTAATTTTGTTCAGTGTTAACGGATCAAACCCTGCTATCACTCTAAGTTCGTTTTCATGGGCTAATGCGCTATTTGCACTTAAATATGGAAACTCCATTGAGGCATACATGTCCCCGTCATAACCGCCGGCTTCTGTTGCATAATCATCCGGGTCAATCCAGTCGTAAACGTTGTTTGCCAAATCTTCTAGACTGACATCCGACTCTACTTCTAAAGAATCTAGTAACCGAACAAAAATATCTCGCCGATACTTTTGCTGCGTCTTATCCATATTTGGTTGCCATAAACCATTTAAATTTAAACAACTATATAAATCGATGACCTGACCTTGTATCACGCCGTTCTTAACAGGAAACGCCATTCCTTCCGTTGCCCAACTCTGGCCTAAGTGGACAACATCATCGTCGTCTTCTAACGTTGCCGATAATAACATCTTAACAAAACTTTCTGAGCCTTTAGCATACTGAAATGCCTGTTGCCTATCGAATAAGTTTTGAGCTCTGGCAATACCAAGTCGTTGAGTTTGCATTAGCTGAGAAGCAATAATTACGCACAAAGCGACGATCAACATCACCGAGATAAGTGCAATACCTTTTTGTTTTTTTACATTAACACGATGCGCTGAATACATAATTAACGCTCCGCCTTATTGTCATCATCATTTGATGAATCAAGATCATCATTTGCCGAATTAGCACCAGATGGAATTGGTGTTACGTTAGCCGTTTTCTCAACAAAGGCAAACATACGTTCAATATCACCAAATGCTTCTGTGACAAATGCCAATTTGATTAACGTCGGTAAACCCGAATCTGGCAGATCTTCTTGCCATTGATTATCGTAAAAGTAACTTAGTCGTAAATCACTGACGCCATCTATGAGATTTTGAACTCTTGGCTCTTCACCGGTGTCTGCATCAACAAAGTTAAAATACAAACGTTGTAATTTACCTTCATAAACTCGGTAACCGACAGCTTGCAATTCACTTCTAGGTAATATCATTGCTGGATTAATCCAACCATCCCTAATAAAGGCAAATCCTTGCTCTTCAGAGTCGAGTAAATAAGGCTGTGCTATAAAATACTGTTCGATTGGCGGCTCACCATTTAAACGAATTTTACGCTGAACAACTTGCTGTAAGTCGTTTTCTATAAACATCATCGCTCGTTGAATATTTGTGAGTTGCTGGGTTTGACTTTCAATATGGTCTTTACCCGTTATTGTAGTGTTCAGCACCGAATAAGTGGCAACACCCAACATGGCAAATATAGCTAATGACAATAACATTTCGATTAGAGTAAACCCACGATTCCTAACGCTAATCATTGTCACTTACCTTGTTATGAACAACATAAGTCTCTAAGTCAAAAATACTATTTTCGCTATCTTCGGTTTCATACACAGAAACGGTTACGGAGCGCATTTTCGAGTCAGCGGTCTCAACCACGGTTTGACGCCAAAACCAAGTCACGCCAGCCATTTTAGCCTCGCCTTTTTGATTTTGTCGTGGTGGCCAGGCTTTTTCTACCTGCAACTCTACTAAGCGGTTTTGTGCAACCCACGATGCAAAAGTCATTTGCTGTAATTGACCAACATTATTGGCACTTTGGCTAATGACGCCGAGTATGGAGGCACTTGCATAGGCAAAGATTGCTAGTGCCAATAACATTTCAACTAGCGTAAACCCTGACATTTTGGGTTTTATATGTAAGGTTGGTTTGATACGCCTAGTCATTATCGTTCGATATCTCGCTGCGCTTGTGGATCATAAAATTTCACTGGCGCCGTGAACAAGCCTTGGATCACAAACATGGCGTCGTTTTCCATTGTCGGTAATTCAAGTTCGATCTCAAATGATGATATTTCTCCAGAAGAAAGAATAAATATTTGAGGAAATGCCAACTTTTTCTCCTCATCACTGAGGTCCGTTTCGGCGTTTAAGGTCTCTTCATCTATGAGTTGCACAGCGCTTAATAAGTTTTTTTCTTGCCATGGCAAACCGTCTAATTTCAACGTGAGTATTAAGTTTTCATTAAGGGGTTCAGTATCAAAGGGGCGTTTCGTTATTCGAGCCCACTTTTCGCCATCATAGATTAAAAACGCATATTGCTGATCAGATACCGCAAGCCCAAGCTGCTGGTTATTTACTACGGCATACTCAGACGCTAAATTAATAAGTGCGGTGAGCTTTTGAGATTCTTTTTCAACCAAATCATAAGCATTTGGTGCAAGACTAGGAAAACGCACAAGCGATACTAAATAACCAATGATCACAATAACTAACATGAGTTCTATTAGCGTGAATCCTTGGTTTTTTTTAAATCTAGAGGTCACCTCTACACTTCCTAGTTTTATTGGTGGGTTAGCCGATTATTTATAAGTATTCGTCGGCGTTCCAGTTACCAATATCGTCTTCTGTACCCGCTTCACCGTCTGGCCCCATTGAAAACAAATCGTATTGACCCATTTCACCAGGGCTAACAAGTTGATATTCGTTACCCCATTTATCCACAGGGACTTTTTTCAAATAACCGTTCGCTGGATAGTTGCGAGGAATAGGCTCCATTTCCGGTTTAGTGACCAGTGCTTCAAGGCCCTGTTCTGTCGTTGGATAGGTGCCACCTTTTAACTTATACATGTCTAAAGTCGACTCTAAGTTACGAATTTCAATTGCTGTACTTTGCAATTTAGCTTCGTCAGATTGACCCATTAAATTTGGTACAACTAGACCGGCTATCATGCCTAAAATGGCAATTACGATCATAACTTCTAACAAGGTAAAGCCTGTTTGTTTATTTGCGTTTGTTTTTTGAAACTTTTTCACTGGATACTCCAACAGTTTTCTTATTGTACTAGGTTAACCTAAAAAGGTTACAAACCAACTAAATTATTCATTTGCATAATTGGCTGCAAAATTGATACTAAAATGAACATGACCATACCAGCCATCACTAAGACTATTAGCGGTGTTAACAAGCCAAGGCTAATCTTCAAAGTCGCATCCATTTCGTTATCTTGATTATCTGCTGCACGCGCTAACATTTGTTCCAACTCACCAGACTTTTCACCACTTCCTATCATGTGAATCATCATAGGTGGAAACGTTTTACTTTGCTGTAGTGAGTTCTTTAACGAACTGCCTTCTCTAACTGCATCAGACGCGTCTTTAACGCACTTTTGAATATACTTATTTGTTAATACTTGGCCCGCTATCTTCATGCCATCTAAAATTGGTACGGCACTTGATGCCAAAATACTTAAAGTGCGAGCAAAACGAGCTGTATTAGCGCCTAAAACTACCCTGCCTACTAAAGGTAAACTCAATAAAAACTTATCAAATTTTAATCGAATTGCGGGTTGCTTTAGTAAACGCTGAGCGACGATTGAAAGACCTAAAACCGCAATCAGAACAAATACGCCATAATCGATAATAAAGTCACTTAAATCCAGTAACAATTGAGTGCTTCCCGGCAGTGCAGCGCCGGAGTCGACAAATTGCCCCACAATTTGAGGCACCACTGAGGCTAATAAAAATGACACAATACCAATAGCAAATAAGGTCAACATGATTGGATAAATCATTGCTTGTGTTAACTGACTCTTAGTTGCTTGTCGTTTTTCGGTGTAATCGGCTAGCCGGTTTAACACTTCATCTAAGTGCCCCGACTTCTCGCCTGCGGCGACCATAGAACGGAATAAATGATCAAAAATATGTGGGAATTCTTTCATGCCGTCGGCTAAGGTGTAGCCTTCTACAACTTTTGAACGAATCGCCATTATAGTACGTTTTAGCCTAGGCTTATCGCATTGTTCGGCAACCGCCAGCAACGCAGATTCTATGGTCAAAGCAGAACCAACTAACGTTGCTAATTGACGCGTAATTAAAGCTAAATCAGATGCTGAAATAGTAGGTTGAAGCAGTGAAAAGCCAGCGGCAGACTGTTGCTCTTTTTGACTTGCCTTACCAATTTCTAATGGCACCAACCCTTTTTCACGAAGTTGTTGTCGTACTTGTTTTGAAGTATCTGCTTCGATTATGCCCTTTTTGCTTTTTCCTTTTGCATCTAGTGCCTTGTACTCATATGCAGCCATTAGCTATCCTCGCGCGTCACTCTGAGCACTTCTTCTAAAGTGGTAATGCCCTTAAGCACCTTGTCCATACCGTCGTCGCGAATACTTGGTATCGAATTACGAATATGCTTTTCAATTGCTTGTTCGCCATGTCCGTTGTGAATAAGCTCTCTGATTGGTTCATCAACAACTAACATTTCATGAATACCAATACGCCCACGGTAACCGCTGAAATTACACTTATCACATCCTTTTGGATGATAAATCGTGACTCCTCGGTCCGCTGCTTCTTGTTGATTTAAGCCTAATAGTTTGAGCTCAGAGGCATCGGGAATGACTTCAGATTTACATTCTTTACAAAGTGTACGAACAAGTCGTTGCGATAATACGGCTAATAAACTAGATGATAATAAAAAGGGCTCAATTCCCATATCTTCCATCCGAGTGATTGCACCCGATGCCGTGTTGGTATGTAATGTCGATATTACTAAGTGACCCGTTAAACTCGCTTGTACCGCGATTTCTGCGGTTTCTAAGTCTCGAATTTCACCAATCATTACCACGTCTGGATCTTGACGTAATATAGCGCGCAAACCTCGTGCAAACGTCATGTCCACTTTCGGGTTAACTTGCGTTTGTCCAATGCCAGGTAATTCGTATTCCACCGGATCTTCAACGGTTAAAATGTTGCGGTCTTTACTATTTATATCGGATAGCCCAGCGTAAAGCGTTGTACTTTTACCTGAACCTGTAGGGCCCGTAACCAAAATGATGCCATGAGGCTTTCTTAGTAGTTCCGCAAATTGTTTTTCATTTGCTTCATGCATACCAAGATCGGTTAAGTTTAATCTGGCGTTATTTTTATCTAATAAACGCATTACCACACGCTCGCCGTAAGAGGAAGGCATAGTCGAAACACGCACGTCTATCGCTCGACCAGCGATTCGAAGCGAAATTCTGCCATCCTGCGGAATACGTTTTTCAGCGATATCCAACTGCGCCATAACTTTGATACGAGATACTAGCAACGAAGCAAGTTTTCGATTTGGACTAAGAACTTCACGAAGCACACCGTCGACTCTAAATCGAATAACTAATTCTTTTTCAAAGGTCTCAATATGAATATCCGAAGCGCCTTCTTTGATAGCCTCAGACAAAGTTGCGTTAATCAATTTGATAATAGGCGCATCATCTTCACTTTCTAACAGGTCTTCTGTACCTGGCAACTCATCGGCAATAGAAAATAAGTCAACTTCATTGCCTATATCTTCCATCAATTGCTGAGTTTCAGATGCATTTCGCTGATAGGCTTGTTCAATGGCAATTTCAAACTCATTGTCAGTGATCACCCGATAAGGCAATGGATGACCAATTAGGCGTCTTGTCTCTAAAAGCGCTGACATCGGTGTATCGGCTTTTATAAGGAGCTCTGTGTTTGAATCACTGTAAGCGATCATCACACCAAATCGCTGAGCAAAACCAAATGGCAAACGCTGATTTGCAGGGACATCATCGGCTAATGTTGCCTGTTCAGCATCTAATGACACAGTATCTGCAATTTCTTTTTCTAGTTCGGAGTCTAACTGCATAGTCATTACTCTTCAGAGCCAGGTTTCACTTGCTTTTTTGTCGCGGTAGGTGGAGTAACACCTTGCTCTTGACTCTCTAAATACTCGTTAAAACTAGGCGGCAACGTTAACGTCTCATTCCACTCTTGTAATACTGGCTGATTAGTCAATGGCATTAGTGCAATGCCATCGTCATCACGTTTCATTTGCTCAGCACGAATATAATTATACTTTTGCTGGCTGATATCCGATGCTGATGCACCGTCACGCAAAATTCTTGGGCGGATGAATACCATCAGATTACGCTTACGCTTAGTAGTGCCAGTTGAACGGAATAGATGGCCTAAAATTGGTAAGTCACCTAATAATGGTACTTTAGATACGCTTTCTTGTACGTCTTCATCTATCAAGCCACCAATAACAATAGTACCGCCGTCTTCTGCCAATACATTTGTTTTGATAGAACGCTTATTAATACCAACATCGACGCCAACCGCGCCACTAACGCTAGACACTTCTTGTTCAATTAATAACTGAACGGCAGAGCCTTCATTAATTTGCGGGGTTACTTTTAGCTTGATACCCACTTCTTTTCGATCAACTTTCTGGAACGGATTGCCATTATTCGCACTGGCCGTAGAACCAGTTAATATCGCAATTTCTGAACCTACTAAGATTGATGCTTCTTCATTATCAATAGTAGTGATTGAAGGCGTAGCTAAGATATTAGTATTGGTATCGTTACGTACCGCTTGTAAAACAGCGCCCCAACCTCCATTTACCACGCCAGTAGCAAATCCAGATATACCACCTAACACTTGTGCTAAGCCTGAATAGTCGCCACGTTCAGTTTTGGTAACTTTGTTTTGTGTTGTATTACCGTTGTCATCAAAACCATTAACAATACTTTCTGTTTCTTGATCACGGGCTTGATAAGCAGCACCAGCAATATTTGAGATTGGTGTAACGCCATTATTAAACTGAGTAAAACCTATATCCGTGCTTCCCCACTGGATACCTAAGTTGATACCGTCACTCTCAAACACTTCAACAATAATCGCTTCAACTAATACTTGTTGGCGGCGCACATCTAATTGACGAATGATTTGCTCTAGTGAACGCATCATGTCTGGCTCAGCGTTAATTACTAAAGAGTTTGAATCTGGGTGAGCTTGAATAGAATAGTCACGCGTTGATGACGTTCGAGCGCGCTTATTCGTGGTATTTGTTGTTCCACCTTGCGAGTCTGCAGCAATAGAATCAGATACGCCCGTTAATACTTTCACAACTTCTTCAGAGTTTGCGTATTTTAAATAGTAAACTTTGGTATTGCCGGTGCTTTCTAGTTCAGAGTCGAGGCGCTTAATCAACTCAATCACCTTCTCTCTTGCTTCTTGTTCACCCGTTACAATTACGCTATTGGTTCGGTCGTCCGCAACAATTTTTGGCACTAAAAAGTCTGGTTGCCCTTTATTACCAGCAGTTGACTTGTAAATGCTTTCTACAATACGCACCATCTCACTTGCTGATGCATACTCAAGTTTAACAATTATAACTTTTTGGTCGCCGGCTCTATCCACACGACTAATGATGTCGACCATACGATTTACCATGGCCACCGATCCTACAACCATAACTACGTTGGAAGGCTCATAATGCACGACGTGACCACTTCCCGATTGGTCGCTTAGTTGGCGAAGTAAAGGCGATAATTCTCGTACTGACACGTTTTTAACTTGAACGACTCGAGTGACCATTTCATCACCTTCACCAAGGTATTCATCTCCTACTACCGGTGTTGGTGAGCTTTTTACATCTTTTGCCCTGATTACTTTTAAAATACCATTACCCATATCGATGACGGCGTAACCATAAACTTGTAAAACATTTAGGAAAAAGTGGTAATACTGCTCTTTGGTTAATAAGTCATAAGAGCGAACATTTACCTTACCTCTTACGGCCGGATCAATAATGATGGTCTTTTGTAAAATTTTGCCGACGATATTGATAAATTCATTAATATCTGTGCCTTTGAAATTAGGCGAATACTGTGTTGCCTGCACTACAGGTGTTACCCAAGCAGCAGAAAATAAACCAAGCGTAATAATTGCTGAAAATGCTGATACTTTTGCCGAACGCATTACTTTTGATTTAACGTGATTAGATTTACTAAAAAATCCCATTTAAATAAACTCCAGGGCCTTAGAACGCCAACATTATTTGAATCGGTGAATCGTCGCGGATAACAGTTATATCTGCCTCCGTGAGTTCTTTCAATTCATTCATTAACGACAATGCTTGTTGCATGTCGGTTAAATCATAACCATTAATATTTATCGCCAAGTCATTTTGTTTTAAACCCGCTTGATTAAACAAACTTGGGTCATTGCCTGGTGATAACCGATATCCTAATAACTCCCCATTTTCTTTATATGGAGTTATTTTTATAAAGTCCATTAACTGTTTTGGATCGTCAAACAGTTGTTCTCTTTGCTCGCGAAGTGACTCGGCTAGCTCGTCATCTTCACGTTTATCAATTTGTTCTCGTTCAGCCTGATACTTTCGATCTACTGACGAGCCACTCTTAGATTGAGGTCTAGTGGGGCCAACATCCACTGCATCAACATCGATATTGTCGTTTAGTTCAGCGGCGCTACCAGGAATGGTAGTGGAGTATTCGATACCCTCGAGCATTAATGTCTCGTAACCGGCACCGTTGGACAAGATAACCCGGTCTAATAATATTTGACTGACCTTTGCCGATGTACCCTCAATTTTATTATTGATACCGTAAGTGGCTTGGCGACCTGAATACTCGATAATAGCGACTGACGTTTCAGACACTTCGCTTGAATTGTCAGCAACAATGCCGGTTAAGGTTAGGTTTAGTCTAGTTTTAGGCGCATTAGACGTTACTGGTTTTGGTTTCGGCGCTTCTTTTTTTATCTCTTCTTTACCAAATAAATTTAGTTTTAGTAATGAATCTATTGAGATCGTTGACGCGCTTTGTGTCTGCTGGCCACTGGCACTGGAGGCTAAAGATATCGTTCCAGCGTTTATTGGTGCGTCGAAAAATTTCCACACTGTGATCGCTGCCAAATAGGCACTATAAATCACTAACAACAAAGTTAATGTTTTAGCGACTTTTGTCTGAGGTATTTTTTGGCCAATTTGGCTGAGTTGCTCTAACAAGCGAGACGACTCCATTTATTATTATTCTCCAAGCAATTCGTAATGAACTTCTAACTGATTGCGGCGCCATACCCTATCAAACTAAAACTAAAAATGCTTGTGCTAGATGTCGAAAAAATCAGTATAACCTTTCAAGTAGTTTAAAATCACTATTTATGATAAATTTGCGACGTTTTTTCGGCACATTTAATTAAATTGAAACATACCATGACAGATTCAAAAGTTCGATTAGATAAATGGCTTTGGGCGGCACGATTTTTTAAAACTCGGTCTATAGCTACTGACATGATTAATGGCGGAAAAGTTCATTATAATGGACAAAGATGTAAAGCATCCAAAGCGATCGATGTTGGCGCTGAAGTGAAAATACGCCAAGGCTTTGATGAAAAGGTCGTAAAAATACTTGAGATTAGCGATAAACGTCGCAATTTTAGTATTGCTCAAACACTTTACGAAGAAACCAAACAAAGTATCGAAAATAGAGAAAAGCAGGCATTAGCTCGTCAGTCTAGCGCTGCTTTATCACCAAGACCTGATACTAAGCCAGATAAAAAACAACGCCGTACATTACTAAACCTTAAAAATTCAGATTTATTCGAGTAATCAATACCATGACAGATTCAAACAAAAAAGACCTATTGCATCGTTATCTTTTTGATAAGTTTCACGTAAGAGGTGAGTTAGTGCAAATTACTGATTCATACAGCGCGATGTTAGAGAATCATGACTACCCAAATGTTGTTAAGCGTATTTTAGGTGAACTTTTAGCCGCAACCAGTTTGTTAACGGCAACGCTTAAATTTGAGGGTGAGATTAGTGTTCAGTTACAAGGCGATGGTCCATTGAGTTATGCGGTTGTTAATGGCAATAATCATCAACAAATGAGAGCGTCTGCAAAATTTGCTGACGATATTAATGAAGGCTCATTACTCGACCTTATTGGATCGGGCTATATGGTCATTACCATTGCACCTAAAGGTACCGATAGATATCAAGGCGTTGCGGCGCTTGACAAAGACACACTTGCTGAATGTATTGAAAACTACTTTGAGACATCTGAACAACTTCGTACTCGTGTATGGTTAGCCACTGACATTGGTGAAACAAAGTGTACGACCGCAGGTATGTTGCTACAAGTTCTTCCTGTCGAGGAGCGAGCGAAAGAAGACTTTACTCACCTTGAAGCACTTACAAACACGATTACTGATGACGAGTTACTACACTTATCGCCAGAGCAGGTGTTATTCAGGTTATACCATGAAGACAACCCACAACTATTTGAACCTCAAGAAGTCACTTATGAGTGCGGATGTAGCCGTGAAAAAACAGCAGATGCTATTTTACGTTTAACTAAAGAAGATGCGTTGTCGTTAGTTGAAGAACGCGGAGATATTGAAATTATTTGTCAGTTTTGTTTAAAACAGTATCTGTTTGACAAAATTGACGTTGAAGCACTTTATAGTAATAACGCTGATACTAACAACGCGAGTGTCAACTAAAGTTGGCGAGCACAGTTAAGCATGACTGATTAAACGATAAAGCAGGTTTAGGCCTGCTTTTTTATTGCCGTTTTACGAATCGCTGTTAACGTTCTTATCTTTGAGCAAAATCTTAATTGCCTTGGCCATTTTAATTTCATCACCTGGTTTAAAACCATGATGGATAGCCCTTACGATACCTTTCCGATCGATTAAGTAACCAACAGGCATAACGCTGACGTTAAAAATACGTCCGACCTTCATATTCTCATCATAGGTATTAATATAATCAACCGGATACTTCTCTAAAAAGTCACTGGCAAGCTGTTTTCGTTGATCTAAATTAACAGCCAATATTTCAAAACCTTGCTGATTATATTCGTTATAAAGAGTGTTCAACCTCGGGAATGATTCAATACACGGCTTACACCAGCTCGCCCAAAAATCTACATAAACTACTTTTCCTAGAAGACTTTTTGTATTTACTCGCACAGTATTTTCAACACGAGGCAATTCAAACTCTGGCAATGGCTCACCCACTTTAACTTTTGCTAACAAATTAAATGAGCTAAACCCGATGAATAGAACCGTTAAAACGATGAGCTTAGTAGGTAATTTCATAGTTATCCTTTATGATTAGGCGTGTGCAATTCGCCAATTTGGCGGAATGTGCAAAACAACAGGAGGTTTTCACTACCGTTTTTAAGAAACTAAGTGTGTAAACTAGAATACTGATTTCCATCCAAAAAGTAAGCAAATAATATGAAAACAATAATATCTAGCGTTGGCCTGATGTTAGTGTTGGCAGTCACTACTGCCTGTTCTGACAAAAAAGTCGAACAAACTAACGTTGAGGTAGAAAAATCACGTATCCAAGCTCACCTAGAATTTTTAGCTGATGACCTTCTAGAAGGTCGTGATACAGGCAGCAAAGGTTATGACCGTGCAGCATTATATGTAGCAACAGAATTCAAAAAAATGGGCCTACAACCTGCTGGTATCGACGGTTCATACATGCAACCAGTTACCTTTCGAAAAGGCTTTTTAGATCAGCAAAGCCCTAAAGCATCAATTATTACCGATGCTGGTACAATTGAATTAAAGTACCCGCAGGATTACATTACTGGTCCTAACATGGCTGCAACAGATTCTGCGTTAGAAGCTGAAGTTGTTTTTGTGGGTTATGGCATAGTAGCGGAAGACTTTGGTTACAATGATTACGAAGGACTAGACGTTGAGGGCAAAATTGTTGTTACTCTTCGTGGTCGCCCAGAAGCTTGGCCATCAGAAGAAGGCGCTCACCTAAGTCGTGAAAAAACACGTTTTGCTGCAGAGCGCGGTGCGGTTGGTGTTGTATCTCTTCATACACCTAAACGTGAAAAAGTACGTCCATATACTAGCTCTCTAAACTATTTACGTGCGCCATCAATGCGTTGGATAGACAACGATGGTAACCCTTTTGGTGGATATGAAAATATCAAAATGGGCGCATATTTAAATATCAGTGCTGCAGAAAAGTTATTCGCAAATGCACCAACCTCTTTAGAAGATATCTTTAACGCTGATTCGGAAAACCAGCCTGTTAAAGGTTTTCCATTGGATGCGAAACTTTCTTTAGCGTCTAAATCAAAGCATGAAGAAATTTCTTCACCAAATATCGTCGCTATCCTTCCGGGAACTGATCCAAAATTAAAAGACGAGTACGTAGTATTTACTGCACATCTTGATCACATTGGATATGCACAAGACGTAAGCAAAAAAGATCGTATCAATAATGGTGCTATGGATAACGCGTCTGGCGTATCAATTTTACTTGAAACCGCTCGCGTATTAACAGAATCAGCACCTATGCGTCGTTCAGTTCTATTTACGGTTGTTACTGGTGAAGAAAAAGGGCTACTTGGTTCAAGCTACTATGCTAACAATCCAACCGTTCCTGTGAACGACATGGTTGCGAACATTAACCTTGATATGCCAGTTCTACTTTATGATTTTGCTGACATTATTGCTTTTGGTGCGAATCATAGTTCAATGGGTTCAATCGTAGAAAAAGCCGCTGGAAAATTTGATATTGCACTAAGCCCAGACCCAATGCCTGAACAAGCAATCTTTACTCGTTCAGATCACTACAACTTCGTTAAACAAGGTGTTCCAGCTGTTTTCTTAATGACTGGCTTTACCTCTAAAACTGAAGGCGAAGATGGCGGTAAAGTTTGGGGTGACTTCTTTGCAAATCACTACCACCAACCAAGCGACTCGTTGGATTTACCAATTAACTATAACTCAGCAAAACTATTCACTGAGATTAATATTGGTATAGCAAGAGAAGTTGCAGCAGCTGATCAACGTCCAACATGGAATGACGATAGCTTCTTTGGTAAAACATACGGCCAGAAAGATAAGTAAACACAGTTCGATTTAACATTGTTTACACATAAAAGCAGCGGCTTATCCGCTGCTTTTTTTTATGCGTATAAGTACCTCATAGACTATTCAAATACGACCCAAAGAACCCCTGTGTAAAATTGCACAAACAGAATCACTTTCCCATGCCAAACTTTAAGCACAAAAAAACCAGTCCGAAGACTGGTTTTAATAATTCTGATTTAGTTAAGAGCCGCTGTAAATTAACGACTCTACCTTTCAGTATTGATTAAGCTGTTTTTAAAATTGGCTTAGGCTCGTCGATATTTGATAGTAGTTCCATATCAAACGTATACTCATCAACGGCAATCGCAAGCTTACGTTTTTCGTTGTAAGCCATCAACTTATCGCTTTCTTCAGCTGTAACAACGTTTGCTTGTAGTGAAACTTCTACTAACTCTTCAAACGTTAATTGCTTAGTTACTTTACCTGTACGCTGAGCTTTCTTAATTTTGTCTAGTAAAGGAAGTACATCTAACTTCGCTTTGTATGCGTCAGAAAGAACAGTGAAACCATCACGACCTTTCATGCTTACTAGGCTTGTTAACTCTTCTTTCGCGCCATCGTTACGTAACGTTGCTTCAGCTAAGTCAGTAATTAACTTGTCAGAGATCTTAGTTTTACCTAAGAAAGCGTTACCAGTTGATACTTTTAAGAATCCAGCAACAAAACGGTTAGGGAAGTTATCAACATAAGCTTCTAATGCTTCTTCTGCTTGTTGTAATGCCCAACGAGTACCATAGTCGAAATAAGGTGTTAGTTCCTTACGGTTTTCACTTTGTAAGTAAAACTTAATGTTACCCATCGCCATGAACAAGAAGCTAAGAATGTCGCCTAAACGTGCAGATAACATTTCTTTACGCTTAAGGTCACCGCCTAATACTAACAATGCAAAGTCAGACTGAACCGCTAATATACTTGATAGACGTTTAATACGTTTTTCAAACTTAGCAACTAGCTTGTCTGGGTTGCTTGAACCACCAACACCTGGAACATAGGCCGTTGTTAAACCACGGAAGAAGTTCTTCACGCTGTAACCAATTGTTTTACGGAACAAGGCGTTGAATTTCGCATCTGCATCCGACTCTTCTGAGTGAATTGCAGTAATTAAGTCTTGTACATATGGGTGACAACGAGTCGCACCTTGACCAAAGATCATAAGGTTACGAGTCAGGATATTTGCACCTTCAACAGTAATACCGATTGGCGTTGCAAAATAAGCCGTAGCCAATACGTTACCAGGACCCATTTGAATTGCTTTACCTGCTTGAACGTCCATCGCTGCTTCTAGCGTGTCACGACCAAGCTCAGTCATGTGGTACTTCGCCATTGCAGTAATAACAGAAGGTTTGAAACCTAAGTCTAGCGAGTTAAGTACTAAATGACGCATTGCTTCAAGGTTATAAGTTAAACCACCGATAAGTGCTAACTGTTCTTGAATACCTTCAAATTTACCAATTGGCATACCAAACTGTTCACGGATTGCCGCGTACTCAGAAGTAGACTTCAAACATGCGTGTCCAGTTGCACAACCGTTTGCCGGTAATGAAATACCACGACCTGCACCTAAACATGCAACCAGCATTTGCCAACCGCGACCAACATTCTTCTGGCCACCGATTACGAACTCCATTGGGACAAATACATCAGTACCACGAGTAGTACCGTTGTAGAAGTTTACGCCTAATGGGTTATGACGATTACCAGTTTCTACGCCTTCATAGTCAGCAGGAAGTAGTAAACAAGTGATACCTAAGTCTTTCTCAGCACCAATTAATCCATCTGGATCAAATACTTTAACCGCTAGACCAACTAAAGTAGCGATAGGTGCTAGTGTAATATAACGTTTTTCCCAAGTAACACGTAAACCAACAACTTCTTCGCCGTTGTACATGCCTTTAGTTACGATTGCACGGTCTGGAATACCACCAGCGTCAGAACCCGCTTCAGGGCTAGTTAGTGCAAAACATGGGATATCACGACCATCAACCAAACGAGGTAGGTAGTGATTTTGTTGTTCTTCTGTACCGTAGTGCGCAAGTAACTCGCCTGGGCCCAATGAGTTAGGTACCATCACGGTTGTTGCGATTGGGTTACTCTTAGTAGAGATTTGAGCTACGATTGTTGAACTCGCGTATGCGCTAAATTCTAAACCGCCAAATGCTTTTGGAATGATAAAAGAGAAAAACTTGTTGTCTTTTAAGTGCTGCATAACGTGTGGTGGAATGTGATTGCTGTTATGCACTTCCATATCGTTAAGCATTTCTAATAATTCTGCTAACGGTCCATCAATGAACGCTTGCTCTTCGTCAGTTAATTTTGACGGTGCAGTGTTTAACAGCGTATCAAAATCAGGTGCGCCTTGATAAATAGAGGCTTCAATCCACGTGTCACCTGCGTCTAACGCTTCTTGCTCAGTTCGAGAGATTTCAGGAAGTATTTTCTTGAATTTTGTTCTTAGGCTCATGTTTCGCCCCTCAATATGATTAAATAAAGTATTTCCAAATTAACGCTACTTATCCCTCGGCCGTAACTTATCTTAGTATAGACCATGTTTGGGACAACTCACGCACAACTGGTACGATGTCTTACCAGTTTATTCATTTTTAACAAAAAATAAAGCTAAATTTGCATATATATTACACCTCAGTCGTACGTAATAGCTGACAGGTCGGATCAGAAGGTCTAGTTGTTGGTTATATAAGTACAGGATTTATCGCGATATTTATTTTAAATACTATAACTGATTGTTTAATGAACAGTTGGGTAAATAATGTCTCTCGCAATCATATTTAGTCGGGCAAGAATTGGTATTGAAGCACCAATTGTTACTATTGAAGTGCATTTATCAAACGGATTACCTTCCTTTACCATTGTTGGACTACCTGAGACTACCGTTCGGGAGTCAAAAGACCGAGTCCGAAGTGCAATTATTAATTCAGGTTTAGAATTTCCACAGCGCCGCATTACCGTCAACTTGGCGCCCGCTGACTTACCAAAAGAAGGGGGACGCTTCGACTTAGCAATCGCCATGGGAATCTTGGCGGCAAGCAAACAAATTTCCGATAAACAACTTTATCAATATGAATTTCTTGGTGAACTTGGTTTAAACGGCGATATCAGACCTATTGTTGGAGAAATACCTTCTGCCCTTGCATGCTTATCGGCAAACCGAACCTGTATATTGCCACAGAGCAATGCAATAAAAGCCACAATCATTGAAAAGGCCTTGTTACTGTCGGCCAACAGCCTTTTTAAAGTAGTAGAACATTTTAAAGGAGGAAATCCATTAGCAACTCCACAACAAGATTGGCCGTTAGATGCTAACCAACAAAATCATGAACCTCATTTATCAAGGCTAGATATGTCTGATGTCATTGGCCAACCGATGGCTAAACGCGCTTTAGAAATAGCGGCCGCAGGTCAACACAACTTACTTTTTTTAGGGCCACCAGGTACCGGTAAGTCGATGTTAGCAAGAAGATTAAGTACCATTTTACCGCCCCTAACCGACGAACAAGCTTTGCAATCCGCTGCTGTAAACTCTATTAGTGGCAAGCCTTTTAATTTTAAGCATTGGCGGGAGCGACCGTTTCGAGCTCCGCATCACACATCTACTGCAGTCGCATTAACGGGAGGTGGAAGACCACCAAGGCCTGGCGAAATAAGCCTTGCTCATCACGGCGTTTTATTTCTAGATGAGCTTCCAGAATTTAGTCGATATACATTAGATGCGCTTCGCGAGCCGCTAGAAACTGGCAATATTTGTATTTCGAGGGCGTCGCTGCAAGTAGAGTTTCCAGCGCAGTTTCAGCTCATCGCAGCATTGAACCCAAGTCCAACGGGTCATCATATGGACGGGCGATGTACTTCGGAGCAAGTTTTAAAATACCTGAGTCGAATATCTGGCCCATTTTTAGATCGTATCGACCTTCAAATAGAGGTACCTGCGTTGCCAAAAGGCACCTTATCAACAATCCATTCTGAGCGATTGGACAATGAAGAAAAAAATAATGGCCCTATGAATAATGGCGAGATACGTCACGACAACCAAAATGAATCGTCGGCATCAATATCACGTCGAGTTTTGGCCGCTCGAGAAATAATGATGAAACGCGCTGGGAAACCAAACGCCTTATTATCTAGTAAAGAGACGGCAATTCACTGCGCCCTGTCATTCCAAGATACAAAATTTTTAGAAGATACTCTTATTCGGTTTAAGATGTCCATTCGCGCTTACCATAAAATACTAAAAGTGGCTCGAACGATTGCCGATTTAAACGGTGAGGACCAAATAGAGCGGTCACATATCGCAGAGGCGTTAGGCTATCGTTCTATGGAACGTTTACTAAGACATTTATCTCTATAATCACAGGCTAAATGATATGTTCCTGTTTCAGCCATTCGTAACAGTCGTTTAACATTTCATCTAGCGGAACTTTGTCATTATAGCCAAGTTCATTTACGGCTTTATCGCTAATCGCCAACACTCGTTCGGTAACCATCAATGCCTTTTCAGGCGTCATGTTTGGTTCTTTCCTTGAAATGAAGGACCATAAATTACTACATCGAGCGATAAACTTTAGTAACACTGGCGATATCGTTTTATTGTATTTTGGCTTATAGAGCTTGATCGCTATTTTATTAACAACTTCTAAAAAGCTGTGATCAACACCTGCAAGTATATAGTTTTCACCTATTGTTCCCTGTGTTACTGCAGATATATGAGCTTTTGCCACTTCACGAACATGACAGTACGAGCCCTCTCCACTTGGTACGCCAGGCAATGCGTCATGTTTTATTAATGTAAATAACTGTGACCAATTGTGCTTGTCATAAGGTCCCATGATTGCGCATGGATTTAATATTACCGCTGCTAGGCCACGTTCCTTAACTGCATTTTTAACGATCTGTTCGCCAAGATATTTAGTTTTTAAATAGTTAACCTTTGATTTCAGAGCCGTGCTTGAAGACGCCTCAGTTATTACCTCTTTATGAAACCCATATGCTGAGATTGAAGAAGTATGAATGAACTTAGCAATTCCTTTTTTTAACGCGCTGTCGACAACGTGCTGGGTAGCAGTGACATTTACAAGGTGCTGTTGTGGATTGTTTCGTTGCCATAAATTAGTATCACCGGCTAAATGAAAAACGACATCAACATCCTCATCCATACAAGCATCTACATCGGCCTCATTAGTAATTTCTCCGGTTCGCCAATCAACAGGTATGTCTGCTAGCGCACTCGTATCAGAGTTTACACGGCATATTGCAGTTACATGCCAATTAAGTGCATCCAATTGTCGAATTAAGTTGATACCTAAAAAACCTGTGCCGCCCGTAACAAATGCTTTCATAGACTTACCTATATTTTTTCCATAAAAAAAGGCCAAAACAAATACGTTTGGCCCTCTTTTCAATCGTTAACTTTTAATTACTTCGCTTTCAGATGCTTCTTCAAGAATTTTTCAATATGCTTAAACGCATCTAGGCGATTGTTGTACTCATCTAAATAATGCGTACCAGTTTCATACTCAACATAATCAATATCAAGACCAGCATCATCAGCAGCTTCATAAAAGTCAGAGGACTGGTTAAAGTGAACTTGAGTATCGTTTTGTCCGTGAATTAAAAGCATAGGCGCTTTTATTTTATTAATATAGTTAATCGCTGATGCTTGTTTTAACTGTTGTGCATCTTCTTCATTATCAACATCGCCAATTGCTATACGTGTAAAATCAGTTAACGCACTTTTACGTCTAGAGTTTTCATCTGCATGCATCATAATGTCACTAACGCCCGCAATACTCACAATACACTTATAATCATCTGGTTTTTGGTAAGCTGCTGTTAACGCCGCGTAACCCCCATAACTCCAACCGACAAAACAAGCATTAGTAGTATCGGCAATCTTATTTGCTTTAATCCATTCTATGGCATCATACAAGTCATTTTGCATGGCTAAGCCCCACTCTTTGTAACCGATAGACTGGTAATTAGAGCCGTATCCACCTGACCCTCTATAGTTAGGTTGAACCACTGCATAGCCTAAATTAGCAAGGAACTGTACAAAATAGTCAAAACCTTGATCATCTCGAACACCAAAAGGTCCGCCGTGAGGTAATATCACCAAAGGTGGTAAAGCTTTGCTAGACTTTACTGCTGGTAGAGTCAAATAACCTGGGATTTCAATCCCATCACGGGCCGTATAAGAAATAGGCTCAGTTTTACCAAGTGCTTTGCCCTCTAAATATGGGTACTGGCTGAACCAAAAACCACCTTTTTTCTGCTTCAAGTCTAGCCAAAAATACTTTGTTGGTGAATCGTTCTTATACGCCATAACAAGTAACTGCTTGCTATCTTTACTACGGCCAGTGATAACTGTTTGATAGCCTGGGAAACTGTTTGCTACTAATTTATTCAGGTTAGCATCTTCTTGATCAAAGTAATGTGATTTATAAAAGTGTTCACGATATTCAACACCAATTAATCGAGTGCGGTCACTGTTAAATATAACACCCGATAAGTCATACTTGTCGTGGGCATAAATCATTTCACCAAACTCACCCGTGGTAACATCAAAAGACCATAGTGCTGTTCTGCGTAATTCTCTATCACTCAGAACTAATAATTTTCCGTCTTGAAAACCAACTGGTTCAAAAGTATCACTTACCATGTTTTTGTATTCTTTGATCATTTTCCAGTCGTTCGTTTTCGGATCTTTTATCCAATTTTGCAGAACGTCTGGTTCACCATCTTTCGTACCAAAACCAAATACTACATTACCATTGTTATCTACTATCCACTGGCTAACGTTGTATCTGTTGATAAATAACTTCTCAAAGTCATTTGTATTAATGTTTACTTTGAATACGGCTTGCGCCTTATCTTTATAGTCATAAACTTGTATTAATATATGATCGTTATCTTCTGGTAAACGGTCAATTAATGTAATTTGTTTAGACCATTCACGTTCCCAAGAAGTTGCTTGTCTATAATTTGGCGCTTTTATTTCTACCAAGTTTGAGCCATCGACGTCAACGGCGAAATATCGACTTTGTCTCCAGCGTTTTTTTCCATATTCCGCAGAATAACTAGCCGATATCAATAGTCTCTTTGAACCAACCCAAGTGATCCAGTCAATACGATCTTGGCCTTCTTTTAACATTGCTATCGTATTTAAGTCGGGACTAGCGAATTTAGAAACTACAACCGACGGACCTTCTTCACTGTTTAAAATGCCGACAATGAATTGCCCATTTGGAGAGACAGACGCTTTAGCAATCAACGGTAAATGGGCGAAGTGTTGATAGTTCAGACCGTTTTTGGAAGCAGCAATGCCGGAGGCACTTATTACTAGTAAAAGTAGCAATAAAATAGGATTGAATGTTTTCAAGGAAATTCCCTTTATATTTTTTGTTTTTTTCATTGTATATAAGTAATTATCAAAATAAATCGTTAATTGAATGTTGTAATAAATTGTTACATTTAACCTTTATAGGCTTGCAAAATTACAATGAGCAATAGACACTGCGTTTCATTTAGAACTTTATAAGATTTAAGTCATGAACACCGATTTTACTAACAGTACCTCACTAGGTAACGTCGCGATTTTTGTCGATGTTCAAAATATTTATTACACCACTAAGGAAGTGTTTAATCGCTCCTTTGATTATCGTAAATTTTGGGCTGACATCGAAGGTAAAGGCAATATTGTTTATGCCAATGCCTACGCGATTGATAGCAACAATGATGGTCAAAGAAAATTTCAAGATGCGCTTCGTCATATTGGATTTAATGTAAAGCTTAAACCATATATTCAACGGCAAGATGGCAGTGCTAAAGGCGACTGGGACGTAGGTATCACAATTGACATAATGGATGCCGCGCCAGAGGTGGACACCATCATACTATTATCTGGTGACGGTGACTTTGAGTTACTCATGCGCACAATTAAGCAACGCCATGCTATTACAACGGCCGTTATTGGGGTAGAAAGGCTCACTGCTAATTTACTTATAGACGCGGTTGATCAGTTCATTGAAATTGATGATTCACTTTTAAAATAGTCTTGCTTAAATACTTTTCCACTCACCTTTGTAAAACCCTCCGCAGTGCCGCTTATCTTAATCATTTCTTCATCTAATTTAATGAAGTTGATACTTATATTTAAGACATAAAAAAGCCCCTCTGTTTGCACAGAGAGGCTTTAACTTTAGATTAACGTATATTTAATCTACACGATTAACGCTTAGTACGTCTTCTTAGCATAGCTAATGGAAGTAACAGCAATGCTGCCCAACCGAAGCTACCACCAGTATCACGCTTAGGCGGCTCAACATACTCAGGTACGTCTGCAACAGATACAGAACTAGTTGCACTCACTGAATCTTTACCATCTGAAATCACAACTTGGAAACTCATTTCAATATTAGCTGAGATTTGAGGAGCAGTGAACGACATAGTTGCAGTGTCTGCACCAGTGATAGTTACCTCATCGCCACCTGTTTGAGTCCAAGTGTAAGTTAACGTATCGTCTGTGTTTCTGTCGAAACCTTCAGCAGTCAATGATACTGACTCGCCTTCGTTTACGCTTACGCTTTCAGTTACAGAAACTAAACGAGGTGCTGAGTTATCACACGACTCAACAACACCTGTTGTAACTTCTGAGAACATTGGTGATGCAACATTGCTAAATGTTACGTTATCAACCCACCAGCCGAATGTGCTAACAGCACTGTCGGTTGCAAGTCTAAAGCGGAACTTAACCATGTTACCGTTTAACGCTTCACCAAAGTTAATCACTTCTAAACCACCGTTAGCAGCAGCTGGAGCGAAGTTTTGGCCAGAGAATACAGGACGACCGGCTAACGGCTGATCTTGTACATCTGAAGGAATGATTTCACTATAACCAGATACTAAGAACTCACCACCGAAGTCTGTAACGTCTTGCCAAGCACTTCCGTTAACGCTTAGCTCAACAACACCGCCGTCATAACCAGACTCTAACCAGTATGCGTGCCAGAAAGAAACAGTGAAGTCACCAGCATAACCTACTTCAAACTCAGCTGTTTCATAACCAACATCAGAGATAGCTGCTAAATCCGCCATACGTAATGTTTGCGCACCTAAGTTTGTACCTGATGCGAACGATTGGAAGTATCCAGTGTTCACGCCATCAAAGAAGGCTAGGTCAGAAGCAGCATCACCACCGTCCATCACATTCACAGACCAGTCAGCAAACGTACTTGCATCTTCCATGTCGTCAAATGTGGTTAAGTTAGTAGGATCAACTTTCTCGAAGTCAAAGTTAACAGTCACTGGTAACGTAAAGTCTTCAGCTTCTACTGTGTCATCGCCTTCAACTGCTTCAGGGAAGGTAACAACAAACGAGATATCATCCGCAGTAGACGCGTCATTGATAGTAACTTTTAATGCATCACTTGTGCTTCTTGTAAATGGTGATAATGCGCCAAATGTTACAAGACCGTCATTTTCGATAGTCACATCTGCATCACCTTCAACAGTGATTTGTGCAGTAATGCCTTCTAAAGATTCACTACCCGTGTTTGCAACCGTTACAGAAATAGTACCTGTTTCGCCTTTATCTAGGACGCCATCCGCTGTACAGAAACCAGCAGTTTCACCGTCGTAATCTGCATTTAAATCTACAGATACCGCAGAGAATGCAGCTAGTTCAACAGAAGCACTTTCAACTACACCTGATAGGTCAGTTGAGAAACGAGATGGAGATACCGCACCTAGACCCATACCACGTTTAGCGAACGCCGCAATAGCTAAGTCAAAGTCTGCGTCGTCATTAGACATTGCTGCAGCTAGGATAGCATCACGAGCTTCTGTATAAGTTGGTGTTACAGGAGTTAACTTATAACCTTCAACTACATAACGAGACATTCTGTCTTTTGCTTCAGCAAAACCGTGCTCATTGATCATAGAAACATAGAATTCCCATAATGAAACTGCCCAAATTTCACCCGCTCCATGTGGAGAAGCATTTGACGTTGTAGGGAATCCAGCTGGACCTGCACCTGTTGTGATATGACCAAATGTGTAAGGGTTAACATCCATATCAGTAGTATATGGAGCACGACGGATACCGTAGAAGAAGTCTGCTACGTATGTACCAACGCCATAACCTAAACCAAATTCTTCGTTACCTTCAATCTCTAGATCTTCTTCTTTGGTTACGAACAACATTGCGTGGACGTCTGACCAACCTTCACCCATGGCGCGGCCTTGGAAGTTAGTTAGACCACTTGCATTACCAATTAGACGGTTTTGCATATAGTGACCAAATTCGTGCGCGATTACCGCGTTGTCGAAGGTAGAGTCTTTAAGTGGGAATGTACTAAACATGCTCACATCAACTGCTTCATCAGCATCGATTAAGCTATATATAGACGCACCGTCTGCAAAGCTTAAGCCTTGAGAAGGAATTGATACTGCATCGTCTGCGCCACCCATTGGAGCTGGTGTGCCATCATCGTTGTTATTTACGATAATCGCGCCTATCGCACCGGCTGCTTGAGCGTTAAGCACCTTAGCTGTAAATGCACAAGCACCACGGTCGATAATAGCAATGTTGCCTTCTAAATCTGCTGCGTTAACCGCTGGCTCACAACCGTCTGTACCTACGCCAGTACCGTCATCAATACGAACAACCGTACCTGCAACAGAATATTGTTGTGGACCAAATGACGCTAATTGGCTTGTGCTTAATAAGCCTAAGTCGTCAGAATTTGTTACTGTAATGCCCCAGTCTTCACCAAGCGTTGCATCTTTGTCTGTCCACAAGAATTGTTGCATTCTTGGGCTGCTACCGTCTGCTGGTGTAGACATGTTTGCATTGTTAAGACCTGAGTTATCTTGTGCTTCTAAACGAAGTGGATCGTTTTCTACACCACCACGGCCATAGTTTGATGCCTGAGCATTACCTGACGCTTCGTCAAAACCGTAATCGTAGTAATAATCGTGTAAGAAGTTAGACATGTAGAACAAGTTAACGATTGCCGCTTTTCTGTTACCTACGCTGTTTGCACGTTTTGTGTCATCTAAAACATAATCAAACGTTTGGTCACTTGTCGTTTCAGCAGTAAAGTCACCTGGGCTGAAGCCATCTGGTGCAATTACGTCGGCATATGCAACAGCATTGTTACCAGCAGTAATAGTTGAACCTTCTTCTAACCATGGATCCTGTGTGCTAAGGAACGGCATGCTTGAAACCGATACTAGAGGCGCATCCAAAATTACTGAAGTGTCGTTGCCTGGTTCTAGAGCAGGAACAACATCACCGTGAGGACCTTGCATTGGTGTTAAGTCAGCTTTTGCATAAGCTCTGTAGTGGAAAACAGAATCATCTACTGTTAGGTTGTTTTTAGAAAGAACTTTGCCAGTATTAGCATCAACTACATAGCTGTATAGGTTACTTGTAACGCTATCAACTTCTGATACTTCAACTTCTAAATAGTAAGCTGGGATAAGACCATTGCTCGCATCAAAGTAAACTTTTTTCGCGCGAGTTTCGCTACCTACAAGTAAACCATTTTCTGCACCTTGAGCTTTAAAGTGTGCAAATTTACCTTTTTCTTGAGTAGGAGTTAATGCAACATTAACTTGGTTGTTTGTCGCGTCTTGAAATGCGTTTCTAATTGCCGTTTCTGCACTACCAAATGCAAACGCTGGAGAAACTTGACCTTCAGGAACAACATTACGAGCTAGGAAACCAGATGATGCAACTAGGTTAAACTCTTTATCCATCATGATATTAAATTCACGATTGAATACTTCTACACCTAATACTTCTTGCTTATATTTAGCAATTCGAGTGCCTTTGCCCTCGTCGTGTAGGTTAGCTAGCTTAACTTGAGATACGCCACCTTTAGTAACCGATTGGCCTAATAGTGCGTTTAAATAGTGATTACTTGCCGCCGCTGCTTTATCTTTTGCAGCAACATCAGATAAGTTAGGTCCTTTAATCGAAGCTGGCGCCCATACGAACGTCGCTTTACCTAATTCGTTGTCATAATGGCTTTTTAAACCTGAAACTGTAGGTTGAGACGCTAATGCTTTTTGAACAGCAGCATCATAACTACCTTTAACTTGATTAAACTGGTTGCCCTTTACGGTTTTGGTTAGCTGACCTTCTGGTGCAGCTTGAGTAGCCGCACTTGCGAGTACCAAAGATACTGCAGCAGATACGCCGGCCATTTTAAAATCTATCATGTTTATTCCTTGTGTTTTCGATTATAAAACGAATTTATTCCCCTGAAATGCAGGGCAACTGTAATAGCTTGTTGTTTTATATTTATTTACAGTTGTCTCCAAAATAGTCGGAAACCTGTCCTCTTTGCAATACCCTATCTTTATATTTGTTTAGCCACAAATATCACAAAACGTTATAATACTGATTTTAAAGAGATTTATTTGGTCGATAATTAATCCATAATATTTTGTTACATTTTTGCACTATCGAGATAATAATTTTCAACGTGTAAACCTGCTCTAATGCAATTAACTAAATTAATAAGGAACTGAAATGGCGCAAAAGACATTAACTATTTTTGGAATTGCTCTCTTAGCAACAACACTGAGTGCCTGTAACAACGAATCATCAACCTCTGAAGTTGAAAAAGAGACTCAAAAAGAAGTGGCTTCAACTCCATTGAATTTAAAAGAGTCTCAGGTGACCAGCGAAAAACAGGTCAAAGCTATACCCAAGATGGAGCTAATCGATACTAGAGTTGACGCTACCAAAGGTACGTTACTAATAAATAATACCACTTTAGTTGCACAAGCCCTGCCTGTGGTTAAAGGGGTTGCGTTATTTGATCGTTCTGTAAACCAAACAGCCATTGCGACAGGAAACATAATTGTCGTTACCAAGCCGAACACCCCTATTCTAGGATGGGAAAATAATTACGATATTTCTGAGCTCGCCGAAAATACGTATTCGCTCACACCGAAAAGTCCTTCTGATTTAGTTTTAAACTATAAACAACTGAAAAAAGACCCTAATGTAACAACGATAGAGTTAGAATTGGATTACACGCCTGTTTCCAAACAAGAAACCATGTAACCACCATTAAACTATCAAACCGACTCGAGGGGTATTGAAGTGTCAGCTTCGCCCTCCGGGTCAATACTGATAACTAATTGAAATATTTATCGAACGTGGTTTGCCTGGGAAGTATCGATAGCCAGCAAAAGAAGAATAATCGGCGCGTTCAGCATATCTCTCATCCGTTACATTCTGTAATCTAACACCGAACAACACCTTCGCGTTTAATTGGTAACTTGCCCGAACGTGAAACAGCGTATGCCCTGGGTAACGGTGTTGATTTTCCACGTCGGTAAAATACTCTCCGTTATATTGGCCATGCAACTGCCAAGACCACGCATTGGATTGATAATTCAAAAATACATTCGCCATTTCATTGGGTGAAGTATCTATATCCAGACCAATAATATCCGAGCCACCAGCGTTTGATTCACTTATACCGGGATTATTGCGGTAAGTATGATGCGCAAACGAGGTATTTACAGCCAGACTAAACGTCTCTGTTAATACAGTTTCAAAGCTAATTTCTACGCCGCGATGTTTGGTTTTAGCACCACTAATATTAAAAAAGTCGGTATTTCGAATGATGCCATTGGATTTTTTATACTGATAAAATGCGATATCCAACGATAAATTTTCATCTTGAAAGCGCCAACCACCATCAAAGCCTTTTAACTCAACAGGATCTAAATCCGCTACGGTTTGCGCTCGTTGTAATCGATACAACTCCGTTGCCTGTGGTGAACGAAAACCATGAATTAAAGAGCCGTACAATTGACTGTTATTTGCTAATTGATAAGTCGCCCCCAATTGCGGTGACAGTTGAAAATAGTCATCAACTCGATTTTCAGGTCGGCTATATCGACATCCACCAAAACCACAGGCTTGCCCCAACTCGTCGGTGCGGCCTGACACCATTTCATTGCGATAATCAAACTCAATATACTCGGCTCTTGCTCCAATATTTAGATTTAGCTCAGGAGACATTTTAATATTAGTCACCACAAAGGACGCTATGTTTTTTGAATCGACCTTGTAGTCATAATGTTTGCCCGTTGGAATGGTTGCCTGCAAAAAGGCAGAGCCCTCGGTTTTCTCATCCTGAAACTGCAACAGCGACATCGCTGCGAGTTCAGCATCAACGCCATAATTAATATCTACAGAGTCATTCACGCGCCAATTGTTGGAAGTCTGCACACCTAGGCTTGTTTGACTGTTCTTTTCCGTTGGCTGGCCTGGTAAAAAGTGCTGCTTAAACGCCATGTTTGAATAACGAAGATACGGTGAAATCACAAGCCCATTTTGCCAACGATAAGTTTGATACAAGCGAAAGCCATCGCCCTCTCGATACGCTTCAGGGTTCGCATTGGTTTTTATAACTGTCTTGTCTTTATAAGCACCTTCACCAACAAGGTAACCTGCCGTTTCCTGATCTAAATTAAATGCCGTTAACCAACTTGTTACGTCATAATCACCCGACTCGCCTTGATGTTTTAAGGTGCCAACTTGGTGTTTCACGCCCGAGTCATCTCGAAAACCGCCATCATCAACCACTGAAAAAGCCAAGCTCCAATCATCTAATTGGCTCGCGTGACGCAATTTATAATAGTCGTAACTGCCTAGTGTTAAATCCGTTTCACCGATGCCATCAGGTAACTGCGGCATAACTAGATTAACCACGCCATGAAGCCCGTTCGAGCCGTATTGCGAAGCCGATGCCCCGCGTAATATTTCAACCGAGTTAGCCCAATAGTGATTTGCTTCAAACAATTCATTTACGTTACACATGCCCGCCGGGCGGAGTGGAATGCCGTTTTCCAACATCAAAAATTCACCACAAGCACCTGCACCGGTTAACACGGGCGACCGGATAGCAGCGAGATACTCTTGCCCACTATTGCGATGAAAATTCACCCCTGGCATTTGATTAAATAACTCTTGAACATGCGCGTGGTTAGTCAGCGAAATTTGCGCAGCGTCAATCACATCCACCGTTCTTGCAACTGCGCTTAAGTCTTGGGGCACACGCGATGCGGTGACCACGATGGTTTCAATGTCGCCTTTTGCTGGAGTCGCGGCTTGGGCACTGGTGTTGGCATCCGCGTTGGCGTTGGTGTTGGCGTGAGCATCGGCGTTGGCAGATAACAAGAACATAAAACATACAAGTAATAGGGGTCTATTCATAACAAAGCTCTTTATTAATTATCCACTTTAAGGCAGCAAGTATATCTACGTATACTTTGTTCAATTTGTACTAATTTTTATCTGATAAATATTGTCGCTATTGGTGATTTCTTCTCGTAAGCCAAATCGTTGGCACAGCTTTGTAATTATGCCTGAACCTAGTCCAAAGTTATTGGTTAAACTATAACTGTCGACGTCACTCTCATTTATCAAATTTTTGAAGCAGATAGCGTTATTACCAACTTCAATTTCAAGTCGTTTAGTACCATTTACCTCTCGAGCATGGTGCACCGCATTTTGAGCCAAATTAAACAAAATAAACTCAAATACCTCTTCAGGAATAGGCAGCAATAGTTGTGCATGTTCGGTCACATTTATAACCAGCCCATGATTACTAAATGTTTGACGGACTTCTTGGTTCAGATTGGCAAGACAAGTATTTACCAAAGTGTGCTTTGTAGGTTCAACCGCAGATGTCAACCAAAGCATTGCTTCGCTAGTACGATGCATGCGGCCCAGTGAATTAACCAACCGCTGATATGAATCTTGCTCTTTTACGTTTGGATTTTTTAGGCCGATCAATTCAATGGCATGAGTCATTACTTGTAATGGCGTTCTAAGCTCGTGACTGACCCCCTGATTAAAAAGTATTTGTTGCTCAAGAACCTGTTCTTTTTGTTCCAATGCTAAAACAAGTTCGTCTGCAATTTGTTTTACATCGGACTCTTTAATATCTAGGTTAACTCTTTTGATATCCGCCGACGTTTTGTCCGCTTTTAAAAAACTGGCTTTTAATGAATCGAAGGGACTCAACGCTCTATTTGCTATCATCCTAGATAAAAAAAATGCGGCTATAAAAAATGGCAGAAAAGCTTTTAATAAAAACTGGATGATGGCAGAGATATCGGTTGAGCTAGCAACAAAAGTGGTGCTTTCAATTAACAAAACGCTATTCGGTAAAACCATAAAGTGGTAGTAGTTGTCACCCGACGGAAATTCACCAAAGCCACCAACTCTTTCTAATAACTCATTTTTATTGGCATGCTGATACCCAAGTGCAAACAGCTCTTCAAAACTTACCTCTCGGACATGACTATCTAAAGAGAGCGTTCCCTTATCAACATTGCGCAACACACTGTGGATCATTGAGTCTTCTTTTGACAACGTTATCATTATTGTCAATAACGAAAGTAGAATGAATAGCGAAAGCGCCAAAACCGTGACCCATAAGGTTACGCGGCCCTTTAAGGTTGGCTTATAATTCCACATCAAATTTATACCCCACTCCTTTAACGCTGTGCACCAACTCTTGCCCAAAGGTCTCTTTGAGTAGATTTCGAACTCTATAGACGTTCGCCCGTAATGGGTTACTTTTCGGCAATCCGTCTGGCCATAACGTATCAATCATCTTAGAAGTTGAAACTACTTTTGGTGACGTTTCCATCATCAACTTTACGATAGAAAAACCAATATTGTGTAATTGAACCGTGTGACCATTTTGGTCTGTCAACGTTTGTGATTTAACATCTAGCGAGAATTGCTTCACACAAATAGTGGCTGCTTTTTTTGTTGATACTCTACTTAATGCAACCGTTATTCGTGCATTTAGCTCAGCGAACGAAAACGGCTTTTTTAGATAATCCCAAGCGCCAGATTGAAAGCCTTTTAATACATCAGACTCATTTTGATTCGCCGACATCATGATAACCGGCACACTGGCCAAATTGTCTTGCATTAAACTTTGGCAAATATCATAGCCACTTATATGAGGTAAATTGATATCAAGGAGGATCAGGTCATAGTCACTAGATAACAACATTTCTTGAGCTTGCCTACCGTTGTAAGCAAAGTCCAATTCGAGATCTAATGTTTCGATAAACTCACCAATGCCTATAGCGATATCAATATCGTCTTCCACTACTAAAATGCTTGCCACATTTTACCTCCTTTATACACGTTGCCCATTTACTTAGGGCAGAACCAATATTGATTGTAAAGCTGGAATGTAAAACCAAAGTAACCCCTTGAACACCGATTAGAATAGAACGTATCGCACAATTTTACATTGATTTTACTCGCTTATTTTACGCTTCAACAATCACAGTATCGGAGGGTTGTCGAAATGTTAACGATTAGAAGTTTAAGCAAAGTATATAATAACGGCGTTCCTGCACTAAACGACATAAATTTATCAATAGATAAAGGCATGTTTGGCTTATTAGGACCAAACGGTGCAGGCAAGTCTAGCTTTATGCGAACGTTGGCCACATTACAAATGCCAGATACCGGAAGCATTAAATTTGACGGCATAGACATGTTAACTCAGCCACATCAAATAAAAAAAGTTTTAGGCTATTTGCCGCAAGACTTCGGCGTATACCCAAGAGTATCTGCACTCGAGTTACTTGATTACCTAGCCATAATGAAAGGCTTGTCCAATGAAACTGAAAGGCGTGAACAGGTAGCTTCGCTGCTGCATCAAACGAACCTCTATGAACATCGAAATAACCATGTAGCCACGTTTTCAGGCGGTATGAAACGACGCTTCGGTATTGCTCAAGCATTATTGGGCGACCCAAAACTTATTATGGTTGATGAGCCAACGGCGGGACTCGATCCAGAAGAACGAAATCGCTTTTACAATCTGCTTTCTGAAGTAGGTAAAAATATCGTCTTGATTTTGTCTACTCACATCATAGAAGACATTCAAGACTTATGTACCGACATGGCCATCATTAATAAAGGGCAAGTATTAAAGCAAGGCTCGCCTCAAGCATTGATGGATGAAATAAAGGGCCAAGTCTGGTGCAAGCAAGCAAACAATTTGGATTCATCGTACATCAATAAAAATTACAATGTCTTATCTACCAAGACCAATGGGTTGGAAAGAGTAATCCATGTGCATTCCCAGCTTGATCCAGGAAACGGTTTTACACTTGCTGAACCAACCTTAGAGGATGCCTACTTTGCCGCATTAAATAACACCGGATTAAACTCTGACTCAGATTACAAAGCGGGAGGTCAGTAATGTTTTTTCCATTACTTAAGTTTGAAATAAAGTACCTAAGCCGCCAGCTTTCATGGTGGTTTGCATTATTAATGCTAATTCTACTCGGGTTTTTACTGTCTGGAAGAGTGGTCACAAGTGGCGATGTTTATGCTTTATCTCCACACAATATAACCTACTTGATGGCTATGTTGAGTCAAATCGCTATCTTTACTACCACACTAATTACTGCTCACTCGGCGCTTCGAGATACAAGTTATGACTTTAGTTCATTTGTACAAACGAAACCGATTAAGCATCACACCTTAATTTTAAGCCGGTTCACAAGCCTCTTTTTAATGAGCCTACTCATAGTATTAGGAGCCATTACTGCAATTTTATTACCGACATTGCTTATCAATTATGACGCAGAAATCAGTGGCGTGTTCCAATTAAGCTACTTGTTGTGGCCACTTTGCTTGGTGGTTCTACCTAACCTGTTGTTTACCGTAAGCATACTGTTCTTTAGTGCCAGCATATTTAAAACTACCCTAGCAACGTTTATTTCAGGCATTGGTATTTATATTTTTTACTTAATGTCAGCTGTGTTTTTAGACTCCGCGTTGTTCACCGCTTCTGACCCTATCGCAAGAGGCGAAATCAACTACGCAAGTTTACTTGATCCGTTCGCAGTCTCAGCGTTTCTAGAACAAACACAATTTTGGACTCGCATAGAAAAAAACACATTATTGATCAATCTAGATGGCAACTTCTTATACAACCGAATTATTTGGATATTAGTTTCTCTGAGTCTATTAATAAGCTTATTGGTGAAGCCTTTGAGTCACAAACGCCGGTCAAAAATGGTCAAGCGCGGAGGCAAAAAGGCCGAAAACTTGGGTGTGTTAACACGAAACACAAACAGCAACTCGCTCAACACTGCGTACAAAGCCTTTAAAACTGATTTTTCTCATTGCCTAGCTTTTGGAACTGACCTTTTATTTGAGCTAAAAATGACACTAAGAAGCCTACCTTTTCTATTGTTAATCGGACTGGTTGCTGCACTTTCATTGGCCTACATTTTTAATGGGATGAACAATAACTTTTTTGTCGGCGTACAATATGCCTATACAAGCGCCCTCTTGCCTTACGTTGCTAAACCGCTTGATTTAGTTGGTCTATTTATCGTTATTTTGTTCTCTGGTGAAATGGTGTGGCGAGCGAAGGATCATCAATTTGATAATGTCCTATCCGTGACACCTGCACCAAGTTGGCTCTACTTTTTGTCTAAGGTCACCGTAATGGCCTGTTTGATTCTGCTGATGATTGCGGTCGTCATCTCAGTAGGCGTGGCTTATCAGCTTTGGAATGGCTTTTATGCGGATGATGTTTTCTTATTCTTCTCATTAGTGCCCATTTATGGCCTACCGCTCTTACTGGCATCAATCCTTAGTCTTTCTATTCACCATATTGCCGCCAATAAATATGTCGGATTCGCGCTTGCCGGTGGCATATTGCTGGTTTTTAAATCCGATATAGCAGCGATGTTAGGCATTGGACACAACTTATTGCGATTCTCCGATTTAGGTCCACATTATTACTCTGACTTTAGTGGCTACGACATCTTTACTCGCAACTTATTTTGGTTTTCCGTTTATTGGACGGCGTTTACCATCACCATCGCAATCATTGCCTTTGGGATTTCAAAAAGGTCTTTGGAAGAATCAATTTTATCGGCGTTTACTCGACTAACCGACTTATTGTCAAAATCCGGTGTACGAGTATTGCAACTAGCTGCTCTGATCACGTTATTTTCCGGCAGTTATATTTTTTACAATACCAATATAATCAACAACTATGTCACTCCGACAGAGCAAATACAAAAACAGCTTACTTATGAAACAGCGCTTAAGTCATATAAAGAAACGAACGCGCCTGTAATCACAAAAGTATCGCTAGCTGTCGACTTCTACCCTAGCCAATACGCGGTCAACATTGATGGGAGTTATTGGTTAGTCAACCAAGGTAACCAAAGTATTGAGCGATTTTTAATTTCATTACCAAACCCAGCGCAAACATTTATCTTTAGCGTCGACGAAGACTATCGCTCAACAAAAATACATGATCTTGATGTCATTGAGGTTGTATTAACCAAGCCGTTAAAACCTCAAAGTAAGCTAATACTCAAATTTTCAACTGAGCTGGCTAAACAAGGCTTTAAAAATGAAGATAGAGACATCTCATTGATGGCTAATGGAAGCTATTTCCATAGTAGTAGTTTATTGCCTTATATTGGTTACAACACTGACAATGAATTACGCAGTAAAGCGTTACGACAACAGAAAGGCTTACCTGAGCGCAACACGTTACCTGCCCTAATAAAGGACGCGCAATATGATAAACATGGTCATGAAAAAGACGCAAAGTGGATAGACTTCGAAGCAATCATATCTACAGATGCAGAACAAATGGCATTTGCGCCCGGTGAATTAAAAAGTCAATGGAACAAAGACGGCCGAGCTTACTTTCAGTACAAAGTAGATCGCAAAATCTCTCACTTTTTAGGGTTTGCTTCTGCAAAATATCAAACAAGTTCTCTTCGCAACAATGACACGACTATCACAGCCTATTTTCATCCAAGTCATAACAAAAATATTGAATTGATGTTAAATACCGCTGCCGAGTCATTAGAATATTTTGAGCAGGAATACGGACCTTACCCTTTTCCAACGTTAAATTTGGTTGAGATCCCGAACCGAGGGTTTGCCCGAGCTTACCCTGGCACTATCTTTATTTCTGAGCATGTAGGTTTCAAGGAAAAACAAGAAGTTAATAAAGATCGTGATCATTTTTCTTATCTAATTGCTCACGAAGTTGCTCATCAATGGTGGGGCCATCAACTGGCTTCGGCAAAAACTGAGGGGGAAGTGTTATTAATCGAATCGCTAGCCGACTATTCAGCACTGATGGTGATGAAAAATATCTATGGAGAATCCTATGTAGATAAAGTCATGGCTGACTCCACTATGCAATATTTAAAAGGTCGTAGCGCCGACACCACAGGCGAAACATCACTCCACAAACTGTTAGGCCAACGGTACTTGCGCTACCACAAAGGCCCCGTTGTTTTTAACGCAATAAGACATTTGATCTCTGAAAAATCGTTAAACCAAGCACTTCGCGCATTGCTGAGCAAAAAGGGAAATACCTATCAAAATTACGCGACAAGCTTAGACCTGATACGAGAGATCAAAACGAATTCGCCAGTACAGCATCATCAACTTATAGACGAGTGGCTGACTGCAATCGTCACTTACGATTTAAGCATTACCAATGCTGAGGTTCAAAAGTTACCAAGTGGCAAATTCCAAGTCACGGCTGACTTAACCGCCGTCAAGTATGAGCATCACGTTAACGACATGACACAACAAAAAGTATTCGCACACAACATCAGTGTCGGGGCCTATCAGGAAGTTATGGGTGAACTCTATCTTGCCGAACTGCAATCCGTTCAAATGGCTGGAACCAGCAACCGTATTACATTCACACTGGACCAGCCTCCTTCAAAACTCATTGTCGATCCTCGCTATCTGTTTATTGATAGAAATCGCATTGACAATGAAATCAATTTAGCCGAATCCGCTGACAAACTTAAAAATTAAGGAAATACATCATGAACACACTAAATCGCATTTTATTTACGATAGTCATTCTTTTCGGTTGCTCTGCTCAACTTGTCACAGCAGATGAATCGTCGTTAGTCAAAATAAAGCAGCAAGTTAAAGCAATTCAATGGCACTCAATACAAGATACTGGAAATTGGGGTTACACCATTGAAAGCCGCCTAGACAATGGCAAATTACAACAACGAATTCAGCGTTACTCTCCAGTCCGCCCAGCTGGAAAGCAATGGGAGTTACTGGAGCAGGACAACAAAAAACCGTCCAAAACAACGCTAAACGAATACGCAAAAATACAGGTAGAGATTCAAAGTGAAGACACACCGGTCGATACAAAAGACATTGAAATTGTGCCCGCCATCACGCTCAAATATTTAAAAACTGAAGGCCAATACAGAATATATTCGTTTAAGCCTTACCTCCCGTTTTTTGAAGAAGACGTAAACAAAGTTTTTGAAGGCAAGCTATATTTCGATGTCGAACAGGAACAAGTAAAAATCATAGAAATTAAAGCAAGCGAAAGTTTCTCACCTGCCTTTTCCATCAAAGTGAAGGAATTCAGCATGTCGATAGACATTGATAAGGCCGAGCAAACATTGCACGTAACCAAAATTACTTCGGAAAAGTCTGGAAGTGTATTTCTGTTTGGTAAATTCCAGGAAAAAAGCGTCAAGCTATTCAGCGACTTTGTGCGACACAATGAATAGTGCCTTTTTTGGGTGATGACTTAGATGTTGAAACTGTTGGTTCGTGAGCAGAGTTCAAGTAGAAAGGACTGAAGGAAAATATACTAAAATTAGTATAACTGGCGAATATACTACAATTCGTATAATCACATTGGTACAACTCGCAAATCGAATGAACTTGAACCAAAAAGTTATTTCTTTATTAGAGTCAGGCCTTATGAAACCTGATGTTGAACGACTTCTTCCCTTGTTAGTCGAGCTTGATTTGGAACTTCATATAGTGGAGAAAGTTCAGAACAAACCTGCGGCGACCGCTTGGTAATATCTTAAGCACGCGTTAAAAAAGAAAAGGCTTATCAATCAGTTCAAATAAAGCTTCTGTATTTTAAGTGAGGCACACCTATTAAATTGGTGGCCTTCAAGCATTTAAACGTTAGCTTTTATTGCGTTCGACAATTAGCTTTTACTGCGCGCAATAATTAGCTTTTAATGCAAAAAGCTCACGCCATCGACAATTTCGCCGCTTGCTTCCACATAAAAGACGGCATGGCGCTTCGCAACTTCCAAGTGATATTCATAGGCTGACTGCCCGTATGAGACACATAATCCACTTCTCCGAAATTCACGAATCCCATGGTTTTGCCAAACTCATCACTTGATTGTTCGCGTACAAACAAAAACAGGCGTTTGCCTATGTCTTTGTGTGCAATGTATTCGCGTCCTTTCCCACTATCCGGCCGGGTTGAGTTTTGGCTTTGCCAATGAAACAAGTCTTCGTTGATTGCATAGTCATGATACATGGTCGTTGGTGAAAACTGTTTTGCGTTTTTGTTGAGCGTAACGAAAAGAAGCTCAATGTTTTGCTCTCTGATATTAAACACACCTTCTCTCGAGTTCGGTTGTCTTTCAAAGGTTGTTGCACCAAAACCTACTAAAATTTGCTCTCTGGCATATCTAGCATGAAGTTTAATTGGATGATTGCCCATCATCGGCATGGTTGCTTGTTTATGATGAACTCGTTGAATAAGCAAGTCAGTAACACTGCTAATTTCAGAGGCAATGGATGGTTGGTTTAGTCTTGAAAGACTCGCCTGCAATGACTCAAATCCAACAGTAGGTCCCGTCTTTTGCCAAAGATCATAATGCAACATCAAGTCATAAATTGGATTTTCGGAATCGCTAACGTTAAAGCCACTTTTTGCCAATGTATTTATGTGTTGAAGGTATTGATGATCGTCACATACTAAGAGCCTAGTTTTAATCATACGAGACAGTTGGCGAAGTAATTCATTATCCGATTCATCGTTCATGCCCTCAGGTGCTTTGCATGATCCCGTATCTGAATTATCCACTTCATTTACGTTATAAATCACACCTGCCTCTTCACACAATTCCGTCCATGAGTGCTTTTTATAGATATCTTCAAGCGTGACTTGTGGGTTCACTTTAATGAAATTATCGACCGTGATCGCTAACGTCGTATGTTGCGGAAAATGTCGGATCAGGCACAGTAACCTCTGTCTATTTAAAGTGGCTTGCCTTATGTTTTTTAGAATGACGTCTTGGGTTTGTTTTGAAAGCTCGATTCGACAACCTAAAGGCGCGTGAGGAAAGTCATTTTTGATTTCGTCGCTAATAGCCCCATCTGTCTTGCCCACCAGCGCTCTAAACTTATGCGCAAAGTCATATTCAGCATTGGCATTACCAACAAAATCGAGCACGGTGCACGCTTCTTTACCATCGGCTAATCGCAGACCACGGCCGAGTTGCTGTAAGAATATCGTTAAACTTTCTGTAGGCCTTAAAAACAATAACGTATCCACTTCTGGGATATCGACGCCTTCATTAAAAATATCGACGACAAAAAGAATGTTAATGGCACCACTTCTTAAGGCTTGCTGCTTTTGAACACGCTCACGACTATTATCACTGGTCAAGAAATCACAAGAAATACCTTTTAATAGGAATTGTTTACACATGTATTCCGCATGTTTTTTGCTGACACAAAAACCCAAAGCTTTCATGCTAGAAACCGACGTCACAATTTCGTTAAGGCTTTGATAAATCTTATCGACACGTTGTTGATTATGCGTGTACAAATTAGTTAAGGCCGCAATGTCATATCGACCTCGACTCCAATTTACCGTTCTCAGATCAGTATCGTCATCAACCCCAAAATACTGAAATGGACAAAGGTGACGTCGATTGATGGCTTCCGGTAGACGAATTTCAGCCGCGATTACGCCACAAAAATCATCCAAAATATTGGAACCGTCTTGCCGTTCTGGCGTTGCGGTTAAGCCTAATAAAATCTGAGGCTCAAACTTTATCAAAATACTTCGATAGGAATTAGCAGCTACGTGATGCACTTCATCAATAACAATGTAATCAAAATAGTCGGCCGACAAAGAAAGGTTATCTATCTGATTATTTAAAGACTGTACTGAAGCAAACAGATGTTGATAGCTTTCAGGTTTGTGATTGCCAACCCAGAGCTCACCAAAGTTCGAATTTTTTAATACGCCTCGATACGCAAGCCGTGCTTGTTTTATTATTTCTTCTCGATGGGCAACAAATAAGAATTTAGCATCCGGCTTGTCTTTGATAAAACGCGCAAAATCAAACGCCGATATTAACGTCTTCCCAGTTCCTGTAGCCGCCACCACTAAGTTTTTAAATCGCTTATGGAGTGAACGCTCAACGTCTAACTGTTCCAAAATTTCTTGTTGGTGATTAAACGGCTTAATATCGAAAAAATGTGATTGTTCTAATTCATGTCCACCGCTGCTCCCGATACGAGCTTCTTTTAGCGCAGACTTTAGTTTTTCTTTGGCTTCCACTTTGCCATCAAACAGCTCAAATTCTTTGGAATTCCAATAGGTTTCAAAGGTATTAATGGAACGTTCAATAATGTGAGGGATTTCTTGCGACGTAATCTTTAAATTCCACTCTAAGCCACTAGTCAGGGCCGAATGCGACAAGTTAGAGGAACCAATATAGCCGGTATTAAAGCCGGTATCGCGAATAAAGAGGTAGCTTTTGGCATGCAGTCGTTCTCTCTGGGTATTGTAACTAAGCTTAACTTCGGTGTTAGGCAATGACGCTAAAAACTCCACCGCTTTGGCATCGGTTGCGCCCATGTAAGACGTCGTGATGATCTTTAATTGTTTACCGCTTCTGGTGAAGTCTTCTAACTCCTTTCGGAAGATTCGAATTCCGGTCCATTTAATAAACGACACAAGCCAATAAATTGTATCTGACGAACGTATCTCGCGCTTGAGCTCACTTTCTAGCGACAAGCCCGCATTGCTGCCACAAAACAATTCACTTTGAGTCAGGCCTGTCAGTGGAAATATATCTTTGACGTATTTTTTAAAATCGGCTGCCACCGGGTTTTCAAGTTCGTATAAGGCAGTTAGGATTTTGCCTTGGCTATTGAGCAGGTTCTCATCAAAAAACGCATCGTCTTGAAGTTTGTCTTTGAGCCATAAAATTAGCTGATTCGACAATTCGATTTGATGCTGCAATTGATCATCGCCAGACGGTAAGCAATTAACCGCATATTCAATAACTCGACTCAAAAAACGTGATAACCATAATGCCGCTTCAGACTGCTCAAGGACACGCTCACCAATATAAAACTTATCTTTGTTAAGACGATCTGAAACCAGATTAGTGATCAGCTGTTCGTAAAGGCCGGTTTGATTCATTTTGTGGGCATTCCATTGTATTTGATTGACTATCTTTGCAGCCTGTACCTAATGAAGCAAGTAAATTTGTGATTACAGAGGTGTCAAAATGGAATTGTATTAATGTTTGCAATTGAGGCGGAGAAACACAACCAATTAAGGCATGAAGAAGAATGGCGCTCCCGGCAGGAATCGAACCTGCGCTTCAACCTCCGGAGGGTCGCGTGATATCCACTTCACTACGGGAGCATGTACTAACTTTATTCCACCGAGCGACGGCCGGAACTGAGGAGTGGCAATCATACGCACTTTAAAAGAATGAGTCTAGCGCGTTGGTTTTTAGGAGGTTAATTTTTAATCTTGATTAAATTGTGTTAAAAAAAACAATGTCATTTAGTATGATTTGTTAAAAATCAGCTATAGTTTTATTAAATTTTCATAATTTACTTTCGGGAGAAAGCCATGTCACTAATGACGGTGGATCAAGTTGCAGAGTTTTTAGGTGTGAAAGATGTTCGTGTTATTCGTTTAGAAAGAGAGCATTTGTTAAATGCGGCGGATAAAGATGATGATGGAAATCCATTGTTTGAAAAAGCAGACGTAGAAAAATACAAAGAAATTGCGCTGCGTTTAGGTGGCATCTGAGCGATACCCCTAGCGCTTAGAACTGCTGGATTATCGAGATCATATCATTGTATCGATCTCGGTAGTCTTGTGTCTTAAAGTTATTTTTTTCAGCCCAATCTAAAGTCACTAACCAGTAATATACTAACCACATATCTGCTTCATAAGAAAAGTCAGAATAGCTAAAGCCAGCGTGCTTAGCATAGTCTGCCAATAACTGTTGAAAGTCATGCTGCGTCAGCTGATGCTCAATTGTAAAAGCCGCCAAGTCCCAGCGTACATCGCCAAAACTAGCATATTCCCAATCGATCATACCCACTTTTTCTGATTTAGTGAGGTAGACATTGCCCGGTGACAAATCACCATGAAGTACACCTAAGTATTTACTGCTTGTTAATGTATTGTAGCGGTCAAAAAATTTACCTTTAACTGAAATCCCACTTTTAGGTAAGTATCTTTCTAGCAATGGTACTGGATTAGGTAATTGCAGATCCTGAAGTTCTGGCCAACGTCCCAGTGAGTGAGTATGCCTAAAACAAGTGATGAGTTGCTTACTGTCTTTATTATATTTAATTGGTGATACCGCAGGCACATCGCTTAGTACTGCGTACCGAGTATTGTTACATACAATCACTAATGCTTGAGGCACAACTATAGGTGAAGGCTTCGACAGGTTTAAACAAGATACTGACATCTCGTGTACATATGCATTTTCTGCTACTTGTTTTAAGTACCAAATAGTATTGTTTTCAAGCTGAACTTTATAAACCAAGTTTCGGGCATTTTTTGCTAACTGGAATAAGCTAACTGGGCTATCAAAAAGCTCAGTTAGCTTTTGTTTTATTGCTGACTTATCCAACCGTTGCTGCTCGCTTAGATTCAGGCAACTCGTCTCGCCACTCTAAATAGCCTTTTATTGCTAAAAAGGTATAGAGAACAAACAGTGCCGCTGTTGGCAAATAGCCCATTTCAAAATAAAGATAAATGGACGCGAGGTTGATAACAAACCAATAAATCCAATTTTCCAATACTTTTTGGGTTACCATATAGGTTGTATATACAGCAAAACAGGTAGTAAAAGAGTCCCAATAAGCCATTTTTTGTGATGTATATTGATCAGCAAGATAACCAACAACAATACTTATTACGGTAAGAATTATCACTATCTTTAAGTGTCGATTTACCGACCACGACTGGACTTGTTTTTCACTGTTATCTTCTAGACCACCATTCCATTGCCACCAGCCATAAATTGCCATTAGCAAATAATAGAAGTTTAAAACACTCTCCAATAATAATGCTCCTTGCCAAAACAAGTTCATATATATAAGAGTGCTGATGAACGCAGCTGGCCAACACCAGCTGCTCTGCTTTATTGCCAATAGTAAATAAAGTAGGCCGGTAAAGACACCTACATATTCCCATATGGACATAGCATTAAAACCACTAAGTAGTTGTTCAATCATAGTGTTCTAGCTACTTGCGTACTTATTGCCGTACTTCGCCTGTAAATCTCCTGGAATAAATTTACAAACGAAAATACTAGTGCCGTACTTTTCAAAGCTCCGTTTTAACTCTGAAGATAATGCAGCCATTACAACATCATAGTCGCCAAACAGTTGGGTACTCATATAGTTTGTTATAACGCTTATACCGTCGTAAGTATTAATCCTATCAATAAAGTCTTGAATCGCTGACACGTAATCATCTTCAGTTAGTGGATACTTACTTATTTCTACACTTAGTTTCATAAATATAGCTCCTAAAAGAATACGTCTAATTTAATACCAAACACTCTTGGCTCACCAAGTTGTTCGTATGACTTGGCTTCATATCCATCACGAGGGTCATTACCAAAATAGAAACCTCTTACACCATAGTCCTTATTGGTTAAGTTACGCACCCAAAGAGTGATGTCAAACTGCTCAGCTTGGTATGTGACTGATGTATTTACTAAATTAATAGCCTGTGACTTTTCATCATGGCTAAACGAATAGAAATAATCATCACGGCCGTTAATTGACGCGTTCCAACGTACGTTATCCATTAACTGCCAATCAAAACCTAATTGATATTGATAACCAGGTGCATGAGCTTGCTCACGCCCATTAATGTTCACTCGAACATCTTCCCAAGTATCAGGATCGGTTTCCAAACGGTACATATCGTCTATTTCAGTACTCAGTAAAGCCAGACCTGCATAAACCGTTACATCATTATTTAGTCTATATTCAACGTTACTTTCTAAGCCATAGTTGCTACCGGTCGGCGTGTTCGAAACATAGCCAACAAACTCTGGCTGCGCGCCGGACTCACGTACTTCTTTTTCGTTGGTAAACCATTGTTTAATCTGCATGTCGTGGCGACTTGAATAAAACAATACTGCGCTAGCTTTAAGTCCTTTATCACGATTGTTATAACGTAAACCAAGTTCAACATTATTCAAAATTTCTGGCTCAAAACTACCGTTTTCTCTAAGCAACAAATAGTAAGACTCCAAACCAGGCTCATTTAACTTGCTTAATGCTTCGCCATTAGCACCACCAGATTTAAAACCGCGACTTAATCGAACATAAGCCATCGACGACTCATCGTATTGTTTTGTCGCCGTTAAGTGGCCACCAAACATAGTATCTGATGTATTTTGTGTAACTAAATTAGAGTCGCTATAGTCACCATCATGCTTCTCGATACGTAAGCCAGCCGACAGGTTAATGCTCTCTTCAAGCTCGTAACGAGTTTCACCATAGACCGCAAAGTTTGTTTGCTCGTAGTTACTCGTAAAGTCGTTAGACAACCAGGTATATTTTCTTGTTAAATCAACGTCTTTTGATTGAACATATATGCCCGCTACCCAACTTTGGTCTTTACCGACCAAGCGAATATCTGCTTGATTAGCAACGCGGTCACGTAAATAGTTGTCGGTGGAAGAGTATTCATCTGGATGTAGACCAACATAAGACCAGTCTTCGTCATAACCATAGGCTAAATCAGTATTATTGTGGCTCAAAAATACGGTTAAATCGGCGTTGTCTAATCCTTGATAAAGAGTACGTGCTGCCAACGCTGTGGTTTGTTGTTTATCTTTGCCCGGCTCATCGGATAATGTATTGCGGTTTTGGTCCAGTGAAAATGCGTCATAGCCATTATTAATGTCAAAATGATGCAATACAAACTGAGTAGATAGTTGATTTGAAAAGTTAACGTCTAATAGACCACGAAAAGATAACTCATCAATGTTGTTCGTATCGTCACGATCTAACGCTATGTTTTCAACAAAACCATCGCTGCTTAATTTATTAATTGAAAAGCGGCCTTTTACGTCAGAAGAGAATTCGGTGCCTGCCGCAATACCGACATTTAATAAACCATAATTGCCTGCTTCTAGGCGGAATTTATTCGGTGCACTTTCTTCTGGCTGTGAGCTGTACATGTTAATAAAGCCTGCCATCGCGTTTGCGCCAACACTACTGCCCTGCGGGCCTTTAAACACTTCAACTTGGCCAATATCAAATAATGAACCAGACGTTGCTATGCCTGAATAATCTATACCGTCAATCGCCATCCCAACTGATGGATTTATTGGGTCCACAAATTGGCTTCGTTCACCAATACCGCGAATTTGAATAAAACGGGCTCGTGACGCACCTGCGGCAAAATTAACATTGCCTAACTGTTGAATTGCATCTTGGAAATGACTGGCACCCGACTTCTCTAAGCTCTCTTGGGTGAGAATTTGTAGTGAGTTCGCCGCCTTGCTTTCTGGTGTAGGCAGTAATTCACCTTTTACTTCGATAGTTTCGATATTAGTTGTAGGTTCAGATTCAGCATTAGCTGAGACAGAAACAAACGGTAGTGCGGATAAAACTGCAATTGCAGTAATGTTAAGTTTCATATTTTGGATCTCTTGTAGATAAAATAAACAAAAGACCCGGTCGTAAGCGAGTAGTCCTGGATTTACCATCCCTACGCCGGTACAAGCCGGATCAGGTTCTAAGGGTTCGATTAACGTCTCAGTATGTCGCGAACTTCGCGCATACACCCCTTGGTGTTCGGGCGCCATTTTATTGATTTAAATAAAAAAAGCTACCCCTGATTAATTTAAAATCATTCCAATATGAGGAATATCATCCTCAAGATACATTTGTGTCACGGTTTGAAAACCCAACGATTGATAAAAATTCTCTAGATGCTGCTGCGCTGAAATTTTACATTCAACCTCAGGCCAATATTGCTTTACAGCATCTATCGCGGCTCGCATCATTGGTGCAGCAAGTTGCTTTCCTCGATAGTCTTCCATTATTAGTACGCGACCAATGGCAGAATAGTTTTCATAAGCCAAACCAGGCGCAATTAAACGACAAGTGCCGACCAGTTCATCACCATGATAACCAAACAGTTGATAACAATCTTTGGACTTATCTACGCCATCTATATCGGAGTAGATACAATTTTGTTCGACCACAAATACATCGCTGCGTGCCTGTAAAATGTCGTACAACTCACCCACCGACAGTTGTGAAAACGCTTTAATTTGCCAGTCAATTTTTAAATCTGTCATGTTCTGCTACTTAATTTTTTCACTGAACGATAATGTAATCACGTTTATCGCAAAATTAATAGATACACTTGGTTTTTTAGTGAGCAGTGCGTTATTCTGCGGGCTTCTGAACAATCTAATTAGGTTTATCATTATGAGTCAAATTTTTCGTATCGCCGTTCTTGTCTGTTTCTTTATCGCTTCCTTCTCTAGCTTGTCAAATGACGCCAAAGAATTGGAATGGTCAGACTTAGTGCCTAAAGATATGGTTCAGAAAATACCCACTATTGAGGAAATTGGACATGCGATGGCTGGGCCTCAATCTATCAATGCACCTGTTGTTAAAGAGTTAGACGGACAAACAGTAAAAATACCCGGCTTTGTTGTGCCATTAGAAGGTGATGATGAGCTAGTGACTGAGTTTTTATTGGTTCCTTATTTTGGTGCCTGTGTTCATGTACCGCCACCGCCATCAAATCAAATAATTCACGTTACCTTTAAAAAAGGAGCGCCGGCTTCATCCATGTATGACCCAATATGGGTAACCGGTAAAATAGCCACTGAAACATGGAAAGGTGAACTTGCTCAGGTCGGCTATACCATGCAGGGCATTGAAATCGCCCCATATGACGACTTTTAATTATTTACGCTGACGAATTATTTCATTTTCTAAGTCGGTAAATTGCTCATCGACCTTGCTACAAACGAAGCGAAGATTATAAGCGGATATTTTGGGATTAAATTCGCCATTTTGGCAATACGTCCCGTAAAAATTCATTAACTCACGAGAACTTTTTGTGATCTCTTTCACGTAATCTTCTTCATTAGGCTTAAATGAATCAAACTGAGTGCTGATTTCATCATAAATACGCTTTGATACTTTGCCGCGAGAATATTCACTTTCGGCAGCTTGGCCAATTAGCGTCGCAAGATACACTCTCATCTGATTAATTTGAGGCTGATCTACGGTGAGTAGCGTAATAATTAATATAACAAAGATTAAAAATTTCATGGTAACTCCAATTTGAACAACTGCCTTTTGGGCATCAAACTTAAGAAAGCGTCGATCTATAGAATTAGATCAAGGTTTTACAATTTAGTTTCATTTATATTTATGTTTCTGACATATAATTGATATTAGGCAATATAACAGGTATCGCAATGAACGATCACATTGATATTAAGAACATTCCTGCCGACGTAAAGGTATACAAACCTAAAGTTGAAGCAAATGCAACTTATAACCTACGAAGTCGCATATATGTGCGAGCAGTAAAAGGCCTGCATCAAGCTATTCGTAGAAAAATGGGTATTTTTTTCCTAGGACTATTTGCCGTTTTGCCGTGGATAAATTGGAATGGACAGCAAGCTATTTTGCTCGACATTGTAAACCAGCAATTTAATATTTTTGGTTTGACCCTGTGGCCGCAAGATTTAACCATTTTTTCGTCACTGCTTATTGTTTCTGCCTTTTTACTCTTTGTCGTAACCACATTTTACGGAAGAGTCTGGTGTGGGTATATGTGTCCACAAACAGTATGGACCTTTATGTTTATCTGGTTTGAAGAAAAAATTGAAGGCTCCGCAAACAAACGTAAAAAATTAGATGCCATGCCATTGAGCTTTGACAAAGTATGGAAAAAAACACTAAAACACACGTCTTGGTGGATTGTCTCATTACTTACATCGCTTACCTTTATTGGCTATTTTGTACCGATTGATCAATTATTTATCGACTTTTTTACTTTTGAGTCTTCGGCAATGGTGGTTGGTTGGACGTTATTCTTTGCTGGCGCTACCTATGCTAATGCTGGATGGATGCGCGAGATCATGTGCCTTCATATTTGTCCATACGCACGCTTCCAGTCGTCCATGTTCGACAAAGATACCTACACAGTTACTTATGATGCTGCCCGAGGTGAAAAACGTGGCCCTCGTCCAAGAAAGTCGGACCCAAAAGAGCTTGGTTTAGGCGATTGTATTGACTGTAACTTATGTGTGCAGGTTTGCCCTACCGGCATTGATATTCGTAATGGCTTACAGTACGAATGCATAAACTGTGGCGCTTGTATTGATGCTTGTGACGAAACAATGGATAAAATGAATTATCCAAAGGGCCTTATTTCGTATACAACTGAGCACAGCTTGGAAGGCAAACCGACTAAAAAATTCCGTTCAAAATTAATTGGCTATTTATTAGTGACAGTAGTGATGTCGGTTGCGTTTGTTTGGCAAGTCGCTTCGCGTGTACCGTTGGAGTTAAATATCGAACGCGATAGAAACGTGTTATATCGCACTAATAATGATGGCTTGATAGAAAACACCTTTACATTACAGGTGCTTAACAAAAGTCAGACGAACCAAAGTTATTCAATTACTATTGAAGGACTAAATGAATACCAATTTTATGGTGAAACTTCTTTTTCTGTCTCGGCCGGTGAAGTGTATAAGCAACCTGTGAGTATAGCGGTTGACCCATATGAATTAAAACGCCCGGTAACGGACATAAAAATAATTATTCGAAGCGATGACGGTGAGTTAGAAGTTTCGGAGGAAACACGATTCTTTAAGGGACGTTAATGCCACAATTTGATTTTTCAGAGCTAGGTCCAGACTTGATTCTAGATGCAATAGAATCGACAGGAATATATCCCGAGTCTGGTTTATTGCCGTTAAACAGCTATGAAAATAGGGTGTATCAGTTTTTAGGCGAAGATAAAAAGCGTTACGTTGTAAAATTTTATCGACCACAGCGTTGGAGCAATGACCAAATTATTGAAGAGCACGACTTTTCAATTGAGTTAGCAGAGCAAGACATTGAAGCTGTGGCACCACTATCGTTTGATGGTAAGACGTTATTGGAGCACGGCGGTCATAGATTTAGCGTATTTCCAAGCGTTGGCGGTCGAATGTTTGAGCTTGATGATCTTGATCACTTAGAGCGACTCGGTCAGTTACTTGGTCGCATACATAGTGTTAGTGATGCGAGTGACTTTCAGCATCGAAACAAGATTGATATCGCGACTGATTTAAACGAGGCTGCTTCATATCTTAAAGAAAGTGGCCTTGTGCCGAGTTATTTGCACGCCGCTTTTTTTCCGGACTTACAAAAGGTTGTCGAACTTAGTTGTGAGCGATTACCTACACAGCTTAAAAACATCCGACTGCATGGCGATTGTCACACAGGTAATATTCTGTGGCGCACAGGTTCAAATACCGATGACGCGATTTTAGTAGATTTTGATGACTGTATAACAGGACCCGCTATTCAAGATATTTGGATGATGCTTAGCGGTGACAGAGCGCAACAAATTCTTCAACTAGATACGTTATTAGAAGGGTATGAGATGTTTCGCCCATTTAATCATGCTGAATTCGCAATTATTGAACCGCTTCGCGCACGCCGAATGTTGATGTATATGACGTGGCTTGCAAAAAGGTGGTCAGATCCTGCGTTTCCAAGGAACTTTTCGTGGTTTAATACAGACAAATACTGGGAACAACAAGTATTGGCACTAAAAGAACAACTATCAGCAATTCAACAGCCACACCTTAAATTAGGTTTTTAATCTTTATTTTAGTGTTGTAATCAAAATATGTAACAGCAATAATTGTGAAAAACACAAGGGAATCATTTAATGAAGAAGATATTTACTTTACTCGCAGCCTGCTTTTTTACCCTTTCGGTATCAGCGCAAACATTAAAAGAAGGCGTTCACTACGAAGTTATTAGCGAGACAGCAACGAAAACACCAGAAGTAAGAGAGTTCTTTTCTTATTATTGTCCACATTGTTTAAACTTTGAACCGCTTGCAAAGCGCTTAGCTGAAAAAGCAAAAAGCTCAGACTTTAAATTTGAAAAAAGCCATGTTGATTTTTTAAGAGCGGCTGGTCCAGATATTCAGTTTATGCTTACTAAGGCTTTAGTTGCTTCTGAAAAGCTGAACAAACCTGGCGTGAACGACGCAATATTTCAATACATTCACAAAAATCGTTCGGTATTTACCAGTGAAAAAGACGTTCGCCAATTATTTATCGCTAATGGTGTAACTGGTGAAGAGTTTGATAAAACATTCAATAGTTTCGCAGTAAAAGCACAAGCGAAAGGTATGAAAAAGCTTCAAAACGAATATGCAGAAAAACGTGTATTAACAGGCGTTCCTACTTTTATTGTTAATGGTAAATACAAAATCATTAACAAAGGTTTTGATGCTCGTACCTATGGTGAACTTTTTGAACAGTTAGAAAGTGCAGCATTACAACTAGTAGAAAAAAAATAAGATTTAGTCTTTGATTTCTAATTTAATTACACCGTGGTTAACGGCCAACAAGCGTGTTCAACCCGGTGTATTTGAAATTTGCCTCGATAGCTTTCCTCACCCCCTTTCATATCATGTAAAAGTCCATAAGCGCAGAAAAAATGCGGCGATGGAAATACATAATGGTACTGTTGTTGTAAAGGTTCCCCCTCATTGCAACCAAGCGATGGTAGAGACGTTCATGTCTCAACAACAGCACTGGCTAAAACAACGCCTTAGTCATTCAGCGACCTCTTCAGTATTTAAAAGAGTATACGAAAGTGGTGAGCCTATCTGGTTTTTCGGCCAAAAGCTTCGACTTGAAATAATACGGGACTCAAAAACTGGGTGGTGTCTTACTCAGGATTCAGAAGTGTTAACGGTCTCTGTATCCCATAGGGTTAAAGACGTAACAAAACATGTTAGAGCGCAGCTACATGCCTTTTATATGAATAACGCATTAAGCTATATACCCGAAAGAGTTAGACAGCTAGAGTGTCGCTTAGGGTTGTCGAGTACGTCGTTAGACTTCAAGTTTTACCAATGGCGCTGGGGATGTTGTTACAGTAGCGGAAAGATTATATTCAATCCATTGTTGCTATCTGCGCCGAAAGAGCAAATCGATTGTGTGATCATTCATGAGCTTTGTCACTTAAAGCACATGAACCACAGCAAAGCATTTTGGTCATTAAATAAAAAATACTGCAATGAGTGTGGCAATACTAAGAAATGGTTAAAGCAATACCATAATGAAATCTACTTCCCACCAACGTAACGGTTAAGCAACCGCCGTAAACGGCTCAACAGTGTTCGACTCGTTTATGTAACTATTGTTGTAACGCTGAGAGACAACATTAGCGGTTTTTGCAACCTGATCACTAACATTCGGGGATGACGCTAGAGTTTGTATGTTGTCACCGTTAACTGACGTATCTTCAGGAGCTTTATTTTGTTCGAAAGACGCGGATACTGACTCGGCAACGGCTTTTCTATTTTCTTCTGATTCTCGAACTAGCTCTACACGTGCTTCGGCAATATTTTGACTGGCTTGTGCAGCCACTTTACGATCTTGCGATGAAGGCTCTGCTGGCGCTAATGCTGCAGCTCGTACCGTTTGCATTTTCTCTATTGTTTCTTGCGGGGTTGCGCCTTCAGACACATCAATTGAAACTTCACCGCCTACCGCATATTTTTTGCCGTCTGGTCCTGTTTCATACTCGTAACTTGGGGAGCCAGCGTAGCTACCGCCTACTGCCGCATGCGCAAGCTCATGATTTCTCACCTCGGCATCTCGGGCTGACAACTGCTGTATTTCTTTGAGCTCTTGCTCTCGTTCTTTTTGTTCTATTTGTTTTTCATCAGAATCACTAGCGTCGGCATTGTCACCTGGATTAATTGTTGTACTAGCGCTTTCAGGTACTCCTGAGTCATCCCTAGGCTCACTATCTTGTGACTGGCCCTGTTGCTGCGAGTCACTATCATTACTTTGACCCTGCGGATCTTCAGGAATGACTTCGTCACTTTTGGGAAATAGTCGGTCATAGGTGATGTTATCGTTTGCCGGGCCTCGAGTGTCTTGTTCACGAGATTTTTGCGGTACGTTCGCTTCTACTTGTGTTGGAGCTGGAACAACTTCTTTAATAGCATTACTGCGCGCCAATGCCTCAGTAGACGGTACTGATGCATTCACAACAACTTGTGGAATATGCGGAGTAATGTTTAAAGCCATAGCTTAAGTTTGACCTCGTTGATTAACTGTTTGTTAATTAAAATGTAATACTAAACTTTGGTATCTATTAAGGTTCCAATAACTTCATCGGCGGTTTGAATAACTTTTATATTCGCTTTTGCCAAATGTTCATTAACCACTAAGTTAACAGCCTCAGTTGTTAAACTTACTTCAGGTCGGGCTTCTACTGCCGACGCTGTAGCGTTAACAGCTGACGTATTGTTCGTATTTAAACGACTAATGTTATTAGCCGCTTCAGCTAGGCCTCTTTCTGCGGTTTGATAACCATTTAAACCTGACTGAATCGCACTTGGAATTGACTTCAACTCCATACCGACCTCCGATTAAAGCTTACTTCTTGTGTTTAATTATTAACCAAATCTATTGGTTTTAAAAATGATTATTTGCTATATCAAATTACGTTTATAGACATTTTTAAGTAAAGTTAGTTCTCAGCCAACTAATAAAGTCATCTTTGTTTGAGATAAATGGCGCGTGAGACTCTTTATTTTGCACGCTGATTTGTATGCTTGGTAAGCTTTCCGATAGCATTTGCGTAATCGTCAATGGAACTAAAGAGTCGCGACCGCCAAACAAGGCAAATACGGGCGACGTTATTGTCTGTAAACTATCGCGTAAATCCACTTCTTCTAACATCTTAAGGCCAGCAACTAGTGCTTCGGGATTAGGTGGGTTTGCTGAAAATATCCAACTTTGAATGTCCTTCAAATCTTTTCTAATCGACTCACTACCTAGAGCTTGAATTTTCAAAAAGCGTTTTACGGTTTCTTCATGGCTAACGGTAAGCTGGCTCGAAAAAGCTTGAAGAACCTCACTTTTAATTCCAGGCCAACTATCATCAGCCATAAACTTTGGCGTACTCGCCACTAGCCCCAAGGACATGGTCAATTCAGGGTACACGTTAGCAAATTTTTGTGCCAGTAAACCGCCTAAAGACCAGCCAATTATATGACTTGGCTCAGATACAATTGACTTTAACCACACAACCAATGCATCCATATCATAAGGACTAGGACAATAGTGATTGTCACCATAACCAGGCATATCCAAGACCTTAATCCGATGGGCCAATGACGGCTCACAGGCATTAATTACGCCATTCCAAACCTGTTTGTTCATTCCCCACCCATGGATCAGGATTATTGGCGTATTGTTCATCTGTGTTTTATACCTAGTTTTTAGTCTGAATAATAAGGATATATATGCAGTTTACTCTGGTCAGAGCGTGGTTTCAAAGCCAAACACCTTGCTGTTTATGTAACGGTAAAATCAAGCGCACATCCAGCTATACCAATCCTCTAATCTGTCGAATATGCAATACCTCCCTTTCTATATTGCCTTGCGGGTTAGATATAACGGAGAACTCTGTTGCAGAGCAGTTAGTGTGTAGAAATGTCGATGGTATTGCTGTAATAGGCATTTACCAATGGCCATTATCAGCATGGTTAACAAAACTGAAGTTTAATCAGCAACTCCATTTTAGTCGCCTCATTGGTTACCTATTAGCGCGCCAGGTTGAACAGCAAAACTGGCCTAAAATTGAGTTAGTTTGCGCACTTCCACTCCACTATAGGCGTTGGGTAATTAGAGGTTTTAATCAATCGCAGGTTATTTTGAGTGAATTTTTACGAGAAATAGATATTCCCATATACAACGGATTGTTAAGACGCCGACATACTAAGGCTCAATCAACGCAAAATAGAGCAAACCGCTTATCGAATTTAGACGAGGCGTTTGTGGCAACCATACCCATTCATGGCAAAACCATTTTACTCATTGATGATGTGTTAACGACCGGAGCAACCTTAAAGGCAGCCACCATGGCCTTAAAAAATGCAGGCGCCACACGTGTATATGCTGCATGTGGCGCCATAAGGTTAGTTAATTAATATCTTACTGCTGGTGCCAAAAATAGGCTGTTAACAAATAACCGACTTGAGCCATACATGATCGCTCTAAAGTTAGGATTGTCAGTCATTCCAATAACAACACCTCGACCCATAGTTTGGGATACAAGGCCACTTGCCCCTGCTATTTTTTCTACATTTGTATTGTCGGCATAACCTGACAATAATGGTGTTTCGGTATAAGAGGCAACGCTACTAAATGGCACTTTAGTTTCAAGCATTAAATCTGTTCTATTTTTAAATAACGGTATGGTTTCGTTACTTAATCCAAATGTTAACGGGTGGCTAAGATCTAATTTAGCTTCAAAAAATGCACCTGCGACACGTTGCTTGCCACCTAAGGCTTCTTTATCTGAAAAGACAAGCTTTTCGGCATTAAAACGTTTGAACATTTCACTTTGGGAAATAGTATCGACTCTTAACAAGCTTTGTTGCGCTAACCATAAAGCTGCGCGTTTTTGACCCCAAATAATACCGCCTTGTTTAGCAAACTCTTTTAAATCAGCCGCTAAGCTTTCGTCTTTTTTAGAGTAACTCCCGTCGGTTAACACAACATGTGTGTATTCAGTCATATCAACATAAGGTAGGCGACTTTTTTCGACAATGGTCGGAGAGAAACCAACATGACTATCAAGCAAGTACCATGTTTCACCCACTTCATAAAGGTTCGTACCTGGCCCTCCTACTAATAAAACTTTCGGTAACGTCACTGGCATCATTAATCGACTACCAAGGTCGATACCTGAAGCGGTTAAGCCACTTTTTATCGCATAGGTTGGCACCGGAAATTTAATTAATGCATCGGCCAGTTTTTGTTGCCAGTCTTGCGTTTGGATACCAGCATGGATCAGCATAGTACCTGCAGCAAATTGTTTATTTTGGAATTTACCCTTTACTTGGGCGTCGGCACTAAAGGTTTTTAACGCAGAGCGCACTTTTACACCGTCATTAAGTAAATGATAAACCAGGGCAGGCGCGTTAAAGTCATGCCAGTCAATTGCAATACTGTAAGCGTTGTCTGGTGTCTCCGTATTGGTATTCATGTTTTGTAAAGGCTGGTTCCACGCTGCTTTTTCAAGCTTTAACTTTCTCGCTGATTTCACTTTTTCAAATTCAATATTAAAAGCGTAAGCTAAGTTCCAGCTAGATACATCATAAAAGGTATTGTCGTTAAACGATGTTTGTGTAGAGAATACTGATTGGATTAACCTTACTTGTGGCTGATTTAATGGTATAAAAACAGAATCAGACTTACTCACTAACTTATCATTTAACTTCGTGTCTTCACGGAGTGGATAGGCATTTATATTGTGCTGTTTAAGTAAGCTTAGTAGTTTGTTAAGCCTTGTTTTGTCATGAGTTTCTGTTAACAAGTAACCATCATAGTTTGCCGATTTAACTAACTTTTTAACGCTATCTTTAAACTCATCTTGAAACCCTTTTAGTTTATCGGCGTTATTCAAACTGCCTTCCAGAGTTGAGAAAGTCGACATAACCTGATGTTTTACAGTTGTTGGAAAGTCTAAATCGCCATTAATTGACTCTTGAATATGACCTCGACTTGAAGCTTGCTCAAATAAAATGCCTATACTGCCGTGCAAGTCTGGGTAGGTTGAACCTTTTCCTGCATAAAAATCATCGAAGGCTTCTTCGGTAAAATATAATTTATTAGCTTCATCAAATGCTTTTGCATGATAAGTCGCTAACTCTTTGGTCAAAGTCACGTTTTTATCTGGTGTTAATGGGTTTTTCCTTGATGGAATGCCAGGCTGAAAGAAAAACGAACTGTTCGTACCCATTTCATGATGATCGGTTAAGACGTGTGGACGCCATTGCTGATATTCGGCAATACGCGCTTGAGACTCTGGGTGTTGAAGCAATAACCAGTCGCGATTCAAATCAAACCAATACTGATTTACTCGGCCACGGATCCAGCCTTGAATATGCTCACGGTTATTTGGGTCTTTGTTGATATTCTTACCTTTATGTTGATTTGCCCATAATGCAAAACGACTTAGGCCATCTGGGTTAAGACTAGGGTCGATAATTATTACCATGTCGTTTAGATACGCTTGAACCTGCTTACTGTTAGATGCGGCTAAATAATAGGCCACCAGCATAGATGCGTTACTGCCCGACGACTCGTCACCGTGAACACTGTAATTCAAATTAACGATCAATGGTGCTGACTGGCTGTTAGAATCATTATTTTCATCGCCGTTGAAATAGCGAGAGCGTTGCTGTTTTAATTTTTCTAAATCTTGATGGCGATTAGGGTGTGTGATGGTTACATGCAACAACTCACGATGCTGATGAGAAAAACCAATGGTTTTAACAGAAACTCTATCACTTGCGGCAGCTAATGCTTTGTAATACGAAACCAGTTGGTCGTGACGAACATGCCACTCTCCAACTTGATAGCCTAAAATTGACTCTGGCGTAGGTACATTTTTATCGAATTGTTCGTTAGGGAGATAAAAGCTTATGTCTTTTTTTAACGATGTTGAAGCAACCGCATTTGCTGTCGAAACAACAAAGAACAGCGCTACAGTTAGCAAGGAAATTATTTTTGTCATTGTGTTTTGTCGTCACCATTTTTCTTTTAATACGCTAAACATATCAATTAAGTACACGAAACAACAAGCCTGTCTAAACTTTAGTCGTTGAATCGCAGTATTTAGGGGTTTATTTGTTCAGATTTGCCCTCACATAGAGACTAGGAAAAGTCGTCAAGGTTGCAGTAAATAAGCGATAGACGTATCATTGCAAATAACCGAGTAAATTAGTCAGATATTATTATGATAAAGATTTCAGAAGCGGCTCAACAGCACTTTGTAAAGCTGTTAGATACGCAAGCACCAAACACAAGAATTCGTGTATTTGTAGTAAATGCAGGTACAAGCAGCGCAGAATGTGGCGTTAGTTATTGCCCTGAAGACTCTTTAGAGCCAGAAGACAAAGTGATTCCATATAATGGCTTTGAAGCGGCAGTAGACGAAGAAAGTCAGCCATTTTTAGAAGATGCAGAAATTGATTTTGTAACTGACCAAATGGGATCGCAGTTAACGCTAAAAGCGCCTAATGCTAAAGCTCGTAAAGTATCGGATGATGCGCCTCTAAAAGCGCGTTTACAGTACTTTATTGAATCTGAAGTTAACCCTGGGTTAGCGAGCCACGGCGGCCATGTAAATTTAGTTGAGCTTACTGAAGATGGCACAGTGATCCTTCAGTTTGGCGGCGGTTGTAATGGCTGTTCTATGGTTGATGTAACGCTAAAAGATGGCATCGAAAAGCAGATGTTACAGCAATTCGAAGGTGAAGTGACTGGTGTTAAAGACATCACTGAGCACCAAGCTGGCGAGCATTCTTATTACTAATCCTTGATTAGCTATTTAGATGAATAAACCTGATAAATTACAGCGAATACTAGTGCGACGAGGCGAGAACCCTCAGCGTAGTGTTCGCTTTTTTTTAGCGGGTTTATTTTGTTTTATGCTTGGCATCGCAGGTCTTTACTTAGGGGCAAGTGTTTGGATTTGGTGGCAAATACCGGGCATCGCACTAATGATCATTGGTGTTTTAGTGACGCTCTATGGTTATGTTGGCATCGTTGCTAATCGCCTTGCGTTCTTTCGTCATCAAGCGCAATTAAATAAAGAGAAATACAAACACCTAGAGTGACCTTCGTAACATAACTCCTTGAGATACGCCTCTGGCTAACATAAAGCTCGTAAAAGCTGCCCACAGTACGTGGTTACTAAAAATAGACTCGTATTGACTAAATACTAAAACGACCGAGAAAAACACCAAGGCTGCAATCAGCATGCTATTCCTCATTTTTTTATCCCAGCCTAGACCAACAAAAACACCATCAAACAAGAAACTGAGAAAGCAACTCATCGGCATTAGAACTATCCAAATATGATAATCTACTAGTGCTAATTTTAATGAGTCAATATCGGTTAACATCCAGATAATTAAGTCTACGGTCAAAAAATAAAATACAGTATAAGCAAGCGCAAAATACAAACCAATTTTTATACCTTGCACAATATAAGCGACTAGCCGCTTTTGTTTTTTTTGACCTAAGCTATTACCAACTAATGACTCTAAAGCAAAGGCCACACCGTCTAAAGAAAAACTAATAAACAAAAAGAACTGCATTAATAGTGAATTTATGGCGACCGTTTGACTGCCAAATTGCGTGGCGTAAATGGTCATAAATGATAAACACGCTTGCAGTAGTGCACTTCGAGCAAATAAATTGCCGTTCATTTGGATTAATTTGAGCCAGCCTTTAAAAATTGCCTGCTTCTTTAACAACACCAATTTAAGTTCAGGCAATATTAGATATATGATCATCGCTAGCTGGACAATTTCGGCTATTATCGATGCATACGCCACTCCGGCAACGCCTAACGACAACACAGGTACAAACAATATGTCCGCAAACAAGTTAACAAGATTGCAGACAATGAGCGCTTTCAAAACCCATTTAGTTTTACCAGAGCCGATTAAAAATCCTGTTAATGCCATATTTGCTAATACAAAAGGAGCTGCCCAAATACGAATATCAAAATAAGTTTTCGCCGCCTCGTAAGTTGCTTGCATTGAGAGATCATCACTTGATAACCATTGCAATAAACTAAATAACGGTGATTGGAGTAAAATGAGTAATAATGCCAATATAAAACTTAGCAATAATGCTTGGTACAGATGAGTCACTGCCAACGCAGGTGATTTTTGTCCCCTCGCCTTTGCAACTAAGCCTGTTGTCGACATTCGTAAAAAGCCGAGCAACCAAAAAATGACGGAAATAAATAAGCTAGCTAACGCTGTGCCCGCTAAAAAATGACTATCCGGTAAGTGACCGATTACGGCAGTATCAACAAATCCCAACATAGGAATGCTAATATTTGCTAGAATCATGGGCCAAGCTAGATGCCATATTTTTACATTAATGCGGGTACCTGACCACGCAGAGGATTGAAAAAGAGATATCATATGAATAATTTACTATTAAAACCTATTGGGTTTACTTTATTTTTAACCGCCCTTTTGAGCTCTCTTTGGCATCAGAAAGTAACAGCAGCAACGGTAGTACTGTACCACCATGTGAGTGAGAGTACTCCTAAATCTACAAGTGTCTCTCCAGAACAATTCGAAGCACACTTAACAATGATTGAAGAGTTAGGTTTAGAAGTCGTTCCCCTCACAACAATTGTAAATGCCATTAAATTACAGCAGCCTGTTAATAAAAACTGGATTGCCATTACATTTGATGATGGATTTAGAAATGTCTATGACACTGCTTTTCCGATGCTTAAACAACGTAACTGGCCTTTTACCGTGTTTGTTAATCCATTAATGGTAAAACCAAGCAAACTATATATGGATTGGTCACAGCTAAAAACCTTAACGGAACATGGTGTCGACATCATGAATCACACACTTGAGCATGAAAATTTAGTTCAAGATGGCCTTTCCCTTCAACAAATAGAAACTAACTTGTTAGTTGCTGAGGAAATGATCAAAGAACAACTAGGCCAAAGCCACAAAATGTTAGCGTATCCATTTGGTGAGTATTCTGATCAGATAAAAGGTGTTTTAAACAAGCTAGGTTTTGTCGGTTTTGCGCAACATTCTGGCGCTGTTGGAAACAATAGTGATTTGTTAGCACTTACTCGCTTTCCAGCCAACGGTATTTATGCAAACCCAAAAACTCTTAAAGCGAAATTAAAAAGCTTAGCATTTGATATTGAAAGTCAAACGCCAACAGAAACACTTGTAAGTAATATCGTTAACATACCTGAACAACAAGGTCCTTTGTGGCAAGTAAAATTGGCAAATAAAGACTTTTACCAAAGCCAATTAGCGTGTTTTATTACGGGTCAATCAGGCGCAGTAAAACCAACCTGGAAATCAGAACTAGAATTTGAAATTGCAGCACCAAAAACCTTACAAACAGGTCGAGTTAAATACAACTGTACTGCGCCGTCCATAAACAACAGTGGTCGCTTTTATTGGATGAGTAAATTATGGATAACCTTACCAGAAGACATGGCGACTAACGTTAAATCTAAGTACGAAACCGAAAATTAGAGTTTATTTACACTACGCGGGTCGCTAATTCAGTTAAACGGTTAGCGATCTTATTTAAAGGGAGCTCTTGCATGCCAGCGCCTAATTCTTTGGCCGCGCGAGGCATACCATAAACCACACTCGAACTTTCATCTTGCGTGATGGTGTACGCGCCAGATGCCTTTAAATTAAGTAAACCTTTGGCGCCATCGGCACCCATACCAGTCAAAATTACGCCTGTGCTGTATTTCCCCATATATGCGGCAACAGAATCAAAAAGAACATCAACAGCCGGTTTATGGCGGTTGACCGGCTCCGAATCGTCCAGCTGACAAAACAATTTACTGCCTCTTTTTAACACCGTTAAGTGCTTATCTCCAGGAGCAATATAAATATTGCCTGGTTCAATAATTTGACCATGTTGGGCTTCGTGCACCGACATCTGGCACACTTTATCTAAGCGCTCTGCATAGGTTTTGCTAAAGACTGGCGGTATATGTTGGGTCACCACGATAGGGCAAAAATTGGCAGGTAAATTAATGACAACGTCTTTGATTGCTTCTGTGCCACCGGTGGATGCGCCTATCGCAATTAAGTGGTTTTTTCTAAACTCAAGGTTTTGAGTCGGAATAACAGGTGGTGTTGCACTGTCCCGTTTTCTTGCTCTCAATATTTGGCTAAGCTTTACATTCGCTGCGGCTCTAATTTTGTCTCTTAGAATATCGGCGTAACGACTTAAGCTATCTTGAACGTCAACCTTTGGCTTCTCTAAAAAATCAACAGCGCCAATAGATAAGGCTTCAAGTGTAATGGGCGCGCCATCGGCGGTTAAGGTTGACAACATAACCACAGGCATTGGCCGTAATCTCATCAGGTTTTTAAGAAATGTGATGCCATCCATTTTAGGCATTTCAATGTCTAATGTGAGCACATCTGGGTTGAGTAGTTTAATTAAATCACGCGCTTGAAACGGATCCTCAGCTTCACCCACTACCGTCATGTCCTGAGATGCATTAATTATCTCAGTCAGAATCATCCTAATTAATTTAGAGTCATCGACGATTAATACCTTGATCATTAACTTACCTTTTAAAACAATTCTATGTCTGATTGAGCATGTAAAGGTGTCTCAATCACAGATTGGTACTTCACTTCACGCAGTTTAATTGTGTCGTTGTGCATACTTTGTAAACGTTTAACCATGCATCGCCCCTCATGCGGGTAGAATAGGATTTTACGTGGCCATGGACCGCCAACATCAGAACCAATCATTGGTAGTTCTTCTTTGGCGATAAACTCCTTGGCAAACGAAATATTCTGATCACCAATTGGCGTTTGCATATCCTTAATAATATTACCGCCACCAAATAGCTTTACTTTCATTCTATTACGGTGACCGCCATGTTTAATAATTTCATTGATAAGGCACTCCATCGCCCAAATGCCATACCGACAGCTGTAGCTATCGTGAAATTCCCATTTATTTTGGCTATGGTCATTCCCTTTGAGTGGCAACATAAAATGATTCATTCCACCAACTCCAGCAACCTCATCCCATATACATGCTGAAATACAAGAGCCTAAAACCGTAGCAATCGCTTCATTTTGTTTCGTTACATAAAACTCGCCGGGCAATATCTTCGCAACGATTATATTGCGACTCGTATCAACATATCGTTTGATCTGTTCAAAGCCAGGCAAAGTGGGCGTAAATAAGGGAGTTGTCACGGCATTAACTTCTGATAGATATTGTGACCTAAGCCTTTGTATTGTTTATTTTCACGCCCCATAGATTCTGAGTGACCTAATATTAAATAGCCACCTGGCGCCAGTAACTCGGCATATCGGTTAAATAGACGAATTTTCGTTTCGTGATCAAAATAAATAATAACGTTGCGGCAAAATATAACATCAAACGGCCCTTTCATTGGCCATTCGTGCAATAAATTAAGCTGTTTAAAACTGATATCTTTTTTTAAAAGATCTTTCACTTTATAACGATTGCTATTGCCATCCGTCAAAAAGTATTTTTTTAAGTTGGCAGAGTCGACGCCCGACATCTGACTTTCTGAATACACACCTTCTCGCGCCGTTGCTAGAACATTTGTATCTAGGTCAGTTGCTAATACCTTAAAATCCCAATTTGTTGGAATTTTATTGCCTATACACATAGCAATAGAGTACGGCTCCATTCCTAAAGAACATCCCGCTGACCAAATACGAATACGATGGTCGTCCTTATGTCGAGCTATCATCTCAGGCAGTGCCGTATTTTTTAAAAACTCAAAATGATGGTTTTCTCTAAAAAACGATGTGAGATTAGTGGTAATTGAGTTTATAAACTCGCCAAACTCCAGGTCCTTGTTATCATTTAGATAGTTAATATATTCCGCAAATGTCGTCATGCCCAACTTTCGAACACGTCGAGATATTCTGGCATATACCATGTCTTTTTTCTGCTCCGACAATACTATGCCACACGCCTCGTAAACACTATGACTGATAAAGCTGTAATCCTTATCAGTCATTAGGAACTCTTTATTTTCCAACTACCTACTCCTTTTACGTTACGATGGAAACCTCACTATCTATCGGTTTTAGCTAAAACTCCTGCCACTCCTCATCGCTTGACGAAGACGTCGGTGATACCGGCGATTTAATATTGAGCTGACTCTGTTTGCTTGCACTGGAGTGACCAGCATTACTGGATATTTGTGGCATACGTCCCTGCTGAGAGTCGGACAGTTTAAAGAAGCTCAGTAATTCTCTCATCGAACGAGCTTGCTCAGACATAGACTCGCCGGCGGCTGATGCTTGTTCTACTAGTGCCGCATTTTGTTGCGTCATCTCATCCATTTGCGATACGGCTTTGTTTACTTGCTCAATACCTGATGTTTGTTCTACCGACGCAACACTAATATCACCTATCGTGTCGTTTACTTTTCTCACCGCCATTACTATTTCTTGTAACATTTCACCCGACTGATTAACTAAAGCAGTGCCGTCTTCTACTTTGGATACTGAATCTCTAATTAGATCTTTAATTTCTTTTGCGGCTGCAGCAGAACGCTGAGCTAGATTACGAACTTCACCTGCTACTACAGCAAAACCTCTGCCCTGTTCACCGGCTCTAGCAGCCTCGACTGCCGCGTTTAATGCCAGCAAGTTTGTTTGGAAAGCTATTTCATCTATCACGCCAATGATGTCAGCGATTTTTTTACTTGCTTCGTTTATTTCAGCCATGCTTTCAACAGCCCGACCAACCACACTGCCACCCGACTCTGCTTTACTCGCCGCTTCTTCCGCTAGATCGTTGGCCATTTGCGCATTATCAGCATTTTGTCTTACCGTTGCGGTCATCTCCTCCATGCTTGATGCGGTTTCTTCAAGCGAAGATGCTTGCTCTTCTGTTCGTTGACTTAAATCAGCATTACCTTGTGCTATTTCTTCCGCCCCAGAAGATACCGTTGTTGCTGAGCGATCAATTTGACCAATTACCTCAGTCAGTTTATCAACAGTCGCATTTGCATCTTGTTTTAGTTTGTCAAATAGGCCGTGATATTGTTTCTCAATTCTTCGCGTTAGATTACCGTGCGCCAACGCTTCAAAAATATTGACTGTATCTTGAATAACACCTTCCGCAATGCCAACCACTTGGTTTAAACCTACAGATAGCTGCTTAAAGAACCCTTCTTTATCAGCCTCTGATATGCGTATTGTTAGGTCACCATTACTCGCTGCATTAATGACATTCGCTATCTCTGCTTGAATATTCATTTCTTCCGTTTTATCGATCCATTCGACAATAGTACCTAGGCGATTACCTGCCGAGTCAAACCATGGGGATGCAAAAAGTTCAAACGTTAAATCACCTACTTTTATATTGGTTTGATAGGGTTCTGCTAATTTTTTAAGCATGCTACGTTGATGAGATGCATCTTTATGAAAATCATCAACACAAGTGCCAATTAAACTATCAACATTAAAATTACTTAAAACCGTCTTTAGTTGCTTTTCTCTCTTTCTAAACATTTTGACGACTTCATTGTTCATATAAACAATTTCTAAGTCATTATTTGCTATCATCACGTTGGCTTGGCAAAGTGTTAATGCTTGGGCCAAATTAGCAGCTTCTCGTGCCTCTTCCTCAAGCTTCTTTTGCTCCGTTATATCGGTTGCATATTTCACAACTTTTAACGGTTTACCATTCAGATCCAATATTGGATTGTAAGATGCTTGTATCCAAATTTCTCGGCCACCTTTGCCGATGCGCTTATATTCGCCACTATCAAATTCACCACGATTCAACTTTGCCCAAAAGTCTTTATATTCTTGACTTTGTGCAACGCCTTCTGGTGCAAACATACTATGGTGACGACCTTTAATTTCATTCAAGGTATAACCTAATGTGTTTAGAAAGTTATCATTTGCAGTTACGATGGTTCCGTCTAGTTCAAACTCTATAACGGCTTGAGACTTGTGAATGGCTAGCAATTGCTCGTTTGACTCAGAGGCTTTTTTCTTTTCTGCTGTTATATCAGTGGCATATTTGACGACTTTAAATACTTTATTTTCGCTATCCATAATTGGGTTGTAGGTAGCTCGGATCCATATGTCTTCACCACTTTTTGTAAAACGCTTAAATTCATTCGATTTAAACTCACCTCTAGCGAGCTCTTGCCAAAACTTACGGTATTCATCACTCGCCGCATAATCTCGATCAACAAATAAGCTGTGGTGCTTACCTTGAATTTCCTCAAGGCTATAACCCATCACATTTAGGAAGTTGGTATTGGCCGTTTTAATCGTACCATCAGGTTTAAACTCAATTACCGCTTGGGACTTACTTAACGCCTCAAGGACCAACTTTTCTGTCGAACTTGACGTACCTATTAATTTGCTTAACAAACCCATACCATCACCTGCCTCGTTATATTGATAACACTTTTTCTAAGTCCAAAAGTACAACCATTTTGTCGCCTACGTTAATTAGGCCTTCTATATAATTTTTTGTTTCTGAGTCACCCACATCAGGTGCCTTTTTGGCATTTTGTTTTTCAATGTTATAAACATCTGATACCGCATCAACAACAATGCCCATGATCTTGCTTTTTTGCCCTATTAACACTTTTACAATAATGATGACCGTTAGCTCGTTGTATTCCACCTTTTTAAGGTTAAACCTAAGCCTTAAATCGACAACAGGTACAACAGTTCCCCTCAAATTAATCACTCCTTTGACGTAATTTTCGGCGTTAGGAATGCTCGTCATTTTTTCCCAGCCTCTAATTTCTTGTACAGACAATATTTCTATTCCGTACTCCTCGTCATTCATCATAAATGTTAAATATTGAACTAAATCAGCGTCATTAGAGGTGTGTTCGTGCTTTTCTAAGATGACTTCATTCATATCACACCGCCTCCGACAGAGGTTTCTCAAAATCTAGACCTGCTTGGCCCGCTTTTTTAAGTCCAGCCATTTTAACGACACTTGAGATATCGATAATTAAAGAGATGCTACCGCTACCTAAAATAGTTGCTCCCGATATTCCATCTACTTTTTTATAATTATCCTCAAGACTTTTAATAACAAACTGTTGTTGTGCCAGCAGTTCATCAACTAATAACCCTACTTTTTCGTTATCACTTTCTACAACCACTAACAAACCATCTTTAAGTGACTGGCAAGCTTCAGGATGATTAAACAGTTGGTGCATTCGTAAGATCGGAATATATTCTTCTCGAAGCCTTAATACGTCGATGCCTCCTCCAACCGAGTTAACTTTACGCATATCTATTTGCAACGACTCTACTATTGAGACTAAAGGAATGATGTAGATATGATCGCCAACTTTGACCAACTGACCGTCTAAAATTGCCAGTGTTAGTGGTAATCGAATAGTAAAAGTAGAACCAAACCCTGGCTCAGAGACAACCTCAACCGATCCATTTAATGCGTTGATATTGCGTTTAACCACGTCCATACCAACGCCTCTACCAGAAATATCGCTGACCTCATCTGCGGTAGAAAAACCTGGCTGAAAAATAAGCTCATTAATCTCTTGATCAGATAAATTCGCGTCCTCTGGGATTAAACCATTTTGAATCGCTTTGCTTTTTATCTTTTCGGTATTTAGACCTCGACCATCATCAATGATTTCAATAACGATGTTTCCACCTTGGTGATACGCATTGAGTATTACTTGCCCTACTTCACCTTTGCCAGCTGCAATACGTTCAGAGGTCGTTTCTAAGCCATGGTCAAGTGAGTTTCGGATTAGGTGCACCATAGGATCTGAGATTTTTTCCATCACAGTTTTATCAAGCTCGGTGCCTTCACCTTTAAGAACTAAGTCTACTTGTTTATCAAGCTTTTGAGAGATGTCTCTGACTAAACGAGGGAATCTTGAAAACACAAAGCTAATTGGTAACATCCTGATCCGCATTACATTTTCTTGTAAATCACGGGTATTGTGGGCAAGTTGTGCTAAACCTTCGCGCAAGGCTAATAACTTAGCGTGATCAAAGTCTTCACCTTCACCAAGCTCATTTAACATAGCTTGCGTAATAACAAGTTCACCAACCATGTTAATAAGTGAATCCACCTTATCTGTGCCAACTCGAATTGAGCTAGACTCCTGTTTTGTCGATTCATTTTTATTACCAGAGGGTTTAGCGTTTACAGGTCTAAAGTCACCATCTTTGAGTTTGTTTTTATCATCAGATATAGGTTTATTTTTAGGTTCTTCGGGCGTCGATTCTTCAACCGAAGAAACGACAGGTTCTGTAACTGTATCTGGTTCAGGAGAAGAAGCAGTTGGTGCAGTCGCACTTACCTCTTCATCCGACGCGACTTCATCACCAAATTGAGCAACGAGCTTAATGCTAATCTCAGCATCATCTTCTACCCATTCAAATATACTTTTAATTGCCTCTTCGTTACTGGTTGTATCAAGCGAAATAGTCCAGCCTAAGTAACAGTCATCAGGTATCAAATTACTTAATTCTGGTACGTTATTTATGTTTGCTTGGACAGATAACTCTCCGTGCTCCCGCAAATCTTCAAATATAAACAGAGGCTCGTTGCCCGTTTTAAAAACATGAGGTTCTGGTACGAAGGTAATTTCAAAGAAGTTTGTTAACTGTATCTTTTGTGGACTTTCACTCGGCTCTGGATCAGAGCTATTAGCTGTTTGATTTTGCTCTGGCGTATTATCGTCATTAAGAATGTGCTCAAATTTAACCCTAAGCTCATTTGCTTCTTCCGACTCCTGAGGTGCATTATTTTGAATGGCCGCCAGCATATTTCTTAAACAATCAATGGACTTAAGCATCAAGTCAACGTGATTTGACTCTAATGCACGCTCACCATTTCTGATTTCATCAAGAAGGGTTTCGATAACATGCGTGAAGTTTGCAATCGCATTAAAGCCAAATGTGCCACTACCGCCTTTTATTGAATGGGCCGCTCTGAATATGTTATTGATTATTTCACTGTCTACGTCACCTGGTTCCAAATTAAGGAGCTCAGATTCCATAGTCTCAAGGCCTTCAAAACTTTCGTCGATGAAGACTTCGTAAAATTGGGAGAGATCTATACTCATACTCAGGTCTACCTATTAGTAAAACAGAACTATCGAGCTACTTTTTTTATAACCGTTAACAGTTGTTCGGGATTAAACGGCTTAACAATCCAACCAGTTGCCCCGGCTGCCTTACCCTCGCCCTTTTTATTGGCTCCAGACTCTGTTGTTAACATTAAGATAGGTGTAAATTTGAACTGTGGTAGCTGCCTCAAGTTTTTTACCAATTCTATGCCATCCATATTAGGCATATTGACGTCTGATATGATCACATCAAACTCTGCATCTTTTGCAACGGCCAGTGCTTCAACGCCGTCTTTTGCCTCTGTCACATCATAGCCGGCATTTTTCAAAGTGAAGCCTACCATCTGCCTCATTGACGCTGAGTCATCAACGGCCAAAATCTTTTTCATAAAATCACCTTCCCCACAAAGCTAAATTTTTAATCTGGTAAATTAAGAAACTCTTTTAAACCAAGCTGTTGCGCTATATTCGATAAGGCAGAGCTCTTTCCTTGCCACGAAATAGCGCTGTCGGTTAAAGAAAGAGACTTTTGCAACGCACACAACACTTGAATGGAAGCTGTATCTGCATCATTCACTTCACTGATGTCTATACAGATTTTTTGCTCTGTAGATAAAAGCTCAAGAAGCGATGCGCTGAATTGTTCAGCTTCACTGATATGTAATTTCGATGCTAATTTCATCTGCTCAATAGAGTTTTGTAAAAATCGTTTAATTTTAGCCTAGTAGGAAATATCCAGATTTCCAGATAATTAAATTTATTACCGATTTTTATTCCATTGAGATGAGTTTAAAGTCTTCTAACATTGTGGTGGGATTAATAGAGGGAACCTGACCTAATTCGACTTCAGGTTTAAACATAGCGTGTATTTCGCCCTGTGGATTAATGAGCACGACTGAACCGCTGTGATCAACGTAATAACCTTCTGTGACTTCTGCCGGAGGTATAGAGTACATCAAACCAAGATTGCGAACGAAAGGATATAGAGCCTTGTGTTCAGCGCGTAACCCTAAAATAGATTGATGAAAGTAATTAGTATAATCCCTTAGATTTTTTACTTTATCTCTTTTTGGATCGACGGATAAAAACAACACTTGAGTATTAGGTGCAACTTCTGCAAGTTGAGGTATCAATCCACTTAGTTTCATCATGGTTGTTGGGCAAACATCAGGGCAAGACAAATAACCTAAAAACAAAAAGCTCCACTTACCCTCTAAATCATCATTAGAAAAAGAAGCTCCTGTTTGCGTTGTCAGCACAAAGTCATTGATAGCTCTAGGTTGTTTATACAAGTGAGTTTGTTCTGAAACACCTGCTTCTTGTTCAACAGAAAAGTAAACGCCAGCAGAGAATGCAATTAGCGCTAAAATTGCTATTAAAAAAATCTGTGTCTTTTTCATATTTTAAAATCTAATGATGTAAAAGTGATCAACTAGCAAAGCAACAAATAAAATAAGTAAGTGCCAAATTGAAAACTTAAAAGTATCCATCGCGATATTTTTATCGTCTTTGACTTTTAATTGCCATGCATATTTAAGAAAAACAAGATTGAGTATTGTACTGGAAACTAAATAAATTAGCCCTGTCATCGCGATTAAATAAGGTAAAAAGCAGACCAAAGTTAGTAATATTGTATAAAGCACAATAGCATTTTTAGTAAATGCTAGACCATGTGTTACAGGTAGCATTGGAATATTAACTCGCGCATAGTCATCTTTTCGATGAATTGCCAACGCCCAGAAGTGTGGTGGGGTCCAAGTAAATATAATCATGACAAGTAAAAATGCGTTTGGGTGCAATTCTCCAGTCATGCTAACCCAACCTAATAATGGTGGCATAGCACCGGCCAATCCACCAATTACAATATTTTGTGGCGTGAGCCGCTTCAATACTAGTGTATACACAACAGCATAACCAAACAGACTCGCTAATGTTAACCAAGCGGTCAATGGATTAACTGCCGCATACAAAATCACAAAACCAAGTACAGCCAAGGCAAACGAAAAAATAATCGCTTGTTGATTTGAAACTCGCCCTTTGGCTATAGGTCTATTGTAAGTCCGTGCCATTTTGGCATCTATTTTTTGATCTACGATGTGATTCATGGCCGCAGCGGCTGCCGATAAAAGCCCAATCCCAATTGACGACACCACTAGCAAATCAAGCGCGGGCCAGCCAGGTTGCGCTAACACCATTCCAACAATGGCCGTAATCACCAACATAAATACGACTTTTGGTTTAGTTATCTCATACAAATCTTTTAATAAACCTGTAAAAGACGAAAACGAGCTATTTATAGTATTAATGTAAGGCATGGTTACGCTCCTTGTTGTACTAAAATGCTGCTATCTGGGCTAGTAGAGGGCGCCGATTGATTAAAGTGTGCCTGTTGCTGTAGCTTTCTTTGGCGATGTAGGTAATGCCACAATACAAGCAAACTTGCCATTAACATCAAACCAACAAAGTTATGTGCAACGGCGACATACAGTGGTAAATGAAAAACAACATTCGATATACCTAATGAAATTTGAACCGCTGTTATCAGAGTTATCACAATTGCAAATGGCCGTAATTGAATTTGTTTATATAGGCTAATGACCAGTAATAAGAGAAACGCAGTAACAACCATGGCTCCTATTCGGTGAAGAACGTGAATTGTCATTCTTGCTTCATAAGGGAAGACGCCATATTCATAGTCTTCAAATCCGTGCGGCACAGATAATGCGCTATCAAGATCAAACTTCTGTTGCCAACCAGGCTCACAAATTGGTAAATCTGTGCAGGCCACTGCCGCATAATTGGCAGCGGTCCAACCGCCGAGCGCAATTTGAAGCACAACTAATAAAAAGCCAACTTTGACAAAATTTCTTAGCAATGTCGTAATCTTTATTGAGGCAGGAATGTCATGCAGAATATCTTGTTGGCTTAAACACTGTGATCGCAGTTTCAGCGTCAATAGCAATATTAAACAAAAGGTCGTAAAGCCACCTAAAAGGTGTCCCATTACAACAAGCGGCATTAGATTCATAGTTACGGTTAACATGCCCAATACGGCTTGAAAACTGACTGTCGCTAGCAGCAATCCGGTTAATTTCACATGCTGCTTAGCTTTTACGCTAAGTATAAACATTGCTAATACAAACAAGCCTAAAGCACCCGCAAAATAGCGATGAACCATTTCATTTCGCGCTTTATGATATTCAACAGGACGTTCAGGAAAAGCGGCTTCGGCACGTTCGATATGTGCGGCTTCTGTTGGAACAGTTAAAAAACCATAACATCCAGGCCAATCTGGACAGCCCAAACCAGCATCAGTAAGTCGTGTGTAAGCGCCTAATACAATGACGACACATACCATTAACAAAGACAGTAGTGATAGCTTATAACGAAAATTTAACATCAGAGCCCTTCTTATTTTTATTATTGGGGTGTTCAATTATTAACCCATACGAGCATAATTTAATAGCTTTTTCAAATCAGACAGGATGTCTTTGCTTGTCTTTATCGTATTGTCACGGTCAGCGCTTCCTTGGTAACGAAGGATGACTTTACCCATAGGGTCAATTACATAAATATAGCCGCCACTTAGGTCGGTATTATTTGCTGAATAGGCCTTTGTTGCCGGGTAATTGTTTAAAGGTAATGAGTCCGTTAACACCCATGCATTAACGCGTTTTTGAAGCTTGCCTAAAGCAAGATAAGTTTGGTTTAGTCCGTACAATTGTTCTTCGCAAAAGCTGTCACACTGTTGAGGTTGCGGTTGATATACAATGCTCCACATTGGCGTTTCTGTTTTAATTTCAACCACCACTTCTTTTTGCAAAAACTCGCCTTTGTTGGTTGCGGCTGGCGTGTACCATCCCATTTTTAAAACTAAATAAGCTAACACTAATGGCACGATGGCCATTGCTACAAATATTCCAAAAAAAGACTTAGACTTCATTGGTGTTCCTTCTCTTTTACTCTGTTAGTACTACGAACGCTTGCGAACACAAATACAACTAAGCTCGCTAACGCCAACAAAAACCACTGCACCGCATAGGCAACATGTTTCTCAGGAGGCATCACAACTGGCTTATATAACTGTGGGTGCCCAGCTACACTATTGGTATCAGCATATAAAAATACCGGTTTAACGGTCATTCCACTGCTGTATTTAAAATCTATAATTACGTTTACCGACTGAACTCGTTTAGGGAACGTGTCCCCCTCAATAACATCGCTGAGCGTAAATTGTTGAAGATCAGTTGTTTTAAGTAATCCATTAATTTCTAATTCATTGGGCAAGTCAATTGACGGCAATTCTGAGCGTTGCTGTGGTGCGGGCCACCAACCTAAGTTAACCAAGATGATTGTTTCTGATAACTTTACTTGAGCAGGTACTACAACATCGTAGCCAACTTGCCCATTAAATATTTTGTTATCAACTAACCAAACAAAATCTGTTTTCAACTCCAAGTTTAGTTGGGTGGTTTGAAAGTTTAAACTGGTTAACTTTCCTGTGTTTACTCGAGCTAAAAACTCCGTTTGACTCACTCGCTCTGCACTTTGTTGCGCTAATAACTCTTGCTTTTGCTTGGCTCGCTCTAACTGCCAAAACCCTAACTTGCACAAAATCAAAAATACCGTCACAGTAAGAATGATCGACAGTGGTGTGAAACTAAAACGCTTTAATATTTGCATTAACTTTTCATTACCGAACTACAAACGACAAAATTATAGGTAAGACAATGGAATTTATGATTAAAGCCATCATCGTTATATTACTTTTAAGCATCATCTTTAACTTATTTAAAGCAATGTTTACTATGTTAAAAGGCGATGAGAATGCACCACCTATGTCTCACTTTATTGGCAGAAGGTTAGCCTTTACCGCTGCTCTTATGATCTTACTGCTAGTATTGTTAGGGCTAGGTATTATTGAACCAAATCCTAGCCCTTACACTAAGGTTTAAACCCACCTATAAGATGTAAACAAAGATAAATAGACACACCCACACAACATCAACAAAGTGCCAATACCAGCTTGTCGCTTGAAATCCAAAGTGGTTTTCAGGGGTAAAATGCTCTTTAAGTACAATCCTAAAAAACATAATAATTAACATTATCGTGCCCAACGTGACGTGCAAGCCGTGAAAACCGGTTAACAAGAAGAATGTATTACCGTAAATACCGCTTGATAACATTAAGCCCATTTCTCGGTATGCATGCACATACTCTTCAACCTGCAAGACCAAAAAGATACAGCCAAGTAAAATAGTGACACCCAAGCCAATCTTTAATTGAGTACGTTTATTTTGTTCTAAACCGACGTGCGCGAAGTGCAAGGTAACCGATGATATTAATAAAATTATGGTGTTATATAGAGGCAAGCCAGTCCAACCCATTGCTTCTGTTGTTGTGCCATCTGGAGTTTTTATTAGCGGCCAAATTGCCTCAAACGCCGGCCAGAGTACTTCATGAGTACTAACGTTATTACTGGCTCCACCTAACCAAGGTACCGAAAACATTCGCGCGTAGAATAGCGCACCAAAAAAAGCACCAAAAAACATGACTTCAGAAAAAATAAACCAACTCATTCCCTGTTTAAATGAGCGATCCATTTGTGCGCTATACATGCCCTTCATTGACTCATCTATTACATTTCGAAACCAACCTACCAACATAAAAATGATAGTTAAAATTCCTGCCAGTAATAAATAGCCGCTATAACCAGACTCGCCTTTTGTTACGTCATTAACATAACCACCAGCACCAAATGCAATAAAGAATAAACCTACTGCGCCGACAATTGGCCATGGACTTTGTGCTGGAACGTAATATTTTTGATATTCACTCGACATTATTTTTGCCCTCTCTGTGAGCATTATTATTCTGAATCAGCAAATAGGTCTGCAAACGCAGACGGTTCTAATTTGTCACTAATATCAAACAAAGTGTATGACAATGTGACAGTGCTATATTCCGGTGGTAGTTCAGGATCAATGTAAAACTGCAAACCTAAACTTGCTTGTTGACCCTGTTCCAACGGTTGGTGATTAAAGCAAAAGCATTCAATTTTATTAAAATACGTTGCTGCAAGCCCCGGACTTACCGATGGAATAGCTTGTACCACCATGTCGCCTGCTGATTGATTTGAAACTAAAAAGTTAACTTCATGTTGTTCGCCTGGGTGGACTTTAATGCGTTTTACTTCTGGTTTAAAAGTCCACGGTAAATTGCCTTGTGTGTGAGCGATAAACTCAACCGTTACGGTTCGATTCATATCAATCACTGTCGATTGGGTCGCTGCCTGATTACTCGTTTTTCCATTTAAACCGGTAATATCACAAAACACATCGTACAAAGGCACGAGCGCAAATCCAAAGCCAAACATAAATACAACGGTTAATACCAACTTCTTAATCAGTTTGGTTTGGGCTGTTTTATTCGCTTCATTTACGCTCATATATTTACTCCAAGCTACAATCTACTATTTGATTTTTGGTGGTGTCTCAAACGTGTGATAAGGCGCAGGAGAAGGAACTTCCCACTCTAACCCTTCGGCACCTTCCCAGACTTGGTCCGTTGCTTTTTCACCACCTTTTATACACTTGTAAACAACTGCAACAAACAGAAGTTGAGATAAACCAAATGCAAAACCACCAATACTAATAATCGCGTTAAAGTCAGCAAACTGTGTGGCGTAGTCAGGAATACGGCGAGGCATTCCAGCTAAACCAACAAAGTGCATTGGGAAAAACAATACGTTTACTGAAACTAACGACAACCAAAAGTGTAACTTGGCTAAACCTTCATCGAACATATGACCTGTCCATTTAGGCAGCCAATAATAGGCACCGGCCATAATGGAGAAGATCGCTCCTGTTACTAGTACATAGTGGAAATGCGCAACCACAAAATAAGTATCATGGTATTGGAAGTCCGCTGGTGTAATGGCTAGCATCAACCCTGACAAGCCACCTATAGTAAACAGCACAATAAAGGCAATAGAGAACATCATAGGCACTTCAAACGTTAACGCTCCTCGCCACATAGTAGCGACCCAATTAAAGACTTTTACGCCTGTGGGCACAGAAATAAGCATAGTGAAGTACATGAAGAACAATTCACCGGCTAATGGCATACCAGTGGTAAACATGTGATGTGCCCAAACCATGAATGATAATATGGCAATTGACGCGGTCGCATATACCATAGAAGAATAGCCAAATAAGCGCTTACGACTAAAGGTAGGAACAATTTGAGAGATGATGCCAAAAGCTGGCAAAATCATAATGTACACTTCAGGATGACCAAAGAACCAAAATATATGCTGGAACAATACTGGGTCACCACCGCCGGCCGCACTAAAGAATGACGTCGCGAAATACTTGTCGGTTAAAACCATAGTTACCGCACCAGCTAATACCGGCATAACCGCTATCAGTAAGAACGCCGTGATTAACCAAGTCCAAACAAACAAAGGCATTTTCATGAAGGTCATGCCCGGCGCTCTTAAATTAAAAATGGTTACGATGACGTTAATCGCACCCATAATCGAAGAGATACCCATGATATGAACCGAGAACACAAAAAACGCGGTACTGTCGCCACTATAGGTCGTTGATAATGGTGCATAGAACGTCCAACCGAACGCAGGGCCACCACCTTCCATAAATAACGACATAAGTAAGATTAAAAACGCAAATGGTAATATCCAGAAGCTCCAGTTATTCATTCTTGGTAACGCCATATCTGGCGCACCAATCATCATAGGAACCATCCAGTTTGCTAAGCCAACAAATGCCGGCATTACCGCACCAAATACCATGATTAAGCCATGAACCGTGGTCATTTGATTAAAAAAGTTGGGTTCAACAATTTGTAAACCAGGTTGAAATAACTCGGCACGAATAACCATGGCCATCGCGCCGCCAATGAAAAACATTAGTAAGGAAAATAAAAGATATAGTGTGCCTATGTCTTTATGATTTGTTGTTAACAACCAACGCATAATGCCTTTTGGGGCACCATGGTGTTCATGGTCGTCGTGATGATCTGTTGCACTACTTTCTAAAGAACTCATGACATGCCTCCTACTGACTTGTTAAATAAGCATTGATTTGTGCTGCTTGCACCGCGTCGCCGGTATTGTTACCCCAAGCATTTCGCTCGTAAGTGACAATTGCTGCTAGGTCTTTTAAGCCGAGTTGCTTACCGTAACCTTGCATAGCCGTGCCAGCCTTACCATTCACTACAATGTCAATGTGCGCACCTAAGTCTTCCAGCGCAATCTTGCTGCCTTTTAAGGCAGGGAAAACACCTGGAATGCCTTCACCTGAGACTTGATGACACGCGGCACAGTTTGCAATGTAAGCTTTTTCACCTACCGCCATTAACTCGTCATAAGACATATTCATAGCTAGTAATTTCTGCTCTTCTTCTTTAGCAATGCGCGCCATTTCCACTTCTTGTTTCATCCAAGCGTCAAAGTCGCCTTGCTCTTTCGCAATAACCACTATTGGCATAAAACCGTGATCTTTTCCGCATAACTCAGCACACTGACCTCGGTATACACCTGGCTCATTTACTTTTGTCCATGCTTCGTTAATAAAACCAGGGTTTGCGTCTTTTTTAACAGCAAATTCTGGTACCCACCAAGAGTGGATAACATCGTCTGATGTAATTAAGAATCGTACTTTTTTACCGGTGGGAATAACGAGGGGGCGATCTACTTCTAGGAGATAATTAGCTGACTTAGCTCGTTTATTTGCTATTTGCTCGGGTGCCGTTGCTAATAAACTGTAATACTCTAAGTCATGATCGAAATATTTATAATGCCACTTCCACTGAGAGCCTGTGACTTGAACGGTAAGATCAGCGTCGCTGGTATCTTCCATTTCAATCAGTGTTTTTGTAGCAGGAAAAGCCATACCGATTAAGATGATAAATGGAATCGCTGTCCATATAATTTCAACTTTGGTACTTTCATGAAAATTTGCAGGGGTTACGCCTTTTGATTTTCGATGATGGAGCATTGAATAGAACATTACCCCAAACACCAAAATCGCTATCACACAACAGATATAAAAAATGATCATATGCAAATCATAAACATTTGCACTAACGTCTGTTACTCCTTTAGTAAGGTTAAGACGCATATCATTCGCCATTGCGGAATTAGCAAATACGGCAGTTGGTACCAACCAACTTAATTGCTTAGCAGTCACACAGAATCCTCCATAATGAAAAACAATAAGGGATTCTGTACGACCCAACTCAGTACCAGCCAAGACTTATCGCACAACCTGTGTGCAGCCCTAGACAGTTCTCCCCGAATGTTTTTTAATTATTATTTTTATAGTCCTAAGTTACTTAGCGTAACCCGACGTTGATTTAGATTAATTTTTATTCAACTAAATTAACGTATATCTTTTAACCAAGGAGTGCAAATTTTAATCGATGAAAGGAAGTCAACTGAACATAAAATGAACAGCCGACTTTGGGCAAATAGCTAGAGACTTTTCTTTGGAGGGAGCGCAGAGTTAGCAAAAATAAGGCCTGCAACCAATGACATCAGAATAATTAACGATTGTTGGCCAGCCGTTTCTGCAGAAGCAAAACCTTCACCAGCAATATATGAATTCAAACTAATGAATGTCTTACTGCCGGGAACGAGAACAATGAGTCCCTGCATGGTTACAATTACTGCTGGCGCATTCGCTAATCGAGAAAACAGATTACCGTATATGCCGACCATAAATGCGCCTAAAAACGCCCCTATGCCTAAATCAAATGATAGAGCGGCATAATGACTCGACCCATAAGCAATAAAGCCAATGAGCAGTGACCAAACTATATGGCGACGTCGAGTTCTAAACGCGATTATAAGAGAACAACCTAATGTGAAAATTGCTAACCATGCCGTCCAAGGTGGGAGCAGATCAGACTGCACAAACTCAACCTCACCAAACATAAGTTGACCCATTTCCACGCCTACAAACGCACCAAAGTACAGCTTAAATAACATCATTACCGCATCCATGATTTTTGCTGTACCGGATACTAGGTGACGTGCCGACAGTTCTTGCAAGCCTATAGTTAAGGCTAGACCTGGAATCAAGACAATAATAGATGACAATACCGCGAGTCGAATATTGATACCCGGATCCAAATAAGCAGCAATTGCACAAGCGCCCATCGCAGACATCATGGCTACCAGAGGCTCTAGCATATTGGCGATACCTTTTGATCGCTCAGACCACAATATAAATAAGTAAACAACAATACCGAGTAAGCCTGACCATAACGCGTTGTTCCAGCTGGTATTCATTAGCATTGCAAAAGCACAACCCGACAAAGCAAATGAAAAGCCGGTTGCCAAACGCCCATACGGATTCGGCATAAACTCAATTTCATCGAGGCGCAATTGTGCTTCTTCAACACTTAGTTCACCACCAAGCACCAGATCTACGACATCATCCGTTCGTGACAATGAGCCCATATCAAGATCGCCTGGTTCAACTCGCGCTGCGTGGGTATATTCATCTTCATGACCTTCAGTCCATAATACAAAGGTCATAGACGTTGGCGATATTATAAATGACGAGCGCAGGCCCAGACCATCGGCAAGCGTCATCAAATGCGCTTCTAGTCGATATGCAGGTGTCCCATATTTGTGGAGCATTTTGCCTAAACGAACAATAAATTTTCGTTTCTGCTTAAACGCCTCATGCTGGTCTTGCATTTTAGTCGCCTTTTACATCATTTAATTTAGATTTATCTGAAACCGGCTCAGCAATTAAGTCTAACCGTTCGTGCTCAAAGTCCGAGTGGTTTGGTTCAATTTGTGGCATTTTTTTCGTCACTTTATTTGAGAGCTGATTAAATCGCTCTACTTTACCAGCCAAACCTTGTTTTCCAGCAAGCCCTTTTACAGTCTCATTATATTGGTTACTAACCGTATTTAATGACTTGCCTAACTTTTGTAGCCGCTCAGCAACAATACAAACTTGGTTGTAAATATCACCGGCACGTAAACTAATCTCTTTTGCCTCAGCGTTACCTTGTTCAATACGCCAAAGGTTTGCGACTGTTTTTAAGATAGGCATTAATGTTGTGTGTGAAACAAGAATTACGTTTTTCTCGTAGCCGTAGTTAAACAAGTCTTTTTTATGCTTTAAAGCTTCAATGTAAGCCGGCTCTATAGGCATAAACATTAATACAAAACTTGGACTTCGCAACCCTATCAAGTTCGAATAGTCTTTTTTAAACAAGTCATTAATATGATTTTTAATTGCATTACAATGCTCATCAAGCGCGCTGTTCATTTCCGCGTCAGTTTCTGCCGCAATAGCCTTATCATAAGCCACCAGCGATACTTTACTATCAATAACAATATGTTTGTCATCAGGTAGTTTAATAACAAAGTCTGGTAATCGACGATTTCCCTCTTCATCCACAAGGTTCTCTTGCGTATTGTAGTGATCGTCTTTCATTAACCCGGCTAATTGCAACGTACGTTCTAACTGTATTTCACCCCAATTACCTGTGGTTTTTTTATCACCTTTGAGTGCGGTTGCAAGATTGTTGGCCTCACTGGTCATTTGCATGCCCACTTCAAGAACTTTTTTTAATTCTGAGCTCACTGTCGCCTGACCTTTAATCGACTCGCTATGGACTTCGTTTACGCGTTTCTGAAAGCCTTCAACTTGCTCTTTGAATGGGCGAAGTATCGCATCTAATTCTGTTTTATTTGATTGGCTAAAGGATTGACTTTTTTCTTCGAGAATCTTGTTTGCTAAGTTCGCAAACTCCATTTTTAATTGCGTACGTTGTTGTTCGACTTGTGCCTGCTGCTGCTCAAAGTGTTGCTGTTTTTCAACTAGGCTCGTTTTTATTTCTGTTAACTCAGAGTTAAGTTGCATCAATTCTTGTTGTTTTGATTGAATTTGTTGCTGCCATTGCGCGCTTTGCTCTTTTTGCTCAATGATTGTTTGATTACGTTCGTTTATACGGGTGTGAAGTCCCTCTACTTCGGATTTTAATGAAGCAACTTGCTGCTGAGATAATTGCGTTTGAGTTTGGAAATTGAGCGCGCGCTCTTGCTGCTCGTTAACCGCCACTTCCAATTCCGCTACTTTAGCTAAATGTTGTTGCGAGTTTAACGACACTTCTTGTAATTGCATCGACAAGGCTTGTACTTCACTTTTTCCACGAAATACAGCCCTTAACAAGATTAATAAAACAACAACTAAACACCCAATAACAATATCGGATTGGCCAAATTGGAGGTCAAAATTTTCCACGAATCAAACACTTCTCTGCAAAGTAAATTATTTTGTCATTGTGCCTACCTCACCATAAAAATGGAATGACAAAAGCTGAGTTTGTTTAAATTACTTGAGAATAGCGCTTTTGATTTAGTTGGCTGGCCAAATATCGATCGAATGTCATACAAATATTACGAACAAACAGCCTTGCTTTTGGGTTAATGACAATTTCGTTGTCGGAGCAACGTATCATGCCATCTTCTTCAAATGGCACCAGGCTAAGTAACTCTTTTGAAAAATAACTCAAAAAATCAACACCCCATTTATTCTCAACATATTCAAATTTAATTAAAAAATTACACATTAAATGTTTAATGATATCAGCCCTGACTAGATCATCATGCGTCAATATACGCCCAGGTAACTTCGGTAAATGGTTTTTATACTCAGTGGGTTGGTCAAGACTTGAGATAAAAGCAGTTGTTATATGTTGAGTATCGTAGATGTCGTAATAATCTGAGATCTTTTTGGGATTTTGCATATACACATTGCCTATGTAACTGATTGCCGATGCGCCTATGGCTAATAAGTCCGAGTCGGCTAATAACGTATAGCCTTGAAAATTTCGATGCAGCTCTCCAAGTTCTTGTGCAGAAACTAAACGGTCCGACGGCTTAGCAAAATGATCAAATCCAATGGCGACATAACCAGCTTGTTCGCATAAAACTTTATTCGCTAATAGCATCAGCTCAAGTTTCTGCGTCGGTGTTGGCAACCATTCGTCTCTAATTTTTCGCTGAGAGGCAAAACGGCTAGGTAAATGCGCATAACTGAATAACGATATTCGGTCTGGATTAAATGCAATAACATCACGTAGCGTTTGCTCAAAAATAGTAATACTTTGATGAGGGAGACCATAAATTAGGTCAACATTTATGGACTCAAAACCCAGCTGCTTCGTCCATTCTAAAACTTTAAATACCAATTCATTTGATTGTTGGCGGTTAATGGCCTTTTGCACTTCTTCATTAGTATCTTGCAAACCAAAACTTAGTCGGTTTACACCACAATCTCTGAGCGTTGTTAATAATGAAAAAGATACATGTCGTACATCAAGTTCAACACTAATTTCAGCGCTATCTTCAATAGTAAAGTCATCATTTATCGCTTTAAATATTTGTTGAAATTGCTCATTAGTCAAAAAGTTTGGTGTACCACCGCCAAAATGAATTTGATTTACAGGTTTGTTTCTTAACCCGACACTCCGTGCTCTGAGCTCTTTAAGCATCATTTCGACATAGCGATTCGACTTGTCTTGGTGCCTAGAGACAATTTTGTTGCAACCGCAGTAAAAACAGAGCTCAAAACAAAAAGGGATATGAAAATATAACGAAAGGTTGTGATTTTCTGAACCTTGCGCTGCAGCAAGTTGAAAGTTATCAGTAATAGATTGATTAAACTCTAACGCGGTTGGATATGAAGTATACCGTGGGCCATTGACGTTATATTTTTTTAGCCATTGTTGCTCTGTAATCATCTCTATCTCTCTTAAAAAAAGAGCCACTTTAAAAAGTGGCTATCAGAATAAGAGAAGTGTATTTAATATGCGTACTAAGGAACTTGATTTAGCTCAATTCAAGTTTAGAAAATATCCTAAAGTGAATACTTCAACGCGCTATCTAATAAAGCTCTGTAATTTATTTTACCTTTATTGCACTTTTCTATGTCGTTTTGACGGAATACATAATACAACTTTGATGCATCGTTGACGTAAAACGTCATGTACTTATCGTCTTTTAAGCTCTTTAATCCCATACCAAAGTCACACACCATTTCGCTAATAGCAAAAGCGTAAAGTTTTGTTAATTCTTGCTGTTTTTTAATCGCTAGCTCTTTTGCGTTTTTTGCTGCTTTTTTTACCTTTTTTTGGTGCTGACTAATTTCATCATTTATAACCTTTAGCTCCTTTTGCAAATCTTGCATCTGCGCTTCTAATTTAGCAATTTGCTTATCAGATTGACCATTATTAATATCACTTACAAGTTCAGCATCTCTAATTTCACGCTCTACTTGTCGAGCTTTTCGTTCAATTTTATTCGCCTGTATTGACAGCTCACGTTGTTTTTGTCGTAGCTCATCTTTCGCTTTGCGCATTTCTCGGTGTACATCTGAACTGTTCTCCCCCAACGAATTCGCGATCATGGTTGCTTTATGTATTTCAAACTCGATATCTTCAATATCATGTTGGCTCATTTCAAAGTAGTGTTCAGTGTTTTCAGTGGCCATTCGAATCTCGACTAGCTCCTCAAGCTCCTTTTCAACCTTTGGCTTTGGTGGAGTGCCTGGTTTAGGAGGTGGTGGCGGTATAAATGAAGAGTCACCGTTAGTCGAAAACACATCACCGTTTCGACTCACAAATATTTTAGGCATCGAGAAACGGCTATGATTATTTATTTCAAACAACATCCCCTGGTGCGCTAAATAACTGGCCTTAACATCACCTACGTGCTGTCCTACCTTATCTTTTAAAGTCGTTTCTAAAATCGTCGACATCAGTTTGATATCACGCTTAACATTGTCTAAATGTTGCTCGGATAATTCATTTTTTGCAGCTATATCAAACGAGCCTAGTGCTAATCCGCTTAATATCATTGCTACTATCGCGCTATTAAGTTTACCTTTCATGACTTTCTCCTACAGTTTCTAGTCTTCAGCGGTTATCGAGGCTGAATTATTATTTGGGTTGTAGCTGCTACTATTAAGCGCCGCCATTTGAAATTTATATTGCAGCTCACCTAGTTCAGATTGAAAGTATCTAAGGTCTGCCGCTCGTTGTTCTTGTATTGCTGTCACAAAGCGTTGTAAGTCCTCTTTGCGCTCTGTACGACTGCTATCTATTAAGTAATTAGCTAACTTCACCGTTCTTTGCGTTTGATTCTCTTCTAGTTGTTGAATGGCATTGGTTATTTGCTGTTGATTTTGTGCATTCCATAACACCACTTGGTCTTGAAGGTAGGCCTGCTGCTCTTTTTGCCACTGCATCTTTTGCTGTTGAGCCGTTAAGATTTGCACGGAGCCTTCATGCCATTGCACTTTCAAATCAAAAACAAACATGACACAAACGATTAATGAGAAAGAAATAGCCAACATAGACATTCCGCTTTCTTGCCACCAATTACTTGTTTTATCTGGACGTGCAACAAACGTCGAACCTCTGTCCCATTTAGGGACATCAAAATTTTGTTCAATCTGCTCATTTTGTTGTTTTAGCATGTCTATTAGATGCACTTTTTCTTGGTATTCAGCCGACGCCATCAGTTTTTCCAACTCCAACGGAGATAAAGCCTCACCATTGCTCCAAGCAAAGAATAACGGCTCTAAAGACTGATTTTTCTCATGCGGCATAATCACTGTCCTCAATTAAAAGCTTTAATTTATTAAGACCGGTGTAAAAACGGGACTTAATAGTATTTGTCGAAATTCCCATTTGATCTGAGATCTCTTCAAATTTAAGCTGTTGAAATATTTTAAGTTCTATAATGAGTCGTTGCTCCAGACTAAGTGATGCCATCATCTGCATTAAGCCGGCGCTATTTTGCAACTGTTCTAAGTTTATTTGCGGGCAACTATCGACTATTTCAGACTCATAATTATCAAGCTCTTGATCATCACTAAAAGTAAGCTTTTTTTTACGAAAAAAGTCCATGCATCGATAATAGGCCAATGACAGTAACCAAGTTTTAAAGCTACTTTGATGTTTAAAGTCTGATAAATTACGACAAACTGAAACAAAGGTTTCTTGCATCAAATCCAACGCATCAGCTGGATTATTTGTCATTCTCAATGCATAGCCATAAACACACTTTTCATAGCGTTTGACTAATTTGCACCATGCAGACTGATTGCCGCATAATGCTTTTTTGATTAATGTTTTATCGTCTTGAATTAAAAACAAAACTATCCCTAATACTCGTTGCCATATGCATTTTTAGCATCTTTGTATCTATAGTCGTGAGGAGTTTGTAAAAAGTTTTAACTTTTTTAATATTTTTTGCTAGTTGCTAGTTGCTAGTTGCTAGTTGCTAGTTAAAAGAAAAATTGAGGGCGAGAGATAGGTACACTAATTTCTAAAACTTAAGTACTACTTTTAACGAGCTATCCAAATACTTGTCATCAATAATACCTATAGCATTTGGCCTTGAACTAACAAATCGTTTTACTTCCTGAGAGCTTGTAAACTCAACAGGTGCGATTCCACGACCTGTAAAAGACAACTTTGCCCAATAACCCGTATATTGTGACTCGTTCTTATTTAGCACTTGAATGTTAAAACTTTCGCGAATTGAATTGCCTGCTAACAAGGTTGCTAACGTGGCTTTGTTGCCGTTACTGAAAGCACCTTTTTTGCCAAGGTAAAGCTTTTTGATATCCGATGTTGATATCTTAGCGGTATTTTCGGCATTAATAACCACCACATTTCCAGCTATCGATGTACAAGAGAAGCAAAAAATAAATGATACAACCAACTGCTTAATTTTCATTATTGGTCCTGCCGTTAAAATGCAAAATCTAATGACATAAAAAATGCGCTACTGTCTGTTTTACCATCCTGATTTTGGTCTATAAATACTGCAGCATCACCTTTGTCGTTGAATGTTAAAAATTCAAATTTTATCGCTGTCGCGGGACTTAAGTTATACCTTGCACCAACACCTATGGAGGTATAATAGTCATCCAACGTTCCTGTAACGCCATCTTCATAGCCATTACTTATGCCACCAGGTGCAATAAATCTAAAGTCACCTCTAAATTCCGAATAGAATATATAGGGTGTCCACGTCTCTAGTCGGTATGCAAGAGAAGCGAACCAAGATGTGTAAATGTTGTCATAATCATTCCATTCTACCAGGGCTAAAATATTGTCTGCGTCATATTGAAGTGAAACATCGATAAACTGAGTGTCGACCCATTCGCCGCCAAATAACGGATTTGATGGGTATTGCCCTTCTGCGTACGAGGTGAAATTTTCTTTGCCGTCAAGATAAGATAACCGTAGCGTTATCGATTCATAATTTGTGTCAACAACGACCCCTTTCATTTGTTCATACTTTTTTGTTGTGCGGATTTCTCTTAGCCCCCGAAAAGTACCATTCTGATCATAAAGTTGCTCACCTTTATATTTATCTAATAGGGTTATCAGTTTATTTGGATCGGTATCTTGTTGCCCTGCATACAATCGAATTGTTGAGGTGACGTCGCCAAAGTCTAAATTCATATCTAAACTCAAACCTTGATAATTGGTAACTGCCAATGAGTAAGCATCTGATGGAACTCGAACCCAAGGGTATGCGACGCCGACATCCATGTAATCTGAAAAATGGTAAACCGGTAGTCTCATTTTGCCGACTTTAAAATTAATATCGGGTGTCACACTGTAACTGGCATAAAACCACTCAAGTTGTGGTTCAAAATCATTCACCCCTCTAAGCATAACTTGCCCGGTTATGTTTAATGAATCATTTGCGGCATAACGAGCCTGCACACCAAGCCTAGACTCACTTTGTAACTCAATACCGTGTGTGTATTGTCCGGCCCCGTCAGGTAGCCTAGCCCAATAACCATCTCCATCAATGACCACGCCACCCACAATACTTCCAAAACCACTTACCTTTACTTTTTCGTTAGCAAGTAAGTTAGATGACACTGATGCCAATAATAAGTAGGTGATTATTGCTGCTCGTTTCATACTTCCGCCAAATTATCCTGCTCTACATCGAGTATAGACAAGTTTTAACGGATTGAATTTATAGGTATAAAAAAAGCCACATTAAATACAATGCAGCTTTTCTATTTAAGTAGATTTAAGTATTAATTACTTAACTGGCGTTAACCATCCCCACTTATCTTCAGTCGTACCGTTGAATAGACCAAAGAACATATCTTGAACTTCTTTTGTAATAGGTCCGCGCTTGCCATTACCTACATTAATGCCATCCACACTTCTTACTGGGGTAACTTCTGCAGCTGTACCACACATAAGGATTTCGTCTGCTAAGTATAAGGCTTCGCGTGGAATATTTTGCTCGCGCACTTCATAACCTCTATCACGAAGCAAGGTCATAATTGTGTCTCGAGTAATCCCTGGTAAAATTGCCGCTGTAACCGGAGTCGTAGTTACAATACCGTTACGAATAACAAATAGGTTTTCACCTGCACCTTCAGAAACCATACCGTTCACATCTAGTGCGATACCTTCGCCGTAACCATGTCGACGAGCTTCCATAGATATAAGCTGCGAAGATAAGTAGTTACCGCCAGCTTTTGCACCGGTTGGCATAGTATTCGCGGCTAAACGATTCCAGCTAGAAACACCGGCATCTACGCCTTTTTCCAACGCTTCCTCACCTAAATAAGCGCCCCATTCCATTGCTGCAACTAATACATCGGCTTCAGTATTAAATGGAACCGCTAAACCTAAACCAATTTCGCCATAAAAAGCTGCTGGACGTAAATATGCTGATTTAAAGCCATTTTTTACGACTACGTCTTTTTGCGCTTGATTCATTTGTTCATGAGTGAAAGGAATCGTCATGCGATAGATTTTTGCTGAATCAAATAAACGTCTTGTGTGGTCGTCTAGGCGAAAGATACAAGTGCCTTTATCTGGCGTATTGTAGGCACGAACGCCTTCAAATACTGATGAGCCGTAATGAATGGCGTGACTTAATACGTGAACTTTCGCGTCGCCAAAAGGAATGAGTTTGCCGTTAAACCAAATGGTTTCTGCTGATGATGGTAATGCCATGGATTTTCCTCCAATTTTTATTTGGCGCAATTCTGCCTTATCAAATCGGGAATAGCACTGTTTGAGGAAAATTGGTGGTAGAAAATAACCGCTAGGTTGTCAGCTTTTTTTACCACCCGATTAGCTAAGTGTTTATTTTTTAAGGACTTCGAAATCACCATTTAAGAGCTTAGGTAAACCTGTAGGCCCAATGTAATGAAGTGTACCTGTCGCGACTAACACTGACTTTTTCTCTAAAATAGGATTTAACGTCTCTTTCCAAGCTTGGTTGCGTTCAATTAATAGGAGCTGCTCAAGCTGTGTATCATAGCTACTCGACTTTAATGTCTTATTATAAATATCTTCAAATACACTAATATCGCTATTAATCCATGCTTCTAGCATTTTGCTTGGCATATCGGACATATTATTTAGTTCATCTAAGGTGTCTTCTAACATGTCGTCATAATTAATATCGTCAGCGTTATCAAATAAACGATTAAAGATATTAAGCTGCTGTGAGAAAGTCTCAAGTTCAACAATCTGTTTGTTTTTGAGCTTTGCATATTCAATTATTTGCTGGTCGATACCATGCTCAGCAACCAAGCCCATTTTTTGATAAGACATTTGCACCATAATTACGGCGACCATCCAAGGTTTAAACTTTTCGTATTGAAAAATATCGACACCAAATTGTTGCAAATAACCATTCACCCGAGTTGCCATAAGTGGTGAAATAACCTGAGTGATAGTTACATCACCAGGCAACATAGCAAGCTCTAATATGGCTTGTTGTTGCTGAAGCTGACTAATATCCGAAAGATCAAGCTCTACGGCAACAACATCTACCGCATCAATTAAAGCTTTCATTCTTGGTGATAACGTTTTTATACGCTCGTCACCAACGTGGATAGTACCAACTAAGTAGTCATCTTTGTGCACGCCAGTTCCCTGCCACACAGGCTCGGCTGATACGGTAAAAACGACTAAAGTCGCTAACAAAAAAGAGGCTAGTACTTTCATTTTCTACTTCTTAAATTTTTTAATTAGGGCTTGTTTTACAACGTCAGGTACAAATGCAGAAACATCACCATAATGCGCAGCAACATCACGAACAATTGTTGAAGATATGTGACTTGTTTCAGAGCTAGGCGTTAACAACACACTTTCTAGATCTTCATTAAGTTTGCGGTTCACACTCGCTAATTGATATTCATATTCAAAATCAGCTACAGCCCTAACTCCGCGAATAAGAACCGTGGCATTTTTCTGTTTAGCGTAGTCCGCTAACAATCCCTCAAAACCTTCCACTTCTATATTATCTAAGTCAGAAACAGATGCTTTCACCAATTCAACACGTTCTGCTAAGTCAAACAAAGGTTGCTTACGAGAGCTCATTGCAATTGAAATAATTACCTTATCAAACAGCTTCGCTGAGCGACGAATTAAATCAATATGCCCATTTGTGATTGGATCGAATGTGCCTGGATAAATTGCTGTAACCATTAAAGTGTTTCCTAAACGTTATCTATACTTTGGCACTATAACACCATTCTTGTTTTGCGTTAAAAAGTTACATTTTGAAATACTCTAGACCCTTTTATCACGAAAACCACTAGAGCTAATGATCTAATCTGTGTTTAAATACAGCCAATTAATCCGCTTCCTTTATCGATGACTCACAAAGGACTGCTTAACTGGCGCTATTTGCCAATTAGCTATTAACCGAGACTGGATATGAAAACCAAAGATCGTATCGTTCAAGCAAGTATTGAATTATTTAATGCCCAAGGTGAACGCAATGTAACGACTAATCACATTGCATCGCACTTAAATATTAGCCCAGGCAACTTGTACTATCATTTTAGAAATAAAGAAGAAATCATTCGCAATATTTTTGAAAAATATGCACAACATATGCAAGTTTCATTTGAGCCGGTAAAACCAAGTGAAGACGCTGTAGAGATTTTATCAAACTACTTAGATGCGGTATTTTCGGCGCTATTTCACTTCAATTTTTTATACGACAACTTGCCTGTCATTATGGCAAGAGACCCTGAGCTCAAAACGCAGTACTTAGAAATTCATATAAAAATGATGGATAAAATACATGCCTTGGTTCTTGGTTTACAAAACGCCAAAGTTATAGAAATTGAGCATGATGACATCGAAGATTTTGCGAATATAATTAAGCAACAAGTTACTTTTTGGATTAGCTATTGTAAGACTAGCCAAGAAGACACCACAATTACCGACGCATTAATTTATAACGGCTTGTTAAAAGTACTACTATTGTTTAAGCCATACGTAACAACCGAGTTTAAAGACGTCGTGAGCCAATTGACTGCTCGATATAAGTCTTTGGCCAATGTTGAATCTTAATTTAAGGGTAAATAATGTTTGATTTAAAAGCCTGCTATCACGCTAATCTTCAGCAACATTTAGAACTTTTTCAGCAAATGGAAGCTTATTTGCCGCAAGCAGAAGAATTAGCTAACGCCTGTTTTAGTGCGTTAAATAAAGGCGGAAAAATAGTATTTTTTGGCAATGGTGGCAGCGCCGCTGACAGTCAGCATTTAGCTGCAGAGTTTGTTGTTCGATTTAAAAAAGAACGTCGCGCATTAGCCTCGATTGCGCTTACTACAGACACCTCAATTTTGACGGCCAATGCCAATGACTACTCGTTTGATTCGGTGTTTTCGCGCCAAGTTGAAGCTTTAGTAAAAGAACAAGACGTTGTAATTGGATTAACTACCAGCGGAACAAGCAAAAATATTAATTTAGCGTTAGAAGCAGCCAACGAACTTGGCGCATTTACTGTCGCTTTAACAGGCAGAGACGGCGGTGCGGTAAAAGATATTGCTAAGCTTCCTATCATTATTAAAAATGACATCACTGCACGTATTCAAGAGGCTCACATGTTTATTGGTCATTGGTTATGCGAAGCCATTGATGAACTTGTAACTCAAAACGACTAAAATTCGGAATAGTTAATGTTTGATCTTTCTATATTCAGCCAACTTTCTAACAATAATATTTTAGTAGTTGGTGATGTCATGCTAGACCGTTATTGGACCGGTGATTCACAACGAATTTCTCCTGAAGCGCCTGTTCCAGTTGTAAAAATATCAGAGCTAGATGATAAAGTAGGTGGCGCGGCGAACGTAGCACGTAATATCGCCCACCTAGATGGCAAAGTTACGTTAATGGGGATCATTGGCGAAGATGAAAATGGCGAACGCCTGACACAGCTTTTAAAAGATGAACAAGTCACTGCAAAGTTACTTACCCAAAGTACACAGCCAACTATTACCAAGTTACGCGTTATTAGTCGCCAGCAACAAGTGGTGCGTTTGGATTTTGAAGAGTCTTTTGCCAGTGACCACGCCAAATTATTAGTGGAACAATTCACACAAGAGCTAGCTAATCACCAATTTGTAGTATTTTCCGACTATAACAAAGGCTCTCTGAGATACATCGGTGAGATGATTCAAATTGCCCGAGCTGCCGGAAAGGTGGTGTTAGTTGATCCTAAGTCAAAAGATTTATCAGACTATTCAGGTGCTTCAGTTATAACACCTAATAAAACAGAATTTGTTGCCGCAGGCGGTGTTGTTGATAGTGAAGCGGCTATTATTCAATCTGCACAGCGCATTATGCAAGAGTGTAATATTGAATCAATATTACTCACTCGCAGCGAACAAGGCATGTCTGCAATTACAAAAACAGACAAAGTTGATATGCCAGCGCAGGTATTAGAAGTGTCAGACGTTACAGGCGCCGGCGATACTGTCATTGCAACACTCGCAATGATGATGGCTGCAGGGCTAGAGTTAGCGGATGCAGCTAAAGTAGCTAATTTAGCTGCAGGTGTTGTAGTAGCTAAGTTAGGCGCAGCAACCGTGTCACCTGAAGAATTGTATCGGGTGGTAAATAAGCATTTATTTGCCTCCAAGCAGCGACATTACCAAACACCATTTGATGATGTGTTACAGCATATTAAGTTTGCTCGTCAAAGTGGTGAAAAAATCGTATTCACCAATGGTTGTTTCGATATTTTACATGCCGGCCACGTTCATTATTTAGAACAAGCTAAAGCGCTTGGTGACCGACTTGTTGTTGGTTTAAATAATGACGCTTCTATCACTCGCTTGAAAGGGCCTGGTCGTCCGGTGAACCCGCTTGAACAACGTGCAACGGTTATAAGTGGCTTAGCCAGCGTAGACTGGGTTATTCCATTTGGTGAAATCAACGGTAACGAATTTGATGACACGCCTTATGACCTCATTAAACTTATTGCGCCGGATGTTTTAGTAAAAGGTGGCGATTACACGCCTGAAAGCATTGTTGGTGCTGATATCGTTCAATTAAATGGCGGAGACGTTGCGGTGATTGAGTTTGTTGACGGATGTTCTACAACCAAAATAATTGAGAAGATTAAGCAATAAATTTTCGAGCCTTTGTCTTCTTAGCTTTTATCGGCAATAAGTTCAAAGGCTTGCTTAGCGACGACAACTCCATTTAGTAACACTTCTATATAATGTAACCCGCTGTAATAACGCCTTGTATTTATAGGCTTAAACGAGTGAACCTTGTCGAAACTCACTTGCTTATTTATTAATGTCGTTTCTTTCCACTTAAATACTTTTGCTATGTGTTGGCCTCGTCCTCTCAAATGATGAACTTGATAGTCCACTAACACCGCGACTGAATCGTTATCAGCCGTATTTTTATGTAACGTTAAACCCAAGGTTAACGACTCACCGACTTTCACAATTGACTTATCAATGCTAAACGTAGCGGAAATATTGTCTGGTGAACAATAACCAAATACACCTAAAGCGTCGATATTCCCTCGTTTAATTAAGGTTCGACACGCATGTTTTACCATACGGTGAGTGTTTTTATCGGCTTGAGTCGATAACCAACGTTTTGCGATATCTACAACGAGATCCGGATGCGTTTTACTGATGTCATTTAAGTGATTTGCCACACTTCTTCGAACATACTCTGATTCATCGGATTTAAGCTTTTCTAAATGTGGTTTTACCCAATCTGGATTAAGTTTAAATTCCGGAAGTTGCATCGCCCATGGTAATAACGGTCGAGTACCTTCGCTTACTAAGCGCCTGACATGGTGGCAGGGATCTGAACACCAAGGCAACATAATCGCCAAACACTTACTAGGCTGAGATAACAATAAATGTCGTATTCCAAATTCACTAGTAAACCTTTTAGTGAGTGTTTTTAACGCGTTTAATGCCAGCTCCAAATCATAGTTATCCAGTCGCCCGACATACTCGGTAAAAGGCATAACCATCCATCCTGCTACGCCATTTTTGTCAGTTGTGATGTCTTTTAAATTATGGTTATTGTTTACTGGCGCCAATACATGACATAAGGCACGAACGGCATCTGATTGATCCGTTGGCAAACATTGTTGCAGAGCAATTACAATTTGTTCGCTACGCTGCTTCAATTCATGTTTTTCAATATTATGACTGGCAAGTTCAATAAACTTATCTTCATCAAAAGAAAAAGTGGTTTTTGTGAAGTAATCAGAAAAAAGCTGCCCAGTAATGATTATTTGAGGTTTGTTAAATACCGCTTTCATTGATCATTTATAATGTCATAAACCACGGTAGTGATTGTGGCGGTCATTTCAGCATGCGACATAATCGCACCTAAGCCAGCTTTGCCTATTGCTTCACGAACTTCTCTGTTAGCAAACCAATCGTTTAACACTTCTAAAAACTCAGGCTCAGAGTTAGCAATAACCATCGCACCTGCGCGAACTAGTTCATCACAAACTTCGGGATTATTGTATATATGCGGCCCCATAATGACGGGTTTAGCATAGGCAGAAGCTTCTAACGGGTTATGTCCGCCTTTCTCAGCGATAGAACCACCAACAAAAGCAACGTCTGCAGCGCCATATAACTTATTTAGCTCGCCCATTTTATCAACTAACAAAACATCAATTTTGTCAGTGACCGGTTCGTCTAAACTTCGTTGAGCTATTTTAACGTCTTGTACTATCAAATATTCCAACACTTGTTGAAAGCGCTCTGGGTGCCTTGGCGCAATAATAAGTAACAATTCTGGATATAGCTTTTTTAGTTTTTTATACGCAGATATAACCACTTCTTCTTCTTCAAGGTGTGTACTACCAGCAATAAAGACAAGCCTATTTTCGACGTTAAATTCTGCTCTTGTTAACTGACTTAATTGATCCGATGGCAGCTCTATATCAAACTTTAAATTACCTACAATTTGAATACTCTTATCGCTCAGACCAAGCTCAATGTAGCGATCGAAGTCATCTTGGTTTCTTGCTAACACTTTGGATAGAGATTTTATCATTGGCTTCGCTAACCAACTAAAGCGCTGATACCCACGCTTTGTTGAGTCAGTCATACGCGCATTAACAACAACAACTGGGATCTTTTTGGCCTTACATCTTCGAATTAAATTTGGCCAGAGCTCGACTTCCATTATTAGCGTCGCCACCGGTTTAACTTTTCTCAGTAATGAAGACATCATCCAAGGTAAATCTACCGGCAAGTAGGTATGAAACACACGCTTTTGAATTTCATCGGGTAACTTTCTTGATAGTTGCTCTTTACCGGTTAACGTATTTGTCGTGACGACAATATAATGCTCTGGGTGTTGTTGCAGAATTTGTTTGATTAAACCTGATGCTGCGGTTACCTCCCCCATTGAAGCACAATGTATTAGCAACGATTTATTTTTTATGTGTTTTGGTAAACGCTTTGGAATCAAACCAAATTTCTGACCCCAAGCTATATCCATCTTGACGTTTGCTTTCGCATTAGAATTGAACACTTGAATAGTGTAACGATGCAATAGAAACAGCAGCCACTTGGCGACCTGAAGCCCACCGACTATCAGTAGTAATACGTTATAAAAAGTTAACGCAAGCAATTGCTTCATTTTTGATATCCCACCAGCAAGTCGCTCCAATTTTGCTCTGTATAATAAAAATTCGTATTAAGTGTTTTTTCTTTTTCCAAAGAACGTTTCAGGCGCTCTAAATTGGCCTGTTTCCAACTATCATTTGGCGACAAGTTAAATGCGCATCGATCAAAGTCAATCAACGTAATATCTGTTTGATTTGAAATAAGTATATTATGAATATTCAAATCTGCATGAAAAACATGATGATCATGGAAAAGACGAATGGTTTTACCTATTTCATTCCATACAGTAGGCGTTAAATCTTTTTTAAGCAATAAGTTATAAGCATCTTTTGCTCCTTCAATACGTTCAATAAGTATGTCATTGCTAAACCAACCAAAACCATGACTAACCACTTGGCACGCCAATGGCCTCGGTACTGGTAACTTGAGGCTCCACATTTGGCTTAATAAATCAAACTCTCTCACGGCTCGAGACTCTGAAGGGTTTTTAAAGAAAAACTTGTCTTTGTTGAAATGTCTAACCAACCCGCCGCGATAATAGTGACGTAACACCATTTCTACCGGCTGCTGCTGATTATCTTGTGTCTGAATAAAATAGGTGGTGAAACGACCTTTTGACGTACCTGATACGTTACCCGCTTTTAGCCAAAACTCTGGATTAAACCAATCCCCATTAATCAAACCATCAAACTCCGACAGGAACTTGAAGTGTCTGTTGCCAACCTTTGCTTGTTTTGATTCTAAAGAATTTGGTTTTTTTAACACTTTTTGCACGTTTCTTTTAAGTCTGAATTTAGCTAAGATCATACCTTAGCTTAACCTATTTACGCCAATTCGTTTTTTGGAGCTTTTTTTGACCTCTTCATTACAGTCTATATGTATACTCAGGCTTTCTGCCATCGGTGATGTATGTCATGCCGTTGCTGCAATTCAAGCTATTCAAAAACAACATCCACAAGCAAAAGTAACTTGGATTATAGGCAAAGTTGAATATCAACTGCTAAAAGACTTGCCAGGTGTAGAGTTTATTATTTTTGAAAAAAGCAAAGGCAAACAGGCTTATACACAATTAAAGCATGACTTAGGTGATCGTAAGTTTGACGTGTTATTGCATATGCAAGTGGCGCTAAGAGCAAACTGGGCAGCACGATACATAAACGCAAAACAAAAAATTGGTTTTGACTGGGGACGTGCCAAAGAATTGCACGCTCTATTTACTAACTCAAGAATTAAAGCCCAGCAAGAGCCGCATGTATTAGAAGGTTTTTTTGCATTTGCCGAAAAAATTGGTGTCCCAAGTGAAGCGATTAATCATTTAACATGGAACATTCCTGTTTCAGACCAAGACATAGAATTTGCTGAAACCGTTTTACCTAATAATGAGCGCCATTTAGTTATCGCACCAGCTGCAAGTAAAGCAGAACGCAATTGGCTAGCGGAGCGTTACGCTGCAATCGCAGACTATGCCGATGAACAAGGTTTTAAAGTAAGTTTGTGTGGTGGACCTGGCCCGCTAGATAGAAGTATCGGTAATGATATTATCGCAGCCTCGAACTGTTCAATTCAGGACTTGATTGGAAAAACATCACTAAAACAAATGTTAGCTGTACTTAATCGCGCAAGCTTAGTCATCGCCCCTGATACTGGACCTGCGCATATGGCTGTTACTCAACAAACACCCGTTTTAGGTTTATACGCTCATTCAAATCCCAAGCGCACTGGGCCGTATCTATATCAAGATTATGTTTGCAACGTCTACCACAAACACATTCAACAACAAAAAGGGAAACCGGCTGAGCAATTAAAATGGGGAACTCGAGCTAAAGGTAAAAACCTTATGGCTGATATAACTATTGAAATGGCAAAGCATAACTTTGACCGCTTGGTTAAGGATTTTTCGTTGTGAACAATAACGTAACAAAACAAAAAGCATTATTTTTAGATCGTGATGGCGTAATAAATGTCGATCACGGTTACGTCAGTGATCCTAAGAACTTTGAGTTTATCTCTGATGTCTTTGACGTTGTAAAAACCTTTGCTGACGATGGCTTTCTCATTGTCGTTATTACCAATCAATCAGGCATTGGTCGTGGATATTATGATGAAGCCCAATTTCAGCATTTAACCCATTGGATGAATCAAGAGTTTACCAAACATGGCGTAAATATCGCTGCAGTAAAGTTTTGCCCTCATCACCCAGAAAAAGCACAACCGGAATATTTACGCTCTTGTAACTGCAGGAAGCCGCAGCCAGGCATGATTTTAGAAGCGATAAGAGAGCTTAATATCGATCCTGCACAGTCTATTTTTGTTGGTGATAAAGAGTCGGATATGAAAGCCGCTAGATCCGCTAACGTCCAGTTCAAGTACTTAGTAGAAAGTGGACAGACATTTTCGGATCAGCAAGCAAAAGCGGCAGATGCTGTTTTTAACAATTTAACAGAGCTAAAACAGTCTTGGTTTTCGCAGACTAAGGCTTAGTCGCAACTAAAGAATACAGCATAGGCACAGGTTCATTGTTCTGGATAAGTTGAAACTTACCAGGACTTGTTTCTTGTAAGCCGTCAAAACAGTCATAGGGACTATAGTCATGCTCGTTAAATTGACTAATAACCAAACCCGCATCGAGTAATGCCGTTATTACCTCACTAATTGAATGCGCCCACGTTACGATATTTTGCTCTTCATCCCCACTATTCTCTGTATACGTTGATTCCGATTCGTGACACGGCAAGTATGTATTAAAATACGGATACCCAGCCATGACATCATGAAAAGGATGAAATTCGATTAAGTGAAACTGTCCACCTGAGTGTAAAGAGTCTGCAATAACCTTGGCCCATGATGTCAGCTCTGGCAACCAACACAAAACACCATAGGAACTAAAAACCATGTCGTATTGCTGGCTATCAATTTGACGAAGTTGCAATACGTCAGAGCAAATAAAAGTCGCATTAAGGTTAGTTGTTAATGCCAATTCGTTGGCTTTATCTATTGCGGCAGATGATAAATCCACGCCAGTTACGCAAGCACCGAGTCTCGCCAACGAGAGCGAGTCTAACCCAAAGTGACACTGCAAATGCAACAGCGACTTACCTTTTACGTCACCTAGTTGAGCTATTTCTAAAGGGTTTAGCGTTGAGTCACCATTGAGAAAACCAGTTACATTATAAAACGACGACTCAGCATGAATTTCCGTTCTTCTATTCCATGCTTGTTGATTAATTTCTAAGTGTTCCATATGTGCTAACAACTCATTATGTTCTGTAAGGTTATTTTTACCATTCCCTGCTCGGATGTCTATGCTAAATGCTGACGAGCTGAGATAAAAGCAGTACAATCGGCGACACTTAGTGGCAAATCTATGTTCGCCACCCACACTCATATTGGAGCAACTTAAATGCGCGCAGCTGGATTTTTCAAAAACCTTAATGAGCAAATCGAACAAGTAAAAGAAGATGGCTTGTACAAGTCAGAACGTATTATAACGTCACAGCAAAAGTCCAGCATCGACGTTGGCCAACAACAAGTCTTAAACTTTTGTGCAAATAACTATTTAGGATTGGCGAATAACCAAGATTTAATCAATGCTGCCCAAGAAGGTTTGGATAAGCATGGCTTTGGTGTTGCTTCAGTAAGATTTATTTGTGGCACTCAAGATATTCACAAAGAGCTCGAAGCTAAAATCAGTAGTTTCTTAAAAACTGAAGATACTATCCTTTACAGCTCATGTTTTGATGCCAATGGTGGTTTATTTGAAACAATATTGAGTGCAGAAGATGCAATAATTTCAGATTCACTAAATCACGCATCAATTATAGATGGTGTTCGACTTTCAAAATGTAAACGCTACCGTTATGCAAACAATGATATGGCAGATCTTGAAAAGCAATTACAGCAAGCCGACGCAGATGGTGCGCGCTTTAAGCTAATAGCTACCGATGGCGTATTCTCAATGGATGGTGTTATTTGTGATTTAAAAACCGTTTGTGACTTGGCCGATAAGTACGATGCGTTGGTAATGGTTGATGACTCTCATGCTGTTGGTTTTGTAGGTGAAAACGGTCGTGGCACGCACGAATATTGCGATGTTTTAGACCGTGTAGATATCATTACCGGAACCCTAGGCAAGGCATTAGGCGGTGCATCTGGCGGTTATACTTCAGGTAAAAAAGAGGTGATTGAATGGTTACGTCAACGCTCTCGCCCATATTTATTCTCGAATTCACTAGCACCATCAATTGTAACGGCGTCACTTAAAGTATTAGATATGTTAGAGCAAGGGTCGGATCTACGTGACACCCTATGGTCAAACGTTGCTTATTTTCGTGAGAAAATGTCAGCAGCCGGGTTTACATTAGCAGGTAAAGATCACGCCATCATTCCTGTGATGTTGGGTGACGCAAAGTTAGCCTCTATGTTTGCAGATAAAATGTTAGAACGAGGCATTTACGTTGTTGGCTTTAGCTTCCCGGTTGTACCTAAAGGCCAAGCTCGTATTCGTACTCAAATTTCGGCGGCTCATACGCAAGAGCAACTTGATAAAGCTATTAATGCCTTTATTGAAGTTGGCAAAGAACTTAAGGTAATTTAATCATGAAGGCATTAGCAAAGTTAAAGTCGGAAAAAGGCATTTGGATGACCGACGCTGAAAAGCCAGTGATGGGTCACAATGATTTATTGATAAAGATTCGTAAAACTGCAATTTGTGGCACTGACATGCATATTTACAACTGGGACGAATGGGCACAAAACACCATTCCTGTGCCTATGGTTGTTGGCCATGAATATGTTGGTGAAGTAGTAGATATGGGCCAAGAAGTAAAAGGTTTTACAGTTGGCGATCGAGTGTCTGGTGAAGGACACATTACGTGTGGCCATTGTCGAAACTGCCGAGCAGGACGAGTGCACTTGTGTCGAAATACAACCGGTGTAGGTGTTAACCGCGAAGGTTCTTTTGCAGAATATTTAGTTATTCCCGCATTTAACGCGTTTAAAATTCCAGATAATATCTCGGATGATTTAGCCTCTATTTTTGACCCGTTTGGTAACGCGGTTCACACAGCTCTCTCTTTTGATTTAGTCGGTGAGGACGTATTAATTACCGGCGCTGGACCAATAGGTATTATGGCCGCTGCCGTCGCTAAACACGTTGGTGCGCGTCACGTAGTTATCACAGATGTAAACCCTTACCGCCTTGAACTGGCCAAAAAGATGGGTGCGACACGGGCTGTTAACGTATCTGAAACAAATTTAAAAGACGTAATGAGTGACTTGGGCATGACTGAAGGGTTTGACATAGGCCTTGAGATGTCAGGCGTACCTAGTGCATTCAGCTCAATGCTTAACAACATGAACCACGGTGGTAAAATTGCCATGTTAGGTATTCCACCAGCGAGTATGGCGGTGGATTGGAATCAGGTTATTTTTAAAGGCCTAATCATTAAAGGCATTTATGGCCGTGAAATGTTTGAGACTTGGTACAAAATGGCAAGTCTTATCCAGTCTGGTTTAGACATTTCACCAATGATCACGCACCAGTTTCACGTTGATGACTTCCAAAAAGGCTTTGATACCATGGGTTCAGGTCAATCAGGTAAAGTTATCTTAAACTGGGATTAACCAAAGCTAGCTGAGAAGGAATTTAGTAATGTCAGACTTAAAAACGAAACAAACAGAGGTTAGTCCCTCAACGTTTATAAGCGCCTTAAACGATGATAAAAAGCGTTCAGATGCTAATACGCTTCTGACAATTATGTCTGACATTACTCAGCAACCAGCCGTTATGTGGGGCGATAGCCTCATTGGTTTTGGTCTCTATAAGTATCAATATGCCAGTGGCCGCAAAGGCGAATGGTTCAGAGTTGGTTTTTCTCCTAGAAAACAAAATATTACCTTATATATAATGAATGGTTTCAGCCAATACCAACACCTGCTTGAGCGACTCGGCAAACACAAAACAGGTAAATCTTGTTTATATATAAATAAATTAGAAGATATTGATATCGACGTGTTAAAACAAATGATCGCACTCTCATATCAAGCTCGCTTTGATAGCGAAATCTGACACTATCCCCGCCCAAAGGACTTTACATGTTTAGCAACGAACAACTTGATATTGATTTTCTTCCCGACTTTAATGCTGTTGATTATCAAATGATGGATCCCAAATCTCCCATTGAACAGCTTATCGGGTGGTTAATTACTTTTTTTATTGTTGCTGCTGTATTAGTAACAGGCTGGCTAGTTCTTGGCATACCTAACGATGTCACTCTGTACATTACCGGCGCTTTTTCTGCCGTTATCGTTTGGGTCGTTTACTATATTTTCGCGAGTCACAAGCAAAGAGGCATTGCCCTCAGAGAGCAAGATATCTTGTATCGTCGAGGTCTTATTTGGCGAACCACAACAATTATCCCTTTTAATCGTATACAACATATAGAAACGCAACGTGGTATTTTTGAGCGAAAGCTGGGTTTAGCAACAATAAAAATATTTAGTGCTGGCGGACTTTCCTCAGATTTAGTTATCAATGGGTTAAGCGTGTACAGAGCATCACAAATAAGGCAACTCATTTTAGAAAAGGCAAACTCGGAAACATTTAATAATGACTAATGTAATCGCCGATTCTACAAAAAAAAGTGAATCTGATTGGCACCGCTTGTCGCCCTTCTCTATCGTTTTTTTCATCTTTAACTTTACGATTCGCTTTATAAAAGATGGCATTATTAACTTAGCGCCAGCGCTCGCTATTTTCATCACTCAAGTTGAGGACAAGCTATTTTGGCTAGGTATAGCGGGTATCACTCTAGTTGTTGGCCTAATTATTTACTCAATTCTTTACTATCAGAATTTTCGTTACCGCGTAACGGAAGGCCAAGTTATTCTTCGTCGCGGCATATTAAATAAAGAGCGCACTACCTTAGCCTTTGAAAAAGTACAAAACGTTAATCTTGCTACGCCAATTTATTTTGAGCCACTAAAGTTAGTTAATTGTATTTTCGACTCGGCAGGATCTGCACAGAAAGAGATAAGCCTTCCTGGTATTTCCATTGATTATGCTGAAACCGTTCGAACGGATATCTTCAGCTACAAACAGAAGCAATCCACCATTAAATCTAATGACGACATCAATGAAGAAAGCGAGCAACGTGATGTTTTTGCTGCGTCAGACCCTATAATTAAGTTATCACTTGGTGAAATTGCTCGATTTGGTTTATCGTCAAATATGACCTTTATTTTACTGGCGGTCTTAGCACCGTTTATGGATTCAATCGTTGTTTTTGCAAAGGCCTCCATCGTCCCCAATATAGTTTCATTGTTAAATTTATTCTTCCCACAAAGCCCATTATTAAATGTCTTTGCCACCATATTTTTTGTCACCGTTGTCATTTTATTTGCTGTATTGTTATCAGTACTTTCCTCTATTGTTCAGTTTTATAACTTTGAATTATTTAACGAAGGCAAACAACTAAAGCGAACTGCTGGGTTATTTGAAAAGCATCAAATTTCAATTGCTAAACATCGAGTTCAAGCAATATCTATCAAACAAAATTGGGTATTCAAGCTACTACGACGCGTCACTATGCAATTTCATCAGTTGGCTATTGCCCACGGTCAAAATGCGAAGAATAAAAACAATCTGTCAATTCCAACATTATCTCCTGACGCTTGGCATAGTATTGTTCATACAACATACGGAAATTTAGATACCGAGCAGATTAATTTTATTGGTATAAGCACTAGATATCTATCTCACTGTATCGCGGTATTTTGGCTCACACCATTAACCATAGCAGCGCTGCTACTTATGCACCTTGATACGTCTTGGATTTGGCTAATTGCCTGTACACCTATCGGTGGTTTGCTGGTATATCTTCGTTGGCGACGTTTTGGGTTGTGGTTTAATGACGATTATGTCGCAATTAGAAGTGGCTTTATCGGTCAAAAAATATCTATTATTCCGCTTTATAAAATTCAGAATATTGGGCAAGTTCAAACGCCGATGTTACGTAGGAATAATTTAGCAAGCGTTGTACTGCAACTACCTTATGGAAAAGAGACAATACCTTTTCTTCCAAAAAGAAAAGCGCGTGCCTTCTTAAACCTATGTGCTTATAAAATGGAAAGCAGTACTAAGCACTGGCTTTAATCGCGCCAGAATGCCGGTGTAAATAGAACTAACAAAGTGAATACTTCTAAACGTCCAAATACCATGGCTAGCATTAGAACCCATTTGCCAGTATCTGTAACACTAGAGTAGTTTTGTGCAACTTCACCTAGACCTGGGCCTAAGTTATTTAGGCTCGCTGCTGTCGCTGTAAATGCCGATAAGTTGTCCAAACCTGTACCAACCAACGCCAGCATGATTAATACAAATACTAAAGTGTAAGCAGAGAAAAATCCCCAAACAGCTTCGACAACACGATCCGGTAATGCTTTTTTACCAAGCTTTATTGAATATATCGCTTTAGGGTGAACCAGTCGATTAAGCTCGCGCATGCCTTGTTTGAACAGTAACACAACTCGAACTACTTTTAGTCCACCGCCGGTCGAGCTAGCACAACCACCAATAAACGAGCTGAATATTAACAATATTGGTAAAAATACCGGCCATGCTGCAAAGTTCGTTGTAGCAAAACCTGCGGTAGTAGACATGGACACAGACTGAAGTAAGGCTTGATCTAGCGCCTCTAAGCGACCACCGTATACCTCATACTCTACCAACATATAAAAACACAATATTGCTAAGGCTAATTGTATTGCCAAAAAGGCTTTATATTCTGGATCTCTAAGGTAATGCATCAAGGATTTATTTCTAAACGCAGCAAAATGCAATGAAAAGTTTGCGGCTGCAATTAACAAAAACACCACGCAAACCATGTTGATTGCAGGACTGTTGAAATAGGCAAGGCTCGCATCATGAGTCGAAAATCCGCCAATTGCGATGGTTGAGAACGCGTGGCAAATTGCATCAAACACAGACATACCGGCAATCCAATAACACAGGCCACAAGCTAATGTGAGTATGACGTATATGTACCACAAGTGTTTTGCCGTATCGGCTATTCGTGGTGTCATCTTGCTGTCTTTCATTGGGCCTGGGGTTTCAGCACGATATAACTGCATACCACCAACACCTAATAACGGCAAAATAGCGACAGCTAATACGATAATACCCATACCGCCTAACCACTGTAATTGCTGTCGGTAAAATTGAAATGACTTGGGAAGCTCATCCAACCCAGTTAATACCGTCGCTCCAGTAGTGGTTAGTCCTGAAAAGGATTCAAAAAACGCATCGGCAATTTTAATTTCAGGTGATACAGAAAAGATGAAAGGTAAGGCACCAAATGAGCCCAGAACTAACCAAAAAAAGACAACAATTAAAAAGCCTTCCCTTGCTCTTAGATCTGATTTTTGATGACGATTCGGATAGTAAATTAAACCACCTGCACCAAGAGCAAAGAAAAACGCAAGAACAAAAGGCAAAGCGCCACCATCACGATAAAAAACCGAAACGATGGACGGTGGTAACATGGCTAAACTGAAGATACAAACCAGTAAGCCTAGTATTCGAATAATGGCGCGATATTGCATTGTTTTTCTTATTCTTAATTACAGTCTGGTTATTCTAAACCAAGATCTCGTGTCATGTTCTCATTTTTCTCACGATGCACGATAATATTGTCTTCGATGCGAATCCCACCAAAAGGTTTAAGCTCTGTAACTTTATCCCAATTCACCATAGCGTGGCGTTCCGTACCAACTAAATCGCCAAGAAGTGAATCAATGAAGTACAAACCAGGCTCAACGGTAAATACCATATCAGCTTCAATTGGACGGGTTGTTCGTAAAAAAGGATGTTGTTTTGGCGAGGCAATGTGCGTGCCGCGCTCATCAGCCATAAAGCCGCCAATGTCGTGAACTTGCAATCCTAAGTGATGACCCAGACCATGTGGGAAAAACGTACTTGTTAAACCGCTTTCAACCGCTGTATCTGCACTTACATTGGTAATTCCAAACTCTTTTAGTATTGCACCGATGTGTTGGTGCGTTTGAATGTGCAAATCAACGTAGCTGCCACCTGGTTTTAAAGCGTTACCCATCTTAACGGTAACATCATCCAATGATTTTATAATATCACTGAACTGATTCTGCTCTTTTGTATAAGTACGAGTAATATCAGCTGCATAGCCATTGCATTGCGCGCCAGCGTCAATTAAGAAGCTACGATGTTGTTTAGGGGCAGCGCGGTCAAAGTGGGTGTAGTGCAAGATGGCTGCATTTTCGTTTAACGCGACAATATTGCCATAAGGTGTATCATTTTCCATCTGCTGGCTAGCGGCTAAGTAAGCTTGCTGAATTGAGTACTCTGAACCACCAGCTAAAAACTCATTTTTTGCCGCATTATGAGATAGTACGGCTAATCGGTTTGCTTCACGTAAACAATGTTTTTCATAATCCGATTTATACGCTCTGTGGTAATGAACAAAATTAACAACTGGCTCTGGATTAATGTGACCAAAGTTTAGCGCTTTAGCAACGTCTACATATTCGCCTAAATAAGCAAAATTAGCTTTATCATAAGGCAGTAACTTTTCTACTTCTGAAGGGTTTTTCAGATATTCAATATCAAAACATTCGGTCCAATACTCTGTCGGTTCATCTGGCACTTTGTGCCAAAAGTCGACTGGACGATAAAATATGAGTTTAGGTTTGTCAGTGCCATTTAAAATCAACCAACAATGAGGATTATCAATAACAGGCACCCAAGCCTTAAACTGAGGGTTAGGCTTAAATGGGTAGTACATATCGTCTAAGAATTGACGCATAGGTTGACCACTATGAATGACAATTCCGTCTAAACGTTCTTTTTGTACAATGTCTTTTGTTAACGCCTGTAAACGTTCAATATGAGCTGGATATGTCGCCGCTAAGTTATTCATTAGTGTCATTTTCTATACTCCTATTTGTATATGGTTAGGAGTGTAACACCGATATTTTGATACATTAAGCGCAGTCGTTAAATTTCCGGTTCAACCGTTAGACTTGTGATGTCAGCTGTAATACTTGTCTCTTCGTTCAGAAGGTGCTGGTAAACTTGTTTATATGCAACCACAGCCTTTACATAATTCCTTGTTTCTTTATACGGTATTGACTCTATCCAAGCGTCAGCATCAATTGATGTTTTTGGTAGCCACTTTTTAACTCTATTAAAGCCCGCATTGTATGATGCGGCGGCCAACACTAGATTTTGATCCGTTTTTGACAACAATTTCTCAAGATACGATGTGGCATACAATAAATTAGTATCTGGTTCGAACAAGTCGTACTTAGAAATACGCTGACGAGCCACTACAGAGGCAGTTGCAGGTTTGATTTGCATTAATCCTGCGGCTCCCGCTGATGAAAAAGCATCTTCAATGAAAGAACTTTCTCTACGTATAATCGCGTATATGAGACTCGCGGGTAAATCACTACTCAACGCATGTTTCTGAATAATATCGTTAAATGCCAAAGGAAAACGCAGTTCTACGTCATTTAAGTAATCAACTTTTGATAAGGTAAATATTGGCCTGTCTACCCAGCCAGACTCGGCGGCCAACTCAGCGGCTGCCAACATCAAATCATCAGGTAAATCGCTAACTAAGTAGTTCCACTCTTGCCTCGCCCGCAACAGAGAATTATTGTTGAACAATGCTAACGCTCGTTGAAATGTGGGGTGGTTTTCGATATTAGCTTTTACCGAAGCTTCAATCTCTAGTGGTTCGTGTCGCATTTTAAGTTTTTGGCCTAACGCGGATGCTGCCATAAAACCATAATAATCTCGGCGTTCTGCTAGTTCGCTTAATAATCGAGTTGCGTACTGCAGGTTACCTATTTCCATTTCTGATCGTGCCCGCCAAAAAACAACCGCTGGGTCTACTTGAAACAATTCCGGTAATTGATTAACTGTAGTCAACACGATATTCCAGTTGTTGGTTGCTAACGCTCTTGCTAATCGCCACTGCTTAACACTTTCATCAACAGTATCGTCAGGTAATTCATTTAAAAGCGTAAGTGAAATGGGCGATTTATTTACGGCCAATGCAACCGCTACCGTTTTATCAACATAAACGCTACCATCAATCTTTGAAAACACTGACTTTCCACTAGCCACCCACCACTTATAAAAACGCTCAGGGTTTGCAAACGCTAACTTACTAGCTTGTGATCGTAAAATCGCTAATTCATCTTTGTTTTTCAACAAAAAGAACCCTCGCTGATAAATTGAGTTAGGCTTAGACGCGGCTTTAATCCATAAGTCACTCAGATATTTTTTATGTTCGGGCAAATATCGTTTTAAATAACGTACTAAATTAAAGTTTTTAGATAATGCCGCCAACTCTATTCGTTTTAAAACGATGTCACTCGTTACTAAGTTGCTGTCGAACCACTTGTTAAAAACACCATCACACTGTTTGGGTAACGACTTGTTAGACACCCAAATATTTACGATCTCATTATGCAAACTTGTTACCTTTGCATTGCCGTCTAGTTGCCAACTCAAATACTGGCAATCTAAAGTAAGATCTATTCCGTACTGAAAGGCATCGAAAAACGCGTCACGGTAATTGTTATTGGCTAAATAATGTAACCACTTAACCTCTAAAGAGTTCGTAAATGGCGCTCCTTTAAACTCATTAACAAACTCATTTATGACCGCTTTTTTATCGATACTTAATGTTTTACTTAAATAAGAAGCTTTCGCGTAAGGGAATAAAGGATGCGAGTTAAATTGGTTTACTAGGCGAAGATATTCGTCAGTATTACCTGAGGATGCTATGTCTTCAAACTCCTCAAAAAGAAGTTCGGGTGTATGATTTATGTTCTCGCTGCTAGCTTTGTTTGTAGCACCTGCAAAAAGTGGTGATGATATAAGAAGAACAATACAAGCAAAGCTTTTTTTTCCGAGTTTTACAGCCATGAACAATCACCAAAGATGTACTGAGTATTTTAGTCTAAACTAACTTAACAAAAATCGTTGAGTGTTTGACCTTATTTTTAATATTCTTTGAGCAAATATTAATTTGTGCACTTTTCCTTACATGGCTATTTAAGGAAAAACATTGATTTTTGCGGTATTTAAGGCGACACTCACAAGACAATATCAACTGGTCGTACCATTTAATTTTGGGAGTACAACAATGATTTTTAAAGGCCAAACTGTCAATGTAACTATGGGTGAGCATGGAATTGCCCACTTTACATTCGATGCCCCTGGTTCAGTCAACAAGTTTGATCAACAAACTATTCAAGACTGTAAAGATGCTACAAAAGCGATTAATGAAGACAGCTCAATCAAAGCTGTGTTGTTCCGTTCTGCTAAATCAGCCTTTATTGTAGGTGCAGACATTACTGAGTTTTTAGAAACTTTTAAGCAAGACGAAAACATTCTTGTTGATTGGGTAAAGTCTAGCTCTGACATGTTTGACGGCATCGAAGACATCAAAGTCCCAACGCTAACGGCTATTTCTGGGTTTGCGTTAGGTGGTGGTTTTGAACTTTGTCTAGCAACTGACTTCCGTGTTGTAGACGAAACTGCACAAGTTGGTTTACCAGAAAACAACTTAGGCTTAATTCCTGGTTTTGGTGGTACGGTTCGTTTACCACGAGTTATTGGACCTGATAATGCTCTTGAATGGATTACATCTGCCCGTCCTAAAAAGCCAAAAGATGCGCTTAAAATGGGCGCGGTAGACGCGTTCACTAGCAACGATAAGATTATTGATGTAGCAACGTCTATGTTGTTACAAGCGATTGAAGGCAAACTAGATTGGCAAGCTCGCCGAGCTCAAAAACTAGCACCTATTCAATTTAGCCCTACTGAATTAGAAAACGCAGTGACTGTTGCCAAAACAATGGTAATGGCAAAAGCGGGTAAACATTACCCTGCGCCGGTTGCTGCTGTAGATAGCGTATATGAATCTGCGGGTATGACCCGTGACGAAGCGATGCGTGTTGAAAACCGTTACTTTGCAAAATTAGCTAAAACCGATGCAGCAACGGCCATGATTGGTAATTTCATGAATGACCAGTATGTTAAAGGTTTGGCGAAAAAAGCGGGTAAAGTAAATACTCACGAAGTTAAACAAGCTGCGGTACTAGGTGCTGGTATCATGGGCGGTGGTATTGCTTACCAGTCTGCTTCTAAAGGCACACCTATCGTAATGAAAGACATTGCACAGGGTGCGCTTGATCAAGGTATGGCGGAAGCTTCTAAAATACTTAACAAAAAGTTAGCTAAAGGTCGTATCGACGGTGTTAAGTTGGCAACAACCTTAAACAACATTCAGCCATCATTGAGCAACGAGTCATTAAAGTCAGCTGACTTTATTATCGAAGCGGTTGTTGAGAATCCGAATGTAAAAGCGTCAGTTCTTGCTGAAGTAGAAGGTTTAGTTGAAGACAATGCCATCATTACTTCAAACACATCAACCATCTCTATCAATCGTTTAGCAAAAAGCCTAAAACGTCCAGAAAACTTCTGTGGTATGCACTTCTTCAACCCAGTGCCATTAATGCAGTTAGTGGAAGTAATCCGCGGCGAAAACACATCTGATGCAACTATTGCTGCAACGGTTGCCTACGCTACTAAGATGGGTAAAACAGCGATTGTGGTTAATGACTGTGCTGGTTTCTTCGTAAACCGCGTATTGTTCCCTTACTTCGCTGGTTTCAGCTTATTACTTAACGACGGCGCACACTTTGCCCAAGTTGATAAAGTGATGGAACGTGAGTTCGGCTGGCCAATGGGTCCTGCGATGTTATTAGATGTTGTAGGTATCGATACGGCTGATCATTGTACTGACGTAATGGCAGAAGCCTTCCCAACAAGAATGCAAAAGCTAGAAAAAGACCCCATTTCTGTTCTTTATAATAGTAAAATGTTTGGTCAGAAAAATGGTAAAGGCTTTTACGAGCACTCTAAAGACAAGCGCGGACGTCCTCAAAAGCAAATTAAAGATGAAACACTATCTTTATTGGGTGACGTTGCAGCAATGGACAAAGAGTTCGATAAAGCAGACATCATTGACCGCTTAATGATCCCGATGATTAACGAAACTATTCGTTGTCTTGAGGAAGGTATTGTTGCCTCTCCTTCTGAAGCTGATATGGCGCTTTTATATGGTATTGGTTTCCCTCCATTCCGCGGTGGTGTATTCCGTTACGTTGATACGGTAGGTCTTGCTAACTTCGTTGCTAAAGCCGACAAGTACAAAGACCTAGGTGAGATTTATCATGTAACTGATAAAACACGTCAAATGGCTGAAGCTGGTCAAACTTTTTATGGCACATACACAGGTAAGTAGGAGCGAATAAAATGAAAAATGTAGTGATTATAGATTGCGTTCGTACTGCAATGGCAAAAGCCAGAAATGGTATGTTCGAAAATGTACGTGCTGAAGACTTATCAGCGGCAGTAATGAAGTCTTTGCTAGAGCGTAACCCAAAGGTTAACCCAGCAGAGCTTGATGATGTAATCTGGGGTTGTGTAATGCAAACTCTAGAGCAAGGTTTTAACGTAGGCCGTCAAGCTGCTTTATTGGCGGGTATTCCGACGTCAGTTCCTGCTGTAACAGTTAACCGCTTATGTGGCTCTTCTATGCAAGCCCTTCATGATGCAGCCAACAAGATAATGGCTGATCAAGGCGACATGTTTATTATTGGTGGTGTTGAGCATATGACTCACGTTCCAATGACACACGGCTTAGATTTCCACCCAGGATTAAACTTAAACACAGCACAAGCTGCTGGCTCAATGGGCCTAACAGCAGAAGCGCTTGCTCGAAAACATGGCATTAGCCGTGAGCAACAAGATGAGTTTGGTGTTCGTTCACACCGTTTAGCTTATGAAGCCTCTCTAGAAGGTCGTTTTGCTAATGAAATCATTGCTGTTGAAGGCCATGACGAAAATGGTGCATTAACCATGTGTGACTACGACGAAGTAATTCGTCCACAAACTACAATGGAAACAGTTTCACCACTTCGTCCAGTGTTTAACCCGGTAAATGGCACAGTAACAGCGGCAACGTCTTCTGCATTGTCTAATGGTGCCTCAGGCATGTTAGTGATGAGCGAAGAAAAAGCCAATGAGCTTGGTCTTAAGTATCGCGCTAAAATTAAAGCAATGGGTGTGTCTGGTTGTGAGCCTTCAACTATGGGTTGGGGTCCAGTTCCTGCCACTGAAAAAGCACTTAAACGTGCAAACATTGATATTCAAGACATAGGTCAATTTGAATTAAACGAAGCATTCGCCGCTCAAGCATTGTCTGTTGTTAAAGGCTTAGGCATTGAAAATCGTATGGATGATATTAATCCAAACGGTGGCGCTATTGCACTTGGTCACCCACTTGGTTGTTCAGGCTCGAGAATATCTACAACGCTGATTAACAATATGGAAAGAGCGGACGCTAAGTATGGTCTAGCAACTATGTGTATTGGTTTTGGCCAAGGTATTGCGACTATTTTTGAACGTCCATAACCTGAAATAACGTCAAATAACGAAAGTGCAATGGACATGATCCATTGCACTTTTTTTTTATCGTTATAAAATTCCATTCATCTTTTGTTACATTTAGTTATTAATAACTATTTTAGCTAAAACTATTAGAGACATAGTTATGATAGAAACGGACAAGGTCCTAGATGCTTTAGGCCTGCGTTGCCCAGAGCCAGTAATGATGATTCGAAAAGAAGTTCGTAGCATGGCCATAGGGGAAACTCTGTTAGTAAAAGCTGACGACCCTGCTACAGTGAGAGATATTCCGTCTTTTTGTCGCTTTATGGGACACGAGCTCATTGAGCAAAATATTGACGAAACCCCTTTTATTTTTGTAGTAAAAAAGGGAACATAAATAAAGGCATTTTAAAGGATTTCTCGTAATGCAAAAAAAGCATGAAAAGTGGCATCGCTATATAAACACAGATAATGTGCAGAACGTGGAACAAGTTCGCCAGAACACTTCCTTATTGGCAATGATTTCATTGGCTGTTGTAGTTTTATCTGGACTACTTATTGCTAATTACGATAAATACTCACCTTTCTTGTCGTCGTCTCTTGCCGGAACACTGATTTTGGTTTTAATAAGTGCGTTTTTGTTTTACTTAACGTCCTTTAAACAACTCGGCAGAATTGTACTTTGCACTGGCGTATTGATATTTAATGCTTGTTTAATTTACTCAGGTGGAACAGAGAATACCGCTCTATATTGGGTAATGTATTACCCGCTAATTGTCTACTCTATTATGGGTCCAAAATGGGGTTCGTACTTCTCCGGCGCGTTTGTTGTGATGAGTTTTTACATGTTATATACAGACGGTATTCTAATAGCTAGCTATGGTGAGGCTGAGAAGAGTCGCTTTTTACTTTCTACAATAGTTATCATTATATTTTCTTTTATCAACGAATATTATCGTTATCAAAGCCATTCAAAAATTGAAACGGTTTCCATCAAGCACAAGCAAGATGCAAATACTGACGCACTTACAGATATACCGAATCGACGTTTTTTAGAAGCGTCGTACTTTCCATATTTAAAGACCAACGCAGGCCTGCTGTTGCCAGCTTCATTAATAATGACGGATATAGATCATTTTAAAGTAATAAATGATACTTATGGACACGATGTTGGCGATAAAGCCATCGTACATGCTGTTAATGTAATTAAAAAAGCACTAAGGAATACTGACGTTCTGTGCCGTGTTGGCGGTGAAGAGTTTTTAATTTGTATACCTCAAATGGGTATAGATAAGGCAACAAAGATAGCCGAGAAAATTAGAGTTTCATTGCAGGAGACTCCTCTCATTTTAGAAGATGGTAAGCCGTTAACCATCCGAAGTAGTTTTGGCGTTTCAGAAATCACAAATAGCGATGACTTTAGTACGGCAATAAAGTCTGCAGACGACAGGCTGTATAAAGCCAAAGAACAAGGCCGAAATAGAGTTGTAGCATTCTAACGTTATCGTTGAATAAGTTTATAGCTCATTAATAAATAGTTGATTTACAAGTCAGTCAGTAAAGTAAAGTCGAGCTTAATCGTGTCTAATTTTCTGTGATGGTAAGACTGACGATTTGCCCTAGTACAATATCAAGGGTAAATATGTAACTGCCCTTCTTTTTTGGGTAAAATGTAAAAGCATTAGCTAATGGCATTAAGCTATCGTTATTTTCTTTTGACGAGCAAGCTAATGACCGTGTTTCATTTAACTTTATCTCTTTATTCGTTCCTTCGGAAACACCACAGTTCCGGCCAACAGACCAAGCCTTATCAGCAATTTTAATATTATAGGGTTTACCGTCATTTTGAATTTCTGCTACAACTTTGGCTTTTCCATCATCAAACTTTTTAAATTCATACTTTGCCTGTGCTTCCCACCAAGAAAATTCAGAACGTAAATAAATTCCGGTTGAGTCCTTTTGTGCATGATTAGCACAACTTGATAGCAGCATAGTGACAATAATTATGAATGTGTTTTTCATTTTATTTCTCGTTTAATAATGACTATTTTGGTGTTTGCCATGTTTTTACTAAGCCATCAATATTAGGCAATTATTAGCTGTCATAATACGAAGCAATATTGAGGCCAAATGCCTAAGTAAAAAAAAACCCAGTGTTTAAACTGGGCTTTCATATCAATTGTAAGGCTATAAAACTGAAATATCAGCCGTGTGCATAAACAAAGACTGTAAACGTCCTAGAATCGCATAACGGTTGTTTTTAATAGCTTCGTTTTCATCATTAACCATTACATTTTCAAAAAACGTATCAATTTCTGTTTGTAATGCGGCTAACGCCGTTAACCCTTTGCTATAATCGCCGTTAGTAAAATCAGCTTCAACACCTGGGCCAATAGCTGCTATTTTACTTACGAGTTGTTTTTCTGCATCTTCAGCAAGTAATGTTTCATTTATTGCATCAAAACTCGTCTTTGCATTTTTATTCAATATGTTATTTACACGTTTGTTTGCTGCAGCTAACGCTTTTGCTTCCGGCAATTTAGAAAACTCGACTACCGCTTTTAGGCGTTTATCAAAGTCTAATGCAGAGGTAGGCTTTTTAACTTCAACAGCTCTTATAACCTCTACTGTTACGCCGTGATCACGATAGTGCGCCTCGAAACGGCCTAACATGAAATCAAACACATCATTTATAACATTGGTATTTGTTAACTTATTGCCAAATAACGTTGATGAGAATGTAGCAAGATCTTTAAAATCTAGAACAAGTTCTTTCTCTATCATGATACGAATAATACCAATCGCAGCGCGACGCAATGCGAATGGATCCTTATCACCCTTAGGAAATTGTCCGATTCCAAAAATACCCACTAACGTGTCAAATTTGTCTGCTAAGGCAACCGCACATGCTTCTAGTGATGTCGGTAATTCATCACCAGCGAAACGTGGTAAATACTGCTGGTATAACGCGTCGGCTACTACTGGGCTTTCGCCGTCATTTAGTGCGTAGTATTTACCCATCACACCTTGTATGTCGGTAAACTCCATAACAACTTCTGTCATTAGATCTGTTTTTGCTAACAAACCCGCTCTCTTAGCATGATCGGCATTCGCATTAATTTGCGTTGCGATATAACCCGCCAATTCCGAAATACGTTCTGACTTTTCTTTTAATGTTCCAAGTTGCTTTTGAAACAAAACACTTTCTAAGCTGCTAAGTCTAGACTCAAGGGTCTTTTTCTTGTCAGTGTTGTAAAAGAATTCAGCATCTGCTAATCGAGGACGAATTACTTTTTCATTTCCTTCGATGACAGCACTTGGCTGCTTACTTTCAATGTTACTAATAAATAAAAATTTCGGTAACAAACTTCCGTTTTCGTCTAGCATCGGAAAGTACTTTTGGTCGTCCTTCATCGTATAAATTAAGGCTTCTTGTGGTACCTCTAAAAACTTGTCTTCAAATGTTCCAACTAATGCAACTGGCCATTCAACTAATGATGTAACTTCGTCTAACAAATCGACGTCGCCTTTAACAACAGCATTATTAACTTCACATATTTGTGCGATTTGAGTTTTAATTGCGGTTTGACGCTCATTAAAATCGACCATTACATATGCTTGCTTTAGCTCTTCTACATAGCTGTCAGCATTCGTGATAGTCACTTTACCACGATGATGAAATCTATGACCTTGTGATTGATTTGAAGATGTTAGACCAAGCACCTCAATTGGAATTACTTTGTCACCGAACATAGTAATTAGTGTATGCACTGGACGTATGAATTCTGCATCACTTGAACCCCAACGCATTGGTTTAGGGATCGGCAGCTGTTTTAGTGCGGCTTTAACAAAACCTTCTAATAGGTCATTTAGTGTTTTACCCGGCACGACGGCTTTGTGAAGTAACCATTCGCCTTTATCCGTCGATAATCTAGTCGCTTCAGAGATATCGATTCCACAACCTCTTGCCCAGCCGAGGGCAGCTTTTGTAGCATTACCGTCTGCATCAAACGCAGCGGACGTCGCTGGACCACGTTTTTCTACAGATTTATCAGCTTGATTAAATTCTAAATTTGTTACTCGGATAGCTAATCTTCTTGGGGCTGCTAGCCATTCTATATTGTCAAAGCTTAACTCTGCTTGCTTAAGCTGTGCTTCAAAGCCATCTTTAAAGCTTACCGCTAGTTTCTTGAGGGCTTTTGGTGGTAGTTCTTCCGTACCTAGTTCTATTAAAAAATTATCTTTCATATTAATGCCCTACTATTTTGAAACTTGATCGCTACACATTGGGAAACCTAATGCCTCACGAGCATCATAATATGCTTGTGCAACGGCTTTTGATAAAGCTCGAACTCGTAAGATATAGCGCTGACGTTCAGTTACGGATATCGCATGGCGAGCGTCTAACATGTTGAATGCGTGTGACGCTTTCATTACTTGCTCATACGCCGGTAAAGGTAAACTTTTTTCAATTAGTAGCTGACTTGCTTTTTCGGCTTCATCAAACTCTTTAAAAAGTGTATCTACGTCCGCATATTCGAAGTTGTAGGTTGATTGTTCAACTTCATTTTGGTGGAAAACATCGCCATAAGTTACTTTGCCCATAGGGCCGTCAGTCCACACTAAGTCATAGATGCTATCTACGCCTTGTAAGTACATGGCTAAACGCTCTAAACCATATGTTATTTCGCCAGTAACTGGTTTACATTCAAGTCCGCCAACTTGTTGGAAGTAGGTAAACTGTGTTACTTCCATACCATTTAGCCAAACCTCCCAGCCAAGCCCCCAAGCACCAAGTGTTGGCGACTCCCAGTTGTCTTCTACGAAACGAATATCATGGACTAGAGTATCGATACCTAGCTCTTCTAGAGAACCAAGGTACAACTCTTGGATATTGTCTGGTGATGGTTTTAGCATCACTTGAAACTGGTAGTAATGTTGCAAACGGTTAGGGTTTTCGCCATATCGACCATCTGTCGGTCTACGACACGGCTGAACATAAGCTGAACTAATTGGCTCAGGTCCTAACGAGCGTAAAAACGTCATAGGATGAAACGTTCCTGCCCCAACTGGTAAATCCAAAGGCTGGATTATTACACAACCTTGTCTAGCCCAATATTCTTGTAACGCCAATATTAGACCTTGGAATGTATCGATATTATATTTGCTCATGATTTGTCTTTACCAATTTTACTTTGTCGTAAAAATTCAAACTCTTAAATAAATAAAGCCTAGCAGTTTAGAACGACTAGGCTTCTTAAATTAACGCATAACTTATACGTCTAAGTTAGCAACTTTAAGGGCGTTCTGATCAATAAACGCTCTTCTAGGTTCAACATGATCACCCATTAGTGTAGTAAACAGTTGATCACAGCCAATTGCGTCCTCAATTGTAACTTGCAGCATACGACGGGATTCAGGATCCATTGTTGTTTCCCAAAGTTGCTCTGGATTCATTTCACCCAGACCTTTATAGCGCTGAATGTATAAGCCACGCTTTGATTCTTTCATTAGCCAGTCTACGGCCATTCCGAAATCGTCTACAGGGAAACGTTTTTCACCACGACTTACGTAAGCGCCATCTTCCAATAAATCAATATTGATTTCGCCTACAGAGCTTATTTCTTTAAACTCAGTAGAGTTAATAAAGTCTTTTGTTAATGTATAGTCTCTGTCTACACCATGCTGACGAACACGGATTGTTGGAACCCAAATATTACGCTCTTCATCGCGATTGATAACGGCATTATAGATTACTGACTCTGTTTCTTTATCGTTAAGATATTTAACAAATGACTCTAGCCAGTCTGTAATGGTTGCTTCGTCTTTCAACTTGTCATCAGTTAACGGGCGGAAGAACATTAGGTTACGTAATATTTCTATATTAATTTTTTTCTTAAGCCTAGAAATACCGTTTTCAGCTTTGTGATACTGTTTGATTAACTTTTCTAATTCAACACCGTTTATTGCTGGCGCATCTTGATTTACATGAAGCGTAGCTCCCTCAAGGGCAAGTGTTGTTAAGTATTCAGTCAATACTTCATCATCTTTAATATAGCGCTCTTGTTTACCTTTTTTAACTTTATATAACGGTGGTTGCGCAATATAAATATAACCTCGCTCTACAAGCTCGGGCATTTGACGATAGAAAAATGTAAGTAAAAGAGTTCGTATATGCGATCCATCGACGTCGGCATCGGTCATGATAATGATATTGTGGTAACGCAATTTTTCAGGATTGTATTCGTCACGACCTATACCGCAACCAAGTGCTGTTATAAGTGTTCCAACTTCCTGAGACGAAATCATTTTATCAAAACGTGCTTTTTCAACGTTAAGGATTTTGCCTTTTAACGGTAAGATTGCTTGGTTTTTACGGTTACGACCTTGTTTTGCAGAACCACCGGCCGAGTCACCCTCCACTATATATAGTTCAGATTTTGACGGGTCTTTTTCTTGGCAATCTGCCAACTTACCAGGTAAACCAGCAATATCTAACGCACCTTTTCGGCGTGTCATTTCACGTGCTTTTCTTGCCGCTTCTCGCGCTCTTGCCGCATCCACTATTTTCATAATGATGTTTTTAGCAACCGATGGATTCTCAATTAGGTATTCACCTAACTTTTCACCCATAGCTTGTTCAACCGCCGATTTAACTTCTGAAGAGACTAATTTATCTTTTGTTTGAGAAGAAAATTTAGGATCTGGTACTTTTACAGAAATTACAGCCGTTAAACCTTCTCTTGCGTCATCACCACTAGCAGAAACATCTACAGAGCTTTTTCCTTTGCCTTTGTTCAGACCTTCAGATGTCATGTAGTTGTTCAGCGTACGAGTTAATGCGCCGCGGAATCCACTTAAATGAGTTCCACCATCTCGCTGAGGAATATTATTTGTAAAACATAGAATGTGCTCTTTATAAGAGTCATTCCATTGCATCGCTACCTCAACCACAATGCCATCATCTTTTTCTAATGAGAAGTAGAAGATTTCTTCATTAACAGAGTTTTTATTCTGATTTAAATATTCTACAAAAGCTTTGATACCGCCTTCAAAGAAGAAGTGTTCTTTTTTATCTTCGTCACGCTCATCCATGATACGAATTGAAACGCCTGAGTTTAAGAAAGAAAGCTCTCGTATACGTTTAACTAATATATCAAAGTGGAAAGTCACATCTGAAAATATTGTTGCACTAGGCCAAAAACGAACTTCAGTACCAGTTTCAGTTGCCTCACCAACTACTGCTAGAGGCTCTACAGGCTCACCTAAATGATATTCTTGTTCATGTACTTTGCCATCACGACGAACTGTTAAAACAAGCTTGTCACTTAACGCGTTTACAACTGAAACACCAACACCATGAAGACCACCAGATACTTTATATCCAGAATCTTCTCCACCGAATTTACCACCGGCGTGAAGAACGGTCATGATTACTTCCGCAGCTGATACACCTTCTTCAGGGTGAATTTCTGTCGGGATTCCACGACCGTTATCTCGAACAGAAACAGATCCATCCAAGTGAATTTTTACAACTATATCGCTACAGTGGCCGGCTAAGGCTTCATCAATAGAGTTATCTAGTATTTCAAACACCATGTGGTGTAGGCCAGAACCATCATCAGTATCACCGATGTACATTCCAGGACGTTTTCGAACTGCATCAAGGCCTTTTAAGACTTTAATACTAGACGAACCATATTCATTTTCTACGGACATAACTGCTCCATATTCTCTGGTTTAATTGCTCCATGTTCCACGTGGAACACATTCACAGAATTAGTATATTTTTTAAATTCCATTGCTATTTTACTTTCTATCCCTGTTACAAATACTTGAGCTTCAGAATTTAACAACATCTCAAGCATTGTTTCACGCGTAAACTCATCTACTTCGGAAGGCAAGTCATCAATCAAAAGTAACATATTTTTGTTACTAATGTTTTTTACCAACCTAACCATCCCGACTTCCAGTAAGTAAAACAACATTTTACTTTGGCCTCGAGATAGCATATTTGTAATATCTTCACCGTTTTGGGTGAAGAGTATATCTGCCTTACTTGGGCCGAAGCCTACTTGTCTATATTTCTGATCCTTAAATATTTGCGCTCTTATCGCACTATCTAAGTCATCTGTTGCATCAAAAATTTTTGATTTATATTTAATTTCTATCGCTTTCAGTAATTCTACTGTTTCTTGATTTTGTAACGAACGAGTCAATTCATTTAGCATTGGCTGCAGTAGGTTTACGATAAATTGGTTTCGATAGTCTTCTACTTTTGCTGCACTATTAACCAAACCTTTGTACCAAAACACCAGTTCTCTCTGGTCCGCGTTACCCGTTTTTAATAACGCGTTTATTTGCTTCTGCTGCTTTTGATAGTCTGACCAACACTTTTGATATTCATGTTCCACGTGGAACAATCCAAAATCTAAAAAACCTCGGCGAGCTTTAGGACTACTAAAAAACACGTCAAAACTCTCTGGTGTTATTAGTTGAACTGGAAATAATGACGTGCCTTCTGACAACCTATTAAGAATTTCGCCATCAAGCTTTAATCGACTATTTCCTTTTTCGTCTAGATCTAAACCTAAACGGTGTTCACCATTTTGTTCTAATAGAGCAGCAACTGCTAAATAACTTTCATCCACATTGATTAAATGATTTCGTTTATTGCTTCTGAAAGATCTTGCTCTACTTAAAAAATAAAGAGCCTCAAGTAAACTCGTTTTACCGCTACCATTCTTACCATAGAAACAGTTAACGCTAGCGCTTGTATCAATTGATATGTTTCTTAAGTTTCTAAACCCAACAACATTTACTTTTTTTACAAGCATTAAAATAACGAGCCTAAAGCTTCATTGGCATAACGACATACAAACTTGAAGCGTCGTCAAAACCCTCTATTAACGCACTACTATTTGCGTCAGCCAGCATAATTTTAACCGTATCAGTATTAATATTATTTAATACGTCAATAATATATGAAACGTTAAAACCAATTTCCAAGTCGCCACCTGCGTAATCTACTAACGCGGTTTCCTCTGCTTGCTCTTGTTCAGGGTTATTTGCGCTAACCAATAATTCACCATGACTTAGATTTAAACGCACGCCTTTGAACTTTTCGTTAGACAAAATAGAAACTCGTTGAAAGACATCTTTAAGCATGTTCTTATCTGCAACGATTGTCTTATCACCACCTTGAGGTAATACACGACGATAATCAGGAAAACGGCCGTCAACGAGCTTGCTAGTGAAAACAAATTGCTTATCAATGATTCTGATATGATTATTACCAAGATGAATTTGTAATAGCTCATCATTGTCTTCAACTAAGCGTAAAATCTCTAAAACAGCTTTACGAGGGACAATGACTTGTTTCTGCTCTTTTACCCCAACGGCTATTGGCTGCTGAGCTAATGCCAGGCGGTGACCATCGGTAGCAACTGTTCGAATAACATCAGACTCTAGCTCAAAAGACATACCATTTAGATAATAACGAACATCTTGGTTTGCCATAGAAAAATTGATTCTCTCAATTAGGGCTCTTAGCGTATGCCTTGATATTTCTATCTGGTCGTCCGATTGCCACTCTTCTAAGTTTGGGTAATCGCTTGCTGGAAGAGTTGATAAGCTGAACCTACTCTTTCCGGATTTAACGACCGCGGAATGGCCATCTACTTTTAATTCAATTTCCGCATCACCAGGAAGTGATCGGCAAATATCAAATAACTTCTTAGCAGGTATTGTAATAGCACCCGCTTGAATAACGTTATCTGCTGTCGTTGACGCCACCAATTCTACTTCCATATCCGTACCAGTAAATTTTACGGCATCTAACGACGCTTCAATTAGCACATTAGAAAGAATAGGAAGCGTATGCTTACGCTCAATAGCACCAGAAACCATAGTTAAAGGTTTTAACAATGAATCTTTACTTATAATAAAATGCATTTATCCATTCCCCACTATGACGACAAAATTCGCATTAAGTTTTGCACGTCTTCTTTTATCTCGTGACTTTCTTCTTTTAATTCTTTTATTTTACGACAGGCATGAAGCACTGTCGTATGATCTCGCCCGCCAAACGCGTCACCAATTTCTGGTAAGCTATGATTTGTCAATTCTTTTGCCAACGACATAGCAATTTGTCTTGGTCTTGCAACAGAGCGACTACGACGTTTTGATAAAATATCAGCAACTCGTATTTTGAAATATTCGGCAACGGTTTTTTGAATGTTATCTATTGTTACCAACTTATCTTGCAGGGCAAGTAAATCACGCAACGCTTCTTTAACAAAATCAATTGTAATTGGTCGACCGGTAAAATTAGCATTTGCTATTACTCGGTTCAATGCACCTTCTAGCTCTCGTACATTTGAACGCAATCTTTTCGCAATAAAAAATGCGACCTCTTCTGGTAACTTAACTTTACTCTGATGTGCTTTTTTCATCAGAATTGCTACTCGAGTTTCTAATTCAGGCGGCTCAATTGGCACATTTAAACCCCAACCGAAACGACTTTTAAGTCGATCTTCAACACCATCTATCTCTTTAGGGTATCGATCTGAGGTTAAAATAATCTGTTTATTTCCTTCCAATAAAGCATTGAAGGTATGGAAAAACTCTTCTTGGCTCCGATCCTTTTTAGCAAAGAATTGAATATCATCTATTAGTAGTGCGTCTAATCCACGATAGTAACGCTTGAACTCTTCAATAGCATTATTCTGTAGCGCCTTCACCATATCCTGAACAAAACGCTCAGAATGCATGTATACAACTTTGGCGTCTTTTTTATTCTGGATTATCCCATTACCAACTGCATGTAATAAGTGAGTTTTACCTAAACCCGTTCCACCATATAGGAACAATGGGTTATACGCACCACCTGGATTATCTGCTACTTGCATCGCGGCAGCTCTAGCTAATTGGTTGCTGTTACCTTCAACAAAGCTGTCAAATGTATAAGAGTCATTAATATTTGAGCGAAACACAGCTTTGGGTTTTGCAGTCTGTTGATGAGCTGAAGCTGGACTAGACGATGAAGGTATACTCTGCGACTGAGTTCTATTAACGTTACTTGTCGCTGCTGCGTGTGAAATAGTTTGTGGTTGTGTATTAACTTTCGAGCCAACATCGAAGTTCAAACTCGGCGCCGGAGAACCGTCACTATATTGAACAAGAAGTTCAGTAATACGATTCATATATTTATCTCTTACCCAATCTAATACAAAACGATTAGGTGCGTACAGGGTAATTAACTGTTCTGAACTGTGGAGTTGCAGAGGCCTGATCCACATGTTGAATTGTTGTTGAGACAACTCTTGTTCTAAAACCTGTAGGCAATTTTGCCAAAGAGACTGATACACTGAATATCCTATTATGATGTCCGGTTATAATTAATACACTTTGTAAAAGCGCACCGGCTATTATGCCTTAATTTTATCCACAAACTCAACCAACAATGAGCATTAAAACAGTATTAAATTTAACTAAATATTAATCACTGTAATGGTGGTGTAATTGCGTCCCTAATAATCACGTTTTAAAGCAAAAAGACGGATGAATTAGAAGACTTTTACGTTACATTTAAAACAATGTTATCCACATTTTTTTCTTATATACACCTCGTTTTGTGAATAAAATGTGAACTTAAAAATTAATAGATCATTTTGATTGACTAAAAGAAGATCAATCTATATTATTCGGCGTCCTTTTTTGGGGCCCTGCAGGGGTCGCGACCTGCGGGATAATTTGTAGTAATAACCGATCGGATGGATTTAATATGAAACGTACATTTCAACCTAGCGTACTAAAACGTAAACGTACACACGGTTTCCGTGCTCGTATGGCAACTAAAAACGGCCGTGCTGTTCTAGCTCGTCGTCGTGCGAAGGGACGTAAAGTTCTTTCTAAGTAAAAAGTGGATAACTTCACTTTTACAAGGGAGTTACGTTTAGTAACTCCCTCGCACTTTTCCCGCATATTTGACCGCCCGGTCAAAGCTGTTTCAGACCACTTTACACTTCTTGCTAAATATAACGATTTAACACACCCTCGTGTTGGACTTGTTGTTGCCAAAAAGAAAGAAAAAACTGCTGTAGGTCGAAATCGTATTAAGCGTATAACACGAGAAAGTTTTCGTTTAAATCAACACGCATTGCCAAATATTGATATAGTAGTCATTGCTCGAGATGGTATCGGCAAAGTTGACAACGAGAAACTAAATAAACAGCTGAATAAATTATGGAAAAAAATCGCGCTCCGTTGCGAACAATCCTTAAAAAAATAGTACGTGGCTACCAAATCCTTATCAGTCCTTGGTTCCCGGCTAAATGCCGTTTTTATCCTAGTTGTTCAGAATACACTATTGAAGCATTAGATAAGCATGGATCTGCAAAAGGTTCTTGGTTAAGTGCCAAACGTATTCTAAAATGCCACCCTTTTAGTGATGGTGGATTTGATCCAGTACCAAACTCAACATCAATTAACACAGAAAATAAAGAGAAGTAAGCGCTATGGAATCGCAACGTTCGTTCTTAGTTATTGGTTTAGCCTTGGTTAGCTTTTTGCTATTCCAACAATGGCAAGTCGATTACAACACGCCAGTACCTCAGCAAACATCGCCTGAGAATACACAAGTCATAACTGATAATGGTATGCCTAAAGCTAGTGTAAAAAACACTTCTGCTGATTTACCTGAGTCAGACACGGCACCTGTAACCGAAGTTGCAAAAGTAGCTTCTACACAGCTGATAAAAGTTACGACTGATGCTCTAGAGGTTTTAATCGACCCTCGAGGTGGTGACGTTGTTTCAGCCGTGTTACTCGAATATGACCGTACACATTTGTCTGAAGAAAAGTTTGTACTACTACAACAAACCCCTGCTTATGTTGCGATGTCAGGTTTAGTTGGCGCTCAAGGTCCAGATGCTTCAACAGATGGCCGTCCAGTTTATAGTGCAACTCAACAAGAGTGGCTATTACAAGACAATAGCTTGGTAGTGCCGTTAACATATACATCTAAAGACGGTTTGTCTGTTGTTAAAACGTTTACTTTTAAACGTGCAAAACACTCGGTAGATGTCTCGTTTACTGTTACAAATAACAATTCAACAGTTGCTCAGGTTCAACCTTTTTATCAGCTAAAACAGGATATTGTTGAACACGAAGGTAGTATGATGATGCCGACTTATCGTGGTGGTGTTTACTCTACTGCTGACGAAGCCTACGACAAATACGACTTTGACGACATGGCCGATGAGCGCTTAAACAAAAATACGCTTGGCGGTTGGGTTGGTATGATCCAACATTACTTTGTTAGTGCTTGGGTTCCAGCACAAACGGATCAAAACAATATTTACTCTCGCGTAATTAATAATGGTGGCGCTGCAATCATTGGCGTTAAGTCACCTGCTATTAGTATTCAACCAGGTCAAACAATAGAAACGAATTCAACGTTGTTTGCAGGTCCAAAAAACCAAGAAGAGTTAAGTCAAATTCACGATACTCTTGATTTAACAGTTGATTACGGTTTTTTATGGTTTATTAGTCAAATCCTTTTCTCTGGTTTAGCGTTCATATATGGCGTAGTTGGTAACTGGGGTATCGCAATTATTATCATCACAATTGTCGTGAAAATGATCCTTTATCCACTGACTAAAAAGCAATACGAGTCGATGGCTAAAATGCGAGCTTTACAACCAAAAATGGAACAACTAAAACAACGTTTTGGTGATGACCGTCAGAAGTTTGGTCAAGCAACCATGGAACTTTATCGTAAAGAAAAAGTGAATCCGATGGGTGGCTGTTTACCTCTGTTATTACAAATGCCAATTCTTTTGGCATTGTATTGGGTATTCCTAGAAAGTGTTGAACTCCGTCATGCACCGTTTGGCTTGTGGATCACAGACTTATCAGCAAAAGACCCTTACTTTGTATTGCCAATTCTATTTGGTGCATCAATGTTCTTAATGCAGAAGTTGTCTCCAACGCCATCAGCTGATCCGATGCAACAAAAAATGATGACCTGGATGCCTGTACTATTTTCAGTATTCTTCCTATGGTTCCCATCAGGTCTAGTTTTATACTGGTTTGTTTCTAACTTAATTTCTATTATTCAGATGTTAGTTATATACAAAAATATAGATAAAAAAGCGGCTGCCAAAAAAGGCTAACCCCTTAACCTGAAAAATAAAGTACAATAAAAGGCGGCCTGAGGGTCGCCTTTTTCAATTTAAACGCAACAGAGACCAGATATGACCAGCCCATTTGAAAACAATGACACAATTGCAGCTCAAGCAACCGCACCTGGAAAAGGAGGTGTAGGTATTATTCGCGTATCTGGACCAAAAGCAAAAGACATTGCAGCTCATATTGTTGGTCGTTGTCCTGAGCCTCGTCAAGCTGAGTATATGTCTTTCAAGTCTTCAGACGGCACAACGCTTGATCAAGGCATTGTGTTATTTTTTAAAGGACCAAACTCTTTTACTGGTGAAGACGTTGTTGAGTTCCAAGGCCACGGCGGTCCAATTGTTATTGATCTCATTTTACAAGAAATCACAAAAATAGACGGATTAAGGTTAGCTAGAGCGGGTGAGTTTAGTGAGCGTGCATTCTTAAATGACAAAATTGACTTAACTCAAGCTGAAGCCATTGCCGACTTAATTGAAAGTAACTCTGTACAAGCGGCAAAGTCAGCGCTTCAATCTCTACAAGGCGAGTTTTCTAACAAAATAAACAGCCTTGTTGAAAAAATGATCCAACTGCGTATTTATGTTGAAGCAGCCATTGATTTTCCAGATGAAGAAATAGACTTTTTATCTGACGGAAAGGTAGCAAATGATCTTGATGGCATTATCGATTATTTGGACTCGGTAAAACACCAAGCCCAACAAGGGGCAATTATTCGTGAAGGAATGAAAGTAGTTATTGCAGGCAGACCTAATGCTGGTAAGTCTTCATTACTTAATGCGCTATCAGGTAAAGACAGTGCGATTGTCACTGACATAGCAGGAACCACCAGAGACGTATTGAAAGAACATATCCACATTGACGGTATGCCGTTACATATTATCGACACAGCAGGCCTTAGAGAAAGCCCAGATACCGTTGAACAAATTGGTATTGAGCGAGCATGGCAAGAAATTAATGATGCTGACAAAGTATTACTGATGGTTGATGCAACAAGTGGTGAAAATATAGACCCAAATGATATTTGGCCTGAGTTTATGGATAAACTTCCAGAAAATATGCCACTTAGTATTATCCGAAATAAAATTGACCTAATTGGTGAAAGCACATCTCAAGTAACAGAGATCAACAATATCCCGGTCATTTCTATTTCAGCTCAGCAACAGCTTGGTATTGAAGAACTGAAACAGCATTTAAAAGCTGCAATGGGTTTTCAAGGAAGTACGGAAGGCACCTTTATGGCTCGTAGACGTCATCTTGATGCATTAAACAAAGCATATTCGCACTTACTTCAAGGTAAAGAGCAACTTCATTCATTTATTGCCGGTGAAATTTTGGCAGAAGAATTAAGAATCGCTCAACAACACCTCAATGAAATTACCGGTGAATTCAGTTCAGACGATTTATTAGGCAGAATATTTAGTTCGTTCTGTATCGGTAAGTAAGACAAATAAAAAGTAGAAGAATAGCCATGATTAAGATAATTGTTGGAACCGAAACCGGCACTGCAGAATATGTCGCAGATGAAGTTTTAGAGCTGTTAAATGAACATGATTTAAATGCTGAAGTGATTGATCAACTATCGGACTTACCGCTGTCCGATGAGGAAACCTTGCTTATTTGCACGTCAACACATGGTGCTGGTGACGTTCCAAACAATTTAAAGAACTTTGAGAAGTGGCTAAAAACGTCGCCAAACCTAGAAAACAAAAAGTTTGCTGTAATAGGCTTAGGTGACTCTAGTTACGATACGTTCTGCCAAGCAGCTGTATCATTAGATGAATTGTTGTCTAACGCAAACGCAACCCGTATGTTTGCACCAATTTTAGCGGATGCCATGTCTGATGAACTTCCAGAAGATATCATTCTTCCTTTATTAAAAGTTCAATTGGATAAATTAGCTTAAACATAACTTTCTTCAATTTTGCGTCTTCATTTAAGTTAGCGCCAATATAATGAGCAGCGATACATAAAGTACATCACTGCTCATTTTTTACTAGTTTGCAGTTAAGTCAATCTGGTAAAACGCAAGTCCATCATTATCAACACGCACAGGGTCAGTAATAGAAATAACATTAATTTTTTCAGAGACCTTTTGAGCATTTAATGAAGGTGAAGACTTAAATATAACGTCAAGTTTGACCGAGGTTTTAATCGCCTTAAAACGCCAGTTGCCGTCAGGATTAGCTTTAATGCCAACACCTTTATTCATATTTGATTGGGCTTGAATATAACTTCTTAATACAGTTCTGTTTTCGTCTGGTCCTTCAAACGTCTCTCTTGAAACTCCATCGATATTTGGAAACTTGCCCCCACCAGATGCTCTGTAATTATTAGTCACCACAAGAAACTCATCATCTAAATTAATTGGTAAACCTTTGTATTTTAGATTTACAATACGATGAGCAGAATCATTTTGAAGATGCCCTTCCGTGTTGTAGCGAGAAGGCTGCGTGATATCAATTTCATAGGTAACACCATCGATAACATCAAAATCAAAACTTGGAAATGCTTCATTTAGCAGGTATTGAGTTTTTGGCGATGTTGGATCTATTTGATTAAACTGACCTGCCGAACGCTCAAGCCATTCCTTTACATCATGTCCCGTAAGTTTCACTACTCTAATTGTATTTGGAAACACATATAAGCTAACAACATCTAATAACGAGACCTTACCAGCTTTAATATAGGTAAAGTCTTCAAAACCGTTCCTGCCTGCTCTAAATGGTGCGGCTGCAGACAAAACTGGCAGGCCATCAAGCTCAGTTCCTGATATAAAACGTTTCCCCCACTCTATTTGTGCGTTAGCCACAATTTGTATCGAAGGATCATCCTGTACCAAAGAGAAATAACTATTAATAGGGTGTGCAAGTTCTGCAAAAGATTCTGATATCCACTTTATGGTCGCTTCATGCTCCGGCTTAATAGCTTCAGAAACTGCTTTATCGGCCTCAGCAAGATCAACAAAAGTATCATTTCGTTTTGAACCACTAGCTATTGCTCTGACAGAAACAGTAGACTCCTTGATAGACCATTGGCCGTTATCGCTTAACGTTAGCTCTAAATCAATTAAACCTAAGTGGTTACCAAAAAAGCCTGGCATAACAGCAGGAACATCATTGAGTTTTCCAGTTTTATTATTTACACCTAAATGCTCAAAGCCATCAAAAGCAGGATCGCCTGGGAACAATCGGTGATGATGACCAAACAAAATAGCGTCAATGCCTCGGACTTTAGATAACATCAAGGCAACATTCTCTGCACCTTCTTTATGATCTTGCATCGACAAACCAGAGTGAGGAATAGCGATTACAATGTCCGCACCTTTAGCTTTCATTTCTGGAACAAATTTTTGTGCTGTTTTTATGATGTCTTCTGCAAATACTTTTCCTTCAAGATGACTTTTATCCCATTGCATTATTTGAGGCGGAACAAAGCCAATGTAACCAATATTGATGTCATAAGTATTACCATTGCCATCAACCAATGTTTTGGCCTTTATAAGGTATGGCGAAAAAGTGTTAACTACTTCATCGTTTTTACTTTTCTCATAAACGTTTGCGCTTATATAAGGGAAGTTTGCTCCTTTAATAGAGGCTTTTAAGAACTCAAGACCAAAGTTAAACTCATGATTACCAATGTTTGCTACATCGTAATTCATTAAATTCATCGCTTTAAAAGCAACATGTGTATCGCCGGTCAATATGCTATCTCTACGAATTTGAGCTTCATAATCACCAAGAGGACTATTCTGTAATAGATCACCATTATCAATTAAAACAGAATTCAGCACTTCTGATCGTGCTTCTTTGATCAACGTTGCCGTGTTAACAAAGCCTATCGATTCGGTCTTAGTTTTTCTAAAATAATCATAGTTAGCGAAGTACATATGGATGTCTGTGGTCTCCATAATACGTAAAGTTATAGTTGGAGACACGTCTTCCTTCGCAGGTTCTGGTATTGAGCAAGCTGCTATACAAAGAATAAAAACCAGAGAAACTGGCTTAAGAAAAAAATTTAATTGCATAAAAACGAAGGTCCAAATAACAAAAGAGACCCAGATCATAAACGATTACGGGCCGATTTTTATGTAATTTTATACATAATCACTTTTATTTGCCTGGATCTAAAAAATATAACGATCTTTTTTAACATAAGTTAATTAGATCTACTTATACACATCAACATAGCCAAATTAGCCGATCATTAACCTGATCACAGGATTAATCCTAGTTACTAACAATATGCACACAGAGATGTTATTGAGCTATATCTCCTGTGCATAAGATCGTTAAGATCGTTTGATCTAACTGGAGATATCCAGATGGTAACTTTTACAGCGTATTTGGCTGTGGATAAAAGAGCTACTTATCCAAGGGTTTAAACACACTTGATCCAAGTTAGATCACAGTTATTGATCACTATAAGATCCTATTTTAATTAAGGAAAAACAGCTTACACACAGAAAGGTAGATGCTTAATAGTAATAAAAATAAAAGATCTTTAAATAGATCTTATATTAATAGAGTGATCAGAAACTTATAATTTAGACCATTCTCTGAGTAAAAAATAACCTTTTCAATCCTTACCAAACCAAGATAGAATACGCGCCCTTTTTTAAGGATCCGTTTTTTAGTTGTATTGAGGTAATCATGATCTTTTCTGAACATTTTGATGTCATCGTTGTTGGTGGTGGACATGCAGGTACTGAAGCTGCTTTAGCGGCAGCGCGCATGGGACAAAATACGCTTTTGCTAACGCACAACGTAGATACGTTAGGCCAAATGTCATGTAATCCAGCAATTGGCGGTATTGGAAAAGGTCATTTAGTAAAAGAAATAGATGCTCTTGGCGGAGCAATGGCACTTGCTGCAGACGCTGGTGGTATTCAGTTTCGAACCTTAAACTCTTCAAAAGGCCCAGCCGTTAGAGCAACAAGAGCCCAAGCGGATCGTCAACTTTACAAAGCAGCAATCCGTACAACTTTAGAAAACCAAGAGAACTTAAAGATATTCCAACAATCTTGTGACGATCTTATCGTAGAGAACGATCGTGTGGTTGGTGTTGTGACTCAAATGGGCCTCAAATTCAAAGCCAAAAGCGTTGTATTGACTGTTGGAACCTTTTTAGGTGGAAAGATACACATTGGTTTAGAAAATCACTCAGGAGGCCGCGCAGGCGATCCTCCTTCAATCGCTTTAGCGGATCGTTTAAGAGAATTACCATTCAGAGTTGATCGACTAAAAACAGGTACTCCTCCTCGTATCGACGCTCGAACAGTAGACTTCTCTGTTATGCAAGCACAACCAGGTGACACACCAACACCAAACTTTTCGTATATCAGTAAAGACGGTTGTCACCCTGAACAGATCCCATGTTTTATAACTTACACGAACGAAAAAACACACGATGTTATTCGTGGTGGTTTAGATAGATCTCCGATGTACTCAGGCGTTATTGAAGGTATAGGTCCTCGTTACTGCCCTTCAATCGAAGACAAAATTGTTCGATTTGCAGATAAAGATAAGCACCAAATATTTGTAGAGCCAGAGGGCTTAACTACTCATGAGCTATATCCAAATGGTATTTCTACAAGCTTGCCTTTTGATGTACAAATAGAGTTAGTTCACTCAATTGCAGGTTTTGAAAACGCACATATCACTCGTCCTGGTTACGCAATTGAGTATGATTATTTTGATCCACGTGATTTAAAACAGTCATTAGAAACCAAATTTATTAATGGGCTCTTTTTTGCCGGCCAAATTAACGGCACAACTGGTTATGAAGAAGCTGGTGCACAAGGTTTAATAGCAGGGTTAAACGCTGCATTGCATGCACAAGAAAAAGAGGCATGGTCACCAGGTCGAGATCAAGCTTACATAGGCGTTTTAATTGATGATTTAGCAACGCTTGGTACTAAAGAACCTTATCGCATGTTCACTAGCCGTGCTGAATACAGACTCTTGTTAAGAGAAGATAATGCGGATCTTCGTTTAACAGAAAAAGGTCGAGAGTTAGGCCTTGTGTGCGACGAGCGTTGGAAAACATTCAATCAAAAAATTGAACAAATAGCCGTTGAGCAAGAAAGATTAAAATCAAACTGGATCCATAAAGATCATGCTGCTTTAGATCAAGTAAACGAGTTATTGAAAACCCCAATATCGCGTGAGGCAAGTTTAGAAGACTTAATTCGCCGTCCAGAAGTTCGTTATGAAGATCTAATGAACATTGAAGGTGTAGGTCCTGCAAATGAAAATAAACAAGCCGCTGAACAAGTTGAAATACAGATCAAATACCAAGGTTATATTGATCGTCAATTGTTAGAGATCGCAAAACAACAAAAAAATGAAGATACCTTAATCCCAAATGATTTTGATTACGCTTCTATTAGCGGTTTATCAAATGAAGTAATTGCGAAACTTGAAGATGCTAGACCAGATACAGTCGGCCAAGCTGCTCGTATTTCTGGTATTACACCGGCGGCAATATCAATGATTTTAGTGTATTTGAAAAAACACAACGCTTTAAAAAAATCAGCGTAAACTTCTTCCATAACATAATCAAAATATTCTCTAGGTATGGCGAGCATTGCTCGCTATACTTTCTTATCTATTTTAAAAATCGCCAAATTTAAGCCATGTTAAAAAATAAACTTATTCAATTGTTAGAAAAAACAGACTTACATTATTCTGATTTACAGATAGACCAATTAGTTGGTTATGTTGAAATGCTTAATAAATGGAATAAGGCTTATAATTTAACCTCGGTACGTGATCCTCAACAAATGTTAATTAAACATATCGTTGATAGTTTGGTTGTAAGTCCTTACTTACAGAAAACACCAAATAAAAATAATAAATTTATCGATGTTGGTACGGGACCTGGCTTACCAGGAATGCCATTAGCGATTGCCAATCCAGATAGTGATTTTACTTTGTTAGATTCGCTTGGAAAAAGAATAAGATTTATTACGCAAGTTAACCACGAACACGGTATAAAAAACGTGACGCCAATGTTAAGCCGAGTTGAAGACCATCATGGGCAATATGCTGGTGTCTTAAGTCGAGCTTTTGCCTCTATTTCTGACATGGTTCACTGGAGTCATCATCTTGTTGCGAAAGATGGCCGTTTTTTCGCCTTAAAAGGTCAACTTGATCAAGAAGAAATTGAAGCTTTACCTGAATTTGTTAAAGTTGAAGAAATTATTCAATTAACCGTGCCTGAATTAGAAGGCGAGCGTCATTTAGTTGTGTTGAGTAAACGTAACGATTGATTAAAGGGATTGAGACTAACGTGGCAAAAATAATAGCAATAGCCAATCAAAAAGGTGGGGTTGGTAAAACAACTTCAGCCGTTAACCTAGCGGCTTCTATGGCAGCAACAAAACGTAAAGTTTTGTTAATTGATTTAGATCCTCAGGGCAATGCAACCATGGGATCGGGTATAGATAAGTACGAAGTTGAATTTAGTGCCTACGATTTATTGGTTGAAGATGTACCTTTTGAGCAAGTCGTGGAAACTGAAACTTCTGGTGGGTACCATGTTGTCGCTGCTAATGGTGACGTTACCGCCGCTGAAGTTAAAATGATGGAAATGTATGGTCGTGAATTACGATTAAAAAATGCATTAGACAAAATCAAAGATCAATACGACTTTATTTTTATTGACTGTCCGCCATCATTAAACATGTTGACTGTAAATGCGATGGCTGCTGCTGATTCTGTAATCGTACCTATGCAATGCGAATATTATGCACTTGAAGGGCTTACCGCTCTAATGGATACTATTAGTCAGCTTGCTAGTATCGTAAATCCAAAGCTAAAAATAGAAGGGATTTTACGAACGATGTACGATCCAAGGAATAGACTAGCAAATGATGTTTCAGAACAGTTAAAACATCATTTTGGAGATAAAGTTTATCGTACTGTCATCCCAAGAAATGTTCGATTAGCTGAAGCGCCTAGTTTTGGTTCACCAGTTATGTATTATGACAAATCGTCATCAGGTGCAAAAGCTTATCTTGCATTAGCTGGTGAGATGTTACGTCGATCAAATAAAAACGCTGCGGCGTAAATAAATAATTAAATTGTAGTGTAAAGGATATATATGTCTCCCCGTAAACGTGGATTAGGTCGAGGTCTTGATGCTCTTTTAGCAACTCAAGCGCACAATCAACCTCAAGTTGCTGATCAAGAAGTGACTGACGAAAATACAGAACGTAAAAATTTAATCAATTTAGCTATAGAGTTGCTCGTTCCTGGTAAATACCAACCACGTAAAGATATGTCTCCTGAAGCGCTGGAAGAATTGGCCGCTTCAATTCGTAATCAAGGCATCATTCAGCCAATCGTTGTTAGACCAATAAACGAAGAGCAATATGAAATTATAGCTGGTGAACGTCGCTGGCGTGCTTCACAAATTGCCGGACTGGATAACGTTCCCTGCTTAATTAAAGATGTGCCAGATGAAGCTGCGGTTGCTATTGCATTAATTGAAAATATTCAAAGAGAAGACCTAAATGCAATGGAAGAAGCTATTGCTTTGCAAAGATTGCAGGATGAGTTTGAGTTAACACATCAAGAAGTAGCAGACGCTGTTGGTAAATCACGTACTTCTGTTTCAAATTATTTACGCTTAAATAAATTGGAAGATGATGTAAAAACGCTAATGGAGCATGGTGACTTAGAGTTTGGCCATGCAAAAGTACTACTTGCTTTATCTGGTGATGAGCAAATTTTAGCGGCACGAAAAGTTGTAGCAAAAGATCTTACAGTTCGAGATACAGAAAAATTGGTGAATAGCTTAACGCAAGAACAAGCCGAAAAAGCCATTGTTGAAAAAGACCCAGACGTTAAGTTACTGGAGCAACAGTTGATAGAACGGTTAGGTGCTAAAGTTGATATAAGCTATAACCGCAAAGGGAAAGGTAAAATGGTTATATCTTACACATCACTTGATGAATTAGACGGTATCATTGCTCACTTGACCAACGAAAAATAATTATATTTTATAAAAATGGTAGTGACAAAAAGTAAATTATTAAAAAACAACACTTTTTTGTCACTACTTAGTTAAAAAAAGTAGCTTTACTACAGCTTAACTCTAGCAATAAAGTCTTTTATTTCAATTACCTATTTGTCTATAAATACACATGTAAATTTATTACCAAATAGTATTGTTCAACCACATTTATCATTCCCTTTGTAAAAAGCCACTCATACTTGCAAAACCTCTATTTAAACGTATAATTTCGCCTGATTTTATCCTAGCTAACGGTCAAATTATCACTATGATTGATTTGTAGTCGATTAGCTGGATTATAAATAGACAATACTTGTAGGAAAATGGCTTTGGTACAACACGTTTCAACCAAGCATCGTAATAACGCCTTTAAGTTTTTAGCGTTTCAAACTTGCTTTGCTGTTGTTATTGCCTTTTTTATTGGAATTTTTTGGGAAGTGCGAACTGGACAGTCCTTTTTTATAGGCGCCATGTTAGATGTACTTCCCTCTTTTGTCTTTACTGTGTATGCATTTCGATTTACAGGTGCGCAACGAATTCAACAAGTTGCAGCTTCAATGTATCGTGGAGAGACAGTAAAGATAATGATCACTGGCGCACTATTTGTTTTTGCCATTAAGTTGCTACCGGTTGTATTTCCGGCGTTATTTGCAGGCTTTTTGATAATGAAAATAAGTCAGTTTTCACAATCAGTTTTATTAAAACTTTAAACTTTAAACATTTGGGAAATAAACAATGTCTGGTGAACTCACTACTCAGGGTTACATCAAGCACCATTTGACGAATGCGTCAGTGGGTGAAGGTTTTTGGACATGGCACGTTGATACGTTGGCATGGTCAATCATCTTAGGCTTGGTGTTTATTCTTTCGTTTCGTAGCGTAGCAAAAAAGGCAACCGTCGGTGTGCCTGGTAAGTTTCAATGTTTTGTTGAAATGATTGTGGAATTTGTTGGGCAAAGTGTTAAAGACACTTTTCATGGCAAAAACCCTTTAATTGCGCCGTTAGCATTAACTATATTCGTATGGGTTCTACTAATGAACTTTATGGATATTATTCCAGTTGATTGGTTACCAACGCTAGCCGCTTTAATTGGTGGTGAGTCATGGGAAACAATTGCATCTGGTAACTCTCACATCTACATGAAGGTTGTTCCTACAACAGACTTAAACATGACTGCGGCATTAGCCTTAGGTGTTTTTGTTTTAATGATTTATTACTCAGTTAAGATCAAAGGTTTCGGCGGTTTCATGAAAGAGCTATACGCTCACCCGTTTAATACACCTTGGTTGTACTGGTTCAACTTTATATTAGAAGTTATTTCACTACTTGCGAAACCAATGTCTTTAGCGCTTCGTTTGTTTGGTAACTTATATGCAGGTGAATTAATCTTTATATTGATAGCCGGTTTAATGGGCCTTTGGCAATTACCAGCTCACTTTATATGGGCAGCGTTCCACTTGCTAGTAATCCCGCTTCAAGCATTTATTTTCATGATGTTAACCATCGTGTACTTGAGCTTGGCGCACGAAGAACACTAATTTTTCGGGATAAAATTAGAACAGCTTAGCTGGACCCGAAGGGTTAAGGGCAGGAAGCCCGCAAAGAATTACTTTTTACATTTAACTTTAAACTTTAAACATTAAAAACTGGAGATACATATGTTATTTATCGCTGTTGCTCTACTAATCGGCTTAGGTGCTCTTGGTACTGCTATTGGTTTCGGTCTATTAGGTGGCAAATTCTTAGAATCAGCTGCTCGTCAACCTGAACTAGCACCTCAGCTACAAGTAAAAATGTTCATCGTAGCGGGTCTTATTGACGCTATCGCGATGATCGGTGTAGCTATCGCGTTATACATGTTGTTCGTACTTGCTTAATCAAACATTTTCATTCGAACAATATTATTAAGTAAGGAGAGCGTTAATGAATCTTAATGCAACTCTATTAGGCGAATCTATCGCATTTATCGTTTTTGTTTGGTTCACAATGAAATATGTGTGGCCACCACTAAACGGTGCAATCGAAGAACGCCAAAATAAAATAGCGGATGGTCTTGCTGCCGGTGAACGTGCAGAAAAAGACTTAGAACTTGCTCAAGAAAAAGCGAAAGCACAGTTGAAAGACGCTAAAGTGCAAGCTGCTGAAATCATTGAGCAAGCGAAAAAGCGTGCAACGCAGATCGTTGATGAAGAAACAACTCGTGGACACGAAGAGCGTGAGAAAATCATTGCTCAAGGTCAAGCTGAGGTTATCGCTGAGCGTAACCGAGCTAAAGAAGAGCTTCGTCAACAAGTTTCTGTTTTAGCCATTGCTGGTGCAGAGAAGATTTTAGAGCGTCAAATTGATGCTGCTGCCCACAGTGATATCCTAGATAAACTAGTTGCAGAACTATAAGCAGAGGAATAGAGCAAATGTCTGAATTGACTACAGTAGCTCGTCCCTACGCCAAAGCTGCGTTTGATTTCGCTGTTGAAAGCGGAGCAGTAGCTGAATGGCTTGATATGTTAACGTTTACCGCTGAAGTGGTTAAAAACGAAAACATCAAAGCTTTTTTAGCAGGCTCTCACTCACCAGAGACTACTTCTGATTTATTTATCAAAGTATGTGGTGAACAACTGAATGAACGAGGCCAAAATCTTGTAAAGATTATGGCTGAAAATGGACGTTTAGTTGCCCTTCCTGCAGTTGTTGAATTGTTCGCTGAACAAAAAGCACTGTACGAGAATGAAATTGAAGTTGAAGTAACTTCTGCAACTGAATTAAGCGAAGCGCATCAAACAAGTTTGGTGTCTTCTTTAGAAAAACGTCTAGCACGCAAAATTAAGCTGAATTGCAACATTGATACTGCGGTTGTCAGCGGTCTGTTAATCAAGGCGGGTGATACCGTTATTGATGCGACTGTTCGTGGCAAATTAGACCGTTTATCAAATGTATTGCAATCGTAATTGGGGATTTGAGCATGCAACTTAACTCAACTGAAATCGCCGAACTGATCAAAAAACGTATTGAACAGTTCGACGTTGTCAGCGAAGCTCGTAACGAAGGTACAATCGTATCTGTTACAGATGGTATCATTCGCATTCACGGTCTTGCTGACTGTATGCAAGGCGAAATGATTGAGCTTCCTGGTAATCGTTACGCTATCGCACTTAACCTAGAGCGTGACTCTGTAGGTGCAGTAGTTATGGGTCCTTATGCGGATCTACAAGAAGGTACAAAAGTAAAATCAACTGGTCGTATTTTAGAAGTTCCAGTTGGTGACGCACTACTTGGTCGTGTTGTTAACACACTAGGTGAGCCAATTGATGGTAAAGGTCCAATTGATGCAGCTGGTTTTGAAGCTGTTGAAAAAATTGCACCAGGTGTAATCGAACGTCAATCAGTAGATGAGCCAGTTCAAACTGGTTATAAGTCTGTTGATGCAATGATTCCAGTTGGTCGTGGCCAGCGTGAATTAGTTATCGGTGACCGTCAAACAGGTAAAACTGCGTTAGCAATCGATGCAATCATCAACCAGAAAAACTCTGGTATTAAATGTGTATACGTAGCAATCGGCCAAAAGGCATCTACAATTGCAAACGTTGTACGCAAGTTAGAAGAGCACGGTGCATTAGAAAACACCATCGTTGTTGCTGCTACGGCTTCTGAGTCTGCAGCGTTACAATTCTTAGCTCCTTTCTCTGGTTGTACTATGGGTGAATACTTCCGTGATAACGGTCAAGATGCACTTATCGTATATGATGATTTGTCTAAGCAAGCTGTTGCTTACCGTCAAATTTCATTGCTTCTTAAACGTCCTCCTGGTCGTGAAGCATACCCAGGTGACGTTTTCTACCTACATTCACGTCTACTAGAGCGTGCTGCTCGTGTAAATGAGACATATGTAGAGCGTTATACTGAAGGTAAAGTGACTGGTAAAACTGGTTCACTTACAGCACTTCCAATCATTGAAACTCAAGCGGGTGACGTATCAGCATTCGTACCGACTAACGTAATTTCAATTACTGACGGTCAGATCTTCCTTGAGTCAGATATGTTTAACGCAGGTATTCGTCCAGCAGTTAACGCTGGTATCTCGGTATCTCGTGTTGGTGGTGCAGCTCAAACTAAGATCATCAAGAAGCTAGGTGGCGGTATTCGTCTAGCACTTGCGCAGTACCGTGAATTAGCGGCCTTCTCTCAGTTTGCATCTGACCTAGATGAAGCGACTCGTGCTCAGTTAGAGCATGGTCAGCGCGTAACTGAGCTTATGAAACAGAAGCAATATGCTCCAATGTCAATTGCTGACATGGGTGTTTCATTATTTGCTGCTGAAAAAGGTTACCTGAAGGACATCGAAGTTTCTAAAGTATTAGACTTCGAAGCAGCTTTAATCTCATTCATGAATAGTGAACACACTGAACTAATGAATGACATTAATGCGACCGGTAACTTCAACGGCGATATCGAAGCAAGCTTGAAATCTGGCATTGAAAAGTTCAAAGCCACTCAAACTTGGTAAATAAGTTGAGAGAAGGCTTCGGCTTTCTCTTTCGTTGAAAGTTAATCGGAGAATCACATGTCCGGCGCAAAAGAGATTAAAGGTAAGATCGGGAGTATTAAAAACACTCAAAAGATCACCAGTGCTATGGAAATGGTTGCGGCTTCTAAAATGAAGAAAGCTCAAGACCGTATGGCGTCAAGCCGTCCATATGCACAAACAATGCGTAAAGTGATTGGTCACATTGCAAACGGTAGCCTTGAATATCGCCATCCATACTTGGAAGAGCGTGAGGTTAAACGTGTAGGTTATGTGGTAATTTCGTCTGACCGAGGCCTTTGTGGTGGTTTGAACTCAAACGAGTTTAAAGCTGTTGCAAACGACGTTAAAAAATACGTTGAAGACGGTGTTGAAGTAGACTTTGCAGCTATAGGTACTAAAGCTGTAGGTTTCTTTAACCGATTTGGTGGCAAAGTAGTAGCCGCTAAAACAGGCTTAGGTGATGCACCATCTGTTACAGATGTAGTTGGTGCAGTACGCGTCATGTTAGAAGCGTATAATGAAGGCAAAATCGACCGCTTGTTTGTGGTTTACAACAAGTTTGTAAATACCATGACACAACAACCAACGATCGATCAGTTACTACCTTTACCAAAAGCAGAAAACGAAGACATGTCTCATAAATGGGATTACATCTACGAACCAGATCCAAAAGTATTATTGGAAAAGTTATTGGTTCGCTATGTTGAATCTCAGGTATATCAAGGCGTTGTAGAAAACGCTGCGTCAGAACAAGCTGCGCGTATGGTTGCGATGAAAGCCGCTACCGATAACGCTGGTGAGTTAATTGACGGGTTACAATTGGTATACAACAAGGCACGTCAGGCCGCCATTACTCAGGAAATTTCTGAGATATGTGCTGGTTCTGCAGCGGTTTAGGTTTAAAAACAATTTTAGAGGAAATGTCATGAGTCAAGGTAAGGTCGTACAGATCATTGGCGCGGTTGTGGACGTAGAGTTCCCACAAGATGCAGTACCTGCGGTATATGACGCGATTAAAGTAACTAGCGGTGGCCTAGAGGGTCTTACGCTAGAAGTTCAGCAGCAGCTAGGTGGCGGTGTTGTTCGTGCAATCGCTCTAGGTACTACTGACGGTTTAGCACGTGGTGCGCAAGTAGTTGGTACTGGTAAAGGTATCGAAGTTCCAGTTGGTACAGCTACGTTAGGTCGTATCATGGACGTATTAGGTAACCCAATTGATGAAGCGGGTCCTATTGGTGAAGAAGAACGTTACACGATTCACCGTGCAGCGCCTTCTTATGAAGAACAATCTAGCTCAACTGAGCTTTTAGAAACTGGTATCAAGGTTATCGACCTTGTTTGTCCATTTGCTAAAGGTGGTAAAGTTGGTCTATTCGGTGGTGCCGGTGTTGGTAAAACCGTAAACATGATGGAACTTATCCGTAACATCGCAATCGAGCACAGCGGCTACTCAGTATTCGCCGGTGTTGGTGAGCGTACACGTGAAGGTAACGATTTCTATCATGAGATGAATGAATCAAACGTACTAGACAAAGTATCTCTAGTTTACGGTCAGATGAACGAGCCTCCTGGAAACCGTTTACGCGTAGCGTTAACTGGTTTGACAATGGCTGAGAAGTTCCGTGACGAAGGTCGTGACGTTCTTTTCTTCGTTGATAACATCTACCGTTACACACTAGCAGGTACTGAAGTATCAGCACTTCTTGGTCGTATGCCATCAGCGGTAGGTTACCAGCCTACTCTTGCTGAAGAAATGGGTGTACTACAGGAGCGTATCGCTTCTACTAAGACTGGTTCAATCACTTCAATCCAAGCGGTTTATGTACCTGCGGATGACTTGACTGACCCATCACCAGCAACAACGTTTGCTCACTTAGACGCGACAGTTGTACTATCTCGTGATATCGCATCAAAAGGTATTTACCCGGCGATCGACCCACTAGATTCAACTTCTCGTCAGCTTGACCCATTAGTTATCGGTCAAGAGCACTATGATGTTGCACGTGGTGTACAAACAGTACTTCAACGTTATAAAGAACTAAAAGACATCATTGCGATTCTTGGTATGGACGAATTATCTGAAGAAGATAAGCAGACTGTATCTCGTGCTCGTAAGATTGAACGTTTCTTATCTCAACCTTTCTTCGTTGCAGAAGTATTCACCGGTGCATCTGGTAAATACGTTTCTCTTAAAGACACAATTGCTGGCTTTAAAGGAATCTTAAACGGCGAATACGACAGCCTACCAGAACAAGCGTTCTACATGGTTGGTTCGGTTGAAGAAGCTTTAGAAAAAGCTAAATAAGAATACGTAAATAGGAGCGTAAAATGGCTGCAATGACTGTCCACCTAGACGTAGTAAGCGCGGAACAGAAATTATTTTCTGGTCTTGTTGAAACGTTGCAGGTAACAGGTAGTGAAGGTGATTTGGGTATCTACCCAGGTCACGCGCCTTTACTTACTGCCATTAAACCTGGCATGGTACGCGTAGTTAAACAGCACGGTGAAGAACAATTCTTCTACGTTGCCGGTGGCATTTTAGAAGTGCAACCTGGTAGTGTTTCTGTGTTGACGGATATCGCAATTCGAGCGGAAGATCTAGATGAATCTGCTGCATTAGAAGCTAAGAAAACGGCTGAAATGCATATAGAGGACTCTGGGAATGACTTTGAATACGCAGAAGCTGCAGCGCAGCTTGCACGCGCTATCGCACAATTACGTGTTATCAAACAAATTCGTAAAGGCTAATTCAGCTTCCTTACAGATGTTTTTGAAACCCAGCTTATGCTGGGTTTTTTTATGCGTGATTTTTGTGCAAATAAAACTTCCCTTTTTATAAAATATGTAATAAAAACGCCACAGATTTGTCGCAAACAATCTATATAACTAGCCAATAGTATTTGGCGATTCGTTTATTTTAATTTGATAGGTGGATTTAATATGGAAAACATTAGTGCAGGCAAATACAATTATTACGACGATCATAACTTCCCACATGGGTTTCGTCGTAGTGGCGTATTTACAATTAGAGAGGCTGAATATTTAGAGTCTCATGGTCATACATTGCGAGAGTTAGAAGCTAAGATTAGAACTCCAGAAAATGATGATGAGCTACACTTCCAACAGGCTATATGTGAGGGAACTGACAGTGATAGTTTTGCGGTGAAAGCTTGGCGTAAGTACAAACAAGCAATTCACGCGCGTTCAGAGCGAATATTCCTTTCACGCCACGATGGAGCTAGTAACTTTTTACCAATGGATTAGTTAAATTATCGCTGTATATTGATAAAGTTTTACGTAAACTAACGCTACCAATTTAAATGCTAGGGTTACTATGAGTCACAATATAGCGATAAAACCTCAGACCGAACAAGACGCTATTCAACACGATTTGATGGCGTCTTTCTGGGCTTATAAAGAAAAAAGAGGCTTAATGAGCCGCCCAGAAATCATAAAGTATATCCACCAGCACTTTGCTGAGCCAAGCTTGCAAGAACACTTAATGCAACGATATGAATTTTTTAAGTCTATGTAAAAATGATAGTTTGGTTCCACATGGAACTTAATTAATTTTCAAGCAAACCTCTACCCGCGTATGAATACTGCCTATTACAAAATTTGGACGACAGTACAGCTAATTCCACAAGGCAAGGTTTGTAGCTATGGGCAAGTTGCAGATTTAGCAGGACTTCCAGGCAGAGCCAGGTTGGTTGGTAAAAGCTTACAATTTATTCCAAAAGATGGTGTTAATGAGCAGCCGGTTCCTTGGTTTAGAGTAGTTAGATCATCAGGTGAAATAGCGTTTAAGCCAGGAACACCAGAGTTCATAAATCAACGCAATTTATTAATTGATGATGGCATAATTGTAAAAGGCCGCAGAGTAAATCTAAAAGATCATCAATGGGTTGTTAACCTGACCGACATACTATTTACTATTTCAGGGTAGTAACTTCGAAAACTTAAAACATTGATTTCCGTTTTCATCTAGTTTTATAAAGAATATACGTTAGACTCAAATAACTAGTCGGTTTGTATTTGGGTATCAGAATGGAATTGCAATCATATCAACAAGCTCGTTTATCAAGAGATCCTCGCTTTGATGGCGTATTTTATGTTGCTGTAAAAACGACAGGGATATTTTGTCGCCCTATCTGCCCAGCGACCCCACCTAAAGAACAAAATGTAGAATACTTTCAAACTGCTAACGAAGCATTGGTTTCTGGATATCGTCCATGTCTTCGGTGTAGGCCAGAATCAGCGCCATTTTCACCGGCATGGAACGGCACACAAACCACTGTACAAAGGGCACTTAATATTATTCATGAAGAAGGCTTTCATGACCTAAAACTTGGTGATTTGGCTACTAGATTAGGTATAACAGATCGATATTTAAGAAAGTTATTTGTAGAGAAGTTAGGAGTGTCTCCAAAACATTATGTTCAACACCAACAAATATTATTTGCAAAGTCCCTACTACACCAGACACATATGGCGATTCAAGATGTAGCGTTTGCGAGTGGATTTAATAATGTTCGTCGTTTTAACGACAGTTTTAAAAAAATAACAACAAAAACGCCTTCAGAAATCCGCAAGCACCCTGCTACCGACGATCCCATTCGTTTACAACTTAACTATCAACCTCCTTTTGATTGGGAACACTGGCATAATTTTGTAGAGTTCAGAAAGATATCCTCAATGGAGTACGTGGGCACGAGTTCATACGGGCGTACGTTCTTATGGCCTGATGGGGATAACTTCGTCAAGGGACGCTTTAACGCTGTTCATCGGCCAGATAAGCAAGGGTTTAACGTCAGTATTGTTATCGACGATCCAAAATACCTTTATTCGGTTGTTCAAAAAATAAGGCAAGTATTTGATCTTAATGCGAACGTAGGTGTGATTACAAAAGCATTAATGACCGCTGGCTTACCAGAACATAACGTAACGCCCGGCATCCGAATTCCGAGTTGTTGGAATGTTTTTGAGGCTGGCGTCCGAGCCATTTTAGGCCAGCAAGTTTCTGTAAAAGCCGCAACAAATCTACTAAATCAGCTTGTTGAAGAACTTGGTGATAAAGATACTATCGATGGTACTGAATATAGATGGTTTCCTTCACCACAACAAATAGCAAAGTCTCGATTATTGTTTTTAAAAATACCCGATGCTAGAAAACAAACACTTATCCGTTTAGCAAAGTATTGTTTAGATAATCCCGGTGCAGACCCTCAGAAGTGGTTAACATTAAAAGGTATTGGCCCTTGGACCGTTGAGTACGCAAAAATGCGAGGATTATCTGATACTGATATTTGGTTAGATAGCGATTTGGGAATTAAAAAAGCATTAGATATTTTTCCATTAATCGAACCTGGTAACGCCTCCCCATGGCGAACTTATCTAACCTTTAATATGTGGAATATGTTATGAGTGCCGTTAAACAGCCGATGCCAAAAAACTTGTTAACCAGGTGGATGAAATCGCCAATTGGAGTTATTGAGATAGGTGTAAATGCCAATGATGAAAATGGAAATGAGAGCTTATGGTATATAGAGCTTATAGATAAAGAACAAAGAAAAAACCGACATAATGATGATAACCACCCCTTGTTGGATTTAGTACAAAGTGAGCTAGATTGTTATTTTAAAGGCGAGTCATTTAATTTCGATGCGTTATTAGAGTTTCAAAGTAGCTATGGTACAAAATTTCAGAAACAAGTTTGGCGTGCCCTAACAAAAATTCCGTTGGGAGAAACGTGGTCGTACGGTCAATTGGCGAACTTCATTAATAATCCTAAAGCCGTTAGAGCGGTGGGCGCAGCGAATGGTAAAAATCCATTAGCTATAGTTGTCCCATGTCATCGAGTTATTGGAGCAAATGGCACATTGACAGGTTACGCTGGTGGATTAGATAACAAACAAAAGTTACTCGACTTTGAAAAGTCATTGGTAACATAAAATCTAGTGAGTTAAAAAATAACTCCATGCGGTCACAGTAATGACACTTAATGATGTAGAAAATACTACTGTCGTAGCGCTTATACCTTCTTGCACCTTATGTTTAGCAGAGAGAATAAAGGCATTAACACCTGTAGGACTGGCGGTTAGCAAAACAACAATTAACGTTGCTTGTGATGGAAGCTTAAACAGATAGGTCGCTAAAAGATAAACAACACCGGGTAACATAATTAGCTTGATAACACTCAATACAAAAGCCTCAGACCGATTACCTTTGATCGGCAAGTAATTCATCGCTGCACCTAACCCAAACAATGCTAGTGGAATTGCAGAGATCGATATCATATCTAATGGCTGTAACAGTAGATTGGGAAGCTTCACACCTGATAGGTTAAATAACAGACCCGCAGAAATACTCATTACAATTGGATTTTTTAGGCTCTTTATGATGTTTTTAAGCGTAAGGGAGTTGATATAAAGTTCGGTAATAATAAATAACATCGCACTATGAAAAGCAATTAAGACAAAAGCCTGTCCCGCTATTTTTTCTCCAAGTAAACCTATCAGAACTGGAATTGATATTAATACTGTATTTGAATAGGTACCAGTGAGAGACGATACCGACGCGTTGGCGTTACTGCGTCGAGCCACCTTTTTTAAAATAGTAAATAAACCAAAAAAGGTGATCAAAATGCCTAAATACATAGCCGCAAACCAAGTCCATGATAAGCCAGATGATAAATCGGTTTGAGACGTGCTTTTGAATAAAAACAGCGGTATCAAAAACGTAAAGCATAGTGACGACAATGAATCTATTTGGTGTTTTGAAAGCCAATTAAAGCGAGCCAATAAAAAGCCCAAAAAACAAATGATGGCCAATGGCAATATGATCGAAAAAGTTATCACTTAAAATATCCAATATTCGATAACTAAACCGATAAATATAATTAAACCAACATAATGATTGTCTAAAAACGCTTTAAAACATTTTGCTTTATCTCTAGTTCTACAATCCCATAATTGCATCACAAACATAGTTGCACTTGCTGCAATTGCTACAGTCATTGGCCAATGCCAACTTAGGTAGGCATGCAACTGAACAAATAACCAAAGAGTTGTTAATTGTAAAAGACCTATTATAAGTAAATCATTTTTTCCAAATGCAATTGCCGTCGACTTTACGCCTATTTTTAAGTCATCGTCTTTATCAACCATTGCATAAAAAGTATCGTAGGCAATCGTCCAAGTTAAATTTGCAAAATAAAGTACCCACATCTCAATGGGAAGATCAGCTTGAACCGCCATAAATGCCATTGGAATCGCCCAACTAAAAGCAGCACCTAAAACGACTTGAGGAAAGTGGGTGTAGCGCTTCATAAATGGATAAATAGACGCTAAAAGTAAACCTCCGATAGACAAAATAACAACATAAATGTCTAGAGTTAATACTAAGAAAAATGCACTAACGATAAGTACAAAAAATAACTGAAGCGCTTCTGTTGGTGTGACTTTGCCTGATGGAATCGGCCGTTGTGATGTTCGAGAAACGTGGCCATCAAACTTTCGGTCAGCATAGTCATTAATAACACAACCGGCAGAGCGCATTAAGACTACACCTAAGACAAATACTAGAGTGTAATGCCAGTTTGGAACGCCGAAAGATGCTATCCACAAAGCCCATAAAGTTGGCCATAACAATAAATAGATACCAATTGGTTTGTCCATTCTCATTAATTGTAGATAGGAACTGAAATTGTCGAATGATAACTGCCAGCGCAATGCTTTAGTCCTCTAAATTAATGATTAATGCAGGTAAAAAACACTCGTTCACAAGTAATGGTTTATCATTTAGATGAAAGATTGATCGGCGTATAAAACAGGGTTCTATAATTGGTTGATTTAGGTGTTGTTCAATATATGAGCCCAGAGGTGAAGCCTTTTCTACTAGAGATATTTCAATTTTGCCACGTGTAGCATGATGGCTTTGAAACAAAATCTGCCCTAATGACTGATTCCCAAGTTCGGCAAGTCTTGCTTCTGTTCCTATAATTGTAGACTCAGGCATGACGGTTTGTGCATATATAAGAGGTGTATCACCCTGTTTTAATACAACCTCTCTAATCAGAGCAACATTGTCCGACGTGTTTAATATTTTTTTTGTAGTGATACTAAGAGATTTATAACATTGATTTATAACTTCTACCGAGAAAGACACACCGAGCTCTTTAACTTTTACAGTTAACGAACTTTCAGCACAGACCCAATGCTGTATTCCTTTTTGCAGGGCCAAAAGCTCATTGTCTTCGGCGGTTTGCCAATTTTCCGGTAATTCAATAGGAAACAAAATAATCATCTCATTTAGATACGAAAGCGTATGGTAGCAAAAATTATCTTAACTTCTCAAAATAAAAGCTGGTAGAACCTATATAATTCACTAAAATTAGCGCTAACTGATAAAAACAAAGGGTGAACGTTTTGTTACGTATTTTGATCGCAATAATTATATTGACCAGCTCATTCGGTTCGCAGGCAGCGGATGAAAAACCAAATGTTGGTTACTATGGTTTTGAGCCAGATATCATTACAAACTATGTAAGTAATAAAAGACGAATCGGATTTGTAAGAATTACGGCAGAATTAATGATTGAAGACGTACAAAATGTACCGGTTGTTGAACATCATGCGCCGTTACTGCGGGATGCCATTATAGATATATTGATTCGTCAGCCAGAACAAAAAGTTAAATCTATGACTGGCAGAGAAGAAATAAGAATGTTGATTTTAGAAAAACTAAAAGAGCTGATGGAAAAGGAAACCGGTCATCCAGTAATTAAAGACTTAATCTTTACTAAGTATCTATATAGCTAAGGTGTCGTAGTTAACTACGCGAAAGTTTTATAATCAAATAATAAGGGAGCTTGACTCCCTTTTTTATTTTAACTTTTTAACGAGTAGTAAGCCCAACATCACCCCAGCGAGTAAACCACCTAAGTGAGCCCAATTTGCCATTGGTATAGGTAATACGTCAATAAAGCCAATAGCCATCCAAACTAACAAAAAGATAAAAAGGTTATTAGGCAGATAGAGTTTTGTTGACTTATGGACAGCGCCGCAAGTCCATACAAAACCAGCAAGGGCATAATTGACACCCGACAAGCCAGCAAATTGATCACTGACCAAATAAGCCTGCAAGACATTTGATACTAACGCTGAAATAATAAAAACTTGAATGAGAGTGATATAACCGAGAGTTTTCTCTACTTTTCCACCTAAGTACCACCACCATGCTAAGTTGAACAAAAGGTGTACAGCGCTTAAGTGCATAATAGCTGGCGTGATTAATCGATATGGTTCAGACAAGGTCCAGTTAAACTTAAGTGCAAAAAATACTTCTCGATACCAGCCTAAATATGACACGACAAAAATGACAATACATAAAGCTGTGATTGCACGAGTTAACAAACCAACACTTGACCATATAGTAAATAACCCCAAACTTTGACTAGAGGTTGAGACTACAGGCTCTGCAAGTTGCCAAGATGCGTTTAAAAAATCTTCGTGGTGTGGATCGGCAATAAATCGTTCAAATGCCAGCTCGACATTTTTAAAGTCACTGTCAGAAGTGTAAATAGAATAACTAATCAGGCCACTGTCGTGCGCTTCTTCTACACGAAAAGTTAAACCATTTACTTTGAGATAATCACAAAAAGCTAAACATGCTCTTTGTGATCCCAATTGCCCAATAAAATTCATTGGCTAATTATCAGAGCTAACAAATGGAAAGTTCTGGCGCCACATTTCAAATCCACCATCTACGCTATACACATCTTCAAACCCCTGTTCCACTAAATACTGTGCTGCGCCTTGCGAGCTATTGCCGTGATAACAGAAGACTAAAACCGTTTGTTCATAGTCGTTGTTCTGAGCGAAAGTATTTAACGTACCATTTGTAAGGTGAAATGCGTTTTCAACATGCGCAGCGGAAAATGACTGCTCGTCTCTGATATCAGCTATCACAACTTGGTTATTGCTGATCATTTGATGTGCGTCGGTAATACTAATTCGCTTAAAAGTAGACATAAAAATTCCTGAAATACCTTAATTTATTTATCATAATACTTACTTCTTACGCCGATTATAGGTTTGTTATGCTCCCAATAAAAATTAATTCGCTAGAAATACTCGAAAAAGTCTGCCACGACTTCATGTTGGAACAAGTTGTTCATGACACTGCGCACGATATTAATCATATAAAGCGAGTTGTAAAAAATGCGACCATTATCGCTGAAGCTGAGAAAGCTGACTTATGGGTTGTGAAAGCAGCCGCTTGGTTACATGATTGTGTCACCTTCGCAAAAGATGATCCTAGAAATAGTACTTCGAGTCATTTGGCTGCTAAAAAGGCCGTTGAGTTCTTATCAATAAACGGCTTTCCTGAGCATAAGCTGGAATCAGTGTTTCACGCTGTTGAAGCTCATAGTTATAGTGCAAATATACCGACTAGAACGTTAGAAGCTGAGGTTGTGCAAGATGCAGATCGACTAGATGGCCTGGGCGCAGTTGGAATCGCTCGTTGTTTTGCCGTATCGGGCAAGTTGGGAAGTAAAATCTATCATTGGGATGATCCATTTTGCGAAACAAGAACACCAAATAGTAAAACTTCAGCCGTTGATCACTTTTACGAAAAGCTATTTAAAACAGCGGATTCAATGAAAACTAATCATGGAAAGCTATTGGCAAAACACCGAGTTGAGTTCATGGAAGTTTACTTAAACCAACTAGGTTTAGAAATTGATTAAACACGAGCGTTTGGTTAAAAATTAATCTATAGTGCAATTAGTATAATAAAAAAAACATATGGACTATGAACAAGTCATGGCAACAAACGGGTTACCAACTTAAGTGCTGGTGGCCTATATTTGAAAATAAATATCTAGAAAACAAATACAATACGGAACGTTTTGCTATAAATGCAGTTGCGATTGCTCGTGGTATATTTGTTTTATCGCTGTTTTTTGCCTTTTTTTTAATATCTGATCGATTCGTTGAGTTTTTAGCGCCTGAGGTAATGCTAATAAACATGTTTATTAAACTGTTTGTTGGTATTGCGGGTTTGATTTGTTATATGACAATTACTCGAAATTTAAAAGCGAGTGTTGTTCATAAAACTGTAAATGTTTTTTTAGGTTTATTCCTCACCGCTTTATTTATCACCTTTTATATATACAGCAAATGGATGGCAGCTCCTGCAACACTCTTTGAGTTGGCAATATGTTGTTCATTTTTAACAATATTAGTTTATATTTTTGTACCATTAAATTTAGTTCAACAATGTGTCACCGCGTTAGCTCTCATTCTACTTTATACTTTAGCAGCCATCTTTTTGTTCTCAACTGAAGACTCTCGTTTAGGCTTTGCAACAACGTTTATGTTCCTATCAAACACAATCGGTTTATCAATGTCTTACACAATAAACAAAAACTTCAGAATTGCATGGTCTGTAGAGCAGGAAAAAGAACGTGATAATCAATTATTAAAGACAGAAATTCAGCAACGAAAAAAATTAGAAGAGCAATTAAAACGGTTGGCTATGACAGATGCGTTAACGGGTATTGATAACCGTCGTAGCTTCATGGAGCATTTGAGTAGAGAAAAAAAACGTTCAGACCGACAATTCACATCGTTAAGTATAATTACTTTTGATATTGATTTATTTAAACATATTAATGATCAGTTTGGTCATGAGGTTGGCGATAAAGTATTAATGGATGTGGCATCTGTAATACAAGATAGACTTAGGGAAACGGATATTTTTGGCCGAATAGGAGGCGAAGAATTTGCAATCCTTATGCCTGACTCAACAAAAAAAGAAGCACTACAATTAGCTAACTCCCTTCGAGTTGCTCTTATGCAACACGCTATTGTCCATGAGAAAAAAGCAATAAAAGTAACAGCCAGCTTTGGTATTGCTCAATACCAAACAAATGAACCAGTGGATATTTTGCTGCGTAGAGCTGATAAGGCAATGTATGATGCAAAAAGCTCTGGACGAAATTGTGTAAGTGATAAGTCCGATGATTAAACTTTTATAGAGTAGGAATAGATTTGGCTTTAAAATTTTACCGTAACTTTTCATCCCCCATTCGAGCTCTCAGTTTTGATTTAGACGACACTCTTTATTATAACGAAGAGGTTATACACATAGCCGAGCAAAAGCAGTTCGAATTCTTGTGTAGTAAAATTCCAGATATCAAATCAGCGGGAATTGCTCCTTGGTTATTGCTAAAACACCAGTCACTTTCGCAAGATCCTAGTTTAAAGCATGATGTGACGTTGTGGAGAAAAGCTTCAATAGAATTAGGTTTAGCGCCATATAAGATAAATGATTTAGATAAAAGTAAACTAATAAAACAAGCCTTCGATGTGTTTTACCAAGCACGTTCCAATTTTCAAATAGAAGACAAGACATTTAAGGTGCTCGACGCATTAAAAAGTAAATATCCTCTGGTTGCAGTGACGAATGGGAATGCCGATATTAATAAACTTGGGTTAGCCGATTACTTTGTTGGCTACTACCGTGCTGGTGCAAACGGCAATAAAATGAAACCGCACCCCGACATGCTCAATATGGCGGCCAACCACTTAGATATAAAACTGAGTTCAATTTTACACATCGGTGACAATATAAAATCAGACTTAAAGTCGGCACAAAACGCCAAAACGAATAGTTTTTGGTATAACCCTGCAAAGGAACCCATGTCGGTTGGTGCTTCTTTACCTAATGCTGAATATTCAGACTTGGATGATTTACTACAACTGCTATAATCAAAACCTGTTTTTATATCCAGTTTAAGGCCTCAGTACATAATGGACGTTTTTATTCCTAATCAGGAACCAGATCATCACGGTTTAGCCGCGCTCAAACTTAATGAATTAAATGAACGTCAACACGAAGCTGTAACTGCTCCTCCGCAGAATATGCTGGTATTGGCAGGTGCAGGATCGGGAAAAACCAAAGTTCTAATTAGCCGGATTGGTTATTTAATCAGGGCACACCATGTATCCCCTTATTCAATTATGGCGGTAACCTTTACCAATAAAGCTGCTACAGAAATGCGTCATCGTTTAGAGTCAGTAATGGGGCATGGTACGGTTGGTTCTCAGTTTAGTAACCATGGTATGTGGATCGGAACGTTTCACGGTCTTGCCCATAGGTTTTTAAGAACTCATTTCAGAGAAGCAAAACTTCCAGAAAGCTTTCAAGTAATCGACTCTGACGACCAGCATAGGTTGATTCGTCGTTTATTAAAAAGCCTTAATCTTGACGAAAAACGTTATCCGGCCAAACAGATCATGTGGTACATCAATGGTAAAAAAGACGAGGGACTAAGGCCAAAGCATATCGATACCTTTGATCCAACTGAACAAGTAATGTTGAAAGTTTATGAAGCTTATCAGCAAGCTTGTGACCGAGCTGGCCTCGTAGACTTTGCTGAAATACTTTTACGTAGCCATGAAGTTTTAGCAACACATGCTGATGTCCTTAGCCACTACAGAAAACGCTTCCGTCATGTGTTGGTGGATGAGTTTCAAGATACCAATAGCATTCAATATGCATGGATTCAATTGATATCAGGCGGACACCCTGGCGGCGTGGCAGATGGCGAAGATCAATCCTATGTCATGATTGTTGGCGATGATGATCAGTCTATTTATGGCTGGCGTGGAGCAAGAGTCGAGAATATACACAACTTCCAAAAAGACTTTGCTGATGTGGAGACGATCCGCTTAGAACAAAACTATCGCTCAACGGCCAATATTCTCAAAGCAGCAAATGCGGTGATTTCAAACAACAGTGATCGTTTAGGTAAAGACTTATGGACAGAAGATAAAGAAGGCGATCCAATTGCCGTATACTCATCGTTCAACGAGTTAGAAGAGTCTCGTTTTGTAGTTGGAAATATTCAAAAGTGGCAAGAAGATGGAGGCAGTCTTTCTGACACCGCCATTTTATATCGCAACAACGCTCAATCTCGAGTACTTGAAGAAGCATTATTACGAGCAGGTTTAAAATATAAGATTTATGGCGGTCTTCGATTCTTCGAACGTCAAGAAATTAAAGATGCACTGGCCTATTTAAGAATATTAGCAAATCGTGATGATGACGCTGCGTTTGAGCGAGTAATAAACACACCCGCTCGCGGTATTGGTGATAAAACACTGCAAACTATTAGAGATGCAGCGCGAAGCCAAAGCATTACAATGTGGCAAGCAAGTGGTCGATTAATTAACGAGAATAGATTGTCACCTCGGGCTTCTGGAGCATTAAAAAAGTTTATCGAGCTGGTGGAAACGTTAGAAACAGACGTATCAGAACTACCGTTGCACGAACAAGCGGATCAGGCAATACAGGCGTCAGGTCTTAAGGCTATGTATCAAGCAGAAAAAGGTGAGAAAGGCCAAACTCGAGTAGAAAACTTAGAAGAACTTGTGACGGCATGTAAGCAGTATGAGCCGGACGAGAACATGGAAGAAATGCCAATACTTTCTGCATTTTTATCTCATGCCTCTTTAGAGTCTGGTGAGTCGCAAGCTGACGACTATGAAGAAGCCGTACAGTTGATGACGTTACACAGTGCTAAAGGTTTGGAGTTTCCACTAGTTTTCATGGTGGGTGTTGAAGAAGGCATGTTCCCTAGTCAACAAAGCGCAGATGCACCTGAGCGATTGGAAGAAGAACGAAGACTGGCATATGTCGGTATGACACGAGCACGCCAGCGCCTATTTATTACTTATGCTGAAGTGCGTCGGATGTACGGACAAGAGCATCATCATCGTCCGTCTCGCTTTATTTCGGAAATACCGGAAGAGTGTCTTTATCACGTAAAATTGACGACATCGGTTAGCCAACCAGCGTATCGAAGCAGTAGCTCTAGCTATGGCAGCTCCACTGGTTATGGCTCCGGTTCTGGATACTCTCCAAAACCTAAAGCGGCAACGAGTCATATTAAATTTACAGGAACTGGCTTTTCGCTAGGACAGCGTGTTGTGCATGCAAAGTTTGGTGAAGGCACAGTATTAAATTGTGAGGGTGATGGAGAGCACGCACGAATACAAGTTAATTTTGATCAGTTTGGTGCAAAATGGTTGGTTACCACTTACGCGAAATTAACAGCGATATAAATGACTCAGTTTGTAGATTACATTACGCATTTGCACAGTGAATTGACCCAGCAGAAACAACGCGGGTTAGTTCGCTTGTGTGGTTCTCAAGCGCAGTGTTATCAACAACTTAATGCGTTATTAGCATTATCTAAAGTCAATTCCGAAAAAAACACGCCAAATAACTTTCTAAACAAAAGTGAACATAAAGAGTCATTGCCAACTATTGACCAGTTAGATGTGGTTGCATTTATAGAACCTGGCTTAATTAAAGATCGGTCTGTACAACGAAAAAACGAGTGGCGACTTAAGAAGTTCCGAAAATATCTAGGCCAAGAGTGTGATATTTTAATTTATGACGCGTACCAAGGGTTTAATGCTGATGCATTTGCCGCTTTATCAGGCATTGTTCGGCAAGGTGGTGTTTTGGTCCTGATAACACCATCAGATGAAAAATGGCTAACGTTAGATGATCCGGAACAACATCGATTTCTTGCAGAGCGTTATCAACCTAAAGATTTAACGAATAACTTTGTTTTGCATCTACTGTCTGTACTTCAAAAAAACCTCAACAACGGGGTCTATGTTTATAATCTTACAAACCCATCGGAGTCGTTGGCCGAAGTAAGCCCAACAAAAAAAACGTCTTCGAGTATTTTGTCAAAAGCAAAACATTCAACAAACCCCCATTTAGAAAAGAATGACGTATCTACCGACTCAAAGTATGTCACTGCAGATCAAAGATATATCGCCGGTAAGATTCACGAGTTATTAGGTGGTTTGCAGAGTAGATACCCAGTAGCTGATCAGCCATTCGGCCAGAGATTGTTAATTAGTGCTGATCGAGGCCGAGGAAAGTCTTCCGTGGTTGGTTTAAGCACAGCGGATTGGGTGAACCATAACGTAGCCGCTAATACTGACTTCAATATTGTTGTTACCTCATCTAGCAAAGAGTCGACATCAATACTGATCGAGCACTTTGAGAGTGTAATTGCGAACCCTAAGCATAGTGCAGTCTTTTATTCACCCGATCATATTATTGAACGAGCGAGTCAACAGATTGATGATATAGACTTACTGATTATTGATGAGGCCGCTAGCATTCCAGTTTCAGTGGTGCAACAACTAGTAAATAAAGTACCTAAAGTAATTTTGGCAACGACTATTCACGGATATGAAGGAACAGGCCGAGGGCTAGAGTACAAATTGAAACCTTGGTTAGTTAAACATTCATGTTCCTTTCAGCACCTAACAATGAAGCAACCTATTCGTTGGACTGAATCAGATAATTTAGAGCGAATAATTAATACCAGCCTATGTTTTTGTGTGGATATAGATGCTACGAACAAGAGAATTCAGGAGATACCCCTTCTGGATATAGTTTTAGACACTTTAACGTTAAAACGTGAAGTGCCTTTGGATTTAGTGAAAAGCGGTCAAGTAGCCAAGCTATTTGGTTTATTAACCGAAGCACACTATCAAACAACGCCAAATGACTTGCGGTCGATGTTAGATAATCCAAGTATGCAAATATTTTCACTTTATCAAGGGGATCAGTTAGCTGCTACAGCCCTAATATCCTTAGAGGGTGGCTTTGATGCAGATAATAACAAGGAATTAATGGGGGCTATTTGGCAAGGTATTAGACGACCAAGAGGTCATTTAGCGCCCCAATCATTAATCGCACATTGTGGCTTTAAAAATGCCGGTTATTTTAATTATGCAAGAATTGTTAGGATTGCAGTGTCCCCGCATTGGCAGTCAAAGGGTGTTGGAACCGTATTTTTAAACAAGCTCGAATGTCATTTTAAGCAACATGGGAACATCGACTTTTTGAGCACTAGTTTTGGATACGATGCAAAAGTAATAAGCTTTTGGCAAAAAAGTAAATTTATGACAGTGCGTTTAGGCTTAAAGCCAGATGCGAGTACAGGTTTGGTGAGTGTATTAATGCTTAAAGCGTTGCAAAAATCGACCTCTTGCTGGGCCAAGCGCTGGAGCGCCCGATTTGATGAAACCTTAAAAATGGAAGTAGATGTTGGCTGGCGAGAACTGTCTTATCGCCAAAAGCTGTCACCACAAGGGGAGCATCGTCAAAGCGACTCAGATTACCTAACTTGGTCAACACAACAAAATCACGCAGATTTACAATGTTTATCGCAGTTTTACCGCTCACCTGACTCCTGTTTATTAGCTATTCGTAAAATTACAGAATCGTCCGATGCAGAAATACCGGCCTTAATTGAAGATAAGTTTATTACAGGCGTTTCAAACAAGGTTTTAATTAAATCTTATAACTTCTCTGGGGAAAAAGAGTTAGTCAGCGCTATTAGAGCGCAGTCCTCTATTCTTTTAAATCGAATAATCGAATAAAGCTAAAGGAACAACGCTGATACTTGGAATAACTTTTCTACTTCATGAATATGTTTTTTGTTTATAAGAAATAGAATTACGTGATCTTCACTTTCTATGACTGTATCGTCATGAGCGATGATCACCTCTGCATTTCTTACAATCGCGCCTATGGTTGTCTGAGGTGGAAGTTTTAGTTCTTGGATCGAACGACCGACTACTTTTGAGGTGTTTTTATCACCGTGAGCAATCGCTTCAATTGCCTCTGCTGCGCCACGTCTAAGTGAATATACATTAACCACGTCACCCTTTCGAACATGAGTTAATAACGCCGATATAGTGGCTTGTTGTGGAGATATGGCAATATCAACATCTCGACCTTGAACCAAATCAACGTATGCACTTCGTTGAATAAGAACCATGGTCTTTTGTACGCCCATTTTTTTGGCCAACATGGCGGACATGATATTAGCTTCGTCATCATTCGTGACGGCAATAAACACGTCGGTTTGTTCTATCTGTTCTTCCGCGAGTAACTCTTGATCAGACGCATCGCCTGTAAATACGGTTGTATGCTCTAATAATTGCGATAAGCGTTCAGCTCTTTCTTGATTAACCTCAATCAATTTTACTCGATAGCGTTTTTCTAATATTTTTGCCAGACCTGCGCCAATATTACCACCGCCTACAATCATTATCCGTTTATAGCTATCTTCAAGCTTTTGTAGCTCTTCCATAACTTGGCGAATATGCTTTGTCGCAACAATAAAAAAGACCTCATCATCCGCTTCAATCACGGTATTACCGACCGGCTTAATCGCTTGGCCTTTTCGATATATTGCAGCAACGCGCGTTTCAACATTTGGCATATGTTCTTTCAACGTTGAGAGGGCGTAACCAACTAATAAACCACCGTAATAAGCTTTGACTGCAACTAATGAAACTAAACCGTTTGCAAACTCTAGGACTTGTAATGCCCCCGGCGACTCAATTAAGCGATGGATATATTTGGTAACAAGCTCTTCTGGGGCGATATATTTATCAACAGGCAGGTCACTATTTTGAAACAGTTGTTCTTGATAAAGAAGGTATTCTTGAGATCGGATACGAGCGATTTTTTTTGGTGTATTAAAAATACTATATGCAACTTGGCAGGCCATCATATTTACTTCATCACTGCGAGTAACAGCAATTAGCATATCAGCATGCTCAGCCCCAGCTTGCCTTAATACATCGGGATGAGAGCAGTGACCAACTACCACTTGTAAGTCATATTTATCTTGCAGGGCGTGAAGTGGCTCTGCGTCAATATCTACCATAGTGATGTCATTTTCTTCACCAGCTAGATTTTCCGCTAGTGTGGCACCAACCTGGCCTGCTCCTAAGATAATTATCTTCATAGTATTGGGCTTGCTAACCTATCAATTTTATTGTTGTTTTTGTATGCGACAGTAATAGAATCCATCCATACTATGCTCACTCGGTAAAATTTGCCAGCCTGGATTTTTTCCCGACTCAAGCGTGTTAAGTGGTGTATCAATTGGGATAAGTTTAGCATCAGCATGGCTTGACAAAAATGCAGTCATTAAATCTCTATTTTCACTCGGCAAAATAGAACATGTTGCGTAAACCAAAGTACCGCCGGGCTTCAATCGAGCCCATAACGTTTTAAGGATGTCTTTTTGAACGTGAGCTAAGTTATCAATGTCTTCTGAACGCCTGAGCCACTTTATGTCTGGGTGACGTCTTATAACACCAGTTGCTGAACAAGGTGCATCCAGTAATATCCGATCGTAAAGCGTATCAGGTAACGTAGCTGGAATCGTCAAATCACCACATACTAGCGTTGCTTGCTCTGATAATCGCGTTAAGTTTTCTGTCACTCTATCTAGTCGAGTTTGATCAATATCTGCGGCAGTTACTTGGCAATTCGCTAAATCTAAAATATGACATGTTTTACCGCCAGGTGCAGCACAGGCATCTAATATAACGTCGTTATCCTGAGGCGCTAAAATATGAGCGGCATGTTGAGCAGCACCATCTTGCACAGTAAACCAACCTTGTTCAAAACCTGGGAGCTTATCGACAGGCTTTGGGGAAGCCAACAAAATGGCATTCTTATCAGCTAATGGTTGAGAGTATTCAATTTTCGCTTCATCTAACGCATCGCAAAATTGTGCCGTTGATACGTTGTTAGTATGAACCCTTAACCACATTGGAGCGCGCTCTAAATTGGCATTTAGGATATCTTGCCAATTTTCAGGATAGGCTTCTTGAACTCGCTTTATGAACCAACTTGGGTGGCTAAAGTCGGTTACTGGATTTGATATTTTGGCAAAAAGTGCATCTCTATTTCGCATAAAGTTGCGCAAACAAGCATTGATTAGCCCTTTTAATCCCTGAGCTTTAAGGCTAACCGCAGCTTGCACTGTTTCAGCAACTGCAGCATGTTGCGGGATGCGCATTTCTTCAAGCTGATAAATACCAACAATTATCAAGTGATGAAATACGCGTTGTTTGCCTTTTAACTTTTTGGTAAGTAATTGATTGGTAATAGCATCATATTTTGGAAAAAAGCGAATAGCGCCAAAACACATTTCTTGCAGTAGAGCGTGATCTTTGGCTGCTATTTTTAATTGAGCCTTGGGTAAAGCTTCGGATAACGAAGTTCCTTTATCCATAACAGCGAGTAGCGTTTCTGCGGCAGCGGCTCTTACATTATTGGTTTTCATTTGAGCACTATTCCAGGTGTAACCCACTCACCACGGCCGTTAACAAAGTCAGTAGCTGTCATGGCTTTTTTACCAGGTGGTTGAAGTTGAAGAAGATTAACTATTCCCTTTCCTGTGGCGACTTTTATACCGTTTTTGTCGGCGGACAAAATAGTCCCTGCAGGCTCATGTGATAAATCATCAAGCACTTCAGCTTGCCATACTTTCACTGTATTACCGCTCAATTGCACGGTAGCCATCGGCCAAGGTTGATAACCTCTTATGTTCCGCTCAATTTGTTCGGCTGACTCGTTCCAGTCTATAACCGCTTCTTCTTTAGTTAATTTGTGTGCGTAGGTGGCATCATCGTTATTTTGTTGTGTAGGAGCGATATCGCCACTCTCAATTTTATAAACAGCAGACACCAGCGCTTTAGGACCTAGTTGCTGTAACTTTTCATAGACACTGCCACTTGTGTCAGAATCAGAAATGTCACACTTTTCAATAAATAGCATGTCTCCAGTATCAAGGCCAACGTCCATTTGCATAATGGTTACACCCGTTTCTTTATCGCCTGCTAATACTGCTCTTTGTATAGGAGCGGCGCCTCGCCATTTTGGCAAAATAGAGCCGTGCACGTTAATACAGCCAAGTCTAGGTATATCAAGGACTACTTTTGGCAATATAAGACCGTAGGCGACAACGATCATTAAGTCTGCGTTTAGCGAACCAAGTTCACGTTGCGCATCTTCATCTTTCAATGATACGGGTTGATAAACTGGAATATCATGTGCAAGCGCAACTTGCTTCACTGCGCTAGGTTGCAACTTTTTACCACGACCAGCTGGACGATCTGGCTGAGTGTAGCAAGCAACAATATCGAATTTCTCAGAAATAAGATGTGAAAGATGTTCTGCCGCGAACTCTGGAGTACCAGCAAAGATTATTCTTAATGGCGTTGAGGACATATAATACCTAGGCTTCTTGAGCTGCTAATTTAGCTTCTTTTGCTAACTTTTTCTTAATGCGTTCGCGTTTAAGAGGAGATAAGTAATCAACAAAAAGAACACCATTTAAGTGGTCAGTTTCGTGTTGGATACAAATAGCTAATAAACCCTCAGCTTCGTATTCAAAAGGATTGCCATCGCGGTCTAATGCTTTAACTGTGACTTTTTCAGCACGATCAACTTTTGCATAACAATGAGGAACAGACAAACAGCCTTCTTCATTAATCATGCTGCCATCTTTGGCAATGATTTCTGGGTTAATAAATACTAGTGGTTCTTCTCTGTCTTCTGAGCAGTCAGCGACAAATAGACGAACGTGCTGATCAACCTGAGAGGCTGCAAGTCCTACTCCGTTTTCGTCATACATGGTTTCAAACATGTCGTCGATAAGTGTTTTTATAGTGTCATCAACCACTTCAATAGGTTTTGCGACCGTGCGTAATCGCTCATCAGGGAAACGTAATACGTTTAATATTGCCATAATTTATCTATGCCTCGCCAAATAACATCGTGTACTTGTAATTTTAACTGTTTAGATTCACTATTAACAGAACAACATGTTGATAATAATAATTATAGGAAAAAGGGAATGCGTGTACTAATCCGCTTAATGACGCTTGCGCTTGTTATTAGTTCACTTCACATATCTTCATTAATAGCTGATACATTAACGATCCGCAAAGATGCGCCTTCGGAATATGTCGTGAAGAAAGGTGACACACTATGGGATATATCAAGTTTATTTCTAAACGATCCATGGTTATGGCCAAAATTGTGGAAATTCAATCCGCAGATTAAAAACCCGCACCTTATATACCCAGGTGATCAACTAAAACTAGTTTATGAGGCAGATGGTTCGCCAAAGTTGGTCATGGCTAAACGATCGTTTAGCTTATCTCCGCAAAAACGCATTGCCTATAAAAAAGACGAACCTATTCCAATGGTCCCTTTAAATGCAATCGAATCCTTTTTGAGTTATGAACTGGCACTTGATGAAGACACATTGGAGAGCCTGCCTTACGTACTAGGTACAGATCGCACTGTAAAAAGAGCATTACCTGGAGACTTACTCTATATTAAAGGTGATTTAAAATCTGAAAGTAAATTTGCCATATATCGTAAAGGTAAGGCGTATGTTGATCCAGACTCAGAAGATATTTTAGGTTATGAAGCTGTGCTTGTTGCAGTCGCCGATTTAATTAATTCAGGTGATCCTTCAGAGGGTGTGCCCGGCAAAATCAGAATAACGACAGCCAAACAAGAAGTAAGAGCAAGTGACGTTGTTATGCCCATTCGACAAGGACAAGACTTACCTGCCTTCTTTAAAATGGCAAAAATTGATACTGAGCTAGACGGCACGATTGTGGCGACGCCTTCTGATTTAGCCGGCGTAAGTAAATATGATGTTGTTATTATTAACAAAGGGCAAGATTCTCAGGTTTTAGCGGGCAATATCCTTACGATATCTCGCAAATCACCAACTGTAGTAGATCAAGGTCTTGGTCCTAAATATCAAGAAGACGCAACTAGATACGAAAAGTTTGTTGGTGTTGTTAAGAACCTATTTAGAGGTGATGAACACAAAGGGATATATGACATGCCATATGAGGAAGTTGGACAAGTCATGATTTTCAAAGTTTATGAAAAAGTAAGTTATGGAATTATAACAAAAAACTCATCACCTATTTATGTTGGAGATAAGATAAACACTCCTTCTTTGTAGGTGATCCAAATGGAGCGCTTATTAAATGAGAGAGTGGCTGATTCTGTTGCAATGTCCTGGACTGGGCGTTGCAACACTACTTAGGTTATGTAAGGAGCTAAAGAGCTTAACAGAGTTGTGTTATCAGTCGAATGAACAGTTAAGCAAAATGGGCTTATCTTCAAAGCAGATTACCTTCTTACAGCAAAGTATTAAGCATCCATCTAATTACCTCGTTAACACTGAAAATTATATTATCCGTCATCAAATTAAGCTGGTTTCTATAGAAGATGAGCTTTATCCCAATAGTTTAAAACAAACATCAAGACCGCCAATTGTTTTATTTGCTCAAGGTAATATTGAATTATTGTCACAACCACAAATTGCATTTGTTGGTTCACGCGCCCCAACGGCTTATGGTATTGAGGTCACTAAATATCTTGCTTCTGCTTTAGTAAAAAACGGAATAGTCGTCACAAGTGGTCTTGCGCTAGGGATTGATGGTGTGGCACATCAAGCAACTATAGATGCTGGTGGCTATACAATAGCTGTTATGGGTTCTGGGCATGCGAATATATATCCCAAAAAGCATAGGCAACTAGCTGTAGATATAATTACTAAAAATAGTCTTTTATTATCAGAGTTTCTTCCATTCGATACGCCACAGTCTTTTCATTTTCCTCGCCGCAATAGAGTGATTGCAGGGTTGAGTTATGGAACTGTTGTAGTTGAAGCTGCTTTAAAAAGTGGCTCGCTAATAACTGCAAAATATGCGTTGGAGGCTAATCGAGATGTTTTTGCTGTGCCTGGAAATATATTTAGTCCTGTTTCAACGGGTTGTCACAATCTAGTGCAACATGGCGCTAAGCTTGTTCAATGTCCGGCCGATATATTAGAGGAGTATGAACAGCTGATCTGCTCTCGTGATTTAAACGTATCTGATTCAAGTAGTTTTAGTAATATTGATAAAAACAACTTGGCAGAGTCACAAATGTTAGCTAGTGTTGATCATGAAGCCACCTCAGTTGATGTCATTTCACAACGTTCAAATTTGCCAGTGGATCAGGTATTAAAAGAATTGTTGGAATTGGAAATTTTGGGGCGTATAAACGCCGTGCCCGGCGGATATATTAAGGTAAACACTAACTCTAATAATAAATAACAAAGGGGCAAGTTATGTTTGATATCCTTTTGTACCTTTTTGAAAACATTGTCAACGATAGCGCTGAGTTATGGGTTGACGAAGGCGAGCTTACCAAAGAGCTCAAAAAGGCTGGTTTTCATGAAGACGATATTTATAAAGCGCTAATGTGGTTAGAAGATCTTGCTGACCTGCAATCTAACGATATAGCACCTTTCATTATTGGGCAAACCGCCCTTTCTACTCGTATCTATACGGTTGCAGAAACAATGAAGTTAGATACTGAGTGTCGAGGCTTTTTGTTATTCCTAGAACAAATTAACCTGTTAGACGTAGCAACAAGAGAAATGGTTATAGACCGCGTTATGGAGCTTGAAGAGTCTCAAATTGGACTTGATGACTTAAAATGGGTTGTATTAATGGTCTTGTTCAATGTTCCAGGTAAAGAAGCTGCATTTGAGCAAATGGAAAACCTCGTGTTTGAGGAGCCTGCGGGTCTACTCCATTAAAAATGGGCGTTTAATATAAAATTTCATTGCTAAAACAAATGGAGTGGCTAAGATCCACTCCATAGTCTTCACAACATTCTGGTATTTATGACTTCTGACTCGAAGGTCAACCTTTCATCTAATCAAACTAATAAACAATACTGCCCAAAATGCGAGGCTGAACTGAGTATAAAATCGGGTAGCAAAGGCGCTTTTTGGGCTTGTTCTGGCTATCCCGTTTGTGATTTTACTAAACCAATGTCAACGCAATCAGAAGTGCAAGTTGTAAAAGTTTTAGATGATGTGTGTTGTCCTATTTGTGAAGATGACCTTGCAGTTAAATCGGGCCGTTATGGCATGTTTATTGGTTGCATGAACTACCCTACCTGTAACTTTATTGTTAAAGAAGACGACGATGAAGATTACGAACCCGTTCCTTGTATAGAATGTGAAAAAGGAGAGCTTCACCAGCGGTCAGGCAAAAAGGGCAAGGTGTTTTATGCATGTGACCAATATCCTAAATGTGACTTTCTTTTGAACGATAAGCCTCTCAACGAGAGCTGTCCTTCGTGCGAAAGTCCTATACTTGTGGTAGATAAAAATAATATCAAACGCTGCATAGTTAAAACATGTAATTATGAAATCGAATAAGTCACTAACACGATACAATTTGAGCAAAGAAAATGACGGAATCAACTTTAATAAATCCTACAAATGAAATTGAAGCATTACAGCAAGGCTGTTTAATTGTTTATCCTACTGAGGCGGTTTGGGGTATTGGCTGTGATCCGGATAATGAAGAAGCGGTTATGAAGCTATTAGCAGCTAAACAACGTCCAGTAGAGAAAGGTCTTATATTAGTGGCGCAAAACCTATCACAGTGTCATGACTACTTCGATTTTGATAAAGTTCCAATTGAAAAGCGTCCAGAAATCTTTTCGTCTTGGCCAGGCCCTGTTACTTGGTTGCTGCCAGCTAAAGCATCTGCACCTAAATGGATTACCGGCGGTAGTGATATGATAGCTATTCGTATCAGTGCGCACCCTACTATTCAGCGAATCTGTCGAACGTTTAATAAACCGATTGTATCGACTAGCGCAAATAGAACAACTGAACCGGTCTGTAAAAACTTGGCAGAAGCAATAAAAGTATTTGGTTCGCAAGTCGCCATTTATGTCGATGAGGCATTAGGGGGAAGTGAAAAGCCTTCAGTTATTAAACATTCAATCACCGGTGAAGTATTTAGGAGTTAAGTTTTGCAAGAGCATAAGTTACTGGAACAAGCGAAGTCCTTTTTTATGGAGCTTCAAGACTATATTACTAACCAGTTAGCCGACATGGATGGCGGTCAATTTGAACAAGATCAGTGGGAACGAGAAGAAGGTGGCGGTGGCCGAAGCCGAGTTCTCAAAGACGGTGTTATCTTTGAACAAGCGGGTGTTAATTTTTCGCATGTATTTGGTGCGAATATGCCTTCATCAGCAACAGCACATAGGCCAGAGCTAGAAGGTCGAAGTTTTAATGCTTGCGGAGTGTCTCTCGTTATTCATCCGCGTAACCCACATATACCAACGACACATGCAAATGTAAGGTTTTTTATTGCCGAAAAAGAAGGTGCTGAACCCGTATGGTGGTTTGGTGGTGGTTTTGATTTAACGCCTTATTACCCTATCGAAGAAGATGTGGTTCATTGGCATCAAACCGCATTTGATCTTTGTCAGCCGTTTGGGAAAGATGTTTATCCAAAATATAAAAAGTGGTGTGACGAATACTTTTATTTAAAACATAGAGACGAGACTCGAGGCGTCGGTGGATTATTCTTTGATGATTTAAATGAATGGGGCTTCGATAATTGTTTTGCATTTACTAAAGCGGTCGGCAACGGTTTTATAGATGCTTACAAGCCAATAGTTGAGCGTAGAAAAGATTCAAGCGTTTCAGACTCTCAAAGACAATTTCAATTATATCGCCGCGGGCGTTATGTAGAGTTTAATTTGGTTTATGACCGTGGAACCCTATTTGGCCTTCAAACTGGAGGGCGAACAGAGTCGATATTAATGTCGATGCCGCCTTTAGCACGATGGGAGTACCAATACTCTCCTTCTGATGGCTCTGCAGAAGCTGAGCTTTATGAAAGGTATTTGAAACCACAGAATTATTTGAATTTATAAAAGCGAATATTGCGAGATGACTAAAAAAGGCACTTAATTTAAAAGAGTGCCTTTTTTATTACTGATTAATCATATGAGCAGCAAGTTGATCAAACTTCATTCTCAAATCGGCTTTAAGTACTGGGTCGTCTTCTAAAACTATGTCTAAAGCATTAGTCATACAAATCATCCATTGCTGATACATTTTATTGTCAATAGCAAATGGAAGATGACGAGCTCGAAGACGTGGGTGCCCATACTTTTCAACAAACAAATCAGGTCCCCCTAACCAGCCACTTAAAAACTCATAAAATTTAATTCTAATTGCGTTCATAGGCTTTGGATGGATATCATGAAGCTCTTTTGCTTCTATATTTGTTTCCATTTGGTCATAAAAGGTATTTGCGAGCAATAGCACTTTGTCTTTGCCCATGCGCTCATAAGGGGTCCGCTTAGGCGATAAGTGTGAATGGTATTGATTAGACTGGGTTGTTTTAGAGCCCATTAGTTTTGATTTCAGTTTATTTAACATAAGAAACCTATGAATAAGTTTTTAGTAATTGGTAATCCAATCGCGCACTCGAAGTCGCCTATTATACATCAACAGTTTGCAGAACAGTTGAATATTAAAATGACTTACGATAAGTGTTTATTGGAGTCTGATGAGTTTGAAGTAGAAATTAAAAAGATGTTTGCGGATGGGCTTTCGGGAGCCAATATTACTTATCCATATAAAGAGCGGGCTTACAAGTTATGTGATCAGGTATCAGCGCGCGCTGAGTTATCCAAAGCGGTTAATACTCTTTATATGAAGAGTGGCGTTTTGTGTGGGGATAATACCGACGGTCAGGGTTTGGTGCAGGACTTATTATTTAATAAGTTAGAGTTGCAGAATAAACATATACTTATAATAGGTGCTGGTGGAGCTGTTAGAGGATGCATACCATCATTATTAGAAGTAAAACCAGCGCACATAACCATAGCAAACCGAACAAAAGACAAAGCTATGCGAATTGTGACTGAAATGGGTAGTGACTCTCTAAGTGCAATTGGTTTGGTGGACGTAACCAATAACTACGATATCGTTATTAATGCTACTTCGTTATCGATATATAACGAAATACCTGAAATGAATCCCTGTGTATTTGAAAACGCCATAGCGGCCTATGATATGGTTTATTCGCAACAAGAAAATGCATTCTTAACATGGGCGTTGGCGAATAATAGTAGCATTAAGGTGATTGACGGCTTAGGTATGTTAGTAGAACAGGCGGCCGAAGCGTTTTATGTTTGGCACAAAGTTCGACCCAATACCGAAAAAATAAGAAACTTTTTAGTTAATAGTTAATAGTTAATAGTTAATAGTTAATAGTTAATAGTTAATATAAGAGCTTAGTTAACGCTCTTATATTAACTAGATATGGCAAAGTCGGTATTAGTTAGCTTGTTCTTCTATATATTCATTTTTTAACAACACATAATTATTCGAAGAGATTGTTAAAAATGCCCTTTCGTCTTCTTTTAGTTGTCTTGCTTGCTTGACTGGGTTCCCAACATAAAGATATCCACTTTCTAGTCTTTTATTAGGTGGAACTAAAGAGCCCGCGCCAATGATTACATCAGATTCAACTACCACACCGTCCATAATGATCGCGCCCATACCGACGAGTATACGATCACCTAACTCGCACCCGTGCAACATGGCTTTATGTCCAATCGTTACATCCTCACCTATTATTAGCGGGTTGCCAGTTGGGTTACCTTGAGACTTTCTAGTAACGTGAAGCACACTTCCGTCTTGAACGTTAGTGCGGGCACCTATCGAAATTGTATTAACATCGCCTCTAGCCGCAACTAGTGGCCAGATACTTACGTCTTCGCCTAAAGTGATGTCACCATAAAGAACAGCACTATCATCTATGTAACAGTTTTCTTTTATTGTAGGTGTTATACGTTTATAAGATTTAATGTTTCTCATGATTAGCTCCCATTAGCTAAGGTAAGGCCCAAATATCCTACTTTTTGAACAAATAAGCCAATAAATATGCGGTTTGTAGTTATTATAGCCAAACAAAAAAGTTTTTCAAAAAAGCACTTGCGCAACGGAATTAGATCTCTATAATGCGTCCTCGTTGTCAGGGAGACATCAAACAGCTCGAAACGTTAAGTAAAGGTTGTGAGATGAGGCTCAAAACGGTTTAGAAAACTTCTTCAAAATATTGAAAAAGATTTGATAAAAACGTTGACAACGAATTAGGGAAGTGTAGAATGCGCATCCCGGTTGAGACAAGGTCTCGACCAAGAGCAGAAAGGCTCTGAACGTTCTTTAACAATTTGTAATTAATTATTTGTGTGGGCACTCCGAAGAGTAGTAACAAACACGCTAGAGTTTCTTAGGAAACAGGCTAGCACTTGTAAACTATTGATTGAGTGTCTGAACGAAAATTTATTTGAACAGAATTCAATGAGTAGCGATTAAACTTTTAAGTGAAGAGTTTGATCATGGCTCAGATTGAACGCTGGCGGCAGGCCTAACACATGCAAGTCGAACGGTAACAGAACTAGCTTGCTAGTTGCTGACGAGTGGCGGACGGGTGAGTAATGCTTGGGAATTTGCCTTTAGGTGGGGGACAACAGTTGGAAACGACTGCTAATACCGCATGATAGCTACGGCTCAAAGGGGGCTTCGGCTCCCGCCTTTAGAGAAGCCCAAGTGGGATTAGGTAGTTGGTGAGGTAAAGGCTCACCAAGCCGACGATCCCTAGCTGGTCTGAGAGGATGATCAGCCACACTGGAACTGAGACACGGTCCAGACTCCTACGGGAGGCAGCAGTGGGGAATATTGCACAATGGGCGAAAGCCTGATGCAGCCATGCCGCGTGTGTGAAGAAGGCCTTCGGGTTGTAAAGCACTTTCAGCGAGGAGGAAAGCTTAGTCGTTAATACCGGCTAGGTGTGACGTTACTCGCAGAAGAAGCACCGGCTAACTCCGTGCCAGCAGCCGCGGTAATACGGAGGGTGCGAGCGTTAATCGGAATTACTGGGCGTAAAGCGTACGCAGGCGGCCATTTAAGTCAGATGTGAAAGCCCCGGGCTCAACCTGGGAACTGCATTTGAAACTGGATGGCTAGAGTGCGACAGAGGGTGGTAGAATTTCAGGTGTAGCGGTGAAATGCGTAGAGATCTGAAGGAATACCAATGGCGAAGGCAGCCACCTGGGTCGACACTGACGCTCATGTACGAAAGCGTGGGTAGCAAACAGGATTAGATACCCTGGTAGTCCACGCCGTAAACGATGTCTACTAGCAGTTTGACTCTTAAGAGTTGTCTTGCGCAGCTAACGCATTAAGTAGACCGCCTGGGGAGTACGGCCGCAAGGTTAAAACTCAAATGAATTGACGGGGGCCCGCACAAGCGGTGGAGCATGTGGTTTAATTCGATGCAACGCGAAGAACCTTACCATCTCTTGACATCCATAGAATTTAGCAGAGACGCTTTAGTGCCTTCGGGAACTATGAGACAGGTGCTGCATGGCTGTCGTCAGCTCGTGTTGTGAAATGTTGGGTTAAGTCCCGCAACGAGCGCAACCCTTATCCTTAGTTGCCAGCACGTAATGGTGGGAACTCTAAGGAGACTGCCGGTGACAAACCGGAGGAAGGTGGGGACGACGTCAAGTCATCATGGCCCTTACGAGATGGGCTACACACGTGCTACAATGGCAAGTACAAAGGGTTGCGAACTCGCGAGAGTAAGCGGATCCCATAAAGCTTGTCGTAGTCCGGATTGGAGTCTGCAACTCGACTCCATGAAGTCGGAATCGCTAGTAATCGTGGATCAGAATGCCACGGTGAATACGTTCCCGGGCCTTGTACACACCGCCCGTCACACCATGGGAGTGGGCTGCAAAAGAAGTAGGTAGCTTAACCTTCGGGAGGGCGCTTACCACTTTGTGGTTCATGACTGGGGTGAAGTCGTAACAAGGTAGCCGTAGGGGAACCTGCGGCTGGATCACCTCCTTATAAACGAAGTTACACCTTTAGAGTGTTCACACAAATAATTAATTACGAATAATGAGCGAGAAAGCTGCAAGCTGTTAGCTGCATTCGAGAGTTTGTAGCATAAACGATAGGCCTGTAGCTCAGCTGGTTAGAGCGCACCCCTGATAAGGGTGAGGTCGGCAGTTCAAGTCTGCCCAGGCCTACCAAATCATCGATTTGGAATAATCGTTTTAATGACGTGACTTCAGTATGGGGCTATAGCTCAGCTGGGAGAGCGCTTGATTTGCATTCAAGAGGTCCGCGGTTCGATCCCGCGTAGCTCCACCATACTGACACTCAGTTTCTCGATTCAAAACCCTAAACCATACACATTAGTTAGTGTGCATCGTTTAGAGTTTTTTATAAACTCATGCTCTTTAACAATTTGGAAAGCTGATAAAAAAATAAGGTAAACATTATTGTTTATTTATTTGTTATTCAACAACTAAAAAAATAATTTTGATTATCACTGTAAGAGAAAACTCAAGCGTTATTTATGTCAGGTTCTTGACCTTATACAAGTCAAGTAACCAATAAATATGACACATAAACTACGACTGAATTTGCGAGAGCATTTAAGGTTGTATGGTTAAGTGAATAAGCGTATACGGTGGATGCCTTGGCAATTGGAGGCGATGAAGGACGTGTTAATCTGCGATAAGTCTGGTTAAGGTGATAAAAACCGTTATAAACCAGAATTTCCGAATGGGGAAACCCACCCTTTTTAGGGTATCGTATAGTGAATACATAGCTATGCGAAGCGAACCCGGAGAACTGAAACATCTAAGTACCCGGAGGAAAAGAAATCAACCGAGATTTCCTAAGTAGCGGCGAGCGAACGGGAAACAGCCGAATCAGCATGGTTTAGTGGAATGCTCTGGAAAGTGCAACGATAGTGGGTGATAGTCCCGTACACGACAAGCCATGTTGGACATATTAAGTAGGTCGGGGCACGAGAAACCTTGACTGAAGATAGGGGGACCATCCTCTAAGGCTAAATACTCCCAATTGACCGATAGTGAACCAGTACCGTGAGGGAAAGGCGAAAAGAACCCCTGTGAGGGGAGTGAAATAGAACCTGAAACCGTATACGTACAAGCAGTAGGAGCAGACTTGTTCTGTGACTGCGTACCTTTTGTATAATGGGTCAACGACTTATATTTTGTAGCAAGGTTAACCGAATAGGGGAGCCGTAGGGAAACCGAGTCTTAACTGGGCGAATAAGTTGCAAGGTATAGACCCGAAACCCGGTGATCTAGCCATGGGCAGGTTGAAGGTTGAGTAACATCAACTGGAGGACCGAACCCACTAACGTTGAAAAGTTAGGGGATGACCTGTGGCTAGGAGTGAAAGGCTAATCAAACCGGGAGATAGCTGGTTCTCCCCGAAATCTATTTAGGTAGAGCCTCGGACGAATACTTACGGGGGTAGAGCACTGTTTGGGCTAGGGGGCCATCCCGGCTTACCAACCCCATGCAAACTCCGAATACCGTAAAGTAATATCCGGGAGACACACGGCGGGTGCTAACGTTCGTCGTGGAGAGGGAAACAACCCAGACCGCCAGCTAAGGTCCCAAAGTTTATGCTAAGTGGGAAACGATGTGGGAAGGCTTAGACAGCTAGGAGGTTGGCTTAGAAGCAGCCACCCTTTAAAGAAAGCGTAATAGCTCACTAGTCGAGTCGGCCTGCGCGGAAGATGTAACGGGGCTAAGCATAACACCGAAGCTGCGGTAGCGAATTTATTCGCTAGGTAGGGGAGCGTTCTGTAAGTGGCTGAAGGTGCATTGAGAAGTGTGCTGGACATATCAGAAGTGCGAATGTTGACATGAGTAACGATAATGGGGGTGAAAAACCCCCACGCCGAAAGACCAAGGGTTCCTATCCCATGCTAATCAGGGTAGGGTAAGTCGGCCCCTAAGGCGAGGCAGAAATGCGTAGTCGATGGGAAACAGATTAATATTTCTGTACTTTTAATCATTGCGATGGGGGGACGGAGAAGGCTAGGTGAGCACGGCGATGGTTGTCCGTGTGAAAGTATGTAGGTAGGCTGCTTAGGTAAATCCGGGCGGCTAATACTGAGATACGAGACGAGTCACTAAGGTGATGAAGTCATTGATGCCATACTTCCAGGAAAAGCCTCTAAGCTTCAGATGATTAAGAACCGTACCCCAAACCGACACAGGTGGTCAGGTAGAGAATACTAAGGCGCTTGAGAGAACTCGGGTGAAGGAACTAGGCAAAATGGTACCGTAACTTCGGGAGAAGGTACGCCCACATTAGGTGAAGGCACTTGCTGTCGGAGCTGAAGTGGGTCGCAGTGACCTGGTGGCTGCAACTGTTTATTAAAAACACAGCACTCTGCTAAATCGAAAGATGACGTATAGGGTGTGACACCTGCCCGGTGCCGGAAGGTTAATTGATTGGGTTATCGCAAGAGAAGCTCATGATCGAAGCCCCGGTAAACGGCGGCCGTAACTATAACGGTCCTAAGGTAGCGAAATTCCTTGTCGGGTAAGTTCCGACCTGCACGAATGGTGTAATGATGGCCACGCTGTCTCCACCCGAGACTCAGTGAAATTGAAATCGCAGTGAAGATGCTGTGTACCCGCGGCTAGACGGAAAGACCCCGTGAACCTTTACTACAGCTTGACACTGAACATTGAGCCTACATGTGTAGGATAGGTGGGAGGCTATGAAACTTGGACGCCAGTTCAGGTGGAGCCATCCTTGAAATACCACCCTTGTATGTTTGATGTTCTAACATTGGCCCCTTATCGGGGTTGTGGACAGTGTCTGGTGGGTAGTTTGACTGGGGCGGTCTCCTCCCAAAGAGTAACGGAGGAGCACGAAGGTTTGCTAAGTACGGTCGGACATCGTACGGTTAGTGTAATGGTAGAAGCAAGCTTAACTGCGAGACAGACACGTCGAGCAGGTACGAAAGTAGGTCATAGTGATCCGGTGGCTCTGTATGGAAGGGCCATCGCTCAACGGATAAAAGGTACTCCGGGGATAACAGGCTGATACCGCCCAAGAGTTCATATCGACGGCGGTGTTTGGCACCTCGATGTCGGCTCATCACATCCTGGGGCTGAAGTCGGTCCCAAGGGTATGGCTGTTCGCCATTTAAAGTGGTACGCGAGCTGGGTTTAGAACGTCGTGAGACAGTTCGGTCCCTATCTGCCGTGGGCGTTGGATGATTGAGAGGGGCTGCTCCTAGTACGAGAGGACCGGAGTGGACGAACCGCTGGTGTTCGGGTTGTCATGCCAATGGCATTGCCCGGTAGCTACGTTCGGAATCGATAACCGCTGAAAGCATCTAAGCGGGAAGCGAGCCTCGAGATGAGTCATCCCTGACAGTTTAACTGTCCTAAAGGGTCGTTGAAGACTACAACGTTGATAGGTAAGGTGTGGAAGTGCTGTGAGGCATTAAGCTAACTTATACTAATTGCCCGTGAGGCTTAACCATACAACGCTTAAGTGTTCTCCTAGAGAGATAATCAAGGTTACCTTATTTTATTTAGCTTTCTAATTGTTAAGACAATTTAAGTAAGCGGTGTTTATTAAACATCGATTACAAACAGCTTTGCCTGGTGGCAATAGCGCTGTGGAACCACCTGACTCCATTTCGAACTCAGAAGTGAAACGCAGCTGCGGCGATGGTAGTGTAGCATTTGCTATGCGAGAGTAGCTCACCGCCAGGCTCCCAATTGAATAATCCCATAACCGAAAGGTTGTGGGATTTTTTCGTTCTAGGCGTTAAACAATTAAGGCGGCTCGCTAACGCTCTAGATTGCTCGTTCCCGACGCAATCAACCGACTGCGTCCATGCAGTCGACCCGCCAGGCTCCCATTCGAAGAAGCCCGTTATCTTATGATAGCGGGCTTTTTTTCGTTTAGAATTCCTTAAAACCATCACGGTGGCCACTCTTAGGCATCCTGCCTGCGCGGCACTTGAGCATCCTGCTCTGCGCAGTCGCTGCAACTCGTGTGTACTTAATCTATTTGTTTTTCAGAAAGTGCGTATAATTCATATATTAAATTAATTCAGGGTCATATATGTTTACTTTAGATCATCGCATAGAGCGAGATTCAATTTTGATTGCAGATATGCCGATTAGCCAATTGAGAATACAAGATGATCAACGCTATCCTTGGCTAGTTTTAGTTCCGAAAATAGAGGGTGCGACAGAGCTTCATTCGCTTAAGATTGAGCAAGCTCAACAGTTGATAGTAGAAAGCAATGCAGTTGCTAAAGCCTTAAAAGCCGTGACGCAGTGTAAAAAAATCAATGTTGCTAATTTAGGAAATCTCGTAGAGCAATTACATTGGCATATAGTGGCAAGGTTTGAAGATGACTTAACCTGGCCAGGACCTATTTGGGGAATTGGTAAAGCAGAACCATGGGACAAAAAAAGAGACTCGCTTTCGTTGAGTCTCTTCTTAAAGAAATTCAGTTAAATAAAAATACTAACGTTATTCCAATTTAATACTGAACATAAATTAGAAAGTCTTTGTTGTATATACAAGCTTGGTAATACCAAGCTTAATGAAATATACGACTACTAAATTAATAATTAAATATTGTCGTTTAAAAACTCAACTAGTTGAGTTTTGCTTAACGCACCTACTTTAGTACCAACTACAGCGCCATTTTTGAATAGCAAAAGTGTAGGTATACCGCGTACACCAAATTTAGGTGGCGTATTTGGGTTTTGATCGATATTCAGTTTAGTAATAGTAACTTTATCAGACATTTCTTCGGCTACTTCACTTAGAATAGGAGCAATCATTTTACAAGGACCACACCACTCTGCCCATAAATCTACTAAAACAGGTTTGTCACTGCTGATAACCGAATCGAAACTATCGTCAGTTATGTTAATAATTTTGTCGCTCATTTCTTACTCCGCGTTTAATATATAAATAATGTACTTCTATTGTGATTAATTTGTTTCTTATTGCAAGGCTAAAGGTTATGCTTATCCGTTATGACTAAGACACATTTAACTGAAACAAAATTTTCCGACTTTTCAATACATCCAGATGTATTAAAAGCCCTATCCTCTGCTGGTTATGCAAATTGTACCCCGATTCAGGCTATGTGTATGCCTTTAATCGAAAAAGGTGCCGACATTGCAGGTCAAGCACAAACAGGGACCGGGAAAACCATCGCATTTCTTACTGCGACCTTTAATAAACTTCTTAATGTAGAAGCAAAAGGTCAACCAAGAGCTATTATTTTAGCGCCAACCCGAGAGTTAGCCATTCAAATTCACAAAGACGCAGTTGCGTTTGCGGAAGCTTCTGGTTTAACACTAGGTCTTGTTTATGGGGGCGAGGGCTACGAAAGTCAACGCAAACAATTAGAACAAGGGGTAGACGTACTGATTGGTACGACTGGTCGCGTAATTGATTATTTAAAACAAGGTATTTACAACTTAGATAGCATTCAAGCCGTTGTCTTAGATGAAGCCGATCGTATGTTCGATTTAGGTTTTATTAACGACATTCGCTATCTGTTTAGTAAAATGCCTCCAAGCACAGAACGTGTAAACTTAGTTTTCTCAGCAACTATGAGTTACAAAGTTAAAGAACTTGCTTATTCACACATGAATGAACCAACGCATGTTCAAGTAGAACCTGAACGTATGACAGGTACACGAATTTCTGAAGAGTTGTTTTACCCAGAGTCGGATAAAAAACCACTATTGCTTCTCTCTCTTATCGAAGATGATTGGCCAGAAAAAGCAATCGTATTTACGAATACCAAACACTCGTGTGAGCAAGTATATAACTGGTTAAAAGCAGATAAGCATCGCGCAGGCTTGTTAACTGGTGATGTGAACCAGCGAAAACGTTTATCCATACTAGAAGCTTTTGCCAAAGGTGATATAGATTTCTTAGTTGCAACAGACGTTGCCGCTCGTGGACTTCATATCCCAGAAGTATCGCATGTCTATAATTATGATTTACCGGATGATCGTGAAGATTATGTTCACCGAATTGGCCGTACAGGTCGTGCAGGTGCAAGTGGAAGTGCGATTAGTTTTGCTTGTGAATCGTATGTTTATAACCTTCCAGCGATTGAAGAATATATTGGTCATGCTATACCAGTTAGCCAATATGATTCAGAAGCGTTGCTAGATGATGTTCCAAAGCCTCGTTATACAAAACGTAGACATCATCATGGGCAACGTCGCAGAAGCTCCTAATATCAGTTGAGGCTGTAATTAGATGGACAATAATACTAGCTACGCAGTAGTAGACCTAGGGTCGAACAGCTTTCATATGATGATCGCTCAGGTAATTGCTGGTAGTGTCCAGATTATTGGTCGAGTAAAACGAAAAGTCCGACTTGCATCAGGCTTAGACAGCAACATGATGCTTTCGGATGAAGCTATGCAAAGGGGTTGGGAATGTCTCAATCTTTTTGCAGAGCGACTCCAAGATATCCCGCGACAAAATATTAAAATATCTGGTACCGCAACATTACGTTTAGCTACCAATGTAGATACCTTCTTAGTAAACGCCGAAAGAATATTAGGCCACTCAATCGAGATAATCTCTGGTGAAGTAGAGGCTCAAACAATTTATAAAGGTGCGGCTTATACTTCAAGTTCAGATAAAAAGAAGCTAGTCGTCGATATTGGTGGTGCAAGCACTGAGCTAATTGCCGGTGAAGGTCATGATCCCAAGATATTTTGTAGTATCAATGTCGGTTGTGTCACTTACTTAGAGCGTTATTTTCCAAATGGTCGACTGTCTAAAGCAAATTTTTCTAATGCCATTGCTGCCGCAGAGATTGAAATTAATAAAGTAAAAGATAAATATAATAATTTTAATTGGCAGGAAGAGGTAGGTGCGTCAGGCACAGTGCAGGCAATCCAAGAAATACTCATGGCACAAGGCTTTGACGAAGTAATTACATTGAAGCGTTTAGAAGTCATAAAAAACCAAGCAATTGAATATGAACTCCTAGAGAAGCTTGCGATTAAAGGTCTAGTTCAAGAGCGTCGTCACGTTTTCCCAAGTGGTCTTGCCATTTTAATTGCTATATTTAAACAGCTTGGTCTAAAAGGCATGACACTCGCTGGCGGTGCATTAAGAGAGGGGCAGCTATATTCAATGTTGCCAGAACTCACTAAGCTTAATGTAAGGCAAAGAACAATTAACAGTGTAATCGCTCGTTACCATATCGACCATGCACATGCGCAAAGAGTAGCTGATTTGAGTATTGCAATCGCAATGCAGACTCAACCAGGCTGGAACCTAGCCCAATTTGAAGCAATCGACATGCTTAGATCGGCGGCTTTAGTTCATGAAATTGGTTTACAAGTGTCTTATAAAGATCAACAAATTCATGCCAGTTATCTATTAGCTAACTCAAATCTTCCAGGGTTTACGTCAGCTCAAAAGAAGCTATTGACAGCAATCGTACGAAACCACAGAGATGATATAGATACAAATGCAATATCACAGCAAACTTCCACCTCTGTATTGCTTGCAACGCGGTTAATTCGAATTATTAGATTGGCAGTTATATTATCGTTACGCCGTTCAGACGAAGTATTGCCAGAAATTAAGGTGTCCGTTGAGCAAGAGAAGTTGTCTATACATCTACCAGAGGGGTGGTTAGATAAAAATCCATTAAGCGCTGCAGAGTTACAACAAGAAGCCAGCTATCAAGGGGTGCAAGGCTGGCAACTTATTCTAGTCTAAGACGATTTGTCTAATACATATCAAAAATAACTATTTGTTATTAAGCCACGTTGCAGCGGATTTAGCAAAATACGTTAAAATGCAATCTGCGCCGGCGCGTTTAAACGCGAGTAAAGACTCCATCACAACAGCTTCTTCAGCAAGCCAGCCATTTTGAATGGCAGCCATATGCATGGCATATTCCCCACTTACTTGGTAAGCAAAAGTAGGTACTTCAAACTCAGTTTTAACACGTCGAACTATATCTAAATATGGCATGCCAGGCTTAACCATAACCATATCTGCACCTTCTTGTAAGTCTAATGCTATTTCTCGCATTGCTTCATTTGAATTTGCAGGATCCATTTGATACGTTTTTTTATCCGCACCCTTTAAATTACCAGCTGAACCAACAGCATCGCGGAATGGACCGTAATAACTAGAGGCGTACTTTGCGGAATAAGCCATGATTTTTACATTATGAAAGCCGTTATCCTCAAGAGCTTGTCGAATTTCACCAATTCGGCCATCCATCATATCTGAAGGTGCAACAACATCGACGCCCGCTTCGGCATGAGAAAGAGCTTGTTTCACCAGAGTTTTGGTTGTCACGTCATTTAAAACGTAGCCGTTATCATCAATAATTCCATCTTGCCCATGGACGGTAAACGGATCGAGAGCAACGTCAGAGATTACACCGATCTCAGGAAATGACTCTTTAACCGCTTTAATCGTTTTTTGAGCTAAACCCTGTGGGTTATAGGCTTCTTCTGCAAGTTCAGTCTTTTGGTCAAGAGGCGTAACCGGGAATATGGCAATCGCAGGAATGCCAAGCTCAACTAGTTCTTTAACTTCGTCTAATAATAAATCAATAGATAAGCGCTCAATACCAGGCATAGACTCAATAGTTTCACGTCTATTTGTTCCCTCTAGTACAAACATTGGATAAATTAAGTCGTTTACCGTAACTGCATGTTCTTGCATAAGGCGACGAGAAAAATTATCGCTACGCATTCTTCGCATGCGGATGTTTGGAAACTGACCTGTACTTTTATCTAACATTACTTATTCCTCTATTTTTTGAACTACAACGCAGTTGCGACCTTGGTTTTTGGCCGCATAAAGAGCCTTGTCGGCGCACTCGACAAACTGCTCAGGGGATAAATTATGCTCTTTCCCCGTACAAGCGACGCCAAGGCTAACCGTACACTTTACGTTACCAGATGATGTAGCGATTGACGCACTTTCGATATTTTCTCTAACTTTTTGCGCTAACATGTCTGCACCAGAAATCTCAGTATTTGGCAATAAAATAGCGAACTCTTCGCCACCGTACCTAAATACTTCATCAGAAGAGCGGTTTAGCAATTCTTCAGCAATGTGAGCGACCGTTCTAATGACTTCGTCACCAGCAACGTGTCCGAATTTGTCATTGACCGATTTAAAGTGATCAATATCAAACATTATTAATGAAAGTGGTGATAACTCTCGTCGAGAGCGTCTTATTTCGGCTTGAATTCGTTTATCAAAGTGACGACGATTGTGAATTCCGGATAACGCATCTAATGTATTTATTTTTTCTAACTCAGTATTTCTATCTTCAAGCTCACGCAATGTTAACTGTAGCTCTAAATTTTGTTCTGCTAACTGGGTTTGTAGGTCGTCAGTTAATTCCACATCTACGTCGTTGATCTGTAGTGTGGTGTTTTTGTCTCGCTCTATTTGTTTTTTAATCATGCTTACAGAAAGAATGCTTACAATGACTAACATAGCCAGTTGTAATAAGTCTAAGTTAGTAAATGGTAAGTTAGCTTGAGTAAAGCTATTTACTGCTATAAAAAGCATGGTTGCGAGTAACACTGCAATCCCTAAATTTAAGTCTTGATCTTCGTGAACGCCCTGCTTCCAGAGCCAAAATCCGGAATATATATGAAAACTACAAATAACTATCGCGGCCGCCATTATTAAATACAGACCCCATTGGTAACTCAGATAAAAAGTTAATGGGATAATCAGCACAGAGGTGATAGCAATAAACAAAAAACTACGAGTTAATGGGTGTTGATCATAGACACTGCTAATGTAATTCCGCGCTAATAAAGCCGAGCAACCCATAGCAATACAGCTAAATAGAAATACCGCATGTTGCTGCATTAACGGATAGTCTGGCCATATATAGTGAAACGCATAACCATTCATGGTCAAAGTAATCATCAAAAGAGAAAGCATTAAAAACGCATCAAGAATTGCGTTTTGAGACTGACTGAAAACATAAACAATGACATAGGCAAATATCGCAGCGATAATAATACCAATAAATAGGCCAGCCATCAGACGGTCATAGTTTTCCTGTTGCTGAAACACTTCTTTTTGCCACAACACTAAGGGAAAGTTAACAGTCCCTTCCGATTGAACCGCAATATATACCTCTATCGTTTCACCAGCCAACAGTGAAACTGGAATGACAAATGATTCTTGTAATACAGGGCGCAACTTAAAGTTATAGTTATCACCTAGATTTTGAACACTGCGTACCTTGCCATTATTCAAAATGTAAAAAGTAACGTTGTCTAACAAGGCATTATCTAGTTCAACGTATAAAGAAGTTGGATTAGGATTTCGGTTGTTTAAACCAAAACGAAACCAATGAACGCGTTGATCGTAACCTAACTTGATGAAGTCTTGAGTTAATGAGCTCCAACCTTCTATAGGTGGAGCTTCAAGAGGATCGTCATTGCCAATGTTGTACTCGACATATGGAACTAAATTGACAGAGCCCTTGTTTAAATCAATTTGATACGGGGCGGGTTCAGCCTTTGAAAAAAATGACAAGGCAACAAAGATAAAGATAACGAAGTTACGCATGGCTTTTGCCGCCCTTAATAATTATTTACGAGGCTTTACTAAAGTAGCTAAAAACAAACCTAACTCAAACAATAACCACATAGGTATCGCGAGTAATGTTTGACTAATTACATCTGGCGGCGTTAGCAACATCCCAAGAATAAACGCGCCTACCACCACAAACGGACGTTTTTCTTTTAATTTTGCAACTGTAGTTACACCAGCCCAGCAAGAAACAAAAACAACAATCGGGACTTCAAACGCTAAACCAAAAGCAAAAAATAATTTTAGAATAAAATCTAAATAACTGCTTATATCTGTGGCAATGGTAATGCCCTCGGGAGCAACACTGGTAAAGAACGCAAACACAATTGGAAAAACAATAAAGTATGCAAAAGCGATTCCGCCATAGAACAAGAAAACCGACGAAAAAAGTATTGGCCCAGCAAGTTTTTTCTCATGACTATAAAGCCCTGGCGCAATGAATCCCCACATTTGATGAAGAATTATTGGAAACGCCAACATAATTGAAAACATGAATGCCATTTTAAAAGGTGTAAAGAAAGGCGCTGCGACATCCGTAGCAATCATACTGGCGCCATCGGGCAATACGTCTAAAAGTGGTTGTGACACTTGGGTGTAAATATCGTTAGCAAAATAAGCTAAGCCGAGAAAACAAATTAATACAGCAAGTACAGAACGAATTAAACGTTGTCTAATTTCAATAAGGTGTTCTATCAGCGGAGAGCTTGGAGTTGTCATGCTTTAGGTTCGTTTGTGTTAGTGACGGGATCTTTCGGCTTATTAATAATCTGCTTATCATTATCGTCAGCAACTGATGCTGACTCATCAATAAAGTTGGGGTTTACACTTTTAGCCGCTGCTTTAAGTTCATCAACAGAGTTTTGTAATTCAGGTGACAGCCCCGTTAAACCACTTTTTTCAGCCTCTTTTAAATTTTGATGAAGCTCATGAATGCGCAATTGTTCGTTAACCTCTGCCGACAAACCTTGAGTCATTTGTGACAGCTTTCGTTTCATCTCAACCAATTTTCTAAGCGCACCAGGAAGTTTATCGGGACCTAAAACTATAGTGCCAACAATTGCTATAACGATAAATTCCCAGAAGCCCATATACTGCTACTTATCCGTTTCTTTTTTAGCTTCAGCTTTAAAGTCAGCGTCTTTAGTTAGTTGTTCTGACACATTATCTTTGTTTTCTAAAGGGGGTTCATCATTCACTGACTTTTTAAAACCTTTTATGGCAGAACCAAGGTCTGTGCCTATATTTTTTAATCGTTTAGTTCCAAACAAAAGAACCACGATTGCTAAAATAATCAATAGTTGCCAGATACTTATGCCACCAAAACCCATAATAAACCCCTTTTAAAAAATTCCTGCTATTATAAAGTGATATTAGACCAAATCATATGTATATGACTCACTTTAACGCTGATAATTAATGGATACTATGTATAAATATAACCTACAAGGATTGGTAGTTATAGTTCTATTATTGTTCTGTAACAAAAGTACATCAAAACAACTTTTTGCAGTAGATGTTGATTCAACAGATACATGTATTTCCTCACCTAAAGAATCGCAAACTGACAACCATAAAAACCCTTTGAATCCGTGCCCCACCGCAACTGAAAAGTTAACAAAAAGTGCAGCAAAGGGTGAACAACAAGCCCTTGATGATGTGTCCCGAAAATTACTAGAAAATCAGAAAGAAGAACGCTTAAAAGTACTATTTGTTGACGTCAACTCAATGATGGAAACCGTTGGCTCATCTATGGATTGGACGGCAAATTGGATCGACAGTAAATTTGCCGAAACCGAGCAAGGTAAAAACAAAGCTAAAGCATGGGGGCACATAAACATTGGTTGGGAACCTCGACAGGGGGAATGGTCGAATTTACCGGTAAAGTTTAGAGTAAGAGCAAAATTACCTAACTTAGAAAATAAAGTAGAACTTATATTGTCAGATAACGAACAAGAAGATCTCAATAGCTTGCCTTATGAGACTGTGCGTCCGGAGGCGCTAAAGTCCAGTCAGCGATCGCTTGGCGCAGCTGTGCGGTTTATGCATGCAAGTACAGAACACCTGTCTAGCTCCTCGCGTATCGGTACCGGCGATGGACAGATGTATGTTAGATCTAGCATTACTTACAATGAAAAGTTTTGGTCAGATAAACTGATCATAAATCTGCAGCCGTCTATTGAATACTATTATTCTGATGGGCTTGCGGGGCGACTTTTAATTGATACTGCTTACGCCATTAATCTAAAAAATGAACTTAGGTTTAGTTACTTGCTTCAAGACCGAGAAAGTTACGAGGCGGCGACTTGGCGTAACGGTATATATTCCATTTCAGCATTAACTGATAAAACAGCGTTAATAATAGGTGCGACGGCTGCTGGAGTTGTAGAGCCCAATTATCGGCCGGAGTTTTACAAATTCAGTGTCCGTATTAGAAAAAAAGCCATTCGAAGTTGGATATTTTTAGAGTTTGAACCGTTTGTTGAGTTTAATAGAGCTAGGCTGGTGGATGATCCAATAAATGGCCATATTTATGGTGATTTTGAGCGAGATATAGGTGTCGCGCTCCGTTTTGAAGCGCATTATGGGTTTCATTAAATCAATGACGCAGTTTCCATGCATTAATTATAGCTAATATGGCTAGCAAACAGTCTGCAGTAAACCATCTAATATCGCTGTTCACATCAGCAAATAAAGTAATTAGTAAAACGGCCACAGAACTAACACTAAAAATGCATAAACGCGTAAGAAAACGCTGTTGTTGATGTTGCATCAGTTTATATTCCGTCACAAAGTCTTGTTTGACCTGCGGAAGACTCTCAATACTTTTTAAACTACTGAAGACCAACTCTGGCATTTGAGGTGCTTTTTCAAGCCAATATGGCAGGTTCTGTTTTGTATGCTTTAAGAAAGCTTTCACGCCCATTTGTTCGTTAACCCAGTCTTCCAAAAACGGTTTAGCGGTCTCCCACAAGTCCAATTGAGGGTAAAGTTGCCTTCCTAACCCTTCTACATAAAGTAATGTTTTCTGGAGTAGAACGAGTTGCGGTTGAACTTGCATTTCAAATTGGCGAGCCGTATCAAATAAGCCAATAAGCACCTGAGCAAAAGAAATATCTTCAAGTGGCTTATTAAAAATTGGCTCGCAGACAGAGCGAATAGCCATTTCAAACTGTTCTACATTAATATGGCTTGGAACCCAGCCTGATTGCACATGCAGTTGAGCCACTTTTAGATAATCACGATTAAAGAACGCAACAAAGTTTTCGGCTAAGTAACGTTTATCCTCTGAGTTAAGTGTACCTATAATGCCAAAATCAATGCCTATGTATTTTGGGTCAGACGGGTTTTCACGTGATATAAAAATGTTACCAGGGTGCATATCAGCATGAAAAAAACTATCTCGAAATACCTGAGTAAAAAATACACGAACGCCACGTTCTGCTAACTTCTTTAAATCAGACCCTTGGGCATGAAGCTGCGCAATATCGGATACAGGAATACCATAAATACGCTCCATAACGAGTACATTCTGCGAGCAGTAATCGCTATATATTTCTGGAATGTATAAATCATCTGACTGATCAAAGTTACGACGTAACTGCTGTCCGTTTGCGGCTTCTTGTTGAAGATTTAGTTCGTTTAAAATGGTCTTTTTATATTCTTCTACAACTTCCACGGGACGAAGTCGTTTGGCTTCTTTTAAAGCCATGTCTACCAAATTTGCAAACCCAAGCATGAGTGCAACATCGGCCTGAATTAACTTATCGATATTAGGTCGAATGACTTTGACAATAACTTCTTTATTAATAGGCTCTTCGGTACTAGCAACATTAAGAGTCGCAGTGTGAACTTGTGCAATCGAGGCAGAGGCTAGAGGTGTAGTATCAAAATCGATAAACAAGTCTTCGATGTTTGCCAAGCGTAAGTCTTTTTTTATTGTATCTATAGCTAGCTTTGAATCAAAAGGTGGAACTTGATCTTGCAGTTTACTCAGTTCAAAACTCAACTCCACAGATAGCAAATCTTTGCGAGTTGAAAGCATTTGGCCAAACTTTATCCAAACAGGCCCAAGGCGTTCTAAAGCCAGCCTTAGATTAACATTTTTAGATTGTGACGCTGACACTTTGGGATACCAAAACAACAAGGCTATTCCGGCCTTCACATACCAAGGTAAAAGCTTTTTAGGTATCAGTGCAAAAATTCTGAAATATAAAAAAGTGTGAAAGATTTGAAAGAAGCGAATTAGTCTCACATCTTTTCCTTAATAGAGTTTAATGATGCTATTAGTTTTTCGGTGCGCGCAGAAACTAAATCTACTTGATTGGAAAATAGCTCTACTTCAATGCTACTTGGAACCACTTTTAGCTCCTCAGTAAGTGCTGTTTGAAGCGTATAGTCAAGATCAACTTGCTTACGCTTTAGCGTATCAACTGCTTTTTTGCCCGAACTAAACAACTTATGTGTAAGACCATCACCTAAATAAGAAGAACACCACTCTTGCCAGTCAATACCATTGTCGATAAACAAGGCTGAAAACTTTTGAGCGACACTTAGCTCACCTTCAAGTTCTAGTAAATCTTGCTTAATTAATGACGTAATTTGAGTTGCATCCGAGAGCTTCTTTATATGTGACAATTCAGTTTTAACAAAACAATCTCTTATTGAGGTTTCGCTAGACAATCTTAGCTTGCCATTGTTGACACTCAGATTAACTGAGAAGTTGATGTCGGTTAACTCAACACTTAATGATTTAGCTTCAAGCGAACCTAGTTTATATGCAGCAGAGTGATCGTGCGCGAGCGCTTTATTAAGCGCAGGTTCCGCAATTGAAAATAAAGCCTGCTGCACTAAAATCAAAATTTGAACCCTTTGTGTAAAGCAACAATACCGCCAGTTAAGTTGTGGTATTCAACTTGCTCAAACCCAACGGCTTCCATCATCGACTTCAGGGTATCTTGATCTGGGTGCATGCGGATCGATTCAGACAGATATTGGTAGCTATCTTTGTCGTTCGCAATAACGCCACCCATTGTTGGTAAAATATTAAACGAATAAAAATCGTATGCTTTATTTAACCATTCCTGCTGAGGTTTAGAAAATTCTAATACCAATAAGCGGCCACCTGGCTTTAATACTCTAAAAATTGACGCAAGTGCATTATCTTTATTTGTAACATTTCGTAAACCAAATGCGATAGTGACAAGATCAAAAGTATTGTCAGCAAATGGCAGTGCCTCAGCATTAGCTTGCACGTATTCAATGTTACCGACATAACCTTTGTTACGTAATTTTTCTCGACCAACTTTAATCATCGAGTCATTAATATCGGCCAGAACAACTTGGCCAGTAGAACCAACAATGTCACTGAACTTGCGGGTTAGGTCACCAGTTCCGCCAGCTAAGTCTAAGACTTTATTTCCAGGTCGAACGGCACTAGCATCAATTGTAAAGCGCTTCCAAAGACGATGAACGCCAAACGACATTAGGTCATTCATAATGTCATATTTAGCTGCAACCGAATGAAAAACACTCGCAACCATTTTTTCTTTGTCGTTTTTATCTATGGTTTGGTAGCCGAAATGGGTCTTACCTGATGATTCATTGTCAGTTTTCATTTGATCTTCACGTCATACTGGAATAAGTTGTGGTTAGTTTACTGAAATGTTGGATGAATACCAAATAACAGTGACGAAGAAATGTAATACTAATGTTGTTTATGCTTGGTTTAGAATAAATATCTTTAATAATTGTAAAGTTATTTGCTAGACTCATTTTTCACGAATAAATTTTGAGCGAACAAATGCGAATTTTGGTTGTTTTTGTAACCATGCTGTTTAGCATATCCCTTGCCGATGCAAATCAGCAGGCTTTGTTGCGCGTGCAATGGCAACAGCTTTCGCTTCAAAACAATCTTTTATCTGACGTTGAAAAATTAGAACGTATACAAGCCTTAAGCTCACTTATCTCGCTGAATAATAATTCTCCAACACAAGTTGTTCAAACCCCACGAGAGCTTTTTGAAAGTGGCGAAGCAACAGAAGCAGAGCTTGCCTTCTCAAAATGGATAATGGTAAAGGAACTTGGTTTACCAGCAGAACAGTTTCGCTTGGTATACGTACAAAATAAAGAGAACTTGTCTAGACAGGTTTGGTTAGCTTGGTTTGGTGACGATCAAGTAAAATTAATAACATCATCGGACATCATTGAGCGTTCAAGCTCAGTAAAAAAATATCAATCAGAAGTAGAAATCATATCTGTTGTTGATCCTAAACACATTTTAACTAGCCGTAACAATGCTCGCGTGACAAATGGTGCACAACAACTCACTATTATTTAAGATAAATATCGCAGGAATTTATGAAGTTATCACGCCAGTTAGTTGTCATTCAAAGTGTCATAATTGCACTTTTAGTTATTGGATACGCTTGGCTTTCATTAATAAATATTCGTCAATTAACGATTCAAGAATTAGTTAATCAATCTAATACGTCCGTTCAATATTTAGTCGCTCCCATTCAAAAAGCCGTTGTAGATGGCAATGAACAGGCTTACAAATCAAAAATTGATACCTATTACGACTCCGGCAACTATTCTAGAATTTCACTTTTTGGAAATGATGATTTAATGCCTAGGTTGTATGAAAGAAACGACTTAGATCAAACTGCGCAAGTACCAGTCTGGTTTATAAAGCTTTTTCCGGTCGAACCCATTGTAGGTAAAAAAGAGATATACCAAGGATTAGATCGATTAGCTTATCTAGAAGTTCAAATTCACCCGTTCGCATTTTATCAATTTGTTTGGAAGCAATTTGTCGATATTATCGCAGTGACTGTATTTGTTGCCTTAGTTGCATGGGCACTTGGTTTTGCATTAATAAATATTGTTTTGCAGCCTATTCTTGCCGTAAAAAAACAAGCTGCAGCTGTAACCAATAAGCACTTTCCACAAATTACAACTCATTCAGGAATTGCCGAGTTTGAGCAACTGATTGAAGTGCACAATGCTATGACAAATCAAGTAAAAGCACTCTTTTCACAACAGCAACAGCAACTTGATAGCCTGAAAGACAATCTGTACCACGAAGCAAGTTCAGGTTTACCTAATAGAGAATATTTTCAACTTACGTTGTCCGATTTCCTTAATCGAAAAAATGAGCGATTGATGGGTGGACTGGTAATGATTCACTTGCATGACATTACAAAGCTTAGACATGATGAGAGCTTTTCCGCGTATCAAGAAGTTGTGGAATATGTCATTAAAGTTGTAGAACGAGTCACAGGAATGGGCAAGAATGCGCCACTGTTTCAGCTAAATGAGCAAGACTTTGCGCTTCTTTTATTGCATCAAGGTACGTCAGAAATCCTTGAATACAGCAAACTTATTGTGAGGCAACTGGAAGATTGTGAAGCGCTAGAGCAACTAGGCGGATGTTATTTAGGCGCCAGTGAGATATTGGAGCAAGATACGCCTCAGTCAATCACTACAAGAACGGACGAAGCGCTAAAGTATGCTAAAAAGACAGATAAACGATTTTACATGGATAAGTCTAATGGCGAGTCTAATAGCAATGCACTTTTCAAATCTAAAGAAGAGCTTATCCACGCAATAGATAGAGCTCGAATTGAGTTTTTTGTTCAGCCTGTTGTCGACCCGGTTTCTAATGAAAAGTTATTTACTGAGTTATATACCAAGCTTTCTGTCGACGAAGTGACTCTCTCATTGCCTCAAATACTTATTCTGGCTGAGAAGTATGAAGTAACGGAAAACCTTGATAAGAAAATACTATTAGAAGTACAGAAACATTTTCAGCTTGGTGCGTTAAATGGAAAAATATCAATTAATGTATCAGCATTCTCGTTTCATTCAACGGCGTTTCAAACTTGGCTCTTTACTTGGTTGTCTGAAGAGCCTGATGTTGCGAAAAGTATTATCATGGAATTTGATGAAATTGATTTAGCACACACCACACAGGCGCGTGATATTAGCTATAAGTTGGCAAACAATGGTGTAGAAGTGGCAATTGATCATTTTGGTCGTGGTTCTAGTAGTTTGTCGCGTTTTTCTGATATGAAACTGCATTGGTTAAAAATTGATAGTCGTTATATTCAAAAAGATTTGACCAATACAAATCGTGATTACTTAAAAATGATCTGTGAGCTGGTGGACAAATTAGGAGTGAAAGCAATTATTCCTAACATTGAAACTGATGAGCAAGTAACTTTGGCGCAAGAAGTTGGTTGTGCTGGTATTCAGGGCTTCAAAATCGCGAAACCAGTGTCTATATTTGAACAAATTTAGTCAACAAAAACGCGATTTCGACCTGTTGCTTTTGCCATTCTAAGAGCAGAGTTTGCGCGTTGTATTGTGCCATCAAGGCCAAGTTTGTCATTAAACTCTGTAACACCTAATGACACAGTGATCTTAGGCAGTTTTTCTTTGCTCTTTGCATTTACAAATTGCAGCTTTTCTACACCAAGTCTAACTTTTTCTGCGACTTCTTTAGCCGCTTGTTTTGATGTCTCTGGAATAAGAACCAAAAACTCTTCACCTCCAGTTCGAATTGGTAAACCAGAATCTGAAACATAACTTTTAACTTTTTGGGCCACTTTGGACAAGATGACATTACCGACGGTTACGCCATAGTTATCATTAAACTGTTTAAAGTGATCTAGGTTTATTGCAATGGCAGCTATTTTTGTAATATCACTTTGTAACCACATATCAACCGTTGCGTTCATGACGCTTCGGTCAAATAGACCTGTCAACTGATCAAGCTTACGGCTTTCTTCAACTTCGTTGATTTGTTGTTGTAATGCTGCGGTTCGTTTTTGCGCTTGCTTAAGTGCATTAACTAATACCTTTTGCGCACTTTTCATCGAAGAAGTAACTTTTAATAATCGTTCAATGACTTGCTGAGAAGTTTGAATATCACTTTTATCTAATAGTAATAAGCCTTCATCCAGCATAGTAATGTAATTTGACGTGTCTTTTTGAGCTTTCGAGGCGTGTCGGGTTGTCGCGTCGACAACGGCATTTATATCTTTTACCAAAGCGCCTTGGTTGTCATCTGCGACGAGTAAGTGTCGTTGAAATAAAGACTCCATTAGGAATGAGTCTATTGTGCGACCTGATTTGATATCAGAATCAAGCTCACGGATTAAATCTGCGTTCGAGTCAGCAACATATTCATAAACGACGCTGTAGTTTATAGGACTAGCTGGCAAGCGATATTGCTTTAAAAAACCTAAAGCTTTTTGAAGCTTTTGGTCTGCTTGCTCCATAGTATCCTGATATTTCATTAAGTACCGACTCCGAAACGACTAACTAAAATGCTTCATGGGGATTGTAGTGGAATATGTATATACAATCTCAATTACACAAGAATATTTTTATAGGTTAGGCTAGTAAACTAAATTCCTTTTATTTTCAGGTCAAGGAAATACTGTAATAATCAGTGTTTAATTCTATATTTTTACAAAATGCACAATAAGAGAATAAATGTCAGTACTAAAAGCGCGCAGTGACGCTCAAAAGTTAGCCAAAAAGCAAGCGATCATAGACGCAGCCAATCAGCTTTACACTCAAGGTGACCTTCCCTCTATCCAGCAAATAGCAAACCAAGCCGGAATCGCTAAAGGAACTGTGTACCTGTACTTCTCATCAAAGGAAGGCATATTTTTAGAGATATACGAACAGTTATGGGTAGAGTGCGTTAATAGTTTTGAGCGTATTGAAAAACCTGAACGATCATTTAAAGGTTCAGACAAAGCAACATGTCACATTATGTCTGTTGTAAACTTTTGGTTTGAAAACCAGAAGTTTAGTCGCTTGTTAGTCATGAAAGATGCGCTTCTTATGCCAAGTCTTTCTAAACAAGAGTTGGCTGGATTTAATGAAAGCTGTCGAGATGTGCTGTTAAAAAAGGCGCGACAGATCTCGTTAATAAACGCGGATTCAGTACGCATAAATGAATATGCCGATCTAATTGATTTAACAATAAAGTTAATCCAATTGGTCTGGCTACAAGATTCTATGTATGATACTCAGGTCCCTGATAAGCAGAGCTTTTGTCAGAATGTTGAGCATGTCGTTGCCCCTCACTGGAATCGCTTTCAAGACAAGTATGAAGCCACAAAGCCTAGGCGCAAAGTTTGGCGATCTTTGTTGGGAACCTCGAAGAATTAATTAACAGGAGAGTAAAATGAAGTCGGTCGTTACGTCTGTATACTTTAAAAAAGCCGTTATATTAGTTATCTCAATGTTGTTAATATCATGCACAAGCAATAATTTTTTGGCCAGTACCAGTACCAGTACCAGTACCAGTACCAGTACCAGCAACAAAGCATTTCAAGTCACAGCCGATCAAGTTTGGCAAGCCTACCTAAAAGCAAATCCATTAACTGCAAGCTATTTTGGAGACACCAACAGCGCAGCAAAACTGCCAGACCTATCTCCCGATGGAATCAAAGCGAACCAACAAGTATTAATTACATTGCTTGCTGAGTTAAAAAAGTTTGAAAGTGTGTCTTTGTCTGAACAGAATCAAATTAATTTACAGATATTAACTCATCGCTTACAAAACGATTTAGATCAAATAAAGTTCAATAGCCACTATATGCCATTAACGGCGGAAGGTGGATTTCATACGTCACTTGCGTTTTTACCGTCCAATACAAAACTCTCTTCTGTAACAGATATAGATAATTATCTGCAAAGACTCAAAGCCTTCAAAGTATATTTTGAGCAAAACATATACTGGATGAAAGAAGGCATTAAAATTGGCTATACGCAACCACAGGTCGTTTTAGAAGGCTATGAGCAAAGTATTGATGGCTTAATATCAAATGAACCGTCAAAAAGTGTCTTTTACCAGCCTTTTACTAAGTTGGACTTTCTTCCGGAAAACAAACGTCACACTTATCAGCAACAAGCAAAAGCGGTTATAAGCGAATTCGTAAATCCTGCATATCAATCATTTCGTGACTTTATGGTTCATGAATATACCCCGAACGCTAAGCGAACCATTGGAATTGATTCGATACCAAACGGCGTAGCGTATTATCAAAATCGCGCCAAACACTACACCACAACAGAGTTGACGGTAGAGCAAATTCATCAACTTGGTTTGGACGAGGTTGCTCGTATACGCTTAGAAATGGCAAAAGTGATAGAGCAAGTTGGGTTTGAAGGAAGTTTCAGCGAATTTTTAAACTTTTTAAGAACCGACCCGCAATTTTATGCAACGTCGCCGAAAGAGCTGCTGATGGAAGCGAGTTTTATCGCTAAAAAAATGGATGCAGAATTACCGAAATTGTTTCAATTATTACCTAGAACGCCTTATGGTGTGGCTCCTGTGCCTGAACACATCGCACCTAAATATACGACAGGTCGATATGTATCGGCGGCAAAAGATACCGATGCCGGATACTATTGGGTAAATACTTATGCCTTAGATAGACGACCTTTGTATGAGCTTGAAGCGTTAACTCTACATGAGGCCGTACCGGGTCATCACTTGCAAATCTCGTTAACGAGAGAGCTTGAAAACACACCAAAATACCGATCGTCATATTATCTTTCTGCGTTTGGAGAAGGTTGGGGACTTTATTCGGAGTGGCTTGGGCTCGAAGTGGGATTTTATCAAGACCCTTATTCAAACTTTGGCCGACTGACCTATGAAATGTGGCGAGCATTACGGTTAGTCGTTGATACCGGTATGCACATAAAAGGTTGGAGTAGGCAGAAGGCGATTGATTACATGACCCAAAATAGTGCACTATCCGCACATAATATCCAGACTGAAGTGGATAGATACATATCGTGGCCCGGACAAGCCTTGTCCTATAAAATCGGTGAGATCACCATTAAAAAGCAAAGAAAAAAAGCGGAACAGGCGTTAGGCGCTAAGTTTGATGTGAGAGCTTTTCATTATCATGTCTTGAAAAATGGCTCGGTAACACTATCTCAGCTTGAACGACAAGTTCAAGATTACATCAATACAGTAAACAAAAATTAGAGAGTAAAAGGAATCTGTCGTGGTAGTAAATAAATTTACCCGATTCTTATGGAAGCAATTTAGCCAAATCACTTGGCCAGCTTTAATAACACTACTTGTGTTGCACGCCACACTTAGTTGGACACTGCTAAGGTGGGCAAATGAGTTGTCGTTACTGGAGTTTCATGAGTATCTTTATTATTACGTGGTAACTACCAGTACGGTAGGTTATGGCGATTTAAGTCCAGCTAGTGAGGCTGGTAAATATATTGTTGCACTATTTCAAATTCCACTGGGCTTAGCGATATTTGGAGCACTGTTAGGGAAAATGGGTCAATCGATTAGCAAGGTGTTGAGGCAAGTTATGACGGGTGAAAAAGATTTTCGTTATTTAGATACACATATCTTAATTTTTGGTTGGCATGAGCGTCGAACACCAAAAATAATTGAGCATATATTAGGTGACAACAAACGCATGCAACGCAAAATACTCCTATGTGTTACGCAAGATATGCATCACCCATTTTACGACAACAGTATGGTTGAGTTTGCTAAACTTAGATCGTTCACTGACAACGATGAGTTAGATCGTGTAGCCGCTAATCATGCCGATAGAGTTATTGTTGATTGCGAAAATGATGATATGACGTTCACTACTGCCCTCAAGCTCAGTAAAATAATTGCAGATGATTGCCATATATCGGCCTATTTTGACGAAGATGAAAAGGTAGAAATGCTAAAAAACTACACAACTAATGTAGAGGCAAATTCGTCAAGAACTGCAGAAATGCTGGTTCGTTCAATGCAAGATCCAGGGAGTAGTAAACTGCTTGAAGAGATGATGTCGACGTTGTGTGGTGAAACGCAATTTTCTACTGAGGTTCCAATTGATGCACCAATTAGCCAATTTGGACAATTATTCTATTATTTAAAACAGCAACATAATGCAATTTTACTTGCGGTAGCAAAAGATCGAATTGGTATGGAAATGAAATTGAACCCAAGTAACGATTTCCAAATCCAACCAGGTTCTGTTATCCACTACGTATCAAAACAACGTCTGATGGCGAATGAAATAAATTGGCAGGCTGCCTGTAAGCACGCCATAAATTAGGGTTATAAATGAGTAAAGTGTTAGAAGATTTATTAGGGCATTTAGCCCTAGAAAAAATTGAAGAAGGCCTATTTAGAGGGCAGAGCCAAAACCTTGGGTTTGGTCGAGTATTTGGTGGCCAAGTTATTGGGCAGGCATTGAGTGCAGCAAAAGAAACCGTCGAAGATAGGTTTGTACACTCATTTCATAGCTATTTTTTACGTCCAGGTGATGACAAAAAGCCGATTGTTTATGACGTTGAAAATATTCGTGATGGTCGCTCATTTAGCACCAGACGAGTAAGAGCTTTACAGTATGGTAAGCCAATCTTTTATATGACAGCGTCATTTCAAACTGAAGAGGTTGGTTACGAGCACAGCCCTGAAATGCCTAATGTTGCGGGTCCTGAAGGACTAAAATCCGAACACGAGTTTTTCCAAGAAAACATCGACAAAATACCCGGCACTTTGCGATCTATTATTGCAGGTGAAAAGCCAATCGAAATCCGCCATGTTCAAGTAAATGACCCGTTTGCGCCACAGAAAATGCCGGGGCGCCGTCAAGTCTGGATTAAGTCCAATGGCAGTCTACCGGATGATGAGCGTATTCATCGATATCTATTGGCTTATGCGTCTGACTTTAACTTTTTACCGACGGCACTATTCCCTCATGGTCGCAGTCACATACTGCCAGACATGCAAGTTGCTACGTTAGACCACTCAATGTGGTTTCATCGTCCGTTTAGAATGGATGATTGGATTTTGTTTGATATGGACAGTACTAGCGCTAGTGGCGGTCGTGGCCTAGTTAAAGGTCAGTTCTTTAATCAAAAAGGTGAGCTTATAGCCTCGGCGATGCAAGAAGGGGTTATTCGAGACTATAAAGCGTTTCCAAAAGATTAGTGAGTGACAACTTGGATCAACTAACTAAAACATGGGATTGCTGATAGTACCGTTGAGTATTATTAGAATTAGCATACAAAAAAGCCCCAGACTATTAATAGTCTGGGGCTTTTTATTAAACCGTAATAAGTTTAGCCAAACTTAAAAGCCGTTCTATTTAATAGTAATTAACCTAATGACTGCAATGATTGCAATATGTCAGATTCTAACAACGAGTTAATTTGATCTGCCGCTAACTTGCCATCATCAGTAAGGTGCATAAGGCCAGCTTCATCTGTATGCACATATTTTTGCTCTTTTAGACATGACACAAAGCTAGAGATGATTTTCTTATCAAAATATTCAGGTGCTTTAATGTCATGCAGAGTTAATAGTCGTTTAGCAAGCTTCAAACAATCGCTTTCTAGCTCGCCACGTTGAATACCGTGAACTTGTTGTATACGGTTGAACGTTAATGCATAGCGCTGCAACGTATCTTTCATTATTTTGGCTAATAAACTCAGCTGCAAACTACCCATAGAAGAACGGTTTTTAATCGAAATAAAGTCGTCTTTCGTTTCTATAATATCGTTGTCAGTAAAGTAATTTAGTGTTTTCTCTACGTATCCATCAACATCGCTGGTGGTAATAAACATCTCGTTTTTTAATAACGGTAAAATATGTTTAACCTTCTGCTGAATCAATTCTCGAGTCGTTTTTCCGGCGTGAGTAAGCTCTGCAGCAACAATAGCAGCGATCGCAAATAGATGAACAACGTTATTGCGATAGTAACTCATCAATATCGCATTTTTATTATCTAACTTAATAATAGTGCCGTACTCATCACTGTCCGAGTCTACTTTTTCTAATAAAATAGCTTCATCAATTATCTCTGATGCTGACTCGCTTGGCGTTTTAACTAAGTTTGAGTACGGAACTGATGTTTGTAGGCCAATATAAAATTCAATTAACGACTCCATTTCAACACGAGGAAGCGCATGGCTGTCCGAGGTTAACAGTGCTAACGCCGACAAATTAACCGTATTTAATACAGCCGCATCATTAATCGAGCCCATGACTTTATTTGCCGTATGATTGACCACAGGTGTTAACCAAGTAGGTTTAACTACATCTGTTGGGTTGATAAGTGATCGCCACTCTGGAGCCTGATCATTTAAAATTTCATTTAGACTGATAGGTTCACCAAAGTTTACATCACCGTGTCCGTAGTTCTTAAGGTTCTTTAAGGCTTTAAAAATACCAAAAATAGACTCACTTTCTTTGCTTTTACCTTTAAGTTCGCTTAGATACGTATTTACTTCCATGACATGTTCATAACCGATATACACCGGAACTAAAGTGATAGGGCGATCAACACCACGAAGCATAGACTGAATCGTCATCGCTAACATACCGGTTTTAGGTGACAACAAGCGTCCAGTTCTAGAGCGACCGCCTTCTGTGTAGTATTTAACCGGATAACCCTTGATAAAGAGTTGTGAAAGATACTCACGGAAAACCGCCGAATATAATTTGTTGCCTTTAAAGCTGCGTCGTAAAAAGAAAGCGCCAGCTTTTCTAAAAATAGGGCCTGCAGGCCAGAAGTTCAGATTGATACCAGCGGCAATATGCGGTGGCACAAGACCTTCATGATAAATAACATAAGTAAGTAACAGGTAATCCATATGGCTGCGGTGACAAGGCACATATACAATCTCATGGCCTTTTTGCGCCAAATCTCTTAACTTGTCGGCATTGTGGACACGAATACCATTATATATTTTGTTCCAAACCCAAGTTAAAACGCGAGAGCCCATACGAATATAATTTTCGTTGTAATCACCTGCGATTTCTTCCAGTAGTTTTTTAGCATTAGCTTTGGCTTCATTTAGAGAAATGTCTTTATCTTCCATTTCCTCCTGTAACGCTTTTTTTAATGCAGGGCTAGCCAACATACTATTAAAAAAGGCTTGGCGAGCCATTACTTTTGGGCCTGTTGCTACAATTCGCTGGCGCTCAAAGTGAATTCGCGCCACGCGTAATAGCTTATGAGCAGTATCTTCAGACGTACCAAAGTCGTTAACCATTTTTTGTAGAGATACCGGTTTACTAATACGAATAAAGCTATGACGACCATATAAAAGAACGATCATCATTTTTCTAAATGGAGTGGTTTGTAATTTTTGCGTAATGATATCCATTAAGCGCGTTTTACGATTGCTGTTTTTCACCGTGCCAGGGTTTCTTCCCCAACAAATCATTACCGGGACAAACTGTATATCTTGTCCAGTGCGCTCAACCAACTCAAGCATTGCCTGACCGGTTTTTAAAGCGCGTCTAGCATGGTGTTTCTCATTCATGAAAATAGAGTCAACGGGCTTTACACCAATAGTGCGTTTTACTGACTCACCTTCAATGTCGATTTTACCAAATGGTGAAGGTAGGTTAAGGCGTTTAGCCGCTTGTTTTAAGGCTAACTTATCCGTGTATGAGTTAGTCATAAGGACATAAGAAATCGGTTTGTTTGAATCAATACCGTTCTCGGTATTTTTCTCGTCTGTGACTAGTTGTGTACGGATAAACGGACGAGTTAACCAATACATCAATACATTTAAAATGGACATAAAAACCTTAATACAAAAATGAAAGCAACAGGGGATTTTAACAAAGGTTAACTAAAATCCCACCATTCTTATTAATTTTATGTTGCACAACCAGAATGCCTGTATATACTGACAGTTATGTTACTGTATGGAAAAACAGATGATGCGCCCACTTACTGCAAGACAATCAGAGATTTTAGATTTAATTAGAGACTCAATCACCTCAACAGGAATGCCACCTACACGAGCGGAAATTGCTAAAACCTTAGGATTTAAATCAGCCAATGCTGCTGAGGATCACCTAAAGGCATTAGCAAAAAAAGGCTTTATCGAAATGCTACCAGGCACCTCTCGCGGGATTCGATTAACTGAAGAAGTGGCAAACGACGATATTGGTTTGCCATTAGTTGGTAAAGTAGCGGCCGGGTCTCCTATTCTAGCCATGGAGCATGTTGATCGTCATGTAAACATAGACCCAGCGATGTTTTCGCCAATGGCTGACTTTTTGCTCAAAGTTGAAGGCGAGAGCATGAAAGATATCGGTATTTTAGACGGTGACTTATTGGCGGTTCATAAAACGCAAACCGCTCGTGATGGCCAGGTTGTTGTAGCAAGAGTTGAAGAGGATGTAACGGTTAAACGACTGGAGCGCAAAGGTAGCCAAGTAATTCTTCATGCCGAAAACCCAGAGTTTGACCCAATCAAAGTAGACTTAAACTATCAAGACTTTGCCATTGAAGGCTTGGCGGTAGGCGTGATCAGAAACTCATCTTTGATGTAACCGACCAGATTAATTTATTTAAGAGTTGTTAAAATCAACTTATTTTAGAAAACTCTTTTAATAGCCTGATGGGCGGTGACATGCCGTCCACTAGTTTATCCTCATCAATTGCATCAAGTATATCTTTTATAATTTGAAGATTTTTAGGCTTCTCGCAATCCAGATTCATCATGTTCATTGACCAACGACTAAATAATCTGAAGCTTGCTGGTTCAAAGTAAACTTTTTTAACTTTGTGATGCCTATCGTCGAGCTGTATTTTTTTGTACAAACTCAAAATGACCTTCATATCCCCTTCTAAAACTTGGAGAAAAACGCCACCGTTGTAAATTAAGTTTCCTGTCACATCTAAGTTTGTATTGTTACTTTTTGCTTTTGTTAATAATTGACTTAATTTCTCGTCACTAAAGGCTTCTGTTGCTCTGCTAATATAGACTAATTGATAAAGGTTCATTACTTCGAATCCTATGCATTGGCGTTGTCATAAGCATAGTTAAAAACAAGCAATGTCGCCGATAAATTGTCGAAGTAATTATTATCGTTTAGCTATTGGTTCTGGGATTGTGATTTGAGGCTAATTGCTCGCTAGTCGACTTCTCTTTTTCTACAAACTTAAGCCATTGAGTTGCCATTTTTTGAACATTTTTATATTCCGCTGCCATATTTAATGCGTCGATGGCAGCTTCAAATTCTTTTAAGTTAAAGTGAGCCATACCAAGGGCGAGATATAAATTCCCGGGATTTGATAGTTGACCGCGCTGTTCTGCTTCAAATGCAGCACTGATCACTTCCCTATACTTTCCTTGTTGAAGCCTAATTTCTGCTATTTGCTGGTGGGCGATACCAGTATCTTCTAACGCAGATAGTACTTCTAAAGTCTCAACGGCTTTGTCGTATTCTTTAGCGGTTAACCATGCTTGTGATAAAAACTTAACGTTTTTTACGTTTTTGGTTAATACATTTTGTTCAATTCCCTGCTGCATCACCATCGCTGCTTTGTACGGTAAGCCATTAAAGTAATATATTTGAGCAAGATTTCTAAAGTCAGATTGGTTAGAAATATAACCCTGCTGATAAGCCGCTTCTAATACGGCTAGTTGTTTATCTTCAGCGCCAATCTCACCGTACATTCCAGCTAACTGTACCCAATATTCAGGTTTGTTAAAACGGCGCACCATTTCTTCTAAAATTGAGGCTACTTTTTTTGGCTGTTTTAATTCGAAATAGGCGGCACGTTGCAGTACAAACCAGTTTTCTTTCGGTTCAACTTCCTGAGCTTTTGCTTCAGCTAATGCTAAGTCAATATATTGAGCTGCGTCTTGATAACGTTTGCCTTGATAGCTTGCCTGCGCTTTAAGTACATTATTCTTAACTGGAATTTCACCCTCGTTAATGCTTTCCCATCGTTCTAAAAATGAGATGGTTTTAGTGTACTCTTCGTTAGCCATAGCAAGTTGTGCTAACGAGAAAAGCGTACTCTTTTCTAGCGACTCCGGAATTGGATCTTGGGCTATTACTTGCTCAAATGCTGCCATTGCTTCTGCCATTTGTTCTGCGTTGTAGTAAATGAACCCATAAAAGTTATACATCATTGCGGTTTCGTAGCTGTTTAAACTGCCTGATTTCGCTTTTACGGAGTCTAAAACTTCTAATCCACCTTTTACGTCGCCGCCATCAGCAAGTTGCTGTGCTCTTGCTAACTGGCTATATACTCGTGAATTCAATGATGGCGTGCGCTTACGTTTTTGCTCCGCGTGGGCGTTGGCAAAATCAACATTAGGTACAATACCAACAAATGAGCTGCCCAAAAGTAAACTAGTCGCAATGAGAGAGGACGTAATAAGTGTTTTCACAGTATTTGCTCCGAATTATCCGTTAATTTCAAAAGTAATGCGGTTTTGTACGCCACTTACTTCCGTTGCTTCGCCATTTACTACGCGAGGCTTATATTTAAATTTAAGGGCGGCGTCTAAAGCTGCTCGGTCAAACAAACCTTCAGGATTTGCTTCTATGACAATAGGTGACTTAACGGCGCCGGTTTTATCAACCACAAATTCAACAATAACGTAGCCTTCAATGCCGCGCTGTAAAGCTCTGCGAGGATATACCGGCGATACTTTAACAATTGGTAAATATTCACCGTCACCTGACTCAAGTGCTAATCCACTTTGTAAAGCCATATCGCCACTGACATCTGCGCTAAAATCAAAACCAGCATCGCCCGCATCTGCAATATCAGGAGACATTTGAGGTTGCTCCATTGGCGGAGGTGGCTCTTGTGGTTGAGGTGGCTTTTTCGGTTTACGATCTTTCTTTTGTACGGTTTCTTCAGGCTTCAAACGAATAAAGTCCAAAACGCTACCTTGTGCTGGATCGGTGATAGCCGAATCTCCAGACTTAATAAGCGCCTGCATACCGTAAAATAAAGCGGTTGTAATAATTCCTGCAATCACAACGGCTGTTAATAAACGAATGAACATAATACGTTTTCCTAGCCTTCTAATGCAGCGATAGAGACGTCAAATGCGCCCGCCGCTCGAGAGGCATCCATAACCTTAATTAACGTTTCAGTTGTGGCCTTCTTATCAGCTTGAATTACCACAGAACCTTGCGGGTTTTCCGCTTTAAGGCGCTCAATGTTTGCTTGCACAGCACGAACATCAACTTGGCGTTTGTTAATCCAAATTTCACCTTTGTCAGAAATAGCGACCAATATACTGGCACGCTCTTTCTTTACCGCAGTTGCAGCTTCAGGTCGATTAACGTCGATACCCGATTCTTTTACAAAAGACGCGGTAACAATGAAGAAGATCAACATGATAAAAACAACGTCTAACATAGGTGTTAAATCAATGTTCTCTTGCTCTTCTTCTTGCATTAAATTGGCTAATGGCGCTCTCATTTTATTCTCCTAACAAAGGCCTGAACCCTTAATGGTCCATCGGCAAATGGTCTTCTAATAGTTCAATTTCACGTTTGGTTTTGCGTTGCACCCATGTGTTAGCAAAAACCCCTGATAATGCTCCAACCATGCCAGCCATTGTTGGAATCGTGGCCTTTGATACGCCACTTGCCATTGAGCGTGCGTTGCCGCTGCCACTAATCGCCATTACATCAAATACTTCAATCATTCCGGTTACCGTGCCTAGCAAGCCCATTAGCGGACACAGTGCAACTAGCGTAGCTATGAGTGGCAAGTTAACCGTTAATTTTTGTTTTGCTCTGGCAATGTAAGCTTGTCTAATTTGCTCAGCATTCCATGAGTCTCTTTCGCTTCGAGTTTTCCAGCGACGAATCAATTCGCCTTGATATTGTTTGTAACCGCTAAGCGTGTATAAAACGCGTTCTAAAATTAACAACCACATCACAAAAATCATTGCTGCGATGGCGCTGAGAACAACGCCACCCGTGTCCATAAACTCTCTAATTGCCTCTAAGGTCTCTGTGAAAAACAACACAGTGCGCTCCTTGATTGCGATACGTTACAGTTTGTCACTCGTCGATGAAGCAGACGGTTTAGACTCAGCGTTAGATTGCTTTTCAGAACGCTCAGCAATAATGCCGGCGCTTTGTTCTTGTAATACAAACAAGATGTTCTTACTGCGCGTATTCAACATGGTAGATAAAACAACCGTTGGAATAGCTACAACAAGGCCAAGTACGGTAGTCATCAGCGCTGTTGAGATACCGCCAGCCATTAATTTCGGGTCGCCAGTACCAAACAAAGTGATTGCTTGGAATGTTTTAATCATGCCGGTTACTGTCCCTAGTAGGCCTAATAGCGGAGCGATAACTGAAACGATTTTTACTAAGGTAAGATTACGAGTGATCTTTGGCATCTCGCGCAGAATAGCTTCGCTTAACTTAAGCTCTAAGGTATCGAATGAAACATGCGGATATTGATCTTTAACTTTTAAGATACGGCCCAGTGGATTGTCATCTTTAGGTGTATCGGTTTTCATTTGGCGTTTAACTTTTGCGCTGATTAGGCTAAGTGAAACAAAACGCTCAAATGCAATTAAGAAAGCGATTAAACCAATGCCAATAATGATATAACCAACGGTACCGCCCTGGTCTACACGCTCTTTAGTGCTAGGCGCTTGAACTAAAAGGTTTAATATTGAACCGCCTGTAGGGTCTAGTGCAAAAGGAACAATTTCATTGTTTGAAGACTGCAGTTCGGCTGCGGTATCAGTAAAGCGACCAGTTGGTTGGCGAACAAGCTCTGCAACTGTGCCAGTTGTTGGTGAAACCGTAAGGTATTTACCATCAGCAACAAGAGCAAACGCACCAACACGAACCACTTCTTTAGATACTTTTGCGCCGCCGGCTTCAACAACATCCGTTTCAAAGCGAACTACCTTGCCTTGTTCGGTCATTTCTTTTTGAAGTTGGAACCATACTTGTTCAATCTGTTCTATAGACGCGAGCTTTGAAGAACCACCCATGCTTTGAGCTAGCTTTTCAAAAAATACATCTCTACCTGGAAACTGAGCAGAAACGTTAGAGGTCTTTAGTTTACCAGCGGTATCGCCAGACACTTGCTGTAAAACACCAAACAACTCTTTTAAAGAGCCCATGCGTTTATTCAGTGCTTCAGAAACATCAGCCAGCTTAAATTCATTTTGTTCAAATTCTGTTTCAAGCTTTTCAGACAATGCTAATGCATCGCTTTTTTCTTTATTTGCTTGATTGAGTAAACCAGTTTGCGCCTCTTTTTCTGCATTAAAGCGCGCTTCGCGGTTTTTGTTTTCTTGAGTTTGGTTTAGCTTACCTTTCTCAAGTTGTTGTAATAGTTGATCTAAATTTAAAGCCGCTGGTGCAGCTTGAGTACTTACTGAAAAGGCTAATCCGGCGCCTAATATAGCCAACAAAGTTGGTTTAAATAAGTTAATCATTTTGTATAAACCTTTCTAATTTTACTATGTGGTTATGGCGCTGCTTTTATTGGCATAACCAATAAATCAGGAGCTAGCTGTTTTTTAGCCATTCTTAGGCCTTTAGTGATGTGCATACGAAACTCATCTTCAGCTGGTTGCCAGTTTTTTGCTTCGTTGTCCCATACACCGGCAACTGAACCGTCTCGAGTGATGTACATCAGTGCAACGCGACCAATTCGTAAGAAGTCGACATCACGTTCCTGGCCTTCAACGTTAATTAAGCCTGAGTACGCTTCTATGCTGCGTCCGTATCCCATTTCAACTTGGTAGGCTTCTAAGACACGACGGAATTTTTCTGAAACCGCAACATCGGCCCTGTCCATCATGTTTTTTAAACTAGAAATGCGTTCTGCTCGCTCGGTTGGAAGAAAAGGTACATCAAGCTCTACAAACTTTTGTAAACCGTCAATCATGCGAATCATCAAAGGAGTAATTTGGCGTTCAATAACAGATACACGGTCAATATCGGCATTCAAAGACTTCATTTCGTCATACTGGCTTTGAAGTTGCTTTTGAAGCTGGGCGTTATAAATGTTTAAGCCTTCGATCTCTTTATTGACCATTTGGTATTGCTGAAACTTTGTTTGAGTTTGCTCAGCAATGCCATTAATTTTTTGTTGTGAATTCACGGCAAGGTTAGATATTTCTTTACCGGCTTTTATTACCGGTTTCAGATCGTTAGCTTGGGTAGCAAAGACAGTATTTAAGGCTAAGGCGCCAGTAATTACTGCTAAAGTGAACCGTTTCATTTAATTACTCCATCAAATCAAGATGCAGTAATTCTAGGTAGGATAAATGTCAGTTAGACGACAGGAATGTTAAAGTTTTGTTGCAACTGTCATAGAGACGTCACAAAAAAAGCGACATAATGTCGCTTCTTAATATAGTACTTAACAGTTATACAGATTCGAAGTTATCACTCACCCAAACCTGTATATACAAGCTAATTATAAGTTAGCTTTCTGTTTTATGAACATGAACATCCATTTGTGGGAATGGAATATTGAGATTCTCTTTCGGGAATGTCTTATAAACGCTTTCATTCATCGCAAAATAAACAGGCCAGTAATCACTTGATTTTACCCAAGCTCTAACGACAAAATTTACTGAGCTATCTGCTAACGAGTGTAATGCAATAAACACTTCAGGATCTTTAAGAATACGTTCGTCAGCATCACATAACTCTTTGATTACGCGCTTTGCAACATCAGCATCATCACCATAGGCAATACCAAAAGTCCAATCGACACGACGACGTGGCTCTTTAGAATAGTTCACCATTGAAGCGTTATTTAACGCGCCGTTTGGAATGATGATAGTTTTGAAATCACCGGTTCTTAATATCGTATTGAAAATCTGAATTTGCGCAACAGTACCAGCGAAGCCTTGCGCTTCAATAAAGTCACCAACTTTATAAGGCTTGAAGATTAAGATCATCACGCCGCCGGCAAAGTTTTGTAATGTTCCAGATAATGCCATGCCTATGGCTAAGCCGGCAGCACCTAAAATGGCAATGAACGATGTCATTTCTATGCCAATCATGCCAAGCACAGTAATAAACAGAAGTACTTTTAGTAAAATATTTACTATGCCGCTTAAAAACGGCTTTAAAGAAGCGTCGGTATTGCCCTTGTTAAGCATGCTTTCAAAGCCTTTACTAAATAGCTTAACAATGAACAAACCTATAATTAGAACTAAAATGGCTGAGCCTAATTTAGGTGCATACTCAAAGCCCATATCAATGGCTTTGTTTACGAGTTCGGTATTCAGTTGCATGGTGTTTCCTTCCAATTTATTGTTATTAATAGAGATGCTAACAACTTTACTACTAAAAGCGAATTACATTTATTACACAACAGAAAAAGTAAATTCGATATTATTTAGCCATCAGGTTTAAAAGTAAGCGTTTATAAATTTTCGTCAAGTGAAAAAGGTCTTTTGTGTGAATATGCTCATTTACTTTGTGAATACTGTGGTTAGGTAAGCCAAGCTCTACAACTTGAGCGCCCTTATTTGCAATAAAACGCCCATCTGAAGTGCCGCCAGACACGGATAACCGAGGAAACATATTTATTTCGCTGAAAATGGCTTTTTCAGCCTCAATAATTAAGTCAAAGTTTTGTATATTTGAATCAATTTCGTCTTCGATATAATGTGAATCTTCGATTTCTACTGATGTTAGGTAAGGAATACAAGGTCTAGACCAAACCACATTAATATCGCTAGTTAACTGCTTAAGTTGCATCAAACCATCATTAATACGTTTAATGATTTCTTCTTGAGTAACTTTGTGGCTATACCTGACGTTAAATTGCAACGTGCATTGCCCAGGGATAATGTTATCGGTCCATTCACCGGTGTTTATGGCAGTAATTTGTAAATGAGTGCCAGGGAAATCTTTTGTACCCTCGTCCCAAGACAAACTGCTCAACCAACTGCCTAATGTCATGGCTTTATGTGCCGCATTGTTTGCCGATGTGGGATAGGCGACATGTCCTTGTTGGCCCCAAATAGTTATTTCACCTGATAAGGACCCGCGACGACCAATTTTCAACACATCGCCAACCTGCGTCTGGCTACTTGGCTCACCCACAATACATAAATGTGGCAATTCATTACGATCTTCTAACTTATCGATAATTTCTTGGGTGCCAAATTCAGCTTCACCTTCTTCATCACTGGTAATTAAAAAGTAAAAGGTAAACTGTTCAAAATCTAACTGCGTTTTTATAAGATCAAAAGCCGCCAGCATACACGCGATACCGCCTTTCATATCGGCAACGCCGCGGCCCGTAATCTTGTCACCATCAATAGCGAGAGTGAAAGGGTCGGATGTCCAGTTTTCTGGGTATGGCGCAGGTACAACATCGGTATGGCCTGAAAATGCAATTCTAATGGGACCTGTACCAATTTTTGCGATCAGATTGCTCACACCCTGCTTTTCGAAAGACTCAACTGAACAGCCCCATTGTTTCATAATGCGAGCTAAATATTGCTGGCAACCGGCGTCGTTTGGGGTAATTGATGGGCGGTGAACTAACTGTCTTAGGTGTTCGAGTGAGAGTGTCATTTCCATCGACTGTTCTAAATATTGAGCGCTATCTAGATCACCGGTATGTAGTGTTTTTTTTATATTTAGGTCGTTTGAAATGTTGCTATCGAGTGAAGTTTGCATGATCAACGTAATATAGATTAAGAGTTATTCAATTAAAACGACTGAATGTGACATCTAGGTTACTGATAAATTAATGTATTGTGACCGTGCAGAGATAAAGTGCCAAAAAGACGAATATAAATTGAAAAGCCATTTAAAAGCAGGGAGTTCATTTAAATGGCTTTAAATTTGGGAGTAAGTTGTTAGCAATATTCGTTAATCAAACTCATAGGTATAGCTTATGCTAAAGCCCATGCCCACTTCCTTTTCACGTATCACAATGCCGGACTGCGTCACTTCTTGATCTTCGTTTAGTAAGTTTTTAACTTTGAATTTAATTTTCGAGTTAAAGTCTGGGTAGTAGGTATAAACAATATCTAATGAATGGAATGGTTGCTCATAAGCATCATCACGGCCCGCTACACCTGCTGCCAGGATGCGCTCACCAAACACGTTATACACTAATGAACCACTATGGTTACCGTCAGAAGAGTCATAGTTTAACTGCAAGTTAACAACATATTCTGAATGACCTGTCATGCGCTTAACTGGATTTGTTAAATTACCAGCAAACGCAGGATCAATCTCAGCTTCAGAATCCGACAAGGTAACGTTACCAGAGGTAAACAAACCGTCAGACAATGATGTTAAGTCGTATAACCATTCGGCTTCTATACCATAAACTTCAGCAGTTTCACCGTTTGTGAAGGTTGCTGAATAGTCGTCATCACCAATTCTTAACACGGTTTCAATTGGTGCATCTATGTCTTTATAAAAAGCAGCAATTGAGAAGTTATCACCGGCATCACCATAGTATTCATAACGTAAATCTAAGTTTTTGATTGGGCTACTTTGCAAGCCAACTCGACCAAAAGTGCGGATATCCGTTAATGGATCAAAGTAAGATACTGGCACAACTTCACGTAAGTCTGGACGAACAATAGTTTCACCATAACCTAAGCGAACTTGATAGTTTTGACCGCCCATGTAAGTAAATGAAAGTGCAGGGAATATGTCATCTTCTTGAATAGTACCATCGGCAATTTTCTGCTCATCATAAAAGATGTTTAAGTCTTCTTGAGTAAAAATAAGAGATGAAGTACCAATTGATGTTTGTTTAAACTCTTCCCAGCGGAAACCACCACTAACACGCCACGCATTCTGATAAATCATGTCAAATGCGCCGTAACCAGCATCAACTTTCTGAGCTGCTAAATAATCATCAGCATCAGGCGCCGTTGGCTCATTAAATGACAATAAAATACTTTGACCATTTAGGAATTCGTCAGTCAGATATTCGCTGTTCGTTAATGGGTCTTGTGAACCGTCGTTGATTTCAATGGCAACACCAGAGTTGTTATTAACGGCAAAACTAGATGTTTCATAAATTCTAGCGCGGTCGCTAAAGTCGTAACCGGCTTTAAACTCAAGTTCAAAATCACCTGCATAAACAGGTAAGGTAAAGTTACCGCCGTAAGACGTTACTCTATCTTCCATGTCCGTGTATGAATACACCGCTCGGTTTTGGTCGCCAGTGATAATTGAGTTGGCATATTCGCCGCCTTCAAAGTTATCTCTAAAGCGATACGTGGCATTAACTGGAATGTCTGTTGTGGCTTTTGAACGTGTATATTGCCAATCAAAACCAATTCCACTCATATCTACAAACGTGTGTTGGCCAACAAGCTGAGTTACTTTTAGCTCACGTTCTTCATACTTAAAGTCATGATTTCGATTTGCACGACCATCGCCTACAATGGAAAACACTGAACTGCCGCCAGGACTTTGCTGTATTGACACATCTGTTTCATCTTCACTGTCTGTTAACAGTAAGTTAGACAATGACACACTGTGCGCATCGTATTTGATACCAAAGTTAAGAACGGCATTCATGCGCTCAGACTCAGTGGTTTCAACTGAGTCTTTCATGGTCTCAAAACATGAGTTGAGAGCGTCATCAGAGGTTTTTAATTCTTTTGCGCAGTTATCAGCAAAATCTTTTGAAAGAACTGCCGTGCGCTTTTCTGCTGCATCCCACTTTGTGTCATAGGCAACGGAAGCTAAGAAACCTAATTCAACGTCATAGTCTTCTAATACAAAGCTATTACCAATATGCGCTTTGATATTGTAAGCAGGATCCAATGAAGATTTAGACAAGCCCATTTCTCTAGGTAGAGACTTTAATAGTTCCTGGTTAATTAAGTTAGCTTTTTGACCAGCTGAACTTGAATCGTCAGATAATAAGCCGTTTTTATTTACGATTGAAGCAGTGTCAAAGTCACCACGGTAAAAAGAAATGGCTTCTTTTAGGTTACTTGAGATACCTGAATCATCACGGTTATAAGTAAAACCATTGTCCGCAGAAGAGTCGTAGCTAGCGCCTATTTCAATACCAGCGGTAAATTCTTTTGGTACCGTTTTTGTTCTTATATTTATCGCACCACCGCCAAATGCCGCTGGCATAGATGGCGAATAAGCTTTTTGAACAGATAAGCTTTCGATAATGCTAGATGGGAATATATCAAGTGGTACAACGTTTCGGGTTAAGTCAGGCGAAGGAATACTCGCACCATTTAAACGTGCGCTTGAATAACGTTCACCGAGTCCTCGAACATAAATAAATTTACCGTCTACGAGTGTAAGGCCCGTTACTCGGCGAAGAGCAGAAGCAGCGTCACTATCGCCAGTGCGAGATAATTGCTCCGCACCTAAAATATCGGCTACAAATGCTTGTCCACGTCGTTCTTCGATTACTGCTGCAGCACTGCCTTGTAGACGAGTACCAACGGCAACAACCTCTTCTATTTCATCCTCATCGGCAGCGATGGCTATATTGGCTTGTGCCAATAAACCAAGCGTGACCGCTGCACTGATGGTTTTGAGCTTGCGTCGATTTAACATGTTTGAATCCTAATTGGGTCATCAACAAAAAGGCGCCTGTAGAAGATTTCCGTTCATAAGGCGCCCATTTAATTAATCTAGTGGTTAGTCGTTAGAAGCAGCAGTTACTGCCATTTCAACCCACTTGTACCAATTAGATGTTGTATCTTGGTCTGACACGGCACCAATGAAGTTTGCTGCACCCGTTGCATCCGCGGCTACTGTAATTGCCGTAGAAGACGTGTTTGTTGAAAAACCATCAGCAGCTAATACATCAGAACCTGCTGCGATACGCTGGTTAACACCGCCGTTATCAAACCATTCTGTTTTAGCTGTACCTTGCAGTGCGACAGGCGCGCTAGTTCCAAATGTTGCTTCACCCGCAAACTCAGACGCACAAGCCATAACCGAACCACTGAATGTGATTGCATCGGCATTCTTCTCACCATCAGCTTTGTGCTCAACACAAGATGTATTGGCGCCAGCTTCTTTTACAACTAATACATTTTTGTACATAGACTTAACTGAATCATCAAACTTAAAGGCTTGAGAAGGGTCGTCATCACGCACTGAATTAGCATCGGTAGTAATAATGGTTACGTTTGAAATAGTTGGATTTGTTACAGGTGCTTCAGCCGACGTATCGCCCTTTTCACCATCAGTTTCAAAACCGTTATTGCCCATATTTGCAACTTGGCCGTCACGAGTATTTACCGTACCGTGCTTAACAAATAGGAATTCAGCGGAACCTTGCCAACCTGCGTCAAAATCAAATGAATCATCTTGGGTATCAGTTACCGCAACGTGTGAAAGCGTTGTTGCGCCACCAAAGATCTCAATGCCGTCATCAAAACCTTGGTGAATATGGATGTAATCAAAAGAAGAACCAGAACCAACTGCGTTAAGCGTTAATGAATTTAAGTCATCACCTTCACCGCCTACGCGAGGACCTGAACCGGCATACCACACTTTTGCGTACTTGATAGAGCCACTTGAGTCAGCGTTGTCGTTACCGCCAAAGTATGAAGTAATACCTTCAGAAGCTACGTTACAAGTTGATGCCGCACGTTCTGCATCAGTACATTGGTCAGTAATACCGTTACCGTTAATGATGATTCCGCCCCAGTCTGCAAATTGTGCGCCTTGGCCTGCATCGTCTAAGCGAGGGAAAGCGTTTGCAGAGGTAAATACGATAGGGGCATCGATAGTGCCTATCGCTTGGATTTTAGCACCACGAGCAATACGAATAATCGCTTCACCTGATTTGAACGCTAAGGTTGCGCCGGGTTTTACTGTCATTGTTGGACCGTTTTCTGGCACAACAAAGCCTGTAGTTGTATCGCCATCTTCACCAATTTGAAGGGCATTATCAAACACGTGAACACCGTTATTTGGTAATGCTTCAAACGTAATGTTTGACATGATTGAAATATTTTTGCTCGCGAAAGAATCATTGTACAAACAGTCATCGCCAGATTGAACACCTTCAACAGTACCAACTGAAGACTCGTAGCTTGCGCACTCCACTGCAACCACAGGTTCAGGAGCTGCAACATTGTTTGAGTTGTTTACACTGTTGTCTGTCACTGTGCTGTTGTCATTTACTGTAGGGGTAATGTTTATGTCGCCACCACAAGCTGTTAAAGAAACGGCCGCTGCTACTAGTGAAATGCGAAAGATGTTTTTAAGTTCCATTTTGCTCTCCGAAAGTCGAACTGTTTTATTTAAATTTAGGTATATAAAAAAGTTAATCTGAAATATCTGCAGCACAATCTACTGAATAAAAATGACAGATTTAAGAAAGCAAGATGACGCTTTGATGACAAAGTGTTCGTTTAATTTTAACCGATTTAAACAGTATGAGACTTAAATAGAGGCTATTTTGTTGGACAAATATTGGTAGGTTAAAGAAGAGTTTTTGGCATAAAGGAAATGATCAAACGCAGAGATAATCTCGGTGATTTCATTGTTAAATTGAGGGTACTTATCAATTAATAGGCTTTTGTGTTGCATTAATGTCAGTGAATTAAATGTCGGTATTTGAGTGATTTGTGCATGATCTGAATAGGCGCTTAACTCCGAGTCGCCTGCTTTATGTGAAAGTTGTTTATACAGCTTTTTAATCAGTTTTTCCGTTAATGACATAGTTCGACGAGACCGTAATTTAGAAAAAGTAAACCAGCCGAGTAACATGACAATAATCGCGATTATCACCAACAGCAGATGATGCCACTTTAAGTTTTGTGTCATCGATGAAATAAAATTTTGTCGCTTAGTCTGATCAAAATCTAACACCCAAACTGTCCAGTAATAGTCTAAAGACTGAATGTGTTGTCTTAACATGTTTAACCACGGCGTTTTTTTTACTATCGATAGTGCATCGTTTGTTGCCTGATTTGTCAGTGATAAGGCTTGATCAATACCTTGGCTAATGCGTGTTGGAGAAACCGCAGCGGTAGGATCGGTCCGCTGCCAATTGAGCTTATTTGCTGAATATTCCACCCAAGCATGGGCACTGCTGTCGTAGACGTTAAAGTAGTTACCATTAGGGTTAAACTCGCCACCATGGTAACCAGTAACAACACGCGCAGGAATGCCTTTTAACCGCAATAAAACCGCGTGTGCGCTTGCAAAATGGGCGCAAAATCCGGTGCGAGTAACAAACAAAAACTGGTCTACGTGATCGCCAGACAAACGCGGTGGTGATAGGGAGTAGGTAAACTTTTGTTCAGTAAAATAGTTAAGTATTAAAAGATTGTATTCTTCAATATTGCCCTTAGCTTTTAACCATAAAGCGTCCGCCAGCTGTTTTGTTTTTAAGAGTGAAGTCGCAGAGCTTTTATCTTTTGGTTGTGCAGAGCTGGGTAACCTTGTGTTAATAGCAACATCACTTTCGGTTAACGCTAATGCGTTGTCCTTAGCAAGTCGTTTAGCGTCGTACTTCAATCTTTGTGTTACATTTTTATTGCGAATGAGTCGAGTATCTTTAAGTAGAAATATGTCTTGGTTAGTACTAAAACTGGTGCCGTAGCTATACAACCATGAACGCTGATTAGGCTCAGCTATAACCGAATAGTTAAGGGATCGATCTGCGTTTTGTGTGAGTTGTTCTAACGCTGCTTTGTCTATTTCATCACGACGCGACTTTGTCGTTTTGCGACGTTCGGCTTGTCGCCACGATTTACCGTCAAACTCCTCCATAGTTAAAACTCGCCAGTACATATCAGCGTGACTTGGGTTTGTCGCGTTGGCAAATTCTGCGCGAAAGGCCAATCTAGATGATTTTGCAACGTTAGCAATATCGCCGGGTGTCATACTATCGCTCAATCCGGTTGGTGTTACTTTTTGTTGCGGCAATTTCCAAAAAGGGGTGAGAGAAGGCATGACAATAAACAGTAAGCCACTGCCAACTACACCTATGAAGATCATGATAGAAAAAGACTTTAGACCAAAGTTAGACGTTAAAGGCTCATTAACATCTGACTGTAAAAAGTGATGTTGAGTTTGAAATAAGGCAAATATTCCCACTACTAAAATAACAAAACCAAGTAGCGCATATTCAAGTGATTGTTGATAGATAAAAGACACAGACACCAACAGCGCGATAGATATAAAAACCTGAATACTCCATGTCGTTTTTTTATGATTTGCGGTAAATAGCCACATTACAGAGCCTGCAAATAACAAGTTCACCATACTATTTAACAGCCCGCTACTCATACTCTGTGGCACTATCATCAAGGCTAGGCATAATGCGCCTATGTTTTTCATTAAGTTGCCACTAAAAAAGTAGGTTAAATTTGGCCTTTTATAGGCGGACCATACCTTGCCGATAACAAGTAATATTGATGATGAAATAATGCTAAATATCAATGCTTCTTTTAGCAGAACAATAGATGCTAGCAACGCGAGGCCAAACGACACAATGGCGAGATGTGGCAAACGATAATTAGTTATTTTCATCATTGTCTGTACTCGATTGTGCAAATGTAGCTAAAGCTGATAAACAATGTTCAAGGTGTATTTGTGAAGCGCTTGGCGCAACGGTAATAGTTGCAAGTGCATTGTGCTGCAAGTACAACCCAAAAGGTTTATTTGCTTGATGTAGTTCTAAACACGCGGCGGTAAGCTGACTTAATGCAAGCTCTAACGACGCTGAGGGCACTGACTCCAACGATAAAAATATGCTGTGCAGCTCTGAATCTACGAACTCTTTTAGCATTAAATTATCACTAGAAGACTTGGCCACTTGCTTCCACGCCACGTGCGATAAACTTGCACCTGGTATATAGCTTTTTATGCCTTCAAAGTTGGTGTCACCACTATTAATTACATCGATATCATTACCAAGCCCCAAATCATCCTGTGCAGCTTGTGCAATCATTTGCCAGTCAGAGGTTACGGGTGTTGGGTAAACCACTATCGTTGAGCTCGCTCTGAAGTAGCTCCAAGCTTTGATTAGGCCGAAGGGAAAGTCGCTACGAAAAATAATAGGTGGCAACGTAAATTTGCCTCGACGGCTTTGGGTAAGAGATAAACTAAAAATGGTTGGCTGACTTAACGAACGCTTAAGAAGGTGCCTTTTACCATCGACTATTGCCGTTAAATGTTGGGCTTTGTTGTTAGAAGTTGAATGAGAAATGTCAAAGGTCAAAGTGCAATGTTGCCCCGCGTAGACATTATTAACACTTAGTAACTTTATAGTAAGACCATTTAAATTGTTAAATCCGGTATGAATTGCGTAAATACCAATACTGATGATAAAAAAGCAAACCAGTAAAATAGGGTTATTTTGATAATTGGTGCCCAAAATAAACAAAACCAGAATACAGAACAACAACCAAAACCCATGACTATTAGGCATAATAAAAATGTTTTTATGGCCTAATGACATCTGATTTGACGGCGGGAACCGTCTTTTTAACCAACTTTTTATTGGTGACTGAAACAGGTTAGTCATGGACCGGCACAGCTTCCAATATTTGTGCGCTAAAGTCTGTGTTAAACATCGCTCCTCGTCCAGCCCGAAGTCGATGTTCGGCAACGGGACCAAAAACGGTTTGTATATCATCTGGCGTCACAAAATCTCGACCGCTAATATAAGCAAAAGCTTGCCCTGCCGACATCAACGCAACACCCGCTCGAGGTGATAAAGCATTTGGGAATAGATTCTCTGTGCGTGAATAGGCTAACAATCGCATAACATAGCGAATGACCTCGTCTGACTTATGAACTTGAAGCGAAGCATGTTGAAGTTGGGCTAAGTCATCAGCCGATAAAATCGCCATGCTCTTAGAATCGTTGAGGTCATCGGCATTACTAGAACTTAAGTTTGTCGAACGAGTCTTACTTAATAACTTAAACTCAGCATCGGCTGGTGGGTAACCAATTTGGATTCGCATTAAAAATCTATCTAACTGAGACTCTGGCAGTGGATAGGTGCCACTTTGATGTGATGGGTTTTGTGTAGCGATAACAAAATGTGGATTTGGTAGTGTGTGAGTGGTCCCATCAATACTAACTTGTTGCTCTTCCATGGCTTCTAGAAGCGCACTTTGCGTTTTAGGATTCGCTCTATTAATTTCATCGGCAAGTAGTAGTTGTGAAAAAATAGGGCCTTTATGGAAGGTAAATGCTTGTTGCTGCTGATCAAAAATAGATACACCAATAACATCGGCGGGTAACATATCAGATGTAAACTGGCAGCGCTGGTAGTCCAACCCAAAGGCATCGGCTAATGCATGTGACAAAGTGGTTTTGCCCATACCTGGCAAGTCTTCAATAAGAAGATGACCATTGGCTAATAAACAAGTCACCGCTAGCTGTACTTGCTCCTGTTTGCCTAACAATACGCTATTGAGATAAGCTAAAACGTCATTAAGTTTTTCTCGTTGCAGTTCTAAAGCCATATGTATCCTTATTGGTTCAATACCTTAGTGTTAGTGATGGCCACAAAAAAGTAAACATACAATTTACATTGATATTCTTGTGGTTATGATTAAGCTTATCGTCATCCGACCAGTGGAGTAACTATTTTGCATTCAGCCCAAATCCAACAAAGCTCACATTTTGTAGAGTGTCATGGCCACCAATTACATGTTCGTCGAATTCATACGGAAAATTCCGAGCAAAGGCGCACTCCAATTCTGATGCTCCATGGTTCTATCGAGAATGGTCGTATTTTTTATACTAAGTCAGGAAAAGGCTTAGCTGGTTATCTAGCAAAACAAGGATTTGATATTTTTGTTGCGGACTACCGTGGCCGAGGTTTTAGTACACCATCGGTAAAAGAAAAAAACGATCATGGTTATCATGACGTGACGACAAAAGATATTCCTGCGCTGGTTGACTATGTCTATCAAGAAACTCAACAAGCATGTCATGTGATTTGTCATTCTTGGGGTGGTGTTATGTTTGCAAGTGCTTACATTCGTTTTCCGGACTTACATAAAAAAGTGAAGTCGATGGTAAAGTTTGGTACTAAGCGCCAAGTGACGGTGATGAACATAGAGCGTTTGCTTAAAGTTGATCTATTTTGGAAGTGGTTTGCACCTTGGTATACCAAAAAGGCGGGCTATTTAGATGCAAAAAAAATGAACGTGGGTGCCGATTCCGAGCCAAGACAAGCAATTATTGAAAGTATCGCTTGGGTAAGCAAGAGTAAATGGATTGATCCTATTGATGCTTTTGATTATGCAGAGGCCGCAAAATCCACAAATTGGCCGCCAACTTGGCATTTGACAGGGGTGAGCGATTACTCATTAGGACATCAAACAGACGTAAAGCTTTTTATGGATGAATGCCAAAATCCGAACGCCAGTTTTACACTTCTTTCTAAACAAAATGGTAACGCCAAAGACTACGACCACATTGATATTCTTACCGCGCCTGCGGCCGTAGAAGATCATTTCCCTCAGGTTTTAGACTTCTTGAATAAACATGATGAGTAACGTGTAATACAACGCTACTCAAACTAATTAGGTTGCTGTGATAATGCGAAAAGTCGCTAGTTGCCTAACGCTAACCACACCGCGACCATCATCATTAGGGAGCCCGAGACCTTATTCAGCCTTTGCACGTTTTGGCTTTTGGTTAACACTCGACCAATGGTTTTTCCGCCGGTGGCGTACATCATCATGCAGACAAATTCAGAGCACATAATAATAAGCACAAGTACGGTTAGTTGAACGGGTAGTGCAAGATCTGGGTTAATAAAGGGTGGTAAAAGTGAAACCTGAAATGCCCAGCCTTTAGGATTTGCCAGCGCCGTTACTAAGCCCTGATTAAATAAGCCTATGTTTGAGTGAATAACGGCATTATCTGGATTGTCAGATATTGCCATTTTTCCTTTGCTGCGCCACATCTGAACTGCAATCCAAGCTAGATAACCTGCACCAACAAATTTTAATACCGTAAACACAGTCGGAAACTTAAGCATCAAAGCCGCCACACCGATAACTGCGGCAACCGCGACGATAGCGACACCAATGACTTCGCCTAGCATCATCCATAATGTACGTTTTACTCCAATAGTCATACCTAGCGTCATCGCTAACGTCATGCACATGCCAGGGGTTACGCTGACAATAAAAAAGGTAGGAATAAATACCGCGAGTAAAGTTAAATCGACCACCAAAGGGCTCCGTTTGAAGTTTACGAACTGGCAAAATAAAAACGCTAGAGTAGTGATTTAATTTTAAAATGGCAAATAAAAACCCTCTTGCGTATCAGGCGCTAAGAGGGCTTTTGGTACAAGCGAGTTGCTCTAGTTAGAGCAAAAATGCTTATTCTGAATCAGCAACTGGTTTTGTGTAGTTTGTATAATCAGTGCTATCAATTGTTGTTGATACTTTGCTCTTACGACGGAAGATGTTTTTAAAGTCTTCTAAGCCCATGTATAAACAAGGTACTAAAATCAATGTAACAAACGTAGCAAACAAAACGGCAAAACCAAGTGCAACCGCCATAGGCACAACAATTCGTGCCTGTAAGCTGGTTTCGAACATAATAGGCAATACGCCCACAAATGTTGTAATTGATGTCAGTGTTATTGCCCTAAAGCGCACACAGCCAGCGTCAATAACTGAACGTGCGACAGATTGACCTTGTTTACGCATTTGGTTTACATAATCTGTCATTACTAGGCTGTCATTGATAACAACACCTGCGGCTGCAATGAGGCCGAACGTTGACATCATGCTTAAGTCCATACCAAACAAGTAATGCCCCCAAACTGCACCAACAAAACCATAAGGAATTACCGACATTATGATCAATGGTTGCGCATAACTCTTTAGCGGTACTGCCAATAAAATGTAAATCATAAGCAAACCAGCGACAAAGAACATGATCTGCTCGTTTTGCTGTGCCTGCTCTTCTTCAATCGAACCACCAAGTTCAGTCTTAACACCAGGGAAATCTGATTTCAGCTTAGGTAACAGCTCGTCTTTGATGCGTTTTACCACTTCATTAGGCTCAACCACCACTTCATCAATCGAGCCGTATATATAAACACTACGGAAACCATTTTCACGACGAATGTAGCTTATACCTGGCTTTTCAGTGAGAGTTACAACATCCCCTAACATGACTTCTTTGCCAGAAGGAGTGGTCACGATGGCGTATTTTAACTCACTGAACTGTTCGCGTGTTAATTGTGGATAACGAACCATAACGCGAATCTCTTCACCACCACGTAAAACTCGCTGTGCTTCACCACCATAAAAGCTTGCACCAATTTGACCAGCAATCGACTGTAACGATAAGCCTAAGTCGTAAGCAACTGGCTTAAGATCTAATTGAATCTCTTTGCTTGCAGGGTCAATTGTTGAACTTATATCGAATAAACCAGGCTCTTTAGATAGCATAGTGATGAACTCACGACCCGCAACATTTAGTTGCTGCAAATCAGGACCATAGAGTAGGTAACCGAAGTCGCCTCCACCTTGGCCACCGCCACCGCCCATTAGTTGGTCTTGTACGGTGATAGATTTCATTCCAGGAATATCTGGCATTTGTTCACGCCAACGACGAGCAATTTCAAAGGTGTCAAATGGACGTAACTCTTCATCAACTAAAGGGATAACTATACGACCTGAACTGCGATCTTGGTTAAACGCTAGAATATCACGAACCATTTTTTGACCGGTTTCTTGCTCAATTTGACGATCGACTCTTTTCACCATCTCTTCAATCTTTTGAATTGCGTCAATGGTTTGTTGATCTGAAACCGTTTGGTTCATTTCAATTCGAATATCAGGGAAATCGTGAGGTACTTTAGGTTGTGGTACAAAACGTACATGACTACCAGCCATCATCGCGATGCTGACCAGTAATATACCAACAAAGGCCATCATCACTGCCCAGCGCCACTCAACACATTTTTTTAAGAAATTTTTGTACTTAACATTCACAAAGTAATTAAAGCGCTTGTTAAAGCGATGGCGAAGGCTATTTTCTTTAATCGGGCTAAATTTAGTGTGCGCCAAGTGAGCAGGCAAAATAAGTTTCGACTCTATCAAGCTAAATATTAAACAAAATACAACCACAGTCGCAATGTTATAAAAGAACGAACCTTGTGGGCCACTTGATGCAAAAAACGGAGCGAATACCGCTATAGTAGTCAATACACCAAAGGTTGCTGGAGTGGCAACTTTTTTCGCGCCACGTACAACATTCTCAACTCCGCCACCGTGCTTTTCTATTTCGGTATAGGCACTTTCGCCAATGACAATGGCATCGTCCACCACAATCCCTAGCACCATAATGAATGCAAAGAGTGAAAGAACGTTAATGCTAACGCCAAAGATTGGCATCATCATAACCGCGCCTAAAAAGCACACTGGCAAACCAATCATGACCCAAAATGCCAGTCTAAATCTCAAAAATATAGTTAGCATAATGGCGACTAAGATAGAGCCCTGAAAAAGGTTCGACAGCATCATATTGAGTCGAGCTTTTAAATAGTACGTCATATCTACAAGTACTTTTAGTTCCATGCCCGCTGGTAGCGTAGGGTTACGCTGTTCAATATAGCTTTTAACCGAATTTGATACAGCGATTGAATTTTGATCTTTCGTGGCATTTACTTGGATAAATACCGAGTTTTGACCAGAGAATTTGTTGTATCGAACACCTTCGGTAAATCCATCTTTAATGATGGCAACGTCTTCTAGTAGCACTTTAGAGCCGTTATCACCAATTTTAACGGGTATTAGTCTAAACTCTTCGCCGTTGTAAAATTGATTCTCAATTCGAACCGCAATTAATCCTGCATCAGTACGTAATTGGCCGGCTGAATAGTTTGCCGAATATCGACGAATAGCTTGAGTAATGTCCGTTAGAGTAAGGTTGTATTTACGTAATTGGTCTGGTTGAATTTCAATAGCAATTTCTTCAGCAGGGGCATTAACGGTTACTAACGAGACATTATTAAGTTGGAGTAATTCGTCTTCAATTTGTTTTGCAATCGGCTTTAGTTCTTCTACAGACATATCTCCGACTAGAGACATTTCTATAACTTGTTGATTAAATTCAAACTGCCTAACATTAACCGGCTCCATGGCGGCGGGAAAAGTCGCAATGCTGTCAATTCGCATTTTAACTTTATCGAGTACTTCTGCTAAATCTTTGTCAGGATCTATTTCTAAAGAGACTCGACCAGAGTTTCGAAATGCGTTGGAATACATCTCTTTAATCTCTGTGACATCTTTTAGCGCCTCTTCAATTTTTATTAAAATACTTTCTTCAATTTCTTGTGGCGAGGCACCGCGATAGGCCGCACTAACTTGAATATAGTTAATTTCGATATTTGGAAACATCTGACGCTGAATTGTAAAGTAGCTTATTAAGCCCATAACGATGATGAACACCATCATAAGGTTAGCCGCCACCGAGTTATTCGCGAAAAAGGCAATGAGTCCCGTTTCTTTTTTTTGTTTGATTTCAGACATGAGCGTTATGCATCCTTATTGCTTTGAGCAACAGACGTTGGAACTACATTTGAATCATCTTTTGGTTTATCGTTGTTTTTATCGGACTCGCCCGCTAACTTAACTTTCATGCCATCCTGAGCGTACTCTGGAATTGTCATAATAAGTTGGTCTTCTGGGTTTAAACCACCACTGATAAGGAATGTTTTGCCTTCTTCTTTGACTACATCAACTTTCTTCTGCTTTAACGTGTTGTTATCGCCTAATACCCAAACGCGGTTATTTGTTACTAAATCTTGAGAAAGTTTTACTATGTTATTCAAGCCTTGACCGTCAAAGCTCACTTCAACGTAAGTGCCAAACATTAAACGAGGTAAGTCTGCTTTTAGACCATACGGATCTTCAACTTCAACTACTATGTTACCCATACGCGTTGCTTGGTCAACGATGCCAGTATCACGAACAATAATGCCATTTCGTGTACTTGAGAACTTTTCACGAGTAGATATTTCAGCACGTAAGCCGGTCAAGGTATTAGGTAGGAAGGTACGATCGAAGCCTGCAACAGGGAAAACAATTTCTGCTTTTTCAACGTTATATAATTCACCTACATTCGTACCTCGGTTTACAAATTGACCAGTACCTAAGTCACGCTTAATGATTAGGGCGTCGTAAGGTGCAAGTACTCGGCAATTGTCTAAGTCACGTTGCGCTAACTTAACCGAACCTTGTGCCAGTTTTACAGCGGCTTCAGCGCTCATTACTTGTGGTTTACGTAGATATAAGTCAGAAACGCGCTCATTTGGCATCGATTTGGCTTCGCGTTTTGCTACTTCGGCACGACCTTGTTCTTCGATTAACTGAGCTTGAGCCGTTTTTAATTGTGACTCGGCTTGCAGTAAGGCGACTTCATAAGTGTCAGATTCAATCTCGAATAACACTTCTCCGCGTTTTACTAAACCACCTTCAACAAAATTAGGATGCCATTTAACAACTTCGCCTGAGACTTGTGCTGAAATCATGGTTTTCTCAAGTGGAGTCACCGCGCCATACCCTCGGATTCTTATTTGATGAAACTCTGGGTTAACTTGCTGAACGGTTACAGTAGGGCGGGTATCAATTTCTTTCTTTTCTGGCGGCTTAGGGCCATTGTTTTGAACAATATTAAACGCAACAGCGCCACCTAATAATATGACAATAGGTGCTGCAATTTTTAACCATTTTTTGCTCATGACTTAATCCATTTAAAATTTTGTTAAGGTAGTTATAAAGTTAAACTAGCTTTGTGTAGTATATTAAAACACTACAAGCAGAATGTGAGCTTTCACAATTGTAAGAAAATGTGTGATATTTTTCCTACAAATAAGAAAAAACTAATAAATATCTATAACTTATTGACGCAATAGTAACCTGCTACCGAACCTTTAATCTATAAATAAAAATTGAATTTCAATGTATAAACTTCGTCAATACCAACAAGAAGCCGTTGACGCAACCGTCAGTCACTTTAAGAAGACTAACGATCCGGCTGTTATCGTGCTCCCAACGGGTGCAGGTAAAAGCTTGGTTATAGCTGAGTTAGCCAGAATAGCCCGACGAAAAATATTGGTGTTAACCCACGTTAAAGAGTTAGTTGAGCAAAATCATCAAAAGTTTCATGAATACGCCGAGCAAATGGACGTAAAAAGTGGTGTTTTTTCAGCTGGTTTGAGTCGTAAAGAAACAAAATATCAAGTTACATTTGCTAGCGTGCAATCGGTAGCACGAAACCTAGAAAAGTTTGCTCAACAATATTCGTTGATCATTATTGATGAATGTCATCGCGTCAGCCACTTTGAAGAAGAGTTTGTTGAAGAAAACGCAGTTGATAAAAAGTCAGCTGGTGAAACGTCAGTAAAGGCAAAATCCGGCAATCAATACAGTCAAATTGTCGGCCAACTAAAGGCGTATAATCCCGAGCTTAAAATCCTAGGGTTAACAGCGACTCCTTTTCGTTTAGGACTTGGTTGGATTTATCAACATCATTACCACGGTTTTGTGAGATCTTCACAAGCAACACCGTTTAAAAAATGCATTTACGAACTGCCCTTGTCATACATGATTAAAAACGGCTTTTTAACGCCACCTAAATTAATTGACGCTGCTGTTGAGCAATATGACTTTTCTGCGCTGCAATCTAATAAGTTTGGCGAATTTGATGACGCAGAGGTGAATGAGTTATTGGGCAAATACCCTCGTGTCACAGAAGGCATAGTGGAGCAAATTCAACTGTTAGCACAAGGTGAGCTTCATAGTCGTGACAAAAACAATGAAAATGAGCGAGTAGGCGATAGAAAGGGTGTAATGATTTTTGCCGCCACGGTAAAACACGCCAAAGAAATTGTCGGTTACCTTGAATCTAAAAATGAAAGTGCAGTTCTAACTAACACTAAAACTAAAGAGCAGACCGACGAACAAACGTCCGATGCTGTTTCAAGAGTCGCCTTGATCACCGCTAAAACAAAAAACGACGAACGGGCACAGCTGATCAATGACTTTAAAGCCCAGAAAATAAAATACTTAGTTAACGTATCGGTATTAACAACGGGTTTTGATGCGCCGCATGTGGACCTAATTGCGATTCTTAGACCTACGCAGTCTGTGAGTTTATATCAGCAAATTGTTGGGCGAGGTTTGCGCTTAGCTGAAGGCAAAAAAGACTGTTTAGTGATTGATTATGCAGGAAATGGGATAAACATCTTTCACCCAGAAGTAGGCGAGAAAAAACCGGACTCTAGAAGTGAGCTGGTTCAAGTCTTTTGTCCATCATGCGGTTTTGCCAATACATTTTGGGGCATTACTGACAGCGACGGAAAAGTGCTTGAACACTACGGCAGAGCTTGCCAAGGCATTCTTGAAATGCCAGAAGAAGAAATGCTAGGTAGCTCAACGTTAGATGGCTCAATGTCAGCAGACTTACAAGGCTCAAAACATAAGAGTGGCAGAGAATACAGCTCACAGGATAATGAGATCATGCCTTGCGATTATCGCTTCAGGTTTAAAGAATGTCCTACCTGTAATGCTCAAAATGATATTGCCGCACGTGAATGCCACGATTGTAAAAATCAGCTTGTCGATCCCGATGAAAAGCTTAAAGAAGCCTTAAAACTAAGTAATCGAATGGTTATTAGATGTAGTGGCATGACGTTTTCGGAACATAATGGGGCGCTAAAAATCGTTTACTATGATGAAGACGGTACAGAGCTAAAAGAGTTTTTTGATTTGAGTTCCGAAAAGCAACGCTCGGTTTTTAATTTACAATTTGGTAGACGATTTAGGAACTCTAGTGAGCCGCGAAATTTTATGTCGCTAAATGAGGTCTTAAAAGAGTCACAGGGCTTTATTATCCCGGATTTTGTTATCGCCAAAAAAGATCCAAAACGAAAATCAAAGACACATATAGTTTGGCAAGTGCAAGATAAAATCTTTGATTACAAGGGTAAATACCGAACCGCTAATCAGCTCTAAGTGTTGATTAGCCGGTAATAAAACTAGTCACATGTGTATATAAAATATATGCAAATTAAGAAGGCTTAAAAATGAGTAGTTCGAACATGAGGCTTTTAATTTCAGCGCTGGTGGCCTTTAGCTTTTATTTTGCGTGGGCATATTGGGCTAATTTAAGTGACGCCATACCCTTGAATACCACCATTCAAGCTGCCTTTGTACAAGGTGCATATAGCGGGTTAATGACACTATTATTTACCTGGCTGTTAGAACGTTCTGTATCTAAGTTTCACGGTCACTGTTTTTCACTAGCGTTTATGATGCCAATACTTTGTAAATTTCATTCAACGTCAACGCAGAATCAAGCCATTAAAAAAGCACTATCACACGGATTAAATGAATCAGCTCGATTTTTTGAAGGGCAAAAGCTTCCGGGGGCTTTATTAGCACCTTTACTGCCGCTATTAATTCAAAGTGGCTTGGTCACGCTCGTGAATGTCATAAACCAAACACCTAACCTTTGGTTAACCGTAGCGCCCAGTATTATATTTTCTGGTATCTATGGATATAGTTATTCCGCTGCTTTAATCCGAACTAAAAACTAAAAACTAAAAACTAAAAACTAAAAACTAAAAACTAAAAACTAAAAACTAAAAACTAAAAACTAAAAACTAAAAACTAAAAACTAAAAACTAAAAACTAAAAACTAAAAACTAAAAACTAAAAACTAAAAACTAAAAACTAAAAACTAAAAACTAAAAACTAAAAACTAAAAACTAAAAACTAAAAACTAAAAAGGCCCTAATGAATTAGAGCCTTTTGTCTGTCGAAGCCAGAATGACCTAGTGGTCAACACCTTTAGACTTCAAGTAGTCATCGTAACTACCGCGGAAATCAATGATCTTGTTGCCTTTGATTTCTAGAATACGGTTTGCCAATGAAGAAACAAACTGACGATCATGAGAAACAAAGATTAACGTGCCTTCGTAGTTCTCAAGTGCCATGTTTAAAGACTCAATAGATTCCATATCCATGTGGTTGGTTGGCTCATCGAGTAATAAAACGTTAGGCGTTGCCATCATCATTTTACCAAACAACATACGACCTTGTTCACCACCAGATAAAACCGTTACCGACTTTTTAATATCGTCAGATGAGAACAACATACGACCTAAGAAACTACGTATGCTTTGCTCATCGTCATTTGGACGACGCCATTGGCTCATCCAGTCAAACAAATTCATGTCAGTTTCAAAGTCAGCGGCGTGATCCTGAGCGTAATAACCCATTTTCACATTCTCTGACCATTTAACAAAACCTGTGTCAGGCTCAAGATCGCCTTGTAATGTGCGTAACAGCGTTGTTTTACCCGCACCGTTTTCACCAATAATGGCAATGCGCTCACCAACATCAACCATAAGGTTAAAGTTTTCAAATAAAGGACCTTCATCAAAACCTTTTGATAAATTCTCAATTTCAACAGCTTGACGATAAAGCTTTTTCTCTTGTTCAAAGCGAATAAATGGATTCACACGGCTAGAGGCTTTTACTTCATCTAACTTAATTTTTTCCATTTGTTTTTGACGAGACGTTGCTTGGCGAGCTTTTGAAGCGTTAGCAGAGAAACGTGCAACAAAGGATTTCAACTCATCAATTTGGGCTTTTTTCTTAGCATTGTCAGAGATCATTCGCGCGCGTGCTTGAGTTGCTGCCAACATGTATTCGTCATAGTTGCCTGGGTAAACGCGAAGCTCACCGTAGTCTAAGTCAGCCATGTGAGTACATACTGAATTTAAGAAGTGACGGTCATGCGAAATGATGATCATGGTTGAGTTACGTTGGTTAAGGATGTCTTCTAACCAGCGAATTGTGTCGATGTCCAAGTTGTTGGTTGGTTCGTCGAGCAATAAAAAGTCTGGTTCTGAAAACAGCGCCTGAGCCAGTAAAACACGCAGTTTAAAGCCTGGCGCAACTTCGCTCATTAATCCGTAATGCAACTCAGTGCCTATGCCAACACCTAGTAATAATTCGCCTGCCGATGACTCAGCTTCGTAACCGCCCATTTCTGCAAATTGCGTTTCTAAATCGGCTACTTTCATGCCGTCTTCTTCAGACATTTCAGGCAAAGAGTAAATACGGTCACGCTCTTGTTTAACGTCCCATAACTCTTGGTGACCCATGATAACCGTGTCTAGCACTGAATATTCTTCAAAACCAAACTGATCCTGGCGAAGCTTACCTAAACGCTCACCTTCACCGTAGCTTACATTACCGCTTGATGGCACTAATTCACCGCCAAGGATCTTCATAAACGTTGACTTACCACATCCATTTGCGCCAATTAAACCGTAGCGGTTACCGTTACCAAATTTAACCGAGATATTTTCGAATAATGGCTTCGCGCCAAATTGCATTGTGATGTTAGCAGTAGTGATCACGTTATTGAGTTCCTCTTGGGGTCGTGCTTAAGTCATGCTTAAAAAAAGCACAGTAAATTAAATATTAATACAAGGCTGTTACATGAGTATTAATTTAGGGGCGCGATTTAAACAAAATTTCGACAATTTTTCCAGTCTAGTCTGGTATTTCAAAGAAAATAGTCGTCTTAAACAAAGTTTGTTTTGAAAGGGGTATAAAACGTTTACGACATATTAATTTACATAAATATAATTAAACCAATGGCGAACTTTTCACCAAGTCGTTAATCTACAAAGTCATTAAATATCTCAACTCAAAATTAAATTTATTCAGGGACGTATATGAAAACCAAAGCTTTTCTTTTAACTAGTGTCTTTATGTTTGCTCTTAGCGGCTGTATGAGCATGCCTATTTCTACCATGTACAAAATGAGTCAAATTTCTCCAATTGATATGAAACCAGCGGAAGTTCGTATTGCCATTCGCACTAATGAAGCGGTCGATGTACAAACGGGTGCAGCAAAAATACGAATGAAATATGAAACCACAGGTGACGAAACAAGTTCGGCAGTATTGCGAGAACACATGGCATTGGTTGAGGTAGTAACCGATCTTAAAGCGGACTTCTCGCCGATTCTTTTAGAAGATATTGAGCCTCGAGAGCGCATCACTATTCTCAAACTGTCAGAAAGTGACGCTGTGGCAATTGCAGAAACGCTGGCGATTGCGAAATCAAATAAAGCGAACGGCGTTAAAGGGGCTGGTAACTTTTCCATATCGATGAGTAGTAATTGTTTTGGTAATTTAGAGCAGTTTGAGGAATTAGAAGTAGACTTATTTTTGCAGACAGACGCTCAAGAAGGGTATTTCCTATTTTTAGAAGACGTCGACATTATTGAAGAGGCTAAAGACAATAACATCGACTTGAAAAAAACGAATAAATGTAACGCCGAGTAACTAACCGGCCAAATAAACAAATATTGTTTAATCTAATTCTATTAATGATTGATAAGCTTTTGAATATTCAAACTGCTTTATTAAATCAAGAACCTGATCGTATTTTCTACAGTTCTTGTCATCTAAAATAGAGACCAATAAATTAAGGAAAGGCTGCGTAATCAACTCATGATTATGTAGCTTCTCTCTTAAGGTGATTAACATTTCAGATAAATCCCCATCATTCGTCAGATCTGGGCGGTGCGGCGGTGTTGTTTTTTGATTTAGTTCTAACACCCGATGGCAATCGGTAATACTAGACGTTACACAGTCATAAAGTGGCTTGAAATTTATACATTCAATGTTCACTTTTTGGGTAAGTTGCAAGTCTAATTCGGTGCTTATTTCATTTAGTTTTTGTAGGCCTAATGCGCCAGAAGAGCCTTTTAAAGTATGGATTAGTGAGTGTAGCTCAGGCCCATTATTAAGCTTTATTGCGTTTTGAATCTCGTTATTAAAAGATTCGTATTGTTGTACAAACATTTCAATAATTAACAAGTAAGTCTCTGGCTGCCCAAGCTCATTAATACTGGCAAGACTTGGCTGTAAAACGTGTAACTGTTCTGGGTACAAAATGGGGTGAGACATAACCTGCTCACTGGTATTTGAGAATGACGTATTCATGGGTGAAACCTAAAAATTGAATTCGAGCTTAATTATAGCAGTGTTTAATTAAATAACCGCTAACCAGTCATGCGCGATTGCTTGGTTACGACCGCCCTCTTTAGCTTGGTAAAGCATTTCATCAGCTTGGGCAATCAGCTCAACAATATTGTAAGATGCGCTTAGTGTATCCGTAACGCCAATGCTCATTGTGACGTAATCCGATACCGAAGAAAACTCATGCTGAATGGCTGTAGTTGCCAGTTTACTGCGAATTTTGTCTGCAAAAAGCATGGCACCACTTGCAGGCGTGTTATACAACACAATGGCAAACTCTTCACCACCAACTCTAAAAGCAAAATCTGACGGGCGGCGACATTCACTTTTAATGCAATTGGCAACTTCACGGAGACATTTATCGCCCTGCGGATGTCCATAATGATCGTTGTAAGCTTTAAAAAAGTCGATATCCAAAGACAGAAGTGAAACAGGCACACCTTCTCTTTCGCCACGTTTTAATTCTTGCTGCAATTGCTCATCAAACGCGCGACGGTTGCCAAGTTCCGTTAGTGCATCAACATTTGCATAATGAGACAACAACTTGGTTTTACGTAACTGCTGTAGTTGTACATTGATTCTGGCGACCAATACTTGTTGGTTTAAAGGCTTGTAGATATAGTCGTTTGCGCCAACAGACAAGCCTTCTGCTTCGCGTTCGTTGGAATGATGGCTGGTCATAAACACGATACTAAGATTGTCATTAAATTCGTGTTGAGAGCGAATTTCGCGGCAAATTTCAAAGCCATTACCATCGGGCAAATTAATATCTAACAAAACTAGATCAATATCGTTATTGGCAAGAGTTTTTAAAGTATCGTAACGATTTTTGGCAATGAATAGTTCATAGTTCATGCTTTGTAAGTGGCTAACCACTGTTTGAATTTGAGTCGCGTCATCATCTACGACTAAAATTTTTGCGCTATTTGTTTTTATCATTATCGCTTCATATCCCATTGCCTGTAGCGGTAGAATACGGAGACTTGTATCGGTTTGCAATATGCAACAACACTATGAAAAGGTTAAATTATTTAAGTATGATAGGAAACTGGATTACAAACGCGTTAAATCCTGATTATACTGAATAAAAAATCACTGAGTGTGGTATGAAAAAATTATTGCTTCTTTTAGTGGCATTTAGCTTTTTTATTAATGCTAAAGAGCCTTATGTCATTGGCCTTGATGCTGACTTATCTGCTGTTGCAAAAGACGGCGGTGAAGCAATACAGCGTGGCGCTTTAATAGCGATTGATGAAATTAATAAAAAAGGTGGCGTTTTAGGTCGCCAATTAAAGCTAGTAAGCAAAGATCATCGTGGCAACCCTGCCCGGGGTAAGCATAATATAAAGTCATTTTCGAGCATGCCAAATTTAATTGCCATATTAGGTGGTGTTCATACGCCAGTGGTTATGCAAGAGTTACCCTTGATACATAAATATAAAATCCCATTTTTGGTACCATGGGCTGCAGGTACAGCGATTGTTGATAATGACTTTGATCCTAACTTTGTTTTTCGTTTATCGGTCCGTGATGCAGAAGCCGGCTCGGTATTAGTTAATGCAGCAAAACAAGATGGCCATGAAAAAATAGCTTTATTGCTGGAGCAAACTGCTTGGGGCCGATCCAATAGTACTCCTATTGAGTCGCAAAGCGTTTTATCTAATATCAAGCTTACTCACACTGCATGGTTTAATTGGCGCCAAAAGTCGATGCAAAATGAATTGCAACGAATAAAAAAAAGTGGAGCAACCGCCATTTTGCTGGTAGCAAATGCGCCAGAGGGGGCGACTATTATTCGTGAGTTAGCCTCTAACCCAGAATTTAAAGACTTAGCTGTTTATTCTCATTGGGGCATAGCAAGTGGTAAATTTACACAAAATGTCGGTATTGAGTTGTTACAACAAATCGACATTTCAGTATTGCAAACATATAGTTTTTTGAGACCGACAAACGCTGTATTAAACGATCGAGTTTTATCCTCCTACATAAAGCGGTTTGATAAAGATGCCACCGCTGAAAGTATTTCTGGCGCAACGGGTGTGGCACATGCATATGATCTGGTTTATTTACTCGCCAAAGCTATAGAGCTAGGTAAATCGGTAGATTCTGATAACATACGAAAAAATTTAGAAAAAATTAATAAGCACAATGGCTTAGTTAAATTGTACGAGCCGCCGTTTACCGCAAGTAGTCATGATGCATTAATGGCGCAAGATTACTTTATGGCAAAATATAACGAATCAGGATTTTTAGTACCAAACACCAATGCAAAGAAATAGACCGCTATATAAAATACTGATTCAGCAAGCGATGCCCAAGGTCATGTCGATGGCCTTGATTGTATCCATTGTGCTGTTCATCAGCTTTTTTCTATTTATCGAAGATCAACTTAATAACCGTCATCGAGCGCAATTAGAGCAAATAGAAAAGATTGCGGTCAACAACATAGACAATATCACCACACAAGTTTCCAACTTGGCAAAAAATGACCTTATTATTAATAGCCTAATAGATTATGAACAGCGTGAGAACTATCTTTCGGTGTTTTTTCAGTCGCTAAAAATAACCAACAGTAATGATATCGCGATTGGTTTTTTAAACTTTAATGCTGAGCCAATCGTGGTAAAAAATTGGACCTTATTCGAACTAAACCACAAAAACTTTAATTGGCGAAGTGAAGTGCTTGAACAAGGCCGAGTTAATGTAGATGTCTCTAAACACGGCATTCTAATCGCAGCACCCGTTATGTATGGTTCAACTGCTGAAGGCGCAATAGTTGTTTATGTAAAGTCTCTGCAAGACGTCATTTCATACTCATCAAGTTTAGGTGTTCAAGTATTAGTTAATGACGAATATGAAGTGATGTTCAGTTCTCAACCTGACCAATTGCCTATTGGGACAATCATTACTGAGAAAAAGTTATCAGGCACATTCTCGGTAAAAGCGGAAGGGCGATGGTGGCGAGCATTTAGTGTCGAACGTCTAACAAAAGCCTATCAAGATGTTTTACAGCTTTTTGTTATGGTGTTTTTTCTTCTTATGGTTGTTATTTTTGCTACAAACTACAGTGCGCGTATCTCTGCAAAAATTGCGAGCCAAGCATTAAAATCACTGCGCGATAGTATCAGTGAAGCAAGCAAAGGTCGCAGTCCAATTAATCAACCTATATCTCGCCGAGAGCCTAGTGAAGTAGTTGCTATTAAAGCATCGGTTAATTTTTTATTACACGACTTATTAAATACATCGTTATCACGAGATCGTTTTGAAAGTGTCATAAATTCAATGTCAGAGCCTTTACTGGTGTTAGATCATAACTTTAATAGCGTATTGCAAAACAACAGCATGTTTGAACTTGGATTAGAGTACCGAGTTACCTTGCCTGATGATTTTAACCTGATTTTTCCGCAACAAACTTGGCAAGAACTAGAACAAAAAAATAGAGTTGAAATTGATTACAGTAAATACGGTACGTTAACCTCCAGACCGCTAGTGCTTGAGTGGCGACTGAACCATTATATTAGCGATGGACAAGAAATTGGCTTTGTTTTGGTTGCGACAGATTTAACCAAACAAAAAGATTTGATGTTTGAACTTCAGATGAAGAACAAAGCCATCGACGAAGCAAGTACAGCTATTGTCATTAGTGATATGTTAAATGGTGATCAGCCTGTTGTTTATGCAAATCAAGCCTTTTTAGACTTAACAGGTTACCCAATTGAAGAAGTGTTAGGTAGAAACTGTAGCTTTTTACAAGGAGCTAAAACTAGCCCAGCCAAAGTCGAGGCGATGAGAACTGCGATATCTAACAGAGAGACGTTAGAAATTACAGTTATAAATTATAAAAAGAACGGCACACCATTTTCGAACAATCTAACACTCAGTCCAATTATTAATGATTCAGGTGTTCTCACCCATTATATTGGCTTTCAGCATGACGTTACCGAGCAGCAACGCACTGCAAGCTATTTAAAACAAGCCAAAGAGCGTGCAGAGCAGTCAGCAAAAATGAAGTCTGAGTTTTTAGCTAGCATGAGTCATGAAATTCGCACACCAATGAACGGTGTTATTGGCACGTTAAGTTTAATGCTAAAAGAAGAGCTAGGACAGCAACAACGAGAATACGCTGTCATCGCTAAAGATAGCGCAGAGTCATTGTTATCTCTGATAAATGATATTTTAGACTTTTCAAAAATTGAAGCTGGAAAATTGGAAATTGAAACACAAGAGCTTGATATAGAGTCCTTAACTCGCTCGGTATTTAGAACTTTTAAAGCGAGTGCAGACGCTCAAGGTTTAGCGTTTACATTGGATATGACAAAAGTCAATGAAGCCTTTGTATTAGGTGATGCTAGTCGCCTACGTCAGGTAATGAATAATATTATTGGCAATGCGTTAAAGTTTACCCAAGAAGGTGAAGTGAGTATAAGCGTTGAAACAAAGCCAATCGATCAGAACACTATTGAATGTATATGGCATATCAAAGACACAGGTATTGGCATTAAGGCAAGTCGAATAAACTCTATCTTTGAATCTTTTACTCAAGCAGACTCGTCGACAACACGTGAATTTGGTGGAACTGGACTTGGATTATCCATTTCAAAACAGCTTTGCCAGCTAATGGGTGGCGACATAAAGCTTAAAAGTGAGCTTGGTGTTGGCAGTACATTTTCCTTTTCTGTACAGCTAGGTGTTAGCTCAAACACCGACAACGTACTATTTAAAGAAGTGGAAAAGGCGCAACCATTTGAGAAGGTTACGATGAGAGCCTTGCTCGTTGAAGATAATTTGATTAACCAGATGGTTGCAAAAAAAATGCTTACGGAAAGTGGTGTAGAAATAGAAGTGGCCATTAACGGCGCTAAGGCTTTAGAACGCTTAAGTGAGTCACAGCAACGAGAGTTTGATGTGATATTTATGGATTGTCATATGCCGGTTTTAGATGGTTACGAAGCTACGCAAGCAATTCGAAATGGCGAAGCGGGCGAACATAATAAAAGTATCCCAATAATCGCTATGACGGCCAACGCGATGAAAGGTGACAAAGAGAAGTGCTTTGAAGCTGGTATGGACGACTACACACCGAAACCGATTGATCTAGGCGTACTGCAAAGTTTGCTTACAAAATGGCATGTAAAGCTGAAAGGTTAAACAAACAGAAAAAGCACATTGATAGACTGTTCGGCGCTTTTTCTGCTTTTAGTTGCCATTTAAAGGCGCTCAATAGTCCACTGTGTAGCAATAATAGCAATGGCCAACGAGCCCGTAGGCATTATCCACTTTTGATACCAAGCGTAATTTCTGATCATTATTAACAATGGCAATGCCACCGCTAAAATCGCCAACTGACCTATTTCCACACCGAGGTTAAATGTCAGCACGCTTAATAATTGAAATTGATTTGATAAGCCCAGCTCGCCAAGTACACCGGCAAAGCCCATTCCATGCAATAAACCAAAACCAAATGTAACCCAGCCGAGTCTTATAACCACAGGCCAAATATTATTGAGGGCTGCAAAAACTACAGATATGGCAATACCTATTTCTACCCACTTGCTACTTGGTGCAATAACACCCATAGCAGTAGCGGTTAGTGTTATAGAGTGAGCAATAGTAAACGCGGTAACAATCCAGGCTGTTTGTTTTAAAATTTGTACTTTTGATGGACTCGCTTGCCATTGCTTTTGTTCACGTAATAATACACAAGTGAGTAATAACGCAATTAAAAATAGGATGTGATCAAGACCCATCCAAATATGTAGAACCCCTTGATATAAGTACTCAACAGCTGTGGAATACGCTGTTACCTGATCAACCCGAACCAAGCTTTCTCTATCCGTTATATCGTAAACAAAGCTGGTATGGTTTATAGAAACAAGCGACTTGTGGTTAGCGTTAAAATCAAAAAAAGCATCATATTTTATAGCAAAATCGCCACTGCTTTGGCAATTTACCCGAATAGGGATATTTAAATAAGGCTGATTAAAGTGGCTATCTAGTTTTAGTGAGCCTTGGCTTGTAACAACGCATTGACGTTCGTTTTGAGTCGTAGTCAAAACACTTTTCACAAACTGTGAAATGGCAGATTGTTGGAACGTAATTTCTTGCCACGTAATATTCCCGTCTTTATTGATGTCAAAGTTGATGACTTGTTCTAGATCTTTAACTTCTACTTGCCACTCCCCCAATAGATTTTGTGTTTTTTCAGATTCTGATTTTAGTGTGAGATAGCTGGTGCTCAGCTGGTGGCCAAATGATGAAAAAGAGGCGAATGCAAGAAAGGCAATAAAAGTGACTACCATTTTAAAATGATTCATTTTTAAACTCCTTGAATCTTGCCGAGGCTCTTGCAAGTAACGTTTTGTCGGATTCAAGTTTTGCTTGTTGCCAATTAATGGTGGCCCAATACAAGGCTTTATCACTATTGTCTTCAATCGTTAAATAATACAACGCAAGATCAGCCGCATGAAAAGTATCCTGGCGTTGTTCTCTTAATTCAATTCGTTTTGAGATTAGGGCTTGCCACTTACTCGTTTGACTTTGAATGTTTTGCTTTTCTGCTTGTGCGAGTCTAAGTAATAAGGCGTCCTCTAAGTTATTTGGCTCTGAGATCAAGTTGCTAATCGTGTCTATTACAGCGTTGTAGTTTGACAATTCTAATTGTGCATCAGACCATAAAACGAGAATGCTTACCGGCGCTTTCTTTAAGTCAACATTGGCTAAGTGTTTTAGTGTTTGTTTGGGTTGGTTAAGTCTAAACGCCATTTCAGCTAATACGTGTTGTGTTGCCTGACTTGATGGCTTATCACCCACGACAGATAGCAAACTTTTGTAACTCGTTTCTACTTTGCCATTATGACTTTCTGCATCTAGTGCACAGGTACTTACTGTTTCAACACTTGCTAGCCCTAGTAGTTGTAAACATGTGAGCCTGGCGGAATCAAATTTACCTTTTGTTTGTAACATATTAGCCTTTAGTAACAATGAATTAACCATGTTCGGGTTAGTTTGTAAAATAGTGTCTATTACCGTGAGTGCGTCATTAAATAGATGCTCTCGTTGTAAAACACGAGCATACAAATAACCTACTTTAGCGGTGGGATTCGCCTGATATCGCTTGGCTAACTCAGTTTTAAGGAAGCCTTGATTAACTTCTGTTTCGCCAACGTTTTGGCTACCCATAACCAACTTTTCTAACTCAATAATTGACACATTCTCGTTATGGCGAACTGTTGTCTTTGCGACTATAAAGTCAGGTTTAGGAATATGAGACTCGGCTGAAGCCGTTACGCTAATTATTAATAAAAAAAACGTCGCTAATGTCTTCATGATTGGTCCTTTTTATAAAACTGGTTGATTAAAAAAGCCGTCCTTGGCAATTTAAAGTGAACTCACTTCTTAACGAAAGAACTTAAAAATCGACAAGCAACTCATCAAAATCCGTTTCCACCTCAGTATTAAGGTAATGTCGACCATTAACACTAAGCGGTAAGCTAGATGGTTCTTGGCGAAACGCTGTTCTAACCTGAGTTGAAAAATCAACTGGCAGTTGCTCAATAGTGATGTTTATCGTTCCTATAACTGGTTGGTTTACACCATCTGAAACGGAAAACTCAAAACTGTCTTCGCCGGTGACTTCCTGATTAGGTGTGTAAGTGTAATTGCCATTCTCTGCAACAAGCACAATGCCAAGTTTAGGCTCAGACACTAAGGCAAACGTTAGAGGATCGTTGTTTCTATCAGTTCCTAACAACATATCGCTGATAGCTACTTCCGTTTGTGTGACGACAATGGCATCCGTTGCTTGTGGAAAATAGTTCACCTTAGATTTGTCATCTTTATCGTTACTACAAGCTGAAATGGCCAATACCGATGCAAGGGCGCCTATTCGGAGTAAATTCATGTTATTCATAGCAATGCTCCTATTTTGAGCCAGCAAGAGGTGTTGCTAAATATGGAAACGATGCGTCCATCATAGTTGCATCTAGCGGGGCGCCATCAGTAAATGGAACTAAACCTGTATTTGCATCTTCCGGAGCACATAAGCCTAAGTCAGTATCAGTGCCATTAACTGGAACTGGGTGACATAAGCGACCCATAACAACACGAAGTGCGATATCTACAACGTCATCGCCAGGTCTACGACCATTTGGGAATCCTGCTAAGTCATTACCGGCAACACCAAATGCAGATTGATCTGCTTGAGCTGTAGCCGCGATACCAGTATTTAAACGAAGCATTTCAGCGCCTGTCACTGTTGCTTGCTGGTTTACGCCAGGGAAGCCTGTTAAAAAGGCAGTAACTAAGTCATTACGTGGGAAGTTAGTTGGTGCTAACGTTTCCATGTTTGTGCCTAGCGTTGTGTTTACCGCGTCTTTAAACAAAATGTTTAGAAGCTCTGGTAATGATGGGTGAGTAACGTAGTCGATAAACTGACCATCGTTTTGTGGGTGAGATGAAGAAAAAGTATCTTTATCTTTTAAGCCAATTACCAACTCGTTCACAAGAGGATTACCTAAACGAGATACTTGAGTTAATGCGCCACCGCTTACACTTGGTTTTTCAAAGGTTGCATTTGGATTTAAAATACGTGCCTGAGGTAGGCTCGCCGTTGTCCATGTACCAATAGTGCCATTGCCTTCACCGGTTACGCAGGCTTTTGGCACTTCAACAGCAATAGAAGTTACGTTTTTATCCGCTAGGTCATCATTACTATCATCTTGCGTAATTCCGCCAGGGAAACCTTCGCCATCACCGGCACCTGGAGCGCTGTCACCTTCAACTGGTACATAGTTCACTAAATCAAAAGTCTTACCAAGGTTTACAACAAATGGGTCTTTACGTTGACCAACAAATACTTTTGCCATGCTGCCACAACCAGGAATAGATACTTGATAGACAAACTGGTCGGCGTAGGCTTGGTAATTCGCCATTGATGTGAATGTTTTATTACCTACATAGTCCAATGGTTTACCAAATTCATTGGTATTGGTCATTGGATTCGTGAGCATGGTTTTTGTACCAGTGCGCTGTGGACCGGTAATAACAGACATTGAGTAGCTTTCGCTAAAATTAACTGCGGCGTTGTTGCCTGGTGCAATTCCACCAATGTTCTTTAAAGGCACTGCAACGGTTCTTTGATTACCTTCAGGACCAACGGTAAGGGCAATGCCTTCATTATCTTGCGCCAATTTACTTTTGAAATTAAAGGCGAAGGTCATATCTTCAATGGCGTCGCCATCGCTGTCGATATGAATGCTATATGTAGCGTCTGGATCCATCGCAAAATAATTTGGACCACCGTACGCGTCTTGCAGAGGAATGTAATTTGCGATTAGCGTGACGTATTCGCCGCGGCCTTCTTCGTAACTATTAAATGCGTAAAAATCTGTTGAGTCTAATGCTGCAAATCGAGCAATGTTTGGTGCTTCTCTATGACTCGAGGCATCACTTGCCGTGCTGAAAAGAGTACTGCATACAGCCAGAGCGACTAAAGATGGAGTTAACAATTTCATGACTTTATCCTTTGTTTTATTAAGAAGTCATGAAGAAAACGCGCGAGGTTTCAAAGTGGATGCAGAAAAGGTGAAATTAATTTAAATATTTAAAATGTCGTTTAATTTGCTAGATATTCACACATCCATACATAAAAAAACCAGACTCTATTTCAAGTCTGGTTTTGTAAAGCGGGCCATTAACCAATAGTTAACGTAGGTAAATCGTACTCGCCTTAAAGCACAATTAGGTCTGTCGTATAAAGCACTTCAGTAGGTGAACCTGTTGGTGAACCACCTAAAGGCTCCAAGCTGACCGCTAATAATGCAATATCTTGCGCATTAAATTGGCTGTTCTTCAACAATGTTTTCATACCATCTTTAGGCAATAAACCCAGTGAAATTGGTGCGGCTTGGCCTTTCAATATCATCCATAGCTCGTAATCTTTGTCCGTTCTCGCCTCAAGCGAGGAGCTTGCCTTAACAATTAAGTTTTGGTCTTGAACATCAACTAACCATAATGGTGTTTTGGCTTCATTCTTAAAGACAGCAAGTTGACTGCTTTCAAACGGATCAATTGGCAACGGTTTTTCTGATTGCCAAATAACAGCCGCAAGAGCAATACAACCAACCGACGCGGCCATAGACCAAACTTGCAGGAACCTGCTCTTCTGTTTTTTCGGTGTTTCTGTAAATGTATTGCTTTGATCACTACTGGATCGGGTTTGAATATTTAGGGCAATCACGTTGGTATCAATACGTTGGCTGATCCTTTCCCAAACTTGCTGATCAGGTGTCACCGACTCAATTGAACTGGCAAGCCGGTTTAAATGCTGCTCCCATTTCCAAGTAGCCTCACGAGCTCGGTTTGACGTTAACATAAGTCTTGAATAGCGATCTCGCGCTGAACCCACTAACGTTCCCAACACATACTCTGCTGCCAACATGTCTATGAGTTTTTGATTTTCATAATTCATAACGTTAAACACCTTTGTAATTGTTGTAAGCCACGTCGAATCCAACTTTTTACCGTACCTAATGGTGACGATACATGATCAACTAACTCATAATGGGTTAGGCCTTTGTAATAAGCTAAATGAATAGCTTGGCGCTGCTGTTGATCTAACTGCTCGATACAGTCTACTAACTTGTTGTCGTTACCTGATTCATACTCAATGGTTAAGTCTGATTCATGGTTAATTTCAACATTTTCTAAGTCGGCACTGTGCTCCCCAGTGAGGGTTTGCTCTTTTCGCACTTTATTGTGGCGAATAAGATCTAAGCTTCGATATCGAACGATGCTAATCATCCACGAAATGACTACACCTTTACTTGATTGATAGTCGCTAGCGTTGTGCCAAATTTTAATAAACGCATCTTGCAGTGCTTCTTCGGCCAGAGCTTTGTTCTTCAGCATTTTTAAGCTTATGGCATACAGCTTGCCGCTGGTGGCATTATACAATTCAGCAAATGCCTTTTTGTCGCCTTTCGCAGTCGCACTGAGAAGAGGCAATAATTCATCATGTTCCATATTTGACCTATTGTTGGTTGTTATTTCTGTAACGTCGCAAAACAAAAACTGGATGCAGAAACAGCGAACTTTTTTTATACCCTAACAGGTCGAAGTGAAAATGCGCTAAAAATATATTACAAAGTTAGTAAAGTGCTTAAAAAAGGCTCTATTTGCGTTAGTTGTTGATCTCTGAATTTGTACTATAACTAATTGTCCCAAAGCTAGAGAGGTCGGGACATTGAAGAAGAATCAGTTCACGTTAATAATTGAGTCGTTATCTAAGCTAACACACAATCAGAAACGATTGCTACATCACCATGTTGTTGAAGACCTCAAACGTGGTGATACAGATAACCTAATCAATGAATGTAAAGGTGATGATGTTATATGCCCTCACTGTGGCAATGAGGAAATTGGCAAATGGGGTATGGCTGCTGGCTTGCAACGCTTCAAATGCAAAAGCTCAACATGTGGTAAAACCTTCAATGCCCTAACCAAAACACCTCTAGCACGATTACGAAAGCGTGAACTTTGGGCTAAAAACCTAGAGTACATGTTAGATGGTTTGCCAATTAGACGAGTGGCATAGCTTTTAGAGGTTGCAGAGACTACAGCGTTTCGTTGGCGACACAGATTCTTAAAAGCTCCAGCTCAACGGAAACCATTAGATGTAGCAGGGATAATTGAAGCCGATGAAATGTTCTATATGGAGAGTTTTAAAGGCAATCAGACTATTTATGACCGAAAATCTAGAAAGCGTGGAGGTATGGGCGATAGAAGAACTGTTGACGATAAAATCCCTGTATTGATCGTAGTTGACAGAAGTGGTGGTTTAACTGATTTTGTACTGGAAGAGCATTCAAGCGATGAGATTCACAACGCAATGAGGCCAATAGTAAACCATGACAGTATTCTTTGTAGTGATGGCGCACACGCATACCGTTCTTTTGCTAAAGAAGAGAACATACAGCACTACCGAACCATTGTAAGCAAGGGTGAGCGAGTGATCGGTGGTCAATTCCATATCCAGAATGTAAATGGCTATATGAGCCGTTTACGCGGCTGGAAGCGAAGGTTTAATGGCGTTGGTACAGAATATCTATCAAACTACTTAGGTTGGATGAGAATGATGGATAGCAAGAAAGATAAGTACAAAGAGATCAAAGTGGAGTATTTGATAAATGAAAATCTGGCATACTCATTACCAGTATGATGTTTGACATTCCTAATCATGCCATTAAGATAAGTGTCTGATTTCATTGGTTTGCCTGAACTCATAAATAGTTTTAGGCTAATTGGTGAAGCTATAAAGTTCAATGGAATGAAAGGTTGCTAAATGAAGTTATACATAACTATTTTCTTTACTCTTTTTATTGCGGGCTGTTCGAATTTTATTGCTAATAAAATAACATCTTCAAATACACTTGATATTTCAGGCAATATTGCTGAAGGTATTGTTGTAGTTGATTTATGTGACAACGATTTTCATTGTATTAAAGCGCAAAAGATTAAAGACTTAGAAGTTGATAAGATGGAATTGTCGTTTAGCTTCAAAGTAAATAAAAACCATAAAAAGTGGCTGTTCAAGCTAAGAAATGCTGATGTAGTGAATGCAAATTCTGACAACAATCTAATTTTTATATTCTCTGGATATAGCCAGCCAAGCGAAATCATTTATATCCAGCAACTGTGGTTACAATATATAAGTGGTGCAGAAGTCATTGTAATCCAAAGTGCGGATAAATCTGATTCGTTTCAATTTGGCTTAGATTATGTTTCGCCTATAGTCTCATATATTGAGAAAAAGAAGCCTAACCAAGTTCACCTAATAGGTTTTTCGATGGGGGCTGTTGCAGCTCAAGCTGTTTCTGAGAAAATTGACAATCCTCACCTTCATTTAGTTGCTCCGATGACTAACTTTGAACACTCGACCATCGCCATATGGGATATTTTGCACAAAGAAAAGTTTTATTCCAAGTTCATATCACAAGTAGATGTGGAAGATGCGGTTCAATTAGTGTACAAAAAATCAAATGTAGATGTTCAAGACATAGATATAATCAGTAGAATCAAATCGACCACTGTACCGACATATGTATATGCTTCTATTGATGATAGGGTAACACCAGCTTTAGACTGGAGTGATATACATTTAAAGCAATTAGTATTAAACACATACAACGGCTTAAATCACATCGAAATGATGGGGTTAATCCATAAGCCTTTATTGAAAGATTTTGTTTCTAATCTTTTACAAATAGATATTATTGAAACAGATATTGAGACATTAGGGATACTTTGCGATATCACAGATGATAAATGCTTATCCAAGATTGAACGACTCTAGTTGATTTTAACCCCTATTAGATTGCTCGATTAATTTTGTAATCTCAACCAACCAATTTAATTAGTTAATTCTTGTTAGTTATACTTTTCAACAATTAACGCAAATAGAGCCTTAAAAAAACTAGTTGTATTGCCATTTCAGGTTTATATTCAAAGCATTATTAATGGACCTTGATAGGCAAGGATCCACACCTAAACCGTAGGCGACATAATGCTAGACAATGACTTTATCGATTTGTTGAAAACGATCATAAGACAACCCAGTGTGGTTGGCGCAGAACATTCGTTTTTTAGGGTTTTACAACGAGAACTTGAAGAACGAGGCGCCAAAGTAACTTGGTACGAGGGTTTGCTCGTTGCACAAGGTTCTGATCCATTTAGCGCCATGTTTTCTGCTCACATCGATCGGCATGGACTGATTTGCACTGGCCCTAATGAATTTCAATATGCGGCGTTTATATCGGCAAATAAAACAGACTTATTAAATAACTCAGTTTCTGAAGAACTGATGACTAAGGTAACTGAGCGGTTCAAGTCGGAAACAGTATATGCATACGAACCTTGGTCAGGCGTTTATCGTGGGAATGGTGTCATAAAAAATAGCTACGTCTGTGAATATCGCAACAACCTGATATTCGAAATTGAAGGTTTAGAAGATGTCGTGGCGGGAACGCCCATCGCCTTTAAAGACAAGTTGAAAATTACCGAAGAGCGATTATCAGGACAACTTGATAACGTACTCACCGCAACCGCACTTGTTCACTTATTCAGTCAAGGGTTTCAAGGTACGGCATTTTTTACAGCACAAGAAGAAGCGGGGAAAAGCTGGCGTTATCTTTTAGAATGGTTTCGCCGTTTTGGTGGCAATACCAATAAGTTATTTGTTGTTGATACTAGTCCATTTCCAAACGTAGAAACAGCTAATTTACAATTACTGGTGCTTAGAGAAAAAGACGCTAATGCAAACTTCAATTCATCATCAACTGCGATGATTGCAAAGCTATGCGAAGACAATAACATTAGTTACATTTACAAAGATAAATATGTCGAAGACGATAATGCATTAAGAGTGAGTCGAGGTGAGTCTCCACATTCTTTAGGAAGCACTGAGCTTGGGCGAATTATCGCTGCCTCAAATGGGTTGGTTGACGGAACAACAATACAAATACCAACGATTGGGTACCACACGATGCAAGAATCGGCGTCGGTGGAATCGGTGCAGGCATTCTTGGACTTGTTACAGGTGCTTGCCAAAAAGACATCCGGGTAATTTGATTATTAAGATGCGTTAAAAGATTTTATTTTTCTCTAAGGTTTGGTTTAGAAAGTCCATGAGCTTCGGAATGTCCTTATCAATAACAATAGGCATGGTAAGTTCGCCATCCTTTCTAAATCGACCTGAATGCACGTAAATACTATTTTCATGTAAACCGACAGCTAAACAGCCTGCTCGCTGCAGTTGCACATAACTTTGGTACATTAACTCTATGGCATCATAAGTAATGCCAGCACTAGGTTCTGGCCGTTGCAGCATAACCCACTTTGTTACAGGTGCAGCTACGCGCAATATCTCTTCCGTTATGGCTCTAACACCAGCCGCGTTAAACCCTTCCGCATAATCACAATAAACCAAGTGGCCTTCTAGCCATACTTTAAAACTACCATGAACCGGATCTTGCATTTACCGCATTCCTAAATCGTTTGTTTATAAACTATCTAAATTTTTATCATCAAATAAAGAGCAGATGCAATCTTTTTAATTAGATGAGTAATATAGAAATAAAGCGAACCCATTTGGTGCAAAAATATTCGAGATTTGATCAAATTGGTGCAACGTCAACAGATGCCTCACGACACAACAAATTATAAACCTTTACAAAACAGGGTAGTACAAAAAATAGCCAAACTGGTACGTTTCTTTCTTGTAAAAAAAGTACACCAGCTGTAACTATTAACCGAAATGTAAAACTTGAGGAGAGAGCCATGCGTGGTCTTTTTGATATAGTGAACGATGCTTACACCGAAGTATACAAACTGACACATTTGGGATTTAGTCAATTCGATATGGACACTAAACTGTTTAACAGTGAAATGAACAAAGATCTGTTTGAAGGCAGCCCTAATTTTTTTATTGACGAGTCGAACGGATCAGACAGTTCGGGCGATTAATGGGAAAAATTGCAAAATTCAAAACAGTAAAGTGAAGAAAATAGGACCATTTCTGAAGGTTAAAGCCAACGCCTTACTGTTTTTTTATAGGTGATAAAATCACTACCAAATAGCTTCTCTAAAAACTGTTCTTCAGGGATGATCTGGTATTTATTTAAATACAACACAAAAAACGCAGCAAAAACAACATTTAACGGGTTGGCCAAATATATTAAATAGCCAATTAATACCGAGAGCATACCAACATACATTGGGTTTCTAGTGTGTTTATAAATGCCAGAATTCACTAAAGTAGAAACATTTTTAGTATTTACTGGGTTTACGGTGGTTTTATGAATTTTGAAGGCCACGACGCCTGCTAGCGCAAAACATATTCCTATTAGCGCAAGCAGCAATAGCGCAATTAAATTAAACGAATAAGTAAGATTCAAATCGGCGTAAAAATGATTCGTTAGAAACATACACAATGCGCATAGGGCCAATAGAACTAACGGAGGGACTTTTTGTTCAAGCTTCATAGTCGCGACTCCATTGTAATAAAATCAAAAACACGTTTTGTCGCTATCAGCCTAATGTTATTAGATGACATTTATGGTGATACTTTCAGTTACTTGTTTCGCAAAGGATTTTAGCTTCTCACCGTGCTCTTCACATTTAGAAGTCGTTTTCTCGTTTGATATATTGAAGAAGATATAAGTTTGATTATTTACGGCGTTTGCCAAAAGTAACTCGCATTTCGTTCCATCTATATCAAGCATGTATTCTACGCCATGACTCTTTTCATTTTTGAATGAAGTTTCTATCTCACTATTTTTAAATACCTGATAGTCGTTATTAGCATAGGCACTTTTAAGAAACTGTTCAGAAAAGGCCTTTAGTAAAGGGTATGGATTTCGCGTGTCTTTAAAAATAAAGGCAGTGGCGAATATTTCTTTGTTCTTTAGGAAAAATCGAACGTTTGGCCCGTCAGCGTCGACTTTTGTTACGTTATTAGTTGCATGTAATTGCAATCCAGACATAGGGTATGCGTGAAGTTGCTCCTGTGAATGGGCGGTAAACGACAGAAGCGAAACCAGGGTAACTATGAATAGAGTTTTCAAAAGCTTTCCTTATATATTGAGCGTTATTAATAGGTCTTAGCTTCAATACAAAAAGCCAAATTAATGTACCAAAAAAAGACTAAAAACAGCTGTCCTTAGTCTCTTATTTGATTTAAATACGGTTTGTTACTTTTCCGCGATAGCTTTTAGGTTTTCGTGGATCTTGAATAAAACAATGAGTAACTCACACCAAACTCTTGAGCCGATAGAACCAAAAACAATGATACCTAACCCTGCAAAAAATCCGCCACCATATTGAGTAAACATAGCGCTCAAACCAGAAATTACACAGCCTAAAAGCATAAGCCAATAAATAAAAGTGATAATTTTAGGGGTTAACATTGAATCAAAAACAAAAATGTCTTTCACGGGTAAATCCTTTTTAAGTAAAACTCCAGTTAAATATACGCTAGGCAATCGGAGTTATTAAAAGCCTAACAATCGATTTTTTAGATATCGGCGTATCATTTATTTGTAAGCTAACTTACCAGAAAATATAGTTAATTCAATTGCTGAAATTGTCACTCCAATATAGTTAGCTAATTGGTAAAAATTTACGTGCGCAATTTGCACACCAATTCGGCAGACTTGAGGTATAATAAAACCATTATTCGTCAACAATTGAGCATCATGGCATCTTTCGCAAAACTCGGACTTAACAAAACCCTTCAATCCAATACCAAAACATTAGGCTACAGCAAGCCTACTTACATCCAAGAAAAAGCCATTGGCGCGGTCCTATCAGGTACAGATACCTATGCGATTGCACCAACTGGAACGGGTAAAACGGCGGCCTATTTATTGCCGATTTTACAAGAGTTAAGTCAGGTTGATTACAGCGGAGAGCAAGTAAGACCTATTCGTGCATTGTTTTTAGTGCCAACTCGTGAGCTGGCCTTGCAAGTAGAAGAGTCGATTGGCTTATACGGTAAAGGTCTAGGCCTTCGTACTATTAGCATTTTTGGTGGCGTTAGAATGCAATCGCAAGCGAATCGTTTTAAACGCGGTACCGATATTTTGGTTGCAACACCAAAGCGCTTAATGGACATGCTAAAAGCAAAAACCATCTCACTTGAAAAAATTCAGTTTTTTGTAATGGATGAAGCAGATCGTTTAGTTAGCATGGGCATTCATAGCGAACTTAAACATATGATGGCGTTAATGCCTGCCAAGGCACAAAAAGTTCTGTTTTCGGCTACGGACTCAAAAGCACTTAACAAATTTAGTAAAGAATACCAAAACCGCGTGAAGCTGATTAAAGGTGGCGATATTCAGCCGGCTCTCGATCAGATTGTCCATACTATGTACCGCGTGCGTCGTGAAGAGAAACATGAGCATTTATATGCACTATTGAGACGCCTTGATAGCACTCGTGTTCTTATCTTTGCGCACAGCAAACACGAAGTGAACTACCTAAATAAGCTATTAAACGAACAAGGCTTTGTAACAACTGGTATTCATAACGACATTTCACAGAAAAAACGTCAGCAACGACTAGAAGGTTTTAAAACTGGTGAGTTTAATTACCTAGTGGCAACCGACATTGTTTCGCGTGGTATCGATATTGATGATTTATATTATGTGGTTAACTTTGACTTGCCTGTTAACAATAACGACTATCTTCACAGAGTTGGTCGCACAGCTCGAACTAAAACAAACAAGCTAGCGACAAAAAAGGCAATGGCGACCAAAGAAATGCAACAAACGTTGTCCAAGCAAATCGTAGACGAGAATAAGTCTAACTTTAGCTCGGCGCCTGAAGAGCAAAATGTCATTAATCGAAACGACATCAATGGCCATGTTTTTTCACTCGTAGGCCCAGATCAAGAACGCCTAGTGCCTTTGATCATCAAAGCTGTTGGTAAAGACATCAAGCTTGAACGTCCGACTTGGAGACTTGAACGATAAGTTGGCGTAGCAACAATTAGCTGCTCTTAATCTAAAATAATGAAAGCCCTTAAACGGGCTTTTTTTGTGGGAGAAAGGTATGCGCTATTTTTGAATGGAGCGAATTAAGTTGGTCGGCATCCAATAGCTCAATACCGGCCATGTTTTCCAAAATAAGGCCAATGTTTTTCCGTATTGATACCATATAACTTTCCTGCAGTTTCGATTTTTAGACAATAATATTCTGGTGCTTTGTCGGATACTGACATGAGAGTGTCGGTTAAGTGTATGAGACCGAGTAAGAAATAAAGTATGATTTGCTTATTATAATAATTCTAAAAACTTAATTTGATTATGGCGTTACTACGGACGGTTTTACTTTTTATCTTCATTTATTCGGGATCATCATTAGCTGCGCAATTTTTACCGAACCCTAACTACATCAGTTATAACATCGAAGATGGTTTATCAAATAGTATGGTATATACCATTGCTCAAGATAGTGATGGTTATATGTGGTTTGGGACTGAGGATGGACTGAATCGTTTTGATGGCCAGAATTTTAAGGTATACCGCTATGAACCGAATGATGTAAATAGCGTGGCGGGAAATAGTATTAATCAAGTTTATCTGGCACCTGACAATTCTCTATGGATAGCGACCCATAATGGGATTAGTCAATACCATAAAGAGTCAGATAGTTTTACCAGCTATGATAGCTCAAAAGGTTTGTCTCACAACAATATTCAAGCAGTACTCAAAGTAGGTAATGAGCTATGGTTAGGCACAGATAATGGGTTAAATGTAGTAAACATAACTACACAAGAGGTATCGACGTTTCCTGTCAGTGATAATGGTAATGGAACCAATCATAAATCAATTCGTTCATTAGCAAGACAGGGCAATTATATTTGGATTGCGACTTGGGGGGGCGGTTTAAATCGTTATGATCTTACCTTAAAGCGCTTTGATTACTTCGGTCATGATTCGAATGATGATCAAAGCCTAAGTTCTAATACAGTCTATACATTGTTTAATACCACTGAGAACGAAATTTGGATTGGCACTGTACTTGGTGGCTTAAGCCGATTTAAAGCAGATTGTGAGTGCTTTGAACGATTAAACCCAAATCCAGACTATCAGCAGTTGACGGTATCTAACTTGGCTGAAGATGCAGATTCGTTGTGGATTGCAACAAATAATGGCCTGAGTAAATTTTCCTTTAAAGCCCAAACATTCAGTAATTATTCAATGCTTAAACCTTATGAGCTTGGAAATATAACCCGCGATGTTCGCTCTGTGTTTGTAAGTCGTGATGGCACCATTTGGCTCGGCAGTTTTCAAGGTGGTGTCATAGCCATTCCTGCCAATGGATTTGCAATTCAAACCTATCAGTATTCAGAGCAGGCTCAAAATAGCCTTTTATCAGATGATATAAATTCATTAATGCTCAACAATGGTTATCTCTGGACTGGCGCCGTTGGTGGCTTATACCGCTACCCAATATCAGACAATGGTCGATTGGGTAAAGCGGAGTTAGTGCTTGATACCTTTACTCTAAAAATAGAACCATCTCATGACGGCAGTTTTTGGTTGGCAACGAATAATGGCTTGTATCATCTTGATGCCGCATTAAATACGATCTCACATAATGTCCATTCCAAACTAATACCTGATACTGCGGCGGAAGGTGCGGTTTTAGATGTCGTTGAAACTACACAAGGCCAGATCTTTGTTGCGAATTGGCGTGGTGGATTAACAACGCTGGTGGATGAAAATCAGGGTCACTTTAAACAAGTGGGTGTCAGTGGCAATGCAAGGGGTATAAAAGCAAACGCCAATATTTATGTACTAGCAGAAGGCCAGAGTAACCAGCTTTGGATTGGTACGATGGACGGAGTAAATCGTTATGATATTGAAAGCGATTTAATTCACCACTACTCACTTCAATTAAGCGATAACCAGCCCCAAGTTACTGTTTACTATGTGTATATAGATGATGCAGAGCTATACCTTGGAACCAGCAACGGAGTTTATCAATATCAACCATCTTCAGATACGTTTAAACACTATCCTTTACCGTTAAAAAGTCACTACATACAGGCTGTAACGAAGGAGTCGAAAAACGTCTTGTGGTTATCGACGTTTAATGGTCTATATCGTTGGAATAAATCAACGAATCAAATCAAAGCATTGTTTAAACGTGATGGATTACAAAGTAGTGAGTTTAATACCAAAGGTGTTGCAACTGGAGTTGATGGAAGCCTTTATTTTTCAGGTATTGATGGTGTTTCAAAAATTATTCCCGAGCGATTAATGCAAGGTGATTCTGCCGCTAGTTTGAGATGGATTTCACCCGATAGCAAAGCATTAGTTAGAGCTCCCCTTAGTTTAGAGTTCATGGCATCAACAGACACCATTTCACTTGAGTACTTCGTTGATGATTTCTTTCAAATCGAACAACGCCAATTTAGGTATCGTTTAAACGAAGGTAAGTGGATTAATAATGGTAATGCTAACAGTATTCAACTCAGTGGTTTAGCAAAAGGCTCATATCGCATTGAGCTGCAATATTCACGCGATGGAATAGTATGGAATAAAGCTCAAAGTGACGTAAACATCTTGATAAGCCCACCTTATTACCGATCAGATATCGCACTAATATTATATTTATTATTATTGATATTCACAGGTTATGGTTATTACCGTTATCGAACAAGCTTTCTGTTAAGGCAAAAAACACAACTTGAGAAAACAGTAGACGAAAAAACGGCTGAGTTAGCATCTACTTTAGAGCAAAAGAATCAACTATTTGCCAATATTTCTCACGAACTTAGAACCCCAATTACCCTGATTAACGCACCGATTGAACAATTAGCTCAACAATCAAATTTAACAGAGCAGCAGAAAAAGCTTATCAATCTAGCTCAGAATAACGGAAAGAGATTGTTTGGTTTAGTAGAGCGGATATTGCATTTAAGTAAGGTCGAGCAAAAACAAAAGCAAATTGAACCAATCAATATTGATGATTTGCTTATTCGTTATGTCATAGCTTTTGAGCCTTTAATGCAACAAAAGCAAATTGAATTACAGCAACATCTAAGTAGCCATGCTTTAGTGCAAGCAGATAAAGAAGATCTGATTTCAATACTTGAGAACCTCCTTTCCAATGCATTGAAATACACTAGTGCTGGTGGCTGGGTTAGGCTTCAGTCAAAAATACTTGATGGCGAGTGCCAATTAATTTTTGAAAATCAGCATGCTGGATTATCAAAAGAGAAAATTGAAAGAATATTTGACCGTTTTGAACGCTTGGGTCAAAGCGACTCTGAGCAAGGCTTTGGGTTAGGGTTATCGCTAGTAAGAGATATATGTAAGCAAAATGGTTGGAATATAAACTGCTCGAGTAAAGCTGGCTCGGTCATTTTTACTTTAACGATTAATGACTTTGTTATCGAAAGCACCAAAACGTCACCAGCTCAAAGACAAATAATGGAACTTGGAGCAGGCAAAATTGAATCTAAAGAAAAAGAACGACAATCACTGCTTATTGTTGAAGACAATGATGAACTCCGTGGTTTCTTGGTCGATTTACTATCAAGTGATTACAAAGTTTCCAATGCAGCCAACGGTTCAAAAGGGGTAGAGCTTGCCATTGAACACATTCCAGATTTGATAATCTCAGATGTCATGATGCCAGAAATGGATGGTTTCTCATTAGTTAAAGCCCTTGCAAAACATGACAATACCAGTCATATCCCAACGATGCTATTAACAGCTAAAGCGGATGAAGAAAGTGAATTAAGAGGGCTCGAATTGGGGGCGGTTGATTATATATCCAAGCCATTTGAAGCTCGGCAATTGCTCCTAAAAGTAAAAAACACACTCGAGCGCCAAAAGCTAAGATTTAAAACTCAGCAAAATCAGAATGACCCCATGGAAAGTATTGTCAGTGAGCGTGACCAAAAATTCATTGAGCGATTAAACCAACTAGTTGAGAAGAACTATGCTGATAATGAGTTTAGTGTCGAAAAGCTAGTTGATTCGGTTGCTATGAGCGAAAGGCAACTTCAACGAAAACTAAAGGCAATATTTAATCAAACTCCAGCCGAGTACATTCGAAATTACCGATTGCTAAAAGCAAAGGAATTGTTAATTGAAGGGAAATCAATTTCACTTACTTCTGATTTAGTTGGCTTTAATTCTTCCAGTTATTTCAGCCGAAGTTTTAAAACGGCTTTCGGGCAGTCGCCAAAAGAGTTTATAACTCAGTCACCTAAGTAAAAAATTTGGCCGGCACAATATAAAGTCGGCTATGTTCATCATGATGTCGGGTTTGTTCACCCCAACTTACTGAATTTACATATCTTTATTGGTGTTCCCTTTTTGCTACAGCCAAGGGACGCTTTATTAAAATACAATTAAAGGATATGTAATGAGTTTAGGTTATTGCCCCGAATGTAACGCTGAAATTTCTTCCAGAGCGACACGATGCCCCAAGTGTGGCTATGCAGGAGAGTCAAATATTTTATCCCGATTATTTACTGTTGCCGCTTTTTGTCTCGGTGCATACGGGATAGTTAATTGGTTAATGATGCTTTAGAAGGAGTAAAAAATGTCAAAGACTCTAAAAATTGTGTTAGGTGTAATATTTACTTTTACTGCAATCATTTACTTAGTGAACATTGGGGCGAAATCTTTTGAGGATGCAAATTCAATAGGTAGGTTAATCAGCCACTTAGTTATTGGTGTTTTAGTTGGTGGTTCGGTTGCGTTGGGTTTACTACAAGCAGAATCACAGCAGCAAATCGTAGCTAATAAATGGATTACAGAAAAGCTTAACAATCATTTCAATGCCTTATTTATGGCGGGTGTTATTTCACTCTTGTGCGTGGCTGTTTCAAAGTCTGTTCACGAAACCACTAAATCCTCTTGGTATGTTGCGAATGAGATATCTAACAATGGTGTCGAAATATGTGATGAAAATGCGCATTCAGGTCAAATAAAGAAATCGCATGATAAATTCATAAAATTGGCCAAAACGCATTTTACAAGCCAAGAAATATTTTTAATGGCTTGTGAATCGGCTATGTCGAGTGATATTGAAAATGAGTCTTATAAAACAAAAGTTGCTGAAGTAAATATCTCCTTAGGGAAGCTTGAGGGCATAGAAATAGCGTTTGAAACAATTAAGGAAGAGAAAAATCGAAACGACATCATAAACAAGTTGGTGCATAAAAATGAGCATAAACTAGCGAAAACCCTGATTTCAACAATAGAAGACGAAAATCAGAAGGTAAGTTTGTTAGACAAACTTGGTAAAAAGTACTTGGCACTGAGTCAGTACGATCGAGCTGAAGATATTTATGAAGGCCTGCATTCAGATAGTTATTATGTTGGTTATTACGGACTTCAAACGGTTTATGACGCAATTGGTAGATATGAAAAATCAATTAAGGTTCTTGAACCATTATTAGAATGGCAAGTAGCAAATGAGAAAGACGCTAGTTACACCTATGCATTATTGGCTAAGTACCATGCCAGAGGTTTAGGAATTGAAAAAGACCTGACAACAGCCCGTACTTATTATTCGAAGGGACTTAGTCATTTAAGCGGGGAGCAAAAACAAGAGTATGCAAGGATGCTTTACGAAGGTATTGGTGGGGTAATTGTTAAAGAAAAAGCTATCGAACTTGGATACGTTACTCCCGAAATGAGGAAAATTAAGGATATAAAAAACGGAAGAGGTGTAATTGTTCGCGGTAGTTATATGTGTGAAACATACAGTTCTATCCAAAGGCTAACACAATTAGAAAAAAGCTACGGCGGTTTACAGTACATATCAAGAGCTATCCCTTCGGATTGTTTTGACCTCATTCAAACCTTAAATGAAATGGGAGGAAGAGTTACTGGTGAGATTGCAATACAAAAAGTTACACAAGAACGTAATAGCTTCCTTCAGGTTAAGATAATAAATAACGGTGGAAAAGCGGCTTGGATGAATTTAGATCACATTGTAGTTAATTGATAAGTTTTAAAAAAAAAACAATAAATAAGTGAATTTCACGACGGGGAAATCCACCGCATAGAAGCATTTTCTAGCTTGGATTTTCCCTATTTGGTGAATTCGCTAAATAAAGAATTAATTAATTGGCAAGGACAGTGGTATTGGATGCCGTCACTTCAGCAATCATAAATGGGAAATCATGTGATTTGTCGGTTAAGTACAAATAATTGGCGGAAGAGTGAACGCTTAAAATCATTTTATTTCATATGGTTAAGTTTGTGTTTTCTTCCTTGCCAACTGGTTGTAAGGTAATAAGTATTAGCCCTAAAAGGAAATAAAGATGATAAGAAGTAAAGTGACTTTAGCAGTATCGCTGGCATTTGGTTTAGTTGTTAGTGGTTGTGGAAGTAATTCATCAGATGACGATAGTCAAAATGTAACCCCAACTGAAAAAGTACTAACTGTTACGGGCAAAGCCATTGATGGTTATATTGTTGGCGGAACGGTATTTTTGGATATTAATGGCAATGGTAAAGCTGAACCAAATGAGCCACAAAAAGAAACTGAAGAAAGTGGTGATTACACGTTAGTTGTACCTGAAGAAGATGCTGAGTGTTTGGCTTATTCTGCAATCATTGTTGATGTTCCAGCAGGAGCATGGGATGAGGGCTCTGAAGATGAGGGAGTTGAAGCTCATGAAGTAACCGAACCCTATCAAATTATATTGCAACCCACTTTTGAGCCCATAACAGAACAAGACTTCACTAACGGTTTAGTTAGAAATATTTCCCCCTTAACGACAGTGGTTTGGGAAGCGATTGAGCGCAGTTATCCACGATTTGCGGAGAATCAAGGTAAAAACCCTAATGACAGTGCATCTAACGCTAAGCATTGCCATTATCTGAAAAATCACGAAGAAGCTGTTCAAGAGCTACAACAAGAAATTGAGGATACGGTTAATGGCTTAGTTCAGTTTTACAACCTATCAGCGGATCAAATGTATGCTGACTTTATTGCGGATAAAGACTCTGAGGCTTTTCACGCAGCACAAGATATTATGAAAGGATTAAAAGCAGCTTATAAGCATAAAACCGATTTAAGAAAACAATATGCAGACTATCCAGATGCTGAGATCCGAGTTTTTGTGCATAGAAGTCCAGAGTTAGATGAATATTTTCAAGTTGATAATGGCTGGTATCGTGATGCTATTGTATTTCTTGGTACAGAAGACTTTATTGAATTTAGTAAGCTTCAAGATACTGACAAGCTGGACCAAATTGATTTCATCACCAGTAAGTTCCATGAGTTAGGCCAAGAGTGGAATGATCAAGGCAAAAATGGCTGGTTAAGTGTTAGAAAGGACGCTTATAGAGATTCTAACGGAACTTATCGCTGCGCGAAAAACGAAAGGGTAAGTTTTGATGTAGATGGGATTCATTATGAACTTGGTAATGGCTCAGATTCAGATGCTTTAGCTAACTCGTTTGAAGAATGTAACTTTGATGACTTTAGTTCTCCATATGAGAGAAATTATCACCTCAGGTATACCGAAGGTGATGCTGCATATAGTGCAGAATTTTACTTTAGAGCTGAACAAGCCCGTTTTACAGAATTAGCTGATTGGAAAGAGTTCACCGCAACAACCGACTTAAACGCACAAAGCATGATAGATACTCTTATTTTAACCCCTTATAAATGGGAAGATAGCGTTAATATTGATACGGCATACTGGCGTAAGCGAAAAGAAGAAGGTGATGTGCAAATAGATGTCGACAATGATGACAATTGGCAGAGAGCTACTAAGCAAGATGATGGAACAGTATTATATGAGTGCAGCACTGATGGTGAAAACTGGACTGGTTGTTCCGAATAAGAATTAATATTACTCCCTGTAATCGGCGATCTAAATGATCGCCTTTTTATTGTCTTGAAATACAAACAGGTTGGAAATTTACTGGGTATTCGCAACTATTAAAGTGTACTAGCTCAGACTTGATCTGACAGTTACCCGTTTTTCTATCGGTGACTGTCAGCTTAGATTTGAGCTAAATTCTTTTCCGCCCAAATGCGTTTCCCATCTTCTAATGTTTCAAGTGGCGTTCTGCCACGCACATTTTTCCTTGATGAGTTCGTTCAGTATTGTAATAAACCAGCCATTCGTCCAGTGATCTTCCCCTGAAGAGTTTGAAGTCCAATATAAATCGGCAAGCTAGGTGTCTAGTGTTTCAGGGGAAGATCACGGAGTACACTTTCTAGCTGATGAAATGGTGAAATCTCAAACTAGGCGTAATCAAATTCCCACTGACGTTTTAATTAATGAACTAAAACTGAACACTAGAGCTGTTATTATCACGCTAAGCAATGCCTTAAGCATTGTCTTCAAGTTAATTATTTCTATATTGATAATTATTGTTGGTATTACGGTCTTTGGTTCGTATCAGGATGATACGCGTTTACAAATTGAAGCGATTGACATGCTGATCATCGGAGTGCAATTTATATTCTTCGACATAGTGTTATTTTTGTTGCAACGATTTTTACTTCCTATGAATGCTTCACAAACGGACGAAAACTTTAAGTCTAAGAGTTGCTGATGGAATGTTAGAGTAAGTTTAAAAACCAATTTACTTTTTGCTAATTAAAGGAGGATAAGTATGGCTTGGTATTGGTGGGTTCTTTCATTTGTAGGTGGGTTAGTATTTATTGCGTTTGCGCTGCTCTTGGCTCTCAGCATTTGGGCTAATAGTGTGAAAGCGAAGCGAGAGTCTGAAGTCTTATTGTGTTTATCTAAAACCCAGGTAGACAGGGTTAACAATTACTTCAAGCATAAATTGACAGAAATTGAAGTTTTATTCCTTAGTGAACTAATGTCAAAACCGGAGTATTTTGGCTTTTTGATAGGCGGACAAACCGATAGATATGAAGAGCTGGTGGACAAGTACATTGAACGTAAATATGATGAGCTACAAATTAAGCTTACTGATCTTGAAGTCGTGAAAATAAAGACTTTGTTATTAAAAATGGGGGCAGTGGCCGCTGTGTCCATTGCTCATGGTCGAGATAAGCTCAAAGAAATGCCACAATAATATAAAGAGGTTTTAATGAATGTTATCCAACTATTTCGTCGTCAATACAATGAAGGTTAATATTGGGTAGTTGGCTATTCAATATCAGTTAGATTGACCAATTTTCAGGTCACACAGTCCAGATACATAGAATTAAATTGATACCTGCGTGGGCGACTGATGGTTTGGAACAGGGCCACACTATTTCTAGGTCGAATCATACAACCCAAAAGTAGACATGGCTTTACTCATTGAGTCAAAAATAACCTAAAAGTTTAAATGTAATCCAAACAAGTGTTTAGTACTCTTAATGTGGTAGTTGAAGACTTCATCTAAGTAACCACTGTGGAACTTGTAAAAAATAGGTATGTCTAAATCGCATACATTAAAGTTCGTCATTACTGTAAAATCAAAGGTATTATTTGATGTAGGTTTTCCACCTATAAGCTGACCTGTGCGGTATTCTAAAGCAAGGTGTAAGGTTTCGAAATTTAAAAAACTTTCCCTAGAGTAGCCATAAAGCCCAATTCTGGTGCCTTTGTGGTTAATGAACTTTGAGTCACTATAAGTCGAGTCCCAAAAAATACCATCATCAGGGTCGGTTATAACATCATGTCTAAGCTTGACTCCGGCCATAACTTGAAACGTTTCGTACATTCCAATAAAAACTGTTGCATGGGCGGAGATAAAGTTGTAACCACGACTAACAGTTTCGATGGCCATCTCATGGTAATATTCATCTCTTGTATTACCAGCCTTGTCTCTATTTATGTACTTAAATTGGCTGGCTAAAATTGGAAGGGGGTCTATATAAGAAAGCCTCTCCTGCAAAGTGGCATCTACAGGTGGGGTGCCCTCTCTCGCTTCATGTGTCGCTTGACCATTCGATTCATGCTCTAATCCAAAACCAAAGTCTGTCAGAACCCATCGACTAGTCGAAGAGTAATTACGAGAGTAATTTACTTGAACACCGGGATTAAACCTTCTGTTCACAACAGGCCCTGAGTATCGAGAACCTGCATAAAAGTCGAATTCTCCTGCAAAAGTAAAATAGACATTGTTATCAAATTTACTGACACCCGTTGTTTTAGATATTGGCTGTTTGTCGTTATCTATATCAGTTAACAGATAGGAAAAACTGTATTGAACGTCCAATGCTTTCTCTAAATCATTGTCATAAAAGTAGTCATAACCAATATAGTTACCACTGTAATGACCAATTCTGTCAATGCTTAATAAACTATGATTATCAACAGCTTCAAAAGCACCCTCGGATACTATTGTTTTCATATTATCAAGGCTTTTAAATGGGATGCTTGATGCAGATAATGAACCAGATGTTATTAGGATAAGTATGGAAAGGGGTACTCTCATGTTATCTTCCTTAATCAGATATTGATAAATCAGCTATGATTTTTACGCCAATACTAATTTGCAAACCATCAAATCCTGAGATGCCATCTGCAGAAAAGTAGGTGGCCTTTATGAAATACTTCTGCGTGTCTAAATGAAATTCCATCAATGCACTGTAACCATTGAATGAATCGACCTCATCTTGAAAAAGTGACTTCAATTGCATATCGTTATTGGCCAAGTCTCCAGTTATTAGTCTATTCTCATATGCAAATGTGAAATTGTAACTCCCCTCTTTCTCTAGAAATGTAAAATCATCACTATATGGTATCAGGCCGATATTAAAAGCCATTAGTCCGCCATCATCTAGTTGAGATTCAAACGATTCAGAATATGTGAGCTCGGAATAACCGAATCCCGCAGTCCATCCTATTCCCAAATTGAAAAGATTGGGGGAGAGGTAAGAAAACTGTAAATTTGCATAATCACCACTGGATCGTAATATAGTCCCTAAGTTGGATTTATCGGATTCAATTTTCGCTAAATCCGCCACGTTATAATTAAAACGAGTTAATCCATTACCTTGGTCTACTTCCCAGAAGACCCCTCCAGAGTTGGCTTCACCATCTATGTCTGTACCAGCTTCGATCCCGTATTGAAATTTCGCTGGTTGAGAATCTAATGCACTTGTATCTTTACTTGGGTCACTTAGTACAGTTCGTGTAGATATAAATTCATTGTCGGCCATCGTGTATGCGCTAAATAAAATGGAACACGCGAAAAATAAACAGGTTGGGAGAGTAGATTTAGACATAGCATGTAAGTCCCTTTAAATGGTTGTTTAATTTTTAGTCAACTTTGGCGGAAATTACAAGGTATATAGATATTATTATTATTAGAAGGGCAAATTTTGATTTAGAAGTTACGTATTCTAACATTTAGTGGGTATTACCAAGTCCGTGGCCGAGTGAAGCTCTACAAATCCTTTTTTAAAGAGCTTATTTACTAACCTTCTGGAATAAATCGGGAATATACCTCTCAGAAAAGCCTGCGATGACACTCAAAGACATCAAATTATAGATATTCTCTTTCGCGAAACTAAAAGCAAGGTCAGAGTTTGATAAAAGAAAAATACAAAACCCAGAAAATAACCCTAAAATTGGAATAAATGCAGCTTGAAGGAAGATGTATATTTTTCCATCCTCTAAATTGATTGATATGCTTGTATTTCTCTGCATTAGCGAGAGAGTACTACCCAATACACCAGTACTACCACAAAGAAATAAATCGTGCGGTAATAATCCAACAAATTTATTTAAAGTAAATAGGAGTAAGGTAATAGCAGTAGCTGAGGTTAATCCAAACAAAACTAACCATAGCTTTGCTTGATTAGGAGACAATAGCAGCAGGATTCTTTTTTCAACAGACATGAAAAATTGATCAACTTCACTTTCTTTTTCACAAGAGAATGCGTGATTAATTGCTGATGCTAACTCTCCTTCAACAGATTTTCTTATTTTTTCAGGTGTTGAGATTGGGATTTTGCCAGATAAAGATTGATATTTATCTACTGATTTTGAGAATATGTTTTGGTCGCATGAAACTTCCCATCTTAGTGCCCCAGCATCGTTAAGATAAACAATAGCTTTATCATTGTTACCATAAATAAAGGAGATAGTATCTCCACCAGTGGTCCTTTCTCCTACTTTATATCTTTTAATCATAGTCAGTCCTAACTTAATTCCACGTCGATAAGAAAAGTATCTTACCTGGATTGGTTTCAAATCGATAGTTAACTAATGTCGCTTGTTTAGCCATCGTTTAACTGGTTGCATAAGTATTGATCCACTGTTTGTGTTCTTATGATTGTGATGTCAAACTTGTTGATGAAAAAATAGATGACCTTTCAACATGATCACACCACCAGCTCAGTATCTCTCTTCGTTTCTCTATTAATTCTGCTCGGTTATAAGGTGCTCGGCTAGAGTTACTATCTACATGAGACAAACACATTTCTATTAATTCAGAATTGAAGTCTTTTTCATGTAAGGTTGTACTAGCGAGTGCTCTGAGCCCGTGTGCCACTAATTCACCAGCAAAGCCCATTCGTTTTATAGCCATGTTTGCAGTTTGAGTGTTGATATGTGTGTTGTGCATTCCTCTTTGGCATGGAAATACGTATTGATCGTTACCACTTATCGGTTGCATAAATTTTAAGAGGCTAATCATCTGCAGGGTAAGAGGGACTATATGCTCAGCTTTTTTCTTCATTTTATGAGCAGGAATCACCCAAATTCTCCGTTCCCAATCAATTTCTGTCCACTCAGTTTTGGCGGCTTCCCCTGGCCTGGTAAGTGTTAATAACTGCCACTCCACAAGACACCTAGTCACAGTTGAAACTTTTGCATTAGATAGAGCTTTCATAAACTCTGGAAGTCTTTCCGGGCGTAACGATGGCATATTTTTATGCTTTACGGGAGGGAATAATTTAGTTACATCTCTAACAGGATTTACTTCAACTAATCCCATTGCAATAGCATGGTGCATAACTTCATTAATATAACGGCAAATTCTTTTAAGAGTTTCTATATTACCTTTGGTTTGAATGGGCTTTAAAAATTTCGACAACTGGCTGAGTTTTTATATCTCGTACTGGAAGATTTCCTATGAAAGGAAAACGTGTTTTGACAGAATCATCCAAGCTTTATTGTATGTAGCGGGCTTTACTGTTTTCTTTTTTAGTTCGAACCAATCCTCTGCGACTCTATGAAATGTGTTCCTCAGAGCGTTGGCATGTTCTAACGACTCATTATCTCGCTGGGACTTTGGGTCAATGTTGTTTGCAATTTGCTCTCTGAACTTAGTTCTAATTTCTCTTGCAGATAGGAGGCTTATATCGGGAAAAAGGCCAAGACTAATATTCGTTCGTTGTTTCGTGTGAGGCTTTTGATAGTTAAATAGCCATTGTTTAGAGCCATTTGGCATAACTCTTAATGCTAATCCGCCACCATCAGACAAATTATATTGCTTTTCTTTTGGTTTAGCTTGCTTAACTTGGGTAGCGGTTAATGGTGTAACTATTTTAGCCATGTAACATCCTTTTTACTGAAAAGTGATTAATGTTACATCTTATGTAACATTAAGTGCTGGATGATAGTAAACCACTGTGGACTTAATGGGACAATGAATATCTCTGAATGCGTTAATTTTATTGGGCTGGTGGATTTTGTTGGACTTTAATGGAGAAGAAATGGTGCCCCCTCCCTGACTTGAACAGGGGACCTGCCGATTATGAGAAAAATTCAAGCCCTGTTTTTCAGTGTTTTTTGATGGGTCTCAGTGAACAATAATGAACAGGTTAAGTTTGTAAGTTGTTGTATTTATTGGATTGTTAGTTATGTTGCTTTTGTTCTTTGAAATCTTTGCTTTTTCATTGAGGTTCATTTAACCTGCTACAAATATGCTACATATTTTATTTGGTGCTAAAAATGACTCAACGGAACTCGATTAAAGAAAGAATCAATAACGCTTGCATCAAGGACCTCGATCCAGAAATTCGGAGGGTCAATGATTCAGTGATATCGGGGTTCCATTTTAGAGTTTCCCCAAAAGGGAAAATTGTTTATTACGTGTTTTATCGACTAGATGGAAGACAGGTAAATTTTAAACTTGGTTCCCATCCACAAATCACACCGCAACAAGCCAGAGACTTAGCAAAACAAAAGTTGGGTGAGGTGGCGAACGGTGTTGACGTTCAAGCGGAGAAAAAAGAAAAGCGTGAACAAACTGAGCGTAATAAATTAACTAAACTTTCTATATTTTTAGAAAAAACGTATTTACCGTATCAAGAAGCCCGCAACCCCAAAACAGCCGATCGAATTATTAAATCGATAAAAGCCGGATTTCCTCACTTATTAGAAAAGCAGTTAGCTGATATTTCAGCAAGCCAAATTGAAGTTTGGCGAAACGAAAAACGAAAGTCGGGCATGAAAGAAGCAACAATTAATGGATATGTTTCGACTCTTAAAGCTCTACTAAATCGTGCGGTCGAATGGGGCTTTATTGAAAAGAACAATTTAGAAAACATTAAAAAACTAAGAAGTGACAATAAACGCATTCGCTTTTTAAATGATGACGAACAAGAAAGATTAAAAACAGCTTTAGAAGAACGTACAGTCAGAATTAAAAAAGAACGTGATAATGCGAACCTTCATCGTGTTATGCGAAACAAACCAACGTTACCTGAATTTAAAAAACGTACTTATGTTGATCACCTAACACCAATTGTTCAATTGGCTATGTATACCGGAATGCGAAAAGGCGAAATTTTAAGTCTTAAGTGGGATGACGTAGATCTTAAAAACAAAACAATTACCGTTCAACCAGAAAACGCTAAGTCAGGGAAGCGCAGACATATACCAACAAACGCGATTGTTTTAAATATGTTAAAAACATGGAAAAAAGAAGGCGGAACGGTTGAGCATGTATTTGAGAATGAGCCCAATAGGCCATTAGCAGACTTTAAGAAAGCTTGGATGAATCTTTTGAAAGAAGCTGATATCAGCAACTTCAGGTTCCACGATTTACGCCACCACTTTGCTAGCATGTTAGTGATGAAAAGTGTCGACTTGAATACTGTCAGAGAGTTATTGGGTCATTCTTCGATAGAAATGACTTTACGATATGCTCATTTAGCGCCAGACCACAAAGCAGCAGCGATTGAGTTGTTGGATTGACGGGATAAATAAATAGGAAGGACAAGTAACTTGAAAACTTTAGATTATAGTGACTTTTATACTCAAATTGAGCAGTTCGAAACACTACCGAATAGTATTGATGAAATAACAATTGATAAATTTAAAGCAGTCTACGGGTCAGATAAGGCTAATGAAACTCGTAAAATAATATACTTTTTTATGTCTAAGAAACCGATACCACGGTTGCGTGGTGAAAGCAGAATTATATACATAGGGAAAACAGACAATAGCTTTAAAGAGAGGCGCTTTAAGGACGCTAAACTTCATGCAACGTCAAAAGCCAATTTTTTAAAGTACTCAGTAATACTCAAGGAGTACGGAGAAATAACAGTTAAGTTTTGTGAGTTCTCTAAGTTTGGAACAACACCAGCAAAAGCTGAAGGGCAATTTTTGTGGTGGTACTTCCAAAATCACTGTGAATATCCTCCCGTCAATTACACACAAACAAAAGTTAGAAATGACGTAATAGAAGTTGCTGACTAGCTAAAAAAGTCATTAAATTCATAATCTTTTAATTGGCTTTGATGTGAGATAGTATGCTTTCACATAGTCTTTTATTGCACAGCAGGGATGTACAGTGTTTGAAATAGGGAAAATTTATAATCGTAGGCAACATATTCATGGGGTCTATGCGGGTCAACAATATGGTGGAATATCAACACCTTCTAATCATCCATATATATTCATATTTACAAGTAAAGCCGGCGCAGAATACGGTTATTCAGACGATTTTAGTCCGGACGGCACTTTCAGGTACACAGGGGAAGGCCAAGAAGGTGATATGACGATGTCTAAAGGCAATCTTGCCATTAGGGATCACAGGAAGAATAATAAAGAGATACTTCTATTCGAATCTACAACTCAAGGCCATGTTCGTTTTGTGGGTAGATGCAATTATATAACTCATCATACAGAGCAGCGGCCCGACAAAAATAATGAACAAAGAGATGCTTTTGTTTTTCATTTAGACATCGATAATTCAGGTAAAGTTAGAATTGAGTCGCCAGCCGGTGATTATTTAGTTAGGCCGACTAGAACCACTTCATTATCCAGGTTGCGCGAAATAGCAACCAGCCGAACCCCTGCTACTTCAGATCAAAAAACACAGCTTGTTAGTGTTAAATATAGAAGTGATGCGATACGTTTATATGCAAAAAAAAGAGCGAATGGCCACTGTGAAGGCTGTGGATTAAAAGCACCATTTGAGACAAATCAAGGCCCTTATTTAGAGGTACATCATTTAACGAGACTTTCAGATGGTGGTGCAGATCTACCTGAAAACGTTATTGCGGTTTGTCCTACTTGTCACCGGAGGGCTCATTACGCTATGGATTCAAAAGAATATAATGAGATCTTAAGAAAAACCGTAATAGAGATAGAAAGTAATCTTGAATAATTTGTTTTTCTTGAGTGAATCTTAAAGTGTTTTAAAGTTAACTTTAAAACAAAAAGTGCTTATGAATCATACCTAAATTAAACATGGGCGTGTAAAAATTTAAAGTTATAGATGATCTGAACACCATGAAAACACTGGTTTATCTTTAAATAAGTTTAAGTTCAGAGTCATTAATCATTTTTAAAAGGACGTTAAGTGACTGCAAATAAGTATTACTCAATGGATGAACTTGATAGGCATTCAAATATATCTAAATCACAACTAGTGGATTTGGCCAAAAATAGGAAAGTTCGTTTATCTATAGATTGCACGGAATTAAAAGGAGTGTTCTTTTCGTTAAATGGTTCTGAAGTTATTGGACACGGTCAAGGGTTATATAATGGTAAGTTACTTCTTAACGAAGAGGATAGCTTTCGATTAGCAACTAGAAAATCGATTATTTTATACGTTGCTGAGTTAGAGGAACCCGAGCTTGTTCAGTTTAATAAAACTCAACATGAGCCGCTATCTTGTGAGCTATTCAACGATTGGCAGCCACTACATCATCTAGACCCAAACAAAAAAAATGGCATTTTCATAAATACGAAGCTAAGCGTGGACACTGATAGCAACCTTTCTTTAGCGATTAAAAGATTTGATCTAGAAAAGGAAGAGCTACTTAAACCAATCGGCAATAACCCTTTTAGTAATAATACTGGAACCATAAGAGATATTTATGTTGAGGGTGAAGAATTCTTGATATTACAATCTGTGATAAATGTAAACGAGTTGCAAAATATAACTAGAATACCTGAACCACCTCAACAAAATGTCGATTCAGCTAAGCCCGATCCTGAGGATTTCAAAGACGAAATAGACAGGGTGTTCGCGCGAATAATTGTTGTTAATAATAACCCTAAATTTCTAGAAGCATGGCGTATTTTAATGAAAGATATTAGAAGTGAAGAAAGGGTTTATGATTGTAACAGCATCGTAAGAGCTATCAGTCACGCTGATATTGCTTTTGTAAATAGTTATAACTCGGGAAAAGACTTAGAGCTTTCTACTATGAGAAATCGGTATACAAAAATAAGAAAGAACCTATTTAAGGAAAATAATTAATAAAGCTGCATTTTACGTTTAATAAAGTGTAAAAATGCGCCAACTGATTCCTTTTGATTTTTGTGTGTACCTGGAGAATCTGATTCTGGATTTACATAATTTCAAAAGAGAATGCGATGACTACTAAATTGAATACGAAAAATATAATGAAACCTAGCGCTCAATTATTTAATGAGCCATACCAAAATTTAGGAAAAGTTCTAAACAGCTTAGCTGATATTGCCGATACGAAACGGGTAACGGGTAATGGCGTGCGGCGATTTAGAAAAGAAGAGGACTACTCATCAAGAAAGTCTATGGATCCTAGAATATTAGAACAATCAATCCATGAGCTTTTTTTCAAACCGATAAAAGAGTTTGTATCAGAATCATTTGCATACTTTTTTTCGGATTGTGTTCGAATGGGGTTGCAGAATTACTCGGAAATAGTAAAACGAGTTCCTATGGAAGGGATCTCTCAAAAAGCAGTAATGTATTCAGTAAATAGGTATTTGTTTGTTGAAATGTTAGCTAGCGTTATATGGAAGGTTGGAACTCAGCAAATGCCAAATAACAATGTTCCATTCTTTTATTGTGAAGAATATCCTATTAAAAGTGCTATTTCATTTTATGAAAATCAGAACAAATTATCAGATAATCATGTAAATGATTACTTCGCTGATAATGAGAGAAGCTTCAGAAAGTGGAAGAGTGGAGAAGAGCTGCCAAATATAGGAAGTTTACAACGGATTGCTCAGTGGGCATCACTTTCTGACGAAATGGCCGCTACAGAGGATCGTGAAACCCTATTTTTAACGCGGTTTATTGACTCTTTTCATCGAAAAACGAATTACAAGTTTGTTGATATTTTAAGAAATGCAGTGAAATCTCGTTTACTGACTAATAGCGAACCGACGATAGATTTTGGACGAGTATTTTTTGAGTTCTATGCTGAGCAGTTAAATAAATCTAGTTTACATACTCTTACTGTTGAGGGAAACCAACTACATAAGCTTTTAAAAAGAACTTCAAATAAACCTGAGGGTAGCCTCTCTGAATATTCTAGCCGACTAGCAAAACTTGAAAGATTAGTAGAAGAAAATAATCTGACAGATGAACTTGCTTATCACCAAGAATGGCTGAAGGGCAGATTGTTGATTCTGAGTGGGCGAATTTCGGATAGTAGTGAGCATTACGCTAAAGCAGTCGAATTGTCATTGTATAAATCTGGCTCGAATATTAAAGAAATATTAAAAGAAGCTTTAGCTGTTGCGGCAATTCAGGTTAAACCACATAAGCCTACAATGAAAAAGATTAAGAGCCGTGCAATTACATTTTGCCCTGAGTTAATTGACCCAGCGCAGAGTGCATTGCCAGTAAGCATTACTCAAGACGATATAAATATTTGGTCCTTTTGGTTTAGAGCGTACTTTCCTGAAACAGGTTGGTTTCCTGAAGGTAAAGATATATTAAATGAACATCTAAAATCTTTACAATAAACTACTAGAGTCAAGAATAATTGGATAAATTCACGCTATAGTTCACAAATTCACGCTATGGTTCATTTATTCACGCTATAGTGAATTCACTATTTTTCATCCATTACCTTTTTCGTTGTCCTTAGTGCAATACCGCATTTTAAGGCTCAACGAATAGGTAATAAAACATGAACAAAAGAGCTTTATCAGAAATCGAGACATCAGAATATATCGGTATGTCTCGCTCCTTCCTTCGCCAATCTCGTATGGATGGCAACCGTGAAAATAGAACCCCAGCACCACCTTTTATAAAAGTTGGCCGGTCAGTTCGCTATCTAAAAGAAGATTTGGATAATTGGCTAAACAGCTTTGCTAAACAAACTCATAGTTTGGAGGCGTGCTAATGACTTCAGTAACGGCTCTAAAAGAAAACGAAATTAAAGTAATGATTGCCCTGAACAATAGCCAAGTCTTAGCTAGAGATATTAGCTTAGGGACACATGATGGCAGTTTTCAACCAGCTGAAATTTATGATGTAAGAATATCAAAAGCAATTATTCGAAATATATTAAGGTTAGGGTTAATTAAACTGACACTTGTTTCTTATTTTGGTGTGCCTTACGTTCAATATCAGCTGACTGATAAGGGTAAGCACTTTATTGAGTATGAGGTGCATGATGCTTAATTTTAAATTCAATCCGATAACAGATGCCCTCATTGCCGATGATGTAATAATTCAAAGATATTATGCAGATTGCACTGACCCAAAAGACGTATATTTTGCGTTTGAAAAGCTAGGCATGTTTCCAAATAAAATTAAGGAGAGGGTGCTTTATTTGGCTTTTAAACAGCCAAGCAAACGGCTTCGAAATATTGAAATAGGCCGACAAGCAAGGATGCTAAAAGAAACCATTCCTGAACCGATTAGACATTTGGACTCATTGGATGAAGATACTTTATCGAATATATCCGATGAAATAGCGAACCGATGCAAAAATATAGCGAATAGAGAGCGAAAGGCTAGGCGAAACAGGGGGCAAACAAATAGCGAAACCATAGCCAAACGGGGAGCGAAATATAGCGAACCGTATAGCGAAATAGAAACTAAACGAGGCGAATTGATTTCGCAGTTTAAGCAGAACTGTAGTCAAACCAATAGCGAAACCGTTAACGAGGTCGAGCGAATGGATTCGGCTGGAATAATTGCGTTAACGGAACTGTTTGCCTTATTGCGCAAGTATTCGATTGATGTAAAACCGTTAACGGAGAGAGGCGTAACGGTTGAAGGCGTAATTAGGCGACTAAGTGAAAAAAGCTGGTGGTTACGAAAACTGCGTAAAGTCGTAAGGCAATCATTTGAGGCTGCACATATAAAGTTAGGTTTGGTTAATAAACATGGGGAAATTTATTCAAGTGATTACGTGACGAAAAGCAGACTGGCCCAAAGACAGAAAAACGATAACCTTTTATCGTCAATGTATGTCGTTAATGATTTGAAGCAATCCTTTAGTTTAAAAGAGCTATCTGATCTAAATGTTTCTAATCCTGCGGTACGTAAAGCAGAACTTATGGTTCGAATGCGTGGCTTTGAGGACTACGCAAAAGCTAAGGGCCTAGAAGGTTTGTTTATTACGATTACGGCACCATCTAAATACCATTCGGTATACGCAAAAAGTGGTCAGCAAAACACAGCCTATCAAGGCTTTACTCCTTACGAAACGAACCAATACTTATGTAAAAACTGGCAACTAATGCGAGCTCAGCTTAATCGAGAATCTATTCGGGTATTTGGTTTTAGAGTTGCTGAACCCCAACATGATGGAACCCCACATTGGCACTTGATGTTGTTTGTTGAACCGAAGCTCAGGGCGCGTTTACAAGAAATTATTCGCTTTTACTCATTGCAGGAAGATGGTGATGAAAAAGGCGCAATAGAAAACCGTTGTGATTTTAAAATTATCGATCCTGAAAAAGGTTCGGCAACTGGCTATATCGCTAAGTACATATCTAAAAATATCGATGGCGAAGGGTTAGATGAAGGCGTTTATGGCGATGATCCGAAAACGTCTGCTCAACGAGTAGATGCATGGGCCTCCTGTTGGTGTATCCGCCAGTTTCAACAGATTGGAGGGTGTTCCGTTTCCGTCTGGCGTGAAATGAGACGACTAAAACAACAATTTAAACCGGATAGTCTTATTGAAAAACTACGTAGCGCAGCCGACAACAGCAAGTGGTGTGATTTTGTCGAGTTAATGGGCGGAGCGACGGTAAAACGAAACAAACAGCCTATAAGGGCCGCATATGAAAATAAAATAGATACTGCCACTGGCGAAGTTAAAATAAGTTACTTTGATCGAACGATAATAAAAGCGATAAAAGGTATTAGGTATTTGGGTAAGTTGCTGGTTACTCGCCACCGAACATGGAGTATGCAACCAGCAGGTTTTGCTCTTTAACTTGGAGTTCTGTAAATAACTGTACTTGCAGATTGGTACATATCAGACAAAAGAGACTGTTACTACACCTTCTGAAGTTATATAGTAATAGAGATTATTCTAATAGGATATAAAACATGGACTTATCACCGAAAGATATAGTATTGAAAGATATAAAACTTGATCCGTTTAATCCTAGGTTTGTTTCTAATGTTGCAAACAACCAGGATTTGTTGCTTGAAAATCTATTAAATAAAAAATTTGTAAAGGACCTACTTAGATCCATGCAGATTGACATTAAATGGGTTAATAGAATTGTAGTACAAAAAGTGCAAGATCATGAAAGAGCAGATGAGTTTACTGACCAGACTGGCTACGTTGTTGTTGAGGGTAATACGAGAACTGCGTGTTTAAAATCAAAGCTTATCGATGGGATTACAAGCGAGAGTTCGATTCCAGTATTACTTGCGGAAAAGTCACAGGGCGAGACTGATAGTGAGTATCAAAGAGAAATAAAAATAACGCAAGGCATTGCAAATGTGACCGTTGTAAAAGAGTGGGATCCAGTATCAAAAGCGAAACATTTAAGGACTTTATATGATGGGTTCAAAAGCTCAGACCCTAGCTTAACTCCCAATAAAGTTTACAAATTAATTGCGGATGAACTAGGAAAGTCTGTGCACGAAGTCCGGCAATCAATCATACGTTTTACGATATATGACAAAATTTCAGAAATCTCAGACACTATTCCCGAAGAAAAGTTTGGGTATATAGAAGCAATTGAGAAAAATAAGGAAGTTCGTAGCCTGTTTGGAATGAATTCAACAACAAATGAGTTTTCTTTTGAAGATGAGGAAGATGAATTAAAAGAAGAGTTGCTATCAAATTTTCCAGCGCTTGTTAATTCTGCATCAGGACAAGGGTTGAATACAAAGCAATTCAGAGACTTGGTAAATAGTAAAATTACAAATGAAACTGATGTTGACAAAGTTTTCGAGCTATTTACTGATTTAATAGACGAGGAAAGTAATGTTACTTTTCATTCGCTTATGAATGAAGAAGCTGATTTAAACCTAAGGGATGAGTGGAAAAATAAACTTAAAAGGTTTTATGAGGATATCTCAAGTTATCCAGTCGTGGAAGATTGGGTTCCTGAAAATTTAGATCAACTAAAGCAAATTAAATCTAAACTAGATAAGATAATTAAAATTCTAGATGAAAACTAATGACTACATAACGCTGACCAATCTTTTACTTTCTTACACATGGAAAGGGAGTATGAGGTTGGACAAACTATTGATCGATGCGTTGGAGTCATCGAGTGAATTATCTCAAACCGAAATTGAGCGATACTGTGAAATGGTCGCAGACCCTAAACAAAAAGGTCATCAGAAACTCATAGACAACCTTAGAAATATTAATAGTGATAATAAAGGGTGTGAAGTCATTTCTTTGTCTGAAAGCTTTGATGGAATGCATCTAGAAAGACTAATTGATGATACTAGTGATTTGTATAAGGCTACGATAGAGAAAGTTGAATCTTTTGAAAATAATTCAAACAAAGGAATTTGGTTTGAGAAATTTTGTATAGCATTTTTAGAGGATGTAGGGATAACCTGTAAAAGTACCGCAGTAAGTGGTGACAAGGGAATAGATATATACGGCTCCTACAAGAGTTCCATTAACTCAATGACAGGTCAACTTATAAAAAACGAAGATATATACATATTAGGACAGGCTAAATATTACAGTGCCCCTATTGACACTCCAGTAATCCGAAAATTAGTTGGAGATACAATTTTTATTAGATTTGATGAGCTCGATTATATTGATATTAAACATAATGCTATTCATCTACTAGTAATGAGTCGCAACGGCTTTACAGTACCAGCAAAAGAATTTGCTATGAAAAATAAAATTGAATTGTTTGATAAAGAGAGAATAGCCCATATTATTTCTAACAATCCATCAAATACCTGGAGTTGTCTTAATGTAGGAAATTAATAAGGATTTAAGTTTTAGCATATAGAAAGTGCCTTTAAAATCATTGCCTATTTTTTTGAAAGTTTTACAACACCCACATCACAGAAATCTTTGATTTTTGACAGTGTCTTTAGTTGACTTATATGGAGTTTATCTGTCGTTTTAACTTCTATTAGTTTGATTTTATTTTCTTTAATGATGGTTAAGTCGGGCCAACCGTTGCGATTGTTAGGTGATTCTGCCAACCAATTTAAACAACCAATCCAAAACTCACTGTTATTAGAATCGAAAGCAGCTAGAGCGAATTCCATGCTTAAACTAGGGTACCACTCGTTTATCATCGGATAACTTAATATTTCTTCAAAGTTGTTTAAATAAGTTTCTTTGTCGGTTGCTTTTAAGTCATCTTTTATTTTTGAGATAGTATGATTGTCACAATAATAATAGCAAGAAGGCCCTTTTAGACATGCGTCTTGTCTAGCAGAAATTTGAGTCCCGTAATATGGACTTGCTTTGACTAGAGTTTCTAAACAGAATGCCTTGATGACTGCCGCTATCCCTCCAATTTCACAAAAACTTCCAATATACCCTAGATCCTCAAAATGTTTCCAAGATATCTCTTCTGGATTTCGTATGTTTGAGAATGACAGCGGGAAAATTGGAATATCCAACGCGGAGCACTGTTTATTTAACGGGAGATATAATAATGCTGTATATCTACCTTTTTCAGTAAGCTCCAATTTTTCTGTTATTAACCCCCGAGACTGTAATGCTTTTAGAGTGCTTTTTGAATGACTTTGTTTATCGGCCCCTGAATAGATATTTAGGAGAGCAGTCTTCATTGGTATGGTAAGTTTTTGGGACATATTGTGAGACAGTTAGTCATTATTAAAATAATAAGCTAACGCAAATAGACAAATAATCAAGCTAATTAGTTTGCTATAAATCTGCTACAAATACAGTTTTTGATATTTTTGTAAGTGGGTACTTACCGGGAAAGTCTTGTGGGATGGTGCCCCCTCCCTGACTTGAACAGGGGACCTGCCGATTATGAGTCGGATGCTCTAACCAACTGAGCTAAGGGGGCTTAATGAAGCGCAGGAAGTATAAGCAAAGTTAAATTGCTTGTCACTCCCTGATTTGCTTCTATGTTATTAATTGCTTAATGTTTAATCAATTCTTTTCTCGTTCTTCTTAAAACTAGCAATAATAAGCTTAATGACAACAATAAATACGACATACTTGAGCCACTACTTGATGTGTCGTCAGATTTTATAACAATTACTGGTGGTGCTTCTAATACCAAGTCAAACTCAGCTGAGGTTGATGCATTAAAAATATCGCTGACTGTAACTTGAACGGTATAAGTACCTACCGCGGTGGCATTAAATATTGGTGTGGCCGAGTCGGCATCAGTAATGGTTGCTCCGTCTGGGCCTGCCGTAACTTCCCATAAATAAGTGAGCGGGAAACTAGCATCATCAGTTACGTTACTGATGCGAGAGCTAAGCGAATAGTTGCTATACAGTGTTTCAGACGCGCCACTCGCAGTAAAACTTGGTGCTATGTTGGAATCGTCATCATATAAGTTGATTAAAACTTCTGAAACAAAACTGGCATCACTTGGCGTTGCTGATGTGATTGACAATATAACTTGTTCCAGTGATTCCGCTTCATCGTCATTATTTACTGCAACGGTAATTGTTTTTGAGCCTAGTTCACCATCGGCCCAACTTACAGTGTCATTAATAAACGTCAATTCGTTAGTTGCATTGGCACTAGTTGTTGGTGCTACGCCAACGGTTACTGAAATAGCACCTGTATCGCTCACGGAGCGCGTTAAGCTGAAGCTTAGTTGATTGTTGCCTTGTGCATCGGTAACACCTTCAAAAGCCGTTACTTCCTCGTCATTAAAGCGAACTTGACCATAATTACCTTTACCAGCAATTACGCCATAAGCTGACTTATTTTGTCCCAATGTTACGCCTCCGGTCACGTTATAAAGCTTAAGCTTAAAGCGCTCTTTAAACTCATCGTCATCAGTGTCTAAGGCAACCAACACGTCAATCTCTTTGTTGCTTGTATCGCCATCAGCCCAAGTTAGAGTGCCTGTAGATGCGGTAAAGTCATCACCATCGGCAGACAGTTGTAATGTTTCATAGTCAACACTAACCGCGCCAGTTGCACCATCAACTCGCTCAACAACAAAGGTCACCGCGTTACCTTCTTCAGCAGCATAAGATGACTCAGTTAATTGGATTTTACCGGCTGCTACGTCACGAGTATTGTCCGTTAAAATATATAATCCTGAATTAATGTCACTAGCTAGAATTAAGCCACTTGGTAAAAAAGGATAAACTCCCCACGCACCATTAAAACTATTGTTATTACTTACCGGAAAGGTATCAAAGTTACCAACTTCAACCGGAGTCGTTGGGTTGGTAATATCTAAAATGGTAATGCCCTTTTCATAATTCGACATGTAATAACGATTGCCACGAACATAACCATTGTGGTCAATTGCTCGCGTATTGCCTACCCACGAACCACTATATGTGGGCTGAGTGAGATCTTGCACATCAAACACATACAGCGTGGTATTGATGCCGTTATAAAGCTCGTCTTGTTCGTCGTGTAAAAATATGTATTTTTTATCTTCACTCCACCAACCAGAGTGCACGTATTGCGCACCTTGATATGTTGCTGAACCAAGCTCTGTGGTGTTTGAAGGAATGGTTTGGTCCCAAAGGCGCATTTCGTTTTCATTAAAATCTACAAACACATCACATAAATTAGACGCTTGATTACATTGTTCTTGAGCACGTTCATCTGTGACCACCATAGATGTACCGTCATGCGTGTAATCGCTTCGCGATTTATCTAACGGTACATAAGCCGATGAAATATTTTCAGGGTTAGCCAACGAATAACTACGGTGGGCGCCGCCATAAGACGGAGAACCCATTACATGCAAGCGAGAAACATAGTCGTTAATAGGGACGCCAGTGGTGTAATCAACATTCGATATATAAACGTTATGCGCTCTGGCATTGCTGCGGTCAGTTTTAACTAATGACACTGACTCAGGCAAGTCGTTTAAGTCGATAATAGCAACGCCACCATCGGCCCCATCGGTAGAAACATAAGCGTAAGCGGCCCAACGAACATTCGCTTTGTCGTAATATTGATAAACCTTAATGTCGCGCCATGAAGCAAATACGCCACTAACCGTGCCGACTTCAATAGGATTAGAAGGATCACTTAAATCAAATACAGCAACACCGTTACGCACGCCAATTAAGGCATATTCAGTATCGGTATTAAGATCAACGTGTCCCCACACATCGTTTCCTGCGCCTGGACGACTGCTCATTGCGGTTAGAGGAACATGTGCTACTAAATCCATGTTATTACATTGAAAGTCGCCGGCCATGTTATCAACACAGGCCATGTCTTTTTGTGACAAGCTTAAAGCCTTCACTGCAGATATTTTTGCATCTAGTGCGACACGCTTTTCTTCCGACATGGCTTTTATATCAGCTATTGGATTAAAACCTTTATCGCTTAATGCTTGGTGATACTCTGCCGGAATGCCGTGAATATATGTTGGATTTTTAGTAACACTTTGACTTTTATATTTATCAGTAGGAGAGTAACCACCCTTAACGGTTATAAGAGAACCGGTAAGGTAAAAAATGTCAGCTACGTCGGTAAGGTAATAATTACCTGCGGCAACATAGACTATATCGCCTTTGTTTGATTGAGCGGCGGCAAAGCCTATGGTTTTACAAGGAGTCTCAACTTTGTCGCATCGCCCTTCGTCAACCCCAGTTGTTGACACGTATCTAGGTTTGTCGTGTTCGGCATGAGACCAAACAACAAAACTAATGAAAATAAGACTTGCGGCCGATACTATCTTTAACATTTTTATATCTCCTTGTTTCAATATCTTATTATGGGCAGGAAAAGTATAAATTATCCACAAAATAAGTGTAAAAGTTGTTACATCTCGGCATGAAACTTGGTTACAATCAAACACAGTTGGCGTTATCTATAAGCAGTAATAGGAAGTATTGTGCACAATTTTAAGTTTTCTCAAGAAGGCAAAGACACTTTTATCGCGTTGCATTGTGAGCGTGATACAAAGGCTGTGCGCGAGAAAGACATAATAGATGCATTTGAAGAATCGTACTTTTTTGAAGCCTTTTTACTGCACGACGAAGTAACGAATTTCACTGAACTGGTTAACGAAAAAATTGCCGAAATAGAAAAAGGTGAATTTGAAACGGCAGATGTTGGCCATAAAATTGCCGAATTACGTGATGCTGAGTTGACCGTTATCATTAGTCCAGACAAAATGGTTGGCCGACTTAAAATTGTTAGTGCTTATGGCGGTGAAATGCCGTCCATCGATGATGTAAAGGCCGCGTGTAAATTACAAGGTGTGCGTTTTGGTCTTAAGCGCTCTAAAGTTGAAAAGCTATTAGAAAAGGGTTTTGACGCAGCGCCCGGTGAAATATTTGAAGGCGATATAGCCTTTGGACTAGAGCCTAAACATGGCAAAAACGCTTATTTCAAACCGCTTGTGGAATTATTTTCAGATAAACTTCGCAAACCGGCGGAAAAAGAAGGCGGAAAAGTTGATTTACGCGATTTAGGCGATATTGAGACAGTAAAGCCAGGCCAAAAAATATATCAAAAAATCCCCCTAACAGATGGTAAACCAGGTCGTAATATTCTTGGTGATGATTTACCTCCAACACCAGGCAAAGATGCTGAATTAGAATTGTCGCAAGGTACCATTGTCGATGAGCTTGACCCAAACATATTAGTCGCCAGTCGCGAAGGGTTAGCCCGTGTGATAGACGAACGCATGGAAGTAGACAATGTTTACACCATCAGCGAGCTGACACCAAAACAAGGTCATATCAAGTTCAACGGAACCGTAATTATTAGTGGCGATGTGTCGCCAGAAATGCGTGTTGTTGCCACCGGCGATGTTGTAGTTGGTGGATTTGTCGAATCTGCGTCTATTCGTTGCCAAGGTGAAATTACCGTGATTGCTGGTGCGTCAGGTAAGTTATTAGAGCCAGAACAGCCAGGCCGTCAATACAACTGCCTATTAGAGGCGGGTAATCGAGTTAATATTGCGTTTGCAAACCAAATCGATATTCGTGCCAAGCGTGATGTATTTGTACATAAACAATTGTCGCACTGTAATGTGGTTGCAGCATCACTTCGAGTTGGCCAAGGCGCTAAAGCGAATGGCAAGTTAATCGGCGGTAATATTGAAGTGAGCAAAGGTATTGAAGTTGGCCATTTGGGAGCGCCTGCGGGGGCAGATACTAGAATATCGATGAACCGTACTTATAAAGTCTTCAAACAAAAAGAAGATATGTTGTGGGAAAAAATTCACCCATTTAGCGAAGAGCAAGACAAGCTAAAAGAAAAACTCAAAATGTTGATGTCAGATCAACAAAAACAAGAATTAAAGATGAAAATTGCCAAATTATCAAAACAAGTTGGCAAGTTGAGTGCTCAACGTAAACGCATCATTCAGCGTCGTCGTGATTATATGGATGTTATTGAAATTCATGTAAACCATACTCTTTATAGTGGCACTCTGGTTGAGTTTGGTGGTAAAAACATCTCGAACGATCGTCAGCGAGGCCCTTCAGTTATTCGCTTAAACGAACAGGTGATAGAGATTGAACCTAAGTAAGGAAAGTGGCAACAAAAACAACAAGCCTCATTTCTTAATTGTTTTTAACCCGGTACAAAATACCAAGCGACAACATTTGTTGGAACAATTATTAACCGCATTAAAAACAAAGGGCCTACCTTATAGCTTGTATCCTACCGAAGCTAATTTGACGGCAAATCAGCACTATTTTAAACATCATCTAAACGAATTCAGTGACGTTATTGTATTGGGCGGAGATGGCACATTTAATGTTGTTATCAACTGTGTGTTGCAAGACGGCCTTAATAACAATATTGCAATTGGACTTTTACCTGCTGGCACAGGAAACGACTTTGCGAAACGTTGGTACGATGTCACACAATACCCAAACGGACTGAGTAACCAGCAATTAATTGATATTGTAATCGCAGACAAGACTAAAACATTGCACCTAGGTGAGTGTAAGTTGAAGGCTAAAACTCGTTACTTTCACAATGTGCTAGGGGTTGGTTTTGATGCGGTTATCGCCAAACAACTCGTACATAAAAAGTCGATGTTTAAGTCGTTAAGCTATTTAGTTGCTGCTGCGCGATATATTCCCTTTTACCACGAGCCAGAATGCGAGTTGTTGCTTAGCAGCAATGAGAGCAGTGCTTCAAACAGTCACGTAAACGCTAACACCTATAAGTATAGAAATTTAATAACGGCCTTCGCCAATAGCAAGTTTTTTGGCGGTGGTTTGCCTATTGCACCTAATGCGCAAGCTTTGGAGGCAAATTTACATTTAATAAGAGTGCCTAAGTTAGCCTTGCATCGAAAGTTAGCATTATTAACGAGATTAACAATGGGTAAGCACTTAGCCGAAAAAGAAGTGCATCACGAAATACTTACCAGTGATCATCAAGGTGAAATTATTAAAGGTGGGCTCGAAATAGAAGCTGATGGGGAATTTATTGGCGAGACGCCATGTTTGGTAAAAGTTTCATCTCACACTCTTAATGTAAAAGCATGAGATGAAATTGTATAGACAACTTTTAAGGCGTTTGCTTAGAAGTTAACAACTAGCGTTACCGCTGTTTCTGTGTCTGTTTTGTCTAAACCAGGCGCAACGTCTGAGTTAGTGATTGTCTTGTAGCTAACTTTCATTTTCATCATGTCAGTAAGCGTTGTTTTAAGCGCTGTTTCAGTAATAGTACGCGTATTGAAATCGGCATATTCTAAGCTTACGTTTTGAATAAACGTTGCAGACTTAGATATTTTCCACTTGTACGCACCAGACGCACGACCAACAAAACCATCTTCAGTTTCGCCAGCTTGAGTTTCTGCTTTTGTATAACCAGGACCAACGTTGATGTCTAAGTGCATATTGTCTTTTTCTAATGCACGGAAGCTATAACCAGCTGCAACAGTTGTGTACTTTTCGTAGGCGCCAAACTCATCGTTTGTGTAGCTACCAAATACGAATACAGCAGACTTAGGACCTAACTTGTAATCGCCTTGAGCGGAAAGTGTGAATCTGTCATCAGTAGTTTCTGTTTCTTTTTGGCCGGCAGCGTTAACAATTTCATTGTCTTTTTTCAGAATGTCGAATGTGTATGTGTTTTTCCATTCTTCTAAATTTTGCACAACTGTAATATTACCAAAGAAAGAAGACGACTCAGTATTACCTGTAGTAATTAAAACACCGGCTTCTGCAGATACTTCTAACGGGTTTACTTCTTCGTTTGCAAACGCAGAAGGGGCTAAAATAGCCGCTGTTAAAAGGCTAAGTGGTAAAATCTTTTTCATTATAAATCCTTGTCGTCTTATTAAATATTCATTACTAGTGTTAATGAAGTTTCTGTAGATAACTTCGGTATATTACTTTCAACTTCAGTATTGTGTGTCGCTTTGAACCCAACTTTCATTTGCATAGAGCTAGTAAGTCGAGTGTTTAGCGAGGTTTCAGAAATCGTTCGGGTGTTAAATCCGGCGGTTTCAATAGAAACATTTTGTACAAATCGTGCGTAATCAGTGAAGTCCCACTTAAATGCAGCAGAACCACGTATAATTAAACCTTGTTCAGTTTCGCCTTCAGACGTTAACCCTTTGGCATAACCTGGACCTATGTTTAGATCTAAAACCATATCGTCTTCATTTACAGCTCGGAAACTGTAACCGGCTACAATGGTTGCATATTCTACGTATGCAGCAAATCGATCGTCGGTATAGCTGTAAAAGCCAAACACCGCATCGGTGTCAGTTAACTCGTAATCGGCTTGCAAGTTAAAAATATATTTTTCGGCACTGGTTTTAAAGACTTCTTTTTGCTGTTCGGCATCATACACGTCATCTTTTTTGTAAAGTGCGTTAAACGAGTATTGCATCCGCCAGTTTTGCCATTCGTGGTTGGCATTAGCTTTCGCTAAAAACGACGTAGACTGAGTTGTACCGGACGTAATCAAAATACCTAACTCAGCAGACATATCCCATGTTTTATCTTTGAACATAGGTTCTAACTCAAAGTCATCATCATCGCGTAGTAAAGTTTTTGCATTTGTAAGTGCCGGAAAAAGAAGGGCACTAAAAAGAAAAATGCAGAGATAAGTTTTAACCATGAATCACCAAAATAAACCAGAGAGCTTGAGCGAGCGCATTGTAATTTAATTAGGCTAAATACTCTACCGTTTGAGGCACTTAGTTGTATATTTTTTATTCTTTTATTTAACAGGTTGTGATTATCGCGTCAATCAAGGAAAATGCGCGCTGTTTCTAGAGTGGATGCAGGCTCTGACTAACCTAAACCTGAAATTATTGGTGATTAAACAAACATGAATAAAGATTTTGACGTAGTAATAATTGGTGCTGGTGCCGCTGGATTAATGTGTGCCGCGCAGGCCGGTTACCGAGGACGCCGCGTATTGGTTATTGATCACGCCAAACAAGCAGGTAAAAAGATCTTAATTTCAGGAGGTGGTCGCTGCAATTTTACCAATATGGACGTAGAGCCAAATAACTACATCTGTAGCAATCCTCACTTTGTTAAATCTGCTTTATCTCGCTATACACAATGGGACTTTTTAGGTCTTATTGCTAAATATAATGTTGCTTATCATGAGCGTGACTTTGGTCAGTTATTTTGTGATGACAGTGCCAAAGAAATTGTTCGAATATTAATGTCCGAATGTGACGCAGCAAATGTAACGGTGCGTTTAAGAACCGACATTAAAGGTATAGAAAAAGTAGATTCAGGCTTTGTGGTTGAAACACCTTCGATGAACTACCAGTGTGAAAGTGTGGTCATTGCCACGGGTGGCCTATCAATGCCTAAACTCGGGGCAACGCCTTTTGGTTATCAAGTGGCTGAGCAGTTTGGTTTGCCAGTATTTCCAACTAAAGCGGGCTTAGTGCCAGTAACTTTGCATCAACAAGATAAGGATGCACTGTCTGAATTATCCGGGGTGAGTTTGCCTGTGCGTATAGAGTCTAATGATGGCACCACATTTGCGGCCGACATGTTGTTTACGCATAGAGGTTTATCGGGTCCAGTTGTGTTACAAATTTCGAATTACTGGCAACCTGGCGAGGCGCTCAGCATCGATCTTTTACCAAGCCTAGACGTCACGACTAGTTTAGACGAACAAAAGCAACAACACCCAAATCAAAGTCTAAAGAATACTTTAGCAACTTGGTTACCAAAACGGTTTGTTGAGGTACTTCTTGAACAACAAAAGCTAACGGACAAACCATTAAAGCAATTGCAGCATAAAGAAATTGCCCAAGTAATCAAAATGTTAGAGTCCTGGCAGATAAAGCCAAATGGTACTGAAGGGTATCGTACGGCAGAAGTGACATTGGGCGGAGTAGATACAGATACTATTTCATCAAAAACCATGATGTGCAAAACCGTTCCAAACCTTTATTTTGTTGGTGAAGTGTTAGACGTAAGTGGTTGGTTAGGTGGCTATAATTTTCAGTGGGCTTGGGCCAGTGGCTGGGCCGCTGGGCAAGATTGTTAAAAAAAGTGCTTTAAAAAGCCTTTTTAACTTCATAGTTAATTATTCAAAATAGTTACACATTGGAAAATTTATGGGCATAATTGGGTAACAACAAAAATAAAATCCAAACAAGGACGTAACATGAGTAATCTTAAAACAGGTCTATCTATCGTTGCTGGTGCAGTTTTAGCGACCGCTATCGTTGGCCCAAAAGTGGTTGGCTCTCAGTTTGAGTCAGTATTAAACGGGCAAATCGCCAAGTTAAATGAAACTCCAGGATACAAAGCTGAAATCACTTCTTTTGAGTCTTCTTGGTTTGCCTCAGACGCTAAAATTAGCATTAGCCTCGACCTCGACGCTTCGTCTCCAAATACCGATGTAAATGAAGAGCCGATGGAGCCGATTACGTCAATTATTGATGTAACCGCGCAACATGGACCGCTACTTTTTAATGATGTAGCAACATTCGGTTGGTTAACAATGACCGCCAGTGTTGATGGTCGTTCAATTTCTGAAAATATAACGACAGAAAACAACCAACCTTTATACCAAATTACCAATCACATGACCTTATTAGGTAATCATTTGTTTAACGATATGATGCCAGCGCTAGAGTTTAACTGTGTTGGCTGTGAGCAACCTCTTAAAATCGTATATAAAGGGTATGAAGGAAAAGGGCAATCTTCAAGCGCAGGCGTCTTTTACCAAGGCAAAGGTTTAGCAACAGAGTTTTATGTCACCGAAGGTGAGTTAATGTTCGGTAACATGAATGTTGATTTCACTGGTGATGTATCAATGGAACAGCTGTTTGCTATGGGCTTTTATGACTCAACAGCAAGAATGTTGATTGAAGATGTGACCTATACAAACGCCCTTACAGGCCAAAAAGTTGAACTTACCGGTTTAGCGTTGACAACAGATACGCAACTTGACGAAACAACTCAGTTGGCCGATATGTCGATAGGTTATGCCCTAGAAACGTTTAAAGATGGTCAATATGATGGTCAAGACTTTGATGTTGAATTTGAGTTTACTAACATTGATAGCGAATTCTTAAAGGCGTATGAAGGCTTCTTAAAACAAGCAAATGAAATGATCGACAGCGACCCTGAGCAATATAACTCGCTGCAAGCTGAGTTTATTGGTAAACACGTTCTTGCATTAGTCGAAGCAAATCCGCATGTAAATTTAACTAAATTAAATGGTACTTTTGCACAAGGCAGCTTTAATGGTCAGCTAGACTCGGAATTAGTTAATATTACGGCATTACCTGACAATATTGCTGATCCTAAATTTTGGTTAACTCACACTAAAGCCAATGGTGAGTTGCTGATTGATAAAGGACTAGCAAACTATTTTGCGCAACTGATGGTAGCTTCTCAGATTCGTCAAAATCCGCAAGCTCAAGGTATGCCTGAAGAGCAAATTCAAGAAATTGCACAAGCTCAATCAGGAACAGTAATTAACTCATTAATTCAGCAAGGTTTCATTGTGGAATTAGAGAAACAATTCGTATCAAAAATTAGCTTACTTGATATGCAATTCATGATTAACGATCAGCAAATTCCTCTGCCTTATTAAATCCTAAATATCTGCCAGAAGCCTGTTCCAATAGTGAACAGGCTTTTTTTTCTCTTTCTGTTATCATCAACCTTTACTATTTTGATCCTAATTGGATGAAAGTTCGTTAGTTTTTACTATTCTTTTGCTATTGCTCTACACTTAACAGTTCGTTATTGTCGAGATTGCTTATCCTCATAGACAGGAACCTATATGTCAGATTTAACACTCGCACTAGCATTAGTGGGAATCATTTCAATTGCTTGTCAGTTTTTTGCGCATCGAGTAAAACTGCCGGCGATTTTGTTTTTGTTACTTGCCGGAATTTTTGTTGGTCCAGTAACAGGCACAATTAACGCCGATCAGCTTTTTGGTGACTTACTGTTCCCGGTTGTTTCGCTATCGGTAGCTATTATTTTATTTGAAGGTGCCTTAACGCTAAAAATAGCCGACATTAGCGGGCATGGTGCTATGGTGCGAAACCTATGTAGTGTAGGCGTATTGATAACTTGGTTGGTGGTAACGCCATTAGCCTATATTGGCTTAGATATACCGCTCGGTTTGGCTGCTTTATTTGCTGCAATTGTTACCGTAACTGGGCCAACCGTCATCGTGCCTATGTTACGAACGGTACGACCAAAGGGAAATGTGGCTAATATCTTGCGCTGGGAAGGTATTGTTATTGACCCAATTGGCGCGTTATTTGCGGTTTTAGTGTTTGAATTTTTAATGACACAACAAGATGCATTTACTCATACGCTGTGGGCATTTGGACAAACTGTATTATCAGGATTAGCCTTTGGTACGGCAGCAGGTTACTTTTTAGGTCGAGCTATTCGCGGCAACTGGTTCCCACACTATTTACAAAATACGGCTGTGCTAACCATAGTACTAGGCGTATTTGCAATGTCTAATGCGATGGCTCATGAGTCTGGCTTATTAACGGTGACAGTCGCGGGTATGATTCTAGCGAACATGAAAAATGTGAACGTTGATGATATTTTAGAGTTTAAAGAAACGCTAAGTGTTTTGCTTATCTCAGGTCTGTTTATTTTACTAGCAAGTCGTATCGATTTTGCTGAGATTCAAGCCGTGGGCTTTGGTGCAATAGTTGTCATTATCGGTCTTATATTTATTGCTCGCCCGTTAAGCGTTTTTATCTCGTCAATTGGTACTGGACTGCCATTAAAAGAACTTATGTTACTGAGCTGGATAGCGCCTCGAGGCATTGTTGCAGCTGCGGTATCTGCACTATTCTCATTAAAACTTGAAGAGCAAGGTTACGAGCAAGCTAGCGTTTTAGTGCCAGTGGTATTCTTAGTGATCATTGCCACGGTTGTTTTGCAAAGTTTGACTTCGACCAAAGTTGCAGAAATCCTAAAACTTCGTGAGCCTGAGCCAAATGGTTTCCTATTATTTGGTGCGAGTGACTTCTCTAGAGCGTTAGCGGCGGAACTTAAGAATAATAACATTGCGACAACTATTGCCGATCCAAACTGGGACGCTATTAAAAAAGCGCGTATGGAAAATGCTCGCACCTACTTTGGTAATCCTATTTCTGATCATGCATCTCGACGCTTGGATTTATCCGGGATAGGCAATTTACTCGTATTGTCACCGTATCGGCAGTTAAACCCCATGGTAATGACGCACTTTGAACATGAGTTTGGTCATGAAGCAACCATTTTAGGTCTTGCTACTAGTGACAATGCCAGTATGGAAAGCCATCAAATATCAGAAGGTTTTGCTAAAAAGCTAACGTTATTTGGTGAGAGCGTCACTTATGGTTACCTTGCTAGTGCTATGAAAAAAGGGGCAGTCATTAAAACGACTAATATTAGCGAAGACTTTACTTTCCAAGATTATTTGAATAAGTACGACCGTGACTTAATTCCGCTGATCAGTATTAGTGAGAAACGTGTTGAAGTCTTTAAGTCAGATAAAAAGACATCACCAAAAGGTGGTTGGAAGATTGTTAGTTTAATTTTAAATCCATCAAAGGTAGCGTCGGATAAAAAGCTGGAAGCGGCAAAAGCCACTGGAAGCATTAAAGATGGCGCATTGCCCTCGGATCCTGCACCAGAAAGTTAAAAAAAGGTTTGTCTATACATAAAAAAACGCCCTAATAAATAGGGCGTTTTGCTTTTAATTATATGTGATATTTATAATACGTTTAGCGTTACGTTAATGTTACCGCGCGTCGCATTAGAATATGGGCAAACTTGGTGCGCTTTTTCTACTAAGGCTTTGGCGTCATCTTTGTCCATATCGCCTAACGACACATTTAGCTCAGCCTCAATACCAAAGCCATGCTCAATAGGACCGATAGATACGCTTGCATTAACAAAAGTGTCTTCAGGAATTGACTTTTTATCACCTGCTGCAACGGCTTTAAGCGCGCCGATAAAACAAGCTGAATAACCTGCCGCAAATAGCTGTTCTGGATTAGTACCTTCACCGTCGTTGCCACCTAGTGCTCTTGGTGCGCTTAAAGATAGATCCAACTTTCCGTCATCAGATTTTGCAGTACCACCATCACGACCACCTGTAGTGTGAGTGTGTGCTGTATATAAAACTTTTTGTAAGTCGCTCATAGAATCTCCTTTTTGATTAATACCTTACTGTAGCAACTTACGGCAATTTTGCGTGATTGGATCTAAATATATTAGTTTTAATGAGAATTATTACCATCTGGATTTGATGGGGCTTTATTAACTTTTATCTTCTTCAATAATAAGAGGCAAGTTAACCCACCGCCAAGGAAAGGCGCAAGACATGCCGGGTGTACAAGTTTGTGAGTTTGCGGCGGTAATAACGTGATCAAAAGATATTTTTTTTGTAATACGAATACGTTCCATCGTACGGATCTTTTTATTTTGCCCATAGACAACTGGTTTTTGTTTTATACTTGATGACTTAGCGTCAGTTTTACCTTTCTCATCACTGTTAATTTGTGTACTTACAAGGGATACATTAGAGTTTTGTTTTTCCGATAACTCGGCTTTTAAAATTTCAAGCTGTGTGTGGGCTTCAGGAACTTTCAGTTTTACAGCTTTATTATATAGTTTTAGTGCTAAGTCTGTGTCCTGTTCAACATAAAGGCCTCTGTGGTAAAAGTGGGCCATTTGGAAAATTGCAGACGGCTCTTTTTGTCTTAGAGCCGAGCGCAAATAGTTTAAACCTTTATCTACTTCAGGATCTTCGCCTGTCCCGTCAATAAACATGATGCCTAATGCTACTTTAGCTAACGCCGAGCCTTGGTTAGCAAGTCGTTTAAGCTGATTTTTTTCAGACGAACAATCGGACTTACAAAAATCTATTATCTCAAAGCTTTCACTTTGAGCCTGAAAGGAAAAAACTAATAATAAAGTTAAAAAAAGTGCTTTCATACGAATTCCTTGTTTGATTAATAAACACTTTTTAACCTTAGCTTATTTATCAGAACAAAGAAATACTTGCGATGGATCAACCAAAAATCGGTTACCTAAGCCTTCGCGACCTAACAACATTAAGTAGCTCATATCAGAGCGGTCCGTTAAGGTGATTTCAATGTCAAATGTTAATCCACCAATGACCATAGGAGTTTTAATCACATAACGTTGTTCTGACGTGCCATTAGACGATTTGATTCGCCTAATGTCATGTATCTCCGCTTTACACGATACGATTTTACTAACGTTATGAATATCAGGGTGAATATCAAACTGCACTGCTCGTTTACCATCTAGCTTGCATTTGACAATATTATCAACATGCAAAGACGATGTTTTTGCGCCAGTATCAACACGAACTTCAAGCTCAGAAATTGTGAGCTCTGGTAATTCAACTACTTCTAAATTTCCAACAATTAGTTTATCAGTCATGCTTTTATCTCTATTGCTGTTCTAAACCACCAGACAACTCTGGTAATAATTGTTCTTGAACGTTTTCAATATGTTCAACAATGTCATCTTCTTCTTCGGTAAAAAAGGCAATGTGAAACATAGCTTCACCTTCTTGCACCAAAGGAATGTTTTGTTGACCAATAATGATGCCATTCTTTTCGGCAATCACTTTGTTAATGACGTTACCGTAAGGGCTACCAATTTCAGCCAATACATCGCCTTTTTCAACCTTGTCACCTAGTGACACTCGAGTATTAAAAATACCACTGGCATTAGCTCGGTACCACTTGCTGTTTTTAGCGACGGCACAAGATACCTGTTTGTGTTTGTTTTTACGTAACATACCAAAGTGTCGAAGGATATTTTTAACGCCTTTCACACCGGCACGAATAGAAAACTCATCAAAACGCAACGCTTCACCAGCTTCGTACAACAAGATCTTAGTTTTTGTTTGGCTGGCCGCTTCTCGCAAAGAACCTTCAAGTATCTCAGCGTTTAATACTACCGGCACACCAAACAACTGTGCTAACTCACTCGTCTCTTGGTCTTCTAAGTTAGCGCGAATTTGTGGCAAGTTAGATCTATGTATCGCGCCTGTATGCAAGTCGATACCATAATCACATTTACTAACAATCTCGGTCAAAAACTTGTTTGCAACACGAGATGCTAATGAGCCTTTGGCTGAGCCAGGGAAGCTACGGTTTAAATCACGTCTGTCAGGCATATATCGGCTTTGGTTTACCACACCGTAAACGTTAACAATTGGCACCGCGATTAAGGTGCCACGTAATATCTTAAATTTAGGATTTGAAATTACACGACGGATAATTTCTATGCCGTTGAGTTCATCACCATGGATAGCGGCACTAACAAATACAGTCGGTCCTGGTTTTTTTGCACGAAACACATGAATCGGCAAGGAAACATCGGAGTCTGTGTACAGTTTAGCAACGGGTAATTCTAACTTAACATTTGTGCCAGGAAGAATTTCATTACCATCGATAATCAACGAGCTTTGCGCCATTAACCTTTACCTTTAGTACGGTTGTTGTTTGGTTTTGCATTTTTTTCAATAAACTCAAATACCATTTTCGCAACATCTTTACCTGTTGCCGTTTCAATACCTTCAAGACCTGGCGAAGAGTTTACTTCCATCACCATAGGTCCACTTGCCGATTGTAATAAATCAACACCACAGAAGTTTAAGCCCATCGCTTTTGCTGCGTTTACCGCTGTTTCACGTTCAGCTTTTGATAATTTAACCAGCGTTGCGCTACCGCCACGGTGTAGGTTAGAACGGAATTCGCCTTCTGCACCTTGACGCTTCATCGCTGCAACCACTTTGCCGCCGATCACTAAACAACGAATGTCAGCACCGCCCGCTTCTTTAACAAACTCTTGTACTAAGATGTTTGCTTCTAGGCCCATGAACGCTTCGATAATTGCTTCAGCTGCCTTGTTAGTATCTGCTAGTACTACGCCAATTCCCTGCGTACCTTCAAGTAACTTAATAACGAGAGGCGCGCCACCAACATTTTTAATTAAATCTTTAATTTTATCAGGGCGACTCGCAAAACCAGTACGAGGTAGGCCAATGCCTTTACGCGACAATAATTGTAACGAGCGTAATTTATCGCGTGAACGACTAATCGCTACCGACTCATTTACAGAGAAAGTACCCGTCATTTCAAACTGTCGAACTACCGCAGTTCCGTAAAAAGTGACCGACGCACCAATACGGGGAATAACAGCATCGTATTTAGGTAAGTCTTTACCGTGATAACGAACTGTTGGTCGGCTTGAAGTGATGTCCATATAACAATGAAGCGTGTCGATAATATCAACTTCGTGACCTAGTGCTTCACCCGCTTCTTTTAAGCGACGTGTAGAGTACAGGTTTTCATTACGGGACAAGATGGCGATTTTCATTAGTAGCCTTAATAAATTAATTTTTAAAGAAAAAGTGTCTGAGCGTCATCGCTCGGGTATTCCACAAGACTAGAACAAAAACCCAGAAAATTAGAACCTTTTTTTCAGTTTTGGTGAAAATATTTTATTGAGTAATGGATAAAAAAAAGCCCCTCACATACTATAATGACTCAAGATTACATATTTCAGTATTTCTAAGGGAATATTAGGTACTGAAGGGTCTCAATTCACAAGGAGTCGACATTGATATATCGAGTAGTAATTCTATTGGCTGTACTTGCCCTTTGGACAACGTCGGCTATTGCCTCTGAAGCCATGGAAATAAAGGCTGAGCCTTATGTCAAAACCAATACTAGAGTTGGTCAATTAGCGTTTTTTAAGACCTATCAACAGTCGTTTAAGTCAGCGGGTAACGTCATTGAATTATCGTTGGAAGAGGGTCAAACCTTTAAAAAAGGCGATGTATTAGCAAAAGTCGATACCGACGATCTGTCATCTGAATTAAACCAACTAATTGCAGAAAAGGCATTCGTTAATAAAGAGATTGAACGACTCAAAAAACTTAAAAAAGTGAATGCCGTTTCTCAAAGCGATGTCGACCGACAGAAGTCTCGCTCCTCACAACTTAGAGCACAAATCATTCGTACACGAGAGTTTCTCGATGCTGCACTAATTGTTGCGCCGTTTGATGGTGTAGTAATTAGTCGTTATATCGATGCCGGTGAATTTGTTAACGCCGGTCAAGCCGTCATTTCTATCGCGCCGGTTGCAGATAACTTAGTGGTTGAAGTAGCAGTACAAGATCAACTGTTGATGCATTTGGCCGTTGGTCAAAAAATTATGTTAGAAAATCGTAGCAGCGACGCAAAGCTTTTAGGCGAAGTTAAAACCGTACCGCAAATGCCAGAAGCTAATACAGGCCTATTTGTTGTAAAAATTATGATCACTGATACTGAGAATACGCGAGTTGGCTCGCTATACAATGTCACCTTAACGCAGTCAATGAACATGGTTTACCCGATCCCTGCGGATTATGTACAGCTAGACTTTAATCAAACGGCTATCTTAATGCTCAACAACGATGGCAAAAAAGCGACACCAAAGCGTTTGAAAGTCATCGATCATAATTCAGAGTATGTTTACGTTAAAGCAGACTCTCAATCGTCAATCAATATCGTAAAAATGGATTAATGCATCTATGTTGCACTCGGTAAACCAATACCTGTCAAAAAATATTCGCTTGTTAGGTTTGTTGCTAGCGATGGTTTTTTTGCTCGGGGGCAACTCGTTATTAACCATGCCAAAGGCGGAAGATCCGCAGTTTTTATTACCGATAAATGTTGTCGAAGTCATTGTCCCTGGCATGTCGCCGTTACTTTTGGAAACTCAGGTAATTGAACCAATAGAGCGATCACTTGGGCTGGTTGAAAACATAAAAACGATAGAATCAAGAGCCCGTCATGGCTCTGTGAATATGATTATAAAGTTTATTCACGGAACTAACCCAGAAGATGGTTTCGACGAAATTGTTCGTGCGGTTACACGAATAAGAGGAGAGCTACCGGATGATGTGCAGAATGTCATCTTCTTTAAAGCGTCCCCAACCACAGTTAATGTTTTACAGTTAGCTATTTCGCATCCTGACAATGATTGGCAAACCATTCAACGCGGTGCCAATAAACTAAAAAACCTATTGCAAGCGTTACCAAATATCCAACAGTCCGAAGTATGGGGCTTGCCTCAGTTAGTCGTTGCGGTAGATGTTGATCCTGCAAAACTGATTCGCTATAAAGTTAATATTCAAGAAGTAATGGCGGCAGTCGCGGAAAGAGGTCAATCAACACACGCAGGATATATCGATGATAAACAAGTTAGGTTTACGATAAACTTGTCCGGTGAGTATAAAGATATATCGCAACTGCAAAATACAGTGATCAAAATGCACGACTCAGCGCAAATTACCCTCGCTGATGTAGCAAGTGTAAAAATAGACTTTAATAACCCTGACAACTTAGCGTTTGTAGCCGATAAACCAGTTGTTTTTGTCACCGCTCAACAGCGTATGGGCGCCAACATTTATGAACTTGGTGGACAAGTCGAGCAGGTGCTTGCCGAATTTTCTACATCTCATCCAGACTTACAAACTCAAACTATATTTGCTCAAGAAGATAGTGTTCATTATCGAATTAACGGCTTTTTAAGAGATCTCGCGAGTGGCCTTTTATTAATTTTAGTTTGCCTGTTCTTCTTTATGGGCTTCAAACAGTCGTTTTGGGTATCTTTGGCGTTACCAATTACTATTTTTGCAACGCTAACGATTATGAACTTGATGGGGTTTGTATTACAGCAAATGACCATCGCCGGACTTATAGTGGCCTTAGGACTATTAGTAGATAACTCTTTAGTGGTCGTCGAACAATTTGTGAAGGTACAAGATAAGGTATCGAGTCGAATTGAGGCAATTAAACAGGTGATTAGTGATGTTGGTTTGCCACTAATGTCCGGCACGTTAACTACGGTATTTGCGTTTTTACCGTTATTGCTATTACAAAGTGACACTGGCGACTTTATGAGAGCCTTGCCTGTATCTGTCTCTATTTCATTACTGGTGTCATTAGTCGTTGCTCTTATTGTTTTACCGGTATTAATGAGTGTGTTTGGTGTATCAAAGGAGTCGAGTTGGACACTGTCGTACAAGTTAAATAAGTTTGCCGAGGGTTGGTTCTCTAAACTGTTAAATAAGCTGTTAGTGAGACCTATCTTGGTGCTTTTGGTATTTGCAGTTGGGTTATTTGCTTGTATTAGCTTAATGTCGAAAGTGGGCGTAAGTCTATTTCCAAAAGCAGAGAAAAGCATGCTGGTGGTTAATTTAGAAACGCCGGTACAGTCCTCACTTGCCTTTACTCAAGAGTCTGCGTTAAAGCTAAGCGAAGAGTTACAAAAATTAAAATATGTAAAAAATGTGGTGACAACCGTCGGTGCCACAAGTCCACGCATATACTACAACCATACGTCAGATCGTGGGCGTGCCAATTATGCACAGTTAATGGTGATAGCTGACAATTACGAAAAAGATAAAATTCAAAGCATGATTAATACGATACGAACTAAATATGCGAATTCTAGTTTAGGTAAAATCAACGTCTTTGAATTTCAACAAGGTCCAGTAACCGACAGGCCTATTACGTTTAGAATATTAGGTGACGATTTAGATCAGCTTGCTAATCGGGCCGCAGAATTACAGGCCTACATCGAAAGCCTTGAACATACTTTTGATGTGCGCAACATCACGGCAGAGTCTGGTTTTGCTTACGATATAAAAATAGACGAAATTAAAGCAAAGCAGCGCAATGTCGATCTTGCTTCTGCGGAGCAGCAAGTGAGTTTAATGATTGATGGCGAGTTTGCAGCAGAAATTAACGACCGTTTTGGTCAGGCCTATCCAATTTTAATTCGTAGTCAGCAAGAGTCGGTAGACGCGTTAGAGTCACTGTATATCAAAAATAATGCCGGTCTTGATATTCCTTTATCAGCGATTGCATCGATACAAGCCACACGTTTAAAACCGGCGTTTTATCATTATCAACGTATTAGAATGGCTCGCGTTTCTGCCGATGTGGTTCAGCCTGGCAATGTGGCTGAAATCACAGCAAAAATTGAAGACTACTTGCAAAGCTTGTCGTGGCATAACGGCTTAAGCTATAAGGTTGGTGGCGAAGAAGAGGCACGAAAAGAGAGTTTTGGTGGGTTATCACAAATACTCATCGTGGTAGTGGTAAGTATTTTTGTGCTGCTATTTATTCAGTTTAATAGTTTTGCACAGCCATTAGTTATTATAAGTCTGTTACCCATTGCCTTTGCCGGATCGGTATTTGGTATGTTCATAACTAGCTTAAGTTTTTCCATGATGGCGTTTATTGGTTTAATTAGCTTGATTGGTATCATGGTGAACGATGCAATTATTGTGGTGGATGGTTTTAATCGAGGCCGTTATCGTTTTAACTCAGCGAAAGAAGCGATGGTCGCGTCGGTAGCGAGTCGATTCACGCCAGTCATTCTTACCTCATTAACGACAGTGGTAGGTTTGTTACCATTAACACTCTATGGTGGTGATTTATGGCAACCTATGGGTACCGTAATAATTACAGGGTTAGCATTTACTACCTTAGCGTCGTTAATTTGGGTGCCGGCCCTAACGCTTATTTTAACTAGGCGTAAATAATAGCAGTAATAATAAATCTTAAAGTTTGATAATTTTAATTGCTTAGCCACAAATTCGTTAAAGGCTAGAGCGAGTATGTTAAGCTTTCGCACATAAACATAGAAAGTTACTTTGATGGAGAAATTAAGTAATGTACGAGGAGTTTTTTGGGTTAACACGCAAGCCATTTCAGTTGACCCCAGATCCTGAGATCTTTTTTGCTAGTACAGGTCATCAAAAGGCGCTGTCCTATTTACAATATGGCCTTACTCAAAGCGAAGGTTTTATTGTTATTACAGGCAATGTAGGCACAGGTAAAACAACAATCGCCAATCACTTAATTTCACAGTTAGAAGAAGAAAATATTGTCGCTCGACAGCTAGTTACACCTAACTTATCTCCAGACGATTTAATAATATCTATAACCAAGTTATTTAGACTACACCCAGAGGGCGATACTAAAGCCGCTCATATTGCAGAGTTAACTGACTATATGCGTCGTTTAAGTGCGATGGGACGCAGAATGTTGCTTATCATAGATGAAGCCCAAAACTTACCGGTTGAGTCTATTGAAGAGCTGAGAATGTTATCGAATATTCAGGTTGATGGTAAGTCGATTATCCAAAGCTTTTTACTCGGTCAAACGGAACTAGAAGGTGTACTGAGCGCACCAATCATGGAGCAGTTTAGGCAACGAGTCATCGCATCTGCAAGCCTAAACCCACTAGGTGAGTTAGAACTATATAATTATATAAACTTCCGCATGAATAAGGCTGGTTGGCAAGGTGAGCCTTTGTTTTCGCAAGAGGCTGTGTCCTTAGTACATAAATTCACAGACGGAATCCCTCGTAAAATCAATACCTTTTTAGATCGCGTTCTGTTATTCACCTTTATGGAAGAAAAACATACCATAGATGTTGATGTTATTAATGACGTGATCAAAGAGGTTTCAAGTGAGCTTAATCATCAGGTAGATGACGTCCAAACTATTCGGCATTCTGGTATGCCAGCGACCGCTTCTAATCCAAATGCTGGTGGTAATAAAACTGATTTATCAGGCAGAGATAAAGACTTTATGCCATCGGAGTCTGAGCTTGCAGATCTTAACTCTGCATTAATGGGCAGTGGACTAAATACCGAAAAAATTGAAACGCTACTAGAGTCTATTTTAATGATGAGTCGTCGTTCTTTATTGGTACAAAGTCAGATTCTAAAAGAGCTAAAAATTCAAAATGAATCAAGCGCAAACTCAGCTGACAGTAGTACTGACAATAAAACTTAACTAGCTAGCTGATGTTAGAAAACCGATAATCAGACATTCACGCATAAATCCCCATGTTAAAAATATTTGACATGAAAAATCTTTAGCCCTATATTTGACCCATTATCAATGTTAAGTATTTTTAACATAACTATTAGGCCAAACTAAGGAAAAGTCATGTCATTTCACGAGAAATCAGCTTGGGTAATGTTAATTGCATTATCTATAACAACAGCACTATATATTTCTAGCTTACTTGGGTTATCAAGTGTAGCTGGTCATCTTATAGAACCTTCATTACCTATGTTAATTGCGTACACAATAGTACTCGTGGTGATATCGGTAGTGGGACAAATCGTTATTGCCATTTTGGCGCCTAAAGACGCTAATTCTGCATTAGATGAACGAGACCAAGGTATTCTTGTTAAAGCAAGTCATTGGTCTAGCTTTATTCTGGGCTTTGGTGTGGTGTCAGGTTTGATTCATTATCTAGTATTAGCCGACGGTGGCCTGTTGTTTTATATCGTATTTGGTAGTTTAGTATTTAGCCAAATAACTGAATATATCGCGCAAATCGTCTTATATCGAAGAGGGTTTTAAGTGTGGCTAAATTAATTCCTATCGCTAATACGGTAAAAGAATTAAGAGAGCGCCATGGCAATATGACTCAAGGACAATTGGGTGACTTAGTGGGTGTTACTCGCCAAACGGTTGCAGCAATTGAACAGCGTCGATATTCACCATCATTAGAAACGGCGTTTCGAATCGCTAGAGAGTTTAATGTTGGTTTGGACGATCTATTTACCTGGCAGGGCGACTAGTAACCAGGGCGACTGATCATAAAGCTTTAGGTATTCAACGTTATTAAAATATGAGTAGATAAAGCCAGAATTAATCTGGCTTTATGTCTTTTAAATTGTACTTATCAATCAAAGAATAAAGGGTTGGGCGTGTTACTCCAAGTAGTTCAGCCGTGCGTGAAATATTATGCTTTGCCTGTGCAAATGCGGTTCTTATAGCCTGACTTTCGGCGTTTTCTCTTACCGCTTTTAAATTCAGCTCGGTCACTTCATTGTCACTTGAAGCAACATTATAAAAACCTAAATCTTCAGCGGTAATTAAATTAGCATCAGAAATAATTACTGCTGACTTTAATTTGTTTTGTAGCTCACGAATATTACCCGACCAATTATGGTTCATCATGGCTTGAATGGCATCTTCCGAGAAACCTCGTACATTCTGCGAAAACTCTTTATTAAAAATATTTAGAAAGTGCTTTGCTAATACAACAACATCACCACTTCGATCGCGTAACGGTGGAATTTCTATCGTGACTTCACCGACACGATAATATAAGTCTTCACGAAACTCTTCACGCTTTGACATATCTGGTAAATCACGATGTGTCGCGCAAATAACCCGAACATTAACGGAAATTTCACTACGCCCGCCAACACGTTCGATTACACGCTCTTGTAAAAAACGTAACATCTTGGCTTGTAAATTTAATGGCATATCGCCAATTTCATCTAAAAATAAAGTGCCACCGTTTGCAAACTCGACTTTACCTTTGGTGGTTTTAGCGGCGCCGGTAAATGCACCTTTTTCGTAACCAAAAAGCTCACTTTCTAACAAATTATCTGGAATAGACGCGCAGTTGATAGCAACAAACGGCCCTTTGTTTCTCGGACTAGCATCATGAATGGCGCGTGCGAATACTTCTTTACCTGTACCACTTTCGCCAAGCAATAAGGTAGTGATGTCTGCTTTCGCAATTCGCTCTGCTAAACGACATGCCTTTTGAATATCAGGGCTATTTCCAATAATACCACCGAACGGATTTTGGCCATGTTGCAACGAGCGATGTTCGGCTTCTAATTTAGCAAGGTGGAAAGCGCGACCAACAATAATCGACAGCGTCTCCATATCAATAGGTTTCTGATAAAAATCGTAAGCTCCTAGCTCAATCGCTTTTAATGCATTGGCTTTGTCAGAGTTGCCAGTAACAACAATAACTTTGGTATTCGGCGCGAGTGACATTATTTCAGCAAGAATAGCTAAGCCTTCAGAAGCATTGGCGGGGTCAGGTGGCAAGCCCAAATCTAACGTAACAACTTTTGGCTCATGGCGGCGTAATTGAGAAATAGCTTTTTGACGATCCTCGGCAAAAATCAATTCATAATCAGATAAGCCCCATTTAAGTTGCTTTTGAATACCTAAGTCGTCTTCAACAATTAATAACTTGTCCATCAGTCTTCCCTTGTCGTCAGAGGTAAGCACATCACAAAAGTGGTGCCAATTCCCAAATCACTATTTACCGTTAATATGCCACCACTTTCTGCAGCAAAGGTTTTTGCTTCGTATACGCCAACGCCCATGCCTGCATTTCCTTTTGTGGTTTCAAATGGCTTGAATAGTTGATTATCAATGAAATCTTGGCTCATTCCAATGCCTGTATCGGAAATAATAATCTTAATATCTTGCTTATGGCTGTCCAATGTAAGCTTCACCAGAACAGATCCGTTTTCGTCTGTTGCTTGTTGGGCATTGTCGATGAGATGGCCGATAACGGAACTAAACCTGTCTTTATCAAGTGCAATTGATAGCTCGTTTGGGTGTGCAACAAATAACGGCTTAGGTTTAGCATTTTGAAATTGTTCAACAACTTCCGATAACGTCCGATTAACCTCTATCAGGGCCTCCGAGCTTCTTTGTTGCTGTTTGTCCTTCAGCTGCGTTAGCATTTTATCCATGCGAACCTTAGTGTGCTCAAGCGTTTCAAAGGTATCATCTATAAATTCTGGGTTATCTCTAAACTTCTTGCTGTTACTAACAATCATACCGATTTGAGCGATAACGTTTTTAAGATCATGTACAACAAACGCTGACATTCTATTAAAAGCAGCAAATTTTGCGTTCTCTTCTAGCCGTTCTTTTGCTTCACCCGATCGAATAAAGCTACTTACCTGTGACGATACTGCGGTTAGATAGTCTCGTATTTCCCAGTTAATTTTAATTCGGTCGGCATTTTTACTGGATAATAAAAAGCAGCCATGTAGTTCTTTATTAATAAAGATAGGCAAGACTATTTCTATGCCATCGGCCATTAACGCCTCGACTTTGCAGTCACTAAAATGAGTTTTATATTCTTCTCGGTCAAAATCTGGCAAGTCTAAAATCCAGTGACTTTTATCTAGTTTTGGAATGAGGCAATGTAATTCAAGCATGCCTTTGTGTGACAGTCCAAAAACATCGGGCGTGGTTAATTCTAAGTGTTCATGTCTACGCACGATATAAGCACCGGTAGAATAATGTAACGAGCCACAAACCCCTTTAAGGCTAGTAACGTAAAAGTCTTTATCGCCTTCCGCTTCATTTAGGGTATTTGTTAACTTTAACCACTCTTCGCGATAGTCAAACTGATTTGCGTAAAAATGCTTTTGAATATAAGTGCGGAAATATTTGCGAAGTGACTCTGAAATAAAGATATAAGCCAAAGCAACTAAAGCTCCAGCAATAAATACCGTTTGTATTACTCCTGACCAAGAAGCCCCAATTTGCTGAATAATGTAGCCCGTCAACGCCATGATCAACAGATAAATACCTGAAAACAGCAAGAGAGAACTGTTTAATACAACATCTCTAGAGATAAATACGCGTAAATTCCATGCCGAAACTCGTTTCATGCTCAGCAATAGGAAAGGCGTTAACATCGCATATATATAGGGTCTCGAAGCTAAGTAATTAATGTCAACATTACTTAATAACAAGGCATTCGACATCATTACTAAGTGAAAAATGTTTACCATTGCTAGGCCCAATACCAAAGGCTTATAAGCCCATTTATTGTCACCTGCACTACGATAAATTTGTTCAATAAGAATAAGCTGAATGATGCTACCTAGCAGGCTTGCGCCAATAATAATTTGCAGTTCTAAAGCGGGACTTAAAAGTGGAGAAAATATCGCCATATTAAATATGACAACTAGAAAGCCAATAGTTAGTACAAACTTACCTCTAATAAAACTGCTAATCTTTTCGTGCTGCGAGTCTAATATTGCCAGTAACAAAAGCGTCCACATTGCAATTTGAAAAGATTCTAGCAATGGTGATATGAAAAACGGTGAACTCGATACAGAAGCGCCTAGCGCATAACCAATCACCCAAATAATCATGGTTATATAGGTAAGTAAAAATATTGAACGAACCGGACCTTTTGCTCGACTACCAAATAAAAGCGCAGCATTGGTTAAATATCCAAGCAAACATAAAGTTAGGCCAATAAAATATGCGATTTCCACAACTAGTTCCTGTTTTAATTATTATGCTAGTTACTGACTACTGACTACTGACTACTGACTACTGACTACTGACTACTGACTACTGACTACTGACTACTGACTACTGAGGCACTTGTTTAAGCAACTCATGTATTTCTGAAACAGGAATCGCATAACTAATACCACTAGGATCTGATAATACACTCTCACGGGTCTTTTTCACTAGCACACTATTAATAATGGCGATGACCTTTCCAGATTTAACCTCAACAACCGGGCTACCGCTATTGCCAGGGTAAGCCGTAACATCAAGTTGATATACAAAAAGTGGGTCGCGAAGCCTTTTAATCATTTCAATTGATAACTGACTGGCATTTTGTTGAGGAATCGCTTGAGGCACAAAGGCTGACACATAACCAATATTAATTGCTTTAAACAAACCTAATACCGAACCAATTGGCAAACCGGCCATCATAATTTGGCTGCCAGCCGGCGCGTTATATTTAGCACCGCTTAATTGCATTGCGGGTAGAGGTGCATCTATTTTAATAATCGCAACATCGGCACGTTCGTCCTGTGCAATCAACGTCGCGTTATAAAAGCGAGCTTTAGTACTCTCACCAACATGCACCGAAATCTGCGCTTTATCCGCCAAGTATTCATCACCATTAACCACATGATGATTAGTCGCAATGATGCTACTCGTTGCGTTTGAGCTAACAACAAAGCCTGTACCGCGTAATTGATATCGTGGTGCACTTAACGGGTTATAAACACCGACACCAACAACCGATTGCTTAGTTGCGTTGGCCAATTCAATGAGCTTGTTTGGCTCGTGGGCTTGTGCATTAGACACTAAAAAAGGAGTAAATATCACACATAGCAATGCATACAACGCAACGACTGATCTAGAACCGCAAAACTGATTAACCAAGCCTGTCATTTTGTTTATCCTTTGATTTATCTTCTAAATAGCGTTCTTTAAAGTTATATATAAACTTTCGACATAAGTGCGGTATTAAAATATGTATTGGCATTTTAATGAGGTGACTTCGCATATATAGCCAAAATAATGCAAAGCGTTGTCTAATACCATCTTGCTCTACAGTGTCGGCGCTAAATACAAAGTGATAAGACGGCAAGGTAACTTGCGCAGTAATAAAGCGTCGATTAATGAGCTGTTCTACTGAATCGAAACCCTTTTTATCACCAATATTTAGTAATACAAAGTATAACGCCAACTCAATATAAGTCTCTAGTCCCAACGCCCTAGCTCTGTCTAACAACCGGCTAGATGCATTGGCGTCGCTTATTTCGTTATATAAAATAATTAAGTCTGTAATGTCTCGAATAGCGTGAGGAAACTCACCTTCAGTAAACAAGTGAGTCGCGCTATGAATAAACCTATCGAGCTCGTCTAGAGTTTGCATTTTTAACTGTGGTAACAATACCGCGTTTAAACGATTTGCATTAAAGTGCTTTTTGTTCGTCAAAGGCAAGATGTTGTGATGTAAATCTATCGTAGTGAACCTTTTGTTGTGCACTAAAGGTTGAATTTCATGCATCCACTCTCGAAAATAACGTTTGTCATAATCAGTTTCTTTATTATGAAAATAACCCAACGTCATCAAGGCTATTTCTGCTTCCCGCAATTGGGCCTTGTCGACAAGAATATCGATATCGTTAAAAATTCGTCCATTGCTAGTATCTGATGATAACGCAATATAAGCCGCGCCTTTTAAAACAGTAGAAGGGATGTTTCGCTCAGACAAGCAAGTGGCTATTTCGTTAAGCTCTCTGTTAATGTTAACTTTTTGTTGAGCGACAAACTTATTAGAATTAGCGAAGTGAATCTTTACTTTATTCGGTACAAACTCTTCACAATGATGCACTTGAATTCGCCACCATAATCGCCCAAGCATATTTTGATCTCGACCATGAGTGACAATTTTACTCCACTCATCTAACGTTAAATGCTCGATCTTTGCGGGGTTATTATATATTGAGATTAAAAGATTACTCATGATTGCAAACTCTCAAACCAGTCTATGGCAGCTGAATTATCACTATATTGCAGAGAGTACCCTTGAATGCCATCAACAAAGTTAGTCAATGTATTAAAACCTGATAAACCTAAAATATTATAATTAAATGAGTTTTCAATAACCGAAAAAAACACCTTATCTTGACTCATAGCTTCTGAGTAAATATCGGTATTCACGACATATTTTGGAAAAATAACATGGGTGGCTTTGGACTTGATGTTAATGTTTTGCAACGCACTATCTGGCGCTTTAAATAAACATACATCACCTTTGTGCGTATCACGAACAATATCTGAATGGATAGCATTAGGGAAAGCTTTTTGCACTACATCAATAGATTGGTTTTTTAGGTTAATTGGCCTAGCTAGAGGTTGTATTAAGCCCGAATCGGTATCTATTAAGGTTAATTCATCAGAAAGCAACCGCCATCCAGAGTACACCAACAAAGCGGTTAAGGTACTTTTACCTGAACCAGGTGGCGCTGGCATTACGATGCAAACTCCCTCTTTTTCAATCACTGCAGCGTGAACAATTAAATATTGGTGGCTATGGGAAGAAATACACCAGTTTAATCCCCACTCAAACATAGGAAAAGCCTGTGAGGCACCAATAGGTGTAAAAGGTTCGTTATCGCCTAGCGAAAAAATGCATTGTTTTCTTACGAAGCGTCTAATAAAAGACTTGGAGGTTCGTAACCTAATTTCAAAATCAACAAAACTATTGTCGGGTAGAGCAGTAAATTCGGAGTAAATTTTTGAGATTTCTTGATAAACAACATCAAAGTCACTATCAACAGACACAGAAAAAGGACCGACATCAAACTTGAGAATATTTCCTTTTTTCAACTGTGATTGGGGTAATTCCTTTATCTTCAACGACTAGCTCTCTATCAGTGCTCTCTTTTGTAACGAGTCTACCGTATTATTAACAGCCGACAAAGCTTCATCTTCAGTACAACCATAGTCTTTTATAATAGTTGCAGCTAAGGCTTGCTTATCTGGTGCGCCGGAACTTAATAGGGTAAAAAAATCTTGGTTATCTAAGGGAACAAAGAGGGTTTCAGAATGCGTGGTGTGGTAGATATAAGTACCGTGACCCTCATGAGTGCGGGTCACAATACCAGGATAAAACTTTAACAAACCGTATCAGCTTCCCAACTCATATCTTCCTGACCTTCATGAATCAGGTTAGTTAAGATTAGCTTAGCATCAGTATACGACACTCGGCCTTGTTCGTAGTCTCTACAGAAGTTACGGATCTCTTCTTGTGTGTAAGGGTAACCGCTTGCGCCATACAATGGATCAGCATTTAGATAGGCTGTTAGCATGAAGCGGTCGACCTGGGTGACTGAATGACCATTGATATTGGCTGTTTCGCCGCCTTTAGTCCAGTTGCTAGGTGAAAGAACATCTCTAACTTGGGCTGCCAATAACGACCCCGGGAAAATACCACCAATACCACCATAAAACTTGTCGTAGTAAAAGTCTGGTAATTTGCTACCGCCTTTTGATGTTTGGCATTCGTTGTCATTGCTTGTCACGAGAGCTGATGAACTCGAACTTTTAGGGCCTTTATTTTTGTCATTTTTGTGATCATGGAAATAGCCAGGGCTAAAACCGTTAAAACGCGTGATTCTGGAAGTAGAGGACATTCCCGCAGATTGGTGACTAGAGTTCGCATTTCCAGTCGCCCACACAGGTGCGGCCGCGATTGCCGTTATTACTGGGGCAACCTTTGCACTTTTGATCAGGAGCTGTCGTCTAGAGGCTTTTAAAGCGCCCTTAACGTCGTTTTTTTGATTTTCCATGTTTCTTACCACCAGAATTTATTACAGAGCTTTGTTTAATTATAAACAGACAAGCCGAAATTATAAACATAATTGTGCAATTTATAGGCCGTATTTTAACTCGTTGATTTTGTTTGTTTTTTATTCCTACTTAGAAGGTGTTGTTAAATATCCTGACAGTAAATAAAATGCCAACTTTTACGCTAGGATATTTACCTAACTACAACAGGTTTATTAAATACAAATATACGCGCAATTTAATATTAAGGTTTTGAAATCTATTTAACTTATTTTAAAGGCAAAATATGAGGAATAAGCTTTACTAATTTATAACGCACAGAACATCATTAAAATGGTTTTACAAACGAAAAATTTAAAGGCACTGTGTAAGTGATAAAGGAACGCAGTTTAGGACAATTGTTATGAATTTCTTGAAAAGTCTATCTAAAAAACCTGTAATAGGTGGTGCGGTTAGATATTTGATGCAAGTGTTAGCCAACCAACAAGCGAAAAGTATTGCTAACCATTTCTCTGAGTATTTGCAACCAACAGTAGCAATGACAGAATCTGAAAAAGAAAAGGCATTCGCAATAAGACACGACGTTTATTGTGAGGAATTAAAATTTGAACCGCTTAGAGAGTCTAGACTGGAAAATGACGAATTTGACAAGCAGTCTATCCACTGCCTCATACAACACCGCTCTACGGAAAAATATGCCGGTACGGTTAGAATGGTATGTTCTAATTCTCCTGAACAACTATTACCAATAGAAAAATATTGCCTAGACTCAATTGATCATCCAACCCTAAACCCAAACCTATTTAAACGCGAAGAAATTTGTGAGATTTCGAGATTAGCAGTACCTTCAGAATTCAGACGTCGACAATCAGATAAGTTTAAAGGTGCTGCGACAGGTGCAATTAATGAAACAGTTTATTCTGAACGTGAATTACGTTGCTTCCCTTTTATTGCGGTAGGTTTATATCTTTCTGCTGCGAGTGTGGTTATGAAGGCCGGCGTAAAACATGTCTTTGTTATGATGGAGCCTAGACTAGCTCGAAGCTTAAAGTTTGTCGGGATAGAGTTCGAACAAATTGGTCCTGTTGTTGACTACCACGGCAAGCGAGCACCTTACTACATAGATCCTTATTCGTTGCATAAAACACTAAGCCCTGGATTTCAGCTATTATTTAAAAATATCATTAATGATCTTTCTTTGGACAACAAAGAAAACTTCGATGCAGAATTAATAGGTGTACATGCCTTTCCAAAAAAACTAATCCAAACTGAGTCATAAGTCGGGCCAAATTATGTTTAATTACGATGATGCTTTTTCAAGAAATATAGGTTGGGTAACGGAGGCCGAACAAGCCAAACTAAAAAACAGCAGAATCGCCTTTGCAGGTTGTGGAGGAGTTGGTTCTGCACATGTAACTGCACTGGCTCGTTTAGGTGTCGGAAATTTTAACATCTCTGATTTTGACGAATATGAAGTACATAACTTTAACCGTCAGCTCGGAGCTTATATGTCTACCATTGATGAGCCTAAATGCTCGGTGATGGGCAAAGTCATCAAAGATATTAATCCAGAAGCAGATGTGAAAGAGTTTCCAACAGGAATCTTTGAAAATAACGTTGATGAATTTCTCGACAACGTAGACATTTACGTTGACTGCTTAGACTTTTTTGCGCTTGAGGCACGAAAGTTAGTTTTTAAAAAATGTGAAGAAAAGCAAATTCCCGTTATAACAGCAGCGCCCTTAGGTATGGGCAGTGCCTATTTGTGCTTTATGCCGGGTAAAATGTCTTATGAACAGTATTTTAGGTTTGAAGACAAACAAACGGAAAATGAGCAATTAATCCAATTTTTAATTGGTCTGTCACCATCAATGTTACAACGTAAGTATTTGGTTCTGCCAGAAAAGGCTGATTTTAAAGCAAAAAAAGGGCCTTCTACGATAATGGGTGTGATGTTTTGTGCAGCGGTTGCAGCATCTAACGTATTAAAAGTACTTCTAAACAGAGGTGACGTGATTGTCGCACCGCATGGCCTCCACTTTGATGGTTACACCAACAAACTCAAGAAAACCTACTTGCCATTTGGAAACCGCGGTATCAAGCAGAGACTAATGTACAAGATAGCGCACAATATAGTTAATAAATAGACTGTCTAACTTTTTTACAAAGTATAATTTAAAAACAGTGAATTAAGAAAAAAGTTATTACAAATCAACATATTATATTGTTGGCAAGTAACTTGCTTTGTACTAGGCAGTACGATACGTTTTGTATCACACAGCTTACAACTCCATTAAGGAAAGTGTTATGAAAACATTTAACAAAGCTTTAGTAGCAACAGGATTAGCAATTGCTTCATGCGCGTCGTTTGCAGATCCTATTGTTATCGATACATCATACATGGCAGGTTATCCAACAGATGTAGCACCGTTCGACACAGATGGTAATTCATTAACTGCAGGTGTTGATGCTCTAACAATTAACGCGAGTAGCACAAACGTTTCAAATTACGTTGATAATAATGGTGTTGCTGGCATTCAAACAGGTGACTATGTTTTTGACTTAGTCCAAGACCGTGGTATCGGCTTAAACTTAGGTACTGCACCTAACAACGGATCTAACACTGAGTTATATAGCTCTGGTTGGGCTTTTGACATTGATTACATGTTAGAAGGTTTTGCAGCTTTAGTTCCAGATACAACAACTCCTACAACAAACTATGTTGGTGTGTTTACTGGTGGTTGGGCGAACATAGACTTAACAGACTTAATTAATAACACAGTTTATGACGACGTACTTAAACTAGAATTAACAGCATCTAACGGTACACCTATTTCAGGTGGTCAAAATGCGTTAACTTTTACGTTTAAAATTGTTGACGTAGTTTCTGGTCTTTTCTTCTCAAACGGAAATGACTTAGCTGACCTACTAGGTGCAAATGTTGTACTTAATATGAAAGCAAACGCTGACTTACAAAATCAAAGTAATGCTCCAGTGTTAGATGGTACATACGAGATTGGTGGTACTACATATGACAAGTACACTAGAACAACTTCATTAGGTTCTATTGACTTACGTCTAGTATCTGAACCATCAACGTTAGCTATCTTCGGTTTAAGCCTTTTAGGTTTAGCTGGTGTAGCAAGACGTAAAGCTAAATAAGACTTAGCTTAAATAAAAAAAACCAGTTGATTATCAACTGGTTTTTTTATGTCTGTTATTTACTATCGCCGATCATTTCATCTGACTAACGATAAGCTTCTTTTCCAATAAACCAGCATGATCTGGTGCAATGACTAAGCCTTTTTCAATCCACTCTTTTGCATTGTCTTTTTGTTTTAAACTTAAATAAATATCAGCAATAGTATCTATAACCTGGCTATTGTTTGGCGCAATTTCTGCAGCTTTTAATGCAAAGCTTAATGCCTCTTTATGTTTGCCTTGTTCAGTATATAAATAAGCGACATTATTTAATGCGACTAAATTTTTATCGTTTAGGGTAAGTAACTTAGAGTAGTATTTTAACGCTTTTACTTTATCTAAATATATAAAGTGATTTGCCAAAATAAAGGTAGCATTTGCATCATTTGGTTTACTTTCTACATGTTGCTCTAAAAACGTAATACCTTTATCTGTATTCTTGTCTTTTGTGTAAGTAATGTAAATAATCGCTGCAGTGCCATTTGAATCCCATTTCTCGTAGCTTTCCAAAAGAATTGGCAAAGAGTCAGAATAGTTTCCTTTCATTGCGATAATTTGGCCTGTCACTCGAAGGCCCATACCAGAAGTTCGAATGTCGTCTGTCACATTCTCCATCACACTTTCTGCTAGTTTTATTTTGCCTGTGTTAATTGCGTGGTAGGCTTTAAATAATAAAAACAAAGAATTATCAGGGAATAAGGCCAACGCCTTTTCAGCCGTTTCTATAGTCAGTTTATGTAACCCAAGAGTTTCAGTGATTTGCAATTTGTTGGCCCAACTCACCGGTTTATTTGGCGAAGCCTTAATCCAACTATCTGCTACCTCTAAGGCTTGTTTGATATTATTGGTTAAAATCAATAGACGAGTTTTCATTTGCCAAAACTCTGCCGACTTGCTAGTTACCTTATCTAAAACACTTAACGCCTTTTCATACTCTTTTTGTTGTGAATATATCTTGGCTAAAAAGATAGTAAGAGCTTGGTTATTTGCATTCGAAATCGTAGTCTCAATATGCTCAATGACACTGGATAGCTTAGCGTCTTCGGAATTCATTGCTAGCGAGTAATACATTTCTACTGCTGGAAAGTATTGAGGTTGCATAGCTAAAACATTACGAACAATGTTCGTTGCTTTGTTATAGTTACCTGCATCCGCCGCTTTCGAAGCCGCATACATTTGTGCCGCAATATTTGACTTGTCGAGCTCTAATGCTCTTTCAAGATTAGAGTTTCCTTGCTGCTTATTGCCCATCGCTAATTGAGATATACCCATTAAGCTATAAGCACTCGCACTCTCTGGTTTATCTTTTAGCCATACTTGCGCTACTTCTAAAGCTTTTTGATACTCACCAGACTGCAAATAAGCTGCCGCTAAATTAGAACGAGTTAAATCAGAATCTGGCGCTAAGGTTACGGCCTCTTCTAAATCCTCTAGTCCACTGATGTCCGATAACGAGAGTTTAAATGTACCTAACTGGCGCTTTAAGTCCGAAGATACGTCTTCCTGCTCTAGTTTTGCCAAAGAACGTTCTAGTAGTTCAATCGCTTCACTGGCACCGGCCTCATTGCCAGCTTTTATAAACTCATAAGTAATTTGCGACAGCAACTCTGGTTCTACAGAACCAGAAATATCTGATAATGCTTGGCTTGCGGCATCGTTATGACCTAATTTAATCTGTGCGAGCAATAACGCGCGCTTTCCAGGATGCGTACCATCTAGCTTCTTAGATAGTTTTTCTAAATGATTTAACGCCTGATTGTAATTATTAAGTTGGTACGCACTTAACCCAGCAACAGTTCGATTTGTATCGTTATCTTCACCAGACTGAATCGCCTTTTCCATATAAAGTTGAGCACTTTCAAAGTTACCCTCTCTAAACAGCGCAACCCCTTTTACTTCATTTGCGTAAGGGTGGTTTGGTACTAGCTTGAGAATGATGTCAGCCTGCTCAAGAGCCTTATTATTTTGGTCTAAACGAAGATAAGAATGCGCCAGGTGAAAGCGAATAAAATTCGCATTTGGCATTAACTCTAAGTGCGTTTTAAAGTCTTTAAGTGCAGCTTCATAATTATTTGATGCACTGTAGAGATAACCACGAAGCAATATACCATCGGTAAAGTCAGGGTTTTGGGTAATTACGTTATCTAAAATATTAATGGATTCAGAAAAATCATACTGCTTATTCGCTTCATTTTCTTTAAAGGTAATATAAGCGTGAGCAAGAGCAACAAAAGGCGAATTGTCATTACTTTCAACGACACTTTTTAAGATCTCAAGTCCCTCTGGCTGATTTAATTTATCAAAAGCGATACCTCGAAAGGTATTAAACTGGATAGTTTCAAGTTCTGAAAATGTGTTTAAATCAACGTCAACAGTAACGTCAATCTCAGTGATCTGTTGATAATCATTTTGTAAGTACAAAACCCTAACTAAATTGGGAAATACCGCTTGTTCAGGGGCGCCATTTTGCAAAGAAACATTAAGCTCCTTTTCAGCCGCGTCTAAAAAGCCTCGCTTCAAATACAAATCAGCTAAAATTAATCGAGCGTTAGAGTCATTAGGCGCGTCTTTAATCGCGTTTTTAAACTCAATAATAGCAGCATCATAATCATTATTCTGCAGAAAGCTTTTGCCTGCAATAATCGACTCTTCCGGTGAGTTTTTCCCGCAGCCAACAAGAGCTAAGGCGACAGAAGTGGTGAGAATAGACTTTGATAAGTTCATAATTATTCCATTAAATTATCTACAGACTCTTTATATCATCTGTGGTGATTAATTTCTAACCAAATAACCCTTAACTTTGCTGAGAGTACTCTCTATGACAAAGCGGGCTTTTTTTCGGCGCAAAGTGTAACAGGCAAATTCGGTTGTTATATCGGACAACTGTTGTTTGTAACGACTTTGCCCCGCTAAAAAATCGTAATAGTTAAGGTTTTGAAATTGCGCATATTTAACTGACTCTTGATGAAGCAATAAGCCCAATTTTATTCGACTATTATTCTTAGGTTTTAAACAACTTAAATAAAAATAAGCAGTAGTAGTATCAATAAATATGTAGTTAACGCCAATAACTTGATTATTTAACCGCGCGACAATACACACCACTTTTTGATCGTTGTTATTTTGCTCACATAATTTTTTATGAAAACGAATAAAAGCGTCATTGCAAAAACCACTTGGGGTTTGCGAAGAAGCCCATTTATCAATATGCCAAGTTTTAGCAAAATTTAAACACTCAAACGCAGCATCGTGGTTAGTAATATACTCAATCTCTAAGTCGCCGAGCTTTGACAATTCCAGTCTTGTTTTACTAATTTGTTTAAACGAGGACTTAGAAAACTTATTTGGGTAATCTTGTATTTTTGGGTCGGTTAATGCGGTTTTAAATCCGAGCTGTTTGCTGTCCAGTTCAAACGTAAATGAATGAGCATGATTTTGGTTAAACAAACTCTGTTTTAATGCATTATAAGAGTTTGACTCAGCGACATTAACGATATATTCATCTACATTTTGCGAACAAGAGTTAGATGTTAATAGCGATTGCCACATAGCCGTTCTTATCTGGTGGCTGGAAATCGCGTCCCCACTGGACAGAAGGAAATCATTGTACTCAATCCAAATCTGATCAAGCTTATCGTTACCAGTGCGATGTAAATGCCATTGTTTTGATGTAACAAAGCCGTGGCGACGAACATGAGTTTCACAGAAAATACCAAAGCCGAGTAGGTCGTCCAAAGCATAGTCGTCCAATGTATAGTCATTCAAAGCATCGTTATTCATCGAAGGCTTATTGACAACGGTGCTGACGGCCCGAACCACATAAACATTGTCAAAATTGGGCAAAATCGACAGCCAACTGCCAATCCAATTCCAAGACAGAAAAAAGCATCCGGCACTTCGTTCAAACAAAGCGATCCATTCTTGCTCTAACTGTTCAAGCGGATATTCCTTAAGTGGAATAACCTTTATCGTAGGATTTAACAATATCGTTACTGAATTTTTGATGAGTCTGGTGTTATAGTAAAGTTAGTCTTTATTGAATGCCATGATTATATGAACAAAGTAGCGATAAATAGTTGTCTTAACAGAAAAAAGGTCGTCCACATCGTACCAAGTTTTGGTTGTGGTGGGCTGGAAAAAGTCGTGGTAAACCTGATCAATAACTCAGAACATTACAATGTTAAACATGTACTTATTTCACTAACGACTGACTTTGAATTAGCAAAGGAAATCGATGTTCCCGTAGAAGTCTATTGTTTAGGTAAGCAACCGGGCAATGACATATTGAGTCATGTTAAATTGTTTCGGTTGCTAAAGCGGATAAAACCAACGGCATTTCATACTTATAACTTCGGCACCATCGAATATCATTTAGTTGCTAAATTAGCTGGTGTGCCAGTTACCGTGCATTGCGATCATGGCCGTGGTGGTGACGATCCAGCGGGAAAAAATAAATTTAACAATCGCTTCAGGCAACTCATTTCAAAATTTATCGACCACTATATTGTGGTGTCGTATGACTTATATCGATGGGTGACGGAAACGTTAAAAATCAGCGAAAGCAAAGTCCAACTTATCTTTAATGGCGTCACAGTTGAAAAACACGTAGCAGAAAATCATACTTCAGACACGTCCGCGAGTAGCAATCCGCCATTTATGATCACAACGGTTGGCCGATTAGACCCAATTAAAAATCAAAAGTTATTATTGTCGGCGTTTGATTTGGCTAAAAAGACCTACCCTAATTGGGAAAATGTAAAACTTCAGTTGGCAGGCAATGGCCCAATTTACCAAGAACTTGTCGATTTTAAAGATAAGTTAGCCAGTGCTGATGATATCGACTTTTTAGGATTCAGATCTGACATTCCAGACATTCTTAAGGCTACCGACTTATTTGCTTTATCATCAAATTATGAAGCCATGCCAATGACGATACTTGAAGCCATGGCACTAAAGCGACCAGTGATCACAACCAACGTTGGTGGAATCGCCAAATTTATTTCTGAGCAACATGCCTGGTTCGTAGAAAGTAAAAATGTAGAACAATACGCAGAAACATTGAATGAGATTAAGTTAGACCAAACGGCGCGCGAACAAAAAATTGAAACAGCACACCAACTGGTTTACGACAATTACAGCATGGATAAAATGGTCGATGCCTACTTAGGGCTATATCAAATAGAAACAGCGTAAAGTCAGCATCAGTAGTTAGCCACTATCTCAGCAGTTAAGGAAGGTTTCGCACAATTGGTGGGCCAATCATTTTAGTCACCCACAACGGCAACTTTTGCCAAACCTTAATGGCAAGATCAAACTTAGCGCTACTTGGCGATAGATTTGGTACCTCGCCACCCTCTGGCACCCAATGATACCAATAACATTGCAGCGGCTCTGCGCCCCATTGTTTCTTAAATTTATAAGTACCAGCATCAACGGTTGAACGGCCAAAATCAAATTGTTTAAAATCACTCTCAATGGCGTAACTTAAAATTTGCCAATACAAATACATATTCACAGAAATTCGGTTGGCGTAACGCACTGTACTTGCCCATGGGATCTCCATACGGTCTTTGTAGTGCATTAAAAAGCCAGTCGATACAGGTTTACCTTGCCAATACACAACACACAGCAACGAGTTATCTGGAAAGGTCTCTAAAATGGCTTTAAAAAAAGTCTTGCTGTAAACCGGCGTACCTAAGTCGCGCATGTTCAAACAAAATACTTCGTAAAAGTCTTCCAGTAACTCTACGCCACCAAATTTATGAGACACACCTTCACGTATAGGCCTTTTTATTTGCGAACGACGCTTAGAACCAATTGCTTTGCCTAATAACTCTGGTGTTTCTGGCAAGTCCAAAATCATATTAACTTTTTGCGTCGAAACCGGCATGGTTTTTAATAATGATTCAGCGCTTTCTATGGCGCGAAATTGAATATGACTTACTTTGTTTTGTTGCGCTGCTTCAATCGCTGCAGAAATAAGTTGGTTCTCAACCGCTACTGAGTCAGCCAATACAGAGCCATAATTAAAATAAGGCATCGAAACCATATAATTGCCAAACAACCAGCTGTCTAAATTGATAATTGGCAAAACTCCGACAATGGTATCGTCGGTATTTTTAGCAATAAAATAGTATGCTTTTTGGCCAAATGAAGCTTCTATCAGACTTAACCAATCGCTTTTATGATAAAGACTAGAAAGAGGGTGATCACTTACATACTTATCCCAAGCTGCAAACTCATCAGGTGGTAAAATTGAAACAGAAATCAAAGCATTTTCCATAATGTTAAATGTTTTTTGGAGTACCGGCGATACGCACAAAATCCATGATCTTTTCGCGCTCAGAAATGCTCGGTAAAAATGGGTAGGCTTCTAGCTTGGCATCTTCTCGGCTCATATACCACTCGTTGCCAGGCACCATTTGCGGCACATGGTTCAAATCGCCAATAAACATATTACCGCGATTAATAAACTCATCGTCTAACTGTTTTGAAATGAGCACATTTGGCCGAGTGCGATCAAAAAAGATTAAGTTATTACGCAATTCGATACGGTTAACGGCAAACTGTCTAGCTTTCTTTTCTAGTCCGTAGGCAATGAGTTGGCTGTTTGATGAGTTATCGCCTTGTTGCAAAATACTATCACGAACAATTAATTCGCCGTATTCCGCCATGTCGATTAAACGACTATCAACACCGTCTAAAGAAGCCAATAGGCTATTTTCAACAATTACCCGTTTAGAACGCGATTTAATGCCAGACCCTTCACTTTTAGTACTCAATATCTGGCTGTAGCGAACCTTAAGTTCATCGGCAATGATATACATTGCGTGTGAAAAGCCATTGCGATTACCAATACGTTCAAATTTAGAAAACTCGATATGTACAAAGCCTTTAACGCGACTTGTTTTTACACCCGATTGACTGTCATGTACATACAAGTCTCGGATGGTTATGTTTTCGCCTTCAAATCGAATACAAGCGCCATTGCCATCAGGCACTGCTATATTTTTGCACTCAATAGACTCAACCACCACGTTTTTACCCGTTAATACTAACGCAGCTTTACCATCAGCGGAGGCACCATCAAAAACAACGCCCGGCTCACCTAAAATAGAAATATCATTTTTAGTGATGTATACACCGTCTTTATAGACGCCTTTTTCTAAATAAACGGTGCTGCCATCTTGAATTGCCGCCACCGCACTTTTAAAAGAATCAAAAGGCATACCATCAACGATAACTTTTTCTGCATGCAAAACAGAGCTAAAACACAGCGCAATAAATAAAATTAGGCTTTGGCCAAATCCATTGTTGAGCTTCGTCTTTTGCATCAGGTTATCCTTGTTTATAATAAGCCGCGAGTATCAATCACTACTTTTTTCGCAAACGCATTTTTATCCGCTGCTTTAAACTCTTTGTGATCAACCAATATCACCACAACGTTAGCTTTGTCTAAAGCCGACGTTAAGTTTGCAAACTCGATACCTTGGCTAGCTAATTTATCTGGCAGTGCTTTAATATTTGGTTCTACCGCAATCAACTCACCAACGCTGGCGTTCGCAAGTTCTTGAACAATTTGCACAGCTGGACTTTCGCGTAAGTCGTCAATATCAGCTTTAAATGCTAAGCCTAAACACGCAATAACAGGGCGTTTAAATTGATCCGCCGCTTCTTTTATCTGTGACACTACATAATGCGGTTTTGCATCATTGGTTAAGCGCGCTTGTTTAATTAGCTTAGCCTGTTCTGGGCAACTATCGACAATAAACCAAGGGTCAACAGCAATACAATGACCGCCAACACCAGGACCTGGATTCAAAATATTCACTCGAGGGTGACGGTTCGCCAGTTTAATTAATTCCCACACGTTAATATGAAGCTGGTCACAAATGGTTGATAGCTCATTGGCAAAGGCAATATTTACATCACGGAATGAGTTTTCAGTTAGTTTAGCCATCTCAGCGGTTCGGGCATTGGTAACAATACATTCACCACGAACAAAGGTTTTATAAAGCTCAACGGCTGCTGCACTACAAGCTGGCGAGATACCGCCAATAACGCGATCATTTGATACTAATTCTTGCAATACATAACCCGGTAATACGCGCTCTGGGCAGTGAGCCACTTTAATGTCGGCTTGTTCACCAGCATCTTGCGGGAAGGTTAAGTCAGGGCGGGCTTCTTTTAACCAGCCAGCTAATTTTTCTGTAGCGCCAACAGGAGACGTTGACTCTAAAATAACTAAATTGCCTGCCTCAATAACAGGCGCAATCGCTTTTGCTGCAGACTCAATATAACTTAAGTCAGGCGAGTGAGAATCGTCGTTGCCATGTTTAAACGGCGTTGGCACCGCAATCATAAAGGCATCGGCTTTTTCAACTTGAGTCGTAGCACGTAAAAAACCAGTAGACACTACGCTTTTAACAACAATATCTAAGTCAGGCTCAACAATGTGAATATTACCGGCGTTAATGGTATCTACTGCGTGTTGGTTAATCTCTACACCAACCACTTTAATACCTCTAGAGGCAATAACCGCTGCTGTTGGCAAGCCAATATAACCTAAACCAATTACCGAAACTGTTTCAAAAGCCATGTTTATAATTCCTCTACTAACGTTTGCACAATACGTTGACATGCGAGTCCATCGCCATACGGATTATGCGCTTGTGACATGGTGTTATAGTGCTGCTCATCATCTAGGAGCAGTAGGGTTTGTTCTACAATGTTTTGCTCGTTGGTGCCTACTAATATAACTGTGCCGGCATCTACCGCCTCTGGACGTTCTGTAGTGTCACGCATAACTAATACCGGCTTGCCTAATGACGGCGCTTCTTCTTGTACGCCACCAGAATCGGTAATAATTAAATAACTCTGGTTCATTAGGTATACAAACGGTAAGTAGTCTTGAGGTTCAATTAAAAACACATTGTCTAACCCCGACAATAACCGATTTACCGGCTCCCGTACGTTAGGATTCATGTGCATAGGGTAAACAATTTGTACGTCTGGGCGTTGTTTCGCTATGTTCGCTAACGCCTGGCAAATACGTTCAAAACCATCACCAAAACTTTCACGACGGTGGCCTGTGACTAAAACGAGTTTTTTGGTGGGGTCAATAAAATCAAACTGCTGTGAAAACTGAGTCGCCAGAGAAGTATCACTATCAAGCTTTTGTTTTACCCATAACAAGGCATCAATAACCGTGTTACCCGTCACCGAAATGCTACTGGCGGTTACATTTTCTTTAAGTAAGTTATTTTGTGACGATTTAGTTGGCGCAAAATGAAATTGTGTGATGGCGCCCGTTAGCTTACGGTTTGCCTCTTCCGGCCACGGTGAATAAATATTGCCGGTTCTAAGGCCTGCTTCAACATGACCTACTTTAACTTGTTGGTAAAACGCCGCCAAAGCTGCGGAAAACGTCGTTGATGTGTCACCATGCACCAATACAATATCAGGTTTAAATTCAGCAATAACCGACTTAATGCCCGCTAATATGTTGCTAGTAACATCGTATAAGTCTTGGCCTGGCTTCATAATGTTTAAGTCGTAATCAGGTGTAATTTCAAATAACTGCAGTACCTGATCTAACATTTCTCGGTGTTGGGCGGTGACGCATACTCGCGAATCAATATGTTCTGACTCGGCTAGTTTATGAACCAAAGGTGCCATTTTTATTGCTTCAGGGCGTGTACCAAATACCGTTAATACCTTTTTCATTTACGTTGCCTATTTAAATTTCCGTAGCCTGCATTTAGATTGTTATTCTGCCACTAGCGCCGCAATAAATATAGTCATTATGTATTGCTATCGCACATTAGGTTATTCACAAAGAAAACAACTCCGTGTACTCTTGTTAATCGCGCTGATAAGTAAGGATACAAAAGAAATGTTACATTTGGGTTTAAGCCTATTGGCCTGCATAAATAGAATAAAACATAAAGAACATCCACTAGCGGTATTGTACTTTCATCGCGTTCTTAACGATCCGTCATTATTTTGCCCCGACGACATTACTGCCACAAATTTTGAAGTGTTGCTCACCAAGCTAAATAAATACTTTAAGATATTTTCTTTAAGCCAAGCGTTGGCATTGATTGAGCAAGGTAAGTTGCCTCCAAAGGCTTTAGTGCTAAGCTTTGACGATGGATATGTCGATAACTTTGATAACGCACTGCCAGTTTTTGAGAAGCTCGGCATAAAGGGTAGCTTTTTTATTGCCACAAAAGGAACTGAACAAGGTTACTTGTGGAATGATGAATTGGCCGAGTCGTTAAAAAATACCATGGCAACGCAGTTTGGTATGTTCGATCAGTCATTTGTTCTTAATACCGAACAAGAAAAAGCTAACGCATACTTATACTTAGTAAATAAAATTAAGTTTTTAGCAAATCAAGAACGTGATGAAGCACTTAACGCCATTTACAAAAAGATAGGTCGTTTTGAGCCGGCTAGGTGCATGATGACAGCACAACAATTAAATAAACTAACCAAACTGGGCCACGATGTTGGCGCGCATACGCACTCTCATAGTATTCTTGCGATGCAGAAGCCTGAAGTAGCAAAACAAGAAATGGCTAAGTCGGTGGAGTATTTAACTGATATTTTGGGACAAGTGCCGCCGCTATTTGCATACCCAAATGGTTGGTTTGGTCGAGACTTTACCGCGGAGCATCAACACATGCTAAATGAACTTGGCATTCAATATGGGGTAGCAACAAATGATGGTGGCATTACGTCTAAAACCAGTTTGACGGCTTTGCCACGATTTATGCCGCATCGAAAAGAGTTTAATCAGTTTTGTTTATCAATATTAAAAATAGCCGGAGAGTAACAGCCCGTGAGCGCCACTAAAACTGTTCTGATGATCGCCTTTGAGTTTCCACCAAGCAATGGCGCGTCAGTTCCACGCATCGAGAGTTTTTATCGATACCTAAAACAGTGGGGCTGGGAAGTTATTGTATTAACGGCAGACCCGAGCGCATATTCAAAAGTGGATGCAACTTATCAAGACGGGCCAGACGATAAAATTTACCGAACTCGAGCACTCGATGTTCAGCGCGACTTGTCGTACAAAGGTAAGTACTTTTCAATTATGGAAACACCTGACCGCTGGGGCCTTACATGGATACCTTCGTCGGTTAGAGTGGGCGCAAAGTTAATTAAAAAATACAAGCCCGACGTTATTTGGTCTTCAGCACCAACGCCAAGCACACACTACATAGCCAATAAATTATCAAAACAAACTGGCTTGCCTTGGGTTGCTGATTATCGTGACCCTTGTCATTACATGAATGGTAGTGCAGGGCGATGGTTAGACTTCATACATAAAAAAATTGACCGCCAAGTGATGCGAAACTCAGCACACCTTACCTACGCAACAGCCGCAGTGCGCGATTTATACCAGGCTAAGTATGGCGCTTTAGTTGAAAGTAAAAACACCGTAATTGAAAACGGTTTTGACGAAGCAAACTTTGAACGCCTCGCCGCATTAAGTTCGGTGGAGCGAGCGAATACGCCCTTTGATTCAAAAAAATTCTCAATGTATTACAGTGGTGTTTTATATGCACATGGTCGCGATCCGGTACCCATTTTTGAAGCCATAGCCATGTTAAACAACGACGGTTTAGTGAATGCGGAAAACTTTGAATTAATATTTCAAGGGGCAGGCAGTGGCGAAGAGTTTAGCGATGCACTAACTGCATTAGGCATTACTGACTTAGTTCAGTTTATTGAACCTGTGCCTTTTATTAACGCATTAAATAACATGACACGAGCCGATGCATTAGTGCTTATTCAAGACGCCCGATTTAACAAACAAATTCCGGGCAAAGTATACGAATACCTGCGAACGCAACGTCCTATGTTAGTAAAAGCGGATTCACAAGGTGCAACTTATAAGTTAGCCTCATCATTTGATGGCGTGGAAACAGGCATGGCAGCGGAAGAGTTGGCCATTGCAATTAAAAACCTTATTAACCACAAAAACGAGCAACGCCAACAATCAGGCAATGTACAGGTATATGAAAGAGATTTATCTGACTATAACCGCGAACAAAAGGCAAGGCAGTTAGAGCAAGTAATGTTGGGGCTTGTTTAACGCCCAGTTCACAACGTATTAAATGTACCCACCACCTAAACCTAAAATGAGTAGTAAATCATGTCCTATACTTTAGTCTCAATCCTCAAACGATTTATAGAATCTGAAGGTTTTAGAGCAATGAAAAATATCTGTGGCTATATAGCGTTAGTTATTCTCCTTGTTTCATGTAGCGGAGAATCTAAAGAAAAAAATAGTGACAAAACCCAAGATGACAATCAAACCAGCAAAACCTTTTACCATAATTCGGTGATGGTCGCCTCTGACGTAACTACTTTGTTCGATTGGAACGACGAAGGTGACCAAGATACGCTTTGGAATGGGTGGTTATGGCAGCCAGACGTAGCATATTCAAATGAAGGTTGGGTGTTAGACACAGGAGGGCCTTTAGGTGATGGCGTTATAACCTACTTTGGACAAAGCCCTCGCAGCTTTGATAAAGGTGATTATAAAGATGACAACTTAGCCGAAATTGTTAGTGATATTAGAGCGCCGTTAACTTCATCAGGTGGTAGCTTTAGAGTGTTTGACAATCCTCAAAATAATACGGCACCGAATCAAGCCTCTTGGTGGATGTATTACGCAGGTAAACCGTTAAGTGAGCGTGGTGTAACCTCTGAATCTACTGATCGAATGTCGTTTTATATAAAGCTAGACGGAATAGAAACTAAAGGCCCTGAGGGCACACCACACTCTATAGGGACTAACTTTCATGTCGGTACTTATTTATGCTGGGAGACAGGCCAACCAGTCTATAGCACAGGTGACGGTTGCCCACGCGAAGGGCCGGGTAATCAGCATTACTACCATTATTTAGGCTTTAATCCAGGTGCTTGGTTGCATGTCGAACTAGACGATCACCCAAATCATCATCGAGGAAAACCGGGCAATAGTTATCATAAAAATAACCCTGTATCAGACAGTGATAAGTCATACTTTGCTCAGTTAAGCCGTTTTTATTTTGAAATTAGAGCTAAACAAGATCAAGACACTGAATTTGTGGTAGATGAATTAACCTTTTACAGCACAAAAAACAGTATCGAACCCAATCAAAATGACGAGTCTATTACGTCTTTGTGGGTCGGCTATTGGCCTGAAAATAACTATTGGGAAATGGGCTTTAAAGATGGTGGTAATTTTTCAGTGGGGGAGCATAAATTTTCGACCTTTGAAATACGCTGGTCAACAATGCCAATTACTAATTCAAACTATAATACAGCAAATATTGTCACACCAGAATTTTACTCAGGTGAAAAGTATGTAGGAACTAAAAACCCGCACTATGTGAGAAGGGCCAATGATTATACCCGGGATGTTTGGACTCGCTTTCAATTGCCACAGAGTGTTTTAAATAATTACCAAGTGATTTATTTTGCAATAAAAGATGTGTCTAAAAAAGGTGAAAACCAAGGAACAAAATGGCCTTGGAACCGCGACGATCATGGTGATGCGTCTTCGAAATATATTAGAACGATTGACTACGCATTAAAGCCAATTAAATAGATTTAAAATTATAAAACTTGTTTAGCACACCAATCCCAGGTGTATTTGTTTAAGTTAGCAGCTTGAGTGACTCGGTCTGTTTCTGTGAGCAGCAGGTCGCTTGAGTCTTTAATAATTGCATCAATGTCGTCTACTTTTACTACGGTACCTAAATTGGGTTCGCTAGTCATAATCTCAGGTACGCTACCTACATTAGTCGCTACTGCAGGACAACCGCTGGCTAATGCTTCGGTTAGTACGTTAGGGCTACCTTCACCGCGACTAGATAAACAAAATACATCGGCGGCGTTATACCAGGTAATAAGCTCATTATTAGGTACAGCACCCATAAAGTGAACATGGTCTTTAAGGCCTAACGAAGTTACTAATGCTTTTAGCTCTTTACGGTAATCACCTTCGGCTCCTTCTGAGCCTAAAATATAAAAGTGTGTGTTGTTTAGTCCTAGTTGTAGAATGATCTTTTTAAGGGCTTTAATAACAACGTCAAAGCCTTTGCGGTGAATAAGTGCACCTACGCCTAAAATGATTTTTTGATCATGCGGCAAGTTTAGCTTGGTTCGACATTCAGCTTGATCAATATGATAAAACGCATCGGTATCAACCCCGTTTCTAACCACTTTTGTTTTTGAACGAGTATTGGCAATTTTATCTGCCGTGTCGGCCATTTCTTCGCTTAACGAAATAATGCTATCAACTTTACTAAGATAATGAGCAACCAGTGTTTCTCTTACATCTCCGTCTTGCTGGTGGAAGGCTTCCATACCGCGCAAAGTAACTCTGTAAGGCACTTTATAGTAGTTGCTTAGATAGTCACCTGTTGGTAAGTCTGGAAAGGTCCAGTGAAGATCTACTAAATCAAACTCAAAGCCAATTTGTTTGATGACATTCTTTACCGCTTGTTTATACGTTATTACTTCTAAACCTTTAAAGTGGCCAGGAATAGAAAAGAATCGTGGATGATAAATCGTAATGCCATCTCGTTCGGTTTTAAATGGAATATTAGCTAAGTGTTTAAACTTATCTATAAAGCCATGAGCTGGAGACCAAGGAATAGGATTAATCACAATAACATTGGCATATTTACTCATTGCTTTTAAACGATTAAAAACAAAGATCCCATGATTTGGACGCTCAACGTTTGGGAATAAGTAGCTAATGGCGAGAATGTTTTTATAGGCCATATTAATTTAGTCCGTATTCTTCCTAAGCCATTCTTCTAATACTACTAATTGCCATAACGTTTTATGGTGGTCATATTTATTGGCATTGTGCTCATTGATGAGTTGCTGGATGCGTTCCACTTTAAAGAACTGGTGCAGCTTGGTATTGTCCGACAATAACAAGTCTTGTGCGTAGTCTTTTAGCTCGTTTTGGAACATCATTTTTAGTGGTGTTGGAAAGCCCATTTTTTTACGATAAATGATGTCGTTTGGCAGTATGCCTTCCATCATCTTTTTCAGTGGGAATTTGCCTTCGCCTTTTTTGATTTTGTGGTGCGATGGAATCGTCGCTGCAAATTCTACTAAACGATAATCTAAAAAGGGTACTCGTAATTCAACGGATGTTGCCATGCTCATACGGTCGGCTTTAATTAGTAAGTCATCAACGAGCCAAGTTTTTGTATCAAAGTAGAGCATTTTGTTAAGCTGATCTTGGCCTTTCATATTCTCGAACAGTTGTTTTGAAAACGCACCGTGGTTGGTTCGTGCTTTTTCTGACTCTAGCTGTTGTTTAAATTCGGGCTTATATAAGGCTTCTTTTGAGGCGTCTGGATAAGTAGACATGCCTTTATAGCGTTGCTCTATAGGTTGTGTGGCCATGTTTAGGTATTTGGATACCTTGTGGCTTTTACCCAGCACTTTATTAGAGATGCCCGCAAAAAATTCGCTACCAGATTGACCAACAACGTTGCGGTATTTCTCTAGTACGTTCATGTATTGGTATAAGTCATAACCAGCAAAAATTTCGTCTGAACCTTCGCCCGACAAGGCAACGGTGACTTTTTCTTTAGCGAGCTTAGAGACGAAAAATAGCGATATTGCGGCGGCTTCTGTTACTGGCTCATCCATTAATTGAATGTATTCTGGGATGAAGTCTTTAAACTGTTGTGGGGTGATCTTAAGTTCGTGGTGATCGGTGCCAAACTTCTCTGCCACCATACGAGCGTATTGAGTCTCATCGAAATTTTTACCAAAATCATAAGCTATCGAAAAGGTTTTAAGTGGCTCTTTCACTTTGTCAGCCAGTAGACCAACAACAGCACTTGAATCAATGCCACCGCTTAAGAAAATACCTAGTGGAACGTCACTGCGAAGTCGAAGGTCAATAGCACTCTCAAGTAAGTGTTTACTTTCGTTTAAATAATAGTCAAAACCTTTGTCTTGGGTATTATCAAACTTAAGATCCCACCACTGAGTAATACTCATTTGTTTGTTTTTAATAATGGCATAATGACCCGGCATTAATCGATTAATGCCTTGGTGTAAGGTTTTTTCGCCGGGAATATAACCAAAGCTCATGTAGTCGTCGATAAGCTCGATATTAAGGCTTGGCAAGGCATCTAAGCCCTTTAAAATAGCTTTGGTTTCAGACGCAAAGATTAATTCGTTGTCGTCTTGGTAATAATAAACAGGCTTAATACCGAGACGATCACGAGCCAGAAACAGTTCTTGAGTTTGGTTATCCCAAATTGCGATAGCAAACATGCCATTAAATTTATGCAAACATTCAACACCGTATTCTACATAAGCTTGCAAAATAACTTCGGTATCTGTTCCTGTTTCAAAGGTATAGCCTTTCTGTTCTAATTCAGCGCGAATTTCTATGTAGTTATACACTTCGCCATTATAAGAAATAACAAAACGACCTGTTTGTTCAATTCGCGGCTGGTGGCCAGCTGGAGTAGGATCTAAAATGCTCAAACGTAAATGCGCTAGGGCACAATAGCTATCGTCTGAAATCCACAGTCCATTATCATCAGGTCCACGATAAGGCATAGTGTCTCGCATGGCGGCAATACGTTCTGCATCCGCTGCGTTATTGAAATTAAGTGTTCCTAGGATTCCGCACATTGTTTAACCTTGACTTTTTAAGCAACGATTATTGCTCAGTTTGCTTTTTAGTAAAAATAATAGGCACTATCGGCAATTGATATTAAGTCTATTTCTTAATTTGTACTAAAAAGTCGTGATTTTTAAGATAACTACTAAAAAATGAAGTGTTTATTTTATTAGGTTTTGCTTTGGAAAGCTCTACACAATGAACTAAGCACAAACAAAAGTCATACCTATAATTCTTTTATTATTTCAATTAACTCAGTCGTTGAAATAGAAGGTGTCCGCTTTAAATATACCACATCACATACAGAGTTAAGGTAATCAAATTTACCAGCCCAATCGTCACCAATGACAAACAGATCGATATTATACTTTAAGATATATTCTTTCTTTGCTTCTAAAGATTCTTCGACAAATGTAAATGACACGCTTTTGAGGCTCGAAATAATTTCTATTCTTTGGTCTTCAGTATATATAGGATATCTATTCTTTTTTGAGAAGTTGAGTTCATCACTTGAAACTCCCACATATAACTCATCGCCAAGTTCTTTTGCTCTGTTAAGCATTCTTAAATGCCCGATATGAAATACATCGAATGTTCCACACGTCAATATTCTAGTCATTCTCTATTATTTCCTTTACCGCATTATAAAAGGCCAGTCCTGCATAGCCTCTGTTGAACAAATATGTCTCTATAAAAATCTGGCTACGTTCTAGGTTGTAATTATTAAAAATCTGTTTTTCAACATCTTTTTCCCATTGTATTGTAGGGATGGCAAGTTTAACATCTTTTAATATACTCGAAGCAGCAGATGCGTGATATACATTGTCATACCCATCAAAGTAGACCTTCTTTTTAAGCGCAATTGACTCAAAGAGTATTGAACTTATATCACTAATGACTCCTTCTGCGTTAAAACATATGTCAAGGGTTGACAGCTTATTGGATGGTTTATTGATAGGTAAATTACAATTGCTAAAGTAATTAATCCCATTACACAATTCTGGTTTTAACAAATTTGGATGAGGACTAATGATAATATTATAATTTTTTAAGGTACTTAATCGTTCGATAATTAGTCTTATATCAGAAATTAAGTCTGCATTATTATTCCAACTAGGAGCATATACAATATAAGGTAAATGTTGGAGCAAGGAAAATGCTCTATACACGTCGTTACATGAAGTATTTGGAGGCGTATCTAAAATTGGTAAACCGATTTTTTTTACTTTAACGCCTTTTTCTAATTGTAATTTATAAATAGGCTTACAAGGCGAAAAGCAATAGTCAAATTTATCAAGTGCATCACCTCCTTGATAGCCTAACTTTGGCCCAATACCATGTCCAAAAAAGATAGTTTTTGTTCTAACCCACCATGGTGGAAAAACAAATTCTGTTGATATAAATAAATCATAATGCTTATATATTGGTAGGTCGTCAAGACAATCATATACCGTATTATTTTTATCACTACTAAACGGTCCAACGATAAAAAGGTTGCTATAACTTAACTTATTGAAGCGCTCAATAACCGGTTGCAGATGTACAGAATGATGTATAGATGGGGCGTAAAATATTATATTACTTCTTTTACTCATTACTCTAGAAACGATAGACAGAAAAATATGTAAATAATATTTTTTTCCTTTCCAGTTGATCATAATGTTCCTTTATATAAATAGTATTAAAGCAATACATTCAAGCGAATATTAAACTGTGTCGTTAAAAGAATACTTTTAAACTTACAATCTCCATCTGAAATCCAGCAGTATATCCACTTAACGCTATCTTATGTGATCTGTCTGTAGTAAGTCTATTAATGCCTTATTATACCTCACCAAATATTTATTATTTTGCAAACCTACAAAGTGTAAAAAGGCTTTTAAACAAAGTTTTGTTTTATTTACATTTTTTGATGATGGATAGCGAAGAATTTTTAGAATAGCCAAAGACTCTTGTAAGTTGAATACATTATTCTTTTTATTCATTTCCCACTGATCAACAAACTCACTCTCATATTCTACTGGGCAGGGCACGTGGCCTGGGTAAGTTTGCCAAGGGGTTTGTCTTGTAAACTCTGGGAAATAGTCAAACCACTTCATATAAGCATTGTGATAAGTAAGTTGTTCCATTGGAATTTTAAAAACACTGGTTATGAATTCGCTATCAAAAAACGGTAAGGCCATTTCAATTTTATTTGAATGAATTGTCTCAAAGTGAGTCTGTAACGTTCTTGCTTGCCCATTTACTAGTAAGAAGTAAAACAACGCTTTGGCTCTTTCATTAGGAAAATGTTTAAAGGTTGAACAGATGTTGTCAATTAATTCTGCGGAATGCTCAACCGTTAAAGGGCCAGCAAAGTAATTGGCTAGTAAGACTTTATTGTTGCTAGTTAAAAAAACTTCAACTGCTTTTTTAATACTGTCATTGAAAGCATTTATAGTACCTGTATTAAGAAAAACACCACCTATTGGCGTACCACCATCTCCTGACCAAACGTATTGGCCCTTATGTTTATTCTCTACTTTTTTTATATTCTTAGCTATTAAACGTGACCAACCATGAAAATCCTCTTGAGGTACAATTATTGGTTTTAAGTCTATGCCTGCTTTTTCAGCATATAGTTTTGAATATTCTGTGTCTTGACAGTAAGCCGTTTGAAAATTGAATGAAGTTAGTGTTTTACCTTGCATGATGAGAGAACTTGTCACCGCGCGTGAATCTAAACCTCCACTTAAAAAGGAATAAGCGTGTTCTTTATCAAATGTTCTAAGCTGAACAGACTCTTGAAAAGTATCAAACAGGTGTTGATAAAAATCGTCGTCCACACTTTCTGTGTTAATTATTGACCAATCCCAATACTCAACACTGTTAATTGTATTGTTAATTTCAAGTAAGTGGCTAGCCTTAAGGCGTTTGATTTCGTTAAAAGCCGTTTTGTCATCTAAAGAATAACCAAGAGTTAAGTATTCTTTTATACCATCGGCGCAAAGGGTTAACTCATCGAAAAAGAGATGTTTAAGGACTGAAAAATTAGAACTAAAGTAGAGGCGTCCTAAACGGGTCATATAAAAAATGGGGCGAACACCCACTTTATCAGTAAATAAAAACGTTTTATTTTGTTTAATATCATGGAACACACCCGCAAACGTGCCACGCGCATTTGTTAGCAAATCTGGCACAGAATCTTTGTGTTGGGCAAGATACGAGAAGTCTGATTGGGTATCTGCATTAGGATGATTAAAAATTGGCTGGCCCGCTAAAGCGCTGACAAAGTCATCGCAATTATTCTCGAATTGTTTTTCAAAAACCCCAATATCATATTGGTATATAACAAAATTCGAATAGACTGCTTCTTCTGTAAAAGAGTGTAATTCTAACGACGCTAAAGATGACTGCCTTAAATGCTCAGATGAGGAAGTGCTGATAGTATTATCATCGAGTGAGATCATTCCTACAAATATGGTCATATTATCTCCTTTTAATAATGGCTCTAATCAATGACTTTAACGCATCAACTTTATGTTGACTAATTAAGTGTCGATGATTTTTTATCGCTGATAACACGCTATTAATTGAACGAACACTTGAGTGATAAAGCAGGTCATGAAAAAGTGTATGTTCTTTCTGTTTTAAAAGAAATTGTAATCTAGGTGCCAAACCCTCTTTTTCTATTAATGATTGAGTCACGACGAGCTGTTTCGATAAATTATCGTACTTTTGTTTAGGATGACTAGTATTGTCATCGTGATGATAAACGATAGACAAAGGCTTGTTAATCGCAATAAATCGATGTTGTAGAGACAGGCGAAACCAAAGGTCAAAATCTTCTGATGAACTAAACGCCTCATTAAACATTTGTTCGTCGATTAACACTTCACGGCTGATAGCAGTAGAGCACATTGGAATTAGACTACCTTCTACTAAGTATTCAGCTAAACATTCATCAAATATGATGTAATCGTCTTCTTGTTTCCAAAACGTACCTCTACCTAACATCCTTTCTAAAAAGTTATTATATCGAGCCCATGACTTATCCGTTGTTTTAATCTGACTATCCGCGAAGAAACAGCTATTATTTGGGTAACGTTCCGTTGCTTTATGAAATTCTTCTAAATGATCTGAACTAAAGGCGTCATCAGCATCGAGAAAACAAACGAATTGTCCTTGTGCGGCTTTAATACCTAAGTTTCTTGCGTGGCTTCGGCCTCGGTTTCTAGAAATAATTTGCTGCCAGTTTAAATCTGGAATTTGTTTACAGTACTCGTTAATAATTTGCTCAGAGTTATCTGTAGAACCGTCATTAACTAAGATTAACTCAAAATTAGAAAAAGTCTGTTGGGCAACGCTTTTTATCGCTTTTTTGATGACAGACTCACCGTTAAAAACTGGAATAACAATTGAAAACTTCATTATACAGTGCCTCTTTTTTCAACAGTCTTCTTGAAAACGATGGCTAAAATACGTGGAGGAATTTTAGCTGATAAGTTATTAACTAGAATTTCTTTGACGGTATCTGACAAAAAGTAACGGCAAACGATCAGGATGTAAACAGCTGAGAGACCTGCACAGATGGTTATTAATCCAATATAACTTTCCATAGCAGACGACAAATCTATAAAAGTAAACAAGAGATAAAATGCACCACCCATTAACCAGTGTTTAATTATGACTCGCCAATATTGTGTAATATTAAGGTCGATGAGTTTACATGCGTAATTTACTTGTAAAATTAACCTAAAAAAGACCGCCGGAATTAATGTTCCAAGTGCTACACCGATGATTCCGTAATTTTGTACTAGAGCGATACTTATCGTTAAGTTAATTGCTCCCTCTATGAGGTTCCAATAGGCCAGTCTTTTGTGTTTTGTTAAAGCATAAAATAATGGAACACAGGCCCGTGTTGATGAGTTGATTAATAGTATTAAGCAAAAAATGGCCAGTATTGTAAAGCTTTCGCTGTATTCACTTCCCATCCAAAGGATAATAAACGACTTACCGGCTAACAGCATGAATAGGGTGAAATAAGTAGCAACGAGGGCACAAATTTCAGTAAAAACTAAAAACCGCTTTCGGAGAACTTCGGGCCCATCATTAATGCTCGTGGTAAATACTGTGACTAACCCACCTAGCAAACTATTTATGAACTGGCCAGCATAGTTAAATAGACTGAAAGCAATTGCATATGTTGTGACACTCGCTAGCCCAATATATTTTGCAATCACGATATCATCGACTTTGAACTTTAGCAGGTTGCTGGTTTCACCAATAAACGTATATTTCCCAAATTTAAATAGATCTTTAGCGAGTGTTTTATCGATATATCGAGTGCCATAAGATGCTTCGGGATAGATTTTAATTGCACAAATAGTAATAAAGAAGAAAGCCAATAACTCGGAGATTAACGTGATTAATGCAAGTGATATTATCCCGTAATCATTGAGTAAATACCCAATCATTAGAGCGGTTCTTAGAATGTTTTTACCGATTTCTATATAAGATGCAATATCAAACCTAAGTTTTGCACTTAACATCCCATTAAACACCATGAGTGGCAATGTAAGTACGGTCTTTGCTCCCATAATGACGACCAACATCTGCATCGTTGGAACAACATTAGATTCAGATACTAAAAAAGGAGAAATGTGCCAAAAAGCAAATGTGAGCAGAACAGCAATAACACTTAGTATTGATAGCAGATAAAAGGCGGTATTGATAACGGCATTAAGTCTCACGGTCTCTTTAAGGTGCCTGGCAAGGTAGCGCTGAGTTGCAGAAAGCAGCCCAAAATCTACCACCATGTAATAACCCATTAAGGAACCAATTAAAACCCATAGGCCGTAAGTCTTATCGCCAAGGTGCTCAACCATAAATGGCATCATGAAGAAGCTAATCACAATAGTGATTAGCAGCGTTAGCGTTCTTAAAATGCCACCGGATAACAACCGGCTAAATGTAGTTGCCTTGGTATTCGTCATGTGAGTTGAGAGTCTACTAAAATAGCTATTGACGCAGCCTCTGAGAAGCTTAGCATCAATCCGTTGACCTCAATATAGTGGCCATTTCTAAATTCGATCGAAGTTAACTTCTTAAATGAATCGGCATCATCAAAATACTTGGCAGGTATACTTTCTATATATTGCTGCGGAGTGCTATTAAAAGTTAAATCCCATTCATTTCTTATAGTTGCGAATTCTTTGGGAACCGGGGAACTTAATGAATTGACAGATTTGAAACTGAACAGGCTAGGCACAGAAGCCGCAATTGCTAGGATTCCATTTTGGTGAATAAATTTACGACGAGAGAGATTTATCATAATTTAGCTTCCTTTAAATGAGATGCTAAGCGAATTGAAAGCGCAGTGATAGTTAACGTTGGAGGTATATGGCTTCCAGTTGGAAATACACTTGAACCCGCTATGAATAAATTACTGGTTCCAAATACTTTTTGGTTAGAGTCAACAACACCATCTGCTTCGTTATCGCTCATTCGCGTAGTCCCCATGTGATGATGGCCAAACCCCATTTGATTTCCAAATAACCGAGATGTTCGTTCCTTTAATAGCCTAAGTCTGCCTAATGAAAGCGCTCCTAAGTCTTGACCAAATAATGATAAGGACTTCCAGATAAAGTCTTTATCTATTTGTTTCATTTCCCATTCGATTGATAACTTTGGAATTCCAAATTCATCTTTTCGCTTCGATAATTTTACTCTATTACTTCTATGCGGGGTCTGCTCAATCATCATTGGTATTTGATAACCAACATTTGTATTTGAGGATTCAAATAATGAAGTATCAAATTCCTTTCGCGAAATAGCTTCTAAAACCATATCCGCATCTGAGATGAAATTTGAAATATGAGTACCAAAGGCGTCAGGTAACTCTCCATTAGCTATAGCTTCTTTCAATATATGAAACGACGATATACCGTCAGACATTTGGTATTCATTTGCAGGGGAAAAAGGCATTCTTAAGTTAATGGTTTCATTTTCCCTGAGGCTTTGTTCATTTAGTTGGCAAAACGCAACGATGAATCGATTTTTATCCATCATGCCCATTTTATTGAATTTGTCATGATCGCTAAATACTTGAGCTGCATTCATTGTAGGGTGATCCATAAAATATCGACCTACATTGTCATATTTGTTTCCCAATTTGTTACCATTCTTTTCATTGAAGTGAAGCAACATTCGAGCGTTTTCAAGACCTCCAAAGCACATAATAAATAATTCAGCACTAATTTTATGTTCTATCCCATTATATGAAGTAAATGTAGTAGATATAACTCTATTAGTATTGTTGTCAAACTCTATGTCTTTGATACTTGCATAGGTATAAACGCTTACATTTTTACTATCAATTAAAGCTTGGCCATGACTATCAAAAAATCTTGTTGGTGGTACAGATGCCTTTGCTATTGCAAGTTCAGTATGCTGAGCTCCATGAAAGAGCTTGTGTTTATTTAGTTTAGGAAGCCAATAGTCAGGTTCGTAACTATCGATTCCTGTTTGGCAATATGTTGCAGCTTTTATATAAAAAGGTTTTAAGTCATCAAATGTAATTGGCCAACCGCTATTGGGCACCCAACTTCTTTTTTCAAAGTCAATGGGGGAGAAAGGAGACGTATTGTTTGCCCAGTGATTACTTGCGCCGCCTAAGAAACGCAATCTGGAATTTGTGGGATCTGGATAGTTTTTAGGTACAGTGTGCGCATCATAATATTTTTGAATACTCTGTTCATATTGTCTTCCGCCAGCTTCAAGCAATACGACGTCATCAAAATGCTCTTTAAGTTCGTTTGCTAACGTAATGCCTGCGACTCCACCTCCTAAAATGCAAATATTTGTTTTTAGATTAATAGGCTTTTTAAGCTCTCTTGCATTAATTAACATCTTTAGGTTCCATTCTTGAATTGCCCATTAATTTGTCGACGATTGGGATAATTGCGATTAACCAAACTGCAATTTCATAAATTTTGTTGTTGGAAAATAACCCAGCAAATAAATAGCATAAAAAGGCTAAGCAAAGACCTGTTTGTATCACTATTAGATCAGAGTCTGCATTGTGTTTTGTATGCATTTTTAATCTGAACAGGTGTTTTGCAATAGTTATCACGATCATTATATAGATGCCTAAACCTACAATGCCATGGTCAGTTAGCACCCCCATAATGAAGTTATGAGATGCTCGGCGAGAAACAGCTTGTTGGCCATTTTTAACAGTGGTCATATACTCTTGTGGAATAAAATATGGGCTTAAAATTAACGTTGTTCTGTGTCCTTGCCCTAAAATAGGATTTTCTTTCCACATTTCATACTGTGCTTTTATTACGACGATACGAGTACCAGCACTTTTGTCTTTTATTTGTCCGTCAGCGTCGGCTTCTACACCTTTAAATCTCTCTAGAATTTGAGGGCCTATTAAAATAGAAAAGGCGACAGCTCCTAATCCAGCGAGCATTATAAAGTGCTTTTTATAACCCCGAGGTATAAAATATAGAGCAACCAAACCTGTCAAAATTAATGCAACGACTGCTCCTCGACTTTGAGTAAGCATAATAGTATTTAGTATGAAAATTATTGCTAAGACTAACGCTATTTTCCACTTACCAATTCTTATAAACAGCAAATATGAAGCAAAGACTAATAATATTGACAGATGCTGCCCCAAGCCATTTGATGATTCAATACTAGGTCCACCGATTCCTTCTAATCGACCTCCTGGGTATGACGAACCCAAATAGGCGAAGTACAATGCACCACATACATTTGCTACAATAAAACCAATAACTTCTTGCTTAGTTTTAATACAGCCTTGAATTAGAAAGATGAGAATTAAATATTTTACGGCCAATTGGACGTAAATAGAATGTAAAGCTCCGTTTAATACCCATATATATTGTATAAATAAGAAAAGTACAAATATCGAATATAGTTTAGTCTCTTTAAATTCGAACCAGTTACTGTTTTCATCTTTCTTATGCATAGCTAAAGCTAATAGCGTCACTAATGCAGCTAGTAGAGACCAGCGCAAATCAGGCAGGCTTGCTCCCCACCACCTAGCCATTGGGTGTGCATAGAAGGCAATTAGATAGGCGTAAAGCCCCCAAATAGGCTTAGAAGTGAAGGCTTTAAGTAAACAACCAAAATACGCACCTAAAAAAGCGATTACAGTTAATGACATATTGAGGCTTACTTAGTTACCCAGACTCTATCTATTTTCATAAAGCCTTTTTCAACAGATCTAGCATGAAACTCTACAGTAAGGTCTTCATCAAATGCGACAGTAAGCAAATTAAACATTTCTCTATCCATTTTGTTTGTATCAATATTCAAAGACATGGCTTTGCTGTTACTGGTTTTGTATCCAAATTCATTGGCACTTTTTAAGTCAAATTGTTTTTTCAAGAAAATCAAAGCTAGCCCTTTTTCATTTAGATAGATTTTGTCTACTTTTCCTTTGTACTTACAGTAAGGCGTGGATGTTTCGCTTGTTTTGCAAAGTGAAACTGGCTGCACCTCTAGCCATTGGTAGACTATAAAACTAGAAACAATTAAAACTATAGTTATAAAGTATTTCACAAGGTAACTCCTTAAATTATTAGTTCACTAATCTCAAAACTTGCGGATAAACGCTTTCAAGTGGAATTATATTCGAGTCACTTTGGTTTATATCAGAATCCGTGATCCAGAAAATCCCATGAGGGTGATGGATACCTGTCTTTTGATCATCCATTTTGTAGAATAAATCATAAAAGGAGAATGTTTGTTCTGTTAATACGCTCTTAAATATCGCTTCTTGTTCTACTTCTGTTGAACAGCGATTTTTAATATGGAGGGTGTTCTCATCAATGGTCATTGAGAATATTTTGTTCGAACCTTCATAGAAGTAGCTTGAGTTTAACATTTCAAATTGAGATAAATGCTCAAATGCTGCCTCAACGTCCTCCTTGTTATTAAATCGAATATGAAATTGCTCGGCCATAACTGGAATATATTTGGGATTACCTGGAATCGCTAATGTAGTTTTTAGTTTATTAAAGTCATTGATATGATAAAAACACTTAACGTTTTTAGTATATGGTTGCTGACTCAATGCCGTACATAAAGCGATTTCAGTATTTTCATCAGCAAGCTTGAGTATATCACCTAATATTTTATCGTGGTTTTTATAAGAGAAAAGCATAGGATTATCAGCCATTGTTTTAACTGAGTTTTCACCAAACTCGTTAGGAAAAGACTCTTTCCAAAGAGTGTGCTGAATATGGGCTGTGCTATTAGAGAAGATTGTCGCAAACGCTGGTTTCTCTTTTTTGTAAAGGTGTCTAAATACATCAAGTTGAATCCAGTCAAGTAAACCAGCACGGCGCCACTTTTTCTTAGAGTCTAGTTTTTCGATAATTAACTGCTTTGCGATTTTGAGGCATGTTTTAAATGACAAACCATTTTGAATCATGAATGACAAAAATTGAGGTGCAGAGACTTTGCTTTTCGCTGGATTACCTTGTACATAAGCTTTTATAAACTCAGCGTAATTTTTTAAGTTATCAGAAGGCTCAGTTAAGGTATCCCAAGGGTCCGGTAAGTAAGTACCTTTAAACGACTCTGTAATATAACCATTCATACTGCCGAATATAAGACTAGATTCGCCTTTTTCAGACAACGTATCCCAAATATAGTGGCCCTTGCACTTGTCTGCTTCATTTAAACGGTAAACTTTGTGTTCTTCAGGTGTCATACCAGTATGAACCGTAACCCATTGAATCCAAGGGTTTAGGGCTTCACCTTCTTGTGCAGCATCAGTAACAAAGCATTGTGATTTTTCGGCGAGCCTTTTGAAATTAGGTAAATGACCTTCAGCCATAAACTTATCAACTAGGTGAGGAACGAGTTCGTTAAACTCGACTAAAATTACGTTTTTATTATTGTTCATCATGGTATTAGTCCCTAGCGTTTTTGTTTATCAGCGCTTGCCCAATAGCCACCACACGCTTTGAATTCTCATGCCATACAAACCCTTTGTCGATGACGCTTTGCTTTACGGCTTCGCGTTTGTGTTTGTAGTTTACGTAGTTTTCTATGGCTTCGTTAAGGCTGGCCTTAAAGGATTGCTGGTTGCCTTTTTCAAAAAATACGGCGGTGTTGTCGCTGAGTATTTCTTCTATGTTGGGTGTTCGTGGTGCAATAATCAGTGAGCCAACGGCCATGTATTCAAACATTTTTAATGGCGAGGCGTAGGCGGTCACGTCTGGCTGCAACGAGATATCAAACTGTTTTACAAAATCCAGTACCTTGTCGCGGGTCACTAAGCCTTTAAATTCAACTTTGTCGGCAATGCCTAAGTCGGCAGCTTGTTGTTTTAGCTCTGGCAAAATAGCACCATCACCAATGCACACTAGTTTTAACGGTAAGTGTTTATGCTCGGCAATGGCTTCAATGGCTTTGTCCATTCCATGCCAAGGATTGATAAAGCCGGTAAAGCCAATCACTATGTTGTCTTTTTCTAAATCAATAGGCGAGGCGAGCATTTCGTCAATAAATGGCTGACGTACGCCGTTATGTACTACGGTAATTTTGCTCTCAGCTACACCGGCATCGCGCAAATGATCCGCCAAAACGTCGGTTACTGGTAAACAATGATCAGCACCACGCCATGTATAGTTTTCTACTTTTTTTGCCAGCCACTTTAATGACAAACCACTGTAACGGCTGCGTTCTTCAACAAGCGGCGCATTAATTTCTAAAATAAGCGGTACTTTAAAAAGTTTGGATGCCCAAATGCCGGCTGGCTGATAAAGATTGTAACGTTCGTAAATAAACTCAGGCTTAAATTGTTTTATCGCCACGGCGAGTTTAATGAAAACCCATAAGCTATAAGTAAGTTCTAATAATTCATAGATAAAGGCGGGCAGTGCGGTTTTTAATTTACTTACAAATCCACCGTCGTGACCAAAGTCAGACTGTTCGTTTACTTGTGGCGCCACAAACTTGAGTTCATGACCTTGCTCTAAAAGTGCGTTGGTGAGTTCTTCTACGTGAACAAACTGACCGTCTTTTGAAGCAATGCGATGGTGGTATAAAATTTTCATTATTTTACGATTCTTTATTTATTAAGTTGGCTTTCAAAAATTCGGCAAATACTGTGAGAGACCAAAGTGTCATGCCAATGTTCTGCTTGCCTGAATAATGCGAGTCTATGAGTTGCTCAATACCGTCCATATTAAACCAATTGCTCGATTTTAAAACGTCTAATTGCATGCGCTTTTTGAGCTCGGACTTGGTCATCATTCTAAACCATTCATCCATGGGCGAGGTAAAGCTTTTTTTGCTTCGCCCTGTTACCCAGCTAGGTAATAAATGGCTAGCGATTTGACGCAGCAGTAGCTTGGCTTTTCGGCCTTTGATGTTTTGCTCGCTTGATTTTGGTAACCATTGTTCCACTAAACGATGATCTAAAAACGGCACTCGCGCTTCGATACTATTGGCCATTGTAGTGCGGTCAACTTTAGTAAGAATGTTGCCCGGCAAATAGGTCTTAAAATCAATGTATTGCGCTTTTTTGATAACGTCTTTATTCGTTACTTTACTCGCATATTTTTCGAAATGCGCTTTTGAGCTATAACCCTTTAATGACGCCGTGAATTCTGGCGTAAATATTTGTGCTAAAACTTCGGGAGGATTAATGCTCATGGCTTGATGGAAATTAGTCACAAAATCGTTATTTAAGGCTGCTAATGTTGATTGCGCTCTTAAAAATTGTGGTGCCCAAGGCATTGCCGGGTAAACATTAGCTAAAAATGCAAACACAGGTTTACCGATGGATTTTGGTAACAATTGTTTGATTTTGTTTTCTAGGCGCAATAATCGGTAATTACGGTAACCAAGAAAAAGCTCGTCGGCGCCGTCGCCACTGAGCATAACCGTTACTTGTTTTTTTGCTTGTTTGGTTAGCAAGTAAGTGGGAATGGCTGAATTGTCGGCAAAGGGTTCGTCGAACATGGCGATTAGTTCGGGCAAGTAATCAAAGGTGTTACACGATACGCTAATGCCAATATGATTTGTTTTTAAATAGGTTGCGACAGTTTCTGCTTGTGCTGACTCATCATATTCTCTTCGGTCAAAGCCCATGGAGTAGGTCGATACGTTTTGGTTTTTATTCATTTCACTGACGATAATCGACGAGTCGACGCCACCAGATAAAAACGCGCCCACAGGAACATCTGCAATGGTTCGCTTGTTAATGGCATCGCTTAACAGCATCTGGCCGTTGTTGAGCTCTTGCGCACTCGTGCTCGTTTCATTGGTATTGATGTTATTTAGACAGTCCCAATATTCCACTGGGTTTACGTTAATATTGTTAAGCTCGATGGTGACTTTATGACCCGCAGCCAGTTTGTTAATACCTTGATAAATAGTATAAGGCTCTGGTACATATCCCAACGAGAAGTAGTCATGCACAGCAGACAGTGAATATTGTTTTTCGATACCGGGATAAGCAAGTAAGGCTTTGAGTTCTGAGCCTAATAATACTGTGCCGTCGGGTAGCTGTGACCAATACAGTGGTTTAATACCAAGTCGGTCACGCGCAAAAAACACGCTATTACTCGTTTGGTCGTAAATCGCAAAGGAAAACATGCCGTTAAACTTGTCTATACAAGCTTCGCCCCATTCCAACCAGGCGTGCAATAGTACTTCGGTATCGCATTTTGAGTTAAACTCATGGCCGAGCTCTATCAACGATGCTCTAAGTTCATTGTGATTGTAAATTTCACCGTTGTAGACCAAAGCGACATCATTTTTAATTAAAGGTTGATGACCATTGTCGATATCGATAATTGATAAGCGGGTATGGCCGAATCCGACGGTTTTATGGTTATTAATAAAATATCCACGGTCATCGGGGCCACGATGATCTAACGTCGCCGTCATTTCCTTTAGCAACAAATCCGTGTTTTTTTCCAATAAAGGACTAATGATGGCAACAAATCCGCACATGGTTAGCTGTGCCTAGCCATTTTTTTATACAGCCCGCTTAAACCCCAAAAGTAACGATGCTTTTTAAATAGGTAAAACAAACCACCTAAGTGAGAAAAGTGAAACTTGCTGAGTTTAAAACCTCGAGAGAGCTCTTGTGCGTCATGGATCATTTGAGTGTGTGGCAAGTAAGTGATCTTAAAACCCGTTTTCCATACTCTAATGCAGTAATCTACGTCTTCTGGTGAGTAAAAGATTTTTTCGTCTAATAAGCCGGTTTTCTCGACACACTCTCGGCTAATCAGCCAACACGCCGATATGGCATAATCTACATCAACAGGGGCCGTAACTTTGCTAAGCGGGTGTTCGTTGGCTTCCATGTTTTTTAAGAATAAAAAGCGTTTGGCTTTTTGTAAAAGTGTTGGGAATACATCACAAGATAGTTGGAAGTTACCGCTAGCGTAAGTCAGTTTAGGGACCACAATGCCACATTCAGGGTTTTTCTGGCTATAGCTTAGCAAGGCGTCAAGACAAGTTGGCGTAATGTAAGCGTCTGAGTCTAAAACTAAAACAAAGTCGCCGGTAGATTCTTTTATTGCACTGTTTCTTGAAAAAGTCGTGCCGGTATTTTCTTTAAAAAATATGGGTTTAATAATATCTGGATGTTGTGCTTGGTACTGCTTTAATAATTCAACACTGCCATCTTGGCTGCCGTTGTCGACGATAAATATTTCAGAGCCCTGTTCATACTGGCGATAAGCCTCTAACAAGGAGTCTAAGCAACGTGGCAAGGTGTTAACAGAGTTAAATGACAATATGACGGCTGACACTAACATGGCTATTGTTCCTGTTGAATAAATTGGCCAAATAACAATTCTAATTGTTCTTGGCTGACATCGGCCTGATCCGCTGACATGATTAACGCTTGTCCTCCAAAGTCGGTTTGCAACAATTTATTGATGACTTGCTGACCTTTGATTTTCCACGTGTTCGCTGACACAAATCCATCGGTTTTATAAACCATTAGAATATTTCGTTTTTTACCAACTAAGCTAACAATTTGAGTGTATTGCACTTCAATTATTTGCTCACCTATTGTGATAGGTTTCATTTTTTTCGATTTGATTGACCAGCGGTCTGGATTAAATAATCGGTTTTCGAAGTTTATCAGTTCTTTGTCATCGGCTTCTGTTGCAAACAGTACTTTGTATGTTGTTACCGCTTGGTTGTTTGACCATGTATTTAATTCGATACTATCCGCGTTAGGAAAGTAAACCGCCCAAGGTGTCATTGGTTGTTTATACAAGTCATTTATTTTTGATACGTGCTCACTGAGTTTACTTGCAACAGCAACATCAGGTTGCGCTTGTTTAATCAGGTTAGCACTCAGCGGTGCAATGGCTAACGCTATCGCCACCACAAGGTAAGCGACGCCAATATTTCTTGGTGAGTCGGTAGTAGTGTTTTTGTTTTCTGCTTTAGCGTTTTGTTCTTCATCAGCAGAAACCGGTTCTATTTGGTCTGACAAGGCATTACCAAGCCAAATGAGCATGATCATTACAAAGCTAAAAAATACCCACCCGTAAACGATATGATCAAACCCTGTTGCAGCTTCAATATTGCCTAAATGTGCAATAACGATGATTAGGAAAACTCGCATACCATTTGCGAGTATCGGCACAAAAATACCTGCCGATATCATGACTAAACGGCGTTTATAGCTGTCGATATAAAGCAGGGCATAAAAAATAGCGATGGTAATAGATGAAATTAGAAAGCGGATACCACTGCACGCCTCGGCAACAAGAAAATTACCCGCTGGAATGGAAATATAAAGCCCGTCGCTGTAAACGGGAATTCCCACAAATTCAATCATGGCAATGGATAATACGGCAGTAATTTGTTGCAAATGAGGGATAAGAAAATCACCTACCGGTACCGCTAAAAATAAAAACAGCAATGCACTTTTTAGTTGCCACAGCGCTTTAAATCCATAAAGAGCCCACACAACAAAAGGTATAATGGCCACTAAGCTTAGTTGTGCGAGTAAGTTTATTTGCGCGAGTTCGCTGATTAACCAACAGGCACTAAAAAATAGAATACCTAACGCCGCTAGAGGCTGTGATGCATTAACTTTTAAAGGTTTACGTTGCAGTCGCGAAAAGATCAGTACTGCGGTGAGAGGCACGATAAACAAACCGTGACTATAGGTTTCCGAGTTCATCCATAAATGAACCATATCGACTACGGTATCGAGATAAAACAATACAAGCAGTGCGACTAGACACACTGCTTCGATAACAGCGCGTTGCATTGCTTTGTTGGTCCTTAACGTATTAACAATATCCATATTAGTCTTCTAAATATACGTTCTGCATCGTATCCCACTGATAGTCAGTGAGTAGTCTTGCTATTTTACCTTCCATTTTGTCTAGGTTGATGTAGTGCCTAAACTTTGATTTGAAGCTTGCATCTTTAACGCGAGGTTGGTTTGGATCAATTTCCCACGGGTGGAAATAAAAACTATAAGGTGCAGACTCTTGTTCCATAAATTTGTTAATGCGACGTTTAGAAAGCCAATAAGGGAATAAGCGGAAGTAACCGCCACCGCCAATGCCGGTGTTTACGTCGTCTTTGCGAATTGTCGGGATAGGTATTTCAATAATACCTTCTGGACGCTCATACTTAAATCGTGGCCAGTTGGGAACGCCATACAAATCGTGTTCAATTGGGTAGGTGCTAGAGCTATATTTAAAACCCAGCTCTACAAGTATTTCGTAAGCCCATTGATTTGAATCGTTAATACTAAAGCTTGGTGCGCGGTATCCGGCAATAGATTTGCCTAAGGTGTCTTCTAAAAATGATTTAGAACGGTAAACATCTTCTTTGAATACGCTTTGGCTTTGGGTTGTTGCACGTTGATGAGCAAAACCATGACTTGCAACTTCATGTCCGCGACGGTCAATTTCGGTAATTAAATCTGGAAACTTTTCGGCAACGGCACCAAGTATAAAAAATGTTGATTTTGCGTTGTGGGCATCAAACAAGTCTAACAAGCGACGTGTATTATCATTCACTCGGTGTTCTAAGCTTGGCCAATCTTTTTGTGAGAACAAAGAGTCAAAAGCAGAAACGTGGAAGTAGTCTTCCACGTCAACGGTCATCGCATGAGTAGTTGCTTTGTTTGGCTTACTGCCCGACATAATTAACGACCTTTACCAAATAGGATAATTTCGAAGGTACGAACTAAAATCAATAAGTCGAGCAGAATGCTGCGACGCTTGATGTAATACAAATCAAATTTGAGCTTTTCTAGCGAGTCATTAACACTTGAACCATAAGGGTAATTAAGTTGTGCCCAACCTGTTAAGCCTGGTTTAACGTTGTGACGATGATTGTAATACGGTATTTCTTTGATGAGTTCTTTTACAAACTCTGGGCGTTCTGGACGAGGCCCAACAAAGCCCATTTCGCCTTTAAAAACATTAAACAACTGCGGCAATTCATCAATTCGGTATTTACGTAATGCATTACCAATTTTTGTTACGCGGTCATCGGTTTTTTGAGCCCATTGCGCACCGTCTTTTTCGGCATCTTGGCGCATACTTCTAAATTTAATAATTTCGAATAACTGGCCATCCATACCAACACGGGTTTGCTTGTAAAAGATAGTGCCACCTTTTTTGCGACCGTCTTCAAGATAGATAAGTGCCATGGTGATAAGTATCAGTGGCCAAGTTAGTGCAAATACAAACACGGCTAAAATAACATTTAATACATAATCGGCTGCAACACGGATATAGTGACGAGATTGGAACCCGTTCGAGTAAATAACCCAAGACGGATAAATAAGGTTGACGGCAACTTGCCCTGTTTCTTCTTCAATAAAGTCCAGAATGTCTTTAACGACTACGCCGCCCATCTTACAGTCGAATAGTGCTTCTAACGGCAGTGACCCTCGGCGCTCATCTGGTGCAATTACAATTTCATCAATTTGATTTTCTTGAATAAACTCATGTAAGTTGTCTAGGGAGTCAAGCTTGATTATATTTTCACGCTTTAATTCATCTTCTTTATCTGATGCTAACGGAATAAAACCAACTAATGAAAAACCACGGCGGTCTGACTCGCGACGCATACGCTTTTCAATTATTGACGCTCTTTCACCTGCTCCGATTACCACTACACGTTTTTTTGTAATACCAAACATTTCGAACGTGCTGGCCAAATAACGAATGGTAAAAACAAGAACAACAATGGTTAATACGTATGATGCAAATAAAAGAGGAAGAACTTCTGAAGAGGTAAAAATATTAAAAACAATAATTTCAAAGATGGCAAAGGTCATTACGCCACTAACTAGACACCGACGAAATATACCAATATGGCTGTCTCGTAATTTTATATCGTATAAACCAACGGATAGGTTGGTAACAATAAACAAACTAGCGATAGCTATTGGCAATACCCACCATACTTCTTTATAAGCTGGCAATAGTGGTAAGTCATAAACTTCTATGGCCCAAAAGCCTATTAGACCTACAGATAGAGCAACTAGCCAATCCATAATCATTAACGTGTTACTACGTTGATTAATAGGCTTTTGATGAAATACCTTTTTCAAGTCAGTTCCTAGTCGTTGTGAAAGTTGTTATTGTTTTTGTAACAGATACTTTAACTGATTGTAAGCATACTGTCATTTCGAAAAAATATAATAGTTCACATTTATTATGATTTGATTACAATCACTATTGATACATATTATGGACAACAAAAACAAGAGTGAATTTGCCGTGAAAATATTAATTATATTAATGTGTGTACTAGCCATGATTGGCTGTTCAACAAATCGTTTGCCACCGGCAACGGTTAAACCTTCCGCAATTGCTAGTGTTGATGACTATCAATATCTTATTGGCCCAGGCGACTCGGTTAATATTTTTGTTTGGCGAAACCCTGAGGTTTCAGGCAGTTTTGTTGTTCGCCCCGATGGTATGATTACCACATCTCTTGTCGAAGACATTCCTGTTTCCGGCAAAACGCCAACACAATTAGCGCGCGAAATCGAAGTTGTGCTTGGGCAATATATTAAATCACCTATTGTAACTGTTAGTGTTGGTGGCTTTGTCGGGCCATTTACCGAGCAGGTTCGTGTAATTGGTGAAGCAACAAACCCGATGGCCGTAAATTATCGTCAAAACATGACTCTGCTTGATCTTATGATTCAAGTTGGTGGCTTAACTGAGTTTGCTAATGGCAATAGTGCGGTGTTAGTTCGTGTTATTAACGGTCGACAAACAGAATTTGAGATAGAGCTCGACGATTTAATAAAGCAGGGTGATATCAGTGCAAATGTAGATATTTTACCTGGCGATATTATTATCATTCCGGAAGATTGGTTCTAATTGGTCGCGTAAAAAGTAGTTTTTAAGTAGTAAGTAGTTAAGCAAAGGATTATTAAATGCAGGATCTGCAGGCCACCATTCAACAAATACTGGATTATATAAAAGGTATTTGGATTAAAAAGCGGTTTATTATCATATCGACTTGGTTGATATGTCCGCTGGGATTGTTTTTAGTGGCAAAAATGCCCGATGTATATGAATCAGAAGCGAAGGTATATGCAGATACTCGTTCCATGCTTAAGCCACTGCTAAGAGGGTTAGCAATTCAAACAGACCCGAAAGAAGAAATAAATGCTATTGCGCGTACATTAAAATCAACGCCAAACCTAGAGGATATTGCCCGTAAAGCAGATTTAGACATTAGCGCTAAAACGCCTCAAGAGTTCCAGGGCATTGTTGAGAACTTAAGAGATAAAATTATTTTTGATAGTTCAGGTCGCGCTAGTATTTACAGTATTTCTTTTGAGCATCCAGATCCACAAATTGCCAAACGCGTTGTATCACTAACACTAGATAAGTTTGTTGAGTCGGCATTAGGTCAAAATCGTCAGGACAGCACCACAGCCAGTAACTTTTTAGATGAACAGTTACAAGAATATGCTACTCGATTGGCAAGCTCAGAGCAGCGTTTAGCTGATTTTAAAAAGCAGTATGGTGACTTGTTGCCAGAGTCTGGCGGTTCGGGTTATTACCAGCAACGAGGACAGTTAAAAACTCAAATTGAGTCAATTAATTTAGAGTTGTCAGAAAAGCAAACGCAATTACAGAGTTTAAAAAGTAAATTTGCCACTAGTACTACCAATGAAGGCAACCCTGATAACGTAAATATCGCTACTCAGTACGATCAACGTATTGCTCAAATGCAGGCAAATTTAGATGATTTACAAATTCGTTTTACCGATAAACATCCAGATGTACTGCAAACAAGAGAGCGTCTAGAATCATTGCAGCAACAACGTAAGTCGGAAATCGATCAGCTAATGAAAGGGCTGTCAAATGGTGAGTTGGCCGCTGGTAGTCTAAGTGAAAACGCAATTGTTCAACAGCTTACTATCGTGATTAACAATTTAGAAAGTAATATCGCGTCATTAAATGTTCGTAAGCAAAGTTATGTTGAAAAACTAGACGTGCTTGAACAAAAATTAGAGTTGATTCCAGATATTGAGGCGAAACGTACGGCGTTAAACCGTGATTATGGAATTACTAAACGTAAGTATGAAGAGTTATTAACTCGTAAAGAGTCAGCAGATTTATCCCGTAAGGCCGACTTATCTGCTGAAGATGTGCAATTTAGAATTATTGAGCCACCTGTTGTGCCACTAGCGGCATCAGGGCCAAAACGTGCCTTGTTATACACAGGTGTGTTAATTATTAGTTTTGGTGCTGGCGTAGCCTTGGCCTTTTTGTTTAGCCAGCTAAATCCGGTAATCATCAATGCTAATCATTTAACAAAAATTACTGGCCGACCTGTATTAGGCGCAGTCACAGATATTAACTTAGCAGAAATCAATAAACGTGATCGACGCAGAATGTGGGTATTTGCTGCCTCATCCACCGTAATTCTTGGTTTATATTTGGTGTTTATGTTCTCAGAGATTGTGATGAAAAAGACACCGTTGCAGTTAATGGAGAGATTCATATGAGCTCTATAGAAAAGGCAATGAAACGCCAAGGTGAAAAAGCTAAATTTGGTCAACCAAAAGCAGCTGAAGGTGAGATTGAACAAGTAGCAACGCCTAATGACCAAACAGAAGAGTCGAAGCATTTAGAACAACCAGAGTCAGAACAAGTTACAAAACAAGATCAGGTGTTGCCGTCGGATAATCACCAAACCGAGTTGAGCTCACCGGTAAGTAACAATAAAGACTTAGTGATTGATTTTGAAATGCTTGAAAGCAAGGGTTTTGTTGCTTTATCTCGTAAGCGTACGTTAATAAACGAAGAGTTTCGTAGCATTAAGCGTAAAGTGTTAAATAACGCGTTTGGCGGTTTGGCCAAAACGCTTCATCATGCGAACCTGGTGTTTGTTTCAAGCTCACGACCGAATGAAGGTAAAACCTTTACAGCGGTTAATTTAGCGTTAAGCATTGCGTTAGAACAAGACAAAACGGTGCTGCTAGTAGACGCTGATGTGCTCAAACCGAGCGTATCAAAAACCTTAGAAATAGGCGCGAACGTTGGTTTAATTGAATATTTAACCGGTGAAGAGAAAGACGTTTCATCTGTTATTTATCATACCAATATTGAAAATCTAAAGGTTATTCCTGCTGGTTTACCACATCACTTATCAAACGAATTATTATCAAGCGACAAAATGCTCAAGCTCTGTAAAGAGTTTGCCAGTCGTTATCCTGACCGAATCGTTGTTTTTGATTGCCCTCCGCTTTTAGGTGTTAATGAAACGGCACTAATGGCAGAGCAATGTGGCCAAGGCGTGATTGTGGTAGAAGAGTACAAATCAAAAGTCTCGGAAGTAAAGCAAGCCGTTGATTTATTACCAGAGAAGATGGCGGTAGGGTTTGTACTTAATAAAGTGACTGACCCAACTGAAACTCAGGGTTATGGTTACTATTACGGTTCAGGAGCTTAATTACAAATGAGCAAGCAGCAGAATCAAAGAAGTTGTGCAATTATAAATGCGTCATCACGTCGCGCTAATGACTTTGTTATATCTGCTGTTGCCATGTTTGTTGCTACTTGTTTAGGAACGGTGACAACGAGTGCAGTTGCCACTGAAATAGAAATCAAACCTAAAATTACGTCGGTATATACCTATGTTGGTGACGCGGAGTTTAATGGTTTTGAATTGGACTCGCCGGTTGAAGATGGCCACCAAGCTTTAACGCTTACGCCGAGTATTTCAATGCTCGCTAGTGGCCCTGTTTGGAATGGCCAATGGACAGTTTCTCACACTAAAATAGAGCAACTAGAGTCTAATTTTGAAAATACCTCTTTCAGCGATATCTCGCTAAATAATCAATTTAACTTTGTTAAAGATCGCGTGGTATTTTCCGCGAATGCTAGTCGCAAGAACCAAAATATTGATAACCGTTTTGCTGGTGTCTCAGATCCTATTTTTGGTCAAAGCGAATACGTCGATGTTGATAATGGCACATTAGGATTAACCGTAAAAAACAAATCGGGTTCCGACTGGCGTAATAGTCTGAATTATTCGTATTCGGCGACTCGCTTTGATGAAGATCAGTTAGCAAATACCAGCACACGGTCAACGCAACTGGTTAAAGGCGATAGACAGAACGCGGAAGTTCGGCTCGCATATGGTTCACGAGCAAACCAAGTAAAGGGTGAGTTTCGACTAGCTGGAAATAGTAACGATAGAAATGTTCGTGGCAAGCAAAGTAATATAGCAGCCTCTTTTAATTTGGAACTACCTATGTGGTCGGCGCTTGATTTTGTATTAAGTGGTTCAGCATCACGTAACTCCATAGCAAATTCGAGTTTTGAAGACTCTAATTTGGATAATGAATTTTATGGCGCTGGTTTAGCGTGGCGTTTCAGCGAACGCTCATATATCGCGGTAACCTACAATAAAGATACGCAGGGTCAAACCCGTTTTAGTGATGCTGATGAGGAGTTTGATGATACTTTTGTTGGCTATCGTTTGGTATTAGAGCCGAGTAAACGAACTTCGCTAAGTTATGAAAACAGCCGACGTTTTTACGGTGAGTCACATAACTTTAAATACAACAAGTCGGGCAACCACTGGAATATTAATGTTGGATATGCTGAAGATTTATCGAGCCAGTCTAGGTTGGTTAACGATCCTATTTCTGCTGGTATTTATAGCTGTAATCCTATTTCGTTAGAAAGAGTGGATTGTATTCCGTTATCAAGAATTCCAGACAGACCAGACCCAAGACGTGAGTATATTGAGTTTTTTGATCCGAACTTTTTTATTGATGAAGAGTTAGTGTTATCTAAGGGATTAAATGCGTCTGTGTCGTATAAAGGCCGTAAGAGTACATTAACTTTGTCGTATGCAAAAAGTAAGCGCTTGTTTTTAGAACGTGACAATGATGAGTTTGGTAACGAACAAGACAGTGAGTCTTTTTCTATTAACTATAACCATAGAATGTCGCGCCGAACGTCTTTTAATGCATCAGCAAACCAAACTGACGTTGATTCAAATGGTACAAGAGGCGACAGAAAAGGCTTTCAGGCAAGTGTTGGTTTGGAGCGTAAGTTAACAAGAAAGGCAACTGGAAAACTGAATATCCGCCGCTTTGATAACGACGGAAATTCAATTGGACAAAATAGAAAAGATACTCGGTTGGAAGTGCAGTACTCTTATCAATTTTAAATTAATTTTAATGCGCGTTTTGATGCATATTTAGGTTAGTTGTTACATCTAACTCAACGTCATCTTTCATTTCTTCCATTGGCGCCTCTGATTCCATGATATTTTTAATGAAATACCAAGTGTAAAAAATCATCAAGCCTAGTGTTAATGCTAAAATACCAAAGCTCATAAACAATACTGGATCGCTCATAAAGTCACGAAACATAGATTCAATATTAAATTCGTTAAACATAATCGTTCTCCTTTTTTCTATGCCTTCAATTTAGCTCCTTGGTGTAATTTAATAATGATCTAGATCATGCTTTTTAGGTGTGCGTTTAATAAGCGAATTAAACATTGATTTAGATCATATTAAATAATCGCTAACAAACGTATTTACATTGATATGATATAGTGTATCATTTTTCTATATCATTAATTTAGAGAGTAAAAGCTTGTGTTTTTAAATCGATTTTTTGCAACTTCTTTGTGTGCAGTTAGTGTTTTAAGTGCAAGTCCGGCGTACGCTGCACATAGTATCGAAGGACTAGTTAAAGACGCGAAAGGCGCACCAGTAAAAAATGCCAAAGTCTTTGTACATGGCAGTACCTTAGTCGTTACCACAGATCAAAGTGGCCGCTTTAAATTAACTGAACAAATGAAGCATATCGAAGAGTTGCACGTGGTTGCATCAGGATTTAATCATGCTTCAGTTAAACTTTCTGAAAATATTACTAGTTACAATATTGTACTGTCGCCTAGCCTAATTGAGCGTATTGACGTTACTGCGACGCCACTTCACGGTTCTACTTTGGAGTCTGCAACGCCAATTTCTGTGTTGAGTGACCAAGAGTTAAAAAACAAACATGCTTCAACATTAGGTGAAACATTAAAAGCAGAGTTAGGTGTACATTCTTCCTATTACGGTCCTGTAAGTAGCACGCCTATTATTCGTGGTTTAGATGGGCCTCGAGTTCTTATTGCGCAAAATGGTTTAGATGTAGGTGATGCTTCTAGAGTGGGCCCAGATCATGTGGTATCGACCGAAACAAGTACCGTAAAACAAATTGAAGTATTACGAGGTCCTGCAACATTGTTTTATGGCAGTGGCGCTATTGGCGGAGTCGTGAATGTGGTTGATAACCGTGTACCACGAGAATTAGAGCGAAGCTCTGAATGGCAATATTCCTTTGGCACAGTGGCAGATGAATCGGAGTTGTCGTTTGCATTAAACGGTGGGGCAGAGCAAGCCTTGTCAGGAAAAGATATTGCTTGGCATGTTGATGCTTTTTATAGAGACAGCAGTGATTATGATGTGCCTGCCGATCCTGAGTTACATGTCGATGAAGATGAAGAAGAACATGCTGAACACGCTGAAGATGATCATGGCTCTTTTACGCTAGCAAATAGTGCCTCTCGTTCAAAAGGCGGTACTGTTGGAGCAAGTGTGTTATTGGATAACGGCTTTGTTGGTGTTTCGGTAGGTTACCTAGACCGTTTGTACGGTATACCTGGTCACGCGCATGTACATGAAAAGCACGATGAGCATGAAGAGCATGAAGAACATGAAGAGCATGAAGAACACGCAGATGAGCACGAAGGTCACGATGACCACGATGAGCATGGTGAAGAAGGCTTTGTAAAAGGCGATATGCGTCAAACTCGTGTGCAGTTAATTTCTGAGCTTACTTTTAAAAATTCATGGATAACAGGTTTAAATACTAAGTTTGGTGTAACAAATTATCAGCACCAAGAGCTGGAGTTTGATGGGATTGGTGGCGTAGAAGTCGGTACTCAGTTTAATAATGATGCATGGGAACTTCGTAGTGATATGTTACTCGCTGATTTAAACGATTGGCATGGCGCTTTAACGTTCGATATAAAATCATCTGACTTTGAAGCAATAGGCGAAGAGGCATTTACACCGCCATCAAAAACTAAGTCGTACGCTATTGGACTGCTTGAAGAAAAGCACTTTGACAATGTGTTGGTGCAACTAGGTGCACGTGCAGAACAAGTATCTATAGATTCAGATTTGTACTCGTTTGATTTCTCACCAGTGAGCTTATCAGCGGGTTTAGTTTATGATTTTGCTAGTGGTTATAACATAGCCGCGTCGTATACTCATTCTTCTAGAGCACCTTCTGCAGGCGAATTGCTTTCATACGGACCTCATATTGGTACCCGTTCGTTCGAACTAGGTGCAATTTTTGACTCAATAGATGGAGCTACATCTGTCATAGAGTCGGACATGGTGGAAGAAACATCGAATAACATAGAGTTGAGCCTTAGAAAATTTGAAGGCGATGTGGGTTTTGTTGTTAATGCCTTTTTTAATCAAGTAGATGATTTTTATTATCAAGCCAATACTGGTGAAGAGCTAGATGAGTTGCCGGTATACCGTTATGAGGCCAGAGACGCTGAGTTTTATGGTGTTGAAGCGCAGTGGATTTGGCAAGCTAACCAAGACTTGAAGATCACAGTGCAGGCAGACAGCATCAATGGAAAATTAACATCAGGTGAGTATTTACCGCGTATTCCACCAACTAGATTAGGCACTACTTTTGACTACGAGTTGGAAAATACCAGTATTGAACTGAGTGTGATGCATCATTTTGAGCAAGACAAAACCGCAGCGATGGAAACAACAACGGATAGCTATTCTATGGTTGATATAAAAGTTAACCATTACTTACCGTTAGCTGGCATGGATACAACCTTGTTCTTTAAGATTAATAACTTGTTTGACGAAGAAGCCCGAGTTCATTCGAGCTTTTTAAAGAACGATACCTTGTTACCTAGTCGCTCATTTGTTGTCGGTATTAGAGGTATGTATTAACAAAGCTTGATAACGTCCCCAGTTATTAGGTACTGAGACGTCAGCTCGATATTCGGCGGCGTCTCTTTTCATCATGTCACACAGCAAAGATTGTTCTTGTTGCTCAAATAACAATTCTGCTTCTAATAGGTGATGACGAATGTCTTCGTAATGATTGATTTGAGCTTTTTGCTGTTTAAACGTCTCGCGATTGACACGAATGGCTTGAGTAAATTTTCTAGAGAATTGACTGATGTAGTTGTGCAAAATAGTGAGTTCTTGGTCACTTATTTCAATGGTTAAGTCGTCGCAATATAAACAAAATAACGCTAGGTTGACGTTCCCATCGTAACTGTTTTGCCAGCTTAAGAGTTCGTTTTGAAGCTCATCTTGCTGATAACTGGTTACACTAAACTGCCAAAGCTCAGTTGGCTCAATTAGATTCGTCATACTCGCTCCTCATCACTTCCATTTGTTCTTCATATTCAAACCATTGCATTTCTATGTCTTCAAGCTCACTTTTTAATTTGGCTTGTTCACTTAAAAGTTGGTTTAAATCTGACTTTCTTGACTCAGTATAGAGGTCAGTGTCGCCCATTGCCTCTTCAATTTCACTTAGCCTTGTTGTCATTTTTTCTTGTTGCTCAACTAACTTATCAGCTTTTTTCTTAATTGGGGATAGGGCTTTACGTAGTTCTGCTTCTTTTCGCTTTTGATCTTTTTTGGCAACGGCAGAATTCACCTTGTCGTTACTTGTGTCTTTATCTTGATTGGCCTGACGATCTTGGTCAAGCAACCAGTTGTGATAATCGTCTAAGTCACCGTCAAATGGTGCGACTTGGCCACTATCAACTAAGTATAGGTCATCACAGGTTGATTTTAATAAGTGACGATCGTGGGCAATAAGTATCATAGCGCCTTCGAAACCTTGTAAGGCAATTGCTAAGGCTTGACGCATTTCGATGTCTAAATGGTTAGTAGGCTCATCGAGAAGCAATAAGTTTGGTTTTTGAAAAACGATAAGGGCTAACACTAATCGAGCTTTCTCACCGCCGGAAAAGCTGTCAATTTTGTCTAGAGCTTGATCGCCGTTAAAGCCAAATCCGCCTAAATAGTCACGAGCCATTTGTTCTGTCATGGTGCGATCTAGTGCCTGAACATGATCAACCGGACTTTGACCAATTGATAAGGTATCCAATTGATGCTGCGCGAAATAACCAATACGTAAGTGTTTACTATGTTCAAATTCACCAGAAAGAGGCGGTATGTCTCTAGAAAGTGTTTTAATTAAGGTGGATTTACCAGCGCCATTTCTACCTAGCAAGCCAATTCGACTGCCAGGTACTAGGTTCATTCTTATTTTAGATAAAATAGCGGTATCGCCGTATCCGGCTTCTACCTGGTCCATTTTAATAATTGGGTTTGGGATATTAGATGCTGGTCGAAATTCGAAATGGAATTGTGAATCAACGTGCGCTGGTGCAATTTTCTCCATGCGTTCGAGCATTTTTACTCGGCTCTGTGCTTGTTTGGCTTTGGTCGCTTGGGCTTTAAACCGGTCGATAAAAGATTGAATGTGTTTAATTTCAAGCTGTTGTTTTTCAAAGTTAGCTTGTTGCTGGGCGAGTTTTTCTGCGCGCTGAGTTTCAAATGTTGAGTAATTACCTGTGTAACTATTTAGACTGTTGTTTTCTACGTGCAGAATGCCTTGGCAAATATTGTCGATAAAGTCTCTGTCATGGGAGATTAATAAAATGGTCCCTTCGTATCTATTTAGCCACTTTTCTAACCAAATTACCGCATCTAAATCTAAGTGGTTAGTTGGCTCATCTAGTAGTAAGCAGTCACTATCAATCATAAGTGCTTGGGCTAAATTTAAGCGCATTCGCCAACCACCAGAAAAACTCTTAACAGGACGTTGTTGTGCGTCAGCATCAAAACCTAAGCCATTTAGCATTTCACCTGCTCTGGCTGGAATGGTGTAGGCGTTAATCGTTTCTAAATCATGATGGATTTGGGCAATTTGATGGCCATTATTCGCAAGTTCGGCTTTTGCTAATGCTGCTTGAAGCTGACAATATTTTTCGTGGCCATCTATCACGTAGTCTAATGCCGATTTGTCTAGTCCTGGTGTCTCTTGCTTTACCCACGCTAGCTGCCAACCTTTTGGATAGGAGATTTCGCCACCGTCATTAGACAGTTCTCCACGGATCATATTGAACAGCGTCGACTTACCGCAACCATTTGCGCCTACTATGCCTATTTTATGGCCGGGATAAATAGTGGCAGAGGCTTGTTGGAATAAGACTTTGTTACCAAGTTGTAAGTCGAGTTGTGAAATTTGCAGCATAGAGAATATAAAGTCCTAAAATTTTTAACGTGGGAATGGTATATGTTGCTTAACAAAACGTATACCCAAAGGACGGCTTTTTTGTTTAAATAGCGCCTGTTTTGAATTAACGGTTTTTTACGTCGGGTTTTATTCAACTAACTTAATTGCATTTCGGTAATTATCGTAAGTTAATAGAGTCACTTGAGGTAACTGGGAACATACGATGACTAAAAAGAAAAAGAGATTTATTGCTGGTGCAAGTTGCCCTGAATGTAAGGCGATGGATACCATGATGTTATTTATGGAAAATAACGTTGAAAAAGTTGAGTGTAAGTCTTGTGGTCATCAAATGACGCAACCGGACGGTGCCGTTCAAGGCGCAACTCGCCAATTTGAACAAGTCATTGGTGTGTTTACGCCTGGCGATTAGGTACTGGTAGATTATTTTATGTAATCTTTGGTACCGTTATTTTTAGTAGTGCGGAGGAGGTGTCTCTTCTGCCTGCGATGCCACTGGCGAGCCTTTATCTTGACTAAATTTTTGGGCTAGCAGTTCAATCTGACGTTTCATCGTCGCCTGAGCTAAATTTAGCGTCGTGATTTCAGCATTTAGCTGTTCTATTGTATCTTCTTGAAAAGCGAGTTGGCTTTCTAGCGACTCTACTTTTAAAGTTAGCTCTTGCAGTTTATCTGTGCTCACTGTCGATATCCCATATTTCATTTAACCCAGCTGAACTTTCGCTGACGACTTGGGTTTCGTTATTTATAAAGCTGGCACTATACACTACAGCACTTTGCGGACGCGAGCCTTTCCTAGGGGTAACAAGCCATTGTTGTAACTGTTTGCCGGTTTTTACATCCCATAATGTAAGTTGTCGGGTTGGTGCTCCGGTGAGTAGCCATTTGCCGTTGTCACTAAATCGCGCACTGGTAAATATTTCTTGGCGATTAATGTAATCAAGTTGTGAAATCGTTTGGCCCGTTTTTAAGTCCCAAATACGAGCTTGTTTTTTACTATCTGCGGTAAATGCATAACGAGCTCTAGGGTCTAATGCGACAAATATGACGCGACTCGCATGTCTAAATTTATGTATGACTTGGCCACTGCTGGTATCCCACAAATAAGCGGTTTGATCGCTAGAGCCCGTCAAGACATACTTTCCGTTTGGTGCCATATCTAGACTATTAATTGCATTGTTAATTTGTACGGACTCACCCTGCTCATCTAATAAGTTGCGCTGGTGGCCTAAAAACTCCAGTCGACGTCCACTTTCTATGGTGATGTGGGTGATCATGCCGTTGCTTTTACCTAAAACAATGTGCTTTCCATTATTTGAAACATCGATGGCGCGTATTGTTCCAAGCGCTAAACATTGCTCTCCCGCCGCAAAGTCTACATCTATGCATTTGTCGCGATCGATAACGCTAATCTGTGAGGCTTTTGGTAAATCGGAGGCAGGATTATTACGGTTGACCCAAGCATTTGAACCATCGTCGTCACTAATTTGAACTTTTGACTTTCTAACTTGCCAAAAACCTACGTTTTCACCACTGGTAATGTCCCACAGTGAAAAATTATGTTTATCGGCCAATACCGCATGAGAGTCATTATCGGCAATAGAAGTTGCAAAGATGACATTGCTGTTGCTCATGATTGAGGTGCTTTCGCCATCATCGAAGCTAAGTGGTTGCTGATCAATATTGTGTGACCATTGATATTTAGCACCGTTGGCATTGAGATCCCATAAAGCTACCCCATGATATAAGGTGGATACGACGGAGTAATTTCCGGAACTGGAGATGCTTGCCGCAAAGGCACCGGTTTGGGCATGCTCAAACTGTTGTTTTGGCTTATCGCCAGCAGGTTGGCAGCCACTAATTAACGTAGTTGCAATAAATACGATAGATACAAAAAGAATTTTAATTCGCAAACTGAGCCTCGATTTATTTATTAGCTTGGTTTTCTAGCGTTTTAGGGTTTTTCTTTACATTGTTACTCGCTAGTATAGGCTACATCTAATTGAAAAATGTAGCATTAGATTTATAAGAATAATGGAGAACACATGAATAAAGCAGTAAAACTAACTGCAATTGCTGCGGCAGTCGCACTTTTAGGCGCTTGTGGTAATGCGGAAAAAGCGCAGGTTAAAGTTGAATCTGAAGCCGATAAGCAAAGTTATGCACTAGGTGCATCTATGGGTCGTTACCTAAATAATAATCTTGAGAAGAATGCTGAGATTGGCATTGAGCTTAAAAAAGATATGATTTTAGGCGGTATTGAAGACGCGTTGGGTGACAAAGTTCAGTTTACTGAAGAAGAAATTGAAACTGTTATGAATGCTTTAGAGGCTGATGTTCGTAAGCGTGGCATGGAGCATCAAGAGAAGTTGGCGTCAGCGGCTCAAGAAGAAGGCAAGCAATTTTTAGTTGAGAATGCAAAACGTAGCGAAGTAACAGTAACTGAGTCTGGCCTTCAATACGAAGTTTTATCTGAAGCAGAAGGCGAAAAGCCAGCGGCAGCTGACACTGTAACTGTTCATTACCACGGCACGTTAGTTGACGGAACAGTATTTGACTCTTCTGTCGATCGTGGTCAAACAACTAGCTTCCCGTTAAATCGAGTTATCCCTGGTTGGACTGAAGGTTTACAGTACATGAGCAAAGGCTCTAAGTATAAGTTCTACATTCCTTCTGAGTTAGGATATGGCGCGCGTGCTGCAGGTTCAATTCCTCCACATTCAACACTTATTTTTGAAGTTGAGCTATTTGATATTCAAAAAGCACCAGCAGCAGAATAATCGTTTGAAACCTAGTTTTAAACACACAAAAAAAGCGCTATAAGCGCTTTTTTTTATATCTAAATTATTGATACAAGGGCAGTCGACGAATTCGGTCATCGATTGCTTGTTCTATAAGTTTGTATTCTATGCTGTGTTTATTGCCTAGTTCGTCTTTAAACTGCGTAGCGCTTAACCCTTCCGGAAGTTGGTCTACCATAGGGAAAAAGACACTTTCATCTTTTATTCCCGCCAGCATCTGTTGAGCTTGGCGAGCTTGTTGCTCGTTGTATGCAACAAATTGACTAAAGCTTAATCCAGCTTTATCGGCGGCTAAGTCAGGAAAGCTGTAACCACTGCCACCTTCATTGGCGTCATATAGCTCTTTTATTTCACCTATGTTGAGGCCAATTTGTTGGCCGCCTAGCTGCTCTAAAATAGCCGAATATAAAAAGTGCAAGGTAAGATCCGTACGGCCGTGAACCACTGGTGTTTGAAGAGGCTTAGAGTCTGGTGGAATATTTAGCCCAGCAATTTTTGCAAATTTACTGTTGCCAAAATAGGACGCAAGTGCCCATAAGGCATGTCTATTCTCACTCGCCGCACTAAGAGATGGTTGCGCTATGAGGTTACTGCGCGCCTCCTGAAACACTAATCCGACATAGTAGGAAAGTTCTTCGCTGTTTGCTTTATTTCGTTCGAGCAAGGTCACATAGTCATAGAATTTTTTTGCATTAAATCGTTTACCTACCGCTATATCAGTCGCCTGCTGTTTTAATGATTTAAATGAGTCTTTAACTAATTGAACCAATAAAGGTGGTCGTTCGGTGGTGAGTGTTAACGATGATGTTTTAACTTGTATTTGCTCAAACAGCATTTGAACAAGTTGCGCCGGTTTTGGCTTCATTGCTCGTTTTAATGTGCCTAATACCAAAGGTTCAGCAATAAAGTGCGGCAATAAAATACTGCCTAGCTTGCAGTGCTCTATTATAAATTTTTCAGCTTGCTGCTCCATTGAGCAATAGGCATTTAAGTACAAGTCTTTATGTGAGAAGTCTATCAATTGGCTAAGGTTGTAACTAATTGCACTTGTATAAATAGACCCAGAAACGTAATTCTCAAAACTAGCATTATTTATAGTGTGCGCTGCTAAATCTGAGAGTGCATCTAGTTCCGACTGATACATTACCAAGCTAATTACTTCAGATTCACTTCGTAACTCTGTGAGTAGTCGTTGTAATGAAGATTTTGCCGCTGCCACTTGCATTGGCGTTAATACTTTATTTTCGAGCGTGATGGGTTTAAAGGATATAAGTGCAACGGCAACCATCACTACAAGGAATACCAACACCAAAAAAAACTTAAACAAAAACTTCATATCAACTGCTTATATCAATCTAACTATGTTTACTATGAAGAATATGAATTAGCTCGTCTTCTAACTCCATACGTTGTTCAAGAGTGGTACCAACTTCAGATAAGTCATAATCGAAAGCGTTAAGTTCTTTGTCTGATGGAAGGTTGGCATATTTGTCATTAAAATCTACGAGCAGCTGTGTGGTCTCCGTTATTAAAGGATACAGCCTTTGAGCGAGTGCAGCACTTTCAGCACCATTTTCCGAACATTGTTTAACGATACTATCGTATATCTCAAAGTGACCTGCGGATAAGTAGTCGATGAGGATTTGGCAAAAATTAGTGATCGCTACATGGTCTGGTAATGAGTTTTTCACTGATTCAAAAGGTGGAAGTCCAGCCAACTGACAATACTTCACTAGCAGCTCTTGTCGCTCAGCTAGCCATGCATCGATGACCGTATTTGCGCCGCCATATTTTTGTTGAGTTTTTTCCTGCCGAATTAACATTTAGAGTCTTCCTCTTTGAAAGTACAGTTATTTTCCGTCTGTTAAATAAAATTATAAGACATAAATTTAGATTTAGCATAACGGAAATGTGATGTTTCGGTTTACACTAGTGCTCAGTGGTTTTGAACCTTAAAGGAGCAATGATGATTCAACACAGTATTCCATTTTCACCTGAATTAGAAGGCTGGTGGTGCGTTATTTTAACTCATCAGATCTATTTGCCTGGCCCAAAGAATAAAATTCCATTTGGTAGCTTTGATGATCTCGCAATAAATATCACTAGACCTGATGTTGTGCATCAAATCGGTGAGTATGATGGCGATCCTGTGTACACCTTAGATGCTACGCACATTCTTGCGTCAGAATCGGATCTGGAACTCGATGAATTTGTTGGCCTTCGTAGTATTTTGTTTGAGCAGAATGAATTATTTGAATTTGCAGCGCGTGCTTATCAGGTTCAGTTATTTTTAAAAACCCATCAATACTGTGGACAGTGTGGATCACCAATGCAAATTATTGATTGGGAACTCGCAACATTATGCGAGCCGTGCAAGCACCGTTGTTATCCGAGGATCTCGCCCGTTGTTATTGTTGCTATTCGCAAAGGTTCACAAATCTTATTGGCTAAAAATAAACGCTCTACGGCTAATATATATAGCGTATTAGCTGGTTTTGTAGAGAGTGGTGAAACCTTAGAGCAGGCTGTACATCGCGAAGTTTTTGAAGAGGTCGGGATTAAGGTTAAAAATATTAAGTATGTTAAGAGTCAGCCTTGGCCGTTTCCGCATTCGTTAATGGTTGGATTTGTTGCAGAGTATGATACTGGCGAACTTAATTTGTGTGATGATGAGATTGAAGCTGCCGATTGGTTTGAGTTTGGCGAAGACATGCCACCAGTTCCACCATTTAAAACGATATCTAGACAATTAATTGAGCACACAAAGAAATTGGTACGTAAGTAGTGCAGAAAAGAAAAAACCACTCATAAGAGTGGTCGAATTTTTCTAGCGCGTGAGCTCATTAAAATGAGTTTTTATTATAGTTTTTCTTGAGCGCGAAGTATTTATAGCAAAGCATGGATCAGTGTGCAAGAAATAACCTAAAATTGATTTCGAATAAAAAAAACGCTTTTTATACACTTTCAATCTATAGAGACAATTAGCGGGTTCTGGTAGAATCGCGCCAGCATATTTATTAGAGAAGAGCCGATGACTGAATTAAAGAATGATCGTTACTTACGTGCGTTATTACAAGAGCCTGTAGACCGAACTCCAGTATGGATGATGCGTCAAGCTGGACGCTATTTGCCAGAGTACCGCGCAACAAGAGCTGTTGCTGGTGATTTTATGTCGCTATGTAAAAATGCAGAGTTAGCATGTGAAGTGACTATGCAGCCATTACGTCGTTACCCGTTAGATGCGGCAATTCTTTTCTCAGATATATTAACTATTCCTGATGCGATGGGATTAGGTTTATATTTTGAAACGGGTGAAGGCCCACGTTTTAAAAATCCGATTCAATCAAAAGCGGATATTGATAAATTACCTATTCCTGATCCAGAGGGCGAACTGCAATACGTAATGAACGCAGTGCGTACTATTCGTAAAGAGTTAAATGGCTCTATTCCATTGATTGGTTTTTCAGGTAGTCCTTGGACTTTAGCAACCTACATGGTTGAAGGCAGTGGCACTAAAACATTTTCAAAAGTTAAAGGCATGATGTATTCAGAGCCTAAGATGATGCACCAATTGTTGGATAAGGTAGCGGACTCTGTTACTAGCTACTTAAACGCGCAAATTGCTGCGGGTGCGCAATCGGTAATGATTTTTGATACTTGGGGTGGTGTATTAACGCCACGTGACTATGAAGAGTTCTCTCTAAACTATATGAGCAAGATCATTGATGGTTTAACTCGTGAGAATGAAGGTCGTAAAGTACCAGTTACCTTGTTTACTAAGAACGGTGGTCAGTGGCTTGAAAAAATGGCGGCGACAGGTTGTGATGCACTAGGTCTAGATTGGACTATGAACATTGCAGAAGCAAAAGCACGTGTCGGCGACAAAGTAGCACTTCAAGGTAATATGGATCCAGCAATGCTTTATGCGACGCCAGATCGTATTCGCCAAGAAGTACAAACTATTTTGGCTGACTACGGCGATAAAGGAACAGGCCACGTATTTAACTTAGGCCACGGCATTACGCCAGATGTATCGCCTGAGAATGCGGGTGCCTTTATTAATGCCGTTGTTGATTACAGCCCGAAATATCACAAATAATTAAGCATCAAAAAACAAAAAGCGCCAAAGGTTAACCTGGGCGCTTTTTTTATGCGTGTTTTATACATCACTTTAATTGCAGATTTAAGAACTTGAAAAACCTGCAATCGTGATTAATTTTTAGAACAGTCTGTTTAAGCCATTCAACGCGGCAACACGATAAGCTTCAGCCATTGTCGGGTAGTTAAACGTGGTATGAATAAAGTATTCAATCGTATTTGCTTTCCCTTTTTGCTGCATTATAGCTTGCCCAATGTGAATGATCTCAGCCGCTTGCTCACCAAAACAGTGAATGCCTAAAATTTCTTTGGTTTCACAGTGGAACAAGATTTTTAAGCCACCTACAGGAGTTGCACCGATTTGTGCACGAGCAAGGTGTTTAAATGATGAACGACCCACTTCATAAGGTATTTTAGCGGCCGTTAACTGTTGCTCTGTTTTACCAACCGATGACATTTCCGGAATGGTATAAATACCCGTTGGTATATCTTCAATAAGTTGGCCTTCAGTAGGAAGGTGCAACATATATTCAGCCGCAATTCGCCCTTGGTCATAAGCCGCACTTGCTAAGCTTGGGTAACCAATTACGTCACCTACTGCAAATACGTTGTCAGCTGCTGTTTTATAGGTTGAATCTACTGCTAAACAACCACGAGAGTTAGCTTCTAAATTGATAGCAGAAAGATTTAATGAATCTGTATTACCAGTACGACCATTAGCAAATAGAATACAGTCAGCTTTCATACGTTTGCCTGACTTAAGTGTCATAATAACACCGTCTTCTTGTGCTTCAATTTTCTCGTATTCTTCACCGTGGCGAATAACGATGCCACTGTTCCAGAAGTGATAGCTTAGTGAATCTGTCATTTCAGCGTCCATGAAAGACAACAGGCGATCACGTGTATTAATAAGATCGACTTTACAGCCTAGTCCTCTAAAAATTGAAGCGTATTCACAGCCGATGACACCAGCACCATAAATAATGATGTTTTTAGGTTGATGCTTTAGCGATAAAATAGTGTCGGAGTCGTAAACACGAGGGTGTTTAAAATCAACATCAACAGGATTGTACGGTCGAGATCCTGTAGCAATTACAAAGTTCTCGGCAGTAAGGTGTTCGATTGAACCATCAAGCAAAACTATTTGAAGCGTGTTTTTATCTACAAATGAAGCCGTACCGTGAATAATATCCACTTCGTTACGGTTGTAGAACCCACCACGTAGGCGAACCTGATCACGAATTACTTTGGTTGTATGTTCTAGGATGTTTTCGAATGTTAGCGACGCTGCTTTTTCCGATTTATTAAACAGTGGGTTGCTGTTGTATTCGATAAGTCGACTTACAGAGTGTCGAAGCGCTTTTGACGGGATTGTGCCCCAGTGTGTACAACCGCCACCAACTTGAGTGTGTTTTTCTATTACCGCTACACGTTTACCTGCTTTAGTCAGGTTCATTGCAGCACCTTCACCACCAGGTCCCGTGCCGATTACAATCGTATCGTAATCGAACTTTTGTGGTTTTTCATTTGCTTGGTTTTTTTGTTTTTTATCGCTCACAAATACACCCTTGTCGCTTCAACATAAAAGGAATGATGTTCAATCATCTAATTCTTGTAAGTTTAACAAAGAATTAAAACTTAGAGAATTATTCATTTTAGTAAAAGTTTTGTATTTATGTAGCTAATTTATTGCTAATTAGCCTATTTAAGCCGGAATTTCGTTAATGAGTGCCTGCCACTCTTGTTGTCTCATTTTTATTTGTGACTGTAATAGTTTGTAATTTGTTTTCAGTTCTGCAAGTGCAGCGTCAGATATCGCTTGTTTTTTAGCTGTAAGGTATGCAGATTTGATCTCAACATATCGTTTAAATTCTTCAACAAGGTGATGATACTCAGCATCTAGTTGGTTTAACAAATCGGTTTTACCTTTAAGTGCGATGAGCTTTTGAGTGGCAAGTTGCTTTTGCATTTTCCACTTTGCCGCCTTTATCTTTTCTTCCGGTACTTTTCTAAGGTTATTGGTTAGGCCTACAAAGGTCATCGCTTTAATAAACCATTTAGTTGGATCGAAGTGCCACCATTTGATGCCATTCCTGTAATCGTTTTCAAAGATATGATGATAGTTATGATAGCCTTCGCCATAAGTGATAAAAGCGAGCAGGCCATTGTCTTTGGCACTATTTTTATCGGTATACGGTTGTTTTCCCCAAATATGAGCCAGCGAGTTTATAAAGAACGTAAAATGATGGCTTAATACTAAGCGCAAGACGCCAACCGTTAGTAACATGCCCCAGATATCATTAAAAATAATGCCAAGCGCAATAGGAATACCGAAGTTAAGCGTCATTGCGAGTAACAGGTAGTGTTTGTGTTGCCACATAACTATTTTGTTCTTTTGAAGATCTCGACAGTTGCTGTAGTCGTCATATCGCTCTGGTTGATGGTCTCGTAACATCCAGCCGATATGACTAAACCAAAACCCTTTTTTAGCTGAGTATGGGTCTTTACCATTCTGGTCAACGAATTTATGATGTATTCTGTGATCAGAAGACCAGTGTAATGCACTGTTTTGCAATGCAAATGCACCGCCTAACGCTAATATAAATTGTAAAACGGGATGTGCTTCGTACGTACGGTGGGACCAAAGGCGGTGATAACCAACGGTGATAGACATGCCTGCAAAACCTAATGCTATTATTGTGGCAACCAGATGTTCTGTTTGGTAACCATAATAGTAGCCATATAAAGGTACACCTATTAATGCGATTACAAATGTAGATAAAAAAACGAACACGTTGGTCCATAGAATAGGTGGTTTTGACATATTTAATACTCAGCTAACAGACGTACGCTGAGTTTAGAAGATGCGATAATAAATGCAACGAATAACTTTATAAATGATAGCTACTACTTGTTGTTATTCAGTTTAAAGTTTGTGGGACACCGGAATCTAATATTAGGTAAGCGATGAATAACGATACAGGTCAAACACTCGTAAGAACGAGAGCTCAACAGAAAGAACAAACTCGACGTGCCATTATTGACGCTGCGTTTAGGATGTTAAGCCCAGATCAAAGCTTTGCTAATTTAAGTTTGCGTGAGGTGGCTCGTGAAGCTGGCATTGCGCCCACTTCGTTTTATCGTCACTTCAAAGACATGGATGAATTAGGTTTAACGCTGGTGGATGAGGCTGGTTTAATGCTTAGACAATTAATGCGCCAAGCTCGTGCTCGTATTGATAAAGGCAAAGGCAGTGTAGTGCAAACGTCAATTTCTACCTTTATGGAGTTTGTGGAAATTAATGGTAATGAGTTTAGGCTTTTACTTCGTGAACGATCTGGTACGTCTAAGGCATTTAGGTTAGCAGTAAACCGAGAGATTCAACATTTTGTGGAAGAGTTAACGGAATACATTCAAACCAAAACAAATTCGAATCATCAAGACGCATTATATGAAGCTGATGCCTTGGTGACGATTGTATTTAATGCCGGCGCAGAAGCATTAGATTTAAGCCAGGAAAAGCGAGAATTATTGTCAATAAAAGTGGTTCGCCAAATGCGCTTTATTGCAAAAGGCTCTGAATCCATGCGACACGTGAAAAAGTAGACGGCTGGTTTTACGTTTAATTCTATTTGATTAAAAATATAGATAATTAGAAGAAAAGCTAGTCAGGGCAAGACTTTCAGAGATATGACACCTCACTGTCATATTGTGACACTAACCACAGACATATGACAAAACGTATGACTGTCCTGTTAGTGTCGTCACAGGTTTAGGAAATATTTGTTTTACTGAGTCCCACATTGAGTAACACAAATACATTAAGGATTTTGAAAATGACTTCTGAAAAAGATAATAACTTTGATAACAAGAGTGCTGAAAGTAGCACAATTAAAAGTGGCAATGTTGACACTAATGACTCTGAAATTAATATGCTTAACCAAGCTGAGAACGATAGTGTAGAAAAGCTGTCGGGTATGACTCTGCTATCAGACGGATTTAGGTTTCACTTTAAAGTTGATGACCATGAAATTGAAGCATGGGGCTCGGGTAAATCAGGTAAAGAGTCGGTTACCTTTGATGGTGTAGTCGTTTCGGAAAAGCGCAGTTTAAGACGTAAGTCAGTTCATTCTTTTGAGCATCAAGGTGTGTTGTTTGAAATAGAGTTCAATATGGTCAACATGCTGACCTCAGAGTTGCATTGTTCACTTATTAAAGACGGCGTCCATGTAGAAACCCGAAAAGTGATGCCAAAAGCGACCTCTTCTAAAAGTGAATTTTTAAAAGGGTTCCTAACCTGGTTTGCCATTGGCGGAGTATGCGGGTTTGTGGGTATGTTCTTATTTTTACAATTTTTAGATAAGTAACTCTGGAGAATTAAAATGGATATAAATGCAGAGTTAATTAAAACAAAAAGAACGAGTCAGAGTTGGACGCAACAACATTTAGCCGATGCGTGTGGAGTAAGTTTACGAACTATTCAACGTGTTGAGCGGTATGGTAATGCTTCAAATGAAACGGTAATGGCGCTGGCCTCTGTTTTTGAAATTCAACAGTCAGAGATTATTGTCCCAGAAACGCCAGTGATTGAAATGGACCTGGTAACAGACGAAAGTAGTAAAAAGTTAGAAAAAATAGTGCAGTTCATATTCACTCTATCTTCTGGAATTATCATTGGGGCAGCGTTAGTGGTGCTTTTTACTAAGGATGTCGTATGAAACAGGTATTAGACAATAAAGAGTATAAATCTGTATGGGATGAGCCAGGAGTTTTGCCATTGGCGATTATTGTGGGGGCAATCTGTTTATTTGGATTAGGTGTGTCAATTGGTAGCGCTTTGGGTAAGTTTTTAGCATAAGCAGGATTAAGGATTAGGTATGTTTAGTAAAGAGTTTGTATTTAATGTGAAAGGTAAAGAAGTTCGTATTTGTAACAATTGGATAAGAGGTGTAAAGCTATATGTGGATGGGGACTTTAAAGACCAAGATAAAACGTTATTTGCGTTTTCAGGTAAAACGCTTTTAAGCGCAAATTTAGGCGATGGTGTTATTTTAGAGGTTGCTCCTGTGTCTGCTGCCTTTACTGTTGAGATGGATGCCTATATGCGAGAAGGCCAAACAAGAACATTAGCTTATAGCTCTTATCAGAGGTTGTCGTTAAAAGAACAGCGAGCTGGTAGAGATGCAGCTTAAGGCTGTTTTAATAGAGCATCATTATTACGTTAGCAATTATTAGAGTACTGTTGTTAAAGTGCTGTTATTAAAGTGCTATTACTAAAGCTCCATTATTGATCTACTTAGGCCAAAGCGTCAGGTTGAAGTATGTTTTCGAGAAGAGCCCACCAAGCATAATCACTTGAGTGGGCTTTTTATTACCGAAAGATCTTTAAGACTAAGACTAAGACTAAGACTAAGACTTAGCCGTAAGAACAACCCCACACTCTAAATGATCGGTATATGGGAATTGATCAAACACAGCAAACTTTGAAACGTCGTGTGTTTTACTTAACTCTAATAAGTTGTCGTGCAGGGTATTAGGATTACACGATATATATATGATGGTTTCATATTGTTGAACCATTTTAACCGTGTCATCGTCTAAACCTGCTCTAGGCGGATCGACTAAAATTGTATTGCAGTTGTAACTCTTTAAATCGATACCTTCTAATCGATTAAATGTACGTGTTCCATTCATCGCTTCGGTAAAGTCTTCCGCTGACATTCTTATAATATCAACGTTGTCTATTTTGTTTGCCTCTATATTGTATTGAGCGGCTTGTACTGAGGTTTTAGATATCTCGGTAGCGAGCACGCGATCAAACTTATCAGCTAATGCGAGTGAGAAGTTACCTGCACCGCAGTATAGCTCTAGCAGGTCACCAGTATATGGCTTTGCATTTTTGGCCCAGCTCAACATATCTTCACATAGCTTAGCGTTTGGCTGGGTAAAACTGTTTTCTACTTGCTTATATATGTAAGGCTTGCCATCGACGTTTAGTTCTTCAATGACAAAATCACGATCTAAAATTACCTTTTGCTTTCTGGCACGCCCAACAAAGTTAATTGTGTATTTCTCAGATAGGCGAGATTTTAAGGCCTTACATTGTTCAATCCACTCGTCGTCTAACTGTTTGTGATAAAGCAGGCTCACCAATACTTCTCCGGTTAGGGTAGAAAGGTAGTCTATTTGAAACAGTTTCCGGCGCAGCACTTCGTTTGGCTTTAGCTCGTCAATGATGTCTTTCATCACACTATTAATAAGCTCACTTGCTGGTGGAAAGTGATCTATTCGGATCTTTTCTTTAGTTTCCTTGTCGAACATGATGTGAAACAGATCGTCGCCGTCATGCCAGACTCTGAATTCTGAACGCATACGGTAATGCAGTGTAGGCGATTTATATACATCTATAGGTGGGATAGAAAATTCACTAAACTGTTCATTAACAATTTGGATCTTTTTGTCTAATAGCGAGTCGTATTGTTCTGGTTTGATCGAACTTAATGGCATAGGGATAAATTCATAATAATGGACATAATGATGCATTTTACTCAATAAATGACTAAAACACTAAATTTGGCAATAAAAAAGGCCGCTAATGCGACCTTTTCTTAAAGTTAAGTGTGAATTACTTGTCGTTTGCTAAACGTACTTTAAGCATACGTTCTTGAAACTCAAAGTCATTCAAAGAGTCGATCACTTTAGTGCTATCTGCCGTTGCGATCTCTACAAAACCGAAACCACGACGCTTGCCTGTTTGTTTATCTCGTAATAAACGAACAGAAAACACGGTACCGTATTCGCTGAAAAGCTCACGAACACTTCCTTCGTTTGCACGATAAGGAAGGTTACCCACATATAACGTTGTTGTATTTGCTGCCTGCTCTTCTGAAGAACCAGTGAATGAAGCAGCAAGACCTGCTACTACCGCACCAATCGCAAAGGCTGCAGATGCAGGGACTTCAGAACCAACAAAATGAAAAAGAACCGCACCGATAACTGCTACTACTATAGACGGTACGAATACCGAAGAATTAAAAGACATATTCCATACTCTCAAAAAAGTTTTAAAAAACATAAATGTAAACACGTGATCGTTCACGTAAGGCATATACTATTACCTACAGAGGGATTTACAAGTTATTTCTTGGTCATAATTTAGCAGAATGATCCATTTTTTACACAGATCGAACAAGATCTGTTCAAACGATCTAAAAAGATCGGATTATTTGCAATTAGTGCTTGCGCTATTTCTAAAACTCCCTAAAATGCGTCCTCGTTGTCAGGGAGACATCAAACAGCTCGAAACGTTAAGTAAAGGTTGTGAGATGAGGCTCAAAACGGTTTAGAAAACTTCTTCAAAATATTGAAAAAGATTTGATAAAAACGTTGACAACGAATTAGGGAAGTGTAGAATGCGCATCCCGGTTGAGACAAGGTCTCGACCAAGAGCAGAAAGGCTCTGAACGTTCTTTAACAATTTGTAATTAATTATTTGTGTGGGCACTCCGAAGAGTAGTAACAAACACGCTAGAGTTTCTTAGGAAACAGGCTAGCACTTGTAAACTATTGATTGAGTGTCTGAACGAAAATTTATTTGAACAGAATTCAATGGGTAGCGATTAAACTTTTAAGTGAAGAGTTTGATCATGGCTCAGATTGAACGCTGGCGGCAGGCCTAACACATGCAAGTCGAACGGTAACAGAACTAGCTTGCTAGTTGCTGACGAGTGGCGGACGGGTGAGTAATGCTTGGGAATTTGCCTTTAGGTGGGGGACAACAGTTGGAAACGACTGCTAATACCGCATGATAGCTACGGCTCAAAGGGGGCTTCGGCTCCCGCCTTTAGAGAAGCCCAAGTGGGATTAGGTAGTTGGTGAGGTAAAGGCTCACCAAGCCGACGATCCCTAGCTGGTCTGAGAGGATGATCAGCCACACTGGAACTGAGACACGGTCCAGACTCCTACGGGAGGCAGCAGTGGGGAATATTGCACAATGGGCGAAAGCCTGATGCAGCCATGCCGCGTGTGTGAAGAAGGCCTTCGGGTTGTAAAGCACTTTCAGCGAGGAGGAAAGCTTAGTCGTTAATACCGGCTAGGTGTGACGTTACTCGCAGAAGAAGCACCGGCTAACTCCGTGCCAGCAGCCGCGGTAATACGGAGGGTGCGAGCGTTAATCGGAATTACTGGGCGTAAAGCGTACGCAGGCGGCCATTTAAGTCAGATGTGAAAGCCCCGGGCTCAACCTGGGAACTGCATTTGAAACTGGATGGCTAGAGTGCGACAGAGGGTGGTAGAATTTCAGGTGTAGCGGTGAAATGCGTAGAGATCTGAAGGAATACCAATGGCGAAGGCAGCCACCTGGGTCGACACTGACGCTCATGTACGAAAGCGTGGGTAGCAAACAGGATTAGATACCCTGGTAGTCCACGCCGTAAACGATGTCTACTAGCAGTTTGACTCTTAAGAGTTGTCTTGCGCAGCTAACGCATTAAGTAGACCGCCTGGGGAGTACGGCCGCAAGGTTAAAACTCAAATGAATTGACGGGGGCCCGCACAAGCGGTGGAGCATGTGGTTTAATTCGATGCAACGCGAAGAACCTTACCATCTCTTGACATCCATAGAATTTAGCAGAGACGCTTTAGTGCCTTCGGGAACTATGAGACAGGTGCTGCATGGCTGTCGTCAGCTCGTGTTGTGAAATGTTGGGTTAAGTCCCGCAACGAGCGCAACCCTTATCCTTAGTTGCCAGCACGTAATGGTGGGAACTCTAAGGAGACTGCCGGTGACAAACCGGAGGAAGGTGGGGACGACGTCAAGTCATCATGGCCCTTACGAGATGGGCTACACACGTGCTACAATGGCAAGTACAAAGGGTTGCGAACTCGCGAGAGTAAGCGGATCCCATAAAGCTTGTCGTAGTCCGGATTGGAGTCTGCAACTCGACTCCATGAAGTCGGAATCGCTAGTAATCGTGGATCAGAATGCCACGGTGAATACGTTCCCGGGCCTTGTACACACCGCCCGTCACACCATGGGAGTGGGCTGCAAAAGAAGTAGGTAGCTTAACCTTCGGGAGGGCGCTTACCACTTTGTGGTTCATGACTGGGGTGAAGTCGTAACAAGGTAGCCGTAGGGGAACCTGCGGCTGGATCACCTCCTTATAAACGAAGTTACACCTTTAGAGTGTTCACACAAATAATTAATTACGAATAATGAGCGAGAAAGCTGCAAGCTGTTAGCTGCATTCGAGAGTTTGTAGCATAAACGATAGGCCTGTAGCTCAGCTGGTTAGAGCGCACCCCTGATAAGGGTGAGGTCGGCAGTTCAAGTCTGCCCAGGCCTACCAAATCATCGATTTGGAACAATCGTTTTAATGACGTGACTTCAGTATGGGGCTATAGCTCAGCTGGGAGAGCGCTTGATTTGCATTCAAGAGGTCCGCGGTTCGATCCCGCGTAGCTCCACCATACTGACACTCAGTTTCTCGATTCAAAACCCTAAACCATACACATTAGTTAGTGTGCATCGTTTAGAGTTTTTTATAAACTCATGCTCTTTAACAATTTGGAAAGCTGATAAAAAAATAAGGTAAACATTATTGTTTATTTATTTGTTATTCAACAACTAAAAAAATAATTTTGATTATCACTGTAAGAGAAAACTCAAGCGTTATTTATGTCAGGTTCTTGACCTTATACAAGTCAAGTAACCAATAAATATGACACATAATATACGACTGAATTTGCGAGAGCATTTAAGGTTGTATGGTTAAGTGAATAAGCGTATACGGTGGATGCCTTGGCAATTGGAGGCGATGAAGGACGTGTTAATCTGCGATAAGTCTGGTTAAGGTGATAAAAACCGTTATAAACCAGAATTTCCGAATGGGGAAACCCACCCTTTTTAGGGTATCGTATAGTGAATACATAGCTATGCGAAGCGAACCCGGAGAACTGAAACATCTAAGTACCCGGAGGAAAAGAAATCAACCGAGATTTCCTAAGTAGCGGCGAGCGAACGGGAAACAGCCGAATCAGCATGGTTTAGTGGAATGCTCTGGAAAGTGCAACGATAGTGGGTGATAGTCCCGTACACGACAAGCCATGTTGGACATATTAAGTAGGTCGGGGCACGAGAAACCTTGACTGAAGATAGGGGGACCATCCTCTAAGGCTAAATACTCCCAATTGACCGATAGTGAACCAGTACCGTGAGGGAAAGGCGAAAAGAACCCCTGTGAGGGGAGTGAAATAGAACCTGAAACCGTATACGTACAAGCAGTAGGAGCAGACTTGTTCTGTGACTGCGTACCTTTTGTATAATGGGTCAACGACTTATATTTTGTAGCAAGGTTAACCGAATAGGGGAGCCGTAGGGAAACCGAGTCTTAACTGGGCGAATAAGTTGCAAGGTATAGACCCGAAACCCGGTGATCTAGCCATGGGCAGGTTGAAGGTTGAGTAACATCAACTGGAGGACCGAACCCACTAACGTTGAAAAGTTAGGGGATGACCTGTGGCTAGGAGTGAAAGGCTAATCAAACCGGGAGATAGCTGGTTCTCCCCGAAATCTATTTAGGTAGAGCCTCGGACGAATACTTACGGGGGTAGAGCACTGTTTGGGCTAGGGGGCCATCCCGGCTTACCAACCCCATGCAAACTCCGAATACCGTAAAGTAATATCCGGGAGACACACGGCGGGTGCTAACGTTCGTCGTGGAGAGGGAAACAACCCAGACCGCCAGCTAAGGTCCCAAAGTTTATGCTAAGTGGGAAACGATGTGGGAAGGCTTAGACAGCTAGGAGGTTGGCTTAGAAGCAGCCACCCTTTAAAGAAAGCGTAATAGCTCACTAGTCGAGTCGGCCTGCGCGGAAGATGTAACGGGGCTAAGCATAACACCGAAGCTGCGGTAGCGAATTTATTCGCTAGGTAGGGGAGCGTTCTGTAAGTGGCTGAAGGTGCATTGAGAAGTGTGCTGGACATATCAGAAGTGCGAATGTTGACATGAGTAACGATAATGGGGGTGAAAAACCCCCACGCCGAAAGACCAAGGGTTCCTATCCCATGCTAATCAGGGTAGGGTAAGTCGGCCCCTAAGGCGAGGCAGAAATGCGTAGTCGATGGGAAACAGATTAATATTTCTGTACTTTTAATCATTGCGATGGGGGGACGGAGAAGGCTAGGTGAGCACGGCGATGGTTGTCCGTGTGAAAGTATGTAGGTAGGCTGCTTAGGTAAATCCGGGCGGCTAATACTGAGATACGAGACGAGTCACTAAGGTGATGAAGTCATTGATGCCATACTTCCAGGAAAAGCCTCTAAGCTTCAGATGATTAAGAACCGTACCCCAAACCGACACAGGTGGTCAGGTAGAGAATACTAAGGCGCTTGAGAGAACTCGGGTGAAGGAACTAGGCAAAATGGTACCGTAACTTCGGGAGAAGGTACGCCCACATTAGGTGAAGGCACTTGCTGCCGGAGCTGAAGTGGGTCGCAGTGACCTGGTGGCTGCAACTGTTTATTAAAAACACAGCACTCTGCTAAATCGAAAGATGACGTATAGGGTGTGACACCTGCCCGGTGCCGGAAGGTTAATTGATTGGGTTATCGCAAGAGAAGCTCATGATCGAAGCCCCGGTAAACGGCGGCCGTAACTATAACGGTCCTAAGGTAGCGAAATTCCTTGTCGGGTAAGTTCCGACCTGCACGAATGGTGTAATGATGGCCACGCTGTCTCCACCCGAGACTCAGTGAAATTGAAATCGCAGTGAAGATGCTGTGTACCCGCGGCTAGACGGAAAGACCCCGTGAACCTTTACTACAGCTTGACACTGAACATTGAGCCTACATGTGTAGGATAGGTGGGAGGCTATGAAACTTGGACGCCAGTTCAGGTGGAGCCATCCTTGAAATACCACCCTTGTATGTTTGATGTTCTAACATTGGCCCCTTATCGGGGTTGTGGACAGTGTCTGGTGGGTAGTTTGACTGGGGCGGTCTCCTCCCAAAGAGTAACGGAGGAGCACGAAGGTTTGCTAAGTACGGTCGGACATCGTACGGTTAGTGTAATGGTAGAAGCAAGCTTAACTGCGAGACAGACACGTCGAGCAGGTACGAAAGTAGGTCATAGTGATCCGGTGGCTCTGTATGGAAGGGCCATCGCTCAACGGATAAAAGGTACTCCGGGGATAACAGGCTGATACCGCCCAAGAGTTCATATCGACGGCGGTGTTTGGCACCTCGATGTCGGCTCATCACATCCTGGGGCTGAAGTCGGTCCCAAGGGTATGGCTGTTCGCCATTTAAAGTGGTACGCGAGCTGGGTTTAGAACGTCGTGAGACAGTTCGGTCCCTATCTGCCGTGGGCGTTGGATGATTGAGAGGGGCTGCTCCTAGTACGAGAGGACCGGAGTGGACGAACCGCTGGTGTTCGGGTTGTCATGCCAATGGCATTGCCCGGTAGCTACGTTCGGAATCGATAACCGCTGAAAGCATCTAAGCGGGAAGCGAGCCTCGAGATGAGTCATCCCTGACAGTTTAACTGTCCTAAAGGGTCGTTGAAGACTACAACGTTGATAGGTAAGGTGTGGAAGTGCTGTGAGGCATTAAGCTAACTTATACTAATTGCCCGTGAGGCTTAACCATACAACGCTTAAGTGTTCTTGAGCACTGATGGTCAAAATTATTAAAACAATATTACCTTATTTTAAAGTACTGCTGATGCGGTGCTGGCTTTCTAATTGTTAAGACAATTTAAGTAAGCGGTGTTTATTAAACATCGATTACAAACAGCTTTGCCTGGTGGCAATAGCGCTGTGGAACCACCTGATTCCATTTCGAACTCAGAAGTGAAACGCAGCTGCGGCGATGGTAGTGTAGCATTTGCTATGCGAGAGTAGCTCACCGCCAGGCTCCCATACTAACCCCTTGCACTTGGTGCGAGGGGTTTTTTATTGCCTCAAATTTATACCCAACCACCACGATTCACTGCTTCGTCGCGGTTTTTTTCGTTTAGAATTCCTTAAAACCATCAAGGTGGCCACTCTTAGGCATCCTGCCTGCGCGGCACTTGAGCATCCTGCTCTGCGCCGGGGTTTTTTATTGCCTCAAATTTATACCCAACCACCACGATTCAGTGCTTCTTCGCTTTCCATATTCACTTTCAGTGTTTAAAAGTCACTTTCATCCACAGCTTTCCTATGATCTAAGTGCTGTTATACTCGTAATAATAAGTTGAACAAATAGAGTTTTTAATTTTGGAACTTGCCTAAATGATAGACTTTTCAGTACTAAATAGAGATAACAATCTATATGCTTTAGATGGCTTGCCTTTAATCACGGTATACGACGATAATTTTTTTGTCAGAAATGATTACGATGTGCTTTCTATTGGCCAACGCAAATACGTTATTTCGTTTTTTGAATCATTAGGGTTTAAACAAAAGACAGGCAAAACATTGGTTAAAGGGAGTGTAACTATTCACATACCTAAACCAAACTCTAACCTAGCGGTATCGTCTTTCGATGGTAAATTCCTACAGTCAGATAGTAACAACTATTATTGTGTAACCCCTACTATGTTTGCAGAAGCTTTATTTTATAAAACTGTAGACATGGATTATGTTGATACGCGAAAGGTAATCCGTAGATTAATAAAGAAATGCCCATATAACATAGAATGGTTGAGAGATGTCAGTTATCACTCACCTATAGAAAATATAACTAAATCCAGTTACCAAGACTTAATGGAATACCAAGCTTTTATTGTGAAAAAGCGTTACAAAAAGAAGAAGGCGCTATAGCCTACAAATATTTCATGTCTAGCTACAGATGTTCTAACCGCGAGTATATAGATGTTTATAATAAAAAAGGCCACGTTAAACGTGACCTTAATAAAAGCGCTATTTGAATAGCTTTAACAGCATGTTTTATTAGGCTTAACATCTATTGATAGTAAATTATTAATAATAATCATTCACTAAAAAGGTAGATGCAAAAGCTATTTAATATCAAATCTATCTAATTGCATTACTTTGACCCACACTGAAATGAAGTCATTCACAAATTTCTCATCAGCGTCGTTTGAAGCGTAAACTTCAGCAACAGAACGCAATTCTGAGTTTGAACCAAAAATGAGATCCACCGGTGTTGCTGTCCATTTTAGTTTACCTGTTTTACGATCTTTACCTTCGTAAACACCTTCGGTCGATGTTTTGTTCCAGACGGTTCCCATATCTAAAAGGTTTACGAAAAAGTCATTAGATAAAGTACCAGGCTTATTTGTAAATACCCCGTGATCCTTTCCATTAATATTTGCATCTAAACTACGAAGACCTCCAAGTAAAACTGTCATTTCTGGTACAGTTAAACCTAGCATGTTTGCCTTATCTACCATCATCTCTGTTGGGCCCATGTAGCTTGACGCATCGTAGTAATTTCTAAATGCATCGGCTGTTGGTTTTAAGTAGTTAAAAGATTGAATATCAGTTGTATTCTGAGTTGCATCAACACGACCAGCAACAAAAGGTACTTCTACTTTTACGCCACCTTTTTTAGCTGCTTCTTCGATAGCTACGGCACCGCCTAATACAATCAAGTCTGCCAAGGAAACCTTTTTACTACGAGAACTGTTATTAAAAGTCTCCTGCACTTTTTTCAAAGCACTTAGAACCTTTTTAAGTTCTTTAGGATTATTTACTTCCCAATTAACTTGAGGCTCTAAAGCAATACGGGCACCATTCACACCACCACGCATATCGGTTACTCGGTGGGTAGATGCTGCTGACCAAGCTGTTCTGATTAGCTCAGGACCAGTAATACCTAAATCCAAAATCTGTTTCTTAAGTTTTTTAACATCACTATTAGAAATGGTTTTATAGTCCGCTTTAGGAAGTGGGTCTTGCCATAGTAAATCTTCCGAAGGAACCTCCTGTCCTATGTAACGCGCTTTAGGGCCCATGTCACGATGTGTTAATTTAAACCACGCTTTCGCAAATGCCAGTTCATATTGAGAAGGGTCTTTACGGAAACGTTCAACAATTTCTCTAAACTTAGGATCTTCTTTTAATGCGATGTCAGTTGTAAACATAATAGGCGCGTGACGCTTACCTTTAATGTGAGCATCTGGAACTAAATTGGCCGCGGCTTTGTCGTCCGGTATCCATTGTGTGGCGCCAGCAGGACTTTTAGTTTGAACCCAGTTAAACATCATTAGGTTATCCAGATAGTTTGTAGACCATTGAGTTGGTGTCACGGTCCATGCTCCTTCCAAACCACTCGTGGTTGTATCTGCACCCTTACCAGTTCCACATTTATTTTTCCAACCTATGCCTTGGTCTTCAATAGCCGCAGCTGCTGGCTCTGCACCAACACAATCTTTTGGCTTTTTAGCTCCATGGGCTTTACCGAATGTATGACCACCTGCAATAAGAGCAACAATTTCTTCATCATTCATTGCCATACGACCAAATGACATACGAATGTCGTTTGCGGCTAATAAAGGATCTGGAACACCATGAGGGCCTTCAGGGTTAACATAAATTAGTCCCATTTCTACTGCAGCAAGAGGGCCTTTAAGTTTGCCTTTTTTGTCACGACGCTTGTCGTCCAACATTTTGGTTTCTGGTCCCCAGTAAACTAAGTCTGGTTCCCAATCATCAGCACGACCACCGGCAAAACCAAAAGTTTTAAAACCCATTGATTCAAGAGATACGTTACCTGCCAATACCATTAAATCTGCCCAAGATAGATTACGCCCATACTTCTGTTTGACAGGCCATAATAGACGGCGAGCTTTGTCTAAGTTTGCGTTATCGGGCCAACTGTTTAGTGGATCAAACCGTTGTTGACCACCTGCCGCGCCGCCACGACCATCATTTACTCGGTATACCCCGGCACTATGCCAAGCCATTCGAATCATAAAAGGACCATAATGACCATAATCCGCTGGCCACCAGTCTTGAGAGGTTTTTAAAACAGTCTCAATATCACTTTTTACTTCTTTGATATCTAAAGTTAGGAAAGCTTCACCATAATCAAAATCTGCACCATATGGATTAGATTCTGGTGAGTGCTGGCGCAAAGGGCTTAGGTTAAGTTGTTTTGGCCACCAAAAGCTATTCGTTTTAGCATTTGAGCCAGAAAACTCAGACTGGCTAGATTGTTCTGAAGCGTTTGCGGTCTGTGACGATAAACTACCACTGAGAATAAGACCGGCAACCATCAGGCTTGATGTTAATTTAGCTAATTTCATTTTTATTTCCTCCATATGGAATTTATTTTTAGCTAGCCTGCAAATGATAGAAGCAGATTTCAAGTATCGACAATTCATAATACTGAACCCTAAATTCTGTTTTTTAGAACATAAATAAAATAACAAGGCAAAAAGCTAGGAAAGCCTATTGAGGTCAAGTTGCCAGTGTTATAATTAGTGATATTTTGCTTTCTACGTATATTCGTTTGAAAAAATTTTAGGGTTTTTATGTCGTCAGTTAATAAGTTAGATCGCCGTTTTTGCGTAGCGCCAATGCTGGATTGGACCGACCGTCACTGTCGTTATTTTTATCGCACTATGTCAAAATATTCGGTTTTGTATACGGAGATGGTCACTACTGGTGCAATCATTCACGGTAAAAATGACTTTTTAAAGTTTAATAAAGAAGAGCAACCTGTCGCTTTACAGTTAGGTGGTAGCGATCCAGAAGCGTTAGCGCACTGTGCCAAGCTAGCCGAAGAACGAGGTTACGACGAAGTAAACTTAAATGTAGGTTGTCCATCAGATCGTGTTCAAAATGGCATGTTTGGCGCCTGTCTAATGGCAAAACCGGAGTTGGTAGCGGAATGTGTTGCAGCAATGAAAGCGGTGACAACTATCCCTATTACGGTGAAGTCTCGTATCGGCATTGATGATCAAGATAGCTTTGAATTTTTATTAGATTTTGTTACCAAAGTTAAAGCTGCTGGTTGTGAAACGTTTATCATACACGCACGAAAAGCTTGGCTTACAGGCCTTAGTCCAAAAGAAAATCGTGATATACCGCCACTTGACTACGACCGTGTATATAAAATTAAAGAGATGTTTCCTGAACTGGAAATTATCATCAACGGCGGTGTTAAAACTTTAGATGAGAGTCTTGAGCACTTAAAGCACGTCGATGGCGTGATGGTTGGTCGCGAGGTTTATCAAAATCCTTACATAATGGCTGATGTTGATGAAGTTATTTACAAAGACGATCATGCCAAGATTACTCGCTCTGGCGTATTAGAAAAAATGTCCGACTACATTACTAAACATGAAATGAATGACGGTCGTGCATGGCATGTTTTACGTCATATGATGGGCTTATATTTAGGCTTGCCGGGCGCGAAAATATGGCGTCGATATTTAAGCGAAAATGCAGTTAAAACAGAGAAAAAAGGTAAAGAGCTTATACTAGAAGCCACCGAATTTTTTCGCGAAAGAGGAATTGACTAAAAAGTGGTTAAATTTACCACTGAGTAACTTTTGGTAAAAATTTAAAACTTTATGTTTGTACACACAAACCTTGAAAGGCCCATTTTATAAGGGTCTTTTTTTATTCAAAGCTTGGCACAACCTTTGTAATAGTATCTCCGACTAAACATAAAACATCAGGAGATAAGTCATGCAATCATTAGTTTTAATCAGCAGCCTAGTTCTAAATACACCTGTTTCAATAAGTTCGTTATCTGATACTCAAGACTTGAATAAGTTGATAAATGAGCAAGTTACCACAGTGCAGAAGCAGGTTCACCATAACACTCAGTTATCTATTTTAGACACTGACATCTTACAAGTTAGACACATAGTAAAATTAGCGAAACGTGTAAGCAGCACAAACAACGAAGCAAGTGAATAATTATGGTGAGTTCGTTAACGCTGTTAGTTGTTTCGATATTGCCTGTCATTAGCTTGGGAGTAGTTTACGTTATCGTAAATGCAGTCAACTCCTCTAGCTTTGTTAATGCGATTTTTTCATACTTAAATAAGCAAATTAGTTTGTAGTCAATTTGCTTAAGTTGCTTCACTCCTCCAAATTCCAAATTCCAAATTCCAAATTCCAAATTCCAAATCTAAAACAACTACGACTTATAAAGTTGCGCCAAATTTTCAAACTAAAACTCATGTTTCTGAAGCGCTAGTACAACTCTTAGAACTGCAAGATTAGAGTGCTGGTTGATTTGCTCAAAAGTTGGTCAACTTAACCACCAAGTAAATGTTTTAAAGTATGGCGTTTTAGCCGATCTAATTAATTTCTAATAAAAACAGTTACTTATGGTGTTTATTAGGGTGGCACGGCGATTGAAAGTATAAAAGTGATTTTGATTAACCCACTAAACGATCAGGAGATTCCCATGGGTGTACTAAATAGATTTGTTGATGTAGTAAACGCTAACCTAAATGCGGCTTTAGATAAGGCTGAAAAACCAGAACATATGTTAAGACTAATTGCCCAAGATATGGAAGAGGCTTTGGTTGAGGCTCGCACACATGCAGCTAGTTTAATTGCTGAAAAAAAGCATATCACTAGAGATTTGGAATTGATCTTAAAGCAGCAAAATGAGTGGCAGGTTAAAGCGGAATTGGCACTTAATAAAGGTCGGGAAGATTTAGCAAGAGATGCATTAGTCCAAAAAGAAAAAACATCTAGCGAAGCTGAAGTATTTAAGGCGCAACTAGTAAGAATAGAAACAGATTTAGAAACAATATCATCGGACACTAGTCAATTACATGTAAAGCTAGCAGAAGTAAAAGATAAGTTAAAAAGCTCTAATCGACGTCATGAGTCAGCATCTGTCCGCCAACGCTCTCAACAAGTAATGGATAGTAACAAGATTGATATGATCAGCAATCGTTATGAAGCATTGCAGCGCAAAGTAGATGACCTAGAAAGCCAAGCGGATGCATATGACTATACATCAAGTAATTTGCAAGATGAGTTTAAGAAGCTAGAAGTCGAATCAAAAGTTGACGAGCAATTGGCACAATTAAAGCAAAAATTAGCGAACGCGTAGGAGCAAAGTTATGAAAAATGAATATGTCGGTAATCCAATCACTAAAGATGCATTAAATAGAAAGTTAACGGGTGTGTGTGCTGGTATGGCAAAGCACTTTAATCTGCCTGTTTGGGCTGTTCGAACCGGAACCGTGATATTTGGTTTGTTTTACCCGTCAGCAGCTATTTTTGGTTATCTATTGGCGTCTATTTTGATGCCAACTCGGAAATACTACTAATTGAAGGGGAGCGTCATGGCTAGTTTTTTTAAATTTACTCTATATCTACTAGGTATATGTTTTATATTAAGTTTACTACCAACTTTTTACTTCAATATGGAAGGGTTTAATCACTGGGTAAGTATTGGAGGAATAACAGAAAATATTATTGGTTTTGGTGTCGCAATCATAGTGTTTTTTGGTCTTGCTGTTGCATTTATAAGTTTGTTCGCTGGACTATTTGTTGTGTTTGCTATGGTAGTTGGTGGGATAATATTAGCAGGGCTCACAGCTACTTGGCCGATTGTCTTGTTGGCAGTGATCGCTTATTTAGTATTTTCTCGAAACGATAAAAATCAATAAATAAATATCCAATCAAGACCTAGGTTACGGTATGATTATTATTAAATAACTTTGTTAGGTGTATGAAATGAAAATAATTGTACTTTTATTAGGTTTATTATTGGCTAGCACAAATGCAATAGCTGACTTATCGATTTCAGCGACGGATGCCTCAGTTCGTGCACCAATACCAGGTATGAAAAATACCGTAGGATATTTGAAATTAACCAATAATGGTGAATCTGACGTAGTACTTGTTAATGCTCAGAGTAATGCATCAAGGGTATTAGAATTCCATAATCATGAAATGACAAATGGGGTTATGCGAATGTATCAACAGCAAGAAGTAAAAATACCAGTAGGTGAAACAGTAGTTTTTCAGTCTGGTGGACTACACTTAATGTTTTTAGACGTTGAGCCAGGTCTTAAAGGTAATAATCTTGTAGATGTTACCTTTGAAACAAGAAGTGGTGACAAATTCATTATCCCGTTTAATGTTGAGTCAATAAAAGTAAAACATCACCATCACTAAAAGAAGGTCAAAAAAATGCAAAAGTGGTTAGCAGCAGGCCTTGGAGCTATTGTCGTTCTGTCTATTTTACTGGCACAATACTGGAGTTTCATGCCGGATGTATTTTCTGTAGAAGAGCGCGCCCTTTCAAAAGCAAAGCAATTAAACACAACACCGGTTACAGGCTTTACAACAACACATACTTTAATTGAAGTAACAAAAGTACTTCTCGATAAACCGGGTGGCTACTTATCAAATGACATCGCACCGCCTTCTGTATTTCTAGATAATATTCCTGCATTTGAATTTGGTGCGTTAGAAATGAGCAGGGATTTAGCATTGGCGTTGCGTCGAGATTTCAGTCGCTCTCAATCTCAATCGGTAGAAAATCCGTATCTAAAAGTCGCGCAACCACAGTTCAGTATTGACCATAACTCGTGGGCTCTACCAAGCTCGGAGTCTTCTTATCGTATGGCTGTAGAAGCTCTAGAAAAGTACCGTGATTCATTAAGCGATGAGCAGCAAGGTTCTGCACAATTTTATGCACGTGCTGATAATTTAAAAGACTGGTTAAATGAAGTAGAAAAACGCCTAGGAAGTTTAAGTCAAAGATTAAGCGCGAGCGTTGGCCAAGATCGCATTAACATAGATTTAGCAGGTGACACTGCTGCGATACAATCCACACAAACTGCCAAGAGCCAAATGGTACAAACGAGTTGGTGGAAAATAGATGATGTGTTTTATGAAGCTAAGGGTGCAAGCTGGGCACTATTGCACTTTTTGAAAGCGGTTGAAATCGACTTTGCTAGCACATTACAGAAAAAAAATGCGCAAACAAGTTTGAAACAAATTATCCGAGAGCTAGAAGCGACACAACAAGCTATTTGGAGCCCAATGATATTAAATGGCAGTGGATTTGGAGTGTTAGCAAATCACTCTCTTGTAATGGCTAATTATATTTCAAGAGCAAATGCTGCAATTATCGACCTTAAAACATTATTAACGCAGGGTTAAGCTACTATGTTTGTGTCAGTTTTGAAAGTTATCGCGTTGGTCTCTTTGTTAATCATTGCGTCACCTCTTTACGCAAAAGATATTTTCAGTTTTTCACTTGGAATTGATCAATGGAAGAATGATGCTCCCTCAACTTATGGAGTCGCCAGTGATAATCTACTTGAATTTAAAGATGACGGTGCGACAGCACGTCAATTGGAGTTGTCCCTTAGCCATAAGCTACCACTGATACCAAATATTCGATATGCGATGTCATCGACAGATCAAACAGCGAATAATACGCTTGCGCAAACTTATGTTCTAGGCGGAGAAGTGTTTAGTGTTGCAAGTCAGTTATCCTCAGAAAATAAAACTCAGATACATGACGTGTTACTTTCCTATCCAATGCTAGATTTTAGACTGTTAAAAATAGACATGGGACTTTTGGCGCGTTACCAAAAGTTGGAGATTAATACGAGCAAAATTGGAGACACTCAGCAGTCAATGGTCGACTCCGATAAAATTGTGCCTATGTTGCATGTAAACTTAGAAAGTGGTGTTCCGTTACTTGGCTTTTTCGTTTTTGCGGAGTTTAACAAAGGTGACAATAACCACCTGTATCAGAGTGGTATCGGATATACGTTTGACAATAATCTTATTCCAGATGTGGATTTGAGAGTAGGCTTTAGAAATGAAAATATAGACTTTACCGCAGGTGATGGTGTGATTTTTCATCAAGAATTAGACGCGACCTTTGCAGGAATGAGAGTCCGCTTTTAAGCGTTAATTGAGCTATGCTTTTGTGGCAACTTGATGATTGCTGTCGAACAAGTCGGTAAAGTCTTTTAAAAGGTATTGTAAGAATTCACTATCATCAGGAGCATTCACTAAGCGACTAAGTTCGTAACCAGATTGGGTTAACTTATAGTACGTAAACACCACATCTTTCTGTTTTATGGTCACATCAAAACTTTGTTTGTTTTGCGCTATAGAAAGTGTGTCATTGGCGTTGTAAGCAGCCGATTCAATTTCTTGCTGATGTATAAGTCCTAATTCAGCCAATGAAATTAAGTGCGTATACGATAATCCGAATTGATTTAAATTTAAGCTAATTTTACCTGTGTTAGAAAATAGGCTTATCAGCGTCGGTTTTTTGTAAAGGCCGGTTAATATTCTGCCTGAATGCTCATCATTAAATCGACACATAAGCCTAACGGCTTTATAAAATATTTTTGCCTCTTTAGTTCCAAGTTCCGCAAGTGTTTTTAAACTTCGGTAAGAAAAGGAACCTTGTTGAACTAACTCAACAGACAAAATTTTTGCCCAAAGTTCGTGCATTGATGGTGTATAGCAACGCTTTGCCATATCAGTAAACTTCATTACCCAATCCAAATCTAACCTATCAATGAGGACATCACCCTTTACATAATCTAAGGCCAAACTAAATATTTGCTCTAAGTTATACTGTTGCCTAGCTTCGGTAATTTGATCTCGTTTGTTGATGCGCTGCGATATACTTAAATCGGGGTCTCGAAGTAAAACAACTTCATCATTCTTGAGACGATTGATTACTTTGTTCTCTTCTTCATGTCCTGTAGCGATTTCAAAATCTATACCCGTTAATTGCTTAACGAGGTTTAAGTATTTTGTTCGTGAATCTACAGAGTTAGTCATTTAATTTTTTATTCTTAATCACCGAGTTATTCATAATCTTTAAAACATCAACAAAAGTCAAAGAAATAGCAATATTTTAATATTAAGTTTTTGTACAAAAAGTGGTTTTGTTTCTACACTTAAGTTGGACTTTATGAATTATAAGTATTATTTCTAACGAGGATGTTGCTGGCCGATGCCAACTCAAAAAACTAAAAGCCAAGATGATTTTCTTTTTTCGGGACAATTGCTTACCGCTGACGATAACATTAACGAACAAGAATGTTTGGACCATTGGAATATCTTAATTGTTGATGACGAACCAGAAATCCATCAAGTTACAACGATGGCGCTAGCAGGTGTAAAAATTGCGGGTAAAAAGCTCAAGTTTTTTCATGCGTACAGCGCAGCGGAAGCGTTAGAGCTTTTAAAAGAACAAGATAAAATCGCAGTGACGATTTTAGACGTTGTTATGGAAGATGATGATTCAGGGTTAAAGTTAGTTCGTTGTATAAGAGATAGGCTGGCGTTATTAGACATGCGTATTATTTTACGCACTGGACAGCCTGGCTTTGCACCTGAAGAGCAAGTAATCTCTGATTACGAAATTAATGACTACATAATGAAAACTGAAACGACTCGGAGTAAGTTGTTTACGTCTTTGTGTTCTGCTATCAGATCTTATCAACAACTCTGCATTATCAGTGAGGCGCGAGACTTCCTGCAGCGACTCACTATTATGAATAGTGCATTGATATCTCAAACGACGTTTACGTCGTTTGTTCAATGTTTAGTTCATAACTCGTTAGATTTATTCAGTGCCTCTGGCTCGGGTTTATTATTAATTGATCAAGGAAAAAAGAAAGGCGAGCCTTCTCGATTTGTAATTGAATATAGCAGTGAGCGCACACACCAGTTTGTAGGACAAAACTTTGAGGATGTTTTGTCTGACGATATTGTTGTCAAAATTAAGCAAACTATACTAAGCCAAACCTCTTATACACATGGCTCTGACTTGATTTTATTTATTCCATCAAAGTCATGTAGCGTTATATTGATACTATTTGATGTTTATCCGAATATAATTAGACCGGAGCTTATTCAATCATTTGTCTCTAATATCGCCTCCGATGTTGATAATTCTCTGCTTTTAAAGCAGATTAGTAACATTGCCTATCTGGACTCGTTAACAAAATTGCCAAACAGAACCAAGTTTATTGAGGACTTGGATTCTCTACATAAATCGAACAAACAAATAAAGTCAGTTACATTAATCGATATAGAGCACTTCTCAGATATTAATGATGGGCTCGGTCAGGATTATGGCAATTTGCTACTTGTCGCAGTTGCAGAACGGTTAAGTTCAGAATTTAGCGAATCTGTGATGATTTATCGAGTTGCTGCCGATGTATTTGGCGTTATATCAACTAAGGCTTCGCTTGAAGAGAGTGAAATCCTAAGTGTATTCGATTTACCATTTATGGCCGGCGAGCACCTAATCCCAGTCAACGTCCGAATTGGTATTTCTAAAGGTGAAAATAATGTAGCCAACGGTTTAGTACTTATTAAACAAGCGAATATAGCTTTAAATCGAGCTAAAAAAGGTCAACAGAATAGAGCAAGTTACTATGCCTCGGAAATGGAAGATGAGACGGCATGGCGCTTAGATATGATCCGTAAACTCACTGATGATTTTTATGCACAAAAACTGCAAGTATGGTATCAGCCACAAATAGATTTAAAAGAGAACAAGATTATAGGGGCTGAAGCGCTGTTAAGATGGCCTAATGAAAATGGTGGCTTTTATTCACCTTTAACATTCATACCACTAGCGGAATATACAGGACTTATTGTTGATATTGGTAGTTGGGTTATTGAGCAAGCTTGTTTAGAGATCTTAAAACTTACAAACTTGGGTTATAAAGACATCCGAATTGCTGTAAATGTATCTATGCCTCAGTTTAAAAATAGTGCTTTTGTTGACACGGTTTTAGCGCTTACAGAAAAACATAATGTTAAGCCTGAAAACCTTGAGTTAGAAATCACTGAAAGTGTGGTAATGGACGATACAACACTAGTTGTAACTGCCTTAGAGCGCCTACGTCAATTAGGTTATACAATCGCGATAGATGATTTTGGAACTGGCTTTTCGTCACTGAGTTATTTGCACAAACTGCCTATCAATCGACTAAAAGTAGATCGAGAGTTTATCAAAGATATTGGCTTTGGTGGTGACGGTATTCTAGCAGAGACAATTATCAACTTGGGCCAAAAGCTAGGCTTAGAGGTTATTGCGGAGGGCATTGAAACAGCCTACCAACAGGACTTTATAAAGCAGTTAGGGTGTGATGAGGCACAAGGTTATTATCATGCTAAACCAATGCCAGCTGCCGATCTTGAAGAATTCCTTCAAAATTTCGACAGCCAACAAAAGTAATTGTAACGATTTAATTTAGTAACGGTTTAAGATATTTTGCGGTGAAAGATCCTTCGACATCGCATATGTCTTCCGGTGTTCCTGCAGCGACAATAGTTCCGCCACCAGAACCACCTTCCGGTCCCAAATCAATAATGTAATCAGCCGTTTTTACAACATCTAAGTTATGTTCAATAATAACAATAGTATTACCATGGTCTCGAAGACGATGGATAACAGTTAATAGCTGCTCAATATCATGGAAGTGAAGGCCTGTGGTAGGCTCATCCAATATATACAGCGTTTGTCCTGTATCCCGCTTCGACAACTCCTTAGCAAGTTTAACACGTTGCGCTTCACCACCGGATAAGGTAGTTGCCGACTGGCCTAACCGAATATAACTAAGGCCAACATCCATTAACGTTTGTAATTTTCTTGATATTGCAGGAATAGCATCGAAAAACTCTCTTGCATCTTCTACCGTCATCTCAAGTACTTGGTTTATATTTTTACCTTTGTACGTGACTTCAAGCGTTTCCCTGTTATATCTCTTACTACCACACACATCACACGGTACATAAACGTCCGGTAAAAAGTGCATTTCGACTTTTATAAGGCCATCACCTTGGCAGGCTTCACAGCGACCACCTTTTACATTGAAACTAAAGCGACCGGCTTTATACCCTCGAGCCCTCGCTTCCTGTGTGCCAGCGAATAGATCTCGAATATTAGTAAATATTCCGGTGTAGGTTGCTGGATTAGACCTAGGTGTTCTACCAATTGGGCTTTGGTCAATATCAATAACTTTATCTAACTGCTCCAGGCCGGTAATTTCTTTATACGGTGCAGGCTCAGACAACGTCGCTTTATTTAATGCACAGTGAGCAATAGGAAATAAAGTACCATTAATTAGTGTAGATTTACCCGAGCCTGATACGCCGGTAACACATGTCATCAAGCCAATTGGGATATCTATGGAAACATCTTTTAGATTGTTCCCTGTGGCGCCTTTTAACGATAACCATTTATCTTTGTTAACAGGCACTCGATTTTGTGGAACCTGTATTTTTCTTGCACCTGATAAAAATTGTCCGGTTATTGAATTAGGGTTGCTTTTTACCTCTTCAGGAGTGCCTTTGGCGATTATCTGACCACCATGAACACCTGCTCCAGGACCGATATCAATGACATAATCAGCGGCTCTAATCGCGTCTTCATCATGTTCAACCACAATCACTGTATTGCCGAGATCTCTCAGGTGCACCAATGTTTGTAACAATCTGTCGTTGTCGCGTTGATGTAGTCCTATTGATGGCTCATCCAGAACATACATTACGCCTACTAAACCAGCACCAATTTGGCTTGCTAGTCTAATTCTTTGCGCTTCACCACCAGATAGTGTTTCGGCACTTCGTGATAAAGATAAATAGGTCAATCCGACATTAACCAAGAAACCTAAACGTTCTCGAATCTCTTTTAAAATCTTTTCTGCAATTTGTGCTTTTTGGCCGCTTAGATTTAAGTTTTCAAAAAACTGGCTGGCGTCGCCAATTGACATATCAGTTATAGTCGGCAAATTAGTATTTGTAACAAATACATGGCGCGCTTCTTCTCGTAAACGACTGCCGCTGCAACTTGGGCATGGCTGTGTACTAATATATTTAGTTAACTCTTCTCGTACCGTATTTGATTCCGTTTCTTTATATCGACGCTCCATATTCGGCAATATACCTTCAAACGGATGATTGCGAACAACGACGTCGCCTCGGTCATTCATGTACTTAAATTCAATACTTTGTGTACCACTACCATTTAATATGACTTCGCGATGCTCAGATGGTAAGTCATTAAAAGGCAGGCTTAAATCAATTTTATAATGTTGAGCCAGTGACTTTAACATTTGGAAATAATAGAAATTACGCTTATCCCAGCCTCTGATAGCGCCACCTGTTAAACTTAGCTCGTCATTAATAATGACTTTATCTGAATCAAAATACTGTTTAACACCTAAGCCGTCACAGCTTGTGCAAGCGCCGGCGGGGTTATTAAATGAAAATAATCGAGGCTCTAATTCTTGCATTGAATATCCACAAACTGGACACGCAAAATTAGCACTGAAGGTTAATGGTGGAGCATCTCCGTCCATAAAAGCAATGTTAACAATACCACCACTTAACTCTAATGAAGTTTCAATGGACTCGGCAAGTCTTTGTTGAATGTCATCACGGACCTTCAAGCGATCAACAACAACCTCTATGGTGTGTTTTTTGTGTAACTCTAATTCAGGAGGATCTGATAAATCACATACTTCGCCATCGATTCTAGCTCTGATAAAACCTTGTGCAGATAAATTCTCTAATGTTTTTACATGCTCACCTTTACGGTCTCTCACGACTGGCGCAAGAACCATTATTTTAGAGCCTTCAGGTAAATCTAAGATACGATCAACCATTTGCGATACTGTTTGAGCTTCCAACGGCTCGCCGTGTGTAGGGCAAGTTGGTGTTCCCACTCGAGCATATAAAAGGCGTAAATAGTCATAAATTTCTGTGATGGTTCCCACCGTTGAACGTGGGTTATGTGAAGTAGATTTTTGTTCAATAGAAATTGCTGGCGATAAACCTTCAATATGATCTACGTCTGGCTTTTCCATTAACGAAAGAAATTGGCGTGCGTATGCTGATAAGGACTCAACATATCGGCGCTGGCCTTCGGCATATAAGGTATCAAATGCAAGTGAGGATTTTCCCGAACCTGAGAGGCCGGTGATTACGATTAATTTATCGCGAGGAATTTCAATATCTATATTTTTCAAATTGTGGGTGCGGGCACCACGAACTTCAATTTTATCCATATTCACTTCTTACCAATTCATTAGATCAGACAGTATGACACTAAACCGCCCAAGGCGTAAATAAAACACTGTATGAATAAACGGGTACAGAAGATCACTTTTGATAAAATTAAATGTGGTCAAAAATGGACCAACCAGTTAAAATACCGTTTCGTTGTCATGTTTTTTTACATTTCATTGTTAACAATAAAATTTCTCCAATAATAACAACGATTTGCGAAGTGGTCTGATGATTGCTTTAGCATTAACTAGGAATAGAATTATTTTAATCACTCGATACCTTATCGGGTTTGAAGGAAGTGGTATGTTAAGAATATTATCAATTATTTTAGTATTAGGTACGGCATTAAGCGCACAAGCTGATACAACAACATTAGGATGGGACTTCGGAAACCGATCTAATTTTGTTAATACGGTTGCTGGTGAAAATAACTCAGTTAGTAATGACTACAGCTCGTTTGATGCAATGAGTTATCAGCATCTTGCTGGTCGTGGCTGGGTAGCCTCTGAAAGAGAAGCGGTAACTGTTAGTGGCTGGTCCATGGTAGAAAACCCAAATCGCACTGATAGACTAACAGCAGTAAGTGCCGACGTATATTCATGGGGAACTAACGGCATTGGCGTTGTTAATCAAAATGAAAGTTCTTCAAACAATGAACATGCACTCGATAATCGCAATGTTAACCAAGGTGAAAATCAAGAGTTTGTATTGCTGTCGTTTGCAGAAGAAGTTGCATTAGAAGGTTTTTGGGTTGGCTGGGAGTCAACTTATGGTGCCGGTAATGATGAACTAAATATCGGAACGCGTACATTGTCTACTCGCGCAGTGAACAAAATTGAAGATGAAAATCGTAATGTAGCATGGCAACGTGGGTTTTTAGATAACTCGATGACTAGCGCTATTAATACTACAGGCTCTGTGGCTAGTAGTAGAAACGTTGTTTACTACTCAATCGGTAATACAGCCGGTACTACTTCTAAGCATTGGATTGTTGGTTTGTTTCAGGAAGTAGTGAGCGGCAACTATGATGCGTTTAAACTTCGCGGTATTGTTGCTTCAAGAACTGCACCAACAAACGTTACTGAAGTGCCTGAACCATCAACTGTTGCGATGTTTGCTTTAGGTCTATTGTTACTTCTAAGACAGCAAAAATCTAACAAAAAGTTTCAGTTTCACGCTTAGGATTTACACTTCTAAATGATATAAAAAAGGTGGCGTTTGCCATCTTTTTTGTTTTTAATAATCTTATTTTTCCAAATTCTATATTTATCTTTTACAGAGGCATAAAAATGCTTAAACGCTTGTTATTACCTGTCGTTGTCATCCTTTCTCTTGGCTTTAGTAATACCTCATTTTCTGCAAATAATTATTATGAACAAGCTGTACAAGCATTTAACGAGAGTAATTATGAAGCTAGTTTCATTTATCTAAAAAACGCTTTAGAACAACAACCAAGAAACTTACCTGCAAAAATATTGATGGGGAAGATATACCTACACAAAGGTTATTTTGATGAGGCTATTACTGAATTTGAAGAAGCTTTGGTTTACAAAGCAGATATCAACTTAATAGTTGCCGACTACGCAAGTGCTCTAAATTTCGCCAAGCAATATAAAAAAGTTTTAAGTTTTTCCGATGGTTATAACCTGAACTTGCAGAGCGAATATGAATTATTACTTAATAAAGCTATAGCTTATCAAAACTTAGATTTAACAGAGTTAACTAAACAAACTTATAAAAAGGCGGTTCGACACGGTAAAGTCGATATTAGAGCCTTTAATAGTTATGCGGCATTTCTATTAGCTGAAGGAGAGGTTGTCGAAGCAGAAATGTTAGTGAATAAGTCACTAGAGATGGCGCCATATGATCATAGAAGCTTACATTTACTCGGTACAGTGCAAATAGAAAAAGGCGACATTGACGCAGCAATACAGTCTTTTGAAAATGCCTTGTTAGATGTTGAAGAAGATCCTGTTGTACTGCGTTCACTGGTTAGAGCTTACATCAAAGCCGATAGATTACAGGATGCGAAAAACCTAATAGATAATATATTGAAAATGACGCCCAATGATCCTCATATGATGTTGTTATCTAGCTGGCTTCTATCAATTGATAAAAAAGATGCGGAGTCAGCTCAGATGTTAGAAGCATTATCAAATGCAACATCTCTAATTCCGGAGGATGTTTTTAATGAAGACCCTTCTTTAATATTTGTCGGTGCATTATCAGCTTATTTACAAGGTAATCTTGAACAGGCTTCTAAAGATCTTACTCGTTACTTAGCTGTTCGTGCTGGTGATACAAATGCAATCGCCATGTTATCTGACGTATATATAAAATTAGGAAAAGAGCAAGAAGCTGAATTGCTATTAGAGCGTTATGAATCAAGCGTTATTAAGAATAAAGACTTAGCGATTCGACTAGTTGATCTTTACAACAAAAATGGAAAACGCTTTGATGCAGAAAGACTCCTATCTAAGCTGCAAAGTGAATATCCCAATGAAATTGATATTCTTCTACGTCAAGTTAACTTATTAAACAAAGCTGGTCGCTCTATGGAAGCAAAGCGTTTAATCGAAAGTATTGAAAGCAAGAGCGACACCAATACATCCAGATTAGCTTTGGCCAAAGGCTTAATGTACCTGCAGAGTGGCGATATACCCAATGCGTCATCAGTTGCAGAGCAACTATTAAAAGCCCAGCCAAATAACCTTGAATTACTAAATTTTAAAGTCGCGGTATTAATAAAACAGAATGAAGCGGAAAAGGCTCAAGCGATTGCAGAACAAATCATCGAGCAAAAAAGTGATTTTTTTGAGGCTAGATTTAATTTAGCAACTGCATTGAAAATGCAAAATAAAATTAACCAGGCGCAAAGCATATTAATTGAGTTGTTTAAATTAAGACCAGAGAATAACGATGTTAAATATATGCTGAGCGAAACGTATGCGCTAAATAAACAGTTTGATAAAGCGATTCCTTTATTGGAGACCATTACTCTTGGGGTTACCGGTCAGCGAAGTAAAGAGCTGCTGTATGATATTTATTTTCAGTCAGGTGATTTTGCACAAGCTAATCGCATCATTAAAGATCTTACCAACACAAATTTGTATAACGTTGAATACCTATTTAAATATGTTCAAACACTTAAAAAGCTCAATCGTTTTACCGAAGCAAAACAACAACTTGGTATTCTTTACGGGCTAGCTGAAAATAACGGTCGACTACTGTTTGATATTGCGGTGTCACAAAGAGGTATCGACGATATTGAAGGAGCAAGTACAACGTTAAGTCGGTTAACAAAGTTATTGCCAAATAATCTTCGTGTGAAGCTGGAAGTCATTAGGCTCAGTATGGCTCGCGGGGATATTGATAGCGCAAAACAAAAAGCGATAGCGTTAAATAAATCACATAAAAATGAGCCAAATATACTATTGCTATTAGGCGACATTGAGTTGATATTAAAAAATAAAACTAATGCATTTGACTACTACTGGCGAGCCTTTGAAGCTGATAATCAATTTAACATGGCGTTAATGAATTTATATCAATTAGCAAAAGAAGGCATAAACAGCGAACGCTTGACGACAAAGTTAAAAGCACTTGTTGAACAATTTGATGAAGAGCTCTGGCGTAAAAAGTTACTGGCCGATCACTATACAAATTTAGGGGACTTCACATCAGCACTGCCTATATATCTAAGTTTGCTAAACCATGATACATACCAGCAAGACCCATACTTGTTGAATAACTTAGCCAATATTTATTTAGATGACAATCTAGATTTAGCCTATGAGTACGCAATAAAGGCTTACAAGATAAACGATGCCAACTCTGCAATAGCAGATACATTAGGTTGGATATATTTTAAGTTAAATCGAAATGATGAAGCGCTACAAACATTGCGAACAGCATTCGCTATGGACTCGTCAAATCCAACGGTACGCTTTCATCTTGCGAATGTGCTAATAAAGTTAAACCGTAAAACTGAAGCTAAAAATGAGCTTGAGTTTGCAATAAAAAATGCAAAGTCTCATGTTTGGTTAAATGAAGCTAAAGTGTTGCTAGAACAGTTACGTTAGTCATTTAATAAAAGCTGTTTTCACAGTATACTAACCGGCTAACTAATTTCATTACATAAAGCACTGTTCACTCATCAAACTATGCATTCAGATAAACTAAATAATCTTGAGAAACGCACAGCAGTCTCGCTAGCGTCAGTCTTCGCAATCCGTATGCTAGGGTTGTTTATGTTGATGCCAATTATGGCTATTTATGGCCAATCTCTTGATGGTGTTTCACCTTTATGGATTGGTTTAGCTATTGGTGCTTATGGCTTGACGCAAGCCGCATTTCAAATCCCAATGGGCTGGTTGTCAGACAAATACGGCCGTCGTCGAATCATTGTTTTAGGATTGGTAATTTTTGCAATCGGTAGTGTGATAGCTGGTTTAGCAGAAGATATCGTAACAGTAACGATAGGTCGAGCAATCCAAGGTATGGGCGCGATAGCCAGTGCTGTACTTGCATTAGCCGCAGACGTCACTCGCGAGGAACAGCGACCAAAAGTGATGGCTGTGATTGGTATGTGTATAGGATTAAGCTTTTCGGTGGCGTTAGTGCTTGGGCCTATGGTTGCTGAATCATTTGGCTTATCGGGTGTTTTTTACCTTACTGCAATATTAGCAATTGTTGGAATTATTGTTGTTTTGACTTTGGTTCCAAGCTCTGTAACTAAAGCGCGGTCAGGCGAAATAACAGCGAGCTCAGGTCAAATTTTTAGCATGATGTGTAACCGCCAATTATTAAGATTAGACTTTGGTGTGTTAGTACTGCATCTAATGATGACCTCAATGTTTATTGCAATCCCAGTGTTGTTTTCAAAAAGCGGATTTGTAGTGTCAGACCATTGGATGGCTTACTTACCCATATTACTACTGTCGTTTGTCTTTATGGTGCCGATGATTATTGTTGCAGCTAAAAAGTCGCAAGAAAAACCATTCTTTCTGTTTGCAATTGGCTTATTAGTAGCATCATCATTTGCTCTTGCGTTAAACACAGATTTTGCAAATATCATTGCAATGCTTTTTATCTTTTTTATAGGCTTTAACTTTTTGGAAGCGAGCTTACCCGCGCACGTTTCTAGGATTTCTCCTGCCGGGCAAAAAGGTACGGCAATGGGAGTGTATTCAAGTAGCCAGTTTATGGGCGCTTTTTTAGGCGGTATAACAGGTGGTTACGTAGCCGAGACATTTGGCTTTGCTTATTTGTTTGCGAGTAATGCAGCGCTTGCGGTATTATGGTTTGTTTTCGCATCAGGTATGGTATTACCAATTAGCTCAAAAAGAGTGTCTATTCCATTTGATTCTGACAATAAAATTGATTTAGAGTCCCTTATAGAAAATATTTGTCAGTGTGCAGGCGTTATTGAAGCAACGCTGGTGGAAGATGAAAACCGAATTTATTTAAAAGTTGATAAGCAGTCTTACGATGAAGTGAGTGTGAATCAGCTAATAACCAATTTTAATTAGTTTGCAGGAGAATTGTTATGGCTCGCGGAGTCAATAAAGTTATTTTGATAGGTACACTTGGTACAGATCCAGAAGTTAGATATATGCCAAATGGCAACGCGGTAGCTAATATCAGCCTAGCAACTAATGAATCTTGGAAAGATAAAAACACTGGCCAGATGCAAGAAAAAACTGAATGGCATAGAGTTGTTGTTTTCGGTAAATTAGCTGAAGTTGCTGGTGAATACTTACGTAAAGGTTCACAAGTATATTTTGAAGGCAAATTGCAAACTCGTAAGTGGCAAGATCAAGCGAGTGGCCAAGAAAAGTATACAACAGAAGTTGTTGTAGACTTTGGTGGTCAAATGCAAATGTTAGGTGGACGTAGTGACAATGCTGGCTCTGCACCAAGTGCAGGTTTTCAAAAACCAGCCGCAACACCGGGTGGTTTCGCGCAGCCGAATCAAGGTATGAATCAGAATATGAACCAAGGCATGGGGCAACAACAAGCACCAGCGCAACAAACTTCAGCACCTGCTAATCAGCCATATCAAGCTCAACAGCAGCAAGGCAACTATGGTCAGCAAAACCAGGGTATGCAACAAAACCAACCTCGCCAGGCGCCAACACAAGCACCGGCACCTAGTATGGACTTCGATGACGATATTCCGTTCTAACCAAAGACAAAATGTAGAATGTTGAAAAATATTATTGAAAGCCGCTATTTAGCGGCTTTTTTAGTTTTATTAAAGTTGAGAGCCAAACCCGGTGTAAAAACTGGGTTTTTATTTTTTATACTTTTATTTTAAAAATACCGTCATTTTTAAAACTTTTATTTAAGTTCTTTATTGTAAATAATAATCTGAATTATAAATTAGGACTTTAACGCAAACTGTCTGGTCAGAGCACCATAATCGGTACGAAGGTTGATTGTCTTTAAAACAACCAGTACATTGGCTTAACGGAATAACAATAAGTATAAAAAATATGCAGTTAACCAAAGTGCTTTACCGCGGCCTAATGAGTTCTGCTGGTTATATCATTTTGTCGCTGTTCATTTTTACTAATAGCGTATTGTTCATCGCTTTGTGTTCTGTCTATCAAAGTAACATCAAACAACATCTAGCCCTGCTTTCAGCGTCCACCCAAATATCAAATAGCGTTTTATCTAGCCCAAATAATAAAACGACACTTCAAAATCAACTCGCAACATTGACGAATCAGAGTGATTTTATAATTAGCTCATTGGTAAAAGATAAAAGCGAAGCTTTTGCTGCGAGCACGGACTCGAAAATTAATAGCACTAGCTTATTGATAATAGGTGAAAATTATAATCTGGAGGTCCAGTTTAGATCCTTCTGGCGCATTCATCTAAAGACATTCCTCGGTTATAACTTCTTATACGGACTAATCTGTATTTTAAGCATTATGTTTACCCAGCGGCGCCTGTTTAAGCACTGGAAGGTTTTGATTCAACTAGAAATGTGGGCAAGCCGGCAGGCTAAAGATGATAATTTTAAATTTTTTATTTCAAGTGAAAAATATCATTTAGTTAACACCATTCGAAAACTAAATGATCAAAGAATAGAAGCTAAAAAAAGCGGCCAAGAAATTGATCATCTAATCCGCAGTCAGGCGTTTTTGGATCAAATTACCGGATTAGGTAATAGGCGTTATTTTGACAATCGACTTGAGGCGTTATTGCAAGAAGAAGGCGAAGTAAGAGGCGCTGTGTTTTTTATAAACTTTGCAACACTTGATAAATTAAGAAACCTTCAGGGAAAGAAGGCAACTGCCTACTACGTGAAAAATTACGCCAGTTTATTAATACCTTATTTAGATGATACACAGCAGTCTATCGTTGCACGACTTACTTATAGTGAATTTGCGATTTTAATCCCTTTTGCAGATGCAAAAGTCGTTGAAAAAGTTGCGTCTGAGTTAATCGAAAAAAGTCAGAGATTTGCCTTGCCATTTGGTTTAGATCAAACCACGTCATGTTACATAGGTGTAAAAATGTTTGACCAAACCGAGACGTCTTTTCATATTTTGGCAGAAACCGATTTAGCACTTCGAGCCGCTCAATTACAAGGCCCTTCGAGCTGGTTTATGTACGAGTCGAATTATTTACCAGAGTCTGAGGTTAAAGGCTCGGTGCGCTGGCGAATATCATTAGAAAAGGCATTAAAAAACAAACACTTTCTACTCGACTTAAAGCCAGTTAATACTTTTACTGGTAAAGTTGAACAATTTGACGCTACGCTCAAAATGATCGATGAACAGCAAAATTTAATAGCGGCTTCTATATTTATGCCAATGGCCCGTAAAAGTGGGATGATAGCCGAAATCGATAAACTGGCCTTAGAGTTAACAATAGAAGAATTAGCGCAATTAGAAGCAACACCTATTTCAGTGCGCCTACATATAGATAGTCTTTTAGATCGTGATTTTAATTTGTGGTTAGTTCGATTTCTAAAACAAAACTCAACGCTGATGCCAAGAGTCATAATAGAAATTTCAGAATTTGAGCTTACTAATAATGTGAAAAAAATCAGGCAGCTGCTTAAAATTGTTAAGCGTTATAATGGTCATGTTATGGTAAGCCAAGTGGGCTTATATGTTGTAGATTTGAGCTACTTAAATCTGCTTAGCGTTGATAGTTTAAAGTTGCATCCAAGTATCTCCGGGCTGCTTCAAAATAAGCAAGAAAATCAGTTGTTTATAAAGAGTTTGGTTGGAGTGGCTAATACTCAAAAACAAAAAGTTATTGCTACTGGTATTGAATCCGAGAGTCAAATTAATAAGCTGAAGCGTTTAGGCGTCGATTGTTTCCAAAGGCATTGAGTTTAGAACCGGCGCCCAGGCTTCTGCACATAGCTTTTTAGCGTATATCAAGCCACATATTCCTTGCAATCCGCCGGTATGAATAGCTAAAACATTATCACTATCAGTCAAACCAAGTTCGTCGCGCTGGTGGCATAACGCATAGAACATTTTTCCAGAATAAATAGGCTCAATCGCTATTCCAGTTTGAGCATGAAAGTCGAGACAGAAATCGATTAATTCAGTGTTAAACTTAGCGTAACCGCCAAATAAGGCTCCACGGTGAATGCAAGACGATTTATTCAAATATGGTTGAACTTCCTCAAAGACTCTTTGGTCGTTAACACACGCTATGCCAATTAACTTTTTACTATTTGGTGCATTACTGTTTAGTGCTCTATTGTCTTGTGCTTTAGCGAGCCCTTTTAAAGTGCCGCCCGAACCTAATGGCACAGCAATAACATCATAATTGACCTCTGTTAAACACTCAGTCGCAAGTTCATTTACTCCTAAATCGCTGAGGCCATTTGTTCCCCCTTCGGGAACGAAATGATAGTTAGGATACTGTGACTTTAGAGATGTCAGAAATTCAGGTGTATGTCGCGCTCTATATTGCTCGCGACTTACGGCTATTAGTTCCATACCATTCTTTGCAGCAAGGTTTAACGTCGGGTTATTTTTATCTATTTCATGAGTTCTTATAAAGCCTACCGTCTTAATTCCAGCTCGAGCTCCGGCACTGGAGGTAGCAGCTATGTGATTTGAGAACGCGCCTCCAAAGGTAGCAATGCCAGACTTTTTGTTGTCGGCGGCAAATTTTATATTAAACTTTAACTTACGCCATTTGTTACCGGAAATTGTGGAATCTATGAGATCGTCCCGCTTAACCCAGAACTGAACTTTTTTACCAGTGTTAAGCCTATAATCAACCAAATCTATTTGGGTTCGCACATATTTGTCAAAAAAAGCAATATTCATAGGGTTTTGCAGTTGAATTGTTGAGGTGTATCAGGATACATTAGTCGATCAGCAGGGAGTATCAAAAATAATAATGAGTTTAACTTTGCCAACTTCAATTTTAAATATATTTCAAAAGAAAAAAACGAACTCTAGTGCGGGCATTTCTATATTACCCGATAAGGTGCAATTGGTTAAAGTTGAGAGCGTAAACGGCTCTTTGCAGTGTGTTGGTTTCGATATAGTCTCAACAACAAACGATGAACAAGCTATCACAGCATTAGAGACGCTAATTAACAAACACCAACTCGTTTCTGCAGAAACTACAATTATTCTTCCAGCGAATAAAGTTGAAAGCACTCAATTAGATACTTCGGAACTTCCAGATAGAGAAGTAACAGCAACACTACCTTGGAAAATTAAAGAGCTTATTAACATAGCACCACAAGATATGGTTTGTGACTATATTGACATGCCATTACAACCAACTGGACAACAGCCAAAAACGCAGGTTTTAGCGGTATCTAGAACCTATTTAGAACGAGTTATAAAGCCATTCCATGATGCTGGCGCACCAATTCATGCATTAACGACAGAACAATTTGCGCTTGCTAAATTACAAACAACGCAAGATGCGGCGCAATTAATTTTTATACAACATCACAAATCCGATGCCATTTTACTTATTGTGAAAAATCAGCAGATTTGTTTTGCTAGAAAAATTCGAAATACGGCGGCCACAATCGATATGACCCCAGAGCAACTACAAATGGGTGGTAGCGATATGATTGCAATAGAGATTCAGCGTTCGATAGACTATTTTGAAAGCCAGCTAAAACAACCGCCAATTAAAAATGCATTCCTTGCAATGGAAGGCAACAATGCTGATTTATTAGTTGATGCGCTTAATCAGGTTTTACCCGTAAAAACGAAACTCATACCATTAGATAATCTTGATGGGCAATCGGATTTGGACTCAAGTTATATTGCCGCTGTAGGTGCGGCTTTGTATTCTCAGCCACTTAAAAATGCGGTGGAGGCCAAAAATGAAAACTAATATTAACTTTTACACCGAAGATTTAAGGCCAAAAGTTTATTATTTAACTTTGACTAACATTGCGATTGTGTCAGGTATTTTTCTTTTAATAATGGTGTTTTGGGTTGCTCAAATCTCATTATCTAATAATCAATTAGCAAAACAAAAACAGGCACTGCAGAATGAACTAAGTTCAGAAGAAGAGCAGTTAGTAAATTTTCAAGCCGCATTGATTAAGCACAATGATACAACGCGTTTTACAAATGCAAAAAATGGATTAGAGCGAGAGTTAGCTGCCAAGAAGGCGCTGTATAAATTAGTTTCAGCGCAGTCATCTGCCGATGCAATTGACTATTCTGTTGTGATGGAAGAACTGACGCAACACCACGATCATAACCTTTGGTTAAAAGACTTTCGTTTTAATAAAAACAACGTCACTTTTCACGGTTACGCTTTAGAGTCTAAAGCGGTTACTCAGTGGATGTCTTATCTTCAAGCAACAAATAGCTTTACCGGTAGAGAGTTTAGCCTTTTGAAAATAAACGCTATTAATACTGAAGTACTAGAGTTTAATGCAGCTACTACCGTTGGTGATAATGCCCAGGAGGTTGGACTATGAGCCAATGGCAAGCATGGAACGATAAGTTTATCGCATTGACACAACGTGAGAAGGTGATAGTCGCGCTAGCTATAATCTTTTTAGTAACATATGGTTTATTTTTTATTGCGGTGAAGCCTGCTTTAGACAGTCAAAATGCGCTTTATAAATCGAAGCAGCAAATTAGCAAACAGGTTGATGCAATTAGCACTCAAATTACCAATATTAAGCAAGCCTTAACTCAAGACCCAAATGCAGAATTAAAACAACAGATTAAGCAATTAAACACAGAGCTAGCCAAGGTTGAATCTGACCTTAGTCATGTAATGGATGACTATGTCGCGCCGGAAAAAATGGTAAAAGAGTTAACTCGCCTACTTGAAACTGAAAGACAAATCCGAGTAACTGGATTGTCAGCGATGTCTCCTGAGCTTATTAAAGCGGATTTTGTCGAAGGTGAAGACACCATTGAGCTACCTGTATTGTACAGCCATAAATTTGAGCTAGTTGTGGATGGTGAATACTTTCCTTTAATGAATTTTGTTAAAACAGTTGTCGCTAGAAATAAGCAGTTTGCCGTTGACGATTTACGTTATGAAGTCAATGAACATCCAAAAGCTCAACTAAAATTAACCTTAGTAACGATAAGTGATAGCAAAAATGTTATTCGATTATAAAGCTCTATCGAAATTAGGGGCGCTATTTTTAGCGTTAGGGTCAATTTCTGTTTCGGCGGATAAGATTCACGACCCCACATTACCAAAAATCAATTTAAATGTAGCAGACAATAACACCGTGCAAGCTATGTCGAATGAAGCCTTATCGCTCCAAGGCATAGTAAATAAAAAAGGCGCGAAAATGGCAATTTTATCTGGCCAACTTCATCGCGTTGGTGATGTTGTTAATGGTTTTAAAATTAGCCAAATAAATAATAATAATATTGTTCTGCTGAAGTCAGGCTCTCAAAAAAGATTATATGTATATGAAAAGTAAAATGAATAAAATCAAACCTTTATTAATTTCATGCCTGGCAACAAGTGTTTTAGCGGGTTGTAGCCTAAATGATTCACCGCGTAAATCAGACGAAGTTCATCAAGTATTTAATGAGCAATCTCAAGCCGTCGCTAAACAAAAAGAACTCGCGATTCCAGACTCAGTTAGCGCTGATTTAATGATGCCAACGACATCTCCTATTGATGTGGGAGCAATCGAAGATAGGTTCAACGTGGCGGCGAACGGAGTACCGGTTAAGCCGTTCTTACAAGGCTTGGTGGCGGACTCTCCGTACAGTGTTGCTTTCCACCCTGGCGCTCAAGGTAATATTAGTCTTGATTTAAAAGACGTTACAATTCAAGAGGTTGTTGAGGTTCTTTCCAGCCTGTATCCATTAGACATTCAGTTTCGTGGCAAGGTAATTCAGGTTTATCCAGCAACAATAAAAACAGAAACTATCGCAATTAACTACCTAATGCTTAAGCGTTTTGGGATGACATCCACCAATATCAACTCTGGTGGTATTGTTCAGCAAAATGGTCAAAACGGTCAAAACGGCAGTCAAGGTAACAGCGGGTTTGGTAACCAACAAAATAGTGGCTTTGGCAATCAGCAAAATGGTCAAAATGGTTTCGGTAATACTATGGGTATGGGGCAAGGAAATGGCTCAAATATCCAAACCAGTTCTGAAAGCGACTTTTGGAAAGAGTTAGAAGATACTCTAAAAATGATCATGCGTTCGACGGATGACTCGGTAGCAAATGTGGTGGTAAGTCCTCAGTCTGGATTAATTACAGTTCGCGGTTTAACCTCAGATATTCAAGCAGTTAAAGACTTTGTGAAACGTTCAGAACAAAGCTTAACTCGCCAGGTAATACTAGAAGCAAAAATAGTTGAAGTAGCCTTGGACGATGATTACCAGCAAGGCATAAATTGGCAAAATGTCATGGCAAATAATGGTGGCACTAACTTCACCTTTAATACCACCGGTGGCAGCTTCGGTAATGAATTAAGTGCGGCACTTGGGGGCTTAACCAGTTTAAGTTTTTCTAACACAGACTTTTCTGGCGTAGTTAACTTATTAAAAACCCAGGGTAATGTGCAAGTTCTATCGTCACCAAGGGTAACGGCGACAAATAACCAAAAAGCGGTATTAAAAGCGGGTAAAGATGAATACTTTGTAACAGACGTATCTACAACAACTGTGACAGGTACGGCAACATCAACCACACCTGAAATTAACTTAGAGCCGTTTTTCTCTGGTATTGCGTTAGACGTCACGCCACAAATTAGCGATCAAGGCGAAGTTATTTTACATGTTCACCCTTCTGTAACAGAAATTGACGAACAGCAAAAAGTTGTAACGTTAAACGAAGAGCAGTACATATTACCATTGGCGCAAAGCAATATTCGCGAGTCAGATACAGTGATCCGTGCCAAGAGTGGCGAAATTGTTGTAATTGGCGGCTTAATGCAGACGATGTCGTCAAATGGAGAGTCGAAAGTACCATTTTTAGGAAGCATTCCTGTACTTGGAAACTTGTTTAAATCCAAACAGGATACTGAGAAGAAAAAAGAGTTAGTTATACTAATTAAGCCAACAGTAGTAGGCACAGGTACATGGCAAGAGCAAATGAAGCGCAGCGCAGATATTTTAAAACGCTGGTATGGTGATGAGTAAATATGTACTTGTACCACTTTGGGCTTAGAGAGCTTCCTTTTTCTCTAACCCCAAACACTAATTTTTATTTGCCGCTGCAAAGCCACTCTGAAGCGATGCAGGTTTTATTAACGGCACTAAAAACCGGTGAAGGCTTTATCAAAGTAACTGGTGAAGTTGGTACAGGAAAAACGCTGCTTTGTAGAAAGTTATTAAATGAAATACCTGATGCTTTTGAAGTGGCTTATATCCCAAATCCGGCTTTAAGCCCTGAAGAAATGCGTTATGCCTTGGCGAGTGAATTAGGTATTAAAGGCCTAAGCAGGATCAATCAACAGCAGTTAAGCCAAAAAATACAGTTAAAACTACTAGAACATAATCAACAAGGTAAAGGTGTAGTCTTAATAATTGATGAAGCGCAGACCATACCTTGGGAAACGTTTGAGGCATTAAGGCTGTTTACCAATCTTGAAACCGAATCAAGAAAATTAATTCAGGTCGTTCTCTTTGGACAGCCTGAGTTAGATAAAATGTTAGCGACACACAGACTCCGTCAACTCCGTCAGAGGATTACTTTTTCGTATCAACTTAGAGGTTTGACTCCAAGTGAGTTAAACCAATATGTTCAGCATAGACTCTTAGTGGCCGGATTTGACTCAGGTAATTTATTTGATAGTAGGGCGCTTGCTGCATTGCACAAATACAGTAACGGCGTACCAAGGTTAGTGAATGTGATGTGTCATAAAGCATTGATGTTAGTTTATGGCGAAGGGGAACAAACCGTGAATAAAAAGCATATCCGGCTTGCCGCCCAAGACACAGATGCCATTGATGCAAAAAAAGTGGATGTAGCAACAATAGCGATTGTTGCGATGCTAATGGTATTAACTGCAGTAATTACATTATTTGTAATTGATGTACCGGCTGTTCAGGAGTGGATGCAGTGAGTGTGATTAATAAAATGCTTAAAGATTTAGATAATAGACAAGAGCAGCCAGAGACTAGCATTAATTCAGGGCCTGCGAATTCGCCATCAACAGCAAGCGCAACATTAATTGGCAAAGGGTCAATCGTTTTACTTATCGTGATTGTGATCTTATTGGCAACCATAAGTTGGCAAATTTTTAATGGAACACCGGGTGCTAATACGCAAGCCCCCTCGACGTTATCAAATTCTCAAAAAGTTATTGATGGCGTTGTTGTAGAAGTTGATTCAACTGAAACAGAGCCAGCGACAGCTGACATAGCAGTACAAGCACCGGTAGAGTATTCAGAAGCACTACCTATAGAACCAGAGTCTAATCAGACCGTGATACAAGACGTAAGCCCTGACAAGCTTGTCAAACAGCAGCCGGTGGTGGAGCAGTCCTCTCAATCAGCGCCTGAGCCAACCCCTGAATTAGACGAGTTAACGGAAAAGGAAGCGAATTCATTAACGACAAACTCAGTTACTAATTTAACTGAAAGCTCATCAAATAACGTCGCGACTGAATCATCACGTAGCACTAGTTCAACTAGCACTGCTAAAAATGCTGAAGTCACAACTTCATCAAAACCATCAGCTTCAGAAAAACCGCAAGTATTTGTTATTGAAAAAACATCATCTGAATTAACGCCACAAGAGCGCATAGCTAAGCTACTCAGTAAAGCAAAAGAGTCTTACGATAGAGGTTATGTTACAGAAGCTATTGAGCAGCTTACTCGCATTTTATCGATATCAGACAGCAACGTCGAAGCGAGAAACTTATTGGCGGCTGCTTGGTATGGCAGAGGTGAAGGTAACAAAGCAGTTTCAATTATTAATGATGGATTACAACGATATCCATTAATAGAAGAGTGGCGAGTTACCGCCGCGAAAATATTTTTCAAAGATAATAACGCGGCTGGCGCCTTTTCATATTTAGATGTGAATCTAGAAAATGCTTCGAAAGAATTTTATACCCTAAAAGGGAATTTAGCTCGAGAGCTAAAATATTATGCTAAAGCAGAGGCGGCTTACGCACAGTTAACCAAACTAGAACCTTTTGTGGGCAACTGGTGGCTTGGCTTAGCAATAGCTCAAGACAGTTTGGGTAAAGCTTCGGATGCTATCTCAAGTTATAAAAAAGTATTAGATGTTGGTGGAGTTTCTTCGCAATCAATATCGTTTTCGCAAAACAGAATTGACGTTTTACAAGGGTAATCATGGCGGCTCCAAAATTAAAGAAACGATTGGGTGACCTGTTAGTTGATGAGGAAATCATCAGCAATGATCAACTGATGTCGGCGCTGTCGGCACAAAAAGAATCTGGCCGAAAACTTGGCTCAGTACTAATTGACTCAGGTTTCATAACGGAAGAACAGTTGTTACGCTTTTTAGCGCAACAGTTAAACCTTCGCTTCATTAATATCGCTAACGTACAAATTGATCCTAAGCTCGCCTCAGAGTTATCTGAGGTTCATGCCCGCAGACTTCGAGCGCTAGTACTAGAAAGTACAGAAGATAGTGTGACGATTGGTATGTCAGACCCAGCAGACTTATCGGCTATTGAGCAGCTATCAAACCAGTTTGGCTCTAAATCCATTGAGATTGTGGCGGTTCGTGAAAGTCAGCTCCTATCTGCATTTGACTCACTGTATCGCAGAACAAAAGAAATTGAGCAATTTGCTCACCAACTGCAAGCGGAATATGAAGAAAGCGCTGATTTTGATTTTGCTGCAATGGACGGTGGTGATGAGGGTGACACAGTTGTTGCCAAGTTACTTCGCTCATTATTTGAGGATGCCGTTCAGGTCCGCGCATCCGATATTCATATTGAGCCAGACAAAAATAGCCTTCGAATTCGTACACGTGTTGACGGCATTTTGCAGGAAAGCATCTTAAATGAAGTAAACATTGCACCAGCACTTGTACTGCGTTTAAAGCTAGTTGCTGGCTTAGATATTTCCGAAAAGCGTTTACCTCAAGATGGTCGATTTCATATAAAGGTCAAAGGACATGAAATTGATGTTCGTATTTCGACTATGCCAATTCAACATGGTGAATCAGTAGTAATGCGACTACTGGACCAATCTGCCGGTCTACTGAGTTTAGAAGCGACGGGTATGCCACCTCACATTCTTATGAAAGTAAGAAAGTTGGTGAAAAGTCCAAATGGTATGTTTTTAGTTACTGGACCAACAGGTTCTGGTAAAACAACGACGCTATATGGTTGTTTGAGTGAACTGAATAATGCTGAGAGTAAAATCATCACGGTAGAAGATCCAGTTGAGTATCAACTACCGCGCATTAACCAAGTTCAAATAAATACCAAGATCAATTTGTCATTTTCTTCTGTATTAAGAACGGCATTACGTCAAGATCCAGATGTTATTATGGTCGGTGAGATTCGAGATCAAGAGACCGCAGAAATTGGTTTGCGTGCCGCACTAACTGGACACATGGTTTTATCTACTTTGCATACCAACGATGCCATTTCTACTGCATTACGATTAATTGATATGGGTGCAGCTCCATACTTAGTGGCAAGCTCTTTGCGCGCAGTACTTGCGCAGCGACTAGTTAGGCGAGTCTGTGATGTGTGCAAAACGGATTATACTCCTGATCCACAAGAGCTAACGTGGGTTTCAAATATAGCTCGTAAAGACATGAGTGGCGCTAAGTTTAGCCATGGTACTGGTTGTCAAAATTGTAACGGTACAGGCTATAAAGGGCGAGTCGGTATTTATGAATTATTAGAAATGACTAATGAGACTCTGATATCGGCGTTGCGTAACGGTGATACAGAAGCATTCTCAAACGCTGCAAAAGCGTTACCGGGTTATCAAACGCTTGGTCAAGCCGCTTTAGATTATGCTCAAGAAGGCATAACTAGTATTAAAGAAGTGTTACGAATTTCGGAAGTAGTTGCAGATACTGCAACGTACTAAGGTTGGATTGAACGATGCCATTTTTCTTGTATGAAGCAAAAGATGCCAAAGGCAAGAGTATTCGAGGCCAGATTGAAGCCACGAATGAAGGTGCAGCCGCTGACGTATTATTAGCGCGTCAGGAGTACCCGACTAAAATTACGTTGACTGAGGAAAAGGAAGAAGGCTCCGGTTTATTCGATAACCTCTTTGATCGAGTCACGACTCAGCATCTAGTTGTTTTTTCGAGACAAATGTACTCGCTTACGAAAGCGGGTATTCCTATGATAAGAGCAATTTTAGGCTTAGCGGATAGCTCTACCAATAAAGCATTAGGTCGTACGCTTGCAGATGTTGCTCAACAATTAGAACGAGGTCGTTCGTTGTCGGCCGCGATGGCAAGTCACCCTAAAATCTTTCCGCGTTTAGCAATAAGTATTGTTCATGTTGGTGAAAATACCGGTCGACTGGAAGATGCATTTTTACAGTTAGCTGAGTACTTTGAGCGTGACGAAGAAACAAGGAAGCGCATCAAGTCAGCAATGCGTTATCCAACCACGGTTTTAGTCGTGATAGTGATTGCGATGTTCGTATTAAATTTATTAGTTATACCGACGTTCGCTACCATGTTCTCAAAATTGGGCGCCGACTTGCCGTTAGCAACGAAGATTTTAATTGGTACATCAAACTTCTTTGTAAATTATTGGCAGTGGCTGTTTATATTTATTATTGGCAGTATTTTGATATTCAATAGTTGGCGAAAGTCAGCATCAGGACAATTACGCTGGGATAAAATTAAATTATCGATACCTTTTGTTGGCTCAATTATCGAGCGAAGCCTATTAGGGCGATATGCTCGAAGTTTCTCAATGATATTAGAGTCTGGAGTGCCTATGACCTCTGGGTTATCACTAGTTGCCGAGGCGGTCGATAACAAATTTATGGAAACGCAAATCAAAGAAATGCGCCGTAATATAGAAAAGGGCGACTCTTTGTTGAGAGTATCTGTAAGTAGTAATTTGTTTTCTCCATTAGTTTTACAAATGGTCGCTGTTGGTGAAGAAACCGGACGAGTGGATGAGCTCTTGAAAGAGGCTGCTGATTACTATGAACGAGAAGTTGATTTTGATTTAAAGAGCTTAACAGCAAAGATAGAGCCAATATTAATAGGTTTTGTCGCGATTATGGTTGGTGTGTTAGCGCTTGGTATATTTACGCCTATGTGGGACATGATGTCTGCATTCAAAGGTTAGTAGATGAAAAACCTTCGGCAAAAAGAAGAGTCATTAACAGAACACTGGTTTTTTAGAGTGTTAATAGGACTTATGTTAATTGCTGTGTTGTTTTTTTCTGCTAGTCGCTATTTGTCCGACGTATATGACGATGTTGGCGAATACAAAGCATCATTAATGGCGGATAGATTTGTAAAGTCGGTTAGCCATATGCATCAGCAATGGATTACAACGGGCAAGCCAACTCTTATGACGCTGGATTATTATGAAACAGCGAATAACTCAAAAAAAATTGAAGTTCAGATGAACAAATCGGGTTGGCCATTGAATATTGGTGGAGGCACAGCATTGTTGAATTGCGAGCAACTTTGGGTTTATTTTGCTGAAACGCAATTAATAGAAAGTGATACATCGACAATTGAAATTGTACAACAACGTACTTCCTGCACTTATTTTTGGCAAAGTGCTGGCGTGAATAAAAAAGTACTTGAATATGATACACATGTCGGGCGAATGACTCAGAACCATTAATTTTCTGATAAATTTACCGATAAAGTAGGATAAATGTTTTAACAACAACAATTTTTATATAGACTAAATTTAAATTTTTACTGAGGTTTTAAAAAATGAAAAGACAACAAGGTTTTACGTTAATCGAGCTAGTAATCGTTGTGATTATTCTTGGTTTCTTAGGTGCAGCCGCTGTGCCTCGTTTATTAGATGTGACAGACGATGCTCGTGACGCTTCAGTAGAGGGTGTTGCTGGTGGATTTGCTAGTGCAGTTGGCCTTGTTCGTGCTGAATGGGAACTAGCTGGACGTCCAAGCGGTAATACAAATATTAATTACGATGGTATTGCCTTAGACGTAACAGATTCAGGTTACCCTGCAGGTAACTCAAATGAAGCAACTGCGTCAGCAATGACAGCTGCAAGCTGTGAGTTTGTATTCCAAAGCATGTTCCAGTCTGCGCCAACAACGGTAATAGCGGATGGTGCTAATACTTACGATGGCGAACGTTATATTGTCCGTTTTTCTGCAAATAATGAGTGTCAGTTTGTCTTAGCGCAAGGCTTAGAAAACGGTGACACAATATCTGCAACTTATGTAAATAACGCAGCGACAACTGCTGATCGTCAAGGTTTTGAATATAATGCCGATAACGGTCAAATTACAGTATTCAAAAACTAGTAAGGGTATACGATGAAAAACACTCAACAAGGTTTCACGTTAATCGAGCTGATTATCGTAATTGTTATTTTAGGTATTCTAGCCGTTACTGCTTCACCTAAGTTTTTAGATTTACAGGGCGATGCTAAAGCCTCAACGGTTCAGGGTTTATCTGCATCGTTAAAAAGCGCTTCAAACATCGTTTACTCAAAAGCGTTAGTGCAAGGTAAAGCAAACGCAGCAACCGAAACAACAACAAATCCAGCTATTTCTGTTGTTTACGGTTACCCAGCCGCTGAATCTATGGCCGCTATTTTAGACATTTCTCAAGTAGCTGCTTCAAATTCGGCAATAGCTGAAGGCATCGATTGGGAAGTTGCGGTTAATTCTGGCGGCACAGCGGCTCGAATCTACCCAGCAGGTTCTTATGATGGCGATGCAGCCTTTAGCGGCGATACCGCATGTTATGTAGAGTTTACAGAAGCATCTGCGTCAGGTAACCCATCAGTAATAACTCCAGCATCTGTAACATTAACAACAAGCGGCTGTTAAGTTAGACGATTGTAAATATATAGAGGCAAAATCTTTGCCTCTTTTTAATCAGAGGTTCCGATATTGAGGAGCAAATTGATCAAGTCAGCGGGTTTTACACTTGTTGAATTAATCGTAGTAATTCTCCTGATTTCAGTATTAGGGATCACCGTATTGCCTAAACTACAAGGTACCTCTGAATATCAACTCATTTCCCAGCGCGACCAACTGGTGTCTTTATTAAGAACCGTTCAATCACGCGCAATGCAAAACACTCAAGATGATGCGTTCACATGTCACCGAGTTTTATTTCTAGCGGATAAAATAGGCTTGTCTGCCCAAATTACGGCAGGCGCCAATATTGGTGGTTGCGCTACAGGCGTTGTGGATACAAGCAATAATCAAACACTAGACTTTTTGGTTATTGAAGAGCTATCAGGTTATACGGCGACAAACCGTCAAGGTAGCGCCATCTCTACCATAGATTTTGATAGTTGGGGTCGTGCGGTTACTAATGTCGGGAATTGCACAAAACCAGGCTGCAAAATTACAATAGAGACTAATTACGCTGTGTGTATTAACAACCAAGGTTATATCAATGTTTGTCAATAATAAGGGATTTACATTAATTGAACTTATTGTCGGAATAGTTGCCTTATCCGCGGCATTATTGTTACTTACTGGAGTGTTGGTCCCACAGGCGGAAAAAAGTACTAATCCTTGGTTTCAGGTGCGCTCAGCAGAATTAGCCCAATCTATAATGAATGAAATAAATGCGCGTCGCTATGACGAGAATTCTCCAACTGGAGGCAGCTTAATTCGTTGTGATGAGGCGGGTGGAACGGCATGCGTAAATGCGCTCCCTGATTGCCCGAGTCCGGGACAACCTCGGGATTGGGTAGAGGAGAACAGTCGAGATGTTTATGATGACATTGACGACTTTCATTGTTTAAGTCTTTTGGGCGATCAAATCACGAACATAGAAAATACCAGTTTATTGGAAGTATATAGAGCATTTACGGTCAATGTATATGTTACTTATGCGGGTAATGACATTGGTTTAAACCCAAGACTAGCGAAGCGAATTACGGTTTCAGTAACACCACCCAAAGGTGAAGTTATCAATTACACGTCATACAGGACTAACTACTAATGAGGAAGTTAGAACGACGGGTGTCGAACCAAGGCTTTACTTTGATAGAGCTAGTGTTAGTCATCGTGATTTTGGGCATATTGGCAATTGCTACATCGAAGTTTATTGTTTTTGGAACGCAAATCTATTTGCAAGCAACCGATCGCCAGCATGTTTTAAGTAAAAGCCGTTTTGTTGTCGAGCGACTAACTAGAGAGTTAAGAGCCAGCGTGCCAAATAGCGTGAGGATTTCACCAGATAGAGCCTGTATAAACTTTGTACCAATTAAGGCATCAGGAGCTTACCGAGATGATGCAAATGCCATACAACCACCATTTTCACCAAAATCTGGAACAGAAATTGACATTGTTAGTTGGTCAGGCAGTTACGCGCTAAATGATAGGTTTTATGTGTTTCCGCAAACATCTCGTGATATTTATTTATCAGATACTCAGTGGGCGTCTATTTCAACAGCAACACCAAATCCTGCAAGCCCTAACTACCGTATAACTTTTACTAGGAGCAATACGTTTCCATTTTCATCACCTAATAAACGTTTTTATACGGCGCGAACTTCCGTTTATTATTGTTTAGCGAATAATAGTATTTATCGATATGAGCAGCCGTCTATATCTGGTTTTTTCTTTCCAGCAAGCATAGTGATGGCAATTGGAGACTTAATGGCTGAAGGTTTAACGAATGACTTAGCACTAGAGCCTCCTTTTAATTATAGACCTGGGGCCTTGTATCGAAATTCTGTAGTGAACCTGTATTTTGAATTTTCTGCCAATCAAAGTGAAAATATGTTTTTTAATCAAGAGGTGCATATTCCAAATGTTCCTTAATGTCTGTTCAAATAAAAAAGAATTGCAACGCGGCAGTAGTCTTATAGTTGCTGTATTTTTAATCGTAGTTTTTGCGATTTTAAGTCTGGGGATCACCCAAACTATTTCGTCTAGTACTGATCAGAACATTAATGAAATTTTAGGCACGCGAGCTTTGCTAGCGGCAGAGAGTGGCAATGAAATTGCGCTACAACAATTATTTCCAATAAGTGGTCTAGCACCTAATTGTGTGGCAACACAACAAACATATTTTTATACAGATGGGTTATTACATTGCAACGTGTTAACAAGTTGTAAAGAGCAAACGGTTTCTGATGTTAGCTACTATCAGGTTGTTAGTACCGGTATTTGCAAAGCCTTTTTGCAGGGATCTAACGCAAATAAACAATCAATAGATTCCAGGTGTTTAGCCAATGAGCTCTGTGTAAGTAGAACAATAGAAGTTGAGGCAATTGCAAATGAATAACAAATTGCTTTTTTCCATTATGTCTCATACGTTAGTTATACCTACGGTTGCAATTCTGCTTGCTCAACCGGTGCAAGCCGAAGGTTTTGAAGACTCTGTGGTTACCGGCGTAAAAACGCAATATAACGATACTACATGGGCAGCGACAAACTTAATTGATGGCAATGACAGAACTCGCTGGTTGAGCAGAGATCAAACCAACGATATTAACTTTCTTTTAAGCTCAACGGGCGATCCGAAATGTTTTGAAGGGCTTAAATTAAAAAACTACACGAATAGCGGCCGCAATATAAAAGAGTTTGCCTTACTGACCACCTCTGACGATGCCCTTGCTGGTGACTTTGGAACAGCTGGTTGGATTCCAATTGTAGCGGAAGAAAACCCCACTGGCCTGATCAATTATTTAAGTTGGGCACAAGGGGCGCGCATTGTCAGCATTGATGGGGAATACAACGCAACTACATGGGCCGGTGAACATATTAATGATGGTGACACCTCTTCTCGATGGATATCGAGGACGGCTCGAAACGTTATTGAATATAACTTTGATACAGACTGGAACGGCTCAACTGGTGACGGTATCACTATTGACGAGTTAGAAGTATTTAATTTTGGTACAGATGATATTGCCGTAAAAGAGTTTCAAATAGAGTACACAAGAGACGGCGTAACATGGCAAAGACTAGAAGTGCCAAACTCCATGGCTGGCGATCCTGAATATATTTTCTCGAGGGATATTGACGGAGGAATCTTAGGTCTTGTTGATAGTGCGTACAACAATACAAACTGGACAGGCGATCATCTTAACGATGGTGATCAAAATACGCTTTGGTTAAGTCGTAAAGGTAATAACAGCATTGAATTTACTTTTGATCCTGACAGAAACGGTATATCCGGCGCTAACGGAGACCTAAATGACTTGTTTAACCTTGACCAAATCAGGCTGATAAATTACGGCGAAAACGACGATCGTTCTATTAAACAATTTCAGGTAGCGGTAAAGACAGTTAGTAACCCTAATTGGCAAAAAATTACGGTACCTGGCGCACAAGTGGGCGAAGCTAATTATAACTTTGCGCTGTCATATCATGGCGGCTTATTATCCGAAATTAGCAGTCAGGTAAACACCACAAACTGGGGCGCCGACAATATTCATGACGGCGATCAAAACACGAGATGGCTATCGCAGAACCAAAGCTCTAAATTAGCCTTTCGTTTTGATGCAAATGAAGACGGTGTTGCAGGGGAACCAGAAGATCAATTTACCTTTGAGGAGTTTTACTTATTTAACTATGGTAATGATGACAGGTCTATAAAGCAGTTCCAAATCCAAGTTACAACAGCATCAAATAATACTTGGCAGAATGTTCCCGTGCCAGGCGCGGCTATTGGTGATGTTAACTTTAACTTTGCATTAGTTAACAACGGTACGACTTTGAATGCCATCGATAGTGAACTCAATACTACGAACTGGGCGGCAGCAAATATACATGATGGTAACGCTCAGACTCGATGGCTTAGCCGTAAAAGCAATAATGTTCTGGAGTTCGGTTTTTCTGAAGCGCCATTTATGTTTGACCGCTTTGTATTACAGAATTATGGCGATGACGACCGTTCGATAAATGAGTTTCAAATAGAAGTGCTTACTGCCAGCTCGTTGGGTATATGGAAACTTCTTCCTGCGCCAGGCGCGACCACAAATGAAGCTAATTTTAATTTCGCACTAGATAATAATGGTGGTGAATTAAGCTACATCGAGTCTGAGTACAATACAACATCACTTGCCGCAAAAAATATTCACGATGGTGACCAAAGTACTCGATGGCTTTCTAGAAAAGCTAACTCTAAGCTCGACTTTGTTTTTGATGTTAACGGTAATGGCGTTACTGCCGATCCACTAGATAGATTCACCGTGGAACGTGTTTATTTAAAAAACTACGGCAATGACGACCGTTCGATTAAAGATTTCCAATTAGCTTTCCAAACGCTTACCGATAGTAATTGGCAATATATTCAAGTACCCAATAGTGTTGCCGGTGTCGCTGGTTATAACTTTGCATTGCCCGCGCATGGTGGTTCTATATCGCGGGTTGATTCAGAATATAACAACACAAGTTGGGGCTCACAAAATATACATGACGGTAATTATTCAACTCGTTGGTTAAGTCGTAAACAAGATAATGAGATTGACTTTACGTTTGATACAAATCGTGATGGTGTATTAGGAGATAGTATCAATCTTGATACGATAGAATTAATCAATTACGGCATCGACGATCGCTCAGTTGCTACTTTCTCTATTCAATACCAGCAAGCGGGTGGTGCTTGGCAGAATGCACAGCTACTTGATGGTACTGAAACAATAAATGCGGCCATGAGTAATGATGTACAAACATGGTCAATTACACCTCTAACTAACGTCACAGCGGTGCGCTTTAAAACTTATACCAATCACGGCGATCCAAGCTATACAGGTGTCAGAGAAATAAGACTTACAGGCGCTACGGTAGGACCCATCTATTCATTCCAGGCTCAAATGAGTACAGCCGGCCAATACTTTGAATTAGACAATAGTAACCTGCCAACCGACATTACCGCATTTAGACTGGAAACCGTGACAAATCATGGTGATCCAAATTATACAGGTGCCGCTGAATTTAGAATACTTGGGCCGTCGATTAGTGAAACGACTATATTTACTGCGCTTCAATCGGATGCTAAACAGGAATTTATATTAGATCCTGATGATGTTCCAACCGATGTAATAGGCGTTAGACTGCGGACAATTAGTAATCATGGTGACCCAACATATACAGGCGCGAAAGAATTTGAAATTATTGGGCCTGCCGTATCCGAGACAACAATTTTTGAAGCTCAGCAAATAGATGCCGGTCAAACCTTCACGCTAGATGCCAATGATGTTGTAAATAATGTTACCGGCGTTCGACTCGTGACGATAAATAACCATGGCGATCGCAGTTATATTGGGGCTAGAGAGTTTGAAGTTAGAGGAGCGTCTGTTACAGAAAACAAGACTTTTGAAGCGCAAATGGCTTTAACGCCGCAGTCCTTTAGACTAGACCCAGAAGATGTTGCTAACCAGGTCACAGATATTAAGTTTATTACCATAAACAATCATGGTGATCCAAGTTACATAGGTGCACGAGAAATTGAATTATTGGGTCAATCTGTAACACCGGCACACTCGTTTTATTTGCCACAATCAAAAGGCCCTCACCAAATTGTTTTAGATGATGAGGATAAGGTTTCCGGCGCTACGGGTGTTAGATTTATCACCATTAATAATCATGGAGACCGAACGTATACAGGTATTACCGAATTAAGAATGTTAGGCACTGCGATTACTCCAAGTTATATTTTTAAAGGTGAAAATACGACCCGTCTTCAAGACTTCAGTTTCGATTCGACTAATGCCAAGTATTTAAGGCTGCATACTTTGACAAGTCATGGCAGTACCAGTGACGCGGCCGCCGCAGAATTATCTTTAGTAGAGGGAAACTGTGCGTCTGGACAATGGCGACTTGATGAATTTAGTTGGGACGGTTCGAATGGTGAAGTTTTAGATAGTTCAGGTTCGGAATTTCATGGTAAAGCTTTAGGCTTTGGAAATGGGACGGGTGCCAACACGTCTTTTCTTGATTCGGCAATTCCAGGATCCCCAGGCACTTGTCGATATGGGGTATTTGATGGAGTGGATGATTACATTGAAGTTGAAGACCGTGACAGTCTAGATAATACTTCACAGATAACATTATCCGCCTGGTTTAAAGCGGATAGTTTGACACAAACTAATGGTACTAATGCAAGAGGGATACTATCGAAGCGACCTGACTTTAATAGCAATATGTCATACGGGATGTTTTTCTTAAATGGCGGTAATAACAGGCTTTATATAGATATTGATAGTCAAAATAATCGCTTTGCAACACAAACTAGGTTTAACACCGATCAGTGGTATCACGTTGCAGTTGTGTTTGATGGCTCCTTGCCAAGCAACGAACGCGTTAGTGTTTATGTAGATGGTGTGTTAGATGGTAAGTACCCAGAATCAAGTACTCTGATCCCAAACACAAATTCTAATTTTTACATAGGCAATCTATATACCGGCACACGCATTTTAAAAGTATTTGACGGTAGTATTGATGAAGTAAATGTTATTCCTTTTGCATACTCTCAAGGTCAAGTGAACAAGCTGATGCGACAAACTCGACCTTGTGCTGCAGGTTTAGATCATATTGAAATTAGTCACAGTGGAACCGGAGTATCTTGCGCCGCGCATACGGTAAACCTTAAAGCTTGTGCCAATGCGGACTGTTCAGCGCTATATACAGGTTCAAATATAGACTTTACGTTACAAAAAGATGTTGCCGGCGTGATAACGGATTTAGCAACCTATACTATTGATGGTACTACAGGTGTACTTAATAATGCGCAGTTTGTTGAGACAAATACCGGTGTCTTTAGTTTCACGGGTGATGCTTCCTTAGCTACTAATGTCGAATGTGTAAATACAAGTTCAGGCAGCAACTCATGTGATTATAATGTATCTGCTAGTGGTTTTATTGTGACGTCCGGCAACAATAATACCGCGCAATCATGTACTACAAACTCCTTTGTTATTCAGGCTGTTAAATCTCCGGATACGGGTGTCGTTGGTGCGTGCGTGCCTGCGTATGCAAGTGGTAACTTCCCACTTACTTTTAGTTATAGTTATGTAAACCCAGATGGGGCAGCAGTTTTAAATACAGCCTCCGCAAACATTCAAGGACAGGGGCATACCGAAGGCCAAACAGGGTCTGCTGTAAACGTAGCATTTGATGCCAATGCACAAGCTCAAATCGATGTTTCCTATGCGGAAGCCGGGCAGATTTCAATTGTTGTGAATGATGCTGATGGTAAACTTTCAAGTACTTCTGCGGTTTTAGGGTATATACCAAGCAAACTATCTGCTCAATGGGCGGATGGTAATGCAAATAATTTAGCTGCTCTTGATGAGCAAGTTGTGATCTCAGGTCAGTGTGCCGACGGCACTGTGCTGCAAAATTATGTACCGTCAGGCAAATATTTAGTACAAGCCAATAGAAGCATGCCGTCAGATGCAGAAATTCTGTCTGTTAATTCCTCTCTCACCCCCAATGACTTAGAGAATTTAGTCATCGCCAATAGCGTTAATATAGTACCGAACTCAAGTGGTGGCATAGTTGATGTTAGCGCTAGTGCTAATACTAAAGTGCTAGATTTAAATTATGATGAGGCCGCAAGGTTGCAACTGACATTTACCGACACCGACTACTTAGGTCAAAGCATTACAACGGACAGTGCACTGGACGGTTTTTTTGCAATTAATCATTACAGCGCATCAGTCAATACACCAACGCTAGCTGGTTCTTGCAACATGTTCTCTTACATTGGACAAGAAATTGATTGGAGTACTAAACCGGAAGTAACCTTAACGGCGCGAAACGCAATTAATCAAGTGACGCAATTTGCAGACGTCCTAAATTATTGGCAACAAAACATTACTGACATCAGTACTGGAATGATAGGGAACTCCTACGTTGAGAACACAGCAAACGTAAACAATGATATTGGGGTAAATAACAATAATCTTACTATCGCAGAAATCGACCTTGATAAAGTTGATGGCAGTCGAAGCTATCAAATTTCGAATCAATTACTGCAATATTTGAAAACTCGAACACCCGATATACCATTTAATGCAGATGTTAATTTAACAATTTTAGCCAGTACCTTTATTGATAGTTTTGGTGTCGGTATAAAAAATGACAATACTGATACAAGCTACAAGTCGGTAGTCTTTAATAATATTGCAGGGCCTGAATTAGCTTATGGTCGCATGAAAGTAGATAATGCCTTTGGCTCAGAGCTGCAAAATTTGCCATGGCGAGGGGAGTTACAAATTTTCAACTCAAGTCGATTATGGCAGCGACAAGAAAATGATAGTTGTACCGTTTTCTCGCAAGACGCAATAACAATTGATGGTTTAAATCAGTTTGATGTTGTGAATAACCCACCGAAATACACATTGGACACGACTAATGCACAAACGCAGTTGGTAAACTTTGAAAATCAAACAAGCGTAACGGCGGTAGCCGGCTTTGTATCATTACCATTTGCTGCGCCGGGTAATTTAAACATAGGTAGTGTAAATATAGACGTTGACTTAAGTTTAGATAACTCATTCTTGAGATGGGATTGGGACGCGAGCGGTACAGGCACATTTACCGATGCTGATGGTGATGGTATTGATGATGCACTCGATTTAAACTTACCAACAACGAAAGTTACCTTCGGGCGATTCCGAGGGAATGAGCGAATTATTTACAAAAGAGAGCGCTAGGTTTTAGATAAGGGTAAATTAAAGCCACTTTTTGTAATTAAATCACTGAAAAGTGCATTTGTTTACAATACACTCTTGCTCAGTCAATAACCGTTAGGTAAAGTTAGTGGTTATTATCTTGATGAAGTTTTCCAAAGGAAGTTAAAGCGCCATGTTCAAAAATCTGCGCGGCATGTTTTCAAACGATTTGTCTATCGACTTAGGTACGGCAAACACTCTTATTTATGTTAAAGACCAAGGAATTGTTCTTAATGAACCTTCAGTAGTTGCTATTCGTCAAGAACGAGCTGGTGGCCCTAAAAGTGTAGCCTCAGTAGGTGGCGAAGCGAAAAGAATGTTGGGTAGAACGCCAGGCAACATAAAAGCAATTCGACCGATGAAAGATGGTGTAATCGCCGACTTTTATGTTACTGAAAAAATGTTACAACACTTTATAAAACAAGTTCATAGCAATAACTTCTTGCGCCCAAGCCCACGAGTACTGGTTTGTGTTCCTTGTGGTGCCACTCAAGTTGAGCAACGAGCAATTCGTGAGTCAGCATTGGGTGCTGGTGCACGAGAAGTGTTTTTGATTGAAGAGCCTATGGCAGCAGCAATCGGTGCAGGTCTGCCTGTTTCTGAAGCAACTGGTTCAATGGTGGTTGATATCGGTGGTGGTACAACAGAAGTTGCTATCATCTCTCTAAACGGTGTTGTTTATTCGTCTTCTGTACGTATAGGTGGCGACCGTTTCGACGAAGCAATCATTAACTATGTTCGTCGTAATTTTGGTAGCTTAATTGGTGAAGCTACAGCCGAACGTATAAAACAAGAGATTGGTTTTGCTTATCCATCTCAAGATGTAAAAGAATTAGAAGTACGTGGTCGAAATCTAGCGGAAGGTGTGCCACGTTCATTCACATTAAACTCCAATGAAATTCTAGAAGCCTTACAAGAACCGTTATCAGGGATTGTCAGTGCGGTTATGGTTGCATTGGAACAGTCACCACCAGAACTAGCTTCTGATATTTCAGAGCGCGGTATGGTATTAACAGGTGGTGGTGCTTTACTTAAAGACCTTGATCGCTTGTTAATGGAAGAAACTGGCATTCCAGTGATCATTGCTGACGATCCACTAACTTGTGTTGCCCGTGGTGGTGGTAAAGCATTAGAAATGATTGATGTTCATGGTGGAGATGTATTTAGTTACGACTAATACGTCTTGTTAGGCTAGTCATACCATGAACCATTACGGCAGTTTCGACTGCCGTTTTGCTAACAAACGATATAATTTAGGTAACGTATGAACCCCATTTTTGGCGCAGGGCCAGCACTTTCATTAAGATTTGCTATTGTCTTTGTACTTAGCATTGTAGCCATGACCGTTGACGTTTATACCGAAAGCTCTAAACAAATTCGTAGCACCCTAAATAGCTTAGTTGCGCCTATTCAGTACATTGCCGATTTGCCTCAGGAAAGTTTTGATACGGTTTCAAAATACGCTGCCCGTAAACAGTTTATATTGGATGAAAATACCCGCTTAAAAAACCTACAACTTATTCAGAATGAAAAGCTTCAGCGTTATCAAATGTTGTTAAATGAAAATAACAAATTACGTGCTTTACTTGATACCAACGCCCGCATTGAAGCTCGTAAAGTTGTCGCAGAAATTATGGCCGTAGCGAGTCATCCATATTCTCATAATGTATTAATTGATAAGGGTTTAAGTGACGAGGTTTTTCAATCACAACCCGTCATTGACGAATTAGGTGTGGTTGGACAGGTGATATCAGCAGGCAACAACACCGCACGAGTCATTCTATTAACCGATCAAACGCATGCTATACCTATTCGAAATTTAAGAAATGATATACGCGGTATTGTGAGTGGGACTGGCGTTATCAATCGCATGGTTTTAAATAATATCCCTCATGATACCGATATTAAAGTTGGCGATAAACTAATTACTTCGGGGTTAGGTGGGGTTTTTCCAGATGGCTACCCAGTTGCAAAAGTTACCGAAGTGAAAGTTGATTTAAGTCAGCCTTTTTTAAAGATTACTGCTGTGCCAATTGCGCAAGTTAATCGCTTAAGACATGTATTGTTGTTATGGCCTGAAAAAAAGGAAAGTGAATAATGGCGAAGGTTGGTGGTTCACCTTGGTGGTTTATTGGCATTACTATTTTTGTTGCGCTCATATTGAGTATCATGCCTTTACCACTAGAGTTAAAAGCATTTCGTCCCGACTGGCTGGCGTTAGTGTTAATCTACTGGACAATGGCTTTACCGCATAGAGTCAACGTTGGGGTTGCCTGGATACTCGGATTTATTTTAGATATTCTGTTAGGCACGGTCTTAGGTGTTCATGCCTTAGCTATGTCGTTAGTGGTTTATATATCTGCGAATAATTTTCAGAAATTACGCAACTTTTCTATCTGGCAACAAGCGGCTATTATTTTTGTATTTTTAATTTTGTATCACTTCGTAATTTTTTGGAGTAATCGCTTTTTAATACAAGTTAGCTTTTCCATAGAATATCTATACCCAGCTTTAACGAGCAGTCTTTTTTGGTTATGGCTGTTCCCCGTGCTTCGCGGTTACCGTCGTCGCTTTAAAATTCGATAAGGCCTTATGAATATAATACTTGCAAGTCAGTCGCCACGACGAAAACAACTGTTAGGTTACTTAGTTTCAAACTTTGAACAGAGAAGCGCTGATATCGATGAGTCAGTTTTGGGGCAAGAATCGCCAAGAGATTACGTTGAGCGTTTGGCAAATCAAAAAGCCATGGTTATTTTTAACAAGATTATTGGGCCGGAAAATTATTTAGTCATTGGTTCGGATACTACGGTTGTTAATGATGGTGAGATATTAGGTAAACCAGATTCTCTCGAAGATTGTAAGGCAATGTTGTTAGGCCTATCAGGAAAAGAGCATCAAGTTTTAACTGCATTCAGTATTGTCACTAAAGCTAAAACGGTAACTAAAACAGTAACCACGCAAGTACAATTTACTAATATTTCAGAGCAACAAGTTGTAGAGTATTGGAATACCGGTGAACCACAAGATAAGGCTGGTGCTTACGCTATTCAGGGTATTGGTGGCAAGTTCGTAAAATCTATTAACGGTAGTGTGAGTGCGGTTGTTGGTTTGCCATTAGCTGAGTTAGACTCGACGTTAAAGGAGTTCTTAGTAGTATGAGTGTCGAATTATTAATTAATATTACGCCAAGCGAAACTCGCGTAGCCGCAGTTGAAAATGGCATGTTACAAGAACTCCACGTTGAGCGACAAAGTACACACGGAATAGTTGGCAACATATATCTAGGCAAAGTAAGCCGAGTTCTTCCGGGTATGCAAGCTGCGTTTGTCGATATTGGTATGGAAAAAGCAGCGTTTTTGCATGCCTCAGATATCATTACTTACGATGACGAAAAAGACCAAATCACACAAAATAGTAATACTGCGCGAGATATAAAAGAGCTCGTGCGTGAAGGTCAAAAAATCATAGTCCAAGTCGTCAAAGATCCACTAGGTACTAAAGGTGCTCGTCTAACCACAGACATTACATTGCCGTCGCGATATTTGGTTTTTATGCCCGACTCAAAACACGTAGGCATCTCTCAGCGCATTGAAAATGAAAAAGAGCGTTATCGTTTAAAGTCTGCTGTTGAAGCTTATTATGAAGAAGGTGAAGGCGGGTTTATCGTCCGTACAGCCGCCGAAGGTGCTGGCACCGAAGAGCTAGCGCAAGATGCTGTTTTTTTGAAAAGATTGTGGCAAAAGATAATAAAGAAAAAGAAAAAAACTCGTAATCAGGCGGTTCTGTATGAAGATTTAAGTCTCGCATTTAGAGTGATTAGAGACTTTATTACCGATGAGTTAGAGCGTGTTCGAATAGATTCCAAATTGATGTACGGTGAACTATTAGCTTTTACAGAAGAGTTCATGCCAGAGATGTCCGCCAAGCTTGAGTACTACCCAGGTGAGCGACCAATTTTCGATTTATTTGATGTTGAATCAGAGATTAAACGGGCCTTAGATAAAAAGGTTGAGTTAAAGTCAGGCGGTTATCTCGTTATCGATCAAACTGAGGCAATGACAACAATTGACGTGAATACGGGTGCATTTGTAGGTCATCGTAGTTTAGAAGACACTATTTTTAATACTAATAGTGAAGCAACCCAGGCTATTGCTCGTCAACTTAGGTTACGAAATTTAGGTGGTATTATCATCATCGATTTCATTGATATGGATAGTGTTGACCATCAGCGTAGAGTGCTTCACAGCTTAGATTTAGCATTAGGAAAAGATAAAGCGAAAACCAAAATAAATGGTTTTTCAAATCTAGGCTTAGTTGAGATGACTCGAAAACGCACCAGAGAAAGCTTAGAACATGTATTGTGTGGAGCTTGTCCAGCGTGTAAAGGCCGAGGTTATGTTAAAACAGTAGAAACAATCTGTGCCGAACTGTTAAGAGAAATTGTAAGAGTCAACCGAGCATATAAAGCGGACCAATTTGTTGTTTATGCATCACCAGCCGTTGCTGAATCACTGATAAATGATGAGTACCATAACTTGGCTGAACTTGAAGTATTTATTGGCAAACAAATTAAAGTTAAAACAGAACCTATGTATAATCAGGACCAGTTTGACGTTGTTATGATGTAAATAGGTAATTTAAGAAAATGAACACTTTCACCACGCTACTAGAAAATGAAGATGCAACGGTATCTATGGGTAAGCTCATTGCTCAGTCGTTATCGCCCGGTATGACAATATTTTTGCATGGTGATCTTGGTGCCGGAAAAACGACGATTAGTCGCGGCATTATTCAAGGTTTAGGTCATGACGGCAGAGTAAAAAGTCCAACATACACATTAGTTGAGCCATACGAGTTAGCTGATATTACTGCTTATCACTTTGATTTATACCGCTTAGCCGACCCAGAAGAGCTTGAGTTTATGGGCTTTCGAGATTATTTTAATGACAAGGCTGTTTGTTTAATTGAGTGGCCAGAAAAGGGTCAGGACTTTTTACCTCAAGCCGATTTAGAGTTATATTTGACATATGTTGGCGAACAACGTGAAATAAGCTTTAAACCGTTATCTAATATAGGTAACGAAACAGTTATAAAAATAGAGTCTAATTATTAATAGTGTTTATGAGGTTTAATACTGCAGTGTCTAGATTTATAAAAACTATTATCACAATCTGCCTGATAGTAGCGGCCACTACATCGTATGCTTCAGATAAAATTAACGGAGTAAGGATATGGCCCGCTCCAGATTCTACTCGAGTCGTTTTGGACTTATCGGGTCCTGCTGATTTTAGTTACTTTGAATTAAGTAACCCACAGCGATTAGTTATTGATTTAAATAATACAAAACTAGCTACCTCTCTAGACGGATTGGCAAAAGACGCTCAAATTATTACTAAGATTAGAAAAAGCTCTCCAAAAAGAAAGGGCTCCACAAGGCTAGTGTTGGATCTGGCTAAAAAAATAGAGCCTATGTTGTTTGCGCTCCCACCTGCGGGTCCTTACGGAAATCGCTTGGTTATCGATTTATTAGACAAAGAAGAAAAGGTTGAAAAGGCTAAACGTGTTATTGAAACAGACAGAGATATAGTTATTGCAATTGATGCTGGACATGGCGGTGAAGATCCTGGTTCAATTGGTCGAGCTGGAACCTTTGAAAAACACGTAACATTAACTCTAGCTAAAAAAATAGAAGCATTAATTAATAAAGAAAAAGGGCTAAAGGCGGTTCTGACCAGAACAGGTGATTATTATTTAGATCTAAACAAGCGCACAAAAAAAGCCCGTGAATCTGGCGCTGAATTATTAATTTCCGTACATGCAGATGCCTTTACTACACCTGGTCCTCACGGCGCCTCCGTTTGGGTACAAAGTAACAAGCGAGCGACAACTGAAGTGGGTCGCTCGTTAGAGAGAAAAGAAGAGCACTCTCAATTACTCGGCGGTGTTGCCGAAGCAATTAAAGATACCACTACAGAAGAGTATCTCATGAGAACCTTTATCGATTTGTCTATGGATCACTCGCGAGACCAAGGTTTTACTGTCGCTTATGCGGTATTAGATGAATTAAAAAAAGTCACATCACTCCATCAGCGCAAACCACAATCAGCCAGCTTAGGGGTATTAAAGTCGCCGGATATACCGTCAATCTTAGTAGAAGGTGGTTTCATTTCGAATCCCAAAGAAGAAAAGATGTTAACAAATGCGTGGCAACAAAACCGTTTAGCCAATGCTATTGTTAACGCAGTTAAAAAGCACTTTAAAAAGCGCCCGCCTGAAGGCACCTTGTATGCAAAACTTCATAGGTCTGTGCAACACAAAGTAAGGCCTGGCGAGTCGTTATCTTTGGTAGCGCAAAATTATAAAGTGTCCGTATCTTCTCTAAAGTCAGCGAATAGTTTAAAGAACGACGTGATAAGAGTTGGCCAAGTTCTCTCGATACCTCAGTCGTAATTACGTTTATGACAATAAAAATTTTACCACCGCAGCTGGCTAACCAAATAGCTGCCGGGGAAGTAGTTGAAAGACCCGCATCGGTTGTTAAAGAGCTTGTTGAAAATGCGCTAGATGCTGGCGCGGATAAAGTTGAAATTGACATTGAGCGAGGCGGCCACAAAAAAATCCTCATCAAAGATAACGGTAAGGGAATTCCAAAACAGGAACTTGCGCTGGCCTTGTCTCGACATGCAACGAGTAAAATCACCAACATAGATGACTTAGAAGCGATTGTAAGTTTAGGTTTTCGTGGTGAAGCTCTTGCATCAATAAGTTCGGTTGCACGACTAACTATGACTTCTAAACCTGCTTCACAATCAGAAGCTTGGTCTGCGATGGCTGAAGGCTTAGATATGCAGGTAGAAGTTAAACCTGCTGCGCACCCGAATGGTACGAGCGTTGAAGTATTAGATTTATTTTTTAACACGCCGGCACGAAGAAAGTTTTTACGTGCGGAAAAAACCGAATTTAATCATATTGAAGGCTTGATTCGTCGTATTGCTATGAGTCGACCAGATGTGACCTTTGTATTACAGCACAATAATAAAGTGGTTAAACGTTTTCGCTCACAAAGCGCAGTTACTGACGTTATTGAGCAGCAGTCAGCAAGAATAGCCGAAGTAATTAATAGCCAATTTGTCGAGTATTCAAGTGTAAGAACAGCAAAATACGACAATATTTCTGTTTCTATCTGGGCTAAGTCTCCTCACGAATGCAAGTCGGTTAATCCGGCCCAATATTCTTTTGTAAATGGTCGAATGATGCGAGACAAACTCATTCAACATGCCATTCGTCAAGCCTATGCAGACACATTACACCCAGAGCAGCAGCCTGAGTACGTTTTATTTGTAGACTTACCAGCAACGGATGTTGATGTTAATGTTCACCCTGCAAAACATGAAGTCAGGTTTCATCATGCCCGACTGCTACATGATTTAATTGTGGGCACAATACAGGAATGCCTTGCAGACTTTAATAAACCTTTATCGATAGAAACACCACAACTGGCTGAGCAAGCGCCACCTGCGTGGTTAGCGCAGAATAGTACTAGTGTCCCAACATCAAATGACAATCCATCTTTTAAACGAACAGAATTAAAGCCGCAAAACCGAACCGAACCTGCAAAATCATTTTCAGGATTGACACCAGTTAGTTCACCAACAGTGAACGCAGAATTCAACAATGCATCAAGCGTTACAAATAACGCATTCTCTATTATTAAAGTTCAGTCGAATATTGCGATGGTGGAGTATCATTCAAAAACTTGGTTAATAAGTTTAGCGGAATTATTTGATGTTAACGACATCGCGCAAATATCCGATATGCAACTGCAACCTACGCCACTGTTAGTGCCAATTCGTATAAAAATTGATGCGGAAGAGGTCAAACAGATCCAGGCAGGCGAAGAACTCCTCACGATGTGCGGCTTTGATATAAAGTTACATCAATCATTCCTTATTATTAAACAAGTACCGAGTATTATTCGCAGCCGTGATTGCAGTCGCTTTTTGCCAGACTTCTTTAATGCTTTATTTAGTTGTGGTGGTTGGACTAAAAACTCAATAATCAAACTCATTAGTGAATCAAACGACATTCCTTCTGATAATCAGAAAATATTGAAACAATTGCATATACTTAAGGCAATGGCTGATTTTGACAAGCAATGGAATAAAATGGCAAAGGCAATTGATTTATCTAATATCTATCGCCTTATCTAGAAATAAATACCAGAGATTAAAATATTAATGACCGAAAATTCTAACAACACCGTAATATCAATTATGGGTCCAACCGCATCGGGGAAGACGGATTTAGCGATGCAGTTAGCCGATATAATTAATGGTGACTTGATAAGTGTCGACTCTGCACTCATATATCGAGGTATGGATATAGGTACGGCAAAACCAACGCAGGCAGAGTTAGAAAAGTATCCGCACAAGTTGATTAGTTTTTTGGATCCTGCACAAGTTTACTCTGCTGCTGACTTTAGGTCTGACGTCCTAAAAGCAATAGAAGAGAGCTTTAATAACGGGAAAACCCCTATACTCGTCGGCGGTACGATGATGTATTTTAAGGCTTTAATCGACGGGATCTCAGATTTGCCGGAAGCGAACGCTGAAGTTCGCAGTAAGATTGAAGCAATGGCACAGGAATATGGCTGGGAATATGTTCATGCTCAGTTGGCCGAGGTTGATCCGGTAGCCGCAAAGCGAATTCATCCAAACGATCCACAAAGAATTAATCGGGCATACGAAGTGTACTTGATAAGTGGAAAAACAATGACTGAGCTAATGGCAAAGGAAAAACAGCCGATACCATACAATATAAAGCAATTTGCTTTTATGTGTGAGGACAAAACTGAACTTCATCAACGTATTGAACAACGTTTCAATATTATGCTGGAGCAAGGTTTTCAGGCAGAAGTGGAAGCGTTAATGAAAAGGTCAGACTTGCACTTAGATTTACCAGCGATAAGAGCCGTTGGTTATCGTCAAATGTGGCAACATTTGAAAGGTGAACTTGACTGGAATGAAATGGTTTTCCGTGGAGTCGTAGCGACGAGGCAATTAGCCAAAAGGCAACTCACTTGGTTACGTAGTTGGCCTGACGTTATGTACCTAGAAGTAGGAAAACAAAAAGAAAACTTGCAACGCATAATAAACTCGCTAAGCTAAGCTTAAGCAAAGTTGTATTATCGCTGATGTGCAAGGTTTACCTAACAACAATAAATAATAAAACTAATAAGAAGGAACATTGACAATGGCTAAGGGGCAGTCCTTACAAGACCCGTTTTTAAATGCATTACGTCGTGAGCGAATTCCGGTTTCGATCTATTTAGTAAACGGTATAAAATTACAAGGCCAGGTTGAATCGTTTGATCAGTTTGTCATTTTGCTAAAAAATACGTTAAGCCAAATGGTTTACAAGCATGCTATATCAACAATCGTGCCTGCCAGACCTTTCCAGACTAATCCTCATTATGCTGGCAACGACGATTCAGAATAATATTTATAATTTTACATAATTATTAATCCGATTTTAAAAGGGAATACGTATTAACGTATTTCCTTTTTTGCATTTTACGCAACACAACCTATTAGGAAGTTCATTTGTTCGATAGATATGAAGGCGGCGAACAAGCCGTTTTAGTCCATGTAAACTTTTCGGCGGAAAACGACCGAGAAGACTTAGAAGAATTAGGCCTGTTAGTGTCATCTGCAGGTGTGTCTACCTCTGCAGTAGTAACGACGAGTCGTCATTCTCCAGATGCTAAATATTACGTTGGTACGGGTAAAGCCCAAGAAATTGCTGATACAGTGCGTGCAGAAGGCGCAGACATCGTTATTTTCAACCACTCGTTATCACCCTCTCAAGAGCGCAATTTAGAAGCATTATTTCAATGCCGTGTATTAGATAGAACCGGCTTGATACTTGATATATTTGCACAACGAGCACGTACCCATGAAGGTAAACTTCAAGTTGAGTTAGCTCAGCTGAGACACATATCCACACGTCTTATTCGGGGCTGGACGCATTTAGAAAGACAAAAAGGTGGTATTGGCCTGCGTGGTCCAGGTGAAACTCAGCTAGAAACCGATCGACGATTACTCCGAGCTAGAATTTCACATATATTGTCCAGGTTAGAAAAAGTCTCTAAACAACGTGAACAAGGGCGTCGTTCTCGTAAAAAAGCAGAAGTGCCAACCGTATCATTAGTCGGTTACACTAACGCTGGTAAATCAACGTTATTTAATGCGTTAACTGATTCAGATGTGTATGCGGCAGATCAACTTTTCGCAACTCTAGACCCAACGTTAAGAAAAATCGAATTAGCAGACGTCGGTGAGACAATACTAGCTGATACCGTTGGTTTTATAAGACACCTGCCTCATGACTTAGTCGCAGCATTTAAAGCGACATTGACCGAGACCCGCGAGGCTGACTTGCAACTTCATGTTATTGATGTTGCAGACCCTCGTCGAAGTGATAATATTTTTCAGGTTGAAGAAGTACTAAGAGAAATTGATGCAGATGATATTCCTCAACTTTTAGTATTTAATAAAATAGATTTGCTAAAAGATGCTGAACCGCACATTGAGCGAGACGATGAAGGCAAGCCTGTTTCTGTATGGCTTACTGCACAAAAAGCCCAAGGATTAGAGCTATTGTTGCAAGCTATGTCTGAGCGATTAGGTTTAGCAATGTGGGATGTGGAGTTAGTATTACCACCGAGTGAAGGAAAATTACGAGCTGACCTTTACCAACTTAACGGTATTCTAGATGAGCGAGTGGATGAAAATGGTCACTTCGTTTTATCTGTCCGTATTACTAAAATAGACCAACAAAAGTTAAACAAACAGTTGGGCTACGACATTGAAAAATGGCTAATCAGTCACTAAATATACAGACAGTGCAGTTTGTTCACACTATTAACTCAATTTCATAGAGTTATGTGAGCGACTTTGCTAAATTAAACAGTAACTTTTCTGAATGAAACTGGAGTAACTTATGGCCTGGAATGAGCCGGGAAATAATAATAACGATCCGTGGAAAAATCGCGGCGGCAAAGATCAGGGACCACCTGACTTAGACGAGTTATTTAAAGATTTAGGCAATCGATTTAATGGTTTGTTTGGTGGTAAACCAAACAAAGATGGAAATAAAGGGGCCGGCGGCTTTGGTATTACAATAGTACTAGTTGTTGCCTTTATTATTTGGTTCTTATCTGGTTGGTATACGTTACGCGAAGCAGAAAGTGGCGTAGTGCTAAGATTTGGTGAATACACTGAATTAAAAGAACCAGGTCTTCGTTTTAACCCAACATTTATCGATAAAGTTATACCGGTCGATATTCAAACGGTTCGTACGATACCGGCATCAGGTTTCATGCTTACTCAAGATGAGAACGTTGTTCAAGTTGAAATGGAAGTACAGTACAGAGTATTAGATCCTAAAAACTTCTTATTCTCGGTACCAGATCCAACAAACAGCTTACGTCAGGCAACTGATAGTGCATTACGTTCTGTGATCGGTAACTCAAAAATGGATGACATTTTGACATCTGGTCGTGAGATAGTTCGTCAAAGTACCCGTGAAGAGTTAGAAGCAATTATCGAACCTTACAAATTAGGTTTAGCAATTGTCGACGTTAACTTCAAAGATGCACGTCCTCCTGAGCAAGTTAAAGACGCATTTGATGATGCTATTGCTGCTCGAGAAGATGAAGTTCGTTATGTAAACGAAGCCAAAGCCTACGCAAGTGAAGTTGAGCCTCGTGCTCGTGGTCAAGTTAACCGTATGGTTCAAGAAGCGACAGCCTATAAACAAGGCAAGATCTTAGCGTCACAAGGTCAAGTTGCGAAGTTTGATCAGTTATTACCTGAATACAATGCTGCACCGGAAGTTACGCGCCAACGTCTGTATTTAGAGACAATGGAGCAAGTATTATCAAATACTTCTAAGGTGCTTGTTGATACCAAAGGTAATGGTAATATGATGTACTTACCATTGGACAAAATCATGCAACATCAAGGTGTAGTGCCTTCAGTAGACAACCGTACTGCAACTGATTACAACACAGGTTCTGGTAAAACCACGCAGCCTACACAAAGCAATCGCCCAAGCCGCGGTGACCGCTTTAATGATGGGAGAAACTAATCATGAAAACATTTAGTCTAATTTTAGTAGCAGTATTTGTGGTCATGACGTTCTCTTCATTGTTTGTAGTAAATGAAGGACAACGCAGTATTGTTATCCAATTTGGTAAAGTTAAGCGTGATGACGCTGGAGCGCCAGTTGTTAACGAACCAGGTTTGCACTTTAAACTACCATTTGTAGAAAAAGTAAAAACACTTGATGCACGTATTCAAACGCTTGACGGCGAGCCGGATCGTTTTGTAACGGTAGAGAAGAAAGACTTAATAGTTGATTCTTTTGTTAAATGGCGCATCTCTGATTTTGCGAAATTTTATCTTTCAACAGGTGGCAACAAGCTAAATGCAGAAACGCTTTTAGAACAAAAAGTAAATAACGGTCTTCGTACTGCTTTTGGTTCTAGAACCATCAAAGAGATTGTTTCTGGTGAACGTCAAGAGCTAATGCAACAGGCGATTCAAGCAGCGAAAAGCTCAAGTGACTTAGGTATTGAAGTACTAGATGTTCGAGTGAAGCAAATTAACTTACCAGTAAGGGTAAGTAATTCAATCTTCGAACGTATGCGTACTGAACGTCAAGAAGTAGCGAAAGCTCACCGCTCAGAAGGTCGTGAGAAGGCGGAAATCATTCGTGCAGATGTTGATGCTCGTATTACCGTTATGCTAGCAGAAGCAGAACGTGAAGCTCAGACACTACGTGGTGAAGGTGACGCGCTAGCTGCAAAATTTTATGCCGATGCGTTTAACAAGGACCCAGAGTTCTTCGCATTTGTGCGTAGTTTAGAAGCATACAAAAATAGCTTTGACAGCAAAAGCGATATCTTAGTTATCCAACCGGATAGTGACTTCTTCCGTTACATGAAGAGCACATCAGGCAAATAGCTATATTTTGATTGATATCATTAAAAGGGCTCTTCGGAGCCCTTTATTATTTTAAAGGTGCGTTATGGACATAGATTGGTTTGTTGTAATAGCGATGGTTTTAATCATTGAAGGCATGATGCCATTATTATTTCCGAAAACCTGGCGTAACTATATTAAAAAATTATCTCAAGAACCGGTTGGGGTAATTCGGCAAGTTGGTCTAGTTTTATTTACTATTGGTATTCTTTTGCTGTGGTTTCGATAACGGTTTTTTAATCGTTAAAACAGTCGTCTAGTAGTTTTTATTCTAATTTTTCTAAAAAGCGGGTGATCTTTGTACCAGATTTTTGGTAGAATCCCCGCCTAATTTTTTCTGAGTGAATTAAATATGGGCAAAAACGTTGTTGTTTTAGGCACCCAATGGGGTGACGAAGGTAAAGGTAAGGTTGTAGACCTGCTGACAGATAAGGCTTCTTATGTAGTCCGTTATCAAGGTGGTCACAATGCTGGCCATACTCTAGTTATCAACGGTGAAAAAACCGTTCTTCACTTAATACCGTCTGGCGTATTACGCGATGGCGTTAAATGCATTATTGGTAATGGTGTTGTTCTATCTCCAGAAGCACTATTAAAAGAAATGAAAATGCTAGAAGAGCGTGGCGTTCCAGTAAAAGAACGTTTATTAATTTCTGAAGCATGTCCATTAATTCTTCCTTACCACATCGCATTAGACCAGGCTCGTGAAATCAAGCGTGGTAATAAAGCGATTGGTACTACCGGACGTGGTATAGGTCCTGCGTATGAAGATAAAGTGGCTCGTCGCGGTTTACGTGTAGGTGACTTATTCAATCCTGAATTATTCGCAGAAAAATTAAAAGAAGTTCTAGAGTTCCATAACTTTGCACTAGTAAATTACTATGGTGTTGAAGCGGTAGATTTCGATAAGACATATAACGATGCAATGGCTGTAGCAGATATGCTAAAAGCCATGGTTGTTGATGTAACTGACTTACTAGACAAAACACGTCTAGCTGGTGAATCAATCTTATTTGAAGGCGCACAGGGCACGTTACTAGATATCGATCACGGTACTTACCCTTATGTAACTTCTTCTAATACCACTGCTGGTGGTGTTGCGACAGGTGCTGGTTTTGGTCCTTGTCATATTGATTATGTTTTAGGTATCGTAAAAGCTTACACAACTCGTGTTGGTTCAGGTCCGTTCCCAACTGAATTAAAAGATGAAGTTGGTAATCACTTAGGTACTAAAGGTCACGAATTTGGTGCGACGACTGGACGTGAGCGTCGTTGTGGTTGGTTTGATGCAGTAGCAATGAAACGCGCTGTACAATTGAACTCAATTACTGGTTTTTGCTTAACGAAGCTAGACGTATTAGACGGTCTTGAAGAAATCAAGATTTGTACTGGTTACGAATTAGCAGACGGTTCAATCGTTGACGTACCACCAATGGCAGCAGAAGGTTATGCAAGTGCAAAACCTATTTATGAAACTGTTCCTGGTTGGTCTGAAAACTCATTTGGTGTAACTGAGTTTGATAAATTACCACAAGCTGCACAGTCTTATATCAAGCGTTTAGAAGAAATCACTGGTATACCAATGGATATCATTTCTACCGGTCCTGATCGCAGTGAAACATTTATTCTGAGAAACCCTTTCTCATAATAGATATTTACGAATAAACTGTAAAAAACCCTTCAAAAAGCTGTCATTCGACAGCTTTTTTTGTATTCTGAGGCCTATCCAATTTTACAAAAGCGGAATGACTCATGTTTAAAACGACCAAACTCGCTATAGCTATTCTAACATCAAGCTTGTTGTTAGCCTGTGGTGGATCCGACTCCGATGGCCTAGCCGATAACGGTTATTGTTCTGCGATCGATGCAAATGAAAAATTATATAGTTACATGCAAGATTGGTATTTTTGGGAAGAAAATTTACCTAGCACTTTTAATCCAGGCGCATACCCAAATATACCTGCAGCAATAGATGCCTTAAGAGATGTGCAAGATCGGTTTAGTTTTTCGATGACAACAGCACAATATGAAGACTATCAAGCATCGGTATTCTTTGGGTATGGCTTCTCTCATGAAGTTAATGCTGGGGAAGATGGCCTCGTAATTAGATATGTTTATGAAGACGGCACACCAGCCCAAAACGGTCTTCGCCGTGGCGATACAATTATAGAAATTGACGGTACGTCAATGTCGCAGATAATCTCCGAAGTTAAAGCGGGTACTAAGAGTTTTGCCGATTACTTTGGACCAAATGTCAGTGGTTATTCTATCGACATCAAATTTGAAAAGCCAAATGGCAGAATAGAGTCGGCTAAGATTACAAAAGGTAGCATTACCGCAAACACTGTATTAGCTAAAGAAGTGAAACAATTAGAAGTTGATAACGTTGACAAAAATGTTGGTTACTTGGTTTTTAACTCATTTGACAATGTTTCAGAGCAAGAACTAAATGATGCTTTTGACATGTTCAAAATCGACTCTATTGATGAACTTGTATTAGACCTTAGATACAACGGCGGTGGTTTAATTCGAGTAGCAAATCAACTAAGTACACAAATTGCTGGTGATAACGTCGATGGTGAAACCTTTGTTCAATATCGCTATAACTCCAAGCAAAGTGATAGTAATCAAACTTTGCTATTTAATCTTGGTGAAGGCATTGAGAAGATGAACTTAGACCGAGTTGTTGTCTTAACATCGGAAGGTAGCTGTTCATCAAGCGAATTAGTGATTAACTCGTTAAAACCTCATATTGAAGTTGTCACCATTGGCAATAAAACATGTGGCAAGCCTGTTGGAATGAGTCCGACCCAAATATGTGATGACGTTATTTTTGCTATTAACTTTGACTCTGTGAACTCAGAAGGTGAAGGTGAATATTTTGATGGCCTACCTGTTGATTGTCGAGTTGATGAGGTAGTCACCGGTGATTGGGGAGTTGACTCAGATCCTTTGTTAGCGGAAGGATTGAATTATCTACAAACAGGTGCTTGTAGTTCTGTGGCTCAAAATCTTAGCGATGTCTTTGGTGCTAAAACACCAAAAGCGTCGAAAAAAATCGATTGGACAAAGGGTCCTTTAAAAGCACAAAAGCTTTTATAATGGCCTATTACTTGCTTTGGAATTGAGTAACAGTATTCGGTTCCAAGGTTTTTCTGAAAGGTTTAATATGAAAGTGCACTCTTTAATTATTATTATGCTCGCAGCTTTATCGCTAGTAACGGGGAAAAGCATTGCTGACGATGGTGAACCATTACAAGCTGTGCAAATATATACCCAAGATGAGTTATTGGATTTAATAAAACAAAACAAGCACTTAGAGCGAGTTAAACTGGACCGTTGTCAACTCACAAGAGATATTGAAGACAGGGCCGTAAAGCTGCATCTTCCGGCTTATGAATTTTTGTATGGTGATATGTTGGCGTGGGGAGTTTGTGTCGACCAAAACGCCGAACTAGGTATGTTTTATATTAGAGAGTCGGCAAAACAAGGCCTAGTTGCCGCCATAGAGCAATTAGGTCGTTATTATCACGTAGGTCGTTTTGTTCAAAAGGATCACGAAAAAGCTTATACCTATATCTACCGAGCTGCGGAATTAGGAAATGTTCAAGCGCAGATTCGCCTCATCGATATGCAGTTGGCTGGGCTTGGCAGTCCATACGATTATGAAAGTGCCTATCGTTGGTTACACCACGCCATTATTGCCGACCAAAATCAGCATAATGAAGCGTCAAAGCAATTGAAAAAACTAGAAAAATTGATGCATCCCAAAACGCTACAAGCGGCAAAACAGTCGGCTTATTAAAGAAAAGTCGATAAAAAGCATTATATTTAATAAAACTATCGAACATTAATTCGTTCAGTTGGTATACTAAAGTAAGTAGCGCAACAGCGTTGCTTATTTTATTAATTGAAAAAGTGAACATTAATGCCAAAAAAAGACCCGAATTATGCTCGGGAAAAAGAAAAGTATTCTACCCCTATTGCCAGCCGCGAATTTATCCTCGATGCGATCAAGCAGGCCGATAAGCCCCTAACATTTAAAGAACTAACAAAACTTTGTAATATTACCGACGAAGAACTGATTGTCGCGCTGAAACGCAGACTACGAGCAATGGAAAATGCTGGTCAGCTTATCTTCAATAAATTTAAGAAGTACGGTATTCCTGACGAAAAAGAATTAATCAAAGGTAAAGTGTTAGGTCATAAAGACGGATTCGGCTTTCTTCAGCCAGACGGCAAAATAACGGGTAAAAACGATTGGTATATTAGCCACAGCCAAATGCGTGGTTTATTGCCAGGCGATTATGTACTAGCGCAACCAATTGGTGAGTTTAAAGGTAAAACCGAAGCAAGAGTTATTAGCGTAATTCAAGGTCGAGAAGCACCAATTATTGGGCGTTATTTTGTAGAGATGGGTGTCGCTGTTGTGGTACCTGACGACAGTCGTATAAAGCAAGAAATCCTTATAGAAAAAGGTCAAGAAAATGGTGCCCGACATGGCCAAATGGTTATTGTTGAGTTGCTCCAACGCCCCACTAAACGTAGTAGTGCGGTAGCGAAGGTCTCTGAAGTGCTTGGTGAGCATATGGCTCCGGGCATGGAAGTTGATATTGCTTTACGAAACCACGATATTCCGTTTGAGTGGTCGCCAAGTATAGATAAATATGTCTCCACGTTATCGTCAGAAGTTTTAGAAAAAGATAAAAACGGCCGTGTAGATTTACGTCAAATGCCACTTGTTACTATCGATGGTGAAGACTCTAGAGATTTTGATGACGCCGTTTATTGTAAGCCGAAAGATGATGGTGGTTGGACGCTTTACGTAGCTATTGCCGATGTGTCTCATTATGTAAAACATAACTCTGATTTAGATAAAGAAGCGGTAGAACGCGGTAACTCGGTATATTTCCCCTCTAAAGTTATTCCCATGCTTCCAGAAGCACTATCAAATGGATTGTGTTCTTTGAATCCACAAACAGATCGTTTGTGTATGGTGGCGGAAATGGACATTGACGCTACTGGTCGTTTGAATGACTACACGTTTTATGAAGCGGTTATGTATTCACACGCTCGCTTAACCTACACCAAAGTGGCATCGATGCTAAAAGGTGACGTGGAGTTACAGCAGAGATACAAACATGTTTGGCCTCACATTCAAGACCTAAATGCATTGTATAAAGCGTTAAAGCTGATACGAGCCGATCGTGGCGCGTTTGAATTTGAAACGATTGAGCCTAAATTTATTTTTAATGCACAACAAAAAATAGATCACGTTGAAGTTGTTGAACGTAACGATGCGCATAAAATCATTGAAGAATGCATGATAATGGCCAATGTTGCCGCCGCTAAGTTTATTGAAGGTAATAATGGTCATGCCTTATTTAGGGTTCATGACAAACCAGATCCAAGCAAACTAGCTACGTTTCGCGCGTTTTTAGCGGAGTTAGGTGGCGAGCTTAAATTTAGTGATGAACCAAGCCCGAAAGAGTTAAGTAGCCAAGTAAATAAATATTTAAACAGACCGGACGGCGAATTAATTCAAACAATGATGATCAGAAGTATGCGTCAAGCTGTTTATCAGCCTGACAATATTGGTCACTTTGGACTTGCGTTAGAGGGTTATGCGCACTTCACATCACCAATTCGTCGTTATCCGGACTTAATCGTTCATAGAGCTATCAAAGCGATTATCAAGAAACAAGGGCAAACGACGTCTGGGCAACATGCCTATAACGAAGAAGAACTAGAGCAGTTAGGTGAACAGTGTTCAATGACAGAACGAAGAGCAGACGACGCGACTCGTGATGTTGAATCTTGGCTTAAGTGCGAGTTTATGCAAGACCATATCGATATGGAGTATGAAGGTGTTATCGCATCGGTAACTTCATTTGGCTTGTTTGTTCGACTGGTGGATTTGCATATTGAAGGTTTAGTTCATATCACAGCCTTAGGTAAAGACTACTTTAACTACAGCCCAGAACGTAATGCGCTTATTGGCGAGAATAGTCGACAAGTGTTCCGCTTAGGCGATACGCTCGAAGTCAAAGTAGTGTCAGTTAATCTTGAAGACAAGCAAATTGATTTTGAATTGGTAGGAGTAAGTGGTGGACGTCGCCGTTCAACGAACTCGGATTCGAATCGTTCAAAAAAACCAAGTGTTAGAGAGCAACTGAAAACAGGTAAAATTCCTGGACAGCAAGATAACAAAGATTCAAAAAGAAAGCCTAAATCAAAAAGTGGACCAAAACGGGACGCTAAAGATAAGCCTAAAAGTGAATCTAAAAGAAAGTCGAAAAGTAGCGCAACAAAAGGCAAAACAAAGCCTAAGAAAAAGCCAAAATCAAGAGCGGCCAAGCGCATTGCTAAAAAGAAAAGTGATTAGTAGAGATAAATATGAGTTCTGAAATAGCCTATGGCATCCACTCTTTAACAGCCATTATTCAACATGAGCCAGAAAGAGTTATTGAGTTATTCGTCCTAAAAGGGCGTGAAGATGACCGTGTTAAACCAATCTTAGAACAAGCCTATGCATTGGGCTTCTCGGTACAATACGCATCTAGAAAAACGTTAGATGATAAATGTGATGGTGAACAACATCAAGGCGTAGTCGCTCGTGTAAGACCGGCGAAGCAACGAGATGAAGGTGATCTTAAGCAATGGTTGCAAAGTGTAGAAGGCAGAGACAAGCCACCATTTTTGCTTGTATTAGACGGCATCACCGACCCTCATAACTTAGGGGCTGTGTTACGAACAGCTGATGCTGCCGGTATTGATGGTGTTATCGTACCTAAAGACCGTTCGGCTAAGTTAAACGGTACAGCGAGAAAGGTTGCCTGTGGTGCCGCCGAAGTGATGCCATTGTACGTTGTTACCAACCTAGCTCGAAGTTTAAAAACTTTGCAAGACAACAATGTTTGGATTATCGGCACGGCTGGGGAGGCTACTGCCGATGTGTTTGAAATGAAGTTCTCTGGTCCACTAGCTATCGTAATGGGTGCTGAAGGTACAGGCATGAGACGATTGACTCGTGAACACTGTGATGAGTTAGTTAAAATACCAATGGCTGGTTCCGTATCAAGCTTAAATGTTTCTGTGGCAACAGGTGTGATTTTATATGAAGCGGTTCGTCAAAGAAGTTAACAGTCTAGTTAATTAAAAAAATAGACTGGTCTATAATTACTATTAATTCAAACAAAGTAAAAGGTTGTCTTTTGAAGTTGTGTAAAGTTGTCCTTTATTTATCAATATTTTGCTTATTTTTTAGTATAAGTGTGCTTGCAGATGACCCCGAAGTTGAGCTCGACGAGGATGGAAATCCAATCGTAAAGCTTGAAACTGCGCCGGAATGGGTGTTGGTGAACGGCCAAGGAGAAACGGTATCGTCTGCAATGCTGGCGGGAAAACCTTATGTGTTGCATTTTTGGGCAACATGGTGCCCATACTGTAAGCGTTTTCAACCAGGTTTAGATTATATTGCCGTCGATTACGTCGAAAAAGGAATACCCACTTACGCGGTTAGTTGGTGGGAAAATCCAGGTGCAAAGCCAGTAAAGGAAATGGAAAAAAGAGGATTGATGTTTCCGGTGTTAGTTGATGGCGATCAAGTGGCCAAAGCATTTGGTGTAATAGGAACTCCAACGACTGTGTTCGTAAACCATGAGGGCGGAATTAACTATCGCCATACTGGTTTTGACCCAAACGATCCGCAGCTTAGAGTCGCTTACGAGCAACTTAAAACAGAAATGGAAGCGCCACCTAAACCTGCTGAATCAGACAGCGAAGATAGCGATAAATAAGCGTTTGTCACCTTGATGAATAAAACCGTTCAAATTTCCTTCAATTAACTTGTGTAACGCGCAAAAATCCTTATAATTGCGCGCCCAAATCAGCTATTACTAATTTTGTTCCTTGCCTTTGTTCAAGTTTGGCTGAGCTTGTCGATGAGGCTACTAATCCATAAGGAATCTAACGATGCGTCATTACGAAATCGTTTTTATGGTTCACCCTGACCAGAGTGAACAAGTTACTGGTATGATCGAGCGTTATACTGGTTCTATCACTGAAGCAAATGGTACTATCCACCGTCTTGAAGACTGGGGTCGTCGCCAACTAGCTTATCCAATTGAGAAACTTCACAAAGCGCACTATGTTCTTATGAACGTTGAAGCAACTAGCGAAGTTATTGCTGAATTAGAAGAGACTTTCCGTTACAACGATGCTGTTTTACGTAGCTTGACTATCCGTAAAGACGCTGCTGTTACTGAAGCTTCTCCTTTAGTAAAAGAAGAGAAAAAAGAACAAGCTGCTTAATTTAGGGAGTTAGCTTAGGTGTTTAATCAGTTGGTTTTAACCGGCCAAGTTTGCAAGTCACCCAAGTTTACAACCAGCCCTGCAGGTGTGATTCATGGTCAGTTTTCAATTGAACATAAATCAATACAACAGGAAGACGGTTTTAATCGCAATGCGTATGTCCGACTTCATGTAGTAACTTGTGGTGAGCAACAGCAGCAGTTAATCAAAAATTTTATTGTAGGTGATGAAGTTCAAGTGTCTGGTTTTTTGAACCGACATGAAAGCAAAAACGGCCAAGCCATTATTGCAATTCACGCCCAACATATAGAAAGACTCAATTAGGAGACTACTAATGGCACGTTATTTCAGACGTCGTAAAGTATGCCGTTTCAAAGCAGATGGCGTAAAAGAGATCGATTATAAAGATCTATCAACTCTACGTAACTATGTTACAGAGAGCGGTAAAATCGTACCTAGCCGTATTACAGGCACAAGTGCAAAGTATCAACGTCAATTAGCACGTGCAATCAAACGCGCGCGTTTCTTAGCATTGCTACCATACACAGACTTACATCAATAAGATTGGTAATTAAGAGGTTTAATACTTATGAACGTAATCCTTTTAGACAAAGTTGCCAACTTAGGTTCACTTGGTGACAATGTTAACGTTAAAGCGGGTTTTGCTCGTAACTTCCTTTTCCCACAAGGTAAAGCAGTTCCAGCAAACAAAGCAAACTTAGAAATGTTCGAAGCACGTCGCGCTGAATTAGAAGCGAAAGTTGCTGAAGAACTAGCTGCAGCACAAGCTCGCGCTGAGAAACTAAATGCATTAGAAGCGGTAACTATCGCATCTAAAGCTGGTGACGAAGGTAAGCTATTTGGTTCAATCGGCACACGTGATATCGCTCTTGCGATCACTGAAGCTGGTGTTGAAGTTGCTAAAGCTGAAGTTAAAATGCCTGAAGGTGCAATCCGTGAAATCGGTCAGTTTGAACTAGCAGTTCAATTGCACGCAGAAGTAATGGCCAACGTAACTGTTGTTGTTATTGCTGAAGCATAATTAGAAAGATTTATCTTTTTAATAAAAACACCGCCTAGTGCGGTGTTTTTTTTTGCCTGTTTAAACCTTTTTTGTTTTTATGGTTACTAAAGACATAACAAACACAAGAACAACAGTGAGCACTATATTGTGACTGGGAACGTCATCCAGCCAGAAGCTTTTAAGCAACACGTTAATAATGTTGATGATGAGCAAAGTTGGATTGAACAATTAAAGCAGGGTAAACAAACTGCACTTAAGCCTATATATGACAAGTATGGGAAGCGAGTTTATGCCCTTTGCTATAGGCTCTCTGGTGACAGTGAAATTGCCGAAGACATATGCCAAGAAGTATTTGTTCAGGTTTGGAAAAAAATAAACAACTTTCATGGCGATAGTCAATTTAGTACATGGCTTTATTCCGTTACAAGCTTTCAAGCAATTAATTACATGCGTAAACAAAAGCGCTGGTGGCAAAGTTGGTTTGTAGACAAAGATAGTGTGTCTGGTGACGCCATGATTGATGCGATCCCCATTACGGATGAGCAGCATGACTTTTGTTTATCTAGAAGTGGCTTGGATAAACACATTACCAACTTACCGGAACAAGCTCGAGTTGTGTTTGTACTATTTGCTATCGAAGGTTGGCGCCATGAAGAAATATCTAAGGAACTTGCCATCGCAGTAGGCTCTAGCAAAGCACAGTACCACAGAGCCAAAAAATTATTACAACAAGCGTTGTTGTTAGAAGATCAAACCCAAGGAGTTGTTGCCTAATGAACCAAACAGACAATAACCAATCGCTGGACGACGCGTTGCAAGCTTTGCCAAAAGAACTAGCCCCCAAACGTGACTTATGGGCAGGTATAGAACAAGCCGTAGCAAAAACGCAACAAGATAGTCAGAAAGTGCAATACACTTCATATTTTAATTGGAAAAGCATTGCAGCTGCTTTCGTGCCAATCGCCTTTTTAGCGGGTGTTTATGTGAATAACATGACTCCAATGGAACACGATCTACCTTGGCTAAAACCAATTTCATCTAGTTTTGAGCTGCAAAAGCAACAACTGATAAAACGAGTTGATGGCCAATCGTTAGTTAATCAGAAATGGCAAGATTCATTAAAGGACTTAGAGCTTGCCGAGAAGTCATTGATTAAAGCGTTAAAAACACAGCCAGAAGATCCCGCGTTGATGAAAATGCTTACAAATATTTACCAGCAACAATTAGAAATTATTGCGAAAAGTCATCAACCTAAATATATGCAAATTTAAAATAGTAGGAAATTAAAATGATAAATGTAAAAAAAGCGTTATTAAAGTTTAGCTTGGTTGCTGCCTGTATCGCGTTTTCTGCGACTATATTCGCTGGCGAAAAAATAGATGAGACGTTAGCAACAGAGCAAAACGGTCGTGTCTCTTTAGAGGTCATGACAGGTCTTGTTTCCATAAAAAGTTGGGATAAACCAGAAGTAAAAGTCGTTGGTGAATTAGACGACAAAGCTGAAGGGTATATATTTGAGCGTAATGGCAATCGAATTATATTTAAAGTTAAGATGCCGAAAGAAACTTGGGGTAGCTGGAAAGACACAAGCGGTGAGCTAACGTTTTACGTTCCTAAGCAGAGTGACTTGAGGTTTGAAGGCGTAAATGTCTCCGTTGATGCGCAAGAAATCGTTGGTGGCGCAAAAATCAATACGGTTAATGGCGACATAACGGCGACTAAATTAGAAAAGCGAGTTGAACTAGAAACCGTTAACGGCAAAATTACCAGTCGAGAGTTATCAGGGCGAATAACTATAACTACAGTAAATGGTGAAATAGACGACAAAGGTAGCCAAGGTGAAGCGGAAATTACGACAGTAAATGGCGAGATTAATACTAATATAGTTTCTAGCGATTTAGCGATAACAAATGTAAACGGTAGCATCAACCTTGCACTACGTGGCGTTGAAGAGTTAGAAATTAGTACGGTTAATGGCGACATCAAACTTGATTATGATTACGATAAAAAAGGTAAAGTTGTTGTCTCAACGGTCAGTGGCGAAATTGATTTGTATGTACCAGCAGATATTTCTGCAAGGTTTAGTATTGAAACTCATACCGGTGGTGATATTAACAACAAGCTAACAAACCAGCAGTCAACTAAAAATCGATACGGGCCTGGAGAATCATTGGAGTTTGAAACAGGAAGCGGCCTTGTTAAATTTGAAATGAATACGGTTAATGGCGACATAAGTATTTTAAAGAAATAGAAGGTAATTGTTCATACAAGCCACAAAAATAGTCGAAAACCTAATAAGCCACGGGATTAAAAATCTTGTGGCTTATAGTTATTGCGGTAAGGCATTATTCACCATAAAATGATGAATCCTAGCACTTGAAGTGCATTACATTTTTATCATTAGGTCTAGCATTACATGGCAAAATCTTCATACAAACCAAGTAGAGAACAACAAGCTCAAGTTGACTCCTTAAAGTTACCTCCCCATTCAATTGAGGCGGAACAATCTGTACTTGGTGGTTTGATGTTGGACAACAACGCTTGGGATAGAGTTGCTGAGAAAGTAGTAAAAGGCGACTTTTATCTTCGTCAGCACAAAGCTATATTCAATGCGATGGCTGGCCTAGTATTGCAAAACAATCCGATAGACTTAATTACCGTCTCTGAAGCCCTCGAAAAAGAGAAGTTGCTAGAAGGGGTTGGTGGTTTTGCTTACTTAGGTGAAATTGCTAAAAATACACCAAGTGCTGCCAATATTGTCGCTTATGCAGAAATCGTCCGAGAACGCGCTGTCGTTCGAGAGCTGATTGGTACTGCCAATGAAGTTGCAGACGCATGTTACAACCCAGAAGGCAGAAGCAGCGAAGAGCTCCTCGACTTCGCAGAATCAAAAGTTTTCAAAATTGCCGAACAGCGAGAAAATGCCAACGATGGTCCAAAAGATCTAAACTCAATCCTAAGCTCGACTGTTGATCGTATTGAAGAATTAATGCGCAGCGATAACGACGGTATAACAGGTTTAACAAGCGGATTTACCGACTTGGATAAAATGACCAGTGGTTTTCAAAACTCAGATCTAATTATTGTTGCCGCACGTCCATCTATGGGTAAAACCACCTTCGCGATGAACCTAGTAGAAACGGCAGCACTAACATCAGAATACCCAGCGTTAGTATTTAGTTTAGAGATGCCGGCCGATTCAATTATGATGAGGATGTTAGCGTCGCTAGGTAGAATTGATCAAACTAAAGTGAGAACCGGTAATCTAGACGATGATGATTGGGCGCGCTTAGCAAGTACCCTTGGCATTATGCAAGAGAGCGGAAAGCTTTATATAGATGATTCGTCTGGATTAACACCAACGGAAGTTCGTTCGCGTGCAAGGCGTATTGCTCGTGAACACGGCGGATTGTCCATGATAATGATCGACTACCTTCAGTTAATGCGCTCGCCAGAGTTTAAAGACAACCGTACCCTTGAAATTGCCGATATATCAGCTTCGTTAAAGGCGTTAGCAAAAGAACTGAATATTCCTATTATTGCCTTAGCTCAGCTTAACCGTGGACTAGAGCAGCGCGCTGACAAACGACCAGTAAACTCGGACTTAAGGGAGTCGGGTTCAATAGAGCAAGATGCAGATTTAATTATGTTCATATATCGTGATGAGGTTTATCACGAAGACTCGGCTGATAAAGGAACGGCAGAAATAATAATAGGTAAGCATCGTAATGGTCCAATTGGGCGTATCCGACTTACAACACAGCTGCATTACTCTCGTTTTGACAATTACGCTGGCAACGCCATCATTGAGGATTAATAGCTAGTTATGAAAATTGCCGTGGCAGAAATTGATTTAAGTGCACTACAACACAATCTAACGATCGTTAGAAAACGTGCGCCAAACAGTAAAGTTTTGGCCATGTTAAAGGCAAATGCCTATGGCCATGGCACAACTCAAATTGCAAAAAGCTTAAGTGGAGCTGACGCTTTTGGGGTTGCTAGGTTGAGTGAAGCCGTTGCGTTAAGAGCCGCTGGAATCACAAAACCTATTGTATTATTGGAAGGCTTTTTTGAGGCTGACGAATTACAAATCATTTCAAACTTAGGGCTAGATACTGTTTTACATACCGAGCAGCAGCTTCAACAGTTCATTGAGGCTAAGTTGCCTCGTTCGGTCACAGTGTGGCTAAAAGTTGATACAGGTATGCACCGATTGGGTCTACCTCCATCATTATTTAAGGTTGCTTTAGACAAGCTCGACCAGCATCCAAACGTGTTAGGTCAACCTATTTTAATGAGCCATTTTGGCTGTGCCGACGATGTTGAACATTCATTAAACGACTATCAATTTGGCGTTTTTAATGAGTTAAAAAAGCAGCATTTGGGTGAGCTCTCTTTTGCCAATTCCGCGGCAATTTTGTCGTTTCCACAAAGCCATCACCATTGGGTTCGCCCAGGGATTATGCTTTATGGAGTATCACCCGTATTAAACACACTAGCCGCTGATTATAACCTTCGACCAGTAATGACGTTAAAATCAAGTGTTATTGCTATTAGAGAAGTAAAAAAAGGACAAAGCGTTGGTTATGGTGCGACGTGGATTGCTACTAAGGATACTATGTTAGCTGTAATTGCAATTGGCTACGGTGATGGTTATCCAAGAAATGCACGCAATGGCACTCCAGTGCTAGTGAATGGGCAGCAATACCCTTTAGCAGGCAGAGTATCAATGGATATGATTTCCATTGATATAAACAATTCTGACTCGGTTTCGGTAGGAGACGAGGCGATTCTTTGGGGTGAAAGCTTGCCAATCGAATCAATCGCGGACTATGCTGAAACTGTACCTTATGAATTGTTATGTGGAGTGACTGGGCGAGTAGAGAAACGTTTCGCTCGCGGTTCTAATGAATTTATTAATCAATCATGAGCAACTTCTAGACTCATTAACTATAGGCATCATTGTTTTTAATGACGAATTTAAAATCGATTATGCAAATAAAACTGGCATTGAATGGCTAGGTCTTAATGTCGACTCTGAGACAAACAACTTAATTACCGACCCTTTTTGGACTATTGTTGATAAACATGGTGCTCAGTTACCAGTTGAAGAGTTTCCCGCGGTCATTGTCGCTCGGACACAAAAGCCCCTATATAACTACGAGATCGGCGTACTAAATTTAAGCACCCAAGTGTACTCCTGGTTTTTATGTAATGCTTTTATCGAGAGTAACACTCACAATAAAGGTGCTAGTTATGTTGTTACCTTTACCGATATTTCCACAGAAAAAGAAGTGATACCTTTTAAGGACATTGTGTCTAATGCCGATGACGCCGTTATTGTCAGTCAAGCGATTGATACAAAGGGACAAGGTCCAGAAATTGTATATGTAAACCAAGCTTTTAGCCGGTTAACAGGTTATACATGCAAAGAAGTCATTGGAAAAACGCCCGCCATACTCAGTGGTGAAAAAACAAGCCCAATTACAACAAAGCGGATAATGGACCATCTAACTCAGTCTTTACCCGTGCGTGCAGAAGTTATCAATTATCGAAAGGACGGTACACCCTATTGGGTGGATTTAAACATCGTTCCACTAAAAAATAATAAAGGTGTGGTTACACATTTTGCTTCAATTGAAAGAGACATCACGGCAATAAAAGATAAAACGCTTAATTTAGAAAAACTCGCTAAAACCGATACTCTCACAGAGGTTTACAATCGAAGAGGGCTGCTAGAGCACGGTACATCAGCTATAAATTCATCCTATCAAACTAACCGATCCTTTATTGTTGCTATGATGGACATTGATCATTTTAAGTCGATAAATGATAGTTTTGGTCATGATGTGGGCGATACAGTATTAAAGCGACTTGCAGACTTACTCAAAGAAAATTTAAGGGCGAGAGACATTATTGCTCGTATCGGAGGTGAAGAGTTTGTCATTATATTAGAAGGTGAACCCCCGCCTATTTTGGTTAAGAAAATAGAATACCTACGGCAAGTTATTGAAGAAAGTGCATTTTCTTTAAATTTAGAAATGGACTTTAAGTTGACTTGTAGTTTTGGTCTAGTACTGAGCGATTTAACAGATCGTTCAATGAACGAACTTATAAAACTTGCAGACAAAGCGTTGTATCAATCTAAAATTAATGGCCGCAATCAAGTCTCTGTATATTCCCACTATTAAAAAACGCACAATCGTATATTCTATTCTTTTTCGGCAACTAATTAATACTTATGACACTTTATTACACTCCACGCTTTTTATTCGATGGCCATGAACTATTAGAAAATAGAGTAGTTAGAGTTGATGACGGAAAAGTAACAGATATTTTGGTGGTCAACGATCTGGCTGAAAATATTCAGGCTATGAAATTGGACGGTATTCTAAGCCCCGGTTTTGTCGATTTACAAGTGAACGGTGGCGGTGGAGTGTTATTTAACGATGAGCCAAATTTACTGGGCTTGAAAAAAATATTAATGGCACACCAGCAATTTGGCACCGAGTATATATTACCGACCATAATAACTGACAATATTGATGTCATGACTCGTGCCGCTAATTCTGTCGCAGAGGCTCACCGACAAAAATTAAACGGTATTATTGGTATTCACTTCGAGGGGCCGCATATTAGTGGACCTAAAAAAGGCGTTCACCCAGATAAGTTTATAAGACCCTTATCTAACCAAGAAAAAGCGCTTTATGCGCGTTCAGATCTTGGAGTAAAACTCGTTACAATTGCCCCTGAAGTATTGTCTGATAAAGATTTAGAGTTTCTAATTCAAAATGACTGTATTGTGTCAATCGGCCATACCAATGCCACATATGCAGAGCACTGTTCCGCACTGAAGCTAGGTGCATCAGGTTTTACTCACCTATATAACGCAATGTCACCGCTTACAGGACGTGAACCCGGTGCTGTAGGTGCTGCACTCAATAATGAAGGTGCTTATGCAGGTTTAATACTTGATGGCTTTCATGTCGACTACGCGAGCGCTAAGCTAGCGTGGAAAATCAAAAATAATTCAATACCATCCTCAAAATCAAGCAAGTTAGGTCGCCTTTATTTAGTGTCAGACGCTATGTCATCAATTGGATCTCAAATAGAAAGTTTTCAACTTTTTGACCAAACGGTGGTAGTGCAAGGCGGTCGTTTGACTAATGAAGCCGGCACACTAGCTGGTGCTCATTTGAATTTGTTAACAGCAGTGCAAAACGCACATCAACATCTTGATATATCGATTAAAGAGTCATTAAAAATGGCTACTTCTTATCCAACAGAGTACATTGATCAAAATGCTACTATTGGTGGTATTAAGGTAGGAAGTCGAGCTAACTTTATATTGTTAGACTTAGATTTAAATTTAATTGAACGAATAACAAATTAATTGGTCGTTAGTAATAGGTTATTTTTTGTAAACGGGAATTACGAAATGAAGATATTTGCACAACCAAAACTTTTTATCGCATCCATTATGTTTAGTGCTTTGAGCATTAGCAGTTTTGAAGTTAATGCAAATCCTTCAAGTGATACATCGAGCTTAGCGATGGAAAAACTGTCAGGCGCATTAAGTCGACTAAATGGCGAACGTCCCGTTGGAGGCCACATTGTAGTATCTTTTAACGACAAACAAGGCGAGGGGAAAAAGTTAAAAGAAAAGTCCGGACAAGTTAATCTAACTGTTCAGGAGAGTGTAAACGGTTTAACTACTTCGTATTCAAAAGATATAGTTGAGAATATGAAACAAGAATCAGCGTTACTACTCGAAGACGAAGAAGCACCAACGCCAACAATAGATGCCATTAACGATTTTAGTATGACAAATATAAACAACCTTTTGTCACCTGTTGATTCAATAAACCGTTTATTAAAATTTGCACAATTAACTCGAGTGGAGCAAGTAGCTCATAATGGCGAAGGCCAGCAGAAACTGCACTTTAAATTACCAATGGAAGCTATTATTACTAATAAAAGAACACGCGAATATGTCGACGATTTTGACGGCACTATGGTAATCACAATAGATGAAGATGGAACGCCTTTGCAATTGAGTAGCAGTTATAATGGAAGTGGCAGAGCTTATGTTGTTTTTTCGGTCAAAGCCGCAGGTTCTCGATTACAAAAGTTTGATGTGGTTGGAAATCGTTTGGTTATGACAGTACGAGAAGTATTTAATAGTTACGACTCTACATTTGGTAAAGGTGAGAACTCTGAGCTCCACCTTTTTACACCAAATGTCAATGATTTAACGGTGGAAGATCATTTCGCTAAAACATCAAATGAAACTTCTATGTAAGCTTTACCGCTCTCAGAAGTGAAAGGAATAATTAACGTTGAGCTTTCACACTGATGGCTAATCGTATGAGCTTTACCAGAAACGACAGTTGGTGTTGCCATGTTAAAATCATAACCTTTGTCACCTAGGATATTTTTCGCACCACCAGTCACCATATTAGTTATTTCACCAACCATATCAGTAACTTCTTCGTTAATTGAGTCAGGTCTTTCACCTAGCATCTTTTCCATAATAGATAAGGCTAATGACTCTTCAAATGTAACTGACAAAGAGCCTTTAGTCTGTGGCCCAGCCATACCTATGATACCGGAGACGTCACCTTTAGATACTTCTTCTCTTTTTAACGAAGGCTTGCCTGGCTCAAGTTTTGTCATTGCCATCGTTTCTAGTACATTCATTAATGAGCTAAGAAAAGGATTAATAAACTCTACATTCATAGTGATCAAATTTCTTTTGGTTGATTAAAGGCTAGGTGATATTCACACTTGTAAAGTTAGCCTTTCAACGCAGAAAAAGCCACTGTTATCGGTATGAATTTTTACTAGAGTACATTTCTGCATCGGCCCTTTCAAGCAAAGCATCCGGTTCTAAACCGTGATCCGGGTAGATTGAAACGCCTATGCTGATGCCAATTTTTATTTTCTCTCCAGAGAAATTAAATGGTTGAGAAATAGAATTAAAAATCTTATTTCTGACCGCATTTAAAGCTGCGGAGGTAGCACGGTCAGTGATTAATATCACAAACTCATCACCTCCATATCGCGCGATAACGTCCTCTTGTCTTATTTGTTGTTGTAGGCGTTGAGCTACTTGATGAAGTATTCGATCACCCACGGCATGACCATATTTATCATTTACTAGTTTAAAGCCGTCTAGGTCGCAAAATAATAATGCATATCGGTCGGTATGACGATTTGACTGTTGGCTTAGCGCAGTTAGCTTATTGGTTAAAAATAAACGATTTGGGATATTTGTTAACGCATCTGTATTTGCCGTTTTAGCAAGCAGAGTTTCTGCACGTTTAAATTCAGATACGTCTTTGGCAATAATAATAACGCCAACAACTTGCTGCTTTTCTTCACTGAAATGCGGTAGGTAAGTAACGTATAAAAAGTGCTCTTCGTTTTGGCCTTTTGGTTTTAACCATGATTTATAATTTATCGGTTTACCATCGTCAAAACATTGAACTAGGTTGGGTAGTATTGAGTCGTGGTAGGTTTCAGAATCAAAAACATCAAGCGGTGTTTTTCCGATTAATGAGTCACCACCTTGCCCATAAAACTGCAGGTAGCTATCGCTAACATATTGATAGTTGTAGTTTTTGTCTACGTATGCAAATAAATCAAGACTATTCCGAAGAACAGTACTGAATATTTCCTGCATAAAATTGAACGAATCCGTATTCATTTATCACTCCGTTGTTGAATTTCTATTCTAAATACATTTCAACAAATTGCTATATTGAGCTGTAAAAAAAATGAGCTATTTTTATTAAATACACTCATTCTGCTAATCTTTCGTGTATAATCCCGCGCCAGATAGAATCCAGTTGATTTTGTTGTCGACTAAATACCCTTTTTGAGGAAGAATTGATGAGCTCAAATGTCCGTAAAGGTCTGAGAAACGTTGCAATCATTGCCCACGTTGACCACGGTAAAACTACGCTTGTAGATAAACTACTAGCACAATCAGGTACGTTAGATGCGCGTACTGACCATGACGAACGCGTTATGGACTCGAATGACATCGAAAAAGAACGTGGTATTACCATTCTTGCAAAAAATACGGCAATCAACTGGAACGATTATCGTGTAAATATCGTTGATACTCCAGGACACGCGGACTTCGGTGGTGAAGTTGAACGTGTTATGTCAATGGTTGACTCTGTATTACTTATTGTTGATGCGCAAGAAGGTCCTATGCCTCAAACGCGTTTCGTAACACAAAAAGCGTTTGCTCAAGGCCTTAAGCCAATCCTAGTTATCAACAAAATTGATAAGCCAGGCGCTCGTCCTGATTGGGTTATGGATCAAGTATTTGACCTATTCGATAACCTTGGTGCAACTGACGAACAGTTGGATTTCCAAGTAGTTTATGCTTCTGCACTTAACGGTTGGGCTTCTCATGAAGAAGGCGAAACTGGTACAGACATGACTCCATTATTCGAAACTATCATTGACCAAGTGCCACCTCCGGCAGCCGACGTTGATGGTCCGTTCCAAATGCAGATTTCTCAGTTAGATTACAGCTCATACCTTGGTGTTATCGGTATCGGTCGTATTACTCGTGGTACGGTTAAGCCTAACCAACAAGTAACAGTTCAAACTGCTGCTGGTCCAATTCATAACGGTAAAGTAGGCAAGGTATTCGGTTACTTAGGTCTAGACCGTTATGAAGCAGAATCTGCAAGTGCTGGTGATATCATCGCAATTACAGGTCTTGGCGAATTAAAAATCTCTGACACTATTTGTTGTCCATCTGAAGTTGAAGGTCTTCCTTTACTTTCAGTTGACGAGCCTACAGTAACAATGACGTTCCAAGTAAATACGTCTCCGTTTGCTGGTAAAGAAGGTAAGTTTGTTACTTCACGTAACATCAAAGAGCGTTTGGACAAAGAGTTAGTTCACAACGTAGCGCTACGTGTTCAACAACTTGACGATGCTGATAAATTCAAAGTATCTGGCCGTGGTGAATTACACTTAGGTATCTTAATTGAAAACATGCGTCGTGAAGGCTTTGAATTAGCTGTATCTCGTCCAGAAGTTATCATGCGTGAAGTTGATGGCGAAAAACAAGAACCATACGAAACGGTTACGATTGATGTTGAAGAACAGCACCAAGGCGCAATCATGGAGAAAATGGGTCTTCGTAAAGCTGAACTAACTGACATGGCACCAGATGGTAAAGGCCGTATCCGTATGGACTTCATCATGCCAAGCCGTGGTTTAATTGGTTTCCAAACTGAGTTCATGACGTTAACGTCAGGTTCTGGTCTTATTTACCATACATTCTACGAGTACGGACCTTATAAAGGTGGCGAAATCGGTCAGCGTATGAACGGTGTATTAATTGCAAACGCGACAGGTAAAGCGTTAACAAACGCAATCTTCAACCTTCAGTCTCGTGGCCGTATGATGATTGGACACGCAACTGACATCTATGAAGGTCAGGTTGTTGGTATTCATAGCCGTGACAATGACTTAACAGTTAACGTACTTAAAGGTAAGCAATTAACTAACGTACGTTCATCTGGTACAGACGAAGCGCAAACGCTAACGCCTCACATTCAAATGACACTAGAGCAAGCTCTTGAGTTTATTGATGATGATGAACTAGTAGAAGTAACGCCAGAGAGCATTCGTATTCGTAAGAAATTCTTATCTGAAAACGAACGTAAGCGTGCTTCACGTTCAAAGCCTAACGATATTTAATCGTTTTGCTTTAATGTAGTGATAAAAAAGGCTCAACTTTAGTTGAGCCTTTTTTATATCTGATTAGTTTATGTTTAATTAGATACAAGCTTATTAGACATAATTAAAAATCAATGGTGACCTTGATCTGTCCAGATCGTTCAGATTGGAATTGCGACGCTTCATTAGGGGAACCAAACCTGGTAGAGCCGTTAAGTCTATCAGGTCTAAATCGCAAATCATCTCGCAATGCTGTACTACTATCTAGTACATTTAGAATACTGAAGTCGATATTTATATCTACTAAATCAAATTGCATTTTGTATGTCACTTTAAGGTCTATCTCTCCAAAAGCATCTGTAGTTTCATCATAAACTACACTCGGGTCTATTGGATCAGCCATGTTTGATGATGTGGTTGGTACACCTGAGTAGAATCTGGCACTTGCGCCTAATGTTAAGTTTTCTTGCAAATGATAATAGCCATTGAACTTTATAACGTGGCTTCGGTTATTAGGTAACAATCCTTCAGCATAAGGTTCACTCGTGTAGTAGTTTGGGGCAAGGCGATGACCATACTCGGATAAACTAGAACGAGAAGCCGTTAAGCCCTCGTAATTACCGTTTGAACGAAGCCATTGATAGCTGGCATTTATGTAATAGGTTGGTGTTCGCTTCGTGAGTTGCGCTACTATCGCGTGGTTTGTTCGAGTAAGCTCTGGGAGACTAATCTTTGTAATACCGAACTCTCTCGTCGTCCGATATCCGCTGTTCCCTGCATTGCCAATTATATTGTTATACCACCCAGTGCCTGCTTCCACTTGATTTTCAATATTAAATAGAGCTAAAGGGTTTTGAATGTCATCGAAGGTGTACGTTAGATTTAAATTCCAATCGGAGAAAACGACTCGATTCATACTTGCAGAAAGCTGGTTTGAATATGGCGACTCTATTTTATCCATGAAGGCGTGTAAAGCGACCGGGTAATTGCCGTTATAATCCACGATTGAAAAAGCGGCAACGTCACCTAGATCAAGATTACCATCGCTATCTACGCCATTAGTGACTCTCCAATAAGGAGAGCTAATATTCAGATCACTAAAATAACGGTTAGCGGTTCCTTGAATCAATGAAGTAGGTATTGAATCATACTGCCGGGATGCAGAGACGTTAAAAGAGGTGTTTTTGTCATCCATTAAATGCCAATCGACGCTAAGCGTTGGACTAATATTATAATCATTATCAGCGTTACCATATTCTGTGAATAACGGTATGACATCGTCGGTGTAACGTTCGTTAGTAAACGTTTCTTGTGTCGCATTCAGGCCTAAATTAACCTGTATTGCTTTCGAAATTTGCCAGTTGTCATTAATAAAGAGTGTTTTTTTATCGTTCGCGTATTCTCTTATTACACTACCACCCAGAAGAAAGCGAGAGGCGAACTTAAGGTCTTGATCAAACGGTCCGTCAAAAGGGTAGCGAGCATTTAAGCCATCTGCGTCAATAATTTTAAAATAACTTTCTTTATTTTGAAAATTTGAATGGGTGAGCTCAGAGCTTTTAAAACCGATAGTGACTTGGTGTTGCCCTAAATTAATGTCGGCTTGAATAGTATTACTTTTCTCTTTTGATTGGTACAAAGGGGACTCATATAAGGATGCGCAACCAATTTGACGATATGGGCTAACTGTATAATCAAAGATAGAATCGCAACCCGATGGGTCTATGTCTTCATGAGATAATTCCTGAGTCTTGTGAGTGGCGCTCAACTGTATTGACTCTGAAATTTGCCATTCATAAGCGAAGTTAACCCAATGCCCGCCACGATTTGAAACTATATTATTGATATCTTTATTAGTAATAACATCTAACGCGTTGCTAGAAAGTTCAGATTTATTTTTGTCCTTAAAGCCAGTCAGCGTGATTGTATGATCATCAAATAGTATTCCGCGAACACTGCCATAAAAAGTCTCTGGGTCAGAATTCAATTCGGTATTTGCCAGTGTGTCGATTCTAGCTTGTGTATCATTTCGATAAACAGATTGGTTGTTTTTTTGGCTTTGGCCTGAATAATGTAACTTATAAGAAAGCTGATTGTTAAAAAATGAACCTGAATTAAACACATCAAATGCAACACTGTTCGCCGAATCAGTAAAATAAGGATCATACACTCTTAAATATTTGTGGTTTGATTTATCGGAATATCTCGCATTCAGAGATAAAGTGATACCTTCGCTAAAGTCACGTGATGTTATATCGATACGTGGGCCAGAACTATCACTAAACGAGCTATGTAAAGCAGAGTTATTTAAACTAACAGTGTTAAGCAGGCTAACTGGAATAAGAGAAGGCTGTAAGCTTGTAATGCTATTACCAATTTCTACACCATCTAAAAAATATTGATTGTCAGTGGCCGCTTTACCTTGAATAGACGTTAAGTAACCGAGCCTAGTATCCGCGAGGATTGTGCCTGGCAGTAGTAACGATAAATCCGTTAAGTTTTCAGCGAATGGTAAATATTGCCAATCGTCTTTAGTCAGTTGAAAAGAGGCCGTCTTAGCTGGTAAAGATGTTTGGGCCAGTACCGAGGATGAAATACTAGCAGCTAATAAAAGGGTAAAGTAATTAACTTTATAGTTCATAAGTAAGTCCATTTATCTTTGACGAATTCACACAATAAATGGTGTATATAAATTGGTCAACAAAATGTTTGGACATAAAACATGCAGTGTAACCAATTTATTTCATTAATATTTTCTATAGCATGAGCTCGCCGGTTCATACTATAGAAAATCTAATTTCAGAACTAAGAAAGTGTCCAGAACAAAGGAGCTAACTACCTAATTGTCCAAGCTCTAAATTTACGCCCCTTGAGCTTACCAGTTTCAATTTTCTTTACGGCTTTTTTCGCAACTTCTTTTTTAACTGCAACGTAGGCCCACATGTCATGAAGTTGGATTTTACCTACTTCACTTCCGTCTATGCCGCCTTCACCAGTAAGACAACCAAGAATGTCACCTGCACGTACTTTTTGTTTTTTTCCGCCATCAATACGAATCGTTTTCATCGCAGCAACGGGTACTGTTTTACCTAATACCGCCTCACTTGGTAACGCTTCAGGTGTAATGGTACGGCTTAAATAGTCTTCAATTAGCCCCATTTTATAACCGTCTTTTTTACCTACTAAGCTACACGCGCGACCGTTTTGACCAGCACGTCCTGTACGACCAATGCGGTGAATGTGAGTTTCAGTATCATGAGCTAATTGATAGTTGATAACCAAGTCTAAGTCTTCAATGTCTAAACCACGAGCTGCTACGTCTGTTGCTACTAATATAGAACCACTTTTATTAGAGAACTGCACCAATACCTGGTCACGTTCGCGTTGCTCTAAATCACCGTGAAGTGCTAAAACATCGAATCCCATATCCCATAATTCATCAGCAACATCTTGTGTTTCACGTTTGGTATTACAGAAAATGACGCATGATTCTGGTTGAAACTCCATGACTAGTAATTGAGTTGCCAACAAACGATGCTCATTGTCATCAATTTCATAAAAGCTTTGTTTAATCGTTTCTTTATTATGATTAGACTCAACTTTAATTGACGTAGGATCAATCATGATTTTATTAGCAATGCCTGCAACTTCGTCGCCATATGTAGCACTGAATAGTAATGTTTGGCGTTGTTTAGGAGCTGCATCAATAACCGCGTCCATAGAAGACTGGAAACCCATCTCTAACATTCTGTCGGCTTCATCTAATACCAAGGTTTTTAATTCAGACAAATCTAAACGGTTTTTAGAAAGATGATCTTCGATGCGCCCTGGCGTACCAACAATAATATGTGCGCCATGTTCTAGTGAACCAATTTGAGGACCCATAGGAGAGCCGCCACATAAAGTTAGAACCTTAATGTTATGAATGCCACGGGCTAGTGTACGAATTTCTTTTGCTACTTGGTCCGCTAACTCGCGAGTAGGGCACAATACCATAGCTTGAATTCTAAAACGTTTCACGTCTAAGGCTTGCAGTAAACCAAGCGAAAAAGCCGCAGTTTTACCTGAGCCAGTCTTAGCTTGTGCCATAACGTCTTTACCCTCAACAATAAGAGGTAAAGACTCAGCCTGAATAGGCGTCATTTCTGTATAATTTAACGATTCTAAAGTGTTTAATAACTCAGGCTTTAGCCCAAGAGTGGAAAATGAAGATTGACTCAAAATGGATTCTCAAAATAATGGAAGGATTTACTAGCGCATTCTAGCACTGATCAATAAAAACTTCTCTCCTTTGTTCGAAAATACAGCAGTTGATTAGATCGTCTTTAGTTGGCTGTTCTCTGGTGGATAAAACTTCGAAAATAAGTCGATGTTATGAATTCATTGGGTGAAAACAGAAACGGTCTATAATCATTCTGTATCTTCTTTAGATGAAAATAGACCGTCTTTAATAAACTTATTTTAGCAATATTTAGCTTATAGTTTTGTTACTTTATAGCCTTTGTCTTTCAGTTGTTCGATTACACTATTTTCGCCTACTAGATGGGCTGCACCAACCAAAACAAACTCCTTGTCGTCGTCATTAAAAAGAGCTTCAATCTTTGGTACCCAATCTAGGTTTCTATCTGTCATCATCGTTTTAAAACTGCTAGGAAATTGCTCTTTCATTTGTACTAAAGCCAACTCATTGATGGTATTTTCATCACCAGTTCTCCACGCTACAATGAGCTTTTTCAACAGTGGAACGATTTTATCTGCTTCCTCTAAATTGTGTTTTACAACGTGCTCCTCGTTACCAACACCCATATTAGCTAGCATATTGAGTTGAAAGTCCAAGGTCTCAAGGTATTCGATTGATTTGTTGTCTTTATTGGCGAGCTGTGAGAAGTAACTATCAACACCTGCTCCAGCCATGCCCGCTTTTTGGGTTTCAATGTTTAAAATCATTGAAGAAATAAACCCAGGTTTGAATTTATTCAATTTTTCAAACTCAATTCCAACAGTGGAAAAGTACTTGTTAAGATCTTCTTTTGTTTGCTCAGATAAGTGCTGACTTAATGTTTCCCCTTCTACATAAGCCATGGCTTTAAGTAAAGCCATTTGGCCCGCTTGATCATCGGGTGTAGGAAGTTTTGTTTCTAACACTATGCTATCTGCCGCTTGATAAGTATCAGTAAATACACTTGGCAGCGGATATTCTGTGATAGGAAGTAGGTGTATGGTGCCACCAATATGGACAACATCTTCGCCTTTTTTAACCTCCCACACTGAATTAGAAAGAGAAGAAAATGATGTGGCTAATACACCAGCTAAAACCGATACTTTAAGCGTTTGTTTAATTATATTTTTCATTTTTTTTGCCTTTTAAATTTTAAAATTTTTAGTTATTCAATTCAGTTATTTAACTTTTTAGTAACTAGCTATTAGTAGCTAGCTATTAGTAGCTAGAAAAGAGCTCTAGTTGAGCCAAAACTTTTGTCGCCGTCACATCATTCACTTTATTGACCTTTTGGTTAAAGTGCTTTTCGATACGCTCATTTGAGTTAGCCATCACCTTATTAGATAGTTGGCTATATGAAGTCTGTTGGTTACTTGGAGCAAATGCAGTAGCAGATGCTTGTGCCGTTTCAGAAAGAGATAAAGCAATTACACAAGTAAGTAGAGCGAGTTGATTTTTGTTTAAGCTTTTCATTTTTAAATCCTTATTGGCTAAACCAATCTATTTTGTTAATTAAAATACAGCTAAAAGATATCTGCATTTCGAATCAACTGAGATGAGTGTTCGTTTGCAGTGGTGACAAGATTAGAGGTGAAAAGTGAATATGTCGCTTATGGAAGTCTTAACAATAAATTCATAAGGAATTCCATTTTGTTTATTTGTTATGTTATTGATAAATAATAATATAGTTATTAAATATTATGGTTTGTGCTAGATTTCATAAGGTTTCAAATCTATACGTTGTTGTGTAAATAATGTTCTTGCTATCTAGTTTGTGAGTTTGTAACCTGTCGGTGTAAAAATAATAGAAATGGAAGTTAGTAATGGTGTTTGAAATTGGCGCGTGGCGATACAATGCTGAAAAAAGTGAAATTCAGAGTGGGGGTATCGTTAGGGAATTAGAGCCGCTTATCGAAAAGCTATTAAACTACTTCATCTCGAATAGTAATAAAATTGTTTCTCGCCAAGAGTTAATTGACAATGTTTGGCAGCATGCATACGTAGATGACAACTCAATCAATCGAGCAATTTCAGAACTGAGAAAACAACTAAAGCTACCAGACTCTAATCATATATATATAAAAACACATTATCGAAAAGGCTACAGTTTAACGTACGCGCCTGTTGAGATTCAGGCTAGTACCAATTCCATTCATACCAATTCTTTTCATACTAATAGTTCAAATACTACTAATGGTAATCCTACTAGCGTAAATACCAACAATAGTGCCTTAAACGAAAACGGCTCATCAAACATCATCGAAGAAGCAGATAGACAGAGTGATGGTTTGTCTAAAGACCCTCAAGACAAACCTGATACGAATAAAGGTGTACCCACGAAACAAAATAGCAAAGCCCTCATGGCTGTCGCGGTCTTTATATTGCTAGCTGTAAGTTATTTAGCGTATGAGTCGTTTTTGTCGGTCAGTTCTAGTGATAAAGGTATTAATGAACAAAGCAACACCATTACTGACATCAATCAGAATAACAGTATAGAAAGAGATATAGAGATCAATTCTCTACCTGCGAGTTGGTTAATTGGCGCCGAATCTAGGCCAATTGTGTCTCCTGACGGCTCAATGTTTTCGTATATAAACAAGTCTGACGAAGGTACAAAAAGTGTGGTTGGCAGCTTAGTTGATAATACGAATACGCAGTTAGAATATAAAAACTTCGATCTATATGTTATTTCTTGGCAAGTAGAATCGTCTAACTTAATCGCTTATGTACGCGATGGAAAAGCTTCGACCTGCCACATTGGGCTTTTTGATGCTGGTGGTTTTCCTACTGTCGAATTTGTAAAAAACCTAATGCCCTGTCCATTAAAACCTTTTTATAAAATGGAGTTAGATAAACAGGGGCAGAATTTATATTATTCTAGCAAAGGCGATAATGCCACTGACCTACTTGTTTGGGATATAGAGGCTCAGCAATCTCGCATGTTTTTATCTTCGAATGACTTGTACAAAGGCATACGCCAATTTGGAATATCGCCAGACGGCAACAAGATGTTTTACCTCAAAGAAGAGCACACTAAACCAACCAATGTTTATATCTATGACTTTCAATCAAAAGAAAGCAAAAAAGTCTTCGAGTTTCCAAAATTTACAATACTCAAAAACGTGAATTGGTATACCGATAGCAACTCTTTAATCTGGCCTTCGGATTCAGGGTTAACAACGTTAGAGTTAGATACCGCATTAACAACACACTTAAACATCACTAATGGTGAGCCAATTAATAATTTATCACCCATTAATAAAACACAAGCGCTTACCGTTAGTAGGCCCGAATCAAAAAGTAGTATTTCTATTTATGATATGGCACTTAATCTTATTGAAGACAGGAAGTTTCAAGCTGATGGACAAAGCTTTTTCCCACGCTTTTTTAATGATCAGCTAATGTTTGTCTCTAATCGAAGTGGATCCTATCAGTATTGGCTAGCGGGTGAAGAGCTATCGCAAATAACCACATATGATAAAGAATATAGCAGGATCATATATCCTCCTCGAATAGCTAATGACGGAAGCTTTTACTTACTGCAAGCAGAGTATGAGCTTTACCTTGTTGAAGCAGACACTGGCGTAAAAAGAAAAATTGAATATAAAGATGAACATTTCATTAATAGCGCAGCTATTGGCCCTGATAAAAGGAAAATCTATACGGTAATTTCAGTAAATGAAAAAACCCAGGTATGGGAATATGATTTAATCTCAAATAATATCAAGATGCTCATACCTGCAAATGCAATTCATATGCTAAACGATCCTAGTGGTAACGTTTATTACACAACTGGGACAAGACTTGTTGGGCTGAATACTTCGGTAGACTTAGAAATAGAAGCAGACATTAATATTTATCACTCGCTAATGAGCTTAAGCAATCGCTACTTCTATGTTTACGATAGAAAAAACGCTCAGTTGGTGCGAACCGAATTAACAACAGGTGAAACGTCGTACATAGACATGCCGCAAAAAATAGTAGGTTTTGCCGTAAATAAAGACGATACACAGATAGCAATAACAACAGCGACGCAAACAGATACACAAATTAACCGAACAAGCTGGAAATAACAAAAACCAAATGGATAGATTATGAAAACTAAACTTGCACTTACCTTAGCCTCTGCAATGGTTTTAGTCGCTTGCGGAAAAGTAGACTTTGCCGTAACCGACAGTAAAAATGCCGATGCCGTAGTTAAAAAAATGAAACAGGATGCACAACAAGAGATAAGCCAAGCTGAAGCGCCAAATAGTTTTGAACTGCCTTATGAGTCGTTTACTTTAGATAACGGGTTAAAAGTCATTCTGCATCAAGACAAGTCAGATCCTATCGTTGCCATTTCCACTATCGTTCATGTTGGTTCTAGTCGTGAAAAGCCTGGGCGAACGGGTTTTGCTCACTTTTTTGAGCATATGTCATTTAATGACTCTGAGAATGTGCCAAAAGGTGCTAACCGTAAAATGATCCCAGAATTAGGTGGCTCTCGAAATGGCGGTACTTGGAGCGACGGCACTATCTATTACGAAGTTGTGCCAAAAGATGCCTTTGATAAGTTGCTTTGGATAGATTCAGATCGCCTTGGTTATATGATTAATACCGTTGATAAAGGCACATTAGAGCGTGAAAAGCAGGTTGTTAAAAACGAAAAACGTCAGCGCGTCGATAATCGTCCTTATGGTCACGTTGGTCATGTTGTTAAAAAAGCACTCTATCCAAAAGATCATCCATACAACTGGACGGTAATTGGTGACTTAGAAGACTTACAAGCTGCAACCTTAGCGGACGTGCGTGAATTTTATGACCAATTTTATGTACCGTCGAATGCCACTATGGTTATTGCTGGTGATATTGAAATTGAAGAAACTAAAGCAAAGGTAAAGCAATGGTTTGGTGAAATAAAAGCAGGTAAACCTGTTGGGAAAATGATGCCGCAACCGGTTACCTTAACGGAAACTAAGAAACTCTATCATTTAGATAACTTTGCGAAAATCCCAGAAATTCGCTTAACGTTCCCGACGGTAGAGAGCTACCACAAAGACGCGTACGCACTTGATGCTTTGGGCGAAATTTTATCTTCAGGTAAACAAGCACCTTTATATAAAACTATTGTTGAAGAGAAAAAGTTAGCGCCAGGTGTTTATGCGTGGAATAGCTCGGAAGAAATTGCCGGTACGTTTACGCTGTTGGTTCGCGGTAATGCAGGCACTAAGCTGGATACGGTTTATCAAGCGATTGAAGAAGCACTAGATAACTTTGAGAAAAATGGCTTTAGCGAAGCGCAGTTAACGAAAATAAAAGCCGAGCAAGAAACCTCGTTTTTCTATGAAATTGAGAGTGTGTTGGATAAAGCGCAAAAGCTTGGTCAGTATAATGAATTTGCAGGTTCGCCTGAATTTATTAAACAAGACATTAAAAACATAACGTCAGTTACCGTTGATGATGTGAAACGTGTATTCAAAAAATACATTAAAAACAAACCAAGCATCATTACGAGTTTCGTTCCAAAAGATCAAAAAGAGTTAATTGTATCGGGCTCAGTAAAAGCCAACGTTGTTGAAGAGGTGATTGAGCAAGGCAAAGAGCAACAGTTTGTAGAAAATGACGCTATTACGTTTGAGAAAACGCCAACTAAATTTGATCGCAGTGAACCAGCACTTACTGAATTGCCTACCTTAACCACGCCAGATGTGTGGCAAACAACTCAAAGTAATGGCCTAAAAGTTTATGGCATTGAGCAAAATGAACTGCCAATTGTTAACTTTAACTTAGTTATTGAAGGCGGCCAGCAACTAGACTCGGGCAGTAAACTTGGCACTGCATCACTCATGGCCGAGCTAATGAATGAAGGCACGCAAAATAAAACGCCGCAAGAATTAGAAGAAGCTATTGGTCTGTTAGGTGCTAGCCTAAAAGTATCAAGCAACCTAGAAGAAGTGACTATTTCTGGCAGTTCATTAGCGAAAAACTTTGATGCAACCATCGCTTTGTTATCTGAAATGTTAATGTCGCCACGTTGGCAAGAAAGTGAGTTTGACCGTTTAAAATCAACACGCTTAACTCGCATAAACCAAGGTAAGGGTGATGCAAGTACCATCGCTAGAAATGCTTTTTATAAAACGCTTTATACAGAATTTCATGTTGCGGGCAACCCAGTTGGCGGCACTGAAAAAACCGTCACTAATATTTCATTAGAAGATGTGAAGCAGTATTACCAACGAAACATCACACCAAAAATGGCGACGTTTAATGTGGTGGGTAACGTGACCGAAAAACAAGTGACTAAAGCGTTAGCGAGATTAAACAAGTGGCAAGGTGAAGCGGTTGAGCTACCTCAGCAACCAATGGTATCTCAGCGTAAAAAGCCAACCTTGTACTTTATTGACGTACCGGGAGCCAAACAGTCGGTCATTATGGCAGGTAAACCTGTAGTAAGTGGTAACAGCGCGGAGTTCTATCCTATTCAGGTGGCGAACAACCGCTTAGGTGGCGGAATGAGTGCAAGACTGGCACAAACGCTTCGTATACAAAAAGGTTACACGTACGGCGCCTACTCTTATATTCGTGGCGCAGGCTATCAATCTCCATTTATTGCATCTTCGCAGGTTCGTACCAATGTTACGTTGGAGTCTTTAGAGATATTTAAAGATCTTATTAGTAACTACAAAGATACTTACAAAGAGGAAGATTTAGCCGTTACTCAAAATATGATCATTAAAGGTAACTCACGTAAGTTTGAAACCTTAGATCAGCTTTTAGGTATGTTAACTGAAATGAGTCGTTTTGACCGTGAAGCTAATTTTGTTGAGCAACAGCAAGATTACGTTAAATCACTTGAGTTAAAAGCCGTTCATAACGTAATAGACAAACACTTTAATGAGCAACAAATGATTTATGTTGTAGCTGGAGATGCAGAAACTCAGTTAGCTAGAATGAAAGAGTTTGGTTACGGAGAGCCGGTAATTCTTGATATTGAAGGTAACAAGATATAGAAGTCGTATAGTAGGTATCATGTGTCAAATAAAAGCCCGCGAAGCATAACTTTGCGGGCTTTTAACTATCTAGAATTAATCATAAAGAAATAGCTAAGTCAAAGTTTAACGTCGCTTGTTTATGGCTTAGTACCTTCCTCTCGGTCGGTTACTTCCTCAGCACCATTTGTAATAGCTTCCGTTTCATTTTCTTCGCGCTTTGCAAATCCAGCTTGCTCCTCAATACTAATTTGAGAAGATGCGATGTAGTCTCTGGACTTTTTATTAACGTCTAAGATTTGCATTGTATTGTCTAAGTCTTTTGAGTTTCTTACCGAAGCAATGACTTCACGGTTAATTAAGAACGATTTAATTTCACCAACGATTTCTTCCATTTCCAAATCATTTTTATTCATATTCATGACATAACGAGGGGTTTCTAAATTATTCGCCCCCGACGTAGCAAATATGCAACTGTCGATTCGAGATGTAATTAACCAAGGTGTAATCGAAGAGCGAACCACGAAGTTCTCACTGCGAGTAGAATCATTAATAGCCATGCCTGTTGCCATTTTACTCTCGGTATAAGTGCCCTCTACTTTTAAGTGCATTAATAATGAACTAAAGTGAATCTCGCCCCAAAATGTATGTGAACACATTTGCATAATTCGGCCGACCGCTTTTGTTCCAAGCCAAGCAAACAACACAAAAAGAATATTATTTATTTCACTTATAACAGGCGTAAATAACGCTAGAGTAAACTTCGCTCTAGGCTCAACAATTTCGCTACTAATGTACTCATAAATAGATAAACCGTTATTAACGAGAACATAGAGAAGAACGGCTGAAATAAGCATTGCTATTTGAGACGTTAGAGTAAGCAATGACTTTGCTGTTTTATTTTTAACGTCGGATTGTGATAGTTCAGGCTGTGTTTCGATAAGCAACTCGCCATTAAACGTACCTTTTTTATCACTTTCCTTTATAAGTTCTGGGTTAAATTCCTTGTAAACACGGTTAGGAATTTCTTTTACACGGCGATTCGCCAAAATGATATTTTCAATATTGATGAAAATTTCTTTTGGATGAACATTCTCTTGTATGTTGTCTCGGTATTCTGACACCGCGGTAGTTGGCGTTGCTTCTTTCATTCTTTGCAACAACAAAGGCAAAATTAAACTCAATACAATCACAATGGTGATCAAAAATATGGATAAATTCCCCCAAGCGCCAAAAATATTTATTTCGGTAAATTGATTAAAGGTATCCTGGTATTCAGCAGTAATTAACTTATCTAAATAAAAGCCGGTAATAATAGGAACCAAGAAGGAGAGGCCAATTAAACCAATTACTGAGCTTCCGCCAATGTGTCGTGCGTGATAATTTTTACTACTTTCTAATGCTCTAGCAGATGAGCGCCAAGTTCCAATTAAGTAGATTAATAGTATCAACGAAAATAGCGGAAGCATTACATATTCAGCTTTTTCGCCGGCAAGACCTGAAATCACAACAAAGGACGCAATTGCATATGCGAATATGGCGGTAAGCGTATTAATTACAACAGAAAAGATTTCTTCAGCCATATTCCTAAGTGGAAAAGGCAAGAAGGTTAATTTTGGAAATACGGAATGAATAAAGCGCGACAACCAACCTTTGGGCTCAACGAATGTTGAGTTCTTGCGCCCTAATAACATTGAGTTCAATTCGTTACTTGTGTAAAACACCGCATCTTTTTCTGCAGAAGCTGCATCTTGCTCGGTTCTACTGTAATTTTGAGAGAGTGAGATTGGAACCGAACGGCCAACAAAGTATTTAAAAAGTTGAAATAAGCCCGCACCGATTGTCCTTAGGCCTGAAGCTGCAATAACAAAACCTAAAACAGCGTAAGTCCAACCAAAAACGATGTCTTGTTTTAAATTTTCAGGTACTTGCAATAAAACATATACACCTAAAAGAGTAATTAATAGGCCTGTAATAGATTTAAACCGACCTTCAATTTTAAAGGGGTTTTTTATCCCTAACGTTTGTGCACCAAAATCATACGCCATAAAAAAGCATCCTTTCATTGTTTATATTGATATTTTTGGAGTATCACATACTCGTTTTTTTAATGCTATAAGATTGGAGTAATTGATTATTTTTTTGCAAAAAAAAGCACCGAGAGTTTAGTCTCAGTGCTTCTTTATTATCGGGATATTATTTGGGGCAGATTACATCATGCCGCCCATACCACCCATGCCGCCCATGCCGCCCATATCAGGCATTGCTGGAGCATCTTTAACAGGTGCATCTGTTACCATCGCTTCTGTAGTGATCATTAGACCTGCAACAGAGGCTGCAAACTGCAATGCGCTACGCGTTACTTTAGTTGGGTCAAGAATACCTTCTTCAACTAAGTCGCCGTATGTGCTGTTTGCGGCATTGTAACCGTAGTTGCCAGTCCCTTCTTTAACTTTGTTAACAACAACAGAAGCTTCGTCACCAGAGTTAAAAGCGATTTGACGTAGCGGTGCTTCCATTGCGCGCAACGCAATTTTAATTCCGTGAGTTTGGTCTTCGTTGTCACCTTGTAGGCCTGCAATTTTAGCAGCTACACGAACTAATGCGGTACCACCACCGGCAACAATACCTTCTTGAACCGCAGCGCGAGTTGCGTGAAGCGCATCATCGACACGATCTTTTTTCTCTTTCATTTCGATTTCAGTTGCTGCACCGACTTTAATTACGGCAACACCACCTGAAAGTTTCGCTAAACGCTCAAGAAGTTTTTCTTTATCGTAGTCAGATGAAGACTCTTCAATTTGCGCTTTGATTTGTGCTACGCGACCATCGATATTTTCTTGTTCGCCAGCACCATCAATAACAGTTGTATCGTCTTTTGTAATAACAACGCGCTTTGCTGTACCTAAATCTTCAAGTTGAGCTTTTTCAAGCTCCATGCCGATTTCTTCAGAAATAACCGTTGCACCTGTTAACACAGCAATGTCTTGTAACATTGCTTTACGACGGTCACCAAAACCTGGTGCTTTAACCGCTGACACTTTTACAATGCCACGCATGTTGTTCACAACTAACGTTGCTAATGCTTCGCCTTCTAAATCTTCTGCAATAATTAGAAGAGGTTTGCCAGATTTTGCTACACCTTCAAGTGTCGGTAATAGTTCACGAATATTAGAGATTTTCTTATCAACCAATAAAATAAATGGATTGTCTAATTCAACCGTTCCGTTTTCTTGGTTTGTAATGAAGTAAGGTGATAAGTAACCACGGTCAAACTGCATACCTTCAACAACATCTAATTCAGTTTCTAAAGCTTGACCTTCTTCAACTGTAATTACACCTTCTTGGCCAACACGTTCCATTGCTTTAGCAATGATGTCGCCAATTTCGCTGTCAGAGTTTGCAGAGATAGTACCTACTTGGGCAATCGCTTTTGAATCTGAACAAGGAACAGATAATTCTTTTAGCTCTTCAATTGCTGCTTTTACCGCTTTGTCGATACCACGTTTAAGATCCATCGGGTTCATGTCGGCGGCAACGGCTTTAATGCCTTCATTGATAATTGCTTGAGCTAATACTGTTGCTGTTGTTGTACCGTCACCCGCTTCGTCATTTGCTTTAGAGGCTACTTCTTTAACCATCTGTGCGCCCATGTTTTCAAACTTGTCTTCAAGTTCAATTTCTTTGGCTACAGAAACACCGTCTTTAGTGATTGAAGGACCACCAAATGACTTGTCTAAAACAACATTACGACCTTTAGGGCCCAATGTTACTTTTACTGCGTCGGCTAATACGTTAACGCCCACTAACATTTTTTTGCGAGCGTCGTTACCAAATTTTACGTCTTTTGCTGCCATAATCTTAAATTCCTATTCTTTAATCAGTGTTTTGATAATAAGTGTTCGAAAATAAATAATCGAAAGATGAGATTATTCTACGATTGCCAAGATGTCTGACTCAGACATAATCAGTACTTCTTCGCCATCAAGCTTTTCAGTTTTAACGCCGTAGCCGTCATTAAAGATAACTGTGTCGCCAACTTTCACATCTAAAGGACGAACGTCACCGTTTTCTAAAATACGACCGTTACCAACAGCGATAACTTCACCGCGAGTTGATTTCTCAGCTGCAGAGCCTGTAAGTACAATACCGCCTGCTGATTTTGTTTCTTGTTCACTGCGTTTAACAATTAAACGATCATGTAGAGGACGAATGCTCATTGGTCATTATCTCCAAGTTTTATGGTTGTAATTAGTTTCGCGAGGCTTGTTTTTTAACTGAGTCTTACACGAAACAAACTAAAAATTCGTTAGTGGCAGATATATGAGGGTAGGTTTAGAAAATCCAAGTGAAAAAGTAAAAAAATTGTGATCAAATTAACGAGAAATATCTATTCCGAGCAATTATTTGCTTTTTGGTTGTTTTATTGCGTCAACAAGCTCAGATACATCATATTTTCCGCATGCCTCAAAGACCTCAACTGTTTCCAGGAAGTCTAGCTTTCTCTCGCCGTTTTCGTATTTAGAGACGTAGCTTTGCGGTTTGTTTAATAATTCTGCCAACTCTTTTTGAGTATAGCCAGACGTACGCCGTAGGCTTTTTAAATAGTGACGAAAACGAACTTGTTTTTCACACCAAGTTTTGTTCATCGCAGAACAGTAAATGTGAAGTGTGTATATCCCATTTCGGGATAATTTTTTATTGCGTAACTAAAACAGGTGGAATAAAGTGGTGATGTTGTTTCTGTTTGGGTGTTGGAACTTTGACGTGATGCAACAAAAAAGGGCCTTTTTAGGCCCTTTTTCCTCATAAATAGCGCTAATGTGGCGCAAACGTTTACTCTTTTCTCTTGTACTCACCATCTATTATCGTAGGGTCGTTATTTAAACTTTTATTTTCGCTCCCGTTCAAATCATGACTTGAGTATGGATTGTTATCGCGGTTTAGGTCATGTTCGAAGGTTTGGCCCGAAGACGATGAGTGCTGAGAAAAACCAGAAGCATTAAATCCGGCGCTGCGGACTTGAATTCGGTGGCCGACCTGAGAATATACAATCTTTCTAAACGGAGGAGTAAGTAACAACATACCTAGGATGTCAGTCATAAAACCGGGTGTGATTAACAACACGCCAGAAATAAGAATGCAAATGCCGTCAAACATTGCTTGTGCTGGAAGTGAACCAGCTGCCAATTCTTGCTGTATCTTACTCCAAGTTTGAAGACCTTGTTGTTTTACTAATTTGGTACCAATAATCGCAGTGACAATAATTATTAGAAATGTCCATCCGCTGCCTATGATGGCGCCTACTTCAAGTAACAACATTAGCTCCAATAATGGAACCACAATAAAAATAAAAAACAGCGGCATAAAAATCCTAATATTAATTCAATTATAACCTTAGTTAAGTATGGGACAATACGTTGGTATTCAAGTAAAGTTGACTAATTGTATGTAAGCATTTGTTAATTTTTCCTTAAGGTTAGGCTAATACATTGAGTAAGGTGAGAAAATGACGGCTAAATTAATTTTAGTAACTACTCCTGATTTACCCACGGCACATCATTTAGCGGAAGGTTTATTAGAGCGAAACTTAGTTGCTTGTGTAAATTTAATTCCTTCTATTGTGTCACTGTATAAATGGCAAGGGAAACTAGAACAAAATGTTGAAGTACAAATGTTTTTAAAAACAATTGAAAGAAATGTTGCAGATATCGAGTCCTATATACACGACCAGCACCCCTATGACGTTCCGGAGTTTCTGGTGATTAATATTGATCACGGAAGCGAGGGCTATTTAAATTGGGTACAAGAAATGACATCACAAGGTAGCAAATAAATGTTCAAAACACGCAGTAAAATAACAAATTGGATCTTTTCGATTATATTAGCCAATTTGTCGTTATTCTCCACAATGAGTCATGCGACGCCTAGTGTCGATCCGTTAAAAGATTTGTTTGCGAGCCAAACGGAATACCTGCCCGTTGATGAAGCCTTTATTTTTGATTTTAAACAAGTCGACAACAAGGTGGTGTTAGACTGGACTATTGCTGATGGATATTACCTATATAAAGACAAGTTTCAATTCCAAGCAGAAAACGCAATCGTTTTGGATACAGTCAAGCAAGATGGCACTCAAATAGAAGATGAGTTTTTTGGTGTTGTTAATGTTTATTTTTTCGAGTCGCAAATTGAAGTTAGCTTTAGTGATATATCAGACGGTGCGTATTTAAATATTCGATACCAAGGCTGTGCAAAAGCCGGTTTTTGCTACAATCCAACCGTTAAAAGAATTCCGCTAGATGCAATTTCTGCTGAACAAATTACTAGTTTGTTGGCGACGGAAAACACTAAGAACACTGCAACCACACAATCAACTGGAAATAGTCCTTCAGCAGCATCACCGAGTGTCACGTCTCAACAAAATTCATTAGCAGATTCGTTAGCAAACGAAAGCTTACTGTGGACGCTGTTAATTTTCTTTGGTTTAGGGGTTGGTTTGGCCTTCACGCCTTGTGTATTCCCAATGTTCCCAATTTTATCTAGCATCATTGCTGGGCAAAGTAATATGACCGTTAAAAAAGGTTTATGGCTTGCTTTCATTTATGTGCAAGGTATGGCGATTACCTACTCATTATTAGGGTTAGTTGTTGCCAGCATGGGTGTGCAGTTCCAAGCAGCCCTGCAACATCCCGCTGTATTAATTGCAGTGTCGATCATTTTTGTGTTACTCGCAGGTGCAATGTTCGGCTGGTATAACCTTCAGCTACCTCAGTCCTGGACCAACAAATTAACTCAAGTGAGTAACAAACAAAAATCAGGCAATTTAGTGGGCGTGTTTGTAATGGGCTTATTAAGCGGTCTTATTGCTTCGCCATGTACTACAGCTCCGTTAACAGGCGCATTGCTATACGTTGCGCAAACAGGCGACTTGCTCATTGGTTTTGTCACCTTGTACGTGCTTAGTTTAGGCATGGGTTTACCTTTACTATTAATAGGCGCATCAGGTGGTAAGTTACTTCCTAAAGCGGGTAACTGGATGAATGTCGTGAAGAACCTGTTTGGCTTTATTTTATTAGCTATCCCTCTCATTCTATTAGAGCGATTTGTTGATTTAGAATGGGTATTATTGCTCGCGGGTATTTTACTTATCGTGATGGCCGGCTACTTCCATAGTCAGTACTTAGGTCAAGCGTCGAACACGGCAAAAAGTGGCTTTTGGGTAGTCTCATTATTCAGCTTCTTATTAGGCTTTGTTTTAATCATTAAGCCAATGTTGCCTACTCCAGTGGCATCAGCCTCTTCGGAGTCACATGAAGTTGAGTTTATAAAAGTGTCGAACATGACTGAAATAAAACAGCAAATTGCTCAAGCAAATGCAGCCGGCAAGCCAGTGATGTTAGATCTTTACGCGGACTGGTGTGTAGCGTGTAAAGAGTTTGAAGCGTTTACGTTTTCAGACAGTGCAGTGCAAGACAAGATGGCTGACTTTGTTCTTTTACAAATCGACATGACAGCCAACAATGACGCAGATATAGAAGTGCTTACTGAATACGATATCTTAGGTTTGCCAACTATCCTGTTTTTCAACACGAGTGGTGGGGAGTTAACAACTCAACGCGTCACAGGCTATATGAATGCAACAACATTTTTGGCTCACTTAAAAAGTATTTAACTGGTTCGCTAAACAAAGCTCAGTTTAAACGAGCTAGTCTAAAACCATGAAGCCCTGCTTTTGATGATTAAAGTAGGGCTTTTTTCTAGCCACATAGCACTCCAAATAGAACTATTTCGCTTAATAGGCGACTAATTCGTTACTTGGATTTTCCTACCTTGCGTTGTAAAACGCTTCAAACAAAGGCTTTTATACAAGTCGACTATGCTAACGTCGGTCATTAGACCAGTATTTTGCTGTTAATTGCGTTTATTTCTTTATAATGGCTTTTAATTCTTCCGAAACTATAGTTTTATATGGTTTTCACCGTAAAAATTAATTAGTTTTCGAGAAGAGGTATAAATGAGTATAGAAGGCGACAAGATGTCAACAGTTGGAACAGTTTTAGTGATCAATGGCCCAAATTTAAACATGCTGGGTAGCCGTGAAACTAACATTTATGGTGATACCACCTTAAATGACATTGTGACGTCATTAACGCAAAGTGCCTCTAAACAAATGGTAGCGGTTTCTCACGTTCAGTCAAACCATGAAGGAACGCTGGTGGACGCGATACAACAGGCTCAGGGTAAAGTCGATTTTATTATTATAAATCCGGCTGCTTATACCCATACTAGTGTAGCCATAAGAGACGCGTTATTGGCAGTAGCTATCCCATTTGTAGAAGTACATTTATCGAACGTTCACGCGCGTGAGCCTTTTAGACAACATTCTTACCTATCAGATATTGCAGTTGGTGTGATTTGCGGCTTAGGCCCGCAAGGATATCAATATGCGTTAGACCATGCGGTCAAAGCGATTACTAATAATAAATAAATTTTAAAGATTAATAGGTGAAAAAATGGATATTCGTAAAATAAGAACATTGATTGATATGGTGAAAGAGTCTGGCGTTGGCGAGATTGAAATCACTCAAGGTGATGAGTCAATCCGTATTTCTGGTACTCCAGTTCAAATGGCTGCGCCAGTGCATTATGCTCCTGCGCCAGCACAAGCTCCTCAGGCTGCACCAGCACCAGCAGCTGCTCCGGCGGCAGCGGCACCTGAAGCTGCGCCAGCTGCATCAGGTCATCAAGTTGTTTCGCCAATGGTAGGTACTTTCTACCGTGCATCATCACCGTCTTCTCCTTCATTTGTTGAAGTAGGCCAGTCAGTTCAAGTTGGCGATACGCTTTGTATTATTGAAGCAATGAAAATGATGAACCAAATTGAATCAGACAAAGCGGGTGTTGTTAAAGCAATCCTTGTTGATAACGAAGACCCAGTAGAATTTGAACAACCACTATTCATCATTGAATAATAAGGGCTGATCATGATTGATAAAGTTGTCATCGCGAATCGCGGTGAGATTGCCCTACGTATTTTGCGTGCCTGTAAAGAGTTAGGCATCAAAACCGTTGCGGTACACTCAACAGCGGACAGAAACCTAAAGCACGTTCTTCTTGCCGACGAAACCATTTGTATTGGTAAGCCATCGGCGATGGATAGTTACCTTAATATTCCTCGAATTATTGCGGCGGCTGAAGTAACAGATGCCGTGGCTATTCACCCTGGTTATGGCTTTTTAGCAGAAAACGCTGATTTTGCTGACCAAGTTGAACAAAGTGGATTGATCTTCATTGGGCCAACGGGCGATACCATTCGTCTTATGGGCGATAAAGTTTCTGCCATTGAAGCAATGAAAAAAGCAGGCGTACCTTGTGTTCCAGGTTCTGACGGTGAATTAGGCGACGATGCTGATACCAACAGAGCCATTGCTCGCAGAATTGGTTACCCACTAATTGTTAAAGCAGCAGGCGGCGGCGGCGGTCGTGGTATGCGCGTAGTTCGCAAAGAAGAAGACTTAGTTGAATCTATTAAGATGACTAAAGCGGAAGCGGGTGCAGCCTTTAACAATGACGTTGTTTACATGGAAAAATTCCTAGAAAACCCACGTCATATTGAAGTCCAAGTTTTGGCTGATGGTCAAGGTAATGCAATCCACTTAGGTGAGCGAGACTGTTCAATGCAGCGTCGTCACCAGAAGGTTGTAGAAGAAGCGCCAGCACCAGGTATTACACCTGAACTTCGTAAGTTTATTGGTGGTCGCTGTGTTAGAGCTTGTATTGAAATTGGTTATCGCGGCGCGGGCACGTTTGAATTCTTGTATGAAAACGGTGAATTCTACTTTATTGAAATGAATACTCGTATTCAGGTAGAGCATCCAGTAACAGAAATGGTAACGGGCGTAGACTTAATTAAAGAGCAATTACGCATTGCAGCGGGTCAACCCTTGTCATTTACGCAAGACGATATTCAAATTCGTGGTCATGCCATTGAGTGTCGTATTAATGCAGAAGATCCTGAAACCTTCATTCCTTGTGCCGGTGAAATCAAACGATTCCACTCACCAGGTGGTTTAGGCGTTCGTTGGGACTCTCACATTTATACAAATTATAAAGTGCCACCAAACTATGACTCAATGATTGGTAAGCTAATTACTTACGGTGAAAACCGTGGTATTGCTATCAAACGCATGGAGCATGCACTTAATGAATTGCTAATTGACGGTATTAAAACAAACGTACCTCTGCAGCAAGACATCATGGCCGATGAGCACTTCCAAAATGGTGGAACTAATATCCACTATTTAGAAAAGAAATTAGGGATGAGCTAAGGCTTGTAACTGATTGTAGTTGTTTTAAAAAGTCAGTTTTAAAACACAAAGTCTAAAAAAATCACTTGTAAAAGCCGGGCATTTGCTCGGTTTTTTTATTTCTTTAATTTAATTTTAACTATAATTAAACCATCACTAGCGAAAGTTGGAGATGTACAAATGGCAGAGTTCGGGTTAACCACACCCGTCACAGCGGGCATAGAACAATCCCGCGTTCAAAGGTCAAACAATGTCGGACGCACTGATTCCGCCAATGTGATAGATCGTGCCACACAAATACCAACCGCCGCCAACTTAGATAATCAACAAAGCATTTCATCCGGCCAACAAGCCGCTGCAACACAACCGCCCATCCATATAGCCAAAGAGCAAATACGAGTCACAAGTACATTAGGCAAAGGGGATATTAGAGGCAATTTATCACCAGCAAGAGCTGCTGAAATTTATGAGGCGATAGCTAAATTGTTATGAGGAGTTTTAAGATTTTAAAAAATAACGGGTTATTTTAAATAGAGGGACAAGTAAGGAGCAGTGTTCAGGGCGGTAAATTATTTAAACAAGCAACTACAAAATTCTGCTTGTTTATAATAATAGATCAGCAACTAAATCATATTTTTAGTTACACGATTTAAATGCCTTTTATGGGCGAGTACCTGTTGGGCGATTTTCAATTTCGCCTAATGGGCCCATATTACCATCTACAATGTCTTTAATTGCTGCTGCTAACAGTTCTTCATAGAGAAAGACTATAGCACCTACCCAAATACCACCACTTACTTGTTTTGTTTCATTTTTTGTTAATGTTTTCATGATGTTTCCTTATTCGACATTTGTCGAGAGTTAAGTTTTTGCCATTATTGGCACGGTTGTTAAACAACTTGTTGTTCCGTTCAAGTCAAAGCAAGTTGTCGAGATTTACCTGCGCTAAACTGCAGGGCTAGGTATTTGTGTAAAAGTAAATAAAGTTAATAAGATTAGTCCATTTAATAAACCGGAATAAAAAATGTTGGTAGATAAAGACCTATGTTTTAAATAAAGACCATATAGAATTAGCCCGATAGCAAAGTGCAACACAGGTGAGCCAAACATAAAGACTTTTAGTGACATCGTGGATATTGCTGAAAAAAGGCCGGTTAACCAAACTGGCGAAGACATTTGTTCACCAATACTGACTGCGACGGTTCGACCAAGAAACTCTTCAATAAATGGGAATAACAATATGAAGCAAAATACAAAACCGACGCTTCCAAACTTTTCTATTCCAGCGATGGGCTCTGCAAAGTATTCAGGCACAGTAGTATCAAATATCATCATTGATACAAGTGCTGCAATAAAGCTAATAAACGCAAGCAGTGTTGTTAGGGTTATATAATCCCATTGAATTATAGGTTTTAACCTAGCGATATTTTCCATAAACTGATCCTTCAAAATTGTAATTATTATGTATACTGGACTTATCCAACTTTGTTGGAGAGTTAAGTGCAATGAAGATTGCGGTTAATGGCCAACTTGTGTGTTCCGTTCAAGTCTATGCAAGTTGGCAATTTTCTATTTCTATTAACATGTTGATTAATTTTATTAAATTTTTCCAAACTAACGCTCCTGGCAAATTAAAATCTAGTTTTGATTGCCCTTGAATATATATCGATAGCTCCCTTGCGTTTAAAAATGAGTATTTATGCCCTTTGTTAAAGTGCTCAACTACATACGACTGGGTTATAGGTACAAAATAAACCAACAGTTTAGTGTTACTAAAAATCACTGAATGAACCAAGCTATCTTCACTTCCATACATCCACTTTGCACAGTTTTCATATTGCTCTGATAGTCCTACTATCGTGTCTAAGCGACGATTATTTAATTGGACAAGTAAACTTTGTCGTATGTGCTGGTTTTTGAACAAATGGCCAAAAAGTAGCTTTCTAAGCGCTAGGATTGCGCAACGTGTTAATACGCTTTGCTCTGTGTAATGCTGTTGGTCTGAATGCAAAATGCTATCAAGAATCAATTTTGACGCACTGTCTGGACCGACAAACTCTAAACAAGATGCTGCGGAGTTTGAGTTACTGAGTTGCCAATTGATGAATGTTTTTGTAATAAATGCGATCAATTGGGATTCAGATGGATTCTGTTCGTATAGTCGTATAATAGAGTCGGTGAAATTACTTCGGGTATTTGTGTTAAGCGGCAATTCATCCGGCGTTAAGCCAATAAGTGTCACTGCATAATACTCAATATACTTTCTGTACAACGAAGAGAAGTATTCCGACAGTTCATTTGCTTCTATGTCTGTGCCGTTAAAAGAATTGTAATAACACACCCATTTAATAAAAATAGCGGCAGCGTCATGCGCCTCTTTAGATGAGTTTTCAGCACTAAAAGTGGTTTTATCAAAGTTTGAATGAAAGCTGCAAAGCTCATTGTTTTGCCATTTCCCGTCAATGCTAAGGGCGTCACTACTGATGTTGCCATGAGATATTCTATGAATAAAACAAAACGCGAATTGTTGTGCGCAATTGGCTAAAGACCGATTAATAAAAAGAACAAAACGTTCGTGAGACTTGAAGTACTCCGTTAATTCCGTAAAAGCTTGTTTTATTTGAAAGGCTTCTAAGCGGCGATGTGCTGCTGACATTGATGATTGATCATTGTGCTTTAAAAATCGCTGAACACTTAAAGCTGTCGATTTTATTTTTAACGCTTGATGTGTCGCATATCCATTTTTTTCAGTGGTATCAGACACACTGTATGGCTCATCTAAGTGATTGATAGAGTCTATGTGAACACAGCCAATAGGTAAGACATAATTTAAAATTGAAGAATAGACAGAATCAACAACAGCATCGAGTAACGAACCTTTAACTTTTACGTTAGGCAAGTCACCTATGCCATTCAGCTGATAGTTCAACACCTTGTGATACGGCAGTGACGCTGGGTTCAAAGTTGTCATTGGGCTTTGTTCAAATAAGTGTTGTTCCATGTCCTTACCTACTCATAAATACATTAAAAAATTTTAATTACCTGGAGCACTGTAGTAGCTGCTCCTGGGTTGGTTAGATGTACAATTTTCATATGTTGTGTACATCGGATATATTTAAGAATAGAAGAGAATCTTTAATAATCACCTGAACTTAGGTCCAGATTCTGCAATTCTTATTTGCTTAATTTCATTAGCCTCAAGTCCGTTTAATTGCTTGATTAAATCAACTTTATTTTTGACTTTTAATTTTTGATAAATGTTACCGCAATGAAATTTGACGGTTCGAATACAGATATATAAGCGATCAGCGATTTCTTTTTGGCTTTTGCCTTGAATAATATGTGAATACACTTCTCGTTCTCTCTTTGAGAGTTCATCTGGGTTAATCGTTAACATTTTAATATTCCTTATTTATGTTTGGGTGTTGGATTTTGTTAATAGTAGTCTCGCGAAACATCTTGAAGAGACGTTTTAGTCAATTCAAATACGCGATTGGCGTGTTTTATTGTTTCAAGTCGATGAGCAATAAAAATGGTTGTGATACCAAGACAAATAAGCCGTTGGTTAATCAATTTTTCTGTCTTGATATCTAAATTGGACGTCGCTTCATCTAAAAATAGAATTGAAGGCTCATGATAAAGCGCCCGCGCTAGTAATATTCGTTGTGTCTGGCCACCAGAGAGTGCGCTACCCATTTCACCTATATATGAGTCATACTGCATTGGCATTTCAGCGATGTCCTGATCTATGCACGCGACGTGCGCACACTCTTTAACCTTTTGAATATTGATAGGAGAGTCAAAGTTGGCAATGTTTTCAGCAATACTGCCGGTTAAAAGCTGATCATTTTGCATGACGGCAGCGGTATTTTGTCTAAAGGATTTAATGTCGATATCTGAGCTAGTACGCCCATAAAAGAGAATTTCACCAGAGGTCGGCTTAAGTAGCCCAATTAGCACTTTTAGTAACGTCGATTTACCCAAACCCGATTTGCCAACGATTGCGATAGACTCGCCCTCTACAATAGACATTGAAAGGTTTTTAAATAGCGGTTGAGACTCTTGAGGGTAAGTAAAACTTAGGTCTTTAATATTTATATGGTCGATATTATTGTCGTACGTACCGGAACGGCTGGGACCATATAAAACCGTTTTAGCTTGTTTATCTAACGAGACTTCAGTATTTGAATAGTTTGCTATTTCAACCTTTGACAATGCGATATCTGAGATTCTAGTAAAATGAAGACTAAGCATTTTAAAGTCGATATAGGTATCTATTAGTGCAGAAAATCGACTGGTCACCTGAGTTTTATATGAAATAAACGCCATTAACATGCCTAGTGTAAAAATGGACTGTTCATTACTTTCTAATACATACGTTGCGCCTAAATAAATTACTAATATGTTTTCTAGTCCAAAGATAAAACCATTAGTGAGTCCAAAGTGAAGTTGTAACCTTTCGATTTTAATCCGTTGATTAAGTGAACTAATAAATTTGTTAAGCCACAAACCGACTCGCTTCGGCTCTAACGCCATTAATTTTATACTTTGAATCGCTCGTATTGATTCCATGAAGAATGCTTGTTCATCGGCACTGGTCTTAATGACCTGTTCGGAAACTCGCTTAAAAGGCCGATACCAAATAAGTCTGAGAATAAGATAAATAACAATCGTCGTTAATGTGACTAAAGCCAGCGTTGGTTGGTAGATAAAAAGTATGATTAAAGTAAGACTGGCCATAAGCCCATCGATACAAGCTTCAATAAATTTATGAGCCAACATACGTTTAATTTGCTCAATGGACTGAAAACGAGAGACGATGTCCGCAACGTGCCTAGCTTCAAAGTACGCCAGAGGTAATCGTATTAAATGATTAAATAGGAGTTCGGTAATTTGACGACCAACCTCGGTACCTAAATGAATTATTAGGTACCCTCTGAGCAACGAAAATGCCTGTTTAAAAAGAACAACAAAGGCAAATGCAATAGCTAACACGGTCAGTAGATTTGTATCGTAGCTTACAAGCACATCATCGATAATGGTTTGCATGTAGTAAGGCATTAGTAGAACTAACATTTGAAGCATTAGAGATAAAACAAAAAGCTGAGAAAGACTAGCAAATAGGCCCTTAAACGAGACATTAAGCTCAGTGAGCTTTATTGATGGCAATGGTTTTATCGAATGAAAGTCTTTGTTTGGCGACAACTCTAACGCTATACCGGTAAAATACTTTGCAAACTCAGCTAGCGACAGTTTATAAACCCCTTTGGCCGGATCATATATAGTGACCTGAGTTTTAGTTACCTTTTCAAGTACCACAAAGTGGTTAAGCTCCCAATGCAAAATGCAGGGCAGAGATAATTGAGTTAATTCATCCATCTCTAGTTTTAGCGGTCGAGAACTCATTCCCAAGGTCGCAGCAATATCAATTAATTGATTTAGACTAAGACCTTTTAAACTTTGTGGGAACTGTTCTCGCAGACTATGAATTGATAAAGTTTGACCATAGTGAGATGCAATCATAGCGATAGAGACAAGGCCACACTCTGCACTTTCGGACTGTAAAATGGACTTCATCATCTTAACCGAGTGCTCCTAGAATTGGAGCGAACAACCACTCGGCGATTGTTCTTTGCGACACGACGATGTCCGCTGAAAAAATCATGCCTGCTTGTAGGTCAATCGGCTTACCATTAATGGTTATAAATTGATTATCTAATTGGGCTAGAGATTTATAAACGGGCTCAGAAAAACTCAAAACATTGTGGCTACGTTGACCGTGCATGATGTTTTTTGAAATTGAACTGATGGCTCCTTTTACAGGACCGTATTTTTGATACGGAAAAGCATCGAGTTTTATGATGACCGGTTTTCCGTTTTCAATGAATCCTATCGCTCTAGTGGGAATAAATAATTTTGCTACCAATGGTTTGTGCTCTGGAATAATGCTGACTAGATATTCATTGGTATTAATAGGCATGCCTACTTCAAGGCTAAGACTAGAGACTAAACCATCTGCTGGTGCCGTCACGACCGTAGTATGGTTTGACCGCAAACTAGTAATGTCATGATCAAGGCTTATGAGTTTAATATCTAATTCTTTTAAGTAATTTTCTAAGTTAGTTGTTTGAATGCGATGGGAGTCTTTTAAGTTGGATAAATTACTTAATAGGTTCAGGGATTTTATCTTGTTATCAGCGACCTTTCTTTTGACAGCAAGCCACTTTTCTTCGGCTCTATTTTGCAATGATTTTGATGTAAGTGAATGTTTGCCTAAGGCTAATTGCTGTGATCGTTCTTGTGCTGCCAGAGCCAGTTCTTGATCTAGAATTTGTGACTCTTCTGTTAACAAGGCTTGTTGGCTATCAATGACATTAAGTCTGTGGCTCAGTGCATCTTTATTTTGTGCGATTTCAATGTGTTTAGCTTTTTTCAAGTCGACTAATATGTCTCTACGTCGATTTAACTGCGCAAGTCGAATCTGGTTATTGCTAATGCCAGATGTTAAAAAGGTTTCGGAGTTTATTTTGAATAAGGGGGTTCCTTTATGGACATATTCACCCTCTTGAACAAAAACTGAATGTAGAATCCCGCTTTTTGGAGACCGAGCTTCTATGACACCAGATGCTGGTTCGAGTAACCCCATGACAGTTTCTTTTTGGCTGTATTGACCAATAAACAAAAATACAATTGCACAGGCAAACAATAGAGAAAATAATAAGAATATAGTGTTATTTTTTACACTGCGAGATATTACTACCTCACCCCAAATTTGTTTGTGCTTTTGTGCAAGCGCCTGCTGCCGAAACAACGTCATGACTCATCCTTAATAACGGCCCTTGTTGCTCATTGAATAGCGTTTAAAAGGTCATTAATTCCGTTTAATTAAAAATAATATTACTAAGTGAGAGTCAGAAGTAAACCAAAATAGGTACAGAAAAAAGTGAAAAAATATTTCGCTGATTAGGGAATGGTTACCATTTTAAGTACAGGTATTCCCGAAAAATAGGCTATCCGAGTAGAAAATTTTGCTCTCCACTGCACAAAAACACCTGTCCTTCTTGTTCATAAACTGGACTGTCCTGATCCGATACCCACTGATAAAAAACGTTTCTATGAACTCTTGCTCGCAAACCTCTATTTAGCTCTACATAGAGTTTAGGTTCGGCGTTTTCATCATCGCCTGTTTCATTAATCAATGGGTGCAGCTCGCCAAGTACAACTTGCTGTCCAATGTTGGTAGTCACCAATATGGCATCGCCTTCGTTAGTATTTTTTATTTCCCACTCGGTAATAACAAAGGGCGCATCTTCTACTTGAATTCGAATTTTTTCCGCTGGGGTTTTTAAAAAGTATTCGTTGTTCTCTTTTAATAAAACTGACGCAAATAACTTCACTAATTTAATGCGACCAATAGGCGAGCCCATATAAAACCAACGGCCATCTTTTTTTATTTCCATGTCGATATCACCACAAAACGGCGGGTGCCATTTTTCAAAAGGAGGTGACTGACTAAGATCGTCAAGTTGTTGAGTGAGTTTTTGTAAGTCCATGCTGGTGGCTTAATATTAAAATGATAAACTAACTTCAGTATACGTAGCTAAACCGTTTTATTCACTATATTCGACAAAGAGGACAACCATACAGGTGGCTAAATTTACCTACTCATTGGAAAACGCTGATGAGACAAACATTACGCATATTAGTATCTCGCCAGAGCCTGACTGGGATGACTTTAAAGAATTTGCTGCTCAGTTTGTTGCCGATGTAGGGGCCGATGTGCGCGCTGAAGACTATGGAATGGACCGGCACCAAGTTGATTACGAGCTAAACGGCGAGCGATATTTACTTCACTATGAGCACTATTCACAGTCAGTTTGGATTGAGCCTCAGTAACCCCAGGAATCTCATTAACCTTAATAGCCTTATCAACCCCAAATTTGGTCATCAATAGGCACAAAAAAAGCGGCCAGTTTAATTAGCCGCTTGATTATCTTTCTTACCAGTTACCAGTTACCAGTTACCAGTTACCAGTTACCGGTTACCAGTTACCAGTTACCAGGTGTGGTATTTATTTTTGTTCGGCAAACGCGCGTTTAACAAAATTTGGTAAAGCTTGTGACGCAACATGCATATCTTCGTTGTAGTACTGCAGGACGCTGTCTGCCGCGAGTGCCTTGGCATCGTCACGTCTAAAATCAGTAAACTCACCAGATTTTTTAGCTAATGTGCCACTCCACCAACCTGATGGGTAAATCATTTGTGGGAAGTTCACATGTTGTAACGAACTAAAGCCCACATCTAACATAGCTTGGCGCATGTCTAATAGCAGCGGTAAGTGCAATAGTGGTGACTCACTTTGTTGAACAAAAATACCGTCAGAACGCAACGCACGTAGACAGTTTTTGTAAAAGGCGTGGTTAAATAAACCTTCGCCAGGACCAACAGGATCCGTACTATCAACAATGATTACGTCAATTGAATCGTCAGCGGCTTCGGCCATGTACTTAATGCCGTCATCAAACATGATGTGAGCTCGAGGGTCATTATTAGATTCACACAACTCAGGGAAAAACTCTTCAGCCATGTCAGTAACCACTTTATCAATGTCGATTTGATGAACAGATTCAACACCCTTGTGGCGTAACACTTCACGTAAAGTACCACAATCACCACCACCAATAATCACAACATTTTTGGGATTTGGGTGCGAAAACATGGCCGGGTGGCTCATCATTTCGTGATAAAGAAAGTTTTCGCGACTAGATACCATAGTACAGCCATCTAACATCATTAGATTGCCAAACTCTTCCGTTTCAAAAATTTCAACTAGCTGAAAGTCAGATTGTTTGCTGGCCAATTTACGTTTGATTTTTAAGCCAATCGCGGCGCCATTATTAATTTCGTTGCACCATTCGTCATTCATTAACGAAGGTGTAGATGTGTGTTGAGTAGTCACTCAAGTCTCCAAAACAATTAAAAGCGTTATTTATGGTGGTATTTTCGTTGATAATTGCCGTTAGCGCAATTTTTACTTTTTGTTTGCAGCTAAATATAGGCTAAAATGGCCAATCTATTTTACGTCGGACTCTAGCTTTATTGATTCGACCGTGAGCTCTGTTTTTCGAGGATAATTAATGGCTAATCCAGCAGTGCAGTTTGCAAAAAAAACATACAACGTTAAGCGTTGGAGTGAAGGCTACGTTGATATTAATGACAGCGGTGAGCTATGTGTTAATCCAATGAGTAAAGCGGGCGGCACGACCATCAACTTGGCCACCTTAGCAGAGCAATTAAAAGACGAAGGCTTAACCTTACCTATTCTTGTTCGCTTTACTGATATTTTAACGCACCGAGCAAGCTCATTGGTTAGCGCATTTACTAAAGCGAAAAAAGAGCGCGAATATAAAGGTAAATATACAGCCGTATACCCAATTAAAGTGAACCAGCAGTTTTCAGTGGTTAAAAAACTGGTTTCACATCCCTCAAATAAAGTGGGCTTAGAAGCGGGCAGTAAGCCGGAGCTAATGGCAATTCTTGGTGTTTCTGAAAAACCATTAACCATTGTTTGTAACGGCTACAAAGACAGTGAGTTCTTGCGTCTTGCCTGTATTGGCCAAGCATTAGGGCACAATGTTCACGTTGTTATTGAAAAGATGACGGAAGTAGAAGCATTAGTACAGGCTGCGCAAGAAATTGGCAGTATGCCAACTATAGGCATTCGAATTCGTTTGAACTCTATCGGTAAGGGCAAGTGGCAGAATACCGGTGGTGAAAAAGGTAAGTTTGGGCTTTCAGCCAATCAAGTATTGCAAGTGGTTGATAGCCTGAGACAAGCAGACAAAATTGAGCACCTTAAGTTAGTTCATTTTCATATTGGCTCTCAAATTGCCAATATTCGCGACATTCACAATGCGATTCGTGAGTGCGCCCGTCATTATGTTGAATTAAGGCAATTAGGCGTGCCAATCACTATTATTGATGTTGGTGGTGGCTTAGGTGTGGACTATGAAGGAACAGGTTCTCGTAGCGCGTGTTCGATGAATTACACCATGGCGGAATATGCAAAAAATGTAATCAACCCAATTGCAGAAGCGTGTGAGCTGTTTGACTTACCGCACCCAGATATTATTACAGAATCTGGCCGCGCCATGACTGCACATCATGCTATGTTGATCACCGATGTTATCGATGTTGAAAAAGCGCCAGTACCTGACGTCATTAGTGAGCCAACAGAAGACTGCCCAACAATAATCTCCGAACTTTGGCGTTCTTATCAAATGATAGATAGACGTCATGCGCTCGAGTCTTTTCATGATGCCGTACACTTATTCGCCGATGCGCATCAACAATATGTAGTTGGCTTAATAAGTCTTACACATTGGGCAAAAGTAGAGCAGTTGTATTTCAAAATTTTGAGTTTAGTTCGTGAAGAATTAGACCCACGTTCTCGTTCTCACCGTGAAGTTCTCGATGAGATCAATGAGAAGTTGGCGGACAAGCTGTTTGTTAATTTTTCGTTGTTCCAATCATTGCCAGACGTGTGGGGTATTGAGCAATTATTCCCTGTTATGCCGATAAAATACTTAGATAAACCGCTAGTAAATAGAGCGATTATCCAAGATATTACTTGTGACTCAGATGGCCAAATCCGCCAATATGTAGATGGTGCTGGTATTGAAAGCACCTTACCGTTACCACCTTACACCGACAATAATGATTATTTAATTGGTATGTTTATGGTGGGAGCGTATCAGGAAATTCTGGGTGATTTACATAACCTGTTTGGTGACACCGACTCGGTGCACGTCGAACTGAATCCTGATAGCGAAAAAGGGTATGAGTTCTCTATGTCACTAAAAGGTGAGAACGTTGCTGATGTATTACAACACGTTCAATTTGATAGTGAGAAGCTAATGCGCAGTTATGAGCAACAAATCGAAAATGCACAAATTGACGTAACAAAAGCAGAGCAATTTATTACCGAATTACAAGCAGGCCTTACCGGCTACACATATTTTGAAGACTAGTTGAGGGAACAATGATAAGAGCGCTATTGTCATTTTTACTATATTCCGTAAATACCATTTTTTGGTTCACGCCGATTATTATTTTGGCGGTATTTAAGCTTATTCCGATATATGCAGTTAGAAGACTCATTACTATTGGTTTGGATTTTTGTGCGAGTAGTTGGGTTACGGTCAATACCGGTATCCAAAAGCTATTTGGTGATTACAAGTTACATGTTAGCGGTCAAACGGAGCTGTCTGAAAAAGAATGGTATCTAGTTTTGGCGAATCACCAGTCTTGGACTGATATTTTAATATTACAGAGAATGTTCAATGGCAAGGTGCCATTTTTAAAGTTTTTCTTGAAACAAGAATTGTTGTATGTTCCTGTATTAGGGTTAGCTTGGTGGGCACTAGACTTTCCATTTATGCGTCGATACAAAAAAAGTTTCTTAGCAAAGTATCCTCACCTTAAAGGAAAGGATTTAGAAACTACAAAAAAGGCATGTGAGCGTTTTAAATATAAGCCTGTGTCGGTTATGAACTTTATTGAAGGCACTCGGTTCACGCCAGCAAAACACAAAATTCAAGACAGCCCATATCACGGTTTACTTAGACCTAAAGCTGGTGGGGTTGGATTTGTTTTAACGGTAATGGGTGAGCAACTTCATAAAGTAATAGATGTAACTATCTATTATCCGGGTAAGCAGATCCCAACGTTTTATCACTTTTTATCTGGCCGTATTAAAGATGTCTATTTACATGTTAATTTGCACGACATTACCAAAGACTTATTAGGTGATTATGCAAATGATGCCGAGTATAAAAAGAAGCTGCACCAGTGGGTTAACACTTTGTGGGTAGAAAAAGAAAAAACATTGTTGAAATTAAAACAACAATCAGAAGTTACGCAGTAAGGATTTAATATGTTGTCATTTTTGCCAGGATGGATCTTAATTTTCATCACAATACCTCTATTTTTTACCATTACAATGGTGTTAGGTGGTTCAATATTTTTGTTTGGTTTGGTGAAGTTTTTTATACCATTAAAGCCAGTCTCTCTAGCTGTGGGCTTTATCAATAACTTCTTATTTCGCGGCTGGGCGTTGTGTAACTTGCTTGCGATGAATTTAACAAATCCTATCAAATGGGAAATAGAGTCAGACGACAACTTCAATAAGAAAAGTTGGTACTTACTCATTTGCAATCACGTAAGTTGGGTAGATATTTTAGTTTTAGCTCAAGTTGCATTACATCAGTTACCAACACCTCGTTTTTTCTTAAAAAATGAACTTAAATGGGTGCCGTTTATAGGTATGGCTTGTTGGGCAATGGACATGCCGTTTATGAAACGCTTTAGCAGTAGTTATCTGAAAAAGCATCCTGAGAAAAAAGGCCAAGACATTGAAAGTACAAAAGTTTCTTGCGCTAAGTTTAAGTATATTCCAACAACCATCATTAACTTTGTAGAAGGCACTCGTTTTTCTAAAAGTAAACATGTCAGCAGTGGTAGCGATTTTGACAACTTGTTGCCGCCTAAAGCTGGTGGAATTGCATTTACGTTAGCGGCGATGGGTCACTTATTCTCTGGTGTTCTAAACGTAACATTAAACTACCCAGACAATGCAGTACCAGGGCAAGATATGCTATTGGGTAAATTAAAGCGTGTTCAGGTTAAAATTGAAGTACACGAAGTGAGCGACGAGATTGTTGGCGACTACTTTAATGACGATGCATTTAAAGCTCGTTTCCAAGGCTGGTTAAATGATGTTTGGGTAAAGAAAGACAAGCTTATTGCCAAGTTAAATAATCAATAATCAATAATTAATTATTTACTTAGAACTTAGAACTTAGAACTTAGAACTTAGAACTTTGGCTTTCTGCTTTCTGCTTGTCTTGAAAGTTCACTTTTAAAGCTCAGCTTTTGAAGTTTACTGTTAAGCTTCAACTCTAAAACCTCAACTCTGAAAAGGCGTTGGGGTTTTTTTATTGTCTAATGCCCTTAATAAAACCACATTTAACTATATAACTAGAGTCATTAAGAGGAGCTAGCTTGGTAATGTTGACAGGTCCTAGCATGTCAGCCTGTTGACTAAAGCTAAACTCAAAATACAAGTTGATCCAAGGCTCGTCTCTTTTGATAAATAAGTAGGTAGACTCTAATATGGACCAGTTTCCAGTTGCATCGTCACCGCCTGAATATTGATACGTCCATTCGCCAGACTGTTTAATGGAAAGTGAAGCGTCGTGCTCACAGTTATGGGCAACGTAGTCACCAATTATTTTATCGCTGATAGATTGTGTAGCGGGTTTAAAGTCCTTAGGAAGTAAGTAAAGACCAATTGAGTCTTTGGTATACCAGTGATTTGAGTTGGCCAACATATCAACCTGAACCACGTTATAGTCATGCTTTTTAATGGTGGATATTACGTTATTTACAGAGTCTGAATTTTTAAGAAAGGGCGAGTAAATAATCGTGGATTGTAAGTTATCGCCAGGAAAATCCACTTTATTAGTAACAACTTTAAACCCAGCAGAGCTCAGTTCAGTGACTATTTTTTGCTGTGCCTCTTTTTCAAGATACTTCACATTTAAGTGGACAGTGGTTGGTGTTGTACAGGCTAAAAGTAGAGTAGAGATAATAAGTACAGCAACAAGTTTCACGGTAAATCCTTTTTTAGTTGAGTGTCTCATATTAAAAACAGGTTATGTTTTTTGCCCTAAAAGAAGAAAGCCACTTACTCGTATAAGTGGCTTAAAATACCAAATCTATCATGTGCTTATTAATCGTGCGAATTAAAATGCATAGTTAACGTTAATCGATAGGCTCCTCCCTGGTTGCGTGTATTGTTCGTAGGTTGCTTGCTCTGACTGGCCTGCAATGCTCTGATAATCAACATATTCTTTGTCTAGTAAATTACTAATACCCATAGACACTCGCCATTGGTTTAGTTCAACTTGGCTGTACCAATCAAGTACGCCGTAACCGCTACTTTGTGCTGTTTTTTCACCTTCACCGTTTGTTTCCACGTCGGTCATTGCCTTTGCGGCTCTTAATGCCAAAGTGTGCTGCCAGCTATCTTGGTAGTGAGTGACTAAAAGGCTTCCAGATAGTGGTGAAATAGAGGTTAATGCATTACCTGTTTCATCATTTTTACCACTGGTATCCGCTACGTTTAGCTTGGCCGACCATTGATCATTCATCCAATAGGATGCCGAAAGCTCCCATCCGTCAATGGAAACAGAATCAATATTTTGGTACTGATAAAACGCTTTATTAACCCCAGGAATAAAGGTTGGTTCAGTTTTCACTATTTGAGTGTTAATAAAGTTTTCAAAACTAGAATCAAAGAAGGCTAGGCTAACTTTTACATCATCAGTATTAATTTTCATGCCTACTTCTATAGACTCACTTTCCTCTGCTTCTAAGTCTGCGTTTGGCAATATTTGATAAAAAGGTTCAACGCCATGGCTTTGATACGCTTGATCATGCGGTGGGATCTTAAAGCCTTGCATGTACTGAGCGTATAAATTAACGGCTTTGTTTAGTTTAAAGGTTGCGACTAATTTAGGTGAAATCGCCTGTTCATCTACGTCTTTAAATTCAGAACCATCATATATGGCATTATCTTTTGCCGACATTTGATAGCTGTCAAAACGCAGTGCGGCAATTAAAGAAATAGGGCTATCTGAAAAGTTAATTTGATCTTGTACATAAACGCCTAGAAGGTCGGTGTCTGCGCCAGGGAAGGCTTTTTGCTGTTGATCGGTAAAGTCCACGGTACCATCGGCTAATACTCGCGTTTTAAACCTAGGTCGTTCTGTGTCGTATCGATCAAACTCGATACCGTAAGTCAAACTATGACTTGATCCTGAAGTTTTAATATTTTTGTCGAACTGTGCTTGTAGGCCCCATATATCTTGTTCAAAGCGATAGTCGTTAAAATCAGTGTAACCACGAGTGCTTGCTCTGCTTTGGTCGCTGCCTTGTTCGTATTGGCTTACGTAACCTAAAAGTCTGACTTGATCATAGAACGAGGTTGCTAAAGAAGAAAAGTACTCAGCTGATATGGCTGTAGAGGTATTTTTGTCTGTCGTTGTATCAAGATTTACAGAATTAGTTTGTTCATAAGTTTGTTCATAGCGGTCAAAAACGAATTTTATATTTGAATCTGACGTTAATTCATTTTCGGTTTTAAGTAAGATTGACAAAGAATCACTGTCAAAACCGGGAATTGTCTCTGCAAAGTTTTGAGTCTCTTCGCCTTTTCTTGAAGTAAGGGAGGCACTTGTTTTCCAATCATTTAAATCGGCAGCGACGGTTGTTCCTAACTTAAGTTGTTTGTTACTTGAGTCATAACCAATATTTAAGTCTGCATAAAAGTCGTTTGAAGCAAGTAAAGTGCTAGGATCTTTTGTGGTGATCACAACAATTCCTGCCAACGCATCTGAACCATATAAAGAAGAGGCTGCGCCTTTTGCAACTTCAACTTGTGCAACAGAGTCCGTATCAAAATAACCACGACCAACTAGAAAACCGCCGCCGCCCGCATAACCATCATTTACACGACGGCCGTCTTTTACATAAACAAGTCGGTTACCGCCCATGCCTCGAACATTTAAGGTTTGTGCTTCGCCTGATTGGCCAGTAGCCGTGATCGATGGGTCATATTTGAATAGATTTCCTAAGTCGGTGAATACAAACTTTTCAATATCACTTGCATCAACCACTGATACGCTCGCTGGAACATCACCTAAAGACTGCTCACTCCTTGTTGCTGAAACAACAATAGTGTCACCCTCAAACTCTGCGGTAGATGCGTTAGCATTTGCACTTACTGCACTAGAGAGCGATGCAACAACAGCCAATGAGACTGCAGAAACGTGGGAAGTTATTTTGTTCATTATTTTCCTTGTTGAGAATGATTATCATTTGCAATTGATACAAGGCTAAACCACTTCCAATTCAAAAGCAAGTTTAAATGCAAATGAGAATGATTTGCATTTGTGTAATTTAAGTTTTATTCTTTTCGAAAATAACGGAGGAATGAAATGAAAGCGGCATTTGTAAAAACAATAGTAATGAGTATTTGGGCACTATCAGCTTTGAATGCACAGGGTACTGAATCAAAAAGGATTATTACCGCTGGCGGAACTATTACTGAAATAGTTTTTGCATTAAATAGCGGCGACGAAGTGGTGGCTATTGACTCATCAAGTAATTATCCAGCAGATGCATTAACAAAACCTATTGTTGGCTATTACCGTGATTTAGCCGCCGAAGGGGTATTGTCTTTACAACCAACGGAAATGTTAGTTTTGGAAGGCGCGGGCAGAAAAGAGGCGTTAACACTCATTAAGCAAGCGGGTGTTACTGTGACCCAATTTAAAAAGCCCGTTGATATTGAGTCGCTTTTTAACCTCATAAAAGAACTGGGAAAACGTTTAGGTAAGCCACTTCCTGCAGAACAATTGATCAGTGATATTCAGGCCTCATTAGACGTTTTAAATATGACCCAGGGTAAAAGCCTAAATTCAACCAACAAGTCATTAACCGCAGTGTCATTGTTATCCTTAAGTGACCGAGGTGCCGTAGTTGCTGGCTTAGAAACAGTCCCTACTTTTCTGTTTAATTCATTAGGGATTACTAACCCAGTTGACAGTCATAAAGGTTTTAAACCGGTAGGTTTAGAGTCATTGGTGTTGATGAAACCCGATTTTCTATTAGTGCCAAGCCATGTAGCGGCGTCAATGGGCGGCAAAAGTGAGATTTGTAAGCATCCAAGTTTGTCACTTTTGACAGTTTCGCAATCGTGTCATGTTTTAGTTCTTGATAGCTTATTAAGCATGGCCATTACTCCGCGAATAGCTGAATCATTAACTGCCATTGAAAACTTTACTCGAGAGTTGTAATGGAAAACGTAGCTCAATTTTACAATGCCCAACAGAGGTTGTTTGTAACAGCAATGTTAAGTAGTGGCGCACTTATTTTACTAGGCGCATTGTTATCTTTAGGCTTTGGGCCTGCAGGTTGGGACTGGCAACTGGCGATAGCTTGGCTTCATCCTAGTTCATTTGAGCAGTTTACTAACTTACAAATTAATATTGTTACTGAAATTAGACTCCCTAGATTTTGTTTAGCCATGCTTGTTGGTTTGGTATTGGCGCAAACCGGTACGGCAACACAAGCCTTATGTAGAAATCCACTAGCCGATCCTTCAATTATAGGAGTTACGGCAGGAGCTGCTGTGGCTGCCGTGTTAATGATTGGTGTTGGCTATCAGTACAATATTGATGTGGCGTTTTGGTTGCCTATAGCTTCCTTTATTGGCGCACTTTCTGTAACAGCTTTGGTGGCTATGCTTTCAACAAGAGGCGGCGCGATTAATGTCACCAACTTAATTCTGGTGGGTGTTGCTCTAAATGCATTGGCTTTTGCGGTTATTGGCCTCGTTAGTTTTTATGCAGATGATAGCGCGTTAAGGCTTATCAATTATTGGACCATGGGCTCTTTAGCTGGCGCTACTTGGTCTACGTTGTTTAACGCTCTGCCGCTTATGTTAATTAGTATCGTTGGACTGTATTCATTAAACAAAAAGTTGAATGTGTTATTGCTTGGAGAATCAGAAGCTAAATATTTGGGCTTGGATGTATCCAAGTTAAAGCATAAAGCCGTCATATTTACTGCTATTGGAGTAGGCGCGACAGTATCAATGACGGGCATGATTGGATTTATAGGCTTAATTGTTCCTCATATTAGTCGCATGATTGTCGGCCCTAAAATTACCTATGTAATGCCGTTAAGTATGGCTATTGGCGCAGCAGGGTTATTGTTAGCGGATTGGGCTGCTCGAAACGTCGTATCACCTGCGGAGTTACCTATTGGGATTATAACCGCCCTCATCGGTGCACCATTCTTTCTATATCTACTTATTCAGCAAAGGAGCAAACATGCTTAAGATTAGTGATCTTTCTGTGGATATTGGCAAGCGTACACTTATCAAAAATATTTCCGCTGAAGCTGAAGCGGGGCATCTCATTGCAATTATTGGAGAAAATGGCGCCGGTAAATCAACATTATTGAACAGTCTGGCGGGGCAAATAAAATATAACGGAGATGTGCACTTCGAGCCTCTTAACGCTAAAAAAGTAAATATCAAAAACGCCAGTTTGGAATGGTTGGCTCAACACCGAGCGGTGATGACTCAAAAACACCAAATCCCTTTTGCTTTTGGTTTAGTGGATATTGTTGCGATGGGACGGTTTCATAAGGTGGAGCCGAAAAGTCGGCAACTGAGTAAAGTTTCTGAATATCTGTCGTATGTAGAACTAGACACTCATTTAGACCGAAATACTAGCCAGCTTTCTGGTGGAGAGTTACAACGTTTACAGTTTGCTAGGTGCTTATCACAACTTGATGCACTTGAAGGGCAATCCACTAAGAAGTTGATGTTACTTGATGAACCAACGTCAGCATTAGACGTACGGCATCAGCATCGGCTACTAAAACTCGTTAAAAAGTTTACCTCTGCGGGCAATACCGCAATTGTGGTTTTACATGATTTGAACTTGGTAAGTACTTACGCTGATCAAGTCTGGTTATTAGACCAACAAACACTGCAACACACCGGAACACCGGAATCGGTACTTACTGAAGAGCGATTGACCAAGGCATATAAAACATCAATGCGTGTTATTCAGCATCCTGATTCACTTACCCCAATTATTTTTTCTGAATTTACGGAGCACTAACAATGAGAGAACAAGCTTTAAGCGAAGCAAAACAATTAGTCAGACATGCAACGTCTGGTGTGTTATCTACAATATCAAAGAATATGGCCGGCTACCCTTTTGGCTCGGTAACGCCATTTATGTTAGATAACGAAGGTAACGCCTATTTTTACATTAGCGATATTGCCCAGCATTCAAAAAATATGGCTCAAGACTCAAAAGTGAGTTTAACGGTATTTGTAGCCGCAGCCGAAGGTGACCAAAACGAAAATGCTCGAGCAACGCTTGTAGGTGATTGTTATAAAGTAGCTAATACCAAACAGAAAGAAATGATTAAACAGTTTGTTACTCATTTCCCTGAATCTAAAAGTTATGAAAAGGCACATGACTTTGCTATTTGGAAATTAGAAGTAAAGCGTGTTCGTTATATTGGAGGTTTTGGTAAGATTTTTTGGTTAGAACAAAACGAATGGACAGGCAGTTCTAAACCTTGGACCGAAGAGCAAGAATTGCAAGTTGTTGAGCACATGAACGAAGATCATCAAGTGGCGATGATTGATATTCTTAATGCTATGGGTGTAAGTGTAAATAATCACATTCAAATGTTGTCGGTGCATACGGAAGGTTGTTATATCAAAGCTGATGAGCGACTGGTTTTTGTGACGTTTAGAAGAGAATGTAGGGCAATGGATGACATTCGAGTTGAGCTTGTGAAACTGACTAAGTTGGCAAGGAAAAGGGCGTAAAGCGCAAAGGCAAAAGGGCTTTAGGCTATGAGACTAAAAAAGGGCATTGAATGCCCTTTATTTTAAAACTCTTTTAACAGAACTTCTAAGTCTGTTTCTATTTGTTGTTCAAACTCTTTTTCTGCGTCCCAACGTTTGGTATCCATTTCAAAAATTTCTTTTTTACTGAATTTCTTACGCGCTTCGTGGGTAGGCATGTCTTTAACGACTTCGTATAAGTTAGCGAAGCCAGGGTACAATGCCTTGTAATCTTTAGGGGCAGTTTGAGCAGCGTTATAATGGTCTAGTAAAACCCAAATACGTAAAACGCCTTCAGAGTACTCACATTGCTTCGCATGCATTGCTTTTGCTATATGTGAAACACTCTCAGTTATATAAGTAAGCTTCTTACTTTTTTCCTGTTTTTGCGCTTCTTCTTGTGCCTTCACTTTCCACAACAACTGGCCAGCGTAAAATGCTAAGCCAGCTACCACTAAAACAGCAATTGTTATAAGTGCATACCACATATCTAATTATTTCTCGTCATCTAATAAGTCATCCCACTCAGATCCACCAAGCTTACTCAGCGCATCAAGTTCGTCTTCATCTTCGTCATTATCTGAGTCTGGGTCAATACCTAACTTTTCAAGTAGCTGATCTAATCTTTCCATCTGTTTATTGAAGTATTTAGCTTCTTTGCCAGATAATAGTTCGCCTTCCTGGACGCGTTCGACTAGCTCAATTAAACGCTCATCTGATTCTATATTTGCTAACTCTTGTTCTGGTGTTAGCACTGCAGGCCCGGCTTTTGTTAATTTAGCAGAAGGTTTAGTTTTAGAATGATCGACCTGTTTAACTTCTTTCACTTGTGGTTTATCAGCCGGAAGCAAGCTAATAGGTTTTTTGCTTCCTAGCTTTGGATTTGTTTTTTTGTCTTGATTTTGAGGTGTACTAACTACGTTTTCCTCGATAAGACTATTTCTATTACCTGAAGGCTGTCCTTTAGGCTTTTTATTGCGACGTGGTTGCTTAGTGTCAGCTGGACGAGTTTCTTGTTTCCTGGTGCCAATGCTACCGATTTTTCTGCTCTTTTTTTGACGAGTCATGGAGTCCCCACGTTATGGATAAATAGATGAAAGAAGTTTGGATTGCGGATTCTACTGATTTGCCAAATTTTAGGCAATAAAAAAGGCGACAGTGTGACCGCTATCGCCTCTAATTCTAGCAAGTGTTCAAATAAAAATCTGACACTTCTCCTATTTTAATTTCGAAATCCTTCCGAACGCACGACACCTTGTCTTGCCACAACTGCTAATTGTCCATTTTGTTTTTGTTTAACATTCCATGTATGTATTTATATAATTATTGACCATCAATGGTACTTTTTTGGTTCATCCATGTTTGCCAACTTAGCAAAACTATAAAATTATTTACCACCCCACTTCCTTGGGTTAAATCCTTTTTGTTATCCATTACGTGGCAACGGGGTATAATTTACCCGACCTGATCTATTACTCAAGCATTAATTAACATTTTTTTACATTCTAACGTTGGTTAAAAATTGAACTCTTTATTAAACAACAACTTAGTAAATATACACTTGTATTTTTACGAAATTGCTTATAGTTGGAATGGTCAATGTCTCACAAATAGTGGGGGATATTCTTAATGGAAATTTATTTTAACTAAGACAATACGGTAATTATTTTTTTTTGATCACATCTTTTTCGTAATAAAAATTTGATTTAACGCCTCAAAATAGTAAAACACTTTTTTAAAGTAGACCGTAGATATTCGAAAAAGTACTTGCCTAACAAAAATATTAGATACAAAAAAAGCACCCGTAGGTGCTTTTTGGCATTCAAATATAAGGCCTAGTGTAAGCCAGAAACATATTTAGATATTGCTTCGATATCTTTATCGGTAAGCTTCATGGCGATATCACGCATCATACCATTCATGTCATTAGCTCGTTCACCAGAACGGAATAGTTCTAGTTGCGACTTAATATACTCAGGGTTCTGGAATGAAATTTTAGGGAAACCGGCTAAGCTGTGGCCTACGCCTCTAGGGCCATGACATGCTTGGCATGAAGGAATTCCACGTTCCATATCACCACCACGGTATAAGGCTTGACCTGCTGGAATTACGTCTTCTGGTGTTGAACCTGCTGTCATCGTTTGCGAAGCAAAATAAGCCGATAAGTCTTTCATATCTTGATCAGATAGTGGCATTACCATACCACCCATTACAGCATTCATACGGCCGTCTTTGCCGCCTGTTTCCATAGCAAGTTTAAACTCTTTTAATTGCTTATAGATGTAGCCTTCATGCTGACCTGCAATTTTTGGGTACATGCCAATAGTGCTGTTTCCATCAGGGCCATGACAAGCAGCACAGGTTGCTGATTTAGTTTTACCTGCTTCAACATCGCCGCCTGTAGCTTGAGCTGAACCGATGAGTCCGAATAGCATAGTAAGTGATAATGCAATATTTCTCATATTAGTATCTCTATTATTTAAGTTATTCTAAATCCTTTGGCTATGAAGCAGTTCACGCAAAGAGTATAATTAGCCATATTCTACACCAAATGCCACAATGTGAAAGATTCTTCGACGTTATATTTGATACAAGTTGTTGAATTTCTAACGTTCAGTTTCACAGCGAGAGGATTATCCGTGTCAAAATCGATTATTAATTATAGAAAAGCTTCATTTTTTACGTCTGCTCCAGACATTCGTCGCCTTCCACCAGATACTGGTTATGAAGTTGCGTTTGCTGGAAGATCCAATGCAGGTAAATCTAGTTCGTTAAATACATTAACGCAACAAACAGGTTTAGCAAGAACGAGTAAAACTCCAGGTCGTACTCAGCTTATTAACGTATTTAATCTTGAAGAAGAAGATCGCCGCCTAATAGATTTGCCAGGTTACGGCTTTGCTAAAGTACCTTTGCAAATGAAGTTGAAATGGCAAAAGTCATTAAACGAATATTTAGAGAAACGCGAGTGTCTTAAAGGCTTAGTCGTTCTTATGGACATTCGTCATCCGATGAAAGATCTCGACCAAAATCTAATTTATTGGGCCGTAGAAGTGAATCTACCGGTATTAGTGCTATTAACTAAAGCTGATAAATTTAAATCAGGTAGACAAAAAGCTGAGTTATTAAAAATACGTGAAGCCGCATTGGCGTTCCAAGGTGATGTCACTGTTGAGCTATTTTCTTCACTTAAAAAGCAAGGCATTGTGCAATTATCTAGAATGTTAGATAAGTGGCTTAACGCAGCCGAGCTTGTTGAGCCTAATCCTGAATTTGATGTTAAGGCAGAGGTTAACGAGCAACTGGAAAATGTCGAAGACAAAAGTAACGAGAAGCCTTCTGAGTAACTAACAGAAAGAATATAGAAATTGAGAAAGAGCGGAAACGCTCTTTTTTTGTAACTAATTTACAGGAAGTTGGTGTTTATTATTAAATTACAGGCAAAAAAAAACCGACGCTCAAAGAGCACCGGTCATAGCGAAAGGGGAGAGGCTATTAAATGTCAAATATCAACAGGGTCAACTCATTCGAGAGACATAACTATAATAACCAATCAGAAACGAAAGTAAAGTATATACTCTAATTTTTTTTAAAGTTTTTTAGTTATATATAATAAGGCCTTGCGAGATTCTTGTTGTTTATTTGAACAAATGTTTTTACAAACAATCAGTTAGTTTGTGTGATGGGTGCAGTTTTGAGTTTAAAAAATGAGGTAAATTTAAGATAATTTAATTGTAATGCCATTCACCAATTAAGTTGTTCGGTAAAGTTACATTTCTGTAATTGGATTTCACATTAGGTGCCGAATAGTTCTGGAGCTATTTGCGCTTCCATCGTATTCGGCGTGAAATTATATTTGCTTAGTGAGCTTCATCCCAGTTGTCACCCTGCCCAGCTTCTGCTGTTAAAGGTACATCTAGTTTCGCGGCTTGTTCCATTTGCTCGATTAGCATTGGTACCAGCTCATCAACTTTTTCGGTAGTAATTTCAAATACCAATTCATCGTGAACTTGCATCACCATTTTCACATCATCCTGTGCATTATCAATAATCCATTGATCGACAGTTAGCATGGCTCTTTTGATAATATCTGCAGCGGTTCCTTGCATAGGTGCATTTATCGCAGCACGTTCAGCTGCTTTTTTACGCATATTATTTCTTGCGTTGATATCAGGTAAATAAAGTCGACGACCAAATACCGTTTCAACATAACCATTTGCCAATGCGTTTTGTCGTGTTGTTTCCATGTAAGTTAATACACCCGGAAAACGTTCAAAATATTTATTGATATAGTCTTGTGCTTGGCCTCGTGCAATATCTAGCTGGTTAGCTAAGCCAAATGCCGACATGCCATAAATTAACCCGAAGTTTACCGCTTTTGCTGCACGACGTTGTTCTGTTGTTACTTCATCAAATGGTGTCGCAAAAACCTCAGATGCTGTTGTTTTATGAATATCCAAGTTATTTGCAAAGGCATCAAGTAAGGCTTTATCACCACTTAAATGCGCCATAATTCTTAATTCGATTTGTGAATAATCGATTGCGACAACTTTTTTTCCTTGAGGCGCAATAAATGCTTTTCGAATTCGTCGACCATTCTCGTTTCTAATTGGAATATTTTGCAGATTAGGATCGGTAGAGCTTAACCTTCCCGTAGCAGCAATTGCTTGATGATAAGAAGTATGTAAACGACCAGTAGCAGACTTAACCATGGTCGGTAACTTATCGGTGTAAGTAGATTTAAGCTTACTCAAACCTCGATATTCGATAATTAACTTTGGTAATTCGTATTTATGGGCAAGCTCTTGTAATACATCTTCAGCTGTAGAAGGTGCTCCTTTGGGCGTTTTTTTGATTACCGGCAACTCAAGTTTATTAAATAAAATTTCTTGTAGTTGTTTTGGTGAGCCCAAATTAAAAACTTCTCCAGCCACATCATGTGCTTGTTGTTCAAGTGTTTGAAGTTTACCTTCAAACTCACTGCTTAATTCATGCAATACATCTGAGTTTATCAACACGCCGTTTTGCTCTACTTTTGAGAGAATTGGCATTAACGGTAATTCTATATCACTAAATACAGCATTTAATTTAGGCTCATGGCGCAGTTTTTCTGAAAAATACTTATACAGTCGTAAAGTAACGTCAGCATCTTCAGCCGCATAAGGTGCTGCTTGATCTAATGGTATCTTGTTAAAGGTGATTTGTTTTGCACCTTTTCCTGCGATATCTTCAAACGAAATACAGTTATGTCCTAAATACTTAAGCGCTAAACTGTCCATATCATGGCGGGTAGACGTGCTATTAAATACATATGATTGCAACATGGTATCGCCGACGATGCCCGCAATGATTAACGAGTATTTAGCCAAAACATTAATATCGTATTTTAAGTTTTGTCCCACTTTGCTTATGGTTTTGTCTTCTAATAACTGCTTTAAACTAGGTTTAATATCTTCAATCGATATTTGCTGAGGCGCATCGTCGTAATCATGAGCTAATGGGATGTAAGCCGCTTTAATTTTTCCCTTATATTCATAAGCAACAGAAAAACCAACCAACTCAGCTTCCATATAATCTAAAGAAGTCGTTTCAGTATCAAAGGCGATTAAACCGGCCTCGTTAATTTCTTTTAGACAAGCTTGCCAATCTTCAATAGTAAGTAAGGTTTGATATTGACTACGATCAAGCGTTATAGCCTGTACCGCAGGTTCATCGTTGGTACTGGAGCTTGTATCGTCAGCCTTGCTAGAAGGTTTACCTTTTGTTGGTGCTGTTGCTTGAGACTCTTGTCCCGATAAGATTTCTTTTAACCAGCGTTTGAACTCACACTCTTTAAATAACTCAGCAAGTTCGTCTTTATTTGGTTGCTCTAAATGCATTAATTCATCGGTAATACCGTGTTCAACGTCTAGTTTAATAGTAGCGAGTTCATATGAAAGTAATAGCTGCTCTTTATGCTCTTCTAATTTTTTAGCCATGGTTTTGGAACCACGGAAACCAAGCTCTGCAACCTTATCTAAATTCTCGTAGATAGACTGAATACTGCCAAGGCCTTGAATTAAAGCAACAGCCGTTTTTTCACCAACACCAGGTACGCCAGGAATGTTATCTACTTTGTCGCCCATTAAAGCTAAGTAATCAATGATTAGCTCTGGTGGAATGCCAAATTTATCAACGACACCATCCGGATCCATAACGGTATTTGTCATGGTATTAATTAACGTGACGTGAGGATTAACCAACTGCGCCATATCTTTATCGCCGGTGCTGATTAATACGTCGTTACCTTTTTTAGATTGCTCATCGGCAATAGTGCCAATCACATCATCGGCCTCAACGCCTTCAATAGCGATTAAAGGTAAGCCCATCGCTTTAATGATTTTGTGTAAAGGTTCTATTTGATAACGCAAGTCATCCGGCATTGGCGGCCGATTTGCTTTGTACTCGCTGTACATTTCGTTTCTAAACGTTGGCCCTTTGGCATCAAAGATCACAATCATACGTTCAGGGGAATATTGTTTCACAAGACTTTTCAGCATGTTCACCACGCCGTATATAGCACCAGTAGCTTCACCTTTAGAATTGGTAAGGTGTGGAGGTGAATGATAAGCACGAAATAAATAGGAGGAGCCGTCAACTAAAACCAGTGGCTTATAAGCTGATGATAAGTCTTGTTTTGTCATGTGGATTGTTTCCGAGTCGCGTTGGATAAATTGGTGAATAAGAATGCCATAAAGATTGCAAAGTCGCCATATATATGAGGTGTGCAGAAAGTCAGCAAGTGTTAATAAATATCACTTCCTGTGGATAACTTAGTTGATAAGTACAATAAACCTTGGCAATCAGTCGGTTAATCCTTAGCTGGCCAATAGGAACATTATCTTGAAAAACTACTCAGAGTTCCGCTTTTATTATTGTTGTTCTACAGCGAATACCAGTGAAAATTTGGAGGCATTCAGAAAGCTCAAAATCGATTAATTTCGAGCGGATTGATAATTTACACTCGAATATTAAATTGATCCAGTTTTTTAACGAAAAAAACTGATCTTTTTTTAGGATCTTATTTCAGTGCTTACTAAACGCCCGTTTTTAAAGGTTTGTAAAGAAATAGCGTGGATCATTTGTGGTACAAATAATAAGATCAATGCTATATTTTATTTGAGAAAAATAATTTCTACCTAAAATTTATCAGTAATAACTAAGGTTATATATTGCAAGGGTTTATCCAATAGGTAGAATGTACAAAGTATAAAATTCTATCCCATAAGGTGAATTCAAAATGATCAAAATGCTTTTGACCATAGTGACAGTGTTTGCAGTTATGACAGCAAATGCATCAACTGATAAAAAAACTGAAATTGAAAAACGCATTAAGCCTGTCGGCCAAGTTTATATTGCCGGTGCTGAGCCAGTCGCAGCGGTTGCAACTGGACCTCGTTCAGGTGATCAAGTTTATCAAAGTGCATGTGCCGCATGTCACGGAGCGGGCATCATGGGTGCACCTAAAATGGGTGATGCAGGTGCTTGGTCTCCTCGTGTTGCGCAGGGCATGGACGTATTAGCAAATCACGCTATTAACGGCTTTAACGCTATGCCAGCAAAAGGCGGTTGTGTTGCTTGTTCTGATGATGAAATCAAAGCTGCGATCGTCTATATGGTTGATGGTTCTAAATAGGTAGCGATTGCTAGTTATAAGCTAACGTTAACGAATCAAAACAAAAAAGCTCCTTCGATAGGAGCTTTTTTTATAGCGCTACTTTTTAAGTAGTGACCTTAAATTGGCGATATTTGCTTTGTTCTTTTCTTTACGTTCGGCTTCAGGGATAGCTTGCCCTAACTTCTCCCAACGAAGATCCTTTTGATCAAGCTCTTCTAAAAACCTTGATGGTTCTGTCGTAATAGTTTCACCATATTGACGTCGTTCTTTTGCATAGGTTAAGAATAGGCGTTGTTGCGCACGAGTAACACCTACGTAGGCAAGTCTGCGTTCTTCTTCGACATTATCTTCATCAATGCTTGATTGGTGAGGTAGCAAACCTTCTTCCATACCAACCATAAATACATAGGGATACTCCAAGCCTTTTGAAGCATGCATGGTCATTAGCTGTACTTGGTTATTTGCTTCTTCTTCTTCATTACGTTCCATCATGTCGCGTAATGTTAATTTACTAACCACTTCAGCAAGTGTTAATGGTTCATGCTCATCATCGCCATCTAACATTTGCGTAATCCAGCTATAAAGTTCACTTACGTTTTTCATACGCATTTCTGCGGCTTTAGGAGACGAGCTTGTTTCAAATAGCCAGTCTTCGTAGTGAATGCCTTTCATTAGATCTTTTACCGCTTCTTTTGGATCACTACGAACCACTTGATCGCTTAACTCTACAAACCAGCGAGTAAAATATTGAATCGCATTTTTTGCAGGTCCGTTGATCATACCCAAGAAGGCGTTATCAAATGCTGCTTCAAATAAACTGCAGTGTCGATCGTTTGATAATATGCCCAACTTTTCTAGCGTAGCTGGCCCTATTTGCCGTCTTGGCGTATTGATAATTCGTAAAAACGCATTGTCGTCATCTTGGTTAACTAACAAGCGTAAATAGGCCATGATGTCTTTTATTTCTGCACGGGAAAAGAAGCTGGTCCCGCCACTTATCTTGTATGGGATGCGGTTTGATGTTAATAACTTTTCAAAAATGCGGCTCTGGTGATTACCGCGATACAAGATAGCGTAATCGCCATAATTGGTTTTATTGGTGAAACGATGGCCGATGATTTCAGCGATAACACGCTCTGCTTCATTGTCTTCGTTTTTAGTTTGAATAACTCGAATCGGCTCGCCGTATTCCATATTTGTTTTGAGCTTTTTATCAAATACGTGCGGATTTTTATCAATTAAGACGTTAGCCGCGTGCAACACACAACCAACGGAACGATAGTTTTGTTCTAATTTAATTAAATTTAGATTAGGAAAGTCTTTGCTTAATAAAACTAAGTTTTGTGGCTTAGCGCCGCGCCAAGAATATATAGACTGGTCATCGTCACCAACAACAGTAAAGTGTGCACGCTTTCCTACCAACGATTTTACTAATTCGTACTGACTCGTATTGGTATCTTGATACTCATCAACCAATAAATACCGAATTTTGTCTTGCCAACGCGCTCGAACTTCGTCGTTTGTTTTGAATAATAAAGTGGGTATCAAAATAAGATCATCAAAATCTAACGCATTATAAGCTCTTAGTTGATTTTGATAGCGAGCGTAAAGTTCGGCATATAATGCAGACTCAGAATCAGTCGCTTCAGCGACGGCTTGCTTAGGTAAAATAAGATCGTTTTTCCAGCTCGAAATGCGGTTAATTAGCTGATAAATGCTTTCTTTGTCTTCTTGTAACTCTGGTTCGGTCAATTCTTTTAATAGCGAAAAGCAGTCTTGATCGTCAAACAAAGAAAAGTTTTTCTTAAATCCTAGTATTTTTATTTCTTTTTTTATGACATCCAAGCCAAGTGTATGGAAGGTTGAGATCCGTAAGCCTTTGATCTTACTTTTATCCATAGATGCGGCAATACGTTCACGCATTTCTTTAGCGGCTTTATTAGTGAAAGTTACCGCCGCTATATTTTTGGCGTTGTAGCCATGATTTTCTATAAGGTGAGTAATTTTATTAATAATTACTCGTGTTTTACCTGAACCTGCGCCGGCTAAAACGAGGCATGGGCCACTTACATAATTAACAGCAGATTCTTGTTCAGGGTTTAAACGCATTAAATTTGAGCACCTTATAAATTAGCGCGACATGATAACAAAATAGCAGCGAGTTTCGCATTAGAGAATGTACCCAAACGAATAATAATTTTTGCTTTTGAAGTGTTCATTTATTCGACTACAATGTATGGGCTTATTCGCTGTTATCTATGAAAAGAGGATTTATCATGAAAAAATCAGCAGTATCTTTGGCCATCACCCTTGGCTTATTTAGTACTTCAGCATTCGCTGTCGATAGTTTTGTTCAGTCAGCAAGAAACTTAGGTAGCGGTGGAGCTGGTCTTACTTATGCCCATTGGTCATCTGCTGCAAATTATAATCCAGCCTTATTAGGCACAGCCGCAGGTACTGACAACGACTTTTTCTTTGTTTTGAATGCAACGGGACGTGTTGCAGATACAAAAGATGACGGCGATAGCATAGATTTATTTGAAAGTTTAGAGGAAGAAGTATCTAACTTTGAAGACCTCGATAACTTAGACCTACTTGAAGGCGACGTACAAAGTCTTCAAAACACTATAGATACAGCCAATCGAATAGTATCTAACTTTGAAGACCTAGATGGTGCTGGCCTGCAGAGCACACTAGGCTTTAACGCGGGTTTTGGTATGGCGTTTGAACGTGTTGCTATTTCATTTAACGCGATGGTTAAGTTTGATGTTGGCGGTACGGGTGACATCTCACAGAGCGATATCGATTTATTACGACGTTACACAGGGCTTGGCCAAACTTTGTTAACGAATGTTCGTCCGTTATATGATACAGCTTTAGCTTATGAGTCAGAGTTTGAAGCGCTACAAGCTGAATTAGAAGCCTTACAAAATAGCGGTACTGCAACGCAAGATGAAATAAATAGAGCACAAGAACTTGCCGATGAAGCTGAAGTGCTTTTCACGCAAGCTGAACAATTAGCTGAAGCACGTAAGCTAGAGCAAACTACCCTACAGAATGACTACGGCGACATTTTTGATCAAAACAGTCAAAGCATAGTATTTAATGAAGATGAGCTTGACTCCACTGCGCGCTTTGCAGCGATTGGCTGGGCAGAAGGTGGCGTAACACTGGCGTCGAACTGGAAGTTAGAGTCGGAAAAAACGTTAAGCGTTGGTGCGACGGTAAAAGCGGTGCGCTTAGAGTTTTTTGATTATCAATCAGCGTCCTCTGACTTTGACGAAGACGATATCGATGGTGACGATTACCGCAGCACAAAAGACTTTGTTACGGCTGACTTAGGCGCTATTTTGGCTATGGATAACATGGACAAATGGCGCATTGGCGTAACGGTTAAGAATATTATTGGCGAAGAGATTGAGTCTCGCCAAGAAACATTAAAACCAGGACAAGAGTCATTAATCTACAAAGTTGAACCACAAATTCGTGTCGGAACTAGTTATAACGCAGGTTGGATTCGTCTAGCCGCTGATATTGACTTAACTGAATCTAAAGGACCTGAGTTTGCTAATGGCGATCAGTTCTTTAGAGGCAGTCAGTATGCTAGTTTTGGTGCGGTGTTAAATGCATACGACTTTTTAGAGTTGCGAGCGGGTTATCGCCATAACTTAGCGGATAAGGTTGGTAACTCAACTTCTGACGAAAGCGATGGCTTAATTACAGTCGGTGCAGGTTTGTACTTAGCTGGTATACAGTTTGATTTAGGTTTACAAGCGTCACCTGAGTTAGATGATGTAGGTGGTGGCTTGCAAGCAATGATCACTTGGTAAGACTCAACCGTAAGATTAAGTTAAGAGATTGACCTAGGCTTACAGTATTTCAATAATTAAAGGTCAGCAATGCTGGCCTTTTTTATTGCAACAATTACAATGAGCACAGCAAAAATGATTAAGGTACTAAAATGATAGATGCAAAAAAGATTGAGCAATTTGCCGCTCAAGTTGCCGATGCACTGCCTGCTGGTGTTAAAACGATGGCAGATAATGTTGAAGATAAAGTTAAAACGGTATTGCAGAATAAGCTGTCACAACTTGATGTCGTTAGTCGAGAAGAGTTTGACGTACAAACTCAAGTTTTAGCTAGAACGCGTGCCAAATTAGAAGCGTTAGAAAAGGAAGTTGCTGAGATTAAAGGATCACTTGCAAGCGATTCATCTGATAAAGCGTAACACTTACTTGCTAAATATAGGCGCTAATAGGCCCGCAAATAAAGGGTGGTATTAATCGAATACCACTTTATTTTTTCCAGTTTCCTTAGCTTTATACAAAAGTTGGTCAGCGTGAATTAATAAGGCGTCTAATCTCTCACGCTTATCTTTGCAAACGCCAATACTGACAGTGCAATTTATTGTTCGCTCACCAACATCAATATTTGTATTAGCAAGCTCCGCTCTAAAGCGCTCTAATTTTTCTGCAGCATCCATTAAGTCAATTTCATTTAAAAAGACACTGAATTCTTCGCCCCCTAACCGTGCAACAATGTATTCGTTGCTAAAGTGTTGTTTTAAAAGCTCAGAGATCGTTTTTAATACAATGTCACCAGCATCATGACCATAAGTGTCATTAATAACTTTGAAATTATCGATGTCCATCATAGCGATGGTCGCAGAGTTTTGTGATTGGATTATTGGCTGAACGGTATCAAAGAAATAACGACGATTTGCTAACCCCGTTAAATAGTCGGTATTGGCTTGTTTTCTTATAATATCGATACTTTGCACGTATTCAATATTCTGTACGACTCGACAGTAAAATTCTTCTAAACAAAATGGCTTGCGTAAAAAGTCGTTAGCGCCATTTTTAATAAATTTTGCAGTAAGTGACTGTGACGCATTCCCCGATATGCCAATGATGCCCACTTCTTCTTTGGTAAAGTTTGCTCTTATTTCGTTGCATAACTCTATGCCGTCCATATTAGGCATTTCTTTGTCGGTAACAACCAGTTTAATATCTGGATTTTCCTTAAGTATAGCCAGTGCAGATAAGCCAGAATCAGCAAGCAAAACCGTAAAGTTATGGCGAGTTAACAATTGTTTTAGGTAGTTTCTAGTGCTGCCAGAGTCATCAACTACAAGTATTTTAATATGATGATTAGTTTGTAGTTTAATAAGTAGAGCGAGTAAATATTGAAACGCTTGTTTACTTTCTTTGGTGATGTAATCGATTACTGGTAGTTTAAGAATATGTTCACGTATTTTATCGTCGAGCATACCAGTCATAACAATGCCAGGCACATTTTTAGATAAAATATAATCGATAGCTTCACCGTTTTGAGCGTCTGGCAGACTGTAGTCGATTACAGCGCAAAAGAACTCATCAAACTCAGAGAAAAGCTGTTTTACTTCCGCAAAAGTTGTTGCTACTACGGGGTCTAATCCGGCCTTAATGGCAATGCTCTTATGCAATGCAATAATTGGCAGACTATCCTCAACAATTAGAATTTTACTCATGCACTCCGCTTCTAGTCATTTTAACAATAGAATCATTTCTATAATCTAGCTGTAAAGTATTGTTTATATGTTTAAAAATTGCAATGTTAAGCGTTGCCGTATAGCTGTTTCTCTCCTAACCAGCGACTAATTAAAATAGGTATATGCTCTGGTTGTGAAATAAGAAGATCATTTGCTACGACAATAGCTTGCTCACATAGTGTGGCATCTCTTTCTAAATCTGCAATTTTAAAATCAGCAATGCCGGTTTGACGAGTACCTAATATTTCACCTGCTCCGCGTATTTCTAAATCTTTTTCGGAGATAACGAAGCCGTCGTTGGAATCTCGTAAAACCGCTAAACGTTGTTGTGCAGTTTGTGACAAAGGGGCATGGTAAAGTAATACACAGTGAGATTGTAAAGCGCCACGGCCAACACGGCCGCGAAGTTGATGTAACTGAGCAAGTCCCAAGCGTTCGGGGTTTTCAATGATCATTAAGCTTGCGTTTGGCACGTCAACACCTACTTCAATGACCGTAGTAGCAACAAGTAAATTAAGCTCTCCATTTTTGAATGCTTGCATTACGTGTTGTTTTTCATCGGCTTTCATTCGACCATGAACAAGGCCAATCTTAAGCTCCGGTAACAGGCTCTGTAGTTCAATCGCTGCGTCTTCAGCAGCCTGACACTGCAAAGCTTCACTCTCTTCAACTAATGTACACACCCAATAAGCCTGTTGTCCCGTTGTAATACAAACATGTTTCACTCGTTCAATTACTTGGTCCCGTTTGGTGTCCGGGATCACAACAGTGGTAATTGGTGTTCGCCCTGGCGGTAACTCGTCGATAATAGAGCAATCTAAGTCTGCGTAGGCGGTCATTGCAAGCGTACGTGGGATTGGAGTTGCCGTCATGACAAGTTGATGCGGATATAAAATTGTGTCATCAAAATGAATAGCGCCTTTATTTCTAAGCGACAGTCGTTGATGTACGCCAAATCTATGTTGTTCATCAATAATAATGAGCGCCAGTTTTGCAAATTCAACTTGGTCCTGAAAAATAGCGTGAGTACCCACTATCATTTGAGCTTCAGCATTTCCAATCATTTCAAGAGCTTGACGTTTTTCAGCTACTTTAGCTTTACCGGCTAACCAGGCTACGTTAATGCCTAACGGTTCAAACCAGGCTCTAAAATTATTCGCATGTTGCTCAGCAAGAATCTCCGTTGGTGCCATTAATGCCACTTGATAACCTTGAGCGATAACCGTTAGCGCTGACAAAGCCGCAACAAGGGTTTTACCAGATCCAACATCCCCTTGAACTAGACGCATCATAGGTAATGGACGGTTTAAGTCTTTGGTAATATCTGCCACTACTCGTGATTGCGCACCTGTAGGAGAAAACGGCAACGAGTTAAGAAAAGTATCGACGTAGTCATTTTTAGTAGGAAAAGCAATGGCGGAAACTTGCTGAGAATCTTTCTTAATATTTAGCATACTCGCTTGGTATGCACACAACTCTTCAAATGCCAGTCGTTGCTGAGCAGGATGGATACCCAACTCTAGCAATGAAGTATCAGTATCGACGGGGGGACGATGACATATCTGTAAGGCTTTAACTAGCGAATACTGATTAGGTAATGACTCGAATGGTATAAGTTCATCGACTCGATATTTTTCAAGTCGCGAAAGGGCTTGTTCGGTAATAGTTCGTAAAGTCGCTTGTTTAACACCTTCCGTAGTTGGATATATTGGTGTTAACGACTCCTCCACTACAATGTCATGTGGACCGTTAATTTTTACATAATCTGGATGAAGTATTTCTGGGCCAAATTTACCGCCTCGGATTTCACCAAAACATTTTATCCAAGTTCCATCTTCTAATGCGTTTTTTTGTGCCGCCGAAAAGTTGAAAAACCTCAGTGTCATACCACCGGTGGCATCACCGATTTTCACAACGAGCATTCTCTTTCGACCAAACTGAATATTGCAAGACGTGACTTGGCCAACAACGGCAACGTGAGTGCCCACCACAGTGTGGGCGATAGGATAGACACGACTTCGGTCTTCATAACGTAACGGCAGATGAAACAAAGCATCCTCAATAGAGAAGATGCTTAGCTTTTTTAATTTTTCTGCGACTTTTGGGCCAACGCCTTTAAGCGTTGTAATTGGCACTGAAGAAAGAGAGGTTAGCGCCATAATAATCCATTAATTACATTTATCAGTTACAGAGCCCGGCTCAAACTCAAATGTTTGGTCGGTATGGGTAAAGTCGACTCGTCGAGATTTTTTATCGGCTGGCAAAAGATTATACTTATCTTTTAACTCAGTATACCAAGACTTAGGCGCATCAATTTGACCTTCCTCATCTAAAGGAGGATATGCGGTGCCAGTTCTTACACAAAGCTCGGCATAAATAGGGTGACCACCTTCAAATAGCATTTGGTGACGGATAGCATCGCTAATCACAGGTTTATCATACATACCAGCAACTAAGCGTTGGCGTTGCGCTTCATACATTATTAGCGCGCCTGCAACACTCACATTTAGCGACTCCACCATACCAAACATTGGCACAACGACATGATGGTCGGCTAGCTCTAGCGCTTCATCGGAAATACCATCACGTTCTTGGCCTAAAATTAATGCCGTTGGTTTTGTGTAGTCAATCTCTCTAAAGTCTTTCGCACGTTCAGATAAGTTAGTCGCTAAAACCTGCATGCCTTGTGCTTTAAACTGTTTTATAGCTGTTGCGGTGTCAGGTTGTTCGGTTACCTTTACCCACTTTTGACTACCTGACGCTCTACCACCTGATAACCATCGACTTTCTGTCGTATATATCGCATGTATGTTGTGAATCCCTATTGCATCTGCAGTACGAATGATAGCGGACAAGTTGTGCGTTTTATGCACTTGCTCCATACATACTGTCAGGTCTGGCTGGCGCTTATCAAGGATCTCACTGATACGTTTAAAACGTTCGGGTGTCATATTTAAAAACCTAGTTTTACTAAATGATTATATGAATAAAGTGCAATCTAAACGTCAGAAAGCTCTAACACACCATCAATTTCAATTTGTACACCCTTTGGCAAAGCTGATACTTGCACCGCGGCGCGAGCAGGATAAGGTTCAACCACATACTTAGCCATTATTTCATTAACTTTTGCAAACTGGCCTAGATCCGTTAGAAATATATTTAATTTAACCGCATTTTCTAGAGAGCCACCGGCCGCTTCACAAACGGCTGTCAGATTTTTAAATACTTGTTCTGCTTGTGCTTCAAAGTCTTCAGAAATAATTTCCATTGTTTCTGGAATTAGCGGGATTTGGCCAGACAAATAAACAGTAGTGCCTACTTTAATAGCTTGATTATAAGTGCCAATAGCGGCAGGTGCCGCATCTGTGTTAATAACAATACGAGTCATGTTGAATTCCTGTTGAATAAACTATTTGCGGCTAATGCGTTGCACGTCCGGCATAGTTCTTAATTTTTTGATGACGCGAGCCAAGTGAATACGATCTTTGACGGTAACATCAGCAGTGATTACATATATATTTGATTCTTTTTCTTCGGTAAATATATGTTCTACGTTTGAATTACTCTTTGAGATTAGATGCGTTACTTTAGCAAGCGCGCCTTGATGGTTGATAAGTTCAATTTTTAGTGTGGTGACATAATCTCTATCAGACGTGTCATCCCATTTTACTTTGAAAAACTTAGCGGCTTCTTTTTCCCAATTCCGGCAGTTAGGACAGTCTTCTCTGTGAATAGTTAAGCCTTTTCCTTGCGATACATGAGCAACAATTTCATCGCCAGGAATAGGGTGGCAACATTTGCTATACGTTACCAACATACCTTTTGCGCCGACGATAGGGGTTTTATCGATTCTTTCTTTGTTGGTTTGCTCGGAATCTGAATTTAGTAAGCGATTACTGATAGTAAGGCCCATTAGATTACCTAAGCCGATTTCTCGATACAGATCTTCTATGGTACTTAAATTAAAGTCAGTTAATAACTTAATGATATCTTCAGGTGATATTTGTTCAATCTCTACTTCACCAAGCGCCGATTTTAACAAACGTCGACCTAAGTTTATGGCTTCATTTGCTCGTTGATGTTTAAGGTAATTACGGATCCCTAAACGTGCTTTGGCGGTTACAACAAAGTTAAGCCAATTTGCATTTGGTTTAACATTTGGTGAAGTAATAATTTCTACTGTTTGTCCAGTGTCTAAAGCGCGACTGAGAGGATGAGGTTTACGATCGACTTTCGCGCCAACGCAAGTGTTACCAACGTCGGTATGAACAGAATAAGCAAAGTCTACCGGTGTAGCACCCATTGGCAATTCATGAATTTTACCATCTGGAGTAAAAACATAAATTTCTTCAGGGAACATTTCGGTTTTAACGTTTTCAATAAATTCAAACGATGAGCCAGCACTTTGTTGTAGCTCTAATAAAGTTTGCATCCATTGGCGAGCTCGTTGCTGTGCTGTATTTCCAGCTGTATCGCCAGCGCCTTTGTAAGCCCAATGTGCCGCAATACCTTTATCAGCGAGTTGATCCATTTCTTTAGTACGAATCTGAATCTCAATAGGAATACCGTGTGGGCCAATCAATGACGTATGTAACGATTGATAACCATTTGATTTCGGAATTGCAATGTAGTCTTTGAAACGAGTTTCAATTGGCTTATATAAGCCGTGCATAGCGCCAAACACTCGATAGCAGGTATCGATGTCATCAACCATGATTCGAAACGCATAAATATCCATTACTTCGTTAAACATTAACTCTTTGTTTAACATCTTTCGATAGATACTAAATAAATGTTTCTCTCGACCTCTTACATCGCCAGGGATCCCAACTTCTTCTAATCGAGTTTCTATTTCAGACTGGATGTTATGGATAATTTCTTTACGGTTACCGCGAGCCTGTTTTACGGCATTTTCCAGAGCTCGAGAGCGCATTGGGTAAAGCGCTTGAAAGCCGAGATTTTCTAGTTCGTTTTTAAATTCGTGAATACCAAGGCGATTGGCGATTGGAGCATATATCTCTAACGTTTCTTTAGCTATACGACGCTTTTTATCTGGCCTTAGGGCACCAAGCGTTCGCATATTGTGGGTACGGTCAGCAAGCTTTATCAGAATGACACGAATATCTTGCGTCATCGCCATAACCATTTTACGGAAGTTTTCCGCTTGGAACTCTTTTTTATCTTTGAAATGAAGTTTGTCTAATTTAGACACACCCTCTACTAAATCAGCAATGGTATCGCCAAATTCGTCAGCTAGGTCTTGTTTGGAAACTGGCGTATCTTCAATAACGTCGTGCATTAGGGCAGCCGACAACGTTTCGTGATCTAACTTCATATTGGCAAGCAGCACAGTAACTGCCACCGGGTGCGTTATATAAGGATCACCACTTGATCGCATTTGCCCCTCGTGAGCGTCACGCGCGACCACATAAGCTTTTTGCACTATGGCAACTAACTCTGGTGGCAAATAGGCCGAAATTTGTTGTTTTAAACCTTCAAATAGATACACCGAACGACTCAGTAGAAAAAACGATTAGATATGAATTGAGTATAAACTAAAGGAAAATAGGAAGGAAAGCCAACACGTTAAAAAAACATGCTGGCTATATAGAAATTATACGTCAGCGAGTTATTCGTTGCCAACGATTGCAGCTACTGCTGCCATTTCTTCCGCTTCACGAACTGTCTCAGCTTCGTTATCTTGACGATCCATGATCTCGTTGGTGATTAAACCAGCTTCAATTTCGCGAAGTGCAGTTACAGTTGGCTTATCATTACCAGCGTCAACAAGAGGCTCTTTACCTTGAGTTGCTAATTGACGTGCACGACGAGCAGCAACCAAAATTAAATCGAAACGATTTCCTACTTTTTCAACAGCGTCTTCAACAGTTACGCGAGCCATTCAGTATCTCCAATGAGGCAAAAAAATATTAAGGGGCGTAATATTACACCAAGGTTAGCTTTTAGCCAATAGCTGAGTAAGCAGTTGACTGTTTTTACTTTGCTGATTTTTTGTTTTTAATCGATGCGCTAATACAATTTGTTCAAAATTATTGAGCGTTTCTTCAAAATTATCGTTAATTAACAAAAAGTCATATTCATTATAGTGCGACATCTCGCTTTGTGCTTGTGCCATTCTTTTTTCAATCACTTCGGCGCTATCTTGACCGCGTTTATTTAAACGGCTTTCTAACTCTTCGCGTGACGGCGGTAATATAAATAAAGTAATAATTTCAGGCACTATTTTGCGCATTTGTTGAGCGCCTTGCCAATCAATATCCAAAAACACGTCTATGCCTTGGTCTAGTTGATCCTGTATGGCTTGCTTAGAGGTACCGTAATAGTTGCCAAATACTTCTGCCCATTCATAAAAACCATTATCTGCAATTAGGCTTTTAAAAGCGTTAACATCGGTAAAGTGATAGTGAACTGCGTCTTCTTCGCCAGGTCTTGGCGCGCGGGTCGTGTGCGACACCGAAACTTTCATATCATTATGTCTTTGCAAAAGTGCAGAGATTAAACTGGATTTACCCGCACCACTCGGTGAGGAAACAACAAATAAATTACCTTGCATAGTTATAAATACTTTAACGTTAATGAAGTGAGGTTTATAAATTATTGGGTAGTTTAACACATCACCAATAATAGACGCCCAATAAATATCGCCATGACGAATACTTTTTTGTCTACACTTAATATAAAAATAAAGTTAAGAGGTCGTTAATGCTGGGAGTTATTTTTACTAATTTAATCGAGATGATGGAACAAGAGGTTGGCTTGGAACTAACAGGTAAAGTCTTGGATGAGGCTGACTTAGCATCTAATGGTAGCTATACCAGTGTTGGGTTTTACCCGCCAGAAGAGATCCTTTCTATCGTAGCAACATTATCAAAGCACACCGGCATACCGGGACCTGAATTAGTTGAAAGCTTTGGCTATTTTCTATTTCAACGACTCGCCGAATATCATCCTCCCGCAGTCCAAAACAAAACATCAATAATAGAAGTTTTATCTATTTTGGACTCAAATGTTCATGTCGAAGTTCAAAAACTTTATCCAGACGCTCAGCTACCAACTTTTGAAACCATCGAAGAGTCGGAAAGGCATATCAAACTTTTATACACGTCACCAAATAATATGGAAGCATTAGCGAAAGGATTGATATTGGGCGGTGCGAATTATTTTAATGAAAATGTGGATGTAATTATTACGCCTAAGTCAGCAACATCATCTTACATCAAGGTTGAAAGTTTTAGCCAAGATTAGAATATCTAATGAAAAATATAACCCCCTTAAAAACCTTTGTTAGAAAGTTTGCCTTATTGACGCGAATGGCTAGTATGCAATTTAAGCAATTCAGGTCTCAATAAAATCAATATCTTGAATCCGCTTTCAAAAATAATAATAGGGGTAAACATGAATCTAAAATATGCAAAGTTGTTCGCATCTGTGACATTAGGTCTAGCTGCTGTATCAACATCACAATTACATGCTGCGAGTGCGAACGAAGTGGCTTTTTCTCATGCAAATGAAAATGCATCATTTCTTAGGTGTGGTACTAAACATCCGTCGTTAAAAGAAGCGGAATTAAAAGAAAAGCATTTTAAAAATTTACGTTCAAATGCAGCAGGTAAAGGTAAGCCTGGCGGCGGTGGCGGTGATGGTGGTTCTGCCGATCAACCTAGAGCAGCAGGCTCAGTGGTTATAGATGTCTACTTCCATATTATTACTGACTCTAGCGGTAATGGTGCTCTGTCTGCCGGTGATATTGCTTCACAAATGAATGTATTAAACAATGCGTATGCCAACACGCCATTTACTTTTAACTTAGTAAGTTCTCAAACAGTATCAAATGATGCTTGGTTCACAGCGGGTTATGGCACTCAAGCAGAAACTTCTATGAAGTCGACACTTCGTCAAGGTGACGCCGGAGATCTTAACTTCTACACCAACAACATGGGCGATGGCTTGTTAGGTTGGGCAACGTTCCCGTCTGACTACGCGTCTCGACCAATGAACGATGGTGTTGTCGTGTTATTTGAAACATTACCAGGTGGAAACGCCGCACCTTACAACCAAGGTGATACTGGTACGCATGAGGTAGGTCACTGGTTAGGTCTTTATCACACGTTCCAAGGCGGTTGTAGCGGCAGTGGCGATTACGTAAGTGACACACCAGCAGAAAAAAGTCCAGCATATGGTTGTCCAACAGGTCGTGATAGTTGTACGAAAGGTAAAAACGCTGCAGGCTCAGATCCAATAAATAACTTTATGGATTATACAGACGACGCATGTATGTATGAGTTTTCGTTTGGCCAAGCGTTACGTGCTGACCAACAGTCAATCACATACCGTGGTTTATAATCGTTAATATTTGTTAACGCATTAAAAAGGCACTTAGGTGCCTTTTTTAGTTTTTAAATCACTAAAATGTAACAATATGAGCTTTAATACGTTATTGCTCGACAATAGGGTGGTATTGGATATGTACGTAACAAAATTAATCGTCCCTTTAGTTTTAATTACTATAAGTACTTTTGCTGTTAACAATGTGCATGCTGGAGATAAGAGGTTAAAAGTACCAGACTTTGTAACGTGTGATAGAAATCAGCTTACGTCGTGGCATGGAGTTCCTATACAATATCAGCGAGATAACGGACATTTGGCGATGACTATTAACACTAGCTATGGTACGGAAGAATCATTAAAACTGCAGTTTGACTCAAAAGACATACTTGCAACAAATTTCCGTATAAACGGATTACCATTCAATGAAAATAACTGGGCGGAAATTGAAAACGAAAGCTTCGTATTAAAAGATTCAATAAAAGTGATTGTGTGGATGTGTGAAACGCCTTTAGTAAAACCAATTATCGATTGGAAATTACCTAAACGTTAAGCGCAGCTTATAAAAAGACGGCACACTTTGAGCGGCCGCCTTTAAAGCTAATTAATTAAAAATTTAACTACTTAATAAACTTGTAAACTTTGCCATCTTTCATAACAAAGTTAATGTTTTTCATTAAACTAATATCTACTAACGGGTTACCTTTCACTGCCACAATATCTGCCAGCTTACCCTTTTCAAGGGTGCCAAGTTCATTTGATATTTTTAAAAGTTTAGCTCCATGGAAAGTGGCACTTCGAATCGCATCGATAGGTTTCATACCTGCACGAACCATTAATTCAAATTCTAAGCCATTATCACCATGCGCAGAAACCCCCGAATCTGTTCCAAACGCAATGTTTACGCCCGAAAAATATGCTTTCGCAAATGTCTTTTCAATTAATGGACCGATAGATGCTGCCTTAGGACGAACTAATTCTGGAAAAAAGCCATCAATCTTAGCTTTTTCCGCTACCCAATTACCGGCCATAACCGTTGGCACATAATAGGTGTCATATTTTTTCATTAACTTAAAAATATCTTCATCCATGAAAGTGCCGTGCTCTATTGAGTCTACGCCAGCTTCAATTGCCCGCTTCATGCCTTCTTTACCATGAGCATGCACAGCTACTGTCATACCATAATCCTTAGCAGTATCTACAATAGCTTGTAATTCATCGGTCATAAACTGTGGGTTTTGGCCGCTTTTCGCAACACTTAATACACCACCAGTTGCTGTTATTTTAATTAAATCTGCACCATCTTTATAACGCTGACGAACCGCTTTTCGCGCTTCTGCAACGCCATTGATCACACCCTCTTTAGGACCTGGGTCGCCAGTTATCGCCATAGCACGACCATTTGTTGGGTCGGCATGACCTCCAGTGGTCGCTATGGATTTGGCTGCAGTGTATACCCTTGGACCATCGATCATGCCATTATTGATAGCCTTTTTTAACGCCACTGATACGTTATAACTGTCGCCTAAATTACGAACCGTAGTAAATCCGGCATCTAACGTTTTTTTGGCGTAAACAACTCCCTTTAACGCATAATCCGCCTCATTTAATTTAAAGCCGTCTAAGTAACTCGCTAGTCCATTATGCTGAGAGCTAATGTGCGTATGCATGTCCATCAACCCTGGCATAACTGTGTAGTCTTTTAAATTAATAACCGTGTCTTTGCTTGTAGGTGTTTTAAAACCTGATTCAATAGCTTTGATTTTATTTCCGTCAATAACAATGGTCATGTTGTTTTTAACGTCATTATTGTTTGCTTTAATAACACGCCCAGCATGAATAAGTGTGTCCGCGAACACGGTTTGGCTTAATAAAGCTAGCCCCACTATTGATAAGTTAGAAATACGTTTCATCTAGTTTTCCCTAATGAGCTACCTGTAAAACGATAGCGTGAAATTGTGAACTTAATCTAGCAGACTAGTGAGGTTAAAAAAAGAGCAATTAAATTTATAATAAATACATTAATTATTAGTTGTTTAGCTCTGTCATCCAAGTTTGTACCTATTACTTACATTGTAAAACTAGCATCGTTTCCTAGTATTAAAGTAACCTCAATAACCAGTGATGATTTATGGTAAAACAGTTGCGCCTGCCTCTTAAGGTAATACTTTTAATATTTACTCTTCTAATATCGATCCTTCTGTATTCAATCAGTGCAGTAGCAGATGCCCCTGTGAAAAATAAAAAACCTCATGTCGACTACTTCGATTTAAGTTTAGAGCAGCTGTTAAATATTAAAGTAGATATAAGTGCGGGTACCGAATCTAGGCAACAGTTTATTCCTTCAGCTGTGACTATCATTACCAGCAATGACATCGCTGAGTCTGGCGGTCGAACTTTAAACGACGTATTAAATTTGCATGTTCCCGGTTACTTTAAAGCGGAAGATAAAGACGACACTATTTCTTCTTTTCGGGGGCTCGCGCCGGACAATAATACGAAAGTACTGCTTCTAATAGACGGTGTTAAAGTTAATGCGGAATGGTTTTGGGGACCAGCAGACAGTGTATTAAACGGCATAGGGTTAGACTTTATTGAGCGTATTGAGGTGATCAGAGGGGCCGGAAGTGTTGTTTTAGGGCAAGGTGCACAACTGGGCGTAATAAATATAGTTACGAAGGAAGTGGAAGGTGCGGAGTTAAACTTATCTGCAGGTGAGTTTGGTTGGCGCTCAGTTAGTACAGCAGCAAGCTTGGAACATAATGGCTTAAAATATCAATTCATAGCATCAACTCAAAACTTCGACGGCTTTTATTTACCGAGTATTGGTTGGGCAGGAGAAGTCAAAGAGAGCGACTCATCGCACCCCGCTTTTCCAGCAGAACGAGGTAATAAATTAAATCGTATCGAATCTACCAGACTTCTCACTAAAGTATCCGACTTTGATTGGCAAATTTGGTTTCAACACCATCAACAAACCCGAGATTTATATAACTGGACTAAAGATAGAGATCAAGTTGAACAGCGTATATCTATTATTGCCGGTGAATATTATTATCCAATAAATGATGAGCTTACAGTCAAGTTAATAGGCAACTGGCAAAATGATGATTACGCGCTTTACGACCATTACTCAGGCTTAACAACAGCAGGCGCAAACGAACAAAGAGCATTTGGGCAAGTTAGGCTATATACGAGAAAAAACGATAACGGTCTAAGTTGGTTACTCGGTGCTGAACTAGAGCACATTAAAACAGGTGATACTAATTGGCAGGGTGATAATTTTATAGTAAACAAAACAGAAAATTTGACGAGTAATGCAAATGAAACGAATACTTGGTTGTTTGATGATAGTTACACCAATAAAGCCATATTAGGCGAGCTAAACAAGGAATGGCAAAATGCATGGAAAGCCAACATTGGTTTTAGATATGATGATCATGGTCACTGGGGTGAACATTTTACGCCACGGATGAGTCTCACTTACCAAGGTGATCCAGAAGCGAATGTATATCGACTTACTTATCAACGCGGTTTTAAAGGGCCACCAGGTGTTCATTATTCCGGAGGTTTTTTAGGCGACGGTTTGTTATCCGAACAGAACTTTAATCAGCTGGAAGGTTCAGGGATGACATCCTCAACAACAGGCGAGCCGATGCATAATGTTGTTGCCCCAAAACCGGAGTCAATGACCAGTTACGAGTTCTCGGTGAAGGGTGTGGCAGATAAGTATTGGAGTTACGAAATTGCGACATTTTCTAACCGAATCAATAATTATATTTTGACCTTATCGACTAGAAATGGAATACCGGGTGAATCCATCGGAACGGACCGAGTTGGAGACTGGGGTGGCGTTTTTTATTACGCAAATCAACCAGGCGAATTAAAAATTCGAGGTATAGAACTGTCGTCAGTTTGGAAAAAAAACAATTGGCGTCATAAATTATCTTACAGTACCCATGATGTTGTCAGTGCAGAAGGTTTCGATTTTGGAATGAAGTCACCAGTGGCCGGTAACCAAGACGACATGAACGCCAACGGTATGCCAGAAGGCATTTGGCGGTATCAAGGATTTGTAAAACTAAACAATGAATTTAGTTTATCTTATCAACATATTTTATTAGAGCGCTGGTGGGCGCCTTGGACGAATACAGCAGAGCCAGGTTTAGGTTGGGGTAACGTATCGGTTCAATGGAAATATAACCAATCATTAAACTTGATGTTGTTGGTAAATAATATATGGAATGAAAATGGGTTATACCCAGTTAGAGCAAGAGGGAATGGAAACGATACTCCAGGTACGCCAGCGTTAGAGCCAAGAAACCTGTCGTTAACAATGAAGTATCGTTTTTAAATATATTATTTAGCAGGTACGTAATCGTAACTAGCTTGCAGTCCTAGCGGTAAATCTAGTCCCCAGTAAGCCAGTAAAAATATTGTCCAAGCAATTAAGAAACTTATTGAGAATGGCAACATCATTGCCGTCAATGTTCCTATGCCAGCTCCTTTCACGTATCGTTGACAAAATACAACAACAAGCGGGAAGTACGGCATTAGTGGTGTGATGATATTCGTACTTGAATCACCAATTCTATAAGCGGCTTGAGCTAAATCTGGCGATATACCAAGCTGCATAAGCATAGGAATGAATATTGGTGCTAGCAATGCCCATTTTGCAGAAGCAGAGCCGACAAATAGGTTTATAAAACCTGTTAAGAATATTATTCCAGCTATAGTTACGCCACCTGGTAGAGCCATCGCTTTCAAAAACTCAGCGCCTTTAACAGCGAGTAAAATACCCAAATTAGATTGGCCAAAAGCGTAAATGAATTGGGCGATAAAGAACATGATTACCAAATAGTACCCCATGCCAGACATCGCTTTACTCATGCCTTCAATAAACTGCTTACTGTTAGTAATCGTGCCTATGGCAATGCCGTAAACAACGCCAGGGATTAAAAACAGTAAAAATATTAAAGGTACTATGGATTTCATCAAAGGTGCTGCAAAGGCAGTCAGGCTGCCATCTGGTGCACGCCATGGTGATGATTCAAAAGACGCAGTGATAAATAGTAACGCTAAGCTGACAGCAATTGAGCCTAGGGCTAAACGCAAAGCTTTACGCTCATTATCTGATAACGGGTCCATTGTCGGTAAGTCTGACAAGTCACCATCTAATTTATTATTCTGTAGTTTAGGCTCTACGATTTTATCAGTAATGAACCAACCTAAACCGGTAATTAAAATTGAAGATGCTGTTGTGAAATAGTAGTTATTAAGCGGGTTTAAAGTTACCGAAGGGTCTAGTAACTGAGCGCCGGCCTGGGAAATACCTTGAAGCATTGGGTCAAGAGCAGATGGAACAAAGTTGGCAGAAAACCCGCCAGATACGCCAGCAAACGCAGCCGCAATACCGGCTAAAGGATGACGGCCAGCCGCATAAAAGATAACACCACCTAATGGGATTACGAGTACATAACCGGCATCAACAGCAGAGTGACTAACAATACCAATTAAAATAATCATTGGGGTCAACAGCCACTTAGCTGTTACAGAAAGTAACGCTCTAAGGCCAGCATTAATAAAGCCTGAGTACTCCGCAACACCTATACCAAGCATAGCAACTAAAACAACGCCCACTGGGTGAAAGTGAGAGAAATTCGTAACCATAACCGAGAAGAACTGGGTCATTGCACTACCGGCAAGCTGATTGTTTATGATTAACTCTTCGCCAGAGCGAGGATCAATAACATTAAAATCAATACCAGACAGTGCCCAGGATAAAACCCAAACAAAAACCATAAGTGAGATAAATAGAGCGGCAGGGTCGGGTAATTTATTACCCCACACTTCTACTTTATTTAAAATTCTCTGCATAACAGAAGACGATGGATTACCCATTTTTAGCCCTTTTTGTAATTATTATATCGACGAAATAACCTACGACAAAAAGGGTTAAATTTACAGTGTTTTTAACGATTTTTTAGGGCTTGGTACGCTTTAGAGTAGTTTTTTAAACCAAAGGGTAAAGTAATTTGTTTTTTAGAGTTCTTATCCAAATAAACCAATTGCATCAGCGTCCCATTAGTTAACTCTTTTTGCATTTGCTCATCAATTGCAATATTCGTTTGGCATAACTGAGCATTACACTCAAGTATCTTAGCTTTAATATCTTTGTTGTTATCAATTTTTATTCCGATACCAGCTTCTTTTAACGCATTACTTCCAAGTCTAACGGAAAGGACATCCATGTTTTTTGGCATTAAAGCAACATTAATAGATGCAACTATACCGGCTTTTTTACCATTATCAGCAACGAGGGATTGGTGGATGTAACATAAGCTAGATTTACAACTTAAAGTCCATTCACCCAATTTTTCCGATGTGGCTTGTGCTGAATTAGAAAATGCTGATGCCGAACTAGAAAGAAACAAAAAGCCAAATAATAAGGTATGAAATTTCATTTTTACTCCATTAAAAAAGGGGACGAATCCCCTTAGTTAAACATAATACTTATAGAAATGCGCTGGTGTTACAGAAGCTTTTTCTTACGACGAGCAACTAAAACTAAGCCACCCATTGCAATTAACATTAAAGCTAAACCGTTTGGTTCATTTACTGAGGTGACAGAATCATCAACAAATTCAGTAATTGCTACCTGTCTAACTTGTGTATTTACAGGAGCACCAGTTGGATCACCAACAAAAGAAACACCAGTAACAAATGCGACTGGATCATTCGGGTCTAGCATCGCGTCAACATCAATACCTAAAATACGGAATGAAGACACGCCACCTTGTGCAAAAACGTGCTCAACACCACCGGTAAGTATTTGATCGAAAACCCAGCCATTGGCAGTCATTAACCACAATTCAAACAAGTTGTCGTCAAATCCAGTAGGTAGAACTACAGAATAGAAATTAATACCAGAATCCGAATAGTAGTCATAACCAACAGCAACATCCGGATCAATAAACACCACTTGTTCAGGCACTACCACTAAATCGAAGAACCAGCCTGGTAAATCAGACACGCCTTCCACAGGCATAAACGGGTCATCGCTTGTACCAGAACCAGTTCCTGTGCTTGTTGGATCTTGAGGAACCGGCGGTTCTTCAGCAAGTACGTTATCTAAAGAGTTTGTAAGTTGTCCATTTGTATAGCTAAAACGCCAAACACCCGCTTCGCCAATGTTTGAGCCAGTGGTTAACTCTTCTGTCACACCTACAGTGCCTGATTTAGGCAACAAAGTGCTCTGCTCAACGCCGTCTATTTCAGTAATAATGCCAGCAACGCCGATGTCTTCAGCACTACCTAGTGAACCGTCCCATTCTAATTGTCCGTATCTGAACTCAATATCATAGTCCGTCGCAACGGGTCTATCATTGAACCATTCTGTAACGTTACTTGGATCTGTACGGTCGATAATAACTAACTGGAAAGTATTTCGTGCTTGGCTCTCACTGCCTGCTTCAGCAACACCATCCCAAGTATAGGCAATAGTAGAATAGTCGTCGCTTATTCCAAAATAAACAGAACCGCAGTCATCGCAACTAAGATCCACAGAACTAGTGAATGGCGCTAATATACCAAAGTCACTAGGGCCACCAATTGCAAAGTCAAGCGGGCTATCCAGAAGGACTGGAATTTCACTTTGAACAGCACTTACATAACCATCTTTTGATACTGAGGCCGTATTGATTAATGTGTCTTGATATTTAAAGGTTTTAGTACCAAAAAATAAGCCGCTAATGTCATGATATTGATTAATTATTTCACTGCCGTATGTAGTTGAATTAGCATCAATACCTACGTCGTTGAAACCGGTAAGAATAGGGTCTGCATTTGAAACGAATGGCGATAAGCCAATCATTAAACCTGCGATTAAAGAAAGGGATTTATTTTTCATATGGAAAAAGTCCTTTTAAATGAAATTTGAGTTCTACTTTCAACAAGCAAGCTTTACGCCATATATATGGGGTGCAGTAGAACTAATTACACTGCTATGGCCAATCGCCCTATATTATTACCATAGAGAGTGTTTTTAATTTTAAATGACCACACATAAGTGTTTGATAAAATTTATAAAGTGTCAGCTATTGTAAAAATAACTGACACTAAACGGTGTGTTTATAAGCCTAACACTTGCTTACCTTGTTTAAAGGTAATATCCACAGGTATGTTTGCCTTAGTCAGTTTTGCTAAATCAGCTTTTAGGTCTGCGTTAATTAGTCCTTTTTCGGCTACTAATTTAGCAACGCCGTCATAATCACCATCACCTTGAAGTTTTAAGATGATGTTAGATAATCCATCAATGGCTGCTTTCATTTTGTCGATATCAACGCTATAAAAGCCTTGCTCATCACGGCTAAAAGCACCTTGCTCTTTAAAGTAGTTAAAGCGAACCATGTTGGCTTTACCATGGGCACTTGATGCGCCAAAACGAACAGAGCGGAATATACCGGCCATGAATGTCGTGTAATAGTCTTCAAGCGTACCCTCGTCAATCGCACCTTTTTCAAGTAGCTGACGGATCATATACAGACCTAAAATATCCGCTTTGCCTTCTTCAAGTGCTGAAGCGTGTTCTTTTAACGCGCCACGTACAGTTTGATCAGAACCAACGACCTGTTTGATGCCTAAACCATGAGCTACTTCGTGGAACATAGTATTGGCAAAAAACGCAGTAAAAGTGACATTTTTACGTTGCTCAGGCACAATTAATTGCTCTGCAATTGGTACTAATATGTGATCAAACTTAGCTTGCATGGCATTTTTAAGCTGTAAGCGTCGCGTGCCTTTTTGAAGTTGTACTTCTTCATCGTTTGGTAAATTAATCGCAATGGTTTTGCTACCGGCGTTCGAATGGCCCGCGTAATAAATAACGTCATAGGCGTTTAAGTCGGCATCTGATCCCGGCGTTTCTGCTTTATATTTTGCAGGAACTGGCAAGCCTTGTTGTAATTCTGGTAAGTAGGCTGCGTATTTCGCTAATCGCTCGCTCCAGCTCATGTCTTTTACCAATACATAAGACTCAAATGCCGCGCGATAACCAAACAGCTGGTCTTCATAAGTTTCAATAGGTCCAATAACAACATCAATTGGGTTGTTCTTCATGTCCATCCAAGCAAAGTCTGATGCTTGATATTCGTCGGTTACTAATGCTTCAGCACGCATAGTAAGGTAGTTTTTAAACTCCTCGTCTTCTGCATAAGATGCTGCGGTAATTAACAAAGAAGCCGCACGGCGCATTTCACCTTGATATTCTTGATGATAAGGTGCGATTTCTAATTTGCCTTTTTTGTTGCGTTTAATCACTGAATACAAACCATCTTTATTATCAAGCTCTAGCTTCTCAAACTCAGATTTGGTCATATCCGCAGGATAAAACTCTGCGCCAGGAGACTTTTCTTGGTAGCCAGATAAAAATAATTTGTCGCCGTTTAATCGATCCCATGGGCCGTAGTTAATTTCTGCGAATGCACGTACTTTAGGATCTTTAATCTTGTCTAAAAACTCAGTTTTGTCTTCACCAAAGGCTTGTAACCAAAATAAATCGTCCATAATTTCAGATGCATCAATAAGAACTCCCAGCATCTCTTGTTGTTTTTGACTTAAGTGGCTTAAATCAGCAGTTAGCTCAACGGGGTGGTATATATCGAGTCGTGACTGCTCACCAATATATTCAACAGTTTGCTGGCCGTTCGAGTTAACGTCAGAGTCAGATGGTGTTTTAGAGCAGGCCACTAACAAACTAGCAGCGATGGCAGTTAACGCTATTTGCTTAAGTTGGGTTTTCATATTGAACCTCAGGAGAATAATATTTTGTTGTTATTAAAATTTATAGTACGCCAACAAATTTTTTAAAAAGAATAATAGCAGCGTAGAGTATCTGTCGTTTTTATCATTTCTAACACTAACTTGCATTCTTTAAAGCAAGTTGATCATGAAATTGTAGAAAAATTGGCAACAAAAAAGGGACCGAAGTCCCTTTAAAAAAGTATTTGTTTAAAAGATATTTAGCGTTTACGCCGCTTTTACCTTTTTCTTACGTTGTAGTGCAAGAAAACCACAGCCAAGAAGTAACAGTAGTAACGGGCTAGGCTCACTTACATCGGTGGCATCTGCCACAAACTCAGTGATAGGAACTTGGCGGATTTGTTGATTACCCGAACCAGTAAATGTAAGGCCGGTAACAAATGCATTTGAGTCTGTTGGGTCAACCATATTTGAGATATCAATACCTAAAATACGGAATTCAGTAACACCTGTTCCACCAAAGAAATACTGCTCGTCTGCGTTTAGGAAAGCAGAGAATTCCCACACGCCATTAACCAATAGCCATAATTCGTAGTTTGCATTAAAACCGCTAGGTAAAATGACAGAAGCAAAGCTAGAACCGTTATCAACAAAGTAGTCATAACCAACAGCAACATCAGGGTCGATAAATACGATTTCACCAAAGTCTACGTCGAAATCAAATCCCCAACCATTTTCACCCTCAGAAATTGGCATAATTGGGTTTGACGGAGTTTGGCCAGGTTCTAAAAACGTTCCATCACGGAATGAAAACGTCCAAATACCGTCTTGACCAGTATTTGAAGTGTTAGCCAACTCAACAACGTCTTGCGTTAATGCACCTGGAAGTGAGTAGTAATTTACCGACTCAATATCTTCAACAGCAAGTTCGCTAGACGCTAATTCTGCCACTTGAGGAGTCGGGATGCTTTGTGGAAAATTTACAGGGCCACATTCTTCAATAGGGCATTCACAATCGCCATTTGGACACTCACAGTCTCCACCCGGACATTCACAGTCGATTTCACAACCATCGCCTGGGCCACCGCCATTAAAACCGTTGCCCGCCGCAAAACCGGCTTGCGCACTATCGGCCCACTCTAATTGCTGGTAACGAAATTCAATATCAAAGTCGCCGTCTACACCGGTGTCACCAGAACGATCAATGAGTACTGCTTGGAACGTATTACGTTCACCAGATCCTGAATTCCCGAACTCAGCAACGTCATACCAAGTTACCGCTGTAACGCCTTCTTCTGGCGATCCAACATAAATATTTCCGCAACTAGGGTTTTCTTCCGAACCACAAGATACATCCACATCACCCCAATAAGGTGCAATCATAGGAGCAGAAACGGTTTCAAAACTTTCTGGAGTGTAGTCTCTATAACCATTACCAAAAGTTAGGTTACCGTTAGAGTTCACAAAAAATGTGTTATACGAATTGTTAAAAAAATTAACATTAAAAGGTAGGTTTAATTCATTGCTAGAGCCGTCATCAACAAGAGGTAACGCTTGCACGCCAAGCCCTAATTCACCGCCCATGCCGGTTAATATTACGTCAGCCTTGGATTCTTGCGATAGTGCAAGAAATACCACCACAGCGCAAAATAACGTTTTAATAAACTTCATTCAAAAGATGTCCTTATTAGAGTTTTAAAATATGATGTATCTAGTTGCGACAAAGCAAAAATAAAGCCAACCGTTAAGTTGTTGATTTAAATGTTTTTTATTTGATTTGTTTTCATTGGTGTAAAAATAGCCGACAATAAACCTAGGGTTTTCAACAGGTTGTATTTTAATTGGGTACAATGGTTTTATGAATAACAACGGTTGTTATTGAACTAAAATAAATGCGTTTAAGTATTTGAACGTGTTAATGCAAAGATATTTTAATAATTGGAGTAGGTATGTCTGTGGAAAAAACGCATTTAGAGATCTGTAACCTTACTAAAGGGCAATACCCGGAAATTAAGACCTTAATGGATCGAGCTTACCCAGACCTTGGCGGAGCATGGCCGTCTCACACTATTTTTAGATTAATAGATCAGTTCCCAGAAGGGCAAATCGGAATTGTTGATGATGGTGTGTTAGTTGGGATTGCATTGAGCGTGCAAGTTGATTACTCACGTTTTTCAAACCCACATACCTATGAGGATATTGTTGATGGTCATGACCGCGTTTACTCCGATGAGGAAGGTGATGCGTTATACGGCCTTGATGTTGTTATATCACCTACACACCGAGGCATGCGACTAGGCCGACGATTATACGATGCAAGGAAAGAGCTGTGCAGACAATACAATTTAAGAGCGATTTTAGCAGGCGGTCGAATTCCGCTTTATCATAACTACAGTGATGAAATGTCACCAACGGAATACATTGAAAAAGTAGATCACAAAGAATTATACGACCCTATTTTGAGCTTTCAGCTATCCAATGATTTCCAAGTAAAACGTTTACTTAAAAAGTACTTGCCTGAAGATCAGGGCTCAGTCGGTTATGCCACTTTATTAGAGTGGAACAACATAATGTTTGAGCCGACCGATACTGTGCTTGAGTCCACTAAATCTATTGTTCGTGTTGGAGCTGTTCAATGGCAAATGCGTTGTGTTGAGTCAGTTGAAGAATTGTTGAAACAGGTGGAATATTTTGTTGATACGGTATCAGATTACCAAAGTGACTTTATTCTATTTCCAGAATTTTTTAATGCGCCACTAATGGGCTTAACCGAACAAAGTAATCAAACAGAAGCTATTCGTTATTTAGCTGAATATACAGAAACATTTAAAAACGCCATGTCGCGTATGGCAATCGAGTACAACGCCAATATTATTACCGGCTCAATGCCTCTGGCTGAAGGTGACAAGATTTATAACGTTAGTTATTTGTGTCATCGAAGCGGAAAAATAGACGAGCAAAGAAAAATTCATATAACGCCTCATGAACAAAACGATTGGGTTATTCAAGGCGGTGATAAAATTGCCGTATTTGATACTGATGCAGGACGTGTAGGAATACAAATTTGTTATGACGTTGAGTTCCCTGAGCTGTCAAGAATCCTAGCCAAACAAGGCTTGGATATTTTATTTGTGCCATTTTGGACAGATACAAAAAACAGTTACTTAAGAGTACGTCATTGCGCGCAAGCTCGAGCCATTGAAAATGAATGTTATGTTGTAATCGCAGGCTCAGTGGGTAATTTACCAGAGGTTGAAAGCCTTGATGTGCAATATTCACAATCTGCGGTACTAACACCGTCGGACTTTTCGTTTCCACATGATGCAACATTAAATGAAGCAACGCCGAATACAGAAATGCTGCTGTTTAGTGACTTAGATATGGACAAATTAAAGGTATTGCACAGTGAGGGTACGGTACGAAACTTAAAAGATCGCCGTGAAGATTTATACAAAGTGCTGTTAGTAAATGAACAGCAGTAATAGCTGGAATTAAAGAGGCCTGAACTAACAATGCAGCTGTAAGCTAAGACTTAGGCTGCATTACGTTCGTTTAGTCACAAATTCGCTAATATATTTTCCACCTTTTATTTGAGCGATTACACGCATAGTTCTTGAATCACCAGGATTAGTTAATTGCGCTCGAATAGGTGTGGAAAGCTTCCAATAAAAAGCGTTGTCCACTTGTGCTAATGAATATTCAATGGCGTCACCGTTATCATTAACAATAAATAAAGTGGCTGCATCTAATGCAAAAGTAGAGTTTACGTAGGTTTCGCCATTTTTATCGTAAATGTTTAATTGTAAATCACCCGCTTCTAAAACACAGATTTGCTCTAGAACATCGCATATACCTTGCTGCTGCATGATCACAACTTTGTCTTTGGCAGCCTGACTTTCTACCCACATATCAGACAAAATATAACCACCCAATATTAAAAAAGGCGCTACGTATAAAGCCATTTTTGTGTGTTTATTCATGTTAAACCTCGGTTGCTTTGTTTGAGTCGTTTACTCAATAACTAAATAACTAAATAACTAAATAACTAAATAACTAAATAACTAAATAACTCAATTTACCAGAAAAAAGGCTTCCCAAGTGTAAATCCAAATGGGAAGCCAAAGGGTAAAACACATGTTTAATGTGCGTGCGCTTGTCCAGCTCCATGAGGGACACGGAAGTTATCTACCATGTCTTGGATTTCTTGTGGTGCAGGTCCGGTAAACTTAAGCATGATAAATGCAACTGCGAAGTTCACAATAGCGCCTACAGCACCAAAGGCATTAGGCGAAATACCTAAGAACCAGTTTTCTTCCATGCCACCTAAGAATGAAGTGCCCGGTATAAACATGAATCCTTTATGTTGGAATACATACAACATAGTCACGCCTAAACCTGCACACATACCTGCTACTGCAGCGGTGCCACTCATTTTTTTAGAGAATATACCCATCATTAATGCCGGGAATAAACTTGATGCAGCTAAACCAAAGGCCAACGCAACGGTACCTGCGGCAAAGCCAGGCGGATTTAAACCAAGGTAACCTGCAACAATAATGGAAATGGTCATTACTACTCGTCCGGCCATGAGTTCGTCTTTTTCAGAAATATTAGGAGTTAACACCCCTTTCATTAAGTCATGGGAAACAGAGGAGGATATTGCCAACAATAAACCAGCGGCGGTTGATAGTGCCGCTGCAATACCACCTGCGGCCACCAGGGCAATCACCCAGTTAGGTAGGTTTGCTATAGCAGGGTTCGCCAATACCATAATGTCACGATCAACTTTAGTCATTTCATTAGTTTCAGCATTTGCTGTGTATTGGATTTTACCGTCGCCGTTCTTATCTTCGAACTGTAATAGACCTGTTTTTTCCCAATCTTTAAACCACTGAGGACGCTCAGCATACTCTAGGTTTTGACCAGCAACGGGCTCTACAGTATTCATAAGGTTAAGGCGAGCCATTGCACCAACAGCAGGCGCTACTGTGTATAACAGAGCGATAAATACTAACGCGTAACCTGCAGATGAACGTGCTGCTTTCACAGAAGGCACCGTAAAGAATCGCATAATTACGTGCGGTAAACCGGCTGTACCAATCATTAACGATAAGGTGTAAGCGAACATGTTTAATGTACCGCCCATATTATCCGTGGTGTATTCTTTAAAGCCTAAATCAGTGACCACTAAATCAAGTTTGTCTAATAAATACATGCCACTGCCATCGGCCAAGGTACTACCTAAACCAAGCTGCGGAATTGGATTACCAGTCAGTTGCAATGAAATAAACACGGCAGGAATAGTGTAAGCAAAAATCAGCACACAGTATTGTGCAATTTGCGTGTAGGTAATGCCTTTCATGCCACCAAGCACGGCATAAACCCAAACAACACCCATACCAATGTATAAGCCGAGGTCGTAATCAACTTCTAAGAAGCGAGAGAAAGCAACGCCAACGCCTTTCATTTGACCAATGATATAAGTAAGCGACGCTACAATTAAACAAACAACAGCAACAATGCGTGCGGTTCTTGAATAGTAACGGTCAGCAATAAACTCTGGTACGGTAAACTTACCGTGTTTTCTCATGTATGGAGCAAGAAGCATGGCTAACAATACATAACCACCGGTCCAACCCATTAAAAATACTGAGCCGCCGTATCCTAAAAAGGCAATTAAGCCAGCCATAGATATAAATGACGCAGCACTCATCCAGTCAGCACCAATTGCCATGCCGTTTTGAAGTGGAGTTACGCCGCCGCCAGCTACATAAAAGTCACTAGTTGAACCCGCACGAGCCCACCATGCAATTGCGAAATAAAGGGCAAAAGACCCAAAAACCGCAATGTAGGTATAGAGTTTTAATTCTTCCATTATTCGTCCTCCACCTTGTACTTGGCATCAAGCTTATTCATTTGTCTTGTATACCAAAAAATCAAACCAACAAATGTGTAAATAGACCCTTGCTGAGCAAACCAAAATCCAAGTTTGTAACCACCAAGTCTAAATTCGTTGAGTTGTTCAACCAGCAAAATGCCAAATCCATATGAGACAACAAACCATATGATGAGGCATATAAATATTAAGCGCAGATTTTCCTGCCAATATGTTGTTTTATGTTCCACGACATGCTCCAAATTAATCTTTGTTAAACAAAGTTAGAATTTGTACATCAACCGTCGTCCACCCAATTGCTGTTTGACATCTAATCGATATACAAATGACTGAGCCTAACTTAGCAAGAAGGGGTTCAACAAAGGTATTAAACTTTAGTCTAAGACCCTCGGTTATTCGTTGCATTTCGGCTTGAAAGCGCCTAAAACAGTAGGGTGAAAAAAATAAAATAAGTGAAAAAGGATGCCATGAATACAGAATTGACCGAGCAAATCGCGTTTATCGCTGCCATTCCTGCATTCGAACCTTTGCCGAAATCCGTACTGGGTGACCTGGTTGCTTGTTTTTCTATTAGTTATCTTCGACATCAAGAAACGTGTGAAACGACCTTAGTGCAAGAGCAGCCGGTCATGTTAATTATTAAAAAAGGCGTTATTGCACAGCACAACAATAACCAAGTAATAGCCAAATATAGTGATGGCGACGTTATTGTTATAGATAGCATGGCTTCAGCGAGTGAGCTTGAAGTCGAAGAAGACGCTCTTGTTTATCTTGCCAATATTCAAAAATTGCAGCTGCAGTTAAAGGACTATCCAGAAATTTTAGCGCATTGGTTAAAAGCCCCAGAACAGCGCATACACGACTCACTTATTTCTCAGCAATTGAGCGAAGTGGAGCGCTCTCCACTCAATAACATGACGGTACAAGACTTTGCCAAATGTCCAGTGGCGACAATCGAGCAAAATGAGTCCATTCAGAACGCAGCAATTAAGATGACAGAACTTGGGTACTCTAGTTTAGTAGTGGTCAATGGCGCCATGCATCTAGGTATAGTCACCGATAAAGATATTAGAGCACGCTGTGTGGCCTTAGCCTTAGATCCTCAATTGCCCATCAGCAATATCATGACCCAAAAAATGGCAACGATAGAAGCGGATCAAATCGCCTTTGATGCTTTACTGGTCATGATAGATAAGGGTATTCATCATTTGCCGGTCACTAAAAATAATGATTTATACGGTATGTTAACACTCACCGACTTAATGCATAAAGAAGGGCAAAATGCCGCGCATTTAACAAGTGCAATACGTAAAGCGGGATCAACAAACGAACTTGCGCAAATTGCGCAGTTGCTACCACAGTTACAAATTAACTTAACAAAATTAGGCATTTCCGCGGCTCCTATCGCAAAAAGTATAACGGCGCTTTCAAAAGCCATTACGGTTAGATTAATACAGCTTGGCGAACTGGAATTGTCTAACCTCGACAAGCCAACGGTTCCGTTTGCCTGGTTATGCGCTGGTTCGCAAGCTAGGGGAGAGCAGCTGGCGTTTTCCGATCAAGACAATGCCTTAATATACGGTGACGGAGCAACGGATTCAGACAAACACTATTTTGCAACATTAGCCAACTGGGTCTGTGATGGCTTAAACGACTGCGGTTTTGTTTATTGTCCCGGTGATATTATGGCGAGCAATGCCAAATGGTGTCAGAGTGAGTCAAAGTGGCAAAGCTATTTTAATCAATGGGTTTCGACACCTAGTCCACAAGCCTTATTGAACAGTAGTGTGTTCTTTGATTTGGAGGCTATTTATGGTGAAAAGCACTTACTGAAAAATATCAAAAATAAAGTTTTATCAGCAACTAAACAAAATACGCTATTCATTGCGCATCTAAGTCGTAACGCCGTAGCAAATAAACCGCCTCTTGGTTTTTTTAGAGACTTTGTTTTGATCTCTTCGGGTGAAAACAAGTCCACTATGGACTTAAAACACAATGCAATTGCGCCAATTGTCGATTTAGCTAGAATTTACGCTTTAGCATTAGGTTTACCAAATAACTCAACATTAGAGCGATTAAAGTTAGCTTCTGGAACTAGTATTTTGTCAAAACCTGCAGGCCGAAGCTTAATTGCGGCTTATGAGTTTTTAATTCAATTGCGTTTAGAGTTGAACGCTCAACAAATACAAGACAACAAAAAACCAAGCAACTTTTTATCACCTAAAGACATTTCCAGACTGCAACGTAGTTACTTAAAAGACGCGTTTAAAGTAATAAAAGATCTGCAAGATGCAAGACAGGTAGTTTATTAATGAGCATATTATCCAAGTGGTTTTCACCAAAAAAGTATCAGTATGAAAATCATAGGATTGCAATGAAAAATCAGTTTCAAACTGTCTTAGATGAATCTAAGCCACATCAGGATTTAATAGATTTTGAGCCTGACTTATACGCTGGGATTCGAGCCTATTTATCAACACCGTTGCCTGACTTATCAACGCCACTTGGCACTTTACCTATCGTGTCGGTGGATTTTGAAACAACGGGTCTGCACCCTCAAAGGGACAAACTACTTAGCGTCGGCTGTGTTGATGTTATAGGTAAGCAGATATTGTTAGCAAAACACTATCACCAAGTTATTGATGTTGAGCAACAGCTGGAAAATGATAATGTTTGTGTGCATCAAATTACAGAACAAGAAAGCCAAGCCGGCAAGTCGCTAGACGTTGTTGTTAATGAACTGCTATTGGCAATTGCAGGGAAAGTGATGTTGGTGCATTTTAATAAAATTGAACGAGCTTTTTTAACTCAAGCCTGTTGGGTGCTTTATGGCATAAAACCGCAATTCCCAATGATAGACACCTTGTTATTGGCCAACGAGTCGCTGCGTAAAAAAGGCTTTATTATTGAACCTCGTGACCTTACGCTAAGTAACTTACGACAGCGTTATTATTTGCCAAATCACAATGCGCATAATGCATTAGGTGATGCGGTGGCAACAGCCGAGCTTTATTTAGCCATGATGTCAGAGCGGGACTTAGCGTCGCTTACCCTTAAAGATGTGGTGGTATAAACGTGAGTAGGACAATAACAATCATCAAGGAAACAGTATGACCTTTGCTATTTTTGCCGTCTCAATTATTTATGTCGGCATTATGTTCATGCTTGCACGTTGGGGCGATAAAGGTGGCGCGTTATCTCAAAAAGTGACGCACCATCCGGTTATCTATAGTTTGGCGTTAGGTATTTATTGCACCAGTTGGACGTATTTTGGTGCTGTTGGGACCGCGTCTACAGATGGTTGGCAATTCCTGCCTATTTTACTCGGCCCCATTTTATTATTTACCTTTGGTTATCCAATACTCGCTAAGCTGGTTACTGTAAGTAAAAAGCAAAATGTAACCTCAGTTGCCGACTTCATATCATCACGTTACGGCAAGCGCCAACAAACGGCGCTCATTGTGACAATTATCGCCACATTAGCGATCATTCCCTACATAGCACTGCAACTTAAAGCCATTAACGCTAGTTTTAGTGCCTTTTCAGTTATTTCCAATATCGAATCCGAGCAAGCGACTTCCGCACTCGTGGCGACCTTTGTTATCGCATTGTTTGCCATTTTATATGGTGCGCGAAAAGCCGATGTCACCGAATATCGCTCGGGACTTATTTTTGCGATTGCCTTTGAGTCTATGTTTAAACTACTGGGCTTAATTATTTCTGCTTCAATTGCTGTGACATTGCTCAGTGATTCGGTGTCTGAAGGCATTACCGTTTCAACGAGCCAGTGGCAATGGTCAACCATGACGTCAACGGATTTTATTGTGCAAACCTTTATGGCAGCTGCAGCCATTCTCTGCTTGCCCAGACAATTTCATGTCATGGTGGTGGATAACTCAGACAAAAGAAACCTTAGTACCGCACGTTGGTTGTTTCCGCTATATCTGCTGTTAACCATTGTTGCGATTGTTCCTATTGCAATAGCGGGGCATCACTTTCTAGCGGATAGTGGCGTTAGCAAAGACATATTTACCATGCAGATGCCAATGTTTGTAAACAACCAATGGGCAACGTTGTTGGTATTTATTGGCGGTATATCTGCAGCAAGCGCAATGATCATCGTTGCTACGCTCACCCTGAGTACCATGATCACCAACGATGTATTTATGCCGTTGGTATTAAAGCGTGAACAGCAAAAAATACTAGCTGAAGGAAAATATCAGCATCGTATCGTCCAACTTCGTCAGGTGACCATTGGCGCAATATTGTTTTTATCATTTGCTTATTACTTTGTTTGGGCAAAACAAACGTCATTGCATAGTATTGGGCTGATTGCTTTTTCATTAGTCATTCAATTACTGCCACCAATAATAGGCGGTTTATATTGGCGAAAAGGCCATGCCAATGGTGTATACGCAGGTTTGCTGATGGGCTTTTTAACTTGGCTTATGTTCTTGTTAATGCCACTAGCATCTTCCACAGATCCTGGTAGTCACAGCTCGGTGATTAGCCAAGGTGTCATCATCTCACTTATTGCCAATAGCGTAGGTTATTACATCTTTTCGTTGCTCGCGAACGAACGACTTATTGATAAAATTCAAGCCACTGCATTTGTTTATCCAAATACGCGTGCTGATTTGTCAGGCCAAAAATTACGTCACACTCAAGCCAGAGTAAAAGACCTACAAGACTTACTTATGACGTTTTTAGGTAGCGAACGCAGTGCGCAACTTTTTGTTGAGTACGAGCAAGAGCATCGACTTAACTTGAACGAAGATGACGACTTAACACATCAATTTGTGAACTATTGTGAGCGTATGCTCGGAGGTGTTCTAGGTGCGTCATCGGCCCAGTCACTGGTAAATATTGTACTGTCCGGCAAACAACTTGATGTGGAAGATGTGGTTAACTTCTTTGATGACACTACCCAAGCGTTAAAAAACAACCAAGCAATCTTATTTAGCTCTCTTGAGAATCTTAGCCAAGGCGTCAGTGTGGTAGACGCTAATTTGAACTTGGTGGCATGGAATAAAAGATATTTAGAGCTGTTTGAGTATCCTGATCATATGGTGCAAGTTGGCTTACCAATTAAAGAGTTGATTCGTTTTAATGCCGAGCGAGGCGAATGTGGACATGGCGAACTTGAAGACTTAGTCAATAAACGTCTATCGCACCTTAAAAGTGGCAAGAGTCACACCTTTATTCGCAGAAGAACCGACGGTAAAGTGATTGAGATGGTCGGTAACCCTTTACCAACGGGCGGATTTGTTACGAGTTTTAACGATATTACTAGTTTTGTTGAAACCGAAAAGGCTCTAAAAGATGCCAACATTAATTTAACGGATACCGTTCAACGACGCGTTAACGAAATTAGTGAAATTGCCGAAGAGCTAAAAAAAGCCAAACAAGAAGCGGACGATGCTAATGCGTCTAAATCGAGGTTTTTAGCACTGGCTAGCCACGATGTTTTGCAACCCCTCAATGCAGCTCGTTTGTACTTGTCGTCATTAAGTGAAGATGCACTAAATGCAGAACAGGAGGGCACATTAAATAAAGTTGATCAGTCACTATCGGCAATGGAAGACTTGTTATCCACTCTATTGGAGATTTCAAAATTAGAACAAGGTGCGCTTAAACCAAGCCTGAGCCACTTTAAGCTAAGTACTATATTGGCACAATTGTGTGATGAAATTTCCGCCCAATGTAAAGCAAAAAACCTAGAGTTTGTTCAGCATTGGCAAGATGTTACCGTTCATTGCGATGCAACCTACTTGCGTCGTATTTTACAAAACTTCTTATCAAATGCTGTTAAGTACACAGAAACAGGTAAGGTATTAGTTGGGCTGCGTAAGGCCGGTGAAGGTATTCGAATTGAAGTATGGGATACAGGCGAAGGAATTTCAAAAGCCGAGCACGACCGCGTATTTGACGCCTTTTATCGAACTCATAGTGGCAGCGCCAAAGGACTCGGGTTAGGGCTTAGTGTTGTTGAACGCATGAGTTCGCAATTAAAATGCCCAATAAAAATGAAATCAAAGTTAGGTAAAGGCTCGTGTTTTGGTGTGACCGTGCCGTTAGGATCAGAAAGCCTAACGATACAAAATAATCAGTTTGAACAATTGGAGTCGAGCCAGTTTAATCAACTTAACGTTATTTGTATTGACGATGAAATTCAAAATCTAGACGCCACTAAAACCTTACTCGAGAAATGGCAATGTCAGTGTTTGTGTTTTTCTAGTGTTGAGCAAGTAAGTGACTTTTTAGCCAGTTGCGCACCAGATAGCACAAACCCAAGCTGTACTAAGCCCGATGTATTGCTGGTGGACTATCAGCTAGTGCCATCTAACATAACCGGTTTAGAGCTTATTCAGTCAATTCGTTCTCACTTTCAAGATGCCATTCCAGCTGCGTTAGTTACGGCGATGAAAGACGAAGAGTTAAAAGCACAGTGCGATGCATTTGGCGTAAGGTACATGTTAAAGCCGTTAAAACCAGCGCCGTTAAAGTCTTGGTTAAAAAGTCTTATTCAAAAAGCGCAACGGGACGTAGAATAACTGTGTAGCAAGCTATGCTGGCTCAGCAGGAGTTAGTTGGAGTTTCTCTGCGAGCAATACGGCCTGAGTACGGCTGTTAATGCCGAGCTTGCGGAATATTGCGGTAATGTGTGCTTTGATGGTCGCTTCCGTTACCTGCAACTCATAGGCAATTTGTTTGTTAAGCAAACCTTCGTGCAATAAGTAGAGCACTTTGTATTGTTGCGGTGTGAGCTCAGCAACCCGATTGGCTAAATCAAGATCGTCCTTGCTCAATGCTTTAATTTTTCCAGCCATGCCTTCAGGTAACCAGCTATCGCCCTCTAAAATGCAGTTTATAGCATTAGCAATTTGCGCCGACGGCGATGATTTAGGAATAAATCCCATAGCACCAAAGCCCATTACTTTTGAAATAACATCAACTTGTTCAGAGCCAGAAATAACGGCTACAGGAATGTCAGGGAAGTCTTCGCGAATACGAATAATGCCGTACAGATCACCACTGCCCGGCATGTGTAAGTCTAATAGCACCAAATCAAGATCTGGATTTTGATCAATTTGTTGAATAGTAGATTCTAACGAATCCGACTCGGCCACTTCTAAGTCAGCAAATTGCAAACGCAAGGCACCAATAAGGGCCTCACGGAATAAAGGGTGATCATCTGCAATTAAAAAGTGAGCCATAAGTGCGCCGTAATTGAGTCGTCTCTAAGCAAAAACTGCTATTTATTTAGTCTATTCTCAATGATGTTATCAACAACACTCGGATCTGCCAAGGTGGAAATATCACCTAATTGATCATGCTCATTGGCAGCCACTTTGCGCAAAATACGACGCATAATTTTACCAGAACGCGTTTTAGGTAAGCCAGGTGACCACTGAATCATGTCTGGCGTGGCAATAGGGCTTAAGTCATGTCGAACCCAATCACGCACCGACTTAGTCAGTTCAGGTGTTATTTCAGTACCTGATATTGGCGTTAAATAAACGTAAATGCCTTGGCCTTTAATATCATGCGGGTAACCTACCACTGCTGCTTCAGCTACTTTTTCATGCGCCACTAACGAGCTTTCAATTTCAGCAGTACCTAAACGGTGACCAGATACATTTAACACGTCATCTACGCGGCCAGTAATCCAGTAATACCCGTCGGCATCACGCTTACAGCCGTCGCCGGTGAAATACACATTGTCGTAGGCTGAAAAGTAAGTTTGCCCAAAACGTTCGTGATCGCCATGAATAGAACGCGCTTGTCCAGGCCACGAATCTTTAATGATAAGATTACCTTCTGCTTCGCCTTCCAATTCATTGCCGTCGCTATCGACGAGTGCAGGTTGCACACCAAAAAACGGTAACGTCGCTGAGCCCGGTTTTAAATCAGTAGTACCAGCAAGCGGCGTGATCATCGCGCCACCCGTTTCTGTTTGCCACCAAGTATCAACAATCTGACACTTCTTCTCGCCTACTTTTTCGTAATACCATTGCCATGCTTCAGGGTTGATAGGCTCGCCAACAGTGCCAAGTAGTCTTAACGAATCGCGAGTTGAATCTTGCGCCGCTAAATCGCCTTTACACATTAACGCTCTAATCGCGGTAGGCGCGGTATATAAAATACTAATTTGATGCTTATCAATAATTTGACCAATTCTACGCTCGTCTGGATAAGTAGGAACGCCTTCAAACATAACCGTCGTGGCGCCATTTGCTAGTGGACCGTAAACAATATAAGTATGGCCTGTAATCCAGCCTACATCGGCCGCACACCAATACACTTCGCCAGGCTTGTAGTTAAATATTTTTTCATGAGTCATAGACGCCCAAACTAAATAACCGCCAGAGGTATGAACTAAGCCTTTTGGTTTACCGGTAGAGCCCGAGGTATAAAGCACAAAAAGAGGATCTTCGGCGTTCATTTCTTCTGGTTCACAAGTCATGGCGCAGTTTGAAACTAGGTCATGCCACCAGACTTGTGTGTTCGCTAGCGGATTTATTGGCGCACCGTTGTTAAATACCACAGTGTGCGTAATGCAATTTACGTCTTCACGCTCAAGCGCTTCTTCAACGTTTTCCTTAAGTGGTAATGGCTTTCCACCACGTTTGTTTACATCGGCGGTGATAACAACGCTAGCACCACAATCTATAATTCTGTCGGCAATAGCATTTGGAGAAAAACCTGCAAAAACAACTGAATGCACAGCGCCAATTCGAGCACACGCTAACATGGCATACGCAGCTTGTGGCACCATTGGCATATAAATAATGACGCGGTCGCCTTTTTTAACGCCAAGCTTTTTCAAGCCATTGGCCAGCTTACAAACCTCGTCATGTAATTCTTGATAGCTGACACGTTTATCAACACCAGGAGAGTCGCCTTCCCAAATAATGGCGGTGTCTTTAGCGCGGGTTGGCAGGTGACGGTCAATACAGTTCGCACTGACATTTAATGTGCCGTCTTCAAACCATTTAACGGAAACGTTATCTTTTTTAAATGAGGTGTTTTTCACTTTGGTATATGGCTTCATCCAATCAAGGCGCAAACCTTGTTCGCCCCAAAACTCATTTGGGTGATTGATAGAAGATTGATAAAGCACTTTGTACTCTTCCATTGAAAGTGCGTTGTCGTGTTTATATTCGAAATCCGCAACGGGATACAAGCTAGCAGTCATGTCAATTACCTTTGTTTAAACTATCACCTAAATTCATCGTAACTGTTTTAAAGCTTTAGGTCTAAAAAAGGTATTAGACCATAGTCGAATAGACTAAAGACTAATTGTGTCTTTATATAGCCATAACATACTGTGACGCAGTATAGAGGTGGCAAGTGAGTGTTGGGTCTTGCTCCTCAAAATAATAAATAAACTTGGGGAAGGAAGATGAAAAACACAAACAAACTACTTTTGGTGTCAATGTTAGGGTTAGGGCTTGGTTGCAGTACAGCAGCAAACGCAGCCTTTGAAGTTGACTTAGGCGACGATCAAAAAATTAAGTTTGGCGGCTTTATAAAAATCGACGGCCGATATGTAGACGGCGATGTAGGTTACCGAGACTTTTGGATTGGTTCGGGTTCTGTTTTACCAGAAGACGCTTCACAGTTTAAAATGTTTGCCAACGAATCAAGAATTAATACCACTTACACCAACGGCGACGTAACCGGTTTTATTGAAATGGACTTTTACGGTGGCGGCGGTAATGAAATCATATCTAATTCATCTCACCCTCGTTTACGCCATGCGTTTATTAAATACAAAGACGTATTGATTGGCCAAACGTGGACCACTTTTATGAATACCTCTGCACTTGCTGAAACAGCAGACTTTGCAGGTCCAATGGTGGGTGAAGCCTTCGTGCGAAATAACCAGGTTCGTTATACCAATGGCAACTGGCAATTTGCATTAGAAAACCCAGAAAGCTACGGCGGTAATCCAAACGAAGATGCAATGCCAGATGTGGTGGCTAAATATAACTTCAAAGGCGACTGGGGTAATGTGTCAGTAGCGGGTTTATTTAGACAGCTAAATACGGAAATGAACAACAGTGAAAGCGCCTTTGGTGTATCAGTAGCCGGTAAAATTAAAACCACAGGCAAAGACGATTTCCGCTTCCAAATTCACACGGGTAATGTAGGGCGTTATGTAGGTGTAACGGCTGCTAAAGACCTAGTAGGTGAAGAAGTTGAAGAGTCCACAAGTTACATGGTGGCTTACCGTCATTTCTGGAACGACGACACTCGTAGTTCAGCATTTTACGGCAACATTACCACTGAAGAGTCAGATGCTGATCGCAGTCATTGGGGTGTAAATGTATTTAAAAACTACACGCCTAAATTAGCACTTGGAGTTGAAGTAGGTAGCTTTGAAATGGCAGATCAAAACGCCGAATCAACATACGTGCAATTCAGTGCTAAGTACAACTTGTAATTATGCAAGCAGTGTAATCATGCATGCTTAATCATGCAGGTCATTAAACATAAAAAGAGAAGCAAAGGCTTCTCTTTTTTGTTGCCGATTGCCTACATTAAGTTAAACAACGGCATATCAAATGCCACAAACAACAAAGTTCTATTTTCACTTTCTGAATCGGCGCTAAATTTAGCGCCTTTTTGGTAAGCCACACCTAATACTAATGGCCACTTTTGCAATCCATAACTAATGGAAATCGACGGTGCAAAAATCTCATCCACTTCAAAGCCTTGCTCAATGCCATTTAGTTTTAAATTGATCGGATAACCGAAGTCAAATGGCGCCAGCATAATACTAAGAGCACCTTCGCTTAACCCCAGTAAATCCCGGTCAAATGTATACTCCAAACCAATAGGCACATAAAAGCCGTTGTTATGATTGTTACTCTCTGAGCCGGGTAAAACGTTCGATTTCATATTGTATGCAGCACCAAAATATGAGGTGACCATCAAGTGTGGATCCGGTGTTCGTTTTTGCCAAAAACCAGTGGCTGGAAGAGCAAAGGTCGATAAAATCCCTTTAACTTCATCAGCCGTGTTCGCATCACTTAACAAAGCAAAAAATTGAATATGTTTGGATAGTTTCCACAATTCTTGGTTTTCAGTGTCATTAGGATGTTGCACCTTCCACCATTTTTTTATCAAAGCTAGGGCTTGTTGTGCTAACTCAGACGTAGACTGTTGATTATTTTGAGTATTTGATTGCACAGCCTTTACACTGTCATAAAGTTTTTTAATTGGGCTGATCAGAGCTTTGTAATCAGCCAACAAGGTTTCAATATCACCAGAGTCTGGCAACACCGCCATGTCATTCACCAAATAAGCTTGAGCATCAAAACCAGACTGTAAACTAAACTTTGTGATTAGTTGCTGAATAAAACTTTCACGGCTGTTACAAGCTTGAGGGCTTTGAGTCTTGGCTTTTTCACAAACGGCTTGCCAAGCTTCAGACTCAGTTGGAAACTTAGTTAACAATTGGGTTGAGGGACGTAAATCTGCTTGGTGCTTTTTAACGTGCTCAAGCCAGGTTTTTAAGGTGTCAGGTAAGGCGGTTAAGCCATTAATTTCTTGGGTAAATTGATGATAGTTAAAGCGAGGTAAGTTACAAATACTGCCAGTCTCGCTAGGTGTGTAGGCTTTAAATACGGCTAAACTGGCCAGCAACTCCTCAAAAGGTTGATAAAAAGCCTGCATTTTTTTGCGTGACTCAGGATCAGCGTCAAACATAGTCACTGTTAATGGTGAATAGGCTGTTGCACCTGTCGTTGTCGTGTACCGAATATCTAGTTGCTGCATAATACCGATGACGGTATTGGCAATTGGCACCTGTTTATTGCCGAAGTTCACATTAGCTTCGATTTCTTTTGCGAAACTACGAACCAGCAGTGTTTCCATGTCATTTCGAATCGCATTTTGCCATTGCGCTTTAGAGCTGATAAAAATCTTTAAAGTCCCTTGTTGATAACTATTGAGCGTGACGTAAGTTGTTGGGAAATAACACTGTAAGTTTTTGTTATCACGGATACTTTGCTCGTATAAATACAACGCAGTGTCCTGTGCTCGCTCTAATAAAAAGTCGGCTACGCCATTAATGCGCGCACTATGATTTTGGTTTTGTTGAGCAATAGAAGTATTGGCGTGAATTGAGTTTGAAAAGAGTGATAAAAGCAGTACGGCAATATAAAGCTGTATCAACCCTGATTTAAGCTTAAATAGGCGCATAATATTTTCCTTAATGGCCAGGTAGAATTATTAGCATACTCCTCTGGTTAAATAATGCACGATTTGATTTTTATGTGCTGTTTAACGGCTATCACGTTTGATCTTTTGTCGCTAACGTTTAGTATTCCTATTAGTATTATTTTAGTGCCTGCTCAGGTATTCAATTGTTCAAAGGATCCATAATGAAACTCGAAAACCTATTATCAATCAAACCTCTACTAGTCACATCTGTATTGGCTATGTCAGTATTTGGAACATCCTTTCAAGCATTAGCCGGTCATCATAAAGGCAGTGCCTACGAACTGCAGGCTAATCAATCACAACTTACTTTTTTCTCAATTAAAAGTGGCAGCATTGGTGAGGTTCACGAGTTTAAGTCATTAAATGGCAACGTCGATAAAGATGGTTTAGTGACAGTAACAATAGACTTAACGAGCGTTGAAACGGGCATCGAAATTCGAAATGAACGTATGAAGTCTATGCTTTTTAATACAAACGAATTTAACACAGCCAAAGTACAAACTGAGGTTTCTTTAGACGCGCTTAAAGCGCTAAAAGTTGGTGAGTCGTTTCATCGCCACGTGCCTGTTACGTTAACTCTGCACGGCAAAAGTCAAAAGTTGACTGCGCATTCAGACGTTGTAAAGCTAGCAGCCAATAAAGTAGTGATTTACAGCACAAAACCTGCTGTTGTAGATGCGTCGCAGTTTGGATTAGTGGAAGGCATCGCCGCATTGCAAAAAATTGCGGGTCTGCCGTCCATCGCGACATCCGTTCCGGTAACGTTTAAGTTAACCTTTGAGTTACCTAAAAGTAATTAGTGAGTAACTACAGCAATAACGTTAGCGCCAGTGGCATAATTAAAATACTGGCGCAAACATATCCAAGCCGCTGGGCTTTATAAGAATAAGTCACCGCTTGTTTCATGCCAAACAAGGGACGAAGAAGGCTGCTTCTTCTAATTACCTCGTAACCCGCTAAACATCCCGCAATCGTCATGACTATCACGGCAATAGGTTCTAACACTGCGCCAAAAGTGCCCAAATCAAAACTCGACAACCAATACGCAGCAACAATCAAAATACTTTGGTGCAAGATATAAAACGTATAAACACCTTCAGACCAATAATTGAGCTTGTCCGACTTAACATTCAAATAGGTATAGGCCAGCGACAATAAGGTTAGTGCGCCGAGCACTCTACAAAGGCTATAGCTAACAAGGCCTAAAACTTGCAACACTGGATGCGAATCTTCGCCAAAAGGCAGCCACATAAATTGGTAAAAACAAACAAAGCTGATCAAAACAATAGGCGTGATTGTAAGTAGCCAAGGCAAGCCGGTTTTAATACGTTGCCAAAATAATGGTGACCAGCCAATAAGGTAGCCGTAAAGCATAAAGGTAAACCCAAGTGGGTAACGAACCGTGTCGGGGTCCCACAATGTTTGCAATAAAAAAATAGGCAGAGTCATAACCGCAATGGCGATAAGGCTGTGTTGACGTAATATCCAGTGAAAAACATGTTCAATCCAACGCGCATTGAGAATAGGCAATAAACAAACTAACGCCAGAGAGTATTGCCATAACGAGCGTAAATACCACAAGTGATTAACATCAATATGAGGCCAAATTCCGGCCTGAAAGTCGTTAAATAAAGTGGTGTCAGCAGAGAAAAACTCTAGCATGAATTGCCAGTACGACATATCAAGTCCGGCTTTTTGAGTCATCTCAACGTACAGTTGTGGCGGCACAACCACCAATATCCCAAACAACAAAGGTAACAACAGACGTATTGAGCGCAGAAAAATAAAACGCTCAATAGACACTTTCACCAATAAAAAACGAATCGCGATGCCCGATATCAACCACAAAATAGCCATGCGCCAGGGTGAAATCATCAGCATCGCCATTTCTAAACCTTGCCATTGATATTGGCTCTTAAAGTGGTAACCCCAATTTTCAACGTAAAGCATGCCTATGTGAAAAAAGATCAGTAACCCAAACACGCCCACTCTTAACCAATCGAGGTCAGATCGCCGACCAGGTAAATCAGTGGAGCTCGGCACAAAGTAATGCTGGATAAACGATGAAATATTGTGGATGTTACTTGTCATAATGTAGAGATCCCTGTGCTAAATTGATAAGAACAGTGTGTCATAGCTTGAGCCTTTAAAATGTCCTAAGGTCTTTTGTGACGGGCTACAGGGATAAGCGGTGGCTGAGTGTGACGAATTACTTGCAGAATATAGGGAATAATACGGCGGAATCATATATCGTAATAAGGTCAATCACTTGTGAACATAATAAATGAACTACTTATCCCACTTTCAGCGTTATAAATTAAGGTATGAAGTTAGCGCATTAATTGCCTATTTTTTAATAAATGCCACCGTTTTGGCAACCTCCGTGATCATGGAAAAAAGCCGCGTTTATGACGTGTTGCCGTTTAGCATTTGGGAGCCCTTTGTTTGGGAATACTCTAGTGGCTTTAGCTCGTTGTTATTGTTTCCTGCCATTGTTTATGTGCTAAAAAAATATCCGTTTCAATGGCAGCACATCAAGCGCTCGTTACTATTTTACTTGGCAGTATCTGTGCTTTTTTCACTAAGCCATGTTGGCCTTATGGTGGGCATGCGCGAGATTGCTTATGCGCTGGTCAGTCGTGATTATGACTTTGGACAAGTGGGTTTTGAGCTTATTTATGAGTATCGAAAAGACCTATGGAGCTTTATCTTTTTTGTGATTGTTATCAAAGGTTACCAGTTTATAGTGGGCCAGCTTCAGGGCGAAGCAAACCCAATAGCACAAGGTGAAGACAACACCACTAAGCCAGCCATGAACTTGGACCGACTGCTCGTTAAAAAGCTAGGCAAAGAATTTATAATAAAAATTGATGACGTAGAATGGTTAGAGTCATCGGGAAATTACGTTAATTTACACATTAGTCAGCGTATTTATCCAATTCGAAGTACGCTTAGCGCCTTGTCTAAACAATTGAGCGAACGTGGTTTTTGTCGCATACATCGTTCTCATGCTATTCGGCTTGATATGGTGGAATCCATTACGCCACAGGCAAGTGGTGATAGCGAAGTAAAACTAAAAAACGGCAAAACACTGATGTTGTCTCGCCGTTATAAAGACGCTTTTAAGCAAACGTTTACTTAACCCACTTATTTGCTTGTTTCACAAATTCCAGTAGCACCTTCACATTTTGTTGCTGCTGGTTTTTTAAGTGATCTTTCATCACCGGAAACAACGCGGTCTTTTTATCAAATTTAGTGTGCCAAATTTCGCCCCACGCCTTTTCATCACCACGGTTACAGCTGGTTAGGTTTTTCTCGTCAAAACAATCCCAATAAGCCTTATCAGCCACTTGTGAATAACCGTCGTTACCGCGTTTACCGTTTAAGGCAAAGTTAGTAGCTTCAATGTAGGCCGTAGTTACGCCGCTGCATGCAAACGGAGAATGATCAGACCAAGAGCCTGTTTCCCCTTCAGGATAACCTTTGTATTCTTGATGTAATAAATGTGGAGTGTTTGGGTAAAGCTGTTTTGAAACGGCTCTAATGCCTTCTCGTAGCTCAGTGCCGCTTACGTAGTTTGTTTCTTTTATGTAGTCACAACGATAAGGTTTTGAATGTGCGCTGTGCACGTACAACTTATCGCCGCCAATAATCGTATCTAAGTTAATCATACCTATCATGTTGCTAGTATCGTTGCTGTTTACATAAGCTACTGAACCTTGCAAACCACGTTCTTCCGCCCCAAAAGCAATTAGGCGAACTGTGTAAGGTAAGGTTGTGCCATCACTTAACAAGTTTGCTAATGACAATAACGCCGCCACACCTGATCCATTGTCAATTAATCCTTGTGAGCCAGACTTTATACCAACAGAGTCATAATGCGCGCCAACTACTAATAACTTGTCCGATTGGCCTTTAATATCAATAGACAGGTTTTGTGAGTTGTAGGTTGTAGTGCGGCGAGTGTAACTAAAAGGTTGCATAGTGACTTTGTAACCCGCTTTTTTCCATTCCGACGCTATCCATTCAGCGGTTTGCTTTTCTTGTTCAGAGCCACCAACGCGGTCGGCTTTGATTTCAATGTAATCGGCGACTTTGACAAACTCAGACCAAGCCGAGCTTTCTGCAGTACTCTTTGGTGAATTGGCTGCCGAACTCATTGCTGTAGCACTTAAAACAAGTGAAACTGATAACATAACCGAACGTTTAATAAAATTCACACCGACTCCAAAGTTAATATCTAGCTTTTTGATAAAGCTGGTAAAAAGGTTTGTTAAGCTAAAGTTAATAAATTGTAACCTTTATTTTATGTATAGGAAGTGAAAACACTGAGTTTTAAACTTGTGTAGCCTTACGTTCAACACAGCAAGTAACGCGCTACCATTAACTAAGGGAAGTTATTTTCAAAACCAATAGTAATATAAAGGGTGTTTGCCATCTATTGCCTTAACCTTCTGTAATCTCGCTAGCATCAAGTTTGATTAAAAATAGCCGAGAAAACCCGCTAACACGCTTAATCTAGTGATGATGGGTGAACTTTCACTTCACTCCGTTGGTATTTTTATTTATAGTACTGTGCCTTAAGCAACGTCATTTTATTTATGAGCCATTGCCACGTAACAGACTCAAAAAACTCGCTAAGCCAATGCGAGTTACAAGACCTTCATGAAATGATCGCCATTCAAGGCGGTGTGTTAAAATCCCATCAAGTTTTGTCATTAATGAAACAACATGCTGTTTCATTTGAAAAAATCAAAGAGCTACTTTTACCTGTTTGTGAATTTTTTGCTATCGCGCCTATTTCCAAATTTCACGCAGGGGCTATTGCCCAAGGCGAACTTAAACAAAGCGATTCTACTTCTAACCAGCATAGCCAAGACCAAAGTAACCAAGAAGTTGTAGCTAACCTTTATTTTGGGGCGAATTTAGAATTTGCAGGGCAGGCACTAAATTTAACCGTTCACGCCGAACAAGCCGCAATAAACAACGCTTGGCACCACGGTGAATCAAAAATTACCGCGATGGTTATCAACGCTGCACCTTGTGGATTTTGCCGACAGTTTATTAATGAAGTAAGAGACGCGCGTTTAATGCCAATGAATATTGCCGGTAAACACGTTAGCTTAGATGACCTATTGCCAGACCCGTTTTCGCCAGAAGTATTAGGCAGCAATGTCATGCTGTTCGATGCTATCAACAACGGTATTGTTTTTGATGCTATTGATAAAGACCTACTGCACGCTGTAAATTCGTCTTATGCGCCTTACACACAAAACCCAAGTGCAGTAATGATTGAATGTGCTGGTGGAACAAAATTTATTGGCCGGTACGCTGAAAATTGTGCTTACAATCCAAGCTTGTCGCCACTGCAAAGTGCATTAAGTTTGATGGCGCTGCACGGTTTAAACTCAAACAAACACCCAATTAAACGAATTACGCTGGCGGAAGTTGAAGGCCAGGCTAATCAACTTGGAGCCACCAAAAACGTGTTAACTAGCTTGCCTCAGGGTATTGAATTTGTTCATTTGTTAGGTGAAAAAGCATAAAAACTTGTTTATAGTCCAGTGAGTATTTGCCGTTTTTTAATCTAACGGCAGCATTTAACAGCAATATAAACAAGGACGTTATGAATACTCATACCAATGACAACGCAGTAAAGTCACTGCCTGTATTACAAATTTTAACTGGTAGTTTACGCTTACCTTTTCAACACGCCGCAACAATTTTACGTTTGGGCTGGCCGTATTTGTTAGTCGCATTAATACTTCCTGTATTAGCTGCCCAATATGTAAACGTTGCCTTCAACTTAGTGTTACTGCCATTTATAATTGCGACTAGCGTACTCGCCGGCGTAGCTTGCCATCAAATATTTTTGTGTCCTAAAGAACAAGTACAACAATTATCCCCGTTTCGTTGGGGAAAGTCTGAAGCGGACTTTTTTGTGGCCGGCTTAAAACTAACTTTTGCACTTATTGTTGGGTTACTGGTAACCGTTGGTTTCGGCTCATTGGTTGTTAACATTGCTGATATAAAAGTTGTACCCGTGACAGAATATTTTGGCTATAACGTATTAGAATGGGCAGGCATGCTGCTATTTGGATTTGTGTTCTCACGCATCAGTTTTATCCTACCGGGTGCAGCCGTTGGGCGTTATTTCAATTTTAATACTTCTTGGGCAGCAACAAAGCCTTACGCCCTTCGGTTGTTTTTTGTTATCTCCTTTGTGCCAATTATCGTAGCCACCACAGTAAATAGATTGTCTCTTTTGATGAGCGACACAGTTGAACAGGATCTGGGTTTACAACTAGCAATGTCATTTCTGTCTATCGTGGGTGCCGTTATTGAATTATGCATATTGTCAAAGTCGTTTGAATGGGTGACTAGTCAAATGCCAGAAGACAATCCTGAACCAAATATTGAGCAAGACTCTGCACCAACTCAACTGTAACCTAGGTTGTATTTGGTGATTGCATAAAAGGAACGCACGTGAGTAACGAGTTTTATAATTTGAATGCACAGGCATTTTTTGACTCTACTGTAGAAGTAGACATGGAAAATATCTACAAGCGCTTTTTACCTCGTATAGTACCCGGAACATTGATTATTGATGCAGGTTGCGGAAGTGGCAGAGATTCACTTTATTTTAAAAGGAATGGTTACACGGTAGATGCTTTTGATGCTTCGGAAGAGTTAGCAAAAAAAGCAAGTGAGTTAATTCAACAGCAAGTAAAAATATCCACATTTGATACTTACCGTAACCCAATTCAAGCGCATGGCATTTGGTGCTGTGCGTCGCTTCTGCACGTTCCCAAAGCCAACTTACAATCATCTATCAAAAACCTAGAAAAGCATTTAGTAGATAGCGGCTATATGTACGTGAGTTTTAAATATGGAGACAGCGAACGAACTCAAAATGGGCGTGAATTTACTGATATGAATGAAGCTTCTCTTCAGCAATTACTTCTAGAACTTCCGGCTTTAGAAATAGAAGAGCTTTGGATTACTGGCGACAATAGGCCTGGCCGAGAGAACGAAAAATGGCTCAACGCTATATTAAAAAAAACTAAATGATTGTTGCGACGAAATTCAAAGGAAAAGTTTTATAAATGGAAAGTAATTTATTTGCGATTATATTTCAGCCTTATTGTAAATTATATATTCATATGGCAGGTTACGAGTTGATTGAATGAGTGCCTGCTGAAAGTTCAAATGTTGGAAACTAAAATTTCCTCAATTAGAAACTGATTTATCTCGAACTTTGGAACCCAATGATGTTATTCTAAAAAGTGTTTTCTAATCCGATAGTTATCTATTTAGATTCAGTGCCAATTGCATAAGTAGTACACTTTTAGACTTAAATTAAAAAAGGGAGTTTTTTATGAGATTACAGGAAGTTTTGAGCGTACTATCAAAGTCCTCGCCATATGCAGTCTCAACAGAGCGCGAAAAAGCCATTTCTAACTCTCTTGATGAAGTAAAAGAGTATTTATATATAGAAACAGACATCGAGTCAGACTTTAAGAAAAGCCTCATTTCGTTGTCCTCTAGTGATAAAAAAATTATATTTCTTTGTGGTAGTAGTGGTGATGGAAAGTCAGAAATATTGACTAGGTATAGTCAAGAATACTCGAATAGAGCAGACTTCCATTTAGACGCTACTCATAGCTTCGAACCAAATTCTAATGCCATACAAACGCTAGATAACCTTTTTCAAAACTTCGAATTATCCAAACGCCCATTAGTCATTGGAATAAATATTGGGATGTTAGGTAACTATGCTCAAGAAGGTAATAACACAAAAATTGTAGAGTCCATAAAATGTTTCTTAGATGGGCAAGAGACGCCGAAAGACCACACCTTTTTAAATTTTGAAAGCTATCCTAAATTTCAGTTAAGTCAAAATGGTCATGCATCTGCATTTGTTCGAGAAATATTAAAGAAGATTACTTCCCCTGAAAACAATTTAATCAGACAATATTTTGATAAAGAAGTGCAATCTCTATCACCAAACAAAAGACTTTGCGCAAACTACAGATTACTATGTATACCTGAAGTGCAAGAGCGAATTATTGACGTGCTGTTCAAAGCCCGCTTAATGAAAGATCAGTTTTTAACAGCCAGGACGTTATTAGATTTTCTTCACACTTTACTACTAGGCAATGGAAACCCGAATACGCCAGGTTACTTGTATGACAATCTATTTGAAGAATCCGACAACGAACTGTCTTCAAAAATTATTGAGTTTGATCCTGCTAATCACAGAACAAATAATATTGATAAGTTTGTTTTGGCTCATAGCCTAGGACTCCCTGATTCGAATTTCCAACAGTATATTGGGGACTTAAAATCGGTTTTTGGTCTTCGAAAACCGAATAAACCAAAGCCATATTCATATTTGAGACTTTTTTACTTGCTAAAAAACACAGACTTTAGCAATCAGTACCACTCAAAATTCTATGAGGACTTTTCTGAAAGCTTGCTGGATAGGTATTCATCGGTGTGGAACCTTCATAATAACTACTCTGGCGATCCTAAAGATAGAACATTACTTATAGCGTTTTATCGAAATACAGTCGTGGACTCGATACGAAAATACAACAATCGAAATGCAAACAATTTAGACAAAGGTCAATTTCTAATATCCGTCCACAATGGTTTTCAGGTCGTCGCGGAAGTAGAACTTAAACCGGATCTTGATAGAATTAAATCCACTATTGAGTTGTCACCGTCAAGCTTTTCAGTTTTTCTTAAGTTAAATGAAAAATCAGTCGAAATACCAGTGAACATTAATTTACTCAATCTTATGGAAGATATTGTTAAGGGTTATAGACCAAATAAACACGATAAAAACACGGTCGTTTTGTTAGATGAACTAGTTGATCAAGTTAAAGACATTGCAGCAGATTCAAACTCACTTTTGATATTTAAAAATGCTAACCGTTATAAACTTTCCAACAGTAACGATGAATATATAGAAGTAAGTGGAGTTTAATGGATGTTTAAATTAAAAACGGATTTAAAACCTGGAAATGCAGTTGCAAAAGGGTACCCACTTATTGCGAATAAGCAACAAGGAGCAAACTCTTTTGATTGGAATAATGTTCTTGGTCATTTTGTTAAGTACAGCTACAGAATCAATGTAACGGGCAATTCATTACAAAAATTCCAAAACGAATGCGAAAAATCTTTTAAGCTCAAACTTGATGAGCCAGAGTTTTGGAATGAAATTCAGGCTATGTATTTTCAAGAAGATGACCTGTATGAGATATCTCCAGAACTACTGTTATTTAAACTAAAAGAAGAAAAATCTAAATCACCTGCCTCTAGATTGGGGAAATTCTTCTTAAACTTATTACAAGATTTTTACATCGCAGAAAAACCAAAAACAAAACTAAATTTTTTGGAAAGAGAAATTGTAGCGACATTTAATAAATTTGTAGTGCAAGGGACTGTCTCTGGTTCAGTAACTGACCAGGTTTCAGAGCGTCCATTTCTTCCATTTTTAAGTGAAGTATTTGCCAAAGACTTAGCGTTCTTAAATTCTAAGCCTAAGTACTTTCTTAATTCAATTACCGACTTTCTCAGGTTATATACGTTTTTGTACACAACGCAACTGGCGATAAACCTTGGGGCTTGGAAACAGGGACAGCCAAAATCAATGAAATGCTTTTTCATTGTTGATAATGAAAGAGCCTCAGAAGAAAGGACGTGGGTTAAAGATTTTGGATATAAGCAGTTTGAACGCTCTATTCAGAAGATATTCCCTTACTTGTCAATGTCGGAAAGTCTTCAGGAGTCCAATGAAATTCGGTGGCCTCTTTGGGAGCTAGCTCAACAGTTAAACGAAAGTCATGTCGACAGTTTAAATAACTATGCTCAGAGTTTTGCAGAGAACCGTAAGTTTGATATGGAAGTGCCAATCGCATCAGATGCACATAGTGCATTAGAAAATCTTTTGAATTTATCAGTCAAACAATTTGATAAAGGTGAAAGTAGGCATGGGGTTAATACAGACTACGCCAAAGCGATAGAAAACGAATTGAGTGGACACTTTGTACAGAATAGAGGTCGTGCCGGCAGGGTACTAGTATTTAATCAAGACTATATTTTATTGCTAACAAACTTAGCAATTGGCGGTGACAGAGAGCAGTTACGTTTTCATGAATTAGTACTCGAATTTGAAAAAAGAGGTGTCTATTTCGATAAGCAAAGCCAAAAAGTGTTGGTCGACTTCTATGAACGCATAGGGAACGTGGACAGAATGAGTGACAGTGGAGATGCAGTATATGTCAGAAAAACAGTTTGAAAATTTTCTAGCTAAACAGTTAATTGAATGGGGAAAGGATAACCTGCAACAAGGTTATAGATATCAGTTTCAATCTCCTGATTCAGACAATAGCACCAAGCTTTTTAGTGCCCTACAATCTCTAAGTCCTGGTTATGTTTCTATTCAGAATATACAGATACCTTATGTGGTCTCTGGTGACTGTAAGCTTTTAATCACTTTACATGATGAAAACGACGGCAAAGGTTTCAGTGAAAATTTTATTTCCCATATAAGGGATGTCGTTGCTGCACAACAAAATGAAATTAAAGGCTGTTCTCTTTTAGTTATTCACAACTCACTACTTGACACATTAATAAACTCTGCTGAGAACATAGCTCAGTCAGGCTGGGTGTGGCATCCAAATGAAATTATGGAGTCACTAAAGTCACTTATCGAGCCTAAGGATACAAGTGAAAAGGTATCAAGGTGTCTTTTAAAACATAGGTTTGTTCAAATTATTGAAGACGGTGCAACCATGTTTGGTTTTGAAGAGCTATTCAAAGCGATGGTTGATGACGGAGATTTAAGGTTTGATGAAATTGGGCTGCTTAATGATCCTCAGATATTGGAATTCGGTTGGACAGAAGGTCAGATCAATTCTCGACTTGAAAAGAATAAGCAATTATTTGAAAAAATTGATTATATAACTCATAACTTTCCAACAAACCTAGAAGAAAAGCTTGGTGAAATTGATTTAGGCCCTAACTTTGTTCAGAAGTATTTTAAAGGGGGGGACATAGAATCATGGAAGCAAAACCTAGAATTTGGAGCAATTAGAAGCGAACAAGACAAGAATAAAGATAATCAATTAGAGCTTGAAAAAGAGATTGCCTCCAAAGGAATATTATATTCTCGCCCTAAAGCAGATACCAAAGCAGGAAAACGTGAAAAACACCTAATTTACTTAATTGAAGACATGGAGTCTTCATTTGAGATTGAGTTTAGCTTTCTTGGTGGGAAAATTGAGAAAAAACAGTGCTCTATTTCAAATGAAAATTTACAGGACTTAGAAATTTCTTCGCCTGATAATACTGGTGGAAAACGGAGCCGAGTCAGTGTTTCTGGTCAATATGCAGAACAGGTTGGTTATTTTAATTTTAAGGTGAAGCGAGATAAAACTTCTGAAACTCATAACTTTAAAGTCGCCATCTTGAGAAAAGATGAGTTCTTTGAGGAAGGGTTTAAGTATTGTTATTTGGTTGATCCCAAAAAGCAAAGGTTAACTCTTCAACTCGAAGAGAATGAACTCATAATTTCAGATATGACTACTGATCTTGTGTTAAACGAAAACGGTTCTGTAATCGACAATCGCGAGGTTGGAAAAGTTGTATTTGAAGATCTAGCTGCCGAATCGGAATTCGTTGAGTTTACTATTAAGGGCCACTCCACAGAACTTAAGTTTAATATTGAAGGTGCAGTTGCATCGGACTCGTTATACCTGCCACTAATGTTAGACCAAGAAAAGTATTCAAAGTTATACGAAAACGAATACAACGCTGTGCTTAACCGAGCAAAAACAAAGGTACAGTTAGAAAATCAGGAAGTTGCGCCAAAAGGCAAGCGGTTAACATTATTGCAGTGGGAGCGAGAGCTACTTTTAGACGATTGTTTATATTTAAATGAGATAGCTGACAACAACATCTTTATTCAAGACTTAATAGAGCACTACCCCAATTTAGGTAAAGCATATATAAACCTCTTTGATGAATTTAAGAATACTGGCACCTTACCAAGTCTCTCGGGGTGGGGGCCTAAATTTTGCTCATTAGTTAAACATGTCATTGATGAATACAATAGTGCTTTAAAAGAAATTGGCTACGATGCTTTACTTACAAAGGCGCAGAAGTCTTTAATTAATGTTGGCTTTGTTAATTATAATGGAGACGAATACCTAAGCCCATATCACCCACTTGTACTTGCCTATCATTTAAACTTGGTTCAAGAACTAATTTCGGATGAATCAAGCAGCTTTAAATCGTTACCAAGAGTTACACTTAGCAGGTTAACTGCACAAGGGTTATTACCGTTTGTTTATAATCCTTTAAGTGACTTTTCTTATTCTCATGCAGAAGCTGAAAACCCGATGTGGCTGAAGTTAGTCCCACAGCAAAATACAAGCTATGACTTTATTCGAAAGCTAGTTAAAGACAAAGTAGCCGAGTTTCACGATGCCTTTAACAGCCTATTTGAAAATGGCTCTAGATCGAAAATAATAGTTAATTCAATAAATAATGGCGAAAACAAAGAGCTGTTTTTAGGCTTAATTGATTTCATTAAAGCTCATAAAGAAAAAGTCTGCCAAATTCACGTTAATTTATATGATGATGAAATTAGCTTTTGTGAATTTGATAAATTCTCAGATACTCACAGCTATGATGATTTAAAAGAACGATACGGTCTCGATAAAGGCGCTACTAAAGATATAGCTGACACGATAGTTGATTTAATAAGAACGAGACTAACGTACAGCAAATTTAAAAATATAAAGTTAGATGACGGCTCATATAAAGCTCAAGAGTATGCTCATTTATCTTTCTTTAAAAACAACAATAAAGTTCAATCAACAGACGTAAATGTTAATGAAGAACTGAGTGGAGTCGTTTCTGACGGATTATTAGCAGGAGAGGCTTCAACGAGCAAAGAAGATAGTTATTTTACTGCCTTTGGATTAAAAGGGATTGATACTGAGGGTAAAGCGCATCTTCAAATTGCTCAACAGCTAAACGGATTAATAAAGCCAGCTAGAAAAAGCAATGAACAATATAGTCGTTCAAAATCAATGGCGTTAGCTGTTAGTGATAAATTTAAACAGCTGTTGTCTTGCTCCTACAAAAGTTCAATTTGGACAACGATAATTGATCCTAAAGTAACCTTAGACTTTTTTGACAATGAACAAAATGTTGTACTAATCCATTATTCAGATAATTACACCAACTCAGCAAACTATGATGCGATAACCGTAACAGAAGAATCTGAACTTTATAAAAAGGTTTTAGAGCAAGATCAAGGTGGAATTATTGAGGAGTTCAACGCCTTTAATGGTGAGTGGCTTCTTAAGATGATCACGTCAAATGACAATGACCGAAAAGAGAAAAAAGGCATAATTGGCGCTTATAAATTTGTTAATTGTTTAATTAAAGAATCCGATATTACTTGGGTACCACTATCTGTCGCAGAAATGATCAGAGTTGCTGGCAATATTGGTCTGAAAATGTCTGACAGTGACTTTTCAAGAAATGTTCACGGGTACAAAAAAGGCTGGATTTCGGATGATGTTTTGTTTGTCGGATTTAAAGGCGACAGCATTATCTTGTTGCCTGTCGAAGTTAAAACAGGAAAGAAACAAAAGCATTCGAAAGCAGTGGAGCAAGCAAAAGAACTAAAACGATATCTGACAGAAGATATTCTTGGCGCTAACTCATTCGCAAGTCATCTATATCGAGGTTTGTTTATTAGACAAATTTTAATGCAGGTTGATAAATATAAGCTTTATCATTTGTACGATGATAATTATTTTGATGCGCTCTTGAGTAAACGAGAATATTGGCTTCAAGGAAACTACAACGTCCAAGACATCATTGATTATCCAGATGGATTTGTGATTTCTCATGTAGAGAACGACTCATTCTTTGAGCCGACCTACGAGCTAGTCGATAATATTCTTAAAATTCAGTTGCCAATTAGTTACTTAAATAAGTTTATTAAAACACCGTTATCGGAACTCTTTAGTGAAACCCAACCAGAAAAGTTATGTCACGTAGATAAGAAGTATATTTTGCAGGGTGAAACGTTAATTGGTTCAACTAATGATACGGCGGTAGTAGATATTTCTCCTAAGGAAAAAGCGCCAGAACAACAATTAAATGCAATAGAAGATACGCTTGAATTAGTGAATGCCGCCGAGCCTGAAAAAAGCTACGTGGAATCAAACGAATCACTTAAGGTTTTGCTTGGTCACTCTTTACAAGATGAAGAGGCTGTTTTTTGGGAACCTACAAACACCGCAAAATTCATGAACACCAATTCAGGAATTATAGGGACCATGGGTACAGGTAAAACCCAATGTACTAAATCAGTCATAACGCAGTTATATCGTAATCAACATAATAATGTTGATGGAAAGCCGATAGGCGTACTTATTTTTGACTACAAGTCTGATTATGTTGATGAGAAGTTTATATCAGCTACTCAAGGTAAAAAATATAACCTACATAAATTACCTTATAATCCACTTAGCTTGTTTGGCGACACGCCGATGTTACCAGTGCATACTGCTCGTGGTTTTTCAGAAACAATGGGCAAAGCATTTGGGTTAGGACAAAAACAGCAATTAAAACTTCGAAAACTAGTCAGTGAAGCATATGACTTGGCTGGTATCAAAAAAGCAGACCCAAGTACCTGGCACAAACCTGCTCCGACAATTGCTGATGTATGGGCGCTGTTTGAAGAAAGTGAGCCAACTGAAGATTCTTTGTATGCGGCGTTAGAAAGTTTATATGAACTAGAGATATTTGAGACTGATGTTACTAAATGTACATCGCTTTACGAGCTTGTAGATTGTATTACAGTCATCGAGCTTGCTGGCTATCCGGGGGAGATTCAAAATCTAGTTGTGGCGCTAACCTTAGACCTCTTTTATTCGCAAATGCAGAAGCAAGGTAAGCCAGAAGTTAAAGGTGACTTTAGACAAGTTTCTAAATTACTGCTGGTGGATGAAGCTGATAACTTTATGTCTCAAAACTTCCCAAGCTTACGACGAATCCTTAAAGAGGGACGCGAATATGGTGTTGGCGTTATTCTCTCTACACAAGACATTACCCACTTTAAAACTAGCGAGAATGACTACTCAGCCTACATATTAAGTTGGATTGTTCACCGTGTTTCGCAAATCAAAAACCAAGATATTAAATCTATTTTCAATAAAGATGATAAAACCAGTCAAGATTACCTAATGGCTTCGATTAGAGAACTTGAAAAGCATCATAGTCTTTATGTAAATGGCGACAAGCAAATAACTAAGATGAAAGATAAAGCGTTTTGGGAGCTAAACTATGACTAACAGCCACATTAAAACTAATAAACATATGCTCAGCAAAAAATCTCCAGAGGTTATCGCATATATACAAATGGTTGAACAGGCAAAACGTGATGCTGAAGTTGTTACTTTAAGGGAGTGGTATGACTCTACGCCAAACCATACGCAAGAAGTTGTTGAATATATGTTGGCTTTTAAGCAACTAGGGCGTTTAGGTAAAGAGCTACATAATCGAGGGGTAAAAAGAGTAACGGAAAGGTTTGGTGATAGTGTTAGAACGTTAGTTGAAGCAACTTATCAAAGAGGGGTGCTTAATATGGCGGCTCCTCTTTGTGCTTTAGTGTGCATATCTAATAAGAAGTAGTAAATTTAAGGAATGAAATGTCAAATATAGTAACAGAACTTGAAAGCTTAGATAGACAATTTAGTAAATACGATAAGATTCTAATTCCACAATACCAACGTAGTTATGCCTGGGACGATAGTAATATACAAACATTTTGGCAAGATATTAGAGAATCAATCGAAGAAGACCGCGACAGATATTTTATTGGTCCTATAGTTTCTAAGTCTGTCGGGGAAAAAGAAGTTGAAATTATTGATGGACAGCAAAGGTTAACAACTAGTCTGATTCTAATAAGTATTGTTCGAAGAATATGTTTATACAAATATGAAGAGAATGAGAGTGGAAACAGAAGTTATTATGACTTTTATGGAATCTTGAGCTCTAGATTTAAAGTTACTGGAAGCTTACTTTCTGAAAACGGAAATAACCGTTATCAAATGAATGAAGAAAATGATTATATATATTCAACTTTTATCGTGGCTGATGCTACTAAAGACGAGATTCTAGCAGAAAGGAAAAAACACAAAAAAGCAGATTCAAATTACAAGCTCCTAGACGGTATTTTAATGCTTTGGGAATTCGTCGAAAAATATGCAGGTACAGATCTAGACTTAAGCTTACTGAAAAGTATCGCTGTATATATTTTAGAAAAATTACAGGTTTTAAATATTAGTGTGTCAGATGAATCAGATGCTTATTTAATCTTTGAAACTATAAATGACCGTGGTAGAGAGTTAGACACGATGGACTTGGTGAAAAACCTACTTTTTTCAAGAGTTAAAGGTGCTACATTTGAAAAAGTAAAAAATAACTGGATTAGGATGCAAGAACAACTTTCTAGTATGAGTTCCGCTAATGATTTTTTATATAACTTTTGGACTTCATACAAAGGTAGAGCTTCTAAACAAAATTTATTTACGCAGATTAGGGAACTTATAAAAAGCCCTAAGCATTCAGCAATCGATTTTTCGAATGATATTACAGAGTCAGCCAGAATATATAGTGCGATTAACAATCCGTCAGATAGCTACTGGGAAGACTTCAGTATAGAAACTAGAAAAAATTTAATGGTATTGAAAGAGCTTTCCGCGAAAGTTATTCACCCTATAATTATGTCTGCACTTGTTACTTTTGATAAAATTGAATTTAACAAACTCCTACGATATTTAATAATTTTCCAGGTTAGATATGTTTTAATTGGAGAAAATCATACCGGCAAATATTCTAATGCGGCTTCTAGCATTCCTGCCCTAATTAAGTCTAAAAAGATAACTAAAGCCATTAAAGTTGCTAGAGCGTTAAAAAATGAAGATGTATATATAAATGACCAGGAATTCATTGACTCATTTAAGGTTCTATCATGCTCTACTAAAAAAGCAAAATATATTTTATCTGCAATTGAAGAGTACGTTTCGGGAGAATTAAAAGTTATTAATAATGATGGAATGAAAGTGAATGTGGAGCATATACTTCCTCAAGAAAGTTGTCCTGATTGGTCGTCTGAAGTCACTGGTATCTCAAATCAAGAGTACGACACATGGGCAATGAGAATTGGAAACATGGTGCTTTCATGTAATCAGTTAAATAAAGAAGCCGCTCGTAAAAAATTTATTGATAAAAAAGATATTCTATTACAGCAAGCCAATGAAATTAAAACTACAGGATATATTGCAAATGAAACTTCATGGGATAAAAGTGCTATAGAGCGAAGGCAACTTTATTTGGCAGAATTAGCTTTGAAGGTTTGGTCTCTCGATTTTAATTAAACTAGGCCAACCAGTTAAATAACACTAACACGTGTTAGTGTTATTTAACTTCTAAAAGTTATTATATGTTCCGGTGGTCGTCTTAAAATATAAAGTATGAGCTAGTAAAGGTTGTTGACGAGCTCAGCTACATTTTTATGATTTCTAATAGCACTAATTCCATGCTCTACATGGCTCGCCCAAGCAACTTGTAACTCTTTTCCATCAAGAGTTGGATACTTTTTCTTTAGTAATAGCTCAGTAACTAATTGAGTCTTACCAAGCCAAGTAAATTTATCCAACATAAGGCTACCATCGAGCTTATATGCGATATTCGACTGATATGAATAGCCAGATTCAATTGATCTAAAAAAGGCGATACGTGCTGATACATTCGGTGTAATGCCGGTATAAGATTTTAGCTTTTTAAGCTGTTCTTCTGTGGTGCGGTTCAACTGCATTCGATTCGGCAACATTACACAGCCTCCTTTTGAACTGTTTCAGAACTGTTTTTCCAGAAATAGCCTTCATTTAATGTCGAGCACTTAGTTTGCTCATCAAATTCTATTTCAAAAGCATGCGACACTTCATGTGCCATCGCGCTAAAGAAGTCTTCGTCAACCTCTGTATCCGTTGATAACAAAATGACTTGTTCTCCCGCTTCAGGAAAATAGTGTTTAACCAGTTTATCTCTGTGTTTTGAATCTAATCTTCCTAATGGAGTATCTACTACAACAGGCAATACTTTTCCTGATAGTTTTCCAAGCGCTTCCAGTATGGCAAACGCAAAGATTTGTTTCTCACCCGCAGACATAGATTTTCGGTTTATAGCAATGTCTTCTGCATCAACGAGTGTTACATCAAACGTGTTCGGGTCAATCTTCGCAGAAAGTTTAAGATCTTCTTTTCGTGCTAGCTTCCGGTACGATTGTGCGAATAGCTCTTCTAGTTGACCGACGCGCATTGCAGTAAGTTGCGCTGAAAATTCCTGTAAAACTTTTGTACTTGCATCAACCCGGCTAACAGCTTTTGAAATTGAAGCTTCTGTCTTTTGACCGGTATAAAGCTTCTCTAACCTTTTAGCTAGTTCTAAAGCTTTTGAAATATAAGCTTTAGCTTTTATTAGATGGTGGCCATATTGTGTCTTAAGTTTATGTTTTTCAGCGTCTAACGATCGTAAGTTGTCATAAAGCTTTGTCAGCTCTTCTTCATCTGGCGCTCGTTGAATGTTTATAGAGACTGACTCTAAAGCTTGTTCTGTTTCCAATAACTCTTGGGTTAATTCGGCACACTGGGTTTTGGCAATAGAAGCATCACTTATCTGAGCTTGCAATATGTTGAAGTCAGTATTAGAAATATCAAGCTCTACGCTACCGTTTGAAGACCCACTAACTGAATTAAAGTAATCGCTAATGGTCGCAAATAACTCTTCTGATTCGTGACTAAATTTTGATTGAAGTATCGTCTCTAAGTCTGAAAGGTTTTCATTAAGCTTATTAGCAAATGCTTGGGATTCTTTTATTTCCTGTTCTTCAGATAACGTTGTGACTAATTCAGCCATTGCTTTGGGTGCTAATGCCAAAGGAAAAGAATCATCTAAGTTACCGATTATTTTTGTTTCAAGTATGGCTTTACGTTTTATTAATTCATCCGCTTTATTTTTTTCATCATTTTTGGTTTTAGCCCAAGCTCCGCCGCGGTCTTGTATTTTTTGTTCAGCTTCACGAACTTGTAATTCCAAATCAGCTAATTGTCTTTTAACTTGATCTTCACTTTCACGCTCTTTATTTGCTTGTAAAAGTAGCTGATTTTTTTCTAACTCAAGTTCGTTGATAACTTTAACTGTCTTAGCATCAGCAGCTTTTTGACTTATTTGTTTTATGTAGATGTCTAAGTCATCGGATAGACGGTTTATTACATCAATGCCTAACAATTTTTGTACGGCTTCTTTTAAGTAAGAACCTGTATCGTCTTCTGCAAGTTCAGCAATTTTTTCACCATCAAAAAAGAAGAGATCACCGATACCCGGCGGTACTAATTCATGCAGAAAGCTCTGCACTTGTTCTGTAGTTAAGGACTCTTCACAATTATCATTTATATATAAAACTAGCTTTTCATCGTTATTTAATGACCATTCACGATCAACACGGTATGTACTGTGTTCGCCTTGGTGAGTATGAGTAAACTCTAAACTTACTTTTGCAATGGAATCAGAATTATCCTTAACCGCTTTTTTATTAACTTGCTCAGCGAGGTATTCATTAAATTCTTTTTTCGAAACCGCGCTACCTATGGCCTTTCTACCTAATAATGCTAATCGAATCGCAGTTAATATTGACGTTTTGCCAGCTCCATTTAAGCCACCAAACAAAACAATAGGCTTTGACTGTAATCCGACACGTCTTGGTGCGAGCTCGATATTATGCTGGCCATTAAAAACACGAAAGTTCTCTAATGAAAGTGTTTTAAAAATCATTACAAACCTTCCTTTTCGATTAACTTATTTAACTGCTCTAGCTCTTCTGAAATAGATATAACTTCTTTCGATTGTCGCATTTGGTTTTTTCTACTTTCGAGATTCTTTTCGATAATCTCTTCAGCAGATTCCCAATCTTGTTGAACAATCTTACCAATTTTGCTGAAAATTCCAGTACGGCGAGATAAGCCACTCATTGAAGTTTCAAGATCAATAAGCTTTTTTATCATTTGAGGAGCTACATCATATTTTGGAGCTAGCTCGTTTATCAATCTAGCTTCTGCATGACTAAACTGATTTGTATCGTCCACCGTCCAGTCAAGATCAAAACCGAAAACGTCCTTGAATATTCTAGGTAAAGTATCTTCCCAGTCAGGCTCGTTCGGGTCATTTAACCATTGGTGACGAACAGCATGAAGTTCTGGTACCGTGATTAGCTCTAGGTCTTTACTCACCTTATTTAATTGTTTTTGTGTTTCCAAAAGCTCTTTTAAAAACTGCTGCCTAAAAGATAATAAGTAGGGGCCATAAGTGTAGCCTTCAGTCATCTCTTTTTTACCGTCTACGGTAAGGGTTTTAAAGGCCATTCGGCCATCTCGACGAATGTGGCTACGATATTTGCCTTTGTCTTCTATTACAGTGGTTTCCGCTAATTTGTTACGTAAGTCCAATAATGGCTTCATCCACTCTTCACCATTTTGAACTAAGCTTTCCATTGCTCTATCTTTCGTGACGACAGTACAAGTCCAACAACCAAAACGTGAATTACCACATGAAGGTGTCGTTTCATCTATTACCATTGGACATTCACCTTGGCCAGAAGAGTCTTTATATAAGTTCCAAAGGATTAAGTTTTTGCCACCCCAAGGGTTTTCCCACTCTAAATCATATTTATCAAACCATTTGTTTTTAGTTCCATGTGGGGTTTCTTCACTGACTAAGTGGCATAAACGAAGAATTTTCCAAACATCGTCAACATGCCAAGTATCTATAGGCGTGTAGATAAATGCATTTGATAAAGTAGTATGTTTTGCTAGTGAAGAGCCGTCTATTTTATGTTTGGCAATGACTTGCGCACGAGATGCGCTTTCTTGCGAGCGAGAACCTAATACGACAATGACTTCATCATATTGACTAACCTTGTCAGTAATAAAAGTACTAACAGGGTCAATTTTCATTCGCTCTGTACACCATCTAAAACTTCTTGTTGGCGCCGGATAGCCCTTGCCTAAAAGATTAACCCAAAAAGTTTCAGTCGTCTTTGGTACGACTTTGTGAGAAGTAATAGGTAGGTTGTCTCTTTTTGCGCCTCTCTCTATTGCTTCAAGAGAGTTGTTTACATGATTAACTACGATAGGAGTCTCTACCAGAGTATCAGAAGCAACTACAAAAACTGGCTTGTGGCGTTGCTCAGGCTTTAAGCCTAATAGTGACATGTAAATGAGTGCCATAACGGCCGAAGAGTCTTTACCACCGCTATATCCAATTACCCAAGGTCGTTTGTCAGATAAGTAAATTCGTTGAGTGTCAGCAATATACTCACTTAGGAATCGTCCCGAAAATACTTCGTTTTCGATGAAGTCGACATATTCTTCATCTAAATCATGTTTGTTTAATAAGTTCATGCGTTAAGTAATTCTTTTTCTTTAATTAAGTCTTGTTCAGAAATAGGTAGGTTAATTTTTCTTTTAATTTCTACGGAGGTTAAAAATATATTAGACACTGCTTTTGATAGCCGACCATGTTGCATAGCTCGATTGCTCCAATCTGGATTTGATTTTAACCAATTAATTTGTTTTAAAGCGTTAAACTTAACAATTTGGTCTTCTTCATTTAACGCGCATATTTCTTTGCCAACAATTGCTAAAGCTTGTAACCCTATGCCATGTGCAGTTATAAATTCCTGTCTAAACTCTGCGGAAGAAAGGGTTTTAGCCTGTACTTGCTGCCATTCAACCATGTGTTTATTCAAACGATTCCAGAACTCTACTGCTAATTTTTGCTCTGCATCGGAAAAACCATCTTTCGGGCCCTTTCCAAACAAAGCTCTAGTTGCTTGTTTTATACCTGATAATGTAAATAGTTTACTGCTTCTTGCTGAGATTGTAGAACGTTCAAACTCTGTAAATCCTACAAACGGTCTCGCGTTTAGTGATAAATAACGGGCTAACTCTGAAGCTTGGTCCCTGTGGTCGTACAAAGTTCCTAATGAGGAACTAGGGCGAACAGCGTATTTGTTTAAATCAGCGAACATTTGCTGACTCCGCTTTAATCCTTCATCAACAAAAAATAACACTGCAATATTGTCCTGGCCTAGTTCCGGGTTTTCTTTGATTGCCTCTTCAATAGCAGCTCTTCGATGTTGGCCATCATTTATCAATATTTGTGCGTCCATGGAAACTCGTAATGTACCAAGATTATGGGTTCCCTCAGCTTCTTCAAAGTCTACATCTGAGCCTACGGAGGCTGTTAACGCTGAGAATACGTAGTCTTTTGGAGAGTCAGTTAAATATTTGGCCATTTCAGGAATTCTACTTTTATTCAACGTACGTTGGGCTCTCAATTCAACAGGAACTTCCTCTTCATCGTAAATAAAGATTTTAGGTATAATACGGAGGGGACAGGTTGCGATATAAAAAGGCTTACCAGCTTGGATTGCTCTAATTGCAGGGAATGAATAACAGTAGTTACTATCAAAATTAGCCATCTATATATTCCAAATCAATTTATTCTGTACGTGATAATATCACGTACTTTTTGTTTTTAAAGTTACGTTAATAGTTATTTTTTAACTATTTGTATTTGTTTGACTTTTATTTTAAATGAATTGATTGAATGGTAGCTTTGTTTTGAATTTTTTATTTTGTACGTAATAACTTCTTTGCTTCTTTAGATGAAAGATTCTCAAACATTTTTGTCCTTAATCAGACTCTCGCCTACACATTATACCTAACCCTCACCCGATATAACTGAAACGTGGCTGTTTGTAGTACTTGTCCTTTATGATAAGAATACATGTGGCCAGTTATCATATTCTTGTTTTGTTGGTGCAATATAATTTGGTTTGCAAAGGTTATGTGGCTTGTTGAAATACGGGTGATGGTATCCGAGGTGATAATGTCACTGTCTTTAAAATAGGTTTCGTTGGTGACACCAGAATAGCCGTTTAGCATAACAACAAATTCTGAGCGTTGGCCCGGTTGGGCGTTTAATACCACCATTTGCTTTTGAGTTCCGTCGTTGTAAGTGCCAACCCAAAAACCGTATAAACCCTCATTTTTGTATTTGTCTAAAGACTCAATGGTTGCCCCATAACGCTTTATAAACTCACGAGAGGTGGAGCTTCCTTGTGCCTTATCTAATTGATACGTTTTGGTAAGCGTCGGCTTTTCATCTACGCTAATAATGCTCAGTACTTTAAATGAATTAGTAAGGTGAGGGGATATTATGATTTTGTATTTTTCATTAGCTACACGAGGGTCTTTAAGGCTTAAGGTGCACTCTGCTGATGTACAAGTAATATCGTTATCAGTAAAAGGTATTCGTTTTATATAACGCATCGCACTTGCCATATTCGCAATATAAAAGGCGTGCTGGCCATCTTCATTCACATCTAAGATATTATAATTCATTCCAGCTTGGTCGCTAACCCCTTCCCATAAACCAGCCTCTAGTTTAATTGGTTTTGTTTCTGCAACGGCCATGGATGACAAAAGTGCCATACACATCAAACTAACAAACAAACTCTTCATGGGGTTCCTTTTTATAAAACTAAGTTTTTGTAGCGATTTAAATTTAAATGAATACAATGCTTTGTGTAAATAATAAACTAAAGTGGCGCTTGATAAATACAAGTAGCTGTAAATAAATACAAACCTAAGAACATAAACCTAAGAATACTAACGTAAGGATACACCCCAATGAATAATTATCTCAAATTAGCGCAAGTTCTATTTTTTAGTACTGTGATTGCGGCCTGTGGTGGTGGGGGTGATTCATCAAGTTCTGACAGTGAGTCTGGTGGTAGTTCAGGTAATAGTTCAGGCGGCTCCAGCAGTGGTGGTTCAGGCGGAGGCTCTGGCGGTTCAAGTTCTCGACTGGTTTGGGATGCAGCGTTACCTACTGCTAGTTTTGCGTATTACTCTTCTCCTGCGTTAAGTGCAGACGAGCAAACGATTTATGTAGGCACGGCTAAAAATGTTAGAAATGCATCAGCCGGTAACGATGTTATGGCCGCATACGATCGAAATGGCAATGTTAAATGGCAATACACTTTACCAAATGCTGAAGAGGTTCGTTCGAGCCCAGTTGTGCATAATGGCAATATCTATTTTACCGTTGATAAGCGGACTTCAGAATTCAATAAAAGCTATCGTGACTTAGTGGCACTGAGCAGCACGGGTAATGAAATTTGGCGAAAACGCGTATCGGAATACGGAAGCCAAACTGGTTCAGGATTAACAAAAGTGGTGGCCACGGGCGATCAAATTATTTATACAGGTTTGGACGTTCTAGTTTTTAACGCGGATTCGGGCGATAAACTGTTCGAACGTTTATGTAACTGCAGTGGCCGTCAAGATCGTTTTGTCAACGGTGCGCTGAATAACAATGGTGAGCTGGTTTATTACGACGAAGGTAGATTACTTAAGTTAAATTTAACCACCTATGAAGTCTCTGGTGAGTTTGATGATATTGCTACTTTTCAGGGCGATTTAGTATTGTCTTCGCCTGCCGTTGATTCCAACAATAATGTTTATTTAGGCTCTGAAGCTGGCATTTTATATGCGTTTAATGACAACCTAGAATTGTTATGGGACTTTAAATTAACATCGCCTAACGTTATTGAAGCACCTCATATTCGCTCGTCGGTAGCAATTGATGAATCAAGAGAAACACTATACTTTGGTACAAAGAGCAACGAAAACAGTGAATTTTATGCGCTAGACATAAACGACCAAAGTGTAAAGTGGAAAGTGTCTATCCCTGGTGATGTATACGTTTCACCAACTATTGGCGACAACGGCAATATCTACTTCGCATCAGAAACGGACTTACTTTATGCCTACACTCCAACCGGAACATTAGCGTGGCAATATGACCTAAAAGTGAATGTCACATGGTCATCTCCGGTTATCGACAGCTCTGGTATTTTGTATATTGGAGGTTTGTCTGAAGCTGACTTATCGTCGTCTGGCGCCACAGGCAAAGTGTTTGCTATTCAAACCGACAGCACCGGTTTAATGACAAACACGTGGGCTAAAATCCATCGTGACAATCAAAATACCGGCGTGGCCAAGTAAATTAGTTGATAAGCAATTAGTTAGCTCCTGTTTAAAAATTGTGCTATTGGTGGTCGTTGTAAATGAAAAGGATTTAACCGGACTTACTTAAGGACAACTAGGCATGGGACTATTTACGTTAACAGAAGCCGAAAAATGCGCCGTATTTGACTATACCACGTTGGCTCCAGGAGACATTCTAGTGAGTGACTTTAGTTTTGGGCCGATAGACTATCAGCATTGGTCGTTAGTATCCGATAGGCGATGTGAGCAGGGCATTTACATGCTAATTTCCGCTACAGAGCGCACTGGCACTGTATGTGAAGAGCCCGCCCATGAAGTTATTCAATGCGCAAATACCTACAAAGCTTTGCATAAGTCTCTGTTACCCGTTCCTAAAACGCTTAATTTAGCGCGCAGTCATATTGGTAAATGGGACTATTCGGTCACCGAACGAAACTGTCAGCATTTTATTAATTTGGTCACAGGGTTGGGATTAAAATCCAGTCAGGTTTATGCCGGAGTGACTGCGGGTTTAGTAGGTGGTGTAGGGACGGCTTTGTTAGATGATGACGCTTCGTGGTTGGAAATATTTAGCGTTGCTATTTCTGGTATAGCAAGTGGTGTGGCAGGTGCCAAAGCCTTACAAAAAGGCTCGGATCGATTAACGGAAACATAGATTTATTCAAATTGAAGGAGCGTATATGAACGTTAGAGTTACGGTGGTTTTGATTTTAGCAGCATTAATTTTAGGTTCGGCGCTTATTCAATTTTATTGGCTCAGTGCCGTGTTTGTCGCACTATTAATCATGGCTTTGATTGATATTACCCAGCGCAAGCATACGATTTTACGCAATTACCCTCTGTTAGGTCATATTCGGTACTTCATGGAGTTTATTCGGCCTGAGATTCAGCAATATTTTGTGGAGTCTAATCTAAGTGGCCGACCGATTAACCGAGAATATCGCGAACTGGTTTATCAGCGTTCTAAACAAGAGTCGGATACAAGACCCTTTGGGACACAATTTGATGTTTACCGAACTGGTTACGAATGGATGTCTCACTCATTGCACCCAATACATATAGAAAATAAAAACCCTCGAGTAAAGTTTGGTGGGCCAGATTGCACCTTGCCATATATGGCGTCGCCATTAAATATTTCGGCGATGAGTTATGGCGCATTAAGTAAAAATGCGGTTTTGGCATTGAACAAAGGGGCGAAAGAAGGCGGTTTTGCTCACAACACAGGTGAGGGAGGGTTAAGTCCATACCATTTAGAGTATGGCGCTGATGTGATTTGGCAAATAGGTACAGGTTACTTTGGTTGTCGTACCGAAAGTGGTGGTTTTGATGCCAGTAAGTTCACCGAAAAAGCGACGCTTGATGTTGTTAAAATGATTGAAATAAAGCTTTCACAAGGAGCAAAACCCGGTCACGGTGGGATCTTGCCGGCGGCTAAGCTGACAAAAGAAATTGCGGAGATTAGGCATGTACCTCTTGGTAAGGATGTTATATCACCCGCTGCGCATTCGGCATTTGATTCACCTATTGGGTTACTTATGTTTGTTAAACAGTTACGTGAATTATCCGGTGGCAAACCTGTTGGGTTTAAACTGTGTATTGGTCAGCGACATGAATTCTTGGCGATTTGTAAGGCCATGCTAGATACAGGTATTACACCTGACTTTATCACGGTTGATGGCTCAGAAGGTGGCACTGGAGCGGCGCCAATCGAATTTACTAACTCTGTTGGTATGCCACTGACCGAAGCCGTTGTATTTGTGAATAACGCGCTAATTGGTATTGGTGTTCGCGATAAAATTCGAATTATTGCAGCTGCTAAAATTTTTTCAGCATTTCATATCGCAAAAGTAATAGCGCTTGGTGCTGATACAGTTAACTCGGCTCGTGGCATGATGTTAGCGCTTGGTTGTATTCACGCTAGAAACTGCAATAACGACAAATGCCCCACAGGGATCACAACACAAAACCCTAATCGCTATAAATTGTTAGATATCGACTTAAAAGGCACCCGAGTATTTAACTTTCATAAGGCCACGATAACTAACTTATTAGATTTGGTTGGTGCTTGTGGGATTAATGATCTTAGTCAGATCACGCGAAGTCATGTAAATAGACGTGTAAGTGCAACCGAAGTAAAAACTTATCATGAAATATACCCATTATTTACACAAAACTGCTTGTTGGACATCAACACCATTCCAGAGCTTGTTCAGCAAGACTGGCAACGAGCAAATTCGAGTGACTGGGCGGCAGTAAATTAAAATAAAGCTCGGCAATGAAAGTAAAAAAAAACAGAGCCGACAATTAGGCAGTAAAAAGGCGCATTAAGCGCCTTAAAAATTTACATCAAAGAGACTGGCTCTTCCTAACGTTTTATTTCGCTTTAAAGCGGTTCACACTAGGAGTTTGCTGATCTTTGTTATGTTGTAAATGGTATTGACCAACTGGTGCAGAGCTCAGCGCCATATAATTCACGCGCTTAGCAATTGGCACATAGTCAGTTGTGGCCGTTTTTATAGCCGTAGCAATAGCATTTACCAATAATCCAGCAACACCGCCACTATTATCATTACTAGATGTATCAACAACTAGGCTGTCGTTATAAAACCATAACTTTTCGCCAGTTTTAGTTGAAAATAATTCATATTGCAACGCAACTTCAACATTACCAGACACTACGTAGTAGTTGGTTTGCCATTTGTTAATTGATACAAACAGTACTGCATCAACGCCAAATTGCTCGCCAAATACGCTTGGGTCAACATTTGCTAATTGCGCGCCATCTAGAATGCCTTCTTGTTGAAAGATACTCTGAACTAACTCAATTGGTGCAACATAAAAACCGTGATAAGACAGCGGCTCTGCTAATGTTGTTGTTATGAAGTCAGTAGACTCAGGTGCCGTTGTGTTATTAATCGCGGGTACGACTAAAATAGAAGCCGGTTGTTCGCTATACATCTTCGGAAAAGCTTCCGATTTAGTGACATAAGTTGACTGACAGCCTGTTAAAAACAAAGCTAGTGTTAGCATGCCGATTAGTTTGATTGATTTCATTATTTGGCTCCTACCATTTGAATCATTCTATCCATAAGTAATGCTGATTCGGGGTACGTTGCTTTTTCTTTTTCGAAATACACTAACGCATCGGCTTTTTTGCCTTGCTTTAACAACAGTGTTGCATATTCTGCATTTACGCCAGGAGGCACTCGTAAGCCATATTCTTGTGACTTATTGAATACGTCTTGAATACTCACATAGTGTTGAGCAAGCGTCTCGTCACTAGGCTCAGCTTTATACTGATATAAGGTTGCAGAATAGTCACCCCAGTAATACATAGTTGGTTTTGCAACACAAGCCGCAAGAACCAAAGCCATACCTGCGATTAATATTTTTTTCATGGTAATGTTACTTCCCTGTTGTCGTTATTCGATAAGAATAACTTTCTGTTTAAAATAAGTTTATCTTCCTGGAAAACTTGAAAAAGTACTGTACCTAATGGCACTTGTACTCTCACCATATCCATTTTTGATTCAGGAAACGCCGCTGGTGCGCTGTTGTTTACACTGTATGTCTTATTAGCTACATCACCTTTTACCACTATGTAAGCTGCTTCTTCGGCTTGTGATGTTGTATGTGTAACTGTTCCGCATGCAGTAACGAACGTTAGCGAGATGCCTAAAATGATCGACTTTAATAAATTCATTATTCACTCTCTTCCATGATGTAATAGTCGTTAAGGTTGTTAGTGTTCAGATTTTCACTAGTGAAAGAAGCCAACGACACTTCGTTATCGCCAGTGCCTACAGTTTGAACAACCGTAAGTTGACCTACTTTTTTACCTGGTAATTCAATCATTAAGCCGTTTTGAGGGTTTTTGATTTTTTTACCACGTTTAAAGATACCAAAGTCACTACCCGCTTTTATACCTTGTGACGCGCCACCTGATATTACGAGCATATCGTCTTGTTTATCAAGAATATAAGCTCTCCAAGGCTTGTCCATCAAGTTTTCAACAACGTCGCTGATCATTTTAGAAATGGCCGCTGAGATCGCCTTATCATTAATGCTTGAGTCATAACCTGCACGACCACCAACACCTAGAGTTGTACTCGCTTCAACTTCAGCCTCACCAGTACCTTCTTGTGAATAGATAATTTGGCCATTGCTTGTGTCGATTAAGCGGACGTTCACGGTTGCCGTTGCGATTTGTTTGTTAGTGCGACTAAAAACACCAACATCACTGACATTTTTACGGCCAAATTCAGATACCGAACCAACAATTAAATAATCAGCTTTTACTTTTTCCATCGCTTCTGAAGAGAAGGCAGCTTCTTCAGTTAATTTACTTAGCTCTTGACGCTCTAATAGAATGAATTTGCCAGTAGAGGCAAGTCGGCTAGATAAAATATCAGAAGCTTGTTTACCAATAACGTCACCATCTTTGTCAGTAAAAAAGAAATTTTTACCTTGTTTGGTTTCGTTGGTAAATCGAGAAATTGCAACAACGCGTTTTAATACTTTTTCATCTTGTACTAAAGTCGGGCTAGTAGTCTCAACGCTTGGCGCCTTAACTGTTGGTGCAGGAGTTGATTGGCAACCGGCTAAAAATAGGGCAGCCGATAGCACGGATAAAGGTATAATTTTTGTATTCATGTTGGTCCTTGTGTTGAATGGCTTCAACTTTTAATTTTCCGTTTGATTACACAGAGGTTGTGTTTTCATCGTCAAAATATCGCATTTGACCGCATTGTTCAAATAAAAATATGCCTAATTAACAAAGACGTTCCGCAAAAAAAAGACGCTATATAAGCGTCTTAATATGAGTTTAATACTTAGGTTATGAGTTCAATACTTGGGTTACGAGTTCTAACACATAGCTAATAATTGATAAGTAATAACTGATAGATTATAGCCGCGAAATTAAGCGGCTAACGCCAAAATTGTGCGAGCTTTGGCTAAGTCGATATCGCCATGTTCACCTAACTTTGTCATGCCATTTTTTTCTAGGCTGTCGATTAACTTGTTGATAGCCACTTCGGTGTTGTCGCCTTGTAAGTCATAATCCGACATTTTAGTTTTAACGCCCATTTCTTCAAAAAAGGCAACAACGGCAGCAATTGTTTCGTCAACACCGGTAACACCAAATACACGTTCGCCCATTTGTAGAATTTTTTCTTTTTTAGTTTCTTGCTGAACCTGCATTAAAGCCGGTAATACAATCGCTAGTGTTTGTGCGTGATCTAAGTTGTATAACGCTGTTAACTCATGGCCTATCATGTGCGTTGCCCAATCTTGTGGTACGCCCTTGCCGATTAGGCCATTTAGCGCCATCGTTGCCGACCACATAACATTTGCGCGCACGTCGTAGTCTTTTGGTGTTGCTAACGCTTTAGGACCTTCAGTAATTAAAGTTTGTAAAATGCCTTCAGCAAAGCGGTCTTGCAGTGGCGCATTAACTGGATACGTTAAGTACTGCTCAATAACATGTACAAAGGCATCAACCGCGCCGTTGCTTACTTGACGTGCAGGAAGTGAAAAAGTGTATTCTGGGTCAAGTACCGCAAATACCGGTTGCACCGACTCCGATGAAAAGCCGCGCTTTTGGGCAGTCTCTTTTTTAGTTACCACTGAATTGCCATTACTTTCCGAGCCGGTTGCCGGAAGTGTTAATACCGCACCAATTGGCAATGGATTTTCAAAGCTAGCGCCTTTTATTAAGATGTCCCACGGATCACCAGCAAAGTCTTTTGCAGCGGCAATAAATTTAGCGCCATCAATAACGCTCCCGCCGCCAACCGCTAAAATAAAGTTAACGTTTTCAGTGCGTGCTACGTCTACAGCTTTCATTAATGTTTCGTAAGACGGGTTTGGCTCAACACCGGCAAATTCGAATACTTCAGCATCTTTTAGAGTCGTTAAAACTTGGTCGTAAATACCATTCTTTTTGATCGACCCGCCACCGTATAAAAACAATACCTTGGCATTGTTAGGAAGCCTTGAAGACACTTCTGAAATCTGACCTTTACCAAATAAAATCTCGGTCTGGTTTTTGAACGTAAAATTAAGCATGAAGACTCCAGTCTGTAAGGAAATAAAAATCCACGAAGGATAAAAACAAGTTGCAGTTAAATGGGGATGAAATTGAATAAACAAAGGGCAAAGGCGAATTTGGTTTTAATCAATAGTTAACAGTTAAAAGATAATAGGCAATAGGTAGTGCGTGAGAGTTGATAGGAGCGAGGGCGGGCGAGTCCTAAATGTGAATTTAATAACTCGCCAACTTGGTAAATTAGATCTTAACTAGCGATACATCACATTTGGCGTAGTTAACAACACCGTTTGCTGTTGAGCCGATCAGGGCCTGAATGCCTTTTTTAGAATGAGTACCGATTACAATTAAGTCGGCGTCTTTCTTTTCGGCTAAGGTGCAAACTTGCTCGTAAGGTTTGCCTACTTTTACAAAGACTTTTTTCGGCGGAATTTCGAAGGCTGTGGCTATTTCATTAACGAGTGGCTGTGCTTCTTCTTGCAGTGTCTTTTGATAGTCTTTTGGAAGAATGGTGTAAGGGATGACATTGATTACATATAATTTTGCGCCGCAGAGTTTGGCTAGCGTGTGGGCTTTCTCTAAAACAATTTTACCTTCATCGCTGGCTTCTATGGCACAAATAATTTTTTTATACATTTGCTACTCTCTATTTTTATTATATTTAATAAAAGATAGTGAAATTAAGTTGGTAAGTAAAGATTCTGTTGAATATTCAAGCAACACATAATATGTTCCACTCATCCTAGGTATGTAACCTAAAACAACGACTTTTAGTAGGAAAGAAAAATGTTTCGCATTGGTTTGTTTATCATCTCTAATATAGCAATCATGGCGTTGCTGGGCTTAACGTTCCGCCTGTTTGGTTTAGAAGGCTTGCTGGCACAAAATGGCGTTGATTTAAATCTACAAGCCTTGCTTGTATATGCAGCCGTTCTTGGTTTTTCTGGTTCCATTATTTCTTTGTTGTTGTCCAAAATGCTGGCAAAGCGTTCAATGCGGGTAGAGCTGATAACGAGCCCTCAAACACAGCAAGAGCGCTGGTTGGTTAGTACGGTTGAGCGCCAAGCAAAACAAATGAAAATTGGTATGCCAGAAGTAGGCATTTTTCCAAGTCGTGATCCAAATGCGTTTGCAACCGGTTGGAATCGCAATAATGCCTTAGTTGCGGTAAGCCAAGGTTTATTAGAACAAATGACTCAAGACGAAGTTGAAGCTGTGCTTGCTCATGAGGTGAGCCACATTGCCAACGGTGATATGGTAACGATGACTTTATTGCAAGGCGTGATGAATACCTTTGTGGTATTTTTGTCACGAGTGATTGGTCATGTTGTCGACCGCGTCGTGTTTAAAGTGGAACGCGGACATGGACCGGCGTTTTGGATCGTGTCTATTGTTGCTGAGCTTATTTTAGGTGTGTTGGCGATGATCATTACCATGTGGTTTTCTCGATACCGAGAGTTCAGAGCAGACGCAGGTGCCGCGTCGATAGTTGGCAAACAAAAAATGATTGCAGCCTTACAGCGTTTACAAAGTCATAAAGGTGAACCAGCGGTTCCAGATGAAATGGCGGCGTTTGCGATTAATGCTGGGCGAGTTCATGCTTTATTTTCAAGTCACCCGCCACTTGAAAAGCGAATTGAAGCATTAAAAAATAGCTAAGCGCGTTGGTTTGAAAAGAAGAAGCTAGCTAAGAAATTAGCTAGCTTTTTTTATGCGTTTTATTTAGCAACCATAAAACCATTTAAGAAGTTATCGATGTCTTCTTGGTAGTCTTTAACTAAGTTTGCACCTGTGTAGGTTAGGTATTGCGTTACGCCAGCATCATTTGAGTGGTAATAACCAAGGTATCTAAACTTAACGCCTTGGATAGTGCCTTCCATCTCTAAATAGATCACTTTATTGCCGTTAACCATACGGTATTCTTTCTTTAAAATACGCGTATCTGGTGCAGCATCTTTGGCATTTTCTAACGCTTGATCAGCCAATGAGTCTAAGTTCATTGCAAGACGTTCAGTAATGGCCATTGCGTATAAGTCTTCACCTTTTAGCTGAAACGTATACTCAGAAGGCGCGTTACCATCTAGGTTTTTTTCAAACTTCCACTTTTTAGGGTTTATCCAAAAGTTTGCATCGGTTTTGCCACTTTTGATTTTAAAGCTAGCATTGTCAGGTTTGCTAAATGTGCCCGGATTCATTTTTAGCTCAGCCTCAGATTGAGGTATGGCACTTTCATAAACCCATGTGCCATCGTCGTTAAGAATAACCACGTCGCCATTTTCAGTTACTGCTTTTTTACCTGCAACAGCAAAAGCACTAAATAAAACTAACGCTAAAATAACAAAATACTTCATTTTATTTCCTTATAAGTAGACCAATCACTCTGATTGACTTTGTTCGGTAGTGAACAATAAGTTCATCGTAAAATCAAGACGTAACATGTGTTTGGTTCGACGCAATTGGTCGAACAATTCCGTATGACTGTCTTTTTTGCTTAAAAAGTAAATATTCGAACTATCTGGACTTATTGTGATCTCGACCTGAATTTCATGGTTTTGGTGGTTTTGCGGATGGTTATTCAACTATTTACGTGCCATTACTAATTAACTCAGAGCAGGCTATAAGTCTCTGAGCAGATAGGGAATATTATAATTCACAGGTGTGTTTTATTGCTGTTATTTCTTTTTCATTAATAAAAATAGTAATTATTTTTCTAGGGAAAGTTTCATGAAAAATTTTAGAAATAGTTTAACCGCATTTGCGGTTGCCGCAGCACTTGGTTTGTCCGGTTCGGTTTTGGCGGCAGACACGGGCGGGCTAAAAATCCGTGTTACAGACAAAAACGGAAGTCCAATTGCAGGTGCGACGGTTCTGGTCAAAGCTCCTGATAGCTTGGTAAGTAAAAATGCAGTTTCAGATGCCGATGGTTACGTTTCACTACGTGGCTTAGATGCATCAAACCAATATACAGTTAGTATCAACGGTTCAAATATCCAATCTTTTGAAGCAAATGACGTACGTGTTATCACGGGTAAGAGCTTAAATTTAAGCTATCAAGTAAATAATGCCTCTGGCAGCATGGAAACAATTGTTGTTTCTGGTCGAGCAGTATCTGCGATTGATACTACCTCGGCAACAACGGGTATGGACATTACTTTAGATATGACCGAGTCGTTACCTACCGGTCGTTCATATCAAAGTTACTTGCAACTTACTCCGGGTGTTAAGCCTAGTGTAGGTGGCAACCCATCTTCAAAATCAGGTGTTAACTATTCAGACGCCGGCGGTGCGGTTGGTACTTCGTCAGATAACGTTTATTACATAGATGGCGTTAATGTAACAGATAACGTGACCGGTACTTTTGGTGGCAACATCAACTCAGAGATCATTCAAGAACAGCAAGTTATTACGGGTGCGATTCCAGCTAAATACGCAGGCGGCTCAGGTTTGGTTTCTCGAGTAATTACTAAGTCTGGTGGTAATGAATTTAGCGGGTCAGTGAACTACTACTTGCAAAATGACAGCTTAGTTGCGGATAGTAAAAACAGCGCAACAAAAGACGCGGGTTTTTCTACGTTTGACACAGCTGTAACGTTAGGCGGCCCTATTATCCAAGACGAATTATGGTTTTTCGCCTCTTATCAGCTTAAAAACCGTAAAGACGATGTAACGAACCCAGCCACGGGCCAAGTTGAGCGTCAACCAGAGCGTGAGAGCACGTTGGGTTTTGGTAAGCTAACGTGGCAGGCGACGAACAACGATAGATTTGTATTTACTTATTTCAATGACCCTACTGACGTTTCAGGTAGTAATAATATTAACTTAGCGTCAAACCGCGACAGTATAACGACGAGCGGTGGCGATAACTATAAGTTTGATTATTCTCACTCTTGGGATGATTTAGTTTTAGGTGCAGGTTTCATGCGTCACGAAGCTGAACTTTCAACGCTTGCAAAAGATAAATCAACTCGTAATGACGTTGCATTTTTAGCGAACGCAGCAACAGTTGGTCGTGATGATACAGATGCCGGTGGTTTAGGCGCTGATACGATTCGTAATCGTAACAAAGAGAGCTTTTATATAAATGGTGAATACTATTTAGATACTAGTGATTTTGGTTATCACACTATTGAGTTTGGTTATGAGTCGGAAACGAACGAAAACATTACAAACTCTATTTATACAGGTGATTCGGCTCAATACACATCAATTGGTGCGAGTGATGCTGGTGTGACCTTTGATACTTATGCAAATGACAACGGATGGCGTGGCAATATCGACTTTTCTGACGATGATAAGCAACGCATTGGTGAAGCGTTAGGTATTTCTGAAGCGGACGTCGCTAATATTGTTTTCAATAGTACAGCTGGCAACCCAACGGGTGATGTTAACGTTTACCGTATTATTCAAACTGAGCAAGCTGAGTCTAAGTTAGAGACAAAAGGCAAGAGTGTTTATATTCAAGATAGTATTAATCTTGATGACTTAACATTAAACGTTGGTTTACGTGCTGAGCAGTGGTCTCACTTTGCTTCTACGGGTGAAAAAATATTCACATTTGATTGGGATATTGCTCATCGTTTAAGTGCGGTATATGACATTAACGGTGATGGTGATTCAAAAGTATGGGCATTCCACGGACGTTATTATGATCCGGTTCGTACTGATATGACATCGTTTGCGGGTAATTTAACGGGTTCTGTGCGTGAAGAGCAAATCTTCTACAATGGCGCTTGGGAAACGTTCCGTACTCGTGGTGGTGTTTCTACGCAAGATGCGTTCTTCTCACCTACAACCAAAACACCTTATACCGATGAATTCTTAGTAGGTTATTCAACTAACTTAACGGAAGACACCAATATCTCTGTTACTTATACCAATCGTAAAACAAGAGATATTCTTGAAGATTACGACTTAGGTGTATACGCAGAAGGTGGTCAGTTAGACGGTTCATCGCTTGCGCTACCATTGTCATACTTTGGTTATACAGAAAACCCAGGTTCAAACTACGTATTAGCAACGCTTGAAGGTGGTAAACGTGACTACCAAGGCGTAGAAATCACATTCAAAAAACTACGTACGGATAATTGGAACCTTCTTGCATCATATACATTCAATGACGCCGAAGGTAATACTAACTCAGACGGTAATGCTGACTTACAGGGCGATTTCTACTACCTAGATCCTCGCGCTCCAAATATGTACGGCAAGCAGCCTGGTAATATTGATCATCAGTTCAAAATCTTAGGAACATACTTCTTTGATAATGGTTTTGAATTAGGTGCAGTTTATAACTGGAACTCAGGTACGGCCTATAACCGAGCAACTAACGTGTATGGTCGCTTATTACCACTACGTGAAGAGACCAACTATGACTTTGGTGGTTATAACGGACGTTGGATTGCTCCTGGCAACTTAGCAAGCCAAACGACACCAGCATATGGTGTGCTAGATGTTCGCGTTAAATACACGCATGACTTTGGTAATTACCAAACAGAGTTTTTCTTAGATATCTTTAATATCTTAGATAACCAAGCGGTAGTTGAAGAAGAACAGTTATTTGCGGGTAGTAGCACATATGAGTTCGGCGAAGCTAAAAACTGGGTTGCACCACGACAGTTCTACCTGGGTGCAAAAGTATTGTTCTAATCAAGCAATATTTTTATTAAACATGATTGTTAGTTAGTTTTTTAGTTATTATCAAAAGCCACCATTACGGTGGCTTTTTCATATTAGCAATTGAAAAAATAAAGACGCCCACAGTACCCGCGATAAGCGATCCAAATATAATTCCAAGTTTTGCTTGTGCAATTAACTCTGGATGTCCTGTAAACGCAAGGGCTGTAATAAATAATGACATGGTAAAACCAATTCCAGCTAAAAATGCAATGCCGACAACGTGATAAAAACTCATATTTGGTGGCAGTCTGACCAATCCGCTTTTAATGCCAATCCAGGCAAAAAAGCTAATTCCGATGCCTTTACCTAAAACTAAACTGACCATGACTGCAAGAGTCACAAGCATATTATTGAGTTCGGGTATTTCAGAGGGCATTAATACTCCCGCGTTCAAAAATGCAAAGAGTGGCAAGATAATCAAAGTCACGGGTTTATCAAGTAAGTTACCCCAGCGAATAATAGGAATTGAAGTGTTACTGGCAATTTCTTCGGTTTGCTCGGCCAAAACGTGCTGCGCGTCATCTTCTAAAATAGGAATGTATGAGCGGTTACTCTTATGAGAGGTTTTCATGGCACTGCGCATATGGCGTTGTGACCAGACCTTTTTGGCATAGGGACGAGTTGGGATCATCATTGCTGCTAAAATACCAGCTGTTGTCGCATGCACACCAGACTGTAAAATAAACCACCACAATATAATGCCGCCAGTTAAATAAAATATTGCCCGTCGTATTCCAACCATGTTCATCAAGAATAAACCTAACAATGTAAAACTAGCCCAAACAAGTGAGGTCCAATCGATTTGTTCGGTATAAAATATGCCAATGACAGCGACGGCGCCAACATCGTCAACAATAGCTAAACCTGTAAGCATAATGGCTGCTGCTCGGGGTGCTCTTTTACCAAGTAACGTTAAGATAGCCAAAGCAAAGGCCGTGTCGGTGGCCATTGGAATTCCCCAGCCTTGGTATGCTTCACCATTGCCATAGCTAATAATCACAATATAAATAGCAGCTGGAACAACCATTCCTCCGAGCGCCATCAGGATCACGAGTCCGGCGTCACGAAAGTCACTTAATGCGCCAACTAAACACTCGAATTTAATTTCCAAACCTAGTACGAAAAAAAACAATACCATCAAGCCATCATTGATCCAGTAATGAACGGTATGACTTATGGTCCATTCGCCTAGTGAAATCGCAAAAATTAAATTGTTAATAGCCTCGTAATGCTCTTGCCACCCTAAATTCACCATCAACAACGCTGCCAATGCAAATACTAGTAGTGCGATGCCAGTTACGGATTGATTATTGATAAAAGCTTCTGCAGGGGTCGACAGTTTTAAAAAGAAGCGCTCAAGTGGCGCGTGTTCGCGACTGGAGTCATTTAACTTGTAGCTCATGATCTGTCCCACTGTTATAGACAGGGGCTATTTACTCGACTTATAAATTCAATAAAGCCAATAAAAACACCAATCAGGTAAGTTGTACTTTAACTATAGTTCTACACTGTCTTATAAGGATTAATAATTACGGATATAACAATGAAAACAACGAACGTTTTGTATGGCGCTGAAACACTCAAAGCTAAAAGTAACTTTACGATAAGCCCTACGCCAATGCCGCGTGCTTTTTTAGATGCTTTAGGGCGATTAAAATCGGCGAGTGCCATTGCGAACGCTACGCTCGGCTTGTTAGATAAAAAGAAAGCGATGGCAATTTCTAATGCTGCAATGGCCGTTGCTGATGGTCACTATGACGATCAATTTCCTGTGGGTGTATTCCAAACTGGGTCCGGCACTAGCACTAACATGAATATTAATGAGGTTATAGCGTCGATTGTTGACCTTGACTCTCATGGTGAGATTTCAGTTCATCCTAATGATGATGTAAATAAAGGCCAAAGTTCTAACGATATTATTCCCTCGTGTATTCATGTCAGTGCGGCTTTATTAATTCATAGCACCTTGCTGCCGTCATTAATAAAGTTGTCAGAAAGCTTAGCGATAAAAGAGGCTGATTTACACTCTGTGATCAAAACTGGTCGAACGCATTTGATGGACGCAATGCCATTGAGTGTCGCCCAAGAAATAAGCGGTTGGCGCGCTCAAATTGATTTTATTGTTTCTCAGTTATCGGACATAAATAAGACAAATGAGCAGAGCCGATTCAGCCTACTCAGTTTAGCCATTGGCGGAACAGCTGTTGGCACAGGTGTAAATACCCATCCTAAATTTGCAAACTTGGTGACCGAATTACTATCAGGACAAACCGGGTTAGCCTTTGTTCCTGCAAACAATTATTTTAGGGCAATTAGCAGTCAAGACACGGCCGTTTATGTGAGCGGTATTTTAAAAACTGCCGCGGTGAGCTTAACAAAAATAAGCAATGACCTAAGGTGGTTAAGCAGCGGACCTTTGTATGGTCTGAACGAAATAATACTTCCTGAGATACAAAAGGGCAGTAGTATCATGCCGGGCAAAGTTAATCCGGTAATTTTAGAAGCTGTGTTGATGGGCTGCACACAGGTCTTTGGCAATGATCATACAATTTCAATTGCGGGCGCGTCTGGCAATTTTCAGTTAAATACTATGTTGCCTCTGATTGGTCACTCGCTGATCCAAAGTATCGAAATTCTTTCAGCTTGCAGTGATTCATTAGCAAATAAAGTGATCAGGGATATGCAAATTAATCAGACTCGCATTAATCAAAATGTGGCGCGGAATCCAATATTAGCTACCGCATTAAATAATCATATTGGGTATGAAAAAAGCGCTGAGATTGCAAAACAAGCCTATTTTGAAAACAGAAGTGTGCTAGACGTGGCTAAACAACGTACCAACATAAGTGAGCAACAATTAATTGAACTGCTTAATCCTAAAAACTTAATAGAATAATTCGACAATTTATGACAATGTTAAGTTTACATTCAGGGAGAGTAAAACATGCAGGTGTTTATTTATAAATTGAGCTTAACTCCAACAGGAATTAGGGCATTGTTGTTGACACCTTTTTTCATCATGATGTTGTTTTTTTCTGAACCTGTTTTTTCTTCAACTCAAAAGTTAGACACCAAGTCGCAACCATTCACATTGCAGTGGGCGTTTGTACATTTACCTCCTATTGCCTATTTAGACAAAGATGGTCAAGCACAAGGCGAGTTAGCCGATCTTATGAATACGATAAGCAAACTAAGTGGCGTGCCTTATGAAGCTTATGAGTTCCCAAATATAAGAGCAATATCAAATTTAAATCGTCATCAATTAAACTTTTCTATAGGCGTTAAAACATTAGTTAATCAAGTTGATGATTTTATTTTGAGTCGTATGCCAGTTGCGAAAATGCAGTTGCAAATTTTATGGGATAATAGCGCGGCCTACTTAAATACTATCGATGATTTGTCTGGCAAGCGAGTCGTGCTTCTAAACGGTTATACCTACAATGGTGTTCGCGATAAAGTAGAGTCGTTAGCGCAAAGCATTATTGACGTCGAAACGCACAGTCGAGCCTTAGCCGCGCTTAAACTTGGTCGTGGTGATTATGCCTTAGTGTATAAAACGGCAAGCGAATACAGCATGTCGGCAATGGCCGAGTCCGGCTATAAAAGCTTAGTGATTGCGGAAGTGGATTTGTATTTTATTTTAGACGCCAATGTTCCTAACGCACATGAAATTATGAAGCGACTAGAAAGCGCATTTTTGGATTACCAAAAGAACCCATCGTAATATTGCCCGCAGTTGTCTCATCTTTATTGTGTTGTTTGATTAAAAATAATACAAACTTTGCAGCAAACAAAATAAAAGGGAATCAATATGCGAGCGTTCACCACTCGACTAGTCATTTTTTGTCTATTAGTCTCAAGTGCCATGGTTACAACCTCTGTGGCCTATGCTGCAGATAAAGCCAATCCTCGCGCGGACTTTATCCGTGCTAACTACACTAAGTATGAATATCAAATTCCAATGCGTGACGGCATTAAGTTATTTACCTCGGTGTATGTACCAAACGATGACTCTCGGACTTACCCAATGATGTTTCAACGTACGCCTTATCGTGTTGCACCATACGGCGCTGATAAATACAAAACCTCATTAGGACCAAGTGAGTCGTTTGAAAAAGATAAATTCATTTTTGTATTTCAAGACGTGCGCGGTAAATTTATGTCTGAAGGTGAGTTTGTTAATATGCGACCGCAAGACGCCTACAAACGAGGAAAAGGCGCGACCGATGATGCTACTGATACCTATGACAGTATTGATTGGTTAGTAAAAAATATTCCAAATAATAACGGTAACGTTGGTATGTGGGGCACGTCTTATCCTGGTTATTATACCTCGGTGGCTTCAATCAATAGCCACCCAGCACTAAAAGCAATTTCGCCTCAGGCACCAATTGCAGATTGGTTTTTTGATGATTTTCATCGCAATGGTGCATTCGTCACTCCGATGGCTTTTATCTTCTTTGATACGTTTGATAAAAAGCGTGAAAACCCACAGGCTCACTGGCCAAAAGGCATGGACTCTGAAACGCCAGATGGGTATCAGTTTTTCAAAGATTTAGGGCCATTAACGAACGTTAATAAAAAGTACTTTAACGGTACGCGTCCATTTTGGAATGAGTTGACTGAGCATCCAAATTACGATGATTATTGGCAAGCGAGGAATGTCCTGCAACACTTAAACGATACAAAACCGGCAACCTTAGTTGTTGGCGGTTGGTACGATACAGAAGACTTATATGGTCCTTTGTATACTTACCAAACCATGTCGGATAAAAACAAAAAAGACCACATCAAACTGGTGATGGGACCTTGGTATCATGGTCAGTGGAACAGTACTCAGGGTGGTTCTAAATTAGGCGAAGCTAATTTTGGTTTTGATACTAGCAAATGGTTCCAAGAAGAAATCCAGTTGCCATTTTTTAAAGAACACTTAAAAGGCAACTCATCGAACTCGACAAATAGTAAACAAGACAAGGCATCGAATATCGCCACGGCGACGATTTTTGAAACGGGTAGCAATCGCTGGAGAAAGTTTGATGTTTGGCCACCAAAAGAAGCTAAAGCTCAAACATTATTTTTAGGTAACAATGAGTCATTAACTCCAACAAAAGGTGATACCGGTGCGAGTGAATATATTAGCGATCCGAATAAGCCAGTTCCTCACTCTGCCAAAATAAGCCGTGGCTGGGATCGTCCTTACATGGTTGAAGATCAGCGTTTTGCAGCGCGTCGCCCTGATGTTTTAGTCTTTGAGACAGAAGTACTGGATGACGATCTAACGTTAAGTGGTGCCATCGACCTAGACTTATGGTTCTCAACTACACAATCGGCTGCTGATATTGTAGTTAAGCTGGTGGATGTATCGCCGGGCCGAGATATGAACAATGACAAAGTAGATCGCGCAACAGGCAATCGTCACGAGTTGGTGAGATGGGGCGTTATTCGCGGGCGTTTTAGAGACAGCATGAGCGAACCAAAGCCATTTAAACCAAATACGCCAACCCAAGTTAAGTTTGAGTTGTACGACGTGCTACATACCTTTAAGCGCGGTCACAAACTGCAAATTCAAATACAAAGCAGCATGTTCCCGTTTATCGATATCAATCCTCAGAAATACGTAGATAATATTTTTGAAGCGAAAGAAAGTGATTTCACGCGCGCCTTCCATAAAATTTATCACACGAAAAAATACCCAAGTGCGATTAAGTTTAAAACATTGGACTAAATCCGTGTTCTGAAAAGCGCCGACATCTGATGATTTATGGGTGTCGGCTTTTTTATGCAAAATGCAGTGACTTTTGTCATAAGCAACGCTTAAAAAACAATATATATATTAGCCATTTATTTTATTGCCCTGTACAAAAAAACCTCACCCCAAATTAGTATTTCTTTAATTTATAAACTAGGTTTTATTAATCGGTTTATTTTTGTACACAATCGTGAAAAAAATCATTAGGGAATGAAGTCATGGCAAAAACAACAAAGTCGGGCGGCAAGTCGCCAAAAATAGAACCTACTCTAGATCAAACTAATTCAAGCACTAACCTGTCGGAGGATGCTGTTTTAGATAGAGAGGACGCCATTGAGGTGGATGTAAAAACGCAAACTGAAAGCAATAACGTTGTTGCAAAATCGCCAGGCGACTATAAGTATTTTACGGAAGATGACTTAAACAAAATTCTCCAAAATTTAGATGTATTGCGTGGCGACGTTTTACCTAAACCTGTTGTGGCTGAAAATGCCGAGCCCGTTGAGACTAATTTCCCTTCTGTATGTTTAATAGGACTTGGCCGCTGTGGGTCTAATATCGCCTTAGACGTGGCGACCTTAGTGCATAACGCTCGGGTATTTTATCTTAATGACTTTCACGATGCAGAAGACAAGCACAAAGAAAAAAACCGCAAAGCACTTAACTGGATACAGCGCAGTTTAAAAATACAACCAGAAGAAGATTTGCAGCCGGTATTTTTAATTGAACCTTTGGTGATGTTGGGTGACTTAGACAAAGACATTCGTGGCCGAATTCAGTTTTCGGCTAAAAACGGTGGCATTAACTTTTTAAACGAATATACCAAATTAAAGATCATGGACTTGTCGGAAGTTCATGCAGGCGGTGCTGGTAACGCGCCTATTTTAGGCCAGTACTTGGCTAAAGTAATTTTAAATAAAGAAACGGAAAAATTTAGTAACGAAGATTGGAAGTTCATTCATTCTTACCTTATAGACTCGTGTGGCATCAAAGCCAACCAATCACGTTTGTATTTTTATATCTTTAGTGCGGGCGGTGGTACCGGCTCGGGCATGGCGTCTGAGTTTGGACTTGCGCAGCAATACTCTTACATGAGTAAAACCTTTGATATTCGTACCGAACAAGAAATGCAGGCGCACAACCAGTCGTTTGTATTTGAACCAATATTTACCAGCGGTATTTGCATATTGCCTAACATTACTCACCGTACGGTTGAAATGTCGGAAGCCTTACACATAAATGCAGGACGATTGTTGTGTAAATATTTGTCGGAAGAGTGGAATTTTTCCTACAGCATGGACAATGACGGCAGTGACTCGGAAAGCATTAAAAAGCGCATTCGCCCTTGGAATGCCATGATGCTGATCTCCAATGATATTATGCGTTACGCCGAAGAAACCGACGATTCAAATATTGGCGAAAATGACAATGGCCAGTTTATTGATGTGAACGCCATGGAGAAACACGCTAACCAATATATTAGTCAGCAGATATTTAACATTTTAACGGCACAAGCTGTGACTACGGACTACGATGAAAACTACTTTAGACGTGCCGGAATCGACATAGGCGAGACTATACGATTAGATGCCAATGATTTATTTATGAGTTTGGCGGGGCCGATTGCTGTGGCTTATGCAGAGTCGGTAGTACGAGTGCGCGATCCACATGAAGGAAGGGTAGGCTTTTTTGATAAGTCGAGTGAAGAGCTTGATATTGATGACTTGTTTTATCGCTCAATTGATTTGCCGCACTTTAATAAACAAACCACGGCAATTGAAGGTATTAGCCTGTTACCCGTGGAGTCAGAGCGTTATAAAAGTTCGCTCAAAAAGTATCGTGAAAGCGGCTATGATGCAAAACATCTAAAAGACTTACACTTCTTTAAAAATTGTTCATCGGTAGTGTCCATCGTGTCTTTACCTAAAGACTATAAATTGTCGTATATGGACTTGAATAAGCTCAAGCTACACCTTAATAGCCTGTTCCCAAATACCACACTTAAGCGTTTTGCCTTGGTTATTGGCGCATCGGCTAATTTATCGTTAACTACGTTAGTCGCCAAAAGCCCGTGTTTAAGCGATGACTTTTTAACCTTGATTGTTTCGTACATTAAACGCTGTTTTGCCAAAGAAGACTTTGCCTTCGATGAAACCTTAGACAAGGCAATTATAGAGTTTATAACAGCGCCAGAATTTGACGAAGCGAAGCTGGAAAGCATGCTTGAGCAATTTGAGAACCCAGCTAAAATCCTAGACACCAACTGGTTTGCTATTAAACCTATGTACGAGAAAAAGTATCGTGAGCTCATTCATGACGAAAGTAAGTTCACTTCAATAAACGATATTCGACTCAGCATCACAAGTGTCAAACAGGCAATCTACTACTTGCGTAAAATCTATCGCCATCGTATTGGCAAAACAAACGTTGTGTCGCTTAACAATGTTTCTATGTCTGATGCTGACACTTCTTCGAATAACGGGAAGTCTAAGGATTAGCGGCAGAAGCAGAAAAGAACTAGATAACAATGTGCTAAATAGATAGCACAGGACTGAATAGCCCTAAGTCCTGATAAACGAAAGGTCCCATCAAGATTAGTACTTAGTGGGACCTTTTTTTGTTATTCGATGTTTTGGATCTGAATATTTTAATTTTATATATAATTGCTTTAAATCAACAAGTTAAACGTTATCCTTGGCCGTAATACAGAATAAAGCCCACCAAATTACCCACCACAAAAAGTTGACCTACCATCAATTAATCTTCTATCTTCTTTTTGCTTTTTAAAAACCTTAGAAACACTGCCAATTTCAGACTACCTTTTGGCTAGTTATTTAAAGTAAGGCAAAGTCTAGGTACAAAAACGACAGAATTTGGCGATTCACTTAAGTGTAATGTGATAATGCAACGTTTAATCGCTTTTTGATTTTATCCCTAAAGTGTTCAGGCTCGATGACTTTGATTTGGTCGCTGTGGCTGAGTATCCAGTTCTCCAATTCCAGAGTATGACCTATGATCACTTCAACAGACGCCCAGCTTCCATCAATATTTGAGACCTCTTGGTTGGGCAGTAGCTGTTGCTCTGAAAGTAATTTCTTAACATGCCCGGTGACATGCATTGTCAGATACAAAGGGGTATCAGAAATCAATACAAACGCTTCGTCACTTTTTATAAATGCAGCCAAATTGAAGTCACTGTCAAAATGCTCATTGGTCGTTTCAATCGCTTTGATTCGATGAACCAGAATCGTTCTTACGTCCTTATAATCGTAGTAACGACAGGCCAATACCAATTTTTTTCCTCTGACAATCAAGCCTAATGGCTTAATTGGGTGAAATTTATCTTGGTCATCATATTTTATTTTGACGACTTTATTAGTCAGCAAAGCATCATGTAAGACTCTCAGCACAACTTCATCAATTTCATCAGGTTGAACGACAAAGCCGTCGGGAATTGAGGCTACTTTGTGTTTCCATGCATTTAAATTATCAGCAGAGAGTAAGGTATCATTTGCCTGTTTAAAAACCGGAGCTAGGCCTTCGAAAATCGAATGCGGAAGATAATTAGCCAGATGTTGTTCAACTAGGCTGAGAGACAAGGCTTGCTCTAGCGGGAGCTTATTTAAGTACCTGAACTTTGAATCGCTTGCAAAGTACCATTTACTCGGTCGCCCTTCTGTACTGAGTAAACCGAGAATAGTCGAGTAAGTTTGCAGATCGCGCTCTATTGTTCTTAGACTGACATTAAAATGCCCTCCATACTCAGCAACTAACGCCCCTAATATTTCCTTAGCCGTTTTAGATCTTGGCTCCACAGGAATACATGCAGCCATCGCCAAAATCCGTTCAAACACCTTTTTATCACTTACATTCATACGCTTATCTTGACTAATTTACCTTAGCGACATAATTTGTCGGCTCAGTGTTGCATAATGGAACCCGGAAACACAAGAGGATAACGTAGTGATCACAAGAAAATCATTTAAGGGTTTTGAGTTTGCCAAAATCGGCCAGTTTTACTTATCAGATACGCCTTTTGAAATTACATCAAACGGTAAAACACGGAACTGGGAGAATCCAACTGCAATTCACTTGGTGACAGAGGAAATTCTTAATGCGGAATGCTCAACGTACTTGGTGACCATAGGAACTGAGCCAACAGAAGAAAGCATCCTGTATGTTGGTGAATACACTAATTCTCTTAAAGAGCGTTGGTTTCGTGAGCATAAAAAAGGAAAGACTTGGATTTCGTGGCACAGTGACAATTTGGATGACAACTTGAACCTGTTGCTTAAAAAGCTAAACGGCATCGATACACCGGGTAAAAACTGGGTGTCCACTGTTTCGAATAAAGGCCAACTACAGGGGAAAATGGAAGCATTGATATCCATGACGTCAGTGGCAGACGGTGAAAGTGAAATCTCGTTATGGCTAACGACCAATCCATACCATGTTACGCCAAAAGGAGATAAGACGGTCAATATCAGTAGATCTATTGAGCAGGTGTTTTTAGAAGACTCCGCTTTGGATCTCCCGCTTAATTCAAAAGGCCGATTGAGTGCTTCCGGCAACACAAAAACGGTTGCGGATATTTTGCAAATAACGGTTTAAGCAGCCTATATGAAGATCTTGCATTGCGCCGATTTGCACTTTTCCCGAGACGCTATCAACTGGATAGAGGCAAATCGGGCGAGCTATGATGTAGTCTGCCTGACAGGTGATTTTCTCGATGACAGAGAAGAAGCGAGAAGCTCATTGGCGGAACAAGTCATGTTCTTTACGAACTGGTTCAATAAATTTAAACAGCCGTTATTTGTTTGCTCAGGTAATCACGACTACTTCAAGGACTCTTTGTCTTGGCTGTCCAATGGTTCGGGTCTGTATGGTGACGGAACAAGAACCTTAATTGATGGTGTGATGTTTGGCTGCATCGGTTATGAAGCGGATAACTTCGAAGCCTATGTGGATTGTGATGTCGTTTTGTACCATGTGCCGCCAATCAGCTCTTCCTGTGCCAAATCATCAGGCGAAGACTTCGGTTGCAGTGTTATAAAAGCCGCACTTAAAACCAGCTTATCCAAGGCAAAATACCTTTTGTGTGGGCATGTTCACAGGCCTATGAAGCATGCAATCCGCTTAGGCTCTGTAATTATTTCGAATCCTGGCGGTGTGCATAAAAATAACCAAGCAAGTTACGCAAGTATTGAGGTTATTAACTCGAACGAAGTACAGCCGTAACAGTGTATATTCAATATGATTAAAGGTAGCGAGCAAATCGACAAGTCGTCAGGTAAAGAATAAGAAAGAATACCATGCAGTCTCAATGCAATTAGGAGGCTGATGACTCGATTGTCTATTTGTGGCAGAATCAGCAACTAAAACAATAAAAATCAGTAGGATGTGGATTATATGGAAAGGTGTAATTATTGGACCCCATTAAAATCAATATTTGCATTGACCCTGCTATTTTCAGGTAGCCTTTCAGCAAATACAAATATAGGGACCCCCGCGCTTGATTGCAATCAATTAGGATGGTTGAGCTATAGTCCCCAAGACTTTTTGAGATATATCGAACAAGGCAAAAAAAGCAATGTTAGGATACCAGCAAGTTTATATGGCCATAAAATCCCCTCGCCTAAAACCGCACCGTATAGTCTCCCTGTCGAGCAATCAGCTTACGAAAGAGCCTTGCAAAATTGCTACTCTGACGGAAATAATGTCATTTATTCTGAAAATGAAATGACCAGTGGCGATACATTAAAAAATAAATTTACTAACAGCGCTGAACTTATTGTTAAATATATTAAACAAAGCATCATTGGTGATATTAACCAATATCAAAAAGACTTTGATAAATTAAATGATTATTTGGACAGCTTACTCGATAAATACTCCCGGTATGCCGTAAATAGTGATAGCTATACCTATACAGAGCTAAATAAACAGCTTCAATCAGAGTATTCGTCCTCAAAATGGTTTATGGAGCTCTTTAACAAGATAGTTAGCTATAAAGAGCACCCCAACCAAGAAATTCGAAAACGCTATGCAAATAGCCGAAACACTATAAAAGGTAAATTGACGAAAATTGATAATTTAGCTTTGCATTTTAAAGAACAAGCAAAACTAGAAACACAATTATCAGAGTACGTTAAAAATAACGATTTAACCTCTATAGAAAACCTTGCCCGCCAAGAGGAAATAAAAAAAGAAATTAACAATCTACTTAGTGACATTAAAAGTCAAAAAGCGAAAGAATCTATAGGAAAACCCGCTTTAGCTCACGCATCTAAAGGTGGAAACCAGCTAATAGTGCTAATCACTATGTCGATAATAACCATTTTTACGTGTATTGGCACTATAGTTGGTTTAGCTCGCAAGGCTCCAGTATATTACGATTTTGATGATCTAATGTATTCAGCGGGCATATTCGCTTGGCCTGTAGCAATTAGCCTTTTTATTTTCTCCGTACCTATACCGGCCATCTTGGCAAATTTAATCCTTTGGGGACCAACTGTTTTTCTAACATATAAAGTCATTACCGCTACATGGAATGTCGGGCCACGAGCTTTACTGCCTATTATCGTCGTAACAAAAGTCGTTTGGGCGCTTATGCTAGTCAGTGCGATTTTAATTGCTATGAATCCTTCTGGGAAAACAAGACAAGCTAGAAGAACTAAGCGTACATTAGCTCTGTTCTTTTTAGCTGTGGCAACCCCCATCATTTCAAGATTAATAGCCCGTAAAGAAGGGAAAATATTCAACCCGAACGTTCTGAGTATTTCAGGTGTAAGAGGGGTGGATAGAGTTAGCAGTGCATTAAGAGGATAAGAAAATGGCTAGAAATAATAATAAACAAAATAACTCTATTATTTTTATCATCCTATTCATAGTCGCATTTCTAATACTATTGATAGGCATAGTGGGAGTCGTGCTTTATATTTCTGTGTTTTTATTTTACTTATTTAAGTGGGTTAAAGCACCGTCAATTGAACTTGATACATTAAAGCTAACGGAACAAGAAAAAGCTGAAATTGATGCAACCCAAAAAAGAGTTAAAGAAGAAGAGAAGAAAGTGCAGGTTGAAATAGAGCGATTAAAGAAGACTTTAATTGAGCCTGCAAATGTGGTTAATACTTTTAGGCAACAAATTAATTTTGTGACTCAGTTTAAGGAGATAAGCAGTTCTAGTTCCATAAACCTGACAGATAAAGATTTAGTCGTAGAGCAGCTTAAATTTTCCTCAGAAGACAGAACTCATCTAGACTCACTATTCACTTCTTTGAATCTGATTACTCAAACCCAAACTAACATTGAAGCGACCATAGAAAACTATAGGTCTAGCAATGGGAGCTTTAATAAAAATGGCAGTATCAGCTTAAAAAGTAATAAAGGGAAAGAAACGAAAAAAAATATCGATAATTTGAAATCAGATTTAAATGCTCAGATTAACTCTTTGCATGAAAAAGCGGACGAGTGTTTAAACATTTTAGAGTTAAGGCAAAAGCCATACTTAAGACAAGTTGCATCTATTGAACAGCAGATTTCAGAACAACACAGTATGTTAAGAGCATTGCAGCAAGAAGAACAACAACTAATTCACCGCTTGCATGCGTCACTCAACAACAGGAAAGAAAAAGCACTTGATACTATTGCTGGCTTTCTTGATGAATATAGAATTAAAGCTACAGCCCTTGTGTCTATGTTTGCTTTTGCAGGCTCAATTGTTATCTGTTTAGAGAACTTTAAACAAGAAATGATCGAGTTAAGTAATTTCGTTACTACTACCCTGTCTATCGAGTTAACTTTTCTCCCGAATACATTCTTTGGTGTCCTTTTTTGTACGAGCATTGTGACCTGGGGCTTTTTCTACGTATTTTTTACGATGGCTTCAGATAAGTCCGCACTGATGAAATTACAAAAGCACTCGCCGGAATTGTACAGCTTTTTAGAAAGAGAAGTAGGTCATGCTAACCGATAAAAACATTGTACTTGTTAGGAGTCCATCAGAATTAATAACCGATAATTTAGCGGGATATGGCTGGGGGCAGGCAAATTTTTCAGCGTTTGACTCAATAAGCGCTATTTGTGATTACCTTACAAATAATGGAATAGCGGTTGGCCGACACAGAAACCAAATGAAGCGATTCTATGAACTGAAAAAAGGTGATGTAGTCGTTATTCCGGTGTACAGAGCAATAGTACTTGGCAAGGTTGAGGGCACTAAAAGTTACGGACAAGGCATCCAGTATGGAGAAAACAGAGTCAGCGTCAATTACTTCAAAAATGAGCAAGGTTCTGTTATTAGGATCCCACGTTCAAAGCTATCTCAAGGACTGGAGAGCAGATTAAAAATCAGGATGTCCATCGCATCACTAAATGATTTTCGTGATGAAATTACAGAGTATGTCAGCCAGTTAGAAACAGATAACAAAGTTTGCTTTGACAGTATTTTTCAGCAAAAGAAAGATGCAGCCATTGAATCATTTAAACAGAGCTTGCTTTCAAATTTAGTGAATGGAAATACAACGTTGAAAGGTGGTGGGTACGGCCTAGAACAGCTAGTAAAGGAGCTGCTGGAAATTGAAGGGTACACTGCTCATATTGAAGCTAAAAACCAATCCTCAGATATTTCTGACATAGATATAACCGCAACCCGCAATGACCCTGTTTCATCAAATCGGGTATTCATCCAAGTTAAACACCATAAAGGAAACACAAGCGATTGGGCTGTAAAACAACTGATAGATATTGATGAAGATGAACACCACGACAAATGGGTGATCACTACTGGAAGTGTTGATGATTCAACTGTCAGCCTTGCCTCTGACCATAATATTAAAGTTATGACTGGTGAGGACTTAATAGACTGGGTGTATAACCGCATTGAGCATTTAAGTCCTAAGTTTAAAGAGCAGCTTGGTGTGTCAATATTACCGCAGATTATTAATTGATATAGTCTTCAATCCCTAGCTTCTTTTAATTCTTTCATTAACTTCGAGCTGAGTCGCTTTTCAGCCGATAGGCTTGATTTTAATTTTTTAAGCTCTTCAGTTTGGTTGTTAAATGAAGTTTCCAGCTCATTTAATTTTTGAATTAGTCTATTTCTATCAATCTCTAGCTCATTTACTTGTGATAAAGCAGAGGTTAATTCATCGACAATTTTAGCGCCATTGCTTTTGAAGAGACAATAAATCCAGATTAGCTTCCTTACTTATTGATACCTGAAACGTTACAGTGCCAGCCTTTTTCTTATTCACTTTGAACTTGTGCTGACGCCAGTTGTTGAGAAGCTTGAGCAACAAATCTGACTCTTGCGCGGTGCGCTGTTGAAGTGCTTGAAACAAAAGTGCGTCATCCCAAGAATAGTTGTTTCCTGAAATGATGATTCCTTTTTTCCTTAGCTGTTCAGCAAGCCAGTTGCGATCTTATTGCTCAATGAATTTTACGCCCAATGTATACAGATTTCATATCGAAAGAGCTGCTAGGTTTATCGCCCACCACGAAATACTTTTTATTGCTTTGGGTTAAAAATTTTAATCATGAAGAGAAAGTCATAAGCATTGAAGAGGTAAGCTGCGGATTTGCGATGTCACCTAAACTAGTGACCAAAGCCTTTAAGGAAATGATATCTCAGAGACTGATGACTCGTGCTAGAGTAGCTAGGATGAAAGGGGAGCCTAATTTCAAATACCAACTGAATATGGAAACGCCTCTCAGTAAAGTCAAAAGACAGTGTCCGCAGACACCTTAAGAGTCTATTCGACAAAGGGTTACTTAAGCTGATTTCGCCAGGCTTTACGGCAGAGGCACTATTTGGATTGAAGGATTCTGTTTATTTATTATCTCCTCCGGAAATATCGCCTTATCTAATCTTAAATTTACCGCGCATTGAAAAAAAAGTAATTACATAATCATTTCTGTTTTAAAGATGCTTTCATCCCTACAGGAAGACTATAGTGAGAACACTGAAATTTTAGACAAAATTGTCAATGACATACACAGATCTGATGTTCAGGGTTATTTCCTTTACTGGTTTTGGCAACATGCATTCTCGATTATCGAATTAGTTATCAGTAAAAAGACACAGCCCTTAGCTTCTCACATCGAACAAAGACTTTTTCAAATATCGGATAACAACAAAAATGTACTTGCAAAATCCTTATTTTCTCCAGCAATGCTAGAGAACTATCAAAACAACCCTCCGGTTTTACAGGTATTAATACAAAAACTTCATGAGCTTGCCATTGAACTTTTGTTGGAGGTTTATCCTGAAGATTTTGAATTTTATAGCGGCGTTGATCTATCTGTAAGGCTTAATGCAATAATGCCGCATTGTGGTATTTATACAAAAAATAAACCGTAAAAAGCGTTTTTATATAATAATATGCGTCTAAAAAGACTTGGCATCTTAAAGTTCTCGGGAACAGAGTGTTCCCGAGATAGAGGTTGTAATTTATTTAAAATGATTAAATCACTTCTTATTTCATTGCTTATATTTTTCAAATAGCCAATCGACTTTGTAAAAATAGAATTTCGAATTAACAACAGAGCTAAATGAAATTGGCTTCTGATAAACGATGGGCAAGACCTCACTAATGCCTCTGTCACCGTATTCAATAGTATTCTCAATTTTGTCGTCTCTTATTAGGCGGATACCTGCGGATGCAAAATAGAATGAACTATCATCAACAGTCCATTGAAAAAACTCAGTAATTGACGGTTCGTCGGAGTAAAATTTTGCTTTAAATTCGTCTAGATGCTCTGGAATTTCAGATTTTAATGCTTTGATTTCTTCTTCTAGCTGAGGCCTTATTTTACTTAGTGTCGCTGTATTTTCATTTATTTCAGAAGTTGCCCAATCTTTTGCATTGGACAACTGCTTCAACTCACTTTTTAAAGAGGTTAGCTTTGCTTCCTCTTGTCTAGTTAGCGCGATAAGTTCAGTTTCGGCTAATTCAATTATCCAGCCTCGCATTTCTTCAGCCTCAGCTTTGTAGTCGTCAATTAGCTTTTTTCTGTGCTCAACTGAATCTCCTTTCTTAATAAAAGCTTCTTGAGTTTTGATATTTTGCCAGTAAGGCCTGAATCGCTCATCGATACCGCCTTGCTTTAGCCAATCAACGTCCGCTTGTGCTTTTTTAATAGCTGGTGACTTTTCCGACATCTGTTGATTGATATTATCTTCAATAGACTTTATACCTGATTCATATTTAGTAACTGCTGCCTTATTGTTGTCAATTTTGGTCAGCAGGTTATCAATTTGTTTTTGTTTGGCATTAACCTTTGAATTTAATGTGTCAGCTAAAGATTTTTCGTTACGTTTATATAGAGCCTCGATCAGATCGTTGCCTCCCGCTAAGAAGCATTGATATTCAACAACTTTTCGTCCTTTGTTGTCCTCAGTATAAGCCCATGATGTTGACTCACAGAGATCTCGATTGTCGAAAGCATCCCCAATATTGTAAGAGGAGTCATATTCAAGTCGGCCATTTTTTACCAACTCCACTTCGTCAGAAGAGCAGCCTTGGAGAAAAGCCGCAGCAATTACTAACGCTAAAATTTTTGATTGCATTTTTACATCCATATTTGTTTCCGTTGAATTGTAGTGCAAAGGGAGCTGCTGCTCCCTTCAATTTGTTATGAATTTACTCTGTACAGTCAGTTAAGCTAGCAGTGCCACCTGACCATGTACCGCACTGCTTCTCATGCGTACCATCTGTGTGGTAAGTCGTTACCGTGTACTCGTCTTCAGAGTTGTGCATATGAACAATTTGATCTTCTTCCCAGAAGTTTTCTGAAGCGTATTCGTTATATATACGTGTCCAGCCGTCAGCGTCATATCCATAATCATCTTCAAAGCTCAATGAAATATGAGATATAGCACTTGATAACCAGCCATTGGTGAAGTCGTTGGCATCGGCACCAATCAATGACACAAACTTATGTTCGTTATCCTGACCATATACGTGACTCGATTCAGTTTTCACGGTATCGCCATCACTGTAGTAAGTTTTGGTAATGAAAATTTGTGAGACATTTAGGGCAACACGATCCATCGTCAGGCAGTTGCTCCAACCTACGTTCGTTGCATAGGCTGAATTAGCTAACCCGTAGCCGATACCATCTGATTTCTCTGTAAAGTACTCAGTCACTGAGCAATTTCCATCTTCAAGGTTTGCTGCCACTTCAGCTTCTATCCCGTTAGTAGTGCTAGTGCGTTGTTGTCTACGTTCCAGCAAATCACCTAAACGACTTAAACCGCCGCTCATAGCATGGACACTTTCATCCCAGTTGCCTTTGCTCCGTTGAATATACTCTCGGCGAAACCAAGACTTCGAAGAAAGTCCTGCTCCATTACCGTTAAAGAAATACTCAACGAAGACGTAGTTGGCACTTGGATTCGCTTGCTCAAGCTCAACAGTTTCGGAATACGATTTTGCTAAACCTGGAACTAACGAACGTGCCAGACCATGTAAGTCTGAATTACCATTGGCAATATAGTCACCATACAAGTTATCAACGGTGATGTTATATCGCTGGGCCACGCGGATTTCTTGGTCACGCAAGCGTTGCTCAATAACTTTTCGTAGGCGTTGATCTTCAATGATCGATTCGCAAGAAAGTGTTTCACTTCCTGTACGTAGCTCTTGCTCTACGGTATTCCAAATAACCGATGTTAATGGAGTTACGTTTCGTAAATCATCATCTGTTTGCAACGCAAAGCTGGGAGGAACGACTAGGTCATAGGCTTCTTCGATTGGGTTATCTGGATCGTCTAAATCAATCGCACCTACAGGTACATGAGTAATCAATGGTACATATTGACCACAGTCTTCATGAGCGTCAGGTACTTCAATGATAAAACTTGGATTTTCTTCATCCGGCTCAACTGTTACCGCATTGGGTTCACCATCATCCAATACGCCGTTGAAGTTCAAGTCCATAAAGACGGTTGCACCAACGATATATCCATCAATAGCCATGCCTTGAATTGTCATAACCTCAGGTGGTGGTGTAATAGTTGTTGGTGGCTCTGCTTTTTCTGGCTCAGAGCCACCGCCGCCACAGGCTGTTAGTGTTGAAGCGACAACTATTGCTAGAGTTGTTTTTGTTATATTTTTCATACAGGGCTCCTTGTTACTGTATAAATTTAAGAATGGCTTAATTAATTCTACGGAATGTATCCACCGAACAGAAGTTACTTGATGAGGAATCAAAACCATTGAGCGAAGGCTTTAACCCTCGCTGCTTTTGATTCGACGATAGACTGAAGTTTTTGGGGTATTCAAAATTGAACGTAGATAAGCTGGCGTCTAAAATCTTTTCTATTTCAACATGACGATAATTGTTTGTTGAAACCCTGATTATGACGAATAGCTTGTTGTTCGAAATTGAAAAACCAAGAGGATCAATCCGTTGCTTCTGATTTTCCATGTTTATATATACCACTTGGTGTAAAACAATACCATAAGCAAGTTGTTCAAAAATGGCGTTGAACTTTGAACTGTATTCAGTGATTAACGGTTCTGTTCTAACCTCTGAGAAAATACGCTGACCGCCTTTTCTTTGCGACTTAGACTGAGTTTTTAAACTGTGTATTTCTGAGAATATAGAATTGATTTAGCTTTTCACGACTAATTATGACTTGGCTTTTGAGCATGCTGCATCAAATACTGGCTTTGTTGTTATTGATGGTTTTGAGTTTTCTAACCCCTCTTTTTTAATCCTATGTGGTTCAAGTATGACATAGTGAACCGTGGGCACTCCAAGAGCAGTGAAGGCGCATACATATCCAATGTGGTTCAGCTATACAAGATGCATGGCTCTGTGGACTGGAGAAAATTTAACGGCAGAGTTAGAAAGCTAGGTGCTGATAGCAAAATTGGTGAACCTGTTTTCATCTATCCAAGCAGTAGCAAATATCAGACATCTTATGATTCTCCTTATTTAGATATGATGACTTCTTTTTTGGAAGTAGTTAAACAACCAAAAACGGCTGTATTGTGCCTAGGTTTTGGTTTTAATCATAAGCATATAAATAATGCGCTGACTATGGCGCTTAGGACTAATCCTGAGTTTATGCTGATGGTTGCAACGAAAGACCCATTCAGTGTATCGGGTTCATTTAATAATGAGATTAGGAATCTGCTATTGGCAGCTATTGACCATGGGGATGGCAGAATCGCGATAATGGACTCAACGTTTAAACAGTTTTCTAGTCTGCTACCTGAACGAAGATCAACAACTCCCGAGGACGAACTCTTCAAACCATTCTTGCGATACTAACCGAGAGCTCATCGAGCGCTTCTCTTCGTTCATCCAAATAATCATGCTTATTGTAAATACCCTCAACACCCTTCAGCTTTGTTATGGCCCTGTTTAGTGTGTCAGCGCCCATATGAGGTTTTTTGCTGGTTCTGCGACTAGGAAACACATATTCAGACCCAAAGGCTCGTACTTTTAACTCTTCAAGCCAGGTAAGCACTTCAGGTGCTAAAGGAACGGTAAAACCAACATTGGTCTTACTTCTTTCTGCCGGTAGGTTCCATACCTCGCTTTCTAAATCAAATTCATCCCACTTAGCTTCGCACAACTCTGATTTACGAACGCCTAAGCAAACCAACAATAAACAGGCTAGGTAGTTCTCTCGACTAAAACTGTCGTTATGTTTTTTGGCTGCAGCAAAAAATTGTTTGAGTTCATCTTCATTCAATGCTCGTTCTCTGCTTTTTTCTACACCGCCAGCATCCTTAAAAGTAAAGGCGGCAGCAGGGTTATAGGCGAGTAAATCGAGTTTTATGCCGTGATTGAATATTTGTTTACAATAGCCTAGTGCATCATTAGCAATAGCCAATCTACCTGAAGCTTTTATATCTTCTATTGTGGTGCGGATATCTCTGGCGGTTACCTGGTCAATTTTAAATTCACCAATATGTGGGGCAATATCTTTGGTATAAATGCGTTTGGGGATTTTTGGGTGTTTTAGTCTAGCTTCGAGTGTTGGATACCAGTCTTCGAATAGGTCATCCACTGTTTTAATGCTTTCTTGCTCGGCACGTTTTTTTGCTAACAGCGGATCAAGGCCCTTCCTGAGTTGCTTCATTTTAGAAGCTGCTTCAAATCGCGCATCTTTTAACGAAAGATCAGAGTACTTACCCAGCGTCATTTCTTTACGATTTTAATTGGAAGTGTAGCGAACCATCCAATAAGCTGAGCCAGACTTTGGAACAACAAAATACAACCCACCTACCCACCAATTAACCCACCACTTAGATATAGATTTCGGTGGGTAACTGTGAACGACTACGAACGAGGTTTTTAATTTATCCCTTTAAAATCAATAAGTAAAAGGTAATTATGGAGTTTGGTGGATATTATTCGATGTTTTGGATCTGCTCACGCATTTGCTCAATCAATACTTTCAATTCAACCGCGGCATTGGTGACATCGGCATTGATGGATTTTGAGGCGAGGGTGTTTGCTTCGCGATTAAACTCTTGCATCATAAAGTCGAGACGTCGGCCACAGGCGCCGCCTTTTTTCATGATCTTTTGTGTTTCGCTAACGTGTGATTTTAAGCGATCAAGTTCTTCCGCTACGTCGGTCTTTTGGGCCAGATAAATCAGTTCTTGTTCTAGGCGAGCTTCGTCAATATCTACTTTGGCATCGGCTAGCTTGTTTTGAAGACGTTCTTTTTGCCATTCCATAATCGCAGGCATGTGTTGTTCGACTATCGCGGCTTGCTCAAGAATATTTTCAAGGCGTGTATCAATCATGACTTTAAGGTTAGCGCCTTCGCTACCTCGTGCTTCGATGAAGTCTTTTACTAGGCCGTCAAAACCAGCAAGTATTTGCTTTTGAACTTCGTTCATGTCGGTTTCTTCAGCTTCCATAACGCCGGGCCACTTTAGAATATCAACTGGGTTTAATTCGCCATTTGACGCTTCAGTTAAAATCCAATTTGCACTATCAATAAGTTGTTTAGCTAACTTTTTGTTTACAGTGAGTTGACTAACAGCTGATGGATTTGCCGTGTACTTTAGGAATACCTCAACTTTACCACGTTGTAATTTTTTTCGAAGGCGTTCACGCAGCACCGCTTCTAATGAACGAAATTGCTCAGGAAGACGAATATAGGTTTCTAAATAACGTTGGTTAACAGATCGGATCTCCCACACTGCTGTGCCCCAATCGCCTTTAATCTCTTGTCTTGCGTATGCCGTCATGCTTTGAATCACAACAAATCCCTAACTTTTAATTTGAAATCAATTTACGAATAGTATAAACATGACTTATGGGTTCTCACAGGTTAATTTAGAAATTTTTGAGAACGTTGCAGTAACGAGGTTAATTAATATTTATAAAACATTAATCATTGTTGTAGTTATGGGTTTTTATTTAGCCTCTGCCAATTCATGCCCTCTAACCTTAAATAACACCGGCAACACAATTACAAAAAACGCTGACGATGACATTGGTGTGTCTTGTCCTGTTCCTAAGCAACTGGTTTTCTCTTCTCTTAGACATCCCAAAATTCAAAAAGACATTCAACCGTTATTGCAACGAGCTTATAGGCAACTTGGCATAGAGGTTAATTTTATTGTGACCAGTTCCTATCGAGACCTATTATTAGTTTCTGAGAATAGGTTAATGGGAAGTGCGGCCTTTGCTGAGGATATAATCGACAAGGTACCTAACCTTGTGCCAGTAAATCCGCCTTTAACGGCGATGTCGTATGTTCTACTTTGTCGCAAAGGCTTGGTATGTGACAGTAGCATTTTTAACAATAGCGATAATCCAGAGGCGATTGTGGTGTCTACTGCGATGTCAAAAGGCCTAAAGGAACATTATCCCCAGATTAGATTTGATCGTGTAACCATCACCAATGAAGTAAAAAACGTATTAAAATATCTCAGAGAAGGACGGGTAAATTATGGCGTTTATCCTATTTCAGATAAAACCAAAGGTGGGTTAAGAGAAATCCCAAGTAGCGTAAATTATTCTATTTTATATGACTTACAAACTTTTCATGTAATTAGTCAGCAAATTTCCTGTCTATTGCCTAAAATAGAGTTCGCACTGCGTGAAGAATTAAACAAATTTAAGTAATTACTTTAATTTGTCGCTTTTTTAGACATTAAAGGTCGCTATTGTTGTAAAAAAAGCGTATGATTCGCGCCCTTTTGAATTCCCCCACAGACAGGCTAAGCTCAATTGAACACGTTGCAACACGGTTGCAGGCGTAAATGGTAATTGAGTGATGATGGACTACGCGTGAAGTTGGGGTAGAGATGTGAGTAATAAAATGACAGAAAATGTAACCCCAAAGTTTGTTGACTTAGGTTTATCCCCAGCAGTTTTAGAAGCCGTTCAACACGTAGGTTATGAGACCCCTTCACCAATCCAAGCCGAATGTATACCGCATATTTTAAATGGCCATGATATTTTAGGTATCGCACAAACAGGTACTGGTAAAACAGCCGCTTTTGCATTACCAACGTTGTGCCACTTAGACCCAAAGATTAATTCGCCGCAAATTTTAGTATTAGCACCGACTCGTGAATTAGCGATTCAGGTAGCAGAAGCCTTTACTACATATGCTGAAAAGCTAGATGGTTTCCACGTATTACCAATTTACGGTGGTCAAGATTTCCGTACGCAGCTTCGTGCCCTTAAACGTGGTGTTCACGTTGTTGTTGGTACTCCTGGTCGTGTTATGGACCATATGCGTCGTGAAACGTTAGACTTATCTAACCTTAAAACAATTGTTCTTGATGAAGCTGACGAAATGTTACGCATGGGTTTCATCGATGATGTTGAGTGGATCATGGAACACGTTCCTGATGCAGCGCAAATCGCGTTATTCTCAGCAACTATGCCTGCGCCAATCTTAAAAGTGACGCAGAAGTATCTTAAAGATCCTAAAGAAGTTCGTATTAAGCCTAAATCAGCAAGTCACTCTAACATTACACAACAGTACTGGATTGTGAACAACAACCAAAAACTAGACGTGTTGACTCGTTTATTAGAGCTAACTGAATTTGATGGCATGATCATCTTTACCAAGACACGTCAAAGCACATCTGAGCTAGCGGATAAATTATCTGCACGCGGTCACGCAGCAGCGGCGCTTAACGGTGACATGAATCAGTCGCACCGTGAACAGTGTATCGAATCACTTAAATCAGGTCGTTTAGATATCATTATTGCAACAGACGTTGCGGCACGTGGTATCGACGTTGAGCGTGTAAGCCACGTAATCAACTATGACTTACCATATGATGTTGAGTCTTATGTTCACCGTGTTGGTCGTACAGGTCGTGCGGGTCGTAAAGGTAATGCAATCTTATTTGCAACACCACGCGAGCGCCGTCTTCTTAAGACAATTGAACGTGAAACTAAACAAACAATTTTACCTTATGAGCCACCTTCAAATGAAGAAGTAACTGCATTACGCGTTGCTGCATTTAAAGAGAAGATCGCTGATGTTATTGGTGGTCAGGATTTAGATTTCTTCAACAACTTAATTAGTGAATTTGCTGCAGAGTCTAGCCAAGACGTAGCAACAGTTGCAGCTGCCTTAGCCCTTATGGCTCAATCAGAAGCTCCATTAATTGTTACTGGCCGTGGCATGCCGGGCAACAACAAGTTCGACGACAGCCGTGGCGGACGTGACAGAGATCGTGGTGAAGGCCGTGGTCGTGACAGAGAACGTGGTGGCCGTGGTGAAGGTCGTGAGCGTGGCGGACGCGGAGATCGTGATCCTGGCGTTAAAATGCAAGCTTACCGTATCGAAGTTGGTCGTGAACACGGTGCTACGCCTCGTGATATCGTTGGTGCAATTGCAAACGAAGCTAACCTTAACTCGAAGTTCATTGGTAACATCAAGTTAATGCCTGGCTTCTCAGTTGTTGAGCTACCTGCTGATATGCCTGCTGAAACTCAACAGAAGTTAAAGCAAACTAAAGTTCGTAACCAAGTATTAGACATCAAAGTTGACCCACGTGGTGGCGAAGGTGTTGGTGGTCGCGGCGGTGAAGGTCGTGGCGAACGCAGTGGCGGTCGTGGACGTGATGATCGTGGTGGACGTGGCGGTGAAGGTCGTGGACGTGGCGGCGAAGGTCGTGGACGTGGTGCTGAAGGCCGAGGTCGTGGTGGCGAAGGTCATCGTGGTCGTCGTTCAGAGAACAAACCTCGCGACTAATCACAGCGTGTAAACAATAACTATCAAAGCAGCTTTCGGGCTGCTTTGTAGTAATTACTTATAGATGTTTCTATTTTAGTTTTCTCAAATAGAATACACTGAATAAATTCAACTTAATCAGATTCTTAGAAAGGTTTTTAATATGCGTCCAAGCGGAAGAACAACAGCCCAAATTCGTCCTGTTACTATTACTCGTAACTTCACAGCATACGCTGAAGGGTCTGTGTTAATTGAAATTGGCGACACTAAAGTTTTATGTAATGCCACTGTTGAAACGGGTGTTCCTCGTTTTATGAAAGGCCAAGGTAAAGGCTGGGTTACTGCTGAATATGGCATGTTACCTCGTTCAACTCATACGCGTAATCAGCGTGAAGCGGCAAAAGGCAAACAGTCGGGTCGTACACTAGAGATATCACGTTTAATTGCTCGTTCATTACGTGCAGCAATCGATTTATCAGCATTGGGTGAAAATACTATTACCGTTGACTGTGATGTGATTCAAGCGGATGGAGGCACTCGTACTGCGTCTATCACAGGTGCGTGTGTTGCACTTGTTGATGCGATTAATTACATGCGCAAAGAAAACATCATTAAAACAAACCCACTTAAGCATATGATTGCAGCTATTTCTGTTGGTGTTTACAAAGGCACACCAATTGCTGACCTGGAGTATTTAGAAGACTCTGAAGCAGAAACAGATATGAATGTAATCATGACTGAAGATGGTCGTTTAATTGAAGTGCAAGGTACGGCGGAAGAAGAGCCTTTTACCTTTGACGAAATGAATGAAATGATGAGCCTAGCTAAAAATGCTATCGGCGAGTTAGTTGATGAGCAGAAAAAAGCGTTGGCGTAATTTACTGTAAAATTTAATTTTTCAGCTATTTTAAGAAGTCGCCGTTTGAATAAAATGCGCGACTTTTGTGTATCTGGATTATGATTTATTAAACGATAAAGTAGAGTTCGAAGTAGGAGAATGAAGTGAAAGATTATCAGAAGGCGTTTATTGAGTTTGCGTTAGAAAAACAAGTGTTAAAGTTTGGTGAATTCACCCTCAAATCTGGCCGCACTAGCCCGTACTTTTTTAATGCTGGACTTTTTAATACAGGACGCGACTTAGCGCGCTTAGGCCGATTTTATGCCGCTGCGTTGGTAGACTCTGGTATTTCATACGATGTTCTATTTGGTCCTGCTTATAAAGGCATTCCTATTGCCACGACTACTGCGGTTGCATTAGCCGATCATCACGATCACGACACGCCATATTGCTTTAATCGCAAAGAAGCAAAAACTCATGGTGAAGGCGGCAGTTTAGTGGGTGCAGAGCTTAAGGGTAATATCATGCTGGTTGACGATGTAATTACTGCTGGCACTGCAATTCGTGAATCTATGACTATTATTGAACAAGCTGGCGCGGCCTTATCGGGTGTTCTAATTGCGCTTGATCGTCAAGAAAAAGGTAAAGGTGAGCTGTCTGCCATTCAAGAAGTTGAGCGCGACTTTGGCACAAAAGTAATTTCAATTGTTACCTTAAGCGATGTAGTCAGTTTCTTAAAAGAAAGCCCAGATTTTGCCGAGTTTTTACCAAGCGTAGAAGCGTATCGAGCTCAGTACGGTATCTGAGCTTCGGACAAGCCGAGAAGCTATCGTATCACCGCTACTAATTTCAAAGGATAGGTCATGAGAACGTTATACCCAGAAATTAAAGTTAACCAAACTTATATGCTTGATGTAGGTGACGGTCATACCCTTTATGTTGAAGAGTCTGGAAATCCAGAGGGTATTCCAGTTATTCATTGTCATGGTGGACCCGGCGGTGGCAGTTCGCCAACACAAAGGCGTTTTTACGATCCAGAAAAGTATCGCATTATATTATTTGATCAACGTGGTTGTGGGCAGTCAACTCCTCTTGCTGCGACGGACATTACCGCGACTTGGAACAATACAATAAGTCATATTATTCGTGATATGGAAACGATAAGAGACCACTTATCTATTACTCGTTGGGTGGTGACTGGAGGCTCTTGGGGCACTACGGTTGCCTTGTTGTATGCAATTCGAAATCCTGCTGTGGTACAGGCTATTATTTTGCGTGGTGTATTCTTGGGTCGACAGCAAGATCTAAATTGGTTGTTTGGTGCAACGGAAGGAGCGAGCCAAATATTCCCTGAGTACTACGCAAAATTTATCAAAGACGTTCCGTCCGATTCAGTAGAAGAAACGCTCGAGTACTACAAAGACAAGTTGATGGGTGATAATGATTTTGAACAGCTTGCTGCCGCTAAAAAGTTTGGCGCATGGGAGGCAAATATGATGGAGTTAAATTATCATTTGTCTCACCATGATTCACCTCATAAAGAGTTGTTAACAATGGCTATTTTGTACTGCCATTATTTTACAAACCATTGTTTTATTTATGAGTCTGAAATACTGAGTGAAATAGCCGCGATTCAACATATTCCCGGATATATTGTGCATGGTCGAAACGATGTGATATGCAAACCCGAGGGTGCGTTTGTGCTAAATAGTGCATGGACTGCAAGTGTGCTAGAAATGGTTCCAGCAGCCGGACATGCTTCAGTTGAGCCTGGTATTGTGGATGGTTTGATTAGAGCGAGTCAAAAAGTTGCTCGGTTTATTAACGAGAAAAAGTAAAAGTAGTGGTAGTAACGTGATTGGATTAATTCAGCGAGTAAGTCAGGCAAAAGTTGAAATAGCCGGTGATATATCGGGGCAGATTGACGGTGGTTTATTAGTGTTGCTTGGGGTTGAACAAGATGACGATGAAGCAAAAGCAAAAAAGCTAGCAGAACGTATAAGCAAATATCGAATATTTAATGACGAAAACGGCAAAATGAATTTAAACGTTCAACAAGTTAAAGGCTCGTTATTAGTAGTTTCGCAATTTACCCTAGTCGCCGATACCAAATCAGGTAATCGTCCAGGTTTCTCTCGAGGGGCAACACCTGAACATGGCAAGGCGATTTACGAGTATTTTGTCGAGTACTGCAAAACACTTGGTCTGCCAGTCGAGACCGGGCAGTTTGGAGCGGATATGCAAGTATCACTAGTTAATGACGGACCTGTGACATTTTCATTATCGGTATAAAGACTAATCCTCAACAAAACAAAACAAAACAAAAAATAATAATAAAACAGGAGTGTGCGCGGTGGGATTTTTAAAATTAATTACAGTATTAGTCGCTGGAGTAGCTTTGGCTATGAGCGGTTATTTGTATCAATTAATAGATCAAACTAACTTTTTTAACCAATCAATAGAAATTCCAGCCGATCAGATTTGGATGTATCACTTAGTCGCTGCGATTGTAATTGTGTGGTTAGTGATAAGTTTGTTTTTGAAGCTACTTCCGCCATTATTAATAGTGGGCTTGCTTATTGTAGCAGTAGGCAGCGAGGGCATGTTTGTTGGGCTTAATTTTAACGGCACAATTGTTGAGCAATCAGAGTTTATGGAAAAATTAGAAAATAGCGCTGAAGACTTAATGAAGAAGGCTGAAGACTTACTAGATAACTAGATAACTAGATAACTGTATTTTCTATAAAGGCCGGCTTATGTCGGCCTTATTTATTTTTGATTTGTTCAGCAATGTTATGTTGCTCAATCTCTTTGGGGAATACATATGCTGTTAATTTTGAATCAGTGTTGTCAGCAGGCGCTTTATGCGCAAGGTAAATATGATTCAGCATCCCGGGCACGGCAAAAAGTTTAACAGGGCCATTAAACGCATGTTCAATATTGTGCGCTATGGTTCGTAACACCTCGCCTTCTGATTTTAAACAATTAAAAATAAGCCATCCATCTTCATTTATTAACTGATAGCAACGTTTAAAAAAACAATCATCAAATACTTGTTCTGGTTCGCTTGAACCAAGAAATAAGTCTACCACTAACCAGTCAAAGCTCTGCTCATTGGCGAGAGCAGCATCAATATAAACAAAGGCGTCGGCAGCAATAATATTTAGATCAGCAGACTCAGGCATATACTGTACTACCGCGTTGATAACTTCTTGGCTATATTCAATACTCGTAAAATTTATTTGCGGCTGAGTGAGTGCCAGATACCGTTGCATAGACTGACCGCCACCACCAAGCTCTAGTATTGAAGTTGGGATTTTATGGTGGACTTGCGGCAACATCATGGTCAGGGTATGGGCTAGAACCGGTCTATATGGTGCGTGTAATTGGCAGGCGCTCTGAACCACGCCGTTTATTTCTAACCAAATATGGTGTTGATTTTGCAAGACTTCTAATCTGAAGTCAGTACACTGATAAAAATAGAGTTGTTGTTCAGCGGCGAAACTGTAGGTGATTTGCGTCGCATCCATAGATAGTTTTAAATACCGTAAGCTATTTTTAATACTTCTAAGCATAACAATAAGTTGCCAGTGCGCAACAGAGAAAATTTAGAGGATAAAATATGTATCAAGTTGTCGCCCCCCAAACTGAAGAAGAATGGGAACAGTATTATGAAATTCGCTGGCAAATACTCAGAGCTCCGTTGCAACAACCGAGAGGTTCAGAAAAAGACGAGTATGAGCAACATGCTTGGCACCGAATGGTTAAAGATGATAACGGTAAAGTCGTCGGTGTCGCTAGATTACATTTAGTTAGCAATGAAGAAGGGCAAATACGCTATATGGCGGTGGTTGAAGATCACCGTCGACGAGGTTTAGCCACTATGATGCTTGAATCACTTGAAGCCATAGGTCGACAAGAAGGTGTTGAGAGAGTCATTTTAAATGCACGCACTTCAGCAACTAATTTTTACGAGAATTTAGGTTATCAAGTAACGGGTGATGCGCCAGAAATCTTCGGCTCTATTCCCCATGTTCAAATGTGCAAGCCTCTTGATAAGGTCGAAGTCATCATTCGTCATCCGCAATGGTGCGTAGATTTACAAAACATATGGCATCAACAAATTCCAATTACGCAACTAATGGGAATTAGAGTGTATCAATATACTGGGGATACTTTTGAAACGCGTGCCGCTCTCAATCCAAATATGAATCTTCATGGCACTATGTTTGCGGGAAGTATTTACTCACTTGCTACTTTAACCGGTTGGGGATTAGTGCACTTAACCATGAAAGAAAATGAGGTTGACGGCGATATTGTATTAGCCGATGCCAACATTCATTACCATAAGCCGGTTACTGAACTACCTCGTTGTATTGCTCATTTTGAGCATGTTAAAGGAGACTTTGAACCACTAAAAGAGAATAAAAAAGCGCGTATTCACGTGCAAGTTGATGTGATGGACGATCAAGTGAAAGTCGCAGAGTTTAGTGGCCAGTATGTGGTTATTCCAACAAAGAAGACGAACTAGAATGAATCAAAGAGTAGGCATTATTGGTGGTGGTTTTGTTGGCCGAGCATTAGCAGAGTCATTAAACAAGTCAAAATACAAGGTTAAGCTGTCTTTTAGGTCAAATAAGCCAGAATCATTGATTTTAGGGGTTGAATATTATTATTGTGATGTTCAAGAGTCCACGATAAAAGCTGAGGATCCTTTATTTGAAGTCGATTCACTCGTTATTTGTATTCCCCCAGGGTTTCGTCAGGATATGGGTGATTCTTATACAGCCAAGATAAAATCCTTAGTCGAAAAGGCCGAAAGTAGTAATGTCAAACAGGTTATTTTTACAAGTTCAATTGGAATTTATTCTAAAGACGGTATTAATGATGAAAATACTGACCTCGACTTGTCTGTAAATAAGGTGAGAGTCTTACACAGCGCGGAACAGACGGTTTTACAAAGTAGGTTACAATATAAACAGGTGTTAAGATTAGGTGGACTCATTGGCGGTAGTCGTCATCCAGGACGATTTAAAGTACCTATTACCCAAACGAATGCTAATGAAGCGGTAAACATGGTGATGTTACAAGATGTGGTTGGTTCAATTGAAACTGTCATTGAAGATATAAAGAATAACGAAGTATCGCCACAGGCAATTTTAAACGTTGTTGCACCGCACCATCCAAATAAGCAAAGCTTCTATCGTTATGCTAGGCAAAAGTTAAATACGCTAGATGGAATGCCTATTATTAACGACTACCAACCAGCAGATGAAACTCAGAATAATAGTGGCCCAATTGGGCGTGTGGTGCAGGGTGATCAAATTACCAAGGTGTTTGCTTTTACGTATCAGGTAGACAGCTTTTTTACCGCTTTTTAATTGTCTTGGTTACGACTTAACGATGTTTAGCTAAATATTTATCGAGTTGGTTGGCAAACTGTTGCTTGTCTTTGTCGCCATATTTAGCTTGGCCACCTGATTGCACGCCACTTGCTCTCATGGTGTCCATAAAGTCTCTAATGTTCAGTCGCTGTTTTATGTTTTCAGTAGTGTAAAGTTCGCCCCTTGGGTTTAACGCAATGGCTTTTTTATCAATGACTTCTGATGCTAACGGTATATCAGCGGTGATCACTAAATCGCCTTCCTGAGCTTGCTCAACTATATAGTTATCGGCGACATCAAAACCTGAACTTACTTGCATGCTTTTTATTACTAACGATGGAGGAGTGGCGATGTATTGATTTGCCACTAAAATAAGTGGTGTTTTAGTGCGCTCGGCAGCTTTAAACAATATTTCTTTTACAGGCACTGGACAAGCGTCTGCATCTACCCAAATAGTCATGGTATGGTCTCTTGCTAATTATGGCTGCAGTGTATGTTATTCGTTAGAAGCTTGCAAAACAGAAATGCCACCAAAAAATAACAATCTTTTGTAAGATATCGCGTTAAAAGGCAATGATATGAAATTAATCAAAATCATTCTGCAATCTCTATGGCTATTTGCCCTGCTTAGCTCATATAATTGCCAAGCGTTGTCTAATTTATCAAATGACATGAAGGATTTTATGCTCGATTTTAAGCGTGAACCACAGTTTAGTAAGTTTATCTCTGAGACGATAGAGCCCTTTTGGGAGCGTTACGCAACGCCAGGTCAGTTCATTAACCGTCAAGGTTTAACCATTCATTTTGTTGAAGTTGGTAACGATGACGCGTCACACACAATTGTGATTTCCCCGGGTCGAGTTGAAGGTTATCTAAAATATAAAGAGCTCGCTTTTGATTTTGTTTCGCAAGGCTTTAGAGTCTTTATTATTGATCATCAAGGGCAGGGCTTATCATCTCGCCTATTAGTAAATCGCGAAAAAGGCCATGTACAACACTTTGACGATTATTCTAGTGATTTTAATCAGTTTTTAACTGAGATTGTTGAGCCGAAAGTGGTGGGTAGTTTGTCTTTAGTAGCTCATTCTATGGGATCTGCAATTGCACTGCGATATTTGCAAACACATCAACACAAGATCAATAAAGCTATTTTTTCATCGCCAATGTGGGGGTTGCCGACTGGACCCATTCCTGCGACGGTGTTAAAGCCTATGGTAAAATCAGCGGCATGGCTGGTTGAGCAGGTTAAGCCACAAAGCCCTTACTTTGTGGGAAGCATGGATTATGAAGCTTTACCGTTTGATAGTAATCCTCTTACTCACTGCAAAGTGCGCTATCAGTATTTTCGAGATACCTACGAGAAAAATCCAGACTTGAAGCTCGGCGGTATTACCTACAGCTGGGTATTAGCGTCTATTAACGCTTTAGACAAAGCGTATGAGCAATTAGACCGGGTGAATATTCCTGTGATGGTATTTCAAGCCGGCGATGACAATGTGGTTGATAACAGTGCGCAAGATAAATTTTGTGAACGCTTAAAAGAAGTCGGGAACGAGTGTGAAACAGGTGTGCCTATCGTTATGAAAGGTGCTCGTCACGAAATATTTATAGAACAAGATACTATACGCAACAAAGCGCTGAGCAAGGTGCTTAAGTTTATCAGAGAATAACACGGCTTTACTCGTACAAAAACTTGGCTTCTCTGAACATAACCCAAGATGCAATAACATACTTGTCGTTTGATATTGGCGTCAGTCCTCTGTGGGTGTGTGTAAAGTCACAAGGCGCTAATATTAGGCTGCCAGTCGCGGGCTTAACTTTGGCTTGTTGATAAAAAAATTCCGTTTCCCCACCATCTGCAATGTCATTTAAATAGAATAAAATGAGCAGGCTACGTCTAAGTGAACGCTGAGTTGTGTCGGTTGGATGCGGAAAGTGTTCGGAATGCCAATGTGGGTATCCACCTTGTTGTTTTTGGTATTTTTGAATATTCAGAATATCGAGTTCGTAAATTCTAGAAGCAATTTGGCTTATTTGTTCGTCTGACAAAGTGTTAACGTGCTCGTGGGATAAGGTTTTAACTTCACCGGTATGTGGATCTTGAAATGACGTGGATAGCGCGCCAGTTAATAACATAGGATGCATGCGTACGTATTGCACTAGAGCCTTGAGTAAAGTTTGAGATAAGGCGTTTTGGATAGGCTGCCAACTTTGGTGATGGTTGATGGTCAGATCAAGACTGTTCTTTTTAGATATATCAACGCCGTTGCCGGTTCTGCCAGGGTGTTTATTGGCATCATTTTCAAATTGATTAATAATTTGCTGACAGAAATCGGGTGATAATGCATTTTTAAACTCTAAAATAAACTGACTCATACTGCATGCCTTTATTGCTTTTAACTGAGTAATGCACGCAATGTGTCATGTTCTAACATATAATGTCAAAAATTCGAGCCAACAGGCTAGTTAATCTTATAAATTTAGTGAAGAGAGCAGTATGCTTAACATTGTTTTATTTCAACCAGAAATCCCACCAAACACAGGTAATATCGTGCGCTTGTGCGCCAATAGCGGTTTTCAACTTCATTTAATTGAGCCGCTGGGTTTTGATCTTGATGAGAAAAAAGTACGTCGAGCAGGACTTGATTATCATGAATTTACTAAAGTAAAGCGCTATCCAAACTTTCAAGCTTATGTTGACGCAAACCCTGGTAGCCATTTATATGCCTGCACAACCAAAGGGCAAGGTTATCATAGTGACGTTGCTTACAAGCCTGGCGATAGTTTGGTGTTTGGACCAGAAACTAGAGGCCTACCGGACGATGTGTTGGCCTTAATTGGTCAACAAAATTGGGTGAAAATTCCAATGCAACCCGATAGCCGAAGCATGAACTTATCAAACGCGGTATCGGTATTTGTCTATGAATCATGGCGCCAATTAGGCTACGAAGGGGCAAAGTAAGCTAAAAAACTGATTTAATTGCTATTTACTTGGCACTTTACTGTACTACATCTATGCTTAATTGACGGTATATTTGGCTTATAGTACGGGAAGAGTGCCTTGCTGTTGATCAATCCCCACCAAATTTTTAACTTGTTTTACAAGCTACTACATTTCAGCAGTGACCTTGTCGCGCCTGCACTTCTAAAGTCTGATGAACCTCCACAAGTAGAGGAGTCTATTAATTTACTCATCACTCACGATACATTCATGATCGTAATTACCTTATTTTTCGCAGTGATCTTTTTAATTGTAATGTACGGTCGTTGGCTCAAAGTAAAGTTGGCTTTTCAGGCAACAAGCAAACAGTCTTTTATCGATTCACTACTATCAAATACAAAAGAGGGTATTTGGATTGCCAACAAAGATCGAGAAATTGAAAAGGTAAACGTTGCTTACACAGATATTATGGGTTTTGATGAATCTGAAACAACGGGTAAATGCTTTAAGGTTTTTAAGGACGAAGGTCGAAATTACGAAGTTGAAAATATTATTTGGCAAGAAGTGGTAAAAACGGGTTTTTGGCACGGTGAAATCTGGACTGTAACTAAAGACGGACATCGAATATCCGTAGATATGTCAGTGACACGAGTGGCCACAGAACAAAAGTTTACTGGTCAAGTAGACGTAAAATACGTAGGTATGATGTTTGATGTGACTGATCGTAAATATAACGAACGGGCTTTACATCAACTTGCAACACGAGATCAATTAACTGAGTTGCCGAACCGAACACTATTTGTCGAATATATTAAACATTCTATCGCCACAATTCAGCCGGCGTTACCACACTTTGCTGTGGTGTTTATTGATATTGATAATTTTAAAAAAGTGAATGCAAACGTAGGGTTACTGCAAGGCGATACTATTATTGGACTAGTAGCAGAGCGTTTACAAAAGCAGTTAGATGCAAGTGTTACGCTCGCTCGATTAGGAGGTGATGAGTTTGCGTTGCTATTGCCAAGTCAATTGTGTGCAAGTCAGCCAATTAATTATATAGAAAAAGTTATTCATGACATTCAATCATGTTTTGTCGAAACTTTTAGATTAGATGATCATGAAGTTAACCTTACTACGAGCATAGGTGTGGCTATTTACCCTACCCATGGCGCGCAGTGTGATGAGTTAATGCGCTGTGCCGATACCGCTCTAAACCGAGTAAAGATTAGCGGTAGAAACGATGCGTTAATCTTTGACCATGTGATGGATGATATTTCCTCGGATAATTTAAACGTTGAAAGTGAGTTAGTAGCGGCCATCAACGGAAATGAGTTATCAGTGCACTACCAGCCTTTATTTCATTCAAAAGAAGATCAAATATATGGATTTGAAGCCTTAGTCCGTTGGAATAGCAAAACTCGAGGTGTAGTACCTCCCGGTCAGTTTATCCACATTGCAGAGCAAAATGGACTAATAAGACAGGTTGACTTTTTAGTATTAAAAGAGGCGTTTGCCGCCGCTGAACGGTGGGATGAGTTGGGTTTGATGCGAGGCCGAATCGCGGTGAACATTTCGTCAGTAAACTTTCAGCAAGCTGAATTTGTCAGTCACATCAAAAAGCTAGTCGCTGATGTAAACGGTAACTGTAAGAATATCGAATTAGAGCTGACTGAAACCGCTATGATGATAGATGCGGATACCGTTGCAAAAAACATTTCAATTTTAAAAAGCATGGGGTTCACCATTGCGTTAGATGACTTTGGTACCGGGTTTAGCTCACTTGGCCACTTAAAACAATTTGATATTGATAAAGTTAAAATAGATCGCTCTTTTATTCACGAAATAGAGTTTAATGAGCAAGACCGAAATATAGCATCGGTAATTATACAGCTGGCGCACCATTTGCGACTTGATGTGGTTGCAGAGGGTATAGAGAACGAGCAACAAGCTTATTTGTTGCATGTTATGGGATGTCACCGTATGCAAGGGTATTTATTTAGTCGCCCGCTTACGGAGCCTAAGTTGATAGAATTTTTAAAAAGTGAAGAAAAAAATGTTATGGGCTTGTCAAAACGAATAAAAGTGAGTTAGGAATTTACATGGAGCTTTTGGGTTTATTGAATACTCTGTTTGGCGTTAATCTTGTTATTGCCTGTATGATACTCGCGCTTATTTTATGTTTAAAAAAACATGAGTATTGGTTAGGCTTTTTATCCAACATTTTAGCAGCTAGTTATTGTTTTTGTGCCACACAAGGGGTTCTTTCGCCCGACTACCTTCCTATTTTACTGTTAGCTTCTGTTGCAGCCGCACTGTTTTCTATTCCCCTGATTTGGAAAGATATGTTGTTTAACATTGTAGACCATGCTTATCAGTGGACGTTTTTATTAATAGTGGTCGGCATTTTAACGATTAATCAGCTGCTACTAAATCAAATCGTCCTCTTTTTAGGTGCATCCATTTTAGTGTCTGCGATTATATTATTTAGAAGTATCTATCAGCATGGAGCGCTGATTCGACGGTTAAATATCGTGAGTAATGAGTTGGAGAGAGCGTCATTTAAAGTAGGGTTTGATCTTTCTACTGGCTTACCTAATAAAAACGGATTTGAAGAACGCATCGATAAGTGGATATATGTAAATCCCAAAGTTAAAGTAAATATTGTTGCATTTAAGCTAACTCGCTTTGCGGAGTTGAACCGATTAATTGGTCATAACAATGCTGATTTGGTCAAGCTTCAGTTGGTAAGCCGAATTCGTAAAAAGTTAGAAAGAGTCGCAGAGATTATTCTTCTAAATGATGATAATGGTGAGGCGTATTTCGCAAGTGCTGGCGGTGTCGACTTTGTGCTTGCAATACGTGAAGATTTAAATAATTACGCAACCGAAAATATTATTAGCTTGTTAGACGGGAGTGTTAACGAACCCATCGTTGTTGACTCTACGGCCGTTGATGTTGGTATAGAGTTTGGTGTTTCAAGTTATCCGGAGCAAGGTAATGCGGTAAGTAGTTTGATAGAAAATGCATTTTTAGCCATGAATCAGGCACATGAAACGAATACTTCTATTTATTTTGATAATTCTCAGCATACCAAGCTTCTCAATAAAAAAACTATCATAGTTCAGTTAAAAGAAGACTTCGATTTAGGACGATTTAGTGTTTATGTGCAACCACAAGTTAATATCAAGACTAAAGAAATAATTGGTGGGGAGCTTTTGGTGCGCTGGAATCGAGAAGGAGAGGGCATTGTTTCAGCGAAAGAGTTTATTAGTTTAGCCGAGCAGTCGGGGATTATATATCAACTCAATATGTGGACTATAGAAAAAGCAATACAGACGCTGGCGTCTATGAAAGCCGATGGTTTGAAGCAGACCTTGTCGGTAAATGTTTCAAACCGAGAATTGTTACAATCTCATATGGTGGAGTCTATTTTAAGTTTGTTAGACGAGTATATGGTGCCACCAGAGCAGTTAATAATTGAAATAAAAGAGTCTGCTTTTGCGGAAAACAAATCAAAAGCGTTAAAAGTGGCTAGATTGCTCCAACAATCAGGGATTAACGTGGCGATTGATGATTTTGGTAAAGACTTTACGGCGATAGAAACATTTAATCACTTCAACCCATACTACTTAAAAATAGACTGTCGACACATATCCAACAGTAATAAAGGTAGTCAGCTAAATACCTATACTAATGCAATTATCGGCGTTGCTAAGTCCCTAAAAATACCGGTTGTTGCCCAAGGTATTGAATCTGCGGAAACGGAGCAACAACTTATGGATTTAGAGTGTGAAATGGGCCAAGGCTTTTTTTACAGTAAACCTTTTGACCTGGTTGGTTTTTCTATTTGGTTAGAGCAATGGCGTCGTTCTCAACAACGCTTAGACTAAAGTTTATTATTGCCAATTAAATAACTATAAGTGAGTTGGGTCAGTACCTGCGCAACTTCTAAACTTTTGTGATTAGGCGGTTCGTTGCCATCTGGAGCTCCTTCGCAAAGGTGCAAATACTTATTTTGAGGCAGTCTTGCTAACTGGTTTACATAATACATAGCTTGTTCAGAACTAAAGCCTGTTGAGCTATAGGCACTAGCTGGCATGTGCATAATACTGTCTAAGTCTAGCTCTATACCCACGGCATTTTTATTGTTATTTACATACGATTTTGATGTAGCAACCGCTTCTTCAAAGCTCACACTGTTTTCTACAAACATTTGTTGATAGGTAATAAAGGAAAAATCTGCGTCAAGTAAGCCTTTAATGGTATCCGAGTTGTTCTTTTGTTCATGCAAGCCTAATACACAGTAGTGACTCAAGTTTCCATTGTGGTGGGCATACCTAAATGGATTGCCTGAATGTCTACCTTCCATTGCTCTAAAGTCTGCATGCGGATCAAGGTTAACGCACGCTACAGAAGTTTCATTGGCCGAACTAAGTGCTTCTATGATGGGATATGCATTATTATGCCCGCCACCAATAATTATTGGTTTTAAACCAAGTAAAAAAATAGGTGAGAGTAACTCTTCAACTCTTTGATCTAATTGGCTGCATAAATCTCTAAGCGAACTGAGTTTATGATCGGAAATCGTGGCAACGTTACTTTGTTTCTGTAAATCGCTGACGTCGAGCTCACCAAGTAATAAAACTGAATTCCAATTAAAGAATTGATTTGCTTGCTGGCTTAACATCATTGGTAAATATTGATGCCACGCGTTTTTAGCACCGCCTTTGCCACAATTTGCTCTTGGTCCAATATCTTCTGGTATACCTAATATAACAAATTCAACGCCTTGCTCTTTTGCATGCTTAAGATTATCAACGAGTGACAATTCATGCTTAGGAATTAAAATAACATCGGCCACATGGGTTTCGTTATTTCGACGGTTTTGAAATGACTCAATGTCGTTAAGTTCGGTATAAAGAAGATAATCAGACATTATTCGATATCTAACGGATCGGCTGAAAGAATAGTACCAGTGCTGTCAGCATATAAATGATCGTCTGGTAAGAAGGTTACACCTGCAAAATTTACCGCAACATCTTCCTCGCCGGTACCAACGTCATCGGCACTTACTGGGATTGAGTTAAGAGCAAGTATACCAATATTAATATCTTCCAATGCATCAACTTCGCGAACACTGCCGTTACAAACTATGCCTTCCCAGTTGTTTTCAGCCGCTAATTCAGCTATTTCGGCATCAATTAGTCCGCGGCGAGTTGAACCACCACCATCAATGACTAATACACGACCACGACCATCTTGACCAAGTAAGGTAACAATTAAGGCGTTGTCTTCGAAACACTTAACGGTTTGAACTTGGCCACCAAAAGAAGTGATACCGCCGTAATGTTCAAAAAGTGGATCTAGCACATCAACTTGTTCAGCGAAGGTATCGCATAATTCTGATGTATTGTATTGCATAGTTACCCCAATGTTTTTAATTAAAAAGTTGCCAGTCCTTGGTATCTATCCCAAGTATATAATCCAAAACCAGCATTACCAATTGTTTATAAAAAAAGAACAGTTGAAGAGCATTTTGATAGCTCAATACGCAATTGGTAAAATTTTCTATACAACTGTAATTAGAGTAATAATTCTAGACTAATTTGCTGTTATTTTAGAATTATATTGCAAAATTCGCAGTTTTATCTATCTTTCCTGTGGGGCGTAGATCCCAATAATAAAAAATAATATCAACAGGATAAAACATGAAACTACTAAAACTATACGCTTTTGCGTTCAGCATGTTGTGCTGTAACGCGTTTGCGAACGAGGGTGTGGCATTAATCCACGGTACCGGAAAACAAACCGACGCTTATAATGACTATTGGACAGGCTCATTTGTAACTAAAGTGGCGAGTGGATTGCCAAACTCAAATAACTACACTGTTATTAATTGTGATTTTGATCAGTTTATGTGGAATGCGGGTGCATCAGGTTGTTTAGCGGATCAACTTACAACATTTATCAATTCTAAAAATATTAGTAAGTTAACACTTATTACACACTCCAATGGCGGAAACATAGTTCGCTGGATTATGTCGAACCCAACGTGGGACAGCAGATATCCAAATATCATTAACAAAACAGTCAAAGTAATAGCTTTAGCGCCATCTAGTGGTGGAACGCCATTGGCAGATGCCGTTGTTGCAGGTAATTCATTTGAACAGTCATTGGGCTGGTTGCTTGGTTTTGGTAGTGACGCGGTAAAACAGCAACAGGTGTCTTGGATGGCGTCGTATAACGCCAATTGGTTAAACGGAACACCTGGTCGCCCTGCGTTAAGTGCTCCTTTTGAATCTGTGGTCGGTAGCGACGTTGATTCTGCTATTTGGGATGGCGATAGCTATTGTGGTGGATATCAAAATCAAGTGGCGTTAGAAGTTACACAAAATTGGTTAGACTCATGTTCAGATGGTTTCCTAAATTGCTCATCTCAGTCGTTAGCTGGCTCGGTATGGTTTACCGATAAGAGTAAAACGCGTGGACGCGAGCCACTTAGTCATCAGCAAAGTCGACGTGATTGTTTTAATCTTCCGTCATTGATCAGCAACCGTATTTAGGAACATTGTGATGAAAAACTTATTATTAATTTTTGTACCGGTTTTATTACTTGGTTGTAACGCTCAAGACGATGATAACAGTCAGGTTAACGAGGGTAGCCAAATTGAACAAACGGTATATCAGTGGGCAAGTGTTCAAAAAGGCGGTACTCCGCAACGTAACGTTGTAAAGACGAGCGATGAGTATTGGCAAACGGTTACTGGACGTGAATTAAAGAAGGGCGTTGCAGTTTATCTAACGACAGACGACAACCTTATTCGCGTTGCACCTAAGGCAAGCTATGATCATGGTCAGGTTTTTAAAGCGAAAGGCATTGATATTGATCAGCTTGAGCTTTTAAATAGCAATGCTAAAACTAAATATGACTTAACCGCAACAGCCTCACAAAGTGTCATGCAACAGGCTGGTTTTGATGATGGTAGCGTTGCTTTAAAAGGACTTACAAATGGCGACAATGCTATTTTAAAAACGCGCCAAGCGCTGTCTGACGATGATGTGTATTTAATTCATGTAAAGGAAAAAAATTCACCACATTTATTAACAATAAAAAGTGGATTTGAGAAGTCTAATCAAGCTCAACGCCTACCGGTTGAACTTAGCGTCGGTAATCAAGCTTTGTTAAAAGACGAAATAACCTTGTCACTAATTAGTCCAGTTTCTGAGCAGGTGAACGTACAATACAACGCAGGAACGGCAGAGTTTTCTCAACCTCTTGAGCAAATAGGTGCAATAAATGGCTTTTATGAGATTGAAGCTCGCGTAATGACTGAAATTAAAGGCAAGAAAGTAATGCGTTCGGTAAAAGTACCGTTCACCAATGTTACTACTACGGCTTTGTTAGGTGCGCCTAAGTATCAAACTAATGCGAATAAAGTGGTTGTTAACTTGCCAATTGAAGCTGAAATGCCAGGAAGGTTTGCGGTAAAAGCTACGTTAGCGTCAAGAAGTGGTGATGTTGTTACTCAGCTTGCGACTGTAGAGGTTGCTGCGCAAATCGACTCGTTTGAACAGTTATCTTTACCATTTGATGTGGCAACAGCACCTAAGGGTGAGTTGTTCTTGATGAATGTAGAACTGACAGACCAAACTCGTATGATGAAAACTTATCCGAAACTATAGTCTTTCTTAAAAGATAAAAGGCTCAATCACTGCGTTCAAGTGATTGAGCCTTTTTTATTAGTGTCTAAAGTGACGCATGCCTGTAAATACCATTGCAATACCATGCTCATCGGCAGCTGCAATAACTTCTTCGTCACGCATCGAACCGCCAGGTTGAATGATGGCTTTAATACCCGCTTCTGCGGCCGCGTCAATACCGTCACGGAATGGGAAGAATGCATCGGAAGCCATAACTGAGCCTGGAACTTCTAGACCTTCGTCAGCTGCTTTTATACCAGCAATTTTTGCTGAATAAACGCGGCTCATCTGGCCGGCACCTACACCAATGGTCATTTCATTTTTTGCGTAAACAATGGCGTTGGACTTAACAAATTTAGCCACTTTCCAGCAAAACAACATGTCTTTTAACTGAGCTTCGGTAGGTTGTACTTTAGAAACGATTTTTAAGTCATCAAGAGTGATCATACCTTGGTCACGGTCTTGAACTAACAAACCACCATTCACTCGTTTAATGTCTGGCGCAGACGTTTTATCTGCACCGGTTAAGTCCCACTCGCCGCATTCTAATAAACGAACGTTTTTCTTTGCAGAAACAATCTGAATCGCTTCGGCGCTAATTTTTGGTGCAATAATCACTTCTACAAACTGTCGAGAAACAATGGCTTCTGCTGTATTTGCATCTAGCTCTCGGTTGAACGCGATGATGCCACCAAACGCTGAAGTTGGGTCTGTTTTAAAGGCGCGGTCGTAAGCCTCTAAAATTGAATTATCTACCGCTACACCACAAGGGTTAGCGTGTTTAACGATAACACAAGCAGGACGATCAAATTCTTTTACACATTCAAGCGCGGCATCAGTATCGGCAATGTTGTTATACGACAATGCTTTACCTTGCAGTTGCTTAGCCGTTGAAATTGAAGCTTCCATTTGGCCTTGGCTACCGTTTTCAGTATAAAAAGCGGCTTGCTGGTGGCTATTTTCACCGTAACGCATTTCCAGCTTTTTGGTAAATTGCATATTAACGGTGCGCGAGAACTTAGAATTCTCAACTTCGTCTTTGTTGTCTGAATAATCAGGAACCATAGTGCCAAAATAGTTAGCAATCATGCCATCGTATTGTGCTGTGTGTTCAAAAGCTGCTATGGCTAAATCAAAGCGAGTTTCAAAGGTAGTAGCGCCTTGGTTTGCATTTAATTCGTTGGTGATTCGATCGTAGTCTTTGGCATTCACAACAATCACGACATCTTTGTGGTTTTTTGCTGCTGCGCGAACCATTGTTGGCCCACCAATATCGATATTCTCTACAGCGTCTTGCAACGTACAATCTGGGTTTGCAACGGTATTTGCAAATGGGTATAAGTTAACCACGACCATGTCGATAGCAGAAATATTATTCTCTGACATCACACCTTCATCTTGACCACGACGAGCTAGAATGCCGCCATGAATTTTAGGATGAAGAGTTTTAACGCGACCGTCCATGATTTCTGGGTGACCAGTATGATCTGAAACTTCAATTGCGTTTACGCCGTTTTCTGTAAGTAGTTTGAATGTGCCGCCAGTTGATAATATCTCAACACCGTGAGTTACCAAAGTACGTGCGAATTCTACTATACCAGTTTTGTCTGACACGCTTAGAAGGGCGCGGCGAACAGGTCGTAATGTATCCATTGAGTAGTTAACCTTTATTTTGAGTTAATAGTGAGTTAATTGCTTAGTGAGTATATCGTTATTAAATAATTTTAGTTTAGAAACAAAAAAGCACCCGGTGGGGTGCTTTTTTGCGGTTCTTCCGCGGCTGAATTAGTTCATGCCGTACTTTTTCAACTTCTTGCGAAGTGTGCCACGGTTAATGCCTAGCATATTCGCAGCTCTTGTTTGGTTGCCACGAGTATAAGTCATAATCTCTTCTAGAAGTGGTTTTTCTAGCTCAGATAAAACCAAGTCGTAGACTTCAGTAGAATCTTGACCATTTAACGTTTGTAAGTAGTTACGAACTGCTTTTTTAACTTCGTTACGTAACGGCTGAGGCTTGTCAGCTGTTTGGATGTGCGCATTTGTAATGAACGGAGTCTGTACGTTTTGATCAAACATGGTTTACTTCTTCTCTCTAAAATTGTTAAGACTAAAGTTACTGTGTTGTGGGCAGTAACTTTCTATTTATTTAAATTTGGTCGAAATACCCATTTAATGTTTCGATTTGAACCTCACCAGATTCAATTCCATTAAATAGTTTTCGAAAAGACCTATCCGTGTCTTGATCTTCCAGGTACCACCCAACATGCTTTCGCGCAATTCGGGGCCCCATCACATCGCCATATAGTTGGTGCAAATTCGCGACATGCTCCAACAATATGTTACGAACCTCTTCCTTTTCTGGTGGCGCCAGAATGTGACCGGTTCGTAAAAAGTGATCGACTTCTCGAAATATCCAAGGTCGACCCTGCGCGCCGCGTCCAATCATAAGACCGTCCGCGTTAGTAAACTCTAAAACTTCCTTAGCTTGCTGTGGTGTACGAATGTCACCGTTAGCAATCACGGGAATCTTTATTGCTTCTTTAATTTCTTTAATGGTGTGGTATTCCGCATTGCCTTTGTACATGCAAGCGCGGGTTCGACCGTGTACTGCTAAACATTGAATTCCATTCCGTTCAGCAATTTTCGCGATTTCCAAACCATTTCTGTTGTCAGGATCCCAACCAGTACGGGTTTTAAGCGTGACTGGAACCTTAACTGCACCTACCACAGCCTTAACGATTTTCTCGACTAACTCTGGGTATTGCATCAAGGCAGAACCTGCCATTTTTTTATTAACTTTTTTAGCCGGACAACCCATATTAATATCGATTATCTGAGCACCGTTTTTTTCGTTAAATGCTGCCGCTTCCGCCATTAAGTCAGGATCCGCACCGGCAATTTGAACAGAACGTATGCCTGTTTCACCCATGTGGTCCATTCGATTTAAAGACTTATCAGTTTTCCAAACCTTTGGGTTTGAAGACAACATTTCCGAAACGGCTAAACCAGCGCCCATTTTTCTACATAACTGTCGAAAAGGTCGATCGGTCACACCCGCCATTGGCGCAACAATCAAGTTGTTGTCTAACGTGTACGGACCAATTTGCATGTTAATACTTACCTTCTCTTAACGACTATGTTTCTTGGCTGTCCCAAAAAAGGGCGGCAAGTTTACTGTTTTTTTCGACAAAATCAAAGGTTGTTTTTTAAACAAATTTTGTGTTTTTTTCGGTCTTTACTATTGACATTTAAATTTGAGTATTAACACTAAAAAAAATGTCTAGAATTGCTAATTAGTTAGTGAAAAAAGCAGTAAAAAGGCCGTGTGTAGGTTGACAAACGGCCTAGTTATTGAGTAGAGGTACAAGCTTTAAGATGCAATTATTTTGAAAAAAAATTTAGATTATTTTATTTTTCCGTTAATTCTTACCCACTCGTCTTCTTGTTCAGGTGGTAATAGTTCAGTTAGGCTTTTGTAAGCGTCTGCTACATCATCGGCTTGCTCTGCTAAAATGCCTGATAAAGCTACTAAGGTTCCTGGTTGTCCATAACCACAAATCACTTCTTTAAGTTCTTTTAATGGGCCAGCAAGAATATTTGCAACGATAACTTCAGTTTCAAACTGAGGGGCATCTTCTGGCAAGTACAATTCAATTTGATCTGCAACGCCATTTCTTTCTGCATTTTCTTGGCTGGCGATAATTGCTTTAGGGTCGATGTCGATACCAATTGCTCGTTTGGCACCTAGCTTAAGCGCCGCAATAGCTAAAATGCCACTACCACAACCAAAGTCCAAGACCGTTTTATCGCTCAAGTCCATTGCTTCTAACCACTTTAAACACAATGCCGTGGTGGCATGAGTTCCGGTACCAAATGCTAGTCCAGGGTCTAAAATAACGTTGATCGCTTCTGGATCTGGAATGTCGCGCCAGCTTGGGCAAATCCATAAACGTTCACCAAACTTAATTGGGTGAAAGTTATCCATCCACTCACGTTCCCAGTCTTTGTCTTCAACTTGTTCAATTTTATAACTGAAGTCGTTGTCCATATTTGGGTGGTTCGCTATTGATCGAACGACAAAGTCCATATCATCAGCGGCATCAAATAGGCCAACACAGGTAGATGTTGCCCAGTAAGTCACGTCACCAGGTTTCAGCTCATAAATGGCCTGTTGCTCATTACTCGCAGTGAAGGTGACGGATTGACACCCAATATCCATTAAAAAGTCACTAATCGAATCAACATGATCCGCTAATACTGCAAATCGGATTTGCACCCAAGCCATAATTATTTCCAAACTGTAATTCTAAAGTGGCAATTTTAGTTTAATTTGAGCTTAGAAGGAATTGCCCATTGGAATAAACCTGCGCTTTTGTTCCCGCTTTATTCTTTCAGCTGTTAAAATAAAGACAATTTATTGAATAGCACCCATTTAAAGGCTTTATTTATGCTTAGTTATCGCCACGGCTTTCACGCTGGCAACCATGCCGATGTATTAAAACATACGGTTTACCAATTAGTTTTAAAGTATTTAGGCAAAAAGGATAAGCCATATAGCATTGTTGATACGCATGCCGGCGCAGGCGCTTATCAACTAATGGATGAGTTTGGTCAGAAAAACAAAGAATATGAAACAGGTATTGGAAAATTATGGAACGCACCAACGGCGAATATGCCAGAGGCGATTCAAGATTATGTATCGGCGGTTCGTCGTTTTAATACTGAGTCAGAGCAAGCTGATTTAAACGTTTATCCAGGCTCACCTTGGTTTGCTTTAGATGAACTACCTTTGGAAGGAAAGGGCTTTTTTCACGAGTTACATCCAAGCGATTTTGAATTGTTACGCAGCTTTGTTCGCACAAACCGCTATCGAAAAGTAATTAAAGGCGATGGTTTTAAAGAAAGTGTTGGTTTATTTCCACCACCAAGTCGTCGCGGTGTTGCGATTATCGACCCTCCCTATGAATTAAAAGAAGACTATCATCGCGTTGTTGAATACGTAACAGCAATGAAGGCGCGGTTTGAATCTGGTGTTTATATGATTTGGTATCCAGTTGTAGACAGATACCGCATTGATGGAATGGAACACGCTTTGAAAAAGTCAGGCATCAGAGACATCCAAGTTTTTGAATTAAACGTACTTCCTGATACAGACGAGAGAGGTATGACAGGGAGTGGCATGATTGTTATCAATGCGCCGTATACTCTAAAGCAACAAATGCTAGAAGTATTACCTTACTTAGATGAACAACTTGGTGAGCAAGGTAGCTCATGGCGATGTGAGCAACTTGTTGAAGAGTAAGAGTTAATTGACTAGACTCGCTGTAATTGAATGTTTTTTACTCAAAGGATAAAAGAATGATAAAAAGTAACTTATTAAAAACAGTTTCTGTACTTGCGTTAACAGCAGGTTTGGCAGCGTGCTCTGGAAATGGCGACAGTAACTCTGCTTCTAAAGCCGAAAGTGCATTAAATGAAAAAACTGGAAATGTTGTTGTTTCAGCATCTAAGGAAGCGATTAAAGCTGCGGTGAAAAATCCACTACGTGGAGAAGCATCGAAAAGAGATATGTATCGTCACCCGGCAGAAACGTTATCGTTTTTTGGGTTGCAGCCAAATATGACAGTAGTTGAAATTTTGCCAGGCGGCGGTTGGTATACGTCTATTTTAAATCCTATTTTAAGCACCAAAGGTCAGCTATACGCTGCGCATTTCCACCCATATGAAGGTGCGCCAGGTTATTACGCGCGTTCGCTAGCCGGCTTTAAAGAAAAAGTGGCCAACGATCCGCTATATAAAGGAATTGAAGTAACTGAATTTCATCATATTAAAGCACATGATATAGCGCCGGAAGGTAGTGCTGACATGGTGCTAACTTTCCGTAACGTTCATAACTGGTATATGGGCGACGGTGATGAAGGTGTTGAGCAAGCATTTGCGGCGTTTTATAAAGCACTTAAGAAAGGCGGCGTCTTAGGTGTTGTTGAGCATCGTATGCCAGAAAGCCAAGATCAAGTTGCGAATAAAAACTCTGGCTATATGAAACAATCTTACGTCATTGCTGCAGCGGAGAAAGCGGGCTTTGTATTAGAGGCGTCTAGCGAAGTAAACGCAAACGCAAAAGATACCGCCGATCACCCTAAAGGTGTGTGGACTTTACCGCCACGATTAGCGAATGGTGATGTAGATAGAGAAAAATATGTTTTGATTGGCGAGAGTGATCGTATGACGTTAAAATTCGTTAAGAAGTAAGTAAAAAGAAGAATCAAAACTGGCGGTTAACTTAACGAACCCGCCAGTTTTGCTCCCCCGAAAGTATCAGTGTTTAAAATTAAGTTCTATTTTCAACTCGTTGTTTCCACCGTCCGCACCACCACACATTTCATCGTAAGCAGATTGATGGACTAAGTATGCGCTTTTAACGCGACATTCATTAAGTGCTTCTTTCACTTGCGTAACGTTTTTAAATTTGACGATATTATCTTGATCGTCAAATACATAACCTTTGTGATCGTTATAGTCGACTTCAAGAAGGTAATCGCCCATTTCAAAAGAGTGGATGTTTATTTCAGGAATTTCAATGTCATTAAAGTTTAAATGGGACAATCTATGTTTCATTGGTCGCTCCAGAGAAGTCTAGTTACGGGCTTTAATTATAGGTGTTTAGAGTAAGCATTGTTGCCGTTAATAGATTTACGCTGACTTTTTCAAAATAGATTAATTAATCATCAATAAATTTACATTTTGACGTGTTATACTCCCGCGCAAATTTTTAATGACCTTCTATTCAGTGGATAAAGATATGAAAATATTGGTGATTGGTGGTGGTGGCCGTGAACATGCATTAGCGTGGAAAGCAGCTCAAAATGATTTGGTTGAAACGGTATTTGTTGCACCAGGTAATGCAGGCACTAGCCTAGAGAAGAAACTTAAAAATGTAGATATTGGTGCTGAAGACATTGATGGCTTATTAAAATTTGCTAAACAAGAGCACATTGCCTTAACGATTGTTGGACCAGAAGCTCCGTTAGTAATGGGAGTGGTTGATCAATTTGAGCAAGCTGGATTAAAAGTATTTGGCCCTTCCAAAGGAGCGGCGCAACTTGAAGGTTCAAAAGCATTTACAAAAGACTTTTTAGCCCGCCAAGCGATTCCAACGGCGGCATATCAAAATTTCACTGAAATAGAACCGGCAATTAATTATGTGCACGAACAAGGCGCACCAATTGTTATTAAAGCCGATGGTCTGGCTGCCGGCAAAGGCGTTATTGTTGCGATGACGTTACAAGAAGCAGAAGACGCAATTAAAGACATGTTAGCTGGTAATGCTTTTGGCGAAGCTGGTTCTCGCGTTGTTATAGAAGAATTCTTAACAGGCGAAGAAGCAAGTTTTATCGTCATGGTTGATGGTAAAAACGTGTTACCAATGGCAACTAGTCAAGATCACAAACGCGCCTACAACGGTGATAAAGGTCCAAATACTGGTGGCATGGGTGCCTATTCTCCAGCGCCTGTTGTTACACCTGAAATCCATAATCGTATAATGGACGAGGTGATTTATCCAACGGTGAAAGGTATGGCGGATGAAGGTCACCCTTATACTGGTTTTTTGTATGCGGGTTTGATGATTGATGAGTCAGGCACACCAAAAGTAATCGAATACAACTGCCGTTTTGGCGACCCAGAAACGCAACCTATTATGATGCGAATGCAGTCGGACTTGGTTGATCTTTGTTTTACAGCATTAGCTGGTGAATTAGATAAGGCCATAATTGAATTTGACCCTCGTCCAGCTGTTGGAGTTGTATTAGCGGCAGCAGGATACCCTGGTAGTTATCCAAAAGGAGATATTATCTCTGGTATTCCAGCGGCAACAGACGCTACAAAAACCTTTCATGCAGGCACAAAAGACCAAGATGGCAATGTAGTCACAAACGGCGGGCGTGTATTGTGTGCTACGGCGATGGGAGATTCGGTGACTTCTGCACAACAAGCGGCGTACCAACTTGTTGAGCAGATCAAATGGCAAGGTGTTGAGTATCGTACTGATATCGCATACCGAGCTATCCAACGAGAGTCGTAAGTTCGTTTAGAACTCGTATGAAAAGCCAGCTTGGTATTTGATGTCAGTTTTCTTAACATCTAGTACTGGTTGGCTGTCATGCTCAACTAACAATCCAAACTTAAGCGATAAGCTTTCGGTTAATTTAGACTTAATCGATAAACGGTTATAGGCCCTAAAGTCACTGAACTTACTTATATCTGGTTGATAGTAAAGTGTGTTAGATAACTCAGCGCCATTTTTTAATGGAATTGTTGTTACCCAATATAGGCTCAAGCGAGTCTGATCAAACTTTAGTGTTTGGTCATTTACGTCGTACCTTTCTTTTTCTTGAAAAATACCTAAGCCTGCTGTGTTTTTATCTGAAAACTCTTTTCTATATGCAACACCAACAAGGTTCCTAGATTCAAGTGACTTAAAGTCATCTGTATTACTTTGTGCGAACACTTCAAAAGCTTCGTTTGCTGAAAAGTAATAGTTATATCTAGCATGCAAAAATGAACTGTCTTCACTTTTTACATCGTTACTTTTTGCGTAGTCGCGACTAGCCATTACAAAACCGAAGTGTTCATTGCTTCGTTCTGAGTGATATATACCAAACGAGAAATCTTCTTTGTCTGAGTTACCGCTTTTACCTGATAAGTCCAGAGATAAACTGGTGAAGCTTGGTTTGTCTTGTGAGCGCTGACGTAATGATTCTGTTTCGTCTATCGCCGCAGCACCTGCGGACATGAGTAAAGAGGAGAGTATCGTTGACGCGATTAGAGTGTTATTAAACTTCATAACTTCCTTAGCCTGCTAAATTAGGGCAGGCAATTTATCATTATTGCTACTGAACTTACAATGCCAAGCATCCAAACAGTACTGCGAAGCTTGTCCCAATTCAGCCAGTAACAGGCTAAATAGAGTAAACGACAGACAACAAAAGTAACGGACAATATTGCTATATTGCGGGTCACATTACCGGTAGCAATAGCTAGTAGTATGGCTGGCGCAAACAAAATAAGCGCTTCGAAAGAGTTTTCATGCGCCGCTAAACACCGAGCTCCGAAACCTTTTAATGCTCGTTGTTGCTCACGAGGGTGCTGATTATCATAACCTGAGCGGTGGCTTGTACCTTGTTTGTGCATAGCAATCGCTAAAGGAGCTTTTGCTACGTATGGCAACAAGCAAGCGACAATTAAGCTATAAATCATCCATGTAAGTTCGTTCATAATTATTCCTATTTATTGATTGCACTTTCATTACAGACTAATGCAATTTTTGTCTGGATTGAGTTTACTGCAATTCGAGAAACACCTTCAGGGCAAATAGCGCCTACATCTTGGAATAAGGACCAGGTTTTATCTGTACCTAACTTCCAAGTAAACAGCTTACTTTTGCTGGCTGTGAGTAAGGTGCTGTCGTCAAACCAAGTGTAATATTGACTACGAGCAGGCATAGCAATCAGTTCAGTGGTTTTTTTAGTATTTGCATTAAAGGCCCATATGGTTTGTTGTTGCTCATTGCCCTTTGAGTACGAAAAGAAGTCTTTAGTTGAGTTATAGCGAATACTACGGCCAATGTTTTTATCTACTTTAAGTGCATTCTTAGTTGGATATTTATCAAAATACTGCAATGTCATTGGCTCACCCAAAACAAAAGTGGTTAAGTCTGACTGTTTTCCCCAAGCGTGATAACCAACCGGCTTGATATCGCGATTGAGCATTTGTTGCTGACCGGTTTTGGTATCGACGGTCCAAAGACGTTGCACACCGTCAGGCTCAACTTTGATGATTGAAAGCTGTTGCTCTTTGAGTGGCGTTTCCAATGGCGAGTATTCGCTGCTTTGTATTGTTCTGGTTAGATTTGAGTGCTTGTTACTGGCAAAGTGATAATAAAATATATCGGCTTGCTGCTCACCTAAATTATTGTTTAGCATTTTGGTGTAGTACAAGCCTTGATGATCTTTGCTAAAAGATGGTTGATTGTCATAACCTGCTCGGTTGGTAATATTTTTTGCACTTTCTATTTTTACGGTTTTGTCAGTATTGATTTCGATTAACCAAATATCGGTTTGTGCATGGCTAGAAAGGCTTAAGGCGATTCCAACAGAGAAGATTAATTTGCGCATCAGGTGTTCCTTTTTGTTATTTTTAGATTTTTCCAGTCGGGGCAAAACTTGACGGTGTCGCTTTATCACTTTATAACAAAGCTTACTCATAACTAAGAAAAAATTCTATGTCGGTTAAACATCCAATTATTGCCGTTACTGGTTCATCAGGTGCTGGTACAACAACAACGACTAATGCGATTACCCATATTTTTAGAAATTTAAATGTGGACGCAGCGTTGTTAGAGGGCGACAGCTTTCATCGTTATGCGAGAGCAGAGATGGATGTTGAAATCCGCAAAGCCCAAGAGCAAGGCAAACATATTTCATATTTTGGCTCGGAGGCTAACGACTTTGGTGCACTTGAGTCGTTATTTAAGAGTTATTCAGAAACTGGCACAGGAAACGTACGTAAATATCTGCATTCATTTGATGAGGCGGTGCCTTATAACCAGATGCCTGGCACATTTACTCCTTGGCAGGAATTACGACCTAATACTGATTGTTTGTTTTACGAAGGCCTGCATGGCGGAGCGGTAACGGACGAACACAACGTCGCCAAACATGTGGATCTTCTTATCGGTATGGTACCAATTGTAAACCTTGAGTGGATTCAAAAAATAATTCGCGATACGAATCAACGCGGACATAGCCGTGAAGCCGTAATGAGCTCCATTGTGCGCAGTATGGAAGATTATTTTACGCATATTACGCCGCAGTTTTCTCGGACTCACATTAACTTCCAACGTGTACCGACCGTTGATACTTCTAACCCTTTTAGCGCAAAAGACATCCCAACATTAGACGAAAGCTTTGTAGTTATACGCTTTAGAAATCTTCAAGGTGTTGATTTTCCCTACTTATTACAAATGATCGATGGCTCTTTTATGTCACGAATCAATACTTTTGTTGTGCCCGGTGGCAAAATGGGATTAGCACTCGAACTTATTATGACCCCATTAATCGAAAATCTAATAGAAAAGCGTCGTAAACTCATTGGTCAATTAGACTGGATAGACAATAAAAAATAACTGACAAAACTTATCTACACACTACACTTTTGTTGACGAATAAAAACTATGTTTGGATCAATTTGGTGCGTTGGTTGTGCTATTTTGGTGCAAGCTTATTTTTATTTGACGCTTGGCTGTTTTAAGTTCATGAATTTAAACGTATTTTATTGTGGCATGAATTTCGCTCAAGCTTCGGCACAGGACAACAAGAGTTGTTTATGAAAAGACAATATTTATCATCTGGAGAAAAAAATGTCTGATTCGGTTTTAAACCTTATTAAAGAAAATGAAGTTAAGTTTATTGATTTACGCTTTACCGACACAATCGGTAAAGAGCAGCATGTGACTATTCCGGCGCATCAAATCGATGAAGACTTTTTTGAAGACGGAAAAATGTTCGACGGCTCTTCAATTGCAGGTTGGAAAGGAATTAATGAGTCAGACATGATTCTAATGCCAGATGCTGATTCAGCAGTTTTAGACCCATTCACAGAAGAAACAACTTTAAACGTTCGTTGTGACATTGTAGAGCCTACTACAATGCAAGGTTATGAGCGTGACCCTCGCTCTGTTGCTCGTCGTGCAGAAGATTACATGCGTGCTGAAGGCATTGCAGATGAAGTTTTCATTGGTCCAGAACCAGAGTTTTTTGTATTTGATGATGTAAAATTTAAAACAGACATGTCAGGTTCGTCTTACAAAATTGATGCGGCCGAATCAGCATGGAACTCTGATAAGCATTATGAAGACGGTAACATGGGTCACCGTCCGATGGTTAAAGGCGGTTATTTCCCAGTACCACCAGTTGACTCATCACATGACTGGCGTTCATCTACTTGTTTAGTAATGGAAGAAATGGGCTTAACGGTTGAAGCGCATCACCATGAAGTAGCAACAGCAGGTCAAAACGAAATCGCGACTTTGTTCAATACGCTAGTATTAAAAGCCGACGAAGTACAAATTTACAAGTATGTTGTGCACAACATGGCGCATGCATACGGCAAGACAGCGACTTTCATGCCTAAGCCAATCGTTGGTGACAATGGTTCTGGTATGCACGTGCATCAATCATTACAAAAAGGCGGCGAAAACCTATTTGCTGGTGATAAGTACGGTGGTTTATCTGAAACTGCACTTTATTACATTGGCGGTATCATTAAGCATGCTAAAGCCATCAATGCGTTTACAAATGCTTCAACAAACTCTTACAAGCGTTTAGTTCCAGGATTTGAAGCGCCAGTAATGCTTGCTTACTCTGCACGTAACCGTTCAGCTTCAATTCGTATTCCAGTAGTACCTTCGCCAAAAGCACGTCGTATCGAAGTACGTTTCCCTGACCCAACAGGTAACCCGTACTTAGCATTTACGTCTATGCTAATGGCTGGCCTGGACGGTATCAAAAATAAGATACACCCTGGCGATGCAATGGATAAAGACTTGTATGATCTACCAGCTGAAGAAGCTGCAGCAATCCCACAAGTTGCATCATCACTAGACGAAGCGTTAAATGCACTAGATGCAGACCGTGATTTCTTAACGGCTGGTGGTGTAATGACAGACGACATGATTGATGCTTATATTGAACTTAAGCGTAAAGAAGTTGAAAAGCTAAACATGACGACTCACCCGGTTGAGTTTGAAATGTATTACAGCTTATAAGCTATAATTAACTTTTAATTTTAAAAGCTAAAAATGAGCCCACTTTAATCAGTGGGCTTTTTTTCTGGTGTATTTTCCCAAAATTGGTTAAATTCTAACTATCTATACTTAATAAGGTTGAGAGGACATGAGGAAGTTCGTATTGCTGCTTTTGGTTTGCCTAATTGCAACTCAAACCTTTGCAGCAGCCAACAAAAAGATTTACGTTTGGCGTAACGCAGAGGGTGTATTGGTTTTTTCTGATTCGCCAATTGCAGACGTAAATGCAGATACAGTGGATGTGAATGCAACACCTAATATTATTAAATCCGTTGATACAAATATTTTGGAAGGCAAAAAAGATCCTGCCGAAAATAAGATATCTATTGAAATCCTTAAGCCAACAGCGGAAGAAACAATAAGAGATAATACAGGTTCAGTATATATATCAGGTGCAATTAAACCCTCCTTTAAACGCGGTTTGTCAGTTGTCCTGAAGCTAGACGATAAAAAAGTAAAAGGCCCTCAAAAATCTGCCGTTTTTATTCTTCGAAATGTTGATCGTGGGGAACACCGAGTTCAATTAGAAGTTTGGAACGAATCAGGCAAGGTTATTGCAGTTAGTAAGCCAGTTACCTTTTTTCTTCACAGAGCGTCAGTTAATTCACCAAATTAGTGCATTTAGCTTTGAGTCAAAAGGAATTATGACTTAGACTAAATGTCCTATGCACCATAATGGTGCGGAGTGTTAACGGTGAGCAAATATCCTATTCAATCTTCAATTAGTGAACAAATATTAGAGCAACTTACTCTCGCCGTGGTTTTAGTGGATCGCGATTTACGCGTGATATTTGCAAACCAGCAAGCCGCCACTATTTTTGGCCAAACACGTAAAAAGCTGATTTCTCAGCAGTTACTTAGATTGCCTATCAAACATAGTTTTCCTGAAGGGCTGTTTGAACAATTATGGAGTTCTCAACAGTCTTTTTCTGACCATGAAGTAGAGTGGTTTTTTATTGATGGACGCCATGTCATTTCAGAGGTCAATGCTGACCTCGTGATGGTTGATGGAGCACCTGCGTGTTTATTGCAGATACGTGATAATGACAACCTTCGCCGAATTAATAATGAAAATGCTCATAAGCACCATATTAGTGCATCCCGGCATTTGATTCGTGGACTGGCACATGAAATTAAAAATCCATTAGGTGGGATACGCGGAGCTGCACAGCTATTATCTCGTAGTTTAGATTCAGATGAACTTCGAGAGTATACGCAAATGATCATTGATCAGTCTGATCGGTTAAAAGAGTTAGTGGACAGACTGTTAGGCCCAAACACACCACCGAAACGAAGTGCGACCAATATTCACAGTATTTTGGAGCGGGTTTGCAACTTAGTACAAATTGAATTGACCCACCATATTAATATTAAAAAAGATTACGATCCAAGCTTGCCCGAAATACTAGTTGATTCAAATCAGATAGAGCAAGCCTTACTAAATATCGTTCAAAACGCTTTATATGCAGCATCACAAGACTCGCATAGGAATGCCCAGGAGTTAGGCGCTGTAACTATAAAAACTCGTTTTGAGGCCAGTAAAATCTTACATGGCAATACATTTAAAAAAGTGATCAAAATATCCATTATTGATAATGGACCAGGCATATCAGAACAAATTAAGTCAACGCTGTTTTATCCAATGATCACAGATAAACCTGATGGCAATGGATTAGGCTTGTCTATTTCCCAACGACTTATAGATCAACACAAAGGCGTTATAGAGGTTGATAGCTGGCCGGGACACACTGAATTCTCAATTTATTTGCCAATACAAGAAGCGGAGCAAAATCATAATGGTTAAAGTTTGGGTAGTTGATGATGATAACTCCATTCGTTGGGTATTGGAGAAAGCCTTGAGTCAAGGTGGCTTTAATGTGGAGTCTTTTGCGACGGGCGAACTAATATTACAACGCCTTGAACACGAGCAACCCGAAGCGATATTTTCCGATATTCGCATGCCTAACATGGACGGAATGCAGTTGTTGCAAAATATTCAGCTCCAATACCCAGACTTACCCGTTGTGATTATGACGGCACATTCAGATTTAGACAGTGCGGTTAATGCATTTCAACACGGTGCTTTTGAATATTTACCAAAACCATTTGATATTGATGATGCTGTTTCGTTAGCAAAAAAAGCAGTAGAACATAGTAAAAACCTGGCTAAAAAAAATAAGCCAGAAGAGAGCAAACCTGGCTCGGAAATTATTGGTGAAGCGCCGGCAATGCAAGAAGTATTTAGGGCGATCGGTCGCTTATCTCGTTCGAGCGTTAGCGTACTTATTAATGGTCAATCAGGAACAGGTAAAGAACTTGTAGCCCATGCGTTGCATAAACACAGTCCGCGATCTTCAGAAACTTTTGTTGCGCTTAATATGGCGGCGATACCAAAAGAGTTAATAGAGTCGGAGTTATTTGGTCACGAAAAAGGTGCTTTTACTGGTGCAACAGCAACAAAAAAAGGACGATTTGAACAAGCAGACGGTGGTACTTTATTTTTAGACGAAATTGGTGATATGCCTCTTGACGTGCAAACTAGGCTATTAAGAGTATTAGCCGAAGGACAATTTTACCGAGTTGGCGGACATGAACCCGTGTCTGTAGATGTAAGAATTGTTGCGGCAACACATCAAAACTTAGAGCAACTTGTATTAGACAATAAGTTTAGAGAAGACTTGTTTCACCGTCTAAACGTTATACGAATTCATATTCCCGCGTTAAAAGATCGCCAACAAGACATCGCCAAATTGTGCCGTCATTTCTTATATAAAGCAGCAGAAGAATTGGCCGTTGAGGTGAAAAGCATTAGTAAGCCAGCGTTAGAATTTTTAGAAAATTACAATTGGCCAGGCAATGTCCGTCAGCTAGAAAATACCTGTCGATGGTTAACCGTTATGGCCAGCGGTAAAGAAATTCTATTTGAAGATCTGCCACCAGAAATGATAACGGCCAACAAAAACGAGGCAACGACTTCATCAGATAAAAGTGAAGACGAACAGGCGTGGACAAATGTGTTTGAGAGTTGGTTAAAGGAGCGTTTGGATAGCGGTGATAATGACATTATTTTGCAAGCCCAAGCGGACTTTGAACGGTCGCTGATAAATACGACTTTAAATTTCTGTAATGGTCATCGTCAAATGGCGGCAAAAAAAATTGGTTGGGGACGAAACACAATAAGTCGAAAAATACGAGAATTGAAGCTGTAGAGAGGCAAAGGTGAATTTTTAAGTGTTTGATTTTTATAGGGTTCAGGTACAGAATTACGCCGTTTTTTTGCATTCTTAGTGCTAACTTACTAAGTTCTTTATTCAATAACGAATAGGGAACTAAAATGAAAAAACTTCTTAAAAAAGAATTACCTGTACTATTATTTTGCTCATTGTGTGGCAGCATATCAACAGCTCAAGCTGAGCTTATTGGATACGACTTATTAAACGGCGACCTAAACGCCTCACTTGGACTCGCTTATTATCAAAATAGCGTGGCTGGTCAATTCTCAAGTGCTCAAGATGCATTTGCTAAATACCAAAGCTCGTTTGGCTCAACTAATAATGTACCTGATGGTTTAATAGACTTAAGTGGTCAAGGTTTGCTCGATAACTTTGGTTTAGTGATGCCGGCTCCAGACTATGCTTTTTTTGGTATAACCGACACCCTAAATTCAAGTAATCCATCTGGTGATGCGGAGGCTGAGTGGGGATTCAATATTGCTAATTATAGCAATCTATCGGTAGATATAGACTTTGCGGCAATGGGTGACTTTGAAGCGAGTGATACTTACTCTTTAACTTATGCTATTGATGATGGGCCCTTTTCTACACTATTTGCGTTTAATGCGGAAACCTCTCAAGCACTAAATTACACTATGGTAAACGGTAATCAGCGGATGCTTAACGATCCCATAAGTATCCGCAGCGCAAACAGCCCATTCTCGTTTAATTTAACAAATAATTTTAGTCAATATTCCTCATATATCGCTGGTGAAGGCAGTACTTTAAGATTGCGAATGCAAGCAAATGCCGATGGTGGCACAGAAGGGTTTGGCTTTAGTAATATTCGAATCAATGGCACTGGGCTTTTAACTTCAACACCTGACTTGCCCGATAGCCCAGTCACTAGTGTGAGTGAGCCGGGCACGTTACTCATTATGTCACTGTCTTTATTAGGTTTTGCTAGAAGGTTAAGGTGTTAAAGAATGCATCCGTCCCCTGATTTTAGAGCACGATTACTTTGCTTGAAAACTAAGTCGGCCCGAAAGATCCATCATGGTCAAATGCACTTTAATTAGCTTGTTTAGTTGGGCGTCATTTGACGAGTTAGCATTAGATGTACTGAGGCTAAAAGGTATAGCATCACTTTCAAGGTTAATGGTCTCAGATTCACTTTTTATTTCTAGATTAACAAGGACGTTTTCTAGATTTGGCAAAACAGTTAAATTTAATTGCCAATAAGCAGATTCAGGATCCATTTGCACTTCGAAGCCATAGTCACTTAAATACTGGTTGATTGCATTTCGATGCTTATCAGCAACTTGGACATACACGGTTTTATTCCGTTCATTAATAAAAGCTAAGTACTTGTCTGTATCAAACAGGTAATAGTTTTTTGTAATATTGTCGTCGATTAATGTTGTTACCAATGTTGTTGCAGCGTTTATCCAGACGTCATTTGTTGGCCATTTATATTGGGATAGTATGTTTTTAACGTTCCGATTGTGTTTCGCTTCTGTTGCAATCCAGTGGTATTTATGTGGCGTCGAAAACGGAATTAAGGCACTGATATCTTCATCAAGTTTGATTGTGAGTTCTGTGTTAGCAGTGCCACATAACTCGTTGCCTATTTTTTTGATATTTTGTTGTAAATTTATGGTGTCAGATTTAAACGCGGAACCAATTACCAGTTGCTCAGCTTGAGATTGGGTAACGCCATATTTTTTTTGCAGCTGTTGTTCAATATCGCTTTTATCGACAAAGAACTGCTTTTTAACAAGTTGTAAGCTGTATGCTTTTAAAGCCGAAGCATTTGACGCACCATACATACAAATGTTGGTTGTTATTGAAAATGCGCGTGGTGATTCTTGCACTTTGATATCTACAGTGTTCGCCGATGCAGCCCCAGCCATCAAAGCTAATCCGGCCAGCCCTAGATAATTTCTAACTTTATGATTAAGTGGGTAAATTAACACTACGCGCTTTCCTTTTGTAACTTACAGTCGGTTATCGACATAATCTTGCGGCAAGCCAACCGAGACTGCAAACACGCGCTGATTCATTGGTGTTTGGTAAATTTTACCATCAGCGTTGTCTTTAATTTTTTCGGCAATATCGGTATTTTTCCATTTAACGATTTGTGCAATAGCACTATTGCTAGAAGGTTTTACCGTTGCGACGGCAATAGGCTCAACAAATCCTTGTTGGTATTGAAATAAAATCATTGTTTCGTTGTTCAATATGCCTGCGTTGCGGCCTCTATCTAGAGTAACTTGGTTATTTTTAAAGGCCACGACTTGAGCGCTTGATGGCATTTCGATTAATAATCGTGATAACAACACATCAAACGCTTTTGACGCCATGGAATTAAAAACAGCCTGAACGTTATCTTGATTAGAGTAGTCAAACCCCGTGTAATAGCGGTTGTTCACTTCTGTGTATACAAGAGACTCTTTACTACGAACGTCAGTACCTTTTACTCTAATTTTACCAAGGTTCGGATATGCTAGTTTTTGTTTGGTATAAGGGTCAATCACACTGGTTGTCATTTCTATCTGGTATTGTGCCAACCCGTTATGCTCACCATAAAATCGATCCGCAGTTTTAATCGTATCTATTTTTACTGCATAGTCTGGACGCAATACTTTGCTGTTTTTGTTAAGCTCAGCGACGGTTTTTATATCTTGTTCAGTAAATTGTTTTTGCTTTTCTGCATTGATCACATCGTCATCGTTTGTGACGATTTTAAAACGATTAACACCCGCTAATTGATTCTCTAACATGAGTCCTAATGTTTGGTTGTTTAGCTTTGTCAACGCGGCAGACTCAGAAGCAAACTTGCTGTTTATTTGGTTATCGCCAAAATAAATTCGAATTGCTTTTTTATCTAACGGACAAGCACTCTTTTCAAGTTGAAAATCATCATCACAAAATTGTAAGCCTTGAGTATCAAAGTTGGCAGGAACTTGAATGTCTTTATCTTCAAAATCATAGGCGCTTTTGGCAATACGCATTAGTGATAGCTTTGATGTTGGTGCCGAGGTTTTAGTTTGCTCCGCCGGATATTGTATTGTTTGGTTCGCGCAGCCTGTTAGTGTTAATGCGGCTGTTAATACAAGTAATTTCATGTTCATTCCCTAATACTATCTGTTGTGACAATCATAGTTTGGTGTCTAATATTTTCTGAATTTCTTTTGTTATTTCAATTACAGACTTTTCTTCTTCAATAAATTCGTTTGCAATTCGAGTCAAGTGAATGCGAGCTTGAGCCAGTTCAAAACCCTGATTTGTCCGGTGTGCATTTAATAACATGGCGATGCCCTCTAGCTTTAGCATTTCCTCAAAATTATCTCTCAATATAAGAGATAGACGAGCGCCTTGCAGAAGTAACTCTGCAGCTAAGCGTGCATTTTCCGCTTGAATGCCAATACTCGCTGCTTGATAGTCTTTAAGTTTTGTAGCGATTTTCTCTTTGTTATTCGAATGTAGACGATCAAACCTTGCTGCTTCAGTTATAAGCTCTTGTGGTGTTTTGTCTTTGTTAGCCATTACAAATGACATGACGTCACGATGATTATCTACCAGTATTTTGTATTTTTTTAAAAGGCTACGCTGATTTCTAAACACACTCAGGATAGCCTGACTAACGCTGTCGAAAATCGGTGAAACAGCATGATGGCGAAACCCGACTTTTTTCATGTCGCTGTCTATTCTAGTTACCCGCTGGTCACGGTCTAATTTTCGAGCTTGCTCTTTAGTTAGCAGCTGGTACTCACCAAACGCGACAAACGATTCGCCAAATTGGTTGACTTGTGTCTGCATTGCACACCCAGACAACCCAAAAAGCGCGACTGTAACCACGACTATTTGAAAAAGGTTTTGGTGTGTCTGCCACATCGTACTTATTTACCGCCTAATGATAACTGATTAACAAAGTTGTTTTGTGCAGCAACCATAACGCTGTCTTTATTATCACCTAATTCAAAAGCGGTAATAGGTCGTTGCACGATAATTTTTTTATTAAAAGTAACAACTTGTTGTGCCTCTATTTTTACTGCATGAATGGGTGCTTGGTCAAAATACGATATCGTCGGGCCTAAAATAATTATTTCTACCTTGTTGCTGGCATTTGGCTTTTTCGTTAATAGCGATTGATATTGAAGATGTAGTCGTTCATTAATATAAATGAGTTGTGACGACTGTGGACGAGACGTATGTTGAGCTTGAGTTGCGCCGACAACAAGGGATATATCTGTTTCTGAAAGTATGTTTATAAAGTGTTCTTTAAAGTTGCTTAACTGACTTTTTATAAAACGCTTGTCTTGGTTGTGCTGTGTAAGCAAAGACACATACTTTTCTGCTTTAGTAAGTTGTGGCCACAACAAGACACCGTTACTAATTATCTGAGCTGAGTCTTGGTTGCTCATTATTAATGGCACAACTTGAATGTCTAAATAATTATGAATTGAGTCAAAGACACTTTTTTTATCAACTTGCATCAACACGTGAACAACGCCGTTAACTTGCTGGCTTTTTAACACTGTCGCGTTAATAAAACTAAACTGTTCTGAGCTAAGCACACCATAACTTTCAATACTTTGGGTCACTTGATTTTGTGCGTTTTTGATATTGTTAGTAAGTGTAGTATTTGAAACATTAACAATAAGCCGGTTGCTTAGTTGCTCTAAGGCATTAGATTTTGCAGACTCTATGTTGTCGCCACTACCCGAAGTGATGAACAAATTTGAAGTATCCTGTGGTGGTGAAGTTGACCAATCAGGAGATGTTGAGGAGCAGGCGGTTATTAAAATTAGACTAAAGACCATCCATAGAGTTTTGTGCATAAAATACCGCCTGTATTAATATAATTCTGCCAAATTAATGAGTCTTACAAAGTTAGTCAATGCAAGACTCATAAAGTTTCTTAACAAGATGTGTATTGCCTTGTTAATTTAGCATAATTTTAATGAAGCAACTCAGCGAGTACACGTTGTTCCAGTAATTGCTTGGCATGTTCGATATCAGGCGCAAAATAACGGTCTTCATCATAAAAAGGCACTACAGCACGCAATCTAGCTTTGCCTTCTTCCACCATTGCTGAAGATTTGTGTGGTGCTCGGAAGTCCAGACCTTGGCACGCAGCTAACCATTCAACGGCTAAAATGGCAAACGTATTGTCAGCCATGTCTTGCAGTCTGCGGGCTGCAAAGGTAGCCATAGAAACGTGATCTTCTTGGTTTGCACTGGTTGGTAAGCTATCAACTGAAGCTGGATGAGCGTAGCTCTTGTTTTCAGAAGCTAAGGCCGCAGAGGTAACTTGGGCAATCATGAAACCTGAGTTTACGCCGCCGTTATCCACTAAAAACGGAGGTAATTTACTTAAGTTCGAGTCGATTAACATGGCCATTCGACGCTCTGAAAGTGCGCCAATTTCTGATATCGCAATGGCTAAGTTATCCGCCACCATGGCTACGGGTTCGGCGTGGAAGTTGCCACCTGAAATAATGTCGGCGCCATCATCATGTAAAAAGACTAATGGATTGTCCGTTACACCGTTTGCTTCAGTTTTTAAAATATCGCCAGCGTGACGAATTTGCTGTAAACATGCGCCTAATACTTGAGGCTGACATCTTAATGAATAAGGGTCTTGGACTTTGTCACATTGAATATGACTATTGCCCACCTCTGATGAATCGCTTAATACATTTCTAAACGCTGCGGCAATGTCGATTTGACCTTGCTGACCGCGAGCTAAATGGATTCGTTCGTCAAAAGGAGAACGAGAGCCAAGCGCTGCTTCTACCGTTGTCGCGCCAATCATAATAGATGATGCCAATAAGTCTTGTGCTAAAAAGTAACCTTTTAATGCTAACGCGGTAGAAGTTTGGGTGCCATTTAATAATGCCAAGCCTTCTTTAGGCGCCAGTTCTATTGCCGATAAACCAGCTTGTTTTATACCTTGTTCTGAATGAACAATATCGCCATTGATTCTAACTACGCCTTCACCCAATAACGGTAATACTAAGTGAGCCAATGGCGCTAAATCCCCGGATGCGCCTACTGAGCCTTTAGCTGGTACGCAAGGGTACACTTCATTATTGACTAAGCTAATTAATGCTTCGATAACCGATAATCTAATGCCAGAAAAACCGCGAGCCAGTGAGTTGATTTTAAGTACTAGCATTAATCGAATGACATTGTCACTTAAGTATTCGCCGGTACCAGCCGCATGGGACAGCACTATTTTACGCTGCAGAATTTGCAATTCTTCTTTCGAGATTCTTGTATTGGCCAATAAACCAAAGCCAGTATTAATTCCATAAACGACTCTGTCTTCATCGATAACTTGTTGCACCGCTTGTTGGCTTCTATTAATGGCGTCTTTGCAAGACTCATCAAGACTAAGTTGAACTGGCGCATCGTAAATTTTGCGAAGTGTATCAAGGTCTAATGTCCCTGGTGTAAGTACTAATTTGTTCATTATTTTACTTCCTTAGCTACCGCGTCATTTTCCAGCGACGGTAAGTTTAAACCTTGCTCTTTTGCACAATTAATTGCGATGTCGTAACCAGCGTCTGCATGTCGCATTACGCCTGTTGCTGGATCATTCCAAAGTACATTAGCTAAACGTTGCTCTGCTTCTGCAGTACCGTCGGCAACAATAACAACGCCTGAGTGCTGGCTAAAGCCCATGCCAACACCACCACCATGATGCAAGGAAACCCAAGTTGCACCCCCTGCGGTATTTAATAATGCGTTTAATAAAGGCCAGTCTGAAACCGCATCTGATCCGTCTAACATGGCTTCGGTTTCTCTATTTGGGCTCGCCACGGAACCTGAGTCCAGGTGGTCACGGCCAATAACAACGGGAGCCGATAACTCGCCGCTTTTCACCATGTCATTAAAGGCTTTAGCGATTCGTGCGCGATCCTTTAAGCCAATCCAACAAATACGTGCTGGCAAACCTTGGAATTGAATACGCTCTCTGGCCATATCTAACCAGTTGTGTAAATGTGGGTTATCAGGGATAAGCTCTTTTACTTTGGCGTCAGTTTTATAGATGTCTTCAGGATCGCCAGATAAGGCAACCCAACGGAATGGGCCAATACCCTCACAAAATAATGGGCGAACATAAGCAGGTACAAAACCAGGGAAGTCAAAAGCATTGGTAACGCCTTCTTCCAAAGCCATTTGGCGGATGTTATTACCATAGTCTGTTGTTGCGGCACCTGCGGCTTGAAGTTCTAGCATAGCTTGAACTTGTTTTGCCATAGATTGCTTAGCGGCTTTAACAACAGCGGCTTCATCTTTTTTACGCATTTCTGCCGCATGTTCCATGCTCCAGCCTAGAGGCAGGTAACCATTTAATGGGTCGTGAGCAGATGTTTGGTCGGTAACTACATCAGGTGTGATGCCGCGCTTGACCAATTCAGGGAATATTTCTGCTGCGTTGCCAAGTAAACCTACTGACACCGCTTGTTTATTTGCAACCGCTTCATCAATCATCGACAAAGCTTCATCTAATGTAGTGGCTTTTTTGTCAACGTAACCTGTACGTAAACGGAAGTCGATTCGTGATTCGTCACATTCAACAACTAGTGCTGCGTATCCTGCCATCGTTGCCGCAAGTGGCTGTGCGCCACCCATTCCACCAAGACCACCAGTTAAAACCCAACGGCCAGACGCGTCACCATTAAAATGTTGTTTTGCCATGGCAACAAAGGTTTCATAGGTACCTTGAACAATGCCCTGCGAGCCAATATAAATCCAAGAGCCAGCAGTCATTTGGCCGTACATCATAAGGCCTTGTTTATCGAGCTCGTTAAAGTGTTCCCAGTTTGCCCAATGCGGTACTAAATTTGAGTTCGCAATTAATACTCTAGGGGCGTTGCTGTGCGTATTAAATACGCCAACTGGTTTGCCTGACTGTACTAATAAGGTTTGATGATCTTCCAATTGATCTAAAACTTCTACGATTTTGTCGAATGATGGCCAGTCTCTCGCTGCGCGTCCAATACCACCATAAACCACTAAATTTTGCGGGTGCTCTGCAACTTCTTCGTCGAGGTTGTTCATTAGCATCCGTTTGGCCGCTTCCGTTAACCAAGATTTAGCGGTGATTTTATTGCCACGAGGCGCGCGAATGACGCGTGAAGAATCGAAACGTTGATTTGACATGATGTTTCCTTTGAATAGGATTTTTTAGTTTTAGTTTTAGTTTTAGTTTTAGTTTTAGTGCTTGCCAAAGGTGAGCTGGCCACCAAGGCGGTAGCTTGAACCTGGATATATGATTCGAGCGAAACAAACCACGTCATTTTTGCTCGACGTGCGGCGGATCAATTGCAAACAAGGTTCTTGATTAAAAAGTTGTAACCATTCACACACTTGTTCAGTTGGCGCTACGGCTTCAATGGTATGACGCGCCTCAGTTAGAGGTGCAACTTGAGACAAGTATTCGTGAGGTGTGGTTTCGGTAAAGTCTTGAGATAAGTAATCTGGCGCACTTTTAGGATTAATAAAGCGTTCTTCAACTTGCACAGCCTTATCATTGTCAAAATGCACGATGACAGAACGAAAAACTTCAGAGTCCACATCTACATCGAGCGCAATAGCAATAGGAGCAATAGCCTGAATAGTTTCTAATTCAATAACGGTGGCTTTGTGCTGGTGGCCACGAGCTGTGATTTCATCGGCAATGTCTTTAATTTCAAACATAGAGCCTTGGCCTTTGAGCGACGCAACGTAGGTGCCTGAGCCTTTCGTGCGGTTCAATATGCCTTGTTGGCTCAAGTCCTCTACCGCTCGCCTAGCCGTCATGCGGCTAACCGAAAAATCATCAGCTAACTTATTCTCTGAAGGAACCAGTGCATTTTCTTGCCACTCGCCAGATTCAATTTTTTCCAGAATGTACTTTTTAATTTGTTCAAACTTTGCTGTCATCTTGGGCTACCATCTAGTTTTGTTGTTGGCTAATTGAAACCTTTAATCAATTGAAACCTTAAATAAAAGGTGACACACTAAACCTGTATATACAACTTAAAGTAATCCATAACCACTTAGATCGTCAAGGTTGTTTAATGAATAATTCTGAAGCGCTACCGCAAACGTTTGACCTAGTTATTAAAAATGTTCAGCTGTTAACAATGGACAAAGAAACTCATCAACAGGCCTATGGGCATATTAATGATGCAGCGATTGCTGTATTAAACGGGGAAATTAGCTGGCTAGGTCAAGCAGCGGATTTGCCAGATATACCGTGTAAAAACGTGGTTGATGGCCAAGGCCAATTCTTATCGCCAGGGCTTATTGATTGTCACACGCACTTAGTGTTTGCAGGTAGCCGAGCTGATGAGTTTGAAAAACGGTTAAACGGAATGAGTTATAAAGAAATTGCTGAGCAGGGCGGTGGTATCTTAAGTACGGTTAACGCAACACGTGAAGCTTCTTTTGATGAATTATTGGCGTTAGCCGAAACCAGAGTGAAGACGTTGATGAAAGAAGGCGTAACTTGTATCGAAATAAAGTCTGGTTATGGTTTAAATACAGAAACAGAGGTTAAGATGTTAAAAGTTGCACAAGCGCTTGAGCAGTCTTTTCCTGTAGAAATCCGACGCACGTTTTTGGGCGCACATGCGGTTCCTCCAGAATTTAAAAATGATCCAGATGGTTATATTGATTATCTCATTACGGATACTTTACCAGCACTTGTTGAACAAGACTTGGTCGATGCAGTCGATGGTTTTTGTGAAAATATAGGTTTTAGTACAGAACAGATCAAAAAACTTTTTGACGCTGCAAAAAAATATAATTTGCCGGTTAAATTGCACGCAGAACAGCTAAGCGACAGTGGTGGTACGGGTTTGGTCGTCGACATGGGGGGCTTGTCTGCGGACCATGTAGAGTATTTATCTGAAAAAGATTGTATAAAACTATCCCATTCTGTAACCATTCCTGTATTATTACCAGGTGCCTTTCATTCTTTGTCTGAAACGCAGCTGCCACCAATCAAAATATTAAGGGAATTAAACGTCCCAATGGCGATAGGTAGTGATTACAACCCGGGGTCTTCGCCACTATGTTCATTAAAGCTAATGCTTAGTTTGGCCTGTACTCATTTTAAATTAACACCAGAAGAGTCTTTACTCGGTGTTACTTGTAATGCTGCAAAAGCGTTGGGTTTAGACAAAGTTGGAGCATTAAAAGTAGGCTACAGAGCTGATTTTTGTTTATGGGATATAAAACACCCTGCAGAACTTAGCTATACATTCGGGATAAACCCGTTAACGCGAATGTGGATTCGCGGGCAAACCTGCTTTTTATAACGAATTACTTTAACTCGTCGTCGTTTAATTATGGCGTAAATGCGAACAAAACTTTGGTGATGTAAATATGACAACAACTATCGACTTATCTCGTTATGGCATTAATGAGCCGACTGAAATCTTGCATAATCCGTCTTACGAGACTTTGTTTGCAGAAGAAACGAAATCTGAATTATCAGGTTATGAAAAGGGAACGGTAACTGAGCTAGGCGCAGTTAACGTAAACACAGGTGTATTTACAGGTCGTTCACCTAAAGATAAATACATTGTATTGGATGATGTTTCACGAGATACCGTTTGGTGGAATTCAGAACAAGCACCAAATGATAACAAGCCATTAGACCCAGCAGTTTGGACTGACCTTAAAGGTTTAGTTTCAAAGCAACTTTCTGGTAAGCGTTTGTTTGTTGTTGATACATTTTGTGGTGCAAATGCAAAAGTTCGCTTAAAAGTACGCTTTATTACAGAAGTTGCTTGGCAGGCTCACTTTGTTAAAAACATGTTTATCCGTCCTACTGAAGAAGAATTAGCGACATACGGCGATCCAGACTTTGTGGTTATGAACGGCTCAAAAACGTCTAACCCAGATTTTGAAAAGCACGGCATGAACTCAGAAGTATTCACTGTATTTAACATGACGGAAAAAATGCAGATCATTGGCGGTACTTGGTACGGCGGTGAAATGAAGAAAGGTATGTTCGCGATGATGAACTACTACCTTCCTCTGCAAGGCATGGCATCAATGCACTGTTCTGCAAACGTTGGTAAAGATGGCGATACCGCTATTTTCTTCGGTTTATCTGGTACAGGTAAAACAACCTTATCAACAGACCCTAAGCGTGAGCTAATTGGTGATGATGAGCATGGCTGGGATGACGATGGCATCTTTAACTTCGAAGGTGGTTGTTATGCTAAAACTATCGACTTAGATAAAGAAAGCGAACCTGATATTTATAAAGCAATTCGTCGTGATGCGTTATTAGAAAACGTTGCGGTAGATGAAAATGGCGTTATAGATTTCACAGATGGTTCGGTTACTCAAAACACACGTGTATCTTACCCTTTGCACCACATTGACAATATTGTTAAGCCGGTATCAAAAGCAGGCCATGCTAAGAAAGTTATCTTCTTATCTGCTGATGCGTTTGGTGTGTTACCGCCAGTGTCTAAATTAACAGATGCGCAAACTAAATATCACTTCCTATCAGGCTTTACCGCTAAATTAGCAGGTACTGAGCGTGGTATTACTGAACCTCAACCAACGTTCTCTGCGTGTTTTGGTAAAGCGTTTTTAACTTTACACCCATTACAATACGCTGAAGTTTTAGTTAAGCGTATGAACGATGCTGGTGCAGAAGCTTATCTAGTAAACACAGGTTGGAATGGTTCTGGTAAACGTATTTCTATAAAAGATACTCGTGCAATCATTGACCGTATTTTAGATGGTTCAATTGAAAAAGCGCCAACTAAAAACGTACCAATTTTCAACTTAGAAGTACCAACTGAACTTGAAGGTGTTAACCCTGCAATTTTAGACCCTCGTGATACATACGCGAATGAAGCCGAGTGGACTGAAAAAGCGGAAGACCTTGCTGGTCGTTTCATTAAGTACTTTGATCAATATACTGATTTAGAAGACGGTGCTGAACTAGTAGCAGCAGGTCCACAATTATAAGCGGAACAGAGTTGCTTGATGGGTGTCTGTCGCAACAAGCTTTTCAAATTATTTGTTAAGCTATATTAGTAAATTGATAATTAAAGCCGGTCGAAAGACTGGCTTTTTTTATGCCGGTTTGTTACTTCTTTCTACTAGCATCATATTCATAAGTTTAATTAGGAGCACGCGTGCAAGGTTTATCATCAAAGCGATATCGCTATAGCCTTTTAACGTTATTAATATTAACAACAGGCTTGTTTTTATTAGGGTTGTCTATGCCAATCATGACGGTGAGTAAGTTTATCTTTTTGGATAATACTTTTTCTATTGCGTCAGGTATCTACGACTTGTTTACCGAGGGGCGATATTTTTTATTTGTTGTGATCCTGAGTTTGAGTGTGCTACTACCATTGTTAAAGCTAGGTGTGCTGTTTTATCTTTTGCTTAGTTTTGAGAAGTTAGAATATTTAAATAAAACCAAACGACTATTAAACCTTATGCACGATTATGGACGCTGGGCCATGCTTGATGTGATGGTGGTTGCTATTTTGATTGTGACGGTTAAGTTAGGGGCTTTTGTTAACATTCAAACTCACAAAGGTTTGTATGTATTTGGCATTTCGGTTTTACTTACAATGGCGGTAACTCATTTAGTGGTACGTGCTGCCAATAAAAAAGGCGACTCACAAGAGTCGCCTAAGTTGTCTTAAAAAAGGCTTATTACAAAATAGCTTGTAACCTTATAGCACGGATAGCGTACTGCATAATTGACTAGTGCCAGTATGCAGACTCTAAGCTATCTTCACGATCCGGCAAACCTTTAGAAAGCCTTGGTGAACTTTGTGATAAGACTTCAAAACTTACTCGGTTTGCGTATTTACAAATCTGTGCAAGAGAAGAGTAAGAAATGGCAGGTATTGCGTGTTTACTAGACTCAGGTACATTCAGCTTATGGAAAACATTAGCGGTAATGTCATGGATCACAGCGGCTAATGCGCCATCGCCTGCACCATTTGTATTCTTAATCTCGTCTGGACCACCCATATACGGCGCAATATGCGAATATATTTTTATTGGGGCCTTACAGTTTTGTTTTAGCAAAGGACGAGAAAATTCGTACTTGTTAAACTCTGAAATGCTGCCAGGTAATAGAGGATATTGAGTTTTACGTCTGAACTCTTTGTCCGTATAACCAGCCATGTATAAGCCTTGTGGACCAGCAGTACATAATACTAAATCGGCAAGTTCTAATGCTTTTTCAGCAGCAAGTAGAGGATCTTTGGTGCCAACTAAGGCTTCTGCTTCTTCCTCATTCATTGCTAACACTTGCACATGCTTTTTAATGAAGTCTCGCCACCACTCTGGTTTTTCATCAATCATAAAGCGGGTGCCTAGAGTAAGCACAACAGGCACTTGATGCTTATTCGCATATTCAATGGCTTGCATTGCTGCTTGATCTAGCGTGTCACCTTCTGAACAACGAGTGAAGTAAGCACTCACAACAAATGATGATGCATTTTTAATTAGATCTTCATCGATAAACTCAGGTGTCAGTTTATTCATGACACCAGAATCAATGGCAAAGGTACGTTCACCATCTTCTGTGATTAGCGTGAAAGCTCGACCGATAGGTCCATCTACTGGCTGAAGGTGTTGTAAATCAACTCGTGATGACGTGTTGCATAGATAGCGGTATGCGTAGTTACCAACTTTTATGTTTTCACTCATCACGCCGTACAATACTGAACGATCATCGGCAAGCACAGAATAGTTGTGCATTGTATTGCCGATAGTACCGCCAGCATGTTGGTCTACAATTAAGTCGTTCTCAAAAATATAACGATATAATTCTTCTGCAAGCTCACTGCTGACTAGCTGCGATAAACCAATTTTTAAATTAAATTGATCTAAGAGCTCACGAGACACGTGGGCCTCGATATCAACGATGGTTTGATCCATACCAACCACATAAGGATGCTTTAACTTGCCATCCACTTTGATTTTGTTGGTTACAGGATCCTTTTTTTCTACCGGGAAATAATGTCGGTGTTTTCGTCTACCAGGAAATCTCATAGCTCAATTTACGCGAATAAAAAATTGGCGCGCATTGTATGACATTTTGGTTACATTATTAACCAATAGTTTATTCTATTTTGTAATAGATCTATTGATATAAGCCTAAATTCGCTTTTGCGTATGCTTCAAATTCTGTAAATCCACCTATATGTGTTTGATCAAGAAAGATTTGTGGCACAGTTTCGACTGGTTTGCCTGCAGACTTTTCTAAATCAGCTTTTGAGATACCCTCGGCTTGGATATCTACATATCTAAATTTAAAATCGTCTCTCGACTCTGTTAGCTGCTCAGCTACTTCTTTTGCGCGAACACAATACGGACAACCTGGACGACCAAAAATAACAGTAAACATAAAATATCTCCTAAATGAATTACATACAGTTTAGCAAAATCTAAATCAGCGTAAATTCAATTTAATCGATGAGTTTGATAGAAACTATTGATGTATAAATTTAACTTTTTATTCCAAAATTTTATGAACGCCAAGCCATTGGTTTCTTATAGAAAACTAAATGTGTACCTATCAATTATTGGTTATGGCCTATTTTTAAAGGCTTTGGCGAGTGTGCCTGTATATAAACCTTCTATAATAGTTAGTGATGCTATTAGGAGAAAAACATGATTGTTAGACCAGCCCAGGTCGCTGGGAAACTCTATCCTGCTGATGCGGATGACTTAATTACCGATATATCACAAAACTTATTGTATTTTCCCGTTGGAAATACCTTTCCATATGCGCTAGTTGTACCTCATGGCGATATGACACGTTGTGGATTGTCTAGTGCAGCTGCATTTCGTCATCTCTCTAAATACTACCCTTATATAAACAATGTGATAATTATTGGGTGTGCGTCAGTCGGTTCAATAGGCGCGTCATTACCGATATGTGACGAATATTCAACGCCTTTAGGTCGAGTAAAAGTGGCGCAAAGGTATATGGAGAGCTTAGCGTTGTTTCCTTTTGTTCATAAAAGCGATAAGGAGCATTTTAAAACATCAGCAATTGAGACGCAGTTGCCTTATCTTCAAACTTGTTTAGCGGAATTCCAAATCTTACCCATTTTAGTTGGTGAAATGTCATTACTAGATATCAATTTGTTATTTGATAGTTTGCCACTAAATCGCAAAACACTAACGGTATTAGCACTTGATATAGATAGAAATGAACAACGCTGCTTTGATCATCGCGAACAACAACTTTTTAATAGCTATTTAAGTTATATAAAATCTGAGAATAGGCACTTAATAAATGCCGAACAGTTGGGGGTGCAGAACGGACTGAATTGCGTTAACTTAAACTACCAAAGTTACATAGTGCATTAATAAAAGAGAATTAAAATTGGATCAAAATACCGTGCCGTCGCCATGTGTAAGAAACTGTTGTTTAAACGAACAGGACGTCTGCATTGGCTGTTTTCGGGACATTAAAGAAATAATGGCTTGGTCGAGTATGTCGAATAGTGAAAAGCAAGAGACTCTTAAACATTGTAAACAAAGGGAATTGAAAGAAAATTAAAATTAAATTGAATTTTGACGTTCATTTAATGAGCTTTCTGTTTTTATTGTGTTATGATACGTCCCGTCTTTAACGAGACTTATTAAATTGTTTGAAAGCTTCATGATATATATATACCTATGTACTCAAATTTTAGTCGATTTTGAGAGACGTAATCTTTACATAAGTGACATTGCAATTGATTAAACTCCGCAAAGATACAGCTGATACATGTGTATCAAAAAAACATTGAAAATATATAGAGGTTATTATGTCTAAATCGACTGGTACAGTAAAATGGTTTAACGAAGAAAAAGGTTACGGATTCCTAACTCAAGACAACGGCGGCAAAGACGTATTCGTACATTTCCGTGCTATCGTTGGCGAAGGTTTCAAAAGCCTTAAAGAAGGTCAAGCGGTAACTTTTGACGTTGAAGAAGGTCAAAAAGGTTTACAAGCTGCAAACGTTGAAGCTAACTAATTTAGCCTTTAATGTTTGACAAGAAGAGCGTCTAGAACGCTCTTTTTTTATGCCTGTTATTTGATAAAGCATTAAAGCGAAGTGTTAACAAACTTCAAAACTTCAAAACTTCAAAACTTAAATGGTATTAAGCGTCTCGAGGTAATCCAATTCTTACCGCTTTAATTAAGCGTTTTAATTTTCTATTTTCAATACCCGCTGTTTCTGCTTTTTGTTTTTGTTGTTCTAAAGCCCAAATTATATGCTCATCAACTAGCTCGCTTATTTCGCCTAATTTGCTCTCAAGCTCATTTATTACAGTGATCGAAAGTGGCGCGTTGCCAAGTGCCACAGCAATATTCCGCATCCAAGACTCGAATCCAATTCGTCGAATTGGTGATCCTTCAGTCACTTTTAAAAAGTAATCTTCTGTCCACTGCCATATTGCTAATAGATCTGGCTGATTTAATTCATTTCTAGGTAAAAAGTCAGGTTGCTTGGCTATTTGTGCGTGGCGATTCCAAGGACAAATAAGTTGGCAATCATCACAACCATAAATTCTGTTGCCCATCGCCTTTCTAAATTGCTCTGGGATTGCAGCTTTAAGCTCTATCGTTAAGTATGAGATGCATTTGTTACTATCTACTACATAAGGTTCAACAATTGCTTGGGTTGGACAAATTGTGATACAAGCGATACAAGAGCCACATTTTTCTTCTACAGGCTTATCATTGGGCAATTCTATTGGTAAAAATAGTTCGCCTAGAAAGAACCAACTACCTGCACTTTCGTCTAACAAAAGTGAGTGTTTTCCTACCCATCCAAGTCCAGCTTTCTCAGCAAGAGGCCGCTCTAGAACCGGCGCTGAATCTACAAAAGGTCGAAATACCATATCTTTGTCGTCAATCTCGTTAGCTATTAAATTTCCTAGCTTTTTAAGTTGATTTCGCAAAACCTTGTGGTAGTCACGGCCCAACGCATATCTGGAAATATAAGCGGTATTTGGGTTATCTAGAGTATTGGCAAATGCTGCACCTTTAGGCAAGTAATCCATTCTAGCGCTAACAACGCTGACCGTACCTGGCAAAAGTTCATTAGGTCTACATCGTTTTAATCCATGACGGGCCATAAACTCCATATCGCCGTGATAGCCATTTTCTAACCACTTTAAAAAGCGCGGTTCTTGATCGCTTAAATCGATATTTGTTATACCGACTTTTTCAAAACCAAGTTGTTCACCCCATTGCTTGATTTTATCTGCAAGTTGGTAATAGTTAGAGGTAGCTGAGGTCATAAGATAAGGTTTGTTATGCCAATCATTAAAGATAACGCTACTTTACCATCTAAACTGTTTGTTGCGGAACAGATAAAAGAATTAGAGCGCGAGGCAGCAAAAAAATTAGCCATTGATATGTACCAATTAATGGAGCGAGCAGGCCATGCTGTTTTTGAGTCGTTCATTGCACATTTTCCTAAAGCACATAGCTGTTTGATATTAGCAGGCGCTGGCAATAATGGTGGCGATGCTTTTGTAGTCGCGCGGTTGGCGCAACAATCAGGGATAAAAGTTTTGTTGTACGCTAGTGAGCAGGGATTAACGTTATCGGGCGACGCACTGATCGCTAAACAAGGCTTTATGTCTTCCGGTGGCGATATCTATGACCTTGAATCGTTACCAAGTCATGTATCAAAATTAAATGTCGACATGGTGATCGATGGCTTACTTGGAACTGGATTTTGCAACTCGTTGCGAGACACTGAAAGGGCCGCGTTACAAGCTGTAAATAGTTTACAGGCGGGTAAGCTTGCCATTGATATACCTTCAGGCCTCGAATCTGATACCGGTCGCGCCGATCAAGATGCTTTTAAAGCAGATGCTACGGTGACTTTTATTGGCTTAAAACCGGGCCTTTTTACCGCAGATGGACCTGATCTACGTGGAGAGTTGGTGTTTGCAGATTTAGAGGTAGGTCAAGTGTTTGAAAGGCTTGGTAAGAGCAAGATCTCACTGCTACATAAACATAGTGTAGGCACCATTAAAAAACGCAAATTCAATAGCCATAAGGGTAGGTTTGGTAGCGTCTTGGTATTGGGTGGTGATGTGGGAATGAGTGGGGCCGCTTACTTAGCCGGAAAAGCCGCGTTACGAAGTGGTGCCGGTAAAGTAAAAGTCATTTGTGCACCGGGTAATGCAAATATTATTGCGCAGCTTAGTCCTGAATTAATGGTTAAAAGTATTGATAATACTAGTGCCAGTTTTAGAAGTGAGCTTAGCGAAGAGGTGGCTCGAGCCAGCATTATTATAGTAGGACCTGGTCTTGGTTTAAGCGAGTGGAGTCGCAGCGTTTTTAACGCTTTTTTAGAAATAGACGATATCGAGAATAAAGTGGTTATTGTTGATGCAGACGCGTTAAATTTAATTCGTGATAATGTAAATAACGATAGCGCACGAATAGCGCAACTTAATTCAAATAAATACAAGCCTTGGGTATTCACGCCTCATCCGCTAGAGGCAGCTCGTCTGTTGGACCAGAACACGCTACAAATTAACGCCAATCGACTTGTTTCCGCTAGTCAAATTGGCAAACAATATGGTGTTTGCTGTGTACTCAAAGGTTGTGGCACAGTCGTCGCTCATAATGATGACTTTAGCATCAATACAAGCGGTAATGCCGGTATGGCAACTGCGGGAATGGGCGATGTTTTAACAGGGGTATTAGCGGGTGCAATAACGAATCAGTTTAGTGACTCAAGTGACATCAAAAAAAATGTAGATTATGCGGTTTTTTTGCATGGTTTTGCTGGAGATTTTACTGCAAAAGATGGTGAAATAGGTATGATAGCCACAGATGTTTTAGAGTCTTTACCTATCGCAATTAAAGCGTGCCAATAAGTCTTACTGAAACTTATTGAGAAATGGATTGTCAGACTAATTGTGAGAATGGCGTTGTTAAAAAAACTATTATTAAGAAGTATAAAAACCGTGTGGGTATTATTTGCCACTGCGGTGCTTGTGCTCGCTGTTATAATCAGTTTGTTAAAGGTGTTTTTACCCTACGCCGATAACTACAAAAACAACATCGAAACGTATTTATTTACCAACTTTAACGCGAATGTAACCATTGGTAGTATTGGTGCTAGCTGGCAACAATTAGGCCCAGCTATTGTTCTTAACGAGTTGTCCTTATCCGCGACTGAAGATGCCCCACTTGACATTACTATCATGGAAACCAAAGTGAGCATCGACTTTTGGCGCTCTTTGCAAGAGCAGCGTCTAGTCACCGGTACTTTCCAACTTAACGGTATAAACACCTATATCAACAGTGACGTATTTTTTAAAGTTCGTCCGCAGTCGCAAGGCTCGCAACTTTTTGAAGGCTTAAGTCATTTATTTCTAGCGCAAATTCAACAATTCCAAGTCACCGACAGTACTATTATTGTTCGTCATCAAAGCGGTCAAAATCAAACTTTTCAAATCGATTATTTATCATGGCTTAATGAAGGCAATCGACACCGTGGTCAGGGCGATGTCTATATAGATGGATTTTCTGATAACTCTTTGTCAATAAGAATGGATTTGTACGGCCAACGCCGAAGCGAAATTTTTGGCATGATATATCTAGAAGCGCAACAGGTTGATATTACACCTTGGCTTACACAGTTCATCGGTGAGCATATTTCTGTGACTTCGACAGAGGGTAATTTCCAACTTTGGGGCGATGTAAGTGATGGGTTAGTAAAACAAGTTTTGGTGGATGTCAAAAACACCGGCGTTCGCTGGCAAAAACAAAAGCAACCTAAAAAACTATTTATCGATGAAGCAACATTAAAGTGGCAACAACGTACAAGTGATTGGGCGTTAGTGGCAAATGAAATAAAGTTAAAAACCGAACAGCAAGAACCGGATCCGTTTGATTTAAATTTACTGCGTAAAAAGAACCAGACAGAGCTAATTGCAAATAACGTCGACTTAAATACCATTACACAGCTGTTCTCGCTTTTTTCCGCCACTAAAGAAACAAGTTTGTTAGCAGATACAAATGTAAATGGCGATGTTCGCTCGTTGCACATTGCCTGGCCCGACGATGCGCCAATGATGGCATCGATTGATGTTAAAGACTTTTCTTTTTTACCAGAGTCCTCACCAAACTCAGCCTACTTAGGTCTTAATGATTTAGACTTAAAAGGTGCATGGAAAGGCAACGTTGGTCGCTTTTCGTTAACCGGTGCTTTTGGCCAATTAGAGACAAAGGATACTTTTGCAAAACCATTCGGCTACGAAACTCTAGAAATGGTCACTGATATTAGAGTGTTAGATACTGGCGTTGAAGTTTGGCTTCCTAAAATTAAATTAGTAAACGACGATATTCTTATTCGCGCGACGGCTGAATTTTTAATGTTTGATGAGAGTCATTTAAAAGTTTATGCAGAGGTTGAAGGGCCAAAAACAGGGCAAATACCAAACTATCTGCCTAAATATCTGATCGGCAAAGATACATACGATTATTTAATAAGATCAATTCAGGCAGGCCAAGGAAAACTAACACAAGTTATTATTGATGGTGACCCTGCGGATATTCCATTTTCAGATACTAATTCGACCGGTACGTTTGTTGTTAGAGCCGAATTGGCAGATACATTATTTGAGTTTGACGAGGAATGGCCAGCGCTTGTTGATTTAAATGCAATTTTAACAGTTGATAAAATGGATATGTTTATTGATGCAAAGGATGGCGAAATAGGCCCTTTGACAGTAAATAATAATGTCCACGCTAAAATTGACTTAGCCGCTCAAAGTACCGTTCTTGAACTCGATATTAACCCAAATAATTTGGCTTTTTCAAAATTTCATACCCTGGTAAAAACAACACCATTAGCAGAGATCTTAGGCGATGTTTTTGACTTTGTTCAGCTAGACGGCAGCGGTGACGCAAAGGTTCACTTGTCTATTCCGTTAAGTGATACACCAAATGAGTTGGGTGTAATACCTGAGTTTGTTGCAAAAGGTAATGTCATCACGAAGGATGCTGGATTAGCTTTACCAAGTATTAACCTAGATATAAAAAATCTTACTTCAGTGGTTTCTTTTGAAAATGATGCATTCTCAATTTCCGATGCCACGGGCCTATGGTTTGATTTACCTATTGCTTTTAATGTTACAGGTAGCGATGGTAATGGTGGTTACAAGATTGACGGACAAGTTGATGCAACATGGCAGCACCAGCAATTGGCCGCGCAGATTAACGGGCCTATCGCTAACTATTTTGATGGTGAACTTAATTCTAGTTTAGCGCTCGCAGTTAACATTGAAGAGGGCGACGATTATCAGTATTTTGTTGATGCTAATGTTGATCTCAGTAACGCAAGTTACCGTCTAACGGGTCCACTTAATAAATCGAAAGGTGAGCCAGCAACAATTAATATTTCGGTTCTAGGTGACGCAAACAGCAACGATGTTTATATCGACTTAGCCAATGATCTTAAGTTTATGGGTGTTATTCCAGCTATTTCAGGACGAATGGAGCAAGCTATTTTAGCGATAGGTGAGCACGATCAAGTCGCAAGTTTATTGTTGCCTGAAGCAGGATTTAACATAGATATAAAACTACCAAATATTGAGTTTGATCCAACTTTATCTTTTGTAATGGATTTACTTGATTCATTGCCTTCTGGTGGCGAAGAATCAGGATCTTTTATGGATCCACCTCAGTTAATTAAAGGTCAATTCGATAATGTCTCTATCTTTGGTCAGCGATGGCAGAACATTGCACTGACCGCTCAGCCAAATAATGACGATTGGCTATTTCATGCGGTTGGAAAAGATGTAGACGCAAAAGTGTTAGTGCCAAATCAAATTGACCTAGACGGTTTGACAATCAATGCAGACTATTTACACATTAAAAATACGCCTGTAGAGGGTGAAAAAGTTTCAACACCAACTGTTAACTCCAAAAAATTGATTAATGGAATACCAGCATTAAATGTAGTCTGCCAAAAATGTACTTACAACGATAAGCCTCTTGGCAAGATAAGCCTAAACACATTCACGCGAGATGGTTCTCTATTTATAGAAAGAGCCGAAATGGAATATGAACGAAATAAGGTGTCGTTAACGGGAATATGGGCCGGAAACGAAGGTCCAGGCAAAACAACAGTAACGGGAGATATATATTCACGTTATTTTGGTCCTTGGATGTTAGATTGGGGCTTTAACTCAGGTATTAAACAAAGTGACTTAAAATCTAAACTTGCTTTAAGTTGGAATGGTGCACCACAAGACTTTGAGTTTTCGTCGTTAAACGGTGAGTTATCGTTTGAGTTAGGTGAGGGTTACTTATCTGAAATTAGTGATAAAGGTGCACGGATTTTTTCCCTGTTTAGTTTAAATTCGTTATATCGAAAGCTTAAGTTCGACTTTAACGATGTATTCCAAAAAGGCTTGTTTTACAACGATATCAAAGGGTCACTGCTAGTAGAAAGTGGCGTTGTATACACCGAAGATATTCGTATGGATGGCGTTGCAGGTAACATGAACATGCGCGGGTTTACTAATCTAAACCAAAGTATATTAGATTATGACGTTACCTTTAAACCAAAAATTAGTTCAAGTATTCCGGTAATAGCCGCGTGGTTGGCACCTGGTTCTGCAGGTTTATCACTATTAGCCGGTATCGCGATTGATAAAATTATAGAAAAAGCTGACGTAGTATCTGAGGTGCGTTTAAAAGTAACGGGTAACCTGTCCGATCCGCAAGTTCAAGAAGTGAAACGATTTACTAAAACTATTTCAATACCGCGACCGCCACAAAGACCGATACAGCCGATTGAACCTAACCAACAGCCGATTGAACCTAACCAACAGCCTGTTGAAAAGCCGGACGAAAAAGCAGGTGAGGGACAATAGATATGAATGCGTTTGTATTACAAATGACCTCGACACCAGATATTGATGACAATATTAACTTTGTTATTAACTCGCTTAGAGAGAGTCGCCCGCCTGCCAATAGCCTTGTTGTATTGCCTGAGTGCTTTGCCTGCTTTGGTGGAAAAGATAATTTAAACTTACGATTCGCTGAAAAAATTGGTAACGGAAAAGTTCAAATTAAGTTGAGCGAAATTGCAAAAGAATTTCAAATTTATTTGGTTGCAGGCTCATTTCCGACAAACTCAGCTAACCCAGATAAATTTATGGCGTCTTCTTTAGTTTTCGCACCTGATGGCCAACTCATTAGTGATTACCAAAAAATACACCTGTTTGATGTGGTTGTAGCAGACCGCACTGGCAGTTACCGAGAATCAGATTCAACAGTACCTGGTAATAAGCTCGCTGTGTTTGATACGCCGTGGGGCAAGGTTGGATTAGCTATTTGTTATGATTTGCGCTTTCCGGGCTTGTTTCAAGCATTAAGGCGTTTAGGTGCAGATACCATAGTTTTACCAAGCGCTTTCACTGAACGTACCGGAAGTGCGCACTGGTTGCCTCTTTTACAGGCTCGCGCAATTGAAAATCAAGTTTATATGGTCGCTGCAAATCAAAACGGTGTGCACCAAAACGGCCGGGAAACGTATGGACATAGTATGGTGGTTTCACCTTGGGGTGAGGTGTTAGTAAATGCTGCGCGCAATAATGGTTTATTTGGCGCAGAGCTCGACGCGAATAAAATGCATGAAATTAGAAAAAACATGCCAGTATTTAACCATAATAAATTTCAAGCTCGTTTGAAATAATCAAACGACATTATCACGACAATAGGATCTATTTTGAATCAAGTTGAAGAACAATTATTAGCAGCGAATGGCCTAACACAGCAAAGTGTTTATGACGGTCTATCTATGTTGTTGGAGCATCAACTAGACTACGCAGATTTATATTTTCAAGGAAGTTTTCATGAATCTTGGGTAATGGAAGATGGCATTATCAAAGACGGCAGTTATAACATCGAACAAGGTGTTGGCATTCGAGCAGTAAGCGGTGAAAAAACTGGATTATCATATTCAGACCAAGTTAACTTTGATGCAATTACTGAAGCTGCTAAAACAGCGAGAAGTATTGCAGGGGCCGGTGCGAATGCCAAACAGCAGGTATTTACCACAGCGCAAGCTAAAGAAATCATCATGCCTTGTCAGCCATTAGAAAAAATGTCAAACCAAGATAAGGTGGAACTTCTTAAGAGTGTTGACAGTTATATTCGCCAACAATCGCCATTAGCAAAAAATATCGTAGTGAGTATGAGTGGTGTATATGAACAAGTACTTGTTGCTGCCAGTGATGGAACTTGGGGTACGGATATTCGACCTTTAATTCGTTTAAACTGCTCGGTTGTATTAGAAAAAGACGGTCGAAAAGAACGAGGCGGTGCCGGTGCAGGTGCTCGAACAGACTATGGTTTTTTCTTGGAGTTAATTGACGGAAAAATTCGCTATCAAGCTATCGCTGACGAAGCGATTCATATGGCAACGGTCAACTTAGAAGCTATTGAAGCGCCAGCAGGTACAATGCCTGTGGTGCTGGGCAATGGTTGGCCTGGAGTGTTATTACATGAAGCGGTAGGTCATGGTTTAGAAGGTGACTTTAACCGCAAAGGTTCAAGTAATTACAGCGGTAAGATTGGTGAATCAGTCGCGTCAGAGCTTTGTACTATCGTTGATGATGGCACATTAAATGGATTACGTGGCTCGTTAAATATTGACGATGAAGGTGTACCGGCTCAATACAATGTTCTTATTGAAAACGGCGTGTTGAAATCGTATATGCAGGACAAGCTTAACGCTCGTTTGATGGGTGTGCCAGCGACTGGTAATGGACGTCGTGAATCTTTTGCGCATATGCCGATGCCTCGTATGACAAATACTTATATGTTGCCAGGACAAAGCACACCTGAAGACATTATTGCTAGCGTTGATTATGGTATTTACGCAAACAACTTTGCCGGTGGCCAAGTTGATATCACGTCGGGTAAGTTTGTATTTTCAGCGTCAGAAGCTTATTTAATTGAAAACGGAAAAATTACTAAGCCGGTAAAAGGTGCTACCTTAATTGGTAATGGCCCAGATGCAATGTCGCAAGTATCAATGGTAGGCAATGACTTAGCCTTAGATAAAGGCGTTGGAGTTTGTGGTAAAGATGGTCAAAGCATCCCTGTAGGTGTTGGCCAGCCAACGTTAAAGCTAGATGCGATGACGGTAGGTGGTACTAACTAAGTTCAGCTTTACTGCCTGCGATTAGACGTAAATTATCTAAATAAAAAAGCCAGCTTAACTGCTGGCTTTTTATATGGAAATAGCAATGTGGTAAAAGTTACAGCAGGTTTACTATTATAGTGCCTGATGTAACTCGGCCTGATGGTGTCGTTGCGCTGAATGTCAGTGCACCAGTAACAGGATCATCATCAGATACTAAATTGTTAATAACAGAAAACGTTATAAACGTTGTACCCGGAACTGATGGGTTTGATGATCCAACTGTGTTTGCAATTACAACATTGCCGCCACCAACAAGCTCTCCAACTGAAGACGCGATAGTGATGTTAGTATTTTGCGGTAGCACTTGTAGCTGTGAATCGGACATCTCGAGTGTAAACTGATTTGATGCGCCTCGAAGAATACTAATCTCAGCGTTTGTCGCAGTGTTGTCATAATTACTAGACAAGACGGTATCAGTACTATCAAGTACTCGGTAAAACGCAGCAGAACTTGATGTAATCAAAACACGTGCTTTACGAATCGTGGAAAACTTACCGGTTGCACAGCCGCTTTGGCACTGAGGGCCATTAAATAAGCTGTCTTCAATTGTGTAATCGCCACTATTGTTTGAATCAATAAATAATTCACCTGTGTCACGAACGTAGTTCTCATTATCATCACGCCATGCTTCTGGCATATCAATAAATCCACCTGATAGCGGACTAATACGGACAAGGCCAGACTTGATTTCATTAATACTTAAGATGGAGCTATTCGCACTCAAACCGTCAGCGGTGTCGTAGATGTTATTACCGTTTACATCCACAAAGTACTCATGGCCTTCTGCAGTGGCTAGAATTGTAACGCGGTGATTATCTGGGTAAGGTTCTTGAGAAGTCCAAGTGACCGCACAGTTTCCTTCAACGGTTGTACAAGATGGCTCAATAGCGCCACCTTCAGTTGTAAAGTTAACTGTTGTGCCATCTGGAACTGGGTTATTAAAGCTATCGGCTAAGTAAGCTCTTACAGTTACTTCGGTTCCAGTAATATTTCGTGCTTCTGGGTTTATTGTCGATAGTGACAGAGTTAATGAGTTTTGATCCGGAAGGCCAGTGTTAACAGACAGGAGATCAGACTGAGTCGCAATAGTTTCACCACTAGAGTTTGTAGTTGAAGCAGTGACTCGAACTACGGTTGGTACTGAACCTGCTATAACCTTAGCACTTACTAATCCATCATTGTTAGTAACACCTGAATTTGAAGCTAAAGCTAACCCACCTACTTCAGTATTTAATGAAAACGCCACCGGTTGTTGGCTTAAAGGATTGCCTAATTGGCCTTTCACTAAAAAAGTCAGCGTTGAAGTTTCCTGCTTACCTTGACCGCCAGTACCCTTAAGTACAATAGATGATGGTGAAGCAGAAACAAACTCTACTGAACCTAAGCTTTCTGGCAATAGAGTGATCTGTTTAGTTGCGGTAAGGTCAGCAGAGTTTACTCTAACTGTCGCGACAATTGTATCTACATTACCTTGTGCACCGGCACAGCTAATATCTTGATATGTTGAAGTTGCAGCGCCATTTATTGTTGTTGCATTTGCATCTAATGTAGCATCACTATTGCTAGCACACGTAGATGTAAACGACACAGATGTTGCCGTTGTGATTGGATTAAAGTTTTCATCGACCAAAGATACTGATAAGCCCAAGGTGCCGCCAGCACTTATACTGGTAACGCCGTTAGCATCGGATAGCGATGATTTAATTTCACCTTCTACAAAGTTGCCTGCATCGTCAAATGAGCCAAAGAAAACGGTGCTAGATTCTTCTAATGCGTCGGCAGAGACTATTTCGTAAGCTATTGTATCTGCATACGTAATATCGTTGATTGTTGCTGAGATTGTTGCAAGTGCAGCACCTAAATCACTTTCAGTTCCAGTTAATTCTACTTCGGCTAGGCCACTTGCTGTTGTTAATGCTGTATTAGCATTTAATGAACCTAGCTCAGCCGTAAAACTAACAATAGTATCTGCAATTGGAGCGCCGTTTTCATCGGTAAGAATTACACCTAGTTGGGCAGCTTCATTAACTTTAAAGCGATTTACTGATTCACCATTGCGTTTTAGGGTAACAGAAAGTGATGGCGACTGAACATTTCCCGTTGTAGCGGAAAGCACTTCAAATGCTGTATCGATAGTTAAAGTTTCATCGTTTACGACCGTACTTGCTGTTACCACCACAACACCAGAAGTTAGGTCAGAAGTATTTAACGAAACAGTGGTTGTACCGTCTGTTGAAGTTAGCCTAGAGTTTGACGATAAATTACCAGAACTAGTAGAGAAACTAATTTGTTGACCACTAATTGCCGCGCCACTTAAATCATTTAACGATACAACAATGGAGGCGATATTTCCGGTAGTAAAACTATTGGTTTCGTTGTTCAGTGCATCTCTTACCGCAATGCTCAACGTCGCTTCAGTTCCAGTTACCGTCTGTTCACTTACAACCTCTTCTTTGTGACCGTTACAGCCACTTAAAAAAAGTGTTGCCAATAATGCGATAGAAAACCAAACCTTTTTAAAGAATGATCCTTGTTGATTTAAGTAGTTCACTGCAAAGCTCCTAACTGCTAAGTCCGTCTTTTATATACTGAAATAACTCTTTATAATTTTTTCCTGGTTTTTCTTTTTCTACTTCTTTTTTAGCCTGACGTGTCAACTGTCTAACTCTTTGACGTTCTAACGTTGGAGCCTGCTCTAAAAGATCATTAATGGCGTCGTCACCTTTGTTAATTAGGGCTTCTCTTAGACGTTCGATCTTTTGCATTTGAGCATCATTTGCTTGTCCAGGAGTAGTAAGCTTCTGATACTCAAGCTTTAAAGTATCAAGAGCTTCGTCTCTAAGCAACTTTGCCATAAATTGCATATGTCTGCGTAAAGCATCCGGTTTGGTAGAAATTTTATCGGCAAGCTTAAATGCATCAAGTAATTCGTCGCTTGCGGTTAGCTTTTGACGCTGAGACTTCGATAACTTAACGAGCTTTTCAGCGAAAATGCGTAAGTCTTTTGCTTCTTGTTTTATTTCTGATTTACTGATGTAATTTTCATCATCAGGCATTAAATAGTATGGTTTTGTCATAACAATAGGATCATTAGAATTTGATAAACGAATATATAGATTTATGGTATGCTCAAGTGACAAATTTAACCAGTATTTTTGAGCCTTTATGACGAATAATAGCGACATTTTTCAACAAATCAGTGAAGTGAAAACTGCAATTGCCGATTTGATAGACTTGAGCAAGCAACATGGTGCAACTTCAACAGAAGCTGTGATCAGTAAATCGAAGGGTATTTCGGTTTCTAGCCGTTGCCAAGAATTAGAAAATATTGAGTTTAACCAAGAGGGCGCATTAGGCATTACCGTTTATGTTGGTCAACATAAAGGATCAGCCTCAACCGCCGATTTAAGTCACGAAGCATTAGAAAGAACGGTTAAAGCGGCTATTGATATTGCTAAATATACCAACGAAGATCCATATTCAGGGCTTGTTGAGTCTGAATTAATGGCGACTGACATCCCAGATTTAGACCTATGTCATCCTTATGAAATTTCACCAGAAGAAGCCATAACTTTTTGTTTAGAAGCTGAAAAAACAGCTTTTGAGACGGATCCTAGAATCACAAATTCAGACGGGGCGTCATTATCGTCATACCAAGGTTTTAAAGTTTATGGTAATTCGCATGGTTTTATTGAAGGTTACCCAAGCAGTCGCCATAGTTTAAGTTGCTCTGTAATTGCTGAGTCTGGCGATGAAATGCAGCGTGATTATGCCTACACAGTTGATCGTGTATTTGAAGAAATGGATGCGGCTTCAGTTGTTGGCAACAAAGCTGCAAAAGCTGCAATTGAAAGGCTTAATGCCAGAAAGCTAGATACTTGCCAAGTACCAGTATTATTTCATGCTGAAGTTGCGTCTACACTATTTGGCCACTTAGTCTCTGCAATTAGTGGTGGTAGCTTGTATCGGAATTCATCGTTTTTAATGGACAGCATAGATACAAAAATCTTGCCTGACTTTTTAACCATTGAAGAGCGGCCTCATGTGCTTAGAGGCCTGGCAAGCAGTCCATTCGATTCAGAAGGGGTAGCAACAAAGGATAGAAATATCATTGAGGCTGGTGTACTTACTACTTATCTGTTAACTGGATACTCTGCTCGGAAGATGGGGATGCAAACGACAGGTCATGCTGGTGGTATCCACAATTGGTTTATCAGTCAAACCGATCCAGATTTAGCATCAATGCTCAAAAAAATGGATAAAGGTTTATTAGTGACTGAGCTTATGGGTCAGGGTGTTAATACAGTTACCGGCGATTACAGTCGTGGCGCAGCGGGTTTTTGGGTTGAGAACGGTGAAATTCAGTATCCAGTATCCGAAGTGACAATTGCCGGCAATTTAGCAACTATGTTTAAACAAATTGTTGCTATAGGCGGCGACGTTGAGCGTCGTGGTGCTGTTCAAACTGGTTCAGTATTAATTGAGAACATGAAAATTGCGGGTAACTAAATACGGTTTTTTAGGCTAATAGTTTTGAGAGAGCTAAGCTAAATTGACTGTTATTTATACATTAACTAACGCAGTAATATAGCGAATAAAAAAGGAAGCCTAGGCTTCCTTTTTTTTATTAAGTTCGATTAGTTTTGCTATTCACCAGACTCTTTTTCTACTAAACGAATACCAGTTTTTTCAATAACTATATCGCCAGACTTGTAGAGACCGCCAATTGCCTTTTTAAAGGCCGCTTTACTCATACCAAATAACTTGGAGATAACTTCAGGCTTAGATTTGTCGTGAACGGCCGCGAAACCGCCTTCTTTTTTCAAAAACTCCATGATGATCTTTGAGTATTTATCTCGAGTAACTTGTCCACCTTGTAGGCTTAAGTTGATACGACCATCTGGGCGAATTTGTTTTACAAATCCTTTTTTAGTTTGACCAAAACTAAGTCGTTGAAAAACATCTTGTTTAAATAACAAACCCCAATGACTATGGTTGATAATAGCTTTGTAGCCTAAATCTGTGCTATTGGCGATAATTAAGTCGACTTGCTGTTCAGGTTTAAACGTACCTTCGTTTTCGTCTTTTACAAATTTATCAATTTTTGATGAGGCAGTAGGGCGCTGATCTAAGTCATCTAAATATACATAGACTAAATAACGTTCACCCACTTCCATCGGCCTGTGCTGTTCACCATAAGGAACGAGTAGTTCTTTATCTAATCCCCAATCAACAAATGCCCCAACGCGGGTTACATCAGTTACTTTTAAATAAGCAAATTGGCCTACTTCAACTTTAGGCTTTTGTGTCGTGGCGATAGGTCTATCTTCCGAGTCAAGATAAACAAAAACTGTTACTTCATCGCCTTCATTTGCGTCTTTAGGAGCGTGCTTACGGGGTATTAGTAGCTCGTCGCCATTTCCAGCATCCACAAAAACACCAAAGTCGACGATTTTTGAGATAGGGAAGGTGTTGGTTTTTCCAACTTCAATCATTTAATTTTTCCAATTTTACTGAGAAGGCATCGCGACTAATTACTAATTAAACGAGGTTACAATAACAACCAAGTCGCCGTGCCTAAGAATGCAAATATGCCGACTATGTCGGTCACTGTGGTAAGTATAACACTACCTGCTAAAGCTGGGTCTATGTTCATGCGTTTTAATGCAAGTGGAATTAATACGCCAGATAAGCCAGCTGCAACTAGGTTCATGAGCATAGCAAATGCGAGTACGCCACCAAGCATTAAGTCCTGCTTCCATATGGCAACAACACCTGCAATCAATACAGCCCAAATAAGACCATTTAGGAAACCGATAGCAAGCTCTTTACCGAGCAACCATCTAGAGTTTGAATCTGTAACGTGACCTACCGCCATACCACGAATAACCAAGGTTAGGGTTTGGCTACCCGCTACACCGCCCATACTGGGGACTATGGTGTTTAATACTGCTAAAAACGCCAATTCATCAAGTGTTGTTTCAAATAAGCTTGATACAAAAGCGGCGAGTAATGCTGTGAATAGGTTTACGCCAAGCCACAATGAACGCTTTCGGGTACTGTCTAATACTGGAGCAAAAGTGTCGGCTTCATCGTCAAGACCCGCCATGCTTAACATGGAGTGCTCAGCGTCTTCACGAATAATATCTACAACATCATCAATAGTAATTCGGCCCAACAACAAACCATGCTCGTCAATTACGGGGGCCGTCATCCAATCATAACGTTCGAATAAGGTTGCCACTTCGGACTCGTGCATAGATGCAGGAATCACTTCGAAGTCGGTTTCCATTACTTCTGATATCAGTTTACTAGGATTAGAGGTAACAAGTGCCGACAAAGATACTTCACCAATAAAATGATCTTGCTTATCGACTACATAAAGGTAATCGGTATTTTCAGGTAAAGACTCTTTTAATCGCAAATATCGCAATATTACGTCAACGGTCACATCGGGACGAACCGTTACTGTATCGGTATTCATTAGTGCCGCTGCAGAGTCTTCTTCATATGACATCACTCTCTCTGCGCGCGCTTGATCTTGTTTATCCATGCTCTTCAGCACTCGACGATAAACAGCATCGGGCATACTTCTTAGTACTTCTGAAAAGTCATCGTCGTCAAGATTAGTAGCAGCCTCAGCAACTCTTTCCGGTTCCATTGCTCGTAATATTGGATTACGAACTTCATCGGAAAGCTCTTCTAAAACGTCGCCTTGAATACTACTGTCAATGAGTTGCCAAATAACGGCACGACTTTTTGGAGGAGAAGAATGTAACAACAGTGCAATGTCATTTGCGGCCATAGAATCAAGCATATTCCGCACACGAACAAACATACCGTCACTGATGGCAGTATTAAGTTCATTAATAGGAATTGTATATTCTTGTTCTAGTAGTTCTGGCATTTCTTGAGCGTAGGTTTCTGTTGTTTACCTTGTGCACAAGTCTAACTTAGATTAGCGTTTTATGATAGTAACTGGTTGTTTTTGTAGCGAGATAATTAGTTATTCAGATTCATCAAAACGATTAGAAATAAGTTCACAAATAGCTTCGAGAGCTTGCTTTTCATCGCTCCCAGTTGCGGTAACGTGTATCTCTTTACCTTGATTACTTGCAAGCATTAGTAAGCCCATGACGCTATCCGCACTGGCGGTTTTATCACCTTGTTGTATTTGAACTTTTGCATCAAATTGTAAGGCGAGTTGCGCCAATTTCGTCGCAGCCCTTGCATGTAACCCAAGCTTATTCTGGATTGTAATTGTTCGTGATAACACTGGGGTTGTGACCTTACAGTTGCTCTAAATAACGGCTCATCTCTCGATGGCGAGTTTTTACATTTTTTCCACGAGAACGGAATTGCTCAGCTAGCGTTTCAGCAATATATACAGACCTATGCTTTCCTCCGGTGCAGCCTATTGCGATCGTTAAATAACTACGATTATTACGCTCTAAGTGAGGTAGCCAGGTGGACATAAAGTTATTGATTTGAAATATGAATTTATTCACAAGTGGTTGACTAGAGAAAAAATCTTTCACAGGTAAGTCTAAACCGGTTAATGCTCTAAGCTCTGGTTCCCAATGAGGGTTTGGTAGAAATCGAGCGTCAAATACAAAATCGATATCATTTGGTACACCATATTTAAAACCGAAGGACTCGAACGTAATAATAAGTTCTTTATCAGACTTCCCTAATATCTTTTCTCTCACCATCTCGGTTAGTTGATGAACATTTAAATCCGAGGTATCAATATATAAATCTGCTCTAGACGATAACCCATCTAAAAGCTTACTCTCCTGTGCGATTGCATCAGGTAATGACGCATCACCTTTGGTTAAAGGGTGTAGGCGTCTTGTTTCACTATAGCGACGAATTAATACGTCATCTTTAGCATCTATATATAGAACGGTCGTCTTTACGCCTTTAGGTAAGAAATCTAAATTATCCATTAACTCTTGTTCAGAGCTGGGTAAGTTTCTAACGTCAATACTGACGGCAACTTGAGGATAATTTTTAGATAAGGAGTGTGATAATGCAGGTAATAGATTAACCGGTAAATTATCTACGCAATAGTAGCCTAGATCCTCTAGTACTCTTAATACGACAGTCTTCCCTGAGCCTGAACGGCCACTAACGATAAATATATGCATGATTAAGCAGCTTCAATTATTTGGTAAAGATCATTATCAGTTTCGGCGCTTCTTATTTTACGAAGCATTTCTTTATTATCAAAAATCTCTGCGATTGATGCTAACGTATTTAAATGCACATCACACTGATCTTCGGGAACGAGTAACGCAAAAAATACGTCAACTGGTCTATTGTCTATTGCATCGTAATCAATGCCAGGGTGGATAACAATTAATACCGCCACTGGGCTTTCATTTGGTTTTATTTTTCCATGAGGAATAGCAACGCCATTTCCTATTCCTGTGCTTCCCAACTTTTCTCGATTCATCAAACTCGAGAGTATATCTGTGCAAGTGAGATCTGGTAATTTTGTACTCGCGATCTCTGCGATGTGTTCGAGGATCTTTTTCTTGCTTTGGCAATCTGTCAGCACTTTTGTGCACTCAGGTCGCAGGAGTAGCTTTACATTCATGGTTATCTTTTACTGCTTTACTCTTTTGATTTAAATCTCAAAAGATTGGTTAAAAGCACCGTCCATGGCGCTTTAAAATTAATAAAAAGAGTTAATGTCTAGTTAACTTTTCTTTATGTTTAATTACTTGACGGTCAAGTTTATCAATTAAGGAATCAATTGCAGCATACATATCAGTATGCTCGGATGCCGCAAATAGTTCACCACCATTTACGTGCATGGTTGCTTCTGCTTTTTGGTTGAGTTTCTCAACGTCTAAAATCACGTGGACGTTATTAATATGGTCAAAATGACGTTCTAACTTTGCAAATTTCGTATCAACATACTCTTTTAAAGACTCTGTTGCATCGACATGACGACAAGTTAAATTAATTTGCATATGCACTTCCTTCTGAATTGATAAAATGGATTGTTAAACCAATCGTTTTCTCTGGTTTGAAGGGGGAATGTTTAACGATTCCCGGTATTTTGCGATAGTTCTTCTGGCTACTTGGATGCCCTGTTCGGCCAGAATATCAGCAATCTTACTGTCACTTAACGGTTTTGCTTGGTTTTCTGCAGCAACTAACTTTCTTATTAAAGCCCGTATTGCAGTGGATGAACATTCACCACCATTTTCGGTGCTAACGTGGCTAGAAAAGAAATACTTTAACTCAAAGATTCCTCTGGGAGTGTGCATGAACTTTTGTGTTGTCACACGCGATATCGTGGACTCATGCATATCGACCATTTCTGCTACATCATTTAGAACCATTGGTTTCATCGCCTCTGGTCCGTATTCAAAAAATGCTTGTTGTTGTTGCACGATACAATTAGATACCTTCAATAAAGTGTCGTTTCTGCTTTCTAAACTTTTAATAAACCATTTTGCTTCTTGTAAGTGTGAACGAACAAATTGCGCATCAGAGCTATTGGTTGAAGTTTTAGACAGTGAAGCATATTGTTCGTTCACTTTAATTTTAGGCATAGAATTAGGATTTAGCTCTACTAACCAACGACCTTTTTTCTTTACGACGGTAACATCTGGAATTACATAGTCAATTTCGTCTTTTATAACTAGGCTTGCGGGATTTGGATTCAGTTGTTGAATCAAGTCTAGTGCTTCTTTTAATTCTGATTCTTTTAATCTTGTTTTGCGAATTATAGTGCGATAATCACGGTTCGCTAAGAGGTCGATATTTTCAGCAATAAGTTCAATAGCCTCTTCACGCCAAGGTGTGTCAGGACTATATTGCTTTAACTGAACCAACAAGCACTCTTGTAACCCTCGCGTTGCAACACCAATGGGATCAAAGTGTTGGATGCGTTTTAAAACCGCTTCAACTTCCTCTATCTCAACATCTTCTATGTCTACAGACTCAACGATATCCTCAACAGATACCGTCAAAAAGCCTTTGTCATCAATAGCATCAATAATGGCTGTTGCAATAGCTAAGTCATGTTCGGAAAAAGGGGATAGATTTAATTGCCATTTTAGATGGTCTTGAATATCAACAGTTGTTTCACCTTGATAAACGGTGTCTTCACCGTCGTAAGCAGGGCCTGAGCTTGCAGGAGCTGCGCTCATGTAGTCATCCCAACTGGAATCTGTGGGCAAGTCATCACTTATGGTCTGATCTTGTATATTTTCGTTTGTATCGCGTTCTTCTCGCGTCCACTCGATATCGTCGTCGTTAGATGAAACAGAGGCTTCATTTTCATGACGATCATGGTTGTCCTGTGGTAAATCGATTTGTTCAACTGAGCCATGCTCTTCATCAGCTTCCAACAAAGGATTACTATCCAAGGCTTCTTGGATCTCTTGTTGCAATTCTAATGACGACAACTGCAACAGACGAATAGCCTGCTGTAATTGCGGGGTCATTGTTAACTGCTGACCCATTTTAAGTTGTAATGTTGGTCTCATTTGATCCCAGTAAAGTACTGACTAAAATAAACTTATTCGTGCTACCAAAATATCAAAGTTTGAACTGGTCACCAAGATAAACTTTCTTAACTATGTCACTTTCTAGCACTTGAGCCGGAGTTCCCTCAGCAATAAGCTCTCCATGACTAACGATATAGGCTTTTTCGCAGACATCAAGTGTTTCACGGACATTATGATCGGTAATAAGTACACCAATTCCCTTTGCTGTTAATTGTTGAATTATTTTCTTTATATCTATGACAGATATAGGATCAACACCCGCAAAAGGCTCATCTAATAGAATAATTTTTGGATCGGCAGCCAATGCCCTTGCAATTTCTACGCGGCGTCGCTCACCACCAGACAATGCCATGCCAAGACTATCGCGAATATGATCAATATGGAATTCAGCAATTAAGTCATCAAGCAAATCAGCTTGTTGGTTTGCATCGATATCTTTTCGCATCTCTAGTACCGACATTATGTTTTGTGAAACTGTCAGCTTTTTAAAGATAGACGATTCTTGTGGTAAATAACCAATGCCTTTGCGAGCTCTTACATGCATCGGTTCGTGACTCAAATCGATATCATCAAGCTGAATTAAGCCTTTATCGTTAGGCACTAAACCAACAATCATGTAAAAAGTTGTTGTTTTACCGGCGCCATTTGGTCCTAACAAGCCAACTACTTGACCAGCTTCTACCGACAAGCTCACATCTTTAACAACTTGACGACTTTTATAGGATTTGGCTAAGTGCTTTGCCACCAACTTGGTCATATTTAATTTCTCTACTTAATTATTTGGCTGTGTTTTTTTCGTTTTTATCGTAGTAGTTACACGACCACCTGTGGACTTGTCGCCATCAGCTTTGACTCTTTGTGCATTTAAATCAAATACGATATTACCACTTTCAACAATCGAGCTACCTTGCTTATATTTAGCTTGGCCATTCAATTCTAAAATACGCTCATTAATCATATAAACGACTTCTAATGCTGTGGCCTCTAATGCTTCGTTATTAGGATCATTTTGCAAAAAGCGAGCAGGTTTGCCTTTTGCTATTAGTTTTTCGCCTACGCCGTCTTTTGTAATTACATATAATTCATCAGCAGTGATCGTGAGCGTCCCTTGTTGTATTTTTACGTTACCGCTGAAATACATAGTGTTATTTTTGTAATCAAGATCTTGGTTTTTAGAATCAATAATCAGATCGTCGTTAGCAAAAGCGTTAACGCCAACAAACGCAAGCATAACAAGCGTCATCTTGATGAATTTAGTCATTTTTCGTCCCTTTTAAAATTGTTCTTACGTGATGTTTAAGTTTCACTGTTTGAGCTTTAAGATCGGCAGTTAGACCTTGCCCTTCAATAGTTGTTTTTTCACCGCGAATTATAATTGGCTTGTCGGTCTCAACGACTTGAGTGTCGAGATCTATTTCTAAGTATTGGGTTTCAATACTGGTTACGAGTTCGTTATTGGTTAACTGGTACATTTTAACGTTACTGTCTAAGGTTAGTCGGCCATCTTGAACACTGCCAAGATCTGCGGCTAATCGCCAAAACGGAGCATTGTTTTGATAAATAATAAATTCGGGCTGCTCGAAGTAAGTCAAAGCTAACTGGGCGTAGTGTTCCATTTTTTGTGAGAACACCTCTTGCTTTAAAGTACCGTTTTTGTCGAACATTTCTTGATGCAGTAATGTTGCAGTGAAGTCAGGCGTTAACACAGGCTCTTCTGAGTCATCAGCATTACTTTGATTGGTAAAAGCTGGAAACCAAAGGTAAAGGCTGATGCCAACAAAAATAAGGAGAACAAGTAATCTAAGTCTCATTAGGTACTTGAACCTTCAAAATTACTGGTAATAAACGCTTCACCTTTTTGTGCCATGATTAGCAGATCGGTTAACTCGCGCACGGCACCTTTTCCGCCATGAGTAACGGTACAGTAGTGTGCAATCTCTTTTACATAAGGATGGCCGTCGGCAACTGAAATAGCCAACCCGACTTTTTGCATCACTGGTACATCAGGGAAATCATCACCAATAAAAGCAACTTGTGATGGGGTGACGGATAAGTCTGCACACAGTTGATCAAAACCGATTAGTTTTGTTTCCATACCTTGATATATGTATTTCACGCCTAGGCTTGTCATTCGGTCTTCAACAATTTTAGAGCGTCGCCCGGTAATGACTGCAACTTCACATCCTATATTCATTAAAGACTTAAGCCCGAAGCCATCTTTTGTATTAAATGCTTTGAGTTCTTCACCGTTATTAGCCATGTATACAGAACCATCTGAAAACACGCCATCAATATCACAAATAAGCAATTTAATATTCTTAGCGCGAGCACTGACGTCAGTTGAGACTTTTTGATACCAGGTTTCAAATCGTTTCATTAAATAACTCCAGCCTTCAGTAAATCATGCATATTAAGCGCACCGATGGGTTTGTTGTGCTCGTCAATGACAAATAAACAACTAATTTTTTTGGCTTCCATTAAAGTTAACGTTTCAGCTGCTAATACGTTGGCTTTTGAAGAGGTAGCGTTTGTCGTCATTATATTGGTAATTTTAAGATCCGTTTTAAATGAGTCATGATCTAACCAGCGGCGTAAATCACCGTCGGTAAAAATACCAATCAAGGTGTTGTCCTTGTCGGTGATACCAGTCATGCCAAGACCTTTGGCGGACATTTCGATTATCGCTTCTTTTAAGGTTGCTTGATCGCTAACAACAGGGATGCGATCTTCTGTATGCATTATATCTTTGTTTGTTAGTAATAACTTACGACCTAAAGCACCTCCGGGGTGGCTTAGTGCAAAGTCTTCTGCTGTAAAACCTTTTGCTTCCAATAGTGAAACGGCGAGGGCATCGCCAAGTACAAGGCTTGCCGTCGTTGAAGCGGTCGGTGCTAAGCCTAGCGGGCAGGCTTCTTCTTCTACACCTGAAAATAGATGAACATCGCTGTTTTGCGCTAAAGTTGATTGTTTATTACCTGTCATAGCAATGATATGACAACCAAATCGTTTTAAAACTGGCAGTAGAGTAACAATTTCAGACGTTTCGCCACTGTTCGAAAGCGCAAGGACAACGTCTTGTTTAGTGAACATTCCTAAATCGCCATGGCTTGCTTCGCCTGGATGAACATAAAATGCAGGAGTGCCTGTGCTTGCTAACGTAGCTGCAATTTTATTAGCTATGTGTCCCGACTTGCCCATGCCCGTTACTATCACTCGGCCTTTACAACCCATAATAATATTACACGCGGCAACAAAATTTTCGTCACAAGATTGGACTAAATTCTCTATCGCATTTTTTTCAATTTCGATAACTTTTAATGCAGATAAAACTAAAGGATTCATAGTTAAAACCTTAAACTTAGGCAAATAGCAAGAATTGATAACCAACAAACGCAGACAGTAAAATAAAACCTTCAACGCGATTTATACGTCGAGTGCGTTGCGCAAAACTCATTGCCATAATTAACAATAATACAGTTGCACCTATCATCACAAAAATATCACGCGATGCAGCCGATGGGTCAATTTCGCTAGGGTTAATTAACGCCCCTACTGACAATACCGCAAGAATATTAAAAATGTTAGAGCCGATAACATTACCTATGGCCATGTCATCTTCACCTTTTAAAACGCCGGCAACACTGGCGGCGAGCTCAGGTAAGCTTGTACCGATTGCTATGATAGTTAAGCCAATAACGAGCTCGCTTATTCCAAAGTGCTGAGCAATTATGACAGCAGAGTCTACTAAAAAGTGAGAACTTAATGGCAATAAAACTAAACCCGCAATAACCCAAAACACGGCATTAAGAGTTGGGAGGTTATCAGGAATGTCACCTTCAACTTCTGCAAGGAGTAAATCAGTTGCAGCCGAATTAGGACGTTTTGCTAGGTAAATGAGGTAGCCGATAAATACGAAAAACAAGACGAGAAGTAATATTCCTTCATTAAAAGACAAATAGTTGTCGGCTAATACCCACCAAGCCAATAGAGTAAACCCTAATAAAACTGGCATTTCTCGATACAGCGTTGAGGATGAAACTAATAACGGGCGAACTAAAGTAGTGATACCCAAGACTAAAAGAATATTAGTAATATTCGAACCAATGGCATTACCAACGGACGTGTCTGTCGCACCCTTTAACGCAGCGTTAGCCGAAACCATAATTTCGGGTGCAGATGAACCCATTGCAACTATCGTTAGACCAATGATCATTGGTGATATTCCAAGGTTTTTAGCTAAACCTGATGCACCGTACACAAACTTGTCTGCGCCCCACACTAAAACAGCAAAAGAGATAATCAGAATAATTGAAGCGATTAACATGATAAAGAAACTTAAAAATATTGATAAAATAGTACCGTTATTGTGGCGTTAGTCGCGCCAGAAAGCAAAATATATTGCTGTTTTCACTTATAGTTAGTTAATTCTTAGACAAATTTATAATTAGACTAAAAAGTTATTTGAAATTCATAATTTTTAACATTTCAAACATAGCTAATTGGCGCATTAATCAATACAATGTCCGATCAATGGGCATACCACTAATTAAGCGGAGACAAGGTGAATAAAAATTCTTCAGATTCTGATCACCAGCCTGAGGCTTTGGTAGAGTTAAAGAATGTTACGTTTTCTAGAGGCGACCGCGTTATCTACGATGATATATCGCTAAAGTTTCCAAAAGGAAAGATAACAGCGATTATGGGACCAAGCGGTATAGGCAAAACGACAATGTTAAGGCTTATTGGTGGTCAACTTATGCCTGATACCGGCGATATTTTAGTAGCTGGTAATAACATTCCTAAATTGTCTCGTTCTGCCCTGTACAAAGTTCGCGAAAAAATGAGCATGCTGTTTCAAAGTGGCGCCTTATTTACCGACATGACCGTATTCGATAATGTTGCATTTCCAATTAGAGAACACACTTCATTACCTGAAGATATTATTCGCACCATGGTGTTATTAAAACTTGAAGCAGTAGGTCTAAGAGGCGCGAGAGATTTAATGCCTGCTGAGTTATCAGGTGGTATGGCTCGCCGGGCTGCATTAGCACGTTCGATAGCGCTTGACCCAGAATTAATAATGTTTGATGAACCTTTTGTTGGTCAAGATCCAATCTCGATGGGTGTTTTAGTTCGTTTGATAAGAGATTTAAATTCATCATTAAACTTAACAAGTATCGTAGTGTCACATGATGTTAAGGAAGTGATGGAAATCGCGGACTATTTGTACATCATGGCTGATAAGAGAGTTATCGGACATGGGACTAAAGAGCAACTATTAGAAAGTGAGTCTGAGTTAGTGCAGCAATTCTTGCGAGGCGAAGCCGATGGACCTGTTCCTTTCCACTTTGCTGCCGAAACACTGCAACAAGATTTAATGACGGGGTCTAAATGAAGACGTTACAAACGTTAGGTAAAAATACCATCGAGAAAATGGCTTCAATTGGACGAGCATCTAGTATGCTATTTGGCGCAATTGTAGGTCGATTTAATGTTTTTAAAGCGTTCCCGTTATTTTTAAAACAAGTTTATGTAGTAGGTGTGCAATCACTGATTATTATATTAGTTTCGGGTTTGTTTATCGGCATGGTACTAGCATTACAAGGCTATACTGTTCTTATTGATTATGGAGCCGAAGAAAGTTTAGGGCCAATGGTATCGTTAGCGTTGCTCAGAGAGCTGGGCCCGGTCGTTACCGCCTTGTTGTTTGCTGGTCGTGCAGGTTCTGCATTAACCGCTGAGATAGGCTTAATGAAAGCAACAGAACAATTAACGTCACTAGAGATGATGGCTGTTGATCCAATTAAGCGTGTTGTCGCACCACGATTTTGGGCTGGGGTATTTAGCATGCCAATACTGGCGTTGCTATTCTCATCTGTTGGTATACTTGGTGGGCACTTAGTAGGCGTTGAATGGTTAGGCGTAGATCACGGTAGCTTTTGGTCAATAATGCAGGCAAGTGTTGATTTTCGAGATGATGTTTTAAATGGCGTAATTAAAAGTGTAGTGTTTGCTTTTGTTGTTACCTGGATTGCTCTATATCGAGGATATGATGCAATACCAACGTCTGAGGGTATTAGCCAAGCAACCACACAAACAGTAGTACAAGCTTCGTTAGCGGTTTTAGGTTTAGATTTTGTATTAACTGCCGTCATGTTTGGCAGCTAATTTAAGGGAAAGATGATGACATCAAGAAAAATAGAAGTATTAGTTGGTTTTTTTGTGGCACTTGGTATTGCCGCGGTTATATTTTTGGCGCTAAACGTCGCTAGCCAAGGTATGTCCGGCTCAGGAGAGACTTACCAATTAAAAGCTAAGTTTAGCAATATTGGTGGTTTAAAAGTTCGTTCAGCGGTTAAGGTTGGTGGTGTGGTTGTTGGTCGAGTTGAGTCTATTCAATTAGATCCTGTTGATTATGCTCCAGTGGCAACACTCGCTATTGATGCTCAATACGATAACTTTCCGGATACCAGCTCTATTGCAATTTTAACGTCAGGCTTGTTAGGTGAGCAGTACCTAGGCTTGGAGCCTGGTTTTATTGATGAGACAGTCGCTATTTTAAAAGATGGTGATTATATTGAAGACACTAAGTCAGCTCTGGTATTAGAAGAGTTGATAGGCCAATTCTTATTTAACCAAGGAAGTGATAATTAAGATATGAAAAAACTGTATGTAATTTTATTAAGTTTTTTATTGGTAAGTTTTGTAGCTCCAGCAGCTAACTCTAATGACAACCCTTTTGAGTTGGTTAGAGGTGTAGCGGATGCGTTGTTTAAGCGTATTACTGCCGAGCAAAAACAAATTGTTGAGAATCCGGAAGTTCTACGAGTGGTGGTTACCGAGCAATTAGCTCCTTCCATTAACCATAAATACGCAGCAGCGATGGTACTAGGCCCATATTACCGAGTAAGTACGGAAGAGCAGCGCGAAGCTTTTTATGATGCATTCCAAAAGTATTTGGTGGCAACTTATGCGGGTATTCTGACGTTATATGATGATCAGCAAGTGGTTTTTGAACCTGCTTATCCAATCGACGGTCAGAAAATAGTGGTAGTTAAGACTCGAGTATTAGACGAGGGTAAGCCAGATATTCGCATTGATTTTAAGTTGCGAAAGAATTCCAAGACAGGCGAATGGAGCGCTTATGACATGATTGCTGAAGGCGTATCTGTGTTGGATAGCAAGCGAGCTGAGTTGCAAAACCTTATCCGCCAGCAAGGTATCGAGTCTGTTACTCATTTATTGCTCGAGAAAGCAGAAAAACCGATCGTTAAAAAAGATTTAGGTAACTAAAATATTATGTCAGTGTCATTCACGTTAAACGATAATCATTTATTGATAACTGGTGCATTAGATCGCTTTGCGCTAGGGCATCCTAGTTGCTACAAATTTCCTGCTATCACTGGACCGACAATATTAGACTTATGTAAAGTTGAAAGCACTGATACAGCTGGCCTTGCATGGTTGCTTAAACTGATTTCTCACTACCAATCACACCAAACGGTATCAATAATAAATGCACCACAACAATTATTAGCTTTAGCCAGTATTAGCAACGTGTTAGAGTTACTACCATTGAAAAATGACAATTGTAGTTAGATATTTGGATTTGTGATGGATATTGAAAAGGTAAAAGAAGTTCTTTTAGAGAACTTAACGCTTGACGAAGTTATTGTAAAATCAGACGGTTCACACTATCAAATCACCGCTGTAGGTGAGGTTTTCGAATCGTTATCACGAGTTAAACAACAACAATTGGTATACAAACCTTTGTTAGCGAATATTGCCGATGGCAGTATGCACGCCGTAAGTATCAAAACTTATACCCCTGCCGCTTGGCAAAAAGACAAAAAACTTCAATCACTGCTTTAGATAGAACTTCTTATGGAAAAATTGCTTATAAAAGGTGGCAACTCGCTAAATGGCGAAGTCACAATATCAGGTGCCAAAAACGCCGCATTACCTATTCTTATTAGTTCTATTTTGACAACGGAAGTGTGTCATTATGATAACGTTCCGAACTTAAGAGATATTACTTTTACCTGTCAGCTTCTAGAGCAGTTTGGTACCAAAGTCATTAACAACGGTCATGAAATCGAAATTGATGCGGGTAGTATTAACTCAACCGTAGCGCCTTATGAACTTGTAAACAAAATGCGAGCATCGATTTTAGTTTTAGGTCCATTACTTGCTCGTTTTGGGCATGCTGAAGTATCGCTTCCTGGTGGTTGCGCAATAGGCGCCAGACCGGTTGACTTGCATATTGAAGGACTTAAAAAGCTAGGTGCAGAAATATCTGTTGAAGCAGGCTATGTAAACGCCAAAGTTGATGGCCGACTGAAAGGTGCTCGTATTTATATGAGCACAATAAGTGTCGGCGCGACTGAAAATCTAATGATGGCTGCGACGTTAGCTGAGGGAACGACTGTTCTTGAAAATGCCGCGCGTGAGCCTGAAATCGTTGATTTGGCTGTATGCCTAAACAAGATGGGTGCAAAAATATCTGGAGCAGGAAGCAATAATATTACTATCGAAGGTGTAGAGCAGCTTCACGGTTGTAAACACACGATTTTACCAGACCGCATTGAAACAGGAACCTTTTTAGTTGCAGCAGCTGTAACTGGCGGGAAAGTAGTTTGTAAAAATACAGATTATCGCTTAGTTGAACCAGTTATTGAAAAACTGTTAGATGCAAATGCAATGGTCACTTGGGACGATACGAGTATCACAATTGATATGACGGGTCGTGAGTTAAAAGCAGTAAATATCAAAACCCTTCCTCACCCTGGTTTTCCAACGGATATGCAAGCTCAATTCACCATACTAAATGTAGTTGCAAATGGGGTTGGCACAATAACCGAAACTATTTTTGAAAACCGTTTTATGCACGTACCAGAATTACGACGCATGGGCGCGAACATTCAATTAGAGGGTAATACAGCTATCTGTCCTGAAAAATCAGATTTGATGGGTGCTCAGGTTGTTTCTACCGACTTGCGAGCCTCTGCTAGTCTTGTTATTGCAGGTTTAATAGCAACAGGCACAACTCAGTTAGATGAAGTGTTCCACATAGATCGTGGTTATGAAAACATAGAACAAAAGTTTGTTGGTTTAGGCGCAGACATAACTCGTGTCGACAACTAATCAGACGGTTTTGTTTTAGTCTTAAATGATAAAAAAGGGCCAATGGCCCTTTTTTATTGCACTAGTATTTTGCTAAGGCTAAAGCTAAAGCAAATTTATTTAGTTTTAATTAGAGACAATTGAGCCTTAAAAATATCCATAAGTATCTCTATGTTTTTCGTACCACCATAGTTCGGTCTAATAATAAAAGCTAAGCGTCTATGTGGGCCTGGCTCATTGAGATGTACTGCACGTAATTCAGATTCGGTATGTATAAGTTGATCTAGCGCCATCTCGGGTACTAATGTTGTGCCAAGTTTACCAACCACCATTTGAATCAGGGTGTTTAAACTGGTTGAGTTAAAATCAGCATTATTGTTGTGTTGATCAAAACTGCAAGCAGCTAAAGCATGATCTTTTAAGCAATGACCATCCTTCAATAACATCAGTCGTTCAATTTTCATATCTTTGCTTGATATCTCTTGCAGATTACTTGGGCATTCATCTTTGTGAGATACCCAATAAAAATCCTCTTGCCAGAACTCAAACGCCATTAAGCCTTCAATATCATATGGTAACGCTAAAATAGCGCAATCTAAGTCACCTTTTCTTACTTTATCAACAAGAACATGAGACTGATCTTCTACTAGATGAAGCTTAAAGTTAGGGTATTGTTTTCTAACGTCTGGTAATACTTTAGGCAGTAAATAAGGTCCGATAGTTGGAATCACACCAATGTTCATTGGCGTACTAAGCGGTAATTTATTCATTTGGGATAATTTATATAAATCATCAACTTGTAATTTTATATTTTGTGCTGTTTTTAATAATACTTGCCCTGCTGGAGTGATAAGCACTTGCTTATTGTTGCGCTCAAATATTTGTATGCCAAGTTGTTTCTCCAATTCTGTAATTGCAGTACTCAGGGCTGACTGCGATACGTTACAAGCGTCTGCAGCCTTTTTAAAGTGCATTTCGTCCTGAACAGCAAGGGCATACGATAGTTGTTTTAAAGAGATCATGTTACGTGGTTCTGTTTTATTGAATATATAATTCAAATTAATCAATTTTTCTAAATTACTCAAGTCCTCTATTCTCACTTCATCGAAATAAAGCACCTCACAATACAGTGGGTGTTACTTAAACATAAAAAAGAAATGAGGAAATCAATATGTCTTTAATCGGAAAATCAATCCCAGAGTTTACGGCTCAAGCTTTTCACAATGGTGAATTTACAACAGTTACATCGGAAGATGTAAAAGGTAAGTGGGCTATTTTCTTATTTTACCCAGCTGACTTCACATTTGTTTGTCCAACTGAATTAGAAGATATGGCTAACCAGTACGAAGAACTACAAGGCTTAGGTGTAGAAGTATACTCAGTGTCAACTGACACTCACTTCTCTCACAAAGCATGGCATGACTCAAGTGAAGCGATTGGCAAAATCAAATTCCCAATGCTAGGTGACCAAACTGGCCACATTACTCGTGGTTTTGATGTGATGATCGAAGAAGATCACATGGCAGATCGCGGCACATTCTTAGCGGATCCAGATGGAATCATCCAAGTTGCAGAGATTCATGCAGGTGGTATCGGCCGTTCAGCAAAAGACATGCTACGCAAAGTTAAAGCTGCGCAATACGTTCGCGACAATGACGGTGAAGTATGTCCAGCGGCATGGGAGCAAGGTGAAGCGACATTGACTCCAAGCCTAGATTTAGTTGGCAAAATTTAATAGATAGCAAAGTAGTAAGGTGCTCTTTTGAGCACCTTCGCTAAAGGAGAGTTAAAAATGTTAAGTAACGATATTTTAAAGGCCCTTAAAGCCTACACAGAAGACATGACGAATGATGTAACTTTAGTGCTGCAAACAGGCGAGCACCCAAAACGTCAGGAATTAAAAGAATTTTTAACTCAAGTTTGTTCAGTGTCTTCACAATTGCACATCGAAGAAAGAGATGTCTCTGAGGTATTAAGAAGTCCTATCAGTTTTGGTTTAGAAGTGGATGGGACGTTTAATGGTATTTTCTTTTCTGGAATACCTTCAGGTCATGAATTTAATTCGTTGATTTTAGCGATATTGCAGTCAGCGGGTACCGATTTAAAATTAGATAAGCAATTAATGCGTCTAATTCAAAACGTAGATAAAAAACTAAACTTTGAAGTTTTTATTAGTTTGAGTTGCCATAACTGCCCTGATGTAGTTCAGGCGTTAAACCAATTTGCTCTGTTGAATGAAAATATATCTACCGAGATGATTGATGGCGGACTATATCCTGAGTTAATCGAACAACGCAATATTCAAGGTGTTCCGAGCGTTTATCTAAATGGTGAAGTCTTTGCTAACGGTAAAATTGATACTGCGCAGTTAGTTGATAAGCTTTTAAAAGTAGCTCCGGTAGACCTGTCTGCTGATCAAGCCGATGCACTGCCATTACAAGACGTTACTATCATAGGTGGCGGTCCAGCTGGCGTAGCCGCAGCAATATACAGTGCTCGTAAGGGTTTAGCTGTGACTATGGTTGCCGATCGAATTGGTGGGCAAGTTAAAGATACAGTTGATATTGAAAACCTAATTTCTGTTAGCAAAACAACTGGCACAGAGTTAACAAATAACATGTTAGCTCACATGAACGATTACGAAATCACTCGCAAGGAGCATTTGCGTGTAGATAAAGTAGAAAAAGGTAAAATTAAGAAAGTTTATCTAAGTTCAGGTGAAGTAATCGAAACTAAGTCTTTAATTATTGCCACTGGTGCTAAATGGAGACAACTTGGTGTACCGGGTGAAGTAGAGAATATTGGTAATGGTGTGGCCTATTGTCCGCACTGTGACGGTCCTTTCTTCAAAGGCAAAGACGTCGCCGTGATTGGCGGTGGTAACTCAGGCGTTGAAGCTGCACTAGACTTGGCCGGCATGGTTAGAAGTGTAACTGTATTTGAATTTTTACCTGAATTAAAAGCAGATAAAATACTAGTGGAGAAGTTATACGAACGCAAAAACGTCAATGTTATAACTAATGCCGCTACCTCTGAAATTGTTGCAACTAACGGTAAAGTTTCGAGTATTAAATATATAGATAGGGAGACGGAAACTAATCACGAAGTTGAGCTATCAGGTGTATTTGTTCAAATTGGTTTGTTACCAAACAGTGAATTCTTAAATGGCACTGTGGAGCGTACTAAGTTTGGAGAGATTATTATTGATGAAAAAGGTCAAACTTCAGAGCAAGGAATATTTGCATGCGGTGACGTTACCACTGTTCCGTATAAGCAAATTGTTATATCGATGGGCGAGGGTGCCAAAGCGTCACTAAGTGCTTTTGACTATTTAATACGAGAGGGTCTGTAAGCTAGTCTATTTCTAGCTTACCAACCTCAACATTAATTTTAATCACTTTATTACTTCTTGATACTGTTAGGGAAATTGTTTCACCGGGTTCGACGTGTTCAACGATCCCTAACAGTTCTGAAAAGCTAACTAATTGCTTGTCATTTACCGCCAATAATACATCACCAAACTTCAAACCAGATTTCCATGCGGGACCAAGTGGGTCGATGTAAGTGAGTCGAATACCTGCAATTGATTCAATACTACTCCTAACCGGTTGACCCACTTGATTAATGGCTTCACCTTCAAGACCTAAGTATCCGCGTTTTACTTCGCCATCTTCCATAAGCTTGTTCATGATACGTTTTGCGAGTTGATAAGGAATCGCAAAAAAGATGCCTTGAACACCATTTTTAGTACCAGGAGAAGCTGCGGTATTAATACCCACAAGCATGCCTTGGGAATTTACAAGCGCTCCACCTGAATTACCAAGATTAATCGCTGCGTCCATTTGTATAAAATCACTATAACTCGCGCCAGGGGTAAGACCTTTTTTACCCGTAGCACTTACAATTCCTTGGGTTATTGTTTGGCCAAAATTAAGCGGATTACCGATTGCTAAAACGATATCACCCACTTGCGGCTCTAAGTCTGATTGCTGTGGGATAGTAGGGAGGTTATTTGCGTTGATCTTCAAAAGTGCCAAATCGGTAACTTTATCTAAACCAATAACTTCGGCATTAAATTGTCTGCCATCTTGAAGGTGCACTAATATTGATTCTGCATTATCAACAACATGGTAGTTGGTAAGAATGTGGCCATTACTCGTCATGATAACGCCAGAGCCTAAGTCATTAATTTTTTCTCTACGACCTATAGCTTGGCTACTTCCTGTCACTGAATATACGTTTACCACGGAAGGTGCCGCTTGTTGAACCGCAGAGGCAAATGACATTGCAGCCGGGCGCATGACGTTAGTGGTGAGTTTGTTGATACCAAGATTGTTACGCAATTCAGGATTGAGAATAACGACAATTAAAGCAGCAGCCAATCCGTAGGCCACACTATTTAATACAAACTTAATCTTCTTAATCACGTTAATCCTGCGTTTTTAGGGATGTTTTTTTCATTCTAGAACAAAAAGAGCCCACTTCATACCATCAAAGCAGGCTCATTTGTTACAGACTTTAATTATTGTGTTACTAACGAATTAGTATGTATAGAGAGCTATTTCCTCTTACGACATTAAGTGCCATCACACCTTTCGCTTCTTCAAGCGCATCGCGTAAATCAGATACACTCTGTATACGCGTTCGGTTAACACCAATAATAATGTCATTTTGTTCAAGTCCAAGCATAGAAGCTGGCGAGCGTTCTACTAATTCAGTAACTTGAACTCCAGTCACACCATTTTCAGCTTTGCCACTAGAGAAAGTCGCACCTTTTAAGGCTGGGTGGATATTGCCAGCAGTAATTGCTGGTTTGTCAGCCGCGCCAAGGACAACGACGACTTTTTTAACATCGCCACTGCGGTTAACGGTAAGTTCAATCTCGCTACCAGCGCCTTTTGTCGAAACTTTACTACGTAGCTCGTTAAAAGAACTGATTTTTATACCATCAACGTGAGTGACTACGTCACCATATTTTAGACCACCTTTATCAGCCGATGAGTCTGGAATTACTTGCTGAACAAACGCACCTTGAGCAATATCTAACTCAAATGTTTTTGCTAAGTCAGCATTAAAGTCGTAACCAGTAATGCCAAGAACACCACGTTTTACTTCACCAAATTCGATAAGTTGATTAACTAGGTTGTTCATCATGATAGATGGAATGGCGAAACCTATACCAACGTTACCGCCGCCAGGCGCAATAATAGCCGTATTAATACCAACAAGTTCACCTTTAAGGTTCACTAAAGCGCCACCAGAGTTACCACTGTTTATAGCGGCATCAGTCTGAATAAAATCCTCTAAGCCTTGTTGGCTAGGCGCTGATAAACCATGACGCCCCTTTGCACTTACAATACCAGAGGTTACCGTTTGGCCAAGTCCAAATGGGTTACCAATTGCCACAACGAAATCGCCGACACGTAATTTATCTGAATCGGCGATTTTAATTTCAGATAAGTTGTCTGGGTCTATTTTTAGCAGCGCAACATCACTTTGAGCATCGCTACCAATTTTTTTTGCTTCAAATTGGCGACCATCTTTTAACGTTACTAAGATTTCGTCAGCATCGTCGATTACGTGATTGTTGGTAACAATATATCCTTTATCTTTATCGATTATGACGCCTGAACCCAACCCTTTAAATGGCCTTTCTTGAGTTTGGGGTCCTCTTCGATTACCAAAAAAGTATTGAAATGGGTCCATGCCGGATTTAACTTCTTTACTACCGGCAACGGAGATGTTTACTACTGCGGGGGTAACTTTTTCAACCATGGGAGCGAGAGACGGGACCTCTCCTTTTAAGCTAGTAAAAGGAATTGCCGCTTGTGCCGGCTGAACAAACTGAAGCGATGACATCAATATTGCCGCCAGCGCTGTTACTTTAAAAACTTTAGATTTAACCAAAACTGCCATAAATGGTGTACTCCTTTTAACGAATTACTCATACAGACAGACATAAAGCGTCTAAGTTCAGAAATAAAATACTTTTATATTCTTTATTTACTGATAAACGCTAAATAGGGTTATTGGGTTTTGTTTTCAATATTATTTTTTTGTGGAACGCCTTTAAATACACCAGAGCCCGCATTTGAGTAATCGAGTGGTTGGTTTGAAAGGTTAGATTTTTGACGCTTTTCTGATTGAGTTGTTTTTAGAAACTCAGTGGCTTCTTTTGAAAAAAATGGAAATGCGTTACTCGTAGGTGCCTTATGAAGCACTTGATTGGCATCACTGACTTGTTGATCTATTTGCGATGACAATTCGTTTAACTGTGATGAAATGGTTTTATAAGTTACAAGTTGATCTTGCCACTCTTGTTTGAGCTGTGCATTGTCCTGTTTGTATAGCTCGAGTTGCGTTTTGATTTCATTACTACCAGGAGATAGCTTGTTGCGAATTAGCATAAACGCGATGCCTGCAAGTACACCAATTAAGAAGAATATAACGCCGTTAATAAATTCCATGATAAAAGCCTTAATAAATTAGCAGGGATTTGAGCAATCATTATGTCTCACATTGCTCTTACCGTGTTAGTATTTTATTTTCCAATTAAATTTTGTTAATACAATTATAAGTCATATGTCGAACATGCAAACACAATTTACGCCTTGGCAACAATATAAAATAGATTTAGAACGTGAAGACTTTCACCATGATGCTTCTCAAGAGAATGCGGTAAAGCATTTGCAACGTTTATATGATGACTTAACGGCCGAACCTAAAGCCCGTTCGTTTTTTTCAAAATTATTTGCATCAAAACCAGAAAAAAGTGCGCAAGGTCTTTATTTTTGGGGTGGAGTAGGGCGAGGTAAAACATATTTAGTGGATACTTTTTACCACAGCTTACCGTTTGAGAAAAAACTAAGAATTCATTTCCATCGCTTTATGCATAAAGTGCATGACCAAATGAAGTCATTGCAAGGTCAGTCAGACCCTTTAAAAATTGTGGCCAAAAATTTAGCGAATGAAGCGCGAGTCATATGCTTTGACGAATTTTTTGTTTCTGACATTACGGATGCAATGATTTTAGGGACGCTATTAGAAGAGCTTTTTAAATTGGATGTGGTTTTTGTCACCACTTCAAATATTGTTCCCGATGATTTATACAAAAATGGATTACAACGCGCTCGATTCTTACCAGCTATTAAATTACTAAATGATCATTGTGATGTTGTAAATGTTGACTCAGGCGTAGATTATCGCCTGCGTACACTTGAACAGGCTGAGATTTATCACTTCCCACTTGATCCTCAAGCAGAAAAAAATCTAGAGCACTACTTTTGTCAATTGGCGCCTGAAGAAGGTAAAAAAGATCAACAGATTGAAGTAGAAAATAGAATGATCGACACTCGCATGGTGGCTGATGGCGTGGTTTGGTTTAACTTTGATGCAATATGCAAAACTGCTCGATCTCAATTAGATTTTATTGAAATTAGCAAAATCTATCACACGGTTTTATTGTCCAATGTTGAACAAATGAGTAAAGAAAACGACGATGCCGCGAGACGATTTATCTCAATGGTCGATGAGTTTTACGAACGCAAAGTAAAGTTGATTATCTCTGCAGCAGTTGCGTTGGATAGTTTGTATGACGTGGGTGGACTTGAATTTGAATTTAAGCGCTGCGTTAGTCGATTACAAGAAATGCAAAGTCACGAGTACTTGGCTGAGCCTCATTTACCGTAAATATTTAAAGACAATTAAAATAGATGAAAATAATCGCTATCAGATGGTGATCTTTTCTACGGTTTCTGTATAATCCCGCCCCTACCCACCGTTACTAACCTTTTGTATTAGCCTACAACTGGTTGTGCACTCGAAGGGGTGCGAATGAAATGGTGTAGTTTGATAATCAAACTACTGGCTTAAAACTATTAATGTTAGGTTCAAGATAAAATGAAAACCTTTACTGCAACACCTTCAACAATCACTCGTGATTGGTACGTTGTTGACGCCGAGGGCAAAACCCTTGGTCGTATCGCAACTGAGATTGCTCTGCGTTTACGCGGCAAGCATAAACCTGAGTATACTCCGCACATGGACACTGGTGATTACATCATCGTTGTTAATGCAGAGAAAGTACAAGTTACTGGTAACAAAGGCCAGGGCAAAATGTACTACTCACACTCTGGTTACCCAGGTGGTATTAAAGAAATTAACTTTGATGATCTTCAAGCTAAAAAGCCTGAAATGATCATTGAAAAAGCAGTTAAAGGCATGTTGCCACGTGGTCCATTAGGTCGTGCAATGTTCCGTAAACTTAAAGTGTACGCAGGTGCCGAGCATAATCATGCAGCTCAGCAACCTCAAGCATTAGATATTTAAGGAGCATTATTAAAATGGCTGATACTCAATACTACGGAACTGGTCGTCGTAAGAGCTCTACTGCTCGTGTTTTCTTACGTCCAGGTACAGGCAATATTGTTATTAACAAACGTTCAATTGAAGATTTCTTCAGTCGTGAAACGGCTCGTATGGTTGTTCGTCAACCGTTAGAGTTAGTTGAACTTCTAGAGAAATTTGACCTTTACATCACTGTTACAGGTGGTGGTACTACTGGTCAAGCTGGTGCGATCCGTCACGGTATCACACGTGCTCTTATGGCTTATGACGAATCACTTCGTCCATCTCTTCGTCAAGCTGGCTTCGTTACTCGTGACGCTCGTCGCGTTGAACGTAAGAAAGTTGGTCTTAAGAAAGCTCGTAAGAAAACGCAGTTCTCAAAACGTTAATATTTGCTTTGCAATTATTTGCTCAAAAAGCCCGCATATTGCGGGCTTTTTTATTTCAAAATGAAAATAATCTTCTATATTCTTATATTGCCTTGTTTTACATGGGGCTTTTTCGGTAGAATCTCTTAAATTACCAAATTTTTAAGAAGTGGGTCTTTTTAGAACACTTCATAATACGCTTATTAATCCTAATCGCGGAGAATATTGGATGAGCAATGCGCCTGTAGACAATAGTCGTCGTCGTTTCCTCACTGTAGCAACATCAGTTATTGGTGGTGCTGGGGCAGTGGCAGCGGCTGTGCCATTTATTGCTTCCTGGAATCCTAGTGCCCGAGCTAAATCAGCCGGTGCCCCAGTTGAAGTTGACATTACAAAAATTGAACCGGGTCAATTGATCCGAGTTGAGTGGCGAAGTAAACCTGTTTGGGTTATCTATCGTACTCCAGAGATGCTTAAAACAATTGAAGACATTTCTGCAGATGACTTAAAAGATGCAAACTCTGAAGTAGAGCAGCAACCAGCATATGCTAAAAATCTTCATCGTTCTCAGCGTCCTGAAATATTTGTAGCTGTAGGTATTTGTACGCACTTAGGTTGTTCACCAACTTATATGTCTGAAGGCTATGAGGAAGTAGTAGAAGGTGTTAAATCAGGATTCTACTGTCCTTGTCATGGTTCTAAATTTGATATGGCTGGTCGTGTATTTAGTGGTGTTCCCGCTGGTGCAAACTTACAAGTTCCTCCTCACTACTTTATCGATGATAACAACATCTTGATCGGCGAAGATCAGGAAGGAGCAGCGTAATGTTCAAAAACCTTGTAGATTGGATTGATGCTCGTATTCCTATGTCGCGTGTTTACAACATGCACATGGCGCAATACCCAGCACCAAAAAATATGAACTTTTGGTACGTGTTTGGCTTTTTAGCCACAATCGTACTAGTTAACCAAATCGTAACCGGTATATGGTTAACGATGAGTTATGAACCTTCTGCTGCAGGCGCATTTGCTTCTGTTGAATACATCATGCGAGATGTTGAATACGGCTGGATTATTCGCTACATGCACTCAACCGGTGCCTCTGCGTTCTTTGTTGTTGTATACCTTCATATGTTCCGCGGTATGATGTACGGCTCCTATCAGAAACCTCGTGAGTTGTTGTGGTTATTCGGTATGTTTATTTACCTTGCACTAATGGCTGAAGCCTTTATGGGTTACTTATTACCGTGGGGACAAATGTCTTACTGGGGTGCTCAGGTAATCATAGGTTTATTCGGTACGATTCCTGTTATAGGTGAAGACTTGGCGTTGTGGATACGTGGTGACTACGTAGTATCTGGTGCAACACTAAACCGATTCTTTGCATTGCACGTAATCGCACTGCCTCTAATTATCGTTATCTTAGTATTCCTTCACATTGTTGCGCTTCATGAAGTTGGCTCTAACAACCCTGATGGCGTTGATGTTAAGCGTCCTAAAGGTTCATTGTCAGATGATGAGAAAACAAAATTTGAGTTCCATGAATACTATACGTCTAAAAAAGATTTATTGGATGATGTAGTACCATTCTTCCCGCACATGGTTCTTAAAGACTTAATGGCGTTTGGTATTTTTATATTCCTATTCTGCTATGTCATGTTCTTTAACCCTGATATGTATGGCAAGTTTATTGAGCATCCAAACTTTGAAATGGCGAATAACCTTAAAACGCCAGAGCATGTATTCCCTGTTTGGTACTTCACTCCGTTCTACGCAATTCTTAAAGCGGTACCAAATCCGTTTGGTGGTGTTGTAGCTATGTTTGGTGCAATCATTGTACTAGCGTTATTGCCTTGGATTGACCGTGGTAAGGTTCGCTCATGGCGTTACCGTTGTGGCCTACATAAGTGGAACCTGATCATATTTGCGATTGTATTTATTATCCTAGGTTACTTAGGTGGCACACCGGGTACTCCATTTAAAGAGATGATTTCTAAAGTCTTTACCGTTATGTATTTTGGTTTCTTTGTATTACTTTGGTTATACAGCAAAAACGAAAAGACTAAGCCACTGCCAGAAAGGATTACGAAATAATGAAAAAACTTATTCTTACTCTTGGTTTATTCGCTGGTTTAGTTTCTGCTTCGGTACTTGCTGCAGGTGGCGGTGCGTTGCCTTACAAAGCAGAAATCGACCAAACTGATAAAGCCTCGTTACAACGTGGTGCTAAGTTGTTTATGAACTACTGTGTTGGTTGTCACCAAATGCAGTTTCAACGATACGAGCGTACTTTTAACGACTTAGGTATTCCTCTAGATGTAGGTATGGAAAACTTAGTTTTTACAAAAGATACAAAAGTAGGTGAGCATATTAAAAATGCAATGCCTAAAGCTGATGGTGCAAAATGGTTTGGTGCAGCTCCTCCAGACTTGACACTTGAAGCTCGTTTACGTGGTCCAGATTGGATTTATAGCTACTTAAAGTCTTTTTACGTAGACCCGTCACGTCCATTTGGCGTGAACAATACTGTATTTAAAGACGTTGGTATGCCGCACGTATTACAAGAACTTCAAGGTGTACCTGAAAAAGTATACGAAGAACGTATGATCGACGGTGAAATGGTTAAAGAATTCGTTGGTATTAAATCTGACGGCTCTGGTGAGCTTAGTGAAGATGAATACGATCGTGCAATGTTAGATATCACTAACTTCATGGTTTACATTGGTGAACCTATGATTTTAGAGCGTGAAAGCATTGGCTATAAAGCACTACTTTACTGTTTCATATTCTGGATATTCGCAGTTTTGCTTAAGAAAGAATACTGGAGAGACATCAAAAAATAATTGTTAAGTAAATTAAAACCTTAACAACTATTTTACTTTAAAAGGGGTGTTTCGCCCCTTTTTTGATAATGCAATTTGAAAGATTTTGGAGAAATAAATGGCTGTGTCTGCAAACAAACGAGCGGTAATGACTTTATTTTCTGGTGCAAATGACATGTATAGTCATCAGGTTCGCATCGTATTAGCGGAAAAAGGGGTTAACGTGGATATTCACTATGTAACTCCAGATAACATGCCTGAAGACCTTTATGAAGTTAATCCGTATGGAAACGTTCCAACGTTGATTGACCGTGAATTAGGGTTATATCGTGCAAACATTATTAATGAATATTTAGACGAGCGTTTTCCACATCCACCATTAATGCCAGTATATCCGGTAGCTCGTGGTCGTTGTCGTTTGATGATGGATAGAATTGAAAATGACTGGTATTCACTAACTCGTAAAATTGAGCAAGGTGATGAAGCTGCACGTCAAGAGTTAAAGGAAGGCATCTTAGCTATTGCACCTATTTTTGCTGAAGACCCATATTTTATGAGCGAAGAGTTTAGCTTAGTTGATTGTTACTTAGCTCCGTTATTATGGCGCTTGCCTTCGTGGGGTATCGAGTTGTCAGGCCCTGCAGCAAAAGATATTAAGACTTATATGCTACGTGTATTTGAGCGTGAGTCTTTCCAAGCCTCGTTAACAGATGTTGAAAAAGACATCCGTAGTACTTACTAAGTAATTATGGAAAATATGACTCCAAATCGCCCTTATTTATTGAGGGCGTTTTATGATTGGATTTTGGATAATGAGCACACGCCTTACTTAGTTGTCGAGGCGGACTTGCCACATGTTCAGGTTCCACCGCAAAGTGTAAAAGACGGACAAGTGGTATTAAACATTAGCCCAAGTGCAGTTCAAAGCTTACAAATAAGCAATGAGCAATTAACATTTTCAGCACGATTTGGCGGTGTTCCATTTGAAGTGTATGTTCCAATGTACGCCGTATCCGCTATTTATGCGCGTGAGAATGGTGCTGGGACAATGTTTCCGCCAGAGGACTATGACATTGACGGTTACGAATTAGCGCCTGTAGAAGGTGATACTTCTGAAGTCGAAGAGCCTGGCGCTTCATTTGAAGTGGTAAGCTCGTCAGAAAAAGATTCAAAAAAGGTCGATTCAACTGATAAAAAGCGTAGCCACTTATCAATTGTTAAGTAGCTTGCTTGTAAATATAAAAAAACCAGCATTTGCTGGTTTTTTTATATTTTAAGTTTTCATTAGGATTCGGAGAATTATTCAAATACCTTTATAACTCGTTCAACTCCAGATATTTTTGAGGCAACGGTTGCTGCTTCATTCGCTTGCTCTGGCGATACTATGCCAAGTAAATATACTTCTTGAGCTTCGGTTATCACTTTTATTTTATTACCTTCGATTTTGTCATTTGCTAAAAAAGCCGACTTCACTTTAGTAGTTATCCAGACATCCTTAGCTTTGCTCCCAACAGAAGCTAAAGGGCCTACTTTTACCTGGTTATGAACTTTTATAACATGATCGACGCTTTTCAAAATGCCGTCAATTTTATTGATTAAAGCTTGGGTAGGCGCTTGCCCTACTGCTAATAACTGACCGTTATAGCTCACTAAAGTTACATTAGCATTGTCACTCACTTCTTGATCTTTCATTAGCTTAACAGTAGCTCGAACTTCAATACCATTATCGTCTATTTGGCTACCAACTGAACGTGGATCATTAGCAGCTGAAACTGCTGTAACTGCGCTAGCAACGATTGCTGTTTCAACGCAACCTTGAACTAAAAGGATACTCAACAATAATATAAGGTGCTTTTTCATATAACTAATTCCTAAATCTAAACGATTACATAGAGAAAATAACTTCATCAATTAATTCACTTAATACGTGCACTGTGAACAACTGAATCTCTAAGGTCCTACTTGGCTTATTAGTCGGCAAACGAATCTCAATATCATTGTCGCCTAACAGTCCTGCTATTTCACCGCCATCATCCGATGTGAAAGCTATAACTTGAATGTCACGAGTTAATGCTGTTTCGAGTGCAGCTTTAATAGATGGTTCCTTGTTATTCAAAGAAAAAACTACTAAAACATCTTGCTCATTGCCAATGGCCCTAATTTGTCTGGCAAAACGTTCTTGAAAGTTGGTCAAATTAATTTCATCTAGACCACAGTTTTGCACATGATCATTTAACGCTATTGCTGGCAGGCAAGGACGTTCGATCTCATAATAATTTACTAAAATACCAGCGAAGTGTTCTGCCATCATTTTTGCCATTGAGTCGGCACAAGTTAGAACTTTATTACCAGATAGCAGTGTTTGAGCGATAACAGCTGCGGAAAGCGCAATGTTGTCTGCATTTTGATCACCCGAAGCGATAAAGTTTTGTATATTTGAGGTGTAAAGTTGTTTAATTTTATTGTCATTCATGAAAATGCACTTTCAATCCAGTTTAGCTGGTTGTTTTCGAACGCGATTACGTCAAACCGTATATTTGGTGTTAGTTTACGTTTCTGTAGGTAAAAAATCGCGGCTTTTTTAATTTTTTGTTGTTTTTGATACGTTACTGACGCTGCTGCGCCGCCAAATTGATTACTTGATCTAAACCTCACCTCTACAAAAATATACGTATTGGTATTTGAACAGTAAAATATTAAGTCAATTTCACCTACTTTACATCTAAAGTTAGTGTCCACAAGGTTTAATCCTTGCTTCAGCAAATAATTTTTTGCTTCTAATTCTCTTGCATCTCCAACGAGTTGTTTATGCGTTTTAGTTGCTACCTTCTGATTGGACAATGACTTTTCCTTGCAAATATCGAGACCAGCTAAGTTGGCGTTTTATGGCTAGGTTATCTTTAACACTTAGTTTTCCCGTCAACCCGTATAAAGACTCTGAAGGTAAAATAGTAAGTTGTTTCAGAGCAAAGATTAGCTCGTAAGCATCATGGCCAAACGCGAATAGCTTTTTCAATTGTGTTTGTTGTTCGCCTATCGTCTCATATAATTTGTGAAGCTGTGGTTCAGTATTTTTAATTAACCATGGCATCTCAGTAAAAAACATACCATTTAGGTCACGTTTTTGTTGAGTTGACTCATCAACAACATAACTTCGGCTGGAAGCGTATATTGGCAGACGTTTGCCAAACGCACTGATATTGACATCGAAAAACGGTTTTATAAGACGAGTTTGTTGAGAGTTTGCAATAACATAAACGGCATCAATGTCAGACCTGCTTCTTGTCTCGGTTTCAAGTGCCGCGCCAAATAATCGTTTCATTTCTGCAATTCTCGCTTGGCTAGCATCAACATCAAGCAATTGCTGTACAGCGTCTCCGAGTTTAGAGCGATTTCTAAAGGCTATAGATTCTGCTTGTTTTTCAGTAGCGGCATACCAAGCAGCATTAAAGCGTTCATGTAATCGTCGGCCTAAGGAGTTATCAGCGTATATAACTGCCGGCGTTTTTACTTCTTTTTCTAAAAATAACTCAATAGCTTGGTCTATTTCATCTTCCGGCGATAACGAAAAGTAGTAACTTCGGGCTAGATTCTGCAATTGCGTAGGTAAAATTTCAGGTATGTTTAGGTTTAACCGAGGTACAGATCTAATTATGTCGCTTTGTTGGAAACTAATTACCGTCTCTTTTTCTAGCGGTCCAACAATAAAATCAACGCCTCGCTCAACAATTATGTTTTCAATTTCTTTGAGCTCAAGTAATCCTGTGTCCAGTACGTGAACTGTAGTTAAGGAGTCAAACGGCTTAGCCGATAAAAATCCATCGCGAATCGTCATTGCTTGTTTCGCTAATTTACCTGACAAAGGCAGTAAAAGAGCAATACTTGTTGGTTGATAAGGTTCGACACTAAGGAGCTGCTGAACCTGCAGAGGCAACTTCGACGGCACAACTGTATCAGGATATATTCGTTTCCATCTAGCTAATTGAGAGGGAAGTTCATTGGGGTCGGCAAGGTATTCTCTAACGATATTGGCCAATTGAATCCAAGCATCAGAAGATTGACCAAAGTCAGTGTTAAATCGGCTTAAAGTTTCAGCAGGGACACTAAGAATATGTTTCCAGATCAAGTTGTTAATAAGCACTTGATCTGAAGAAGATAGCTGCTGATCATATAATGACTGTAATTGAAAACTTGCTTGAATAACCTCAATATGTTTGTTTTGTTGAGACTTCAATTGTGCATCTAGCACACGCATTGGAATAGCAAAGCGATTAGCTAAAGTCCCTTGTTGCAATCTATCCACTACACCTTGTGCTTCATCAATTTGTTGGGCATACAATAATGCTTTTGCTAATTCGATATCTAACATAACTGAATTTAGCTTAGACGAGTCCACTTTTGACAAGATTGATTGGATAAATATTACCGGTTTTTTTTCGGCAATCGCAGCTTTGGCGGCTAGGATGTAAAAGCTTTGTTGCTCACTGTTAAGGTTTGTCGTTTGCGCTTGTTTAATATAAAACTGGCTGTCCTTGAATGTGCTTATTACAGCTTCATTAGTATCGATATTTTTTTTGACAGCGATTTGCTGTTTTGGAGCACTGCCACACGCAGCTAAGAGAGAAACTATTATTATTATTACAATCGAACGAATCACAGTCATTTACCTTAGTTGGCGCAAAAAACAATATAAGTGGCATACTTAAGAAGGTATCATACAAGCGAATACTGCTATAAACAACGGCTTAAAGAGGTCATGATGTCGAATCCAGGAACTTTATATATTGTAGCAACACCAATTGGAAATTTATCCGACATAACTCAGCGCGCGCTCGATACTTTAAATGAAGTTGACTTGATAGCAGCAGAAGATACCCGTCATAGTGGAAAATTACTTAGTCACTTTGGTATTAAAACTAAAATGTTTCCACTGCATGACCATAATGAAAAACAAAAAGCACAATCGCTACTTGATCAAATAGCCCAAGGTAAAAGCATTGCGTTAATAAGTGACGCCGGTACACCACTTATTTCTGACCCTGGTTATAATTTAGTTAACTTGGCTCGTGAGCAAGACGTTCAAGTGACTCCGATTCCGGGGCCAAGTGCCGTAATCACAGCCCTGTGTGCTGCAGGATTGCCGACCGATAAGTTTTTATTTGCTGGTTTTTTACCAGTTAAACAACAAGCCAAATTAGCCATTTTGACATCCTATAAAAACGCCGACTTCACAACGGTCTTTTATGAAAGCCCACGTCGAATTATTGATACATTAAAACATGTGGCCGAGGCACTAGGTGACGATAAACAAGTTGTCGTTGCAAAAGAACTGACTAAACATTACGAAGCATTTAAATCAGGTACTGCACAGGAAGTCATCGACTGGTTCGGTGAAGATAAAGATCGTCAGCAGGGAGAAATGGTAATAATGTTAGCGCCAAACAAAGAGGAATCCGCTCTGTCTCCTGAGGCAGAAATGCTATTAAAATCGTTAATGGAAGAATTGCCGACCAAAAAAGCAGCGGCAATTACAGCTAAAATTCATGATTTAAAGAAAAACGATTTGTATAAGTTAGCGCTGACTTGGCAAGACTAGCGTTTCTTACTAATCGTTAGATGCATTCTTGTTTATACTCGGCTATAATCCAGCCCGCGAGATGACCAGACAATCGCTGCTTTGTCGTTGTGTTTATGAGTTTACTCATAAGCAGACGGACAGAGGGGAGGAAAGTCCGGGCTCCATAGGGCAGAGTGCCAGATAACTTCTGGGGGGCGTGAGCCTACGACCAGTGCAGCAGAGAGTATACCGCCGATGGCTAATTTATTAGCACAGGTAAGGGTGAAAGGGTGCGGTAAGAGCGCACCGCGCGGCTAGTAATAGTTCGTGGCACGGTAAACTCCACTCGGAGCAATTTCAAATAGGGTTCCAGTACTCTTGAAGTACAGGCGTGGCCCACGTCGGAACCGGGTAGAAAGCTTGAGCCAATAAGCAATTATTGGCCTAGACGAATGATTGTCCAAGACAAAACCCGGCTTATCGGTCATCTCGCACCTTTTTATCTGCGTGTTTCGTTGAAGGAATGCGTGGCCGTTGACGAATATTCACTATCAATAAATCAGAATCCTAAATAAATTATTCATCTCTAAACTCTTCAGGGTTCAAGTGATGCTTATTAAGTAGTTTATAAAACTCCGTACGATTGCGCTTAGACAGCTTAGCCGCCTGTGAAACATTCCCTGATGTAGCCTTTAATACTGAAGTTAAGTAGTCGCGTTCGAATTGCTCCCTAGCTTCTTGAAATGACGGGTGACTGATTGTTGCTTCACGCAATGCATTCCTTACCAAAGTTTCGTTTATCATTGTCTCGGTTGATAGTGCAACACATTGCTCTATAACATTTTGTAACTGACGAATATTGCCTGGCCAGGGCGCACAAATTAAAAGTTCTAATGCTTCTTGGCTAAAGCCGTTTACATTTATTTTTGCTTTATTTGAGGTGCGACTTAAAAAGTAGTTTGCAAGTAGCGGAATATCTTCTCTACGATCGCACAAAGCCGGTAAGGTTAGCTCTACGACATTAAGACGATAATATAAATCTTCGCGGAAGTTTTGGTCTCTTATCTCTTGTTGCAAATTCTTATGCGTAGCTGAAATGAGTCTGACGTCTACTTTTACCGTGCTGGTACTTCCCACTGGACGAATCTCTTTTTCTTGTATTGCGCGCAGCAGCTTGGCTTGGAAATTTAGAGGCATATCGCCAACTTCATCTAAAAATAAAGTCCCGCCATTACTTGATTCAAATAGACCAATATGATGTTTGTCCGCACCTGTAAACGCACCTTTTTTATGGCCAAAGAGCTCAGATTCCAATAAGTTTTCAGGCACAGCTGCACAGTTAATTGCAGTAAATGGCTTGTCACTACGTTCGCTCGCTTTATGAATGGCTTGAGCTAACAGTTCTTTACCTGTACCACTTTGCCCCTGAATTAAAATACTGAAATCACTCTGCGCTACTTGATAAGTTTGTTGCATTAACGCTTCCATGCTGGCACTACGTGAAATAATATTTTTTCGCCATAGCAGGCCTTTTTCTCCTAGGTCTGGGTTAGAAATGCTTGGTTGTAGGCGAAGAGCTTGTTGCACTGCATCGAGTAACTCTTTACTTTCAAAGGGCTTGGTTAAAAAGCTAAAGACCCCTTTTTTTGTTGCATTTATAGCGTCTGGAATAGTGCCATGAGCAGTCATAATAATTACAGGTAAGTTAGGATTACGTTGTCGAATTCTTTCGAACAACGCCATACCATCCATTCCTTCCATTCGTAAATCACTTATAACAAGTTGCGGATTAAAACTTCCTAACGTGCCGAGAGCCTCTTTTGCCGACGTTGCTGATTTCACCAAATATCCAGCCGCAGTTAAGCGTATTGTTATGAGTCGCAATAAGCTTGGATCATCATCAACAACTAGAATTCTATCTTTTGCAATCGAATCAGTAATATCATTCATGATTTATTGCCCGTTATTGTTAATTGAGTTTTCGATTAGCTTTAACTGTGAAATCTGGTGTTGCAATAAAATGTTTTGCTCCTTTAACGAGTCAATGGTGGCATTTTGCTGTTTTAATAAATTGCGCATTTTGATCTTTTTTTCAGATTCAAGTGCTAGCTTTTGATCAAACAACATTTGAAGTTTAATTTGTCTGCACAATAAATCTAATAGGAGCTGCTCTTGTTCGAGGAGATTATTGGTTGAATGCTCATAGTCCGATAAGGCTTGTTTAGGGTTATAAAAAGGTGAGTCAGGTAAGCTGTGAAATAGCATAAGTTTTGGCAATACGTATGGTAATTGTTTGGTTTGTTTTGATAACAGCTTATATTCCACATTAAGCTCTTCGTTGTTTAATTTATTTATCCAAAGGTAATAGTTAATTAGGCTTAGATTCGTATTTAAGGTATGTGAATGCTCACTATCATTTGGGCTTAACAACTGGCATGCCATAATTAACTGACTAACTGCCAAAAAAGCGATAATTCGCATTGATCGTTTTACGTTTGGTTTAGTCATTACTTCCTTCCTTCATTTTTTCTTCCGTATGCAATTGGCTGTAACTTTTGGTTAATGGCAGTTGAATAACAAACTCACTAAAACTTGGCGCGCTAGTACTACTATTTACAGTGATATTGCCATTTAATCTCATTAATAGCTCTTTCACTATGGTTAACCCTAAACCACTACTTTTTATTGGGCTATTATGCTTTGTCGAACCTTGATAAAAGGCGTTGAATATGTCCTTAATAGCTGATTTTGGTATGCCAGGGCCTTCGTCAATCATACTAAAAATGAGCTTTGAGCCTTCATCTCGGGCATTAATTTTAATCTCGCCATTGTTAGGAGAAAACTTAATTGCGTTAGATAATAGGTTATCAACTACCACATTAAGTTGTTTGTTATTGCATAGCAGGCCTGCGCTTTGGATGTTGGTCTGTATGTTTAAGTTTTTTCGATTTATGTCTAAACGACGTTGATCAATACATTCCATGACTAGATTGTTAATATCAACGATCTGTGACTCTTGTAAACTGGTCGAATCAAGCACGATATTAAAGTCTAGCAAATCTTCTATTAAGGTTTGTAAACGAGCAACGCTTGCCCTAATTATATTTGTGATTTCTTGTTGGGCTTGATTTAGTTCTCCAACACTATTGTCGTATATTAGCTCAGTACCCTCTCTTATCGCTGCAAGCGGAGTTTTTAGTTCATGAGAGATATGACGAATGAAACTAGACTTTTGTATTTCTAATTCATGTAGGCGGCTTCGCATTAACTCTAACGCATCTGCAATTTCAACCATTTCGGTTGATCCTCGAAGTGTAATTGGTTGGTTAAAGTCGCCGCTTTCTAATCGCTGTATTTGAGGTTGTAGTGCCTTTAAAGGTCGAATAATAAGAGTAACAAAAATTACTGCGACGATGAGCGTGATTGGAATCGTATATAAACTTATTAACATAGTTTGTTCGATACTTTTGGCAGAACGCTTCATTTCGTGCGCTTTGTTGTTAATCAGCTCATTGGAGCGTAAATTAATTTTTTGATTAATTAGTGCTAAGTTCCTAAATTCAGATTGCACCATATCCAGAGATGGTAAAGGATCTGACTGGATTATTAGTATCGTTATGGCATTTAGTTGTTTTACATATGACTGGATAAGATGTACTAACTGCTCATCTTTATTAGTCTGAAAGATCGTAGTGATCAAAGACTCTAGTGATTGGCTTTGTTGTTTAAAATTTGTTAACAACTCAACCTCTTTTAATACGACAAATTGCCCGGCGTATCGCTCCAGCCTTGATTGGATTTGACTAACTTCTCGATTGCTCTCTACTAATTCAGCTACGTTAAAAATAGCTTCAGTACCCTGTTGAGATAAGTTGTTCACTTGCTTTGCACTATATAGAAATGCAAATACAAGAGGGAACGCGACTAAACCAAAACCAAGCACTGTTAGTGTTTTTATTGATGTATTTAGTTTAGATAGCCTTTTCAGAAGGTGAAGTAGTTTATCCATTTCTTCGTTGAGCTTACGTTTTTCATAGAATATTTAATAATTTAACCCTGTTTTATCGGTTTAAACAATCATGTCTTCAAATAGCGACATTAGCTCGGTTGGTGCAATGGGGTTTCCAACATTTTGTTTTTATTAAATATTTTTATTTTTATACAGAGTTTATGTCCGAATAATATTTCAAATAAAAATCATATGTCTCCAGACGACGACAGTTAAAAATAACACTAATCTGCAAATTTGCAATTATATCAATGGTTTACGATTTGGCACGACAGGTGCAATACACATATCGTAAGTAGAACTACTACTACATCAAACTTTAAGAAATAAGGAATTTACAATGTTAAAATTAAATAAAGTAACTCTAGTAGCATTTTTTTCTGTATTAACTTCGATAGTGGCCTCAACAGTAACAGCAGGTGAACTTGATACTGCTTTAAAACTCAGCCAAGAAGATCTGATTAGTAAGTACGACACTAATGGTGATGGCAAGTTGAGTAAATCTGAAGTTTCAGCGAGTAATAACAGCAAACTTATTTCTAGCTTTGACTCTCTTGACTCAAATAAAGATGGTCAACTAAGTGCAGATGAGCTAGCAAAGTTCTAAGCATACTCTTTGTATCACCAACATTGCTCGCGGATTATGAGTGATGGTCTATTTGATAAAGTCAGCTAGCGAAAACTTGTTAGCTGGCTTTTGCGTTAAATTTATTGCCCCATATTTAATTTTATTAATTACTTACGTTTATAAACTAAGTGTTGATTATAAGAGTACTACTTACGTTACGTAGCTACATCAATACAATATACAAAAAATATCTTCAAAATATAAAGAGCTACTACACTTAGGGTAACAATATTCGAAGACGATTAGTTTATCTGGCGGTATTTAGGTTTAACGAGGACTTTTATGAACAAACAATCTAAATTATTTACTTTCTTATTTATTGCTCTGTTTATTGAGTCAATTCTTATCTCGTTTGTGAACAATACGTTATTAGAAGCCATCGTGATTGGTGGCCCAGCAATGGCTATTGGCTTGTTTATGATAAAAACAGCGCCTGAATCAGCGTTAACAAGACATGTTGCAGCTCTTGTATCTATGGTGTTTGCCTGCCTCCACATTCACCAGTTAAATGGTCTAATTGAAGTACATTTTGAGATATTTATACTGATGGCATTCCTCATTATTTACAGCGACTGGCGAGTATTTATTACTGCCATTGGTCTGATTGCCGTTCATCATTTTTCTTTTTATTTTATGCAAGTCAATGGCGCAGGAGTGTATATCTTTGATGAAGACAGACTACATTTCACAACAGTACTTATTCATGCCGCTTATGCAATTGTTGAGGCCTGTGTTGCAGGTTATATTGCTAAACAATTATACGATGACAGCATAGTAGGAAATGAGCTGGCAAATTTAACGGGTTACCTAGTTTCTAATCCAAAAGAAATTGATTTAAAAGTTCGTAGTGAAATACCAGACAATCAAATTCTTAATGGTTTTAATAACTTATTATCGCTTCTGAATAATACGATAGATGATGTGAAAACCCAATCTATTGAGCTGATCGAAAACAACAAAAAATTGTCATCGGTTAAAAGTGGCCTTGAAACGTCAACTAAATATCGATCCGAAGAAATCAATAGCATTGCGTCCTCAATTGCAGAAATGGTTCATACGGTAAATCTAATTTCTGACAACGCATCACAACTTAGTACACAAATGGGCGAAGCACTTAATTTAACGGAAGTGACAAAAACGTGTATTTCAGATATCAATGCGAACAACGAGACGTTAACGAATGCATTAAACCTGACGAGTTCTGAAATTACCGAGCTATCCAAATCTAGCGAAGCAATTTCCGCTGTATTGGCTGAGATTTCAGGTATTGCTGAACAAACAAACTTGTTGGCACTGAATGCGGCAATTGAGGCTGCCAGAGCGGGTGAGCAAGGAAGAGGTTTTGCTGTCGTGGCCGATGAGGTCAGAGCGCTTGCCAATAGAACAAAAGAAAGCACGGCAAAAATTACCGAAACGATTGCACAGTTAATGGAATACTCAAACCGCTCTACAGAGTCAATGAGTCATTGTATCGAAATAGTTAGCAATGTGAATGAAGTGGCTAGTGATGCCGGTAATAAAATTAAAGAGGCTACCTACCTTGTTGCGAAATCTAATGACATTGCAATAGCTGTTGCTAATTCCGTTGAAGAACAATCACAGTCAATTAACGCGATTTCTGAGATTACAGATAATATTAGAAACTCAAGTGGTGATGATGTTAATAGAATTAACGACCTTTCAACTGAGGCCAAACGGATTGAGGCATCTATTTCATCGTTAGAAAATCATGTCTCAAACTTCAAATAATAAACTACACTGGGGATACTATTTATTAACGGCAGTTTGGCTGACTTTAACTGCCGTTAGCGCTTATTATTTTGTTTCAAAACGCATAAAGCCCTTTGATCCAAATGGTATTTTAGTAAATGTAAGATCCGAGGATGTAGTTAAACAATTAGCGTCTATTTACCCGGTAACTGAGTTATCACAAAAGCGGGTTATTCATTTTATCGACCCAAACTGTGGGTGTAATCAAGTGCCATCCGAGCATAAAAAAAACCTTGATAAGGTATTTGAAGGCCAAGGTTTTAACATTGATAACGTTGAAGTTTCTGAATCTATTTCATCTCTGATTCCAGCAACACCGTCACTTGCTGTTTTAGATAAAGGCGAGTTGGTTTATTTTGGCCCTTACTCTGCAGGCTATAGCTGTTCATCAAATAACAGTTTTGTTGAAGTGGCGATGAATAACTATTCACAAGGGTTTAACCCAAATCTCATTGTCTCAAATGTTTCCGGCTGTTTTTGCCAAACATAACGCGTCATCAACTTTCGCTGGTGCTAAAAAATCACCATAACTAGCTGAAATTAATCACCATCGTGTTTCAGAAATCGAGATTTACGACTATCATTTAAGGTAATTCTTCAAATTAGGATTTACAGTAGCAACTGATAACTCATGATTAAATCTAAACACATTTTTATTGTCGCATTTTTAGCTGTAGTAAACGCTTTGTTTATTAAACAGGTAATAGCAAATGAATTTAATGTTAGTGGATTCGCTACTATTGGTGGCGTTCAAACTAACTCATCACAATACGGCTATCGTGCAGACATGTCGCAAAATGTAGGAGCGAAATCTAACGAGTTTAGATTTACCCCTGTTAGCAATTTAGGCGTTCAAATAGACTACTCTATCAACGAACATTGGGACGCGGTGGCGCAACTTGTTTATAAAAAGCAGGATAAATATGGTTTAGACAATTTAGCTCAATTGGCGTTTGTGCGTTACAAAGTCTCGCCGCAATGGAGTCTGCGTGCAGGTAGAACGGCTATTGATGTTTTTCAACTTAGTGATGTACGCGAAGTGGGTATAGCTTATCCCTGGGTCGTAGTTCCAAACGAAGTATACGGTTTTGTACCTAATCGAAGCTCGGATGGCATGGACGCGACGTATTCCGGAAGAGCGGATTCATTTAATTATTCCGTGAAAGGCTTTTACGGGAAAACCGAAAGTGATTTTTCATCTTCGACATACGATCCTGTTTTTTTTGACGACTTAACTGGCATCAAGTTAGAGCTTTCTTCTTATTCTTGGTTGCTTGCAGCTCGATATACAGAAGCTACTGCAACTAATAGCTCAGATAGCCTCGATTCCTTCGTGCAACTTATTCCAACATTTTCTGCTGTCTTCCCAGCTGCGCCTGAGCTAGCAAATCAGATAGATTTTACAAATAAAAAAATATCTTACGGCTCAATATATGCGATGAAAACATTCGGTAATTATGAAGTGTCTGCAGAGTGGGTGCATATCGATTCGGAAACCTTGCCGATAGAACATATTGAAAATGGCTTTATAAATTTAAGCTATCTATTGAATGGACATACCTTTTACGCTACCTATTCAATGGCAGAATCTGAAGAGTATTATTTTGATGAGATCCCTTTGGACTCTCCTATTAGTAGAGACATCGCCTTTGTAATCGAAGAAGTAGTAGCAATATTTAGACACAATCAAGAAACATTTTCTATTGGCTGGAGATGGGATGTATCTGAATCACTTGCAGTTAAACTACAATGGCAAAAAGTAAATGTTGATGAGCGCGGTGGCGGTTTGCAAAAGTCAGATAAATTCCGTGTGGAGGGAACCGAAGAGTCCTTTAATAACGTGTTTGCGGCAGTGAGTTTCAGCTTTTGATGACAATAACTCGATTTTTATCAATAACCTTATTAACCTTCATGTTGTTATGCTCATGGGGGCCAATTGCCAGCGCCAATAATTCACAAATCTTAGTGGTTACGAGCAAAGATAATCCAGTTGATTCAATAAATAGAAAAGAGCTGATCGATCTATATATGGGCAAGTATTCGGCTTTTTCTAATGGAAACACGGCAAAACCAATAGACTTTACTGGTGACAACAATATCAAATCTGACTTTTATAACGCGTTAGTGGGATTATCGCTGGCAAGAGTAAATGCCTATTGGTCAAGGTTGAAATTTACAGGGCGTGTGCGGCCACCGTTGGAACTTACTACGTTGGAAGATATTGAAACTATTTTAAAAAATGAAAAAAATGTAGTTTGCTATGTGTATCGTTATCAGCTCAACGACTCAATGAAAGTGGTGTATGAATTTGATTAAAACAATGGGTATTGCCAGTAGGTTAGCATCGCTGATAATACTTTCGGCATTTGCTATTGCGTTTACCTTTTCTCAATATTTTTACAATTTGACTTACAACGCTGAAATCTCTAATGCCAATTCATCTATCGAAGAGTTATTACAAATAGTCTCTCCTACTGCCTCTATCGCAGCATTTGTGTCTGACGAAGAATTAGCTAAAGAGGTTATTAACGGCTTGATGCGAAGCAAAAACGTAAAAGCGGCAGCATTTACAAGTGATAACATTAAATATGAAATAAATGTTAAGTACCTGCAGCAAAAAAACGTACAAATTTTTGCTATTTACCACCCATTCTTAACTGATGAAAAAATAGCTGAAATAATGGTTATGCCTGATTTTAGCTATATAGAACGTCAAGCTGCGCGTATTAGCACAGGTAATACCTATGCTTTATATCTATTAGCGGTAATCGTAACCCTGGTATCTATTATTATTTGTTATTTTTTAGTAACGCAGCCATTAAAACGGGTTAGCAATTTACTTCATATTTTAGAGCCTGGTACAAAAGATCGCATTATTACTCCACGTTATCATGAAGGAACCGAAATAGGCGTCTTGGTAAGCGACACTAATGCTATTTTGAATAACGTTGAACAAAAAATAAAACAGGAACGTAAATTAAGGGCTGAAATTGAAGCATTGGAACGACGATTTCGAATGCTTTTCGAAAATGCGAAATCGTCAATCGTACTATTGGATACGGAAGGAAAACTCGTTCTATTTAATGAAGCCTTTGTGTCATTGATAGAGTCGACAGGACTGTATATTAATAAGCAGAATACTGAATTCGGCGAACTTTTAATGGAGTTGTTTTTGGAGCCCGAGCTTGTGCTTACGTCGGTTAGAGATGCGTTTACTCATGGAGAGATAGCCATGGGTGAATATCAATTACGTAGCTTTAATCAAGCCGCTAATATGTGGGTTCAGCTATTTGCAACGCAAATTGACACCGATGACGGCGAACGATACTACCAAGTGATGTTAAACGATATATCTAAACGTAAATTGGAGTTAGAAGTATTAGCAAAACAAGCGGATTTTGACGTACTCACTAAAGTGTTAAATAGAAATGGTGGGGAGAAAGCAATACAAACAAAAGTACAACAAAAGGTTGAGTTTGCATTAGTCTTGATTGATTTAAACGGTTTTAAACAAGTGAATGACACCCATGGTCATGACGCCGGGGATGAAGTGCTAATGAGTGTTGCAAATAGGTTAACCGATACCATTCGACACGATGATGTCGTGATACGCTGGGGTGGCGATGAGTTTGTTCTGTTACTGAAAACAGAAAATGGCAGAGAGGACATGGTTCGAAATGCTATGGATAAGGTAAGGAATTTAATAAAAAAACCAATAGAATTAGCAGATAGCGGGTTATCGGTAACAATAGGAATGAGCGCTGGAGTAGCATTTTACCCTGGCACAGCAAGTAGCATAGACACTTTAATGAAGTATGCCGATAGAGCCATGTACAAAGCGAAAGAAGTTAAACATACCGATCCAGATAACTATCTTTTTTTTGCCTCCACAAACAAAAGCGAGGACTAGCCTCGCTTAAGTAAAGAGTGTAGAGCTATTATTTTAATCCAAGTAATTTTAACTGTTTCTCTACAACGTTAGCTGGTACCGGCACGTAACCGTCTTTTTCAACAATTTGTTGTCCAGCTTGCGATAGTATCATTTTCACAAATTCTGCTTCCATTGGCGCAAGCGGTTTGTTCGGGTGCTTGTTTACATATACATATAAAAAGCGTGATAGAGGGTATTTACCCGTTACCGCATTTTCCATAGAGGCAGTAATATAATTGTCACCACGCTTTGCTAGAGGAACGGCGCGAACACCAGAGGTCTTGTAGCCTATACCAGAATAACCAATACCGTTTAAAGATGATGATACAGATTGTACAACAGATGCAGATCCAGGCTGTTCGTTCACGTTATTTTTAAAATCGCCTTTACACAGGGCTTTTTTCTTAAAATAACCATAGGTTCCAGATACTGAATTTCGACCGAATAGTTGAATGTCCTTTGCTGTCCATTCACCGGTTAAACCGAGGTCACCCCAGCGGTCGATATCTGCATCACTGCCGCACTTACGATTTGAAGAAAATATAGCATCTACTTCTGAAATGCTAAGTCCTTTAATTGGATTGTCTTTATGGACGAATACGGCTAACGCATCTATTGCAACTGGAATTGCAGTTGGTTTATAGCCATGACGTTTTTCAAAAGACTCAACTTCTTTTGATTTCATTTTTCGGCTCATTGGGCCAAAGCTAGAAGTTCCTTCGGTAAGAGCTGGAGGGGCGGTGGATGAACCTGCAGCTTGAACTTGAATATTAACATTTGGATAGTAACGTTTAAATTCTTCTGCCCAAAATGTCATCATATTAGCCAGTGTATCTGAACCAACAGATGATAGGTTACCAGATATACCGCTTACTTTTTCGTACTTAGGAATTTCTTTATCAACAGCGTTCGCAGTTGAACTTAATAGTGTGACTAAAGTGAAACCTAATGCGCTAACGAGTGCTTTTAATTTCATGTCTTGCTCCATAGAGAATTGAATTAGATCTTTATTAAACTATGGTCATGTTAGTAAATTTATATGACAGATATATGACATGGATTATTTAATTTAACTAAATTTTAAACAAAAAAAAGCTGCAAAATAATGCAGCCTTTTTATATTTAATTTAGATGGTAAATCTTAGAATTTTTGTTCTAAACCAAGGCCTAAATAAGTTTCGTCTTCAGCCATATCAAAGTTAAACGTGGTGTAAAATGCAAAAACTTTTGAGTTTTTTGCAAGCTTTCTGTCTACACCAAAGGTAAAGCCATTGTCATCTTCCAACGTTTGAAACTGACCTTTTAAATTATATTTTCCAAGCTTGTATTGTGCATTTACTAAGTAACCAGACTTATCTTCACCGGTTGCCACATTTTCTTGTGTTTGAAACATTGCTCCGACAATAACGTCGCTTACTTTAGTTGCGAATGTAATACGAGTAGCGTCATACCCTTTCACTTCGTTGTCCATAGCAACGGCCGCATAAAACTTGCCTTTCTTTAAAGCTGAGTCACCGTAAGCTAGAGATAATGATGTCGAAGAATCATCGTTAGCTTCGTCTAGGATATAACTTACACCAACTTGAAAGTTGTTAAACTTTGGTGATTTATAAGTGATTGAATCGTTCATACGATTCTCGCCTTTCCACAAGCTTTTTATATCGCCTTCAAGGTCAGAAAAGATATCGAATTTACCTTGTGACTGTTTTAATACGGTATCGTTACGGCCGACTAATAACTCACCAAATGCACCTCGTATACCAATATATTGGCTACGAGAGGTTAGGTTTAATTCTTTTGACTCATCAGAAACGTCTACTTGTACTTCATACTGGTAAACCATTTCCAACCCGCCATCGAGTTTTTGCGAGCCTTTAATGCCAATTCGTGATGCATTGCTTTTGATTTCAGTTGTTGAATCTGTTCCGTCATCTGACGATTGCACAGTTAGGTTAGCTTTGCCGTAAATGACAGGATCCGCTAAAACCGCTGCTGGCATTGAAGCTAAAATGGAAGTGGCAACTAACGTCTTAAACATTTTCATATGAATACCCATAAACGAAATTAAGATTAAATATAAACCAAAAAGGATTGGCTCGAATAAGCGTCATTAAACAACAGAAATGTTACAGAAATATTTCAAACCCGTTCAATTATGACAATTTTTTAACAATTTTGTTAATTGTAGTAATAAAAACCTAAAATTCTATTAAAAGTGTTAAGAACAAACGCATGAATGATAGTTATTATAATTTAGTTCACTTTTGAATAAATCTATTTAAAATAAGAAAAAATTGTACTAGTGGGTAGTAAAATGTCGAGAGAACAGTGGGGCATATGCAGTGAAGCAAATTTGCATGGTTTGCACTTGTTTTTTAATACCCATGAAGGATATGAGCCGGCAATAAGAGAAGCACTGAGCCAACTGCCTGCGTTATTCGAAGAGATCAATGAGCAGTTTTCCGAAGCTATGTTTAGCGGTGTGGTTGCTATAGGTGCCAACTTTTGGTCGGAACTATACCCAGACAGTAAACCTGCCAATTTAAAACCATTTCCTTCTATGCACCATGAAGATCGACATATGCCCGCCGTTCCAGTCGATTTGTTTTTTCAACTTCGCTCCGACAGGCATGACGTTAATTATATTGCTAGCCGACGACTACTTAACCTGTTTGGTGAAATGGTTGAATTAATAGAACAGGTTCCATGCTTTAGATATTTGGATGGTAGAGATTTAACGGGTTTTATAAAGGGCACTGCAAATCCTAAAGGGCGCTTAAGGCGTAAAATTGCTTTAATAGAAGAGCCAGGTCCATTTAATAACGGTAGCTATGTGCATATTCAGCGTTATAGGCATAATATTAATAGATGGCAAGGTATCCCTACTGAAGAGCAGGAGCTCATAATTGGTCGTTATAAAAAGGATAATTCAAGAGTAAGCCAAGACGAACTACCTGAGACCGCACATGCGTTTCGTGCTCGATGTTTTGATGCCAATGGCGAGCCTGTTCAGCTCCTAAGACAAAGTATGCCTTATGGCAACCTTACCACACAGGGGCTTTTATTTGTTTCATACTGCGCTAATGCTGATAGCTTTGAAAAAATATTAGCAAACATGGTGTTTGGTAGCGATGCCGGAAACTATGATCACCTACTGAATTACACAACCGCAGAAACAGGCGCAGCCTTTTTTGCACCATCTATTGATTACTTACTAAATCAGGGTAATGTAAACTAATCATTATCCATTCTGTCTTTTTTAACCGCTGTAAAAGGAATTTATTATGAATGAAATACTCAGCTCAATCATATCGTTTGAGTTCGCACTTCTAATTTTAGTTATCGTGTTACTCAAATCATCTATTAAGTTTGTTCCTCAAAATCGAGCATATGTTATAGAGCGATTTGGTAAATTTAATAAATCTATCGAGGCTGGCTTAAACTTTATTGTGCCTTTTGTTGATGTAGTTGCTTACGACCGTTCTTTAAAAGAGCAAGCAGTTGACGTACCAGGTCAATCTGCGATTACTCGAGATAACATTTCATTAATTGTTGATGGTGTATTGTACTTCCGAGTTTTAGACCCTTACAAAGCGTCTTATGGTGTTGACGATTATGTATTTGCCGTTATTCAACTATCTCAAACTACTATGCGTAGTGAAATAGGTAAAATGGAACTAGATAAAACGTTTGAAGAGCGTGATTCGTTAAATACTAATATAGTCGCAGCTATTAATGAAGCGGCCGGTCCGTGGGGCGTTCAGGTTTTACGTTATGAAATTAAAGATATTATTCCACCGCAATCTGTAATGGAAGCGATGGAGCGCCAAATGAAAGCAGAGCGTGAAAAGCGAGCTCAAGTCCTAGAGTCCGAAGGTGATCGTCAAGCCGCAATTAATGTTGCGGAAGGTCAAAAGCAAGCGCAAGTACTTGCTGCAGAAGCTGAAAAATTAGAGCAAATATTAAAGGCAGAAGGTGAAGCGAAAGCGATTATGCAAGTTGCGGTAGCAAAAGCGGAAGCCTTAGAAACAATAGGTAACGTAGCCAAGACCGAGCAGGGTCAGAAAGCGATTCAGCTAGACCTAGCAACAAAAGCAATAAGTGCAAAACAGGCTATAGCGAAGGAATCGTCGGTTGTTCTGCTTCCAGATAACGCCACTGACGCGAGTAGCATGGTTGCGCAGGCTATGAGTATTATTGGCACCATGAATAAAAGCTAAAGGAGACTGTGATGTCATTTTTTGAAAATACAGCTCAAATGTTAATGGCAGCGGGCGTTTTACTCGCTGTTATCGATATTGTTTTTTTAGGTTTTGCGACCTTTTTTCTAACTCTAATTGGATTGGCAACGCTAACAACAGGATTGTTATTACAGTTCGGTATTATCAGTGATACATGGACGGTTATTTCGTTATGCATTGCGGTTTTGTCAGCGGTTTATAGTGCTATTTTATGGAAGCCGCTATCTAATTTACAGAAGACCGAGCCTAAGCATAATGTGCACTCCGATTTGTTTGGACACCAGTTTAGGTTAGAGACGCCAGTGTCGCCAACTCAGCCAGGAAGTTATCAATATTCAGGCATTACGTGGAAAATAGAAAGTGATGAGTCGCTATTAGCGGGAGATAAGGTTGAAGTAACCGACATACAAGTAGGTCTTATGACGGTCAAATCAGTTTCTAATAATTAGTAATTAAACTAGAGGTTGAGTTATACGGTTTCAAATAGTGTTTTTACATTATTGAGAGTGTGCTCAATCTCACTTACTTTTAACGGTGCGATAAAAATAGTGTCATCACCAGCAATAGTTCCCAATACACCTTCCGCTTTACCGACTGAATCTAATAATCGAGCAATAAGCTGAGCAGCTCCTGGACTAGTTTTGATAATAACCATAGCTTCATTGTGATTAATATCTAAAACTAACTGGCGTAATGGACTCTTTGCGGTAGGCATGCCAAGTTCGGCAGGCAAACAATACACCATTTCTTGTTTTGCATTACGGGTTCTTACAGCACCGAAGCGAGTAAGTAGCCGAGATACCTTAGATTGACTAATATTATCGAAGCCTTGGCTTTTAAGCGCATCGACGATATCTATTTGCGATCCGAAACGTTCTTCGTTTAAAAGCTCTTTAAATGCTTTAATTAGTGCTTCTTGCTTGTTTTGCGTCATTGTATTTTTTCCTTGCCAGCTACTCAGGCGGAATTTTAATGCATTTCATCATATAATACTAATTGCGAATTGAGTTTTCGCCGAACTTTCAGTATGGTTGCGGCAAAATTTACTTCTCGATCATTGATTAAAATTGGAGATTAATATGAAAGTTGCAGTATTAGGTGCCGCTGGTGGTATCGGACAGGCTTTATCATTACTACTTAAAACTCAGTTACCTGCTGGTTCTGAATTAGCCTTATATGACGTTGCACCGGTTGTTCCAGGTGTTGCAGTTGACTTAAGCCACATCCCAACTCAAGTTAAAGTTGAAGGTTTTGGCGCTGACGATCTTGCAAAAGCGTTAACAGGTGCAGACATTGTTCTTATTCCTGCGGGCGTACCTCGTAAGCCAGGCATGGACCGTTCAGATTTATTTAACATCAATGCGGGCATCGTAAAAACATTAGTTGAAGGTATTGCTGACAACTGCCCTGAAGCACTTACTGGTATTATTACAAACCCAGTTAACACAACAGTAGCAATTGCTGCAGAAACGTTAAAAGCTAAAGGCAAATACAACCCTGCTAAATTATTTGGTGTAACGACGCTTGACGTAATCCGTGCAGAAGCTTTTGTAGCTGAAGCAAAAGGATTAAACTGTGAAGACATCGTTGTTCCAGTTATCGGTGGTCACAGTGGCACAACTATCCTTCCTCTTCTTTCTCAAGTAGAAGGCGTTGAGTTCTCACAAGAAGAAATTGAGAAACTAACTAACCGTATCCAAAATGCTGGTACAGAAGTTGTTGAAGCTAAAGCCGGTGGCGGTTCTGCTACTTTATCTATGGGCCTTGCAGCTGCACGTTTTTGCTTAAGCCTAGTAGATGCTATTAACGGCGAAGATGATGTTTACGAATACACATATGTAGAAGTAAATAGTGAAGATGCTCGTTTCTTTGCTCAGCCAGTCTTGATTGGTAAAGATGGCGTAAAAGAAATTTTCCATTACGGCGACCTAAGTGACTTTGAAGCTAAATGTAAAGCTGAAATGATCGAAGGTTTACGTGGCGACATCACACTAGGTGAAGAGTTCGTAAACGGTAAATAATAAAAACAACGTTAGTTTTTATTAAAAAAAAGCACCTAAGGGTGCTTTTTTTGTTCTTCTCGCCATAACCACCATGAATAGCCGACGGGTATTAGTGCAGCAGGAACAACAACAACAGGGATCACTAATTTTAGTAGCTCGTTGTTAGCAAAAGGAGCAACAAGCATTGTAATAACACCGGCTAACATAAACAATTTACCACCTAGCCTATGTGTTTTCCGCCAAACCTCGTCACTACTTAATGTCCAAGGCGTTCTAATGCCGATAAAAAAGTTACTTCTAGTTTTACTCATAAAATTACCTGCGACCATTAACACTAATCCTACAGACGCAAGGATGACTTTATGCATTTCAAATTCGACACCTAATATTATTGCAACGTAACCGGCTTCTATAATTGCAAGTAGAACAACCACCGACGCTATGATTGCTCGCGCGGCGGTTAATGAATGAGTAAGGTTCTCTTTTCTCGGCTCTAAGTGCTTTAATACAGTTAGAATCAAAAGAGACGCTACCATCAAAACAGGAGGCATTATTAGCGCTGTGGCAGCGTTAGTCAATCGATCTACTTCACCGCTAGCGTTCCAATGAATTGGGAGCTGTAATCCTTCAGGTACCAAATTGATGGCAATAGCTGCTACTACACTCGTTATAACAGTGATAAAGATGCTGAATTTAACTAAGTTCATAAAGACTCCTTTTTACTTTCGTCTTTTTGTCCAAATATAGAAAATAAGCCACTCATTAATTCTTCTACCACACTGGCATTAAGAGAGTAGGTTATGGTGGTTCCGTTTTTTACTGTAATGACTAAACCCGCAGATTTTAGGACATTGAAATGTCCCGAAAGGGTGGACTTAGCCACATCAATTTGCTCTGCAATTTCACCAGCGGTGAGATCTTTTTTCTTTAACATAGAGAGGATCTCGCGCCTTACGGGGCTAGATAGTGCTTGAAAGATATCTGCCATAATTTTCACCATGTTAAGTAGTTATTTCGTAAATTACCGAAATAAAAGTATTTAGACAAGTGTTAATTCGCTTTTTTCCGAAATAATGGGTTTTTGTTGTGTAACTATATGATTTTTATTGTTATAAAAACGTTGTAGAAAGGTGCTTAAGGTAATCTAGCTGATACGTTATGTTTATTCAGTATTTTTTGGAGTTGCCCATTAGAACGAATTTTCGCTATCGCTTCGTTAATTCGCAGTAATAAGTGTTTATGCTCGTTTCTTAACCTTAAACGAATATAACCTTGTGTATGTGTTAAAGGAAACTCTATATCTACGTCGTGAACTTTTGCCCAGTGCTTTGCAACTTCCCGTTCTAAAATAGCTGTTTTAAATCGGTCTTGCTTTAAACCTAAGATAACTTGTTGTTCATTCAAAAAGTCAATTCGGTTAAACTTTTTGTCATTCAAATAAAAGTAACCGGCAATTGTTCCAACGTCTAAATTGAAGTAAGAGTGGGGAGTAGAAAGGTCTAAATCGGTACCAGTTTTAACCACAAACATTTCTGATATCTCAAATATAGGTTCGGTAATTATATATTTGTCTTTATCAATTCCATGGGTAAACCATTCTAAACAAATAAAATCAAAGTCGACTAAACCTGATTTTAATGCCATCTCGGCTCGTTTGGGCGGGAAATAGACAGCTTTAAATGAAATATCTGATTCAGCGGAAATGCTATATATTATTTCTTCAAATACTCCAGTACTTCCTGCGTTCGCTCCTCGCTGATAGGGAATCCATCCACCTTCTAGTCCTAAGTCGTAAAATAATGTGTTTACACTGCTCTTTGATGATGTTGTGCGATCTGCAAATACAACAGATGAAAAAAACAAATAAAAAACAATAGCGGCTTTTATTATTTTCAATAGCATGCCGGACCTTGGGTCGAAAACAGTTTAATGTAATCGATATTATAGGAATGATTTAGTAAAGGTACATCATGTAAACGAGAAAATATGACTTTACAGATGAATTCCAAGTAAAACTGTCGACCGTATAATAAGGTTTAGGCAGTTCTATTAACAGCAGTGTGAGCAAGCCCAATGAGCGCCTGTTTAAATTCATTGTCTTGAATGGCTTCTAAAGCCATTATTGCTTTATCAGCTTCGGACTCGGCTTTCTTTGTAACATACTCAAGCGCTTTGGTTTCATGCAGAGCATTCATAATGTTATCAAAATGTTCCATGCCGTTGGTATTTTCAATGGCGTCTTTAATTAAGGCAGCCTGTTCTTCATTACCGTTCCACATAGCATACAATAATGGCAGTGTCGGCTTACCTTCAGCAAGATCATCACCTACGTTTTTACCCATATCGTCGGCGTCAGAACTGTAGTCCATTACATCATCAATTAGCTGAAAAGCCGTTCCTAAATGCATACCGTAAAGTTGCATTGCTTTTTCGATTTGCTCATCGGCACCCGCAATAATTGCGGCGAGTTGAGTTGCAGCTTCAAACAAACGGGCGGTTTTACCATAAATGACATCAAAGTAGCTTTGTTCTGTGGTATCAGGATCATTACAGTTCATTAACTGCAATACTTCACCTTCAGAAATAGTGTTAGTAGCATCGGCAAGAATGTTCATTACGCGCATCGATTCTAGCGTTACCATCATCTGGAATGAACGCGTATATAAAAAGTCACCAACTAGTACACTGGCCTGATTTCCAAATACTGCATTAGCTGTTTCCTTGCCACGGCGCATAGTTGACTCATCAACAACGTCGTCATGCAGTAGTGTTGCAGTGTGAATGAATTCGATTATGGCCGCTAAGGTGTGATGCTTATCACCTTGATAACCAAGGGCTTTTGCTGCAAGCACAGTCAGCATTGGACGAATGCGCTTACCACCACTATTAACGATATACATCCCTAATTGGTTGATCAATGCGACGTCTGATTTTAATTGCGATCCGATGCATGCATTCACTTTTTGCATGTCTTGTTCAGCCAGCTCTAGGATGTTTTTTATATTCATCTACTGCAGTTTTATAGGTTGCCTTAAATTTTGAGAAGGAAGTTTACCTGACAATCAAAAAATTCCCAAAATTTTATCGTTTAAGCCCTAATTATTGACGTTATATGGCGTTAAAAATTTTTTAATACAAAATTTATTAAATTAAAGACAAATTACACTTGCCTAATGCCTGTTAGTCATTTAGAATTCGCGCCCTGTTTTACAGAATTAATTTGTGCGAAAAGCGCACAGGAGACGGAGTAATATGTACGCGGTATTCCAAAGTGGTGGTAAACAACACCGTGTTGCTGAAGGCCAAACCATTCGTCTAGAAAAACTTGACGTAGAAACTGGTTCTACAGTTGAGTTTGATCAGGTGTTATTAGTTGCTAACGGTGACGATGTTAAAGTCGGTACCCCAGTAGTAGCTGGTGGAAAGGTTTCAGCTGAAGTTGTTTCTCACGGTCGTGGTGAGAAGATTAAAATCGTTAAATTTAAACGTCGTAAGCATTCACGTAAACAAGCGGGCCATCGTCAATGGTTCACTGAAGTGAAGATTACAGGCATTAACGCTTAATTAAGAAGGTACTTAAAAATGGCACATAAAAAGGCTGGTGGTAGTACTCGTAACGGTCGTGATTCAGAAAGCAAACGTTTAGGTGTTAAGCGTTTTGGTGGCGAATCTGTATTGTCTGGTAACATTATCGTTCGTCAACGTGGTACTAAGTTCCACGCTGGCACAAACGTAAGCATGGGTCGTGATCACACGTTGTTCGCTACTTCAGACGGTAAAGTAAAATTCGACGTTAAAGGTCCTCTTAACCGTAAATACGTAAGCATCGTAGCTGAATAAGCATACGATAGTTACAAATTTGAAACCCCGCTATTGCGGGGTTTTTTGTTTGTAACAAACATAGTAGTAGCAGACTGGCAGACTTTGCAGTTCAGTCTTATAGTTACAAGTGATTTAATCCTTAAAGTTAGTTGGCTAAAATGAAATTTGTTGATGAAGTTGAAATAAAAGTCGACGCCGGAGATGGTGGCAATGGTGCCGTTTCTTTCCGTCGTGAAAAATATGTTCCCATGGGTGGCCCCGACGGTGGTGATGGTGGAGACGGTGGCGACGTTTATTTACTAGCTGACGAAGGTTTAAATACCTTGATTGATTACCGTTTTGAGCGCTTTCACAAGGCTCAGCGCGGAGAAAATGGTAAAGGTCGCCAATGTACAGGCTCACGCGGTGAAGACTGTGTATTAAGAGTACCAGTAGGTACTCGTGCCAGAGACTTAGACACAGGCGAAATTATCGGTGATTTAACACGAGCTGACCAAAAGTTGCTTGTTGCTAAAGGCGGTTTCCATGGTTTAGGCAATACTCGTTTTAAAAGCAGTGTTAACCGAGCGCCTCGCCAAAAAACCAATGGTACTCAAGGTGAAGTCCGCAATCTTCAATTAGAGTTGTTGTTGCTAGCCGATGTTGGCATGTTGGGTCTACCGAATGCTGGTAAGTCAACATTCATTCGTTCTGTTTCAGCCGCAAAACCTAAAGTGGCTGACTATCCGTTTACAACATTAGTTCCTAACTTAGGTGTTGTTCGTGCGGGTAATTCATTCGTTGTCGCGGACATTCCTGGTCTTATTGAAGGGGCTGCTGACGGAGCTGGATTAGGTATTCGTTTCTTACGTCACCTAGAGCGCTGTCGTGTATTGCTACATTTAATCGATATCCTTCCTGTAGACGGCTCAGATCCTGTAGAAAATGCTAAAGTAATTGTTAGCGAGTTAGAGCAATACAGTGAAAAGCTAGCAGCTAAACCTCGTTGGTTAGTATTCAATAAAATTGATTTAATGCCGGAAGATGAAGCGAATGAGCGATGTAAGGAAATTGCAGAGCAAATCGGTTGGGAAGGTCCAATTTATCAAATATCAGCATCACAAAGTTTGAATACAAAAGAGCTATGTAATGATTTATCTGATGCACTTGAAGATATGCCTCGCGAAGTTATGACTGCCGAAGAAGAAAAAGTCGACTTCCAGTGGGACTCATATCATAACAACGCCATGGACGACATTGATGAAGATGACGATGATTGGAATGAAGATGACTATGACGTTGAAGTAATTTATAAGCCTTAAGGGTTTATAAAACGTCAGAACCTAATTATGATAGCCTTCCATTTGGAAGGCTTTTTTATATAAAGTAGTTGTAAATATGACAAAAATATCACTAATAGCAGCAATGGCTAACAACCGAGTTATCGGCAAAGATAACGATATGCCTTGGCATATGCCAGCAGATCTAAAGCACTTTAAACAAGTTACACTAGGTAAGCCTGTTGTAATGGGGCGCAGAACGTTTGAGTCTATCGGAAGGCCTTTACCAGGACGCAAAAATGTTGTTATCACTCGCAATCAAGATTGGCAGCATACAGGCGTAGAAGTAGTAAACAGCCCATCTGATGCTTTGGCTTTATTAGCGAATGAACCTGAAGTTATGGTTATTGGTGGTGGTAATATTTATCAGCAGTTTTTACCTATGGCTAACTTTCTTTATCTCACGTTTATAGATTTACAAGTAGAAGGTGACACCCAGTTCCCAGACTGGCAAACAGTAGGTGAATGGCAAGAGATAGAGACTGTTAAGCATTTGAAGGATGAAAAAAACGCAAATGATTATCAGTTTGTTACTTTGCAGAAGATTGATTGATAAACTTCCATGAATTGGTTGGAGTTGATATACTCCATTTTTGTGGTAGTGTTCAAAAAAATTAATAATGAGAGTTAATATGAAGTCAATTGTAGCTTTTTTATCAACGGTTGTAGTTTTAAGCGTTATGTCTTTGAGCACACCAGCCAAAGCGGATGATGTAGCATCATTCTTAGCCGGTGTTTGTGACAACGTAGCTGACGACAACAAAGGGCGTTTTCGTAAAAAACTTAAAAATGCCGGTGTTAAATTAAGAAATATCTATGATGGTGTAACTTGTGGTGGTGAACCATTAATTCGTTATGCAATCCAAAAAAATGCAAATGAAGTAGGCGTATTTATGGTAAAACGTATGCCGTCATCTCACTTTTCAGCTTCTGGTGATCTAGAGTGGGCCAAATCAAATGGTTTTGCTGACTCTAAAATAACTAAAGCAATTGCTAGTCGATAATTATTTGCTATCGATGTAATAAAAAACCGCTTATATAGCGGTTTTTTATTATCAGAAGATTCACTCTGGTTTAAATTTGAAGGATAAGGCTTCTAATAGCGGTAATGGCTTACTAATGTAATAACCTTGGGCGTATGTGACGCCAATCTCTTTTAGGTTATGAAAAATTTCTTTATTCTCTACAAACTCTGCCACACTATGTTTTTTTAGTACAAGAGCTACATTTGCAATAGCGGTCACCAATGTTTTGTCTACGTCGTTCACATTCATATCCTTAACAAAGCTACCGTCTATTTTTACCGAGTGGGCAGGCAGTTCTTTTAAATAAGAGAAAGTACTAAAGCCAGTCCCAAAGTCATCAATTGAAAACTGACAGCCTATTAGGCTTAATTGCTCTATCATGCGTCGAGTACCACTAACATTGGTTAAACTGGCTGACTCTGTTAACTCGAAGATAATGCGTTCGCCAGGGACTTTGTAAATTGCTAACTTCTCTTTAATTAAAGGTAATAAACGTTCATCGGAAAAGGCTTGGCCAGACAGATTAATTGCAACTTTGTGCAGCCCTGGATTTTCACTTATTAATTTGATTGTTTTATTTATTACTTGATGATCTAAAAAACTGATGTCTTCAGCTCGTTCTAGTGCTGGAATGAACTCGTTAGGGTAAGTAATTTTATTTTCTATTTCTAACCGAACTAAAGCTTCAAAGTAACCAACACATTCATCGGCGTAATCCCAAACCGGTTGAAAATGCATAACAAGATTATCATCAATGACAGCTTGTTGTAGTCGTTGAACCCACTTCATATTGTCTAGTTGCTTGTTCGAATCTACGTCATCAGCTTCATAACTATGTGCTCGATTTCGACCCTTTTTCTTAGCAACATACAGCGCTATGTCAGCTTGGCGCAGATATTCCGCTGGCGTTGATTGGCCATCAATTTCAGATACACCAATAGATGCACTAATTTTGTATGTCGTATTACCAAATGTGAAATGAGCCGCTGCAATTTGTTGGCAGATACTTTCTCCAATATCGATGGCATTTTTCAACTTTGTCTCAGACAACAGAATAATGAACTCGTCACCACCGACTCGGCATAAAATATCTGATTGACGTAAGCGCTGCGTCAGTATTAACGCGACTTCTTTTAGTACTAAGTCACCCATTTGGTGACCTTCGGTATCATTAATGATTTTAAAGTGGTCAAGATCGATATACAAAAGGCTATGAGTTTCTTTACCTCTTGATGCAAGCAATGTAAGGCGACTTAGCTCGTTATCAAAATAATATCTGTTATATAGTCCAGTTAACGTATCGTGCAGCGCAAGATGTTGAAGTTTTTCTTCCGCTTGTTTGCGATCGTTAATGTTATCCAACGTAGCCGTTAATCCTTGTACAAATCCGTCTTTTACAAGTTGATGCAGTCTAACTTCGACCCAGAGTGATTGATTTTTAACGGTTTTGATTTTGAGCTCGGTGGTGGTGCTAGTGACCGATTGCATTAATATATCGTTTAATTGATGGTTAAAGCGTTGACCTCCTAGCTCGTCAAATTCGATAAACTCTATAAGTGGCAAATTTAATGAGTCTTCTATTGGATAACCAGTTAATAATTCCCAAGCTTTATTTACAAACTTAATTCGTCCCGTGGTATCAAGCTCTAAAACGACAGAACTTAAATTTTCTAATAGCTTTGTGTGCGCATCTGACAGGTTTTGAAATTTCTGTTTACTCAACTCAAGCAATGTCACTTTTTCAGCGAATTGTTTGTTACTGATAATAAAGTCATTACGTTGTGCAGCTCGTTCGCAAACATTTATTATTCTGGACACATTAATAGGGTTATAAATAAAATCACTCGCACCTTGCGTCATGAAAAATTCGGCGCGGCTTGTGTCGTTTTTGGGGATAATGACAACAACGGAAACTTCAGGCTTTTCTTGCCGAATAGTATTGAGTAGGGCCAGCGCTGTATCATTTTCTAAATCACTGTCTAAAACAACTAAGTCGACAGCTTGTTGGCGAATAATGGCTAAACCATGCTTAGCACTTTCTGCTTCGAGAGTTAGGAATTTACTAGAAAATAAATTATTAAGCTGGTCACTCAAAGCCGGTTCACTAACCACTGTGAGAGTAGTAAGTCGCGTATTGACCGGGATTTGACTCGAAAAGGCGTCTGCAAGTATTTGGTTTAGTTGTGATATTTCTTCAGTTGTAACCACTGCATTAATACCGAATGATTTTGCGGTTGCCTCCGCAATCCGTTCGCAGTGAGTATCAGTTATTAAAACGATAGGTATTTTTTTATCACACAGATAGATATCGGAGCGAATTAAACTGGAAAGGCTCCATCCATCCACTTTTCCTATGGAGATCTCAGAAATAATAAATTGGTATTTAGTCGACTTTAAATGCTGTATCGCAGTTTCACTATCAGGAACAGCATCAATTTCAAAGAGTTGCAGATTACTGATCTTTTGCATCAGTAGTCGTTTAATATGGAAGTTAGAGGTAATAAGTAATAACGGCAACAACTGCGACATTGACTAAACCATATAAAAAATAACTTACCTTACTTTATAAATTAAATGGAGATTAAACAAGTAATGATATTTGTTTAGTCATTCTGTTTTAGTGGGGTCACACAAAAAACACTGGTATAATACAGCGCAAATTTTTTAATTGTTGAGGTCTGTAGTGCAAGTCGCTGATTTTCATTTTGATTTACCAGAACACCTAATTGCGAAGGCGCCAAAAGCCGAGCGTAGTGCCAGCCGTTTAATGCAACTTGATGGCAACAGTGGTGACATTACCCATCGTAACTTTGCAGAAATTATTGATTTGGTAGAGCCTGGCGATTTGTTGGTATTCAATAATACCCGAGTAATTCCAGCTCGTATGTTCGGCCAAAAATTGACGGGCGGTAAAGTTGAAATTTTAGTTGAACGTATGCTTGATGAACACGGTGTATTAGCTCATGTACGTGCAAACAAAGCGCCTAAGCCTGGCAATGTTATTGAATTTGACGGCGGTGCTCAAGCTGAAATGATTGCTCGCCATGATGACTTATTTGAATTACGTTTTTCAGGTGATTCGCCAGTATTAGCTATTTTAGAAGAGCATGGACACATGCCTCTACCGCCTTATATTGACCGTCCAGACACCGAGGATGATAAAGAGCGTTATCAAACCGTTTATAATGAAAAGCCGGGCGCAGTAGCCGCACCGACAGCTGGATTACATTTTACAGAAGGTTTATTAGAGGCAATTAAACAAAAAGGCGCCAACATAGCGTTCATTACACTTCATGTAGGAGCGGGGACATTTCAATCTATACGTGTTGATGAAGTTACCGAGCACAAAATGCACTCCGAGTATGCGGAAGTACCTGAGTCAGTGGTTAACGCAATTAAAGATACCAAACTAAATGGTAAGCGTGTTATTGCAATCGGTACTACTTCGGTTCGCTCGTTAGAGTCAGCCGCGTGGAAGTGCAATATGGCATCATCTGAGTATGACTCCTTGTTACCGTTTACTGGCGAAACAGATATTTTTATTTATCCGGGTTATGAATTTAAGTTGGTAGACGCCATGGTGACTAATTTCCATTTGCCTGAGTCAACATTGATAATGCTAGTATCGGCCTTTTCTGGAAAAGAAAACATCTTACGCGGTTACAATGAGGCAGTAAGCAATGAATATCGCTTTTTTAGTTATGGTGACGCTATGTTCCTTACTAAGCAGCAACTGAACAAATAAACAAACAAATACAGAGTAAAGTCGTCAAAGTAGGCGATTTTTAAAGCCGTATTAGATATAATAACGGCCATTTTTAAACTGGTTAGCCGGTTAAATTAAACAGAATTTAAGAGACACACATGAAGTTTGAATTAATAAATACCGACGGCAAGGCCCGTCGAGGAAAACTGCATTTTGAACGCGGCACAGTTGAGACTCCAGCATTTATGCCAGTGGGAACCTACGGTACTGTGAAAGGTATGACGCCAGACGAAGTTAAAGAGACTGGCGCTCATATATGCTTAGGCAATACTTTTCACTTAATGTTAAGGCCGGGTACTGAAATCATCAAAAAACACGGTGATTTGCACGACTTCATGAACTGGGATAAACCTATATTAACTGACTCAGGTGGTTTTCAAGTTTTTAGTCTTGGCGACTTACGTAAAATTTCTGAAAAAGGTGTTGAGTTTCGTTCGCCGATCAACGGTGAAAAAATCATGCTTACACCCGAGCGTTCAATTGCTGTGCAACGTGATTTAGGTTCTGACATTGTGATGATTTTTGACGAATGTACGCCTTATCCGGCGACACGTGAAGAAGCTAAATCATCAATGGAACTGTCTTTACGTTGGGCTGAACGTTCAAAACAAGAGCACGGCGACAGTGACTCGGCGTTATTCGGCATAGTTCAAGGCGGTATGTATCCAGATTTACGTGAAATTTCATTAGCAGGTTTGGAGTCTATTGGCTTTGATGGTTATGCCATAGGTGGCCTGTCAGTAGGCGAGCCAAAAGAAGATATGATTAATATCTTAGATACCACTGCTTATAAGCTTCCAGAGAACAAACCTCGTTACTTAATGGGTGTTGGTAAGCCAGAGGATTTAGTAGAATCAGTTCGTCGTGGCATAGATATGTTTGACTGCGTTATGCCAACACGTAATGCAAGAAATGGTCATTTATTTATAACCGGTGGTGTTATAAAGATCCGTAATGCAAGACATAAAGATGACACGTCTCGTTTAGATGACAACTGTGACTGTTATACCTGTGAAAATTACTCGCGTGCGTACTTACATCACTTAGATAAGTGTAATGAGATCTTAGGTGCTCGATTAAATACAATTCATAACTTGAGATATTACCAACGTGTAATGCAAAGCTTACGTGATGCAATTGAGCAAAACCGACTAGAGGAATATGTTGCTGAGTTTTATGCTCGTCGTGACTTACCTGTTCCTCCATTATCGGACGAGGGTGCGCCTCAGGCGTCAAAATAATCGTAAAATTATTTAACTAATTATTTGGCTTGCTATTGTAACTGCAATAGCAAGTCCTTATATCAAACTTCATAAATTAAAAATTATAAGAAACTACTTTAGGGGATTTTAATGAGTTTATTTATTTCTAACGCACATGCTGCTGCTGGTGCACCGGGTGCTGCTGCGGGTCCAGACATGATTATTATGTTAGTTATTTTCGCGCTGATCTTTTACTTCATGATTTATCGCCCACAGGCGAAGCGTGTTAAAGAACACAAAAACCTAGTCAATTCATTAGGCAAAGGTGATGAAGTTCTAACAGCAGGTGGTTTAATTGGTAAAATCACTAAAGTCTCTGAAGATAAAGACTTTGTAAAAGTGGAATTAGCTGAAGGTACAGAAGTGATGGTTCAAAAAGCTTCAATCAATACTGTACTGCCAAAAGGCACCATCAAGTCAATCTAATTTGCAACCAGCCGGATATCGGCTGGTTTTTTTATATTTGAAAATCGAAAAGGGTTAGTTCGTGTTAAACAAATATCCAATGTGGAAATATATAATGGTGGTGATGGTTTTACTCATCGGCGCTTTATATTCTGCTCCCAACTTATATGGTGAAGATCCTGCTATCCAGGTGTCAGGTCTTCGTGGTGCCGAAGTTAGTGAAGTTATTTTAGATGACGTTATTAATAAATTAGATGCGGCTAATATTCCTTATAAAACCAGCGAGATTGCTGGTGATCGCATTTTAGTGCGTTTAAAAAATGAAGAAGATCAATTAAAAGCAAAAGAAGCGATTGGTGACTCGTTAGGTGAAAAGTACATTGTTGCACTTAACTTAGCGCCAGCAACTCCTGAATGGCTGCAAGCTTTCGGCGCTAGTCCATTAAAACTTGGTTTAGATTTACGTGGCGGTGTTCACTTCTTAATGGAAGTTGATATGAACGAAGCCATGAATAAGTCTTACACACAAATGGTCCAAGACTTTCGAGCTGACTTACGTGAAGAAAAGTTGCGCTATCGTTCAGTGAGAAGAGAAGCCAAGCTTGACGCTGTTAGAGTTGAAATGCGCAGTGAAGAAGATCTAGATTTGGCGGAGAGTTTTCTTAGCAAACGTTACCCTGATCTAGTAGTTTCTGAAGACAGTAACACCGACGAAGCTGACTTATTGATCCGCATGAGCGAACAAAAAATAAAAGAGACTCGTCAATACGCTGTGGACCAAAATATTACCATTATTCGTAATCGAGTAAACGAATTAGGCGTCGCCGAGCCGTTAGTTCAGCGCCAAGGCCAAGATCGTATTGTTGTTCAATTACCAGGGGTTCAAGATACAGCGCGAGCTAAAGAAATCCTAGGTGCAACAGCAACACTAGAATTTAAAATGGTTTATCCAAATGGTGATATTAGTTCGGCATTAAACGGAAGAGTGCCGCCAAACGCTAAGCTTTATGAAAACTCTAAACGCGGTCCAATTTTATTAGAAAAACGAGTTCGTTTAACGGGTGATCATATTGTTGATGCGCAAAGTTCATTTGATGAGTACGGCATGCCACAAGTAACTATTAATTTAGATACTAAAGGTGGTAACAAAATGTCGGCTATGACCAAAGACAACGTTGGTAACCCAATGGCGGTTGTGTTTATCGAATATAAGCCGACGGAGCAAAAAGACGCGAATGGAGTTTCAAAACTTAAAAAAGTTGAAGAAGTTATCCAGGTTGCGACGATTCAAAGCCGTTTAGGCCGACGCTTTTCTATTACTGGTATCGACACTTCAGCAGAGGCGCATAACTTAGCATTAATGCTTCGTGCGGGTGCACTTATCGCACCTATTCAGATTGTTGAAGAACGCACAGTTGGGCCAAGCTTAGGACAAGAAAATATAAACGCGGGTATGAGTGCCGTATTACTAGGATTTGGTTTAGTTCTTGTATTTATGTTGTTCTACTATAAAAAGTTTGGCTTAGTTGCAAACGTAGCGTTGGCAGCAAACTTAGTACTTATCATTGGCGTTATGTCGATGATACCTGGTGCCACTTTAACACTTCCTGGTATTGCAGGTATTGTTCTAACCGTAGGTATGGCGGTCGATGCAAACGTTCTAATATTCGAACGAATTAGAGAAGAGATAAAAGAAAAGCGTAGCCCTCAACAAGCGATTCACCACGGTTATGATAGTGCATTTTCAACAATTGCTGATGCCAATATCACTACCTTTATTGCAGCAATAATACTGTTTGCAGTTGGTACGGGTCCTATTAAAGGTTTTGCTATTACTTTAGCAATCGGTATTGCAACCTCTATGTTTACTGCAATTGTTGGTACTCGTGCCATTGTAAATGCAGTATGGGGCGGCAAGAAAATTGATAAGTTATCTATCTGATAAGGCGAATAAAAAATGCAATTATTGAATTTAGACTCAAAAGTTATTAACTTCATGTCAATTCGCCGTTACTCGGGTGCGTTGTCAATACTTCTTATCATTGCTGCTTTAGGCTCGTTTGTAACTAAAGGCATGAATTGGGGCTTAGACTTCACCGGTGGCAGTTTGATAGAAGTTTCATTTGAAAAAAGTGCTGATTTAACGAAAATACGCAAAGTTATGGATGACATTGGCTTTGGTGATGCGACGGTCCAAAATTTTGGGTCAAGTAAAGACGTATTAATTCGTTTAGCTCCTCAAAAGAAATCTCAAGGTGAAGCGAACGGCGAAAAGATCACAGCCGCTATGATTGGTGATGTGATTATGTCGGCGCTTCAAGAAATGGACTCAACAGCGGTAAAGCGTCGCATAGAGTTTGTTGGACCAAGTGTTGGTGATGAACTTCGTGATCAAGGCGGATTAGCAATGCTTACAGCGCTAATTTGTATACTTATATATGTTGCACTGCGCTTTGAATGGCGTTTTGCATTAGGTTCAGTATCAGCTCTTGCACACGATGTAATTATTACTCTTGGATTATTCAGTGCCTTAGAGATTGAATTTGACTTAACGGTATTAGCTGCAATTCTGGCCGTTATTGGTTATTCACTTAACGACACCATAGTTGTATCAGACAGGATACGTGAAAACTTCAGAAAGTTACGCGAAGGTTCGCCAGAAGAGATCATCAACGTTTCTTTAACACAGACACTTAATCGTACTATGGTAACGTCCATTACAACTGCATTAGTTTTAGTGGCCTTGCTTGTTGTAGGTGGTGAACTTATCAAGGGATTCGCAACAGCATTATTATTCGGTGTAGTAATAGGTACGTATTCATCGGTATATGTCGCTAGTTCAATCGCTTTAAGCTTAGGTATTAGTAAAGAAGACTTAATGCCGACAGTGGTAGAAAAAGAAGGCGAAGACCAAGATCAAATGATGCCTTAATCATTTAATCTAAACATTTCTAAATTTATAAAACGCCTTAACGGGCGTTTTTTTGTTTTTAAATAGTGTAATCATGCTGACTGAGATTTGTCCGCGGTATGAAACTATGAAAGTAAACAATCTTAAATGAAATGATTGTAGAAGTGTAAATGCGCTAAAAGTGTAAATGTCATCATGTAATTTTTAGGTATAAAAAAAGCAGCCTGAGCTGCTTCTTTTATATACTTTCCGGCATCCTAAAACTGAATCCTTCAGTCCGTCTTCCTTATAGGCTCCATGCTATCAATTCCATTGAAGTCCAGCTCCTTGTAATCCTTAATATCCCTATTAAAGCTCCTTGCTTTCCCCTTTCTATCCTTAACGCATCCTACGTATCCAATCCTTTTCTTCCTGGCATCCTGCCTTCCTTATTCCTTTCCGTTAGAATTATGCTCCTGCACTCCTAACAAATTCCTTAATCGCATCCAGCGGTTCCATTCCCTGTGTGACAAATCCTGTTGCACTCTCGTCGTTAAGTGCTGTCTATATTATCGAGAAATTTAAATCTAAGAATAATGAAAAAGATAAAATAATTATTTGTTAAAATTTTAATATTTAAGTTAAACAAAAAATATTTTTAAAACAAAGGGTTATGGCCTTGCGGGTGATCAATTAAGCGGTATTTTCCGTTAAGTCTGTAATACTTGTGAGATATGTCTTACAAACTTTCGGGCGATCTGTAGTTTATTGTTATACTTAAACCTCAGGTATAACCTTACTACTTTACCAACTAGGACCTAAAATGGATGTAGATTTTGTTTACGACACACATAAACGAGTACACCTTGTTGATATTTCCGGAGAACATGTAGCCGTCGCAAACTTTTTAAATTCTGTTTTCTCACCTGCAAGAAAAGAGACAAGAGATATTGAACTACTCATAACGCAAATAGAGCAACAACTTCCATCGATACTATACAAGGAGTGGACTCTAAGCATTGATGGAGATGACGTAACCATACAACACAACAGTTGCTTTGATCAAGATACCGAACGCACCGAAGATACTAGTATTATGGATTGGGAGCTAAAGTCTAGTTGTAGCACCACAGATCTAACGGAGCTACTCATAAATTGGGTCGATTTTATTGAGACTACATAGTGCGACAGGTATCTATCAGTTTTTATAAAATTGGATATTTTTTTGGACCGCTGAGCGCTCAGAATTACCTGTACTATCGTAGTTAATACCGACAGTTATCTGACCATTATTGTTTTTTTGCCAAACAATATGCGCAGCGAGCTCTAGCGGTTTAGTTTGCTGATATTCAGCTAGAGTCTTCTGAGGTAGTCTCAATTCCAAAGTGATTGGCTCGTTATCAGTTAAATCTGGAATAGCTCTTGTTAGCAGCGCGCCAACGCCATTTTCACTAATGTAATTTGATACACCATCTAACTGACCGAACTTACCTTTAATTCGAATTAGACTGTGTGCCTGAACGCGTAGGCTACGTCTTCGTTCATTGTTAGCTCGTGTCGTGGACGATGACTCTGTTGCTTCCTCTTTATCTATAATTAGTCCAGACAGTTGGCTTTGAAGATTAGAGGTCAGATTATTTAATGTAGTGGATATATTTGCCGAGTTACTAATCTTTAAACTATTCATAGAAATGGTTAAAAACAGTGAATGTAACTGAGTATTTAACTCGTTGAAACTGTCTATTTGCTCGTTTACAACTTCTTCGATGCTTTTATTTAATTCGGAAGTGGTAATGATATCTGCTTGCATAATTTGAACGGCGTTTGCTGTTTCGGTGATTTGAGTTTGGCTTTTGCTAATGTTATCCACTAAGAACTTCATTGAAGATTGTGCATTGGTCACTTTGGACAGCAACTCATCTAATATTTCAGTAATTTGCTCCGCTGAATTCTGCGATCGAACCGCTAAACTACGAACTTCATCTGCTACAACGGCAAACCCTCTGCCTTGTTCACCGGCTCTCGCCGCTTCAATAGCAGCATTCAGTGCTAATAAATTTGTTTGTGATGCGATATCTTTGATCGTACTTAAAATAGAATTTATATTTCGGCTAAACTCGACAATCTCTTCGACTTGAGTTGACGTATCACCAATGTTTGTAGATACAGCCGTTAGTTGTTGAACAGATTGATTTAATGAAATTAGGCTCTTATTCGCCTGATGTTCGGCAGTTTCTGATTTACTATTGGCTTGGTGTGCAATGTTTTGAACTTGCGTTGCCACTTTATGCACCTTGCTTGTAGCAAGATTAATTTCTTGTTCTTTGGCTTTTTCAGCCTCACTCATAGACTCTATTTCATTGGATATTGCAGCAATTTGAAATGCTGATTGGCCCATGTGAACCGTAGAGGATTCTACATTTGTAAGAATAGAATTTAGCTTTTTTAAAACTAAATTAAAGTGAGCTTCAAGCGCGCCAATTTCATCTTTGGAATGAATAATTACGGTTTTGGTAAGATCACCACGTTCTATTGCCTCAAGCGACTTTAGCAAAGTTAAAATAGGCGCAACAAAGATCTTTGCCACCACCATAATAATAAAAAATTGTAAACTAAATTGCAGTAACGAATCCCAAATTGAATTAACGTAAAAAGACTCTAATTGTCTTTGCATTTGACTATGTAGATCTGGGTTTGACGTTGATGATTCAACTAAGCTGATTAGACGTTTTAATTCATTGGACGCAATAATGCGATTATAAATAGTCGTGATCATTGCAATGGCCATAAAGCCAAGTTGCAACTTCCACCTTAGGCTTAGATTTAACCAAAAAGATTTCATGCCGTTTAATTCTTATTATTTTTATTTTTGAGAGGGCTAGTATAAATGTCGACCAAAAAACAGATTACTTTAGTTGGCTGTTAAAAAGCAAAGTAAATGATAGGCTGTAAGAAAATAAAAAGCCCCAACAAATAACCTCGTTGGGGCATACAATTCATAAAAAATTGTTAAATAGGCTTACGCTTAGTGAGCGTGGCCACAACCGCCGGCACCGTGCACGTGACCGTGTGCGATTTCATCTGCAGTAGCCGCACGAACTTCTAAAATTTCAACATCAAACTTAAGGTCAACACCGGCTAATGGATGGTTGCCATCAACGGTAACCGACTCATCATCTTTGTCGACAACAATGACTGTTTGCTCGCCATTATCAGTGCTCGCGCGTAACTGCATGCCAATTTCAACCTCAAAATCGGCAAACATCTCGCTGCCTACACGCTGCACTAAACCGTCCATTCGAGGACCGTAAGCATTTTCTGCATCTACGGCTACTTCAAAAGTATCGCCTTTCTCGTGATCATTTAATGCGTTTTCTAACCCTTCAATTAAAAACTTAGAGCCTTGGATAAACACCAATGGATCGTTGTCATATGAGCTATCAATTAGGTTATCTTCTTTGTCTTTAACTGCATAATGCATAGTGACAACTGTGTTTTGTGCGATCTTCATAAGGATCCTTAGTCTTGTTCAAGTGAGTATGGGAGAGGTAATAAACGCAGTTGTTCATCATTCTCATAGTCTAAATAAATTGTGTCGGTTAAATCTGTATCGTTTGGCAACACCAGTTGAAATACTGTTTTGCCATTAAAAAAGGCACTGTTAATAACTTTACCCGCTGAACGACGATTGCCGTTCATAGCTTTATATACGTCATGACCAGGCGTTAGCTCATATTCGCCATCAATTTCAGCGATATATAGTGCTCGTTTGTTTTTACCTAGATAACGCATTCTAGCAACCATCTCTTGGCCCATGTAACAGCCTTTATTAAACGAGATATAGTTTAGCGCTTGCAGGTTTATCATCTGTGGCACATATTCACCCGAAGTATTGGCAAATAAGTGTGCACGTCCAGACATTACTTCGTTATACCACCAAGAACCGTCATCCTGCTCGCAACCATCAATCATTTGTCTACTTAAAATTAAAAAATGATTCGGTGCTAATTCGATGCTTTTTAGTTCAGAGTGAGCCTCTGTTGTGCCATATAGGTGCCAATTGCTGCTATCATCTGAAATCTCAGTTTTTGAGAAAACGCCGTATTTTTTTAGTTCTGCCAATGACGGCTCGGCACTTTCTTTAGTCATAATAAGATAAATATCATTATCTTGCTCAAACGCAACAAAGGTGGACCAAGCCTTGCCTTTAGCATTGCAATGCGCACCGGCTTGCCAATCATGCTTGCTGATATCATCGACATTACAAGTTACTTGCCCTTGTAAAAAAGAGTGGCTTTGTTCACCGCTGAGTTTTATTACCGCAAATTTTGATAGTGAAACAATATTAGTCATGAGCTTCGGCTTAAAAATTAATAATCTCTATTAATGGGGATGAATTGTGTTAGAACAAGGCTATTTTAGCGAACATCAAAAAACATTGACACCTTTTTGAAAATGCTCGGTATAATCAACAAATCATCGTTAAAGATAGTGAAATGTAAATATGACAGAAGCAAAAGCACAAGTAGTTTACGTAGATAAAAGTGGTAAAAAGTTTCAATTGGACTCTAAACCTAAATTAAAGTGGGCATGCCGACGTGGAATGCTTGAATTAGATGTTTTGCTTGAACCTTTTGTTGATGAAGCCTATGACGCATTATCAAATGATGACAAAGCGTCGTTCCAACGACTATTAGCTTGTGAAGATCCTGATTTATTTGCTTGGTTTATGGGTCACAAACCCTGTGAAGACGAAGCGTTAAATCGAGTATTAAAAATAATCCTGAACCGTGTAAAAGTATCTTAATACCAATTAGCGACTAAACTGTTCGTATGAACAATAGTCGCTCATATTTCCCATCACCAAACTACTCTATTGAATTAGAAATAACAGCCGTTTCAAAATGGCACTTCCTGTACTGTCTGACACTCGCTTTATTATTTGGTTTCGAACTGACACTTATAGCGCTCTTTATTGCATTGCTAAATCGAATGATGCGCAGCAAACCTAAAATACGGAAAAACATTTACGCCCATCGGCTATCAAAAATGTTTGGTGGTTCAGTTGGCCCAGTTGCGTTAATTTGCATGAAAGGGGAACGACTGGAGGACTCTGAGTTGTTATGGCTTTTTAGCGATCAAGTGTCGATCAAGCAGTGGCGACTATTAAATTTATTATTAAAGGCACCGTTAAATGCCTTTAATGAAAGTCATATGCAAAACTAGTTTGGTTCTAAGACGGTTGGGCTTGAACTGGGCAAGGTCTCAGGGTAGTCAATATTGTAGTGCAATCCTCGGCTTTCTTTCCTTGATAGCGCGCTTATTACAATCAACTGGGCAACTTGAACTAGGTTTCGCAATTCGAGTAAATTGTTACTCACTCTGAAGGAAGCGTAAAACTCATCAGTTTCTTGTTTTATTAGTTCAATACGCTTTAATGCCTTATTCAAGCGGCGATTAGAACGAACAATACCAACGTAATCCCACATTAATAGTCTTAGCTCATGCCAGTTGTGACTAATTAAAATATCTTCAGCAGATGTAGTAACTAAGCTTTCATCCCAATTTGGAATGCACATATCATTTAACGGCTCGTCTAAATTAGCCAATATTTGTTCGGCGGCACCTTGAGCAAAGACAATACACTCTAATAAGCTATTACTCGCCATTCTGTTTGCACCATGTAAACCCGTGTAAGCTACCTCACCGATGGCAAATAAATTATCGATGTCGGTTTTTCCTGTTAAATCCGTCATTACACCACCACAAGTGTAATGAGCTGCGGGAACAACGGGAATTTGTTCTTTAGTGATATCAATGCCTACTTTTAAACATGCAGCATAAATAGTAGGGAAGTGATCCAAAATGAACTCTTCATCTTTGTGAGTAATGTCTAAATACATACAATCTGCACCTAAACGTTTCATTTCAAAATCGATAGCTCTAGCTACAATATCTCTTGGCGCGAGTTCTGCTCGATCGTCAAAGTCCGGCATAAATCGGCTACCGTCAGGTCGTCGTAACTTTGCACCTTCACCTCGCATGGCCTCGGAAATTAGGAAGTTCTGTGCCTTCTCGTGATAAAGGCTAGTTGGGTGGAATTGATTAAACTCCATGTTTGCCACTCGACAACCCGCACGCCACGCCATCGCAATGCCATCACCACTGGCGATATCTGGATTAGAGGTATACTGGTACACCTTGCTTGCGCCGCCTGTTGCCAGTGTGATGAACTTGGCATGAACAACTTCAACTCGCTCTTCATTCCTGTTCCATACGTACGCACCATGAACTTTGTTATTTGCGCTTGCCGATGACTTATCTAGTTTTGGAGTAGTAACTAAATCTAGTGCGTTAAAACGCTCAAATAAACGAATGTTGGGGTGAGCTTTTACACGATCTAATAACGTGGTTTGAACTGCTTTACCAGTGGCGTCAGCAGCGTGTAATATTCTTCTATGGCTATGGCCGCCTTCTCGAGTTAGATGATATTTGCTCGCGCCGTCTGGACCGGTTACTTGATCAAATGGAACTCCTTGATCAATTAACCACTGCATCGATTCTTTTGCATGACTTGCTGTATGAATAACAGCTTGCTCGTCACACAGCATGCCACCCGCAATTAACGTATCTTGAACATGAGACTCAATGCTGTCATTTTCATCGAACACTGCAGCTATGCCACCTTGAGCATATAACGTAGATCCCTCTTTTAATGCCGACTTACTTAAAATTATTACTTTGGCTTTATCGGCAATGCTTAACGCTAAGGTTAAGCCGGCGGCACCGCTGCCAATTACCAAACAATCTGTGAAGTGTTGCGTTTCATTCGACATTAAAAATTTACCAATTTAGTCATTGTGTTAAGCTCATGTACGTCTATTTTATAAAAAAAATCAAAAAAAATAGAACTTTTTAATTATTACGCAGTCATAGAGACAGCAAAACGCGATATTAGCAGACTTAAGTCGCTAGCTAAAACTGGGAGTAGTGCTCGAAATGAGCGAGCAGAGTAAAGATTTAGGATTAGTCAGAAGAGCGCAAGCAGGCGAAAAAGCGGCATTTGATTTATTAGTACGTAAATATCAAAATAAAATTATTAGTTTGGTATCCCGTTACTTGGGTAACAATGGCGATGTTCAAGATGTTGCTCAAGATGCTTTTATCAAAGCATACACTGCTTTACCTGGATTTAGAGGTGAAGCAGCATTTTATACTTGGCTTTATAGAATTGCGGTAAATAGTGCAAAAAACTATTTAATGGCAAGAGGTCGAAGACCTGCCAATGTAGATGTGGATGCAGAAGGCGCGGAGTATTATGAAACAAATGAAGCGCTACGTGAAAATGCGTCGCCAGAGAGCTTAGCGCTTACTGACGAAATAAAACATGTAATTTTCAATACCATTGAAGAGTTACCTGAAGAGCTTAAAGTAGCTATTCAGCTAAGAGAAATCGATGGTATGAGTTATGAGGAAATAGCAACTGCAATGGGATGCCCGATTGGTACCGTTCGTTCACGAATATTTCGTGCTCGTGATGCCATCGATGCTAAATTGGAGCCGCTACTTGAAAACCGTTAAATGGAGCCGTTCGTAATTATGACGAATAAACACCAAGAACCTATATCAGCTATGTTAGATAACGAGTTAACTAATTCTGAATTAGATAAAGCGTTTAATAACATAAAAGATGATCAAGACTCAGTCCAAGCATTTGGCCGTTACGCCTTGATCGGTGATGTGCTTAGAAAAGAGCAAGAGTTAGTTATAGACGATACTTTTGCAAATAGCATTCAAGCAGCAATTGCGGACATAGAGCTACCTATGGTGGATCAGTTGGATGAAGGTAATGTAGCGTCGATAGCTAAACATCCGAAGTGGTATCAACGTGTGAGCCACAAAGTAGTGCAGTTAAGTCAACACAAGGCGTTAAAAGGTGGGGCACAATTTGCCATTGCAGCATCTGTTGCGTTAGTAGCAGTTGTTGGGGTAAGCAATATGGAGCCTGGGCAAGATAAGTTGACATCGCCAGTACTCAGCCCTGTGCCATTAGTTCAAGGATTGTCACCGGTGTCATTATCAAGTGATAGTTTCAAACAAAAGCCGACGGCGAATCAAGTGACTCAGTCTCGTATTAATGCGTTAATGGCGGATCATCATCAGCAATTAAGATCGACAGATGATCAAGTTAAGCCAGAGAAAGAAGAGCAAGACATCGAGCAGTAAACATCTAACAAATGTTTTAAACTCTAGGAGCCTGTGGTGTTATCATTTAGTTGTGATGTCATCGACAGGCTTTTTTGTATCTACCGTATTCATAATTGGTTAGGGAATTGTATTTAGTGCGTACTTTATTTTTAGTGTTTTTTGTTTGTTTTAGTCAACTATCATTGGCAGCGACGCCTAAGCTAGATGTGTTGAATGCTGGTTTACCTAACGCCAGTCCAACAACACTTGAGTCTGCAAATGGTGAAAAGATTAATGCAGCCTACTGGCTAAAACGATTACAAACCGCCTTAACCGAAAGTAATTTTGAAGCAGGTATAGTGACCATTAAAGGCAGTAAGACCGAGTCCTATCAATGGACACATGGCTTCTTTTCGGAAGAGTCCGGTAAATCTGTTGAAATTGAAAGGGTCTCGCCACTCATCGGCAACGGGATCGCTATTATTAGAAAAAATGACACCCTATCTTATTTTGAAGCGAATAAAGAACCTTATTCAGTAAAAGGCACCAGCATTCGTAACTTTATTCCAGCAATATTTTATAAGGATTTTAGCTCATTGGCCGACAGTTATCAGTTTGTTTTGGTGAGTAAAAGTCAAATAGCAGGACGTTCAGCACAGCTGATTCGAATTGAGTCCGTGGCCAAAGAAACTTATAACTTTTGGGTGTGGATTGATGTTATTAGTGGTTTGCCTTTGAGATTAGCTTATATCGACGAGAAGGGCGACGTAGTTGAACAAGTGTTAATGACACATCTGTCTTATTTAACCGAACCAAATGATGAAATTAGAAAGTTAGCATCGTTAGATTTGCCAAAGGTACCAAATGCGGCGGTTGCGATGAATCAGCAAACCAATAATTGGCAAATGGGTTACGTCCCTAAAGGTTTTGAGTTACTTAAAAGTGACCGTCATCATGTTTCAATCAATAGAGAAGTGGCCGATTACTATTTATATAGCGATGGTCTTGTCGAGTATTCGGTATATGTTCAACGACCAATAGAAAGCTTTAACAGTCCGCTTGTTTTGCAAGATGGCGCGACTTCTTTTGTTATGGTTCATGCTGACGGCTACGACGTGACTGTAGTGGGAATGATGCCAGCAGAAACTGCATTTAACATAGCGATGGGTGTGAAAAGCAAATAACATGATTAAAGAGTTAGGAATTGTTATTCAGCAGAACAACGAGACCATTTGGGTAGAGACCGCAATAAAATCTACTTGCAAGTCATGTGCAGCCAAAAGTAACTGCGGAACGAGTAGCATTGCCGAGGCCTTTGCAGGCAAATCTGTGATTAACGAAGTCGCCAACACGTTAGACGCTAAATTAGGCGATGAAGTTGAAATTGGCATCCCTGAAGAAAGTTTGATTCAAGGTGCTTTTTGGATTTATTTAATGCCAATTTTTGTCGCATTACTATTTTGTTTAACAACTCAGTATTGGTTACCTAGATTCATTGAAGTTAATGAAGGCTTGGTGATTTTATCGACATTCTTTGGTGGCTTTATCGGATTCTATTGGGCAAAGCAAAAGTTAGCGGCGATGCCAGAAGACAAATACCTTCCGCAATTGTTATCAATTAAACCGCAGAGTATTGCGATTAAATCTATTGATAGCTAAATATCGATTAAAAAAGTGGAGTGGCAGTAGATAAACGTGTAAAATTGCGCCCTTTTTACGCAGCTTTAAATTAGAAGCGAGTCTGAGATTTATCAAAGATCGTCGCTAAAGCTAATCAGCGTCAGCATTAATTCGCTTATATTCAGAGACTAACAATTTGATTAGTCCCTAACGGCAACAGGTAAAATACAGTAATTTATGAAGCATATTCGCAACTTTAGTATCATCGCCCACATCGATCACGGTAAATCAACGTTATCAGATCGCCTTATTCAGCATTGTGAAGGCTTGACCACTCGTGAGATGAAAGCCCAAGTACTTGACTCGATGGACATCGAACGCGAGCGCGGCATTACGATAAAAGCACAAAGTGTAACGCTTAATTACAAAGCCAAAGATGGCGAAATTTATCAGCTAAACTTCATTGATACGCCAGGACACGTAGACTTTACTTATGAAGTCTCTCGTTCATTGGCCGCTTGTGAAGGCGCGTTGCTTGTTGTTGATGCTGGTCAAGGTGTTGAAGCTCAAACGGTTGCGAACTGTTACACAGCGATCGAAATGGACTTAGAAGTTCGTGCAATCCTAAATAAAATTGACTTACCTCAAGCTGATCCATTGCGTGTTGCTGAAGAGATTGAAGACATCGTTGGCATAGACGCTGTTGATGCAGTGCAGTGTTCGGCTAAAACAGGACTCGGTATTGAAGATGTTCTAGAAGACATAGTTACAAATATTCCACCACCGGTTGGAGAGCCTGACCAGCCAGTTCAAGCTTTGATTATTGATTCATGGTTTGACCCATACCAAGGTGTTGTGTCTTTAGTTCGTATCAAACACGGTAAATTGAAAAAAGGCGATAAGATTAAAGTGATGTCGACGGGTGAATCTCACCAAATTGACAAAATTGGTATCTTTACGCCAAAACAAACAGATACCGGTTCTTTAGGTACAGGTGAAGTTGGTTTTATTATTGCTGGAATCAAAGACATTTTAGGTGCACCAGTAGGTGATACATTAACGACAACCGTTAATCCGGCTTCAGCGCCGTTACCTGGTTTCCAAAAAATTAAACCTCAGGTTTATGCCGGTGTTTTCCCTGTTAGCTCAGACGACTATGAATCATTCCGTGATGCATTAGGTAAATTAAGCCTAAATGATGCGTCATTATTTTATGAGCCAGAGAGTTCAACAGCCCTAGGTTTAGGCTTCCGCTGTGGTTTCCTTGGTATGTTGCACATGGAAATTATTCAAGAACGTTTAGAGCGTGAATATGACTTAGATCTAATCACAACAGCGCCAACGGTAAACTACGAAATTCTTAAAAAGAATAATGAAGTGATTTCAATTGATAGCCCTTCAGAATTGCCTGCACTTAATGACATTGCAGAAATTAGGGAACCAATTTGTAAAGCGGACATCTTAGTACCACAAGAGTATCTTGGAAACGTGATCACCTTGTGTATTGAAAAGCGCGGAACACAAACCGCAATGAGCTATCACGGCAAACAGGTATCGGTGAGCTATGACTTGCCAATGGCCGAAGTAGTGATGGACTTTTTCGATAGATTAAAATCGACAAGTCGTGGTTTTGCATCGTTGGATTATAACTTCACTCGTTTCCAAGAAGCCGATATGGTTCGAGTTGATATATTACTGAACGGTGAGCGTGTTGACGCATTAGCGATGATTTGTCACCGTGATTTCGCTCAAACCCGTGGTCGCCAATTAGCGGAGAAGCTAAAAGAGTTAATTCCACGTCAAATGTTTGATATCGCTATTCAGGCTGTTATTGGCGTGCACGTTATCGCTCGTACCACGGTAAAACAGTTACGTAAAAACGTAATAGCCAAGTGTTATGGCGGTGATATTTCACGTAAGAAAAAGCTACTTCAAAAGCAGAAAGACGGTAAAAAACGTATGAAACAAGTGGGTAATGTTGAATTACCACAAGATGCGTTTTTAGCGATTCTTAAAGTTGGCAAGTAGTAGGTTTGCAAATAATGAATGTGCATCATATAAAGATTAGTCGTTAAATTAAGGAATAAGTCAGTATGGCAGGGCAATTCGCGATATTTTTAGTAATAGTTACATTACTTTGTGGTGTGATTTGGTTGTTAGACGCAAAGTTGTGGGCACCCGCTAGAAATGCGAAAGCGCTACAGGCACAAGCTTCTGCTGGAGGGAGTCTTTCAGAGGACGACTTAGCAACACTAACCGAGCAGCCAGTTATTGTTGAAACTGCACAATCAATATTCCCAATACTGGCGCTTATTACAATTTTTCGCTCATTCCTGTTTGAACCTTTTCAAATACCATCAGGTTCTATGATGCCAACCATGCTGGTTGGCGACTTTATTCTAGTTCAAAAATACGCTTACGGAGTTCATGACCCTGTATGGCGTAAAGAGCTAATTGCAACGGGGCAACCTGAACGTGGTGATATTGCGGTCTTTAAATATCCTTTGGATGAGCGTTTAGATTATATAAAACGAGTTGTTGGCACTCCTGGCGATAGAGTTATTTACAAGAACAAGCAATTGTTCATACAAGCAAGCTGTGAATCGAGTCCAGCAAATTGTGACAAGTTGACTAGAATTGAGCTTAGTAAAGAAGCAGAAGGTGAATTTGAATCAATGGGGATCCCGTTGATAACGGCAAAAGAAAAGTTAGGTGATGTTGAACACAACATATTAATTAACCCTGCATACCCAGATATGGCTCAGAGCTTTTATGCTCAGCCAGGCACTCGACAAGGTGAATGGATTGTGCCAGAAGGTTATTACTTCATGATGGGTGATAACCGCGACAATAGTACGGACAGTAGATACTGGGGCTTTGTTAGTGAAGATCAAATGGTTGGCAAAGCGGTATTCATTTGGATGAGTTTTGTCTTTAATGATGGAAAAATTAGTTGGCTACCAGATTTTATACCAGTCGATATTCGCTTCTCACGCTTAGGTGGCGTGCAGTAACAGTTTAAGAAGAGTAAAACTTGATAAAAAAAGATTATAAACAGCTACAAAAAAAATTAGGTTATCAATTCCAAGATGAGTCATTGCTAATACAGGCACTGACTCATCGTAGTTTTAAAGGGGCGCACAATGAGCGTCTAGAGTTTGTGGGTGACTCGTTACTTGGAATGTTTGTCGCAGAGGCGCTTTATTTTGAGTTCCCTAAAGCAACTGAGGGTGAATTAACCCGAATGCGTTCGCAAATTGTAAAAGGTCAAACTCTAACTTCCATTGCTAAAGAATTTGAACTGAGCCAATGGATCAGACTTGGACCTGGCGAAATGAAAAGTGGCGGCTGTCGTCGTGACTCCATTTTAGAAGATGTAATCGAAGCTATTATAGGTGCGGTATATCTCGATTCAGGTATCGAGCAATGTAAAGAATTTGTTCTAAAATTAGTAAAAGAACGATTAGCCGATGTGGATCCAAGCAATGCACTAAAAGATCCTAAAACACAGCTTCAAGAGTGGTTGCAATCAAGAAAGCGACCATTGCCGGTATATGATGTCATAGAGACAACAGGGCAAGCACATAATCAAACATTCACCGTTAGTTGCACATTAGATGACGGTCAGCAACTCGAAGCGACAGGCACTAGTCGTCGCAAGGCAGAACAATCTGCCGCACGTAAAGCATTAGAGGTAATAAAAAAGTGAGTAAGTCAGAACAAAGCCAAGCGGAATTAGACGCATTATTAAGTAATTTAAATAACCGTGCTGATTTATCACAGACTAAAAAGTGTGGTTTAGTAGCTATCGTTGGTCGTCCTAATGTAGGTAAATCTACGTTGATGAATCACATCTTAGAGCAAAAAATTAGCATTACATCGAAAAAACCACAAACTACTCGTCACCGTATTTTAGGCATTCATACAGAAGACAATGAACAAGTTGTTTATGTTGATACTCCTGGGCTTCATAAAGAAGAAAAGCGTGCAATCAACAAGTTAATGAACCGAGCCGCGTCAAGTGCGTTAGGGGATGTAGAAGTTGTATTGTTTGTTGTAGAAGCTCTGAAGTGGTACGAAGACGATGAAATGGTATTGTCTAAAATTAAGCGTTCAAAAAAACCAGTCATGTTGTTGGTTAACAAAGTTGATGAGATAAAAGATAAAGAAACATTAATGCCGTTCTTACAAAAATTAGCGGCGTTACATGACTTTGCTGAAATTATTCCTATCTCAGCGGAAAAAGGCACCAACGTAGCGGCAATTAAAGATAAAGTTCGAGATTATTTACCGGAAAACCCATTCTTTTTCTCAGAGAATGACGTAACCGATCGTTCTTCAAGATTTATGGCTGCGGAAATTGTTCGTGAAAAACTGATGCGATTTTTAGGTGAGGAATTGCCTTATTCAGTTACGGTTGAAATTGAACAGTTTAAGTGGGATGAAAAGATTTGGCGCATTAATGCTTTAATTCTAGTTGAGCGTGAAGGCCAAAAGAAAATGGTTATCGGTTCTAAAGGTGAGAAATTAAAAGTCATTGGTCGTGACGCCCGTCAGGATTTAGAAAAGCTATTAGATGAAAAAGTATACCTAGAACTCTGGGTTAAAGTGAAAAGTGGTTGGGCCGATGATGAACGAGCATTACGTTCACTAGGTTACTCAGAAGACTAATCACACTGTACGTTTCATTAGGTATTATATAGTTAGATTATTAAGAGCAGGTTCAGTTTATGTCAAAGGAATTGGAATACTTACCTGCTTTTATACTCCACACTCGACCGTTTAAAGAAAACCAGCTACTAATGGAAATGCTGGTGGCTGGTGAAGGTCGTATTTCAATTATTGGCTACAAAGGCAGTAAAAAAAACACCGCAAAAACCGCATTAATGCAGCCATTTCGAGCATTAGTTGTGCAGTTTAAGAAAAATGCTGGACTTAGAACCCTCAAAACACTCGATGAAAATCAACTGCTATCAAAGCAATTATCGGCCTTAAAAAGCAAAAGCCTTTTTTGCGGGTTTTACTTAAATGAAGTGATTTGTCGTCTATGTACCGCCGATGCTGAATACGAAACACTTTATCCGCTATATGTTTATTCGTTAAGAAACTTATCTGATTTATCATTAAGCGCTAACTCTCATTTAGACGATGCACACACTAACTTGTATTTAGAGTGGATTTTGCGACAGTTTGAACATCGTTTATTACAAATGTTAGGTTATGGGATTAGCTTTGAACAAGAACTCACGATGCAACAATCGATTTGTGAGGATCTTCATTATCAATTGTTGGGCGATCAAGGTTTTGTTATTGATGCAGCTAAACCAAGTTCGCTTCATGGCAAAGATCTATTGGCAGTATCAGCACACTTAAATACTCAAGTGTCTTTAGAGGACTTTGTTTTATTAGACAACGAAGCGTTCCTCGCATTTAAACGTGAATTAACAATCGCAAAGTCAATTTTACGCGTATGTTTACATAGGCATTTAGGCGACAAACCTTTAAAATCCAGAGAATTATTTAGACGTTAGCTTTTATTTAAATAAGACTAACCGTAGCTAGACTTTATTTACGTAAAATAAAATTTAGCACAAGACTGTATTTAAAATTAATTGGAGTAACCATGAGTGAAATTCATTTAGGCGTTAATATTGATCATATCGCAACTCTTCGGAACGCCCGTGGTACAAGTTATCCAGATCCGGTTCATGCTGCTGCAGTTGCAGAACATGCAGGTGCAAGCGGCATAACTATTCATTTAAGAGAAGATCGTCGTCACATAAAAGACCGAGATGTTTATACGTTAGCAAAAACGTTACAAACTCGAATGAATCTTGAAATGGCTGTGACGGAAGAAATGATTCAAATTGCCACAGACGTTAAACCACCGTTTGTTTGTTTGGTGCCAGAAAAACGTGAAGAATTAACAACGGAAGGTGGCCTAGACGTTAAAGGTCAGTTCGATAAAGTAAAAGACGCTTGCGATAGATTGGCTGCAATCGGCTCAAAGGTTTCGTTATTTATTGACGCCGACAAATCGCAAATTCAAGCGGCTGCAGATTGTGGTGCGCCATTTATCGAAATTCACACTGGTCACTACGCTGATGCAGAAACCGATGAAGAGCAGGCTGCCGAACTGGTAAGGATAGCGGAGGGAGTAGAGTTTGCAGCGAGTATAGGTCTTGTTGTAAACGCAGGTCATGGTCTGCATTATCATAATGTTAAGCCTATTGCTGCTATAAAGGATATATACGAGCTAAACATTGGCCACGCTATCATAGCGAGAGCATCGATAGACGGCCTTGATAAAGCGGTACGAGATATGAAAACGCTAATGAACGAAGCACGTCAGGGCGTATAGTTATGTCTGTACTGGGTTTAGGAACCGATATCGTCGAGATAGTTCGCGTAAGCAATGCGTTGGTCAAGTCAAACCGATTGGCTGAGCGAGTGCTAACAGAAACCGAAATGACTCAGTTTTTAAATCATAGCCAACCAGATCGGTTTTTAGCGAAGCGTTGGGCCGCCAAAGAGGCTGCTGCAAAGGCACTAGGCACTGGTATTGGTAGAGGTATTTCCTTTCATCACTTTCAAATTAGCAACGACGATCTAGGTGCGCCAAGTATCCTGCTATTAGACGCTGCCAAAGAGGCTGCCAATCAAAAAGGCGTGAACGCAGCGTTAATTTCGATAAGTGATGAGCAACACTATGCTCTTGCTACCGTAGTATTAAGTGCATAGTGTTTGGCAAACTAAAACGGTAAATCTTTTATGATTGCCGTTTCTGGTTTGTTCACAGCGTTTGAAAAACTTTCTGCTAATCGCTCTGTCTCTTCGAAAACTTTGTGCCAATATCTAATTCGCGTAGAAGTATCTATTTTTTCAAAATCGGTTCTGTCTGGTATTTTGCTGAACGGCAAGCCACTCACAAACTCTTGTGAAGGCACTAACATTACCGTTGAGTCGTAATTGTGCGGATTAGCAGTGCGTTTTAAGTTTTTATCAAACCAGCCGGCTTTAGGTTTTGAATTAAAATGCGGGTAGAGCGTTAAACCTTCAGACTCTATTTTAAAATCAAAGTGATAGTCAATTATGCCACCATCTCGATACATACCTGCAGGCGCACCAGGGATATCTTTAATCCCTAACATCACCATGGGAATGGCGCCGCTTGCTAGTAGGGCTTGATGAAAGTTTTGCTCTGTTAACCCTACGTACTCCGTTGCGAACACGGAGGCCTCTTGATATTTTAATGCTTTTGGGGCGGTAGAAAATACCACTCTTTGGTACTGTTGCGTTAGCCGCTGACGACCTAGTGCGTTATTAAATAAACTTTTTGTCAAGCCAGCAGCTTGGTGCAATTTACTTTCTTTAGCTACAGCACCTGAACATAACGCGGTTATGAAATGAACCTTAAAGCGTTCATTGTTTAGTACTTGCTGCATATGATCTTGAGGCAATATTTGCGTTAACAGTTGCTCTGCAGCTCGAGTTACGCCTTGAGGTGAGGCATCAAGCGTAAAGTCAGTTTCAGAATATCGATAAGCAAGCTCTGTAATTGCAGCCACTGGATCATCTTGCGCCAAACAGGATGCTCTAAAGGCACCGGCAGATGACCCAACTAAATCTAAAGATGATTGTTTATTCTTGAAAAATTCGCCAAAAAGGTATTTGTCCAAACCAAATAAAGTAAACCATTTTGGACCGCCGCTAGCACCTAAAAAGGTTGAGAATAGCTCTGGGTTAAATCCTTGTTCTTGAAGTTTTTGTTTTGCGACAGGACCCGCATAGATATCAAGCACACTCACTCCTTGCTAAATAAAAAGAACATCATACCAAAGTGTTTACATTTAGTGACAATTTGTAATCGTGAACAACGTGCAATTTATCTTATCTGGCATTATTTTAACGCCACTTATGGTAAAAAGAACTGTAAAAGACGGAACTCTAAGGGAAATCAATGTTTAAAAAACTTTTATCGACAGGCGTTATTGCGTCTTCAATGCTATTTGGTGCTGCGATTGCAGACGAAGGCATGTGGCAACCACACCAGTTGTCTGAAATTAAAGATAAGCTAAAAGCCGCAGGCTTAAAGCTAGATCCAGAAAAAATGGCGGACTTAAACCAGTTCCCAATGAATGCAATTGTTAGCCTTGGTGGCTGCTCAGCATCATTCTTATCTGAGCAAGGCCTAGTGATCACAAACCATCACTGTGCTTACGGGTCAATTCAGTACAATTCAACAGAAGAAAACAACCTTCTAGTGAATGGTTTTGTTGCAAAAACCATGAGCGATGAACCACAAGCTTCTCCAAATGCACGAGTATATGTTACTGAGTCGTTAACTAATGTAACTAGCGACATTAAAGGTTCAATACCTAAAGGTGCAGAAGGCGTTGACTATTTTAATGCGATTGAAAAGCGCGAGAAAGAGTTAGTAGCCGATTGTGAAGCGTCACAAGATTACCGTTGTAATGTTTATAGCTTCCATGGCGGCGCAGAGTACTTCCTAATCAAGCAGTTAGCTATTCGTGACGTGCGTTTAGTTTACGCACCACCTTCAAGTATTGGTAAGTTTGGTGGCGACACTGACAACTGGATGTGGCCACGTCACACCGGTGATTGGTCTTTCTACCGTGCCTATGTAAATAAAGATGGTAAGCCAGCTGACTATTCAAAAGACAACGTACCATTTAAGCCAAAAGCTTTCTTAAAAGTAAATGCTAATGGTGTTGAAAATGGTGACTATGTGATGGTGCTTGGTTATCCGGGACGCACAAACCGCTACCGCACAGACGTTGAAGTAGAATCAACCTTTACCAACGTTTATCCGGCGTCAAAGCGCCTTCGTGAAGAGTTTATTGATGTAATTAAAGCAAACTCTGAAGACGGCAGTGAAGCGCGTATTAAATACGAGAGCACAATTGCTGGGCTAGCAAACTACGCTAAAAACTATGGTTCTATGATTGAGAGCTTTAACAAAGGCGACATGCTAGAGCGCAGAAAGCAGTTAACGGCAGATCTTACAAAGTGGATTAACGCTGACAAAAAACGCAAAGCTAAGTACGGTGATGCAGTTAATGACTTAGCCGCACTGATCATTGAGTCTAATAAAACGCAAGATGGTGATATTGTAATGGGCTACTTAGGTCGCAGTACAATGATGCGAGTTGCAAAAGGCTTATATCGCCTAGCACACGAAAAGCAGAAACCTAATGTAGAGCGTCGTCGTGGTTTCCAAGAACGTGATATGAAGCGTTTTGGTCAATACATGGCGGTAGTTAACAAGAGTTATGACGAAAAAGTAGAAAAAGCTTTGTTTATGCACTTTGTTAAAGAGTACGCGCAATTGCCAGCAGACCAGCGTAACGCTACATTTGATAAATTCTTTGGCCTACAAAATGGCTTAGATTTAGCAAAAGTAGAATCTCAAATAAATGCAATGTACGCTAAGACTCAATTAGATGAAGCTGACACTCGCTTAGCATGGATGGACAAATCTGTTGCAGAGTTTAAGGCAAGTGACGACCCGTTCATTCAGTTTGCTGTATCGCAATACGAAAATGACATGAAAGAAGAAGAGAAGAGCAAAGCACTTGGCGGAAAGCTACAGCAAGCTCGTCCTGCTTACATGGAAGCTATGATTGCCTTTAAGAAAAGCAGAAACGAAGCTGTTTATGCCGATGCAAACAGTTCACTGCGTATTACTTACGGCAATGTAAAAGGTTACTCACCACAAGATGGTTTAGTAGCAACTCCATTTACTACGCTTGAAGGTATGCTTGCTAAATATCAACCGGGCGACGATGAATTTGATTTATTTGAAAACATTCGTACGGCTATTTCTACAAAGCAATACGGACCTTATAAAAAAGAGTCATTAGGTTCAGTTCCGGTAAACTACCTTTCTACGCTTGATATCACTGGTGGTAACTCAGGCTCAGCAACATTAAATGCTAACGGCGAATTTGTTGGATTAGTATTTGATGGTGTTTACGAGTCAATCATTGGTGATTGGGACTATGATCCAACATATAACCGTTCAATCCATACTAGCGTTCCATTTATGTTATGGGTAATGGAAAATGTTGATGGCGCTGATAACATTATCGATGAAATGACGATTGTTAAATAATGCACGTCACTTAGTGACACCCTGATACATTTGCTAAAAGCAGTGCCAAGCGCACTGCTTTTTTTATGTTAATTAGTTATTATTCTGTTTAAACGTTTTGTTGCTGGTTTAATTAGGAAAAGTAAATGCCACCCGTCATAACAATTAATGATTTAAAGTTTGCCTACCCAACAGACCGCGACACCTGTGTGCTGGACATACCTAGCTTGTCTATTGAGGCGGAACAGCATGTCTTTTTATTTGGTCCTTCAGGCTCTGGTAAATCGACACTATTAAATCTTCTCACCGGCTTATTATTACCTGACTCCGGTGAAGTGCGAGTGTTAAATCAAGACTGGAAGGCAATGAAAGGGCGCCACAGAGACTCGTTCAGAGCGGAGCATGTAGGGTTTGTATTTCAGCAATTAAATCTTATTCCTTATTTAACTGTGTTAGAAAATATTCTATTAGGTTGCACCTTCTCTAAAAAGTCTAACTCGTACGAAAAGCTATTGCCTGAAATTAAAGAATTACTTTCTGATTTACAGGTATCAGTAGAGTTATTAAATAAGCTAGCCAAAAACTTAAGTGTTGGTCAGCAGCAACGAGTAGCTATTGCAAGAGCGTTAATTAAAAAGCCGGAAGTATTAATTGCCGATGAGCCTACTTCTGCGCTAGATGAAGCAAGCCGAAATGCATTTATGACGCTGTTATTTAAGTTGGCTAAAAAAGCAAAAACAACGCTGGTTTTTGTAAGTCATGACCAAACCTTAGCAAAGGACTTTGATAGGGTGATAGACATTCAATCGATTAACCAAGTATCTAGGAGCTACAAAGATGTTTTTTAAAGTAGCAAAACAGAGCTTATTGAGCCGTAAATCAAGTGTACTGCTAACAATATTAGCAATAACGATTAGTGTTTTTGTTTTACTGTCGGTTGAGCATATCCGCCACCAAGCAAAACAAAGTTTTAACCGGACCGTGTCAGGCGTGGATTTAATCGTTGGGCCTCGGACAGGACAGCTAAACTTGTTACTCAGTTCGGTATTTCGAATTGGAGATGCTAGTAATTCAATAGAATTTAGTACAGTTCAAGAGTTAGAAAAGCACCCTATGGTTAGCTGGGTTATTCCAATTGCACTTGGTGATTCGCACAAGGGGCATCGTGTCATGGGAACAACAACTGACTATTTTGTTCATTATAAATATGGTGCAAAACAAGCATTAACTTTTAGTGAAGGACGAGCATTCTCTGCGACATATGATTTAGTATTAGGTGCCGATATAGCTGCAAAATTCAACTACAGCATTGGTCAAAGTATTGTCTTATCGCACGGTACTGGCGTAACGAGTTTTAGCCATCATGAACAAACCCCATTCACAGTGGTTGGCATTTTGAGCCGCACCGGAACACCTGTAGATCAAACGTTGCACGTTAGCTTTGAAGGGTTGCATCACATGCATGAAGCCGAGTCTTCAAATGTAATTACTAATGAGCATCATGAGCATCATGAGCATCATGAGCAGCATGACGAACATGAAAACGAACATGACCATAACCACGAACACGAACACGAACACGAACACCAGAGTGAAGACAGTCAACAATATGCGCATGATCACGACCATAAAGTTAGTGCAGTTTTTGTTGGGCTAAAAGCTCGCTTTGCCAGTTTGGTCATGCAGAAATGGGCGTCTGATTACAAAAAAGAAGCACTTACGGCCATTATGCCAGGTGTTGCCTTAACGCAATTATGGCGTTTGGTTGGGTCAATTGAAGTTATTTTACAAGTGATTGCAGTACTTGTTTTGTTAACAACGCTGATTGGGCTAAGCACTATGTTGTTAGCAACGATGCGCGAACGAACACGAGAAATTGCAATACTGAGAGTTTTGGGTGCTTCGCCATTATTTTTATTCACTCTTATTGAGCTAGAGGTCTTAGTCATTACGATATTGGGTAGCCTGTTGGGCGTTGCAATGCTGTGGATTGGCTTATTGGTATCGGAGCCTTTGCTAGCGTCCAAACTCGGGTTGTTTGTTGATACAAATCCGGTATCGGAAAATGCTTTAATAGCTCTTGGGTTAGTAGTAATAGGCAGTTTAATAATGGGACTAATACCTGCAATAAATGCGTATAGACATTCGTTGCAGGCAAATTTAACTAATAACTAAAATCGAGTAATGGCTAATCTGCAGCAACAATTTCCCTAACCAATAGCTGCAGATTGGTATTGCCTCTAAATTCATTGATATCAAGTTGATATACGATATGAACTTGTCGAGCATTGGGGTTAGGCCAAAGTTCAAGATCTGCGTTAAAGTGGATCGCATCAAACAGTTGCCCTGCCGCATTGCACAAAACAAGTTTCAAATGCTTAGCGCCAACTAAACGCTGATTAATTACTTCAAACTGACCATCAAACGTTGGCTCAGGAAACCCTTGACCCCAGGGGCCTGCTAAATCCAGTTGTTGACTAAAATCCGTTGTAAAGCACTCGGCTGGAAGCTCACCATCTGTTAACGTCACTTGTGTAAGTACATCTTCAGAAAGGTGATTAAGTAAAACGGCATCCAAAGCACTATTAAACTTGTCATAATTATCTTCACGAATGCTCAACCCTGCAGCCATCGCGTGACCACCAAATTTAATTATGATGTTTGGGTAGCGAGTGTTTACTTCGTCGAGCACATCTCGAATGTGTATACCTGGAATAGACCGTGCGGAGCCTTTTAATTCGGTAATCATCTGGCCGCTACTATCCGTTTTAGTCTCACCTTTAGCAAACGCAATGGTGGGCCGGTAATACTTTTCTTTTAAGCGTCCAGCCACAATACCAATTACACCCTGATGCCAGTCAGGCTTATAAACGGAAATACCGTTCGGCAGAGCTCCATCGAGTACTTTTAATTTACTAACAACGCTTTCTGCCTCGAGTCTCATGCCTTGCTCAATATCTTTTCGCTCGTTGTTAAGATCATTTAAATCTTCAGCCATTTTTAAGGCTTGGCCGTAATCATCAGTTAGTAAACATCGAATACCAAACGACATATCATCAAGTCTTCCGGCAGCGTTAAGCCTAGGACCGATAACAAAACCGAAATCTGATGATTTTACTTTATGCAGATCTTTGTTACTCATTGCCAACATGGCACGAATGCCCGGGCGACATAAACCACTTTTTATTCGAGCAAGACCTTGGTGAACCAAGATGCGGTTATTCTCATCAAGCTTAACAACATCGGCAACAGTACCTAATGCGACTAAATCGATAAACTCAGCAAGGTTTGGGGCTGCTATTTGGTGGTTTTCGTACCAACCTTGGTCGCGCATGTAGGCTCTTAGGCCTAATAGCAGATAAAAAGCGACGCCCACACCGGCTAAATTTTTACTTTCAAATTCACAACCAGGTTGATTAGGATTAATTATCGCATCAGCATTCGGAAGTTCCCGACCCGCTAAATGATGATCGGTAACAATCACCTTAATGCCAGCTTTTTTTACTAGGTCTACACCGGCAAGACAGGAAATACCATTATCAACAGTAATAACAATATCAGTGCCTTGTGAAATTACATCCGCGGCAAGCTCTGGGCTTAACCCGTAACCATAATCAAAACGGTTGGGTACTTTATACGCAACATTTTGAAACCCTAATTTACGAAGACCTAGCATCATAAGAGCTGTGCTGGTGGCGCCATCAGCATCAAAGTCACCAACGATTGTAATATGCGATTGTTGTTTTAAAGCATCAAATAAAATGGGCGTTGCGTCGGAAATACCTTTTAATGAATTAACAGGTAATAATTCGCCGGCTTTGCGTTTGATTTGGTCTGCAGATGTGATACCACGGCCGCTATAAATGCTTTGAATAACAGGGTGAAGTGACGATGAAAAAAATGGCGCGTTATCACTAACACGCCTTTTAATATTTAAACTCATAAAGGTTAACGCGCTAAGTCTTGTAATAGCGCTTGTGGTGGCTTGTAACCTGGGATCATAGACCCATCTTCAAATACAATTGCAGGAGTACCAGTCACACCCGCTGCTTGGCCTAAGTTGTAATGAGCCATAATAGGAGCATCACAGCTCTCGGCACTTACGTTACTGCCGCCTTTGGCTAACGTCATGGCTTTTTGTTGATCAGCAGAGCACCAAACCGATTTTATTTCGTTAAACCCTTGGCTATTAGCACCTGAACGAGGAAACGCTAAGTACTGAACCGTAATACCTAAGTCATTATATTGATCCATTTGCGAGTGCATTTTTTTACAGTAGCCACATGTCGTATCTGTAAAAACCGTAACTCTATACTTTTCGTTCTTGGCAGGAAAAACAATCATTGAGTCTTTAAACTCATTCACACCACTTATTCTTAAATCTGCTAATGCCGCTTCGGTTAAATTTACCATACCGGCATCTAAGTCAAAGACACGACCAGCTACGAAGAACTTGCCGTCTTCCGATGTATAAAATAAACCGCGGTTGGTTTGAATTTGCAGTAAACCCGGCACTGGAGAAGGTTCGATTTTATTTGCTTGTAAGCCAATTCGTAATAATTTCGATTTTATTGCCGCATTAATCTTCGCATCTTCCGCGTGACTTGCAAAACTGCCGACAAATAAGCTAAATGCAGTTAATACTACTGCGGAAAGTTTCATTATTTTCATTTTCATTCCTGTTGATGACTACATTAACAAGACCGCATAGTACCAACAAAAGTTTCCTACTACAGCCGAGATTTTTGTTTATTCACCGCTTTTACACAAATACCACTATCCGCGAGGGTGATGTTCTTGATGTAACGATTTCAATCGTGCTTTCGCAACGTGAGTATATATTTGTGTGGTTGATAAATCACTATGTCCCAGTAACATTTGTACAACCCGCAAGTCAGCACCGTGGTTAAGTAGATGAGTTGCAAAAGCATGGCGCAATGTATGTGGCGATAAATGAGTATTAATGCCACAGATATTGGCGTAATACTTTACTCTATGCCAAAAGGTTTGCCGAGTCATTTCATTACCCCGCCTTGACGGAAAAACCACGTCCGAAACACCTTTTAATAACTCATTCCGTTCGGTTTTTAAATAATTATAAATCAGCTCCGAGGCAGTTTCTCCCATAGGTACCAAGCGTTCCTTATTGCCTTTACCAGTTACTCGCACTAAGTTTTGTTGCAAACTTATATTACTTAAGCGAAGACTTACTAACTCTGTTACCCTTAAACCTGTTGCGTATAAAAGTTCAAGCATAACTCTATCTCTTACTTCAATTGGGTCTTTTAGGTTTTGGCAATTAAGCAGTCTTTCTACATCTTGCTCCGATAGTACTTTAGGCAGAGATGCCTGAATCTTTGGAGCCTGCGTCAAGGCCGTTGGGTTGTTTTTTCTTGCTTGTATTGCGATCAGGTATTTGAAAAAACGCTTTATTGCACTTAGGGCACGCGCATTTGTTCGATGTTTATATCCCGATTCAATACGTTTTGCTAAAAAGGCTTCAATGTCTAAGTCAGTGCACTCAACAACATTACTATCTATCGATGTTAAAAAAGCGGCAAAATGATTTAGGTCGGTTCGATAAGCTGACAAGGTATTGTCACTTAGCCCTTTTTCTAGCCAAAGGTGATCTAAAAATTGATTGAATAGCTTAAGGTTAGGGTTTTCAGTCATAAATCATTCATATAGTCGTTTGTGAGTCTTCTTTCAGTCTAAGCAGTTTGCTAAACTCCTCGGCAATTATCTTCGCTAGTAGTTTTACTTTACCGAATGGGAGCGTCAATGAAAATCGGTTTATTTTATGGTTCGACAACTTGTTATACAGAAATGGCAGCGGAAAAAATTCAAGCTCGATTAAATACTTTGTTTGATGCGCCCATTGTTGAGCTATTTAATATAAAAGATGTTCCTGTAACCGACATGTTAAACTTTGACTGGTTAATCTTAGGCATATCCACATGGGACTTTGGTGAACTTCAAGAAGACTGGGAAGGTCATTGGGATGATGTTGAAGCGCTCAATTTATCTGGCAAACAAGTAAGTATATTTGGTTTGGGCGACCAAGTGGGATATGCAGAATGGTTTCAAGATGCAGTAGGCATGTTACATGATGTTGTGGTTGCTTGTGGCGCAGCTCCTATTGGTTACTGGCCAAACTCTGAAGAATATGACTTTATCGCTTCAAAAGCGTTAACGGCAGATAAGTCTCACTTTGTTGGTCTAGCATTAGATGACGAAGGCCAATACGAATTGTCAGATATTCGTATTAACGCTTGGTGCGAGCAGTTATTAGAAGAGATCTCATAAAGAGCGGTACAATTCGCTTTTGAGTTCATCTTTTAATTTAACAAGGCTAGTTGGACGAATATCTTTCTGCAAAATATCAACTAGCTCCAACTTTCTTCCATTCATCACTATCAACTTATTACTGTTTAACCACTCTAGTGACTGAAGCTGGGCATTAACAGTAATGATGTGTGAAAGGGTATTTTCGTTAATATTAAAAATAAACACTCCGGTTTTTTCATTGTCTTGTTCGCGTAATAACGCCACTTGTTGAGTATCGTTATTTACAGAGAATGTGTAGTCACCACGCCCGTCTCTGGGTGTGTCTACCAACTGTGTTTTTTTATTGGTAGTTAAGTCTAATGCCATAATGGAATGGGTTTTTGCACTATCATCTTGTTGCGAATAAATAAGCGTATTATTGTCTAAATAAGCCATTTTTAATCGAGTGTTCCAAACGCCACAACCTTCTATGTTTTTCGATTTATCAGTAACCTGGAAACCACCTTCATCCAAAACAAGTGTCTTTATTTGGCATTGTCCATCCTTGTTCAACATAAACGCGACCTCTGCCCCTGACGGTGCGAAAACAGGAGCCGTAATTGCTTCGTTTTCTGAACGGTAAACTACACGTTGATTGGGTGAGAAAGTATCTTTTATTACCAGAGAATAACGATCGTTGCTCTGAATAATGAATGTTAGATACAAGCCATCCGGTGATAAAGCAACACTATTATTTTGAGTAACATCCTGATGAATAAGACTCCATTCGTGAGGTCCTAGTTGATCTGTACCTTGTGTCGAGCTTTCGATATATCTGGAGGACAGCCAGGCAGTAGAAACGACTAATATTAAAAATATGAACGCCATTTGTTTGATAGAAAAGCGAGCCGCGTTTACACCTTCATACTTCGGACCCGGCGGAATATCAGTGTAAGGAGTGGGATCTGCCTGTTTATCACCGCTCACAATATGGTTTTCAGGCGATGCACTGTGGCAGTCGATGATTTTTACTTTGCCGACAAACTGATAACCAGCTTTTGGAATAGTTCGTATATATTTGCCTTTGGCATTTATTTTGGCTTCAAGGAGTTTTCTTAATTTAGAAACATACGCAGTGATCGTGCCGTCTGCGCGGGCATTTTCTATACCGTATAATTCGTTATAAATCTCTTCTCTCGAAACCACGGTATTTCGATTGTTTAATAAAAACTGTAATAATAGCGACGTTTTAGGGTCAATTGCTTCATCTGGCAATGAAGTGGCATACTTCAACGTTAATGTTGACGGATCAAACGTCCAATCTTCAGTGACGTAGAGTTTATTCAATGGCCGACCTCAACTTAATTACAAACTGCATAATTATAGTACAAATATTTGTGGTTCTTCTTTAAGGATATTCCTTAGGTATTATCTCCATATGAATAATTCGCCAGATGATAATGACCTATAATCGGTAATTTTAAACTAATCTAAAACGATTTGTCACTACGTTAAATTTAGTATTTTAAGTTTAAGTCATTTATCCTTACACAATAGACTCTAAATAATATTAGGACGTTATCAAATGGCGAAAAAAACAGCATCTGCCTACCACATTCTGGTAAAAACTGAAAAAGAAGCCTCTGCTCTAAAAGAAAAATTAAAAAAAGGTGCAAACTTTCAACAGTTAGCGAAACAAAACTCTCTATGTCCGAGCCGTAAAAAAGGTGGTGATTTGGGAGAGTTTTCTCAAGGCGATATGGTGAAACAATTTGATGATGTTGTGTTTAAAAAGCCGATTTTAGAAGTGCATGGGCCTGTAAAGACCAAATTTGGCTATCACCTCATCAAAACAGTTTATAGAAGTTAAGCGAGCAACGCTGCCAGTATATTTATAAATGGTTAACGACAGATACTAATACACTGTCGTTAACCGAGATTGCTAACGGTAAACGATCTGTGACTTTAAAGGTGCTAATTTTTGTAAAATTAGGTTCTCTTGTTGCGCTGTTAGGCCAATGTCACGCATCGCCCCCTGCACATATTCTACAAGCAGAAAAAACTCAGCATCGGTTATGTTTAAGCCTTTGTGTGAGGTAGTCATTTTTTCACCATCATACTTACAAGGACCCCCAATAAGTTCACAAACTTGATTAGTGAGTTGCATTCTCAAGTGCCTTTTAGGTACCTCTTTAAAATAGTGGCCTATTTTAGGATCGTTGTAGATACGAGTAATGGCTAAACCAAAGATATTCGAAAGCGTTTCTTTGCCTCCAATATCCTGATAAAGCGACTTGGATGGACTTGAACATGCTGTTACGGATAGACAGAAAAAAACTAAAATTAAATATTTCATATTATAAATTCGCCGTAATGCTTAAGTAAAAACCGGTAGAGCTCGTTTGAAAAGGCAGATTACCTAAATCCACTATCGCACCGGTAACTGACCACGTTTTTGACGGAAGGTAGGTAATGAAAAAGTCGGTTGCCGTGTCCGCTTTTGCAAGGCCGCCTAATCGATCCGTTTGCTGACGGACTTCAGCACCAATAATCGTATTTGTGCCAGTGAACATAGCTAAACTAGCCGCCCACTCTAACGCATAGTCATCATCAGTCGCTGAGCCAAATCCTAATAAGCCAAAGGTATTTGCTTTGGTATAACGGGCCGTCGCGTTAAACAGCAAATTATTGCCGTTTGCAGCTCCCAACCAAACCTTAGTGGCGCTAACGTAGATGTCGGTACCACTATCATCTTTTGCGCCCAGCAGTGCAGGAACACCAGTGTTAGGCACTGGTACTGCGGCATTAAATAAGCTCAGAGAGTTATCAAAGCTGCTATTTTTTTTATATTGAAGCCCAATTGCGACTTGCGGAAGATAGGTGCTTTCGGAGAACACGGCATCACCAAAAACTTTATATTTTAGGCCAACGACAGTTTGTTCTATTTGTGTGCTAGGTGCGATTAGTGCTGGTGTAGGTCCGCCAGTTAATGCATTAAAAACATTAGTTACTACGCCAGATGATACATCAAGACTCTGTTTTTGAAGACTAACTTCAAATGTATCGAACGCGCCAATAGAAACACCGAAACTGTTAAGTTGGTACTCACCGGTTGAAAGGTTTTGTAAATTGGCCGTAGCGGCGACTTCATCTTGACTTGCGTAACCAGAGATAAGTGCCCATGGCGTTAAACCACCTCCAGCTGAACCTTCAAAGCTTGTAATACCGCCGGTCGCAATGAGTTTACTGCCGGTGTCTGAAAGTGCGGGAAAAGATAATAAAATAGAGCTGAAAGCGAACGCATACAAACCGCGATTGCGTTGTGTAGTCATAAGAGAACCTTGTTTTAAATCATTGTTATTAACAATACTTGATTCTTATTGTGTTGCAATATTTGGCAATAAAAAAGCCCACTGAGGTAAGCAGTAGGCTTTACGAGACTTAATGCCAACAATTGTACCTTAATAGATAATTGTTAACGAAAATAAGTTATAAACTTATATTTATCTATTTAAAAGGATTGGCCACTGTTTAACGAGCCTCTGCTAGCTCGACTTGGGCTGCTCCAGTTAAAATCACTATATTGTGAACCAGAACCTTTTAATTGCACTGAATAGTTACTTGCGGTGCCTGAATTTTCAGAGACACCGGTATCATCAGAACTTGTGCCAGCAGCGGCACCATTAGAAGCCTGAATCGTACCTTCGTAGCTAATAAATTGAACCACTTCACCGGCGTCGTTAATTAATACTAAACCGTCAGGACCATTTTGTAATCCAGATGCGGTAAAGCCTAACGCACCAAATCCATTGCGCTCATTATCAATTGTGCCTGATAAACTAATGGTTTTATAAACTTGACCATTGCCGCCGTTGACAGCTTCTATTTTCCAGCCAGAAAGGTCGGTGCCAGCAACGCCTGCAACTTCGATAAATTCATTTTTATCGGTGCCGCCATTGTCATAATGGAACTCATTGATCCATGGCTGAGCTTGTGTTGTGCCTATAAAGGTCTGATTGGTATTTGTATTGCCAGAAGTATCAGCCATTACGTTTGACCAAGTAAAATCGCTATAACTTGAGCCAGTGCCCGTTAACTGAAGTGAGTATCCAACAGGTGTTGAAGTTGTTTCACTCACATTAATATCGGTTGACGTTGCGCCTACCGCTGGTCCATTAGTTGCTGTGAAAGTGCCTTCATAACTTAAAAACTGAACAAGCTCACCTTTATCGTTTACTAATGCAAGGCCGTCAGGTCCGCCGTTTTGTAATCCGCTGATTGCAAACGATACAGTTCCAAAGCCACTTGTTTGATTTGGAATAGAACCAGATAAGTTTTTGGTTATATATGAAGTTCCATTGCTGCCGTTATAAGCAACAATTTGCCAACCAGATAAGTTTGTTCCAGCTGTACCAGCAACTTCGACAAACTCATTAATGTCGCTACTTACGTTGTCATAATGAAATTCATTAATCCACACACTGCTCACCGCCGGAGTAGTACCGCCGGTGCCACCAGTACCTGAACCACCACCTATGCCAGAACATATTGCTTCAAACACACATTTTACGTATTCCGGACGGTCTACAAATGGGTTTCTGTTGCCTTGAAAGCTATAAACGGCGTCGTTATGACGCTGCTCGTATGCATCAACAGGATCGTCATAATGCCACTGTAGCAATACTGACTTAAGACCCATGTACGCCACGTCCAAGTTTACGCCTTGGTTAGAGTTACCAATTAAAGTACGGTCGTCGGTTAAAATTAAATCAGGCTCGCTGACACCAGTAACACCGTGAGTGCCACCTTCATATCTTACTGCTAAATACATAAGCGCTCGAGCCACGTCGCCTTTACGACCTGCCCATGTTTGCCAAGAACCAGTATTACCTGAACCTGCCGTCCAGTTCGATTCCGATGAAGCACCACCACGGCCATTATTTACTAACGTCGTTTTTTCTATGCAGGTTAAGTCGCAGTTTGCGTAAGGCTTGTTGCTTCGGCTTGAGTTATAGCTACTATCAGCAATAAATAGGTGATGAGCGTCGGTATAAGCATAGTTTGTGCTGCCGTCTTTTGGAAAACCATAAGATTTTGGCCAACTATGCTCACGATTATAAAAAGTATTCCCGCCACCCGCTTTGGCGTAGCTAGCATTTTTATAGATATCAATAACATTGTTCGTGTTACTAGGATCTTGGTCGGCTGCTTCTAATATATCCCAAGTGTCAGTTGACGAAGAGGTATAAGGGAAGCGAGTATGGTCATCAATGATTTCATGTAACGAAGCACGCAAAGTAGAAGCGTTACTCACATTTACAGAGTCGTAATAACCCGTTGGAACATCTGCGATTGCAGAACTTGAGACCACCAATGAAGCGGCTAAAAATGCCGACTTATTGTTAAATTTTTTAAAAAACATAATTTTTATTCTTTTATTTTTAGGTAAAAAAAAGAGCCAAAATGCAGGGCATATTGACTCTTGATGTTCTCTACTAAACTCTCGATGACTAACTTTTCATTGAAGGCAAAATTATTAAGGCAATGAAACGAAAGGGGAAAAGAGAGGAAAAGCAGAGTGATGTTTGATAAATAATTAGTGTCGTAGTAATAGTGTGCTTTATTACTACTAGCTAGTGGCGGCGTCGATATGATAATTATATCTGCGGCCGAGGTAGCATCCGTGTAGTCGTTTGGATTAGACCTTCGACGGTCTAATATGTTCAGGTCCGCTTTCCGTGTGCAAAAGCGACTTAGACCTGGCTTTTCAGTGAATTTAACCTTTGAGGTCCTAAAAGAACAAATTTGGCGGTCAGCAAAGGTCTTTATTAAAAAAGTTTTGCTGAAATAAAATTGTTTGAAAATTAACTGAGTAATGTTCACAACAACGAGCCGTTTGGTCTTATTAAAAGGTCGGGCGCTATTGTGACCTGTTAAACACAATAAAACAATTATCTAAATAATAAAGTTATATAAAAAATTATTCTATATTTTGTGGTTTTTAGTACAGTTTTAAGAAAATTGAACAAATATAGCCGATATACAGTATGGTAGTTATGTACTAAAAATTACGTCGAGGATTGACCATGAAAAATGATTTAGACCTTCATATGTTGTTGAGAGTATTTGATAAAATAAGAACGAAAGGCGACGCAATTGATCAGGGCCATCAACTAGAAGGAATTAAAGCAGTGTCTGATTTTGATGGATACACGGTAGTTTTAAGCGATGTGCAGTGTAACTTAACTTTATTTTTTCATAACAAGTACGAGTTTGATTATCCTACTGCAACCGCCCGTGAACAATTTGAAAAAAGAATTTTATACATTGATAAGCACTTTTAATCCAAAGCTAGGCTCAATCATAGCTAAGTTCAATGTGAGCTACGTCCAATAAAAGCCAAGTTCAATAAAAACTAAGTTCAATCAAAGCAACCTTCACAAAAAACTAGGTGTCCAGCCATAGCCGCGAGCCTCTCGCAAATGGACACCTTATTCTAGCCGTCAACTATTTCTTAGAATCACGTCAAAAATAATTATCTTAAGGTTACGTTAAGGTTGCATGCCTATATTCAACCATACTTTAGAGATATTCCATCTTAAAATGAAACGGACGGTAAAGCCTAATGACTGGTATTTCCAAATATTTAGCAATAAAAGTGACGTCTATAACTGCTTTAAGCATTATGGTTCTTAGCACTCTAACAATAGACGCAGCGTTAGCGAGTCCGGCAAACTCCAGCGCTTTTGATTCAGCAGAAAGCCTGCGCACCATTCAAAGCAACACTCAAAAAGTTACTCAAAAAATTACTCAAAAAAGTATTCAGAAAAACTTACAGTCGGGACAAGCAGAGCTGCAATTAGAAACTATGCTGAGCGAAAATAAAGGTAAGGTTATTTATCTAGATTTCTGGGCGTCTTGGTGTATTCCGTGTCGAAAGTCATTTCCTTGGATGAATAAAGTGCAAGCAGATTATGCCAATAAAAATTTTACCGTGATCAGCATAAATGTTGATAAAGACTTCGGATTGGCACAACGCTTTTTAACTGAAATACCAGCTTCATTTCCTGTTATTTATGACCCAAACGGCGAGTTGGCCAGCAAATATAAATTACAAGGTATGCCAAGTAGTTTTTTGATCAATCGTGACGGTAAATTTGTGCGAGGTCACAAAGGCTTTTTCTCGAAAAAAATAGCCACTTACGAAACAGAGATTGAACAATTACTTGGTGATCAAAACCGTTAAATTAATTACTACGATACGCCAATAAAGGCGAGGAGTTCTTATGAAAAATAAACTGAAGCTCGTTTCAATAATTATGCTGATTAGTGTTACCACAGGCTGTGCTTCATTAGGGGTGCAACCTTGGGAGCGAGACTTGCTCGCGAAAAAGGAAATGTCATTAAATTCTGCGCCCGTTGACGCAGCGCTCGATGATCATATTTATTTTAGTAAAGAAGCTTCTAGTGGTGGCCGCAGTTTTGCGGGAGGAGGTTGCGGATGCAACTAAATAAAAAAAACGCGAGCCAATTATTGGCTATTGCGGCTGGCGCATTGCTTGGGACAAACGCACAAGCTTCGGAAGAGCCGATTGTGAGTGAGTCAGCTTGGTCGTTTGATACAGCATTAATGATGTATAGCGAAACTGACCGAGTGTCGGCAGTTGAGGGGATTTTGTCAGCGACTAAAGACTATGGCGACTCCAAGCTTCTTAACTTAAAGCTAACCGTTGATAGCTTAACGGGCGCGTCAGCTACCGGAGCGGTAGCACAACCATACGTACAAAGTTTTACCAGACCTTCTGGTAAAGGTAGTTACCAAGTGCAACCGGGTGAACTTCCGCTAGATGACACATTCCGAGATACTCGAGTTCAATTTAATGGTCAGTGGACTCAACCATTAGGCAGCGATTATACCGGCAGCGTTGGCGGTTATTTTTCGAAAGAATATGATTATCTATCGTTAGGCGTAAATGGCAGTTTAGCTAGGGATTTTTATAACAAAAACACGACGCTGTCGGCAGGTTTTTCCTTTGCTCACGATGTGCTAAACCCTGTTGGTGGCGTGTCAAATCCATTAACTCCGATATTGCCATCTGCCCAAAGTTACATGGAAGAACAGAGTTATCGCTTAAATGCGCTAGGTGATGAAGAAACTAAAGACACCGTAGATTTGTTATTTGGTCTCACTCAGGTAATTAATCGAAGAATGTTAGTGCAATTAAACTATTCGTATTCTGCGGTTGACGGCTATCAAAATGATCCATACAAGTTAGTGAGCCAAGTAGATGATACCGGGATTGTTCAGCAAAATTTATATGAGTCGAGACCGGATCAGCGCACCAAACAAAGTTTATTTGCACAAACTAAGTATCATTTTGAAGACTCAATATTAGACTTCTCATATCGATATATGTGGGATGACTGGGGTATTAGCTCAAACACGTTTGATGTTCGTTATCGTCTGCCAGTTAGCACCGGCTATATAGAACCGCATGTTCGTTATTATCAGCAAGAAGCCGCCGATTTTTATCAGCCATTTATCTACGACTCGCAAGCATTACCTGACTATGTGAGCGCAGATTATAGGGTTGGTGACTTAGACGGAATAACGGTTGGATTAAAATATGGCTTTCCTTTAGACAATGGCGATGAAATGTCATTCCGGTTAGAATTTTTTCAACAAACACCAAATAATCCAGGTGTAGAGCTTCCTCCAGAGTTGGACAGTCTCCCAATGTTTGAAAAAGTGCAAGCGGTTGTGTTACAAGTCAATTACTCTTTTTAAATAAGACAGTTAATACACTATGAATAAAAGGACACTTAACATTGAGCATCGCTTAGACTGTATTGCGGTGTCCTTTTTTTCGATGGCAAGTCCGTGTGAGGTTTTGTTTGATAGTAAAGATGAAAAGCTTGTATCGCAATTAGCCAGTTGGTTAACTCAAGAAACATGGCGAATAGAGGATAAATACTCTCGTTATCAAACAAATAATGTGATGCACCAAATAAATACTAGTAATGGAAATGCAGTTGCGATAGACCTTGAAACGGCGAGACTGTTAATGTTTGCAGATGCATGTTACCAAGCGAGCGAGGGCTTGTTTGATGTAACATCGGGTGTGTTACGAAAAGTCTGGAAGTTTGATGGTGGCACGCATATCCCTCCAAGTGAAAAAGTATCTGAGTTGCTTCATTTTATTGGCTGGCCCGAAGTAAAATTCACGCAAGGCCAGATAGTTTTGCCGGCTGGAATGGAGCTAGATTTCGGTGGGATAGGAAAGGAATATGCTGTTGATTGTGTTGCACAAGGTCTCATTCAGCGACTAACGGCGCAGCAGCGTCAGGTTCCGTTTTTAGTCAACTTTGGTGGCGATATATTTGCTTCAAGTCCTAGATTAAATGGAAAAGCCTGGGTAGTAGCAATAGATTTAAAAGGTCTATCCAATACCGAGCAAAAAATCTTATCCATTGAAAAAGGTGGATTAGCGACGAGTGGTGATGCTAATAGGTTCCTTCTTAAAAACGGTAAGCGTTATACTCATATTTTAAATCCAAAAACGGGCTGGCCGATTGAAAACGCACCTCGCTCGATTACAGTAGCCGCTGCAACCTGTATTCAAGCAGGAATGATGTGTACTATCGCAATGACTTGTGGTGAAAAGGCAAAAGAGTTTTTAACAGAAAACGCATTAACTCACTGGATATACGAATGAGATTATTACTAGTAGAAGATGATGTTCCGTTGGGGAATGGCTTAAAGCAGTCATTTCAACATGAAGGTTATGCAGTTGATTGGGTTGAGTCTGGTAAACATGCTGTGCTGGCATTTGCCGACTGTGATCTTGTTATTTTAGACTTGGGGCTTCCGGATATGGATGGCTTGCAGGTTTTAAGAGAAATTAGGCGAAAAGACTCCAACAAACCCGTGCTAATTTTAACGGCGCGTGATGGTATCGAGAATAAAGTGTCTGGCCTTGATTTAGGCGCCGATGATTACTTAGCTAAACCGTTCGAGATGGAGGAGTTACTTGCCCGAGTGAGAGTACTAGGCCGGCGTATTAATTCTATGTCGAGTAATACCATTGAAATTGCGAATGTGGAATTAGACCTTCATGATCATAAGGTAACGGTTGAGTCTAATGTTGTATCTTTGTCTAGGCGTGAATATATGATTGCCAAAGCGCTTATGGAAAATGCAGGTCGTATATTGTCAAAATCTCAACTAGAAACAAAACTGTATGAATGGGGTGAAGAGGTGAGTAGTAATACCATTGAAGTTCACGTTCATAACATAAGGAAAAAGTTACCCGATGGTTTTATCAATACGGTTCGAGGGGTTGGTTATATTGTGAGACCAAGTTAGATGTCAATTCAAAGACAACTCACATTATTAATTTTAGCAACGGTCACCTTAGCGACGTTTTTTGCGGGCCTATACGGTTACAAAAGTAGTGCTCAACAGCTAGATAATTTTTTTGATAAAGAGCTGCAAGCTTATTCTTCACTACTGTTAACTCAATCTACGTATCAAGCTAACTCTATTTCATCGGCAAACCAAACCTTACAATTCCAAATATGGCGTGGCGACCAATTAATTGCAAAAAGTGCGAATGCTCCTGAACAACGTTTATCTAATTCGAAAAGTGGCTTTGATGATGTCAGCGCAGCTGGAAAAAGGTGGCGTATTTATATAGATTCAACGGCAAATAATATCGTTGGCGATAACGGAAAGTCGGTTGTTGTAATTGTCGCCCATGCCAATGAGCTTAGGTTAGCTGCTGCTGAAAGTGTTTTAATTGAAGCAATTGCACCTTTGGTTGTGGCTTTGCCTATTATCGCTTTTTTTATATTTTACTTTATTAGAAAAAGTCTTAAACCGCTGGTGGCGTTATCAAATGCTTTAGACTCTAAAAATAGTAATGATTTAACTCAGATTAACATTAGCAACGCACCAAAAGAATTAGCCCCAGTTATCAATCATCTTAATGAGTTACTACGTCGATTATCTCAAGCTTTTGTTCGAGAGCGTCAGCTATCGGCCAATACCGCGCATGAGCTCAGAACGCCAGTGAGTGTCTTAAACATTAATCTGCATAATGCCTTACAGGCTTTTAATCAAAACACCTTGTCGAAACAAGCAATTGAGCAGTTACAAGAGAATACGGATCGTTTAGCTCATGTAATCGAACAAATTATTGCGCTACATAGGTATACAGAAGAAAATTTTAATGAACATAGAGTTGCCTGCGACGTCGAGCAAATATTGCAACAAGTGATCGCACAAAACTACAATGAAATAAGCGTTAAACATCAAACAATAGAGCTCAATTGTGACTCAAAAATGGTTGTTGGGCATGCGTTCGCACTGTCGACTATGTTTGAAAATTTATTAAAAAATGCAATTAAATATACGCCAAATCATGGTTCAATTTATGTTTCTGTAAATACAGAGGTCATGGATATTAATTCGGATATCAAAGGCTTGTCGGGCAAGGTTATTGCAATCTCTTTTGAGGATTCAGGTGCTGGGGTTAGCCAACAAGATTTAAATAAACTTACGGAGAGATTTTATCGCGCAAAACCAACCGAAGCCCAAAAAGGCTCGGGTTTGGGGCTGTCGATTGTGAAGCATATTGTTGAGCTACACGAAGGAGTCCTTCAGTTTGCAATTTCGCCACTTGGCGGATTAAAAGTAACCGTGTTACTCAGAGCTCATCAAGGTATCAAGTAACATGATGATTGGTATTCACAGTAACCTGATAATTAACAACCCAACACTTGTTAAGCGAGCGTGCCGAGCATTGCTTATGAAAATAACGAGCGTAGCCGTTGCATGCTTCGCGTTAGTTGGATTTGAAACGTTCGCAGAGGACTACCGATTAGTATTAAAAAACCATGTATTTGTTCCTGCGGAGCTGATAATACCAGCCGAGAAAAAAGTTCGTTTAGTTATATACAATCAAGATGATTCTGCAGAGGAGTTTGACAGCTTTGATTTAAATCGCGAAAAAGTGCTATTTCCAAATAAAAAAGCAGTGATCTTTATTGGGCCGTTAAAAGCGGGGCGATACGAGTATTTTGGCGAATTTCATCCCGATAGTGCTCAAGGCGTTGTCATTGCAAAATCAAAGGAAGAAATAAAAAATGATTAAAACAGTCATCATATTTCTTCGAGACTTGCTCCCGGTTTTTATTCTTTTTGCCTATTTGCAAAGCCTTTATCCAGCTTTTTTTAAAATGAAAGCAACTTCTGTTTGGAAAGTGGTTGTTGCCACATTATTGACTATATCGGTTAAGCCTTTACTTGAATTAAGTATTGAATGGTTTGACGGGACTGGACCAGAATGGATATCGATACTTTTAATTATAATCGTTGTCGTGAGCATGTTATCGCTGTCCGCAATGCCTAAACATTACAAGTCATTACTTACTTGGACAGCCATTATTTGTTTTACAGGCTTAAAATTGTCCTCATTCTTGTTGTATTTTTCCGTTGAAATGTCCGCCACCGATTCATTGAGCGCACTTATTGTAAGCAGTGTTATGGGGCTAGGAATTTGTGTTAGTTTTTACATATTGTGGAGCTTTGTATTAAACGAAGTTTATAGCTTTAATCCCACCGTGGTTGGTATCTTCATGTCGATGTTTGTAGCAGGTCAAGCTGCAAAAATAGTAAACCATTTACATCAAATTGACGCGACTTCTTTCGGCTCTAATCGTTTTGGTAGCATTGAACATCTTATTTCTGAACAGTCTGAATTGGGACATATTTTAAAAGCATTAGTGGGTTTTGAATCGGTGCCGTCTCAACTTTTTATTGTTGTATATGTGGTTACTACCATTGTCGTTTTTGTTAATTTTTATAGGAACAAGGTATGAAACGCCTAGCGATATTTATCCTGCTCGTTAGTTTAACTTCGGGCAGTGTGATAGCTGACGGCATAGTGGTAGATAAAGTTTATCATCCGCTTGTATTGGCCAATGAGCAAGAGTTTGAGTGGCGATTTTTGTCTAGTCAAACAGACGAACAGAATCGATTAGCGCAACGATTTGGTTATGGTCGAGCACTAAGTGACACAGTAGCTGCCGAGCTTTATTTGATTGCGGAACGTGATGAGGTTGGGAACTTTCAATTTCAATCATATGAGCTTGAAGTGCGCTGGATGTTAACTGAACAAGGTCAATATTGGGCTGACTGGGGCGCGGTATTTGAAATAGAACGGAATACCTTAGTGGGATCGTCAGAATTAGCCGCAGGATTACTCTTTGAAAAGGAAATAGACCGCAACAGTTTAACCTTAAATGCTATTTTGATTTACGAATGGGGCGACGGCATAGAGGACGAATTTGAAACGGAATTTAGAGCACAATATCGTTATCGTTATTTGCCAGAGGTGCAGCCGTCTATTGAAATATATGTTGGCGAAAACTACTTTGGCCTTGGACCTGCTTTGATGGGGGTTCGCCGACTTGATGGTCAAAAGCAGTTGAAATGGGAAGTAGGCTTTATATCGGAGCTAAGCAATAACATCAAAGATCATAGCCTAAGGTTTTCGCTCGAATATGAATTTTAAAAATAGTATTTAAATTTAGTAGAAACAACTATTTGCGCTAGCAAAACTAAGACAATAAACCTAAACTGCCGCTCAATTATTCGGCCTCTATATTTAATGATGAAACTATGACTACCGCTATTATTCTTCTTGCCATCATCGCACTTCTTTTTGTTATTTTTGAAGAGGTTATTCATGTTGATAAAGCTAAATCAACATTGTTTATTGGAACATTGAGTTGGATATTGGTTTATTTGTTTCCGTTTCATGGCTCAAGTGCTACAAACATTACGGAACAACTCAACGAGAATTTGCTAGAAATAGCGACATTGTGGTTATTTCTTATGTCAGCTATGACCTTTGTTGCTTATCTTAATAGCAAGGGATTTATTTCAAACTTGGTTCAGCGCTTATTACCCAAACAATTATCAGAAAGAAAGTTCATGTTCTTACTTGGCTTTTTTGCATTCGTGTTTAGTTCTTTTGCAGATAACGTGACTGCTACTTTGGTTTCGGTTGCCGTCATTGCTTCTCTTCAAGTACCTGCGCGGCAACGACTAAAATACGCAACACTAATCATATTTGCGGTTAATAGTGGCGGTGTTTCTTTAATAACAGGCGATGTCACCACCTTGATGATCTTTTTAGATGGCAAGGTTAGCATTGCCAACCTACTACTTCTTGTTCTACCGTCGCTAACAGCAGTGTTAATTTTAGCCGCATTATTATCACGAAATATGGGAGGTCAGCTAACCTTTGAAGGAAAGCATGAACCTATCGAAGGAAAAGACAAGATAATTGCCGGTGTATTTATCGTCACTATATTTAGCACATTATATTTAAACGCTGCATATCAAATTCCACCAGTATTAACGTTTTTGTTTGGTTTAAGCTGTATGTTTTTAATAGGACAATATTTGGTTAGAAAAACAAACAAAAATATTCTTAATTATGTCCGAGAAATTGAGTTTGATACCTTGTTGTTTTTCTTAGGTGTTTTACTCATTGTAGGCATGTTAAAAGAAGTTGGTGTATTGACACAGTTAACAACTATTTATCAAGTGTTTGATATAAGTGTTGCGAACTATTTACTGGGCTTATTGTCTGCAGTGCTCGATAACGTGCCACTTACAGCCGCGTTGTTAAAAGCCGATATACAAATGGATACTGCTAATTGGTTGGCACTTACTTATGCAACAGGCGTTGGTGGTTCGGTGTTAGTGATCGGTTCAGCTGCGGGTATCATTGCAATGAGCAAGGTAAAGGAGCTGAACTTTATTAGCTATTTGTCGATGGCGGGCTATTTATTAGCAGCATATACCATTGGTTACTGGCTAAGTTATGCAGTAACTAGTTTTTCACTTGTTCGCTTTGGAATCTAAATCGCCTTAAGTTACCGTTAAGGAAATCGCAATATAGTTGCTCTGTCTTTAATGGAGCAATTTATGTCTAACGAATTAACAATTAAAAAAAAGCTCGTCTTATCGAGTAACCAAGTTTTACTGCTTGTATCGTGCTACTTCACGTTAGTATTTAACTATCCCTTTTTGTCTCGCCTATTTACCGGTAGCTTATCGTCTAGTGATTCTAATTTATTGTTTTTGCTATCGTTACCTGTTTTTTTAATGGCTTTAATTTCGCTACTGTTTTCTTTATTTATACCCACAAAAATAATGAAACCTATGCTTTCTCTATTGGTCATGCTGTCATCACTAATTTGGTTTGCCCAGGTCAATTATGGCATCGTCTTTGACTATTCTATGGTACAAAACGTATTTGAAACTGACAGTGCTGAGGCTTTTACGTATTTAAATATGGCCGCTGTCATTGAGGTTTTTGCGGTGTCAATAATACCACTTGTATTCATATATTTGGTAAAAGTAGAGCCTCGTTGTTTTTGGCGATCTGTAAAATCGCGAGTGGGATTAATATTAATTTCCTTTGTGGTCTTGCTTGGAGTTGTTTATCCACAATACTCTGACTTTTCTGCTGTGGGGCGAAATAATCACGATGCGATTAATTATTTGATCCCCTTTAAGTTACTCGATTCTAGCTATAAATATATTAGAGACACATACATATATCCGGCTGAACCTTATAAGTTGCTAGATAATTCGCCACAACTATTAACAAATGAAAAGCAACTCACTATTTTAGTTGTGGGTGAAACGGCGCGAGCTCAAAACTTTTCGCTAAATGGTTATAAAAAGCCAACTAATGATTTTACCAGCAAGTTAAATGTTACATCATTTAAGGCGGTTACTTCTTGTGGAACCGCGACTGCCATTTCGGTACCTTGCATGTTTTCACGATTAAATCATGATAATTACGACAAACGCATTGCAGCAAATCAGCAGAACGTTTTGGATGTAGTAAAAGCCGCGGGTCTATCGGTAACTTGGCTTGATAATAACAGTAGTTGCAAAGGAGTATGTGAACGCATTACATCTATAAAGGTCGATCCTACTCAGAACTCAGATTTATGTGATGGCGAATATTGCTACGATGAAATAATGATTGATTATTTAGACTCGATCATTTCTCAGATGCACTCTGACAATAAGCTTATTGTTCTTCATATGATTGGATCACATGGGCCAACTTATTATAAGCGTTATCCAGCTAACCATGCGGTCTTTTTACCACATTGTAACCGTAGCGATATTCAAAACTGTACTAAAGAGGAGCTATTAAACACCTACGACAATACAATCCGTTATACGGACTATGTACTTTCTTTGTTAATTAACCGACTAAATAGCATCTCAAATCAAAGTGATACGAACACACAGCTACTGTATGTTTCTGACCATGGTGAGTCTTTGGGAGAAAATGGTGTTTACTTACACGGTTTTCCCTACGCACTAGCACCGGAAGACCAAACACATATTCCAATGATATATTGGAATTCTCAAGGTCTCGAACAACCCGAACAAACGTGCATAAAAGCTTTAGAAAATAAACGACTAAGCCATGACGAACTGTTTGATAGTCTGTTAGGGTTAGTGAAAGTGAAATCAAAAATTTATCAACAAAACCATGATGTTTTTTCTTCTTGCGCAAGGAGAGCTCAGTTGGTTGCGAGATGATTTAGTCATGCATATCAAAGTGTTGGCTAGTGTTAATTTATATGCAGGCACGATACTATGATCCAGTCATAGGTCGTTTCTACTCGAATGATCCTGTTGGATGGAGTCCTGATAACCCTGTAATGTCGTTTAACCGATACTTATATGTAAATAATAACCCATATAAATATACAGACCCTGACGGAGAGTTTTTAGTCCAAGCATTTGCCACCGTAGCTGGAGGTATCATTGGGGGCGTTTCAGAAATGATCAACAACCCTAATGCTGATTTTGGTTCCGTAGCTAGAGCTACTGGCGTAGGAATGGCTGTAGGTTTTGCCACTTCAATTCCAGGAATGGGAGTGATGGGAACAATGGCTATGGGAGGAGCTGCTAATATGGGCGGTGAGGCCATCAATCAGTTAGCCACTGGTGAGCTTGATGGAACAAAACTTGCTGTGGCGGGGGGCACTGGATTGATTGGTGGCGCATATGCCAAAGGTGCTTCTAAATTATTAAATCCAAGCAGGGGCTTAAGCAACAATACCGCGACACAAGCAGGCCACAATATGACAGAATCTTCTTCTCAAAGGATATTAGAAGGCTCTAAGTCTTTGAGTTCGTCATCATCAAATAAAGCTGCGACAGAGGCTGTTCATGGAACTGCATATGGAGCTGGTAGTGTTGGTGGTACAAAACTAGCTGAAGATAAACTTAGAGAGCAACAATGATAAGCATTAACCCAAACTCAGCCAAGAACCAAAGAAACAAAAATATACGAATTGCAATACATGTGGTTATGGCATTTGTATTTGCAGTTATATTCAATTGGGCAGTTTCAAAGGTTCTAACCCTGATTGGCTTCTCAATGAACACAAAAATTGCCGAAGTAGGCTTAGGTTGGGGACTAGTTTATTTGTTCAGCATTATTTTGTTAGGCCTATTTATTTATGCCCCAATATGGATCTTAACGGGCTATATATTTAAAGTGGCGAGAGTATAGCTAGTATCTTGTTTAGTATGCCTAAAGCTCAGTTTCACACTGAGCTTTTTTTGTGCCTGAACAAATTTCGACTATACTAGTAACTTACTGTATATATTAAATTTTTAAGTAAGTTACAGTGGATCGTAATTACGATTACTTTATATGCAGGCACGATACTATGATCCAGTTATAGGTCGTTTTTATTCGAATGATCCAGTAGATGCTATAGGTCATCTTTCAACACCAAACGGCATTCATGGTTTTAATCGCTATGCATATGCCAATAATAACCCCTATAAATATACTGATCCTGATGGCAAAGCATCGACCAGCTTTGAAATTATGCAAAATGTGCAGTTTAAACAACTAGCATCTGGAAAAACCTCTATTTCAGAAATGAAAAGTAATTTGCAGGAACTTGGTAGCCATGAGAATCTATCAGCCATGTCTGAACTAACAGGAACAGGGGCTGCTCTGACTGCAGCGGTTCCTCTTATAGCTGCTCCTTTAGAAGCGATAAGTTTAACTACTGCTGCATTAGATGCTGCACTAAATTCAGATGATAAGGGTTCAACTACGGTTAAAGAGGTAATTGTTAAAACCGTAGAAAAAGCATTTGAAGGGAAAGTCAAAGGGCTAACTTTTTTAGCTAGCGACATGCAAAAAACTGCCCAAACTGTTGGTGCTGTGGCAGGAGATACTGTTGGTAAAGAGGTAGGAGATAAATTAGGTGATAACGAATTCCAATAAACAGTTCTTTATGGATTTAAGAGATTATTTGAAAGTCAAATTGCCCTTAAGATTAATAGCTTTTACGCTATCCTTAGTTATGTTTTATCTAATCTATAGTTTATACTCTGACGGCTTTGTAGTTATTCGTGGGCATACCCATTATGAAGGAGACGAATCAGGGCTCTTTTCTATGAGGGCATTTAAATATAAATGTTATTTAGCTGTTCTACTATTTTTTACTTTTAAAAAATATAAGCCTAAGTAACGTCAAGATACAACTGTCTCACAGTTAAGCCCCGCACTCTGAAGTGACCCCCAATAGACGGACATTCCAATTACTGGGGGCTTTTTGTTGTTTGCATAAATAAATAGACTGCAAAATGACAATTTGAGTTTTACTAAGATAAAATCCAAGGACAATTGGAAGGAATTATGGCACCGACAATGACCACTTCAAGCAACAACCAAAAATCAAAATTTACACCTAAAATGGAAAATTTTAAGGTTAGCTTAAGCTATGAAGGCCTATCACTAAAAAAGAATGGTGAAGGTAAATCATTGGATGAGCTGAAACGTAAATATGCGAGATAAATACGGAGTAGCAAGCGATAAATATTGCTACTCTGATTCTGATGTTTTAATTAACCTTTTAAACATTAGAGACCCCGATATACTCAGTGAAGCTGAGGCTGAATTTACAGCAGAGCGTTACAGAACTTATAACCCATCACAAAACACAATATCCGACTTTACGTTGGATCACTTAAACACCTTCATTTCCATTTATTTCAAGACTTATATGACTGGTCTGGTCAAACAAGAGATGTAGATATCTCAAAAGGTGAGACTCGCTTTTGTACTTGGACACGAATTGAGCCAGAAGCGCAAAAACTATTTAATACTATTCCCGATTTAGCTCAATGTAAAAATTATAATAATCTTATTGAAAAAGTAGCAGATCTGTTTTGTGACCTTAATTTGCTTCACCCGTTTCGAGAAGGAAATGGCAGAGTGCTTAGATTCTTTTTTGAGGAGATGTTACATACGATCGGTTATGACATTACATGGCCTAGAATATCTCGCCAAAACTGGATAGATGCAAATGTCGCGGGTGTAAATTTAAACCTTGAGTCACTAAAAGTATCTTCAGCCGAGCAATTTCGAAGCTTTAGCTTTCTTTAAGTTAGTTATTAATTTAGTCCATGTAAATATGTTAAAACAGACAGTAAGCCTACACTATAGTTGATGGTGAAAAAGTCAGTTTAAAACATGGTAAAGGAAAATAAATGAAAACGCTGCTTGTGGTTATACTGCTGTCACTATTCCCATTTTTGTTTGGCTGTGCAGCGAATGGTGAATTTAAGAAAACTAAGCTTACAAATCAAAAAGTTGTTATAGCACACCGCGGTGCAAGTGGTTACTTACCTGAGCACACTATAGCCTCTAAGGCGATGGCTTACGCGATGAAGGTTGACTATATAGAGCAAGACTTAGTGATGACCAAAGATGATCATTTAGTTGTATTACATGATCATTACTTAGACCGAGTTACAAATGTGGCGGAAAAGTTTCCAAAACGGAGCCGACAGGACGGCCGCTATTACGTCATCGATTTCACTTTGGCTGAAATTCAAACCCTTGATATGACAGAGGGCTTCTCGGTTAAAGAGGGCGTGCTAGCCGCAAATTATCCAGACCGGTTTCCTATTTGGCAGTCTAAATTTAAAGTGCACACTTTTGCCGATGAAATAGAGCTAATCCAAGGCTTAAATAAAAGTACCGGTAAAAATGTTGGTTTATACCCTGAAATAAAGTCGCCTAGATTTCACATATTAAATGGCAAAGATATTAGTAAAGCCGTATTGCTTGAACTTAAAAAGTACGGCTACTCTAATCAAGATAGCAAGGTTTTTGTACAAAGCTTTGATGCGAACGAGCTCATAAGAATTAAAATGGAATTGATGCCGGAGTTGGGTATCGACCTTAAGCTTGTGCAATTAATAGCGATGACGAGTTGGAAAGAAACCGTCAATATTAAAGATGGTGTTGAGGCGCCGTATAGTTATGATTGGATGCTCAAGCCTGAAAATATGAGTAAAATTGCTCAGTATGCAAATGGTATTGGTCCATGGAAACCTATGCTAATTACACAAAGTGAAAATGGTAAGTTTGCCAAGTCAAACGGGTTAACGGAAGCCGCACATAAGGCTGGTTTATTGGTCCATCCATACACATTCCGTGCAGATAAGGGGAAGGTTCCAAAATATGCCAAAGACTTCCCAACATTGTTACGATTCTTTTACTTTGAAATTGATGTAGACGGTGTTTTTACAGATTTTCCGGATAAAGCCGTGGATGTTTTATCTAGTGACGCGCAAAATTAACTCGCTCAACGCTTCAAGAAAACGATGTTTAGTTATTTGCAGTCGCGACTCATTACAATATTGGCACGAGTGTAAACCGGATGTTGCCCTTCGGACGTGGTTTTGAAACCGTACTTTTTGTAGAGCTCAATTGCCGTAGTTAGTTTAGTATTAGAAACAAGGAAAACTTGTTGAGCTTCAATTTCAGTGAGTTTTGTTAAGGCATGCTCAATTAGTTTTTTGCCATATCCCTTTCCTTGACTATTAGGTGATACTGCCATTCGAGCTAATTCATAAATGCCATTTCCATTATTAAATAGTGCGCACACACCTTGTACAACTCCATCTTCAACAAGGCTAAAAATGTAGCCGCCTTTATTAATAACTTTCATAGGATCGGCCGCTAATTCACGATCGACCTCTTCGATTTCAAAGTAATGTGATATCCACTCTTCGTTTAAGCGAATAAAGTCTTCTAACAGCTCTTGTTTATTTTCTATTATGTTTACGGTGTTCAAAACTTAATTACTCCAAAGACGTATACCTAATGAACAGTGAGATAGTACCTTTATCTCGGCGCGTATTGAAATTTTGTTATAACGATGTTGATGTATTGGGCGACGTTAATTAGAGTAATAATCAATTAACCTTAGCAAATAAACGATTAGTCTCAGATAGATAGACTAATAGGTGAGATTAATTTATACAAAATAACAATAACAATAACAATAACAAGACATCTATTAGAACGCGGTTCTGTAAGAAAATAAAAATTTTGAATAGGAATAAATATACCGATATGAAGTTATTAAACAAAACTATGCTGGCGCTAAGCATCACCAGCTTTAGTGCCGCCGCAACGGTGCTGACACAAGCTGAGATTGATGCGTTAAATAAGGCTAACACAACCCTCGCACCTGAGTATTCGATCGCTGCAGTAGCGAAAGCAGACGAGTCTGACGAAGTGGAAGAGTCAGAAAAACCCGCAAAGGCTGACAAGAAAAAAAGTAAATTTAAAGAGTATACCGACATCGTCACTGACAAGGCGATAACATCTAAAGGTGTTTTTACTACTCACCTAGTAGATAATAAGGTTTACTTTGAAATCCCTGCTGCTGAGTTAGGTCGTGAGTTTGTATGGCAAGTTAAGACATCTGGTACACAGCCTGGTAAAGGCTTAATTAGCGCTGATATAGGTCGCCAATATGTGGTTTTTGAGCGCCATGATGACAACATATTATTACGTAGTCGTAATTATTCGGTGGTGTCTGAAGAAGGCTCACGAGAATCTTTTGTCGTTAAAAAGGCCTCTATCGATGGCATCATTGCCAAACTTCCAATTACAACTTTTTCTAAAGATGACGCTAAGTCACCTGTTGTAGACATTACTAGCTTATACATGGGACAGCACAAAGAGCTTTTCCCAGCGCCACGAGCGCCAAGAGATCCAAAAGCACCAAAAGCACCGAATTTCAAACTGAATACAAAAACGTCGTTAATTACTAAAGTTAAAGCGTTTGAAAAAAACATTGAAGCAACCGTGTTAGCTCAATTCACAAGTGCAAAGGTTAATGACACTAAAGAGCTACGTCATTCTATTTTTGCGTTGCCAGATACGCCAATGAAGCCACGTTTTTATGATAAGCGAGTTGGCTACTTCACGGCCAACTATTCTGACTATAGTTCAGATAAAAACAAATTAGACTCGTTCAGCTACATCAAACGCTGGCGTTTAGAAAAGAAAAATCCAGAGCTAGAAGTCAGTGAGCCAAAAGAGCCAATCGTTTGGTACATAGACCGTGGCACACCTGAGAAGTATGTTGAAGCGGTTCGAGAAGGTATCGAGTTTTGGCAATCAGCGTTCGAACAAGCTGGTTTTAAAAACGGTATTGTTGCAAAAATGGCACCTAGCATGGAAGAAAACCCAGACTGGGATCCAGAAGACGCTCGTTTTTCTGTAATTCGTTGGATTCCGTCGGGCATTCCAAATGCACAAGGGCCACATGTTGCAGACCCTCGTTCAGGCGAAATTATTGAAGCTGACGTACGTATGTACCACAACGTAATCAAGTTACTTGAAGGTTGGTACTTTGCTCAAGCGGGAGCAACCGACCCAAGAGCGAAAAAGCTTCCTTTACCAAACGATGTTATGAGCGATCTAGTACGTTTTGTAGTCGCTCATGAAGTAGGGCACTCAATAGGTCTACACCACAACTTTATCGGCAATAATTCATACACGATTGACCAGTTAAGAGACCCTGAATTTGTAAAAGAATTTGGTGTGTCAGCATCAATCATGGATTACGCTCGATTTAACTATGTAATACAACCAGAAGATGGTGTATCGCCAATTGACTATGACCCAGGTCCATACGACAAGTTTGCAATTGAGTGGGGTTACAAAGAGTTTAAAGGTGACCTTACGCCAAAAGAAGAAACGGTTCTTTTAAGTAAAATTGCTGACCGTCAGTTAAATGATGACCGATTACGTTGGGATGCATACTCTAAACCAAGCTACCTAGATCCACGCATCTTAACTGAAGCGATTGGTGATGATCCTGTTGAAGCAACAAGACTAGGACAGAAAAACAAAAAGCGTATTTTAGAAAACCTGATCAACGCGACTAGTTTTGAACCAAATAAGGGTTATGACGAGTTAGACAACGCCTACAAAACGGTGATCCAACAACACGCTCGTGAGCTAGGCCACGTTGCTAAAGCGGTTGGTGGTGTGATGTATCGCAATGAATTAACTCAAGATCACAAAGAAAAACAAGTCTTTGAAATCTTCCCTAAGAAGAAACAAGAACGTGCCGTTGAGTTTTTAATAGACAACGGCGTGAAGTTACCTGAGTTTTGGAATAACAAAGAGATTTTGAAACGCATTGGTCAGGATAAGTTTGAGCAATATGCTAGCGCTATTATTAGACAAGCGGTAGGCAGCCCATTGGCAGCGCACCGTCTTGATTCTCTAATAAAGTTACAAGCGGCTGGCGAAGATGTGATGGATCCGGTAAAAACCGTCAACAAATTCGTTGATGCTATATACGGTGACTTCAAGTCTCGTCGTGCTAAATCAGACCAATATACAATCATGTTACAAGATTACTTTGTGACAAAATTGTTAGCTGACATTGCGTCAACTAAGTCTTCTCCGACTTTGGTTGCAATGTTGAGAGGCATCGCCACTGAGTTAAAATCTGAACTAACGACTGCAGCGAGAAAGTATGACGGCGAACTCCGCGGTTACCGTTACGCCGGTCTTGCAGCTAGATTAACCGAAGGTTTAGAACCAAAACTGACGGTTAAAAAATAGCGCTAACCAAACGTCAACGTATATTGGTTTTAGTTACGGACAAAGCCTAAATAAGGCTAACTTAAGTCTTATAAAGCTAAATGAACAAAAGAAACTTCGATTATTCGGAGTTTCTTTTTTTTATACGAAAGTGAAATTAATAAAGCCTAAATTTTAAATGTCTTCACAATAGCGTCTAGTTCTTTAGACATGTTACTAACTTGTTTTGTGACATCTAATGCGAGTTCGGCATTTTCTAATGAAGAGTTGGCCAGTTCATCAATCTTGGTGGTGTTTTTATTTATTTCATCAGATACATAAGATTGCTCTTCTACAGCGGTGGCAATTTGATAATTCATATCACGGATATCGGTAACGGAGCCTTTAACAGTTTGGATTGAGGACTCTGTAGATTTAGTTAATGCAACGCCACTTTCCGCTTGTTTGCGACTATCGTCAATCACGCTAACGGCCTCTTTTACCCTAGTTTGTAAACTAGAGATCATTGAATTAATTTCTTCTGTTGAAGCTTGAGTTCGACTTGCAAGAGTACGAACTTCATCTGCGACAACGGCAAAACCTCGTCCTTGTTCGCCGGCCCGGGCTGCCTCAATTGCGGCATTTAAAGCAAGTAGGTTAGTTTGCTCTGCAATACCCCGAATCACATCTAAAACCGCTCCAATATTATTACTTTCGGTATTTACCTGAGAAATGACATCTGTGGCGTTGGCAATTTGGGCAACGAGCTTTTCAATGGCATCAACGGTATCCGACAAAAGTTCCAAACTATGTGTCGATTCTTGCTCCGCTTTATCAGCTGACTTAGCTGCGCTATTACCACTGTTAGAGACTTCGTGTATGGTACTTGTCATTTCTGTAATTGCAGTGGCCACTGATGTTATTTCATCTCTTTGATTAGCGGTATCCAAATTGATTTTATCCATCATTTGGTTTACCTCGTCGACTGAACGGTTGAGGGCACTACTTGAAGTACTAACCTTTGATATAGCGGTTCGCACTTTTTCAGCAAAATTATTAAAAGCCATTGCAAGCCGAGTAAACTCATTATCGCCCACGACATTTAGACGCTTGGTTAAGTCACCGTCACCATCGGCAATTTCAGTCATAGCGCTTACCGCGTCATTAAGCGGTTTGGAAATCATAGTGGATATCCAATAAGCAAACGTTAAACCAATGGCAAAGACAAACAAACTTATGATGAGTTTGTCTCGTTTGGCTCTGTTAATTTGCGTTAAATAATCTGAACGATCCATTATCAACTCAATTACCCCAATTGAGCTGCCGGCGTAGTCAGTGACTTTACCTGCGTATAGAGCAAAGTTACTGTCGCCATCTGTTATTTTTGATGAGTTTGGCAAAGTTAAGGCGCTATTGAGCTCTGAGGTTGTAAGGTAACGCGAGGTGGAGCTACTTGCGATAATATTTAGTTTGTTGTCCTGCTTGGCATAAATATTAACGTCGACACCATATTTATCTTTTAATCGAGTAACAAAACTGTTGTCCAGCGCCATACCAAACTCAACACTTCCAATATGTTGGCCTTGATAATTAACCGGAACAACACCTCGAATGCCTAATCCTGCTTTACCAGCTTCAATACCACTAACAGAATTTTTGGAATTGTTAACATCCACCACCGTATTTCTAAAACTACTTAGGTCATCACCGAACTTGTCTACTTTATGCAATCGTAAAAATGACGTTGCAGGCGGCGTGTGGAATTGAAATTGTTTAACGCCATACTGATTTTTTGCAATTGAAAAAAATGGCGTGTTTAACGAGGCTAATTGCTCTCGGTTTTTATTGGAAAAAGCTTGTTGAATGGGAGCAAAGTTGGCTACTGAATAGGCAAGTGACGTCGCGAGCCTACCTTCGGCTTCAATCTCTGAAAGTACCGCTTTATATAACTGCGATAGTTCCCTTTTTTCCGCCTGATTCGACATAGTCGTTAATGAACTAAAAGTAGATATAGCGAAGGTTATAGTGACTAATAAAATGATAATTGCGAAAGCACCAAGCAACAGACTTTTCATGCTCAACGAGTGCAGAATGTTTTTAGTCATATACCTTCCCTAAAATTTTTTGAACCAACGTTTATTAAAACTCTAGCAGAAATTATTAATTTGGCTCGAATAAGGGGATTGAGAACATAAGACTATTTCCTCAAGGAAGAAAATGATCGTTATTTAAATTATTTAACCCACAATTTCCCACATTATTCAGTGTGTTATTTTTAAGCCTTATTTTATTGGCTTTGCCCGGCAAAAACTTGCCGTATATTTGCTTGACAATGCGTTGATCTGAGGCCTAAACTGTGAACTAGTGGGAAATTGTGGGATATATTGGTACGCAGTCCCAAATTTGAACAGTGGAAATAACAACCACAAAATGGAGCGATCATGTTTCGCGGTGCAAATACTTTATCTTTAGACAGTAAAGGACGGTTATCGATTCCAACTCGATATCGTGAGCTTTTGCTATCTGAATCAGAAGGTAAAATGGTTTGTACAGTTGATTTGCACCAGCCTTGTTTGTTGTTATACCCATTGGTTGAATGGGAAGATATCGAATTTAAATTACGCCAACTCTCTTCAATGAACCCTCATGAACGTCGTGTTCAACGTGTTTTACTTGGTAATGCACATGAAGTTGATATGGATAAATCTGGGCGAATTTTAGTGCCATCACAGTTACGTCAACACGCCCAGCTTCAAAAATCCATCGTATTAACAGGCCAACTTAATAAGTTCGAAATGTGGTCTGAAGAACAGTGGACTGCTCAAATGGCAGAAGATATTGCCACTGAATTAGAAGGCGACTTTGAGCTTTCTGACCGACTAAAAGAATTTTCATTTTAACAACAACTAAAACACGAGAGAACGGCAGCAAATATGACAGAACACGTATCGGTATTATTAACAGAATCTATTGATGGCTTGAATATTAAGCCAGACGGGATTTATATCGATTGTACGTTTGGTCGAGGTGGTCACTCTTCTCATGTATTAGCTAAGTTGTCGGAAGCAGGACGCTTAATTGCTATCGATCGTGATCCAACGGCGATTGAGGCAGCAAAGCGATTTGCTGAGAACCCAAGCTTTACCATAGAACATACGCCGTTTTCAGAACTATTGGCCGTTGCCCAAAAACACGATGTTGTCGGTAAAGTAGATGGTATTTTGATGGATTTAGGTGTGTCTTCGCCTCAGTTAGATGAAGCAGACCGAGGCTTTAGCTTTATGAAGCCTGGTCCTCTTGATATGCGCATGGATTACACCAAAGGAATTTCTGCGGCAGATTGGTTAGCCAAGGCCGAAGAAGACGACATCGTATTTGCATTAAAAACATACGGTGAAGAAAAGTTTGCCAAACGTGTTGCACGTAAAATCATTGCAACACGAGAAGAATCGCCGATTCTTACGACAACCGATTTAGCTAATTTAGTGGCTACAACTGTACCGAAAAGCAAGGCAGAGAAGAAACACCCTGCTACTCGCACCTTCCAGGGAATAAGAATTTATATAAATAGCGAGTTAGTAGAGATTGAACGTGCGTTAGATGCGTCGTTAGAAGTCTTGAAGCCTGCCGGTCGACTGTCAGTGATTAGCTTTCATTCTTTAGAAGATAGAATTGTGAAGCAATTCATCCGTAAACAAAGCCAAGGTAAACAAGTACCTAGAGGTTTACCTATGACGGAAGAAGAGCTAAACAAAGGAATAAAAATGAAGCCGATTGGTAAAGCAATAAAGCCATCGGAACAAGAAATAGCTAGCAATAGCCGTGCGCGCAGCTCCGTCCTTAGAATTGCTGAAAGATTATCAACATGAACATAACAATAACAAATGTCGTTGATACTCAATTAGCCCGTTATATTTTAAGCGACTTACGTAAGCACAAGCTTACAGTGGGGCTTCTGCTGCTCAATGTTGCCGCTGCGGTTGCAGTGGTGCACTGGGCACAGTTAAATAGGCAAATGGTCATTCAACAAGATGTATTGTTGCAACAACGAGATGATATCGATCTTCGTTGGCGCCATTTGTTATTAGAGCAAAGAGCTCTGGCTGAACATAGCCGAGTTGAAAATATTGCTCGTGAACGCTTAGAGATGGAACGCCCAACATCAGATCAAGAGGTGGTAGTTACGTTGCCATGAAGGACTGGTTGAATAATAAAAATAAAAAAACAACAACCAAACGTAGCACCAAAAAAGGGGCCCAAGCCAAGTCAGGCCTAAAATTTGGAAAACAAGCAAAACAAGCCAAGCAATTAACCAAACCTAGTGTCAATCGTTGGCGCTTTCAGTTCGTCATTTCGTGTTTAGTTTTAGTATTTAGCTCTGTAATTGGACGAGCCGCCTACCTGCAAATAATTCAACCTGAGAAACTTATCCTAGAAGGTGACAAGCGCACAGTTCGAGTAAAAGAGTCATCGGTTCAACGCGGAATGATAACCGATCGTAATGGGGTTGAACTTGCGGTAAGTGTTCCTGTTCAAACTATTTGGGCCGATCCTAAGCGTGTATTAGAGTATCCAGAGTTTGAAACTGACGTGCGTTGGAAAGCGCTGGCTAAAGTGCTTCAAATGGAAGAGCACGAATTGTTAGCTAGGATCACCAATAACCAAGATAAACGTTTTATTTACCTAAAACGCAAAACAAACCCGGTCGTAGCTGATTATGTCCAACAGCTTAGAATTCCTGGAGTACGTTTGCGTGAAGAGTCTAAACGATATTATCCAGCGGGTGAAATCACAGCACATGTGGTGGGCTTTACGAATATAGATGGTAAAGGGATTGAGGGTATTGAACTTCGCCATAATGATTGGATGGTTGGCACGCCTGGTAAACGAAAAATAATTAAAGATGCGAAAGGTCGAGAAATTGAAGTCATTGAGGAAGAGCAGGGCTCAGAACCTCAAAATATCACTTTAACCATTGATCAACGTATTCAGTCTGCGGTTTATCAAGAACTAAAAAAAGCAGTTCAAACTTACGAAGCAGCTTCTGGTAGTGCCATTGTTGTAGATATTGAAACTGCTGAAGTGTTAGCAATGGTAAATAGTCCTTCATTTAATCCAAACAATCGCATGAACGTGTCTATGCACCGTTTTCGTAACCGTGCCATTACCGATACGTTTGAGCCAGGATCAACAATGAAGCCAATTTCGGTGCTTAACGCGCTGGAGTATGGTTCATACGGAACATTAGATTTAGTTGACACGTCACCGGGCTACATGCGCATTGGTGGCCGCCGTGTTTCAGATCCGCGTAACCGTGGCATGCTCAGTTTGGCGGATGTCTTAAAATACTCTTCTAATATGGGCTCAACTAAATTAGCGTTATCAACACCAAAAGAATCATTTTTAGGCTTGTTTTATAAAATGGGCTTGGTTGACAGTAGCGGTGTTGACTTAGTGGGTGAAAGTACTGGTCTATTTAATGATAGACGTCGTTGGTCAGACTCTGAAATTGCAAGCTTGTCATTTGGTTACGGAATATCTGTGACGGCCGCTCAGTTAGCAAGAATGTATACCACCATTGGCGCTGGAGGCTTGAGTCGCCCGCTCTCTATTATTAAAACAGATATTGAAAAACCATCAGAACGAATTGTTGCAGAAGACGTTGCTTATAATGTATTGGGGATGATGGAAAGTGTCATTTCTGAGGAAGGTTCAGGCAAAAATGCCATGGTTAAAGGTTATCGCGTTGCAGGTAAAACAGGGACTAGCCAAAAAGCAACGGCGGGTGGTTACGGACACGATTATGTTAATACTTTCGCAGGAGTGGGTCCTGTCTCAGATCCAAAAATTGCCGTTGTTGTCGTGCTTAATGATCCTAAAGGCGACTATTATTATGGTGGTGAAACCGCCGCCCCTACCTTTGGTAAAATAATGCGACAAACACTTCGTATATTAAATGTTGCACCAGATGCAATCGGCGATAAAAAAATACAATTAGCAGACATTAGGCGAAAAAATGATGACGTTAACTGACGAGCACGACATCATTAACGAGTTGCAACGGCATCTCTTAAATAATGTTGATAAAAATCAAAACCCTAATAAAGCATCGCATCAGTCGATGCTTTCTCGTCGTTTAACACAAGACAGTCGACAAGTAACCAAAGGTGACATTTTTGTCGCTTTATCAGGTCATGACTTAAACGGCGCTGACTTTATTGATAAGGCAATTGCGCAAGGGGCTAGCGCTGTTTTAGTAGATAGTGCGTGTCAGATACCATCGCAAATCAATGAAGTTGCCGCACAAGCTTTGGTTATTACAGTACCTAAGCTTCGACAAAAATTAGCGGTATTGTGTAAAAATTTCTATTTTGGCGATCAACAACCTTTACCGGTTATCGGCATCACCGGAACAAATGGTAAGACTTCAATAAGCCATTTGTTAGCTCAGTTAGCAGACCTAGCTTCAGACGGAGTTGCCAACCCGCGCGCGTCGAAAAAGAGCTGTGCAGTTATAGGCACTATGGGGTCTGGACATATAAATAATTTAACACCTAGTGCCAATACAACGCCCGGTATAACGGATGTATACAAATTATTGGCGGCGTTTGCTAATGATAAAAGCTATGACTTTGGCGCGGTCGCAATGGAGGTTTCGTCACACGCTTTAGCTCAAGAACGCGTATCTGGACTTGAGTTTGAAACAGCCGTTTTTACGAATTTGACTCATGAACATCTAGATTATCACGGTGACATGGAGCAATATTTTGCTGAAAAAGCCAAATTGTTTGTTGATTATCTTCCAAAAAATGCAGTGATTAATGTGGATGACAATTATGGGCTGCGACTAAGCAACATGTTAAATGAGCCTACACGTGTTATTGCTTATGGCCAGTCAGAAAATGTATTGGCGTTTAACGAATATGTATTTATCAAACAGGTTAATTGCCATAGTTATGGTTTACAACTTCAAATCGAATGGCAACTTGGTGGCCTTAAAGAGTCTACTGAACTTAACTTGCCTTTATACGGTGAGTTTAATGCGCAAAACATTGCCGCTGTATTCGCCACCGCAATGCTATCAGGTTGGACGTTAGACGCAGCCGCATTTTCAAAATTAAAACCGGTTCCTGGCCGATTAGAATTGTATGTAGAGCCAGAACAACCTATCGCAATTGTAGATTATGCCCACACCCCAGATGCTCTTGAGGCATCACTTAAAGCGGTGAGCCGCCATTTGTCGGGGCAGTTATATCTCGTTTTTGGGTGCGGTGGAGACAGAGACGCGTCTAAACGACCAATGATGGCCGAAGTGGCTGAAAAGTATTCAAACAAGATAATCGTCACTAACGATAACCCTAGAACAGAAAGCCAAGAGCATATTGTTAATGATATTATGGCTGGGTTTAAAGCGCCACAACAGGTAACGATAGAGTACGATAGAAAACGCGCGATTGAATTAGCTGTGTCTCTAGCAGGGCATGGCGATGCGGTGTTAATAGCGGGCAAAGGCCACGAAGATTATCAAATTATTGGTACGCAAAAAATAAATTATGACGAACGTGCTTTTACAGCAGGTTTAATGGCAAGTCGTGCAAGCGTAAGCCAGGTACAAGGGTAGATTATGATTAACGCAGACTTAAAATGGGTAAGCAATGTTCTTGGTGTGGCACCTTCAGGTGTTAAAGATGTTGATTTAACCGCTGCAATAGGTGAGATATCAACTGACAGCCGTGCGATTAAAAGTGGCCAAGTGTTTTTAGCATTAAAAGGTCCAAACTTTGACGGTACTAAGTTTGTTGAGCAAGTTAAGGAAAAAGGCGCAATTGCGGTAATCGTTGAGCGCCCAGTAGACACAGATATTATTCAGTTTGTGGTTGAGGATACGCTTATCGCGCTTGGTAAATTAGGCCAAGCTGTGGCGAGAGCGGTAGACCCAAAAATTATTGCTATTACCGGTAGCGTTGGAAAAACGTCGGTCAAAGAAATGTGCGCAGCCATTATGTCCAGAAAAGGCAAAGTGCTTGCAACCAATGGTAATTTTAATAACCAGATTGGCGTCCCTTTAACCTTGTTACGCCTAGAGAAACAACATCAATATGCGGTGGTTGAGCTTGGCGCGAATCACATTGGTGAAATTGCTTACACAACGGGATTAACGCAGCCTCACGTCGCTATTTTAAATAATGTTGCAGAAGCGCATTTAGAAGGTTTTGGCGACATATTTGGCGTTGTTCAAGCTAAAGGCGAAATATTTACAGGTTTACAGGCAAACGGGTTAGCGATTGTAAACGGTGACTCTGAACACAAATCATTTTGGCTTAGCAAGTTAGCGACTCAGTTTAATACTACGCCGGGTAAAGTTGTTGAATTTGGGTTTGGGGAACAGGTTCAAAATTCAAGTAACGGTATCACCGCCAATAACATTCAGTTAAATAGCGCAGGGTGTGCCACCTTTACTATGGTGTATCAGGGTCAATCTATCGATATCGAATTAACATTGCCAGGTCAACACAATGTAAAAAATGCATTGGCTGCCGCAGCTGCGTGTATTGAATTAGGAGCCACGCTGGAAGATGTGCAGCAAGGTCTGACTCAAATGGTTATGGTGCAAGGACGTGTAAATTTAAAGCCGGTTAACGATCGCTTAATGGTTATTGATGATACTTATAACGCCAACGTGCAATCGGTAAAAGCCGCTATTGATCTGTTAGCAAGTTACCAAGGCAAGCAAGTACTTGTGTTAGGTGATATGGCTGAGCTTGGGCATGAGTCTACCAAGCTTCATACTGAGGTTGGTGAGTATGCACTTAACAAAGGAATCGATTTGTTATGTTCGTTTGGCGTGTTGAGTCAAAGTGCATCAAGTGTTTTACAAGCTGAAGGTAAAGGTGCGCATTTTTCTTCAAAGCAAGCACTTACGGAAAGTATTAATACTTACATAAAGCAGCAATTAGAACTTCAACTCAGTAGTAATGTAACGGTTTTAGTAAAGGGCTCTCGTAGCGCCAAAATGGAATTAGTGGTCGAGCAAGTTATTAACGATAACCAACAAAATAATAAGGCAGAACCATCATGCTAGTTTGGTTAGCAGAATATTTAACTCAATTTCACTCCGGCTTTAATGTCTTTTCTTATCTCACGTTTAGAGCAATTTTAAGTGTGTTAACGGCGATGGGCTTGTCTTTGTACTTTGGTCCAAAATTAATTCGTCGTTTACAGTTAATGCAAATTGGCCAAACAGTTCGTGATGATGGTCCTGAAAGTCACTTTAGTAAAGCTGGTACGCCAACAATGGGTGGCATTTTAATATTAGCGAGTATTGTTGTGAGTACCCTTTTATGGGCGGATCTTGGCAATAAGTACGTTTGGGTAGTATTAACGGTTGTTGTTGGCTATGGCATTGTTGGTTTTGTAGATGACTACCGCAAAGTGATCCGAAAAGACAGTAAAGGTTTGATTGCCCGTTGGAAGTATTTTTGGCAGTCGGTTATTGCGATTGGCGTTGCCGGTTATTTATATGCCACTGCACAAAGTCCAGAAGAAACGGCTCTATTGGTACCATTTTTCAAAGACATAATGCCGCAGCTAGGCATGATGTATTTACTCGTTGTGTACTTCACTCTAGTGGGAACAAGTAACGCGGTGAATTTAACCGATGGGTTAGACGGTTTAGCTATTGTGCCTACGGTAATGGTTGCGGGGGCGTTGGCGCTGTTTGCTTATGTTACCAGTAACGTAAACTTCTCGGACTATCTTAATATTCCTTATATTCCGCTAGCAGATGAACTAACGGTAGTTTGTACTGCGATAGTGGGAGCTGGCCTTGGCTTTTTGTGGTTCAACACATATCCGGCACAAGTCTTTATGGGTGATGTAGGCTCGTTAGCTTTAGGTGGTGCGTTAGGCATTATTGCGGTTTTAGTTCGTCAAGAGTTGGTTTTAATTATTATGGGTGGCGTGTTTGTGATGGAAACGCTATCAGTTATTTTACAGGTCGGTTCATACAAACTACGTGGTGAGCGTGTATTCAAAATGGCGCCAATTCATCATCACTATGAGTTAAGTGGCTGGCCTGAGCCAAGAGTTATCGTCCGTTTTTGGATTATATCGCTAGTCTTGGTTTTAGTTGGTATTGCAACGTTGAAGCTGCGTTAAGACTAATTAAATTGGATTAAAAATGTTATATAAAGCGCAAATATTAGAACAGTTAGAACAGCACAAGGTAGCTTTGTTTGGCCTTGGTATAACTGGCATGTCTATGTTGCGTTTTTTGCTATCTCAAAATATATCTCCTGACGTTTTTGATACCCAACAAGCGCCATCGGAGAATGCACAAAAACATGAGCTACTTGGACAAGTTGCGAGTTTTTTTGGCCCCATAACAGACGATCAATTTGAGCAATACGATTATGTGCTAATTAGCCCTGGCATAAGTTTACGTCACCCTGCCATTGTTCAAGCCAAAGCGAATGGTGTTCAGGTCTTTTGTGATATTGAATTGTTTGCTCAGGTGAATACAAAACCCGTATTGGCTGTAACAGGGTCGAACGGTAAATCGACCGTGGTTGCTTGGCTTACTGACTTTCTAAATCGAGTAGGTAAAAAGGCGGTGGTTTGCGGTAACTTCGGGGTGCCGGTGCTCGATGTGATCAATGAAGACGTCGATGCTTTTGTTATTGAGCTGTCGAGTTTTCAGTTAGATACAACGGAAAGCTTGGTTTGTGAGGCTGGCTGTGTGTTGAACGTCTCGCCTGATCATTTGGACAGGTATGATAGTTTTGCCGATTATGCAAAATCGAAAAGAAAGATATATCAAAACGCGAAAACGGCTATTTTTAATGGCGATGATGAACTAACGATACCAAGAGTTTCAAAACCATCTAACGATGTGGACACAGATTTGGCTGCGCCCCATGTTGCATTTGGGATTGGGTCTGAAGTTACATCAGGTTTGTTATGGCGATATGACCCAAAAAATCAATTTTTGTACTACGGCAATAATGTCATTGCGGACTTTTCAACGTTTGCATTGAGCGGACACCATAATGCACTTAACGCCTTGGCTGTAATGGCGCTGGCTAACACCATTGGTGTTGATGTAAAGAATGATATCGCACACTTAGCTGAGTTTTCTGGTTTAACCCATCGTTGCCAACATGTAAGAACATTAAATAATGTTGCTTTTGTAGATGATTCGAAAGCAACCAACATCGCTTCGTGCCAGGCCGCTATTGGCGGCCTTGCTACCAAGAAAAATATAATTCTAATTGCCGGTGGTGATGCAAAAGGTGCTGATCTTAGTGAGTTAAACGAAGTTATTGAAAATCACGTAAAAGCGGTTGTGGCGTTAGGGAAAGATAAACATCAGTTTGTTAACTTTGTTGCCTCAGAAAAGTTACATTTAGTAACCTCAATGAAAGATGCAGTTGATGTTGCCAATAGTCTAGCAGTGTCACAGGATATCGTTTTGTTATCTCCTGCATGCGCAAGCATTGATATGTTTAGGAATTACCAAGCAAGAGCCGCAGCATTTATAGACGCGGTGACCCAGTTAGGGGACCAATCATGAGTAGAATTGGATTTGGCTTGGTAAACCTTGCGAGTCGAAAAACAGCGGAAGAGTTGGAGCAACCCCCACAGCATTATGACAGAGGCTTGTTTTTACTCACTTTATGCTTGATGTGTTTTGGCTGGATCATGGTGACGTCTGCTTCGATGCCTGTCGCTGAAAAACTATATAACAACGAGTATTATATCTCGATAAAACATGCGGTTTTTCTCGTTATTTCGTTATTATCCATGACGACTGTGTTGTTATTTAAAATGGAGTGGTGGCGTAAATACAACATGCAACTTTTACTAGTGGCAACGGTACTTTTAGTTTTGGTGTTACTGGTTGGTAATACGGTAAACGGCAGTCGACGCTGGTTATCCCTTGGTATCTTTAATTTGCAGGCGGCTGAAGTCGCTAAACTATTCTTTTTCGCTTTTTTGGCTGGGTATTTGGTAAGGCAACATGAACAACTGTTAGAGCGCGCAAAAGGGTTTTATAAACCACTAGTAGTATTCACGGTATTGGCGATTTTATTACTACAGCAGCCAGACTTAGGTACAGTAATTGTCATGTTTGTCACAACCGTCGCTTTACTATTTTTAGCGGGCGCTAAGATTTGGCAGTTTGTCGCGTTAATTGCTGGTGGGCTGGTTTCGGTAGTGAGTTTGATTCTATTAGAGCCTTATCGTATGCGCCGAGTCACTTCGTTTTTAGATCCATGGGCGGATCCATTTGGTAGCGGTTATCAGTTAACACAATCATTAATGGCTTATGGTCGTGGCGATTGGGGCGGTTTAGGATTGGGCAACTCAATTCAAAAACTAGATTACTTACCCGAAGCTCACACCGACTTTATTGCGGCGGTAATAGCTGAAGAACTTGGTTTTGTCGGTCTAACGTTATTGGTGTTAGTCATGGGTTTGCTGGTTCATCGAATTTTAAAAATAGGTTCTAAGGCGATGGAGCAAGAGGAACATTTTAATGGCTATTTCGCTTACGCCATTGGCATTTGGATAGCATTTCAAGTGTTTGTAAATATAGGTGCTAGTACCGGTTTATTGCCAACAAAGGGGTTAACCTTGCCGTTTATCTCTTATGGAGGCAGTAGCTTAATTGTGTTTTCAGTTGCAGTTGCCATTGTGTTACGTATCGATTTTGAGTTACGTCAGAAAGAGCAATTAAATCCGCCTCCGGAGGTGTCTTATGAAGTCGTCACCTAAAGCGATAATTGTGGCCGGTGGCACAGGTGGCCATATTTTCCCAGGCATTGCCTTAGCTGAGCAACTCATTGCAAACGGTTGGACCGTCGATTGGATCGGAACGGCTGACCGAATGGAAGCGGAATTAGTTCCTAAGCATAATTTACCCATTCATTTTATTGACGTAAAAGGAGTGCGTGGTAATGGCCTAAAACGTTTGCTAGGAATGCCACTGATGCTGATCAAAGCGTTTTTTCAGGCTCGAAAAGTAATTTCGTCTATTAAGCCTGACATTGTTGTCGGTTTTGGCGGTTACGCTTCTGGTCCTGGTGGTTTAGCAGCAAAGTCCCTAGGTGTGCCATTGATATTGCACGAACAAAATGCGGTGATGGGGATGACTAATCGCTACTTAAGTAAAGTCGCACTTAAAACATTATTGGCGTTTCCTATTGTTGGTCGACCAGAGCAAGGGGTTAAATTTGAAGTTGTTGGTAATCCAGTTAGAGCCGAAATTTCAAAGTTAAATAAATTACCCAAACGGTTACTTAATGAACAAAGTTCAAAACATATTTTAGTGATTGGTGGTAGTCTAGGCGCCCAAGTTTTTAATCAAACTTTACCTACTTTATTGGCGTCACTTTTACCAAGCGAAGCAAAGCTTAAAGTGCGTCATCAAGCGGGTAAAAATAACAGCAATGATGTGCAAAAACGTTACGAAGATGCTGGGTTTACAAACACTCAGGTAGTCGTTTCTGATTTTGTCGATGATATGCAAGCTGCATACGCATGGGCCGATATTATTATTTGTCGAGCTGGAGCGTTAACTGTCTCTGAAGTGGCTGCCTCGGGTAACATGGCAATATTTGTTCCTTTACCTTATGCCGTTGACGATCATCAAACAGCGAATGCAAATTGGCTAGTAAATGCTGGGGCTGCACAGTTAATTGCGCAGCCAAACTTAGAAAAAGAATTGCCAACAATGCTGCATGAGTTATTACATGCGCCATCTTTGATTACACAGATGCAGCAACGAGCTAGGCAAAATGCAAATTTAGGCACAACTGACCGCATGTTAAGTTTGTGCCAAGCAATTGGAAGAAAGTAATTGAGTATTCAAGATAATATAGTTAATCCAGCAATGCGACGCTTACAAACGCTGCACTTTATCGGTATCGGTGGTGCTGGCATGGGCGGTATTGCTGAAGTGTTGTTGAATGAAGGTTACAAAGTGACCGGCTCAGATATTAATGAGAATGCCGTTGTACAACGCCTTAAAGGCTTAGGCGCGACAATTACTATTGGTCACCTTAAAGAAAACGTCGAAGAGGCCAGTGTTGTTGTTGTATCTAGCGCAATTGACGAGACAAACGTTGAGATAATTTCAGCGCGAGAAAAACGTATACCTATTGTTCGTCGAGCCGAAATGTTAGCTGAATTAATGCGTTTTCGTTTTGGTATCGCTATCGCTGGAACGCACGGTAAAACGACAACAACAAGTTTAATCGCCAGTATTTTTGCAGAAGCGGAGCTTGACCCAACATTTATTATCGGTGGGTTGTTAAATAGCGCTGGGACCAACGCTCGTTTGGGCAAAAGTCGATATTTAATTGCGGAAGCTGATGAAAGTGATGCTTCATTTTTACACCTTCAACCACTTATTTCGGTTGTTACCAATATAGAAGCCGATCATATGGAAACTTATGGTGGTGACTTTGAGCAGATGAAGCGGACTTATGTAGATTTCCTTCATAACTTACCGTTTTACGGATTGGCGACCATGTGCGGTGATGATGAAGTAGTTTTGAAAATAGTGAAAGATCTGGGTAGACGAGTTGTTACTTATGGTTTTGAAGCTCATAACGATTACGTTATTACGAATTTTAATCAATCTGAAACTCGAACCACGTTTACAGTAAACCACAACGGTAAAAAGCTTGATTTGGCGCTAAACCTTCCAGGTCGCCACAATGCGTTAAATGCAACAGCTGCTGTCGCGGTATCGCATGAAGAAGGCATTGATGACAAGTTTATTATTAGTGCACTAGAAAAGTTTGAGGGCATTGGCCGTCGTTTCCAACAATATGGTGATTTTGATACAGGCAAAGGGATTGTTAAGTTAATGGATGATTACGGTCATCACCCGACAGAAGTGTCTGCAACCATTGATGCCGTAAGAGCTGCTTGGCCAGAAAAGCGCATTGTCATGTGTTACCAACCGCATCGATATAGCCGTACTCGCGATCTTTATGACGACTTTACCCATGTGTTATCGAAAGTAGACTGTTTGTTATTGCTTGAAGTCTACGCTGCTGGTGAAAAGCCAATTGTTGGCGCAGATGGTCGCAGCCTTGCGCAGTCTATTAGACAAAGAAATGTAATTGACCCAATTTTTGTTGCCAAGCCAGAGCAATTACCAAATCAATTAGCACATGTCCTTCAAGACGGTGATGTTGTTATAACTCAAGGTGCTGGCAACATTAATTCTGTGATTAAAACGTTGATTGAATGTGAAATGAAAATTGCCAAACTCATGGAGGTGACTGAGCTATGACCGCGTTAGACACCAGTAAGTTTGGTAAAGTTGCAGTAATGTTTGGTGGTACGTCTGCTGAACGCGACGTTTCGTTAAATTCAGGTAAAGCGGTATTGGACGCCCTATTAGATCAAGGTGTCGATGCCTATGCTTTTGACCCAAAATTTGACTACTTAGACGACTTACTGAAAAAAGACTTTGATCGTGTATTTATTGTTTTACATGGTCGCGGTGGAGAAGACGGTAGTTTGCAAGGCGCGTTGCAATTAATGGGCTTGCCTTACACGGGTTCTGGCCCACAAGGTTCAGCGCTGGCAATGGATAAAGTTCGAAGTAAGTTTTTATTTAAGGGCGCCGAGCTTCCTTCTGCGCCTTTTGCAGTCGTAAAGCGAGGTCAAGACTTTGATGCTGAGGAGTTATTGGCGCAGCTATCTGGCCGAGTTATGGTTAAGCCTGCAAATGAAGGTTCAAGCATAGGAATGTCACAAGCTCGTAGTTCTGATGAATTGCAGAAGGCCGTTAAGTTGGCATTTGAATATGATGCAGAAGCGCTTGTTGAGCAATGGGTTGAAGGACGTGAAATTACTGTAAGTATAGTCGCAGGTAAGGCCATGCCATTGATAGAGATGCGCACGCCTAACGAGTTTTATGACTATGAAGCAAAGTATAAAAGCTCATCTACTGAGTACTTGTGTCCAGCGCCGCTATCAGAATCGTTAACAAAGCAAATACAAGCGATTGCGGTTCAAGCTTTTGAGCTAGTTGGCGCAAAGGGTTGGGGCCGTGTTGACTTTTTATTAGATGAGAATGAAAACCCGTTTATATTGGAAATAAATACTGTGCCGGGTATGACGACAACATCTTTAGTTCCTAAGGCTGCAGCGCAACAAGGCGTAAGTTTTAAAGAGCTAGTTTTAAGTATTTTGTCTGAGACATTAGAGTCAGATGTAGACTCAAAGAGTGCAGGAAAATAGCGGTGAATAAGACGACAGTTAAAAAGTGGCAAAAATCTAGCTTTTTAGTTGGATTTGTTTTCTTTTTAACGGTTATTTTATTGTTTGTATGGGGTTATAATAGCCTGTTCAAATGGGCACAAGACAAAAATGATGTGCCGATTAATGAAGTAGTGATACACGGTGAGTTAACGTATTTAAATCGTGATGACCTTAAGAGTAAAATTGTACAACAACTCGAAGGTAGCTTTTTCACGTTAGATGTAGCAAAGCTGCAATATAAGCTAGAAGAAAACCCTTGGATTTATGGGATTTCAATTCGTAAAGAATGGCCACGCAAAATTCATGTTTTTGTGGTTGAGCAAGATGTATATGCAGTGTGGAACAATGACTTATTGTTAAATAAGTTTGGCGATGTATTTTATGCAGACGGTATCGACGTTCCAAACACTCTACCAAGGCTTTATGGGCCCGAAGGTAACGAGAAAGATGTATTAAAAGGGTATGTGCAAATGCAGCATTTGTTGGATTTACACAACTTCAAAATTAGTGAGTTAGTTTTGTCTGAGCGATATGCTTGGCAAATCTGGCTGGAGCGGAGCATACATTTAAATTTAGGACGCTCCGATAAGATGAAACGAGTGCAACGATTTGTTGATTTGTACCCGCTTTTGTCTGACTATAGCGGTAAGGATATCGCTCGCGTAGATTTACGTTATGACATAGGTTTAGCTGTGTCGTGGCGCGATAACAATAATAACGAAAGCTAAGTGCGATAAGCGAAAAATATGAGTTCAAGTGCGAAAGCCAATGACAGAAATTTAATTGTAGGTTTAGATGTTGGTACATCTAAAGTAACTGCAGTTGTTGGGGAGATAACCCCAGATCAGCAAATCAGCATTGTTGGTGTTGGTCATCATGCTAGTCATGGTATGGATAAAGGCGGCGTTAATGACTTGAATTTAGTCATTGGCTCTGTACAAAATGCCATCAATGAAGCCGAGTTAATGGCAGACTGTCGCATTTCGTCTGTTTACCTAGCAATCAGCGGTAAGCATATATCGTGTCAGAATGAGAGCGGAATGGTTCCTATTCACGACTCTGAGGTGACTGCGGAAGATGTCGAAAATGTAATTCATGCTGCAAAAGCAGTGCCTATGGCTGCTGAACGTAAAATGTTGCATGTTATGCCACAAGAGTTTTCCGTTGATATGCAAGAGGGCATTAAAAGTCCTATCGGCATGTCTGGCGTACGTATGGAAGCAAAGGTGCATATCGTTACTTGTTCTAATGATATGGCAAAAAATATTGTTAAGTGTGTTGAGCGTTGCGAGCTTAAAGAAGACCAGTTGATTTTTAGTGCACTTGCATCAAGTTACGCAGTGTTAACCGAAGATGAACGTGAGTTAGGTGTGTGTGTTGTCGATATGGGTGGCGGTACGTTAGATATTGCTATTTATGCCAACGGCGCTATTCGCCACTCTGCGGTTTTACCGGTTGCGGGTAATCAAGTTACTAACGATATAGCAAAAATATTCCGCACTCCAATCGGACATGCTGAAGATATTAAAGTTAAATATGGGGTGGCTTATAAAAATTTAGCCAGCTCAGAAGATAATATTGAGGTACCTAGCGTAGGTGGACGACCAGCAAGAATTATGTCGCGCCACACATTAGCGGAAGTAATAGAACCTCGTTATCAAGAAATATATGAATTGATTTTGGATGAAATTCGAAAGTCAGGGCTGGAAGATCAAATTGCAGCTGGCATAGTTTTAACAGGCGGTACGGCAAAAATGACCGGAGCAGTTGATTATGCAGAGCAAATCTTCCAGATGCCAGTTCGAGTTGGTACGCCTATTGGCGTGAAAGGACTAACAGAGTACGTGCAAGACCCTAGCTACGCTACAGCGGTTGGTTTGTTGTTATACGGAATGGAAAAGCAACAAACAAATGAGGATGAAAAACCGCAAGATTGGTGGCAGAGAATTGCAAGTTGGTTCAAAGGCGAATTTTAAAGAATTTATAGACGGAGAGAATGACAATGTATGAGTTAATGGATAATCATAACGAAGAAGCAGTCATCAAAGTATTTGGTGTCGGCGGTGGTGGCGGTAATGCTGTCGATCACATGGTTAAAGAATCGATTGAAGGTGTTGACTTTATTGCAGCGAATACGGATGCCCAAGCATTACGTAATTCAGCGGCAGGCACAACGCTTCAAATTGGTACTGAAGTAACTAAAGGCCTAGGTGCGGGTGCGAACCCAGAAGTTGGTCGTCAATCTGCATTAGAAGATCGTGAGAATATCGCAGCTGCAATGCAAGGTGCAGATATGGTCTTTATCGCTGCTGGTATGGGCGGTGGTACAGGTACAGGTGCTGCTCCAGTTGTAGCTGAAGTTGCAAAAGACTTAGGTATTTTAACAGTTGCTGTAGTCACTAAGCCTTTCGCATTCGAAGGTAAAAAGCGTTTAGCATTTGCTGATCACGGTATTCAAGACTTGTCTCGTAGTGTTGACTCGTTAATCACTATCCCAAATGATAAGTTGTTAAAAGTATTAGGTCCAAAAACCAGCCTTTTAGACGCATTTAAAGAAGCAAACAATGTCTTACTTGGTGCGGTTCAAGGTATTGCAGAATTAATAACTCGCCCGGGATTGATCAATGTTGACTTTGCAGACGTAAAGACTGTCATGTCAGAGATGGGTACGGCGATGATGGGCACAGGAACAGCTTCTGGTCCAGACCGTGCGCAAGAAGCTGCTGAAGCGGCGATTGCATCACCATTACTTGAAGATATCGATTTAGCTGGTGCAAAAGGTATTTTGGTTAATATCACAGCCGGTATGGATATTAGCATCGAAGAGTTCGAGACAGTTGGTAATACAGTAAAAGCATTCGCATCTGAAAATGCGACGGTTGTTGTCGGTGCAGTAATTGACATGGATATGGCTGAAGAACTACGTGTAACAGTAGTTGCAACGGGAATTGGCGGTGACAAGCGTGCTGACATTTCTTTAGTTCAACAGCCTCAAATGACACATGCAGTTGGTAATACACAAACTGTAACAGCAGCGAAACCACAGCATCACTCAATGCCAGAACAAAAAGCATTGTTAGAGCCTGAAGAAAAAAGAGATGAAGCAGAAAGTATCTTCGACATCCCGGCTTTCTTGAGAAAACAAGCTGATTAATTTTTGAGCTATTGATCTGAGGTCTGATCTGTCGTATAATACGCGCCGCTTTTTAGGTTAAGAATTAGACAAGAGGTTTATCACGCAAATATGATTAAACAACGTACAATAAAATCTTCTGTTACAACAACAGGGATTGGATTACATAAAGGTGAGAAGGTTACATTAACTCTCCGTCCTGCTGCTGAAAATACAGGTATTGTATTTCTGCGCACCGACCTTACGCCGGTTGCTGAGTTTAAGTCGTCTCCTGAATTAGTAGGTGATACTCAGATGTGTACGTGTTTAATAAATGATGCGGGTCAACGTTTGTCTACAACTGAGCACCTAATGGCTGCAATCGCAAGTTTAGCAATCGATAACCTGATTGTTGAAGTTGATGCGGCAGAGATTCCAATTATGGATGGTAGTTCGCTACCGTTCATATATTTGATGCAACAAGCTGAAGTCGTAGAGCAAAATAGTCTGCGTCGTTACATCAAAGTAACTAAGCCAGTTCGTGTTGACTTAGGTGATAAATGGGCAGAGTTGCGTCCTTACGATGGTTTCAAAATTGATTTTAGAATCGAGTTTGACCATCCAGCTATCAGCCAGTCGAAACAACGCATCCAGTTAGACATAACAGCTGAGTCGTTTCTTAAGCAAATCAGTCGTGCTCGTACCTTTGGATTCATGAGAGATATCGAGTACTTACGCGATAACAATCTAGCGCTCGGTGGTAACATGGATAACGCGATTGTTCTAGATGAATATCGTGTTCTTAATCCAGATGGCCTTCGTTATGAAGATGAATTTGTAAAGCATAAAATACTTGATGCGGTTGGTGATTTATACATGACCGGCACACCTTTATTAGCTGAGTTTGTTGCATTTAAATCGGGCCATGATTTAAATAACAAAGTATTAGTTGAACTGATGAAACATCAAGATTGTTGGGAATATGTTACTTTTGGCGAAGAAGCGCCAGAAGGCGTAACAGCAGCAATCCCTCAACTTGCTTAGTAATGTTCAAGAGCACATAAAAGTGCTCTACTTTTACTAAATGACATTCAATTATGAAAGCGCGGCTTTAGCTGCGTTTTTTTATGCGTAAAGAAATCTTTCCCTTAATTCCTACTACTAATACACAAAGCTTTTCTTGGATTCGACAACATTTGGTATATTGAGCGCCAACAAAAATGGGCTATATGACTCATTAATAACGTATAACAAAATTACAGAATATTAGATGTATAGGGGGAAGGTAATGGCTGATTTATTCGAAAATCCAATGGGATTAAATGGCTTTGAGTTTGTAGAATTTTGTGCACCTAAAAAAGGCATTTTAGAAACAATGTTTGCGTCGATGGGTTTTACAAAAGTCGCGCGTCATCGCTCTAAAGATGTTGAACTTTGGCGACAAGGTGACATCAATTTCATTACAAACTATGAAAAAGGCAGTCACGCCGATTATTATGCCCAAGAACATGGTCCTTCAGCTTGTGGTCTAGCATTTCGTGTAAAAGATGCACAATTTGCTCATACCGAAGCAGTTCGTAAAGGCGCGCAACCAGTTGAAGTTGATACTGGTCTTATGGAATTGCGTCTACCAGCTATAAAAGGTATCGGTGGCGCTAATCTCTACTTAATTGACCGTTATAAAGATGGTGAAAGCATTTACGATATTGACTTTAATTGGATTGAAGGTGTTGACCGTCGTCCAGAAGGTTGTGGTTTTCATACGCTTGATCATTTGACTCATAATGTTTATCGCGGTCGTATGGGTTACTGGGCTGATTACTATTCTAATCTGTTTAACTTCCGTGAAATTCGCTATTTCGATATCAAAGGTGAGTACACTGGATTATTATCAAAAGCGATGACTGCGCCAGACGGCAAAATCCGTATTCCTCTTAATGAAGAAGCTGCCGGTGGTGGTGGTCAAATTGAAGAGTTCTTGATGCAATACAATGGTGAAGGTATTCAGCACATTGCATTTGCATGTGATGATTTGCTTGCTTGTTGGGACCGTCTAAAAGCTTCTGGTATTGAATTTATGACGGCGCCTCCAGCTACTTATTATGAAATGCTAGAAGAACGCTTACCAGGACACGGTGAGCCAGTAGATGAACTTAAAGCTCGCGGTATTCTACTAGATGGAACAACTGATGGTGGTCAACCTAGACTATTATTACAGATATTCTCTGCGCCAGCGTTAGGGCCGGTTTTCTTCGAATTTATTCAACGTAAAGAAGATGACGGTTTTGGTGAAGGTAACTTCAAGGCATTATTTGAGTCGATTGAGCGTGACCAAGTTGCCCGTGGCGTAATTGGCGATAAGTAATTCTTAACGTTATACATAATAAATCAGCGGCGACTATATTTCTCAATACTTGCCGTTGTTTACATTAACCGGGCATTAGCCTTAAAAAGGTAAATTTATGAAAATTAATCGAATTCATCATGTGGCATATCGTTGTAAAGACGCAAAAGAAACGGTGGAGTTCTATCGTGACTTGTTAAACATGGAGTTTCAATTAGCTATCGCTGAAGACAAAGTGCCTTCAACTGGTGAGCCAGACCCGTATATGCATGTTTTTTTAGATGCTGGTCAAGGCAATGTGTTGGCATTCTTTGAAATCCCAAACGCGCCTGAAATGGGACGTGACGAAAATACGCCAGCATGGGTACAGCACATTGCATTTGAAGTAGGATCGTTAGACGAGCTTATTGAAGCGAAAGATCGTTTGGAAGCTGCAGGTGTGGATGTTTTAGGTCCAACTGATCACGCAATTTTTAAGTCTATTTATTTCTTTGATCCAAACGGACATCGTATTGAGCTGGCGGCTAATACTGATAAGCCTGGTATGTTAACCGAGTTAAAACGAGTTGCTCCAGATATGCTTGAAGAGTGGGCTAAAACTAAAAAAGCGCCGAATCACGCAGCGTGGTTACATAGCGGCGAAGATTTTAACGCAAAGTCTTAAGGAATAATTTTAATGAAATTAGCAAGTTTAAAAGCTGGTCGTGATGGCCAACTAGTCGTGGTTAATTCTGCATTAACAAAAATGGTTTCAGCAACTGACGTTGCACCAACTTTACAAGCTGCGCTTGATAATTGGTCTGAATTAGCACCTAAATTAGAGGCAATATTTAGTAAATTAGAAAGTGGCGAAATCGCAGGTGAAGACTTTAATCAAGCAGACTGTCACTCTCCGTTGCCAAGAGCTTATCAATGGGCAGACGGCTCGGCTTATGTGAATCATGTTGAGCTAGTGCGTAAAGCAAGAAATGCTGAAATGCCAGCGAGTTTCTGGACTGACCCTCTAATGTATCAAGGCGGTTCAGATAGCTTTTTAGCGCCACAATCACCAATTGTTATGCCTACAACAGAAGGCTTTGGTGTTGATTTTGAAGCAGAAGTTGCAATCATTACTGGTGACGTGCCAATGGGCGTTAGTGCAGAAGATGCACTTGAGTATATTCAATTAGTCATGATTGTTAATGATGTGTCATTACGAGGCTTAATTCCAAATGAATTAGGCAAAGGTTTTGGCTTTTTCCAATCAAAACCATCAAGCGCGTTTGCTCCAGTGTGCGTGACACCAAATCAATTGGGTGATGCGTGGAAAGATGGTAAGTTGTCTCTACCTTTAGTATCTCATTTAAATGGCGAAATTTTTGGTAAGCCAGAAGCTGGTGTTGATATGACATTTAACTTTGGTCAGCTGATTGCTCATGCTGCTCGAACACGTCCTCTGTGTGCTGGTACAGTTATAGGTTCAGGTACAGTATCAAACAAAATGGATGGTGGTCCGGGTAAACCGGTTGCTGAAGGCGGCGTTGGATATAGCTGTTTGGCAGAAATTAGAATGATAGAGACTATTAATCATGGTGCACCTAAGACTTCGTTTATGGAGTTTGGTGATAACATTAAGATTGAAATGTTTGATAAATCAGGTCAATCCATTTTCGGCCAAATCAACCAAGACTTAGTAAAACAGTAGTAAACTTAGTTCGCACTTTACGAACCAATTTCTCGAATATAAAAAGCCTTGTTTTTCAACAAGGCTTTTTTGTTTTTACGCTTTTTTTAAAGGCGACAAATCCAAATAATTCTGCCATGATAAATTTTAGATTAGCGACTGCTTATAAAGAGAAATATGACCGTATCTACAAAAGAATTGTTTGAGCTATTAAAAGCCAGTAATGATTTTAGTGATCTATCTAATGACGTTTTAGAATCACTTGCTGCTGCATTACGACTTGAAACAATTTCAGGTGGAAGTAAATTTATTGAAGAAGGCTCCAGTGCCGATTCACTTTTTCTGTTAGTTAGTGGTCGTTTGCGGGTAAGTCGAACAATACACGGTGGCAATAAGCTAATGTATAACGAAGTTTTACCAGGCGATTGTATTGGTGAAACAAGTATGATTTTAAGGCAAGCTCGAACCGCAGATATTTCAGCTACTCGAGAGTCGGTTGTCGCAATTTTAGATTACGAAAAATACGAAGAATTAGTAACAAAATTTCCGATTGAACTTAATCGGGCATTCTCGAATGCTATCTATCGCCACCTTAGACACGAACGACAAGTTGATAAACGACGTCGAGCACAAAGTTTTTATCTATTACCAATTCATAACTCAATTGATATTGATAAGTTTAGTGAACAGCTATTTAGCGCGTTATCCGAGTATGGCAAATGCCAGGCTTTAGATTGCAATAGCTTTGATAATGAACAAAATCACGGGCGTGCGCTAGATCAAGTCGAGGCCGTGAATGATTTTATTATATTTAAAGGCTCGTCTAATTTTAACCCAAAAGAGCGTACTAATTTTGAACACGCCGATCAGCTAGTATTAGTGGGTGATGGAAGCAAGTCTATTGAGCTGTCTGAAATTGAGCAGCAATTAAATCAGCACCCCAATTTTATTTTGATGAGACGCCACCTTGCATTGATATTGCCTGATTCAGCGGAGTTTTGTGGTGACAGATTAGCATGGAATAAAGAGCGAGATGCAGAACGTGTTTATCCGATAAAGTATTCACAGCAAAGTGATTTTATGAGGTTGTCGCGGTTTTTGCTAGAAAAGGCGGTTGGTCTTGTTTTAGGTGGGGGCGGAGCGAGAGGTTTTGCTCACTTAGGTGTTATCAAAGCGTTTGAAGAAGCTGGAATTCCCATCGATTTAATTGGTGGCAACAGTATGGGTGCACTCATTGGTGCTAGCTATGTCGCAGGTATGCCAAGAGATAAGATTCACCTAGAAATCCTAAAGCACGCCAAAAGTGGAATGAAGCTAACGTTCCCTGTTGTATCGCTAATGTCGAATAGTAATTTAGCGAATGCGTTTCATGACGCTTTAGGGGATATAAATATAGAAAACTTGTGGACACCATTTTTTGCTGCCGCTTGCAATCTTACTGATGCTGAAACTGCAGTGTTAGATCATGGTCCGCTTTGGAAAGCAGTATTGGCAAGTAACTCGCCTGCTGGATTATTTCCTCCAGTTATTAGTGATGGCAATTTATTAGTCGATGGGGCTATTTTAGAAAACGTTCCGGTTAAGGCCATGCGCCAACGATTAAGTACGCCACTAGAGCGTCGTCGAGGAAATGGTTTGGTTATCGCTATCGATGTAGATGTAAGGGGGCGTTTTTCAGTTGATTCATCAACGACAGAGCTGAGTACTTGGAAAAAGGTAAAATCACACTTTAATAGTAACCAGGATACTCTTCCAGGGATTGTCGATATTATGTTGCAAGTGGCACATATTGGCGGTTTATCGCAACGGCCTCATACAAAAAGAGGCGCGGATATTTATTTAGAGCCACCATTGTCGGATTTTAAAATAATGGATTACAAAAAAGCTGAGCAAATCATTGAAGTAGGTTACCAATTTACGCTAGATCATTTAGACCAGTTAAAAGAACAGGCAGAGCTATAAAATGAAGTTGCTGCCGTTATCCGTTCCACAAAAGGAAATTTGGACCGAATGGTTGGCTTGGTCTAACAGCGCACACCTTAATATCGGTGGCTACACTGAAATTAAAGGTGTTTTAGACACCGACTTGTTCATAAAAGCATTACAGTTGTTAGTTCAGGAAAACAGTGCACTTAGGTTAATACCTAACATAAAAGGAAGCCAAGCCAGTCGGGATGATGTAATCCCAATATACGAGTTTGTGGACTTAAGTCATTGCGATGATCCAAAACAGGCTATCATGAATTGGCAAGAGCAATGGATGGTAAGCGAATTTGACTTTAAAAACGCACCACCGGTACGTTTTGCATTATTAAAAGAGCATGACCGTCGCCATTACTTAGTCATCCAAGCAATGCATACAATCATGGATGGGTGGAGTTTATCTTTAACGACGCAAAAACTTGGTGACTGTTATAATAGATTGATGACCAAGACGGTTGATAGTCTTGTTCCACAGGCGGACTATCTAGACTTTATAGAAGCGTCGAACGAATATTTACAAAGCAATACCTATAAAAAAGATCATGAATATTGGATCCATGCCTTCTCGAAACTGCCCGAGCCACTTTTTACAGAGCGATATGGAAACATTGAGAAAAAAGCGACAGAGTTACCAAAAGCCTACATCGCTAAACATCACATAGATGAAACGCTACGAGTAAAAATAGCAACCTTCTGTAGAGACAACAAAGCCACCGCGTTTCAAGTCTATCTTGCTGTTTTATCTATCTATATATTTAAAAGTCAAAATGTATCTGAAGTCGTTATTGGTGTTCCAAGCCTGAACAGGGGAGGAAACAAGTATAAAAATACGCTAGGCATGTTTGTCGCGGTTTTACCCTTAACTATTTATCATAACGATGGTCAAAGTTTTAATGAGTTAGTAGCAGATATCGGTCGCTCGCTAAAAAAAAGTTATCGTCATGCAAAGTACCCACTCAGCGATCATGCTAAACGTTTAGAAGTTGTTCGCCGTGGCCGTGATCGATTATTCGACATCATTTTCTCGTATGAAGAGTTTGAATTTTCTAGCCAATTTGGCGATGCAGTTCTCTCCGAAACCAAACAAACATTTAACCCCTATAGCAGGTATCCATTAGCTATTTCGTTATGTGACTTTTTAGATGCTAAAGACACGGAAATGGTGCTAGAGACAGGGAGCACATTTTTCTCTGAAGCTGAGAGTCAATTGATCGGACCTCGCATTATCTCATTAGCATCGCAGTTGATAGGTGAACAAAAAGTAAATCGTAATTTGCAGCTGTGTACCGAGGCAGAGGTTGAATTACAACAAAAGCAATACGATAGAAATAGAACCTTAATAGATACAGAGTCCTTCTCTGAAAATATTATCAATACATCGTTAGTAACACCGAAAAACATCGCGCTCATATCAGATGAAGTGACACTAAATTATCAACAGTTAGTTATTTGTGCTGCGCATTTAGCCGATCAGTTACACGTAGCGGGAGTAGAACCTGGTAATACGGTTGTTTTAGCCCTTCACCGTGGACCTGAAGTTGTGGTGGCTATGTTAGCGTGTAGTTTTATAGGCGCTGTATTTTTACCAATCGACTTAGAGTGGCCCGACACAAGAATTCAAAATATCGCCGAACAAACACGCTGCAACACATACTTTGTTAATAGCAGTAATACTAGGCTTTTTTCAGGAACGACTTTGCCGGTAGATATTACTGATTTATGTAGCAAGCCTTATCAACTTTCCGAACTAGTTAAATACAACAAGGTAAATCATAAGCACGCTTATACATTGTTTACTTCAGGTACTACTGGCCACCCTAAAGGTGTAATTATCAGCCATAAAGCCTTAAAAAATAGATTAAATTGGATAGTTGATAATTGGGGTATTACCTCTGATGATAGAGCACTTCAGGCGACACAGATAAACTTTGACCCATCGCTTATTGAAATGCTTGCGCCATTGATGGCGGGAGGAAGTGTTGCCTTCCCAAAAGCAGGACGCCTGCTTCCTGAATGGTTACCTGAGTTAATAACACATTTTAACGCCACTATGATGGCGTTTGTACCGTCAACGCTAACTCGATTTTTAGATGGTTTAGATTCACAAATAGAGTTACCGCTTAGAATTTGCTGTTGCGGAGGTGAAGTGCTGTCGTATGAACTGGCAAAACGCTTTTCGGAAGCAACAGGGGCGCAGCTATTTAACGTTTATGGTCCAACGGAAGCAACGATATTTTGCACCTCTTGGCAAATGCATCCTCAGACGATCCGCAGTCGTCATATGCCTATTGGCAAAGCGATTTCAAACACTCAAATAATAATATTAAACGACCAGGATCAGTTACAACCATTTGGTGTAGTTGGCGAAATTTATATAGCAGGAGAAAGTCTTGCAGAGGGTTATGTTAATAATGAGACTGAAACTCAGCATCGTTTTCGTATGTTTGAGACGCCTATATTAGGTCATCAACGACTTTATAAAACCGGAGATCTTGGCTGGCTTGATTGTGATGGCGTTTTACATTTTTCAGGTCGAGTTGACAGACAAATTAAACTTCGTGGCTATCGAATTGAGCTAAATGAAATTGAGAATGCTATTTTGTCTATTTGTGGTGTTGAACAGGCTGCGTGCAAATTAGTATCGGACAAATCGTCAAGTGCGATACACGCTTGGTATTGCAGTAAGTCGTTATTAACAGGCGCTGACATTCGCGCAAAATTAGTGGCGATCTTGCCCGATTATATGCTACCGCAGCGACTAATGTTAATTGAGTCAATGCCAGTCACATCAAATGAGAAAATAGCTTACGACGAGCTGCCCCCTATTAATTTAACTGAGCACTTAACAGCTTCACGAGAACCAATAGGCAAGCTAGAAAAACAAATGTTGTTGATATGGCAACGTGTATTAAACAGAGATTCATTGACGGTTAACAGCCACTTTTTTGAGTGTGGTGGAGATTCGTTAGCAGCCGTTATTATGTTGAATGATGTTGAGCATCTAATCGAACAAAAATTATCATTACATCAATTGGTTGCTAATCCAACGGTTGCTAGCTTAGTTGAATGTATTAACAGTCAATTGGATAAACCAAGCCTTCTTGTGAGTCTTGGCGATACAACTAGAAGCGCAAGCTTGTTTGTTGCCGCATCTGGAAATGGCGATTTGTTGAGGTTTAAGTCACTTGCTTTATGTATGAAAGGAGTGTCAGACCTTCATATGCTGCAACCTCCTGGTTCTGTGGGAACATTGAGTATTGACGAACTAGCATCGCTATATGCAGATAAAATTGCAGGTCGTGGCGATAAGGCTATTTATTTGGCTGGTTTTTCAGTTGGAGGCTTAGTGGCGGTAGAAACAGCACGAAAGCTCAGACTAAGAGGGATGGATGTCAAAACCGTTTTTATCGTTGATACGATATTAATGAAAATGCCTCAACTGATCATCATAATCTGGCAGTGGCTGGCCAAATTGCTTGCTCGGTGGCATATCGCCCGACAAAGAACGTCTGGCTCTAAGATTCTTAGTGTGCTTCAAGATAACGGTCTGTTATTACAAGTAAAAGCAATGCGTAAACATACTATGTCGAATTATGAAGGGGATGCAATACTCATAAAGTCTTCCGCTTATCGGTTAATCCATAATTTGTTATTGGGTGGTTGGCGAAAAGTTCTAATTGGACGTCGAGATGAAGTTGAGATAGAAACGTCTCATAGCCATTTTTTTGAACCGGGTAAAGTGGATCAATTGGCCGACGTCATCAAAGCTGAAATCAATAAAAAAGATGGCAGTTGAGCCATCTTTTATTTTTTAATTAGTCTTCCGTAGCCACCTCTGGTGGATGGATTTTGGCTCTGGCGACCTTATTGTCATCAACATCGACAATTTCAATTGGGTAGCCGGAAATGTTTAGGCAAACACCTACTTCAGGTATTTCTTCCAAAAACTCAAGTATCAAGCCATTAATTGTTTTTGGACCGTCAATGGGTAAGTCCCAAGACATTTCTTTATTTATTTCTCGAATATTCGCGCTGCCTTCAATAACAAAGGAGCCATCTTTTTGCTCTTCGACTTCATCACTAGTATAAACCGCAATACCCGTTGTAAAGTCACCAACAATTTCTTCAAGAATATCTTCAAGCGTAAATAAGCCCTGAATATCGCCATACTCATCAACAACAAGACCAATTCTCTCTTTGTTTTGTTGTAACTTTTGCATTAACGTAATTATAGAAGTGCCCTCAGGTGTGAAATAAATCTCACGTACGGCACGTAGCAAATTATTTTTAGTAAAGTCGTCTTTTGATAACAAGCGTAATGCATCACGAACGTGAATAAATCCAACTGCATCGTCAATGTTGTCACGATAAAGCAATAATCTAGTATGTTGCGCGTTTGTTAAACCACGTTGTAAATCTTTCCAATCATCATTGATATCAAGTGCATAGATCTCATTTCGTGGCACCATGATGTCTTCAACTTTAATGTTTTCAATATCAAGTAAATTTACCAACATGTTTTGATGTTTATCTTCGAGTAAGCCACCAGATTCATTGACGACGGTTCGAAGCTCTTCACTACTTAAACTATGCTCTTGTCGGTCTTTTGCGCTAATACGAAGCATAATTAAGATGCCATTCGTAATATAATTTACGATAACGACAAATGGATAAAGTACTTTTAATAAAATATTTAGCACCCAAGAGCTAGGGTAGGCAATTTTTTCTGGATGCAAGGCCGCTAATGTTTTTGGCGTTACCTCAGCAAAGATCAGAATGACAAAAGTTAATACGAACGCCGCCACGGCTAAACCGACATCGCCATACAAGCGTTGCCCTATTTCAGCAGCTAAGAACGAAGCGCCAATGTTAACCAAGTTGTTACCAATTAATATAAGACCAATAAGTTGATCAGGTCGAGCCATCAATTTTGATACGCGGATTGCGCCTTTGTGGCCTTCGTTTTCCAGATGCTTAAGGCGATATTTGTTCAACGCCATTAAGCCTGTTTCAGAGCTCGAAAAGTATGCAGATATAAAGATAAGTACAGCTAGCGCAATAAACAGCGTACTCGTTGATATGTCGTCCAAGCAGATGGTTCCTATATAAAGTTAAGGTATATAAATAACATGTTCTAATTAGCTAGTTAAGCCCAATCAATCAGTTTAGAAGGATTTCTTTAACAAAGCGACTGCCAAAATACGCTAATGAAAGAATAATTGCCGCGATAACGGTACCAATAGCACTGTTTGTGCCGCGCCAACCGTATATTTTATGGCCAATGGTGAGTACTAAAAATATACCCCAAGCAACTAACGATAATACGGTTTTGTGGGCATAGTCTTTTGACCACATAGTGTCTAAAAACATAAAGCCAGTGAGCAGTGCCGCAGTTAACAACAAAAGCCCGAGTGTCATTAAGTTAAAATGCTGACGTTCTACAACATTAAGGGGTGGTAAAAATGAGTTTAAGGCTAATGTTTTCGCTTTTAGCTTGGAATCTATGTAATGAAATTGTAAGGCATATAAAGATGCAATTACTAAAATGCAGTAGGCACTCACGGATAAAGCAATATGAATTATCATAGCGGCCGATGATGCTGTTAGCCCGCCTGTATACAGCGCGGAGTTTAGCGGTGTTATTAATAATAAAATAGACAATAAAGCAGAAAAGCCATTTGTAACGATAATCATCATTGGATTTAGTTGCTTAATGGAACGGGCAACGATAGATAGATTGATTAAACCGGCTACAAGCAAGGACATCGACGCAAGAGATAAGTGTAGTTCATTATCGATATACAACGCCTGTCTGGCAATGATGAGCTGAACAGCGGTTGTAACAACAGACAGAACGAGGATTAATTTAGAGTTATCTGATGTTTTAGAATAAATTGATTTTGCACATAACACTGAACTGGTTAAAAAACCAATGAAACAAGTTATTAAGCCTAACTCGATAAACGTCACCGCAGAATCCTTACTTTTAAACTTTTTAATAGTATCAACAGACAGAAAAATAACATGAAAGTTGCACGCAGACTATAAAAGAAATGCAGGTTGTGACACTTTGCGTAGTGCTTAACTATATTTTAATCTTGCACCTGTATATAATCGGCCCAATATAAAGAATTTAGAGTCTAGTTGTGGCGTTTTACGTTGCTAAGTTAACTTAAAGAGCAGTGATAATTCATGTTTAGTAATTTATCCGATCGTTTATCCGCATCACTGAAGAAAATAAGTGGTCGTGGTCGTCTTACCGAAGACAATATCAAAGATACCCTACGCGAAGTCAGAATGGCCTTATTAGAAGCTGACGTTGCGCTTCCTGTTGTTCGTGATTTCGTTAAATCTGTAAAAGAACGTGCAGTAGGTGAAGAAGTTGGCAAGAGCCTAACGCCAGGTCAAGTATTTGTTAAAATTGTCCAAAGTGAGCTTGAAAAAGCCATGGGCGACAAGAATGAAGATTTAAATTTAGCAGCACAGCCTCCTGCCGTAGTAATGATGGCGGGTTTGCAAGGTGCTGGTAAAACAACTTCGGTCGGTAAACTTGCTAAGTTCTTAAAAGAGAAAAAGAAAAAGTCCGTTTTAGTGGTGAGCGCCGACGTTTATCGACCAGCTGCAATAAAACAGCTAGAGACCCTTGCGACAGAAGTTGATGTTGAATTTTTCCCGAGCACCGTAGAACAAAAGCCAATTGATATCGTCAACGGTGCGATTGCCCATGCGAAGAAAAAGTTCTTCGATGTGTTGCTTGTTGATACTGCGGGTCGTTTAGCGGTAGATGAAGCAATGATGGCTGAAATTAAAGATCTACACGCAGCTGTAAAACCAGTTGAAACCTTATTTGTTGTTGATGCGATGACAGGTCAGGACGCTGCAAATACAGCAAAAGCCTTTAATGAAGCCTTACCGCTTACGGGTGTAATTCTTACCAAAGCGGATGGTGATGCAAGAGGTGGTGCAGCGCTATCGATTAGACACATTACTGGCAAGCCAATTAAATTTATTGGTATGGGCGAAAAAATAGATGCGTTAGACCCATTCCATCCAGAACGTATTGCCAGCCGAATTTTAGGCATGGGTGATGTTCTATCTTTAGTAGAACAAATTGAATCTAAAATCGACAAAGATAAAGCTGAAAAAGTTGCCAAGAAGGTAATGAAAGGCCAAGGCTTTGACTTAGAGGACTTCAAAGACCAACTAACCCAAATGCGAAGCATGGGTGGTATGTCTAGTTTGATGGATAAGATGCCAGGAATGGGTAATATTCCGGATGCGGTTAAAGGACAAGTTAATGACAAGCAGTTTAATCAAATGGAAGCCATCATTAACTCAATGACAAAAAAAGAACGTAAGTTCCCTGAGGTTATCAAAGGTTCAAGAAAGCGTCGTATCGCTGCAGGTAGTGGCACGCAAGTACAAGACGTGAATAGACTTTTGAAGCAGTTTACTCAAATGCAAAAAATGATGAAGAAGATGAAAGGCGGAGGCCTAATGAAAATGATGCGCGGAATGGGTGGCGGGATGCCAAAAATGCCAGGCGGATTTCCACGCATTAAATAAGGTTTTATTGCTATTCCGAGAGTGATACTCATCATTTTCGATAAAATATTAAACGGGTCATCATTGAATGGCCCGTTTTTGTCATTACTACTTGAAATTTTTCACCAGATCCGTACAATTGCGCGACCTTTTTTAGGGTGTCTAAAAAGGGTGGTGAATTTTCACCTTAACCATTAGTAATAATTGAGGAAATTATGGTAACTATTCGTTTAGCTCGTGGTGGCGCGAAAAAACGTCCATTCTACTCAGTCGTTGTTGCAGATAGCCGCCGTTCACGTGACGGTCGTTTCATTGAGAAAATCGGCTTCTTCAACCCAATCGCGACTGGTCAAGAAGAAAAAATCCGTATCGACCTAGATCGTGTTGAACACTGGGTAGCTACAGGTGCACAACTTTCTGATCGTGTTGCAAAAATCGTTAAAGACGCTAAGAAAGCGGCTTAATTGATTATGCAAAAGAGTGAAGGTAAATAAATGAGTCAGTTAACAAATTCAGACGAGTTCATTCTAGTCGGTAAAGTTGGTGCAACATATGGCATCAAAGGCTGGTTCAAAGTAAATGCCTACACTGAGGTTCCTGAGGGAATCTTCGATTATAGTCCTTGGCGCGTAAGCCTCAATGGACAGCAACATCTAGTGAAGGTTGCCGATTGGCGCCGACACAACAAAGGCCTAATTGCTAAGTTAGATGGCGTAGATTCAATTAATGATGCAGAAGCTTGGCTTCATGCTGAAATTTTTGTTGAAGCCAGCCAGTTGCCAGAATTGGCAGAAGACGAATTCTATTGGCGTGACCTTAAAGGCATGAAAGTAGTAAACGACGCTGGTTATGATTTAGGTACAGTTAATGGCTTGATGGAAACGGGTTCAAATGACGTTTTAGTAGTCGATGCAAATGCTAAAGATGCATTCGGCAAAACTGAAAGGTTGATTCCGTATATTCAGGATGACGTGATCAAATCAGTCAACAAGGAAGAAAACACCATTACGGTGGACTGGGATCCAGGATTCTGACAAGTATGAATTGTCAGTTGTGGTTAGGCGTTATTACGCTCTTTCCAGAAATGTTTGACGCGATTACACAGCAAGGTGTGATTAGTCGAGCCATCAAAAACGGCACTATAGAATTTAACGCATGGAATCCTCGTGATTTTACGCATGATAGACATAGTACAGTTGATGACAGACCTTATGGCGGCGGCCCAGGAATGTTAATGATGGTGCAACCTTTAACAGATGCGATTCGCGCTGCGAAAACAGCAGCTGGAGAAGGGGCTAAAGTGATTTACTTGTCTCCGCAAGGCAAAAAATTAGATCACGAAGGTGTTAAACAACTAGCGCAAAACAAAAAGTTAGTGCTAGTCGCGGGTCGATATGAAGGAATAGATGAACGAGTGATTCAATCGGAAATCGATGAAGAATGGTCGATTGGAGATTTTGTTCTAAGCGGTGGTGAATTACCGGCAATGACATTGATTGATTCGGTGTCGAGAATGATTCCAGGTGTGTTAGGGCATAATTTGTCCGCAGAGCAGGATTCATTTGCAGATGGTTTATTAGACTGTCCGCATTACACAAGACCTGAAGTACTGGCAGACCAACGGGTGCCAGATGTATTACTTAGCGGTAATCATGAAAAAATCCGACAATGGCGGTTAAAACAGTCATTGGGTAGAACCTGGTTGCGAAGACCTGATTTAATTAACAATCTAGCTCTGACTGACGAGCAGCAACGTTTGTTGAACGAGTTCCTTAGTGAACAAGAAACAAATGATGTTGTTTAGATATCAGTGAATCCTAGAAAAGAGAGAAAATAATGAGCAAAGTAAGTCAAAACATCATTAAGGCTCTAGAAGAAGAGCAGCTTAAGACTGATGTACCAGCATTTATGCCTGGCGACACAGTAGTTGTAAAAGTACGCGTAAAAGAAGGCAACAAAGAGCGTCTTCAGGCGTTTGAAGGATTTGTATTAGCGAAGAGAAATCGCGGTTTACACTCTGCTTTCACAGTACGTAAAATTTCTAACGGTGAAGGTATTGAGCGTACATTCCAAACGCACAGCCCAGTTATCGAGAGCATCGAAGTGAAACGTCGTGGTGACGTACGTCGCGCTAAACTATACTACATGCGTGAACGTTCTGGTAAGTCAGCACGTATCAAAGAAAAGTTATCTTTCAGAAAGTAAACTAGTTTACTCGATGTTAAAAGAGGAGCACACAGTGCTCCTTTTTTTATGCTATAAAGAAAATCCCAGCACTTAAAAAGCGAGTTGTCGTGTTATTAGAAGATTTACGTCAGGATATCGATGCAATCGATACCCAACTAGTTGAGTTGTTAGCTAAACGTCAGCAGATCACAAGCAAGGTTGGCGCATATAAAAAACAAATAGGTAAAGCCATATATGACCCTGTTCGTGAGGCCGCGCTTATATCTGAGCGTCGATCTCTTGCTGAATCGCTCAATGTCAGCCCAGATTTAATTGAAGATCTTCTAAGGCGAATAATGCGCGAGTCGTATCAGAGTCAGCATAATTCCTATCGTTGCTTGATGCCGCAAGCAAAAATTGTCGTAGTCGGTGGTGCGGGTGCGTTAGGGAGTCGTTTTGTTGATATGTTTTCACGCTCTGGTTACGAGGTTGTAGTATTTGAACAAAATGATTGGGCAAATAACAGCGCCGTATTTTCTAACGCCAAGCTGGTTATTATATCAGTGCCAATTCAAGTGACAGCTGAAGTTATATCACAACTGCCTGAGTTACCTGAAGATTGTATTCTTGCTGACTTAACGTCACTTAAAGAACAACCGTTAAATGCCATGCTAAATAAGCACTCAGGTCCAGTGGTTGGTTTACATCCTATGTTTGGACCAGATGTACCAAACTTTGTGAAACAAGTTGTTGTGGTATGTAATGGGCGCCATCAGGAGTCTTACCAATGGTTAATTGAACAGTTAACACTATGGGGTGCAATATTAGAAGTAGATGACGCTCAGCAACATGACAGTAGCATGGAAATCATTCAAGCAATGCGTCACTTTACAACTTATGTATATGGTCGTTTTTTGGCGAAACAGAACCCAGATCTGCAACAGCTGTTAAGGCTGAGCTCTCCTATATATCGCCTAGAGTTAGCAATGACTGGCCGTTTGTTCGCTCAGAATTCCCAACTCTACGCTGACATTATTTATAATGCGGAAAATATTCAGGCGCTAGCAAAAAGTTTCTTTGAAGAGCTGAATGAGGCACTGGTTGAGCTGACGGAAAATGACAAAAAAGCATTCCAAGCATCCTTTGATGATGTTGCTGATTGGTTTGGTGACGCGTCTAAAGAGTTTTTATTGGAAAGCCGAGCAATGCTTAAAACTGCACATGATGCAAAGTCTGTTAAGCAATTGAGTAGCAAATGAAAATATTCAAAATTATATTAACTTTTTCTGTATCTGAATTGGCTAAAACAAAATACTACGACTAAAATCGTTGTAAATAATAAAAATTCGTTAAGTTTACTCCGAGACTTTAAAGGACCCTTTATGTCTACAGAAAATGCACTATTAACAATTTTGGTTGAAAAGATTCAAAGTGACTCTTTAGTACTGCCTACGTTACCAGAAATAGCGATTAAAATTAGAGAAGCGGCAGACGATCCAGATGTAAATCTTCATATGATGGCCAACGTTATCTCACAGGATCCCGCTTTGTCTGCCCGTTTAGTAAAAGTGGCTAATAGCGCTTTTATGGGGCGTTCAGTAAAAGTTGACTCGCTAAATCAAGCCGTTACCAGAATAGGCCTTCGACAAATAAAAAATATTGCGACAGCGATAGCGATGGAGCAGTTATTCGTTTCTAAAAATGAACTTGTTCGCGAATACATGCAAAAGTCTTGGGAAAAAACGGTAAATGTAGCTTGTGTCGCAATTGCTACCATGCAGAAGTGGGAAAAAGGTCATAAACATACGTCAATTAATATTGATACATTAACACTAGCAGCATTAGTCCACAGTATCGGCGTACTGCCAATACTTACAGAAGCCGAGCGACACGAAGAAGTGTTTGCTAATCCAAGCTTTTTGGAAGCGGCAATTAAGAGAATGGGCGGTAAACTTGGGGGCGCTATCATGCGTTCTTGGGGCTTTAGTGGTGACTTTATTGAAATTGCCGAAAAGTGGAATGATCTAGAGTATAAAACGCAAAGCGTAAGTTATATAGACTTTGTTCGAGTTGGAGCCTTGTATCATGATGTATTGTGTAAAGGGCAAGCGGATATAGATAAATACGAATTTTATGTAGAGAAAGGCGTAGTTGAAGATATTGAATACTTCAAATCAGACGAGTTTAACAAAGCACTATTAGACATAAAGAGTGTTTTTGCATAATTGATATTGTCTTACGGTACCAAGGTTATTTAAGACAGATAAAACTTAAGTAAAAAAGCTAACCATTAGGTTAGCTTTTTTCTTTTAATAAGCATGACCCTGAACACAATAAGCGCAGCTCGAATCATTATCACCAATTAATTTTCGACGGTTGACACATCCCAAACAGCTACTAAGTCATTAACTAAGTTATTTAACTCGCCTGTCATTAATGCAAAGTCTGCATCAAATTTCGCTAATTTATCATCTGATGGTACATCGTCTGTTTGTTCTTTTACTATGTCTAAAAATTTGATTTGTTTAATGGCCGCTTCTTCATTGATTACAAATTTTGCTTTTTCATCCCAAACTAGACCTAGCTTGTGAACAAATTTGCCATTTGTGATGTGAAGTTGTACTTCTTCTTCAGTGACATCATGATTTTTTAATTTCGCGACTGCCGCTTCCTCATCCAAAGCCTTTAATTCAATATCGCTTGCGAATTGGAATGGACTTGGTAAGGCGTCATTCTTAACCCAGTTTGTCATGGCAAGCATCAAATCTTGCTCTGGTTTTAGTGGAAGAATAGGTAATGAGCCAATACATTGTCTTAGCATCGCAAGCAGATTCTCTGCTTTATTGGCACTGCTGCTATTTACAACAACCCACTGGTTTTTTATATCTATGTACGCGTATAAGCGACTACTCTTTGAAAATGCTTTTGGAAGCAAAGTCTGAACAATCTCTTCTTTTATTGACTGCTGTTCTTTTTTGCCAACTTTCTGCCCTCGTTCTTGCTGTATAAGTTGCACTTTTTCTTCTAAAGCTTCTTTTATAACAGATGAAGGCAGAATTTTTTCTTCAGTCTTCAAGCAAATTAAAAATGTATTACCTGCTGCATGTAATAGCCCTTCAGTGCCTGGTATTGCAGGTACCCAGCCTTGCTTAAGCTGATCTTGACTACCGCAAGGTCTAAAAAGGTGGTCTTGTAAGTGATTAGTAATTTCGTCAGCGGATAATTCAAAAGGCTTGGTAAATTTATAAATGAAGGCGTTGTTAAACCACATACAGCTAATTCTCTATAATAAACAGGGACTGAATCATATCAAACTAGCAGTATTTAACACCTGAATTTTTTGATAAAAGACCTAACTAAAAGACTTTGGGATCTTAATATTATAAGTTAAGCCTTCACCAGTTTGGCTTTGAGCCGTGATATCGCCGTGAAGCGTTTGCGTAACTATATTGTATGCGATATTGGTACCTAACCCAGAGCCACCTTCATCTCTTTTAGTGGTATAAAAAGGGTCAAATAGTTGATTGATTTGGTCAGATTCTATACCGCGGCCATTGTCTTTATAGACGATATTGATTTGATCTATGTTGTCAGATACGTCAATTTCAATTTCGCCTTCTTTCATGTCTTCAAATCCATGAATAACGCTATTGATTATAAAGTTCGTAAATATCTGCGAAATAGCGCCAGCTGGAACGGAGACTTCTAAATCTAGAGGACAATTAATAACAACCTTATGTTGACCGCGTTTGAGTTCGGGTTTTAAGGACGCAACAATTTCGTGTAGGTAAGAATTAATATTGATAACACGATTCACTTCACTAGTTTGATCTACTGCAATTTGCTTGAAGCTTGCAATTAGTTCACTGGCTCGTTGCAGGTTATTAGACAACAACTCCGTACTTTGTTTGCTTTCCAGTAAAAAGGTTTTCATATCATTAGCGCTAAGCGTTTGGTTAGTAAGCTTTGCTTCGATTTCATTAATACGTTCAGTTAGCACACTCGTCGCCGTGACACTGACTCCAATTGGCGTATTAACATCATGCGTAATACCCGCAACAAGGCCACCAAGTGCCGCAAACTTTTCTGACTCTACTAGCTTTCCGTGTGCAAGCTTAAGTGTTTCTATCGTACTTTCTAGTTCATGAGTCTTTGCTAGAAGTTGGTTTTCAGTGCTATTACGTGTTTCTATTTCTTGTCTTAGAACACTTTGATTGCTTTCAAGTTGGTATTTTTGTCGCTGCAAATCCATCATCGCCTGACTTAAATTCGCGGTCTTTTTAGCTACTTCTTGTTCTAATAACAAGTTTTGTTGGTCAAGCATGTCGTTACTTTTGAGAAGCTGTTTTTGAGTATGTTTAAGCTTTTCTTGTGACTCTGAAAATTGGGCAATGAGACCATTAAAAGAACTTTGAATATCACCGAGCTCACTGCCTTTAAAGCGGTTAACATTTAGCTTTACGCCAGATAGATTGTTTAAATCAATAGACTCTAGCTGCTCAACGAGATCGTCTAGTGGGTTTGTAAGATGTTTTCGAAATGCCATCAGGAATAGCAAAATTAGGAAGGTCGTTTTTGTAAATGCGCTTCCTAGCATAAAATAAACGCTTAGCAGTATACGATCAACAACGACATCACGAGATGAAAATAAAGTAACATCTCCAACTAACGTGCTGCGACCGGAAAACTCAAAAACCAAAGGGAACCGGTAACCAAATAAGCCATTTGGCCCTGAGATCATTTTTCCACCGTGGGCGAGATCTGACTCTTCTTCGATCACGTCAAACTCAGAATTACCTAACTCAGTTAGTAACTCACCATATTCGTTGCGAATTAATACGCCCTCAATTTTGGGCATAGCCACTAACCCTTCAGATATAGAAATGACTTGTGGTGTGTTTAACTCCCAGATGGCTCGAGTAAGACTTCGGCTAAAAGTATTTTCTAAAGTACGTAACTCTTTAGCAATATAAGCTTTAGTATTAATATATTCAGCCAGCAATTGGACGCAGGTAACGGCAAAAGTTAAGACAAAATATACGGACAATACACTCATTAGTAATCGTCTTGAAATGCTTTGTTTTTGCTTCATTAATATTGCGGTCCTAGGTTATGGCATGGGTAAATTAAAGAATTAAAAAGTAATAAAAGTAACTATGTCTCTAGTATGTCTATGTTATAACAAAAATAAGTTAATTTAACTAACTCTTATATCCTAGTAGAATGTGAAAATCTTGCCCACTAAAAGAAATATTTATGACAGAAAATACTAATTGGACTCAGTTTTTTAAACAACAAAAATGTCAGCCATATTATGGGCAGCTGACCAAACAAGTCGAGGACGCCCGCAACAGTCATGCAACTATTTTCCCGCCTTCGAATCAAGTATTTACGGCCTTTGAATTAACACCAATAAATGAAATTAAGGTTGTTATTTTAGGTCAAGATCCATATCACGGATTAGGTCAGGCTAACGGTCTTAGTTTTTCGGTCAGTAAAGGCCAAAAAATCCCTCCATCATTACGTAATATTTATAAAGAATTAGCGTTAGAGTATGAAGACTTTGAAACACCAAAGCATGGTGATTTGAGCTCATGGGCAGAGCAAGGCGTGCTATTACTAAACGCAGTTTTAACTGTTGAAGAGGGTAATGCTAATTCGCATAAAGATTATGGCTGGCATACGTTCACAGACAATGCGATTAAGTACATAAGTGAGAATACAAAAGATGTAGTGTTTATATTGTGGGGTGCGTTTGCGCAAAAAAAAGAGGTGTTGATCGATTTAACGAGACATTCTGTTTTGAAGTCAGTACATCCCTCGCCACTGTCAGCAAGAAGAGGTTTTTTTGGTTGTAACCACTTTAAAATGGCTAATCAAATACTAGAAAGTAAAGGTAAGACCAAGGTGAATTGGTACTTACCTTGATTACTTTGTTACCTTAAAACTCTAAATCTGCAAGATCGTAGTCTGCAGATGGGTCTATATCCTTAAGTTCGTTGCGCAATCGGTATTTGTCTTTTATTGACTCGATTTCGCGCCATTTGCGTTTTGCTCCTCGTTTACTCGCGCGTTTACCAGTATCGTTTAAAGCGTTTTCAAACAACTCAGCTAGCCCTTCCATATCGGCCCCCTTAACGTTTAATTATTATTGTTATAAGGATGATAGGTGGTGAATCGTCACACACCTAAAATGCACAAATTCGTTTTATCACAACGGGGGATAATGTAAAGATAAAAAGTGAAAAAAATATGAACAATTTTTGAAAGATATATGAACAATAGTGGTTCGTTTATTGTTCGCTTCGATGTCTTTTTACTTAAGTTATTGTTGCTTAAACTTTTTTAATCTTTGGTGTAGACCTGTCGTTAGCATAACGCCAGTTAAGATTAAAATTCCGCCAAAAAACATATTAATAAATAATGGCTCGTTTAAAAATGTACTGCCAAAAAAGACACCAAAGATAGGTATCAGGTAGGTGACCGACATAGCAATCGTTGGGCTGGTAAATTCTATTAGTCGATAGAACAGAATATAGGCAAACCCAGTGCATAAGGCGCCCAATATAATTAGAGCTGCCCAGGCATGCAGAGAAACTGACATTAAATGAGTTATTGTGTCTCCGATAAAAAAGACAGGCAACACGATAAATGCACCAACAAACATAGTTCCGGAGGCAACAAGCAGGGCAGGTACGTTGTTTAAATGTCGTTTTGAATAATTAGATGAAATGCCGTACATGCAAGTGGCGGTAATTACGGCACAAATCGCTAAGACATCATTGTCAAAACTAAGCGACAATTTATGCAGAGTTAATACTATGACACCAATAAACCCAAGTAATAAACCGAACCAGCCACTTTTAGGCAATACCGCATTGAATAACACGACCCCAAAAAAAGCGCCCCATAACGGCGTTGTTGCGTTTACGATTGATGCTAGACCTGCCTCTAAAGACAGTGCTGCATAAGCAAACAGAAAAAACGGAATAACTGAATTACCGACACTTACTATGATTAAATTTTTCCACAGGATCTTTTTTTCGTGTTGTGGAAGAGGCGGGATATGCTTAGTTGCAACGATGATAAACACCGGAAGTAGCGTTATACCAGCAATGACAACACGTAATGCCGCCATATTAATAGCACCAAACTCGGGTGATGCTATTCGCATAAATAGAAATGAAGCGCCCCATATAGCCGCTAATAGAACAAGTTCTAGATAATACTTAGGGTTCACTTCATATCCTTGTGATGGCTGCTCGGTTAATTGACGTGAGATTTAAATAAATCGACAAGCTGCTGAGTAGATGAATCAAGGGAATCGACCGTTTCCCCTTTGATAGCACTTAGCACTGTGTCGCCAAGTACTTTACCTAACTCAACGCCCCATTGATCAAAACTATTCACATTCCAAATGACGCCTTGAACAAAGACCTTGTGTTCGTAAAGAGCAACTAACGCCCCGATTTGTTTTGGTGTTAATGATTCCATTAACAATGTATTAGATGGCCTGTTGCCTGGCATTCTTTTGTGAACAGCTAATGTTGCAGCTTCTTCAACTGAGAAACCTTTTGCAATTAACTTTTGATTCACCTCATTAATCGTTTCACCTTGCATTAATGCTTGAGTTTGAGCAAAGCAATTTGCAGCTAACATTTGGTGATGTTCGACTTCGCTATGGTTAGGAACGATAGGCATAATGAAGTCAGCCGGTATAACTGTATTTCCTTGATGCATTAATTGGTGAAATGCATGTTGTCCATTTGTTCCTTCACCACCCCAAATAATTGGACCGGTTGCGTAATCAATCGGGTTATTATCCATATCGGTAGACTTTCCGTTTGACTCCATATCTAACTGCTGAACATAAGCTGGAAAACCACGTAAATAATGGCTGTAAGGCAGTAGAACATGAGCTTGACTACCAAACATATTTCTATACCAAACACCGAGTACGCCCATAATTACAGGTAAGTTATCTTGCAATGGAGCCGTTTGAAAATGAACATCCATCTCATGACCGCCCGCTAAAATCTCCGCAAAATTGTCGTAACCTAAGGCAAGTGCGATAGGTAAACCGATAGCCGACCACAATGAGTAACGGCCGCCTACCCAGTCCCACATTGGGAAGATATTGTCAGGGTCTATACCAAACTCTGTTGCTTTGCTGATGTTACTAGATACGCACATAAAGTGCTTGCTGATATCTGAGAACTCAGCGCCTTGACCTAACAACCAATCACGCGCCGTTTCTGTATTTTTTAACGTTTCTTGAGTGGTAAAAGACTTGGAACTCATCACAACCAAAGTCGTTTCAGCATTAAGTTTTTTAAGTACATCGGTAATATGATGCGCGTCGACATTGGCAACAAAGTGAACATTAAGCGACGATACTTTATAAGGCTTTAACGCTTCCGTGATGATTTTAGGCCCAAGAAACGAACCACCAATGCCAATTGCAACAACATCGGTAAACACTTTGCCGGTATAGCCTTTGCGCTGACCAGAATGTACTTGGTCAACAAAAGATTTTATTTTAAATAGTGTTTCATGCACTTCATCAACCACATTAACGCCGTCGACCAGCACGGACTTGTGTTTAGGTTGACGTAACGCAGTATGCAATACAGCTCGTTGCTCGGTGGTATTAATAATGCCGCCAGTAAACATGGATTTGGTTTTTTCAGATAAACCTGAGTTATTGGCAAGTTCTAAAAGTGCATTAAATGCACTTTCATCAATGTTATTTTTTGAAAAGTCTAGTGTAAAACCACAGGCCTTACGCGTGTAAGTTTTTGCTCGCGCTTTATCTTTTGCAAACAAATCTTTCATGTGCACATTTTGTAAACGTTCAAAATGCGGTTTCAACGAATCTAAGATATCTCGATTCATAGCAGACTGACTCATATTTAATAGACCTTAAAGTTTTGCAGTTAACAATGCTTCTAGTTTTACCTGATCTTTCGCAAAGTTACTTATGCCCTCGGCTAGTTTTTGCGTCGCCATTGGATCTTCATTATGCTCCCAACGAAACTCTGCTTCAGTCATTTTATTCGGGCGTTCAGATTTGTTGCCTGCAAAAGATAACGCTTTTGGTAAAGGCTGCTCAATTGCGTCTAGTTCTTCTAATAAAGCCGGTGCTATTGTTAAGCGATCACATCCAGCTAGAGCCATTATTTCATCTACGTTTCTAAAGCTTGCACCCATAACTACGGTTTCATATCCGTGTTGCTTATAGTACTGGTAAATGTTGCGGACTGAGATAACACCTGGATCTTCCTCGCCACTAAATACTTGCTGTTCACCGTTCGCTTTATACCAATCTAAGATTCGTCCGACAAACGGTGAAATTAGAAATACGTTAGCTTCGGCACACGCCCTTGCTTGTGCAAAACTAAATAACAAGGTTAGGTTACACTGTATGCCTTGTTGCTCTAATATTTCTGCTGCTTTGATGCCTTCCCACGTTGAAGCCATTTTAATTAATACGCGATCACGGCCGATACCCGCTTGTTCATATAGTTCGATTAATCTTAGCGCTTTAGTAACGGTTTTGTCCGTATCAAAAGATAGCCTTGCATCTACTTCGGTAGAAATGCGACCAGGAATTAGAGCGTTAATTTCTTTACCAATTAACACGGCTAGCTGATCCGAGGTATCTTCTAATTGCTGAGCTTTGTCATTTGATTGTTGTTTTGCCCACGCGACAGCTTGATCGATATACTTTGAGTATTCTGGGATTTGAGCTGCTTTTAATAACAGTGAAGGGTTTGTTGTTGCGTCAACTGGACGGAACTTTGCAATTGCTTCAATTTCACCGGTGTCAGCAACAACAGTGGTCATTTCTCTTAATTGTTTTAATACACTAGACATTTTATCTTCCTGAAAACTTTTTGTGCCGAATAGACGTAGAATTGATTACTTTCTGGACACTAACAGTATAGTTAGCTTTGCGGCATTATGATGATTATTACTTGATGGTAAAACTACAAAGAAAGACAGATTTATTCAAGCATGATTCGTAATTAAACCACGGTTTTTGTAGACTATCAGCAGAAATTAAGCAAAACGATCGTAAAATTACGACAATTCATTTTTACGCCTGTTAATGATCACATTATTACGCGACGTAAATATAACTTAAGTTAATGAGAGAAACATGAATACAGTTTCAAACGAATCAACAATTGACTCATCACTACAAAGTACGGTTACTCTATTTAGTTATGGTGGGTTGTTACCATTTTTATATTTTGCAACTTGTGCTTGGTTTCCTGGGTTAAATTTATTTGAAACCGAGCCATTAACTGTTTTTAGGGCATATAGTGCCGTCATTCTCAGCTTCTTGGCTGGCACACTATGGGTGTTTGGATTAATTGCAACGCAATATCAACAGCAAGTTGAAGTGCGAAGCCGAAGTTTAATTTGGTCCGCTATATTTCTGTCGGTGATCGCTTGGGGAAACCTATTTATCGTCGGTAAGGCCGCACTTTTTGTAGCAGGAATGTTATTTTTAGTGGTTTGGCAAATAGAGCAAAAAACTGAGTTAACAAAGTGTTATCCAGCTTGGTATACTGAACTTAGAGCAAAGCTAAGCATGATAGTGGGCGCCCTACATATTATTATCTGGTTAACTATTAGCTAACGCTTTGCTGAATGCGCCATGCCGTAACCAGCAATTATGACCTTTTCAAATTTAAATATAAGAAGCGACTTTCTATGTTATACGTAATTTCTCCAGCAAAAAATTTAGACTATGAGACGGCCCCAGCGACGAACAAATATACTCAGCCGGAACTTATGTCAGATGCAAAAGAGTTAGCTGATGTTTGTAAGCAGTTAACGCCTCAAGACCTGAGTTCGTTAATGCATATAAGTGACAAACTAGCAGGACTAAATGTAGCCCGATTTGCAGAGTGGCAACCTGACTTCACTCCTAAAAATGCCAAACAAGCCGTACTAGCATTTAATGGCGATGTGTATACCGGCCTTGAAGCTGAGTCGTTCAGTGATGATGAGTTTGAGTACGCACAGCAACACCTTCGTATTTTATCTGGGTTATACGGTGTATTAAAACCATTAGACTTAATGCAACCTTATCGACTAGAGATGGGAACAAAACTGACCAATCCTCGTGGTGAAAACCTTTACCATTTTTGGGGTGATATAGTTACCAACAAAATTAATGAACAAATTGAGGCTGTTAGCGCCCCTTATTTAGTAAACTTAGCTTCAACAGAGTATTTTAAGTCAGTAAAGAAAAAGCAATTAAACGCCAAGTTAATTACACCAACGTTTAAAGACTGGAAAAATGGCCAATATAAAATGATCAGCTTTTACGCCAAAAAAGCGAGAGGCATGATGGTGCAATACTTAATTAAAAACAAAGTAGAAACGCTAGATGATTTATTAAAGTTTGATATGGCCGGTTATGAATACAACGCGGAGCTATCAAAACCAGACGCACCTTGCTTTACCAGAAAAGAAACTAACTGAAGCTAATATGACATTATCAGGGTCGCATTTAACTTTTTACCAGCAACTGTTAAACGTTGTTCCGGAATCTCAGTTAATTACCGACCCTTTTAAAACACTTGTCTATTCTACCGACGCTAGTTTTTATCGTTTACAGCCAAAATTCATTGTTGTTGTTGAAGACGAAGCGCAGATTCAATCCGTGTTGCGCATTGCCTACGATCTTAACGTACCTGTTTGTTTTCGAGCCGCAGGCACGAGTTTGTCCGGACAAGCCATAACCGATTCAGTATTAATTAAACTATCTGATAACTGGCAACATCTAGAGGTGCTGGATAACGGTCAGTATATTAAAATGCAATGTGGAGTGTTAGGAAGTCAAGCCAACGTCGCATTAGCAAAATACTCCTCAATTTTAGGTCCTATGCCGGCGTCAATTGATGCTGCCAGTGTGGGTGGAATGGCCATTAATAACGCAGCTGGCATGAACTCCCTTGATACTTACGGGCAAATGACAGACGCAAAATTTATTTTTGCTAACGGCAACGAGCTTGATACAAAGCTGGTGAAATCGAATGAGCAATCTCGATTAGATTTTTTGCAACAGAATAAAACATTAGTAAATGGCATAACCGAGTTGGTTTCTTATGTTAAGTCTAATCAAAGTTTAGTTAATACAATTAAACAAAAATACCGCATAAAAAACACCACAGGTTATAGCCTAAGAGCGTTAGTTGAATTTGATGACATAGTTGATGTTATTTCCCACTTGATGATAGGTTCTGAAGGTACATTAGGTTTTATTTCCCACATAACCCATAAAACAGTGGCGATTTCACCTTTTAAATCTGTTTCGCTTATTGTTTTTAATTCGCTAACCGATGCCGGTATTGCGGTGCAACGTTTAAAGGCTATTCAAACGAAACAGCAAGCGCTTATTGGAGCAGCAGAGCTCATTGATTATTTAGCACTCAAGGCAATTTGTCACGAACCCGGAATGCCTCAGAGCCTGCAAACACTGACGTGTGATAATGTTGCCTTGCTCGTTCAAGTAGAGGCAGACTGTCTTGACCAATTGATGCAGAGCATTCGTTTAGTGTCAGACCAGCTAGCTAATTTAGATTTGGCGTCACCGATTCAGTTTTCTCAGGACAAGCTGCAAATTCAACATTATTGGCAAATGCGCAAAGCTATTTTTCCTGCCGTTGGCGCAAATCGTCCTGCCGGAACGACAGCTTTGATCGAAGACGTAGCGTTTCCTATTGATCGATTACCAGAAGCTTTAGTCGATTTACACTCGCTGTTATCTCGTTATGAATATAGTGATGCCGTCATTTATGGGCACGCGTTAGATGGCAACTTGCACTTTATTTTTTCACAAGCCTTTTCAACGCAGCAGCAGGTAAATAGATACGAAGCCTTTATGCGTGATGTCGTAAATCTTGTTATTGATAAGTATCAAGGCTCACTTAAAGCGGAGCATGGAACCGGGCGGAATATGGCGCCCTTTGTAGAGCAAGAGTGGGGGCCGTCGCTGTATGACGTCATGAAGAGAATTAAATCTCTATTTGATGAGAGAGGAATCTTGAATCCTGACGTCATGATCACAAAAGATCAACGCTTGTTTGTTAAAAATATCAAACCTTTAATAGCGGGTAATGAACTCATTGATAAGTGCATTGAGTGTGGTTTCTGCGAGCGACAATGTCCATCAAAAAACATTACTTTTACACCTAGGCAACGCATTGTGGGTCATCGCGAAATTATGGCACAAGAGCATAATTTATTGTCCGTGGATGATAAAACCGCGCTGTTCAAAAAGCTTAAATCAACAAAACAAACATATGAATATCAAGGTATAGATACATGTGCAGGTTGTGGATTGTGTGAAACAAGTTGTCCGGTAGGTATTAATACCGGAGATTTAATTCGTCAACAACGAAAGTTACAACATAAAAGTTCGCGAATACGTAACATCTCAACAACTGCGACTGCAAAGCTAATTGCCAATCATTTTGGGGCAATTTCTAACCTTGTACGACTTGGTGTAGTGATGAACTCGTTGTTGACAAAATCATCTACATTGAGTCGTTGGTTAAGACTGCCAACTTTGCCATCAGTGGAAAGACTATCGAATATCACTAACAGTGTGAAAGTGGCGAATGCGCAACCGACCTCTACTGCAAAAAAAGTGGTGTTATTTCCTTCTTGTATATCGCGGGTTTTTGGAGCAACTAAACCCGAACAGCTGGATAAAGAGTCGGAAAAACAAAACCAATCTCAAACCGAAGCGTTTGTGAGCATTTTAAACAAAGCGGGTTACGAGGTTGTATTACCAGAAAATGTTGATCAACAATGTTGTGGCTTGCCTTTTAAAAGTAAAGGTTTTCCTCATCAAGCTAACGAAAAAGCAACTCAGTTAATCAATGAATTAACCAAAGCAAGTGAACAAGGCCGTTGGCCCATTGTGATGGATACCAGTCAATGTTTTGAACAATTGCTAGAGGGCTTAAATAGAGCTGAGCACCAGCTGTCAGGTAGGGTTCTGTCGTCAAATAAGTCTCAGTTCGACGTTAGCGATCCATTGTCATTTTTACACGATAACGTATTACCGAAGTTGAAAATTGTACCTAAGACTCAGCCGGTGACATTCCACCTTACTTGTGCGGCGCGAAGAGGTCAAAAAGATTCACTTGCACTGTCTATTTTAAAGTCGTGCGCTGAAAATGTAACTATTCCTTCTGATATTACTTGTTGTGGCTTTGCTGGTGATAAAGGCTTTAGCGTGCCAGAATTAAATGCCAGTGCTTTAAAAACATTAAAGTCGCAAGTGAGTCATTGCCAAAGTGGGTACTCAACAAGTCGTACTTGTGAAATGGGTTTAACGACGCATAGTGGAGTTTTATATCAATCTATTGTTTATTTGTTGGATGAGGTAAGTGAATAGTGCGAGGAACTGGCAATATGTTTACAAATTTTTACGCAAAAATACTGAATACTTGCAAATAACAGTGGCTCAAACAGCGCTCATGAGTAAAATGGTCGCTATAAAAATAATATAAGAATAGTAAAAGGGGACAAGGTTTGGCTGAGATTGAAAGAGAATCTATGGACTTTGACGTAGTCATTGTCGGAGCAGGCCCAGCTGGGTTATCGGCTGCCATTCGTTTGATGCAAAAAGCACAAGAAAACGAACAAGAATTGATGGTGTGTTGTGTTGAAAAAGGCTCAGAAGTAGGCGCACACATTTTATCGGGTGCAGTACTAGATCCAAAAGCACTTACTGAACTTATTCCTGACTGGAAAGAGCAAGGCGCACCATTAAACACAGCGGTAAGTAGTGACGAAGTTTACTTCTTACGTGGTGAAGAATCAGCATCAGCCGTTCCAAGCTTATTATTCCCAAAAACGATGCACAATGAAGGTAACTACGTTGTCTCGATGGGCAACATATCTCGTTGGTTAGCTGAAAAAGCGGAAGCGATGGGCGTCGAAATTTTCCCAGGCTTTCCTGCCTCAGACGTACTTTATGATGAAAGTGGCGCCGTTGTTGGCATTCAAACCGGCGATATGGGCTTAGACGAGGAAGGTCAGCCAAAAGATTCGTTTATGCCGGGTATGGAGCTTCGTGCTAAATACACAATTTTCGCTGAAGGTTGCCGCGGACACTTAGGCAAAACACTAATTTCTAAATTTAAGCTTGATGAAGGTAAGTCGCCTCAGCATTATGGTTTAGGCTTTAAAGAAATTTGGCAAGTACCAGAAGAGCAACATCAGCCAGGTTTAGTTGTTCATACTGCTGGCTGGCCGTTAAACGACGGTGCGACAGGTGGTGGTTATTTGTATCATGCTGATGACAACCAAGTAGTCTGTGGTTTAATCGTTGATTTAAATTATTCTAATCCACACCTAAGTCCGTTTGATGAATTCCAACGATTAAAACATCACCCTACTTACGCAAAACATTTAAAGGGTGCAAAACGCATCGCATATGGTGCAAGAGCTATCACTAAAGGTGGTTTGAATTCATTACCTAAAATGACAATGCCTGGTGGCTTTTTAGTTGGATGTAACGCGGGTACATTGAACTTTGCCAAAATCAAAGGTAATCACGCAGCGATGAAATCCGGTATGTTAGCCGCCGAGGTTATTGCAGATGCACTTAAGGCAGGTGACGAGGGTCAGAAAGACTTAACTCAATACCAGGCCGCATTTGACAGCAGTTGGTTATATGATGAATTGTATTCGACACGTAACTTTGGTCCAGCCCTTCATAAGTTTGGCACTGTGATTGGTGGCGCATACAATACCATTGACCAAAATTGGTTTGGTGGCAAATTACCGTTCTCGTTTAAAGATGAAACGCCTGACTATGCGGCATTAAAACCAGCTAATGAATGTAAGGTCATTGAATACCCTAAACCGGATGGGCAGCTTAGTTTTGATAAGCTTTCAAGTGTCTTTTTATCGAATACCAACCATGAAGAAAATCAGCCTGTTCATTTGAAGCTGACTGATGCGTCAATTCCGCTAGCGCAAAACCTACCTATGTATAATGAGCCAGCTCAGCGATACTGCCCAGCAGGCGTATACGAAATCGTAGAAGATGAAGAGGCGGGACAAAAATTCCAAATCAACTCACAAAACTGCGTACATTGTAAGACTTGTGATATTAAAGATCCGGCCCAAAATATTACTTGGGTAACACCTGAAGGTGGCGGTGGTCCAAACTATCCGAACATGTAACAGCTATCTAAACCGGTTCTTAAAAAACCGGTTTTTTGTTATCAAGCCTATTGCTTACACCTTTCGCAAGCCTTTGCCACACACAGACTTGATCTTTTTACTGAGCAAGGTAAAACAGTAAGGTGAGCAATATTAATTTACTAAAATAATAAGAACCTATTATGAACTTGAATAAAACGTTAATTGCGATAGCTATCGCCTCCAGCTTTGTTATTGCCGGTTGTAATGGCGCTAAACCAACAAACTCATCAAACTCAACTGATGTTGCAGCCTCAGTGGCTGTTTCTGCAGATGAAATCGCGTCTGCATCAGTAGCTGCAAACAAATTATTTGATGAAATATACATGGCTGGCGTTATGCGTAACCCGGTATACCAAACCTATCTCGGCATTAAAGATGATTATGACAAATGGTTTGATTTATCCGCTGAATATGCGGAACAAGAAATTGCCATTGTTAAACAAGACTTAGTTAAAATCAAAGCCATTGATGAGAGTAAATTAGACTCTCAAACTAAAATTAGCCGTAAGCTATTCATACAGCAATTAGAAAATGAGATAGCAGATCATAAATGGCGTTTACATAATTACCCAGTTAATCAAATGTTTGGTACGCACTCACAGATCCCAGCGTTCTTAATTAACCAGCACTCAATAGCGAATGTAAAAGAAGCTCAAGATTATATTTCGCGTATCAAAGGCGCTGAAAAAGTGCTGTTTGATGTTGTTGAGAACTTAAAAGCCCGTGAAGCGCAAGGCATCATTGCACCTAAGTTTGTATTTCCACATGTGTTAAGAGACTCGCAAAATATTATAGTTGGGGCTCCTTTTGATAGCGGTGATGACAGTACAATATTGGCTGATTTTAGCCGTAAAGTTTTAGCATTAGAAATTGACGATAAAACAAAAACAACGTTAATTGCCGAGGCAAAAGCCGCATTAATTTCAAGTTTAAAACCAGGTTACATTAAACTGGTTAGTTACTTAAAAGAGTTAGAGCAAAAGGCAGATGACAAGGACGGCGCTTGGAAATTTCCCGATGGCGAAGCCTTCTTTAACAACGCATTAGCGCGCACTACAACCACTGATTTAACCGCAGACGAAATTCATAAAATTGGCTTAGACGAGGTTGCTCGCATTCATCAAGAAATGACCGAGATTAAAAATAAAGTTGGCTTTGACGGCGATTTAAATGCCTTTTTTGAATATATGCGAAGTGATAAACAGTTTTATTATCCAGGTACGCCAGAGGGCAAACAGCAATACTTAGATGAAGCTGTTGCCTTAATTGATGATATGAAGTCACGTTTAGATTCGCTGTTTTTAACTAAACCGAAAGCGGACATGATAGTCAAACAAGTTGAAGCGTTCCGTGAAAAGTCTGCAGGCAAAGCGTTTTATCAACAACCAGCACCAGATGGATCTCGTCCAGGTATTTATTATGCCAACCTGTATGACATGGAAGCGATGCCTACTTATCAAATGGCGGCATTGGCTTATCATGAGGGCATTCCAGGTCACCACATGCAAATTGCTATTAAGCAGGAGCTAGAAGGCATTCCTATGTTTCGTAAGTTTGGTGGTTACACGGCTTATACGGAAGGTTGGGGACTTTACTCAGAGCTAATTCCAAAGGAAATAGGTTTGTATCAAGACCCGTATTCTGACTTTGGTCGTTTGGCGATGGAGTTATGGAGAGCGTGTCGATTAGTCGTAGATACTGGCATTCATAGCCAAAAATGGACTCGTCAGCAAGGTATCGACTACTACGTGAATAACACACCAAATGCCGTCTCTGACGCGGTTAAAATGGTAGAGCGTCATATCGTAATGCCATCTCAAGCTACAGCTTACAAAATAGGCATGTTAAAAATATTAGAGCTTAGAGAAAAAGCCAAAAATGAGCTTGGTGATAAGTTTGATATTCGTGAATTCCACGATGTAGTTCTCAAAAACGGACCGGTACCATTAAACGTACTAGCTGATTTTGTTGATGAATATATCGCTTCAAAAGCATAAATTGTCGTAAAACTTGGCAATTAATAACTGAATGTAAAAAGGGCTGATCAATCAGCCCTTTTTCATATCCAGATATAAGAGCTCAGGCTTTTATATCTTAACTCCGCTAATAATTTAGCGTTATTTCAGTGTTGTTATTGTGGCTTAATAAAAACAGCCGTGGTTAAAGCTGGAACGGAAAAGCCAACTTCACTGGCCTCAGAGGTTCTGACAACGTCGTCCGCACCGTCTAGTTGAACTGGATGCAGTTTATAATCGCTTGCATCAGTAGCAAAGGTTTGTGACTTATCGCTACTATTAAATATCACAACAATCGACTCTAATGCCGGATCAATGTCGACTAAACCACTGTCTCCGAGGTACATCACTATAAGTCCTCGTTGCTTTAGCACGTCGTTATTTAAAAACGTCACATTATGTTTAACTTGCTCCGCGGTCCTTAATCTAAACAACTTAGAGCTGCTTCGTATCTTAATAAAGTCTTGGAAAACACGAGAAGAAAACTCTATATGTTCTGATTGAACTTGGTCTCGGCCTTCGTTTTTCTCTAATAACTTCGAAATAACCGGCCAATTATCAAAATCTTTTTCTGCTGGTGGTAAACCAACATTATAGTTATTGGTCTGATAGGAAAAATCGACGCGGTTAAACCAATCTCCATAATCATAACTATCGCGTAAAAACGATTTTGAGCGCAACAGTTCCGATCCCATATGTAAAAACGGAATGCCTTGAGCCATTAATGGATACGACAAGGATAACAGTTGAAAACGAACACGTTGGTCTGTTGTGAGATTATAAGGTAAACGATACTGGTTGTTATCCCATAACGTTTGGTTATCGTGCTTAGAAACATAGTTGATTGTATCAGCAGGGTCTTTGGCATATCCGGCTGGACCGTTACCATAGGGAACTTGAGATCCCATTACCGTTTCCCCAAATGAATTTATCATAGAGTATTCAGCTAAATTTGCCACAAGCCCTAATTTTACCTGATCCATTGAACGTAAGTACTCATCGACTTGTAGGTTGTCATCTTGCAAGTCATTAGGCACCACGGTAAGTCCGTTACCTAAGCCTTGATCTCTACGTAAGCCTTCTTTAGCCGTTTGGAAGTTACCACCTCGAATTGCATCACGAAGTCGGTCTGTAAACGTACCTATTTCCGTTCCGGCCAATTCCGTCTGACTTGCTTGAACAAACTGACGGTTATTTGCAACCTCGCCGAAGTTCCAGCCTTCACCATAGAAATAAGTATCGTTATCAACTTGTTTTACTGCTTTTCGAGCTCTCAACATTGCATCTTTTGGTTGATGACCCATTAGGTCGAATCGAAAACCATCAATCTTATATTGTTTTGCCCAAGTCACTAAAGAGTCGCTCATTAGCTTTTCCATCATGGCATTTTCTGTAGCCGTATTATCGCAACATGTCGACATTTCTAATGAGCCAGATACCGGATCGTACCTGTGGTAGTAGTGTGGAACTATTTTGTCTAGAACCGACTTTTCGGCAAGGCCAGAAGCAAATGTATGGTTATAAACAACGTCCATTATTACACGGAAGCCTTTGCTATGAAGCGACATAACCATTTCTCTAAACTCAATAATACGAGAAAAGCCTTCTGGGTTTACCGCATAGCTACCTTCAGGAACTGTGTAGTGATATGGGTCATATCCCCAGTTATAGTTATCGCTGCCACGTATTTGCTCCATAACTGATTGTGCTTTATCAGAACTTGGCTCATAGCTTGATAGCAGTTCATTGAGCGTTAAAGATTGAGCATTATCATCGTTACATACATCTAAGTCTTCAACGAGTGCACATACTTTTTTCATTGAGTCGTATAAATCAATGGCGTCCGCGGTGTTTTCGTTGATAGTAGAAAGGTCGTAGGTCGGTAACAAATGAACCGTGTTTAATCCGGCTTCTTTAAGTTTAAGCAAGTGAGCCATGCCGTAACTGTCAGTTTCGGAAAAAGCTTTGTACTTGCCACGATAGGACGGCGAACTTAGTTTGCTATCAAAAGCACTAAAGTCTCGAATATGAGTCTCATAAAGGATTAAATCCTCAGGAGCTTCTACTGTAGGAACCGTCTGCGTCTTCCAACCTGCAGGCATAGTCTCAGAAGCATTCAAGTCGACGACTTGTGAGTACTCACTGTTTATAGATAGGCTTAATGAGTAAGGGTCAGTTGTGATTAGACGCTCAAACTTACCTGTGCTTGGATGAAAAACTTCAACTTGATACTGATAGTACGTACCAGAGGAAGCTACATTTGTTGTTGAGCTCCACACACCGGTAGTTAAATCTTCTTTTAATTCAATTGGCTGAGATAGTGGTTGTTTGTTGTTATCAAATAGTAATAACGACACATTGGCGGCGGTAGGTGCCCACAGCTTAAATTGAATACCGCTGGCTGTCACGCTGGCGCCAAAGTCTTTAACTTCATTTGCATCGTTACTCTGGCGAGTAAATATAAAATCAAGTAATGGCGCTTGTTGAATGTAAGACTCAGCAACAAGTACACCATTTCTGTATGACTCTACTAAGTTTTTTGATTTAACAATCGAGTTTAAATCGAGACTTTTGTTGATCTTAAATGCAGCGAATTGTGACAAGTGTGGGAATTTTATTTTTAGGTCGTCAGATAATACGGTTTGCTCAAGAGCAATGGTCTCATCTTGGCCTAATCGATTTGTTGAAACAATTCGAATCGTATCAACTTCGTTTTCTAATTTAATGACTAATGTATCATTTGTTAGCCAATGAGCTGCGCTGTTTTCAACAATATTAGTATCGCCAAAAATATTTTTTGGTTGGCAGGCGGTTACTAAAACTGCACTTGAGATTAGCAGAGCAGCGGCAAGTTTATTCTTTTGAAACATGTGGACCTCTATTGGGCTTTATGATCAAACCAAATTGAATGCTCTTTAGTAGGAATAAATGTCCATGCGACAAAACGGCTAATTTTATGCCCTTGGCCCATGTCTATAATTCTGTATTCCTGAACATTTGATTTTTTGAGTTCTGACTCGATCACTTTGAGACTGTCTTTTTTAGAGACTAAACTTGAAAACCATAACACTTGCTGACGGATCTGAATACTTTCCCTAATCATTTTACATACGAATTCAATTTCTCCACCGTCGCACCATAACTCACTGTTTTGTCCACCAAAGTTGAGAGACTGAGTCGCTTGAGCTGGTAGGGATTTAGACTTAGCTAAATTCTCAACTTTTTGCGTATTGGCCGCCGAGGCTTCTTGAGCTGAACGATGAAATGGCGGATTACACATAGTAAATGTAAACGTTTGTTCTGGTTGAACTATGCCCTCAAAAATATATTCAGGCTTGGTTTGTCTTTTTACTTTTACGTGGGACTTTAAACTCGGGTTACTTTTCACTAACGTAGTGGCGCAGTCAAATGATAAGGGATTTAACTCTGAACCAACAAAAGACCATTGGTATTCATGACGACCAATGATTGGATAGATTAAGTTTGCGCCTGTACCTACATCTAGGCCTTTAACTTTTTTGCCGCTTGGGATCACACCATTATTACTACTCGCCAATAAATCAGCTAGATGATGAACGTAGTCAGCTCGACCTGGAACTGGCGGGCACAGAACCTGTTCAGGGATTTGCCAAAAATGCACGCCATAATAAGCAAGAAGTAAAGAGCGGTTGAGTTCTCTTACTGCAGTCTGATCGGCAAAGTCTATCGTTTTGTGGCCATTATTTCGCTCGATGATATGACTGGATAAATCTGGGTTTGCCTGAACTAAGTCATCAAATTGGTAAGCTACGCCATCAATCGCTTGATGACGATTTCGCGGGTGTAAAGTCGGGGTGGTTTTAGTGTTCATATATTAAACAGTAATAAATCGAGTTTGTTTTTCATCATATATTTCTACGTTTCCGGTTTTGATGTCGTACATCCAACCATGAACTTGAATGTCTTGTGTATGTAATTTCGAAAATACAGCAGGGTGAGTTTTCAGATGATTCATCTGCAATATAATATTTTGTTTGGTAACTTCATCGAGATGCTCATCACCTAAATGGTCGTATTGTTGCTGAACAGCCTCTTTCGCAGCTCTGCAATGGTCTAACCAAACTTTTACGTGCGGCAGTCGCTTAACACTTAATGGTCTCATTGCAGCTTTCATGGCGCCACAAGAGCTGTGCCCGCATATAATGATGTGTTTGACCTTAAGTACAGATACTGCATATTCAATCGATGCTGTCATGCCACCAGTTTCATGGGAATGAGGCGGAATTATATTTCCTGCATTTCGGCATATGAAAAGCTCGCCGGGCTCAGACTGAGTGATTAAATTTGGGTCTATACGTGAGTCTGAGCAAGTAATAAACAAAACGTCAGGGTCTTGGCTTTGTGCTAGCGCTTCAAACTTCTTCTGATGTTGCGGGTATACTTCTGTTTGAAACTTCTTCAGGCCAGCAAGCAACTTTTCCATTAATAAAAATACCTTAGCTTAAATATCGATAATCGGAGCCAAATTTTTCGCAAGCGCATCAGGTAAAAAGTTTTTGACGGTATTCACTCGAGCTAACATTTGCTCAGGCGTTGCGCCGGTAACATTTATATGACCCATCTTACGTTTTGGCCTTACTTGTTTATCGTACCAGTGAAGGTGAGTATTTGGCACTGTAAACAGGTCTGCTTTCGGTTTGCCATGGCCGACGTAATTTATCATGGCAACTGACGCCGTGACTTGTGTTTCCCCCAGAGGGTAGCCAGCAACAGCACGAATATGATTTTCGAACTGACTCGTTACAGAGCCTTGTTGGGTCCAATGGCCTGAGTTGTGAACTCTTGGAGCGATTTCATTGACAATTAATTCGTCGCGGACTTGAAAAAACTCAATCGCTAACACGCCACAATAGTCGAGTTTCTCGGATATTTTTTTATAAATGTTTTGAGCTAATTGCTCTAGCTCTAGTGTAACCTTAGGCGCAGGTGCGATAGATAAAACTAACTGACCGTCTGCATGATGGTTTTCGGTTAACGGGTAAAACTTGTGGTTGCCATTTTTATCGGTAACGCCAATAAGCGATAACTCTCGTTCAAAGTTTATACAACGTTCAGCGACTAGTGGCATTTTTTCAAAATTATGTTCTTTAAGCTGCGCTTTAACGTCTACTAGGTCTTGCTCTGAAAAAATACGCCATTGGCCATAGCCATCATAACCATCGCGACTTGTTTTTAATATAATTCGCGGGCCTAATTCATTTTGCGCTCTATCAAAATCTTCAAAGTTAGAAATAACGACGTTTTGGCAATGTCGAACATTTACAGAGTCTAAAAGTCTTTTTTCTACGATTCTATCAGCGCCGGCTTGGATGGCTTTTTCGTTCGGTAAAAATTTCCCGCTTAACTCTGCCTTTTTTAGCAAATCCAAAGGCAAGTGCTCAAACTCCGAGGTAATAACGGCCGCATGTTCAAAAGCTTCGTCTAACGTGATGTTTAAGATACTTTTATCAACCGGGTTAACACACTCTTTTGTATTGGCATTTACGGCAATGATATTCAAACCAAGTTGCGAGGCTTCTAAATACATCATTCTGGCAAGTTGACCATGCCCTAAAATAACGATTAGATTATTTTCATTTTGTTGCGTAGCACTACTAAAATATGAAGGAACCATCAATTTTCACTTATTTGGGATAGTTGATATTATTTAGAAATCGAGTTTATGATTATTTAATACATCTTGTGTTTGTTCAGCGCGAAATGCTTTTATTTTATCGGTAACGTCTTGATCATTCAGACCAATTATTTGTGCTGCTAATAAACCTGCATTTGCGGCTCCAGCCTCGCCAATGGCTAAAGTACCAACTGCGACGCCCTTTGGCATTTGAACAATAGAGTATAGCGAGTCTACTCCGCTTAGTTTGCTGGATTTTACAGGTACACCTAAAACAGGAATATGAGTAAACGCAGCAATCATTCCGGGTAAATGTGCAGCACCGCCAGCACCGGCTATAATAACTTGTATGCCTTTATCTGCAGCGGTTTCGGAAAATTCTTGTAACAGGTGAGGGGTTCGGTGGGCGGAAACAACTTGGGCATGATACTTAATGCCAAATTTATCTAACATGTCGGCAGCATGTTTCATTGTTGGCCCATCAGACTGGGATCCCATAACGATTGCAACTCTAGTCATCTTTTTCTCTGTAAACTAAGTTAAAGCATTTTAAGTTGAAGGTCATATTAGCAAAGCTAAACTGCAATATCATTAAACGATTTACTGAATTAATACAAAAATAAGGAAGTTACGTATATTATCTAGGAAGTAATTTTTTATGGGAGAATAAAAAAAATAATGAGCAACGTGGATAATAACTTTATTGTGCAATTTTTTAAGACAGAATCAGCGGGCGGCATACTGCTTTTTTTAGCGGCTATACTCGCTATTGTATGTGCTAACACAGCATTAGTAAGCTACTACGAAATGTTGCTATCCACGCCTGTGGAAGTCCGCATTGGTGCTTTGCAAATAGCCAAGCCTTTATTGCTTTGGATAAACGATGGCCTGATGGCGGTGTTTTTCTTCTTAGTAGGCTTAGAGCTAAAACGCGAACTTATAGAAGGTGAACTATCCGATAAGCGAAATATTATTTTACCAGGCGTTGGTGCTATTGGTGGCATGCTTGTGCCTGCACTTGTTTATATATACTTTAATGCTGATAACGAGGCCGCAATGAGTGGTTGGGCAATTCCCGCCGCAACTGATATTGCCTTTGCTCTCGGTGTTCTAACATTGCTAGGTTCGAGAGTACCCGTAGCGTTAAAAGTGTTTTTAACATCACTCGCTATATTTGATGATATAGGTGCAATACTTATTATTGCGTTTTTCTACACTTCTAAAATATCGATTACTGCATTAATTGTTGTTGCCTTATGTATACCGGTTTTAACGTATTTAAATAAAAAAAATGTAGTGTCATACAGCCCTTATATCTTCATTGGTATCATCATGTGGATTGCAACACTAAAGTCGGGCGTACATGCAACGCTTGCAGGTGTGCTACTTGCTATGTTTATTCCAATGCGAAGTAAGGAAAACCCAAGTTTTTCACCGGTTAAAGAACTAGAACATGACTTACATTCTGTAGTGGCCTTTTTTGTGTTGCCAGTGTTCGCGTTTGCTAATGCGGGATTAAACTTAACAGGAGTCGGCGTAGAACAGTTGCTTCATCCCGTTCCCGTTGGTATCGCTGCGGGTTTATTTATCGGTAAGCAAATAGGTATATTTGGGTTATGTTGGTTAGCCGTGAAAGCTGGTTTAGCACAATTACCTAAAGGTATGAGTTGGGCTTCGCTATATGGCACTGCCGCGCTTTGCGGGATAGGCTTTACGATGAGTTTATTTATTGGGTCATTAGCCTTTGAAGAAACCGGCGTTGATTTAATATTTGATGAACGACTTGGTATTATAGTCGGCTCAATTTTAAGTGGTATTGTCGGTTATTTAGTTTTAAACAAGTCGCTTAAAAAAGTCCCATAAAGGGACTTATAAAAGTTAGGTGTCAAACGGTTATATTAATATTAATGAGGCCGCACCTAAAAAGACAAAAAAGCCAACGATATCGGTAACCGTTGTTAGAATTACAGACCCGGCTAGTGCTGGGTCTATATTCATTTTATCGAGCGTTACTGGGATAACGATACCAAACAGAGCTGCTACCAACATGTTCACTATCAAGGCACCGGCAATGATCATTGATAATGCTATGTTCTCAAACCAGTAGCCGGTAATAACAGCCACCAGTAAAGACCACGCAACACCATTTATCGCAGCGACAGCAATCTCTTTTCGTTTAAGTGACGATACGTTGTTAATACCAAGTTGACCAGTTGCTAAGCCTCTTATGGTTAATGTAAGCGTTTGGCTCCCAGTTATACCACCCATACTTGCTACTATAGGCATTAGCACGGCTAACGCCACTACTTCGGCTACGACCTTATCAAAAACACCAATTACAAACGATGCCATAAATGCTGTCAGAAGATTGATCCCTAACCATACTGCACGTCTACGAGCACTCAATGCGACAGGAGCAAATAGATCCTCATCGCTTACTTGGCCTAAGTGAGCAATTTGAGCCTCATAATGTTCTTGGAATATTTCTAACGCATCATTAATATCAAAACGACCAAGAAGTTCGCCATTCTCTGTAACAACAGGCAACATCGATTTTTTTGTGCTTTTTAACAAATTGGATGCATCGAGCAAGGGCAAGTCAGCATCCACAATGTGGACCGCTGTTTTCGCGATATCTGCAACTAAGTCATTAGGTTCTGCACTAAACAGTTCATTAACGGTAATTTCACCGATAAATATATTATTTTCATCAATCACTAAAAATGAGTCAGTATATTCAGGTAAATCAACACTTTTTAGCTCAATTAAAATTGTTTCAACCTTCGCCGCTTTATTTACGGTAAATACATTGTGATTGGCATAACGGCCAACTTGATCATCTGTGTAATTAAGTGATTCGCGAATTTGGCTTTGTGTTTCAGGCGAAAGTTTTTTAATAAACTTTTTGGCGACATTCGTCGGTAGCACATCAAGAACTTCAATGACTTGACTCGCATCACTGTTGGCAAGTGCTTTATGTACGCTTTTATTGGGTAGCGATGACACTAATTGTAAACGTGCATCTTCTCGCATGGCGGCTAAAACGGCGCTGGTATCAACATTTTTTAGATATGGCCAAATTAGGATCCGCTGTTCACTAACTAAACTTTCTAATATCCACGCCCAATCGTCCTCAGAAAAGCTGTGACATAACTCTGGTAAATCGAAAGGCTGGGCTTCTTCGGTTAGTGCTTTAAGTGCGGTTTGAATCTGGTTCATCACCGCTATACGAGACTCGACGTTAAGCATTATTAGCCTCCCTTCGAAGTGTTATCAGGTTCACTAATAGCGACTTCACTTGTTGGTATTTCAACATTATCGATTTGCTGATAATACAAGGTATAAAAATCACTGATGAGAGCTTGTTCGATTTTTTTCGCTTTGCTAGTTGGACAAAAAATAGAAAATACAAAAGCGGTTTTACCAATGTCCGTTGTTTGCACTCTAAGTCCTGGTGCAGGGCCTGCGATTTGCACACCAAGTCGGTTTTCTATTAATTTACTGTAGCGCTCTGCGACATCATTAAACTCAAGGCAGTAACTCTCCGCTTTTGAAAATAAACTAGGTATAAGGTTGTACGGGTTAGCTTTGATGCCATCAATTACAATTGAAAACGTATGATTGGTATAGCGCTTCATATAATTCATATTTTTAATAGGCAACGTCATCAACTGGTTATTAGGTAAAAATATTGTTTTACCTGTATAAGCGTAAGTCTCAGAGTTTATCTCTAGTAAAGTTACTTTTGCCCAGTCGGTTTCGGCGACTTCACCAAATTGTGTATTAGTTTGAATCCAGTCTCCAACGCGAAATGGATTTGTGCTGCTAATATACAAAAAGCCAATGAAACATTGAATTAACTCTCTGGTTGCTAAAACGATAGCAACGATAAATGCGGCGATTGATAAGGCGAAATTCTGAAGCTCATTACTCCATAACATTAACAACGTGATAATAAAAACCATATTAATGGCGTTTTTGGCCGTATTAATATGCAGGCGACGATTAACCGAACGACCAGAGGAATTTCGATTAATGAGTTTTATTAACCCAATTTTTGCTAAATAAGCGGCTAAGAATAGTAAAAAACTAAAGAAGAGTTGGCTGTTGAAGAGGCTCAATGAACTTACCCAAAGTAAATGAATATTAATAATATCAAGCGTAGCATGAGAGATGAATCGAGGTTAAATAAAAATTGCTATATATGATAAATATTTAGCACAAAACAAAAAAGGGCAACCACGAGCCGCCCTTTTCGAAATTATATAAGCCGAAGTTACTATTTTCGAGCCACAAAGTGGACTGTGCTTGTTGCTCGTTGTAAAAACGCGCCTTCACAATAGCTCAAGTAATAATTCCAAAGTCTTCTGAAGCGTTCGTCAAAACCGAATTCTGTCAAATCCTGCCAGTTTTTATTAAATCTAACCCGCCACTCGTTTAACGTTTTTGCGTAATCTAGACCTATATCGTGAAGCTCGTGCAACACCATATCAGTGTCTTGTCGCAGGTGCTTGGTCATAAACTCGATGCTTGGTAAACAGCCACCTGGAAAAATGTAGCGCTGTATAAAGTCTACATTTGTACGGTAATGATCAAATCGTTGATCGGCTATGGTAATCGCCTGTATCAGCATTTTCCCACCAGGCTTTAACAGTGAATTACATTTACTAAAAAACTCGGTGTAAAACTCAAAACCGACGGCTTCAATCATTTCAATACTTACTAATTTGTCAAATTGACCAGTTAGCTCTCGATAGTCCCTTTTTAACAGAGTGATTTTATCTTGCAGACCAAGCGCTTTGATACGTTGTTCGGCGTAGTCATGTTGAGCATCCGATATGGTCGTGGTGGTGACTTTACAACCATAATGTTGTGCAGCATAAATAGCCAGTCCGCCCCAGCCAGTACCAATTTCAACAAGGTGATCTTTATCGGTTAATTCTAAGCGTTGGCATATTAAATTGAGTTTATTCAACTGAGCGGCATCTAAATCGGTTGCACCATTACTGTAAATGGCTGATGAATACATCATTTCTGGATCTAAGAAACGAGTATATAAGTCATTGCCTAGGTCGTAATGGGCGAGGATATTTTCTTTTGATCCTGTTTGAGAGTTTTTATTTCGACGGTGAAATAATTTATTTTTCAGCTTTGTAAGCCAAGACATATTACTCTCTAACTCATCCAGTTGTTGTTGGCAAATCACAAACGCTTCGATAAGCCGAGTTAAATTTGGGCTAGACCATTGATTGTTAATAAAAGCTTCTGCAGCGGCAATACTGCCTCCGGAAACTAAGGATTTATAAACCCCTTGGTCATGGATGTTCAATTGAGCCTGTATTTCCGCGTCGCTTTCACCAAAGAAACGGTTTCCATCACCAGGAAGTTGTGGATCATGTATGGTAAGGCCAACGCCAGTGATACGCTCGAGCACAGTGAATACTAACTTCTGATATAAACCAGAAGACCAGCTTGTGCTTGGTTCGCTGATTGGTGTGACTAACTTTTCCATTGCTGATTCCTCTTCAACTTCTTATTCTTAAACTTTATTTGGTTTCAGGGTGGCCAATAAAGGGCACCTTTTTAATAAACAGTTTCATCGCTTGCCAATAAATACCAGCAAATATCTTGGCTGTCATAACCGGTGTGGTCATGATCAGCTTAATCAGATGCTTATGTGTCATGGGCACTTTTTTTAATGCAACGGTTGCATCAAATACTTTAGCAATTTGACCTGTCAACGCGCTGTTTTGCAAAGGCCAATTCTCTATATGAACTAATAAATTGTTATTAGGTGGCGTTATTTTCCAGCGATATTCCATATCCATTTGCATAAAAGGCGACACATGAAAAACTTTTTTATTAATTAATCCATCACTACGTTGAGACGTGTCTAAATCGATCAAATAATAGTGCTTTTGATTCCAGGGTGTATTACTTACCTCGGCTAACATGTAGCGACAGGTTTCGTCGCCATTATTGTTTTTCGGGTAGCAAAAATAGAAGTTGATCGGACTAAAATAAAGTCCAAAACAACGTGCTTGAGTCACCATTACGACTCTCGTACTCATATCTAATGGGCAAACATTTTGTAATTCGTTAACTTTATCGAGCACGTTTTGTTTGAACGCATCGGTACTGTTGAAATGGTCACCTTGTTTTATTCTAAGCGGGTTAAACCAGCGTTGTCCTAATACCCAGCTTTGCTTATAAACATCATCAGTCTCATCCAAATCGATCGCTAACATATACAAGTTGTAGCTAAATTTATGGTCTACTGGACTAAAACGACGGTGACGAACCGTGCCTTGATAAATACCGCTTTTCGTAAACATTTAGTTAGGACTTACAAGTTGCAATCAAAGCGTCGAGCAACGTCAACACCACTTCTCACGCCGTCTTCGTGAAAACCGTTATACCAATAAGCCCCAGCAAAATGGGTATTGTTTTTTCCACAAATCGTGTCTCGTTTTAGTTGAGCCTTTTGACTTTCAGTACTGAATACAGGATGCATGTAGTTAAACTTTCTAATAATTTTACTCGGCTCAATGGCGTCAGTTTTATTTAAAGTAACACAGAATGTTGGTTTAACATCAAGGCCTTGCAGAATATTCATGTTGTAGGTAACCGAGGCTAACGCATTCTCATCGCCGGAAAGTAAGTAATTCCAGCTCGCCCATGCTAATTCTCGTTTCGGCAACATCTTGATGTCGGTATGCAAAACAACTTCATTATTTACATAAGGCATCGCGCTCAGTAAGCGTTTTTCTTCGTCTGTCGGGTCTGAGAGCAGAGCAAGAGCCTGGTCAGAATGACAAGCAAAAACTACTTCATCAAATTGCTCAGTGCGTCCTTTGGCAAAAACAAGTTCTATACCGTTGTCTTTTCTTGATACAGAAAGAATTTGCGTATTAAGCTCTATTTTATCTTTAAATTCAGCTATTAATGGCTCGATATAGCTACGTGACCCACCTGGAATCACATACCATTGTGGACGATCTTGAATGTTTAGTAAGCCATGGTTGTAGAAAAATCGAATAAAGAAGCTTAGTTCAAACTGTTTAACTTGATTTAGGCTAGATGACCAAATAGCAGCAGCCATAGGCAAAATATAATTTTGGTTAAAATACTCGTTAAATGAATTTATTTGTAAAAACTCACCCAACGTTTGTTTTTCTGGTATGTCATTATTGTCATATAGCTTTTTACAAAGCTTATTGAATTTGAGTATTTGCGAGATAAGAGACCAAAACTTAGGTTTAAAGATATTAGATCGTTGCGCGAATAGGGTATTTAAATTATTACCATTATATTCCAGACCAGATACGGGATTGGTCACGCTAAAGCTCATTTCAGTGGCTTGCTTATTGATATTGATTTGTTTTAGCAGCTTTAAAAAATTAGGATAAGTTTTATCATTAAACACGATAAAGCCTGTATCTATACTATAGTCTTGGTTGTCTAACTGAAAATCGATAGTTGCGGTATGACCACCAATATAATCGTTCACTTCAAAAACTTTAATATCATGCTTTTGATTTATTAAATACGCGCTAGTCAGTCCAGATATTCCTGAACCTATGATCGCTACTTTTTTCATTTTTTACTACTTCCTGTGGTTATTGGTCGCTTTTTAACATAATGGATCGCCACCATGTTGCTGGTAACCAATTCGCAATTTTTAAGCTCCAAATAAGACGCTTTGGAAACGCTATGTGTCGCTGTCTTTTCTCGATACCTGCATCGATTCGCTGCGCAGCTTCTTCACTTGTAAGAAGGAATGGCATAGAAAAGTCATTTTTATCGGTTAATGGTGTTTTTATGAAGCCTGGCAAGACTAATGAGACGTCAATGTTATGAGGCTTTAGATCAATATAAAGGGAGTCAGCAAGGTAACCTATTCCAGCTTTTGAGGCGCCGTAGGCTTCTGCTCTGGTAAATGGCGCCATAGCGGCAGATGATCCGACAAACACTAACTGTGGGGTGTTATTATCGGTATCGAGTTTTCCGAGTAACTGTGAGACAAGGAAACCAACGGAGGTTAGGTTAATGTCAATGACTCGTTTAAACAGCGCGGCATCAAATTCCATTGCATTATCGATATACTCACAATCACCGGCATTTAACACGGCAATATCAAGGTGCTTTACTTCTGATAGAGCAAGTTTAGTTTGTTGTTCGTCTAGTTGATCAAATTGAACAAGTACCAATGTACCGCTTAATTCTTTAGTTTCATTCACAAGCTTTGCTAGCTTTTCCGCATTTCTACCACAAGCATAAACTAAGTGACCTTGTGATAAATATCTCTGCACAAGACTGTGACCAATGCCCGATGTAGCTCCGGTTACTAATATACGTTTGTTCATAGACTAAGCTCCTGCTTTGGATTTAACAAAACGAACCAGACCGCCAACAACGGGGATGTTTTCATAAATCATTGCTCCGGCATCAAAATAGTCTCGCTGAAATATCACCTTACCATCAATTTGAACTAATTTACTGTGCCCCTCCAGGGTAATCGATTTACCTGATTTTAATTTTTTATGGTTCACTGTCATGGTCCAATAGATTGCTGCATCGTTGTCATTGCAGATATAGTCTGTTAACTCGAAGTGACAAGAGGTTAAGTTGACATAAAGATGTTCAAAATATTCTGTTAACGCTTTAAGTCCCTCAACACGGCTCAACGGATCAATAAACACAGCGTTGTCTGAATATATATTTCTGAGCAAATGCAGATTGCCCGCGTTTAGAATGTTATAGGTTGCAACATAATCTGTAAGCCACTGCGGGGCAGGGGCTTTTTCGGTCATATCATACTCGTCGATACTTTCTGCATTGCTTGTCATAGGTCACTCACTGCGTTTGTAGAAGTCTAGTGCGTTTTCTCTAGCAGTTTTGTGATCCACAATCGCAGGCCAGTACACCTTTAATTTTTCCGTTTTTATGGCCTTGTGTGGAAAGTGGATATCTTTGTTAGAGAAATTCTTCAATTCTGGTAAGTAACTACGAAGAAATTCTCCCTCTGGATCAAATCGTTGGCTTTGGGTAATGGGGTTAAAAATTCGAAAATAGGGCTGGGCATCACAGCCGGTTCCTGCAGCCCATTGCCAACCACCATTATTATTTGCTAAATCTACATCAATCAAATGTTGAGCAAAAAATTGTTCGCCTAATCGCCAGTCAATAAGAAGGTGCTTTGTTAAAAAACTAGCAACGATCATTCTAAGGCGGTTATGCATCCAGCCAGTTTGAACTAGTTGTCGCATCGCTGCGTCGACAATTGGGTATCCTGTTTTACCTTCTTTCCAGGCTTTAAATAAAAAGCCATTGTTTGGCCAATCTAAACCGTCGTATTTACTGTTAAAGTTATTGTGTTTACACAAATTAGGATAATGAAATAGCAAGTTACGATAAAAATCTCGCCAAATTAATTGGTTTAGCCAGGAAAACTCAGGAATACTCGTATTGTCTAATATATTTGGCACTGTATGTATCAGTTGCGATACCAGTCTTCGTGCACTCAGTGCTCCAATGGCTAGGTATGGTGATAGTTTTGATGTGCCTTCAATTGACGGAATATCTCTATCATCGGGATAACGAACAATAATACGTTCATAAAAATCGGGAATTAATTCATTTTTAACATTGGTAATTAGTGGCCACTGTGAGGAGTCCACTTTTTGTGCCGTAAACTCAATGTTAGTAGGTTCGTTGAACTGTGCCTTTAATTTACTTTGATAATAGTCAGTTAGCGCTTGCTTAGAGTCGGCAAGCTGAAAACCTTGATTAATAGCAACGGATAACCACTCTCGTTTAAAGGGGGTAAATACGCGATACATTTCGTGCTGTTTGTTAAGCACCTGACCTTTTGGCAACACTACATCGGCTTCGTAACTTGAGAATTCAATATCTTGCTGGTTTAACAGAGCTTCAAATGCTTTATCTCTATCAACTTCATTAATTTCAAGTTCGCTATTTACAAAAACATGAGTGATATCGTGTTGTTTGCAGATGTCTAAACACAGCTCAATTTGGTGTTTAAAGTCTTTAGCGGTTTTAAATATTAACGGTATATTAAACTCGTTCAGTTTGTCTGCGATGAGTTGTACATGTCGTTGTAAAAAGTCAATTTGGATGGCTGATCTATCATGTTGTTGCCACTGTTCAGGAGTTTCGATAAAGGCAGCAACAAGTGGTTCATCTTTGTCCACGGCTAATCGCGCTGCTGCTTCAAGAGCGGGGTTATCATCTATTCGAACATCAGTTCTTAACCAATATAAAATCATTAATAACCGTACCTTAATTTTAAATCTGCAGGGTAGGGGTCTAGGTATTTTTGATTCGCAATGTATTCATCTGGATACATCATTAAATAATGCTTTAGCAGCGTTAAAGGCGCCATAAGCGGAATGAGGCCGGCACGATAATCAGCGATTTGTGTTGTTAGTTCAGCTTTTTGTTCTTTAGTAAGGTGTTTACTAAAGTAGCCTTGAATATGATTTAACGTATTTGCGTGGGATTTACGACTCGCAATCGTTTTTAAGGCTGTCATAAACAGGACAATATATTCTTTTGCTAATACATCCACTGGCGCTTCGCTAGTCCCTAATAAGCGACCTAGTTCTCTGTAGGCATTTTGGCTATGACTCATTAGCAGGTATTTGTATTTGGTATGAAACTGAATAAGCTTATGTTTGGTAAAACCATCGCTCATCATTTCTTGCCAGGTGTTATAGGCAAACACTCTAAGAACAAAATTTTCTCTAATCGCCGAGTCGTTTAATCGGCCGTTTTCCTCGCATGGTAATGCAGGATTGACCTCCATTATTTGTTTAGCAAACATACCAATACCAGTCTGTTCGCTACCAATGGCTTTATCGTCATCGTTATAATGATAAATTTTTACTCTTTCCATACCACAGCTTGGGCTTTTAGCGGTAAAAATGAAACCACTTAGGTCATCAATTTTTTTTGCAACACTTTGTCCATATTCAGCTAGTTCTTTGGTTACATCACCGGATTTATCTGGGCGGCTTACTGTGATGACATTTTTGTATTTGATTTGTCGAATAGTCGGCCTGGGAACTGGAAGACCAATGGCTACTTCGGGGCAATAGGTTTTGAAGCTGACGTGACGAGCAAGTTCGTTCATACAAAAGTTGGATTTTTTGTGGCTTTTATCAAAGCGAACTTCTTGACCCGCTAAACAAGCACTTAATCCAATGGTGATGGTCATACTTATCCTTTGAAATTGAATGAATTTGTAACATATATATTAGGTTACGATACGCGATTTGTAATTGATCACAATGGTTATTTTTTTGCTTTAAAAACCGCCGTTTTGGCAAAAAAAAAGCCACTAGCAAAATGCGTAGTGGCAATATACCAGGATTAAATCCGGTCTCAGGAAAAGTGTGTTTAGTACAACAGACTACCAATAGGATTGAATAACTTATGGAAGCCTTCTGTAAATTGTAAAGCGTCGTCTGCGACGGTATAACATAAGCACCCTTCTTTAGTGCGAGGCTGATGGTTATGTTCGCCGTTCAGTTCTATAAAATCACCTGGGTGATAGGTTCCCATTTCGTCCTCAAAACTGCCATCTAAGAGCAAGGTAATTTCAAAACCTTTATGAGTGTGAGTTGGAACTTCACCATCCGCATCAATGTGAAGCAAATGGCTGTGAATAGCACCTTCATCTAGATTCAGGCTTGAGCGAGACAGTTTTCCAATGTTTAACCAGTTAGACATCCGTACATTGTTTAATGCAGTAGGCAGTTCAAAGCACTTTCCTCGAACTGATATGGATGTATTTCTAACCATAGACTGCTCGGAGATCTCGTCATCAGCAGTAATAGCGGCAATCATGTTACCAAACTCCATGTCCATCACGGCTTCATGGTTTACATGATTATCACTGATGTTAAATAACGATGTGTCAAATTGTTCGTCTTCGTAAACCGATTTGGTGGTAATTTCCGCGTTGAACAATTGTTCAGACATTTGTTTGGTTATTTTTTCAATCTCACCACTGCACTGCTGGCACATGTGGCTGTGAATCGATACGCCAATTGCTATAGATGCAGGCAATTCTCCGGCTGCATATCCTGCTAGTAATTTGCTACTTGGGTGGTGTTTAATCATTTTGTGCTCCCAACTGCTGTTTCAACTTTGTTACCGCTAATCGAATTCGGGACTTCACTGTGCCAACGGGTATATTCAACTGCTTTGCAAGTTCTTCATGTGTTAATTGTTTAAAATACACCGCAGTCAACGCTTCTTGCTGATTTGGCGGTAGTTTTTTAACAAGCTCTGTTAATTGGTTCGACATTAAATGGTCTTGGAACGGAGATTCTTCAGAAATCTGCTCTTCGATAGGCCAAATGTCGTCACTCAATGATTCAGCTTGTTGGCTTTTGTTTTTTCGCATAGCGTCGAATATGACATTTCTCATCACGGTGTAAACCCAAGTTGTTGCAGCTCCTTTTTCAGGAACAAACAAATGAGCCTTCCGCCAAACTCTTGTCATCGTTTCTTGCACTATGTCAAAGCCTGCGGCGTCGTTATTTAATTTTTGCGCCGCAATGCGTTTAATTTTTGGACCAAACCATGCAAACAACTTTGCAAAGGCTTGCTTGTCTCTGTCAGCAGCAACGGCCATTAAATATTGGCTAAGTTCTGCTGGTGCTGAGTCTTCAGTTGTTGTTGTCATTTTTCTCGTTTTCTTCGATGTAGCGATCGCGTTAGAACGAGTTGATTCAACCGTTATTTGTTTCATGACATACCTCATCCGCTGTCCTTAGAAAGCATTACGACAAGGACCATTAACTAGATCACTAATATTATTCAAAAACAATTTCTGTTAAAAACTCATTTGCGCGTGATAAAGAAGTGGGTTGCGCAAACAAATTTTGTTCAGATTGTTTTAAAGGTAAAAGTTCTAGCCATCTTTGACACACCCATACCGGACAGTCAAACTTTGTTTCGTAATAAATCTTTGCTAAATCCGGATTTTGTACAAAAACAGTTTTTAATTCTTCGGTTAAGCTTTCAGCACAGCTTATCTCTTTTGATGCAGATGGGTGTTGCTCCCAATGATTAAACACTTCTATAAAGGCTTTTTTTAAACCATCTGATTCAATCTCGACATTTGACACTCGAACCATGGATTCACATTTAACATCTATGTGTAATAGTCCGTCTTTACCCTGAGAAAAATCAATTATTTTTACCAAACTTCCCCAATTCAGGTTTTTGTCAGTTGAATTTTTCTCTACGGCGCTTAGGTTGTTTATTGGTAATACAACAAACCCTGTTTCTCCCGCAGATTCTTGAACCAAACGAATGTATCGAGGCTCAAACACTCTGAGTCGGGTTACTCCTTCAGGTAACAAAAATACAGGTAGTGGGAACAGCGCTAGTTTCATATGTCTCTCTTAATAAAGTTGTCATGAGTTTGTACGACTATTCAAACTTAGGCGATCAATGAAATTAAAAAAGTTACCGCAAAAAGAACAAAAAAAAGCTAAAGTACAATAGTGTGGTCCGCATATTTCAGGTTAAACAAAAGGATACCTATGCAAACGGTTTTATTAATATTGGCACACCCCAATCTACAGCAATCAAAAATAAATGATCACTTGTTGCAATACGCTAAAGAACTGCCGTTTTTACACATTCATGATTTAAGTGAAGTTTATCCTGACGGTGTGATAGATATAGAATCAGAGCAGAAGCTGTTAGCTAATTTTGATCATATCGTATTTCAGCATCCTTTTTACTGGTATAGCGCGCCGTCAATGCTTAAAGAATGGTTTGATTTGGTTCTTCAATATAACTACGCCTATGGACCATTTGGAGACAAACTAAAAGGTAAAAATTGGTTATCAATTATTACTACAGGTGGCGGTCAAATGGCTTATTGTGAAACAGGTCATAACCGTTTTACGATGGAGCAACTGCTTACACCGTTTGAACAAACGGCGCATTTATGCCAAATGCAATACTTAACACCTTTTATAATTCATGGTGCTAGAAAGTTATTTGATGACAAACCACGCTTAGCAAGCGTTAAACAGGACTATATTGATCGATTGACCTTATTGTCGAAAATGACAAAAGACAATTCTTCCTCTTCTCAAACAACCCAGCCAAAAACAAACCAAGAGTTTGGAGCACTATAGATGGAACATAATTTATTAGCTGACGCGGTTACCTACCTGTTTGCAGCTGTCGTATCTGTGCCTATCGCTAAGCGATTAGGGCTTGGTTCGGTATTAGGATATTTAGTTGCGGGCGTCATTATTGGACCTTTTGCTTTGAGTTTATTAAGTAATCCAAAAGACGTGATGCATTTTGCTGAATTTGGTGTTGTGTTAATGCTTTTTTTAATTGGTCTGGAGCTCAAACCAAGTTTATTGTGGAAGTTACGAGTACCAATATTGGGCAGTGGCGGATTACAAGTGTTTCTAACCACTTTGTTTGTAACTGCAATTGGATTGTTTTTTGGTTTGCCTTGGCAACAAGCTTTAGCGATTGGCATGATTTTGTCACTAAGCTCCACCGCTATTGCGTTGCAAAGTTTACAAGAGAAAGGCCAAATGAAATCTACAGCTGGGCAAAGTGCCTTTGCTGTTTTGTTATTCCAAGATATCGCAGTTATACCAATGTTAGCCATTCTCCCGTTGTTAGTTACTGCTGATTCGTTGGGCGTGATTGCTCAAACTGAAGGCCTACATGGTTGGAAAAAAGGACTGGTTGCCGGTGGAATAATCGCGGGGATAGTTATCGGTGGACGTTTTTTAATGAACCCGATATTTAGTTTTATTGCAAAAAGCCAAATAAGAGAAGTTTTTACTGCAACCGCATTATTACTTGTAATTTCAGTGGCGTTGGCAATGCAAGCTATTGGTTTGTCGCCGGCGCTTGGCACTTTTTTAGCTGGCGTTGTATTAGCAGAAAGTGATTACCGACACGAGTTAGAGAGTAACATAGAGCCGTTTAAAGGATTGCTGTTAGGCTTATTTTTTATCTCGGTTGGGGCTAGCATCGACTTTAATATTTTTGCTGCAGATCCGGCACTAATAATATTTTTAACCATTGGATTAATAATTTTGAAGTATCTAATTTTACAATTATTAGGTCGTTTTACGCCAATGGCTAAACCAGACAGGTATACTTTTTCTTTTGTATTGGCTCAAGCCGGTGAATTTGCCTTTGTATTGTTTGCATTTGCGTTAGGTGTGAACTTGCTACCACAAGATCTCGTTTCACAGCTTACCCTCGTGGTTGCACTCTCTATGTTGCTTACTCCGCTAATGCTGATTGTAAATGATAAATACGTGCAACCCATGTTTCGCGAAACGAGAACGGCACCGGCCTCAGATACTATTTCTGAAGACAACAAAGTCATTATTATTGGTTTTGGTCGTTTTGGCCAAGCGGTGGGGCGACTTCTCGCAGCAAATAAAATACCAACAACGATACTTGATCACGATGCCAGTCAAATTGATATGGTTAGGCGATATGGTTACAAAGTTTATTTTGGCGAAGGTGAGCGTCATGAATTACTTCATGCCGCGGGAGCGGAAGATGCCGAAGTTATAGTTGTAGCGGTGGACGAACCAGAACGTAGCTTACGAATAATAAAATCTATCCAGCATCATTTTCCGCATGTAAAGATTTTGGCGCGTGCGATTAACAGACCACATGCAACGGACTTATTAAAAGCTGGGGTTACCGCCGTCGAACGTGAAACGCTAGCTGGTGGTTTGGAATTAGGCTCAAAAGTGATGACTGAATTGGGTTGGAGACCAAATGCTGCATGGCGAGCGAGTCGTTTGTTTAAAAAGCATGATGACGAGATGGTTGAACAGTTAGCGACAATGACAGGCGATGAAAAAATGTTCATCAACCACTCATTAGAAACTCGAAGCTTTATTGAAAAAACCCTTGAAGAAGATCAACATTGGGAGCATGAAGTGGATGAGCATGCTTGGGAGAGACCAGGTAAATTGAAAAAAGACTCTACTTTGGACTAGATGAACTTGTTTTGATTGAATTGATACCCGGAGAATGACAGGCTATGACGGAAAACTCGTAGCCTACTTCTGCAGTTTCCGACTTTTTAACTGTGAGTAGCTCGTAATCATTTAGCTCTATAACTCTGGTGTTTTGTGGGTGAGCACAACGAGAGAAGCTGTCAGCTTCGTAGTTATAAATAAACGCCGCCAATATTTGTTTTTGGAGTAAGTGCACCGCTTTACTTTTGTAAATTACTTCTAAATTAGCTTTTCGTTGTTCGTCTAACGCTTTTCGTCGCTCAATTCCCTCGGAGGTTGAAAGTTCTATCTTGTCTATTTCAAACTTTAATATTGCACCCTCATCAATATTACTTTTTAGTTCACTTGTATTAGTGGCGCTTTTATTTTCTTCTAACAGATCGCCTAGATTACTGCTTTCAAAGTATTCGTCATCATGGTCGCTAACAAAACCAGCATAAGCATCCCCTAAAATAGGAGTGCTCTGATTCAGAAAACCAGACTTAATGCTACCGTATAAGAAAAAGATAAGTAGAAAAGTTGCCCAAAAATATCGAATAAGTGCGGTTGAAAATATGAACCGATAATCAGGCTTATGCCAAATTTTGTGCACGCCAAATGGCTTTAATGCAAGTAACAGTAATAAATAGACTGGCAATAAAACTTGTATAAGTAAAAGCATTAAAAAGCTTGATAAAATAAACCAAGTGGGGATGTTAATGATAAGAGCCATATTATGGCTATAGGTGAGCTTATCAGCGCTAACATGAGTGACTTCATTAACAAGGCCAGATGCCGTAGCTAACGCAGTATTGGCCATAATGGCGTAAAAGCCAAGAATGAAGGCTTTTCCTTGCAGGCTATCCCATACTTTTAAAAAGTGTGGCCAAAACTCATTAACCAAACCAACAACGGCAATTCCAGCAGGAATACACATGTAACCGAGGCTCGACATATCGTTTAACACAAAAACAGCAAGCAATAGACTGGCTGACAAGTAGCAACGCTGAGCTAACGTTAAGCTTGACCAAAATGACTTCAATTTTGAGAAACGAGCTACTAGCTTAGTGTTTATCGTTGACACAACATTAAGAAGACGTGTTGCATAGTCACGAGACACGCGAGGAACATGTTGTAAAGTTTGTTGCGTACTGGCAACCCACTTGCGTATTTGAAGTGAAACTTCCATTTAAATAAAACCAGTCAAAGTTAATTACCCCATAATAACGGTTGTTAACTCTTAGGCAAGTCTCTGTTCTCTAAAATACATTGTAATTATTGAATTGTATTACCCTTGAATTTGCTGAAAATGTCATCATATACCTATCAGTAAGTAAGAAAGTCTTTTGATTGTAAATAAAAGAGAGTAGACTTGCAGAACACTATCGGTATTAACCGTTGGTTCCAGAATTTTTACATGGCTTTGAAAACTTTGCTGAGTAGCGCAAAACAATCAATACCGTGACCCGTTTTCGGGGCTGATTCAGGATTCGACAGGATTGATGATTCCGGCGGTGCACGTCGAGGGGCGGTTTGCCTCGTTAAAAGCCGCAAAAAAATAGTCGCAAACGACGAAAACTACGCACTAGCAGCTTAATACCCTGCTGAGAGCTCTTTTGCCCTAGCTTCCGTCCGTAAGACGGGGAACAACAAAAGATCAAAAACCAAACGGAATAGTGGCGCGACTCCAGCCTGAGAGGCAACCCACGAATTTTAAATCAGGATAGTCGTTGAGTGGCGTGTCTGTCCGCAGCTCCTCGGTGAATTTAAAGACTGACTAAGCGTGTAGTACCTAAGGGTGACCTTTTCTGGACGCGGGTTCGACTCCCGCCAGCTCCACCAATAACGAAACCTCGACCTAAACAGTCGGGGTTTTTTTATGTCTAAAACCTATAATAATCATGTTGTTAGCTGGTGTGCTTTTGCACTTCTAATGAAATCGTGCAGATATTATTTGCTTGAGTAATTAGGAGTTGTGGGTAAATATGCGGGTTAAATTAGAGGGCGATCATCACTCTGCCAATATTCATTTAAAATTTCCCACGCCTCTTGTTCAGTATCGACTGTGAAAAACAGTTCCAAATCTTTGTATTGAATTGTGCCTTGTTCGGCAAGAAATTTAAAATTGATTACTTGGTTCCAATAACCCTTACCCATTAAGATAATAGGCATAGGTGCAATTTTTTTGGTTTGCATTAACGTTAGGGCATCGAGCAGTTCATCTAGCGTTCCAAAGCCGCCCGGAAAGGCAACTAAAGCACAAGCTCTTTTTAAAAAGTGCATTTTTCTAATAGCAAAATAGTGGAATTGGAAAGTTAATTCAGGGGTTATATAGGGGTTTGGGGTTTGCTCAAAAGGCAAAACAATATTAAGACCGATGCTTTTCCCACCAGCATCGTGTGCTCCTCGATTTGCCGCTTCCATGATGCCGGGCCCGCCACCGGAAACTATAACGTATTGTTTGTTCTCATGTTCCATCGACAGCTTAGTAATTCTACTTGATAGCTTACGAGCTTCATTATAAAACAGGCTGTTTGCTAAAATAGCTTGTGCCGTTTTAACCTTTTGTGCCGCTTCATGGCACTTAGGTTGTTCGTTGAGTTGCTGCTTGGCTTTTTGTAGTCTTTGTTCTGCTACTTCAGGCTCTGGTATTCGGGCGCTTCCAAAAAACACCACTGTCGATTCAATGCCAAGCTCCTGTTGAATAATATCGGGCTTTAACCATTCAAGCTGCAATCGAACTGAACGGAGTTCGTCGCGAAGCAGGAATGATTTGTCAGCATAAGCAAGGGCGTATGACGGACAAATTTTATGACTGTGTTGAGCTAATAATTCATCATCAGCTGCAGATGGAAATATCGAATGAGGTTTTTTGGGTTTAGTCATAAAGCACTCTTTGGATTATTAGAAATAAATCACATCGTTTAATTTGGGAATATTGGCGCGCCATCCGTGTTTTTTAGCTTCGTTTTTTAATGCCTCTTTTGCAAGCGTTTCACCATGAACAATATATAAGTGAGGTTTGGGATCAGAAAAATTACTCAACCAAGATAATAGTTGCGATTGGCTGGCATGCGCTGAAAAACCACCTAATGTATGAATTTGTGCATTCACAGCAATGGTTTCGCCAGCTAGTTTGAATGTCTTAGCACCATCAACTAACGCTCGGCCGGGTGTCCCTTCCGCTTGATAACCAACAAAGACAACATGAGACTGACGTCGCCATAAGTTGTGTTTGAAGTGATGTCGAATGCGGCCACCGTTGCACATTCCGCTTCCGGCAATAATAATTGCACCGTTGATTATATTGTTGATCGCCATCGATTCTTTTGTGCTCTGAGAATACCGCAATATGGGCAAAAACGAATGTAAGCTTCTCAAGTTCGAACGACTATTACCCTTTGCATCTTGAATTTGCTTTTGATCTTCGTCGTTATAAGTATTTTGATATTTGTGATAAACCTCTGTTACCGCAATAGCCATAGGGCTATCTAAATAGGCTACTTGGTGTTTAAGCAAACCCTCTTGATACAACTCACCGAGTCTAAAAATAATCTCTTGGGTTCGACCTACCGCAAACGAAGGAATTAGTATATTTCCACCGTCACGTGAAGCTTGCAGAATGACATCTTTAAATTCGTCGAGGGTTTCTTCCATCGACTTGTGTTCTCGATCACCGTAAGTTGACTCAATTAATAAAATATCAGCTTCTGATACAACGGCTGGGTCATTTAACAGTGCAGCTTGTGAGTTTCCTAAATCGCCGGAAAACACTAATTTCTTTTTCTTAGCACCATCATCAACCCAGATTTCAACAATTGCTGAGCCAAGAATATGACCAGCATCTCGATAATTTAATTCAATATCATCAGTTACGTGAAATCTGTGGCAATAAGGAACGCCCACACAAAAATTCATGGCTCGCTCAGCGTCGTCCTGTGTGTAGAGAGGATCAATTTCTTTTTTACCGGCGCGGCGACGTTTTTTATTTTCCCATTCTGCGTCACGTTCTTGCAACGAACCAGCATCTTTAAGAAGAATATCAACAAGATCAAGAGTAGGGCGAGTCATAAAAATAGGACCCTCGTATCCCTCATTAATTAATAAGGGAATACGTCCAGAATGATCAAGGTGGGCGTGTGAAATAATTACGGCATCGATAAACGTTAAATCAAAGGGTAAGGTTTGATGGTTTTTCTTTTCTTCATCACGCCGCCCTTGAAATAAACCCGAGTCTAATAATACAGAGCTATTCTCTGTTTTTAACAGATACATCGAACCTGTTACTCCCTCTACTGCACCATAAAATATTAGTTCAGCCATTGCTTTGTCCTCTATTTACCAACGCCACTGGTTTATTTCAGGGCTGTCTACCCCATGTTTATGTGCATAATCAATATGTGATTGCTGTTGCTCCTTAAGCTCTTGTTTTAACTGTAAGCCAGCTGATTGAAGTGCCGGAACGCGATTAATGGTTTCTATAGCAAGACTAAAACGATCTATTTTGTTAATAATGGCCAACTCTAAAGGGGTATTAATATTTCCTCTTTCCTGATAACCCCGAACATGAAAGTGCTGGTGATTGTGTCGCTTGTAGGTCAAACGATGAATAATCCAAGGGTAACCATGGAAGTTAAATATGACGGGAATGTTTGCAGGGAATAATGAATCAAATTGCAGATCGCTTAATCCCTTAGGGTGAGTGTGTTCAGATGCGAGAGTGAATAAATCAACAACATTTATGACTCTAATTTTTAAGTCAGGGAAAGCGGTTATTAATATTTTTGTCGCAGCCAACACTTCCTTTGTCGGCACATCACCACAGCAGGCTAGAACAACATCAGTGGTGTTTTTGTCATCGGTGCTTGCCCATGACCACTTACCTATACCGGCTAACACATGTCGTTTCGCTTGATCGTAGGATAGGTATTGAAGATGGGCTTGTTTATCACAAGTAACAACATTAATCAGGTTTTCGGACCGAAAGCATTTTTCCATCACATGTAATAAGCAGTTGGCATCAGGTGGGAAATAAGCGCGTACAACCTCTGGACTTTTATTTAGCACTAAACTTATAAACCCTGGATCTTGGTGAGTAAATCCATTGTGATCCTGACGCCAAACTGTTGAAGTAATTAGCATGTTTAACGATGCAATAGGAGGGCGCCACTTTATATCTTTAGCGACCTCTAGCCACTTGGCATGTTGATTAAACATAGAGTCAATCACATGAACAAATGCTTCGTACGTTGAAATTAAACCATGTCGCCCCGTTAGCAGATAACCTTCTAGCCAGCCCTCCACGGTATGTTCTGACAACATTTCTAACACTCGGCCACTTGGACTAAGTTCTCCACCGTCAGCATCCTCAGGCAAGTAATTGGCTAGCCAAAGTTTTTTGCTAACGCTGTAAATATCATCAAGTTTATTTGAACTGTTTTCATCTGGACTGAATACTCGAAAACTGGTTGGGTTTTTGTCCATTATTGAGCTACAAAATGCCCCAAGAGATTGAGTGTTAGAATGAAAAATTTGGCCTGGTTCGCTAATTGAAACACAAAAGTCTTTGCTATTAGGCAGATGTAAAGGCTTCTTAATGCGCCCAGCATTTGCATCTGGGTTCAAACTCATTTTTAAATGGTTGTCCGGTATAAATGCTTTTATTGCTGACAATAACTTACCATCTTGATCAAATAACTCGTCTGGTTTATAGCTTGAAAGCCACTCCGCAAGTTGAGTAAATTGTTCGGTATCAGTATGGACGGACTTTAGTGGCACTTGATGGGAACGCCAAAAACCTTCCAACTTGTGATTATGACTGTATTTGGGGCCTGTCCAGCCTTTTGGCGAGCGAAGAATGATCATTGGCCAGTGCGCTCGAGTTGCCTGATTGTTTTGGCGAGCGGTTAACTGGATGTGCTCAATTTGATCTAATGCCGCAGAGAGCGCCGACGCCATCTCGATATGCATTTTATCCGGTTCGTAACCTTCCACAAAAATCGGCGTCCAGCCATAACCACGGAATAAACTAGTTAGTTCATCGTTTCCAATTCTTGATAATAGAGTCGGGTTATTTATTTTGTATCCGTTTAAATGCAGAAACGGCAATACCGCACCATCTCTAATAGGATTAAGAAACTTGTTACTGTGCCAGGCCGTTGCTAATGGACCTGTCTCAGCTTCGCCATCACCAACCACGACCGATACAACTAGCTTTGGGTTATCGAAGGCTGCGCCAAAGGCATGAGATAAGCTATAACCTAATTCTCCACCTTCATGAATAGAACCTGGCAATTCAGGAGTGCAGTGACTACCGAGTCCACCAGGGAAGGAGAATTTTTGACATAAGTGTTTAAGACCCGCCTCGTCAGCGCTAAACTTTGGATAATAGTGCTCAAATCCCTTCTCAAGAAAAACGGGAGCTATCACCCCAGGAGCACCGTGCCCTGGCCCTGCAATAAATATCATCGGGCAAGAACGTTTAATAATTTGCCAATTTAAATGGCAGTATATTAAGGATAGCCCGGGACTTGAACCCCAGTGGCCAATTAAGCGTTCTTTTAAATCTGAATGTTGAAGCGGACGACGAAGCAAAACATTATCGCGAAGAAAGATCATTGCGGTAGCAATGTAGTTACAAGCTCGCCAAAGTTTATCAATTCCATCTATAGGGTTTGGACTATTGTCGTTTTGGAATCCTGTCATTATTTGCCTCCGGGCATGAGGTGACAGAACTACGACACCAAAGAACGCTTACCTTTAGACTAGTTCAATTTCAGTGGTGCTGGGTGAATATATGAAGCTTTGATGATCTAGAACAAGTTACGAATGTAAATGCTCCGATAAAAATTGGCTGAAAACATCGACAGTAAGAGGTTTTGTTAAGTAGTGATCGACGCCTGCGGCAAAAGCCCGATCAAAGTCCTGTTTCATTGCATTTGCCGAAAGTCCGCAAATCAAAAGGTCATTAAAGCCTTTTTTACGTAATGTTTTAGTTGCCTGATATCCATCCATTATAGGCATTTGCATATCCATTAGAACTAAATCATAACGTGCGCTTTCAGCGAGTTTTATTGCTTCTAATCCATTTTCTGCTAAGTCGTAGGTCATTCCAAGTAATTCAATCATTTTTGAAGCAACCATTTGATTTATCTTATTATCTTCAACTAACAAAACGTGTGCATTAAACTGCTTGGTCGTAAAGTTATCGTTCGTTGTAGTTGATTTTTCATTATGATGTGAATGCGCTAGCTTAGTCAGGAACTGTCGGAAATCACTAGGTGTTATTGGGTGACTTAACAAAGGCACATCAAACTCTCGACTAAGCTCTTTGAGATTAGCGTATTCGTTCGTGTCACCAATCAACCCAAGCCGAATGCGTTTTTCGTTGAGTATTAAAATCTGACTTTTTAAAGCAGTCAAGCTGCGTGTCTGGGGTTGTAAAACAACAACGTTACTGTCGAGTGAATCATTCGCCACATCCAATTGGCCTTGAATGTCGTCTGTGTCGGGTAAAAAGGTAACAGCTACATTATGTTGTTGCCAAAAGCGAGCAGGCATCAATGCGTCACCCTCTTCGCAAATATAGTAAATGTGGCTAACAGGAGCGTCATCGAACAGCATATCGTTATCGCCGGTAACACTATCGAGAGGCAAGGTGACGGTAAATTTACTGCCGTGGTTAACTTCAGATTCACATCTTATTTCACCACCCATGAGTTCAACTAAATTACTAACGATTGACAAGCCTAAGCCTGTGCCACCGTATTTTCGACTTGTCGAACCATCAGCTTGAGTAAATGACTCAAATACCTTGGCTTGTTGTTCGGTGGTCATTCCCACACCAGTATCGGAAACGGAAATCGCTAAACAAGGGTAGTCACCTTTAATGTAGCTAACAGAAATATCAACATGGCCTTGGTCGGTAAACTTTATTGCGTTATTACAAATATTTAAAATTATCTGACCAATACGGCTTGGATCGCCCTTCAGTAAGGGAGGCATTGTCGAGTCGATATAAGCTCTAAGATTTAAATTTTTCTCGTAAGTTTTTGCAGTTAAACTGTGTATTAGAGAATCTAGTAATTCATAGATAGAAAAATCGATTTCTTCGATTGACAATTTTCCAGCCTCTATTTTTGAGAAGTCCAGAATATCGTTGATGACGCTCATCATAATGTTGCTAGAGTAATTAATTTTCTCTAAGTAATTTTTTTGCGTTTTATCTAACTCTGTCATTCTCAGCAGATCGACAAAACCAATAATACCATTCATTGGCGTTCTTATTTCATGGCTCATATTAGCTAAAAACATACTTTTTGAATTAGTCGCCTCTTCTGCTTTTTGCTTTTCAATTTGTAGCGCATTATTCGTTTCGATTTGTTGCTGATTTTGTATTTCAGACTGTTCTAACAGCTTTATTGTTTGCTTATTTTTGTCACTAAATACTTGAGCTGCCCGAGCTAATTGACCAATTTCATCTTTTTTATCTAATTCAGGAATTGATTTGACGGTTTCACCTTCGCTGAGTTTGGTGAACAATGATGTGATTCTGTGAATTGGCGATACCACACGGCGTACAAAAAACATGGCGGTCAAAACAGACAAAAATATCGCTAAAATTAAAAAGCCGTTGGTATAACTGGAAAAAGAAGCAAGACTTTTTTCTGTACTATCTCTATTAAGCGCTACGTCTTGATTGACCAGTTTTGATAAAACGTTGGTAATATATAGAAACTCATTGGCAGAGCCAGACATCACGACATTAACTAAAAATATATAACCCCGAGTGATTTGAGTGAGTTGATTAAAACTGGTCTCTATCAATTTTATTTTATTTGAAACCTCTTGGAGTTCTTGTGGCGAAAGGGTACTGCTTGACGCTAAATTGGATAAATTAACAAGGTGACGCTTAAAACTTTCTATCTGCTCAAAGGTCGGGGCATTCAAATATTTAACAGCAGCCAATTCAGTCGCTGTAACCTCAATTTCCAAGTTTTTAGTGGTCATGTTGGAGTCACTGCTTTTTAAATACGCTCGAATGTCTTTTAAAGGTTTTTCTACATTGTTTGTGTATAACTGAGTGCGATCTCTTTTGCCTTTAACAACTTGTTGAAAGTTCTCTTGATAGTTATTTAAGTGCCCACGTAGGGCCGAGATGTAACCTTCAATATCTTGTTCTGTTGTTTCAGAGTATTCTTTTGATTCAAATTCCGAAATATTATTATTTATCGACTCAATTAGACTTATTGTGCGGGTCAGGACCGAGGCACTGCTGGTTTCTTTAAAAATAAGAACGTTGCGCTGTAAGTCCAATAGTTCCTTTTCTAAACTTGCCACAATCTGAACGTTGGTAATAGTCTGTTGAGTAACACTCTGTTGGGTCTTGAAAGTGTTGAACGTAGCACGAAACAATACCACTTCTAAAAGTAGTAAAAAAGTGAGTGAAAACAGCACTAAAAGAAGCTGTGTTTTTAAAGAAGTAAGCATCAATTTACCAATTTAGGAGTTAATAAACTCATACCATTTTTGCAAACTGTAATCATAAGACTGCATAACTGAATTCCATACGGCAACATTACTAAACCGTTTTTCATAACTGCCACCGCGTCTTATCTCTCCTTGTTTAACAACGGTTTTACCGTCAGTACCCACAAGATTCGAAGACGCTGGCTTTCCTTGATACCAATAATCCCACTCTGCGCCACTTAGGTATTTGGCAGAACGTTGAGGGTTACTGATGTAATAACCTTGTCGAGCGATGAAAGCCCCTGGCCATCCAGACAACCACCAATTCATATAATCATAAGCTGCATCTTTTACTCGCCCCTGCGTGGCGGATGATAGACACATTACCCCATGCCAACCTCGATAACCTTCTTTAGGCGCTGCATAGGTAACTGGAATGCCCATTCCATTTAACTGCGATGCAGCAGGAGAGAACATACTTTGAATATGAACTCTGCCCGACTTCATAAACTGAACAGATTCAGGTACTGAGGTCCAAAATCCATTAAAGTGATCTTGTCGCTTTAATTCAATCAAAATATCAAAAAGTTTATCTAATTCATTGTTAGAAATAGCACCGATATCGTTAAAAGTCATTAAACCTTGTCCTTGGGCCGCTAAGGCTAGATCAAACACACCGATTGTTGGCGCGTTAACAATACCCACTTTTCCTTTATTTTTGGGGTCTAATAACCACCCCCAACTCTCAGTCTCATAGGGAATGCCCTGTTTAATATGGTTAGTGTTGTAGCCAAAGGAGTCGACATTATGAACATAAGGTAAAAAACTTAACTGGTCAGTGTGATCCGTGCCAAGCTCGCCGTTATTTTGGACGTGCAGTATTCTGTAAGGGGCATCACCCGCACCAAGGTTCGAATTCGTATTTAGCTGCCCGGTCTTAGATAGGTTATTAATTTCATCCCAGTTTTGAATCCTTTTTTTATCAATAGCTTGTATGGCCTTAGAGGACCAAAGAACACGTATGCTGTTTGACCATTGTTCATATAAGTCAAAGGATTGTGGTGCCATTGATGCTTTTTGTAATACAGCCGCGCTGCCTTTGGGTTCGAAGACTAAGTTAATTCCTAAATCTGCCATTGCTTGCTGTCGCAGCGTTTCTTGTAACGTGACGTGAGTTCCTAAGACACGAACTGTGGTGGTCGTTTTTGAAAAAACTAACGGAGCCTTACCCATGACCCAAGCCGAACCGGCGACTTTTCCTAGCAGTTTAATTGTATCGCGCTTAGGCTCGTTTATTTTGTCGTTATGGGACATACAGTTAAATCCGTGATTAATATAATAATATAGAGATTTAAGCGTAGCCTAAAGCCTCAAAGGTGCAATTTCATATTAAGCTATTTGTTATGGTTCGTTATCGCGAACTTGAGTAATTCAGCGACGGTTTTTGGTGATTAATCGAAAACAATGTCAATTAACGTAAATTTAATTGATTCATATTGAAGGTTTTCCGTATATAGACATACAACATTCTATTTACACAAATTTTTATGGAAAAGGGTTTGACCTTGAATACAACGTTACCCACTCAATTTAAAATGAGCACCTTGGCAGTTACCTGCTTAATGCTAAGTGCCTGCAGTAGTTACTATCAAATGCCAACTGAATTGAAGCAGCAGGAGCTTAATTCAGATGCTACACCTAAATCGTGGAGCATAGGTGATCAGAAAAGCGGGGGGCTGATTTCAGACGGCTCTTTTCAAGAATTAGACAACAACCAAGTTAGGCAACTAGTTAACCGAGCGCTTTCTAATAATCTGCAATTACAGCAGCAAAATTATGCTCTTAAGATCAAGGAACAAGCCGTTATAGCCAGTGGTAGTAATTTATGGCCATCGCTAGAAGCTGGTTTAAATACTAGGCGTAGCAAGTCACTTGATCCAAGTTCAATAAGTAATAACTTTGATGCGGATATTACCCTTCGATACGAATTAGATTTATGGCAAAAGCTTGCGGATTCTGACAAAAAAAACAACTTAGAATATTTAGCCGAACAGGCTTCATTTGAGGAGGCCAAGCAGTCCTTAATCGCAAATGTAGTTTTAGCCTGGTTTGATGTAATAGAAGCCAACAAGCTGCTAGCTTTATACTCACAACGAATTGAAAATGCGAAACAAAACTTGTCAATTATCGAATCTGGTTATCAACAAGGTTTAAACGGCGCACTGGATGTTTATTTGGCCAGAAACGAGTTGCACAGTGAAGAGTCAAGGTTGGCCTTACAACAAACTACGCAGTCAACAGCAATTCGCGCTCTTGAACGCCTAATGGGTGAATATCCTGCCGCTTTATTAGAAGTGAATGCTGATATTCCTACCTTTGAGTCATCGTTAGATATTGGTATTCCTTCGGAGCTTATTAAGAAAAAACCATCCTTAAAAGCTAGCTGGTATCAGTTAATGGCAAAAGATGCCGGGCTTGCATTTGCACACAAGCAACGTTTTCCAAGTTTTATACTATCCGCATCAACAGGTGACAGTGCCTCGCGCTTTTCTGATCTATTTAGTGGGTCTGGATTGGCTTGGAATTTAGTTGGCAACTTAACGGCGCCGCTATTCGAAGGTGGAAGACTAAAAGCTAATGAGCGTTCCGCTGAGTTTCAATTGCAACAAGCAGAAAAAAATTACTTAGACGATATATATTCGGCCTTTGAAAATGTTGAAAACTCTCTTTCAGCGCAGCGCAGTTTAATAGTGCGATACGAGTCAACAAAACAAGCGATGGAAAATGCTGTAGCGGCAGAAAAACTAGCGTTTGAACAGTATCAAAGTGGCTTGGTGACTTATACCACAGTGCTTGATGCACAAAGTAGAGCCTTTGACGCACAGAGCTCTCTTATTCAAATAAAAAAACAACGGGCGGCCAATCGCATTCAACTGCAATTGCAGCTAGGCACGGCATTTATTGAACCAAATAACAATACATCGACAGGCGACATCAACAATGATTAATGTGAAAAAACTAATTCTTCCAGTAGCAGTGCTAACCGGGACTGTGTTCCTGTACTCGTTCATTATGTCTAATCCTCCAGAGGCTCAGCGCCGCGGTCCGTCAAAAGCTTCACAAATGTCGGTTCAAGTAGAAAAGATAGAAAGCAAAGACTATCCAATTGTGTTGGAGAGTTATGGAACGGTTCAACCACGAACCCAGAGCGGTCTAGTTTCGCAAGTTGGTGGTCAAATTACTTATGTTAGTGATCAATTTAGAGAAGGTGGATTCATTAGCAAAGGAGATGTTCTGGTTATTGTTGATGATAGGGACTATTTAGCAGAAGTTAATATTGCAAAATCAGGCTTGTTGTCAGCTCAGCAAGGCCTTGTTGAAGAACAGGCTCGCGTTGACCAAGCAGCTACTGACTGGAAAAGGCTAGGAAATAGCAAGACGCCAAGTGATTTGGTGTTAAGAAAGCCTCAATTAGAAGCGGCTAAAGCAAAAGTATTGTCGGCAGAAGCGCAGCTACAAAAAGCACAACTATCACTAGAACGAACCAAAATTACCGCACCTTATGATGGCAGAATACTGACGAAACTGGTGGATTATGGGCAGGTTATATCTGGCAACACTAAAGTAGCTGATATTTATGCCACTGATTACGTAGAAATACGTTTACCTATAAAGAATAAAGACCTGGCTTTGATGACATTACCTGAAGAGTTTCAAGATGAAGCTGGTTCGGTGGTAGATGCCAAGCAGATTTTATTTAAGTCTGATTTAGTGGGTGATCAAAAATGGCTAGGAAAAGCCGTCCGTACGGAAGGTGCAATTGACGAAAAATCTCAACAACTTTATATCGTTGGACAAATAGATGAGCCATTTGTAAAAGGCGCTCATACAACTAACCAGCGTTCTGTTCCAATTAAAATTGGCCAATACGTGACTGCGGATATTCAAGGAAAAACATTATCAAACGCTATCGTAATTCCAAATAAGGCGATATACCAAGGCAGTTACGTCTACATAGTTGTTGATGGTCTATTAAGGAGAACGGAAGTATCAGTGCGCTGGCAAAATGACGAAGACGCAATCATAGATAAAGGCTTATCTCCTGGCGATTTATTAGTTGTTACCTCGCTTGGTCAAGTTAGTTCTGGGACTCGAGTATCGATTATTGGTGACGATGAAGCTGCTCCGAATGGCCAAATAGAAACAAGAAAAAAAGCACGTAAAGATGATGCTGCTAGAGGCAACTCAGAAAGGAAAGGTAAAGTGCAAAGAGGTGAACAACAATGATTGCTTGGTTTGCGAGAAACGGCGTCGCTGCTAATTTACTCATGTTTTCGGTGTTATTTGCCGGACTGTTTAGTTTAAGCACACAAATTCCTTTTGAAGTCTTTCCATCATTTGAGACAGATAGAATAAGTATTAACGTAACACTTCGAGGTGCTACACCTGAGGATACAGAACAAGGTATTGCAATTCGTATTGAAGAGGCAGTTCAAGACTTAGAAGGTATAGAGCAAATTACCAGCCGTTCAACCGAAGGTTCTGCCTCTGTAACAGTGGAAGTTGAAAGTGGTTATGATGCGCGAGAAATGTTGGCCGATATAAAAAGCCGGGTTGATGCTATAAATACTTTTCCTAGCGATGCCGAAAAGCCTGTGATTGCATTAGCCCAGCGAAAACGAGAGGTAATTGCCGTTGCTTTATCTAGCGTATATGGTGAAAAGGAATTACATGAATATGCAGAGCAAATTAGAGACGACTTATTAAAAATTCAAGGCATCACCCAAATAGATTTAAGCGGTGTTCGTAATTATGAAATTGCAGTGGAGATTTCAACAGATAAATTACGCCAGTACGGTCTAACCCTAGGGCAGGTTTCTTCGGCTATTTCAAATTCAAGTGTGGATGTTTCTGCCGGTACGCTGAAAACAACCGGTGGAGACGTATTGCTTCGCTCAAAAGGGCAGGCATATCGACAAGACGAGTTTGCTCAAATTCCAGTAAAGACTAATCCAGATGGCACGATTATTCGATTGTCTGACATTGCAAATGTTCTGGACGACTTTGAAGAAACGCCAATTAGAACTCGTTTTAACGGTAACCAGGCTGCGTTTTTAGATGTTTATCGAATTGGGCAACAAAGTGCTATCGACGTTGCTGATAAAGTAAAAGCCTATATTGAACAAAAGCAATTATCACTACCTTACGGCTATGAGCTTAGCTATTGGGATGACGATTCACAAATCGTTAAAAACCGTATCTCAACGTTAACGACCAGTGCGTTGCAAGGTGGCTTCTTAGTTCTATTATTACTCACGCTATTCTTACGCCCTGCTATCGCTTTTTGGGTGTTTATCGGTATTCCGGTTTCGTTTATGGGTGCCTTTATTGTTATGCCTTGGTTTGGCATTTCTTTAAACGTAATGAGTTTGTTCGGTTTTATCCTTGTACTGGGTATCGTTGTCGATGATGCGATTGTGACTGGGGAAAATATTTATACACACTTACGAAATGCAGAGTCAGGCGAAGAAGCGGTAATTAAGGGTACTCAGGAGGTGGCAACACCGGTAACTTTTGGTATTTTAACAACCGTTGCAGCCTTCTTACCGTTATCGTTTATTGAAGGTGCCAGAGGCGCGTTATTCGCTCAGATCCCAGTTATTGTCATTCCCATTTTGTTAATGTCGCTGGTGGAGTCTAAATTTGTTTTACCATCACATTTAAAAAACTTAAAACTACGTCGTGAAAAAAATCAGATTAGTAAGTTGGAAGCGTTTCAACATAGATTTGCAGACGGCTTTGAGCACCTTATTCTTCGTTACTATCAACCTGTTTTGCGAGTGGCGATTCGAAATAAATTCGCGACAGTAAGCTTATTTTTATCTGTATTTTTAATTATATTGGCGCTGATCATGAGTGGCTGGACAAAGTTTATCTTTTTCCCACGCATTCCAAGTGAAACAGTGCGAGTAAATATCTCAATGCCAGCTGGTACACCATTTGAAGTAACCAACAAATACATAATTAAAATGTCAGATAAAGCAAAAATACTGCAAGACAAATATGTTGATGAGGATACAGGTAAAAGCGTCATTATGAATATTTTGGCGACAACAGGTGGTCGTGGTGGCGTTTCAAACCAAGGTGGTGTCCGTTTTGAAATCATTCCGCCGGAGCAACGTTCGTCGACAATAACCGCAAATGACTTAGCGAGAGAGTGGCGTAAACTTATCGGGCCAATTCCTGGAGCCGAAAGTGTGACGTTTAGATCTGAAATTGGCCGCACGTCTAGTCCAATTGATGTTCAGCTTTCTGGTACGTCTTTAGATACGTTAAAAGAAGTGGCTGATTTAGTTAAGCAACGGCTTGCTACTTATCCAACCGTTTTTGATATCGCCGATTCACTGTCAGATGGTAAACAAGAGCTGCAAATTGAGTTAACACAACAAGGTGTAGCACTTGGATTGACAAGAATGGAAGTATCCCGTCAAATTAGGAACGCCTTTTTTGGTGCACAAGTTCAGCGTGTTCAGAGAGGTCGAGACGATGTCCGAGTAATGGTAAGACTTCCTCTGTCTGAGAGAAACTCAGTCGCTCAACTACAAGATATCTTAATAGTGACACCGGACGGCGGCACCGTACCATTTGCGCATGTTGCAAGTTTAAATGCAGGGCAAAGTCCATCCGCTATATATCGTATTGATAGGTTTAGAACCGTTAACGTAACAGGCGATATTGATAAAAGTAATACCAATATGACCGTGCTACAAGCCGATTTGAAATCTTATTTAGATGAACTTGTGTCTCAATATCCAGGTATTTCACATTCTTTGGAAGGTGAGGCGAAAGAGCAACGCGAGTCCTTTAGTTCATTGGGCTGGGCGCTACTATTTGTATTCTTTATTATATATGCGTTACTGGCAATTCCATTCAAGTCGTACTCGCAACCGCTAATTGTTATGAGCATTATTCCTTTTGGTATGATTGGCGCCGTCATGGGCCATTGGGTGATGGGAATGGAGTTAACCATTATGAGTCTACTCGGCATGCTTGCGTTAATTGGGGTCGTGGTAAATGACTCGTTAGTATTGGTAGATTACATAAACAAACGTCGTTCGGAAGGCCTTGACTTACAAGAGGCGGTGTTAACTGCGGGCAGTTCACGTTTTCGTCCGGTTATGTTAACAAGTTTGACGACCTTTATTGGTCTGATGCCATTGCTGTTTGAAAAATCAACTCAAGCACAGTTTTTGATCCCTATGGCGGTCTCACTTGGTTTCGGTATTTTATTCGCAACGTTTATTACTTTGCTACTAGTACCAGTAAACTATCTGTTAATGGCTAAAGCTAAGGCTTGGTTAACCACTTAGCATTTGAACATCATTAGGTGTAGCAAATTTATCCTTAAAAAAGCAGGCTTATTAGCCTGTTTTTTCACATCTTTACTATACTGAATTTGAAATTATAGAAAGTCGCTCACTTTCTCCTAGTATTCACATTAATTCGGTTCAGTTAAGTAGGATTAAAATGACTATTCAAAAGAAGTTTCTTATTGCGTTGATTGCGTTTATTTGTGTGTTCTTAGTTCTTCGAACTTCCGTTATTTGGTATGAAACAAAACAAGCGGTGAGTAACGAAGTAGCGCAACAAAAAAGTTTGTTAGTCGATAAGGTATCATCACTGTTAAATGTCACAAACGACATAATGTCAGAGCGAGTTGTAAGTAGCCTTACTTTATTAAAACAACGAGCATCCAATTTAGGTTCGCCTAGTTTAGGTGAGTCCTTATCTGTAAATGGCACCTCAGCAAGAAACATCATGATAGGTGACTACTCAGTTGCAAATAACTATGCGTTAGTCGACGGCTTAACCGAAGTTATGGGAGGGACTGCAACGATCTTTTCTCGACAAGGAGATGACTTCATCCGTATAAGCACGAATGTGATGAAGGAAGGAAAAAGAGCAACGGGCACCAAATTGTCCCCTTCAGGCAAGGCGATGGCAGCGATAAAACAAAAAAAAGCGTATTTTGGTCAGGTCGATATTTTAGGAAAGCCTTACCTTACAGCTTATGATCCAATTATTGATTCAACAGGTGATGTAATCGGTATTTGGTATGTCGGGTATTCTGCAAACCTGGATGTATTGGCTGAGCAGATATCAAAAGCTAGGTTGTTAGAAAACGGCTTTGTCGCACTGCGAGATGGTAAAAAGCAACTTAGTCAGTATTCGGCACATTTAACGTCAAAACAGATAACCGACATCATAAATAGCGGTGATGGCTATGAAATAACAACAGTACCTTATACGCCTTGGGGTTATGAGGTTATTCTAGGAGTTAAGGACTCAGACGTTCAAGGATTGGTAATGAGCTCTATATTAGTTGGCGTAATTAAGCTGTTATTTACCATGTCATTATTTGGAGTTTTGGTCTTTGTTTTACTCAGAAAGCTAATCCTACAACCAATCCTACAACAAACGGTAACCATACAGGAATTAACAAAGGGTGAAGGGGACTTAACGGTTCGTATTGGCTCTAAGCGGCAAGACGAAATTGGTGAAATGGCTCGCTCGTTTGATGGCTTACTTGAAAAGATGCACTACACGGTTAAAAACGTCAAAGATAAAACAAGTGTCTTATTGAACTCAGTAGAAGAAGTGTCCAAGTTAGCAAATAACATGACAAAAGATCAGGCAGAGCAACATCAAAAAGCAGATTTGCTTGCATCTGCAATTGAGGAATTTAGAGCCACTGCAGGTTTGGTTGCATCAAATACTGATAACGCAAATACCGTATCACAAAATGTTTATGAAGAAGCGAAGTCGGGTTCACTTACCCTAAAAGACACCACGCAGCGTATAAAGCTACAATCAAAAAGTATTGCTGAATCTGAGTCTGTCATCGAAGAGCTGGCTAAAGACAGTGAGTCTATCTCTACGGTGCTAGATGTAATTCGCAATATTGCAGAACAAACTAACTTGCTTGCATTAAATGCTGCAATTGAGGCGGCAAGAGCAGGTGAACAGGGCCGTGGGTTCGCTGTTGTTGCTGATGAGGTTCGCTCTTTGGCTAGTCGGACTCAGTCATCGACGGAAGAAATTAATACTATGATTGAGAAGTTGCAAAAACAAAGTAGCAGGGCAACAGAAATCATGTTTAAAAACCGTGAAGAAGCAGAACAAAATGTCGACTTTACTGAGCAGGCGAATCAAGCGTTTATGAATGTTTTAAATGCAATGCAACAAATTCACGAATTGAACGATGAAGTGTCTCGAGCGGCTAATGAGCAAGCTCAAGTGTCGCAAACAATTGCAGAGGATGTTAGTGACGTATTTGACGCTAGTACTCGAAATAGCGAGAGAGCCGAGCAAGCCAAAGAGGCTGCTTCGAAGTTAAAAGAGTTGGGTACGCAAGTCGGTAAAGTATTAAATGAATTTAAAGTCTGAAAAAGTTACATAAAAAAAGTAGTAATTACTCACATTAATCCCAAAAGCCATTACAGAAATAGATGTAGTGGCTTTTTTTTAACGGTGATTCATTTATTTCCTTCTAATTCAATATTTTACAACTTTGTTTCCACTCCTGAGACGATGGCATAGTGTTTGCGTAGTTAACGCTAAAGAACAAAAGGAGTTCTCAGTATGAAACTACCAGATTTAGCCCCATATTATGGGTTGATAGAAGAAAAGCTAGTTGGTTGGCTAGAAATATCAGTAAAACACCTACCAAACTTTGTCGTGTCTTTGTTTATTGTTTTGTTTTTTTCACTGTTATCGCGGGTTCTTAGTAAAACCTTTAGAACGGTGTTACACAAGACATTAGAGTCTAGACAGATTGCCGATTTACTTGCTTCTATTTTTAAAATAATAGTAATGACCATTGGTATTTTTGTAGCGCTGGATTTCATGGGTTTGTCGGGTACCGTTAAGTCATTATTAGCTGGTGCCGGAATCGTTGGTTTAGCAATTGGCTTTGCGTTCCAGGACATGACTGAGAACTTAATTGCCGGTATTGCGATGGGCATTCGTAAGCCTTTTCAAATTGGCGATGTTATAAAAGCGGATGGTGTGTTTGGCACTGTAAAGGCAATAAACCTAAGAAATACATTAGTCGAAAATTTTTACGGACAATTAGATATAGTGCCAAACAAGGTGTTATTCAGAAATACACTAACTAATTACAATACGACAGGAGAACGTCGTGTAGAGATAGGTGTCGGGATCTCTTATGCCGATGATATAGAGTTGGCTTCTCAAGTTTTAGTTGAAGCGATAAATCAAAAAGACTTTATAAAAAACCAAGAAGAGACAGCTGTTTATGCTGAAAGTTTTGGTGACAGCTCAATTAACCTATTGGTGTGGGCTTGGATTGATTATCCAGGACATGTCGGCTTTATGCAGGCAAGGCATGAACTTGTAGTGACAATAAACAATACGCTTAAAGAGAATGATATTTTAATTCCGTTCCCAATCAGAACATTAGACTTTGGCATAAAAGGTGGTGAAAAGTTAAATAGCATGCTTTCAAATAAGACTTCATAGCGAAACGATCGAGTACTCATAGATGAGTCGTTCATTAATGGCCGGGTTTCATTCCGGCCATGTTCTCTGAAATTAGAATATAGGTTTCCTGTGCGGAAGTTATCAAAACTGATCTTTCGATGTCTAAAATAGATAAAGTATCAATGGCAGTGAGCGTTTTTAACCAATCCTTTTCCACATGACATAATTTTTTCCAAAAGCTCAACTCGACACTATATTTTTTGCCGATAGTTGACTCCATCATTGGAAATAACATTTTTGCGGTTTGTGAAAAACTGTCAAGCGCATAGCGAATTCCCCAATACTGTTGTTCCTTTGAGCCTAGTCCTAATGCTATAAAATTTGGCGCAGGAATGGGGAGGTTGCAGTCTAATAAGCTAGAAATACTTAGTAACTCTGCTTCTAATTGTGACAACCTTGAATTGTAGGGAGACGCTGGCAAAACGTTTACTTGCCGCTCTAATCTAATTAGACGCTTCTCTATTTGGACATACGAAATATAAAACCGACTAATAATATTAAAATACTGCTCTAGTGTAAGTTTTTTAGAGAGTACATTTGGGTTGATAACCGCTTGCTCCAGCTTTTCCTGCAACATTCTGGTTTTATGCCTAAGGACCTCCGAGTTCGATGTCTTATCGGTCGTTAGAATTTGATTAAAAATAGAATTTTGTTGGGAATAATTACTAAGCGCCATAATTAACTTTTGGTTTATAAATTCATTTTATAACTATAGTCGAAAATCTATTTTGGGCGGATTTATCTAAATAAAAACTGGCTCAAAAAAATGTAATGTTATATTATATCAAAAGTTGTTTTTTATAGGTGTTGCAAATGAGAGATATTTTGGGCGCGTGGCTGTCAGTATTGTGCGTATTGCACTGCTCTTTGCCGATCCTACTCTTATCGTTTGGTGCTAGTTTTGGGCTACATGAGTTCTTAGAGTCTATTCATGACGAGTGGCTTCATGCTGCATTGATCACGCCTATTGTGTTTATACTTGGCATAAGCCTTCCAAAGGCTTATGCAGCGCATCGTAACGCTTTACCTATTTACTTAGCCGTGCTGGGAGTTGTTACTTTGACGATGGCTGTTATTGGCGGACATCATTTTGAAACACTGCTAACAGTGATAGGGAGCGCTTTTGTTATTAGCGCTCACTTAATTAATAGAAAGTCCCTACGTGGCCATGTTCAAGCTGTTATTGGCTAACCAATCATTATAAATTAGCCAATAGAACTTATTGATTAACTGGCGGCAATGACACCGTTCGCCATACTTCAGAACCTTCAAATTGTAAGCTCTTTGCAGGCCCACGCCCTTCAATGTTCACTATGTTAAATTGCTCGTCCCAGACTTCTCGTAGTGCATCTTGACGGATTCTTAACCCGGCTATACTTTGAGGCATTTTGAGCTCTTGATAAACCCAAAAATAGCCAGCATCATTTTGATACCCGACCAAGCTAAAGGGTAAAACATTACCGTTGTTATCTTGAACTTCAAATTTAGTCTCTACATATGCCGCAAACTTTGCTTGCGTAGTTTCATCCGCAATAATATCTGCCTTGGCATCAAATAATTGCCATGCTGCTTCTTCTGCATCATGCAACATAAAGCGATGCATCACTTCGATGTGATTAGTACGTTCATTAAATAAAACAATAGTAAATGCCGACTTCATTTTGTGAGCTTGGATTGGCATCGCAGCGCACAACAATACAAACATAAATGTAACTAATCTAAACAAGCGCCTTTCTCCTAAAAAAAATGCCCGATAACTTCGGGCATTTATTGTATCGCTAAATTAGCCTACGTAAAGCAGGCTATGTTAACAAATATTAATTAAGCTTCTGTCTCAGACTCAGATTCTTTTTTCTTTTTGTCTTTGTCTTCGTCAGTTTTTAACTTAGTTTTAATATCTTGCATAATGTCACGGCTCGCACCAGATGTGCTGCGTTTTGATTTAAACGCTTCAACACGTGATGGAATGATACGACGCGGATACATATTGTTTTCGTTGTTAACATCAGCTGTGTCCCATGAAGGGTCAACGTGAACGCTTACAAGCTCTTTCGCTTTTTCTGTAACAACCAGTTTCTTAACGTGCTTAGGTGAACGTCTCCAAATTTCAGCAGGGATGTAACGGTCTTCTTTAGTACCATCAGCATACTCTAGTTGAAGTAAGATAGGCATCACTAAGCCACCAAGGTTGTTGAACTCAATAACGTAATAGTTTTTGTCTTCTTCAACAGCGCGTTCAAATACGCGTTTTTCCCAAGGCTTAAGACCCTTTAAGAAACTGTTGTACTTATTACGCTCTTTGTTTGTGACAGTGAAACGGTCGTTTTCGTCATAAAAATCCGTTACGTCAGGGTTTAGTTCAACCCATGTTTTCATGCCAGCTTCTTTGTTCATTTTCTCAAATAGAGGCATAGGCTTTTCATTTTCGATGTTACGCATACGAGCCATGTCAATGTCTGGATTTTTTGTGTCCATGCGCAGTTTGTAAACACCGTCTACTGAAATATCAACATGATCTGTCGTGTAGAACCAACCTGTCCAGAACCAATCTAGGTCAACACCAGACGCCTCTTCCATTGTACGGAAAAAGTCAGATGGAGTAGGGCGTTTGAATTTCCAACGTTGTGCGTATTCTTTAAACGCATAGTCAAACAACTCACGACCTAACACTACTTCACGAAGAATATTCAACGCTGCCGCAGGCTTAGAATAAGCATTTGGACCTAAACGTAAAACGCTATCAGACTGTGTCATGATAGGAACTTGAACATTACTCTTCATGTAACTAGTAATGTAACGAGGCTCTACACCCCAAGGAATTGTTGGATCCCATTCACGACATGCAACAGCGTCTAAGAAGCTGTTAAGACCTTCGTCCATCCAAGTCCATTGGCGCTCATCAGAGTTTACAACCATTGGGAAGTAAATATGACCGATTTCGTGGATAACAACACCGATAAGGAAACGTTTTTCAGCTTGCGTATAAGTACGAGAACCATCGTCTTGTAATTTAGTACGCGGACCATTGAAGGTAATCATTGGGTATTCCATGCCGCCAACTGGGCCATTTACTGACTGAGCCGTAGGGTATGGGTAATCAAAAGAGAAACGAGAATAAACTTCCATCGTGTGAACGATAGCTTCAGTCGAATATTTCTTCCAAAGATCGCCACCTTCTTTCGGGTAGAAAGACATAGCCATTACGAATGGTTGATCCTTACCGCCTTGGTCGTATCCTTTAGCATCCCACATGAATTTACGAGATGAAGCCCATGCGAAATCACGAACGTTCTCAGCTTCAAAGCGCCAAGTTTTTAGTTTAGTTGTACCTTCTTTTTCGTTTTCTAAAGCTTCTTCCTCAGTAACAACAAAAACAGGGCGTTTTGCCGTTTTTGCTTGCTCTAAGCGGTCACGCTGAGTACTAGTTAATACATCTTTAGGGTTATCTAAAACACCAGTAGAAGAAACGATGTGGTCAGCAGGAACTGTGATTTCTACTTCATAGTCACCAAACTCAAGAGTAAATTCACCACGACCGATGAACTCTTTGTTATGCCAACCTTCAAAGTCAGTAAATGCGTGTAAACGCGGGAACCACTGCGCTAGCAAGAAGATATCATTACCACCTTCACGAGCGTCATCAGGGAAGTGTTCGTAACCAGCACGAGCTGAAACGGCATCTTCTTCAACAATATTAAAGCCAAAGTCCATTTCAAACTCAACCGTTTTACCTGGCTTTAACGGACGATCTAAATCGATACGTAGGTTAGTACCAACAACCGTAATTTTTAACGGACGGTTTTTGCTATTTCTAACTGCAAGTACATCATAACCAAGTTCATTATCAGCAAGAAACTGCTGACGGCGTAACTCACCTAGACTTAATTTAGCTGGTGAATCACCATTGCCAGCTGACGTTGCAGGGCCACGACGACCAATACCAGCAAATGCAGTGCCTGCTTCAGCAATTGAGTCTTCGTAATATTTGTTTTGTTCTAACTGCATCCACAAGTACTTTAATGTATGTGGCGAGTTGTTTTTGTAGGTAATGTTTTGAGTAGCATCTAAACGACGTTTTTCTTCGTTTAGTTTTACTTTAATTTTGTAATCGACTTTTTGTTGCCAGTATTTTTCACCTGGTTCACCCGTCGCAGCACGATATACATTCGGAGTTGGAAGAATTTCTTCCATTTGACGGAACTTGTCTTCGAAGTCCCCTTTTGTTTGCTTAACGGCACTTGCAGACGCTGTCGCACTGACAGTGATGGCAAATGCTAGGGTCAACAAACGTCTAAAATTACGACTGTTCATAATATTACCACGTTATCCTATTCATTTTGCTGGTTAAATTTGACGTAGAATCTAACGTTCTAGTCGCCAAGATTAGCTGATTAGACTAGCAAAAAAGAAACAGAAAAAACACAGTTTTAACCCTTTAAGACATCCACTCATCGTAAACGTTACAGCGAGTTTTTTTGACAAAGCAAAATTATCGATTTAGCAAAACGGGCTAATCGGAAAAAACGACTGGCGTTTTTTTTCGACTTGGATAGAATCGCCTACTCATTTTTTTTAGGAGACGCACTTTTCATGGTTACCATTGGCATCGACTACGGTACTTCAAATTCAGAAGTGGTTTGGTTTGACGGAAGTCAACATCACTATATCGAGTTAGATAAGGACTCAAAAACGCCTTTTAAGATCCGATCTTCAGTATTTATTTATTATGAAGATGACTTGCCATTGCCTCCAGTTGAAGTTATCGAAGATAAAGTGCAACGCATTAAAGCGTCTATTTCGATGCAGCTAGATAAAGCTAAAGATAAATATGAAGATGCCACTACGCCAGCGGAACAGCGTCGTTATTTAACACAAATAGATCAGCTACGAGGCGAATATCATAATACTCCAAAGTTGCAGCGTCGTGCCATTAATGAGCTTTTAAAAAACCAATCAGTAGACGACCTTCCGTTACATAAAATGGTTGAAACTGGCACGTTTTTGTTCGGTGAAGCAGGATTTAAACAGTATTTAAAAACACCTGAAAAAGGTCGCCTAATTTATTCACCTAAAAACTTTTTGGGTGCAAACTTGCTATCAGGCCAAAAAGACGCATTTGTTGGATTAATTGCAAAACAGTTAGCGTTTTTTAAAGAAGCTGCAGAAAAACAACTGGGCCAAAAAGTAGGTGGTGTAGTTGTCGGGCGCCCAGTTAAATACCATGGGACACGTGGCGAAGAGGGCAATCAGCAAGCTATCACTATTATGACAGCAGCTGCAGAACAAGCGGGTTTTGAAAAAATTGACTTTCTTGAAGAGCCAATTGCAGCAGCATACCGAATCGAACAACAACTCGATAGCGAAAAAGTTGCCTTGGTCGTTGATATTGGTGGTGGTACAACTGATATCTGTGTAATTCGCCTTGGTACGCAAAAACAGCAAGATTATGACCGTCAACAAGACGTGTTATCTGTAACCGGTACGCGTTTAGGTGGCATGGAGTGTGACAAAAACTTAATCTTAAAGTCGATAGCTCCAGAAATGGGACTTGGTACTGAGACGACCAATGGTATTCCAATTCCGCCATTATATTTTAACGACATGGTAGCGGTAGATGACATTCCTCGTTTGAATAAGTTTTTCTCGGATGAAATGGGATTAGAAATTTCGCAAACTATATCGGTTGCCAAAGAGCCTGAAAAGCTCGATAAGTTATTAATTGTGCAAGAAGAGAAATTGTCTGCACGATTAGTAAACTCATCGAGAATGGCAAAAGAAATGTTATCAGAAAAAAGTCATATCGTTTTACCGTTAAAGTATATTCAATCAGACTTCAATGTTGAACTAACAGAAGCCGACTTAAAACGCTCTATGTTAGCTTGGATGACGCGAGTTAAAGGGTTAGTAAAAGAGTGTTTGGATAAAACCGATGTGCAGCCAGAAATACTATTTGTTACAGGTGGTATGAGCTTATCACCTGTAGTTCAAGCAGAGATAAAAGCAATGCTACCAGACTTACCTACGGTAACTGCAGATGCATTTAAATCAATTTCTGAAGGTTTGAGTATTCAAGCTTCAAGAATGAAATAAACGTAAATTTCGCTTAAAGCTTGAAAATCGAAATGCTAAAACTGTCAAAGGGCAATAATGTTATTGCCCTTTTTCTTTGTCTATTGATTGTTGAATTGTTTTATAAAAGGAATCGTTCCTAGACGCGAATACCGAGTTATAAGCCACCGGCCAATTGCCATTTACCGCAACAACCAAGTTTCTTTTAGGATCGATAAATATACCCTGTCCAAATATCCCTTTTGCTTGGTAACTACCATCTGTACTTGTCCACCACTGATATCCATATCCATGTGTTTCATTTGTTGCTGTTTGTTTCGATGTCGCCTTTGTAATCCAGTTATCAGGAACGATAGTCTCGCCATTAATTTTTGCGCCGTCTAAGAAAAACTGTCCAAAAGTAGCAAAATCACGAGTTGACGCTTGTATACAGCAACCACCTATCTCATTCCCTGAAGGACCAAGAACCCAAGAAGCATCTTGCTCAACGCCTATTTTTGACCAAATTTTTTCGGATAAATATTCAGCTAAAGGTTTGTTGATGGCCTTTTGTAATAACAAGCCAACTAAGTTTGTTTCGCCAGTACTGTATGACCACTGAGTGCCAGCGGGGTAGGCGCGAGGCAGTTGTCGCATGTAGCTTGCTATAGCGTCAACACCAGGTTCAGGTGTGTGAAAATTAAATTTGGATACATCAGATTGGATATCTTCATAGTCTTCATTCCATTGTACGCCGGAAGTCATCGTAATCAGTTGTTCTATGGTGACGTTGTCATACTCGCTGCCCTTCATTGAAACAATATAGTCACTGACATTATCCTGCAGACTTTTTATATAGCCGTCTTTTATTGCTGCGCCAATTAAGGTTGATGTAAATGATTTTGCTACTGAAAAGCTAGTCCACTTCTTATTTTGGTCAAAATCCAAGGCGTATTGTTCGAGTCGTATTTTACCGTCATGCAACACGACTAAGCCTGCAACTCGATTATCACGCATAAACTGGTCGATATCAGTTTGATTTAGTATTAGCGATTGACCAAGTTTTAATGTGGGGCGAATACTTGAATTAGCTTTTATTGTATTTTTAGGAACAATAGGAAGTGTGTCGATAGATTGAAAACCTGCATCTCTCTGCGCTTGGCTCCAAAATAGGACGTTTAGGTCAGTTGGTGGATTTAAGACTAAATAACGTACACTTTTATCAAGAGATAACCAAGCTGCCGATAAGCTTATCGCTAAACCTAAGGCTACAACTAAAGTCCATTTGAGCGATTTTTTCATCCTTTTCATCATTCCTTTTGCTTAAAGCTATTATCTGTCTGTTATTTTAGCGTTTAATTCACCGTTGGCGAGGCGAATATTTACGACTTCGCCTTTTTTAACTTGTTTACTATCTGAAATAACGTTGCCTTGTTCGTTCGTGGTAATGCTGTAGCCCCTTGTTAATGTGGCTAATGGGCTAACAATATTTAGTTTTTCTGCCATAGAGACAAACTTGCGATTATTGTTTGCGATTATGCTTTGCATTAATTTAGGCAATGCAGAGCTAGCATAGGTCATTCGTTGTTTGGCTGCGGTCAATTCATGCTTTGGCGATAAGCCGTTTAAGCGCTCTCGACAAAGGTGCTCTCTTTGTTTTGCATTTTTTAATGTCTGTGTCATAGCCCGGTGCAAAGCGATTTGAAGCTCATCATTCTTTTGTTGAGCGAGTTGTAATTGATAGCTTGGGTGCAACAGTGCCAGTGAACGCTTTAACTGATTTTGTTGATTCTTATTTGCTTGATGCTGATGGGCGTACGCCCTAATTAACCGACTATGTAAGTTGCGTACTTTTGTCACAAGTTCACTATTGTCTGTTGAAACTATTTCCGCAGCAGCAGAAGGGGTGGGCGCTCTTAAGTCTGCAACAAAATCAGAAATAGAGACATCTATTTCATGGCCAACAGCACTTATAATTGGAATCGCACTATTAAAGATTGTATGAGCAAGGCCTTCATCATTAAAACACCATAAGTCTTCAAGTGAGCCACCACCTCGGCCTACAATTAGTACATCAACTTCCTGTCGAACATTGGCCGTGTTTATCGCCCACATAATGTTGTCGGCCGCTTGTTTACCTTGCACCATGGTGGGATAAATAATGACTTCAGTTTGTGGTGAGCGGCGTTGCAATACTGTTAAAATGTCATGGACTGCCGCTCCTGTTGGGCTAGTCACTAAACCGACGCGTTTAGGCTCTATTGGTATGGCTTGTTTTGAGCTTTGATCAAACAGCCCCATTTGTTGAAGGTTGTTTTTTAATGCTTCGAATTCTTGCTTTAGTAGTCCCTCGCCAGCAGGCTCCATCAACTCGACAATTAATTGATAATCACCACGAGGCTCATACAAACTAAGTCGGCCTCTAACTAAAACCTGAGTTCCATTTTCAACTTGAGCACGAACGTTTCGGTTATTGCCCCGAAACATAGCGCCTTTTATCTGAGCTTTATTGTCTTTTAATGAAAAATACCAATGGCCGCTTGTTGCTTTGACTAAATTAGATATTTCACCACTGATCCAAACGTTCAGAAATTCAGACTCAAGTAACATTCTGGCTTTTTGGTTTAGCTCGGAAACTTGATAAATCTTTTGATGGGTAGGTTCGGGTGTGGTCACTATAATCACTTTAAATTGGGAGTAAGGCTAGAAGTCTAATGAATGAACATTGATAGTCAACTGCTTGTTGCTTTCAACCGCATGTATTACGGGTTAAATATATTACTTTATAATCAATTTTATGTTTACGGATGCAGACTTTTCGATTAAAATGCTACCGCAACATACTCCATCTACTTTTCATGTAAGGTACCAATTGCCATGTTGCGGATAGTCAAAGAAGCCCTAACGTTTGACGACGTTTTATTAGTTCCAGGTCACTCCACCGTTCTTCCTCACGAAGCCAATTTAAAAACACGCTTAACTCAAACTATTGAGTTAAATATTCCAATGGTATCTTCAGCGATGGATACTGTAACGGAAAGTCGCCTAGCGATTGCGTTAGCCCAAGAAGGCGGCATCGGATTTATTCATAAAAATATGTCTATTCAGGCTCAAGCGAATGAAGTTCGTCGCGTTAAGAAGTTTGAAAGTGGCGTTGTTTCTGATCCTGTAACAGTGTCTTCAGAAATTACTTTAGGTGAAGTTATGAAGCTTGCTCATGAGCACGGTTTTTCTGGCTTTCCTGTCGTTGATGATCACAATAATTTAGAAGGTATTGTGACCGGTCGAGACCTTCGTTTTGAAACAAATTTAAAAGCCAAAGTTAGCTCGGTTATGACACCAAAAGATAAGCTGGTAACTGTGCACGAATCAGCTAAACGCAGTGATGTTATGGCATTAATGCACGAGCATCGAATTGAAAAAATCTTAGTAGTTGACGATGAGTTTAAACTCAAAGGCTTAATCACAGTAAAAGACTTCCAAAAAGCCGACAGTAAACCCAATGCTTGTAAAGATGAACGTGGAAGTTTACGCGTAGGTGCTGCGGTAGGCGTTGGTCCTGGCACTGACGAGCGAATTGATGCGTTAGTTAAAGCAGGTGTAGACGTTTTATTAATTGATACATCACATGGTCACTCTCAAGGGGTTTTAGAGCGCGTTAAGTGGACTCGAGATAAATACCCTGAGTTACAAATTGTTGGTGGTAATGTTGCAACGGCTGAGGGAGCATTAGCTTTAGTCGAAGCTGGCGTTAATGCTGTTAAAGTAGGTATTGGCCCTGGTTCAATTTGTACAACTCGTATCGTTACCGGCTGTGGTGTTCCTCAAATTACAGCGATCGCAGATGCTGTAGATGCGGTCGCAGGTAAAAACATTCCGGTTATAGCAGATGGCGGTATTCGCTTCTCTGGGGATATTTCAAAAGCATTAGTAGCAGGCGCAAGTTGCGTTATGGTTGGCTCAATGTTAGCGGGTACAGAAGAAGCTCCTGGCGAAGTTGAACTATATCAAGGACGTTATTACAAGTCTTACCGCGGAATGGGCAGCTTAGGCGCTATGAATCAGAGTCATGGCTCATCAGACCGTTATTTCCAAAAGTCAGATAGTAACGAGAAGCTAGTTCCTGAAGGTATAGAAGGTCGTGTTGCTTACAAAGGCCCGATTGAAAATATTATTCACCAACAACTAGGTGGAATTCGTTCTGCAATGGGATTAACGGGTTGCCACACTATTGAAGAAATGAACACTAAACCGCAGTTTGTTCGTGTTACTTCGGCAGGGATGGGTGAGTCACACGTACATGATGTACAAATCACAAAAGAAGCACCAAATTACCGTTTAGGTTAAGTTGTTCTAAAAATATTCTGGCCGAGCTAATTCTAGCTCGGTCTTTTTACACCCAGTTAGCTATAGTTAAAAAACTTGATGTTAACCAACAATTAAAAGGCTAAAACATGTCCATCGAGAAAGACATTCACCAGCATAAAATTTTAATTTTAGATTTTGGCTCCCAATACACTCAACTTATCGCTCGTCGTGTACGAGAAATTGGCGTTTACTGCGAATTGTGGGCGTGGGATGTTACTGAAGAACAAATAAAAGAATTTGCGCCAAACGGTATCATCTTAGCTGGCGGTCCTGAATCGGTTACCGAGCATAACTCTCCACGAGCACCAGAGTATGTATTTGAAGCGGGCGTTCCGGTACTAGGTATTTGTTATGGCATGCAGACTATGTCGCAACAACTTGGCGGTGCGGTAGAAATCTCAATGGAACGAGAGTTTGGTTATGCGAGTGTTGAGGTTGTTTCTGAATCTGCCTTGTTAAAAAATATCGAAGATTCCATTAATTCTGCTGGCAACTCTATGTTAGATGTGTGGATGAGCCACGGCGACAAAGTAAGTGCAATTCCAGCCGATTTTAAAACTGTCGCGAAAACAGATAGCTGCCCTTATGCGATTATGTCGAATGAAGAAAAGCGTTTTTATGGTGTGCAATTCCATCCAGAAGTGACACACACTAAACAAGGGCTTCGTTTATTAGAAAACTTTGTTTGCACTATATGTGGTTGTGAAAAGTTATGGACAGCTGCTTCAATTATTGAAGACGCTATCGAAAAGATGAAAGAGCAAGTCGGTGATGACCAAGTTATCCTTGGCTTGTCTGGTGGTGTTGATTCATCAGTTGTTGCTATGCTGCTACATCGCGCAATCGGCAAACAGCTTACTTGCGTATTTGTTGATAACGGTCTGCTTCGTTTAAATGAAGGCCAGCAGGTCATGGAAATGTTTGGCGACCATTTTGGTTTGAATATTATTCATGTAAATGCTGAACAACGCTTTTTAGACCGATTAAAAGGCGAAAATGATCCAGAGACAAAGCGCAAGATCATTGGGAATGTATTTGTTGAGGTGTTTGATGAAGAAGCGTCAAAACTCGATAATGCAAAATGGTTAGCTCAAGGGACCATTTATCCTGATGTCATTGAGTCAGCGGCTTCTGCCACAGGTAAAGCACATGTAATTAAGTCACATCATAATGTTGGTGGTCTGCCAGAACATATGAAAATGGGCTTAGTTGAACCGTTACGTGAGTTATTTAAAGATGAAGTACGTAAAATTGGTTTAGAGCTCGGCTTACCATACAACATGCTTTACCGTCATCCGTTCCCTGGACCAGGTTTAGGTGTACGTATTTTAGGTGAAGTGAAGAAAGAGTACGCTGATTTACTAAGACGTGCCGATGCTATTTTCATTGAAGAGTTACATAACGCGGATTTATATAACAAGGTGAGTCAGGCGTTTACGGTATTCCTGCCGGTTCGTTCGGTTGGCGTTATGGGTGATGGCCGCAAATATGATTGGGTTGTTAGTCTTCGGGCTGTAGAGACAATAGACTTTATGACGGCACATTGGGCGCACTTGCCTTATGACTTCCTAGGTAAAGTTTCAAATCGAATTATCAATGAAATTGATGGCATATCACGAGTTGTTTATGACATCAGTGGCAAGCCGCCTGCAACCATTGAATGGGAATAATAAACGGTTAGATTCGTTATTGAACAAATATGAGAAAGGCGCTTTATGCGCCTTTTTTCTTTTTACGAGGAAATAACTTTGACCAAAATGCTAACTCAAAAAAGAAACCAATAACGATGAACGTTAGTGCTCCAGCCACTATTCCCATTCGGTAACAGGCAATAGCTGCTACTAATAATAACAAGGGTACTAAGACCCTATGGAGAAACTTCATATTAACAATCCTTTTATTTTTTAATTAGTTATTCTACTTAATTATACGACTAGCTTGCTCTGTTTAGTGAGTCGATCTCTTCTTTAAGTGAATAGTTTTTATCAGTAACAATTTTTTCTAGAACCGCGACACGCTCTTTGAGTTGCGCTAACTCTTTGGCTACATTCTCATCGGCTGTTGAAGTACGATTCTTTTCTTTGGCAATTTGCAGTTTTACTTTTTGCTCATAAGCTGAATATAAAAGACCGCCAATAATTGCGACAATAGCAACGATAAAAGGCATAGAAGACATAATTAATTTCCTTGTTGAATATGATTATATAGTTGTAATTGATAAACTTATACTTAGCAAGAAACAACTATTGTGCCATTTGTTAACTCTTTGTTTTTTATAGAGATGACTTTTTTTTGAAGTAACCTCGTTGTTAATTTAGCCAATATTTGGGTGTTTATTATAAGTTTTAAGTTATTACGCTAAGTTAGGAACACAATACAAATAGTTGAGTTTCAGGCATTGAGCTTTATCTTTCTAATATCAAAGGTTTTTAATGACAACAACTGAATCACTAGCTTTAACGGATGAACTATTCATGCGCAGAGCCCTAGCGTTAGCCTCGCAGGCAGAAGCTATGGGAGAAATTCCTGTTGGGGCGGTTCTTGTTAAGGATGGACAAATTATTGCTGAGGGTTTTAACCAAGCTATTACCTTAAGTGATCCTACCGCTCACGCTGAAGTCATGGCACTAAGGGCTGCGGGTACGAGTGAATCAAATTACAGATTAGTAAACACGACACTTTACGTCACGCTTGAGCCTTGTGTTATGTGCTCTGGAGCTATGGTCCATGCTCGTGTCGAGCGACTTGTCTACGGTGCTAGTGATTATAAAACAGGTGCTGTTGAAAGTGTCATGCACTTATTAGAACACGATAGTCATAATCATAAAGTACAGTACGTTGGTGGTGTTTTGCAGCAAGAGTGTAGCGAAATGTTATCTGCTTTTTTTAAGCGACGTCGAGAAGAAAAAAAGAAACTTAAGGCTATACAAACCAAGCAGCTAGAGAATGATGGCTAGTCGTTCTCTAGTTCATGTGCGGCTTCAAAGCTCGTATTAATCTGTTTGATTCGTCTATTCACCAATGCTTTTTTTGTTCCTTTTCTAGCTACTCTTCGTCGAGTTCGGTCCATTAGCGCTTTGCTTTTAGTTAATTTAAATGTACGTCTTCGCTTTATCATTTTAATCCCTGTGAAATTTCATTTGGTACATCGTTATCTACAAGTTCTTTTTGTTGTTCTATTTTTTGTTCAATTAACTGTTGTTGAATGGCTTGATCTTCAATCCAGTTTAATGTGTCGTAGTAACGTCTTATATTTGATACGTAGGTAACGGCTTCATCGCCTCGCGCAAAACCATATCGTGTCGTCTTATAGTACTTTTTTTGGCGTAGTTTAGGTAGGTGTTGTTTCACATCTACCCATTTATCTGGATCCCCACCAAATTTTTCGGTCAAGCGTCTTGCGTCTTGAACGTGGCCCCATCCAATATTATACGCTGCTAATGCAAACCATGGCCGTTCTGATTCGTTTATTCGTTTAGGAATTCTTTGCATTAATAGATTTATATATTTAGCACCGCCACGAATGTTTGATTCTGCATCGAGACGTGACTTAACGCCCATTTGTTTTGCAGTTGGTTGAGTTAGCATCATAATGCCTCGCACTCCTGTCGGAGACTTGGCTCTAGGGTTCCAATGAGACTCTTGGTAACTTTGTGCTGCTATTAAGCGCCAATCAATATCACCGGCATACTCTTCAAACCAACTTTTATATTTTGGTAATACATTTTCAATCGCCTTAATAAACAGACGCGTATCTACATAGTTAAATGACTCCACGTGACCAAAGTATTTATCATCTAATGCGGTTAATTCACCATTCTGATGAAGCTCACCGAAAAACTCTATCAATGCCGCAAATAGCGAGTCATCATTGTCTTGAGGTAACAGCCAATTGAGAGGAACGTCTTTTTTTATAGTAAAAGCCACGCTGATATCTGGGTAGTATCGACGCATTAAGGCCAAACGGTGACTATCAGCAATAGTAAAAGAAAACTCTTCAGCCATAAGAGACTCGAGCAATTCAGTCGGATCCGTATTATCGATTACATTTAGTTGAACGTCTGGGTTTAATGTGATGGCATCGTTCATTACATCTATGTGATTTGTGCCATAACCTACAGTTACCGGCTCTTTTAGTTCCTCAAAACTTTTTGGTCGTTCTCGACCTTGTTTAAAAACTAATTTTTGGTCGATAAAAGAGTACGGTGGCGATAATCGATACTGTTTATCTGTATCACTTATATTAGCCAGCCCGCCAACGACAATGTCTACTTGCCCAGATGCCAATTTAGGAAGCAATTCGCTGAAGTTGTAGCTTGGAACTAATTCGACATTTACATCTAAGTAATCAGCAAATTTATTAACCAATTCGTATTCAAAGCCTGCAGCACCACTTGCGTCTATATAATAACTTGTTGGATCGAATAAAATGCCTACTTTGATTACGCTGTCTTGCTTAATTGTTTGTAATTTAGATGTAGAAGACACATCTGCACACCCTGAAAGATGAACCCAAACACACAACAAAGCTGCGATAATAAATAATGCTTTAGGCGATAACGTAGATGTTTTGTGTAAAGTTTTTGGCATGCGTATTTTTAGTACCAGGTTATGCGGATGAAAAATAGTTAATTTTTATTGTATTAAACTACCACACAATTCTGTTTATTGGTAAAAATTGCGGGTATAATGCGGCCCTAATTTCTTTCCTTTCAACATGAATGGTGAATTGGCATATGTTAATCCTTCGTGGTGCCCCAGCTCTTTCTGACTTTAGAGTCAACAAGTTACTGTCTGCGTTTAAACAGCATGGACTCAGTATTAAAGATATCTATGCGGAGTTTGTCCACTTTACGGACCTTAATTCCGAATTGTCCGAATCTGAACTAGATAAGCTCAATGCTTTATTAGAATATGGACCCAAAATTCAATCTCATCCACCCAGCGGCTCATTAATTCTAGTAACACCACGTCCAGGCACCATTTCCCCTTGGTCCACCAAAGCAACAAATATCGCAAACAATTGCGGTCTCTCAAAAGTAAAACGAATCGAACGCGGCCTTGCGTACTACATTGAAACTTCCAGCCCTCTAAATGACAACCAAATACAAATGCTTCGATCAGAGCTTCATGATCGTATGACAGAGTCAGTTTTTGAGTCTTTGGATGCCGCGAGCGCATTGTTTTATCAAGAGTCGCCAAAACCACTTAAGTCGGTAGATATTTTAACGGGTGGTCGTGATGCTTTGAGTAAAGCCAATCATGATATGGGCCTAGCGTTGGCAGAGGATGAAATTGACTACTTAGTAGAGAGTTTTACTCGACTTGAGCGTAACCCAAATGACATTGAGCTTTACATGTTTGCCCAAGCAAATTCTGAGCATTGTCGCCATAAAATTTTTAATGCCGATTGGACAATTGACGGAGTAGAGCAACCAAAATCATTGTTTAAAATGATTAAGAACACGTTCGAGCACAACCCAGAATATGTAACATCAGCTTACAAAGATAATGCTGCAGTTATGCATGGCTCTGAGGCCGGGCGATTCTTTGCAAATCCAGAAACTGGTGCTTATCAATACCATCATGAAAATATTGATATATTAATGAAGGTAGAAACTCACAACCACCCAACTGCTATATCTCCATACCCGGGCGCAGCAACAGGCTCTGGCGGCGAAATTCGAGATGAGGGTGCGACGGGTAGAGGCTCAAAACCGAAAGCTGGATTAGTAGGCTTTACCGTTTCAAACCTTCGTATTCCTGGTTTTGAACAGCCTTGGGAAAAAGACTTTGGCAAGCCTAGCCGTATTGTAAATGCACTCGAAATTATGAAAGAAGGCCCGCTAGGTGGCGCTGCTTTTAATAATGAATTTGGTCGACCAAATATCCTCGGTTATTTCAGAACCTATGAAGATAAAGTAAATAGCTTCAACGGCGAAGAAGTGCGCGGTTATCATAAACCAATTATGCTTGCCGGTGGATTAGGCAACATTCGTCGTGAACATACTGAAAAAGGTGTAATTCCTGTTGGTGCAAAACTGATTGCATTAGGTGGTCCGGCGATGAATATCGGCCTCGGTGGCGGCGCGGCAAGTTCAATGGCTTCAGGTCAATCTAGTGAAGACTTAGACTTTGCTTCGGTGCAACGAGAAAACCCAGAAATGGAAAGACGTTGCCAAGAAGTTATCGATAAATGTTGGCAGTTAGGTGACAAGAACCCTATTGCATTTATACATGATGTTGGTGCTGGTGGACTCTCTAATGCGTTCCCTGAGTTGGTAAACGATGGTGAACGAGGCGGTATTTTTGATTTACGCAAAGTGCCAAATGACGAGCCAGGTATGTCGCCACTAGAAATATGGTGTAATGAATCTCAGGAACGTTATGTACTGGCTGTTGCGCCGGAAAACTTAGCGCTATTTGAACAGCTTTGCCAGCGAGAACGCGCGCAATATGCTGTTATAGGTGAGGCGACTGAAGAACGTCATTTAACACTTACCGACGATCACTTTGGCAACAAGCCGGTTGATTTACCTTTAGACGTATTGTTAGGCAAGGCGCCTAAAATGCATCGAGACGTAGAGAGTAAAGCAACTACCGGCAGCGAATTAGACCTAAGTGGCGTATCACCTTTGGACGCAGCCGAACGAATTATGCGTCTACCGACAGTAGCAGAAAAAACCTTCTTGATAACAATTGGTGACAGATCAGTTACGGGTATGGTTTCTCGTGATCAAATGGTTGGGCCATGGCAAGTACCTGTCGCAGATGTAGGTGTAACTGCGGCTGGGTTAGATAGCTATCATGGTGAAGCAATGTCGATGGGTGAAAGAACGCCAATTGCGCTTTTAAACTATGGTGCCTCGGCTCGAATGGCGGTGGCGGAGTCTATTACTAACATTGCTGCTGCAGATATCGGTGAGTTAAAGCGAATTAAAATGTCCGCGAACTGGATGGCTGCTGCCGGTCATCCTGGTGAAGATGCAGGATTATATGAAGCTGTTAAAGCCGTTGGTGAGGAACTATGCCCAGCTTTAGACTTAACAATTCCTGTTGGCAAAGACTCAATGTCTATGAAAACACAATGGCAAGATGAGTCAGGTCAAGATAAAGCGGTTACATCGCCACTGTCATTAGTTATTACTGCGTTTGCACGAGTAGAAGATATTCGTAAGACCTTAACGCCGCAACTTAGAACTGATAAAGGCGCGACTAAGCTTATAGCGATTGATTTAGGTGCAAAACAAAATCGTTTAGGTGCAAGCTGTTTGGCACAAGTTTACAATCAGTTAGGTACGGTCGCTCCAGACTTAGACTCACCTGAGTTATTAAAAGGCTTTTTTGATGCTATTCAGTCGTTAAATGCAGATAACAAATTGTTGGCATATCACGATCGTTCAGATGGTGGTTTATTTGCTACGGTAGCGGAAATGGCTTTTGCTGGTAAAGCGGGCGTCGAAATAACACTAGACGGGTTAGGAACAGATGCACTATCAATCCTTTTCTCGGAAGAACTAGGCGCAGTGATACAAGTACGAACGACTGATGTAGATGTTGTAATGTCGACGTTAGCGGCACATGGTATGGAAAAATTCAGCCAAGTTATTGGTGATGTGAATCATGAAGATAAGCTGAGTTTCGTTTTAAATAATGAAACTGTTTTAAATACAACTCGTACGCACTTTAGAACAATATGGGCTGAAACCACTTATCATATGCAATCTCTGCGAGACAACCCAGATTGCGCTCAACAAGAGCATGATGCGAAGTTTGATGTGGATGATCCGGGTCTAAATGCAAAATTAAGCTTCGACATAAATGACGACGTTGCCGCGCCAGTTATCGCTAAGTCGGGTGGAAAAAGTCCTCGAGTGGCTATTTTAAGAGAGCAAGGCGTCAATTCACATGTTGAGATGGCTGCTGCATTTAATCGCGCAGGTTTTGAAGCAATAGACGTACACATGAGTGATTTGCAATCTGGACGCCTATCACTGGACTCATTCAAAGGTTTAGTCGCATGTGGTGGCTTCTCCTATGGTGATGTTTTAGGTGCAGGTGAAGGTTGGGCGAAGTCGATTTTATTTAATGATGAGCTATCGACGCAATTTAAAAACTTCTTCCATCGCGATGATACTTTCAGTTTAGGTGTGTGTAATGGTTGTCAGATGATGTCCAATCTACGTTCGCTTATTCCAGGTTCTGAACATTGGCCACGATTTGTGAAAAACAAATCAGAACGTTTTGAAGCGCGCTTTAGCTTAGTAGAAATACAAGAATCGCCATCTATCTTGTTTAAAGGTATGGCTGGCTCTAGAATGCCTATTGCTGTTTCTCATGGAGAGGGACGCGCTGAGTTTGTTAATCAAGACGCGATTTCACAAGCCGTTCAATCTGGGACGGTTGCCATGCAATACGTTAATAACCGTGGTGAGAAAACTATTTCTTATCCGGCTAATCCAAATGGGTCTCCAGAAGGTATAACGTCACTAACCACAGCCGACGGTCGAGTCACTATTATGATGCCTCATCCTGAACGTGTATTTAGAACAACGAGCAATTCTTGGCATCCAGACGAGTGGTTAGAAGACAGCCCTTGGATGCGAATGTTTAGAAACGCACGTTTGTGGGTTGGATAGTCCGGCAATTTATCGCTATAGTGTAAAAACTGTAATATAAATGTATAAAAAGCCATCATGTAGATGGCTTTTTTCATTGAGATAAAAAATAATTTAATTAAATGAAATCTAGACCTTTATAATCAGGTCTTTAGACGCCATAAAGAGCGTTTATTCTGAATTCCGACAGTGTTAAGGAACGATAGTATTTTGACTACCATTAAACAACGTTTAGATGACTTATCTACAAGTGACTTCACCGGCGCCATCAAAGATATCCAGCGTGGTATTGAAAGAGAAACGTTACGCGTAGCACCTAATGGTAAAATTTCTCAAAAAGAGCACCCAAAGTTATTAGGCGCGGCTTTAACTCACCCTTATATTACTACTGACTATTCAGAAGCTTTATTGGAGTTAATTACTCCGCCATCGAATGATATAAATAAAACCTACGCGCAACTTCAAGACATCCATCATTTTGTAACAAAGCATATTGGCGATGAGGTTTTGTGGCCAATGAGTATGCCTTGCTTTATTGAGCATCAAGATGAAATCCCACTGGCGTATTACGGTGAGTCTAATATAGGTAAAATGAAACGTACCTATCGTAAAGGATTAAAAAATAGATACGGCTCTATGATGCAGGCCATCGCGGGCATCCATTACAACTTTTCTTTACCTACTACGTTTTGGCAAGCATACCAAAAGCAACAAGGCTTAACCGGCAGTCTAATGGATTTCCAATCTGAGCAATATATGCGAATGGTAAGAAATATTAAACGGTACGTATGGGTTGTAACTTATCTTTTTGGTGCTTCGCCTGCAATGTGTCGTTCATTTTTAGAAGGCAAAGGTGGAGCGTTACCATTTGAAACTTTTGGTAAAGGCTCTGTTTATTTACCTCACGCCACGTCGTTAAGAATGAGTGACCTAGGTTACACAAATAGCGAGCAGTCTGCGTTAAACGTTGAATATGGTTGTTTAAAGGAATACATCGCTAAGTTACGAAAGGCGATTCGGACTGAGTCGTTAGACTACAAAAAGATTGGTGTTAAAATTGGTTCGGACTACCAACAGCTAAACCATAATATTTTACAGATAGAAAACGAATTATATGCGCCAGTACGCCCAAAACAAGTGGCTAAGTCTGGTGAAAAACCAACCGACGCATTAGAAAACCGTGGCATCATGTACGTTGAGTTAAGAGCTCTGGATGTGAACCCATTCTCACCGGTAGGTATTTCAAAAGAACAAATGCGCGTAATTGATGTATTTATGCTTTTTTGCTTATTAACAGAGCAGGACCAGCTGTCTGCTGATCAACAAGCCGAGGCAGAGGAAAACCAAGACCGCATCGTATTAAATGGACGAGCAGAGTCTTTAGATTTAGTTTTAAATGGTACTACAGTTTCACGTCAAGAGTGGCTTACGGATATTTTTGCTGAGCTTAAATCGGTGGCGTTATGGTTAGACAAACACATTGGCGGCGATCAGTACACCTTAGCTATAGATCAAATATCAGGCACCATTACGGATCCTAATAAGACCTTGTCAGGACAACTCCTCAATACACTTTTAAAAGACGATATCGATAATGGCTATTACGCTTTATCTTTGGCTGACCGTTATAAGCAGCAAAATATAGCGCACCTTCCTAGCGTATTTAAACCGTCGTTCTTAGTGCAAGAAACTCAAACGTCATGGCAAAAGCAACAAGATATTGAAGCAAGTGATAAGTTGTCGTTTGATGACTTTTTAGAAAACTACTTTACTTACCAAACTTAAATTTTAGACAAAAAAAAGCGAGCAAAAGGATATGCTCGCTAAAATAACAACAACTTCCAGGGAATGAAAAAAACTGCTTTCACTATGTTAGACTCCTTTAAACAAAAAAGTTCTCAGAATCTTCAATTAATTCCGATTTAAATTTAATATTTTCATAACCTCATGATTTAAAGAACTATTAAACTTAGTATTTAATTCACATTTTTTACCAACTTCGATTTTAGCCTTACTAAATCGCAGGCAAAAAAAAACGAGCAAATAATTATTTACTCGTCAAACTAACAACAAAATTCAGGGAAAAATCTGTTACTGTAAGGTTTGACAGGTTTTAGCAGGAAAGTTCAATTAAAATGAAAAAAAGTGTCATTATTTTAATTTTGATAATGTTAATTAGCGGTTGTGTTACGCCTCAGCCTAAAAATATCTCCAATGTTTGTGAAATATTTAAAGAAAGAGAAGATTGGTGGGACGCTGCAAATGATATGAATGACCGATGGGGAACGCCAATCCATGTCGTTATGGCAATGATGTATCAAGAAAGCTCATTCAAAGCCGACGCTGCGCCACCAATGGAATATTTTTTAGGCTTTATACCAATTGGTCGAGCAAGCTCTGCTTACGGATATTCACAAGCCAAAACGGTCACTTGGGACGAGTATGTTAAAGAGTCAGGCAACTCATGGAGCAGTCGTTCTGATTTTGACGATGCCATTGACTTTATGGGCTGGTACACGGCTAAAACAAATAGACTCAATAAAGTGTCGAAATGGGATGCAAAAAACCAGTATTTGAATTATCACGAAGGTTGGGGCGGCTATAAACGCAAAACCTACCGTAAAAAGGCTTGGTTAGTTCGTGTTGCTCAAAAGGTTGATAACCGAGCGAAACGATACGCCACCCAATTAAGAGGTTGCGAAGATTACTTGAATAGCAGCTGGTTGTGGCGATTGATGTTTCATTGATTATTGAATTAAGTTTAATTTTTGTCAGCCAAGTGTTTCGTTAGAAAGTCACTAAGATCAGAGGGTTCAAAAAGTTTGAGCCCTTTTTTATGGAAGGCTAAGATGCTTTCTTCTGTTGGGTAGCTAAAGTAATTCCCTGCGTTAGTTTGAGGTTGACCAACAAGTGGCCCTCCAATTTCAATAGTTTGAATTGATTTTACTAATTCTGGAACACTTTGCTTATATACATTTAAAACATTCCACCAGTATGACTTTGAATTTACGAGTTCAATGGGTATGCGAGTAATGATTTGGCCGGTATCAATTGAAGCATCGTCAATACTATGGATTGTTGCCCCAATAAGTGGTTGTTTGGGCTCACGAGGTGAGTCTACGCTAATTGCTTTTGCTGTATCTAGCATTGCCCAAAACGTCGCCATTACTCCCTTAAATTCAGGCAGTAATCCTGAGTGCAAATTTAACACACCAAACTTAGGCAGCTTTATTATTGGGTCTCTCAATATTTTGCCAAATCGGATAGATAAAATCACATCGGGTTTTAGTGTTGAGAGTTGTTTTAGGCCCTCTGGCGAGTTGATATGGTCGAGTAATTTTGCAGAGTGAAGAGGGCTGTCTTTGAACTCGGGTGATTGAAGTAGTTTTGTTTCAAACTGAGCGAGATCTAACAGTGCACTCGGTAAATTATTGGTTCCCCCGACTTTACTGGATTTAAAAATGTGCACATCGTGACTATCAATAGCGGGTAACAAAAGGCTTAAGGCATAGTGTGCGGAAACGTCCATATTTGTTAATACAACAATATTTAGCATAGTAATACCTAATCTTGGCTTCGTTAATTTGAACAAAAGACTATTGATAAATTAAATAGGGCTGACGGTCTTTTAAAAACTGATTTAGTCCTGGCTGCCATTTTTTCCGAATGTCGCTGAGAGTTTTATTACTCTGCAAATCCTTTCTCAGTTGATCTGTGCCTGCCAATTTATCAAAAAACTCAGGCCTATCAATGAAGATGTGTTTGGGCTTTGATTGACCGTCGCTTGTGTCTAGCGTTTCCATAAACAACTGGTTCCATTGATATAAAAAACTAAGATTAAGAATGGAATCGTAGTAGCTGTTCTCAACAAAACTTTGCAATGAAAGGGCAGTTCCGGTTAGCGTCGTATTTTCCCACTTCGGGTATTTAGATACGCCAGGAATCGAACGTGGTGTAAAAGAATAATCACCGATGAATAGCTCAGGGTGGCCAATGACTTGAAACGGTTTTTGAGTGCCTCTACCTATGCTTACGGTGGTTGCTTCAAAAAGGACTAACGATGGGTATAACGTCACCGCCTGCGTATTAGGCAAGTTAGGGCTTGGCGGAATGGGTAGATGATAATTTGATGAACGGTGGTAGTGTTTAACTGGGATCACGGTGAGCTCTAGTGGCGTTGATGCGGCCTGACCCGCGATTGGTTGGATCGTATTTAGCCAATTCTCTCCTACTATCATTTTTGCCAGTTCTCCAGAGGTTAAGCCATAAACCATAGGAACCGGTAATAATCCAACAAAGGATCTAAACTTAGGATCAAGCATTGGACCATCCACTTTTTGAAGGTGAGGGTTTGGTCGGTCGAGCACAACAAAAGCAATGCCCTGTTGCTGTGCTGCTTGCATCATGTAAAACATACTATTGATATATGTATAAAATCGAGCGCCAACATCTTGAATGTCGTAAACGATAACATCAAGCTCTGCAATAATTTGGTTAGGTGGCCGTTTGTTTTTTCCGTATATAGAAACTAAGGGAATACCGGTTTTAGCATCAACTGAGGATTTAACAATTTCGCCGTCGCTGTGGTCGCCCCTGACGCCATGTTCTGGAGCAAAAACGTGAGTAACGTTAATATTATTTTTAAGCAGTAAATCGAGTAAATGAATGTTTTTATCTTGAATACGTTTTTTATGCTGAGGCTCGCCATTACTAAAGTCATCACTTGCATCAACTTCAATATTTATTTCAAATGCAACGGACGTTTGATTAGCAACCAGCCCAACGCGCTTTCCTTGCAGTAATGGTAAGTAAGCCTCAAGTTGTTCTGCTCCAACCTGTATTGCATGTGCTTGCTCAGCTCGACTTTCAACAGGCCAACTGTATAAGAAAAACCAAATGGCACAGACAACAAATCCCCATAGCTTCACGAACACGCTCCTTTTTGTTGTTATTTTCATTAACTAAGTACTAGGTGCCTAAGTCTCAAAGTCTCAAAGTCTCAAAGTCTCAAAAACTAAAACTCTTAAAGAATTTAGGTAGTTAAGCACATAAGTATTTAAGTGCATAAATATCCAAGCACATAAGTATCCGGGCCTATTAAGCACAATTGCATGTTATAAATTATTCAGTGCGCGTCTTAAAAAGCCCTTATGATTGGCAAGATATTGCGCTGCTTGTGCTTCGCCTAAGCCTGATTTTTGCATCAAAATGGCCAGTTTCACATTGTTCTGAGCGTCAGCTAATAGCTGTTCGGCTTGCTCAAAAGAGATATCACAGGCCTGCTCAATGATACGGCAGGCTCGTTTCACAAGTTTGTGGTTACTCGCCTTAACGTCGACCATGAGGTTTTCATAACATTTACCCAGCTGCACCATAGCGCCAGTGCTCAACATATTTAGGATCATTTTTTGCGCGCTACCTGCTTTTAACCTAGTTGAACCTGACAATATTTCAGGTCCTAAATTAACAGCAATGGGAATGTCAGCAATGTCATTAATAGCAGCGATTGGGTTACAAGTAACACTGACAGTTTTGCAGCCTAGTGATTTGGCATAATTTAATCCGCCTATAACATAAGGCGTGCGACCGCTAGCCGCTATACCAACCACAACATCAATATTAGTAAGATTTAAATCAACAAGATCTTGTTGGCCAAGTTCTGCGCTATCTTCTGCACCTTCGACGGCTTTAAACATCGCGCCTTGGCCTCCTGCTAACAAACCAATCACAGTATTGGGATCCGTGCTAAAGGTGGGCGGGCATTCTACGGCATCAAGCACGCCTAAACGGCCACTGGTTCCTGCCCCCATATAAATTAATCGCCCACCGTTATTTAATGAATGGGTGATTGTATCAATAGCCTCTGCGATATGTTCTGAAACAGCCTGTATTGCTCGTGGCACGATACTATCTTGATCATTCATTAAGGCTACAATTTGGTGGCTACTCATTAAATCTAGTTGAGTGGAAGCTGAATTTCGTTGTTCTGATACAAGCTTGTCTAGCGATGTTAAACTGCTATTAACTTTTTCCACCGTTTGAGGCGATTCAACATTTACATCACTTAAGCTGTCTGCCATTGAGAGCGCGCCCATTAAACTTGGGCTGTCAATTAGCTTAATACGTTGGGCGATGTTCGGAATTAAGTCATTTGCTAATAAATGCTCAAGGGTTGAGCTTGCCAGACCACCCGTAAAGAATATTTTCGAACTTTTAATACTATTCAGTAGGTCAACCACATCACTCAAATGCTGGCGTATGGCGAGCGCTGCTAATTTAGATGACGAGGCATATTCAAAAACAGCAGGAGCGAGGCTAGCAAAGTCTGATTGCGATGCCTCTGACAACCATTGTAAAAGTTGATCTTTCGTAGCTCCTAGTTGCATCGCTAGTCTGGTATATAAGGGATCTTGGTTCAGTTTATTTAACTCAGTACCGTGAACTTGATTGACATCCCACATTTTTAAAAAGTGATTAACTAAGTAGAAACCCAGTTTGGCGCCACTTCCTTCATCGCCGATTGGAAACCCCCAACCGCCAGAAAACATGTTTTTATTATTGTCTGAATGTGCCACAAAAGAGCCAGTGCCTAACGTAATTAACGCTACGTCATTAGCTTGCGGAGCTTTATCATTATCCGATTGTAACTGTTTGAGCTTAAGCACAAACGTACTAAAGTCAGAACCAGCGTTGCTGTTGATGAGGGACTCACATTTTGCTCCCAAAAGAGCGGTCTCACAGTCTTCTACAATTACAATAGAGTTTATACCGGTTTGGCGAACGAGGTACTCGTGGCACCTGTCAACTAACCTTGTATTACCAGCGCCAGCTACGCCAATTGCAATGCGAACGTTATTGCTATTGGTATCAGCTTGCTGAATAAGATTGATGATCAGTTGCGATAATGTTTCTGATGCTTTATCAACACCTTGAGAAAGAGAGCTAGGACCCGTTGTAGCAGTAAAGCTTTGGAAATTAGAGAGATTAACTATTTGTCCGACGGTTTTTGTGCCGCCGCCGTCTATGCCGATGATAAATTTCATAAAAATGGTATCCTGTTGTGCAACAACAATGTACTAAAAAAACATGAGACTGGAAACGTAAATACAGTGCAGATTAAAAATAACTTTTTGTTCATCATACTTATTCTATTGTTTGGCTCAATTTATAGGGTTAATGCTACAGAGTTACCTCAAACTTTGCCTGTTATGCCAAAGACAAACGATTGGATTGATATTGCTTTAGCTCAAAAGATGATGTTGGATTTCCGGTTTTATTGCGACCAAACTCAGCGTGATACAAGAGCAAAGAGTGCTGCAGATAAACAAATTTGCCAAGCCCCTTTAACTGCATTAAACCAAGAGCTAAAGCATTTTATTGAAGAGTCACAAATTGGCGGGGTTATTCTCTTTTCAGAAAATATACAAGATACACTACAAGTCACCGAGTTGAACAAACAGTTGCAATTGGCGGCGTCTAATTCGGGTTTGCCTTTGTTTATTGGTATTGATCAAGAAGGTGGTCGTGTTGCCCGTTTACCTAGAGCTGAGTACGCCGCATTTTCCGGAAACATGGCTATTGGCGCCACATATCATTCATACAAAACACACTATGCCAACGCTGTTGGGCAAGCTATCGGTCAACAGTTGTATGATTTAGGTTTTAATCTAAATTTTGCTCCCAACGTTGATGTTAATAATAATCCCAACAACCCAGTAATAAATGTCCGTTCTTTTGGTGATGATTCAGTAGTGGTGGGAACGTTAGGGCAGGCCATGTCCGAAGGCATGCGAAGTGCAAATATATTAACAACAGCGAAACACTTTCCAGGTCACGGAAATACATCAATAGACAGTCATTCTGGATTGTCAGCGGTGAGATCTCCGCGTCAAAAATTAGAAAAGGTAGAGTTATTGCCATTTCGTTTTTTAAGTGAAACAAATGCGGTGGATTTTATTATGTCTGCCCACATTCAATTTCCAGCATTAGACAGCAGCCAGTTAACCTCGAAGTCAGGTTTGCAAATTACTCGGCCAGCCACACTTTCCAGAAAAATCATTACCGACTTGCTTAAAAAAGAATATAAATTTAGAGGGTTAGTGGTTTCTGATGCATTAGATATGGGGGCAATAGCCAAGCATTTTACCGCGGAGCAGGCTTTAATTGAAACCTTTAACGCAGGGGTTGATATTGCATTGATGCCAATGGTGATTGATAGCCCATCGCAAATAAAAGCGTTTACTCGTTTATTAGCCAAATTAAAAGACAAAGTATTGGCCGGCGATATTAACAAACAAGAGTTATGGTCTTCGTATCAATCTATTTTGAAGACAAAAGCAAAATTAAAATCTGCCATTAAACATCAGTTTGACGGTCCTGTTTCTAAAAGTGCTGAAATAGCATTTCAAGATAAAAACAAAGCGCTTCATCAATCGTTATCTGATAAAAGTCTTACCGTTTTAAAAGGTAACGGGCATTTAGCTATCTATCGTCATAAAACTAACAAAAACACCGACAATAGGCTCTATAGGCTTTTGGCCATCATGCCGGATACTGGAAAATGCCAGGCGTTTTCAAACGCTGTTTCTGAAGCTATGGTGCTGAAAAAGTCAAAGAACCCTCAAGTAAAGCAAGTTGAATTGACCTGCTTGTCTGAGTCTTCCCTAACAGACATCGAATCAAGTGCTAATGACTCTTTAGAAGGCATATTAAGTCAAACGGAACATACTAAAAGTTATAAAAAAAACACCAACAGTAAAGCTAAATTTAGTAGTCACACAGTAAACTTTGATGGGTTAGTGATTGGTTCAATAGCACCTAAACAGTCACCTTATGAAATGGTGGGGGTTGATCAAATGGAAAGACAACAATTGCGTACTAAATCGAGCGTTCAATTAGCTCAGCGACATAAAGCTTTGTTTAACCTAGCTAACGCACATGGAATGCAAACTATTTTTATTAGTCTCAGAGCTCCGTACGAGACGGAAAACTTTCAATCAGACGCTGATTCTGTAATATCGACCTACAATTACAATGTTTATTTCCAATCTAACTCACATCAATCTGACACTAAAGGTAACAGCGTAAACAGCAACAGCAGCATAAAAGGTGAAGCCTATGAAAGTATTGCTAAGCAGCTGTTTGGCTTGATTAAGCCAAGCGGTAGGTTACCCGTCAGGACAATTAGTGCGGGCGAAAAGGCAGGAAAGTCGTAGGTTTAATTGAGAATGAATTAGGCACTAACCACTGTTAACGGTAGTTAGCGCCTCATATGGTTACATTACCAGACCGGCAATAATATAAAATACAACCGTTAAGCCACCTGCGGTAAGAGCGTAAGGCAATTGAGTTTTTACGTGCTCTAGCAAATCACAGCCTGAAGCAACCGCCGATACAGCAGTTGTATCAGAAATAGGTGAGCAGTGATCGCCAAAAATGCCGCCACCTAATATTGCAGATAGAATCAACGGCGCTGGTAAACCAAGCTCAACAACCAGTGGCATTCCAATTGGAATTAACAGCGCAAACGTCCCCCAAGATGTGCCGGTGGAGAAAGACATCAAGCCCCCAGCGACAAAAATAAGCGCAGGAATCAAAAACAATGGGATATTACCTGCAACAATGCCAGCGATAAACTTACCAGTACCTAGTTCTTTCAAACTTGCACCTAACGCTAATGAGAACAAAACAATTACCACTAAAGGTAGTAATTCATTCATGCCTTTAAAGCTGATTTCTGTCATTTTTTTGTGGGTAAAACGACCGCTTGTGATCATCATCACATACGCTACTAAAGCAGCTAGTGCGGTAGCATAAAGTACGGAACGAGAGCCTGAACCGTCGGTAAAACTGCCATTGCCAGTCCAAAACATAAATCCAACCATAGATACAGACATAGTAAATAATGGAATTAACATAAAGCGAGGTTTTGAGGCTTTTATTTCTATGTCTGTGGTTTCTAATGCTTGCTTAGGATTTGCTTCGGCTTCTTTCATTGGCCCGTGAGTTTTATCAGCAATAATGGTGTACAGCACAATAGCAATGGTAATTAACGCATAAAAATTAAGCGGGATTGTTTGGATTAGAGTGGATACAGCTGATTGTTCAAGTTCGTAACTGCTTACTAATCCAAGCACATAGGCTCCCCAGCCATTCATCAAAATTAATATACAAATAGGTGCACTTGTACTGTCGATGATATATGCAAGTCGAGCTCGACTCATGTTGAATTTGTCAAACAGTCCTCGAGAGATAATGCCTGACATTAATACTGATAAATTGGACTCTATAAAAATCACTACACCGGTTAAAAACGGTAACATTCTAGCTCGACGAGCTGTACCGCTAATGCCCTTTTTGATAAGGAACTCAACGGTTGCCGTCACGCCACCTGAATAACGCATAAAACCTAGTAAAGCGCCCACTAACATTGAAAAAGTTAATATTCGAGTATTGTCCGGTGAGCCAAAGACGCCAATTACACGCTCTACGCTGGCGATTGAAAATTCAGTCAAAGCTGGCTGCAAACCTTCTGATCCAAGTATTAGCAATAACTCAGAACAAAATATGGCAACAAGAAGCGCTAAGATTACTTCTTTTTTCCAAAGCACTACAACAACCGCTAATAGTGGCGGTAATATGGTCATCCATTCAGACACAAACATTCCTCAGTCATGATATAAACAAAAATTGGTTCTTTTATACCACACTAAAATACAGTCAAACATAGCTAAAGTGAGTTCATTATCGACATCTATTCGGGTATTTGTATTTACAATGCCTTTTTACTCAGTATTTGATTAAACTTTCGTATGTTTTTTCAGCAAGTGTATGATTCAAAAGTAAACATTAAAAACGTCGCTATGCCCTGTCTAATTTGGAGTTGAAGCAGAGTGGCAATTTAACTTGTCGCTATATCACGCATATTTATATTGAAAATATAGTTAAATATCATTCAGGTTATTCCTTTTAGCAGTTCCAGTCTCTATAATTACCCGCTTTCTGACATTCATGTCTATAGTTACTTTGTGCGAAGTAACACCTATATATAACAAGAGGACATAACTGTGCTTCAAGAATATCGTAAACATGTTGAAGAACGTGCCGCCGAAGGTATCGTTCCTAAGCCACTAGATGCAGCTCAAGTAGCTGACTTAGTTGAGCTAATTAAAAACCCGCCTGCAGGCGAAGAAGAATTCATTTTAGACCTTTTATCAAATCGCGTGCCTCCAGGTGTTGACGATGCAGCATATGTTAAAGCGGGCTTTTTAGCCGCTGTTGCAAAAGGTGAAGCTAGTTCTCCAATCCTTAGCGCTGACAAAGCGACTGAGTTATTAGGAACAATGCTAGGTGGTTACAATATCCAGCCAATGATTGACTTGCTAGATAATGCAGAACTTGCAGAAACAGCAGCGACGGGTCTTAAGAAAACATTATTAATGTTTGACGCTTTCTTCGATGTTAAAGACAAAGCGGATGCTGGCAATGAAACAGCAAAAGCCGTTTTAGAGTCTTGGGCAAATGCAGAATGGTTCCTAAATAAGCCAAAAGTTGCAGAAAAAATCACAGTTAAAGTATTTAAAGTAACTGGCGAAACAAACACTGATGACCTATCTCCAGCACCAGATGCATGGTCTCGTCCGGACATTCCATTACACGCAACAGCAATGTTGAAAATGGAACGTGAAGGTATTAATCCTGATCAGCCTGGCACTATCGGTCCAATTAAACAAATTAAACAACTTCAAGAAGACGGTATTCCATTAGCTTACGTTGGTGACGTTGTTGGTACTGGTTCTTCTCGTAAGTCAGCAACTAACTCAGTGTTATGGTTCATGGGTGATGATATCCCTCATGTACCAAACAAACGTGCTGGTGGTGTTTGTTTAGGCGGTAAAATCGCTCCAATCTTCTACAACACAATGGAAGACTCGGGTGCACTACCGATTGAATTAGACGTTCAAAAAATGGAAATGGGCGATGTAATCGACATTTACCCATATGAAGGCGTTGTAAAACGCTCTGGTACTGACGAAGTAATCTCTACTTTTGAATTATCAAAAGTGTTATTAGATGAAGTTCGTGCTGGTGGTCGTATCCCTCTAATCATCGGTCGTGGTTTAACAACACGTGCTCGTGAAGTATTAGGTCTTGAAGCGACAGATATTTTTGCATTACCAACTGATACAGCGGAATCTACAAAAGGTTACACGCTAGCTCAAAAAATGGTTGGTAAAGCTTGTGGTGTTGAAGGCGTTCGCGCTGGTCAATACTGTGAGCCTAAGATGACTACGGTTGGTTCACAGGACACAACAGGTCCTATGACTCGTGACGAACTTAAAGATCTTGCATGTCTTGGTTTCCAAGCTGATTTAACAATGCAGTCTTTCTGTCACACATCTGCTTATCCTAAGCCAGTTGATGTTAACACGCATCATACATTACCAGACTTCATCATGAACCGTGGCGGTGTATCACTTCGTCCAGGTGACGGTGTTATTCACTCATGGTTAAACCGTATGTTGTTGCCAGATACAGTTGGTACTGGTGGTGATTCACATACTCGTTTCCCTCTTGGTATTTCTTTCCCTGCCGGTTCTGGTCTAGTGGCATTTGCTGCAGCAACAGGTGTTATGCCTCTTGATATGCCTGAGTCAGTATTGGTTCGTTTTAAAGGTGAAATGCAACCTGGTATCACGTTACGTGACCTAGTTCATGCAATCCCTTACTACGGAATTAAAGAAGGTCTACTTACTGTTGCTAAAGCAGGTAAAGTAAACGAATTCTCTGGCCGTGTACTTGAAATTGAAGGCCTTAAAGGCTTAACAGTTGAGCAAGCATTTGAATTATCTGACGCATCTGCTGAACGTTCTGCTGCTGGTTGTTCAATCAAGATGGACGAAGAAGCGGTTGCTGAGTACTTAAACTCTAACATTGTTATGCTTAAGTGGATGATCTCTGAAGGTTACGGTGATGTACGTACTATCGAACGTCGTATCAACGCAATGCAAGAGTGGTTAGACAACCCGTCATTGATGGAAGCGGACGCTGATGCAGAATACGCACACGTGCTAGAAATCGATCTTAACGATATTAAAGAGCCTATTGTTTGTTGTCCAAATGACCCAGATGATGCGAAACTGTTGTCTGATGTTGCTGGTACTAGCATTGATGAAGTGTTCATTGGTTCTTGTATGACCAACATTGGCCACTTCCGTGCTGCTGGTAAATTAATGGCTAACTTTGGCGGTGTATTGCCAACTCGTACTTGGGTTGCTCCACCAACTAAGATGGACCGTGACCAGTTAACAGAAGAAGGTTACTACTTCACATATGGTAAAGCTGGGGTTCGTATTGAAACTCCTGGTTGTTCACTATGTATGGGTAACCAAGCGCGTGTTGCAGATGGTGCTACGGTACTTTCTACTTCTACTCGTAACTTCCCGAACCGTCTAGGTACAGGTGCAAATGTATACCTAACGTCTGCTGAGCTAGCAGCGGCTGGTGCAATCATGGGTAAAATCCCAACAGTTGCAGAGTACATGGAATACGCGAAGCATATCGATACGACGGCTGCGGATACATACCGTTACCTGAACTTCCATAAGATGACGCAATATACGGATAAAGCTGAAAAAGTTATTATTCAAAAAGCGGTTTAATATTTGAATATAATAGCGAGTGAAGCTTCAGGCATTGCGCTCGCTAACTTATTTAAGTAAGAATAAAAAGGCACATATATTGTGCCTTTTTTGATCCTATAAACTGACTTACTCCTTACGGGAAGTCAGTAATTGAAAACGTGTCACTTTTAAACATGGAGTAAAAGTAAATGCGAGACAATATCGTCGGATTTTTATCAAGTATTGTTGTATCTATGATTGCGATATTGCTTTGTTTTGGTCTTTTAGACTTAATTTGGTTTAGTGCGATATCGGGGGATTGGTATCAGCAAGAAATGCAGAAATTAATGAGAACAGACTTTATTGTATGGCCATGGTTAGTGTTTTATTTTTTATATGGCGGTGTGACCTTCGTATTAGCTGTTGTCGCCAATAGAGATAAGCCTTTTTATTACGCAGGAATTGATGGCGCACTATTAGGCTTGGCCAGTTACGGCGCATATAATTTAACAAACTATAGCATTATTGAAGGCTTTTCTTTATTTATCATGATGATTGATTGGGCTTGGGGAATATTTCTGACTAGTGTTAGCGCGATGGCCGGATGGGTTGGATTTCAAAAAATGAGAACAGATTTATCATAAAAAGTTGATACTTTTAGTAGCTTGCCTCGTACTAACGCCTGTTACAAACGCGATGAGCGACAGCCGTCTATAAATAAATGAATAATCGAGGCAGAAAATATAGTGAAAAAACTACTTACCGCAATAACGATGGCATTTTTAGCAGGATGTTCCATTGTGGGTGAAGCCGGAGTTGAATCAGCGCCATATGATTTAATAAAAACAGATATTGATTCCAAAAGTGAAACTCAGCTTGAAATCCGTGAATATAAATCAATGGTTTTGGTCTCAACAAGTATGGATGATGGTGGAAGAAATAGCGCCTTTCGACGCTTATTTAACTATATCGCTGGCGACAATAAAGGACAAAAAGAAATTGCGATGACCGCACCTGTTTACATGGGTAATGAAGCATCAGAAAATGCTTCCGGTATTAAAGAGCAGGGGACAAAAATTGCGATGACCGCCCCTGTATTTATGAACAACGATGCGGTTAAAAACTTACAAGGCAACGCAATGTCATTTGTAATGCCAGCCGACTTTACTTATGCCACTACTCCTACACCTAACAATAGCAAGGTGATTGTATCTGAAGTTAAGAACTATAAAGTAGCCGCAATTACTTTTAGTTGGACGTTAAGTGATAGTAACGTAGAGAAACATACTAAAATATTACTGGATTGGTTGAAGAAAACTGACTACACCGTTGTAGGAAAGCCTTACACGGCAGCTTACAATGGGCCAATGACGCTACCTATGTACCGTAAAAATGAAATCCTAGTACCAATTAAATAGTGTAATAACGACAACAAATATAGTTTTTAGTTGTATTGAATCCGTACAACAGTCGCAATCCAAGCCTGAAATAACTCAATTTCAGGCTTTTATCATTTAAATATAATGACAGTGTTTTAATCTCTCCTATGCTTTGTGTTAAACTCGCGCGTATTCAAGCCCTGAGACTAATTGTAAGTAGAATCAAAGATCATGTTAGATAACGTTAGAATAGTACTAGTAAACACCTCTCACACCGGCAACATCGGTTCTGTGGCTCGAGCCATGAAAACGATGGGGCTATCTGATTTAGTCTTAGTTGATCCTGTAAAAGAGCCAGACAGTCATGCCTCGGCGCTTGCTGCCGGTGCTACCGATGTTTTGGGTAACGCTAGAATTGTTTCTGAACTTAAAGACGCTATTTCTGATTGTGGTTTAGCCATCGCGACTAGCGCTCGTTCAAGAACACTATCTTGGCCTATGCTTGAACCAAGAGAGTGTGGCAAAAAAGTCGTAGTCGAAGGAAAACAACATAAAGTTGCACTGGTATTTGGTCGCGAAAACTCTGGTTTAACCAATGAAGAGCTTCAACAATGTCAGTTCCATGTGCATATTCCAGCTAATCCAGATTACAGCTCACTAAACTTAGCCATGGCTGTACAGACCATTAGTTATGAAGTTCGCATGAACTTTCTTGAAGAACAACAAAGTCAATTTGAACCACTCGATGTTGAATATCCTAACAGTGAACAGTTAGAAGGCTTTTATTCTCATTTAGAGGAAGCGTTAACAAAAACTGGGTTTATAGTGAAACAGCATCCTGGCCAAGTAATGACAAAGCTGCGTCGATTATTCAATCGTGCAAGACCTGAATCTCATGAGCTAAATATTCTTCGAGGCATCATGACGTCTATTACAAAAAACAAAGACTAAAATCTAACATACAGAGAAAGCCATGTTTGAGCGAATAAAAGAAGATATCAAAAGTGTGTATAGCCGAGATCCAGCGGCGCGTAGCAATATGGAGATTCTTTTCAATTATCCTGGCTTACACGCTATTTGGATGCAAAGAGTTAGCCATCGCTTATGGCTCGCCGATTGGAAATGGTTAGCAAGGTTTATCTCCACAATTGCTCGTTGGATTACCGGTGTTGAGATACATCCGGGCGCTACAATTGGTCGACGCTTTTTTATCGATCATGGTATGGGTGTAGTTATTGGAGAAACCGCTGAAATTGGCGATGATGTTACGGTTTATCATGGTGTCACTTTAGGCGGGACAAGTTGGAATGGTGGCAAACGCCATCCTACTTTAAAAGACGGTGTTGTTGTTGGTGCTGGCGCAAAAATATTAGGTCCAATCGTTATCAATAAAAATGCGCGAGTTGGCTCAAATTCAGTTGTAGTCAAAGAAGTACCAGAAGGTGCAACAGTTGTTGGCATTCCAGGCAGGCTTGTTACAAAAGCCGCGCCTGAGAAACATGATAAGCGCAGTAAAATAGCCGAAAAATACGGATTTGACGCCTATGCCGTTTCTCCAGACAATCCAGATCCTGTTGCAAGTGCCATTGGCCGGATGGTCGATCATATTTCAATAATGGATGAAAAAATTGCTTCGTTGTGTACTGAAGTATGCAAAATGGGTGGCGATGTGTGTGATAAAGCCTTGCCTGAAATTGACCTTGAAGACGATTTTAAAGAGGCGGAACAAACCGCAGCTAAACAGCGCGAAGCTGGCATGGCAGGATTTGATCCAGCAATTTAATATCAACACAATCTACCACTGAACTAAATACGATAAATATTATTGGAAATATATCGGGACACACTTAGGCCTTTTATTCCAATATTAAAATTGAAATTAGTGAATAACCTACTAAAATAGTCAGGTATTAATACTTGACTAATTTACTCAGGTTTGTAAAATGCGCAGCCAAGTAAATCAGGCTGTAGCGCGTTTTTAAGCAGGCTAATTAAGGATTCTAAATGAAACTATCTTCGAAAGGTCGATATGCGGTTACCGCGATGTTAGATGTTGCTTTGCATGCGTCTAATGGTCCCGTGCCTTTAATGGATATTTCTGAGCGCCAAGGGATTTCCCTGTCGTACTTAGAACAATTATTTGCCAAGCTTCGTAAAAGCCAACTTGTAAATAGTGTTAGAGGTCCAGGTGGTGGATATTTCTTAGGCAGAGAAGCCGCGGATATCTCTATTAACGAAGTAATAGCAGCTGTTGATGAAAGCGTGGATGCAACTAAATGTGCAGGCCAAGCAAATTGCCAAGGTGGCTCTCGCTGCTTAACTCACAAGCTGTGGGAAAACCTAAGTGATCGAATCGAAAGTTTTTTAAGTAACATCACCCTTGGTGAGTTAGTTGATCAAAAAGATGTTAAGCGCATTGCCGAGCGTCAGGATTCGAAAAACACCTCAATTCGCTTTGTCGCGGATAGTCTATAAATTTTTTAACTATTGTAAGCAAACAATAGAGTGCGGAGAAATTAATGAAGTTACCTATTTATCTAGATTATGCAGCAACAACGCCAGTAGACCCGCGTGTTGCAGAGCAAATGATGAACTGTCTTACAATGGATGGTACGTTTGGAAATCCAGCATCTCGTTCTCACCGCTATGGTTGGCAAGCAGAAGAATTGGTTGATATCGCACGTAACAACGTGGCTGAATTAGTTAATGCAGACCCAAGAGAAATCGTTTTTACTTCGGGTGCAACAGAATCAAATAACCTAGCAATAAAAGGCGCCGCAAACTTTTATTCTAAAAAAGGCAAGCACGTAATTACTGCTAAGACAGAGCATAAAGCCGTATTAGACACCTGTCGTGAGCTAGAGCGTCAAGGTTTTGAAGTTACCTACTTAGACGTTTTGCCAAACGGTCTTATCGACTTAGACCTTCTTGAAAAAACAATGCGTGATGACACAGTATTAGTTAGCATCATGCACATCAATAATGAAATTGGTGTTAAGCAAGATATCGCAAAAATTGGTGAAATGTGTCGCGAACGTAAAATCATCTTTCATGTTGATGCAGCACAGAGCGCAGGCAAAGTTGCAATTGATTTAGCAGAATTGAAAGTAGACTTGATGTCATTTTCAGCACACAAAATGTACGGTCCTAAGGGTATTGGTGCCTTATATGTGCGTCGTAAACCTCGTATTCGTTTAGAGGCGCAAATGCACGGTGGTGGTCATGAACGTGGTTTCCGTTCAGGTACGCTAGCCGTTCACCAAATTGTTGGCATGGGCGAAGCCGCTCGTGTTGCAAAAGAAGACATGGAAAAAGACACGAAACACATTATCGAATTACGTGATCGTCTTTGGAATGGTATCAAGCATATTGAAGAGACTTATATTAACGGCGACATGGAACAGCGTTACCCAGGTATCTTTAACGTGAGCTTTAACTTTGTTGAGGGTGAAAGCTTGATCATGGCCCTTAAAGATATGGCCGTTTCTTCAGGTTCAGCATGTACATCGGCAAGTTTAGAACCTTCATACGTATTAAGAGCATTAGGTTTATCTGATGAATTAGCGCATAGCTCAATTCGTTTTAGTATCGGACGTTTCACAACAGAAGAAGATATTGACCACGTTATTGGTCAGGTAAATAACTCAATTGATAAGTTACGCGAAATGTCACCGCTTTGGGAAATGTTTAAAGACGGTGTTGATTTATCAAAAATTGAATGGGCAGCGCACTAGTCGCTCATTGAACTAAGAATACCAACATGGCGTTGGTTTTAAATTCAGCGCCAACTTGAACAAAATTAAACTGCATCTTGCAGTGTAGGAGCTAAAAATGGCTTATAGCGAAAAAGTAATCGACCATTATGAAAACCCACGTAACGTAGGTTCTTTTGATAAGAATGATCCAAGCGTAGCAACAGGTATGGTTGGCGCACCAGCATGTGGTGACGTAATGAAGTTACAACTTAAAATCGACAGCAACGGTATTATCGAAGACGCTAAGTTCAAAACATACGGCTGTGGCTCTGCAATTGCTTCATCTTCACTTGTTACTGAGTGGGTTAAAGGTAAGTCAATTGAACAAGCTCAAGCACTTAGCAATACAGAGATTGCAGAAGAGTTAGCATTACCGCCAGTGAAAATTCACTGTTCTATTTTAGCGGAAGATGCAATCAAAGCAGCAATCGAAGACTACAAGTCAAAGCGTGGCGAATAATTTCATCACAATAATTGTAGTAGTTTGTATTTTTTGATTTAAAAGAGTTGGGATAGTAGTAATGGCAATCAGTTTAACGGATGCAGCAGCAGACCGAGTAAGAACCTTTTTAGCGAATCGTGGTAAAGGCTTAGGCTTGCGCTTAGGCGTTAAAACAACAGGCTGCTCTGGTTTAGCTTATGTGCTTGAGTTTGTAGATGAGTTGCAAGAAGGCGATGAAGTCTTTGAACACAATGACGTTAAAGTGATTGTTGATGCAAAAAGTTTAGTTTATTTAGACGGAACACAATTAGATTTCGTAAAAAATGGCCTAAACGAAGGTTTTGAATTTACTAATCCTAACCAAAAAGATGAATGTGGTTGTGGTGAGAGCTTCACTGTCTGATCCCCAACCGCTCTGAATTATTAAGGCCATATCGTAAAGTATGGCCTTCTTTGTTTCTAAATACGACGATAAAAGGTATACCATGCGGTATTTTGAATTGTTTGACTTGCCTGTCCAATTTGACGTGGATCTTGTGTTACTTCAAGATCGTTTTCGTGCGATTCAAAAACAAGTGCACCCAGATAAATTTGCTAATGGTAGTGACCAACAAAAGCTAATGGCGGTTCAACAAGCTTCAGAAGTTAATGATGCTTACGAAACGTTGAAGCACCCACTATCCCGCGCAGAATATATGGTTGCTCAGCACGGTCATGATGTTCGACATGAGCAGGAAACAATTCGTGATGGCTTGTTTTTAATGCAGCAAATGGAGCTTCGTGAGGAATTAGAAGAAATCGAATCTTCATCAGATCCAGAAGCCGTTATTGATGTTTTTTACAACGATGTAAAACAGCTGATCACGCAGTACACTGAAGAATTTAATAAAAATTTTGATAAAACAGACTTTAAAGCCGCTGCACTGTCCGTTAAAAAGCTAAGATTTATTTATAAGTTGAAAGACGAAGCGCAATCGTTAGAAGACAAGTTACTAGACTACTAATTTAGGAAAGTTAACGTTTAATTATGGCATTACTTCAAATAGCAGAACCTGGTCAAAGCACCAACCCACATGAGCATAAACTAGCAGTAGGCATAGACTTAGGCACAACCAACTCTCTTGTTGCGTCTGTTCGTAGCGGTCTACCAGAAGTATTAGCTGATGAGGATGGTAACAAGTCGTTACCGTCAGCAGTACAGTATTTACAAGACTCAATTATCGTCGGTCACCAAGCTAAAAAGAATGCAGCCAGTGATCCTGAGAATACACTGGTATCGGTAAAGCGCTTTTTAGGGCGTGGATTAGCTGATATTAACCGTTTGTACGGTGACTTACCCTATCAGTTTGTAGAAAAAGAGCATACGGTAAATATCCAAACTCGTCAGGGCGAAAAAAATCCCATTGAAGTTTCAGCCGAGATTTTGAACAAGCTTCACACACAAGCTGTAGCCACATTGGGCGATGCTTTACAAGGTGCAGTAATTACTGTTCCTGCTTATTTTGATGATGCACAGCGACATGGTACCAAAGATGCTGCTGAGATAGCTGGTATTAAGGTCCTGCGTCTAATTAACGAACCAACAGCAGCAGCAATCGCCTACGGTTTAGACTCAGGAAAAGAAGGCGTTATTGCAGTTTACGACCTAGGTGGTGGTACTTTTGATATTTCCATTCTGCGTTTAAACAAAGGTGTTTTTGAAGTCTTATCCACTGGCGGTGATTCAGCACTAGGCGGCGATGATTTTGATCGCGCAATAGTGAAGCTGTTACTTAAAAACGCTAGCGTAGACGTTAAATTGAGTCCAACAAGCCTTCGCAAGATGTATGATCTTGGTAGAGAGTTAAAAGAGTCACTGACCACTGAAGACTCAGTATCGTTTGACCTTTCTCTAGCAGAAGGCGAAATTAAAGGGCAAATATCTAAGTCTGAATTTGAAGCGGAAATTGCAACCTTAGTCAAATCAACCTTGAGAAGCTGCCGTCGTGCTATAAAAGACGCTGAAGTTGATGTTGAAGATATTTTAGAAGTTGTAATGGTTGGTGGTTCAACGCGCGTTCCCCTAGTTAGAGAACAAGTTGAAACGTTTTTTAACAAGCCACCACTGACATCGATTAATCCAGACGAAGTGGTTGCTATTGGTGCTGCAATACAAGCTGACTTGCTTGTTGGTAATAAACCCGACTCCGATATGCTATTACTAGACGTAACACCATTGTCTCTAGGCTTAGAAACTATGGGCGGATTGGTTGAAAAAGTAATACCTCGAAATACCACAATTCCGGTTGCTAGAGCGCAAGAGTTTACCACTTATAAAGATGGTCAAACTATGATGGCGATCCATGTTCTTCAGGGTGAGCGCGAAATGGTTGATGACTGTCGTAGTCTGGCGCGCTTTGTTTTGAAAGGTATTCCGCCATTAACTGCGGGAATCGCGGTAATTAGAGTTACGTTTAAAATTGATGCTGATGGTTTGTTAAGTGTCACAGCAATGGAAAAGTCCACTGGAGTTGAAGCTTCCATTCAAGTGAAGCCTTCTTACGGTTTAGAGCAGTCTGAAATTGCACAAATGATTAAAGCTTCAATGTCTAACGCGAGAGAAGACATGGCTGCGCGTATGCTAGCGGAGAAAAAAGTAGATGCAATTCGGATGATTGAAGCGATTGAAATGGCAATTAATGAGTCAGGGCATCTGTTACAGTCTGACGAATTAGCAGAAATTGAACAGGCGATTATTGCACTTAGATTAACGACATCACAAACTGATGGCGATAAAATTAAACAAGCTATTAAAGCCTTAGATGACATCAGTCAGCCATTTGCAGCTAGAAGAATGGAAGACAGTATTAAACAAGCGTTGACCGGTCATTCTGTCAACGATGTATAAAATTTAGAAAGAAGAGACTTAACTATGCCACAAATTATATTTTTACCTCATGCTGATCTTTGTCCAGATGGGGCTGTTTTAGAAGGCGAGAAAGGCGAGTCAGTGCTTAACGTAGCCTTAAAAAATGATATCGACATTGAACATGCTTGTGAAAAAGTATGCGCATGCACTACTTGTCACATCATTGTTCGTGAAGGTTTTGATTCATTAGAAGAAAGCGATGAACTAGAAGATGATATGCTTGATAAAGCATGGGGATTAGAAGCAGAATCTCGATTAGGTTGCCAAGCTATTATTAGAGATGAAGACTTAGTGGTCGAGATCCCAAAATATAGTTTAAATCACGCTAAAGAAAATCATTAATATTTAGCATAAACAAACTATACTCTGTGATAAGCCCAATCAAAAATGATTGGGCTTTGTTTTTAGGAAAAAACTAATGACAGACTTAGCATATATCAGTAAATTGTTAAGAAGACTAAATAATAATTTATATAGCTGATTTTGCTATTGAATTTAAATTATAGGAAGTTAATTTGAGTCTTTCAGAAAACAAAAGTGTAATAGTATTAGTCGCGTTTTTTAGCTATTACTTATTCGCAAAGTTAGGATTGTTATTTGCAATACCACCTGGCTTTGCAAGTGCAATATGGCCAGCGGCCGGTATTGGTTTAGCCTGCTATCTTATTTTTGGTGGCTGGGCCATTGTCGGTGTGTTTTTAGCTTCACTGTTTGCAAACTACCAAGTTGCCTATAGCGCTGAAGTCCCGTTTTCTTATCAACTTTTATTATTACCTGCGGTTTTAGCGTTCGGCACCTCATTACAATTAATAGTTACAAAATACCTTCTTACACGCTTTTGTCATATGCCTATTAAGGCCACTAGCCTAAAAAGTGTGATTCAATTTTTAGCTATCGTTGGTCCTGTTTCTTGTTTAGTGGCTTCTTTAATTAATACTACGGCAATATCCCTAGCTAATGATATCGATATTAGTCAAACATTGTTTATTGCGCTGACGTGGTGGATAGGGGACTTTCTCGGAGTTATATTTTTTACCCCAGTCATGTTATCTGTTTTTGACAATGACTTTTACCAGCAAAAAAAAGACCGCCTTAAAATCGCCATTCCCGCTTTGATGCTGTTTTTACTAGTTTCGTTTGTCTTTCATTTATCAAGAACAAATTATGAAGACACCCGACATGAAACTTTTGTTGCAGAAACAATCGCGTTTTCTCAAAAAGTTAACTTAATAGAAAATACAATTACCCAGCAACTTGTTGCGTTAAAAGGTTTATTCGATAGTAGTAAAAGCGTTAGTAGAGAAGAGTTTAAAGATTTTACCGACAGTATTAACAATCCTGCAATTAAAATTAGAGCGATAGCCTGGCTCCCTAAAATTCTCGATGAAAATCGTGATGAGTTTCAAAATAGAATATCAGCGAATGAGTTTGAGGGTTTTACGATCAAGCACTTTGTTGATGGCGAGTTTATTGTGGCAGAGCAACAAGATTATTACTTGCCGATCCTCTACTCTGAGCCACAAGCCTTAAATAGTCCAGCGATAGGATTAGATGTTCGTCCTCATAGTATTGTCGGTGAGACGGTAAAAAAAGCCATTAACACTGGCACAATGGCGGTATCTCCGCAGTTATCATTGGTACAGCAGGTAGAAAAGTTTAATACGGTTATTGTTTACTACCCTTATTTTGACGGCGGCATGACACCCGAAGAGGGTGTTCGTGAAGAGAAGTTGTTAGGTGTTTTCGAAGTTGCACTGGAGTTAGATCAACTTGTTTTGAGCATGTACGATGACACAATGAAAAAGTATTTTGTATTTCAAACTCAGTATTTACAAGATCAACAAACAACGGCCTTTTTTAATTCAGACTACCGTGAAACAGCACTGTTTAAACACAGCTCAACATATTCATTTTTTGATACTAATTTATTGGTACTTTATTCAAGCACCGCCGATTTTGACAATGCATCAGTTGATTGGTCTAGCTGGCTGATAATTGTTGTTGGTTGTTTAGTTAGTAGTTTTAGCGTGATATTTATTATTGTAATGACTAACTTAAGTGAAATGCTTGAATCTAAAGTAAAAAGCAAAACAAAAGAATTAAGCGAAAAGAACGTCGAACTAACCAAAGCAAACGAAGCTAAAAGTCGATTTTTGGCGAATATGAGCCACGAGTATCGGACTCCGCTGAATGCAATAATTGGTTTTGCACAATTAGGAATGAATGACCATAGTGGTAAGAAGTCGGCTGAGTTTTTTGAACAAATACTTAATTCATCAAAATTTCTACTGGGCATTATTAATAACGTGCTCGACTTTTCAAAAATATCAGAACAGAAAATTATTCTGGAAAGCAAAGCATATAAAGTAGGGCGTTCAGTAGACACGATTTTTAATCTTTTAAAAGAAAAAGCGCACGCTAAAGGTGTAAAACTTATAATAGATAAAAACAATCTTGATAGTTATCAAGTCATCGGCGACTCCGTTAGATTAGAACAAGTCCTAATGAATTTAGTGGATAACGCCGTTAAATTTACGGCGATTGGAAGTGTGACTTTAACGGTTAGTTTAAAAAATGTTAAGGAAGGCTCAGGCCAACTCTTCATTAAAGTGAAAGATGAAGGTATTGGAATTCCACAAAACAAGGTTGAATCACTTTTTCAGAGCTTTACTCAAGCCGATGAGTCTACAACTAGAGAGTTTGGTGGCACAGGCTTGGGCTTAGCGATTGTTAAGCAATTATGCGACGCTATGGGCGCAAGTATTGACGTCTACAGCCTTGAAGGCCAAGGTACAAGTTTTGAGATTTTGATGCCGGTTAAGCTACAAGAATCAGAAATGATAGACAGTGAAAAAGACACTGCATCATATTTAAAAAAATCAGCAGGGCGAGGTATGAAGTTTAATGCCTTAATTGTTGAAGATAATAAAATTAATCAACTAATTGCAAGTAAGCAATTAGAGTTGTTGCAAGTGAAGTCTCACTTAGCTGATGATGGTCAGCAAGGGTTAGATTATTTAGCTCTGCATAAGCCTGACATTGTTTTTGTTGACCTACATATGCCGGTATTAGATGGTTTTTCAATGATACGGGAAATGAAAAAGACCCTTGAACTCGCTTCTATTCCAGTGGTTATTATAAGTGCAAGCGTGAGTCAGGAAGACAGGGAATATGCCAAGATATTAGGTGTAAACGACTACGTAACTAAGCCGTTCTTGTTAGAAGAGTTGGATAGGGTGGTTAAAAAGTTATTGAGCGATAAACAAAAAAGCCAGCAATAAGCTGGCTTTTTCAATTTAGACTTCGCTGATACTTAGTATCAGGTTCCTATTCTTAACGAAGCGTGCGTAAACCATCATTAAGGTGTGGGCGTATTGATTTTAGAATCGCACCTAGTACCTTTGGTGTTGCTACAACAATATTGCCAGACTTGTCGTGGTTGTTGCCACCTTCAAAATCTGAAACTACCGCACCTGCTTCTTGCGCGATAAGCTGGCCTGCCGCTGTATCCCAAGGGCGTAGTCCAATTTCAAAAAATCCTTCAACACGACCTGCAGCGACATAACAGATGTCAAGCGCAGCTGAGCCTGCACGACGCATATCAGCTACTTGTAAGAACAAGTCATTGAATATTTTTGAATATGCTTCAATTTGATGCTTTTGCTTAAATGGGAAGCCCGTTGCTAATACCGTACCAGATAAGTCTTTTGCTTTGGAAACACGGATACGTTTTCCATCTAACTGCGCACCAGCACCTTTAGATGCCGAGAATAACTCGCCACGAATAGGATCAAATACAACCGCTTGCTCAAGGCGACCATCAACTTTTAGCGCGATTGAAACCGCAAAATGAGGAATGCCTTTAACAAAGTTTGTTGTGCCGTCTAGTGGGTCAATAATCCATTGGTATTTAGAATTGCCAGCGATTACACCGCTTTCTTCTGCAACAAATGAATGATCAGGGTATGAAGCCTGAATTGTAGAGATGATTGCTTGCTCCGCTTCAATATCTACGTTGGTCACAAAGTCATTTGCGCCTTTCAGCTCTGACTTAACCATATCTAATTGCTCATATGCTTTAGCAATAATTTTACCAGCATTTCGCGCAGCACGGACTGCGATGTTTAACATCGGTTGCATTACAATCACCTATTTTTGAAAAGAACGTAATAAAGAATAGTAGTAAAAAAGCCAAAAAAAGCCCCACCTAAACTCAAATAAAGAGAGGTGTGCGCACTAATATTCCAAATTACTAAAGAACGTTTTTTAATCAGGCGCGCATTGTAGAGATTTTTCTACAAAAGTAAACCAAATTCGACGAAAACCTATAATTTTTCTAGGTCTGCAATACGTTGACTAAACTCACCAAGCTCCAGTTCTGGACACTCACCATCGTCTTGCCAATCAAGCCCAACAATAATATTGTCTTGGCTTAAGTCTTCTACCCAAAACTCTAACCATTCCGCAACGGATATTTGCGTCGGCGTGTAACTTGCCCATTCTTCTGTACAGCTTTTTTGAGCTATAGATTCACGAGACCAAAGTAAAATAACATCTGTATCTTCAAATTGAATCGAGTCAACGATGACCCAGCCCTCAGAGTCTTTGTCGTGCAGAGCCCAAATCATTTGGGTCGCTTTTACTTCTTCAAAAAATTCATTAATTGTTGTGCTGTCATTCTTCATATTTGCTCTCTAAATTCGTTAGTGTTTTATATAAAAAGAGCCTTTTTTAAAAGGCTCAATTCAAATTGCTATTACAAAATAGGGTCGCTATCAAAGCGTAATAATATCTAAATTCGGCTAGGCTTCTTTTTTGCGGGCGGACGGCCAGAAGACTTACCTGCTGTTTTGCCCTTGGCCTTAGGCTTGTTATCAAACTGCTGCAATCCAGAATGACGTGTAAGCGCTCTTTGGCCCTTATTTGCGCCTACTTGAGGTTTACGTCCACCGTTCCCTTTACTGCGGTTCTCTTCATTTGGCGACGCAGGAGGAACTAAATGATTAGGACCATGACCAATAAGCTTAGTTAAACCCATTTCTTTTAAGGCGTGGCGGATCATTTTCCAGTTTTGTGGATCGTGATAACGCAAAATAGCTTTGTGTAGGCGTCGTTCTTTTTCACCACGAGGAATAGGCACAACGTCATTTTGCTTTTTAACTTTGTGTAACGTATCAATTTCGGTGTGATACATGGTCGTCGCCGTAGCCATTGGTGATGGATAGAAATTCTGAACCTGATCTAAGCGGAAACGGTTTTCTTTTAACCATAGCGCCAAATTGATCATGTCTTGGATCTCTGTTCCAGGGTGCGCCGCTATAAAGTACGGTATTAAATACTGCTCTTTACCTGCTTCTTTTGAATACTTTTCAAAGAGCTCTTTAAATTGGTAGTAACTGCCCATCCCCGGCTTCATCATTTTTGATAAAGGACCTTGTTCTGTGTGCTCTGGTGCAATTTTTAAATAACCACCAACATGGTGAGTTACCAACTCTTTTACATAACGAGGATCTTGAACCGCTAAATCGTAGCGAACACCAGATGCAATTAAGATCTTCTTAATGCCAGGCAATTCACGCGCTCGTTGATAAAGATTAATCGTCGGTTCGTGGTCAGTATCCATATGACTACAAATGTCCGGATAAACACAAGATGCACGTCGACATGTAGCTTCTGCTTTTTCAGATTTACAACGCAACATGTACATGTTGGCCGTTGGTCCGCCTAAGTCAGAAATAACACCAGTAAAGCCTGGCACTGTGTCTCTTATTTGCTCAATTTCGTTAATGATCGAGTCTTCTGAACGACTCTGAATAATACGACCTTCGTGCTCTGTAATTGAACAGAAAGTACAGCCACCGTAACAGCCACGCATGATATTCACCGAGGTTTTGATCATGTCATAGGCAGGGATTTTTTTGCCGTCGTATTTTGGGTGCGGAACTCGGGCGAATGGCATACCAAAAACAAAGTCCATCTCTTCTGTTTCTAATGGAAATGCTGGCGGGTTAATCCAAACGCTTCTGTCACCATGGCGTTGCATCAATGCTTTTGCGCAGCCTGGGTTGGTTTCTTGATGCAAAATTCGGTTAGTGTGTGCGTATAACACTTCATTTTGAGAAACTACTTCAAAGGCAGGCAGTTTTACATAAACTCTATCCCACGGGCGACGCAATTGAGATTTAGATTTTTGTCTGTCATACGGTTGAACAACAACGGCTTGGCTAACGCCGGTCGCGTCGGCTGCACTTTCCTGAATGGCCTCGTCTTTATTACTACAAGTATTTGCATCGTACTCTTGATAAGGATTCATTTTTGGATCTATGATGCCAGGCTTATCAATATGCGTAGAATCAATCCCTTGCCAATCCGGTAATGCTTCCTTAACAACAATAGCGGTGCCACGAACATTTTTGATTTCTTTTATATCTTCACCCTTTGCTAGGCGATGAGTGATCTCTACAAGAGGTCGTTCGGCGTTACCAAATATGAGCATGTCAGCTTTAGAATCAAAAATAACAGAACGACGAACCTTATTTGACCAATAGTCATAATGGCCAATTCGACGAAGACTTGCTTCAATACCACCAATTACAATTGGTACGCCTTTAAAGGCTTCACGACAACGCTGTGAATATACGGTAACGGCTCTATCAGGGCGTTTTCCACCTATATTGTCAGGTGTATAAGCATCGTCATGACGAAGTTTTCTATCGGCGGTATAACGGTTAATCATTGAGTCCATGTTGCCAGCGGTAATACCAAAATAAAGATTTGGTTTACCTAAACGCATAAAGTCGTCTTTGCTGTGCCAATCAGGCTGATCTATTATGCCAACACGGAAGCCTTGCGCTTCAAGCATACGGCCAATTACCGCCATACCGAAACTTGGATGGTCGACATAAGCATCACCAGTAACAACAATAACATCACAACTATCCCAACCGAGTAGGTCCATCTCTTCGCGTGTAGTCGGTAAAAAAGGTGCAGGCCCAAAGCATTCAGCCCAATACTTTGGATAATCCCAAAGTTTTTTATCGGTTTTTACCGTGGCCGCAGGCGGCTTAATTGGGGAAGTTGGTCGGGCTTTGTTTGCTTGCATTTGGACTACCTATATAGATTCAATTTCACAGTAGCTGTGAATGGACGCGCGATTATACAGACTTTTAGGCTAAAGGTGAAAAGCATTAGAGAAATTAATCGTATATTTTTTAGACACAGAGCTATCTGTTTGAGGAATAGACAAATTTAAATGATTTTATGTGGTTAAACGGACATTTATAAAATAATAGTTGCTAAAGGTTTTTGATACTGTGTAAATTAGTTCTAACTAAAATGTCCCCTTAGTTCAACTGGATAGAACAAGGGCCTCCTAAGCCTTAGATACAGGTTCAAGTCCTGTAGGGGACGCCACTACCTCCGCTTTAGTCATGGTTCAAGGCCTTAAAAGTATTCAACTAAAATGCTGTTATATTTTTAGCGCTGAGTGCGAACGCAAATTTGACTGAACATTTTAATAAAAAAGTTAAACATAAAACGAAGATTGAAAGTCCAAAGATGCGAAACGTTTAAATAACCCATAGAGAGAGTGATTTAGTAATTGGCATGGGATGTTACTTTGCTCTTCCTTGTTACACGATATAAAGTTGTGCTATGCCTGTACTATGTTGTAAGCATAAATGCGTTAATCTGGCACTTTAATTGCTTTAGTAAACTCAGTATTTCATTTTAGGCTTTAAATTTATGAAACTGTTGTTATTAATCATGGTGATTAGTTTAGCGGGTTGTACGACGATTGAGCGTCTGGCTGAATTGCAAAATCCCCCAGTAGAAAAGGGGTATGAGCAATACGAGCCAAGTCGCCAGGGCCAGTCTTTTCATTATCACGTTGAACAATTAGCTCGTCAGTTGCTAAACACGACTAATCAATTTAATGTCAGTCAGCCTATATTAGTAGGCACATTTTTGCCATCTGATACATTGTCGATGGAAACCAATCAATCCATTGCCCCTTTTGGCATTCAAATTCAAGAAAGTTTAGTGACGTTTTTAACGCAAGCCGGGCTTAAAGTCACTGAGTTTAAAGTTCAAACGCAGGCAGATATTGCGCCTACGGCTGATATTTTTATGAGTCGAAACGTAAATAGTTTAGAAAAAAATGTTACGGCCGATTACTTACTAGTAGGCCATTACATTCAGCAAGAAAATGAATTAATTGTTAATGCCAGGCTGATCGACCTGTCTGACAAGACCGTTGTTGCAGCCGCAACAGATTATATTCCAATGAATACAATGTGGAGCCATGAAAAGGTGAAACTTAAAAATGAACAACTTTATCGTGGCGAATACTAGGAGCAAGCAATGAAAAAAATTATTACCGCATTAATTGTAACAAATTTGGCCGCTTGTTCTTCAATGTCTGATTGGTCTTGGGAAGACTCTTATAGTCATGAAGAAAATATTGAACATGTAGAAGTGATCGACGAAGAACATAACATGACTGATACAGCGAACCACGATCAAGAGTTAGCTAGCTCAGCTGAGGTTGCACCACAAAAGTCTCGTATTGATAGTGAACAAGTGCCGTCGGCAAGTGACGCAAGCCTTAAGTTTCAAAACGATTACCGCCAACATTTACTGACAAGAATGAACGAAATTGGTCGAAATCAGCCAAATCGTTCAAGTCGTGATAAAAACATTAATTTTTATGTTAGAGGTTTAATGCAAGACCTAGTTTCAAACATGAAATATGTGAACGCGAGTACGCCAATAGCGGTGACCAGTTTTGTGATGTTAGATAGCAATTTTCAATACGCCGATATTTTAGGTAAGCAACTATCAGAAAGCTTCATTCACGAAGTGCACAAATTTGGCATTCCGGTTATTGATTTTAAAGCAACTGATTTTGTAAGAGTTACGCCAGATGGAGACTTTATTTTTAGTAAGGACTACCTTGAATTAGAAGGTGACTTACCTATTAAATATGCCGTTGCTGGTACGTTAACAAAACAACTTAGTGGTTATTTAGTCAACGCAAGAGTGATAGGTGTTGAATCAAAAGCTGTTGTAGCTTCAGCGCAAGGATTCTTGCCTAATAATGTTGTAAATCAGCTAGTGTCTAGTGGCTTTAATGACGGCATTCCATTAAGTAGTACACAGCGCTCAGTCGACTAATAAAATGACTCGAAGCAAGAAGGTATATATGAAATTTAATAACCTAAAAATTAAATTGTCGTTAAGCATTTGTATCGCCACTATTATATCGGCATGCTCGTTAACGCCTCAGCCCGAGGTCGTGGTCGAAGTTAAAAACGAAGATATTTGCATGAATAAAAAGGGTGATATTATCGATTGCCCGCCTAATATTGGCCAGTTCGAAGCTTTTGATGGTCCTTCTGAGAATAAGGTAATAGTCGCAAAACCAATAAAGTCACAGTACTCACCAGAACCAAAAGTGAGCTCCGAGGATAACATGGTTTATATCCCGCAACATGGCTTAACCGGCAATCAACACTCGGTGTTGCTAAGTGAGTATATCGAGCAAATATCTAACAGGTTAATAGCAAATTTATCGAATGAGACCAAGCATGCCGTTGTTGGCATTACCTCGTTTGTTGATTTTAGTAATGACTTAGGAACGTTAACGCCTGTCGGTAATATTGTGGCAGAGCATTTTACAACGGAGCTTTTTCAAAACGGCTTTACCGTTTCAGATTACAAGGTAAAAAGTGCCATAAGTGTCACGCCTCAGGGGGACTTTGTATTTTCACGCAACGCAGACAAACTCGGCGGTTCAGAATCGATGACACACGTATTAACGGGCACTATTATGTATCAACAAACAGGTCTGTTAATAAACGCTCGTATTGTTAATTTTGACAATAAGTGGGTCATATCAACGGCGAGTGGATTTATCCCTTACTTTATTTTAGATACTGTTATTCCTCAAAACGCCAAGCAAATCGTATTATAGAGTCAGCTGATGATGAAGCGGTTGCCCTGTTTACTTACGACTTTGTTAATGAGTGGTTGCGCTTCGTTACCTCCTACCGTTGTGACTAAAACGGTATTTAACGTTACTGAGTATACTAAGCATGAGTTAGATGAGATAGAAGAGCAGCGTCGTTCGTTAGGATCGCCGGCCGACTTACTCGATCCTTTTTATACCCGTCTTAAATACTACTTATTAGTCGAAGCCGATATAAATAAGCTTTATGACCGGCTAGCGCCACATATTGAAATGGCAACACCAGCACCAAAACTAAAACTGATGCCAGTTCAAGGAAAAATAAAAAAAGCGGTATACCAAACTCGCGCCAATGAAATTATCAATGAGTTTGTATTAAATCGTATCGAAGCCTATCAATTTGTTAATACTTCAAATTCATCATCAGATCGACCAGTCTGGGTTATCCAACCAGAAGTGACTTTAGAAAATAATAAAGTGTACTTAAAACTGCGACTAATGGATGAGAATGGCAATATAAAACAGACGCTTGGCAATAAATCCACGTTAACAGACTACTTCTTTTTTAATTATATAGACGGCATCCGCTTTGACTAACTAAGTTAGTTTCATATCGTTTTTAAAAGTGTTTAAATAAGAAAATCTATTCTAGCTCCGCATCTTTATTAATTATTACAAAATAGGGAATATTATGAAGTCGTTATCCGTTACTGCTATTTATGCTGCTATGGCCTTGTCATTTCTGTCATCAAGCCAAGTGAATGCCATCGAAGTGTCTCAAAAGGCCAAAGATATCGCTCAAAATACGATTATTGTTGATAGTCATATTGACGTTCCATATCGTATAAATAGACGATGGGAGGACGTTACAGTAGCAACTGCCAAAGGTGACTTTGACTACCCTCGTGCTAAAAAAGGCGGGCTCAATGCGCCGTTTATGTCAATTTATCTTCCTGCAACAATGGAAGGGCCAGGTAAAGACTACGGGGTACAACTTGCGCACCAACTTATCGATTCGGTAGAGGCTATTGCCGCGCGCGCCCCTTCAAAATTTGCAGTTGCTTATTCTACAAAAGATGTCGAAGAGCACTTTAAAAAAGGGCTTATTTCCTTGCCAATGGGAATGGAAAACGGCAGTCCAATTGCGGGTAGTCTAGACAATTTAAAAATGTTTTATGATCGCGGTATTCGCTACATCACTTTAGCGCATTCTCTATCAAACCATATCTCAGATTCATCATACGATTTGCGTCGAAACTGGAAAGGTTTGAGCCCATTTGGTAAAGAGTTAGTTGTTGAAATGAACAAGCTTGGCGTTATGGTTGATATTTCACACGTTTCTGATGCTGCTTTTTATCAAGCTATCGAAATAACAAAGGCTCCAGCTATAGCGTCACACTCATCATTACGTCGTTTTACACCAGGATTTGAGCGTAATATGGATGATAAAATGATTAAGGCACTGGCAAAAAATGGTGGTGTTATTCAAATAAACTTTGGTTCTAGTTTTGTGTCTCAAGAAACTAGAGATTGGCAAGACAATTTAAGCAAAAAGTTTGAAGAAGCTGGCACCAAGTGGGGCGAGCCTAAAGCTAATGAGATTGCTGAAGCTTACCGTAAAGAAAACCCATACCCGTTTGCGTCGTTAGATACAGTTCTAGATCATATTGATCATGTAAAAAGCTTAGTCGGTATTGACTATGTTGGTATCGGATCCGATTTTGATGGCGTAGGTGACTCGTTGCCACGCGACTTAAAAGACGTATCTTACTTCCCGCATCTTGTTCAAGGTTTGTTAAACCGTGGCTATACCGAACAAGAGATTAAAAAAGTATTATCAGGTAACTTTATGCGTGTGTGGAAAGAAGTTGAAAAAGTAGCGGCATCAATGTAGTACTTTGAATAGCCCTAGCGCACATTCTGCCTTACCTATCGGATATTTATCTGCTAGTATGGCGGAACTTTTTGCTAGGGCATAGTTCCAATAGCGACACACTATCAATCTTATAAAGTAGTAATGGCATGAAAAAGATTTTTTTAATTTTATTAACCCTGACGGTTGTTTCTGGATGTAGCAGTTGGGTTTATAAATACGATATTGTTCAAGGAAATTACTTGAACTCAAGAGACATTGATAAACTTCGTGTCGAAATGACCAAGGAACAAGTTAAGTATGTACTTGGTACACCGGTTGTCTCTAATTCATTTCGTGATGATGATTGGCACTATGTTTATACTATTCGTTTAGGTAAAACTGACGAGTTTGTTAAAAAAGAGCTAATAGTGCATTTTGTTGATGGCAAGGTTAACAAGGTTACGGGTGATTTTGATCAACCAAAAGACTTTAATACGCCATTAGACGGCGAATAGCAGCTCGACAGCATTTTAACTGCTCCTGTTGGAGCATGCATAAATAAGCCGAAGTTAATCTTCGGCTTTTTTACGAGGGTTTGGTCGACCACCGGTGACCTTATCCGCGCGTCCTTCTTGAATTGCTTTTTCAGCGCGACGTTTACGGACTTCTTTAGGGTCAGCTATGAGAGGGCGATATATTTCAATACGATCGCCGTCTCTTAAATTAGCGTCTAGTTTACATGTTTTTGACCAAATACCGACTTTCAAAACAGACAGATCAATCTCTGGATGGCTCACCAAAATACCGCTGGTATTAATAGCTTCTTCAACCGTTGCTGCTTTGTTTACTTGCAGCTCTAATAACGATTGTTTTTCTGGAAGTGCGTAGGCGACTTCAATAGTAATTTTTTCAGACATAAACTTGTTTTGCTCTTTGCGTAAACGCGGTTACCATACTGGTGGTAACATGATTAAATACTTTACCGAATGCCAATTCAATCATCTTTGAGGAAAACTCAAAGTCTAATTGTAGTTCTACTTTACAAGCGTTACTGTCTAGTTCGGTAAAGGTCCAGCTACCGGTTAAATATTTAAATGGACCATTTACTAATGTCATATTAATAATACGATTAGAGACTAGTTCATTTTTTGTGGTAAACCATTTACTTATACCGGCTTTGTTAATTAACAATGAACCTTCTAATTCTGTTGCTGAGATAACTTTACAGGTAGCATCGGCACAGTTAGGGATAAACTGCGGATATGATTCGATATCATTGACTAACTGATACATTTGGTCACAGCTATACATGACTAACGCACTGCGTGAAAGTTTTGGCATGGCTCCTACTTAACACTTATCATTGATTGTTGGTCGTTATTCTAACAAACTTACATAGAAAATAACGTATAAATGGTTATAATCGATGAGTATTCATTAAAGAAGTAATTATGGCTAAGAAAAAACCAAAAAATCCATCAAATACAATTGCCTTAAACAAGAAGGCGCGTCACGAATTCCAGCTTGATAAAAAGTTCGAGGCCGGTATTGAATTGCAAGGATGGGAAGTTAAAAGCATTCGCGAAGGTAAAGTTAATATCTCCGATACTTACGTGTACCTAAAAAACGGTGAAGTCTTCTTATTAAATTCTGAAATTCAGCCGCTAAACCAAGCATCAAGCCATGTTGTTTGCGAACCAAATCGTTATCGCAAGTTGTTACTTAAAAAACGTGAAATCATGGAACTTGTAGGTGCAGTAGAACGTCAAGGCTATACGCTAGTTGCAACGGCAATGTATTGGAAAAAAAGTTGGGTGAAAGTCGAGTTTCATCTAGCAAAAGGTAAACATAGCCAAGATAAACGTGCTGATATAAAAGACAGGGACTGGGGTCGCCAAAAAGAGCGATTAATGAAACATTCAGGTCGCTAGCACGGCGATAATTAATATTTTTGAAGTTGAAATTTTTTGTATGTTTTGATGTTCTTATAACCTAGGAAATAAAAATAATGGATGGTTATGTCACTAATTCAAGAAATTTCAAATGATAATAAATTTGTCTTAAATCAGTTGCTATCATTGACTGAAAAGCTCAGTGATAGTGACTACAAAAAAGTAAAAAAGCAGCATGGCTCGTCAATAGGAGCTCACGTTCGCCATATCATTGAACATTACCAATCATTTTTTTCCGCAAGTAGTGTTGTCAATTACGATCAAAGATCCAGAGATACTCTTCTCGAGAATTCTACATTGTTGGCTAATCAGGCCATTAGCCATTTACTGACTAAATTAGCAAGTGCTCAAAATGACAAGGCCGTCAGTGTGATATGTGCAACAAACGCCCACAAAAAAAGCCTTCCAGTAGAAAGCTCATTAGCCAGAGAGCTGGTTTTTTTGTATAGCCACACAACACATCATATGGCAATCATTAAGCTGTTGGCCGCGGATTTAAGTTTATCCTTCTCTGATGATTTCGGTAAAGCGGCATCTACACAGGCATTTGAATCATATGTGCAGCCTAAATTGGCGTAAGTTTAATGATCGTTTGTCTTTGGTATTTACCAGGGATGAATCGGTACTGAGAGCGCCGTCTTTGCCTCCGCAACGTTTTGCCAAAGGTGGTATTGAATACCTTATGCCGGTTGATCCTGTTGGTGGTGGAAGTTGGATATCGGCAAATAGTGCAGGCTTTATATTTTGTTTGTTGAATGACTATCAAGGCCAATTAAAATCGGCGCAAACGAAGTTAATATCAAGAGGGCAACTTATAAAGCAGCTCTCAGAATGCAAGTCTCTAACACAAATTCAACAAGTCATTAAGCGCTGGCCTTATGAACACTCTCAACCCTTTTATTTATTAGCTCTAAGCAATACGAGCCAAACCATTTGGCACTACGACGGAATTAGAGCAATTACAAATCGCCCCGCTCCAGAGCAGGTGTACTCATCTGGTCACCCTGATGTTGCAAGTATACAGTCGTTAAGAGCTAAATACGTGAAAGGAAGCAATCCCAAAACAATTTCTGACTTGATTAGGCTTCATCAAAGCCACCAACCAGTCGTTGGCAGTGATTTAGCGTATAGCCTTTGTATGCACAGAGAGGAAGCTTGTAGTCAGTCTTTAACAGTGATTGAATTAGCGACAGGGGAGGTAAATATGAGGTATTGGCAAGGTCAGCCGTGTGAAGCCAACCTTGATAAACCAATAGCTAAATCACTATTGATTACATAAATCTTCGTTTCGTCTATTTTTGATAAATTCAAAATCAGCTTCATTATCAGACATCTTTAAATATCCGTCTTGAATTGCCATCGTCGAATTATCAGTGACCTTAATATAAATCATATTAAACGAGTCGCTCGGTCGGGTGAAGGTAACTAACTTACCATTACGACTAATATCATAATCAATTGACCCAACACAGTCTTCAACTTCCCACTGTAACGCAGGCTCAGCGTTGCTCCAGCGAACTTTTGCTTCCCATGTTACGGTAGGCGAAACCGTTGCTCTAATACCGCTTAATTCAACCGTAGGCACAACGTCGACGTAGCCGTCAGCGTTAAAATCGTATGTTACGCTATCAACACAATGAGTAATAAAACCAGTATCTGAAACTTGTTGAGTCTCGCTATCATTTACGGGACTATTACAGTCATAGTTATCATTAGCAGCAACGCCAAGCTTATGATTTCCTGCTCGTTTTGGGGTCGCATAACTCAGTAAATAAAGGCCATTTTCATAACTTTTTGCAAATTGTAAAGTGCTATCTAACACGGCCCCAAGTTCGTTAAAATCACTAATGGAAAAAATATTTGAACTGTCCGTAAAATTCTCCAACACACTTGTATTAGACTCACTGCCAATAGTAATAAAATAGACATCTTTATTACCAATTGATGCTCGAGCAGTCTCTTGAGAGACCATATCAGACGTATCGTTGCCATCAGTAAATAAAATTAAACTACCGTAACTAACTAGGCTCAAGGAAACTTCGTTTACCCAGCTATCGGCACTGGCGGCGATCGCCCCAAATAAGTTGGTACTATTACCACCTACTTTTATATTATCTAACGCGGTGAAAATCGTATCTAGGCTTTGGCTTGAAGTAACAATATTCTCAACAGCACTATCAAACGTAAAAATTGATACACGTTGGTTGGCTTGTAGCAAAGAGTTGCCATTTTCATCACTAATCGTATTTTTAATACTTGTGGTTATTTGTTGCAGGTCACCAGCGGTCATAGACGAGCTAATATCAATAGCAAAAACCGTTGTATATTGAGCATCAATGCCGACTAGTTGTTCTATCTCTAAAAATGATTCTAATGGTGAAATCGCTAATTCGTTTTCCGTAATTGTTAGATAGTCTCTAACATTGTCGGTGGTGAGGCCTTCTAATGCTTTGCCAGTAAATCGGTCAACAATGTGAAATGCAAACGTCAATATAGACTTTGATGCTTCATTAAACGCTAATGGATTTAAACTGTATGCAGTGCCTTGAATGCCAGTACAGCTAATCTCAATATTACTGACGTTACTGATTGCGTTACCAGAGCCGTTATTGATGACACAATTTAATCCAGTTGGTTGTTGAACTAACTGAACCGAGTAGTCTTGATTGACTGGAATACGAGTGGCAAATGTGAAGTCACCATTGGTTTGAAGTGTTTCTTCATTACCATTTAAACTCACGACTATAGTGTCTGCTAAGCCGGTAATAGTGCCACTGATTGATACACTGCCATCACTTTTTTCTGGATTTTTGTTTGAGTCGCCACCAGAGCATGCTTGTAAAACAAGCGAAGCTGCAATGATAGGTAGGGTAAAAAGAGCTCTATAACCCTTTGAGAACATAAATTTTCCTTAATTGATTTGTAGGCTGTTGAAAGCTAAACCTATCTTGTTGGCTCACAATGCTTACTAATGTAGGTATCGGTTTTATCCGTAATTACGAGTGCTCGTGCGTCTTTGCAAAAGTACGTTTTAACTTGGCCACTATAATCGCCACTAACAACAGAAGATATTTTGTTGACTAGCGATTTAAAGTCACTACTTTCGGTAAAGTGTTCTTTTACGATGTAGTCGTATTTTAAATCCCAAATCAACTCCATGCCTTCTGTTTTTGCATAGGTTTCAAGTGCGGTTTTTAACGTATCGTTTTGTTTAAAAGAGCGTTTTATAGAGGCTCCTTGCCAATTGTCAGATGCGGGCTCAACGGTTCCGTCTAAAGAGGCAAGTTGTTGAACCATAGATTGCTCTGGTTCAGGCAGTTTAATTGTATAATCATTTAGGCGTTCAGCACCAGGCTTAAGGGCCTGACGAACTTCAGCGTAAAACTTGGCAACACCTTTCGCTACCGCATTTTCACTAGTTTTATTACTTTCGTCACTACCCCAATACACAAAGCCAACAATAATTAAGATAAATATGACAGGGGCCAATATTTTACCTAAATACCCAGATTGCTTTTTTTTGCTTTTATTTTTATCCATAAGTCCCTCTTAATATAACGATTCAGGGGCGTCTTCAGGTCTAGTTTTAAACCGACGGTGTACCCACATATATTGTTCCATATTGTCTAAAACAGCTTCTTCGACCCATTTATTTATCATCTTAGCGTTTTCTAAAGAGTCTTCACTAGGATAATCGGTTAAAGCCGGTAAAAATTCAATCTCATAACCACCGTTATTCGGTAATCTTTTTAATTTAGTTGGAATGGTAACTGCGTTTTTATGTCGAGCAAAAATTTCAGTTCCAGTTGTTGTGGCCGCTTGTTCAACATCAAAAAACGGAGCAAATACACTTCGGTTCGGCCCATAATCATGATCGGGTAAATAAACAGTAACTTCGCCGTTAGATAAGGCTTTTAGTAAGCCTTTAACATCACGCTTACCAATCATATATCTATTTGATCGACAACGCCCTCGGTATTGAACCCATTCAAGCAGTTTGTTGTTGTGGGGGCGATAAAAACCAACGCACGGGTACCCAGCTTCGCCTAATACTCTGGCCATCATTTCCAATGGTAAGATGTGGAAAAATAGTAAAAAAATACCTTTGCCTTGTTGCAACGCGTCATCAATATGCTCAGTTCCTTTTACATGGCATATTGGCTTTGCTCGCCAAGATGGCCACCACCACGATATTCCACTCTCGAAAAGTGCGATGCCAGCATTTTCAAAATTTATTTTAACTAACTTGTTAATTTCAGCCGCTGACATATTTGGAAAGCACAGTTGTAGGTTGCGAATGGCGATGTTTTTACGTCGCTTTAAAACTTTCATTAACAGTCTGCCGATGAGTCGACCCATAGCTAATTGCAGTTTATATGGTAGCCAACTAAGGAGATATAGTGTTGAGATCGTTAACCAGGTCAGCCAAAACTTGGGATGCAAAAAACTCAAAGAAAATGTAGGGGCGATAAATGCATTGTTTGATTCTGTTTTACTCAAAACTGGATTCCATGCTTGGTGACAAGTTAAAAACATAAGTATTCTAACCGATATCAGCGAATTATGGATAACCATTTTTAGATAGGTATATTTATTAGTAATACAGGTAGGAAATCACGTCATAAAAAAACGGAGCTGGTGCTCCGTTTTTAGTTTGATATCAACGTGACTTTTTAAGTTCAGGCTGTTTATTTAAGGCCATTGTTCACGGCTGTTAAATCTTGACCGTTAAGTTGGCCGGCAGCTTGTTTTAATGACAGCATGGCTAGAATGTAGTCGTAACGGCTCGTTGCTAGGTTACGCTTAGCGTTATATAAGTTTCTAGTACTGTTTAGAACATCAACAATTGTACGAGTACCTACATCAAAGCCAGCTTGAGTTGCTTGCAATGCACTCTCCGCAGAGACGACAGACTGATTAAGTGCTTTTAACGTAGACACAAGTGAAGAGACATCAGCAAAAGACGTTCGCACATTGCGAACTACGGCACGATAAGCCGCTTCACGATCTTCGCTAGCAAATACATAATTTGCCTGCGCCTGTTTGATCGCAGCTGTGGTGCCACCACCACTATAAATAGGTACATTAAGATTAATGCCGATAGACGATGAGTTTAGACCAGGACCGTCAATATCTTTACCAGCATCATTGTGGTTAATACGTGCAGTTAAATCTAACGTTGGATAATGACCTGCATCCGCACGTTTAATTTCAAATTTTGCAGCATCAACAACTAATTCTTTACCTTTTAAATCTAGGTTGTTCTGCTCTGCTTTTTCAACCCATTGCTGAACATCGTTTGGCATTGGTAATGAAGCTTCAAAGCGTTCAGTATTTAGCGCATTAAAATTGTTGTAAAACTTGCCGGTTATTTCTCGTAGGACTTCTTTAGAAATTTCTAAGTTATTCTTACTACGAATTTCAGTTGCAACCGCAGTATCAAAGTTTGCTTGAGCTTCATGCACGTCGGTAATCGCAGTTAAACCTACCTTAAAGCGTTCTTTTGTTTGCTCTAATTGACGCTCAATCGCTTTTTTCTCTGCTTGAACAAACTCTAAATTATCTTGTGCCTTTAAAACGTTAAAGTAACTTGTCGCAACGCGTTGGATTAGCGTTTGTTGTGCTAAATTAAAGCTAGTTTGTGCTTGTAACGCACGTTTTTCAGATGCGTCTAAGTTGTACCAATCACCCATTTTGAAAATGTTTTGGGTTAATGTAATGCCATAGCTTAAATTACTTGAATCGTAATCATACACTTCACCAGTGGTTGTACTTACAGCTTCCGAGTTGCCCATGGAATAACCAGCTGAGAAAAATACATTTGGTAATAATCTAGAGAAAGCTTGTTCTTCTAATTGCAAACTGGCTTCATAATTCGCTTTTGCTTTGAGTGTCTGTGGATCGTTTTGTACTGCATCTTTGTAGGCATCTAATAAGTTTGTCGCTTGACTTTGCATAGATACGCTGGCAAAAAATAGCGCTATTGATGCAGTTAATAAAGACTTTCTCATACTGGTTCCTTAACAGAAAATTTATTGCAATCTTGACGTTTACCGATAATTGGCTTCATTGTAGCCTTTCTCTTTGTTTCGCGTAATGTTTTTATTGTAAATATCTATTCAGCAAATGTAACAGAATATTGAATTGTAAATAAGCTGATTACGTTATTTATGTTAAACTGGCGCGCGCATTTGAACGGTAAGGATCACAAATGGCGAACTCAAAATATACCCCTCTATTTGATAACAAAAATATTGAAATCAAGTCTGTTGAGCGAGTATTCAATGGATTTTTTAAAATTAATAAGTTTACATTTCGTCATTCATTATTCAAAGGCGGTCAAAGTAATTGGATTGAGCGAGAGATCTTTGAGCGTGGTGACGCTGTAGGGGTGTTACCTTACGATCCTTTTTTACAAAAAGTTGTGCTAATTGAGCAAGTGAGAATTGGCGCTCAGGCATCAAAGGATACACCTTGGTTACTAGAGGTGATCGCGGGTATAGTTGATAAAGAACATGAAGATTTAGAGGATGTCGCGAAAAGGGAGTCGTTAGAAGAGGCGAATTTGCACATTGATACATTGACACCTATGTTAAGTTATTTATCCAGTCCGGGCGGAACCAGCGAGCGACTTTATTTATACCTTGGTGTGATAAATAGTGAAAATGTTGGTGGGGTTCATGGCTTAGATGACGAAAACGAGGATATCAAAGTTCATGTTATTGATGTTCAACACGCGTTTGAACTACTAGATTCAGGAGTCATTGATAATGCCGCGACTGTGATTAGCCTGCAATGGCTCAAATTAAACAAAGATAAAATAGACAGTAACGCTTCTGTTACAGAGTAAAATAGAGAATATATGAATACAGTCAAAAAAGAGAAGTACGTAGTTGATCTGCAAAAGTTACAAAGTATTTGTAGTCGCAACTATGCGTTATTGCTTCGATTATTGCCACTGGATTATACAAACCAGCAAACTTGGCAGATTGAGCTTGGACAAGGTCTCTATTTTATATTGTCGGTTCTTGACGTGACACCCTATACAGAGCAATTTAAGCTAGTTCAAAACAGTAATTTGCCAACATTAGTTGGACAACTAGAAATAGAGTTTCGACTATATCACGACGCACAAATGGTGGAAGTGACAAAGTATCAGCAACAAGACAGAATTAGGGCGAATAATCCCTATCCAAACTCTAAGTTGCATCATAAAGACGAGAAAACCCAGATTAACGCTTTACTAAAAGATTGGCTAAACCTGGCAATTGATCATCAATTTAACAAATCCAAAAGTTCTGTGTTGCGGAACTCAGCATCAAACTAATTTTGGTCATTAATGATTTACGTTCAAACGTTAATTAAAACAAAAACAAAAACAAGTTAATTATAAAAGAAGTAACCATGCGCAGTATTATATATCTTCACGGATTTCACTCTTCACCAATGTCCGAAAAAGCAAAGCTATTTGTAGAATATGTTGAACAAAACCACCCCGAAATTAGAGTTCATGCACCTCAGTTAGCGGTATATCCGATTGATGCAATTAACACAGTTGAAACTTTAGTTGCTGAACTTAAAAATAGTACCGAGCTACTTGGTATAGTAGGTAGTAGCCTAGGTGGGTATATAAGTACTTACATTCACAATAAATATGATGTGCCGGCGGTAGTGATTAATCCAGCTGTAAAACCTTTTGAATTATTAGAAGAATATATCGGTGAGCAAATTCATCCAATCACGGGTGAGCAGTATGTGCTTGAGCCTCGACATATGCTACAACTGAAACATATTTATCAGTCAAAAATTAAGAATCCCGACAAAGTTTGGTGCCTACAACAAGAAGGCGATGAAGTGTTAGATTATCGGCAAGCTTGTGAACATTATAAAGAGGCAACATTAACCTTGGAGCCCGGTGGCGATCATAGTTTTGTTGGCTTTAATCGACACTTACCAAAGATAGTAGAATTTTTCCTTTAAGTTTGACTCAATCCTAGTTAACCTTCATTTAGAACCTAAAATTAGAATAATAAGCGCTATGACAAATCAATCTTATAATGCAGAAGCAATCGAAGTATTAAACGGCCTAGAGCCTGTTCGTCGTCGCCCTGGAATGTACACAGATACAACACGTCCAAATCACTTGGCGCAAGAAGTCATCGATAACAGTGTCGATGAAGCACTTGCTGGTCACGCGACTAACATAGTGGTGACTTTGCACGAGGATAATTCATTAGAAGTATCAGACGATGGCCGTGGTATGCCGGTTGATATTCATCCTGAGGAAGGTATTCCTGGAGTAGAATTAATTCTTACTAAACTGCACGCTGGTGGTAAGTTTTCTAACAGCAATTATGAGTTCTCTGGTGGTTTACATGGTGTAGGTGTTTCAGTCGTAAATGCTTTAACCACCCGTATGGAAGTTCGAGTTCGCCGTGACGCACAAGAATACCTTATTGCTTTTGAAAATGGCGACAAGGTTCAGGACCTCGAAGTTATCGGAACAGTTGGCCGTCGTAATACTGGTACAACCGTTCGTTTCTGGCCAGATGCATCTTATTTTGATAGCGCAAAATTTTCTAATTCTCGACTTATACATAACCTCAGAGCAAAAGCGGTACTTTGCCCAGGTTTAAAAATTAAATTCAATAATAAACAGCTCAAAGAAACTCACGAATGGTATTACCAAGATGGTCTTAAAGATTATTTGGTTGATGCGGTAAAAGGCTATGTTAATTTACCTGAAGACCCATTTATTGGAGCTTTCAGCGGTAACCTAGAAGCAGCCGATTGGGCGGTAACGTGGTTGCCTGAAGGGGGCGACTCTATTGGTGAAAGTTACGTAAACCTGATCCCAACGGCGCAAGGTGGTACTCACGTTAATGGTCTTCGCCAAGGCTTATTAGAGGCCATGCGCGAATTTTGTGAATTTAGAAACTTGGTTCCTCGAGGCATCAAATTAACTCCAGAGGATATTTGGGAACGATGTAGCTATATTTTGTCGGTTAAAATGCAAGATCCTCAATTTGCCGGTCAGACCAAAGAGCGACTTTCTTCGAGGCAGTGTGCAACGTTTGTTTCCGGTGTAGTAAAAGATTCCTTTAGCTTATGGCTAAACACACATACTGACATCGCTGAATTACTTGCAGAAATGTGTATCAGCAATGCTCAAAAACGACTTAAAGCAGCAAAAAAAGTTATTCGTAAAAAAGTAACGCAAGGACCAGCACTACCTGGGAAGTTAACGGACTGTTCGAGTCAAGAAAATGACCGTACAGAACTATTTTTGGTAGAGGGTGACTCAGCTGGTGGTTCGGCAAAACAAGCTCGAGACCGAGAGTTTCAGGCAATTATGCCATTACGAGGAAAAATACTTAACACTTGGGAAGTAGAAGCCGGACAGGTTCTCGCGTCTCAAGAAGTCCATGATATCTCTGTTGCAATTGGCATGGACCCTGATTCTTCTGACTTGAGCCAACTACGTTATGGCAAAGTGTGTATCCTCGCCGACGCTGATAGTGATGGTTTGCATATCGCGACCTTGTTGTGCGCGCTGTTTACTCGACACTATAGAACGTTAGTAGAAGCTGGTCATGTTTATGTCGCTATGCCTCCACTTTATCGAATCGACGTGGGTAAAGAGGTATTTTATGCACTTGATGATGGTGAAAAAGATGGGATTTTAGATCGTATCGCCGCTGAAAAGAAAAAAGGTAAAGTGAATGTGCAGCGCTTTAAAGGTCTGGGTGAAATGAACCCGCTGCAATTACGTGAAACAACGATGGATCCAAATACCAGACGCTTGGTGCAGTTAACAATAGACGAAATTGAGCCTACGATGGAAATGTTAGACATGTTGTTGGCTAAAAAGCGCGCAGGAGACCGTAAGTCGTGGCTTGAGAGCAAAGGCAATAAAGCGGACGGTTTAATATCACTCTAATATTAGTGTAGATAGGAAAGTTATGGGCATAGCGACAGCGTGGAAGAAAAAAAACGCATTGTTATCAATTTTGACGATAGCAGTCGTGCTTACACCTATTTTTTCTGTCTATGCAACGTTTGATACCAGTAACTCTCCTGAAAAAGTTATAAAAGTAGGGCAATTATCTAAAGCCAAATCTCAATTTAAAAAAGAGTACGGTTCTTTTGAAAACTTTATCGCACAAGCAGAGTCGCATATATCGAAAGATCCAGCTTGGGTGTTAACGGGCGTTGGATTTTTTAATGCTGACTTTGATGCTAACGATGACCTAACAATTGCGCAGCAGGTTCAACTAAATATGCTCCATGTCGAAGCGTTAGTTGAACTTGCTCGGTACGAACAAGCTCAATTGGCATTGCACAGAATGTCGACGCTTACCGAAGTAGCAACCATAGAAACGCAACTTCGTTGGCACGAGCTGTCTATCGAAGTGGCTTTGAAAAATCTTAACTTTGATGTCGTGTCGACCCATTTTGAGCAGGTATTTACACTATTAAACATAGCTTCTGAATCATCGCCTAATAAAACTAACACTGACGTAGATGATTATGTCGACGTTTATTGGACTATCAAACGAGGTCAGTTTTATCGTTATGTTCAAGATTATCAAAAAGCAAAGTTCTGGTTGGTAGCAGCAGAGTATAAGGCGCAGCTCAGTGAGCAAATAGCGTTAATAGTATGGAGTCAAAAAGAAGTTATTCATTTGTTAATAGATGAAGACAAGCTTTTTTTGGCAAACCAAGCCTATCAGCGGTTAGTTGGACTGTTAGAGGAGCGAAATTTAACAGTATTGGCTGAGCAATTAAAATTGGATTGGGCGTTGTTAAATCGTCACCAGCTAAAATATAGGTTGGCAGATAAGCGTTTAGAAGCTGTTTATGAATATGCGGATAACAATAAAAATCGTCATTTGCAATTAACGGCCTTAATAGAATTAATTAAGAGCCAGATAGATCAGAACAACCTAGGCTACGCACAACAGTTGGCTAAAGCTGCAAATACACTCAAAGGTTTACCTGGAGCTTTAGGGAGAAATGATGACGACAAAAGACAAACGCTCAATGAATTAAACTTCTCAGGTGCGAGATTAGCGCTGTTAAATAATTCATTTCAAAAAGCAGAACGCCTGTTGAAAACGATTTCTATCTCAAATCAAAACGCTCGTATTCAGCTGGGTGGACAATCAGATGTAAAATCTCAGTTGTCATTAGTCGATGTTAATGTACTAAAACGAAAGGTTGCGGTTGCTCAACATAATTGGCAACTAGTGGCTCAATTAGATGCATTGATTGCTTATCAAAGTAACGAAGTTCAGGCATTACAAACGAAAAAACTCGCTAGCTACAGGGCATACGAACAACAGCAAATACAAAAAGAAAACGAACGTCAATTGCTCGAGTATCAGGTAATGAATCAAGATTTGTCGACGGCATTTTTAGTGCTCGCAGATAAGTTATCAAATACAAGGTGGCTGATATTAATTTTAGTATTCGGGCTAGTATTCGCCATATACAATGCGGTATTACGGCGCCAGGCTGGTCGCAGTGCACTTTCTGGTCATTTGGTATTGCATAGTGCTGAAAAAGCGGTCAATCAGATGATGGCAAGTGAAAAAACGTTCAGCATCGTAGCGATTGATTTTAATCACGTGTCATCACTTAATAACGCTTATGGTGTATTAAAAACCGACTTGGCCATTAATGATAAATTGGCAAAAATTAAGCAACTAAATACGCGTTATCAAGTTTTACCAATTAGCGGTCATCGATATTGGTTAATCGCAGAAGGTTACAACTCAGATCAAGCGCGAGTTTTGGTGACGCGAATAGAAAAACAATTAGAACAAACACAGCCACTACTCTCGGCTCGTTATGAAATCTGTGAGGTTTCTAAGCCTACAGAATTTATGACAATATTAAATCAATTAGAATCGAACTTAGCCAAATAAGAAGATAAGAAGGTATAGGTAATGACAGAGGCAATCAGCATCAGCAGTGACGGAATTGAACAATTACCGTTAAGGCGTTTTACAGAAGATGCCTATTTAAACTACTCCATGTACGTGATCATGGATCGAGCGCTCCCTCACATCGGTGATGGTTTAAAGCCTGTTCAGCGCCGAATCATTTATGCAATGTCAGAGCTAGGTTTATCTGCGGCTGCAAAATATAAAAAATCTGCTCGTACCGTTGGTGATGTATTAGGTAAATATCATCCGCATGGTGATAGTGCATGTTATGAAGCAATGGTGCTGATGGCTCAACCATTTTCTTACCGTTACCCATTAGTAGACGGACAAGGTAACTGGGGTGCAGCAGATGATCCTAAATCATTCGCTGCCATGCGTTACACCGAAGCTCGTTTATCAAAAGTATCTGAAATTTTATTGTCTGAGTTAGGTCAGGGCACCGTTGAGTGGCAACCTAACTTTGACGGCACAATGAAAGAGCCAGTTACTTTACCAGCACGATTACCTCATATACTTCTAAACGGCATTACCGGCATCGCTGTTGGTATGGCTACTGATATACCGCCACATAACATAAGAGAAGTAGCGCAAGCGTGTATTCACTTACTTAAAGAGCCTAAGACAGAACTTCCGCAATTGATGGAATACGTTAAAGGTCCAGATTATCCAACTGAAGCTGAAATTATCACGCCAAGCGCCGATATCGCGAAGATTTATGAAACCGGCAAAGGCAGCATTAAAATGCGCGCTACGTTTGTTGAAGAAAATGGCGATATTGTTATTAACGCGCTGCCGCATCAAGTCTCAGGCGGTAAAGTTTTAGAACAGATTGCGGCGCAAATGCAGGCTAAAAAGTTACCTATGGTAACGGACCTGCGCGATGAGTCTGATCACGAAAACCCAACTAGAATCGTTATTGTTCCGCGCTCAAATCGAGTTGACGTTGAACAAGTCATGCAACATTTGTTTGCATCAACGGATTTGGAAAAAAGCTATCGAGTAAACCTAAACATGCTTGGTTTAGATGGTTTGCCAAAAGTAAAAGGCTTAAGACAAATTCTAACGGAGTGGATTGAGTATCGCCGAGGTGTAGTAACTCGTCGTCTGCAATACCGTTTAGACAAAGTGTTAGCTCGACTTCACATTCTTGAAGGCCTATTAGTTGCGTTCTTAAACATAGATGAAATCATCGATATCATTAGAACGGAAGAGCACCCTAAACAAGTATTAATGGAGCGCTTTGGCCTATCAAATACGCAAGCTGAAGCTATTTTAGAAATTAAATTACGTCAGTTAGCTAAGCTTGAAGAAGTTAAAATTAAAGCGGAACAAGCTGAGTTGGCGAAAGAGCGTGATCACCTGCAAAGCTTGTTAGGTTCGAATACCAAATTAAACAACCTTATCAAGAAAGAACTTGCTGCAGACGCTGAAGCTTACGGTGACGATAGACGTTCGCCAATTGTAGTAAGAAGTGAAGCAAAAGCGATTTCGGCCAAAGACTTAGTACCAAGTGAGTCTGTAACCGTTGTGTTATCAGATAAAGGCTGGGCACGCTGTGCAAAAGGCCATGACGTTGAGCCAGAAAAACTAGGTTATAAATCTGGTGACGGCTTTAAATCTGCCGCCAAAGGCAAGAGCAATCAACCAGTTGTCTTTATTGACAGTTCAGGGCGAAGTTTTAGTGCCGATGCACATTCACTGCCGTCAGCCCGAAGCCAAGGTGAGCCTTTGAGTGGACGTTTTAGTATTGTTGCTGGTGAGACGCTGGAACATACTTTGATGGCTGCAACTGAGCAACAGTATTTAGTGTCATCAGATGCGGGTTATGGCTTTGTCTGTAAGTTTGAGGACATGCTCACTCGCCAAAAAGCCGGTAAAGCTTTGGTTAGGTTACCGACTGGAGCTAAGTTATTAGCACCACAAACGGCTGATGATATTCAGAATGAAGACTGTTTGGTGATTTCAAATGAAGGGCGCATGTTGGTGTTCCCTCTTAAAGATTTGCCTGTATTATCAAAGGGTAAGGGTAATAAAATTATCAATATTCCTTCTGCTCGTGCTGCTAGTAGAGAAGAGGTTGTTAGCCAGATTGTTGTTGTTCCTGAAAGCGCAAACGTAGTGCTACATGCTGGAAAGCGAAAACTCACCCTAACGGCAAAAGACATAGATCACTATCGTGGAGAGCGAGGTCGTAGAGGCAGTAAGTTACCTCGCGGGTTGCAGCGAGTTGATCGTGTTGAAGTTGAAATGAAAGTAACAAACGACGACATAATTAATGATGACGCGACCACAGAGGGCTCGTCAGAAGGTTAATGTTAATCCCATAGTTGTTTATGCAATGACTTGGGCATCGTTGTTTATTTTAAAGCCACAGATATTAAATTCTGTGGCTTTTTTACATCTAGCTCACCAGACTTCTAAGTTGTTAAATATAAAGTGTCCGATCGGACACTTCAAACTGTCCGCGGACGCTTTTAAATCATCTCTGCTTTATTTTGTCTTTATTTATCAGCTGCTTATCTTTTGGCACGGTCCTCGCTTTAACTAGCTTATTGTATTAGTTATACGACGCATGAATGAGTCCATTTATGGTCAATGGAGCAGAAAAGATGATTAAGGATACAAGCGCACAAGATGTTGCCGTTGAGTCTAAGCCAAACATAAAAAAAGTTGTAAGCATCACGCTAGTTTTAATTATCGTGCTTGCGTTCACTGTTAAGGCTCTGATGAGCGGAGCTTCAGTTAGCCACTCGTTTGATCGTTCATCAATGCAAATTGCCAGGGTTGAGATGGGTGAGTTGATAAGAGACATTGTTTCTAATGGGCGAATTGTTGCGGCCAACGCACCTCAAATCTACAGTCCAGAACAAGGCTTTGTTTCACTAAAAGTAAAAGCAGGAGACGAGGTGGAGCTTGGTCAAATTGTCGCAACGGTAGAAAGCCCTGAACTTGCTAACCAGTTAAAACAAGAAACCTCAGAAATGGAACGACTTAAAGGGGAACTTGCGCGTCAGGAGTTAGATGCCCGTAGTCAAACATTACAATTAACAAAACTGTTGGATATTGCGCAAGTAGATTTAGAAGCTGCGCAACGAGAAAATCGTCGGGCACATGCGTCAATGAAGAGTAATTTAATTAGCCAAATTGATTTTGAAAAAGCCGTGGATGACTTAGCAAGAGCGGAGCTAACTCACAAGCACGCTAAGGAAGAAGTGATCATTGCCAAAGAGCGTCTAGCGTTTGAATTAGCCAGTGCTAAAAGTACAGTGTCACGCCAAACATTAGTGCTAGAAGAGCTAAAACGTAAGATTAACGACCTAAACATACTTGCGACAGTAAAAGGCGTTGTTGGTAATTTAATTGTTCAGCAGCGGGCGTTAGTCAAAAAGAACGACGCGTTAATGACGTTAGTTGATTTAAGTGCATACGAAGTTGAATTAAACGTGCCGGAGAGTTATGCCAATGACATTGGTATTGGCATGCAAGCTGAAATAAATATCGCCGGCAGCACTTTCTTAGGCAAGCTTTCTGCAATTTCACCAGAAGTAAAAAATCGCCAAGTTACGGCACGTGTGCGCTTTGATCAACAGCAATTAAATGGCATCAGACAAAACCAGCAAGTCTCAGCCAGAGTGTTACTCGAAAACAAAAAAAATGTAATGAAAGTACGCCGTGGCAGTTTTATGCAAGCCGGTGGATTTTATGTTTTTAAAGTTGAAGGCGATATTGCCAAAAAAGTCGATATTCAGCTTGGCGCAATAAGCATGAGAGAAGTGGAAATACTATCAGGCTTAATAGCCGGTGATGAAATTATTATCTCCAATTATGACGAATACAGTAAAGCAGATGCGTTCTTATTAAATTAACAAAAGCGCCAGCTATCAATTTGTTTTATCGAAAATTTGCGACGCGAACCAGTTAAATTCAGAAAGGAATAACACAATGTTAAACATGAAAAATATCAGCAAAGTCTATCAAACGGAAAAAGTCCAAACTCACGCATTACGCGACTTTAATTTAGAAGTAAAAGAGGGTGAATTTATTGCAGTGACTGGACCGTCAGGCTCAGGAAAAACAACGTTCTTGAATATTGCCGGTATGTTGGAACCATTTTCGAGTGGTGAATTTATGCTGGATGACGTGAATGTTGGTACATTGAGTGACAATGAAAGAGCTGACTTAAGAAACCAAAAGATTGGCTTTATTTTCCAAGGTTTTAATTTAATACCTGATCTGAATTTATATGAAAATATTGAAGTGCCTTTACGCTATCGGGGAATAAAAGCAGCTGAACGTAAAATTAGAATTGAGGAATGCTTAGAAAAAGTTGGGTTAGCCAGTAGAGCCAAACATTTACCTCAACAATTATCAGGCGGTCAACAACAACGCGTAGCAATTGCAAGAGCGTTGGCTGGCAAGCCACGCTTTTTGTTAGCCGATGAGCCAACGGGTAATTTAGATAGCCTGATGGCCCGTCAAGTAATGGAGCTGTTGGAGAATATCAACACCGAAGGCTCCACTATCATAATGGTGACCCATGACCAGGAGTTGGCCCGTCGAGCGCCTCGTAATATTCAGGTAGTTGATGGTCAGTTAGCAGACTTTACCTTGTACCAAAATAAGTCTCCAGACTCGGTATCGGCGCGAGTCGAACAGTCTATTGCGGAGGTGTAATATGTTTCTTCACTACATAGACCTTAGCTGGCGCAGTCTAAAGCGCACACCTTTGGTATCAGCGCTTATGATCCTCGCCATAGCAATTGGCATTGGTATAACGATGACGAGCTTGTCGGTTTATCACATGATGTCTATGGATCCTATCCCACATAAAAGTGACCAACTTTTTGCAGTACAACTTAATACAACCGATGATGGCAATAACTGGTGGACACCAGATGATGTGCCATATCAATTGACCTATAAAGACGCGATGTTTCTGCACAACGCTGAAACACCAGTTCGAAAAACCGCGTCCATTCGCACGGCGTTTACTGTTCATATGAACAACCAAGAGGTGAAACCCTTTTTAACTTCCGCCAGAGTCGCTGGTAAAGATTTTTTCAGCATGTTCGATTTAGAGTTTATTTATGGCTCGTCGTGGAGTGAGGCTCAAGAAGCCGCTGCTGAGTTAGTCGTTGTAATAAACGAAGAAACTAACAATAAGTTGTTTGGCGGCCAAAACTCTGTTGGTAAACAAATGTATCTAGACGACGCGATTTTTACGGTTGTCGGCGTTACTAAAAATTGGGATATCCATATTAAGTACTACGACTTAAACAATGGTTCCTTTAATGCACCTGAGCCACTGTTTATTCCAATTGCATTATGGGAACCAATGCGACTCGTTAGCCGTGGTAATACCAACGGCTGGAAGCATGAAAACGTAACGACGTTTGAAGGCCAGCTGCAGTCGGAAATGTTTTGGGTGCAGTTTTGGGCAGAGCTACCAACGGACAAAGACGTTCAAAAATATCATGACTTTTTGTTTGCGTACTTAACTGAGCAAGGTAGCAAAGGTCGCTATACACGCGAAGTGCCTCAATTCAATTTAAAAGATGTGAATGAATGGATGGAATACAACAATGTTGTATCAGAGGACAATAAGATACTTGTTGGACTTAGCTTTATGTTTTTGGCCGTCTGTTTAGCTAATATTTTAGGCCTGCTACTTGGTAAATTTATCCGTAGAGCGCCAGAAATTGGCGTGCGACGAGCGTTAGGTGCAAGTAAACGTCAGATATTTCTTCAGCATCTGGTGGAAGTCTCGGTACTCGGACTATTAGGTGGATTGATTGGTATTGGCATCGCGCAACTTGGGCTGTGGGGCGTGCGCGTGACGAGTAGCCAATATGCAGAACTAGCTGGTATGGATTTCACAATGATTTTAACAGCCCCTGCAATAGCGATTGGTGCTTGTATCATCGCAGGCCTTTATCCCGCTTGGCTTGTATGCAAGACACAACCTGCCATCTACTTAAAGACGCAATAGGAGCGCATCATGTTAGAAATTAAGCCTATATTTAATTCATTGCTTCGCTCTAAGGCGGGCGCAGTAATGCTGCTGATCCAAATAGCTATTACCACGGCCATCGTGAGCAACGCCTCATTTATTGCCAATGATCGAATTGAATTCTTAACCCAAGAAACGGGTTATCCAGAAGATGAAATCTTTAGTTTTACGACAATGACGTTTGATAAGGAGCTCGATCTTTCTCAAAAGTTTGAAGAAACGGAGACTATGCTTCGAAACATTCCAGGTGTAAAAAATGCGGCATTGTTTAACGCTGTACCGTTATCTGGGAGTGGTTCTGGTGGTGGATTGAGATTAACCCCGGCAACAGAAGGCGGCCAAGACGTTCGAACATCGTATTTTTTATCCGATGAAAACGCACTAGATACGCTGGGTATTAGTTTAATAGAGGGCAGGAACTTTCGTCCTGACGAAGTGATAATATCTCAAAGCAGAGACGTATTTCCGGAAGTTGTTGTGGTTACAAAAGCATTGGCCTTAGAGTTGTTCCCAGAGGGCAATGCGCTTGGACAAACCGTTTTTTTTGGCGTATCGCCGATGAAAATTATTGGCATTACTGAACCAATGAAGAGTGCATGGTTAAAAGACAGTAGACCAGATAATGTATCTATAATGCCTTATGTTGGCGCGTCGATGTTTCAAAAAATCATTGTTCGTACTGAGCCTGAACAACGCTCTGCCATCATGCGACAGATTGAAGACTTGATGATTCAAGACCATAACAAACGTGTCATTATTGGGTTGCAAGGTATGGATGACGATAAACGAGAATACAATTCGTCAGATATTTTAATGTTGCGTATGCTTATTACGCTTATTGTGGTGCTTGTTCTTATCACAGGTCTAGGCATATTTGGTTTGACAGTATTTAATATTAATAAACGCACCAAACAAATAGGCACCCGCCGTGCACTTGGCGCCAGAAAGTCTGATATTGTAAGATACTTTTTAATTGAGAATGCGATTATTTGTGTATTCGGTATTGCGCTTGGTGTCGTCGCCGCCATTTTAATGGGCCAGATGTTACTAGAGAACTATTCGATGCCTGCGTTAAATACTAGCTATGTAGCGATCACTGCGATATTTATTTTTATAGCCAGTTTGTTGTCGGTTGTTATGCCAGCTTCTAAAGCGGCAAATATTTCGCCGAGCATCGCAACTCGTAGTATTTAGAGCGCATAATTGATAGGCTTAATTCATTGAAGCTATTAGAAATATTCAAGCAATGAGTAGATGATGGACAAAATATTAATCGTTGATGATACACCCGCCGTTTTACAAGCCTTGTCCTTGTTGCTTGAAATTCATGGTTACGATGTTGTTACCACAACGTCACCTTTAGAAGCCCTGCAATATGCTAACCAGCTACGTGTCTCTCTTGTTATTCAAGATATGAATTTCACAGGCGACACAACATCTGGGGAAGAAGGCAAAACGTTATTTTATCAACTGCGCGAACTTGACCCACATTTACCTGTTATTTTAATCACGGCATGGACAGATCTAGAGCAAGCCATTGAACTCGTTAAAGCGGGGGCTGTAGATTACATTGCGAAGCCGTGGGACGACCAAAAGCTGTTAAACACCATTGTAAACTTGGTTGCGCTAGGCAAGGCTAATCAAGCCAAAGAAAAGTTACTTCGTCAGCAGTCAGTTGATGACTCTACTAAGTCAAAGGCTCATAGTGCTGGTTTAGTTTATGCCAGTGCAGCCATGCAGCGTGTAGTTGATATGGCGGTTCAAGTTGCCAAATCTGATATTTCCGTATTAGTTACGGGGGCTAATGGTAGCGGTAAAGAGAAAATAGCAGAAGTGGTACAGGCTAATTCTCTTATTGCAGATAAACCGTTTATTAAAGTTAATTGTGGCGCGTTACCGGCCGACTTAATCGAAGCTGAGTTATTTGGCGCTGAGGCAGGCGCGTATACCGGGGCCAATAAAAAACGAATAGGGCTATTTGAAGCGGCCGATGGTGGTACCTTATTTTTGGATGAAATTGGCAACTTACCTTATTCTGGACAGACCAAGCTGTTGCGAGTGATCCAAACAGGGGAATTTCAACGCCTAGGTTCAGTGAATACCATCAAAACAAACGTCAGGGTTATCTCTGCCACAAATAGTAATCTTTTAGATGCCATTGCAAGTGGTCACTTTAGGGAAGATCTATTTTATCGGTTAAATGTCATTGAACTTAACGTTCCTCCTTTATCGAGTCGGTTAGACGATATTATGCCGTTGGTACATCACTTTTTACCAAACAGAGAGATTAGTTTGTCGGCCGAAAACGCGCTTAAAGCTCATCATTGGCAGGGCAATGTAAGAGAATTAGAGAACAGCTGTAAAAGAGTCGCAGTATTGAAACCGACGGGTGTAATTGAAGCTATAGACTTTGCATTTAACCAACAAATGAATATCGCTACACCAATTAACATAGCTTCCCAAGTTAATTTGATTTCTCAAACTGATGGAACTTCTCAAGGCAATTTAGCTTCGCAAACAAATTTGGCCTCTCAAGCAAATCTAGCTTCGCAAACAAATACATCAAAACCCGCCACTTTAGAAGTCTCAAAAGAAGCATTAGAAGCTGCTATGCGAGATGAAAAAGGCGTGATCGCTCGTGTCGCTCGTCAATTTGGTTTAAGTAGACAAGCTTTGTATCGGCGCTTAGATAAATATGAGATCCCTTACTAATGTTGAACAAGGTTTTATCTAAAATACTTATAGTTGTAGCGCTAGTCAGCGGTGTTTGTTGCATACCACTATTTCTGTTAGATGAATTATCTTTAAATATTAAAATAATTAGTGCATTAATATTGGTGAGCTCGAGTGTTTTATTTGCTCGTTTTTTGTTACGGGACATTAGAGAGGGCTTGTCTGCATTAGAGCTTGGCTTGTTGAATTTAAAAGACGGAGAATACTCCACAACTTTGTCTTATCAGAATAAAGATGAGTTGGGTAAGTTATGTTCACTGTACAATTCCACCGCGTTACAGCTTAGAGAAGAGAAACATTGGATTTATCAACGTGAACTATTGTTAGATAAAGTCACGCAAAGCTCTCCAGAAGCGCTTTTTTTAGTCAATGACCAACAGCAAGTAATTTTTAGTAATATTGCAGCTAGACGTTTTTTTAACTGTTCAAAGGGGTTGGATGGCAATCTTCTTTCGCAATTATTAAAAACGGCTCCTAAAGGCGCCCAAGCAGCTATTGCCGAAAAGAAAGAGGGGCTCTTTTCAATTGTTTTTGATGAGGATGAGCCGCAAACTTGGCATATGTCTACAGGGAAGTTTTCATTAAATAACCAGGGACATACTCTGTTTATTTTAAAACAAATGACTCGAGAACTTAGCCGTCAAGAAGTAGCAGTGTGGAAAAAAGTTATTAGAGTAATAAGTCATGAATTAAACAACTCTCTGGGACCAATATCATCCATGCTACATAGTGGCGGAATTATTAGCGAAAAGCTCAAAGAAGAGCGTTTGACGCGCGTATTCTCAACGATTGATGAGCGCATCCAGCACTTAAGTGACTTTGTGCAAGGCTATGGTAAGTTTGCCAAGTTACCTGAACCAAATGTCCAACCCATTAGTTGGGATCAATTGATTGCAACGCTTAAGTCTCAATGGCAATTTATTGATTTATCAGAGCCAGGGCAAACCGTTTATGCGGACCCAATTCAAATAGAACAATTGATAATTAACCTATTAAAGAATGCCCATGAATCAGGCTCGTTACCTAGTGACGTGAGTATTCAACTAGAGCAACGTCAAAACGAATCTTGTATTTCGGTAATGGATAAAGGCAAAGGTATTTCCGAAAGCGTGATGGCAAATGCATTAATACCTTTTTATTCTACTAAGCCTAGTGGCAGCGGCCTTGGACTCGCGTTATGTAGAGAAATAACAGACGCGCACCATGGTCATATCGGACTTTTTAACCGTGATGAGGGTGGCTTAGCGGTGAGAGTCGTGCTTCCATTCAAAAACTAACATGCGATTCTCTCGCCCTATCTACAAATAATGAAATTGACTCTGATTTAACAAAACTTTAGCTTACAGGTGTTCGCTGACTTTGCTACAATGCGCCTTTAAATTATTGGAGTTCTATTTGTGCTGGCTATTTTACGTGTATTGCTTTTAGGTGTGTTCTTTATTCTATCTACAGCCTTTCTCCTTATATATCTAATCATTAAGCCGTTTCAGCGAAATAATGTTCACATGGTAGCAACCGTCTACGGCTCATTTGCAAAAATGCTTGGCCTAAAAATTGTACTTCGTGGTAAGGAAAACCTTTTGTCAGAGCCTGTGGTTTATATAGGCAATCACCAAAACACTTGGGACATATTTACCGCCTCTAACGCAGTTAGAAAAGGCACGGTAAGTGTTGGCAAAAAAAGCTTAAAGTGGATGCCATTTTTTGGGCAGGTATATTGGTTGTCTGGCAACATCTTGATTGACCGTGCCAATCGGACTAAAGCCCACGGCACAATTGGTCAAGCGGCTCAAAAAATTCGTGAAAAGAAAATATCTGTATGGTTATTTCCAGAGGGAACACGTTCACGCGGCCGTGGTTTAATGAAGTTTAAAACTGGTGCCTTTTACACGGCATTTATGGCGGGCGTTCCTATGGTTCCCGTTGCAATAAGTAGTACGCATGAACGTATCAAACTTAATCGTTGGAATAACGGTGAAGTTATTATTGAGTATATGAAGCCAGTAGCTATTGAAAGCGATGAAAAACAATACATCAGAGCCAAAGCAGAAGAAGTAAGAGAATTAATGTCTAAAAAAATTGACGAATTAAACTCAGAATTAGGCTATATTCCACAATCAGAAGAGACAGGTAAAAAAGGTTAATAATGGAACCGATAGATTGGCAAGAATTTAGTAACGACATTATCGAACAACTTATAGAAGATGGCTCTAATACAGAAGCTATGTATGGCATAGAGCATCACTTTGTTGCAGAGACTGCCGATGTTGCAGACAAAGCTCAGCAAGCAGCGTTTTTAAAGGGCTGGGACATCTCTGAAATAGAACAAGTTGAAACAGAAGATGGTGAGTTAGTATTTTGCTTTGATGTTGATACAGAGTGTCCATTAGATGAAATAATTATAAATGAAGAAGTAGAAGAGATGGTGGCATTCGCTGAAGCTCATGATCTTGAGTATGATGGCTGGGGCACTCACTTCGAAGAGTAATAAAATCGTTTAATATAAAAGAAGCTGATTACCTTTACGGAATCGGCTTTTTTTAGGCAAAAAAAAGCCTGCTGTTGCAGGCTTTTTTCATTTATTAAGAGCAATAAACTTATTCGTCTAAGAATGTTTTAAGCGGCTCAGAGCGAGAAGGGTGACGTAATTTACGTAACGCTTTCGCTTCAATTTGACGAATACGCTCACGAGTAACGTCAAACTGTTTGCCAACTTCTTCTAATGTATGGTCAGTATTCATGTCGATACCAAAACGCATACGAAGAACTTTAGCTTCACGAGCTGTTAGACCAGATAGTACGTCACGTGTGGCGTTCTGTAGGCCTTCTGATGTCGTTGTATCAACCGGAGAAGAAATCGTAGTATCTTCAATAAAATCACCTAAGTGCGAATCTTCGTCATCGCCAATTGGCGTTTCCATTGAAATAGGCTCTTTTGCAATTTTTAATACTTTACGGATTTTATCTTCAGGCATCACCATACGCTCAGCCAATTCTTCTGGTGTAGGCTCTCTACCCATTTCTTGAAGCATTTGACGTGAGATACGATTTAGCTTGTTGATAGTTTCAATCATATGAACCGGGATACGAATAGTACGTGCTTGGTCGGCAATTGAACGAGTGATTGCTTGACGAATCCACCACGTAGCATAAGTTGAGAACTTATAACCACGACGGTATTCAAACTTATCAACTGCCTTCATTAGACCGATATTACCTTCTTGAATAAGATCCAAGAATTGCAAACCACGGTTTGTGTATTTTTTAGCAATTGAGATTACCAAACGCAAGTTGGCTTCAACCATTTCTTTTTTCGCACGACGAGCTTTTGCTTCACCGATTGACATACGACGGTTGATATCTTTAATAGATTCTACGTTTAATCGAGTTTCGTCTTCAATATCACGCAATTTCGAAATGCTTCGACGAATTTCAATATCAACGTCGATTAGCTTTTTCGCAACAGGATCGCCACCTTTTTGTAATAAGTCTAACCAAGAAGTCTTGGTTTCATTACCAGGGAAAATTTTAACAAAGTCTTTCTTAGGTAACTTTGCATATTCACAACAGTGTTTCATGATTAAACGTTCTTGAACACGAACTCTGTCCATCATGTCACGCATGTTTTTAACAAGGCGGTCAAATTGCTTAGGAATTAGTTTAAATAGGCGGAAATGTTCACCAAGTGCGGCAATTTTCTCTTGCGTTTCAGGGTGAGCGCGACCTAATTCATTGATAGAAATCGTAGATTCATCGTATAAACGACGTAATTCAACAAAGTGTTCACGAGCTTCTTCAGGATCTGGACCTGTATCAACTTCTTCTTCGTCTTCATCATCATCGTCATTATCATTGTCGCCGTCTTCATCAGCTAACTGATCTTCAGACAATTCTGAACCAACATGCGTTGCAGCCGGAGCTACGTCATCTTCGTTCGGATCTAAGAAACCATTGATAATATCGCTAAGTCGAATTTCTTCTGCTTCGTATTGGTCCCATTGGTCCAATAAATAGCTAATTGCTTGAGGATATTCAGCAACTGAAGATTGTACCGTGTAGATACCTTCTTCAATACGCTTGGCAATAACAATTTCGCCTTCACGTGTTAGAAGTTCAACGGTACCCATCTCACGCATATACATACGAACAGGGTCGGTAGTACGGCCGATTTCTTTTTCAACAGTTGCTAATGCAGCTGCAGCAGCCTCGACAACTTCGTCATCGCTGGTTTGTTCTTGCATTAATAATTCGTCGGCATCAGGTGGTGTTTCACACACCTTGATCCCCATGTCGTTGATCATCTGAATGATGTCTTCGACCTGATCGGCGTCGATCATATCCTGTGGAAGGTGATCGTTAACTTCAGCAAAAGTTAAATAACCTTGCTCGCGACCTTTAATTATAAGAAGTTTTAATTGAGACTGAGGAGTTTGCTCCATACAGATTATCTTCCACCTACTAGTTGAACATCAAATTCTGGAAAAGAAATTTCCTATGTTTGGGATAATTTAAACCAAGCATGGAAAAATCGAACTGCATATTATAACAGCAGAATCTTTATCTGGCTATGAAATAAAGGAAACCAAATCAAATATTCTATAGCTCAAGTGTAGTCGACAGCTCAGGATAAGATAGATGAAAGTTATTTTTTTAAAGCGGACATTAAAGCGACATATTCTGCTTTTTCATTGGCATCTAATCGCCCCGTTTTAAACTTTATTAACAAACCTTCTAAACGCTTTTCTAAGTAACTATCTTGTAACGACTTAAATGTTTCAGAGAACTCTGCAATAAGATTATCTGGATGAATTTGATGATCCCAGGCGATGAGTTGAGCTAAATAAGGATACTCTTTACTGTCTCTAAAACGCTCGAGTAAAACCGGCGAGCTAAGGTTCGGCTCGTCCACTAAGTTTTTTTGAATGCGAATAAATAAATCGAAGCCAGGTAACTCAGCGTTAGCTAATGCAGGAATAAAAGGAATTTCGCTAGCAAGTGCTGGGTGTTGAAGCATTAAACCAATGGCCCGTCGCATTGGCGTTATTTGAAACTCAGTTTGACGCTGTTTAACATCTGCGACAGGAGAGCGAGAAGCTATTTTAATTTGATCAACTTGTTTACCTACCAAGCGTGCCAACTTAGCTAATAAAGCCTCTTTATAATAATCGCTAGGTATAAGCGAGATAAGCGGTTTCGCTTGAGCTAAAAGCGCTGATTTTCCGGCATCATCTGTCAAGTTTAGTTGATCTACAAAATGCTCAAAAAAATAGTCAATTAGTGGAGTAGATTTAGCCAAACGTTGTTCAAATGCTTCTTTCCCTTCTTGTTGAACCATGGTGTCTGGGTCTTCACCATCAGGAAGAAAACAAAAACGTAAGTCGACACCATCTTTTAATTGAGGCAATGCGTTCTCTAATGCACGCCACGCAGCGTCTCTTCCCGCACGGTCGCCATCATAACAACAAATAACTTTTCGGGTTGCTCGAAACAGCATTTGCATATGGTCTTGTGTTGTTGCTGTACCTAATGCTGCAACCGCATAGCTAATGCCTTGTTGCGCCAATGACACAACATCCATGTAACCTTCTACTATTATTACCTGATCAAGTGTTTTTTTCGCCATTTTGGCTTGATGGAATCCATAAAGTTCTCGACCTTTATGAAATATACGTGTCTCTGGGGAGTTAAGATATTTTGGTGTACCATCATCCATTACTCGACCACCAAAACCAACAACTCTGCCTCTTTTATCGCGGATGGGGAACATCACACGGTTTCTAAAAAAGTCGTATGTACGACCTTTATCGTTAGAGGTTAGTATTTTTAAATCAAGAAGTTGTTGTTTGGCTTCCGATGTTTTACCGAGCGTTGTTAATGCTGAATCCCACTTGTCTGGAGCAAAACCGATACCATATCTCTGGGCAATTTCGCCTGATAATCCGCGTGATTTTAAGTATTCAATGGCACCAGGACCATTCTCATCATGTTTCAATTGATGCTGATAAAAACGAGAAGCATTTTCCATCAAGTCGTAATCGGATTGCTTTTGTTCTTTGCTTACGGTGGGGTAATGTTTGGTTTTACCGCCAGCTTGTTCTCTAGGAACGTCCATAGAGTTTAAGCGGGCTAATTCTTCTATAGCTTCTACGAATTCGAGCTGTTCATACTCCATTAGAAAACTAACGCTGTTACCATGCACACCACAACCGAAGCAATGGTAAAACTGCTTATCTGGACTTACTGAAAACGATGGCGATTTTTCATTATGAAAAGGACAACAGGCTTGATAGTTTTTCCCAGCTTTTTTCAGTGGGACTCTCGCATCTATTAGTTCAACAATATCTGTGCGAGCTACAACGTCATCAATAAAACCTTTTGGAATTCGTCCTGCCAAAGTGCTCTCTCATTTATATAAATAAAGTGGATGTGAATTATTGCAGAAAAGTGAATTTAAGAAAATGAAAAGTTAGAACTTCAATGTTTTACTGTACTGCAATAAGGCTATTGCATATTTCGAGTGTCACCAAGCAGCACACGAGCTTGCCTTACAAAGTATATAAATTAACGTTAGGCATAAAAAAACCACAAATAAAAATTTGTGGTTTTCTTTAGCAATAAAAGCTGTGATTACTTATTTAAATGAGTTCTCACAAGGCCACTGACCTTCCCCATGTCAGCACGACCAGTTAAAGTCGGTTTCAACTCTGCCATTACTTTGCCCATATCCTGCATACCTGACGCGGAGGTAGATTCAATAGCATTCGCGATAAGTGATGACACTTCTTCCTCAGACAATGGCTGAGGCATGAAGGCTTCAATAACTTTAATTTCAGCCGCTTCTTTTGCTGCTAACTCTGGACGATCTGCTTGTTCAAATTGTGATTGGGAATCACGGCGCTGTTTAACCATTTTGGTTAAGATAGCGATAACTTGCTCATCATCCAGTTCAATTCTTTCGTCAATCTCTTTTTGCTTTACGGCTGCTAAAACCATGCGAATTGCACCAAGGCGTTCTTTATCCTTGTTACGCATTGCATCTTTTTGTGCATCTTTAAGCGTGGTAACTAAGCTCATTTGCTTCCTTACGAAAAGAGATTAAACCAATATTAGTAAAGCTTGATACGACGAGCGTTTTCGCGAGACACTTTTTTCAAGTGACGCTTAACAGCCGCAGCTTTCTTACGCTTACGTGCCCAAGTTGGCTTTTCGAAGTGCTCACGACGACGTACTTCAGAAAGGATACCTGCTTTTTCACATGAACGCTTGAAACGACGAAGAGCTACGTCAAACGGTTCGTTCTCTTTTACTTTAATTACTGGCATTTAAAAATTCACCTCAGTATTTGTGTATTAATGGTTATCTATTTAACCAAGACTAATAAAAATGGTGCCGTATTCTATAGCCAAATTACTGGCAAAGTAAAGTCTTTATTTAAACGTGAATAGATTAATTCTCTGGAGCATTTAATGGAGGTTGGGTAGAATGCCGTCGTTATTTATCAATCGCTGTGGAAATTTAGAATGTTAATATTAGCTATAGAGTCTTCTTGTGACGAAACTGGTGTCGCTTTATACGATACAGAACAAGGCCTTATTGGTCACGAAGTGTATAGCCAAATAAAAATACATGCGGATTACGGTGGTGTTGTTCCAGAACTAGCATCTCGAGATCATGTCCGTAAAACGATTCCAATTATAAAAGCGTTAATGATTAAGCATGGTTTAAATAAGTCGGATATAAACGGTATTGCATATACAGCGGGCCCAGGTCTAGTTGGTGCGCTTATGGTTGGAGCCTGTATAGCAAAGTCTTTGGCATTCGCGTGGGGTGTACCAGCGATTGAGGTGCATCATATGGAAGGTCATTTGTTAGCGCCGATGTTAGAAGATAAACAACCTGAGTTCCCGTTCGTTGCTTTATTAGTATCGGGCGGGCACACACAAATTGTTGAAGTAAAAGGGATTGGTGAGTACCAAATTCTTGGTGAGTCAATTGATGATGCCGCCGGAGAAGCCTTTGATAAAACAGCAAAGCTTCTTGGGCTGGATTATCCAGGTGGCCCAATGTTGGCTAAATTAGCGTTAAATGGTGAGCCAGGACGTTTTAAGTTTCCACGACCTATGACTGATCGACCTGGTTTGGATTTTAGTTTTAGTGGCCTAAAAACCGCAGCCGCAAATGCGATTCGAAAAGAGGGCATTCATTTAGCGGGCGGTCAATCTAGTCAAGTAGATGCCCCTGCAAATGTAGAGCAAACAAAAGCCGATATTGCTCATGCGTTTCAGCAAGCGGTTGTAGATACAATTGCAATAAAATGCCGTAGGGCGATGGAGCAAACCGGACATAAAACGCTGGTAATTGCCGGTGGCGTGAGTGCCAACACAGAGTTACGTGAAAAGCTTGAAGTGTTGATGAAAAAGCAAGGTGGTTCTGTATTTTATCCTCGTCCAGAGTTCTGTACTGATAATGGCGCTATGATTGCTTACGCGGGGGCTCAAAGGCTTCATCAAGGGACTACTGACTTAAAAGTAAAAGCGAAACCACGCTGGTCAATTGAAGAATTACAACCTCTGCTTTGATTTAGGCTCTTCACCTTTAATTAAGCGTAAAATATTCGGGATGTGCCTCAAAATAATAAATATTGCCAGCATAGTTACAGGCAGTGTGTATTTTGGGGCGATAAAATAAGTTGCTATTGGAGAGACGCCAACAGATACAATAGCAGCGAGCGACGAATAACCTGTTAATTTGAAGACAGCGATCCAGGCCAAAAGTAAAACCGCACCTAAACTAATTCCAACGGGTAGTAAGCATCCTAATGCGGTAGCAACAGCCTTGCCGCCTTTGAATTTGAAAAATACTGGAAACATGTGACCTAAACAGCAAGCAATCGCGGTAAAACCAATTTCCATAGGTGATAAGCCAAGATAGTAACTTCCCCAAGTTGGCACAATACCTTTTAATATATCTAACCCAAGCACTTTTAAAGCCGTAGAACGGCCTGCGATACGATATATATTTGTAGCACCGGGGTTGTTCGAACCTTGTGTTCGAGGATCAGGCAAGTCTTTAGTCCGGCTGATTAAAATCGCAAAATTAATCGAACCGATCAGGTAGGCAACAACAATTGTTATGAAAAAGTCAAAAGACATCAGTTCCTCAACAGATGAATATACGCTAGAATTCGCGCTCGAATTATTTTCGAACAAATTGCATGGTATCTGAGCAATCGCCGGACTTCAAACCATGAACGCGAAATATTAACAATATCAGGGCAAAACATGATTCAAGACATCGTTTTTATAGAAGCGCTAAAAGTAGATACCGTCATTGGTGTGTATGAGTGGGAAAAAAGCATTCAACAAACGCTTCAGTTTGATGTTGAAATGAGGACGGATATTAGCGCGGCCGCCAAAGTCGATGATTTGTCGAAAACAGTGGATTATGCCGTTGTTGCTGAAGATATTGTTCGATTGGCCAAAGACAATCAAGCCGAGTTAATTGAAACGGTTGCCGAGAAAGTGGCAGAGCAAATTCTGACACACTACTCAGTCAATAGTGTAAAGATTACATTAAGAAAGCTTGGCGCGGTTGCCAGTACAAAAAGTGTTGGCGTAATAATAGAGCGTGACTCTAGCCAGTATGCGAAATAAATAATTATTGGATTTATCAAAGAATAACAAGGATATAAAAGAATGGGTTTGATTGAGATTATCGTATTGGCAATCTTACAAGGGTTAACTGAGTTCTTGCCGATATCCAGTTCAGCGCATTTAATCTTGCCGTCACAAATGTTTGGTTGGGATGACCAAGGACTCGCATTTGATGTTGCCGTTCATGCTGGTAGTTTATTTGCAGTTGTACTTTATTTTAGGAATGAAGTATCAGCCATGACTGTTAGTTGGGTAAAGTCTTTTTCAGGGCACAAAGACAAAGAAAGCAATTTAGCTTGGCTCATCATTCTTGGTGTAATACCGGCAGGTTTGATTGGTTTTGCATTAGATGACTTTATTGAAGGCAACTTACGAAGCTCTGCGGTTATTGCCACTACGACCATCATATTTGGCTTGTTGCTATGGTACGCCGATGCAACCGCAAAACAAAATACAGATGAATATCAAGTCACAGTTAAAAAAGTACTTATTATCGGTTTTGCTCAGGTATTGGCGTTAATCCCTGGGACTTCAAGAAGTGGGATAACAATTACGGCCGGCTTGATGGTTGGCTTGACTCGTCAAGCTGCAGCACGATTTTCATTTTTATTATCTATACCGCTTATTTTAGCTGCTGGTGGTTATCAAACTCTTAAGTTAGCTCAACAAACTATGCCTGTTGATTGGGCAGCAATTGGCCTTGGTACCTTGTTGTCTTTTGTATCAGCTTACGCATGTATCCACTATTTCTTAATATTAGTTGAGAAAATAGGCATGCTACCTTTTGTTATCTATCGATTACTTCTTGGTGCTATCCTAATATTTTTCTTTATCTAAACTAGAAAAATGTAGCTGTTAACTCGAGGTGGTAATTCAACCCGGTTAATAACCCACATAAAAACTAGCCTTCGTTCACCTACGTTAGGCTAGTTTTGATTTAGCTTGACTAATAGCTTCAATTCGACGCTGACGAACTTCTTCTTTTATTTCTGGTCCTTTGAAACCAGCCGCAATGACATCTTTAATCGCGACACTATTAGCGACTTCAAACATACTTCTTAAATAATCAGTCTGTTTATATTCTGCATTTTCGAAGCCTGTGCGCCCTCGCATGTCAGCTGTACAACAAGTTAGGAATTGCTCAAACCTTATCGGTTTTCGCCACGCATCTAGTCGGTCAAAAAGTTTTATCAATGTTTCAGGTTTTAATTCATAAGCGCGGTGCGTATGTGTATGAAATTCGCTAAGTAATATGGCTAAATCGCGTGGTTCATTTGGCACTCTAAGACGTTCACAAAAGGCCTTAATCGGTACTATGCCGGATTTTTCATGGCCGTGATGTCGTGGATAATCCTCTGGTTTTGTTAGGCCTTTGCCAAAGTCGTGACATAAGCAAGCAAAACGAACGGCTAGGTCATTTGACAGCAGTTGAGCTTGTTTTACTACCAACATGGTATGTATCCCAGTGTCAATTTCAGGATGCCATTTAGGAGGGTTAGGAACGCCCCATAAAATATCAAGCTCCGGCATAATAACTTTCAAGGCACCGCATTCTCGTAAGACTTCAAAATAGACTTGTGGGTCCTGTTCATTTAGCGCCGACTCGGTCTCTTGCCACACTCTCTCGGGTACTAAAGCGTTAACTTCGCCGTTTGACACTATTTGTTTCATTAGGGCCAGCGTTTCTGGAGCCACTGAAAAACCAAGATGATGGTACCTTGCTGCAAACCTGGCGACTCTGAGAACTCTTAACGGATCCTCGACAAATGCTTCGGATACATGTCGAAGGAGTTTGTTGTTCAGATCGACCCGACCGTTATACGGGTCATGAATCGTTCCATCCTCGCTCATAGCCATTGCGTTTATGGTTAAATCTCTACGTTGTAAGTCCTGCTCTAGCGTGATGTCTGGTGTAAATTCACAGGTAAAGCCTGTGTAACCCGAGCCTTGTTTTTTTTCAGTGCGAGCAAGGGCATATTCCTGTTTGTTAGTAGGATGTAAAAAAACAGGAAAAGATTTTCCGACTTGCTGATAACCAAGATCAAGCATTTGTTCGATTGTCGCGCCTGTTACTAAATAATCGTTATCTTTAACGGGATAATTTAGTAGCTCGTCACGAACAGCACCACCAACTAGATATATTTGCACAATTACTCCCACCGCATACTGCTTTATAGATTAAGTATATTCTGAATTACAAAAAAAGTCCTTGTGGAAAGTAGTTGATTTTTCGAGGTTGGTCGGTATGGTTGGCTCAATTCAAATATTTATCAAACCGCACCAGTTGTGAGCAAGTTTCATGTACCTAGAGTATTTTCAGTTAAACCAAGAACCGTTTAATATAGCGCCAAACCCAAATATGATGTACCCAAGTCAGCGCCATCAAGAAGCGATTGCTTACTTACAGTATGGGTTACGTGGTAACGGTGGTTTTGTTATGTTGACGGGAGAAGTTGGTACAGGTAAAACGATGGTCTCTCGCGCAGTACTGTCTGACTTACCCGATGAATTACATGTAGCATACATTCTCAACCCAACATTGAATCGAATTCAATTATTACAGACTGTGTGCGACGCTTTTGAATTGCAACTCGATGAAACTTCTGACCATAAAAAGTTGTCAGATGCATTACAAGCCTTTTTGGTGACAAGTCATGAGAAGGGTGAAAGTTGTCTACTTGTAGTAGATGAAGCTCAATTATTGGATGTAGATGCTCTTGAACAATTGCGCCTATTTACCAACATTGAAACTAACGACAAGAAGTTATTACAGATAATTTTAATAGGACAGCCTGAGTTACAAGAAAAATTAGCGCAACGTGAATTGCGCCAGTTGGCCCAGCGAATAACAGCACGTTATCACTTGCTGCCACTTACTGAACAAGAGACCTCTGCATATGTAAATCATCGACTGCAGTCAGTGGGGGCTAGTCGTCCGTTATTTGATAAAAAAGCGATTAGTGCCTTGTTTAGATACTCAAAAGGAACGCCTAGGCTGATAAACTTATTAGCAGATCGTGCCTTAATGGGGGCGTACGCAAGTAACCGCTTTTATGTTGATGCAAAACTAGTAAAACAGGCATCAAGTGAAATTTTAGGTATTGCAAATGAAACAAGTAAACGCTGGTCGTGGCTGTCATTTTTAAAGGGAAAAAGAGCGTGAGTTTTTTATATAAGGCGTTGTTAAAAGATCAAGGTAAGCAAAATCAACAAGGCCAAGATCAAAATTACAGCAATTCGGCCAATCACACAGCTACTTACAGCAATCAATATGCGTATTCAGAAATACCAGAACCTAGGTTTGCCAATCAAAATAATCGCCCATGGTTAGCTTGGTTTGCCATCGCATTTTTACTATTAATTATTGGTTTATTGGCTGGGTACATATTAGGAACGGAAAAGGTCGCTTCGCAAATTAAGGTGGGTTCTCACATTCTAGAAGCTGAGCGAAGTCAAACTGAGTTAATTGGCGTTAATGCTAACGGCAAGGGGGCTGATCAGCCTAGTTCTGAACAAACAAATGCTAATGCTACCGATGTCGACGTCAAACATGATGGTACGGCAGAAAGTAAGCAACCAGCGACAAACAGTTTGAATGTCGCCAAAGTGAGTGAAAATTTAACAGACTCAATAGAGCAAAACGTCCTGGAAGATGAGCCTCAAGACGTAATTAATGTTGCAGATATTAACAGTTCAAACATGACTCTAGATGAGGTTTCCAGCGACTTACAAGCTAAGTTTGCGTTAGCCTTAGAAGAAACCGATACTGAAAATAAGAAAGGTTTAAAAGGTGAAACTAGTAACAACAATCGCATTCAGGTCGAAGTTGATTCTAGTTTGGTTGATATTAAAGAGTTAAAAGGTAGTGATAAAGCGCTAATCCCGGAACTATTATACGAAATGCACATTTATTCTTCAGATGTGAATGAGCGTTGGGTAAGAATAAACAACATCACTTTATTTGAAGGCGATCGACTAACGCCTTATTTACGAGTTGCTGAAATTAGACAAGATTTAATCGTGTGGGAAAGCAGAGACAGACGTTTTATCCAAGTCGCACTTGAGGACTATCGCTAAATTCCAATAAAGCGGTATTTTGACTTATGGTAGATGGGACTGTTTGTTATAGATAATTCTCAGCGAAAATGCCGCGCTTGTTACCGTAATATAAACCTTCAATTTCTTCGTTGCGGCTAGTATCTAGGTTAAAAACTTTAGCGGTTACATGATGGCCAAGGTTTTCATTATAAATTACCTTAACAAATGGTCTTAAGTGATTGCCTACGTTATCTAATACTAAACCAACCTTGCCACTTTTTAACTTAACCAAAGTGCCAGGTGGGTAAACTCCAATATTTTGAATAAATCGCTGCAACATATCATTATCGAACTCGCCATCTAGCGTCATCAGTTTTCGATATGCCTGTAATACACCAATTGGTTTGCCGTTAATACCAACTCTAGTTAGATTGTCAAAGGCATTTACAATGCTAAATATACGTAAAGCGTCGTTGATATCTGTCAGCTTTTTACCTGCTGGATATCCAGAGCCGTCAATTTTTTCATGGTGTAGGCGAATTACGTCAATGCTTTCTTTGGTTAAACTGCCTACCGACATTGCAATCTCTAAACCATTCTCGACATGATCAACGACTAAAAATTCATTTTCGGCACGTTGCTTGTTAGTCAACGTTTTATCATTAGGTTGTTGAATGCTTTTAGACATAGTTAGTTTTCCTATGTCATGCAGTAATGCACCCATTACCCAGTTTTGCGCAACGTCAGTTGGCCACTTCATCTTTCTTAACATTGCAGCATAATAAGCGGCGCAACGCAGCGCATGGCCAACTTGAAAATCTTTGTAGTGTTTAACACGCACAAGCGCTAGTGCTGGCGCAGAGTTTCTGTAAATAGATGCAATGAATTCCATAGCAGCGAGGTGAAGCGCGTTCACATCAAACAAATTTTCATTGCGAATATAATCAAAGCTTTCTTCTAAAACAGAGGTTAAGTTTTCTACGGACTCTTTGGCGTTTTCAATTTCTTGACTAAATGGCACTCGCACAAATTGATCTTGGAAACTAAAGTCATCTGCTTCTATTTGATTGGCATTTTGGGTTGTATCAATAGTTACGCTAACAATGCCTTTAGCAATTAGCTCATTGATTTCCTGCTGCGTTCGAACCCAGCCAGAAGAAGCAACTTTCATGTGACCAATTTGCTGAGAGATATCCACCACATATTGCCCCGGCAATAGTCTTGTAATTGGAATTCGCTGCAATCCGTCACTCATGGGTTATCTCTTGTTTGCTTTAAAGTTAGTCTAATATTTCAGTCATGATACGGTTAATGTCAATTCCGTAATCTTCCGGTTTTACGCTTTGGGCAATTTCATCTTCTACACCCGGCGCGCCCAAATCAATTGTTTTTGACGGGATATAGCCTTTATTGGCCAAACTGTAAAAAACTTTAACAACAGGACATAACGGGTTAACAAAGTTTGACTTTATTACAATCCCAAGTTTGTTACTTTTAGTTTGAATTAATGTGCCAACTGGGTGAACGCCCATACAATTTATAAACTCAGCCACTAAATTTGCGTCGAAACCAGTACCACTTTCTTTTCGTAGGATTTTAAAGGCCATAATGGGTGTTCGAGCATTTTGGTACACACGAGAGGCAGTAATAGCATCGTATGTGTCACAGATACTGATCATTTTAGCAAACTGACTTAATTCATTTTCATTTTTGCCATTTGGATAACCTGAGCCATCTAAACGCTCATGGTGGTCTCGAACTACCTCTAAAATGGTCGGTGATAAATCGCTAGACTCTCTTAGTATGTCGTAACCTAATGTTACGTGCGAACGCATGATCACCATTTCATCATCAGTTAAACGACCCGGTTTATGCAATACTTCATCAGGAATATTTATTTTTCCTAAATCATGCAAAAGAGCGCCGGTTGCTAAGTCATGAATTGTTTTTTCATCAATCTGTAGATGCTTGGCAAATATCGTCATGATGATAGATACATTTATGGAGTGCTCCATTAAATAATCATCTTTCTGACGCATTCTTGTCATACACGCCAGCGCGTCTTGATTTCGAAAAATAGAATCAATAAAACCATCAGCGACTTCTTTCATACCACCGGTATCGATAGGTCGACCGGCTTTCATGTTTTTTAAAGCTTGACGTTGAAGTGTTTTAGCTTGGCTATATAGTTTTTTTGCTTTACCAATTTCATCTTTAAACGATGTCTTTGGTCGAACTTTTTCAACAGGAACTGCGGCGCTAACAGGCGCAACTTCAGGTTCTTTTTCATGTTCACTTTTGTCTAAGTCAACTAAAACCTTAGAAACACCTTTCGCTGCGAGATTATCTATCGACTTTTGGCTTCTAACAAACCCACCAGACTTAACGGAAAAGCGTCCCGTTTGTTCAGTTACTTCGGCAATGAACATATTGCACTTGAGATCGCTAACTAAAAATTCTTTTAACATCTTATGATTACGAGTTTGGTAGTTTTTAATCAGTACAATTTAACAGAAAAAGTACCAATCAGCCCTAATTAATTACTATAAAAATATACAAAAACTTAATCGTTAATTAGTATTCATTTACAACGGCAATTTACCTTAGGCGACAAAGCGCATATAATACGGCACTATTTTTTATCTAAGGGTTTTTCTAGTCGTGTCAAAACCGATCCAAGCCATTCGAGGCATGAATGATATTCTGCCGATTGAAACCGCTCAGTGGCAGCAAGTTGAAGCTGTATTACGCCAAACTGTAGCCAGTTATGGTTATTCAGAGATCCGCTTTCCAATTGTTGAATTTACGGACTTGTTTAAGCGTTCTGTTGGTGAAGTTACTGATATCGTTGAAAAAGAGATGTATACATTTGACGATCGAAACGGCGACTCACTAAGTTTACGTCCAGAAGGTACTGCTGTGTGTGTTCGTGCTGCAAATCAGGGCGCATTGCTATATAACCAACAGCAACGCCTTTGGTATACGGGCCCGATGTTTCGTCATGAACGTCCTCAAAAAGGGCGCTATCGCCAATTTCATCAGTTTGGTGTTGAGTCTTATGGGTTTGCTGGCGCGGATATGGATGCCGAAGTCATCATGTTGTCTGCTCGATTGTGGAAAGCGTTTGGCATAACTGAACATTTGAAGCTTGAAATCAATTCGCTAGGAACAAGTGAAGCGCGTCAACAATATACCGCAGCATTAGTCGAGTTCTTGAAGAAACATGAAGATAAGTTAGATGAGGATTCTAAACGACGTTTAGGTACTAATCCGCTAAGAATACTAGATAGTAAAAACGCGGATGTGCAAGAAGTGCTTAAAGATGCACCTCGTTTGTCTGAGCATTTAGATGAAGAATCAGCAGAAATGTTCAGTGAGTTAAAGGCAAGATTGGATGCCGCTGGCATTGAATACGTTGTAAATGAGCGCCTTGTTCGTGGTTTAGACTATTACAATCGAACTGTATTCGAGTGGGTTACTGAGAGTTTAGGTTCACAAGGAACCGTGCTTGCTGGTGGCCGTTACGACGGGTTGGTCGAGCAGTTAGGTGGTAAATCTACACCTGCAGTTGGTTTTGCAATGGGTATTGAGCGTTTGGTGCTTTTATTGCAAACATTAGGTATTTTAGTTGAACCAACATCAAGTGCCGATGTCTACATCGTAGCTCAGGGCTTAAACGCAGAATTAAAAGCGGTTGAAATTGCCGAGCAATTACGACATTCTGCCCCTAGTTTACGTGTTGTGAACCACTGTGGTGGTGGCAACTTTAAAAAACAAATGAAGCGTGCTGACAAATTAGGCGCTAAAGTCGCCCTGATTCTAGGGGAAGACGAAATAAATAATGAGCAGGTTACTGTTAAAAACCTAGTTGTACAGGGTGAACAACAAACAGTAAGCTGGAGCGACGTAGCCAACCAAGTTCAAGAGTTGGTAGGACAAAATTGATATCTACGCCTAGTGCGTGATGCAGTGCAAAATATGAGGTTGTAATGGAAATTTACTCAACAGAAGAACAACAAGAAGAAGCAATCAAGTCGTTTTTTAAAGAGAATGGCGTACAAATACTTGTAGGCGCAGCATTGGGTTTAGCTGGTTTTACCGGCTGGAATATGTATGTCGACGGTAAAATTGAAGCTCAAGAAAATGCTTCAATGCAATTTGAAGAATTTATAAAAGTAGCTGGTGCAGAAACGACCAAATCAGAGTTGGTTGACGCGGAACTGGATAGCTTTGTTAAAGCTCATGGCGAAACCGGTTATGCGATTTTCGCTAATCTGCTTGCCGCTAAAAAGGCTGTAGAAGCAGGGCAACTTGCAACAGCAGAAACTAGATTACTTGCAGCGTCAAAAGAAACGTCTGAAGTAAGCCTTAAAGGTTTGGTTGATATTCGTTTGGCTCGAGTACAAATCGCTTTAGAAAAGTACGATGTAGCCATCGCTACATTAGCATCAATCACAGAACCAGCATATGAAGCTCGCGTAGCGGAAATTAAAGGTGATGCACTCCTTGCACAAGGTAAAAACACTGAAGCTCGTCAAGCTTATCAAACGGCTGCGGATAAAGGTGGCTTGGATGGAAATGCGATTTTAAAGATGAAGCTTCAAGATTTGGCATTGTCAACAAACGTTGCTAGCTAAAAGGCAGACAATATGCTGTTAAAAAGTGTTAAAACGAGTGGTATAAAGCTCGCGTTGTTAGCTTCTCTAAGTGCATCAATGCTGATGGGTTGTGAGACAACAGAAGAAAATGAAGCAACACGCATTGCCGAGTTAAAACCAATTAACATCACAAGACATGTTGATGTTGAATGGCGAGAGCAAGCGGGTTCTGGTGTCGATAATTATTTTTCTAACCTTCAACCAGCCATAGTTGGTGATGTAATCTTTGCTGCAAGCAGGAAAGGTGAAGTAATAGCTTACAACAAGCTGACCGGCGAGACCGTTTGGGAAACTGACACGCGTATTAATGCGCCTTCTTTGCTTGATAAAGTATTGTTGGATGACAATGAAACTGACAAGTTAAGCGGTGGTATTACGGCAGCATATAAAAATATTTATATTGGCTCAGAAAATGGTGAGATAATCGCGCTTTCGCAGGCCGATGGTAAACTACTTTGGCGTCAAAAAGTACCAGGTGAAGTAGTTGCTGCACCTGATGCTGGTGATGGTTGGATAGCTGCATCGACAACATCTGGACATATTGTTGTATTGCATCCTGATACAGGCGAGCAACGTTGGCAGTCTGAAACGACAGTTCCAACGTTAACATTGCGCGGCACCTCTTCGCCTACAATAGCAAGTGGTGGCGTGCTAGTCGGTACTGCGACCGGTAAGCTACAAGTATTGTTATTAGAGCAAGGTCTACTTGCTTGGGATGCACAAATAGCCGTAGTAAAGGGTACAACAGAACTAGAACGTTTGATTGATGTTGATAGTAAGCCTATTGTCGTTGGCAGCGAAGTTTATATGATCGCTTACAATGGTAACTTAGCTTCGGTTGATATTCAGTCTGGCCGTATTAATTGGAAGCGTGAGTACTCGTCGTATCGTAACCTGACGTTAGATGCTGGTGTTATTTACTTAACTGACGCAAAAGGGTTTGTAACCGCAGTAGATGCTGCGACAGGCACTGAGAAGTGGACAAACAACGACTTTTATAATCGTCGCTTAACACAGCCAGTCGTATATAAAGATACGATTGTAGTGGGTGATTTTGAAGGTTATTTTCACTTTTTAGACAAGTCATCAGGCGTTGAAATTTCACGCTACAAGCTAGATGACTACGACTATTCAGCATTCCATTGGTTTGCAAGCTGGTTTACGAGTGAAGACCGTCGCGCGTATACAGCTCCGGTTGCGTCAAATGAGTTGTTATATATACAAACTCGAGATGGCGAACTGACCGCTTTACGTCTACCGTAATAGTTAGACATTTTTAATAGGCTTTGTAGTCCATATTGGGTACGAAGCCTTTTTCGTTTTTATTATTTATTGGTTTTTTGCTAAATCAAACTTTTGAGGTGAATTCATGCTACCTGTAGTGGCTCTAGTTGGTCGTCCTAATGTTGGAAAGTCAACCCTGTTTAATCGCTTAACTAAGACGCGCGATGCGTTAGTGGCGGACTTTCCTGGACTTACACGTGACCGTCGTTATGGACAAGCCAGTCATGACGAAAACAACTTTATTGTTGTAGATACAGGAGGTATTGATGGAACGGAAGAAGGGATTGATGTGGAAATGGCTGAGCAATCGTTACTCGCGATTGATGAAGCAGATGTCATTTTGTTTTTAGTTGATGCTAGAGCAGGTCTAACGGCCGCTGATGAAGCTATTGCACTGCATTTACGTAAAAAAGACAAACCGACGTTTGTTGTTGCAAACAAAGTCGATGGTATTGACGGTGACTCTTATAGTGCTGAGTTTTACTCTTTAGCACTGGGTGATGTTCACCAAATAGCCGCATCTCAAGGTCGTGGTATAAGTCAGTTGTTGGATCATTCACTAATGCCGGTTGTAGAACGTCTAACTGCCGAATATGAAGCTGCAATGGATGAATTGGCTGAAGCTGAACGTTTGTTAGAAAGCTTGGGTGATGAACACGCTGACACCGACGGTGATGCAGAGCAAAACGTTAAGAAGTTACAATCCCTTGAAGATTTAGCACTTGATCATGAACATGATGAAAAGAGTGATGAAGAGGCGGTCCCTTTTGAAGATTTACCAATAAAGTTTGCAATTATTGGTCGACCTAACGTAGGTAAGTCTACACTAACTAATCGTATGTTAGGTGAAGAGCGCGTTGTAGTTTATGACATGCCGGGTACAACTAGAGACTCAGTTTATATCCCAATGACACGCAACGATGAAGACTTCATTATTATTGATACAGCTGGAGTTCGACGTCGTGGTCGAATTAAGCAGTCTATCGAGAAGTTCTCAGTTGTTAAAACCCTTCAAGCTATCGAAGATGCCAACGTGGTACTTTTATTGTTGGATGCTCGAGAAGGCATTTCTGACCAAGACCTAAGTCTGCTTGGGTTTGCTTTGAATGCGGGTCGCTCAATTGTTATCGCGGTTAACAAATGGGACGGGCTTGACCAAGGTGTAAAAGATGACGTTAAGAGAGAATTAGATCGTCGTTTAGGCTTTATTGATTTCGCTCGTTTGCATTTTATTTCTGCATTACACGGCACTGGTGTTGGTCATTTATACGAGTCTATCGTTGAAGCCTATCAGTCAGCAACCAAGCGTATTTCAACCTCTATGGTAACTCGTATCATGAAAATGGCTCAAGATGATCATCAGCCGCCTATGATTCGTGGTCGTAGAATAAAACTTAAATACGCCCATGCTGGTGGTTATAACCCTCCTCGTATCGTAATTCACGGTAATCAGGTTGACGAATTGCCAGACTCTTACAAGCGTTACCTAATGAACTACTATCGTAAGGCTTTGGATGTAATGGGTACGCCAATAAAAATTGAATTCAGAGAGGGCGATAACCCATTTGAAGACAAAAAACAGAAAGCCATGACATTGTCTCAACAACGTCGAGCTGGTGGCTTTATTAAACGTCATAGCAGAAGAAACTGAGTCTAGACATTTAGTGTCTTATTTTAGACAGTGAAGATTGAAGCCAACCCTAAAAAGTTGGCTTCCGCATTTTTGAATGCTATTCTCAGGGCTCAAATTGAGAGATTATTATGTTCCGAGTGACTTTTATTGCGAGAAGTAGGTAATGAGAGAGTTTATAGACAGTTTTCCGAAACAACACAGATATGCCCTGTTAGGTGCGTTGGGTTTGTTGTTTGTTTTACTTTTATTACCATCTGAATCTGCAGAAGCGTCAAAAGATGTCATCCATGTTGCTGCTGATTATCAAGAGTTAGCCGTTGGTCAAGAGTACCCTTTACCTCTAGAAATAAAAGCAGCGTCTCATTACAGCCAAGCAAATACATCGACTAAACAAGTACGTATCAAAAGTGGCGACTCGCTCGCTACAATATTTCAGCGTCAAAACGTACCACAAAAAACCATGTTACAGATCACTCGTTCGGGCAAGCTATCTCAACAATTTACCAGACTAATACCTGGCAAATATTTGACATTTACCTTTGACGAAAATAACGATCTTATTGAGCTTCAATACGCGACCCAAGCGGTCGAGACCTTAGTGGCAAAACGACTAGACGATGGCAAATTTGAAACAGAATTAGAACAAAAAGAAACAGTAGTAACAGAAAAATACTTCGAAGGCACCATTAATAGTAATTTCTGGAACGCGGGCGTCATGGCAGGCTTAAACGATAAGCTTATAATGAACTTAGCCAATATATTTCAATGGGATGTCGATTTTGCATTAGACATTCGTGAGGGCGACCATTTCTCAGCGCTCGTCGAACAGATTTTTATCGATGGTGAGTTTGCCGGGTATGGAGAAATACTTGCAGCCGAGTTTACCAACCAAGATGATGACTTTAGCGCAGTTCGTTACTCAGATGGACGCTATTACACGCCAACGGGCGATAGCATGCAAAAAACGTTTTTACGTGCGCCAGTGAGTTTCAAATATATCAGCTCCAGCTTTAGTAATCGCAGATATCACCCAGTTCAAAAACGATATAAAGCACATCGCGGAGTAGATTATGCCGCGAGTACAGGTACACCTGTTTTTGCTGCGGGTGATGGAAAAGTAATAAAGTCAGGATACGACAGATTTAACGGCCATCATGTTTTTGTTGAACATGGCGGCGGTATTACCACAAAGTATATTCATTTCTCGAAAAGAAAAGTTCGCAAGGGCGCAAAAGTTAAGCAAGGCCAAGTTATTGGCTTAGTGGGCGCAACGGGTTTAGCCGCTGGTCCTCACTTACATTATGAATTTCTGGTTAATGGCGTTCATCGCAACCCTAGAACTGTCTCGCTGCCAAAGGCAAATCCAATATCAAAAGATGAAAAGCAACGCTTCTTAGCATTAGCAGAGTCGCGTATGGATATGTTACAGCATAATAAAAACCTTCTATTAGCCATGCGTTAAAAGGCGAACTCAGTGTCAGACTATTATATTGGTATAATGACTGGCACCAGTTTAGATGCAATTGATATTGCGCTAGTTGAGTTTGCCGAAACACCTATATTAATTGCCAGTGATTCGGTTCGGTTACCTGATATGTTGAAAAGAGACTTATCAGATATAAGCTTACCGAATGCTCAAATTGAATCTTTAGTAGCAATTAAAACGCTAGAACAGTCTTACACTAATTGTGTTATTACCGCTTTAAACTTATTTCTTGCCACACCCTCAGTAAAAACGGTTCGCAGTAATATAAAAGCTATTGGTATACACGGGGTGACGATTTCTCATGAGCCTAATTTAACTATGCCATTTACGTGGCAATTAGTGGACGGTCACAAGATTGCTGCAAGGCTAAATACGGATGTCGTTTATGATTTCCGAAGCAAAGATGTTGCGCTTGGCGGTCAGGGAGCGCCTTTAGTTCCAATGTTTCATTATTCAGTGTTTAAAAATACCGAACTAGAAATCGCGGTTCTGAATTTAGGCGGTATTGCCAATGTGACAAAGTGGGCGTCAAAAGACAATATAATTGGTTTTGATACGGGGCCTGCCAATACCTTGTTAGACTTTTGGATACAAAAGCATCAAAACCTTGCTTATGATAAAGACGGTCACTGGGCTAGCACTGGCACTGTAAATACAGCGTTACTTAGTTGCTTATTAGACGATGACTATTTTCGTCAACCATATCCAAAAAGTACAGGTAAAGAATATTTTAACGAGTCTTGGTTAGACGCTAAATTATCGGTGTTTTTAAAACGTAATGCAGTCCTTGAGCCTCAAGATATTCAAGCAACACTGGTTCAGTTAACGGTAGAAAGCGTTGCACTAGCAATAAAGCAATTAGCCAAAACAAAAGTGCTGGCAGTCTGCGGGGGAGGGGTGCATAATCAACTTTTAATGGCTAGATTAGCCGTTGCATTGCCTAATGTTAAAGTGTGTAGCACCGCGAAGTTCGGCATTTGCCCTGATAACATGGAAGCGATGGCTTTTGCTTGGTTGGCAAAATGTAGGGTTGAAAATGTGCCAGCTACACTGCCGACAATTACTGGTACGTCTAAGCCTGCGGTATTAGGAGCTTGGGTTTCTTCAGCTTAACGGTGATGAAATACCAAAGCATTAGCTAAAACAAAAAACAAAAAAATACCGCACTATAAAACTAAGAAGAACAATAATAATAGGGTCTAAAATTGTCGTATTCTCTACAAGCATTTTTCCGCGCTATCGCGTTTCCAACACTTTTATTTATTGGTGTTATAACCGCTGTCGAAACGGGTTTTGCAAACCTTACACCTTGGCAAGACCTCATCTTACAGACACCACTATTGTTGTTCGCCGCGACTATTATTCTTGCATTAAGATTTAATCAAACCCGAGTTATCTACATAGTGCTGTTCCTAGCATTAGCATGGGCTAACAGCGGTAAGGTCGAGAACATCGACTATTTCTCTTTTCATCCTAGCTTGTTTTTTATCTCACAACTATTTGTGCTCATGGCCTTTAGTTTTGATCAAAATAAAATGGTTTGGGGGCGTCATGGTCTAACTCGAGTTTTAGTTTTGTTTGCCTTGGTATTTATCAATTACAAATTTAATCACTCAATAACGGTTAATGAAATCTTATCCTCACAAGTCATTACACTGTCAGCTGATTCAAAAATATCACCTTATTTTCAAATAGAGTTTATTGTTTCAGCTATTTGTTTATTTACTTTAGCAACTCGTCAAATAATGAAACCGAGTCAATTAAACGCGAGCATTTGGGCGCTGGCTTTTGGCATTATTGTGATCCAATTTGGTGACTTTACTTATTACACAACAATTGTGAGCTATTGCTTATTTGGCGTCCTTATCATTCATGCTGTGCTTACCGACTCATATCAAATGGCATTCTCAGATGAGCTCACCGGTTTGTCTGCGCGCAGAGCACTACTACAATCATCTATTTCATTGGGTAAGCGATACACGGTAGCAATGATGGATGTAGATCACTTTAAGAAGTTTAACGACACTTATGGTCATGATGTTGGTGATCAGGTATTGCGATTGGTCGCCAGTAAAATTAATGATGTTAAAGGCGGTGGCAAGGCCTATCGATATGGTGGCGAAGAATTCACGATTATATTCCCCAATAAGTCTGTAAGTTATGCTATTCCTTTTTTAGAGCAAGTACGCGAAGACATTGCAAACTACCAGATGGCAATACGAAACGATGATCGCCCTGAAGATCAAAAGAAAGGCAAGTCTTCTCGTAAAAAGTCAGAGTCGAAAACCAAGTTTGTAAACGTCACAATCAGTATTGGTGTTGCAGAGCGAGAAGGGCAACTAAAAGACTTTGACCAAGTCTTAAAGCAAGCGGATGAGGCTTTATACAGAGCGAAACAAGCCGGCCGAAACTGCTTAGCGGAATAGTTGCTAATCTTTAAACTTGATTGCGCTTTGCGACTAACAGTTTGTAACAATTAAAAATTGTATGTTTTCTTAATCGCGCTATTCTTCGTCACAATAAAAAGTATCAGTTGTATAAGAATGGAAACGCAGAAATGACAACCAATGAACCTCTTCAACCGCAAGAACTCGCCCCGGTAAAAACACAAGAACGCATCGTTATAATGGACCTACTAAGAGGTTTTGCGTTAATTGGTATTTTGCTAATGAACATCGAATGGTTTAACCGACCAATTTCGGAGTTACTGAGTTTTGACTATAGCTCTACTGGAGCTGATTATGCCTCTAGTTGGTTAGTATTAGTGTTTGTGCAAGGTAAGTTTTATAAATTATTTGCACTGTTATTTGGTATGGGTTTTGCGGTGATGCTACTTAGAGCGGAGCAAGTTGGTCGACCGTTTAAAGCCTGGTTTACACGAAGAATGCTGGTGTTGTACTTAATTGGTTTAGCGCATATGGCATTTTTATGGGGGGGTGACATTTTACATGACTATGCTGTCGGCGGCATGATGTTACTAGGTGTTGTTTTGTTAATGCGCACAAAGCGCTTTGCCAAGCGAAACCGTCCTGCAGTGTATGCCAAAATTGGCTTTTATATGATTTTCATCCCACTGACAATATCTGTAATCGCAGGCGCGGTATACGGAACATTGAAAGATCAAACCGAGATGAAGGTTGGTTGGCAAAAGGAGCAACAAGTCATTTTGTTGGCGGATAAAATGATCGCTGAAAGCAAAGAGAACGGTACTTTTAACCTCACCCAAGCTCAATATGACGCACTAAAAAATACTGATAGCAGTGAATATGATTATGCTTCAGATGACATTTCTTCAGAAGGCACAGTTACAGCTGATGCTATTACGGAAGGCACTGTTACAGAAGGTATTGTTACAGAGGACACTGAACAAGAACCTGGAACAATTAATGAAACAAACCATGACGTTAATACAGAAGCTCTGACCGACAGCGATGCCGTGACAGACACCCAAGAGCTTATTGAACCTGAGTTAACAAACGAGCAACTGGCACAAAAACGGCTTGAAGCGGCTCAGAAGAGAGAGTTCCGTTATGCTAAAGAAGCTGAATCGTTATTAAATCCAAGCTTTTTGGAAGTGACTAAGTACCGTTGGGATTACGCGGTAAGTAATTTATCAAACTCTATTATTTTTGGTTTAGGCGTTATCTTGCCATTATTTCTCGTAGGCTATTGGCTAGTCGCGAGCGGTAAAATGAGCAACATAGAAGAGCATAGAACCTTCTTTAAAGTCATGTGTGTTGGCGGGCTAGCATTTGGTATTCCGGTCAGTATTGGCGCAGCATTAATTATGAATCATCCAGCGACCAAGGGCGCTGTTGAAATTAACTCGGTGAGTAATAGTTTATTTTACTTTGGCCAATTTGCATTATGTGCAGGTTATCTTGGTGCAATTGCTTTATTAAGTTTAAAAGCTGGGTTTGTACGTTGGTTTGGTTGGTTATCACCTATTGGTAAAATGGCATTAACTAATTACATTATGCATTCGGTTATCCTATCAAGTATTTTTTATGGATATGGTTTTGCGCAGTTCGGTAACATTCCAAGAAGTGAACAGATGCTGATGGTTGTCGCGATAATCGTATTCCAAGCTATTGTTAGTAGTTTATGGTTAAGGGTATTTAACTATGGTCCACTTGAATGGTTATGGCGATGTGCAACGTATATGAAACTTCAACCAATGAAGCGAGTCTCTTAGCGTGAATAAAATCACCTTTTTTCAACGCTTCGAAGCGGACATTTTAAGTGGTGTTAAAACCATAACAATCCGCGATGAAGCCGAGTCTCATTTTAAGCCAGGCAGTGAAGTCGATGTAGCAACGTTTGAGGATAACCGTCATTTTTGTCGAATAAAAATTAAATCAGTTGAACCTATTAGTTTCGCTAATTTAAATGAACGTCATGCTCTGCAAGAGAACATGACATTGCCTCAACTTAGGCAGGTTATAACCGACATTTACCCTGGCATAACTCACTTTTTTGTTATTAGCTTTGACGTAATTTAGCACTTATTTGTGCCGGTAAATTAAGCTTTAAAGGGACAGTTCTTCATTAAATACATTTCATGACTGACCGCACTCGCTGCGGTTTGTTTCATGTTGTTGTATATCGACTCTAACGTTTTATTCAAATCTAATGCATTTCGCGATGCCATAACTGGCCCCACTGATTGCGGTAATACGTTTTGTCCAGCTAACACTGCCATCCAGTTTTCATGCTTAAACAACTCTTTATCATGAATCGTTAAATGACCATGCTCTTTGTATAGCGCTATACGAGACTCTAGTGACTCCGGAATATCCATGTTTGAGCATTGGCGCCAATATTCGCTATCGTCTCGCTCAGTAGCTTTATAGTGCAAAATAATAAAGTCTCTAATAGCCTCATATTCTTTAATGGTCGACTTATTGTATTCTTGTTGAAGGCGTTTATTCATTGACATATCCGGGAATAGCCTGATAAGTCTCATGATGCCCGATTGAATTAGATGTAAGCTCGTCGACTCCAGAGGCTCTAAAAAACCAGCAGATAAGCCTATTGCCACACAGTTCTTTTGCCAAAACTGCTGGCGACGACCTGTTTTAAATTTAATGTGTTTAGGCTCGGTTAATTTAGGCCCTTCAACGGTGCTGAGCAACAGGGCTTCCGCTTCTTGTTCACTCATATATTGGCTTGAGTAAACATTACCATTACCCATTCTGGTTTGCAGTGGGATACGCCATTGCCAGCCTGCATGGTGCGCAATGGAACGAGTGTATGGGTTAAGTGTTTTCATATGAGCAGTTTGAACAGCTACCGCTCTGTCATTTAGTAAATATTGTTGCCAAGACTCAAACTCAACGCCTAAGGCATCGCCAAGTAATAAAGCCCGTTGCCCTGAACAATCAATAAAAAAATCCGCCGATAAAACATCACCGCGAGAATGCCCGGGGTTTTGCTCTAACTCAAGCTCACTAATATTACCTGAATGAGGGCATAACTTAACGTTCGATACCTTCCCTTCAATTCGTTTAACACCTAGACCTTCAGAATAGTTTCTTAAAAATAACGCGTATTGGCTAGCGTCAAAATGAAAGGCATAGTCAAAGGTTGATGCCAATGAATTGCGGTCTAGACTTGGCGGGTGGAATTTATTATTACTGGCCAAGTGCCAAGCATAAGAAAACTCTTCAAGATTACGTTGATAACCCTCTGCTTTTGCCTTTAACCAATAATAGGGAAACGACATATAATCAAAATCAGCAGCAAAGCTTCCAAACGGATGCATATATTTGTGGCCGACACGGGTCCAATTCTCAAACTCGATAGCAAGCTTAATGCTGCCGTTACAAAATGATAAAAACTCAGTTTCGTCTATACCTAAAATTCGGTTAAAGTTTTTAATCGGTGGAATGGTCGCTTCGCCAACACCTATGGTGCCAATTTCGTCAGACTCAACCAAAGTGATCGAGACGCTTTGTCCTAATTGTTTGGCTAACATCGCAGCTGTCATCCAACCTGCGCTACCACCGCCTACTATGACAATGTTTTTAATATGTTGACTGTTGTCCAAAGAGGGGCTTTGTATCTTTGACATGCTAAGTACTTTCCGATTCAAGTTTGGTTAAAGTCTGTTTTCGACTTTGTGTTAACTTTGAGATTTCTAATTAGATTAACTAGATTAAATCATGAACTCCAGATAAAAAAACTGCCGCATAAGCGACAGTTTTACATCAAGGAATATCAATGTTGGATTAGAACTTAGCGTTCAGTCCAAAATAGAACTGACGACCAAAGTACTGCAAGGTACCTGTCGCAGCTTCATTACCAAAGTACGAACGGTTAGGCTCATCAGTAAGGTTATTTACTGAGAATACGCCCTGAAGCTCTTCTGTAAATTGATAAGACGCTTGGAAATCAACAACGAGTTCTTCGGCGAAGTAAGCTTTTTGCTCATCACCGATAGCAATCTGGTTTCCAACATACTCTTCACGGTAACGCGCATTTACGCGAGTCGAGAAGGTGTCGTCATAATCATAGAACACAGTAGCAGACCAAACACGTGGTGAAAGGAATGGGTAAGGCGTAGTTTGATCGCCTAAACCAGAAACCGCTTCAAACTCTGAAGTAACTTCACTGTCTGTATAAGAGAAGCTCGCCGCTACCCCAAGCCCTTGCCATAATTCAGGTAAGAAACTGAAGGTTTGCGTATAGGCAATCTCTGCACCGCGGAAGTAACCGCCTTTACCGTTGTTTAACAATACCGAGTAGTCACCAGAGGCAACCGGTACACCGTTATTATCAACACTTGGCGCTGTGATGCCATCGGCCGCGAAGTCATAGTTTTGAATAGTTACTTTCTCAGGGAAGTTTTCAATGTCTTTGTAATAAAGAGCAAAAACAATGGCGCCATCCGTGTCTACAAAGTAGTGCTCTAATGAAAGATCAAACTGTGTAGCGTAGAAAGGACGAACTTCAGGAGACGTATCACGATTTAAGTCGGCTTCTTTAACAGACTCATCAAACTCGTCTGTATTGTATGACCAAGCACCGCTCACAGCCATGTCACTCATGTTTGGACGTGACATAACTTTTGCAGCTGCAAAGCGAAGTTGATCTTGATCTGTCAATTGGAAGTTCAGGTTAATCGATGGTAAAACATCAGTATAATCAATACCTAATGTAGTATGTTTATATACCGTTTTTGTCACACCAAAGTCGTCGGTAATTGGGTCACCGTCGTTTTTAATTACAGGATCTTCAACACCAATTGCATTTTGCTCGGTATGAATTACACGAACACCAACGTTACCGGTAAGCGGTAAACCAAACATCTCAGTATCTAAGTTTGCTTGGAAATAAGCCGTCAACGTTTCTTCTTTGATTTCGCTTTCTTGCCAAATCGTCCAGTCATAACGCCAGTCTTTTCGAGCCTGAGTATCTTCGCTACCTAACCACACACCTTCAATGTATGAGTTATCAACGGAAATAAAGGCCGGGAAGTTGGCAAACTCACCTTCAAGTTGAACGATTTCATAATCGCCAGCTTGTAATTGATATGGACGATAAGTCTCACTCTCAATTGGTTGGCCATTTTCGTCATAACCTAGGATATAGTTACCATTTCGAAGGTTGATTCCGTATCCAGCAATGTCACCATAGTTGTAAGCTTTACGAGCACTTTTGTAGCTACGATCTGCCCAACGAACACCAGCTTCAAGTGATGATAGGTGGTCATTGTCTAAGGTATATTTAAAATCAACGCGAGCTGAATTTGATTCATTGTTTTCTAGATGTGGGTACTTTTCTAGCGAGCCAACCATCATACGATTTGGGTCGGTCAGTGCATTAGTTACATCTTGATTAAATGAAAGGTTTGGTAAATTTAAACCATTAGTTTCAATATTAACAACAATGTCATCGGTTACTACTGGATTCATCGCAGATGCATCTTGGAAAATAGCAAGGCGCATAACTTCATCGCGATAGTCCGACTCACCTTCTGAGTGAGCAATATCAAAATCAATAACAAGGCTATCATTAACAATCCATTCTGCATTTACACCAAACGACATAACTTCACTTTCAGTGGTGTTGTCATCAGCTTGTGTTTGCAAGGTTAATGTATTGTTAAAACGAGGATACGGAGGATTGTCATTAACATCGCCACGGTCACGATAATACGTACCGCCCACAATATATTCGCCATTATCACCGGCTAATATTGGATTTTCAAAGTCGATAGATGAACCATCTAAAATAGAGCCGATGCCGTTTACACGGTAACCTCGGTCGATGCCTTGTGAATCAAACTTAGAGTAAAAGCCATCTGCTTTAATTGTTAACGAGTCGTTAGGTCTAAAAGAGATAGAACCCATTACGCCTTGGCGAAGCTCTTCACCACCACGAGCCATTAATTCAAAGCCCTGAGGAACGATATAATTACCAGATTGAGTACCGTCTTGTACGCCATTTTCGTCGTAAGTTGGTAACGTTAGGCCACCATCTTGCGCGCCGTCAAAAGGCAATACGCCTAAGCGTGGCTGATAGTTAACAAACTGCGTAGAAATACGAGGTTGTTGTAAACGAGCATAACCAAGGGAAACACCAACGGTGTCGTCCATGAACTTACCTTGGTAAGAAACACTAAAACGATTACCAAGTGGATCGGCGTCTGGATGCTCGTCTGCAGAGTCGTTGTAACTCAGTTTTGTCTGTACAGTGAAGGTATGCTCTTGCTCGTTATCAAGTGCGTCAGCCGTTTGCAGTTCAATTGAACCGGCAACACCACCTTCAACTAACGATGCTTTTTGTGATTTGTAAACTTGAACCTGGTTAATAAGCTCAGAAGGATACTGGTCAAACTGAACAGAGCGACCGCCCTGATCGGTAACCACTTCACGGCCATTCAATGTTGCAAATACAAAACCGCCAGACATACCACGAATGTTTAATTCACTAGACTGACCGCCAGAGCGAACAGCAGTAACACCAGGTAGTCGAGAAATTGAGTCGGCGATGGAAACGTCAGGTAACGAGCCCATGTCATCGGCAGAAACTGCTTCTACAACAGTATCTGAATAACGTTTGGTATTAAGTGATTGAATTAAGCTGCGTCTAAAGCCGCGAACTTCGATAACCTCTACACCAGATTCCTTTTCTGCTTCAGCTTTGGCTTTTGCCTCAGCGATTGCCTTTTTGTCTTTGTCGGTTTCTTCAACCGCCATAGAAGGCATCGAAGCGATAGTGACGCCGCCTAGCATTAAAGCTAACGTTAGCGCACTTGGCTTGAACTTTTTCATGTGTGTTCCTCAAAACAAGTTGTTGTTATGTTTTTGAAGAGTGTGATTTCGCTTGTCGGACTAAACAATTCACTTTAATAGCGTTTATATACACTTATATAACGTTTATTTTTTTTGGCAACGTATGCAAAGATAAAGAGTTGTTAATAAATATACAAGAGCGCAGTTGCACGCATACGTATTCATGCTTCAAGCCTATATAACAGTATATACAAAGCATCATCGCTTGTTTAAATTCGATATGTTGAGTGTATTGCAATCAACGTTTTTCGGACCGGTAATTAATAAGTTGTGACCAGGCAACACCAATCACAACGATATAATAAATATTAACAGGGTTAATCAATTACCTACACCTCGCTATTTCGCCGTCAGCGGGTGGACAACATATTTTAATAGCACCTAAAAACTAAAACACTAGTTAATTGGAGTTATTTCCTATGAATTTTAAGTTAAAGCCTTTGTCGCTAGCTGCGTTAGCGACGGCTACAGTCCTGAGTGGTTGTGGCACAGAGGAAGAAACGATTCAAAAGACCAAAGTTTTTGATAATGAAACAAAAACGGGTCTTTGGTGTAAACTGCCGGACATCGTGCAAACGGTTGATGCTGATTTCCATCCTCTAACAGAAGCAGAGATTGATGCACTAGAAACAGTTGCATTATCAATTGCTAATGCAGATGACACATTTACTGATCAAGAAATAGAAGACTTTAAAGCCTCTTTTAATCCTTATGACTTTGATTATGGAACTTATGACCTATATCAAACTCTTGGTTTAACTATGGAAGAAGAAGCTCGTCGTTTAGTGGCAAAAGCTGAAGCGCGTGAATTCAAAATAGGTCAAAAGCAAGATGTTATCTTTGGTGATGACTTTGATACTTGGTTTGACGCTTGGTTTGATACGGTTCCATATACGGATTACCTTGGTAAATCTCAGCGCTTACCTAAAGCCGCATTAGGCATGCAGTTATCTTTATCTGCCACTAATAACGGTGAAGAAGCATGTTATACACCGCCGACAGAATGTCCTAACTATCAAGTTATTGATGAGTCTGGCAAATACAACTGTATTATTCCTGAAGAAAACCCAATTGAAGATGTGCCTGCACTTCCACAAGCTGTTGTTACAGCAGCAACAGGGGAAAAAGCGGTTGTTTTCTACCGTAAAAATGGCGAGCAAACAGGTGCAAACTACGAAAATATTACGATTCATAGCTGGAATGATACAAACTGTACCGCTTACAACGAAGAAACGTCTACTACTCAATGGGGTTCAGGCTTAGCTGCAACTGGAATAGATGATAATTTCGGTATGTACTGGATTCTTGATCTTCAAGAAGGTCACGACTCTTGTGGCAACATGATTGTTTACAACAAGAGCACAGGCGATAAATTCATTACACAAAACGACGCTATGATCCCGCTAGGGAAGTCAGGCGACGTTGTGTTCCATAACTTGGATAAAATCTCATACTTCCAAGACGGATTCCCAGCAAACTTATTAGACGGTGCTTACTTAGCTAACCAACATCCATATTTTGGTGCGGCCGCAGGAAGCAAGTCATGTGGTTGGGGTACAAGCTTAGATGAAGCAGGTGAAGCCTGTGTCGGTCAAGCTATAGATAACTGTCCTGAAGGCACTTACGCAGTAGGTGTTGGTCAAGTTGATATACCATCAAAGTGTGTCGCAGAATTTGACTCTGAAACGACGTTTTTATTACGAGGTGGCTTTAACGGTTGGGGTAATCCAACGGAAGGCACTGAGTTTGAAAAAGTAGCGGATGGCGAATACCGTAAAATTTTCACTTACGGTGAACATCCTGCTGATGCGCCATTAGAGTTTGCTTCAGATGCGTCGGTTGAAGTAACGACAGGTGTGGGTGCAACATTAACGTTTGTGCAACCAGTTGACGAGGAAGGTGCAGCGGTTGATTTCACACTTGAACTAAATAACATTCCTAAAGACACAGTGTTAACAATGGCTGATGGCACTCAAGTGACTTTTGCTGACAATGGCAATGTTGTTACGTTACCAGAGGGTGCGACAACTCCAGCGGTTGAAGAACTTGCAATTACACTTCCTGAAGGCACATTGTTAACGCTTGCAGCAGGCGCAAATCATAGCGATTTCGCATGTACAGAAGACTGTCTAACTAGCTATAGCTTTAAAATTGCTGATGCGGACTGGTCTGAACCTGCTTCATACGGCGGTGTAAGCGGTGGTGATGCACTTGTGGTTGGTGGTAGTCCTAAACCTTTAACAGCCGGTGAAAACGTTGGTCAAGATCTTGGTATCAAGATGCAAGACACAAGTTATTACCAGTTTGTATTTAGAGCTCCAGCTGCAAATGAAGCTACACTAGAAGTAGACCAAGTGCCGGTTAATGCTTATCCAAATCTACTTTTAGGTAGCGATACGATTAGCATGAATTACAAAGGTGATAGTGTTTATCAAGTTACTAAGCGAGAATTAACCGCGGGTACTTACACCGTTGCATTCGCAGATACTGCAAATGACTTTGCGCTTGGTGCTGACACAGACAACGCTGCTGATGTAAACGAAGAGGTTATGTTAAAAGCGGATGGTTCGGTGATTACACTAACGATACCTGTAGATGAAAAGTATGATTTCTTGCTTGATCTATCGGACGCGGACAAGCCTGTGTTTAAAGCACAACCGTCTAAGCCACTTGGTGCAAATGTAGCTTACATTCGTGGTTCAATAAATGGTTGGGGTGCACCAGCATCAGATGAAATCATTTATAATGAGGACTCGGTTTCTTACTCTGTAATTTATGGTTTAGAAGCTTCTACAGACGCACACGCATTTAAATTTGCTTCTGAAGATTGGTCATCAGTTGATATCGGTTTTGGCGCAGTAACTATCTCAGAAGATGATGATGCACTGACTATTACTGAAGCTGGTGGCAACATGCAAGTAATTGCTGATGAGTCTACTTCGTATAAATTTGAATTAACTTACGATGCTGCTGATTTTGAGAAGAAGCCTGTGCTTAAAGTGTCAAAACTACCAATCTTTATTCGTGGTGGTATGAACGGCTGGGGTGAAGTAGACAAACTTGCCTTCAATGCAGTTACTCCGGCTAGTACTGGTGAAGATAAAGAAGCTGGCCATGAGTACACAGCAACGTTAAGCCTTGGTGCTGATAATGTGTTCTTTAAAGTGGCGACAGGTGATTGGGCAACCATTAACCTTGGCTCTGCAACTGACGGTGTTGAAGCGCTAACAGTTGATACACCAGTGGTACTAGGTGGAGCGAATGATAATAACTTGTCATTTGATCCTGCTGCCGCCGGTGACTTTAAATTTATATTTAATGATAAAACGAAAACGTTGACGATATCTAACGACTAATTTGTTACTTAACGTCAATTTTAAAACCCAGCTTCGGCTGGGTTTTTTATTGCTAGAATATTATATTCATTCGGAATACAGCTGTATTTTCTAGGCGATATATAACCGAAGCGGTAGGCAATAAAAAAGCCCATGGGTTTATTCATGGGCTTACATTAGTATCGCTTATCGTTAGCGTCATTTAACTTAAGTAACGTCTCACTCAGAATTATCTAACTTTAGCATCACCTACAACAGCGTCTTAAAATAGTGTGTAAATAAAGGTTGCTAATGCACTTTGCTGAGTAGCAACAACAAGACCACCTAGTAGGCTTAAAATCACAATGATCGGTAATAACCAAATCTTTTTACGAACGCGTAAAAACGTCCATAAATCTGACATAAATTCCAACATTAAAAAGGATACTCCAGGTTCTTTTTATCTGATTTTGCCTCAACCTTTACGTAATTAGAAGGGGCGTTTTGACTTGATTTTTCGCTAATTGAGTTTTTGTACTGAAGCTTGCCAAAAATTCTTAAAATAAAGCCAATAGGCGCAATTAACAGATAAAAGCATAGTCCTAAAATAACCCGAGTATTAAACCAACCAATAGCTCCTGCAATAGTCATCCAAATACGATGCGGTAGCCATAACCACGCAGGCTTCATCAAATACAAACTCATCAATACAAAGCTAATAGCCAAAGGCCAAAGCTGCCATGCATAACTAAATAGCCACGGTAATAGCACTGAAAAAAACAGCGGAAACGCCCAGCTAATGGTTAACGCAAACTCTTTCAGTTCTTTTAAGTCTGGTTTGCGATTATTTTGTTTTAAACTCAATTTACTCATTTTCATAATCTAATAGTGACTCCTTGTGTGAGTCCCTTTAAGTTCCTTTCGGTATAAGGCTTAGTCTCTGTCAAATTTAGTTTGTTTTGCCAAAGCAATGGCGAACTCTGGCTGATCAGTTTTTTTAAGCACAACATTATTCATGACTAAGTAATCCATTTCCGTGGCTAAAAAGCAGCGAATAGCATCATCAGGAGAACAAACAGGAGGTTCACCACGTACATTAAAGCTGGTATTCACAACGACTGCACAGTCTGTTTTTTCTTTAAAAGCAGAAATGAGAGCATGAAATTCAGGGTTAGAGTCAGCGTGTACCGTTTGAATTCGTGCTGAATAATCAACATGTGTGATGGCGGGCAAAGTGGAACGTTGCTGTAATAGCTTATCAATACCAAACAAGGATTCGTCAGTTTGCAGTCGAAGCGCCTTTTTAACATTAGCTACTAATAACATATATGGGCTTGGGCATTCGTGCTCAAAATATTCACTAACGTCTTCTGCCAATACCGCAGGAGCAAAAGGCCTAAACGATTCGCGGTATTTGATTTTTAAGTTCATGGTGCTTTGCATTTTGGTATTGCGGGGATCGCCAATAATGCTTCGGTTACCAAGTGCTCTAGGCCCAAATTCCATACGACCCTGAAACCATCCCACTACATTGCCTTGTTCCAATAGATTGGCTGTAAAAGCATATAAATCCTCTTGGATATGTGCGACTAAGCCTTTTTCTTTGACGGCATTGAGCACTTCTTCATTGCTATAGGCAGGGCCCAAATAGCTCCCTTGTTGACTATCTTGGTTTTGGTTGACGGTTCTTTTGCCGTCAAAATAATGATGATATGCCACTAAAGCTGCGCCGAGTGCGCCACCTGCATCACCCGCAGCGGGTTGAATCCAAATGTTTTTATAAGGGCCTTCACGCAACAAGCGTCCGTTGGATACACAGTTTAAAGCAACACCGCCCGCTAAACAGAGGTTATCACTTGGCGCTAAGGTATATAAATGATGAACAATTTTTAGAACAATTTCTTCTGTAACTACCTGAATAGAGCGTGCTAAGTCCATTTGTTTCTGGGTCACTTCTGCATCATCAGGTTGGCGCGGTCCGCCAAATAATTCATCAAACTTACTATTGGTCATAGTGTTACCAACGGCAAAGTCAAAAAAGCTCATATTTAAGTGAAAGCTACCGTCATCGTGCAGGGTTACAAGTTTTTCTAAAATGACATCAACGTACTTAGGTTCACCGTATGGTGCTAAGCCCATCAATTTATATTCACCAGAATTAACTTTAAACCCGCAGTAATAGGTAAACGCAGAATAAAGTAAGCCTAACGAGTGTGGAAATTGAATTTCCCATAACGGCGTTAATTGATTTCCCTTTCCTTTCCAAGCAGTGGACGTTGCCCACTCTCCAACGCCATCAAGACAGAGCACAGCGGCTTCCTCATACGGTGATGGGAAATAAGCAGAGCCTGCATGCGATAGGTGATGTTCTGAAAAAAGGAGTTGAGGTATTTTGGCTTTTTTCTCTAGGCCCGCGAGTTGTCGAAATTCACGCCTTAATACGGTTTTTAGATAGAGCTTTTCTTTTAACCAAATAGGCATAGCTCTAATAAAAGATCTGATCCCGCGAGGGGCATTCGCAAGATATGTTTCTAGTAAACGCTCAAACTTAAGTAGTGGTTTGTCGTAGAAGATAATGGCATCGATATCGGCAAGTTTTAAATTGCCTTCTGTTAGACAGTAATCAATAGCTTGTGCTGGAAAACTAGGGTCGTGCTTAAGTCTAGTAAACCGCTCTTCTTGAGCCGCAGCTACAATTTTACCATCTACAATCAGTGCCGCTGCGCTGTCGTGATAATGCGCGGAGATTCCTAAAATACGTTTACTCATCTAACCCCAAAATTCCTTTATAAGTCATCTTATTAAATCGTGACATTTTTAAGCAGTATATAGCATTTTAGGCTTGCGAGAATAGTGTCAATTGGATAACGTTACAGGTTCATTATGGTATTTTTCTCACCTTAACAAACGAGTGTTTTTAGTGAATTCAAACAAGGCCGTTAAATCAACAAAACCGCTCTTTTATTTGATAGCGATTTTAATCCCTATTGTGGTTTTAGTTGGCTTGGAGTCTTTGCTTCGAGTATTAAATTACGGCGAAAAACCTGCTGCGTTTATTCCGGTTCCGCAATTGTCAGGATATTTACAACCAAATCCACGCTTAATTGAACGTTATTTCTCTGTTCCTGAACTGGCGCCTAAAGTAAGTTCAGATACCGTGTATTTTAAAGCGCAAAAAGACAAAGACACCTTTCGAATTATTATCCAAGGAGGCTCGTCGGCCGCTGGTTTTCCGTTTGGTCGATTTGGCTCTTTACAAGGCATGTTGCAGCAGCGCTTTAAACTCGCCTATCCAGACAAAAATATTGAAATCATTAACACAGCGATGGCGGCGGTGAATACGTTCACACTAGTGGATATACAAGATGAAATACTTCAACTTGAGCCAGACCTTGTACTCGTTTATGCAGGCCATAATGAATATTTAGGTGTGTTAGGAGCTGGCTCTGTTATGGGAGCGCAAAGTAGTTACGGCACAACACTGATGTATTTGAAGTTAAAGTCACTGCGGTTATTCAAGTTTTTAGAAGCTAGCTACCAGCATTTTAAGGCAGATGCAGTTCCATCGGACCAAGCGAACAGAACGGTTATGGCCAGTGCAGCTAAAGGACAGAATATTCCAATGGACAGTGCCATTTATCAACAAGGCATCCATCAGTTTTCCGGTAATTTAGACCTATTACTATCAAAATACAAACAGGAAGGCGTGCCGGTTTATATTGGTAACTTAGTGAGTATTGAGAAAGATTTAATTCCGTTTTCAGGCATGAACCAAGCCTATCAGAATGCACTTGGGTTCTTTGAGGCTAAAGATTATGAACAGGCAAAGCAGTCTTTTATCCTTGCTAAAGATCTCGATGAGCTTAGATTTCGAGCGCCATCGAAGTTTAATGACATTATTAAAGCAAAAGCCTTAGAGTATGATGCCACGCTGGTGGATGTAGAGACTAAATTTAGAGAGGCAGCGCCACAAGGTATTCTTGACCACAGTTTATTATTGGAGCATGTTCACCCGACCAAGCTGGGATACTTTTTACTCGCCGAAGCATTTTTTGAGTCTTTAGTAACAAGTGAAATATCTTGGGGAGCTAATCTTGAAACCAATAACGCCAAAGAATGGTCGCCGATTAGTGAGCTTAATGAACGGTATGCAGTATTAAAAATGCAAAATCTGATGAATGGTTTTCCCTTTACTGACACTCCGAAAGTCTTACCAAAAATAACCGTGGAAACCGCTTTTGACCAATTGTTATTGCGCAGATTACAGGGTGAAAACTGGTTGTTGTTGCAACAAGACTTACTGAAATTTTATCTTCAAGCCAATAACTTAAAACAAGCAGCGTTGGTCGCAGGAATTATTGCTGACGCATTAGTCGCCTCGGCAGAAAGTCACAATACCGCCGCGAACCTGTTTCGTAGAGCAAACCAGCTGAATTTGGCCTTGTACCATCAGCGTCAGTCCTTACGAATCGATCCCGACTCAGAAAAATATCAGATGAACTTAGCGTTTGATTTGTTTTTAGCTAATCGGTTTGATGAAAGTTTGTCACTATTGCATAGCGTCAAACAAAATACTCAGGACTTGCCTAGAGTTAAGTTTTTTATTGATAAAGTGAGCACTGCGAAAGAAGCTTTTGCCAAACTCAAAGAATTACCGGAGCGTTAAATGCAAGCGAGCAAGTCGAAATTATGGGCATTTAGAATTATTGCTATATTGTTACCCTTTTTGATTTTAGGAATGCTTGAATTGGTTTTGCGAGTAGGTGGGTTCGGACAAACCTCGCCGTTATTTATCCAGAACCCACAAGCACCTGAGTATTTATTGCCAAAGCCGGATGTAGTGAATCGGTACTTTTCTAAGCCAGAACATGGCCCAAATGTCACAATCGAAACTAACTTTTTTTTGAAACAAAAACCTGAAAACGGATTAAGAATATTTGTACAGGGTGGTTCAACCGCCGCAGGTTTTCCATACGGCTTTGGCGCATCCATTGCAGGTATGTTGGATTACCGACTTAAGCAAACTTACCCAAATAAAGAGGTTGAAGTGATAAACACCGCTTTGTCGGCCGTAAACAGCTACACCTTGTTAGATTTTGCCGATGAGATTATTGCTCAAGCGCCAGATGCGGTTGTTATCTACGCAGGTCACAACGAGTTTCTAGGGATCATGGGAGTTGGCTCTACATATTCAACGTACAATTCAAGAAGTGCGAATTTATTATTTTTAAAGCTCAAGGACTTACGTTTATTTCAGCTTATGCAATTGGCTTATGACAGTGTTCAAAAGGATTCAGAGGCCATTGCGGTCGCTGAAAAACGTCAATCTAGAACTGTGATGGCGAAGGTTGCTAAACATAAAAATATTGATATTGATCATCCGCTATTTTCAGCAGGGATAGAGCAATTTAAGCAAAACATGATCTTGTTATTAGATAAGTATAAACAAGCTGGCATTCCTGTTTTTTTGAGCACAATTGCCAGTAACTTGTCAGATCAACCACCCTTTGAATCTAAGTCTCTACCCGATGAATATAAAGACATTTTACAACAACCGGTAGAGTCGTGGTCAACGGTTAATGAGTTAATAATAGAGCGGCAGGTCCAAATTCAAAAGGGCAGTGCTGAAGCCTATTTTAAACTAGGGAAAAGATACGAATATTTAGGTGATTATGCAAAAGCAAAAGCAGCCTATGAAAATGCCAGACAACATGATTTATTAAGATTTCGCGCGCCATTAGAAATTAATCAAGTCATTCGTCAATTGGCACTCGATACTAATGTCACTTTGGTTGATGCCGAAGCGCAATTATCAGCTGTTGCTAAAAATGGCATTATTGGCCAAGCTTTGATGTTGGAGCATTTACACCCAACAATAAAAGGTTATTTTGAGATCTCAGATGCCTTTTACAACCAAATAATTGAGTCTGAAGCGCTACCTAAAGCCTCGAATAAAGTTGCTCGTTTTAATGCTATTCAAGACTTACCTATTTTTGATGCGGAGGTGTACAAAGGACACGCAATAATAGCGGGTTTAAAGGCTGATTATCCATTTAGTGCAGAGCCTCAAATCTCGGTGTTACCGCCCGTTAGAAATGAGCAAGAGCGACTGGGTCTTAAGCTTCATCAACAAAAAATATCGTGGCTTGATGTTGCACAAAGCTCACTAAAGCAAGCTGAGAAAAAGGGCGATACTAAAAGCATGGTTAAAGCAGCGAAGCTTATCTCTGATGCAATACCAAATAACCCCGAGTTTGCTTATCAAGCCGGTTCAATGTTGATCTATACTAAACAAGCGGAGCAATCGTTTCGTTACTTAAAACGTGCGCTACGTCATAAACCTAATTATATTAATGCACAACTTGCATTGGCGCATGCCAGTGCTGAAATAAACGACTACAAGCAGGCAGAGCAGTGGTTATTATCGGTGCAAAAGCTAGAGCCAAATAACAGTGTGGTGAAGCAAAACTTACCGGAGTTGCGAAAGGCTTTACGTAGCCAACAGAACTAAATATACAGCTTGAATCAACAGAACACGCCATTCATCTCAAAGGCGTTCATTTACATACGTATTCAACAGATACTTGTCACGGTTCTTTTTATAGTAGGGCAATAAAAATACCTATAAATACAATAAAAAATAAGAATCTATCAACAGGAATACACTATGTTAAATAAGTCATGGTTTAGTCGGACCTTGTTATTATCAGCAATGTCCGTCGCTTTAACCGCCTGTGGTGGCGGTGGCGGAGATGATGGCGTTAAGCCACTTCAGTGCACAGCACCAAAAGTATTAAACGAAGCAAAAAATGCCTGTATTACCCCTGAGGTTGAAGCGGAAAATACCGCGCCTACTTTTACATCGTCAGCAACACTTAGTGTAGAAGAGGCAACGGCTAACGGTACGCTTGTTTATACAGCGTCTGCCACTGACGCCGAAAGCAACACTATTACTTACTCTTTGCTAGACCCGAAGTCAGCGTTTACTATCAACCCTGCAACAGGTGCTATTACGGTTGATAATCAAAATAACTTAGTAGCAAGCAACTCTGCGGGTTACACCATTACCATTACGGCCACAGACAATGGTTCGCCAGCTAAATCGGCAGATCTAGTAATTGTTGTAACGATTACCGAGGCAGCGGTTTCTTATCCTCAGCCTGCCGTAAAACCAAGTGAGTCACAAGGCGTTGTATATTATTACCGTGCCGATGGTGACTATACAGGTTTTGTTTTGCATGCTTGGAATAACGAGGCGTGTAATGCTTATGCACAATTTGCTGATCCTGATGCCTCTAGCGGAACGGGTACCGAATGGACTGCTGGACTGGTGCCGACAGATACCGATGAGAACTATGGTGTTTACTGGCTTTTTGATACTAAAGACCAAGCCACTTGCGCCAATTTTATTGTTCATAAAGGTGATTTAAAAGATCCTGAATCAGATCAACAACTGTCTCTAAACGGAGATAGATGGGCGTTTGTTGTTTCTGATGTGGGTGTATTTACTGATCCTGCTGATGTTAGTTTAGTGCCACCGTTTCAAATTAAAGATGCGTCAGCGCACTGGTTAAACAAAAATACCATTGTATGGAACGGAACCAGCGACAGTGCAAAATTATTGTGGTCAATGGACGGTGACTTAGACGATAACTTCTCAATGGCAAACAGTTTAGACTTATCTAAAGTTGAATTTCCTGATGCGTTAAAAGCAGTCGTACCTCATTTAACAAGCTGGCAAGCATATCAGTTTGAAGCAACAGCTGCACAACAAGATCAGCTAGTTAAGAGTCAGTTGGTACTAACATCACTCGATGGTAACGGTGAACCAGAAACAGCAACATACGTTCAAAAAGCAAAAGCCTTTGACGATATATACACAACTGATGCAAACGATGCAGACGAGCAACGTTTAGGACTGTTTTATAACGCCAATGGCAATATAGAATTAGACGCTTGGGCGCCAAGTGCTCAGAGTTTGCAATTAAAAGTGTTTAACTCGGCTAAAGAGTTAGTCGCGACTCATGACATGATAGAAAATAAAGCGACGGGTGTGTGGCATTTTGAAACCGACAGCTCGATGAACTATGACCGCTTGTATTATCGATTTGCTATTCAGGTATATCATCCGTTAACTAAAAAAGTAGAAGACCTTTGGGTGACTGACCCTTATTCAGTTAACACTTCGACTAATGGACGTTATTCTCAATTTGTAAACATGACAGACGCCGACTTGTATCCAGCCGGTTGGCAAGGTCATGCAGTCCCTACCATTGAGCAACCGGAGCAGGCTGTGCTGTTAGAAGCACATATTCGCGATTTTAGTATTCGTGATGAAAATACGTCTGTAAGTAATCGCGGTAAATACAAAGCATTTACTGAAGCGGGATCAGGTGCAATGACTTACCTTAGCGAGATGACCAGCGCTGGAGTAACCCATTTCCATATGTTACCAGCCAATGATATTGCCACGATTGAAGAAGATGTTTCAAAACGTATAGATTTACAAAACACCGTTGGCGAATTATGTGCGAAAAATAGTTCTGCGCCAGTGTGCGGTGTGGCGTCTAATTCCGATACTTTACTGTCCGTTCTAGAGGGCTATTCTGCAGACACTGACGACGCAAAAAAACTTGTAGAAAGCTTTCGTGGGTTTGATGGTTTTAACTGGGGCTATGATCCTCATCACTTTAACACTGTAGAAGGCAGTTATGCGTCTACTCCAGAGGGCGTAGCTCGTATAAAAGAGTTTCGTGAAATGGTATTGGCACTTCATGAAACTGGGTTAAGAGTAGTTTTAGACGTTGTTTATAACCATACCAGCGCATCGGGTGTTTATGACAATTCGGTATTTGATAAATTAGTGCCAGGGTATTATCACAGATATAACGAAGTTACTGGCATTATCGAGAACTCTACCTGTTGCGATAATGTGGCCACAGAACACAAAATGATGAGTAAGTTTGTGGTTGATTCGCTTGTACATTGGGCTCAACATTACGGTATGGATGGCTTTCGTTTTGATGTAATGGGTCACTTACCGGCTCAGTTATTATTAGATGGCCGTGCCGCAGTTGCTGCTATTGACGCCGATACATATTTTTATGGGGAAGGTTGGAATCTAGGTGAAGTAGCGAACGACCGTCTATTTAAACAAGCAACTCAATATAATCTAGCCGACACACAAATTGGTACATTTAACGATCGTCCTCGAGACTCTATTCGAGAGCAAGCGTTATCAATTGCATCACCAGACTTAAATAAATCGGATCATATTCGTTTAGGTTTAGCAGGCACCTTACAAAACTTCGAACTGGAAGATAAATCAGGGGTGGTTAAAAAAGGCATTAATTTTGATAAGTCATCTTATGGTCTAGACCCTGCTGATATCATCAATTATGTATCAAAGCATGATAACGAAACGTTATATGATTATTTACAATATAACTTTGACGAAAGTGCTACTGCAACAACGAGAGCTCGTGTGCACATGTTATCTGCTGCGATTCCATTAATGAGCCAAGGTATTCCATTTTTCCAATTGGGCGTTGATAAAATTCGTTCAAAATCAATGGATAGAAATACCTATGATGCAGGTGATTGGTATAACTACGTCGACTATACAAACAATTCAAACAACTGGAATGTTGGTTTACCAATTGAACGTGATGGTCAGTACAATGTTGCCTTAAGCTCAAATCCGAACGCACAAGTAGCAATGACTGACATTCAGCAGTCAAGTGCCGTATTTAAAGAGTTTTTGAAAATTCGCACTGGCAGTCCGTTATTTAGCTTAACAACAGAACAAGATGTCATTAACCGCGTTGGTTTTCATAATACGGGTAGCGCACAAACGGCTGGCGTTATTGTCATGAGCATTGATGATGGTATTGGTCTTACCGATTTAGATAGTAATTTTGATGCGATTGTGGTGGTAATTAACGGTACCGCAGCAACTCAAAATTTAGACGTTAAGTCGGCGAGCGGTTTTGTTTTACATGATGAACAGTTAGCTTCAGCCGATTTAATAGTAAAAACAGCGAGCTTTAGCGAAGATGCGACCAATGGCACGTTCACGGTACCTGGCCATACCGTTGCTGTGTTTGTTAAACCACAAACAGGCGCGCAAGGTGAAGGGTTGGCTACGGACCCGGATCGAGTTGCATCACCATATAACGAAACTGTGATTGGTATTGAAGGTCTAAACAATATTGATTTTACCGCATTAGAATACGATCAACGTGGTACGTATTTAGGCTCAGTAACTCTAGAGCCTGGCACTTACGAGTTTAACCTTGGAGATGCCACATTAAGCATTGAGAACATTACTTTCACAGATGTAACCATAGGCGCGAACTCACAAACTATTGTGGCTGGTAATACTGATAGTTTTGCTGTCACGGTTACTCAGTCTGGTGCTTACTCTGTGTCCTTAAATGTGGAGTCGAGTACGCCTGTTTTGTCTATTGAGTTTGACAACGCCTGTGCTTTGCAAAATGCTGCAACAGCAGGACCATTTACCGTATCGGGTGATGGCAATTTGTACGTGAAGGGTGATCACTCTTCGTGGAATGCGGTAAGTGATTATCAGTTAAAATATAAAGGCAATAATGTTTATCAAGCCGTAGCAAATTTTGATGGTCCGATGGCGTTTAAACTTGCCTCTAGCGATGGAAATTGGAGCACTCAGCTTTGGGTACAAAACAACGATGGTACAATTAAAACGAGTGATTTAGTTGTTGGAACCAGCTATGACGTTGCCTACGGTAATTCAGGCACTGATAATAACAGCGCCACTTTGGCCGCTGGCGTTTATAGTTTTAAGTTAACACTTAATGAAGCAAATCCGACGCAAGGTGAAGGCGTAGGAACATTACTTATTGAGCAATGCAGTAACTAACAGACTGACTTAAAAATAGGTCATTTATAAAGCGGCTATTTAGCCGCTTTTGTTAGCGCTCGCACTTATTAATTCGCTGGGGTAATATCTAGCTCATATTTAAATGAAGATTAGTAATAAGTAGTAATATGACTGACAATTCAACATCACAGCAACGTCCTACCAAGCCAAAAAACAACACGTTTTTGGAGCTTATTTTTAATATTATTATACCCTCACTGATCCTGATGAAGTTATCAGGTGAAGAGTATTTGGGGATAGTTCCTGGTTTATTAGTGGCGCTTGCATTTCCCGTTGTTTACGGCATTTATGACTTTGTTACTACCCGAACGTTTAACTTTATATCGTTGCTTGGTTTTTTAAGCACGTTATTAACGGGCGGCATCGGCTTATTTGAATTAGACGCTGAATGGCTCGCGATAAAAGAAGCGGCGATTCCTGCCATCATTGGTTTGGTTGTTTTAGTTTCGGGCTTTAGTGGTAAGCCACTATTGGCGAAGCTGATGTTAAACCCAACGTTATTTAATCTAAACGTTATATATGACGCCTTGGCAGAGAAGAATAATACCTCGGTTTTTAAGGCAAAAATCAATCGCGCTAATCACTTGTTAGCTTCTACTTTTGTATTTTCAGCATCGGCAAACTACATACTCGCTAAAATTATAGTGACGAGTAACGCCGGTACGGTAGAGTTTAATGAGCAGTTAGGCGAAATGACATTAATTAGTTATCCAGTTATTGCAATACCATCATTGATTATGTTGATAGGTATCATGGTTTACGTTGTAAAAACGATTACCCGCTTAACTGGATTGAAGTTTGAACAAGTATTACAACAAGAGTAGTTAGTGGCTTGCACCATAATGCTAGCGCTAATGTATTCAAAGGGATAGGTAAAATGAGAGCGGGTATTTTTTTTAGTTGGTTAGTTGTTCTGTTGTGTTATTCAAATAACAGTTTCGCAGATTCGTATATTAGCCATACCTTAAAAGACCAATCACTATTAGTGCAGCATGAGCAAGGTATGTTAGAAATTACTGCCTTGCATGATCTTGCTTTTGAGGTAAGGCCATTAGGTAGTTCGTTAGTGCGCGAAGACTTTCCTAGTTTTGCTAAAGATCCTGAACAGCAATTTCGTCCTGCAATAAAAGTTATCAACAGTAAAACATCACTGACTTTCGCCACTAAAAAGTTGGCAGTAGAAATTGATAAGGCAACGCTTCAACTGTCGTTTGTTAAAAATGATAAAGTTATTTTAGCAGAAGAAGCCGGCTTTTTTGCTACTCATAGCTTACAAGGCTTTCGATTTAAGTTGGATGAAGAAGAAGCCTTAATGGGCACAGGTGAACGCGTCTTAGGTATGAATAGACGTGGACACAAGTTACCACTATACAATCGTGCTCATTATGGGTATGAGACTTATTCTGAGCAGATGAATTTCAGTATTCCTGCAGTCATGTCTACTAAAAAATACATCATTTTATATGACAATCCCGCAAAAGGATTTATAGATCTTGGTAAATCAGAAACAGATATTTTGCAGTTTGAGGCTGTTGGTGGCCGACAAGCCTATATATTTATAGCTGGTGACACTTATCCGGACCTTATCCATCAATTTGTTAAAGTTACTGGTAAGCAACCGTTACCGCCGCGTTGGGCTTTTGGTAATCATGCATCTAGGTTTGGATATCGTTCTCAGGAACAAGTTGTTGATACAGTAGAGCGGTTCCGCCAAGCAGAAATTCCAGTGGACTCAGTGATTTTAGATTTATATTGGTTTGGTAAGGATATAAAAGGCCATATGGGCAACTTAGATTGGGACCGAAACGCCTTTTCTAATCCAGATAAAATGCTCTCCGATTTAGCTGAACTTAATGTCAAAACAACGTTAATTACTGAACCATTTATTTTAACTTCCAGCAATCGTTGGCTGGAAGCCTTAGAAAAAGATGTGCTAACAAAAAATATTTCAAATACTGGAGTAAAGACGTTTGATTTTTATTTTGGTAATACTGGCCTTATAGATGTGTTTAATGAACCAGCTACAATGTGGTTTAAAGATATTTATAAAGAGTTAGCTCAGCAAGGCGTCTCAGGTGTATGGGGCGACTTAGGTGAGCCGGAAGTCCACCCATCAGATATGTTACATACGTTATCGGAGTATGGCATTACTGCTACGAGTGATGAAGTGCACAACGCTTATGGCCATCAGTGGGCTAAATTAGTCCGTGACGCGATTAATGAAGCCACGCCTAATACTCGTCCGTTTATTCTAATGCGGGCTGGTTATGCTGGCTCGCAGCGTTTTGGGATGATTCCTTGGACCGGAGATGTCGCCAGAACCTGGTCAGGCTTAAAACCACAGCCAGAGCTTACAATGCAAATGGGCTTATTAGGAATGGCTTACACACATTCGGATTTAGGCGGGTTTGCTGGTGGTGAGACCTTTGATGCAGAAATGTATACTCGCTGGTTACAATATGGTGTATTTCAACCTATTTACCGTCCCCACGCGCAAGATAATATCGCACCAGAAGTGGTTTTCCATGACAAAGCGACCCAACAAATTGTTGGCAAATATATCAAGCTAAGATACCGCTTGTTGCCTTACTTATACTCAATGGCTTATCAAAATTCTATGACCGGAATGCCGTTAATGCGTCCAATGTTTTTTGAAGAGGGAAGTGCGAAGTTTTTTAACATGACGGACCAATTTATGTGGGGTGACGCTTTTTTAGTGAAAGCGATTACGGACCCGGGAGTAGAGTCAACCAAAGTAACTTTACCAAAAGGTCAGTGGACAGACTATTGGACCGACACGGTATATGACGGTGGAACAGTGATAGATTATCCCGTGACACTAGAAAATATACCTGTGTTTGTTAGAGGCGGCGCAATCATACCTACGGTTAATGATTTAATGACAACAGAGTCATATTCTAGCCAAGCGTTAAACCTCGACGTTTATTATGACAAAAACCAACTATCTACCGTTAGCGAAGTGTATGAAGATGATGGTGTGTCGGAGAATGCAATAGCAGCGGGAAAATACGAGAAACTGATTTTTAACGGTGCGGCATACCAACAAAATGGTGCTAATCGGTACTCTCTTAGTATGGAACGTCAATTGGGCAGCGCAAAGGCTTATGCTGGTATGCCAGAGAAACGCAACCTATCTATTCGAGTTCATCATTGGCCGACAACGCCAATAAATATAACGTTTGACGACGATGAAATAGCATTATTTACTAATTTTAACGAATTTAGGCTAGCCCAAAGAGGCGCTTTATTTGATAAAAAGAATAATCTTGTTATTGTTAAATTTAATTGGAATCATCAACAAGCGAATAAGGTCGCGTCGTTAATGATTAAGTAATTCGGTACTTGCGGCTAGCTGAAAAGCAACTATCTTTAATACTAGTTTACGGATAGTCGCTTTTCGCTCGATCAACGGATTGATCTTCTCTTGGTTACAAGGATTTATTATGCAAGTTAAAAAAGCTTGGCAGTTTTTATTGGTCAATGACCAGTTGGGTTACTACACAGGATATAAAGGTCCTGAAATGTTTGGTGAATTAGACCGCGCAAAGGTCTATCGTACTCATGGTGAAGCTCACATGGCCGCCCTAGGCATTAAGCACCCATTAGAAGTTGAGTCGGTATTAATCTGGCACCGAACTCAACAAGATAATGAAATTACCGATAACGTTAATCCTAAATCGACAAGCAACCCTTTACGAAATCATCTAAGGGTTGTTTCATCAAATTCGTTTAGTGAATAACTTTATTGGTTTGGTAATTTTCTTTGTATTTAGAGACCACCAAGTAATCAATAATGTTTCTATGCTCATCTACTAGAGCATAACCTTCAATAATTTCATTATTGTGCCTGACTGGCGCATGTGTTTTAAACGACCATATCGTATTGTTGTCATCCGTTTGTTGTTTTAGTGCTTGCCATTGCGAATGCAAACGACCGAACGGTAACTCTGGTGCAATGTTGTTTGGGTCTCTAACGAGTTCGCGTTCTTCGACAGAGTTTATGTTAACTGGTAACAACAAATCCTTTCTTTTTACTCTAGATTTTTTGACGCCGATTTCTGGCGTTGATTCAAAAAATATAAACAGTAATACAAATGGCCAGAATAAGGCGGTTAAAAATATAGCCTTAATTACAGTGGCACTTTTTGATACTGTGGCGACTGTCGATTTATCTCGGAACACATAAAGTATAAGACTGACAGCCATTCCGGCTGCTAAATATAATGCAATCATGGTATCTACTCTCTTATTTGCCCGCTTTAGATGTATATATCTAAGCCATTCGGGCTGAATTATTCTTATTAATTTAAACTGGTACAGCTGTTTAACAATTCTTAGAGTTGTAAAATTTATCCAGTGAAGACTTCTAAGTTTTGCAGTAGATTGAGTTTTTGCCAGTAAAAAGAATAAAAAAAGTATGTATTTTAGGTAAAATGTTGTAACTGCGACGATTTTAAATTTAAGCTAAATGTGTCATGGAATTAACATTCAAGTTCCAATTTCTATTGCTTTGAATACGTATGTACTTATTTGTTTGCAGTTGTGCTTCGTTATAGTCTGAAGCGTTATTTTAAAGTCATTAATAATAAATATAAAAAACAATAATAATCATGTGCGTTTACAACAGGACAACAATATGAATCAACCGAAACTCTCCTTTTGGCAAGTTTGGAACGTCAGCTTTGGCTTTCTTGGAGTACAAATAGGCTTTGCACTTCAAAATGGTAATGTCAGCCGAATTTTATCAGACCTCGGCGCCGACCTTTCTTCACTCTCACTTTTTTGGTTAGCAGCGCCAATTATGGGGCTATTGGTTCAACCTATTGTTGGTGCACTGTCAGATCGAACTTGGAACCGAATGGGCCGACGTCTACCATTCATTTTTGGTGGCGCTATTGTCGCTGCGCTAGCAATGGCTTTACTGCCAAACGCTTCGCTACTAGTGGCATTTATACCGCCGATGATTTTTGGCTTGATCATATTCGCTATAAAAGATGCTGCGTTTAATGTCACCTTCCAACCTTTTCGTTCTTTGGTTTCCGATATGGTTCCAAAAGAACAACACAATATGGGTTATTCAGTACAAACCTTATTAATTAACATTGGTGCGGTTGTAGGATCTATTTTACCGTTTGTGTTAACGAATGTTATTGGCCTAGAGAATGCTTCAAAAGCTGGTGAAGTTGCACCTTCTGTCGTTTGGGCCTTCTATATTGGTGCAACCATTTTATTAGGCTCTGTGCTTTGGACCGTCTTTAGAACAAAAGAGTATGCGCCGGCGCAATATAATGAGTACAAAGGACTTACGGTCGAGCAAAGCAACAATATGTCTGAACAAAAGCTATCAATGTTTGCCAAGCTATCTGGTTTTTGGGCGCTATTAAAAGAGTCTCCGGAAATAATGAAGCAATTGGCCGTTGTGCAGTTTTTCTCTTGGTTTTCACTTTTTATCATGTGGACTTATCTACCGGCTGCACTCACACAAAATACATGGGGAGTTGCCATACACTGGTTCGATCCAAGTTATTTAGCGAGTAATCCGGTTCCAGAGTCCATATCAAAAGCGAAAGGTGCAGCAGGGGACTGGGTTGGTATTTTATATGCAGCACAAGCACTATTTTCTGTCGCATTTGCTGTTGTCTTGACTAAGCTTGCGGATACATTTGGCCGAAAGTTAGTATATTCCCTATCGTTACTGGCTGGTGGTTTAGGCTACATCAGCATGATTTTATTTACTGATCCGACAATTACCGAAGTTAATCTATATATAACGTCTGTAACGGTGCCACAAGGGGCTATTGGCATTGTACTTTCGATGATTGGTGTTGGTATCGCTTGGGCTGCAATACTTGCTATGCCTTATGCTATTTTAGCGGGTGCATTGCCTGCAGATAAAACCGGTGTTTATATGGGCATATTTAACTTCACAATTGCTGCTCCACAAATCATTTCAGGCTTAGTGAGTGGTTGGATTTTAGGTACTGTTTTTGCTAATGAAGCAATATATATCATTATCCTGGCTGGGGTCTCAATGATCTTGGGGGCAATATCAGTGTTGTTTGTTCGTGACAGTGAGCCCAAAAAAGAATCTATAGTGTTAGAAGACAAAGTGTCCGCTTAAGGTTAGTATTAATAAAATTAAACCCAGCATTTGCTGGGTTTTTATTAACAAGAACAAAGACTAGGCGAACTATGAAAATTACAATTATCTCGGGTAGTACAAGAAATAACTCAGCAAGCTCAAAAACCTCTCGCTATTTAAAAAATCAATTGTTAGAGATTAACAACAAAAATACCGTTGATATTTTTGACTTATCAGAAACGCAACTGCCTCTTTGGGAGGAGTCCTTAGACTTAACTACATTGTCTGCTCATGCTGACTCGCTTGAAGCGTCGGACGCTTTTGTGTTTGTGGTGCCTGAATGGCACGGCATGGCGCCACCTGCATTGAAAAATTTATTCTTTTTGTTTACTGGCGTGTTTAGACACAAGCCTGCGTTTATCGTGTCTATATCAGCCGGTACAGGTGGGCGTTACCCAATTCAAGAGTTACGCTCTACTGTGTATAAGAATACTTACTTAAACTTCATTCCTGTAAATACGGTTATTGACCGAGTTAATAGCATTATTGACGAAGATGGCAATTACATCGGCGAAAAGCAGTTTGTCGCTAATAGAGTAGATGAAGGACTCAAATTGCTTCTAGAGTATGGAAGTGCTTTCCAAGTCATTCGAAAAAGTGACATTGTACTAGAGAAACGCTTTCCAAATGGTGTTTAATTAACCATAAAGTTGGGCAGTAGCGAAGTTCGTTCACTTTGCTATTGTCCGTCATGCCCTTTATGCATAAAATGCATTTAGATATCACACTTATTATCTTCCTTATTTTTAAATCTTGAATACGTATGCACTGCAGTGCTACTACTTGATTAATTTAGCTAAATGTAGTTTACACCCATTTTTTAGCTAGGTACTATGACACTATCATTCCCTACATATGTGAATTATTTGTGAAAGGTAAAGCAACCTCATTTGATATTGCCTATCGAGCCGGTGTTTCTCAATCTACGGTATCGAGGGCGTTAAGAAACAGCCCTCTAGTTAGCGAAAAGACCAAAGAAAAAATTCGCGAAATAGCTAAAGAACTGAATTATACCGTTGATAAAAACGCTAGCAGTTTGCGTTCTCAAACTAGTACTACACTTGCGTTGCTATTGTTTGAAGATCCAAGCAGTGATGATTCCTTAGTGAACCCATTTTTTCTTTCTATGTTAGGAAGTATTACTAAAGAATGCGGAATACTTGGATATGACCTGCTTGTGTCGTTTCAAGAGTTAGATGCTGATTGGCACTCGGTGTTTAAAGATAGTAATAAAGCTGACGGTCTGATTTTACTTGGTTATGGTAATTACTTAGATTATGAATCAAAGCTACACGAGCTAGTAAATCATGGTACGCCATTTGTTCGATGGGGGGCTGAAACACAGAGTGTTAAAGCAAGCTCCATAGGTTGCGATAACTTTCATGGTGGCCAGCAAATTACAGAACACTTAGTCGGTTTAGGCAGAAAACGTTTTGCTTTTGTTGGTAATGTTGATGATGGCTCTCCAGAATTTCTTGCTCGATACCAGGGACATTGTGCTGCTTTAAAAGAGGCTCGATTAAATGTAGACAAAAATCTTCAGCGTGATGCTGTGAATACGGAAGAGGCCGGATATTTAGCTACGACAAGTCTGTTAAATACACAAATAGATATTGATGCAATTGTAGTGGCGAGTGATTTGATTGCGACAGGTGTACTTCGTGCTTTAGAAGATAAAGGCGTAAGAGTTCCAGAGGATATAGCTATCGTGGGCTTTGATGATATTCCTGTTGCTAGGTATACAAAACCGGCTTTAACAACATGCCGACAAGACTCAGCTAGAGCTGGAGTTTTATTGGTTGATAAGTTAGTTGCTTTGATAAATGGTGAAGAAACATCGAGTAACTTTATGCAAACCGAACTCATTGTTCGGGACTCTTGCGGCGCTAAGTTAAAACAATAATTTAAGTATAAATAAGGATTCCAATGAGTAAGTTTTATGGTTTTTCCGCAACATCAATTAGCGGCGAAAAGATTGAAATGTCAGACTATAAAGGCAAGGTTGTGCTTGTTGTTAATACTGCAAGTAAGTGCGGTTTTACAAAACAGTATGACGGCCTTCAAGAGCTTTATGAGCAATATAAAGATCAAGGTTTAGTTATTTTGGGCTTTCCTTGTAATCAGTTTGGCGAGCAAGAAAAGGGCGGAAATAGTGAAATACAAGAGTTTTGTCGCTTAAACTTCGGGGTTAACTTTCCAATGTTTGAGAAAATTAATGTTAACGGACCTGATGCTCACCCGATTTATCAACACTTAAAGTCAGAAAAACGAGGTGTATTGGGCACAGAAGGCATTAAGTGGAATTTCACAAAATTCTTAATTAACAAAGAGGGTGATGTGGTTGAGCGATTTGGCTCAACAACTAAACCAGAAAAGCTAAAAGCAAAAATTGAAAAGCTACTTTAGCTGTAAATTTACACGATTGATTCAAATAAAAAAAACGCCCTAGGGCGTTTTTTTATTAGTGCATAAAAGTAAGCTTAATCTAACGCTTTACTAAAGAGCTAGCTATTGAGTCTTAAAGCCTAAACTGCTCTACAGACTGTCTAAGCTCCTCAGCTAAACGAGCTACTTCTTGAGAAGATAAGTCAGTTTGTGTAGCCCCTGAAGCGGTTTGCTCTGCAATCGCTACGATAGACTCAAGACGTTCACTAATCTCGTTACTAACTTGATTTTGCTCTTGAGCTGCAGACACGATTTGTTCACTCATGTCGTTAGCCTGGTGCACTGAATCGGTAATATTATTCAATGCTAATGTTGCTTGTTCTGTTTGTGTTACACATAAGTCAGCTTGTGTTTTGCTATGGTTCATTACACTAACGGCTGATTTCGAACCGCGTTGTAACTGCTCAATCATATTTTGTATTTCTTGAGTAGACTCTTGCGTTTTACTCGCTAAAGAACGAACTTCATCGGCTACGACCGCAAAGCCTCGGCCTTGTTCACCGGCGCGAGCAGCTTCAATTGCAGCGTTTAAAGCAAGTAAATTGGTTTGTTCTGCGATACCGCGGATAACATCTAAGATACCGCCGATTGCAGCACTATGCTCGTTTACTTCATGTATAACGCCAGAGGCCTGTTCGATTTCGCTAGCTAAGCTTAAGATGGTTTGTTTGTTGTTATCAGAAATTGTTTTAACGCGTTCAGCATCTTCGTCAGCTTGTTTTATATCGGCTAATGCTTCGTTAGCTCTATCCATTACAGAGTAGGAAGTGCTCGCCATTTCCGTTGTCGCTGTTGCTGCCTGTTCTACTTGAGAGCGCTGTTCGTTTATTGCGACAGTTGACTCTTTAACAACCATAGAGGTTTCTTCAGACGCGGTAGCAAGTTGATTTGAACGACTTACAATGCCGTGGATCAATTCGCGTAAGCTATCAATAAGCTTGTTACAGTTTTTCGCTAATTCACCAAATTCATCATTATTGCTATCATCTAATTTAACAGTCAAATCACCTGTTGATACAACATTAAGTACTTCATTTACTTCTCGTAAAGGTCGCGTAACACGCACAACTGTTTTGTAACCGATGAAAATCGACAACAATAATGACACGCCCATTACCGCCCAGTTTTGCGACACACCACTACTAACTGCTTCTTTCACGCTCTCGGTAGTTATTTGCAACTCTTCTTTTACTTTTGTACCTAAAGACTTAAGTTGAACAATACTTTGCTCAGAAAGTTGAGTCGTTTTATTTAGTAGAGCTCTGGTTTCATCGATTTTGTTTAGTAACGCAATTTTTGTTGCACCAACCGAGTCATTTGAATCAATCATGCCGTTTACAAGGTCGATTTGCTCAAGTAAAGATGATACACCCTCATAACCTTTGCCGGCCGTTTCAGTTTTTAAAATCGCGACTGACTTGTTCATATTGTCTTGTAAAAAGTCGAGCTCTTTACGAATAGTAATTACCGTATCTCTGTTGTTGTTTTTACTGATATCAGTAATAGCCGTAATGATGCTCAGCATGTTTGCTTCTATAGAAGCTGCAGCTTGCGCTGCTGGGTTGTCACTCGGAAGCTCATTTAAGTCTGTGAAATCAAGAATAAAAGTTGCTGCATCATCGGCTGCAAACTCAGTTTCCTCTAATTGCGATGTCACTTTATCAGCTAACTCCAGGGTATTCTTTTTTGCTGTAAAAAGCTTATACGCTGATGCTGTAAACTCTTGGAATGACTTTTTAACTTTTGGAACTTGTGATTCCAAAATATCGACACCGGCGACAATTGAAGTGAGGCTTTTTAGCTCCTTGTCCATTTCAGAAGCTTGACTATTAAATGTAGCGACGGAACGCTCAATGTCATCATAATTGTCAGCATAATAATCTAATAGAGTGGTTTTACTCATAGCAACAAACTGTTGCTGTAAAGCTGCACTTGACTCCATCGCAGGAACAGAAAGATTATTTACGGTTTCTGTCGACTTCGAAATGTCATTTAAAACTGCAACTGAGCTAAATCCTAAAAATAGTAATAGAATAGCTGTAATTGAAAAGCCTCCAATTACTCTCATTGCAACGGTTAATTTCATAAGTTCTCCATGGGCGGACTGCTAACTTTTTAATTATTCAAAGGTTATCGGCCAAATTTATATTTTTATTAGATTAAATTGTTTAAACAACTTGGTTGTTCGGTAAATTTACCACGTCTACGGCCTGCTCTCAGCCATTATTTTAATTGTTTGCTTGGTTTGCCAATTTAAGACAGTTAAGTAATTGCCCCAAACATATCCTGTATCTAAAGGGATAATGTTTGGATTAACACTTTTCCCCATAAGAGACGCCCAATGTCCAAATACCCATTTAGTATCATTAAATCTATCAGCTTGAAATTCGAACCAAGGCACTAGTTTTGAGTCTGGAGATAAAGTGTTAGGCGCCTCTTTATAAGACAAGTCCAGTTTACCTTCTTTTGTACAATAACGCATTCGAGTTAGGCCATTAACAGCATAGACCAGTTGTTCTGAAACTGATAAATCACGTTGCCAAAAGTCTGGCTTATTGCTGTACATGCCTTGTAAAAACCGAACATAATTTTTATGAACTAATTGCTTATGTATTTTTTTTGCGAATGTTTTTGCATCATCAATCGACCAGTTCGGTGGTAATCCAGCGTGACTCATAAAACCTGTGTTATCAGGTAATTCTAATAAGAGAGGTTGTTGTCTAAGCCAGTCACAAATGTTGACAATATTAGGAGAGGACAGTAAGTCTTGAAGCTTGTCTTTTGGGTTTGCGCTTTTTACTCGTTTTGCAACGGATAATAAGTGTAAGTCGTGATTCCCTAATACCGTTCGAATGTGGCTATCGTTTTTAAGAATAAACTCTATGGTCGCCAGTGAGTTTTCCCCACGCGCTACTAAATCACCCGTTAACCAAAGAGTGTCTTTACCACTGCAATAACCTATTTCAGCAAGGGCATTTTGTAATCCATTGAAACACCCTTGAATATCTCCGATAAAATAATCGGCCACGAACTTTTCCTTAATGCAATATATTTGGAACTGCTAATCGAAATACAGGAATTGGCACTTGGATGCTATTTGTATCGGCTTTAAACTCATAAAAGCCTTCCATAGTCCCTACTTCGGTTTCCAGTATACATCCGCTAGTGTATGTGTAGCTTTCGCCAGGTTCAATAGTAGGTTGTTCACCTACAACGCCGGCCCCTTTAACTTCTACTTTTTTACCATTTGCATCAGTGATTAGCCAATATCGGCTTAGTAACTGGGCACTATGAGTATCATTGTTTGTAATGGTAATAGTGTAGGCAAAAACAAAGCGATGCTGAGCGGCATCACTTTGTTCGGGAATGTCTTTAGTAACCACTTTTACTTCGATGTTCATTACTTTTCGCTCTTTGTTTTTTCATACCACTGAGCGATTTTTATATAATCATCAAGGGATAAGTTTTCCGCCCTTACTGAAGCATCAATACCTAAAGACTCTAGTTGTTCTACGGTTATGATATTTTGCAGGCTGTTTCTGAGCGTTTTTCGGCGTTGATTAAAGGCTTCTAAACATACAGTATTTAACATCGCTGGCGATACTTGATTTCTTGCATCGTGCTCTTTAGGTATTAATCTAATTACAGCAGAGTCTACTTTTGGTGGCGGCACGAAAGACGATGGTGGAACATCAGTAACCGGCACTGTTCGGCAGTAGTATTGTGTCATTACGCTGAGTCGACCAAAAGCTTTGGTATTTGGTGCAGCACACATTCTGTTCACAACTTCTTTTTGTAACATAAAATGCATGTTTTCGATGTTGTCTAGGTATTCGTATAGGTGAAACAGCAATGGTGTCGAAATGTTGTATGGCAGGTTACCAAACACTTTTAGTTTTTTATCTTCACGCACGACTTGGCTAAAATCAAACTTCAACGCATCGGCTTGATAGATGTTTAGCTTGTTGCCAATAAAAGGGTGGGTTTTTAGTCGTTCAGCAAGGTCTTTATCAAGCTCAACAACGTTAAGGATATCGGTGCGCTCTGCAACAGGTTCAGTTATTGCACCTAAACCTGGACCAATTTCAACTATATTATCGCCTTCTTTTGGGGCAATAGCTCTTACAATTCTTTCAATAATATCTTCATCAGTTAAAAAGTTTTGACCAAAACGCTTTCTAGCTTTGTGACCTTGGTGAATGCCTTTTGCTGGATCAAAATGTTTTTTATTTGATGTTTTATGTTTGCTCATTTAGCGTTTAGCCTTGTTTTCTAATGCCATTTTTATAGCGTGTGCAATTGCAACTTCCATACTTCCTGTATTTGCAGTTCCGGTTCCTGCTAAGTCTAAAGCAGTGCCATGGTCCACTGATGTTCTAATGTAAGGTAAGCCTAGAGTAATATTGACAGCGTTACCAAACCCTTTGTATTTTAAAACGGGTAAACCTTGGTCGTGATACATTGCTAATACCGCATCTGCATCGTCTAAATACTTAGGTTGAAATAGCGTATCGGCAGGTAAAGGGCCGATAAACTCCATACCTTCGTTGTTCAGTTCTTTTAGTATAGGTTCTATGATCTGTATTTCTTCTTTGCCTAAGTGCCCACCTTCACCGGCATGCGGGTTTAAGCCACAAACCAATACTTTGGGCTTGTTTATACCGAACTTAATCTGAAGATCTTGGTATAAAATGGTTGCTACTTTTCTAATACGTTCAGGTGTGATTGCTTTTGCTACGTAAGCTAGCGGAATATGTGTAGTAACTAGTGCAACTCGTAACCCTTCAGTCGCTAATAACATAACCACATCTGATGTGTTTGAGTGATTAGCAAAAAACTCAGTATGCCCGCTAAAGGGAACGCCAGCCTGGTTTATAATGCCCTTATGGACAGGGCCGGTAACAATAGCATCAAACAGTCCGCTCATGTTACCAACGCTGGCAGTCGTTAAAGTATCTACTACATATCGCCCATTCTTTTCGTCAAGTACACCAATTTGGGCAGGTGTAGCAAGCTCGTGAGGTACAATGAATAATTCGCCAGGTGTATGTTGTATCGGCGGTTGAGTCTCATCAAAAATCTTTAGGACAATATTTAACCCTAATGCGCTGGCACGTTGCTGCATTAGCTCCATATCGGCTAAAGCAATTAGTTGTGCTGGCCATTCTTGCTGGGCTATTTTTAATACTAAGTCCGGGCCTATGCCTGCAGGCTCGCCCGGTGTGATTGCAATTCTAGGAATATTAATCATTACCCAGTGATGACCTCGATAAAGGCTTGCTCTCGAATCTCACGTAACCAACTCTCTTGTTCTTCTGCAAATTTACGTTTAAAAATTATTTGATAAGCACGGTCTTTTTTGCTTTGTTCCGTAGTGTCTGCCGTTCTTGTTTCTACTAATTGGACAACATGCCAACCGAACTGCGTTCTAAAAGGTGCACTATATTCGCCGACTTCTAGTCCAGCCAAAGTTTCTTTAAATTGGGTTGCATAAATATCTGGGTTAGCCCAACCAAGGTTGCCGCCGCGCAGGGCTGAACCAGGATCTTCTGAGTGTTCTTTGGCTAATTCTGCAAAATCTGCTTTACCTTCTTTTACATCACGTACAAATTGGCTAAGCATGTTTTTTGCTTTTTCTTCACTCAATATTATAGAAGGTGTTAGTAGGATATGGCGAGCGTTCACCTCTTTAATTTCTACTGTTTGACGACCTCGAACATCAAGAACTTTTACAATGTGAAAACCAGCTCCAGAACGAAGTGGGCCATGAAGTGAGCCTTTTGGCTGGCCTTTAACATTTTTAGAAAATAACGAAGGCATTTCGTTTACACTCATGTAACCCCAGTCACCACCTTCTAATGCCTTAATACCAGATGAACTAGCAATTGCTACTTGTTTGAAGTCACTACCTTCGTTTAGTAATTCAATTACTTTATTTGCAACTTCACGTCTTTCTTGAACTTCAGTTTGTGTTGCATCACTATCAACAGCAATAAGAATATGACCAATTTGGTACTCTTCTTTACTTGTTTGTTGTTCAATTACATTTACTAGCGAGTCAATTTCTTGGTCTGATACATTGACGCGACGCCTCACGTTAGCTCGGACGACTTCATTTAATGCGATTTCTTCACGTAGTTGCTCTCTATAGCGCTCAAAATTCTCGCCTGTTGACTCTAACTTTTGGCGAAACTCGTCAACAGAGATACTCTGACGTTCAGCGATACTTTGTAATACTGAGTCTAAATGGGCATCACTGATCTGAATACCCATGCGTTCCGCCATTTGTAATTGAATGCTAGTTAATACTAATTTATCAATTGCTTGAGCTCTTAGCGCTTTGTCACTTGGCAATACTTGGTTTGCTAGAGCCGCTTTAGCTTTAACATCAGCAATGATCGACTTAATTTCACCTTCCAAAATTACACCGTCATTTACAATAACTGCAACATTGTCCAATCGTTTTAATTCTGCATTCGCAGTAACACTTACAAGTGCAGTAAGAGCTACTAGAGTAGCCATAAACGTATTTCTAAACATATTTACTCTCGTTCGTTATTTTGTAATTAGGTAAGGTCGGCGATATGCAAAAATACTGTTTGAGAACATTTTTGATATCCTTGATGCCGTGTCGCCACCTAAACCACTTAATGTGAAATTAATGCTGATGCCATTTTCATACTCAACATTAGAATTTACGTTAAAATCGGGATTGTTTAAATCCAAAACTACCTGACGTTGTGCTGAAACTTGTACACTCCAACAACAAGACCGGTATTCAAACCCCACAAGCCCATCTAAATTTATATTTCTTTCTGAATCATAATGATAACTTGCCGCAAGCGACCAACTCTCATTTAACTTATAGCTACCAAACAAACCGGTTTGGTTAATCGTAATGTCTGCCACATCTCGTACATAACGTTGATTTAACTGGATGTTTTTATTTTCATCTAACCAATAGTCTAACGCTATAAAGCCAGTATCAACTTTATTACTATCACGGTTGTATAAAATACCACCGTCTACTTGCCAGTTTGTAGATAACTGACCGAACACTTCTACTGCTAATGCTGGCTTAGAGGCAGTTGACTCTGTATTAGTTCCCTCATTTAGCTGAACAGTAGAGAATTTATGAACTTGTCCTATGCCAAAGCGAAATAGTTCTTGGTTTTGTTCATCAAAAATACTGGTAGATACGCCGAGGGTTACTTGATCCATTGCTTCTATGCGGTCGATGCTAGAATAAGTTTGATCACGAAAGAGGGCAAAGTAATCTTCTTTTAAACGTTGAGAATCATATAGGCCGATCTCACTTTGTTCTGAGCTTTCTACATATACGTATTGCAGTTTAGGCTCTAATGTTTGTCTAACACTTTTACCAAAGTAGCTCGTTTGTTTTTCAAAGCTTAGCCCTGTGAGCAGTCTAAATTTACCAACGCCTCGATCGACTGTGTTTTTGTTTAAATCATCTTTAAACTCTTGCTCATAGCGAGTTGCAAGATAGGAGAAACTTGACTCAAATTGAAAGCTAGGTTGGTAATATTGATAACTTAACTCCGGCTCTAAGTGAAGACGGTCTACTTTATAAACATTCTTATTATTATTGCTAAACTGAGTATAGCTGGTTTTCAACTGAGCCTTGAAGCCATTACCACCTGCAAAAGTTGACCAGTTAGCATCGAGTTGCACTGGAATTTTATACGACGGATCATGCTGTCCAAGTTCAACCATATCTTGTGTAAATAGGTTAAATTGCAACGTATCAGTTGTATAGCGTAAAAACGCAAAATTATTTAGATGAGTATCTGCTTGATGGTGGTAGTCACTCTTAAACTCACTGATATAGTTATCATCACTGAGTTCTGTCCACTGTACTTGTAAATTCCAATTTTTACCTAAAGTTGATTCATGTTGAATAAAGCCTAGATAACGCTCTTCCAGATCTACATACTGTTGATCTTCATTAATATATTCGAGTTGTAAAATATTCTCTGATGATTCTGACAAATGACGGAAATTACTTTCTAGCTGCCACCCTCGCTGAGACATATAGACAGGAGTTAGTGTTAAGTCGTAGTTGTTTGCTAAGTTAAAATAAATAGGTTGCGCGTAATAAGCGCCAAATCTACTAGAACTGCCAAACTCAGGGAAAAGTAATCCACTTTTTCTTACGTCGGTTAGTGGGAAAGTAATATAAGGTACATATAAAACCGGTACATCAGCAATTTTAAATACCGTATTCCATGCTTCACCCCAGCCTTCATCTTGTTTGATGTTTATTTCGCTAGACTGAAACAACCAACTCGGGTCGTCACTTGGGCAAGTTGTAAACGTTGCCGAGTCTAAAGAAAGCTGATTATTATCTTTAATTGCAAAAGATTGCGCAGTACCGCGACCAGCATTAAAGCCAAATCGGTAATCGGCATCAAGTAGCTCAAAGTTTTTGTTTTTTTCGTCGATAAAAATAGATTCGCCAAACACAGTTGCCGTTTTTGACGTTAATTCAACATTACCTTGCGCTAAAAATTGCCCTGTTTCTTCATCGAAAGTGGCTTGATCCGCTTGCACAGTTTGCTGTTTTTGAAAAATGATGACATCGCCATCAAATTGTATTCGTTCGCCTCTAATTATATCAGTGGAGTCACTTTGAACAACAAACGTATCATTTGGAATAGTATTTGCGAAGCCATTAGACACTGAGATAAGTGCCTTTTTGGATTGTAAAGGTTGTTGGCAGATCGTCTCTGCTAAGGCCGGCAAAGATGCAGACCATAGAGTGAAAAATAACGCTGTATTTTTTGTTTGTTTGTTCAAACTTTCGATAACCTCTATCAACCATACCAGAAGCGTGGAACGCGTAAATTCGCTGGTGAAAAATAATTTTAATAGCCGATGAATTCTATATGATTTTTTTACTGTATACTACGCAACGAACGGAATTTGAGTATAAATAATCCGGTTTAAACGTTTTATTAGTTGGAAGTGAATTGTAGTGATAGGAAAAATTGCAGGTACAGTATTTGGATTCTTGTTAATTAGGCACTTTGTGGGTGCGCTAGTTGGACTGTGGATTGGGCATTTATTCGATAAAGCAATGCAGCGAATGAATGACAAAGGCAATGTTGAAGAATGGTTAATCAGTAATGATGCAAAACAATCGATCTTCTTTTATACAACATTTTCAGTAATGGGGCAGATGGCAAAATCAAGTGGCCGTGTTACGCCGGAACATATTAAAACTGCTAACGATTTTATGGCTCAAATGCGATTGTCTGAGCAGCAAGTTGCAGAAGCAAGAGACGCATTTCGCGAAGGTAAGCTTCTTGGGTTCCCACTAAAAAAGAAAATTAAGCAGTTTAAGGAGCATTTTGGCAATAGGCGTGATTTATGTCAGTTTTTTCTAGAAATTCAAATTCAGACTGCATATTCCGACGCGATTTTAGAACCGGCTGAATATAATTTACTTGAGGATATAGCGAAACAGTTAGGTTTCAATAAGCGGCATTTGTCTCAACTTATTGCTATGTGGGAAGCGGAAATGCGTTTTCAAAACTACAAGCAGCAGCAACAAGAAAAGTATAAACAATACGATCGTAAAGACAGCTCAGTAAATCAAGCTAAAGCGCCAAGTTTACTTGATGCCTATGCTGTTATCGGGGTTAGTGATCGAGATTCCGTTAGAGATATAAAACGAGCTTATAAAAGGTTAATGTCTCAGAATCATCCTGATAAATTAGTAGCGAAAGGCTTACCACCAGAAATGATGGAAGTGGCAAAACAAAAAACCCAAGACATTCAATCAGCCTATGAAATAATCAAAAAAGCGCGTGATTTTTAATTGCGCTACATACCTACGGCGACTGTGAAACCATAGATTTCTTTTATCAAACGACGCTGCTGATCTTTGTAGTCAAAAAAGTACGTCAGTTCACGTTGCCTGTAATTAGTTTTAAAGTTCTTGCGTGCCATTTTTTGTCGCCATTCTTTAACTGCGATAGCCCAGTGGTTACTTCGCTCAAAAATGATATCTAAAACAGGGAATTCGGTTTTAGCAACTTGTTCAGCAAACTTCAAATTAAGTTCTTTTTGAGGCATATGTGCGCCTATCATTATTAGTGCATCAGGTTGTGGCACAATATTTTTTTCTATTAGGTTGGTTAGCCAAAAACAAGATTTTCCCTCGCATATAATTAAATAGAAACCAGGAAAAGAACGAGCAAAATTAAATGCTGAGTCGAGTCGTTCGCCAATTTCTAGTTCGAGTTGCTCATTAAGTGAATCGTCAAATGTAGTAGGTACATCTTGGTATTCGGCGTAATTATTTGGCGAATTAGCATTCTCTTTTTCAGCAGTACCGTTTGCGCTGGTATCGGGCGTTTCCGGGTCTGATTGGGCATTACTTTGATTTTGTTCGTCTACAAATTTAGCTTCAATCTCAGTAATGTGTGGCATGGTTAATGAAATACTTGTCCATCCATAATTGTCCAAGTCTTGGTACAAAGCACTTGTAGTGGCTTGCCTGAAAATAGTCTGATTTATATCGGGTAAAATAAAAGCGATACCTTTGGGGATACCAGTGGTTTGCTCTTTGTGGAGTGCGATAAATTGATTACTCGATGCTGTTTCGAGTACTTTTATATTTTGCTCTGGAATATAGCGTTTTAAATCTTGAAACAATAGCGAGCCGATATCGAGTTGTTCTGATAACGTCGATTTTGTTGTGTCAGAACCCGTCGTGGCAGACACTAAATAGCTGTTAAGCATAAAAGTTATCAACAAAACTAGTTTTAACACGCTAGAATACATATAAATCTCAATGGAGTCGCTACTAATTACTCATATCGGCATATGTTTCGGAATCTGAAATCCTTTTCCGGATATTATGAAAAGTAAACGAAAAATCAATTTGATACGTAGTGGTCTCAGTCATATTTTTAGTAAAGAGAAATAAATGAAGTACCAAAATACACCAAACTTTAGTCATGGACAGGCCGATAAAATCGGTATTTTGCTAACAAATCTCGGAACGCCAGATGCGCCAACCAAAGGTGCCTTAAAGCCTTACCTAAAGGAGTTCTTGTCAGACCCTAGAGTTGTTGAGATTCCTAGAGTAATTTGGTGGTGTATTTTAAACGGGGTAATATTGCCACTTCGTTCACGTCGCTCAGCTAAAGCCTATGAAGGAGTTTGGACTGAGCAGGGCTCTCCTTTATTGGTGAACACTCAAAACTTAAGCAATAAAATAGCTGAGCATTTTTCCGAGAATAATAATCTGATCATCGACTTTGCTATGAGATACGGCAATCCATCAATTGATAGCAAGTTACAAGGTTTACTCAATCAGGGCGCTCGTAAAGTTATAGTGTTGCCTTTATATCCTCAATATTCAGCGACGACGACAGCGTCAACCTTTGATGCGGTTGCAGACGTGTTCCGCAAAATACGTTTTATTCCTGAGTTACGATTTATCAATCATTACACAGATTCTAAAAAGTTGATTGTTGCAATAGCGAATAAAATTAGAAAAACGTGGGAAGTAGAAGGGCGAGCTGACAAATTAATCTTTTCATATCATGGTATCCCAAACCGGTATTGGCATAACGGCGACCCTTATGCCTGTCAATGCCATAAAACATCTCGTTTGTTAGCGGAAGAATTAGGGTTAACAAGTGACGAGTTTATGACGTGTTTTCAATCTAGATTTGGTAAAGAAGAGTGGGTAAAACCCTATTTAGATCACACTTTAAAAGGCTTGCCAAAGCAGGGCGTAAAATCAGTACAAGTAGTCTGTCCTGGCTTTTCGGCTGATTGTTTAGAAACAATAGAAGAAATAGGTGAAGAAAATAGAGACTACTTTTTGGAAGCAGGCGGAGAAAAGTTCACCTATATTAGTTGTTTAAATGATGAGCCAGAGCATGTAGAAGCTATTGCTGAAATTATTGAACAGCAACTATTGGGCTGGGAAGTCGAGCAGAATGTAGAACCGCGACAACAACGAGCCGAATCACTTAGGCAACGTCAAAAAAGTTAAACATATAGACGTCTATACGTTTGGCTATCCATGTGCTACATTCGCGCTATTGAATTAATACGTGCAAATATGCCGAGGATAAGTATGACTGAAACGCAAAAATCTGGGTGGGCATTATTGCCCCTCGGAGTCTTCATCCTGTTATTTTTAGGGACAGGGATCTATTTACAATCTATTGGTGTTGAATACGCCTTCTATCAGCTACCAGCCCCCGTTGCTATTATACCTGCTCTACTACTAGCGCTTTACTTTAATAAAATATTAACAACAGAAAAAAATACGTTAGACGATGGCATTGCCGTTCTAATTAAAGGAATGGGTAACAACAATGTTATAACTATGTGTTTGATTTACTTATTAGCAGGCGCGTTTGCATCAGTTGCAAAAGAAACAGGCGGAGTCACAGCTGTGGTAAATTTAGGGCTAAGTGTTATCCCTAGTGCTTACCTAATTGCTGGTTTATTTGTTATTTCAGCGATAGTGGCAACAGCAATGGGAACTTCCATGGGGACAATAGGAGCGGTAGCGCCAATTGCGTTTGGTGTTATCGAGGCGACCCAAATTGATGCTGCAGTAATGGCCGGTGCTATTGTTGGTGGGGCAATGTTTGGAGATAATTTGAGTTTTATTTCAGATACCACGATCGCCTCTACCAAAACTCAAGGAGCAGAGTTAAAAGACAAGTTTAAGGAAAACTTAATATTTGCTTTGCCTGCGGCATTAATTGTTCTTGTCGTTTACCTAATACTCGGCGGAGAGCCAACGCAGAGTATAGATAGTACTGCCGAATACAGTCCTCTTTTAGCACTTCCTTACTTCTTTATAATAATACTTGCGGTGATGGGACTTAATGTTTTTGTCGTATTGTTGTTGGGAATTCTATTGTCGGCGTTATCGGGAGTATTGGTTGGAGATTATGCATTTGGATCGTTAGGCCAAGATATTTATGCTGGTTTCTCTAATATGCAGGAAATATTTTTACTGAGTTTACTCATTGGTGGTTTAAGTGAATTGATGAAACATCAAGGTGGATTAAGATTTTTGGTAGCGGCCATTAGCAAATCATTATCTAAAGTTTCAAACTCGGCATTATATTTCAAAAACCAGTTGGCAATCGCGTCGCTAGGGTTAGTAACAAATAGTGCAATAGCAAATAATACAGTAGCGATCATAGTTTCAGGTGAATCGGCGAAACAGCTTGCCCAAGAAGCTCAAATTACACCAAGACGTAGTGCTAGTTTGTTAGATATTTTCAGCTGTATAACTCAAGGTTTAGTTCCTTATGGCGCGCAAGCTCTGCTGGCTGCCGCTAGCTTTGGGATATCACCGTTAGAAGTAGTTTCGCATGTTTGGTACTGCTTGATATTATTTGTGGTGAGTTTGTTCGTTATGTTTGTAAGACGTTCAAAGGAAGACTTGTTGAGATAGCTATGGTTTGTATTGCCAAAATACTGAATAGCAATAACAAAAAAGGAAAGCAAAATGCTTTCCTTTTTTACTATCACTTTAAAGAAAGTAACGGTCGGCTATTTCAAATAGCTATCTGCTCAATACGTCTGCTAGCGCTTTTGCTAGGTAGTCGGCATTGTTATCGTTAACTCCAGCTACATTTATACGGCTAGAACCGACAATATATATGCTGTACTCATCTTTAAGTGTTTGAATTGCTTCTTTGCTTATGCCTAAAAATGAAAACATACCATTTTGTTTAGCAATAAAGTCAAAATTTCCTGGAACGTTATGTTCTTTAAACTTCTCAACAATAAAACTTCTTAAGCCGTTAATTCGAGTGCGCTTTTCTGTTAACTCTTGCTCCCAAAGAGCTCTTAACTCTGGCGTTGAAAGAATATGAGCAACAACGGCCGCACCATGTGCTGGAGGCATAGAGTAGATAGCTCGGATAACGTTTAAAGCGACACTATAAGCTATATCAGCTTGTGCTGCAGTGGCAGTCATTACACTGAATGTACCAACACGGTCTCTATATAAGCCAAAGTTTTTAGAGCATGATGCACTCACTAATAGCTCGTCTAGCTGGTTTGCTAATAGCCTAACGCCTGCAGCATCTTCATCTAGACCTTCGCCGAAGCCTTGATACGCTGAATCTATTAAAAAAGTAAATTTTTGTTTTTTAGCAATATCAGCAACAATTTGCCATTGTTCAATTGTTAGGTCCATCCCACTTGGGTTATGACAACAAGCATGAAGGAGCACTACGTCACCCGCAGGGATTGTATTAAGAGAGGCAACCATTTCCTCAAATTTTAACCCCATAGTGTCAAAATCAAAATAAGGAAACTCGTTGGTCGTTAACCCAGCAGCACCAAAAATACTGAAGTGGTTTGCCCATGTTGGATTTGTAACCCAAATTGTGGCATTCGGGTTAGAGCGCTTAATGAATTCCGCAGCCACTCTTAGTGACCCTGTACCACCTGGTGTTTGTGCTGTTTTAATACGACCAGCTTTAACTGCATCGTGATCACCAAACACAAGTGACGTCATTAAATCGTTAAACTGGACATCACCGGCAAGACCTAGATAAGACTTCGTTGTTTCAGTGTCTAATCGCTGTTGCTCAGCTTTTTTTACAGCGCGCATGACAGGAGTATCACCTGATTCATTTTTATAAACACCAACGCTTAAATCTACTTTTTTAGGATTAGTGTCCGCTTTATATTCGGTCATTAGTCCCAAAATAGGGTCAGTTGGTACAGGTTTTAATTGCTCAAACATAAAAGGTCTCTTGCAGTTCGGCCATAAATGGCGGGCTAAGGCAACGACAGTAGACTTGATAACTTCGCACATACCGCAACGAATTTTTGTTGCGTTTGTTCATCAAAACTATGAGTTGCAAAACATTCTGCGTCTATAATACCAACTATTTTTTGATTAGGGCTAGTCTCAACAAGATTATTATTTTTAAATGGCTGTAAACAATTGTTGTGCTGCGAAAAGATTGGCCAACATAATTCAGATTGCACCTTCGGGTCGCAGGTATAATACTCTCCACCACTAGCTCTGTATTCGCTTACATCGTTTATTACTTTGTGGTGGCCCGTTAACGCAACGGTGACATTGTTACTGATTTTCGAAAAATCCTCATTAAGCGGGAACTCAGCTCGAGAAGGTACACCAAAATAGGCTAGTTTTGTCAGCACACGCTCTAACGACTTATTATCTCTTGCCAAGTAAACACCGAACCAGTCAACGTCGGTATTTGCATGAACCCAATCAACTACGGCTTGTACTTGTTCTAAAACGTCCAATTCATGAGCTTGTAACTCCGACGCTAGGTCAAACGGCGTCTCATCTAACTCACCAAACAAAGAGCAAGTTCCCCCTTCGCCAAGCAAAGGAACTTGATAAGATAGATTTAGAGCAGGCTTGTGAGACTCACACCACTGATTAATTTGCTCTAAGTATTTATTTGTTTCAATCACGACTTTACAATCCTAAAATGTCCATACAAACGTTTAGACGTCTAAACGTTAGGAATGCTAGATCATGATTCTAAGAAAGTAAACAAAAAGGTGTCGTATAACTTTATTTATTCTAATAATAGATAGTCGATAGAGACTGCATTGCCCGCCTTGTTATAACGGACCTCAGTCGCTATTTCGTTGAGTAACTTAATTCCTCTACCGAAGTCGTCGTTTTCATTACTAAAAGTGGTATTTGAATTTACTTCAAACCCATCTCCACTATCCGTGATTTCAATATTAAGAATATGAAAATTAGGTCGGTAGTTAATTTTAATATCGATAAAGTGGTTTTCTAATGCGGCAAGCTTCTCTGCTCTCTCTGCATAATATTTAAAGAACCCGTCCTTTTGCCTTTTTAGCGCCGAATTCATTTTTAATACACCATGTTCAAGTGCATTGTTATAGGCTTCAGAAAGAATTAAAAATATATTCGATTTGTGACGAAGAACGCCTTTGATAGAGCAGATACTTTCTGTTATTTCATCAATTGGATTAACCGTTTTTATATCGTCAGCGTTAAATTTAAATTGATATTGATGTGGGATTTTTGAAAAGTTGGGATCGCTTTGACGTGGTAATTTTACCTTCTGACACTTTAGTTCAATTATCGTTATGTCGTCATTTTGACGTGCGTTTTCTTTAAATACATCAAGTGTTTCTATAAGACTCGATACACAAGAGTTATTTCCGTCGTTTAAAATTGAACGCAAGCGATTCTCGCCAAACAGCTCAGCATGCGGATTTTCTAGCTCGATCACACCGTCGGAACAAATAAATACTCTATCAGTATTTTCAATTTTGAATACCTCAATTTCATCGTCAAATTCTTGATTATCTAATATGCCTAGAGGCATATGTTTTGACTCAATAATTTCGCGAATACCGGTTAGTTTGTTAACTAAGTACAGATCTGGCACGCCGCCTGCCCATATAGAGATGTGGCTCGCGCTATAATTCATCTCAACGATAGCCGCCGCACAAAACATTTCGGTTGGTAAAAGGCCATATAATATTTTGTTAATTTCATTAGCAATATCAGGTACCGATAAGCCTTTGCGCGTTAGCGCATAAAAAGCTTTTGAAACAGGCAAGGTACCAATAGAAGCTGCTAAGCCATGGCCAGTAAAATCCCCCAAAAAAACATAGACATTACCGCTTGGACTCAGTGCGGTTAGTACTATATCCCCATTAAAAGTTTCAGCGGGAGCCAAATGAGTGGTAATTATGTCTTCATTAATATAATTGTCTGATAATGCTCGTTCGTAAATATGTTCAATTATTTGGAATTCTCGTTCCGTTTGGTATTTATAGTAATCAAGCTTCTTTTTTTGTTGGAACGTTTTTATGCTTAACTCTCTCGTTCTGGCGTGAGCTTCAATCTTTGCTGCAAGAATTACCTGATCAAACGGTTTACTTAAAAAATCGTCACCACCAACTTCTAGGCACTCTTTTAAACTGTTTTGATCATCAAGTGCCGTTAAAAATATAATCGGTAAGTATACTGTCGGAGAAAGCGCTTTTAAGCGAGGAGCGGCTTCGAATCCATCCATTACCGGCATTATTACATCGAGTAACACAATGTCTGGCGACTCTAATGTGTATTGCTCTATGGCTTCTTGGCCATTTGCCGCAGTGACAACAGAATGGCCGTGCAACTCTAATGAGCGAGTTAAAATGGTTCGATTGATGTTTTGATCATCAACAACCAATATTTTTAATGCCATTTGTTAGGCCTTAATCAATATCAAACTTCTTATCAAAGCGAGATATTTGTAATATTTTTTTTATTTGAGGGCGGCAGTTGGAAATTTTGAATGTTTGCACTTTTTCACATAATAACTTTTGCATGTTCAATAACATGCCAAGTGCAGAGCTATCCATATATTCGGTTTCTCGCAAATCAACAATGACAGTATCAACATCTTGTCCTACATTCGCGTAGGCGAGTCTAAAATCTTGAACTAAATTAAAATCAAACTTTCCTTTTACATGAATGCTAAATTTAGTGCCATCTGATGATATTGATGTATTTAAGCTCATTTATTAGCCCTTTATTTTTGAATTTTCGTAAATTTAATAGATGCTCTCAAAATACCATCTATACTCAAAAAGGTTTATAAAAGAATTAACCTCTTAAAGTTTATAGACCAAATGTGGGTAGCTGACAAATCTTAACTACTGAGATAAAAGCATTTTTAATTAAAATGAGGTGTGGTAAATTCCTGCCCCTTTGTAATTGTTTAAAAAGGACAAATATGTCTGATTGGCAAAATCAATTGAGCAAACTTGTATACTCAACAGAAAGTGGCAAAGTTGATGATAAAGACAATGAAGTTGAAATTATTGGTGAGTCATACAACGACGGTTATTTGCGCATTCAAAGACAAACAAAAGGTCGTAAAGGTAAAGGCGTTAGCGTCATTACGGGTATTGAATTACCAAGTGATGAGTTCAAACAGTTAGCACAGACGATCAAGAAAAAATGTGGCAAAGGTGGCGCAGTGAAGGATGGAACGATAGAGATCCAAGGAGATGATCGAGAGCAAATTAAAACCGTTTTAGAATCTTTAGGCTATAAAAGTAAACTAGCCGGCGGTTAGCAATTTATAGTGTATTCTTTAATTTAAGAGAAAGTTTTATGTCGAATTTATCCCCAAGTGATTTATCAATACTTGTAGTTGAGCCATCAAGAACACAGCAAAAGTTTATTGCTAAAGAATTGGCAAAAGAGGAAATCACCCAAGTGGACTTCGCCGATGGTGTACAAGCCGCGCTCGAACAAATTGGCAACTCTGTTCCAGACTTGATTACAAGCGCCATGTATTATGAAGACGGCACGGCGTTAGAATTAGTCCAACAATTAAAAAGCAATGCTGCATTTGCAGATATTCCGTTCATGTTGGTTTCTAGTGAACACAAAAAAGAGCAACTTGAAGTATTTAGACAATCTGGCGTTGTTGCCATTTTACCTAAACCTTTCACACCGGAACACCTCGGGACTGCCTTAAACACCACAATTGATTTACTAAGTGCAGATGAACTTGAATTGTCTTACTTCGATATTAAATCAGTGCGCGTTTTAGTTGTTGATGATAGCCGAATGGCAAGAAACTTTATTAGTCGCGTATTATCAAACTTGGGAATTGAAAAAATAACTCAGGTTACTGATGGCTCAGAAGCGATAGAAATTCTAGGTCATGAAATGTTTGACTTGGTGGTCACTGATTACAATATGCCAGAAGTAAATGGTGAAGAGCTTACTCGCTTTATTAGAACGCAAAGCGGCCAATCTCATATTCCTATTTTAATGGTTAGTTCAGAAGCGAATGACACGCATCTAGCAAACATTGAGAAAGCTGGAGTGAACGCGCTTTGTGATAAACCGTTTGAGTCTGATAACGTCAGGAAGATACTATATAACTTATTAGAAGGTGATGAGTAAACATCCGTTACTGTCGCAGGAAGCCGTATGCAGCTGAGTTTTAATTTAGAAGATGCGGGACAAGTTACTATAGGTGCTTTTGCACTTGCTGTGCCGGTGTCATTTTCAGAAGAGGCTTGGAATCTTGGTGAAACATTACCACTAATGAACCTGTTGTTAGTGTTTACTTTGTCCATTGCATTTTTGGCGCTATTTGCCTACGGCAGTGTATTTCAAGGGAACATTAAATATAGAGTTCCAGTGTTTGTTTCTCGAATCATCATTGCTTATTTACTAGCGGCGTTAGTCGTCGCTTTAATTCTATTATCATTAAACAAATTTCCTATACTCGACGACCCAGCTATAGCATTAAGACGTTTAATCGTCATTACGATGCCGGCGTCAATGGGCGCAATTATAGTCGATAGCTTCGATAAAGAATAAACTGCACCTTTATAAAAAACCTCACTGTGCTAACATCCGCTTTTTATTTTAAGCAGAAAAGAGAAAGGTTTTTATGTCTCAGTTTACATCAGTAGAACAACAAGCAAGCTACGGCATTGGCCGTCAAATTGGCGACCAAGTAGCAAGCAACCCTTTTGAAGGCCTAGATGCTAATGCTGTAGCTCAAGGTGTTATCGATTCTTTAGAAGGTAATGATTATGCAGTTGAAGTTGAAGATTTACGTGCTGCTTTTGGCGTAATTAACGAGCGTATGCAAGCTGCACAAGCAGAAAAAGCAAAAGAAGCATCTGCTGAAGGTCAAAAATTCTTAGACGACAACGCAAAGCGTGATGGCGTTACAGTAACTGAGTCTGGTCTTCAATTTGAAGTAATTACTGAAGGTTCTGGTGAGAAGCCAACTGCGGCGAGCACAGTTAAAACTCATTACCACGGTACATTAATTGACGGTACTGTTTTTGATAGCTCTTATGACCGTGGCGAGCCTGTTGAATTCCCAGTAGGTGGCGTAATTAAAGGCTGGACTGAAGCGCTTCAGATGATGACTGTTGGCTCAAAATGGCGTTTAGCGATTCCTTATGAGCTTGCATATGGTGAGCAAGGTGCTGGTGGCGCGATTGGTCCTTTCCAGACACTTGTATTTGATGTTGAGCTTTTAGAAATCGTAGCTTAATTAATCCAAGTAATAAAAACAAAAAGAGAGCGGTTGCTCTCTTTTTTTTGCCCCAAATATTTGTGTAAGCCTACAGTGAATAAGCTTCTGTCGCTAGGACACGAGAGATAACAAGGGCATTTGCTCCTCTGAACTTTTGTCAGCTGCGTTTGGCAAAAAGTCACCTAAACAGCTGTCGAATGTGTATTCGTTTTTCCAGTCATCTGCGTTCTTTACAATACTAGCTAAGCTATCAATGACAAATTTAGCTTCTTCGTCTGTGTTCGTAGGGTGTAAAGAAATACGAACCCAGCCAGGCTTGTGAGACAAGTCACCATTAGATACTTGATCAACAATTTTTTTAGATTGGTATTTATCGACATTTAATAAAATATGACCATAGGTGCCAGCACAACTACAGCCGCCTCTCGCTTGAATGCCGAATTTGTCATTTAATAGGCGAACAATCAAGTTGTGGTGCAGACCTTCAATATAGAAAGAAACGATACAAAGCCTATTTCTATTATTGGGTTCTAAAATCTTTAGCTTTGGGATTAATTCAAACCCATCCATAAGAATTTTTCGTAGGTGATTTTCTCGTTGTTCGATATTAGCCACACCCATTTTATCTTTTAACTCCATAGCAAGAGCTACTTTAATTGTCTGTAAAAAGGCAGGTGTGCCTCCATCTTCACGCTTTTCGATATTTTCATAAAAAGCTTGTTCACCCCATGGATTGGTCCATAACACAGTGCCACCACCAGGCTTGTCAGGTACTTGATTGTGACGGGTATAAAGCTGTTTATTAAACACCAAAATACCGCAAGTACCTGGTCCGCCTAAAAACTTATGAGGAGAAAAGTAGATCGCGTCTAGTTGTTCAAGAGGGTCGCTAGGGTGCATATCTATATCTACGTAGGGCGCGGAACATGCATAGTCAATTAAACATACGCCACCGGCTAAATGCATTGTCTTTGCTAACAACCCTACGTTAGTTTTTATTCCTGTGACATTGCTACATGCGGTAAATGCCCCAATTTTTAATTTAGTATTTTTGTGCTCTTTAAGTCGTAACTGCAAGTCTTTAATACAAGGCTGGCCATCAGGCGCTCGTTTGATAACCTCGACGATAACATTCAGTGTGTTCCAACTTGTATGATTTGAGTGGTGTTCCATATGACTGACAAACACAACAGCCTCAACGGCTTTTTTTGAGGGACGAAAAGGGTTTAGCCGATTTAAGAGTGATAAGCTGGTATCTTTTGTTAAGTTTTGAGTAAGACCCATTAATCGCTGTAATTTATTTATCGCTGAGGTTGCTCCAGCGCCCGTACAAATAAGTACATCATTAGCATTGGCGTTTACATGTTTTTTTATTTTTGCACGAGCTTCTTTATAGGCGTTAGTAATGTGACGACCTGTCTCGGTATTTTCTGTGTGAGGGTTGGCAACGTATGGTCCTATTTCATTTACTAGAAAATCTTCGATAGGACGATAGAGCCTGCCACTAGCCGTCCAGTCGGTGTATAGTAAATTGTGCTTTCCTGTTAAACTTCGTAGTTCATGACCTACCGTGTTTTTTCTAAATGTAGAAAAATATTCTTCTAACATATCAACTCCCAACCTAAATGTTCTAGATGTATTATGAGTTAATGCTGAAAAATGTTTTTGTTAATTCGTCGATAATAAAAAGCCTTTGAGAAAAATATTTCCTCAAAGGCTTGGTGATTAGTAATTAAAACTTTATTTTGCGGAGCCGTAGTCTTAGCTATAAGTTAACGGTACTTCTGTAGAGTATTTCATTTTTTCCATAGCAAAACTTGAGCTAACATCGCTAAATCCAGCTTGGCGAATAAGCTTTTGGTAAAAGTTGTCGTAGGCTTTCATGTCAGGAACTAATACTTTCATAAGGTAATCTGTTTCACCACTTAACCGATAAAACTCAACGATCTCAGAAGAACTATTTGCAAAAGCTTGAACTGACTCTGCCCATTCTGGAGTGTGTTGGTTCGTCTTTAAACTCACAAAGACAGTTAAACCAACATTGAGTTTATCAGAGTCCAATAAAGCCACTCGCTTTCGAATGACACCACTTTGTTCTAACTGTTGAATTCTTCTCCAACAAGGGGTTTGACTTAATCCAATTTTTTCAGAGATCTCAGCCAATGAGCGCGACCCGTCTTCTTGTAATAACGCAAGAATGTGACGATCAAAACTATCCATATTTACTCTCCTAGTCCTGTATAGTAATTATATCTACCGATAACAGGTATGATAGCCAGAAAATTCTGCCTTGAATAGAAGCGATAACCAAATAATACCTCTTCTCATCGTACCAAACCTTTCATTAGGCTTTTTGCCAATTAATTTTGCTAATAAGCTTTTGTTTTAAGCTGTTTGCTGTTGAAGAATCGGGTGTTATCACAACTAAATCCGCATTGGCTTTTGAAACGCTAGCACCGTAATAATTGCCATCGTTTATATCAGATTGAGCCAACAGGCCACTGCTTTTTGGAACAACAAACACGGTGACATCTTTACCTTCATCTGTCATGACAATATGTAAACTTCGAGTCCCTTCAAATCGACAAAAGCTTACAAATTTTATTGTCCCAATATTATCAACCAAGGTTCCGCCAAACTCAGCTAATTTTGCGTTAACTTGAGCAAGTGTATAACTACCTTCAGTCGGAATATGGTCTAGCTCAGATTGCATATGCATTAAAGCATGCGTAACTAGCTGGTTAGTTGACTTGTTAATATTAAAAAAGACACTACCCAAGCCGACTGAAAAAATGACAGAAGCCGCAACAAGCCAATGCGTTTTGCGTTTTTTAGCTATATTGTTTTGATTTTGTATATGTTTATTTAACAAAATTCGTTCTGCAAGATTGTCCGGAACATCAACGTACATAGCGCGACTAATTTTTTCGTCAAAGTCGAGCAGCTCTGCCTTAAATTTCGCTTTTTTAGGATCAGATATGCAGGCTTCTTTAATATCAGCGCCTGAATCTTGAGGGTCAGCATAAATTCGTCTTCGGAATGTTAACTCATCCATTTTGTGCCCCTTTTTGTAAATTATTTGTATCAAGTAGTTCTTTCAACTGATTCCGCGCTCTAAAAAGTCTAGTCATTACTGTGTTCTTGTTTAAGTCTAAAATTGCTGCTATCTCATCACCCGAGAACCCACCAATAACTTGGAGTACCAGAGGCTCCCGGTATTCATCAGCTAATTTTAAAATTTGTCGCTGTAATAAATGATTTTCTATCTCTTGATCTGCGCTTGGTGTTACAGAGTCACTAACTTCAAAGTCATCAATATCAACTAGGTCTAGTTGCTTACGCTCAAAACGTCTTGCATTTTCTCTTCGTAATATTGTAATTAACCATGCTTTCGCTGCATTAGTGTCTTTTAATGATTCCAATGACCGCCAAGCGCGCAAAAAAGTTTCTTGAACAATGTCATCCACTACATTTGCATCGCGACACAGCCAATAGGCATAGCGATACAAATCCTTGCTGTAAGCACGGACTAGTGTTTCGTAAGTTAAGTATTTTGATTTCATGTAGTAATAGACCCTATGGCCTCAAAAAAAATTTCCCAACCATCGCAATGAAATGGTTTAATTTAAAAATAATTAAAATCGACAACAGTACTGAGTGTAAATAGCATTAACTATGACATTAAAATATACGACTTCTCACATTAGTTTACATTCAATTTATCCAAACTGCTCATCGCACTTTTTAGGTAAGCACCTACTAAACTTCGCAGATAAAATTATGGGGCTAAAAAAGCTCAATAGTATTTACACAAATAGTCACCTTCCTGGGTTAGCGCCGCATATTTTTTGTAAAGAACTCTTGGCGTTGTTGAAAACACCTTTAATGGGAACAAAGGATTTACACGCAAACCTACCTGATACTGGTCCAACAATAATTGTCGCAAATCATCCCTTTGGCTGTTTAGAGGGTGTTGCGCTAGCGCACGAGGTAGGGAAAATTAGACCTGATGTAAAAGTCTTAGCGAATAAAGCATTGTCAATGTTCACTGAATTAGAAGAGCTCTTTATCTTCATAGATCCATTACGCCCAAAAGACCCTAAAAACATGACAGCATTAAAACAGTGTAAAACGCATCTAAAACAAGGGGGCGTGTTAATTATCTTTCCAAGCGGCAAGGTATCGGAATATTACTTTCTAAAACGACGTATCTGTGACGATAACTGGAACAGAGTCGCGGCGCAGTTGGCCAGATCGTGTGAGGCGAGTGTATTACCAGTTTTTTTCGAGGGGCATAATAGTAAACGGTTTATCCGTTTGGCCATGCTTTGGTCGAAGCTCAAATTGTTGATGTTGTTTAGAGAAGTACTAAAGCGACGCGGCACGCCAATTAAAATGCAGGTAGGCCAATTGCTTACACCAAAACAACTGGCAAAGCTTAAAAACGTAAATACGATTAATGACTATTTAAGAGCGCAGACCTACGCTTTAAATCCACAATATATTCAAACATGGCCAGAGGACGAAATCGACACTCTGCAGCCACTAGCTCTAAAGCTTCCAAGAGAAAAAATTAGAACCGAGCTTGAGCAACTGCCCGTTGATCAGCACCTTACCAAATATAAAGGCTTCAGCGTTTATTACAGTTACCAACAACAGACTCCGTCGATAGTTGAAGATATAGCAAGGGAACGCGAAAGAGTCTTTAGGCTTCATAATGAAGGCTCTGGCAACCCTATCGACACAGACCTGTTTGACGCTAGCTACGTACATTTGTTTATTGTAGAAGACGACACGTTGAATATTATTGGCGCCTATCGAATGGGACAAACGGATGTATTATTGAAAGAGGGTGGTCTAAAAAGTTTATACCTTAGTAAAATGTTTAACTTTAAAAAGGAATTTATAAATCAACGGGAGCCGTGTTTAGAAATGGGCCGTTCATTTATAGTTCCAGAGCACCAACGAAGTTTTTATGGTTTATATCTTCTTTGGCGTGGTATTGGTGAATATGTAGTTCGTTATCCGCGCTATCGAACCTTGTATGGCACAGTATCAATTAGCAAACTATATTCACCAATAAGTGTGGAGTGTATGCGACAACTCGCATTACGTCCAAGTGCGAAAGTTGAGGCGAAATGGCCGTTTAATGTGCCGAACAACCCCGAGTTGTCGGAGTTTATCGCTAAACATCGAGATCAAAATGTTGTATTATCAGCGCTCGTTCAAGGAATCGAGCGAGATAAAAAAGATATTCCGGTATTGATGAAGCAATATCAAAAAATGGCGGCTCGGTTCTACTGCATAGGTATAGACCAGAATTTTAATGACACTCCAGGTATGTTGCTGAGTGTTCATTTACCAAGTGCTCCCCAAAAATCATTAAAACAATACCTAGCTAACGGATTAGAAAGTTATTTAGCTTTTAGAAACGATCAATAGAAGGGTTTAAAATGCGTGCGAATCGCTTTGCGCAATGTTTCAGTTTTACTGTTATGTCAACAGTAAAGATAATTAGTTTTCTGTTTTATAAGTTCGAAATCAAGTGGTTAAGTGAAAAAAAATTCGAGGAACTTGATGACGTTAAACTGATTGTTTTGTTAAACCATACAAGTTTGTTTGAAGCACTGTTTGTGCGACTGGCACCGTTTCGTTTTTTGTGGAAAATTGCCAGACATTTGTTAATTCCGATAGCAGATATTACTGCTAGTCGTCCAATTGTAGGGAAGTTTTTTCACGCTTTGGTGCCAGGTTTGGTTCCAATTAGTCGCAAAAGAGATGAGTCATGGGAAAACTTTTTAAAACGAGCTAACGATGACGCCATTGTCGCTATTTTGCCAGAAGGGCGCATGCGTCGTCATGACGGCAACGACAAACATGGTAACCCTATGACAGTAAGAGCTGGCGTAGCTGATATTGTTGAAGAGCTTGAAGGTGGGAATGTATTATTTGTATATAGTGGTGGCATGCATCATATTCAAATTCCAGGTCAAACCTTTCCTAGGCTGTTTAAAAAGATAAAAATAAACATGGAAATCTTATCGATTGATGATTACAAAGACGCCCTACATCACCCTGAAAAGAAAAACCGCAAAACGGCAGTAGTTAGAGACATTCAAGCTAGATTAGAAGCATTAACGCCATTTTGTGAACGTCAGCCTTATAATAAAAACAATCAATAACTAAACTTTTATCCTAAGTTGTTAAGTTTATTGGAAAAATAATATTACAATTTTAGACATTGATAAAAGCGATTTGTTAGGGCAAGATTTCACTAGAAATAAGACAATTAGGAAGAAATATGTCTCAAATTAAAGAGTCATTGGACAAGCTTAGAGAAGCAACTGAGGCATTAGAACATAATATTAGCGCTCAATGCGTCGATAGTCATAGCGTTGAGAACCTTCATAAAACGTTAAGTCAGGTGCAAGATCATGTTGAGTTTATCAAACAAAGTCTAACTCAACACGAGTCATCTCCGATTCGTTATGTCGATGAATGTGGTTAATATAGTGACAAGAAAAGTCACCACGTAATCTAAGACTAGTCAGTCAGATAAAACAAAAAAGGTAACTAAGGTTACCTTTTTTGTTATCAAAATTTAGCCAAAGTAGACTTTGCCAGGCACTCAAGCGGTTACTTTTGCAGGCGGAACATCTTCGGTAGGATAGCAGCCAAGAACCTTCAAAAATCTTGTTGTCGCTCGAAGCTCTTCTATCGCATTATGCAAGTTACTGTCTCTAATATTGCCGTCTACATCCACATAAAACATTTCTTCCCATGGATTGCCAGTTATTGGTCTAGACTCCAACTTACACATATTCACACCATGCGATTTTAGGATTAGTAACGCATCAACGAGCGCACCAGGCTTTTGCTCAGTAGACATTATCCATGTAGATTTTGCAGGGACCTGATTAGCTACTGCGATTGGTTGGTTGGCCAACACAATAAAACGGCTATAGTTTTTCTTTTGATTAGCCAACGCCTCCGCGATGATATGCAGTCCATATAACCGCGCACCTTCGCCACTACCTAACGCTGCTACTGTTCCAGTTGTGTCATCTTGTATCGCTTCAAATGCGGCAGAGGAGGCTTCACAGTGCTCAATATCAACACCATCAAATTGGGCTAGGAAGTGACTACATTGTGCGTATACCTGAGGGTGAGCATATAATTTAGTGATTTTATCCAAGGATGTAGGTACAGCGCTAACCATGCAATGATTTATCGGCTGAGTAATCTCACCAACAATTGATAAATCGGTATGTTGTAATAAGTCGTAAACGTCGTTAATGCTGCCAGATGAGGTATTTTCGATTGGTAAAATGCCATAATCAGCATGCTTATGCTCTACCTTTTCTATGATTTCGAAAAAGCTAGAACACCCCATCGCTTTTAATTGTCCCGGAAATCTTGAAAAATATTTATGACAAGCCAAATTGCTGTATGAGCCATGACTACCTAAATAAGCGACTCGGTTAACCCCATTTTCACCTGCTGGCATGTTAAGGTGCTGTTGCAACAGTGCTTGCTGATGTAACACTGAATCTTCAATGATAGTTTGGAAAACTTGCTTGACGTAATAGGGATCTAACTCAAGTTTTTGGCCACGCTCTATCAGGTCGATTAGCATATGTTCTTCTCGTTGCAGATCTCTAACGGGCTTGTTGTTTTTTATTTTTTGCTCTGCCACTGCTTTTGATAAGGCTCGTCGTTGCGCTAAAATATTTAACAGCGAGGAGTCTAATTCGGAAATTTGATCTCGAATATTTGATAAAGGGTTAACCGTATTGTTCAAAAACTTAATCCTGTAGTGATGGTTGTAATATTAATTTGTATTTTGTTTTGCTTGGAAGCAATGGTGTTGCCGTTCCATCAGCCCAATCGTCATGCCCATTTCCATAATAAGGACTTAACGGATGTGCGGATTGCCCGCTTGGCATATGCAGAATTGCTGAGCTTTCGTTACTAGGAGAGACAACAAATCGCTCTGATGCACCAAATGCTGGGCCTTGAACTCTAGGCATATAACTGTCGCCAGTGACTTCTTGTGATGGCATATCTAATAGCCAGCTAAGTGCTGGAATTGCTTTCGATAATGGGTGTTGAATATTCGTCCGGTTCACATTTCCCCAATTAGCGTTAGCCAGTGTGCCATGTTTTTCTTTTAGTTCGTTAATGGTAAATAATATCTGACTTTGCAAAAAGTCGCTCCAACTATTAAAACCGCTTGGCATTATATGTTCTGGCTGCTCTGTAACTAATGCCCACATTGGGGTTTCAAGTTGATGTCGAATAGGGCGAATGTCTAAATCACGAACATTCACTTTTTTAATGGGTGATAGTAAGTTGTCAAACAAAGATTGGCGCACGTTTCTTCTAAATGCTTCCACAATAGTATATCCGACAGAGTCAACTGAAGCGGACTGTTGCCAGTCTTTTATATACGTTAAAGCTGAATGTAAGTTCTGCTGGTTAACATAGCTTTCGGTTAGTACTTTTTTTAATATTAAGTCATGCCAGCGAGCCAAAAATAATGCCCTGTGATCGTTTTGTATATTTAAGAAGTCTTGTTCAGAGAATAGTTGACGATCAAACAGTCCATCCCTTATTTGTTGGCCTCTTGCACCTAATGCATAACCACCGTTGCCTATTTTTTCTAGCATTTTATTGCCGACAATACGGCTATTAGCGGTCCAAATTCTATTGGATTTAGGGTTAAAAACAGTAGGTTTTTCTGAGGCAGGTAAATACCCTAACCAGTTATAATCTCCGTTGCTCCAATCTTGCGGCGTTTGCCAATCTGGTGAGTCAATTTTAGAGATTTTATTTGGCATAGGGCCCGCAATTGTCCAAGCAATATCGCCGTACTTATCAGCAACAACAATGTTCTGCGCTGGAATAGCCATTGTGTGGGCAACATCAATAGCATTTTGAGTAGTTGCGGCCGTTTCTAAATTAAGTAAATTAAAATTGATGCCTTCTGAGTCGTGTGCTGTCCACCGTAATGCATATTGCTGACCACTGGTATCTTGCGATACGACAGGACCCCATTGTGTAACTTTAATATTAATTTTACGGGGTTCTTGTTGACCTTTGACTCGAATAATTTCACTCTCATAGCCAAACGGCTTATAACCTTCTGGAGTTAAATACTGACTACCGTCTGGAGTTGTTTTTAAGGCTATTAGTTCGCTCCAGTCGCCATAGCTGTTGGTAAAACCCCATGCAACATGTCTATTAGAGCCAACTACCATGGCGGGCGTTCCGGGTAGCGTCACCCCATCAATTTCAACTTTTGTTTGATCATTAAAGTACTTAAAGCCAGCGCGATACCAAATATTGGGGACTCGGATGCCTAAATGCATATCGTTAGCCAGCAACGCAGCGCCACTAGATGTGAGCTTTCCCGCAACTACCCAACTATTACTGCCTGATAAGGCCTCATGACGTGATTCAAACAAGTTTAGTGGCTGTTGTGTTTTAGCAAGTGCGTCAATAATAGGAACCGGTTGAAAGCTGTTTTTGGGGATAGGGCTTGCAGTCATTTTGGTATTATCAATAGGCGCATCCCAGCGTGAGCCTTTGGGGTTTAAGAAGTCATACACATCGCCCATTAAATTGTCTTTTAATATGCCAAGGAGTTGCTCACGTTCACCAAATTCATACTGTAGGTCAATATACATGCTGTACAAAACCAGCAGGCTATCTTCTGACGCCCACTTACTTGGCGTTTTATTAAGTAAAAGGTATTCAAAGGGGCGAAGGGCTAGTTGCTTTAAGCCGGCATTTACGCCGTTGGTGTAGTGCTCGAGTATGCGCTTGTGTTGCTCTGGAAGATTATGCAGATATTGAGACGCTCTTTTTCTAAATTGATGTAATCTTACTTTTGAGTCAAAACCCAGCGCTACTTTGCCAAACAATTCGGATAGTTCTCCAGCAGAGTTTTTTCTTAATAAATCCATTTGAAAAAAACGTTCTTGAGCGTGCAAAAAGCCAAGTGAATAGGCCACACCCTCGCGAGTTGACGAGCTGATTGTGGCTATGCCATTTTTATCTCGTTCTATAGTGGCGGGCACCAAAATTGGTGTTTCAATTTGACCGTTTAACGTCGGCTTACTCGAATTTAAGCCAACATAGACTAGAATGAAAAAAAGAATTATTAGAATCAGAATGGCCTTTAAAGATCGTGTTAACCAAGTCATTATATTTTTCTCATTTTTAGTCGATGTATTGAGATGTCTAGTTGGTAATTAAACTATCATTTTATTTAAATATACACCATATCAGTTCAGCAAATATCAAATCTGGTCAAGGGGTTATGCTTGTTAGTATTTTTGAAATTTAAAAGCATTAGTTTTAAATTCATTTTGGCAGTTGTTTCATTAGTTATTTGTATTTTATTACTACTGTTTTTTATGTTTTTCAAAGTAGAACAAAATCATCTAACTGATAAAGCATTATTAGAGCGTGAATTAATCTTGGCCGAAAAAGTAAAACAACTAGAAGGACGGCTTAGAACTAGCGCTGACTCACTAAATGAAGTGCGTATTTTGCTGCAATCAAAAAAGAATTTATCAGCAGACGAGATAAAAAACATAATCGCTTTATCACCTCAAAAAGAAGCTGTTGTATTTTTCGTTAGCGTAAAAGGCGAGCTGTTTAGTTCAGATCAGGAATGGTCTTCAGCGCAAGAAAGCTTTATAAAGTTGGACGAAAATCAATATTCTAAATTCAGCAAAGTCCGAGGTAGCGACAGTTCAGCAGAAGGTCCTTGGTCGGCTATTTATCTTGACGAGCACATCAAGCAGTATGTGATGACTTATTCTACGCCGGTATACATTCAAGGCGAATTTGAAGGCACAGTAGGTATATTGATAGCAGTAGATCCAATCATTATCGAGGCTACAAAAACAACTAATGACGTTGAAGTTTTTATTCACAACGATGAAGGCGACTTGATTTATCACCCAGGCTACGGGCTTAAGTTTATTCGGGAAAGCGATAGCTATGGAGCAGGATTTTCTGCACAGGGGTACTTAACAACCGGACTAGCGTCATACATAAAACAAAACCTGCAAGGTTTAAATCCTCAAACTTTTAATGAAAGACAAAATCGATATTTAGTTAATAGTGCTACGTTAGACACTATTGGTTGGACGGTAGTTACTTACCAGAATAAACACGACGTTTTACATGAACTCAATCAAAATGCTCTCCGCTATTTTTTTATAAGCGTTACAGTGATTTTGTTGTCTTCACTAGTGGTCGCCTTTTGCGTAAAGCTATTTCTTATCAAAGAAATTAATAACATATCGACAATGATTAAAAATGATAACTCATTATCATCATTGAAAAAGCGGCGTAAAGTTGATGATGAGTTTTCCATCATGGTCGATGCAACAGTCACTAGAATCGCGACGTTACAACATGAAGTAACCCAATCAACTAAAAAAGCTCAGGAGCTGGGAGATAAGTTTCTTGAGAGTCGAGGGCTAGCTCAAGCCATTAGCTACTCAGACAGTGCAGTGATTACTATGGATACAGACTTTAAAATTATTTATGTCGACGCCAAAGCCCTTCGCTTGCTTGGAATGGAGCGAGACTCGATGGTTGGGCAGAGTTATTTTGATTTAGTGCATCCTCATATGGCATTTATGACTGAGCAAATAACAAATGAAATACGTCGAAAACAAAGTTGGCGAGGAGAGCTTACTTTAATGGGCGTTAAAAGTGACGCAGAAATATGGAGCAACTGTACAATTTCACCTATGCGAGATGATGATGGTAAAGTTTTTCGCTACGTGATTTCGCTACAAGATATCTCTTCGATAAAGGACTCACAGAATAAAATTGAGCGTTTAGCTTATTCAGATGATTTAACGGGACTTTCAAATAGAACGTTTTTTGTCGCCCAGCTTGAAAAGCTAGTTGAGATCAGCAAACGAGGCCGTTATGACTTCGCTCTAGTATATTTTGATATTGATGATTTTAAAAAGGTGAACGATTTATTTGGCCATGAAGTAGGTGATCTATTATTAAAAGAGTTTTCGTTAAGGTTAAAACAAGAAATTAGAAATGAAGACACGCTGGCAAGAATGAGTGGTGATGAGTTTGCCATGTTATTAGGAGGCATTAAGTCTGAGCAAGATGTCATAGTAAAAGTGAATTCAATAATTAACGCAGCTAATCAACCGTTTATGATAAAAGAGCATGTAATTACGTCTGGCGTTAGTATTGGTTTGACGATGTCACAAACGGATACTCAAGATCCGGAGCTGTTGTTACAACATGCTGACTTAGCGATGCATGAAGCAAAATCACTTGGCAAGAATACTTATCATTTCTATACCAAAGCGTTAAATGACACGACACGTCTTCGAATTCAAATGGAAAATGCGTTATCCAAAGCGATTGAAAATGATGAGTTAGAGTTGTATTTTCAACCCAAAGTTAACAGCAAAACTTCGGAGTTAGTTGGTTTTGAGGCATTGTTACGATGGCACAATGACGAACTTGGTTACGTTTCTCCAGCACACTTCATTCCCCTTGCGGAACAAAGTAACCTAATATTAAACATAGGGCATTGGGTCATTCAGCAAGCCGTCGCATTTGTTAGTCAGTTAAGTAATAAGGTAACAGTTTCAATTAATTTAAGCGCCAAGCAGTTTGAGTCTGGTAACGTTATAAATGAAATTAAAGATGCCCTTGACCGTTACAGTATTAGTCCAAGCTTAATTGAAGTTGAAATTACCGAGTCGAGTTTAATGAAGGATGTTGAAGATGCGATTCGACAGTTATACAGCATAAAAGCCTTAGGCGTTGGTATATCCATTGACGACTTTGGTACCGGGTATTCGTCGCTTTCATACATTAAAAGGTTTCCAGTCGAAACGCTTAAAATAGACAGATCGTTTATTCAAGATATTCCAGATGATGAAAATGACATGGAAATTACCGCCGCCATCATTGCAATGGCACAAAAACTTGGCCTTAAGGTCATTGCCGAGGGCGCTGAAACCAAAGAGCAGGTAAAATATTTAGCAGATAACGGTTGTGATTTAATTCAAGGTTACTTCTATAGTAAGCCACTATCGGCTGCCAAGGCGCTTACTTGGCAGCCTACGCAAAACAACGGTTAATTTAGAGGCGGTAGCGTAGAATTAGCTTCAGGCTTTTCAGTAGACGATCCAGCAGATTTTACTGCCTGCCACAATGCTTCGCCTTTCCAGTCTTTTTGGGTGTTGCTAAAACGAGCTTCATTTAACTCATTAATCGCCACTATTAATTCTTTGCTCATAAAAGGCTTCGCATCATCATAGGACTTACACCCTGAGAACTGAATTGGAATCCATTGTTTAAGAAGGTTACTTACGACTTCCTTTTGGTGACTCAGGCAAGCTCGTTTAAAGACCTTTAAATCAAAATTATTAACTGGCGACGTCATAGCGTTGTAGTTTTCAATAATCGGTGATTTTGCATATTTACGTCGCGTGTAAATAGAGATGATTATGCTAATGACAAACGCCAACCAACCGCTTAATAATATTAACCAGTAACTCAATTCGTTACTTTTCTCTTTAAGTAGAGGAGCCGCTTGGTCACAATTACATTCACTAGCCATGTTGTCGGAGTCATTTGCTGACGTATTACTTGCACCTGTATCTAACGGCGCAGGTACTGAAGCATTTCCTGTTACCTTAACGGTCTTTGCCGGTAGTACTGCTACATCTTGGCGCTTAGTCTTAGTATTAAACCAACTAATTCTAATTTCAGGGAAGGTGTACGTTCCAGGCGCATTAGCGACAATTGCTTCTGTGTTTGTTCTTTGCGAAACCAAAGCGTTTTGTCTTACCGCTGAGTAAGTCGAAGACTGATCCGGATAAACTTTAACATTACTAGGGTAATTTCCTTTAATTTCAGGTAATTGCTCTTCATTCACATTCAATGCAGTCAGTGTAATGGTTCGAGTAATAGGTTCACCTACTTCGAAGGTTTCTTTGTTTGGCGACCACTCTTCATTTAGCTGTACAATAGAGCTTGGTAACCAAACACCTGTATAGTTGGTCGGAATGGGTTTTACATCAATACTAAAATCTTCACCAAATGCGGTAACAGGCTTGCTTTGTGAAAAACTTGAAAAGCTAGAGCGTCGTCGAGTATTAGTTATTACATCGCCATTAAAGGTGGGTGATTCAAGAGAGAACTTGCCGCTTGATTGAGGCGTAATAGTATATATACGCTCAATGACTCGATATCGTATACCGTTCACTATTTCACTTGTATCTTTGTCTTTGCCTTGTTGTTGAATAAACGCACCATCTAGCTTTGGTTCGGATAAGCTACCGCTTTGTAAGTCAACTTGCGGCGAAATGAATAGTTTGGTTGTTAATTTTATAGATTGTTGGACGTAGAGTTCATTGGTTTCAATATTGTTTTGAATAAAAATACTTTCATTTCGAGTGTTGTTAGCAGTCGATGTTTTTACCACCTTTACATTTATAGGTTGGCTACTCGCGCCCTGCACTGAAAATGAAGGGATAGTGTAATTGCCAGCGGACTTTGCTACTAAAACGACACTCCAAGTTGTGCTCTTTTGTATCGTACCGTTAATAATTTGAGTTTGAGAGCCAGTGGCTGTTCGCCCAACGATAAAACCTGTTTTTTGAAGTTGAGATAAATCTAGATCGTTAGTGTTTACCGAGTCATTAACTTCAATTTTTAATACAAACGACTCTCGCTCCATAACTGGATTTCTATCAACACTTGCGGTCAAAGTTGTTGCTGCAGATGTTTGTAAACTAATAAAAAGGGCAAAAGCAACAAACGCTTTAATTAACAAACTGGATATCGATACACTTGAATGGCTTACCACGACTTTGTTGCTCCTTTCACTCTTCTTCGCTCTTGTTGACGACGACGACTTTCTAAAATCATTTTATTTCTGAGTAACACAGAAGGGTCATCATCTACTTTTCTAAGTAACTGCTTTATTTTTTGTTGTTGCTCTTTTTCGGCAATTTGCTCCGGCGTTAGTGGCTGTTGATTTTGTTCGCCTTGTTCGCCGCTTTGATCATCAAGTTCACTTTGTTGTTGAGCTTGCTGCTCAGAATTTTGTTGTTGGTTTTGTTGTGACTCACTCTCATTGTTGCTTTGTTGTTCAGACGGCGTATTTTGTTGGTCGCTTTGTTGTGACTGATTTTTGTCAGACTCATTTTGTTGTTGAGCTTTCTCTTGTTGAGCCTTCTCTTGTTGAGATTGCGCCGAATCAGATGGTTCTGACTCTTCTGACTCAGATTGCTCTGATTCTGATTGTTGTTTCTTGTCTGATTCAGAATTAGACTTGTCGGAATTCTTGCCTTCATTCTGTTGCTGACTGTCGTTTTGTTGCTGTTGTTGTTCTTTAAATTTTTCTAGTACGTCTTTGTTTGATTTGGCATCTTGAAAATTAGGATTCAGTTGAATCGCCTTATCATAGGCCTCGATTGCTTTATCTATTTCCATCATTTGTGCCAGAGCATTACCTTGGTTGTAATAACCCTCGGCGCTGTTGTCTTTACTGAAATACTCTAGTGCTTGTTCATAGTCCGCTGCTTTGTAAGCGGCTGCGCCTTTCCACTGTTCATTTTCAAATAAGTTTTTAGCTTTGGCGTATTGTTGTTGTTTAAAGGCTTGACTGGCCAGCTGGTCATCGGTTTTAAACATGCTATTTAATATTGAGTCACCAGATGCTTCAACATTCGACTCTGGAGCATTTACATTTGTATTTGCCGCAGCTATGACAATGTTTGGTGTCAGACCGCCAATAAATAAAATGCCACATAAAAAGACAGACAGTGTCATTCCGCGTCGAAACAAGACTAAGATCAATGGCATTACAATTAAAATTAGATAAGGGCCAAATTCTTGCCAATCGTCACCGGTGATCTCGCTGTTTGTTGACTCTAATTTATTAGCGCTATTGCTTAATTTCTGTTGCTGGGAGCGACCGACTAGAGTTGTAATATCTTTATCATTGGCGGTAAAACGTTGATAGGTGCCCCCCGATGTATTGGCAATATCAGCTAAAGCAGACTCATTTACTTTTGGCATGACGATACTGCCGGTATCGTCTTTTAATAAACTACCATCGAGCATTTTAATCGGTGCGCCAGATCTGGTGCCGACAGACAAGACATTTATTTGGTAAGCTGTTGTCGCTGCTAACTTATTTAGTTCGGCAACGTCACCATATTCAACACCGTCAGTAATCCAAAAAATTTGACCCGAGAGATATCCGGCCTGTTGCATTAATGATTGCGCTTGTTCTAACCCTAGTAACGGATAACTACCTGGAATTGGCATAATTTCAGGCGCTAAGCTTGGAATTAATGCAGCAATATTTCGAGCATCTTGTGTTAATGGTGAAATGGTAAATGCATCTCCGGCGTATGCGACTAAACCAACTTCACTATCGCCTAAAGACTTAGCTAAATCGATCGCTTTAAACTTCGCTTTGGTGAGCCTATCAGGTTTTACATCTGTGCTTCTCATTGACATCGACATATCAAGAACGATGACATTCGCTACTTGAGACTTAAATACCGGCTTTTCAATTTTTTGCCAAGTAGGTCCAGCTAGTGCGATGGTTGAAATCACCCAAACGATACCTAAGCCAATCACAAGCCGGTTACTGGATAGCTGTTTAGTATTTGCAAATAAGGTGTTAGCTAAATGTTCTGGGATCCACTGTTGCCAATCACTTTGTTGTTTATCTCTAAGTTTAAAAAACCAGATAACAGCCAACGGAACCAAGAGTAAAAACCATTCTGGACGAATAAAATGAAAGTCATTCATGATCTGATTCGCCTTTTCAGTAATAACAATAAAATGTAACTAGCAGATAAAAGTAGAGCAAAACCTAAAGGCCAGTAAAAGAGTGCTTGCTGCGGTCGCAGTTGAATAGGATCATCTTCCACCGGCTCTAATTTATCTAACAAGTCGTAAATAGTGGCTAACTCAGAAGTATTTCGAGCTCTAAAGTATTGGCCACCCGTTTCTTTTGCAATTTTTGTTAATAAGTTTTCATCTAAATCAGCGGATGGGTTTACCTTACGAGTACCGAAAAAGCTTCTAACTAACATCTCATCGGCGCCGATGCCTATGGTATAAACTTTTATACCGGTTTGTTTGGCAATTTCTAACGCTTCATTTGGCGTGATGTTACCTGCGGTATTCTGACCATCGGTAAGTAATATTAAAATACGATTAGATTCACCTTTGTCATAAAATCTTTTAGCTGCAAGTCCAAGTGCGTCGCCGATAGCCGTTTTATCTCCAACTAAACCAAGCTCCGCCTCCACGAGCATTTGTTTCACGGTCGCACGATCAAAAGTTAGCGGAGTTTGTACGTAGGCTGTATCGGCAAATAAGATAAGCCCTAGTCGGTCACCAACGCGACGCTCAATAAAGTCATTTAGAACGTACTTTAACATTGTTAATCGGTTAACCGTTTGGCCTTGAATTTTCATGTCTTCTTCGTTCATAGACGCAGATAAATCAACAGCAACAATCATTTCCCGTCCTTCTTGTGGGACTGTGATCGGCTCACCTAACCACTGGGGACGCATACTTGCAAATACTAAGGCCGACCATACCAAAAACCACAACCATGGAAAGCGCAACGGATTTGACTTTTGCTGTTGTTCACTTAAAAGACCAAAGGTAGGTAAATATAACGCTGGCTTGTCAGACTCTTTTGCAGGTAAAAGCCAAATAATAAAAGGTAAAGGCAATAGCACGGCTAACCAAACCCACTCAAAACTAAACATTGCTTTGCTCCTTTGCCACATTGTGCGCTGCTAGTTTTTGAGCAGAAGATAGAGGTAGCGTATGTTTTATCCAACTTTTAGCTTGCTCTAAATAAGCGTCAGCTTTTTGGGCGGAACATTTTGGTTGATACGCGAGGTCAACAAATTCTGCAGAGATCTTATGTTCATCGTTGGCCAATGTATTTAGTAGATTAGCCCAACTTGCGCTATTCAAACTGGCCACTTGCTCTCGAGACAAATAAACCAACATAACGCGCTTTAAGGTGTCGTTGATTGCGATAACCGTTTTGTGCGGGTGCGGTTCTTTACTAATTTCGGCAAGCATTGCTAGAGCTTGTTTTTTGGCTCTGCTGTCATTGATGTATTTGACTAGCCATTTAATTATTAACGCGATAGTAACAATAGATAACACAATAATTAGCCACCATCCCCATGCGAGTGGCCATAGACCGATAGGCTCTGGAGTTTGTATGTCTTTTAATTGATATAGTGGATTGTTCTGCATAGTTAACCCTACAACTGCTCGTGCAACGGAAGACCAGCACTGATTGGTAACCATTTAATGTTAAATTGCTGTAAATGCTGTTTTTGAGCAAAAAAACGTTTCTGCGCATTATCGTTATACTGGGCAATTTGTGTGGCACTGGAAATAACCTTAATCTTATTGCCATCGGTTATAGCAAGGTTGTTTTCAGCATACTGCGGTAAAGCCTGTTCGATGGGATCGTAAATAGCACAAGCGCTTACTTCGCAGTGCTTTTGTAGCTGGAAAAGGTGCTGTAACGCTTGTTCCGACATATTTTGAAAGTCGCTAATGATATAGATTAAGCTACCAGGATGTGCTACTTGGCGTAAATGTTTACAAGCATTTTCAAAGTGTAGTTGAAAATTGTTTGATAACACTGGTGAGCTGTCGGAACGAGGTGTTGAGTCTTTTTGAGTATTTAAGTTTTGATGGCCTATTACCAATTGGTTTAGCCAATGCAATAGAGCTTGTTGTCGGGCCCTTGGTTTAGACTCAAATAATTGTTGTTCTGTTAAGACCAGCCCACCGACTTTATCGCCATTTTTTTTTGCTTTCCATGCTATGAGTGAAGCCAAGTGGCAAGCTTGCACAGATTTAAATAGTAATTCACTACCAAAATACATGGTCGGTAACAGGTCACACAAAATAAAAATAGGGCGATCTTTTTCTTCACGGAAGATTTTAGTATGGGTTTTTCCTGTTCGAGCTGTTACTCGCCAGTCAATAGTACGAACATCATCACCCGGTTGATAATGTCTAGCCTCATCAAACTCCATACCGCGACCTTTAGTTTTGGCGAGGTACTGCCCTGATAAATGGTGTTTAACATTTGAACTGGGCTTAGTGTTGAGCAAATGAATATAACGTTGATACATTAGCAACTCGTCCAACTCACATTGAACGCCGCTAATTCTGTTCGTATTCATCCATTCTAAATGCGCATTAACTGTCATTATTACCTTAAACATCTATTAAACAATAATTTATCGACTAACCTAGAGGCCGCTTTAATTGTATTCGTTGCTATTAACGTTAAGGTACTGCAACTAGTTGCAGGATTTTTCGTAGCACTTGGTTTGCATCAATGCCCGCCGCTTCGGCCTCATAACTTAAAAGTAGGCGGTGGCGTAGACAATCAAAAAACACGGTTTGGATATCATCAGGCGTAACGTAGTTTCGGCCGTCAATCCAGGCGTTTGCTCTTGCACATTTATCCAAGCTTATGGTTGCCCTAGGTGATGCACCAAAGGCTATCCACTTCGCAAGCTCTGCGTCGTATTTGGCTGGTTGTCTTGTCGCAATAATAAGATCAACCAAATATTGCTCTAATTCTTCTGCTAGATGAATGGACAATACTTCTTTCCGAGCATCAAATATTTCAAGTTGTGTAAGTGGTGTAGGAGGTTCAACTCTTTCTGATAATGCCTCACCACGGGTCAAACGTAGAATTTCAATCTCAGTTTCAGCACCTGGATAATCTATTTCTAGATGCATTAAAAAACGGTCAAGCTGTGCTTCAGGAAGTGGGTATGTGCCTTCTTGTTCTAACGGGTTTTGTGTTGCCATAACCATAAATAGAGAAGGAAGCGGGTAGGTGGTTTTCCCCACGGTGACTTGTCTCTCAGCCATTGCTTCAAGTAGCGCTGATTGAACTTTGGCTGGTGCACGGTTAATCTCATCGGCAAGCACCAAATTATGAAAAAGTGGCCCGGCTTCAAAAACAAACACACCTGTTTCTGGACGGTATATATCTGTTCCCGTTAAGTCAGCGGGTAATAGATCGGGAGTAAATTGAACTCTATGGAAGTCGCCTTCGAGACCATTGGCAAGTGCATTAATAGCTCGAGTTTTTGCTAATCCCGGAGGACCCTCAACCAATAAATGTCCGTCTGCCAGTAATGCAACTATAATAGCTTTGGTAAACTGGGGTTGACCGATAACTTGCGAATCTAGATATTTCTTTAGTTGTTCAAATCGAGATACTGACATTTATCCTACACTTCCTCTACGGCTAACACTTAAATGGCCGATAAAATTGAAAAAAAGTTTGATTTTAAAGCGACTTGCAATAACGCTTATCATAGTGATGTTTACAATACCACTTACGACACGTTTGTGAATATAAGGTTCAATGAATAAAAAACAAGTGGATGTTTTTTATTCGAAAAAATTACAACGTTTCTTATTTAAATAATGCCGGTGAGTGATAAAAGTGCGTAGAACTTTGACTTTAGACAAGATCTCGTTAAAATCGGGCAATAATTACAGGTCTGACCAGATTTGTTACAGATTCGATAATAGGAAAGAACATGACAGCAAACAAACTACTAACTAGAAATGGCGATCGCATAGCGGTTGTTTCGGGCCTTAGAACGCCTTTTGCAAAACAAGCTACAGCTTACCACGGTGTGCCAGCATTAGACCTAGGTAAAATGGTTGTTGGCGAAATGTTACAACGTGCAGAATTAGACCCTAAAGAAATTCAACAGCTTGTATACGGACAAGTTGTGCAAATGCCAGAAGCGCCAAACATTGCTCGTGAAATCGTTTTGGGTACTGGCATGGATGTAAATACCGATGCTTATTCTGTTTCTAGAGCTTGTGCGACAAGTTTTCAATCAACAGTGAATATTGCAGAGTCTATGATGGCTGGCTCTATTGATGTTGGTGTTGCCGGTGGTGCTGACTCTTCTTCTGTTTTACCAATTGGTGTGACTAAAAAATTAGCGCGCGCTTTAGTTGACTTAAACAAGGCTCGTACTCTTGGTCAACGTTGGAACATTCTTAAAAAATTACGTTTAGCTGACCTTGCACCTCAACCACCTGCAGTTGCAGAGTATTCAACTGGATTGAGCATGGGCCAAACGGCCGAGCAAATGGCTAAAACGCATAACATTAGCCGTGAAGATCAAGATGCATTGGCACACCGTTCACACTCTTTGGCGACTAAGGCTTGGGAAAGTGGCATTTTTAAAGATGAAGTAATGGCCGCACACCCAGAGCCATTCAGCCAATTCATTGAAATGGACAATACTATCCGTACTAATTCTACAGCTGATGGTTATTCAAAGTTACGTCCTGTATTTGACCGTAAACACGGCTCAGTAACAGCGGCAAACTCAACAGCATTAACAGACGGTGCATCTGCTATCTTAATGATGACAGAAAGCAAAGCAAAAGCGTTAGGCTACGAGCCTTTAGGTTACATACGTAGCTTTGGTTTTGCGGCCATTGACGTTTGGGAAGACATGTTAATGGGTCCTTCTTACGCAACACCTATTGCACTTGAGCGCGCTGGTATGAAGTTGTCAGATTTAGACTTAATTGAAATGCACGAAGCATTTGCAGCTCAAACACTAGCGAATATGAAAATGTTTGCGAGTAAGAAATTTGCACAAGACAAGCTTGGTCGTGGTGAAGCTATTGGCGATATCGATATGACTAAGTTTAACGTTAATGGTGGTTCACTAGCATACGGTCACCCATTTGCTGCTACTGGTACTCGCTTAATTACGCAAACAATCAATGAGCTGCGTCGTCGTGGCGGTGGTGTTGGTCTAACTACAGCATGTGCTGCTGGTGGTTTAGGTGCATCTATGATTGTTGAAGTAGACGGTTAATAGCGGACTTATAAGGAAAGGATAAAACGATGACGACAGAATCAAATAACACGTCAGCATTTACATTATCAACGCTAGAAAATGGCATTGGTGTGATCACAATTGACGTTCCAAATGAGTCAATGAATGTATTAAAAGCAGAATTCGCTGAACAGATTAATGCGGTTTTTGCAGAAGTTGAAAACAACACACACGTTTCAGGTTTAATCATTACTTCAGGTAAATCTAACTCGTTTGTTGCTGGCGCAGACGTATCTATGTTGGATGCGTGCGAAAGTGCTGAAGAAGTAAGAGCCATTGCCAAAATTGGTCAAGAGCTTTTTGATAAAATTGAAAATATGAAAATGCCAGTGGTTGCTGCAATTCATGGCCCTGCGTTAGGTGGTGGTTTAGAGTTAGCAATGGCGTGTCACGCGCGTGTAGTTTCAGACGACAACAAAACAGTACTTGGTTTACCAGAAGTACAATTAGGTCTTCTTCCTGGTTCAGGTGGAACACAACGTTTACCTAAATTAGTTGGTTTGCAAAAAGCCTTAGACATGATGTTAACCGGTAAGCAATTACGCGCAAAACAAGCGGTAAAAGCTGGATTAGCTGAAGACATTGTTCCTCATAGTATTTTGATGGACACGGCAGCTGAAATGGTTGATGCGATGCGTCACGGTAAAAAAGTTCGCAAAGCGAAGAAAAAGCCGATGATGGCCAAATTCTTAGAAAATACGTCAGTAGGACAAAAAATTGTTTTTGACCAAGCGACAAAACAAGTTATGCGTCAAACTAAGGGTAATTACCCAGCGCCACTTCGCATTATCGAGTGTATTCGCACAGGTGTGTCTAAAGGCACTAAAAAAGGTCTTGAGATTGAAGCTCAGCGTTTTTCTGAACTATGCATGACGCCAGAATCTAAAGCACTACGTGGTTTATTCTTTGCAACGACCGAAATGAAAAAAGAGAACGGTGTTGCAGGTGTTGAGCCTAAGAAAGTGAAAAAAGCGGGCATATTAGGTGGCGGCCTAATGGGCGGCGGTATCGCTTTTGTTACTGTCACTAAAGCTGGCGTTCCTGCGCGTATCAAAGATATAGCGCAAGAAGGTATTCGCAACGCTTTTAAATATAGCTACGACATTTTGAACAAAAAAGTTAAGCGTCGTTTTATGCGTAAATCAGAAATGCAAAAACAGTTAGGCATGTTAAGTGCTGGTACTGATTTTGTAGGCTTTAAAGATGCTGACATTATTGTTGAAGCGGTATTTGAAGACTTAAACCTGAAGCAGCGTATGGTTGCTGACATTGAAGAAAACTGTAACGAAAGTACAATTTTTGCTTCAAATACGTCTTCGTTACCAATTAAAAACATAGCGGAAAAAGCGGCTCGTCCAGAAAATGTAATTGGTCTTCACTACTTCTCACCAGTGGATAAAATGCCACTAGTTGAAGTAATCGCGACGGAAAAAACATCTGACGAAACAATTTCTACAACGGTAGAGTTTGCACGTCGTCAAGGTAAAACACCAATCGTTGTAAAAGACGAAGCAGGCTTCTTTGTTAACCGTATTCTTGGTTTATACATGAATGAAGCTGCGAACGTTGTTATGGAAGGTGAGCCGGTTGAGAAAATCGACAAAGCGTTAGTTAAGTTTGGTTTCCCTGTAGGGCCAATGACGTTGCTTGATGAAGTTGGTATTGATGTAGGCTCAAAAGTTGCTGGTATCTTATACGATGCCTTTGGTGAACGTTTTGCGTTGCCAACTGCAATGGACAAGTTAACTAAAGATGAGCGTAAAGGTAAGAAGAACCAAAAAGGTTTTTATGTTTACGGTAAAGCTGCACAGCCTAGTCTAATGGACAAAATCACGTTCAAGAAAAAAGGCAAACAAGTTGATGAGTCTGTATACCGTGTATTAGGTGTGTCACCTAAGAGCAAGATGAGCGAAGAAGCTATTGCTGAACGTTGTGTGGTTCAACTACTAAACGAAGCCGCTCGTTGTTTAGATGCAGGCATTGTTCGTAACCCGCGTGATGGTGATATCGGTATGATATTTGGTACTGGTTACCCTCCATTCCAAGGCGGTCCTTTCCGTTATATGGATAGCATGGGTATTGCCACTCTAGTTGAAAAACTAGAAGGTTATGAAGCTAAATATGGCGATCGTTTTGCACCATGTGATTTACTGAAAAACATGGCAAAAGAAAATAAAACGTTCTATTAAACTTTACAGCAGAGTCTTATTTTAGATAAGGCTCTCCGTTTAGAAGGTAACTCAAACGTAACCATCTAAACGTGGTTTACATATTGTAAAAAAGCGCCAATTGGCGCTTTATTTTGCATTACAATCTGAGCATATTCCTTGCAACTCTAATTGCTGTGTAGTCAGCTTAAATCCTGTTTTTTCGACACTCGCCCTAAGTTCATCAATAACATTATTGATCACGCCAATTTCTGTCACTGATTGACACTCTTCACAAATCAAAAATTGCGGTATTTCATGGTTGTGTGAGCAAGAGATATGTGAACACGCAATATATTTGTTTGCAGATGTCAGCTTGTGCACCAAAGACAGTTCAACCAAAAAGTCTAAAATTCGATAAACAGACATAGCGGGGATAGTTTGTTTAAATTCGTCTCGGTAAATGTCAGCTAATTCATAAGCTGATACTGCCTCACCGGCTTTGATAATAGAGATTAAAATATTCTCGCGCTTGGTCGTGAGTTTTACGCCTTCTTCTGCGCAGTTTATTTTTGCTTTATCGATAATTGATTGAATTTGTTGTTCCACAGACATCTCTATTAACAGTTCTTAACATAAGCAGTTTATTACTCTACTGATCTAAAGTAAAACCAACTCTTTTACTTTTTCCACTAAGTAGCTATTCGTAGGAACGTCAATCTCGTATTGTTTCGCAAGCTCCACAATATAACCATTAATGAAGTCAATTTCTGTTTTTCTGTGCGCTAATATGTCTTGCCTCATGGATGACGAGTTGTTTTTTGTATTAGTCGCAACATTTATAACATTTTCCTTTAGCTGCTGAAGTGATAGTGATATTCCACTTTTATTTGCAACCATAAACAGTTCGAACAACACATTGTCTATGAGTTCATTGTATTGCGATTTTAAGACATCGCCGTTATTGATATTTTCTATCGCTGTAATTGGGTTTATGACCGAGTTAACAGCGAGCTTGTTCCAAAGCACAAGATTTAGGTTTTCGACGTACGAAGCATCATAAAAAAGAGCATTCACGATTTGATTTACTATTGCTCTAGTTTTTGTTTTATAAGGACAAAGAGAAATAAGGCTCCATTGGGACTGACCTTTGCCAGCTTGAATGACTGTGTTGCCATCAGTGTAGGCGCCTGTACTTGTTGTACAAAAGTAAATATCGGCAATATCGCCTATTAAACGCTTACTTAGCTCTAAGGTGCCAAGTCCATTGTGGGTGATAACTACTTGTGCACCGTATTTTAATAGTGGTTTTATGCTGGTCAAAACCGGCTCTACGTCAAACGCTTTTACTGGTACAACTAAGAACTCAATTTGTGAAACATGACTTATTAGCGTTTTATTCGTCAACGCTATGCTTTCATTATCTAAAACAACGACGCTGTTAGTAAGAGATGAGTGCCTTACTATTTGAATCGCCTCTATGTTTTGCTGTATTGCTTTTGCGGTAATCAAGCTTCCAACAGCGCCACTACCGACAATGTGAATAGGAAACTCAATCATCATTTCTCATTATGAGAATTTGCTGTATTTTTGGCTGTAAATATACAAATGCAATAACACCTAACATATCGGCAACTAAGTCTGGAACTGATGCGCTTCTATAGGCTAACAACCCTTGAGTTAGCTCCACCGCAAGGCCGTAACAAAACGCAAGTATGTAAACTGTTTTATTAGTTGGTTTAAAGCCAAAGGTAAGTAAGCCAGAAAGGACAAAAAACACTCCAAAATGAGCGACCTTATCAAAATGTGGGATACCAGGCCCAACATTCTCTAATGGTACTAGAAAATAATACGTTGAAATGAATAAAAATAAGAAAAATAATATTTTAAAAGGAAGTTCAATACTTTTCATAAATCAACACGTTTGGTTAGGTGAATGGATTGTAACAAAATGACAGCTAAAACGAATAAAAACTGGCAGTTTAATTATATGTTTTAATATGACCGGCGGTCAGTTCCTGCTTTTAAGTATTGAAAGTCAAATGTAATGATTGTTTTATGATTTCGCTTTAAAAATAAGCGATGACTTTTATGTTTATCATAAACAATAGGTTATGGATTTAATTTAGTCTTTTTGTTGATTCATTTGTGCCCAAAAAGGTAACAAAAGTTGGGCTGGTTATTCACTAGATTTTTCAAAGGATTTCTAAAATTGAAACAAGTATATTTATTACAGGACTTCGGTTCTAGGAGGGTATGTCTCCCATCAGCATTGCTACTTCCGTGCTGATTCATACCCTCCGAATGTCTATTTTAACCAATCTGCATACTTGGTTTTGAATCGAGCTAGCTTGGGGCCTATTAAAATCGCACAGTATGGTTGATCAGGGTTTTTTAAAGCATAACCTTGGTGATAATCCTCTGCTGCATAAAACGCTTCATATTTCTTTAATTCAGTAACAATCGCATCATCCCATATTTTATCTTCCGTAAGCGTCTGTATCATATGTTCGGCCGTTTTAAGCTGCTCTGAATCATGATACAGAATAATTGAACGGTACTGTGGGCCCTTGTCATTACCTTGTCTGTTTAATGTGGTAGGGTCGTGTAGCTGGAAAAACATGTTTAATAGCTGCTCAAAACTTAATAAATCGCTGTTATATTCCACTTGCACAACCTCCGCATGACCGCTTACACCGGTTATTACTTGTTGGTACGTTGGGTTGACACGATGTCCACCGGAAAAGCCGGATGTAGCCCTAATTACGCCTCGCACTTGGTTTAGTGCAGCTTCAATGCACCAAAAACAACCGCCACCAAATGTTGCTATCTTTGTTTTTGCCATATACTTTATAGGTCCTAAATTGGAGTTATTAATGATCTTTAAGTCAGATTGTCCATACTGTAATACAATACGTGCAATTCTCCTCTGGGGGGGCATCTGTTTGTTAATTTATTTTATATTTAAGCCGTTTTAGTTGGGAAACCTCATGTTTCCAATCAATATCCCATCAAAAGTATCGTCTCATCTTTATATTATGAGATTAATTGCTTTTGCAGTTGCTGCTGTTTTCACTATAGCATTTGCCTTACTTGATGTGTTTAATAGTACAGTGTTATTAATTGTCTACGCTGTTTGTATTATTGCATTTTTTATTGGCTATATTTTTTCTCAAGAGCCTGAGAATACGCTGTCATTAACTGAAGAAGGTATTAAATATAGTCACAAGTACGGTTCGGTGTTTTTTCCTTGGAATAATATCCAAAGGATTGGTATCCCCACAACTTATGACTTTTTGTCGCAGAAGGAACTTAATTATATCGGTATAAAGTTAAAGCATTCGGTTCAACACTACGAATCTATCCCACTTAGAATGGCAAGTAGGGTATTGTTAGAACAACGAGAGCTGCAAACTTTAATTGTTAAAGAAAACTGCGGTAAAGGTGGCTGTAGTTTTGAATCATTTGTAGATCAAATTGAGTGGGCTGATAAGGCTGGCAATAAGTTTGAGGGCTTAGTCGCTATGTACGCAAATCGTAGCGAATTGCTAAGCCAGTATCTTGGTTATCATGTGTTTATTTCCGGGAACGCTTTTCATGATGAAATCGATGTAGTCCTAAATAGGCTAATGTCGGCTAAAAAGTTAACAAATGTGCATCTAAACTACAGACAACCTTGATCATTTTATTGCAAAAGGCTAAGGTTGAGGTAGAAATATTTTCTTTGAATTTTTTGGTAGAACACCATTATGACAGATGCTCCGTATATAAGAAGTGGACGAAATACCATCATCCATAAAGTTAGAAAACTAGACTTGTTACTGGTTAATGATCTTGAAAACCCAGTAGTTAAAGTTACTCAAAATGGCGTAATTGAGTATTCAGGTGATGTGCCTCGTAATCGACGTGAAGCTAAAGATGCCTATGTAGAAGTAGTTAACATATCAAGCCCAGACGTGTTCGGTGAGCCTAAAACACTACTGTTCATTCAGTGTTTAAATGGTAAAGAATACAAAGTTGATTATTCAAAAGCTGGAACACCCCTTTTTGTTCGCGTGCATCAACAAAGTTTCTTCTAAAATAGACAGTAAACAATTGAGAAAGAGCCTAAAAAGGCTCTTTTTTTTTGACATAAAAACCGGCTAATTATAAATTTCATACCTGTCTTTGAGTGACCGATATTCTTTTGTTAGAGAGTATTTTTTAAAAGCAGAATTGAATGTTTCTACTAGATTCGGATCCTTAAAAGCCATGGAATAGGGACTATCTGGAAATATAGGATGAATGCTTAGTTCATCAGTCGTTTCTTTTTCTGCTAATGTTCGATATATATGATTAAAAATATTGATGTCCATTACTACAATATCCACGCGTCCTTCGAGTAATAATTGAACTTGTTGAAATTGATTCGGTACTTCAATGTAACTTTGATTCTTGGAGGCAATTTGAGAAAATTCGTAACCTAAATATTTGTGGGCATATTGAAATGCAGCCACCTTTTTCTCATCGAGATCCGCAATGCTATTTACTTTTAATGCTTTATTTTTTAGAGAGATGGCAACATTTTTATAAGTAATATATGGAACCGTCCTAATTTCGTCATTTGGCACAATAAACTTATTGATCGTTAATAAGGCTTCGCCCATCCCTTGATCTAATAAACTAACACTGCGCCCTAATGGCACGTATATATATCGAGGTGAGATTTCCATAGCTTCAAGTACAGCGCTAATAAGCTCCAACTCATACCCTTTATCGCCTTTAGGGATCACATATGGAGGCTTAGCCAGACCGACAACGACATCTAAAACTCTATTTGTATTATTAGGAAATGTATTCTTGAGTGTAATTTCAGTTGATGAAGCCAAACTAATATTGGGCAACATTAAAGTGAGTAATATAATTAGTTGAAAATACTTTAATGTCTGTGTAAATCTAAACATATAATTTTGACCATCTCTAATGTCTGATGGCAACGTAAATATGCTTGCTGTCGCCAGTGAGTTTCATAATCGCTAATTGAACAATTATTAGCAAGTAAACAATCGAGACTAATATGAAAATATTTATATCAACCACCTTTACTATCGCATTGACTGCACTTAGTAGTTATTCGATAGCCGCAAACGCTAATTTGAATACTGAAGAAACAAAAGTCGTAAACGCGAACACCTTGCCTTTTGATTCAAACTTAGCAAAGTTTGAAAACTACTTAGGGGGCTGGACGTCGACCTTTGGAGGATCAGCAGATAAACCACCAGTAACGGATGTGACGTTATTTGAGAAGGTATTAAAGGGAAAAGCATTAAGAACCACTCACTCTATTAACAATGGCGCTTACGGTGGCGAGTCGATGGTCTATTGGAATAATAAAAGCCAAAAACTTGAATTTTATTATTTTACAACGGCTGACTTTTTTACTTCGGGATGGATGGAGTTTATTTCTGAGAATACTTTTGTCGCTTACGAAAATGTTAGTGGTGAAAGTGCGATGAGTTCAGGTATTTCACAAGTGAAATCAACATCTAAGCTTGAAAAAGACACAATGACTGTGTCGACATCATACTTAAAGAATGGCGTATGGACTGAGCCTGAATCAAGAGTTTACCGAAGAACAACAAAGAACGTTGTATTTAAATAGAACAAATAGCTCGAAAAACACACAGATTGCTGTACAATATGCGCCCTTACATTTGCAGTAGAGGTGATTTATGTTGTTTTTTGTTGTTCTGATAGTTTTGTTGTTGTCGGCTTGTTTATTATCAGTGGAAGCAATGAAAAATGGCTTAGGTAAAAAACGTTGGTTTTTTTCTGGGCTATTACTCGGGCCAATAGTGTGGCCGATGCTTAATGTAAAAAAGCAAATGATGCTACGTAAACAAACCGGCTCCACAATTGTATTCTTAAAAGCTTAGTAAACGGCAACCTTAAAGAAATATTAAAGGCTAAGCTGTCTCTTCATAAGGCAGTTTAGCGCTACTCATTTTATCCATCATCGCAAATTGACTGAACTCTAAGGCCGATAATGGCTTTGAGTATAAATATCCTTGTAAAACGTCACACTCCATTAATGTCATGAACTCTTTTTGCTCCGCAGTTTCTACGCCTTCTGCAACGGTAGAAAGGCCAAGGTTTCGGGCGATCGTTACAATCGTATCAATCATTGCTTTGCCTATATCAGAGCCTGCATCATCAACAAAAGCTTTATCAATTTTTAGTGTGTTTAATGGGAATTTTCTTAAATAAGATAGGCTTGAGTATCCAGTTCCAAAGTCATCCATAGCTAAATGTATGCCTCGGTCTCTTATTTGATACATTGTTTCGATAGCATGCTTGGCATTATTCATAACTGTGCCCTCGGTAATTTCAAGTTCCAGGTTATGAGGGCTAAGGCCTGTCTCAAAAAGAATACGATCAATTCGTTGCATTAAATCCGGCAAGTTAAACTGGCGAGCTGAAAGGTTTACCGCAACACGACCTTCAACAATGCCTTCATCTAACCAGCGCTTCATGTCGATGCATGCCTTTCGTAATACAAGATCTCCAATCTCTACAATTTGGCCAGTTTCCTCAGCAATAGGAATAAAAGTACCCGGACTTACTACGCCATTTTTAGGAGTTATAAATCGAACTAAGGCTTCCATACCCATTAAACCACCATTAGCAAAACTCATTTTTGGCTGGTAGTAGACTTGAAAATAATCTTCTTTTAATCCTAAGCGAATTAAGTTTTCGACTTGAAGTCGTTTGACCGCTTTTTTATTCATTTCGTCACTAAAAAACAAATAGCGATTACCGCCGTCTTTAGCGTGGTACATAGCCGTGTCGGCATTTCTTAGCAGTGTTTCAGGTTGCTTACCGTCATCTGGATACAACACGATACCTATACTACCGGCGACAACAAATTCATGTTTGTCGATTCTAAAAGGTGTAGATAACTTTTTCAGTATTTGTTTTGCTGCTGTTGTTACTGATGAAACATCGTTGGTCTTTTCCATAACTAATGCAAACTCGTCGCCACCTAAGCGGTAAAGAGTATTCAAGTTATTTGTAAGAGGTTTCATTCTTTTAGCTATTTCTATCAATAATGTATCACCGAGCTGATGCCCTAAAGAGTCATTAATCTTCTTAAAATCATCTAAGTCAAAAACAAGTACAGCTGTTGGATTTTTTTTGTCAACACAGGTTTGGAGGTTAGAGAAGAATACGTTTCTATTTGGGAGCTTGGTTAAGGAGTCGGTACTTGCTAGTTTAAGAAGTTTCGCCTCCGCGGTCTTTCGTCTTGTTGTGTCAGATACGATGGCAACATAATTCGTTATAGTGCCTTCATTATCTCTAATACAGTTTGCCGTGATGTATGCCAAAAACATTGAGCCATCTTTGTTCTGACCGGTAATATCACCACGCCAATTACCAGTTCGGTCAACTTCTGTTTTTATGTCGTTTATTACTGACGAAGAAAGGCTAGTAAGTCTAATTTTGTCGCCAAGCACTTCGTTAGAACTGTAGCCAGTGATTTTTGTGTAACCTGGATTAACATGAACAACATTTAATAAAGGGTCAAAAATAATGACGCCTTCGGATATGTTTTCAATACTTTTGGCAAAAATTTCTAATTCAGATTCAGCCGTTTTTAACTGTTGAATATCTTTAAAGATACCTGTCATTCTGAGTGGTTTACCACGTTCGCTTCGAATTACAATGCGACCTTTATCTAAAACCCAGCGCCATCCCTCTTTGTCTCGTAACCGATATACACACTCAAAAGAGTCTGTGCTGCCGTTAATATGATTAGCAAGTTTTATTCGTACACGCTCTATATCGCTTGGGTGGATATATTGCTTGTTTGGTGGAAATACGTTTGGGTTTACTTTTGAGAGAGGGTAGGTGCCGCGAGAGTTTGTTCTGAATAATTTACCTTCATTGATGTGCCAATCCCACATTTCGTCGCCGCTGGCCCATAAGGAAAAGTTTAAACGTTGATCGCTATGCAGCATTGCTTTTTGATATCGCTTAAAACGCATAATGCCGTAAAAAGAGATGAAGGCTAGTATTATACAAAGACAAAAAAGCAAAGGTACAAGCATAGACAAACCTGCAAAACTTGAGCTTGCAACACTTTCATTATTTGCTTGAGTCGCCAGAGAATAATTACTAACAAACAGCAAAGGAATAAACGATAAAACGTTATTATTATTTTTATTTTTTAGGCACACAAAAAATCTTAAATACTACAATTGGAATGCATTGCCAAGATAACCAATGAAAATAGAAGTGTCAAAGCAATTAGTAAATATTTAGCTACTTGCTATTCACCAATATTCCTTTGTTAAGCAAAGGTGAAAATAACGCAGAGTACCAACTAATCATATGTTGCTTAGTCAGCCCTAAAAGCTCATTTACGATTTTGTCTTTTTGGTTGAACTGATAGTCTTTATTGCTAATTGCCACCCAAAGTTGCTGGCTCTGCTGTGCAAGATTAGTTGGTTTTTCTTTGTATTGCATAATGACTGCTGACTTATGGCGTTCGAAGTCTTCAAGTGACAACGACTCAATTTCACCAATAAAATTTAGTAAACAGTCATGTAATTCTGACGTTAATCTTTCGCTGCTGTAGTCATGAGATTGCACATAAACCGCTAAGCCTGGGATATTAGAAATAGGCATGTAGCCACCGCCCACCATATAACCTAGTTGTTTTTCTGTTCTTAATAAATTAAATGTGTAAGGGGCGAGAATTTGACTTGCTAAGATAAAGTACGCTTTTTCTATTTCATTGTTAGTAATAGATTCTGTATGAAGCCCTTGCAAGTAGAGTAGAGACGCTGAGTCTTGATGCTCTATTTTTTTGCTTAATTCTAAAATGCCATTATCTTCAAGTAAGCGAAATTGCTTAGGCAACTCGTCGACTCGAGTACTGTTTTCAAATAAATGTTTTACATCTTCATTGATTGCAGTGGCTTGTGATGTTGTCCAGTTACCATAGATCAAAATTTCAGCATAAACCTCACTGAATAACGTAGTAGCAAACTCGTTATACTCTTCAACGGATATATGCTCCAGCTCTTGTGCCAACTGTTGTGATGTTGCGGTGGTCGGTAACAGGTGAGCGTTCAGTAAACTGAACAATTGGCTAATAGGTTTATTAGATTCTGAATTGCGCCAGTGCTTAACAAGTTGGCGTTTAACTTCTTCAAATCGACTTCTTGTTGGCGAAATGGTAGGAAGACTCGATACCAGTTTATTGATTAAACTAGATTGGTTTGCGCTAAGACCTGAGGTATACAAAGTAATTCCGGAGGTATGGGCGTATAAATTGTAATGTAGCCCAGCCATTTCCGATTGATAATGCACATCTGCCATTTCGTCCATGAAAAGTTCGCAAAATAAACGCATCAGAGCTTGATTTTTATTAGATGAAACGCCTCGGGGTAGATCAAGACCTATATATATGTTGCCCTTAGGAACCATGAAACGTAAATCTTGCTTAAACCAGCATTGCCAACCGAGCTCTTCATTTAAACTAATAGGTATAGTTGAGTGAAAGTCTTTTTGCTCAATTTGGATGTCGTGTTCTAGATATGGATTAGGACTCGGGTATGCAAACGTCCCGTCATTTGGACAAAGGGCTTTGAGCTCGTTAATAACGCTTTTATCAATCTCTTGTTCGGAGTAGGGCGTATGATACCAATGCGCTTCTTTATCGGGCGAAATGTTCTGACTTGCTAAAGTAATTCGAATATTGTCAGGTTCAAAGAAGTTAAAGATTTGATTCCAATGGCCTAGCTCAAAACCGTCCATGCGAAAGTCGCCATATAAGAAATCTTCTTCAGGGTAATGATGCATATTCAATGCAATTTGATTAGAAAGCTTGATTGCTTTTGTTGCTTCTTGGTAATCAAAGCCTATTTGAGCCATTTTTTGTTGCTCAATATAGAGATACTCTGGCGGCAAATTAGCTTTCATGTAATTAATAAAGCTAAATAGTTGGGTCATTATTAAGTCTAAACGACTTTCGCCTAACTCGGTTAATTCGACCGAGATATTAAAGTCTTTAAAGTTCTGACCAGAAATTCCATTTCCAGCCGACAAACCATTAATTAATCCCTGACGCTTCAGGCTTTCGTATAGTGAACCACTGCCCTCATGCCCAATGATATGAGCAATAAAACTCACCATTTTATGTTGGTATAAATGATCTATGGACGGCAACGCAAAGGTTAAATTTAGTTTGTGCAGTTCTTTAACTGGGCGAATACAGATAAAACGGCCTAAGTCTTTTTTCGAATAAAGTGGTTGGGTTATTACCGGTTTCGATTGTAGTGGATTTTTCGAACTAATTTCCGATAAAAGTTGCTGTGCTAAATCGAACCATTCAAAACTCTGAGCAACAATGGCGACCGTCATAAACTGGGCCTGATAATTATTTTTCCAAAACGTTAATATTTCGTCTTTGACAGGGCGTTGAGGTAAGTCAGATAGGGTTTGCCGATTACCCACTGCAAACTTATGAAATGGATGCTTAGGGTTGCATGTTTCTTTGTGCACCTGCTGTATGCGACGACTATCATCTCGTAATTTAAGTTTGTATTCGGCGTGAATTGCCTCTTGCTCTCGTTTTATCGCCTCGTCAGTGAATAAAGGTGAAATGAATAAATTTGCAAACTGGTCCAAAGCTGAGGCAAAGCTTTCATGGTTAACGTCAAAGTGGAAGCTACTATGCTCAGTCGCGGTCCAAGCGTTTATATGACCACCATGTTTAGCAACAAAATCTGGTAGAGAGTTAGGAGTCGGGTATTTTTTGTTGCCATTAAAAAGAAGGTGTTCAATAAAGTGGGCAAAGCCTGGGCGGTCTGTTGGGTCATCAAAACTACCCGTATTAACCACTAATGAACATGCGCTCTTATTACATGCTTTATCCTCAACATATACAAGCCTAATGCCGTTACTTAATGTAACAGACTGATAATTCCTGTTGTCGTTTGGACTTTTTTTCATTAATAGCCTTGTTGTAATAAATGCTTGATGTCCTTGCGCAAATACAATAAATATCCGTTTATTTATCCTAGCTTGTTTTTAACAAAAATCGAACTTATTTAAATTAAGTTAACAAAATAAAAGGATAAAATTGTTAATTTTTACGAAACTGTCGTAGTCTATGTACCTAGTTTGTTAAGTTCGCTCTGAACTGATTTTTATTGAGATGTGTTATGTCAATTTTTCTTTATGTGGTTCGACATGGAGAGGCTGAATCTATCCAAGTAAACGATGAAACTCGGGTGCTAACCGAAATCGGTAAGATAGAAGCAAAAAAAACGGGCAACTGGTTAAAAAGCCAAACAAGTATCTTCGATTTGGTGCTTTGCAGTCCTTATGTGCGTGCTCAAGAAACAAAAAATATCATCTTAACTGAATGTGAAGCTTCAGACGAAGTGACCTCATCATCCTTTATTCCTTCAAGTATTCCGACTGCTGCGGCTGATGAAATTTTTGCCTATGCGCAAAAAATTAACAAACAAGACCAACATATACTGTGTGTTTCGCATATGCCTCTTGTTAGCTATTTGATTGGTGAACTTTCAGGAAGCACCCCTATTATGGCAACAGCCGCTGTGGCGAAGTTGAAATTAGATATAAACAAGTGGAACGGGCAGCTTGAGACTATTATCTCGCCGGAACAAATGGAATAATAACACACGTTAATTTCAACGCATTGTTACCGATTATAAGTCTCGGCCTAATAAGTGCGTTAGCTCCTCGCCTAAATTTATAATAAGTACGATAGCGCCTTGTCCGCCCCACTCTAGTGGCGCTTGATGAAAGGCTAATATATCTGGGTGTTGCATTAAATAGTGCGGCACTTTTCTTTTTAAAACGCCACCGCTCACACCATGTACAATGCACGCACAAGGTATATGTTGTTTGATGCAATCTAATACTAGATCTGAGATGTCTTTTTGAGCTTGTAGTTTGGTATAGCCATGCAAATCAAGAATCAATTCCGGGACCACATCGCCACGTCTCAATACTTTAGTTAAATAGCTAGGAAACCCTTCACGGACAAAACTCAACGTTTGAGATTCATCAATAAATGGCTCGTATTCATCGGAAAACTCAAACCGTTGTGCAGACTTCGCTTGATCGCTCAAAGCAAATTTATCGATATCACTGTGATTTGACGGTTTATCTTGCGCACGCTTATTGGTATTGTGACGGAAATGAAGTTTATCTTGTTTAATTGGCTTAATTCCTTTCATTTCTGAAGCAAAATCGAACTCAGTATCGTCGGCCTTATTGTCCGTTTGCTCTAGTAAAGATTGAAAAGTTGATTTTTTTGACATGAAACTCATTTCCTAATGGCGCAGCCTTGGCCGTCTATTGTAAAATACAGAAATCTTAACGACTACTACTTATTAGGTTTAATTAAATGTCTGAACAACCAACGTTGTCTCTACTGGCTCAAGAAGCGATAGAAGAACTTTTAACAGCAAACGATATTTTACGCTGGGCGGTCAGTCGATTTAACGAGTCGGATGTCTATTACGGTCATGGTACAGATAACCCTTGGGATGAAGCCTTTTCTCTGTTGGCGTGGGGGTTAAACATCGGCCCAATGCTAAACAGTGAGGTATTATCATCACGACTAACAATAAGCGAAAGAAAGCGCATTATTGATGTCATTGTTGCTCGAATTGAATCTAAAAAGCCGGCGGCCTATTTAACCAATCAAGCCTATTTTGTCGACTTACCTTTTTATGTTGATGAAAACGTACTGGTACCTCGCTCGCCGATCGGTGAGCTTATTAAAGAACAATTTAAATCGGTTATCGATTTTACGCCAAATTCAATCTTAGATTTATGTACAGGCTCCGGTTGTATTGCAGTGGCTTGTGCATATGCTTTTGAAGAAGCCTATGTGGATGCTGCTGATATTAGTCCTGATGCACTTGCTATCGCAGATGAAAATATTCATCGCTTAGGCGTATCGGATAGAGTCGTCCCTTTATTGTCTGATGTTTTCTCCGGTTTAGGCGGTCAGCGATATGATCTAATTGTTTCAAATCCACCGTATGTGGATGCAGAAGACATTGGCGATATGCCGGAAGAGTTTCATCATGAACCAGAAATCGGTTTAGGTAGTGGCCCAGATGGGCTAGATTTGACGCGAATCATCCTAAAAGAAGCGTCACAATATCTTACCGAACAAGGCGTTTTAATTGTTGAAGTTGGAAACTCCATGATTCATTTAGTTGAGTTATTGCCAACAGTTCCATTTAACTGGATAGAGTTTAAAAATGGCGGTTTGGGTGTGTTCTCAATTACTAAGTCTCAGCTTGATGAATATCAAGAAGTGATTAATTCTACTCTTTAAGTAAAGGATACAAAAAGCAATGGCAGGCAATACGATAGGCGATGTATTTAGAGTAACAACTTTTGGTGAAAGTCATGGCGCAGGTCTTGGCTGCATAATAGATGGTTGTCCTCCAGGCCTAGAAATAGATGAAGCCTTAATCCAAATCGAATTGGACAAGCGCAAGCCTGGCACTTCGCGATTTACAACACAACGTCGTGAGGCAGATGAAGTTAAGATTTTAAGTGGCGTATTTGAAGGGAAAACCACGGGCACACCGATAGGTTTGATAATAGAAAATACAGACCAGCGTTCAAAAGATTACTCAGAAATAAAAGATAAGTTTCGACCAGGCCATGCTGATTATACGTATCTGCATAAACATGGAATTCGAGACTACAGAGGTGGTGGTCGTTCATCTGCACGTGAAACGGCGATGAGAGTTGCAGCCGGGGCGATTGCACAGGCTTGGTTAAAGTCTAAAGGCATTACGATTGTTGGTTATATGTCACAATTGGGACCGATTGCCATTGAATCGGTAGACGAACGTGAAATTCGCAATAATGACTTTTTCTGCCCAGATATTACTACGGTTCCAAAGTGGGACCAGTATATGAGAGATTTGAAAAAAGCCGGTGATTCTGTTGGCGCCAAAATTACTGTGGTCGCTTCTGGTATGCCAGTTGGACTCGGTGAGCCTGTTTTTGATCGATTAGACGCCGATGTAGCTAAGTCATTAATGAGCATTAACGCCGTAAAAGGGGTTGAGATTGGTGACGGTTTTGCAGTTGTGTCACAAAAGGGCTCGGAGCATAGAGATGAGCTAACACCAAATGGCTTTTCAGCAAACCATAGTGGCGGTGTTTTAGGTGGTATTTCTACAGGGCAAGACTTAGTTGCACACATAGCGCTTAAACCAACATCAAGCATTAGTGTTCCAGGTAAAACTATTGATATTCACGGCCAGTCACAAGACGTAATTACAAAAGGTCGCCATGATCCTTGTGTTGGTATTAGAGCTGTACCCATCGCTGAAGCAATGTTAGCACTTACTATAATGGATCATTTCTTAAGAAATAGGGCGCAGAATTCAGATGTAGTGGTTTCTACGCCAGTTATACCAGCGTCTTACTAACTGCTGTTTATGTTGTAGTTAACGATGAGTGATCAAGTAATAAATAGTCAAAAAGAGAGTCAGTCAAGGCACCAGATAAGAGATATTATTCGCTTGTTTGATGAATGCTTTTCAGAGACGTTTAATACGAGGCTAATCAAAGGCGCAGATGAGCCAATTTACTTACCTGCAAATCAGGGTGACGATCAAATCGTTGCCCAACCTTATGCTCAAGTGGTGTTCGCTCACGGCTTTTATGCAAGCGCTTTGCATGAAATAGCACATTGGTGCTTGGCGGGCGAACAACGTAGAACCTTAATCGATTATGGTTATTGGTATTGCCCAGATGGGCGAACATCTGAACAACAAGCAAAATTTCAATCGGTTGAAATTAAACCGCAAGCCATTGAGTGGGCTCTATCAGCTTCTGCTGGTTTTCCGTTTCAAGTGAGCTGCGATAACTTGGCGGGCGACGAATTAGGGCGGCAGCCAGATCGACATGCATTCCAACTCGATATTGTTGAGCAACTGAAAATCTATTTTCAAAATGGCTTTCCTTCGCGCGCTCAATTATTTATGAAGGTTCTTGCACAGTATTACAAAAGACCAGCCATTACCGACATAAAGCAGATTACCTATCAATTTGAACAACAAAATAGTAGTAGAGAAGATAATGACAAACAAACTGCAGCGTAAGTTTCGCTTGGGTCTCATTGTCAATCCGCTAGCTGGCCTTGGAGGCACGGTTGGCTTGAAGGGGTCTGACGGGCCAGAAACCGCGGAGTTAGCATTGCAAAAGGGGGCAAAACCCCTAGCGAACGAGCGAATTAAAATAGCACTTAATGAAGTAAGTGATTACTACCAAAATCTAGAAGTGTTCACCGTTTCTGGTGATATGGGCGAAAGCACGTGTCACGCACTCGGCATACCATATCAAATTGTTTATTCTCCAACCTTAAATCAACATGGTACTACTAGTTTTGAGGACACAGAGTCTGCATCTCGAATAATGTCTGATCTAAATCTTGACTTGATATTGTTTGCTGGTGGAGATGGAACCGCGCGTAATATATGCGCATCTGTCGATAAAACCACTGTTTTAGGCGTCCCTGCAGGCTGTAAGATTCATTCAGGTGTATATGCAATAACACCTAAAGCTGCGGGTCGAATTGTAAAAATGCTAGTGGCTGGTGAGTTAGTGTCCTTGACGGATGCCGATGTTATGGATATTGATGAGACGCTATTTAGACAAGGCATCGTAAAAGCAAAACGCTATGGAGAGTTACAAATTCCTGCTGAGTTGCGTTATGTGCAGAATGTCAAAATGGGTGGAAAAGAAAGCGACGAATTAGTGCTTCAAGATATAGCGGCTCACGTTATCGAAGAAATGGAAGAAGACGAGCTGTATGTGATGGGCTCAGGCAGTACCGTTGCTTTTATTATGGAGGAGCTAGGTTGCGACAATACCTTGCTTGGCGTTGACGTTCTGCTAGATCAACAAGTTATAGCATCTGATGCAACGGCCGCGCAATTGCTCGATATAGTGGCTGGAAAGCGCGCTAAGCTCGTTATTACGTTAATAGGTGGCCAAGGTCATATTTTCGGTCGCGGTAATCAGCAGTTGTCTCCACAGCTAATTAAAGAAATAGGCCGGGACAATATTATTGTTGTGGCAACTAAGACAAAATTACAAGCACTACAAGGTCGTCCACTCATTGCTGATACCGGTGATGTTGAGTTGGATAAAATGTTATCGGGGCCAATTGCAGTTGTAACTGGCTACCATGATCAAGTTATTTACCCAGTCGGCTACGAGGAGTTATAGATGGTTGATTTAGAAGCATTGAGTGATAAGGCTCAAGAATATTTTGATGGTTATGTAGCAGAAGGTACTGATGATCAATTGTTTGCAAGTGGTTATTTAAGAGGGCATGTTGATTTAGTTATTGGCACCGCTATTGTTAAACAAGAAACGCTAACTCTAGACTCATTGGTTGATGATGTAGAGAAAAGTGTAAACAAAGCAATTAAGAACGGTGAGTTAGAGCAAAATGATGTTGTGACGGTTAATGACATGTTAAACCGTTTGATTAAATATTTAGCCGGATAAGGTTAGATATAGGCATGCTTGGGTCACTGCAGTATGCCAACTAGGGCTACTCTAAAGCGACAAGTGAATAGCAAAAAAGGGCGATAAGCCCTTTTTTAATGTCTCACATATAATCAGCACTAGCTTATATGGTAATTAGTAGCTACTGAGTTAACCAATGAGGTCTAATTTCCAGGTACTTTTATCAACAAACTCTTCGCTCACAAATTTCATAAAGTCAGCATGTGGAAGAGGGCGACTGAAGAAGTAGCCTTGGATATATTGACAGCCGTAGCTATCAATAATTCGTAATTGCTCCAATGTTTCGACGCCTTCAGCAACTACATTTAACTGCATTGTTTCAGCAAGCAGCATAATCGCTTTTACAATAGCGGCATCATTTTCATTGGTATCAATATCAATAATAAAGGAACGATCGATTTTGAGTGTATCAATTGGGAATTTCTTCAAATAACTTAGCGATGAATAACCTGTTCCAAAATCATCAACGGCGATTCGAATGCCCATGTCTTTAAACATCTGTAAACGACCTATGTTGTCTTCTACATCGGACATGACGGCGCTTTCAGTTAACTCCAACTCAAGTAAGTGTTTTGGTAACTCACTTAATTCTAAAGCGTTTTTCACGTTATCAACTAAGTTGGTTTGTTTAAACTGAATACTAGATACATTGACCGACACGCGAATATCATGTCCTGCGTCACGCCATTCTTTTGCTTGCATACACGCTTGCTGAAGGATCCAGTCTCCTAGTTCAACAATTATTCCAGACTCTTCGGCAATAGGAATAAAGTCAGCGGGTGATACAAAGCCTAACTCAGGGTGAATCCAACGAAGTAGCGCCTCGGCCTTGGTGATTTGGTTGGTCTTTAAATCTACTTGTGGCTGATAGTAAAGCTCAAACTCTTGGTTTTTTAGTGCTGAACGTAGGTACTCTTCAAGTTGCAGTCGCTCCATTGCTCTATCATTGAGAGAGTTAGAATAGTATTTGAAGGTTCTGCGTCCGTCTTCTTTGGCTTGGTACATTGCGACGTCAGCATGCTTCATCAGTTCTTGAACCGTGCTTCCATTTTCCGGGTACATGGCAATACCAATACTAGGCGTCACTGAAACCTCGTAGCCATCTACCGTAATTGGTTTAGAAATACTTTCAATAATGCGTTGAGTAACATTGGTTGTTTCTTCTGGGCTGTCTAAATGACTCAGGAAGACGGTAAATTCATCACCGCCCAATCGAGCTATTTCATTTTTAAATGACTTTACATCGTAGTTTCGGCCGACAAAGTCACTGTTCCTAACGCTTTGGCGTAACCGTTCAGCAACTTGCATTAATACTTTGTCACCAAAATTGTGACCTAAAGTATCGTTTATTCGTTTAAATCGGTCTAAGTCGATAAACATTACGCCAGCATTATAATTGCCGCGCTTAGCTAAAGATAAAAAGCGTTCCATACTCTCATAGAAACTTTGACGATTAGGCAGTCCAGTCAAGCTGTCAAAATAAGCGAGTTTATGCAGTTTTTTCTCATTAGCGATTTGTTGTTGGATTTTAATCTGCTGCTGTCTAACAAGTATTAAAAATAAAATACTGGCGGCAATGAAATAGAATAAATAAGCGTACCATGTGCGCCATAAAGGAGGCATAACTCGAATTGGAATAGCGAGTTCGTCACTCCAAACCCCACCGTTGTTACTACCCTTTACTTTAAGCGTATAAAAACCATCTGGCAGCGATGAAAATGATACGTGGTTGCTGGTCCCAAGGTCGGACCAAATTTCGCTTAAGCCTTCCATTTTGTATTTATAACGGTTTAGCTCTGGCTTTGTGTAGTCTAATGCTGCAAATTCAAAATCGATTACAGTTTCATCGTAATCTAAAACTAAAGTACCATTCTTATTAAAGAGTTGGTGTATTGGGGTTTCATTATTTGATTGGCTAAATTTAGTAAGCCTAATAGGGGGCTTGTACGTGTTTAACGAAACTTCACTTGGTATAAAGGTGTTAAAGCCATTTGGTCCGCCAAAAAACATGCGGCCTGATTTTGATTTAAAAAATGAGCCACTGTGGAAGTCATTGCCTTGTAAACCATGACTGGTGTTGAAATTGACCGAAAAGAGGTTAACCGGATTTAAACGACTGAGCCCTTTAGAATGGCTAATCCAAATTAAACCGTTTTCGTCTTCTAGCACACCATAGGTGAAGCTGCTGGCTAAACCTTGGTCTGTGCCAATATGCAAAAAGTCGACAATACCTTGCTCAAGTTTTGCCTTGTCCAGTCTCGCTACACCCGCATCTTTAGTCGCCATCCATAGGTAGTCTTTAGTATCTAACAAGCCTAGAATCGAATTGGATTTTATTGTATTTGGATTGTTTTTATCAATTTTGAAGACTTCAACTTCACCAGTCGCCAAGTTTATTTTGTTTAGTCCGTCACCGAGCGTACCAGCCCAGATATTTCCTTTTTCATCTTGTGTTACGTCTATAATATAATTCGAAGACAGGCCGTCGGAAGCAGTAACTTTAGAAAGGTTCATTTCAGAATCGAAAATATTCAGGCCCCCACCATAAGTAGATACCACAGTCGATCTTTCTTTGGTTTCTATTATTTTGGATATTGCATTTGAGGATAGTGCGTTTTCAGTATTAGAACTATTTTCAATGTTGTATTGAGCTAATTGCCCGTTCTCTAAATTTTTGACATAAACACCAGCGTCCATTGTGCCAATCCACAACCGGTTGGAAGATGAAACATTTAAACTTGGCACAGCAATCGGCTGTTTTGGTCCTAGTTCATCAGAAAGCGAAAAATGAGTGAGCGAATTAGATACTTTTTCATATTTACTTATTCCCCCCTCCAAACTACCAATATAAAAAGTATTATCGTCCGTTTCTGCAAACGATAAAATGTCATCACTTTCCATTAAAGGTGATGTGGCACTACTGATATGTTGGAAAGGTCTGCTAGACGCGTTCCAGTAGTTAACTCCTTTAATAGAACCTAACCAAATTACTCCCCCATCATCTTCAAATATTGAGCTAATCTGATTGCTTAATAAGCTTGTATTTCGATTGTTTTCTGCAATATATCGTGTGAAACTTTGAGACTGAGAATTAAACTTGCAAAGGCCATTTTGCGTAGCAAACCACGACGAACCGTTAGAGTCTTCCATGACATCATTTACCATATTGTCACAAAAAGAGTATGGGTTAGATTTATCTGGCTGGAAATGTCTCGTTTCTCTTGTATTTAAATTAACTAAAAGAACGCCGTGGTATTCTGTGCCAGCCCAAAGGTGATCGTCTTGTGTTACATGAAGTGTTCTTATGTCGTTTATTTGTGATTTAGAGCTAGACTCTATTGTTAACTGCTGGAACTTTAAATCGGAAAAGTTTTTGACGTTTATTCCCTCATCATAGGTTGCGACGTACATTGTTCCATGAGCATCGAAGGTTAAATCACTAATACGGTTAGATGATAGATTCGACTTTTCGTCAGAAGTATACTTCGTGAATGAATTTGAGCTCGGATTAAACTGAACTAAACCTGACTTTGACGTGCCAAACCAAATTGTTTTATCTGGACCCTCGGCGATTGTTACAAACTCTAATCCTTTAATGTAATTGTAGTCTTTATGCTCCTCGAAGCTTAAAAACGTATTTTTTTCAGGTAAAAATAAACTCAAGCCTCCATCACGTCCAATCCATAGTCTTTCCTCTGAATCTCTAAATATAGTTCTGATGAGGTTACTATTGAGCTTTAGTTTTTCGCCAATTTTAAATTTAAAGTGTTGAGCGACTCTACCATCATATTTGATTAAACCGTCATTTGTACCAATCCAAATAAAGCCAAGTTTATCTTGAGCAATGTCATTGACTGTATTATTCGATAGAAGGTTATTGGAATCTAGAGATGAGAATATAATTGTGGATTGGAGAAACGTTTTTGGCTCGCTTTGGTTGATACTCGAAATATTCTTCTCTGATGCTTGAGAAGCGAAGTTTGTTAATACTGAGACTAATGCAATAGAAAATGTACAGATAGTTCTAAAAAACTTTGGAAAACTCATAACGACCAAAAAAAAGTGAGAAGTTGTTAGTTTATATCATGTAAAAACTAATATGTCACATGACAAAAAAAGGCCCCTCAATTCATGAGGAGCCTTTTATTTTTATTCTTGATTTACCCAATTCGTAGTCACTTTCTTATGAGGTAAGTCTTTACTAGAGCCACCCGGAGGCCAAATAATAGCATTTGTTTTTAAATCTTTACTAGACCCACCCGGAGGCCAAATAATAGCATTTGTCTTCAAGTCTTTACTAGACCCTCCTGGAGGCCAAATAATAGCATTTGTCTTCAAATCTTTGCTAGACCCACCTGGAGGCCAAATAATAGCATTTGTCTTTAAATCTTTGCTAGACCCACCTGGAGGCCAAATAATAGCACTCGTTTTTAAATCTTTGCTAGACCCACCTGGAGGCCAAATAATAGCATTTGATGTAGATTCCTTTTTCTTCGGGTGTGGCAAGTCTTTACTTGATCCTCCTGGAGGCCAAATAATCGCTTGAGTTGTTAGTGCATCTTCAGCAGTACCATCCCATTCGAATCCATCGTTTTCTAAAACATAGTATTCTTCAGTTTCAGGGTTCCAGCGTGCTGGACCAGAGTAAAACTCTTCTGCTTGAAGCGATTTCTTGATGTCCATACCCGTATTAGCACAGCCAGAAGCTTGGCTCATTACTGCCTCATAGGCATCAACCATACCTGCGCCTTGACGGAAAATACTAAAACCTAAATCGCCTTCTTTTGTTTGTGCCATACGAGCGGTGTCAATTAAACGACACTTAACATCATCAGGTGAAAGGTTTGGTTGGTCTTGCAACATAAGCGCAACAATACCAGAAGTCACTGCCGTCGCTTGAGACGTGCCAGATAATAGGAAGTAACCATTGTTGTCGTCGTAAACGCTATAGTTTTTGAATAACGATGATTTTTCAGACATTAAGCCTTGTAGGTGCGCGCCAGGAGCAACTAGTTCAGGCTTGATAAAGCCAGCGTGAGTAGGACCTGAGCTTGAGAAGCTAGCAACAAAATCATCTTCAAAATTAAAAGGCGTGTAATTATCAGAAGTTGCACCGACAGTAATTAAATATGGGTTGTTACCCGGAACACCAACTGTCATGCCGTTAGGGCCTGTGTTGCCAGCAGAAGTAATAACTGTAATACCGGCATCCCATGCAGCCATTAAAGCAACGTTAATAGGATCGTAGAAATACAAGGATTGAACTTCAGAACCAAAAGATAAGTTTAAAACTTTAATATTTAGGCGATCTTTATTTTCGATAACATAAATAATGGCAGATAAAATATCTGAATATGTAGAGTCACCGTTTTTATCAAATGCTTTGATAGAAATAAGGTCAACATCTGGAGCGATACCGTTGAAAGAGTTAGTAGGTTGACCATCTTCAGTGTAAGTTACTTCGCTATTTGCGATAAGGCTTGTTACGTGAGTACCGTGACCAAACTTGTCTTTTTTACCACCAACCAGTGATAAACGGTGGATTTCACGTTTTTCGCCAAATGAATTGTATTCAAGTTGTTCAAAATTAGCTAAGCCAGAGTCTATTACAGCAACACCGACGCCGCGACCAGTAATACCCATTTCGTGTAGCTCATTTGCACGTACTTGAGTCGGGAAGTAGGTATCACGCTGTTCATTGCGAGTAATATTTTGCTTAACCGAGTCTAGTTCAACAACAGAGCCATCAGATAAGTTTAAAGCGATGTAATAATCTGAGTCTGAAACACTTGATAGAGAATCAAACTTCATGGCCAGTTTTACTTTACTACCACTTTGAACAGAAACTAAATTATCGAAATAGTGAGTGTAAGAATTGCCGTCTACATTTTTAACTAGCTTTTCACCGTTAACTTTTAAGTTTTTTAACGCACCGTTTGCGGCAGGCCAGTTAATAGTGATGCTTTCTAGTTCTGCATCTTCACTAGTTTTATTTTTTGCTGTCCAAACCACTTTACTCTGTTTTGCTTTAAAACGAAGAGGCTTTTTGTTATGCCATTCTTCCGATTTACCATCAAGCTTTACTTTAGCGTCTGAGAAAAGACGAATTAGTGGATTGTTCTTTTTAATTGCTGAAACTTGATCGTCTGTCAGCATGGCAGAAATTGCCGGTATTACGGCAAAGTCATGTACAACTTCACCACCAATTTCATTTACTAATGAAATCATTGAACCTTTGCTAGCACCCTGCAAAATATATGCTTGGTGTGATTGGTAGCTTTTCATTCCAGTCAGAGTTAATACGACTGCAACAAGACCTACAACAGCAAACGACAAAGTCCATTTTTTATTGCTCAATCTTGGTAAAAACATAATGCTTAAAACCTTTTATTATTATTATGAAACAAATAAAAAGCAGTTTTTGTGCCAAAGTTTGCCTGTTTAAATAAAAATATTATTTTTGGTGGGGAGCGCTGGAAGCTCACGTTTTCAGGAGTCTCCAGCTATTTATGATGGGAAAAAAGAACCGAGTTTATAATGACTTATTTTTGACAAGGCGAACAAAGAGGAAAAATATTGCCGTCAAAACGTAAATGCTAAAGGTGATCACCATCCATTGCGGCATCGATAACGACAAAAACACCCAGTCGATATCACCGCAGGTGCCTCGTGGTTCAAATACGTTTGGAAACCATTGGTGTAACTGAAGCCAACTTGGGAAATTTGGATATATGTCACAGGTCATAAGCAACATAAAGTTGTCTGGATTTTGCATTCGAACGTGTTCAATCGCTAGCTTTAGGCCCCACACAGATGCAACAATCCATGCTAAAAAACTCACCGCACGCAATAGTATTACATCAGGGCGAATTAACGCAGGAATAGCCGCAATTAATACACCTAATACCGCGACGCGTTGATAAACACACATAATACATGGTTCTAAGCCCATGCCGTATTGGAAATATAAAGCGGTTAACTCTAATACGAGAGCACTAAGCGCCAATATAAACCAAGGCCAGCGCGAAGCTGGCCAAGTGGAAAGGTTATTTACTACCGACATTATTAGTGTCCAGCAGAACTCGGCTCACCAAGGCCCACATGATGTTCAATCCAGTGGTTTTGGTACAGCCATTCGGTTGCTTCATATAAGCCGTAATAGGTAGCCAATATACCAACTACCGACAGTACAATTGTATAAGGTATTGCCATGAATACCATGCGACCGTAAGACAATCTAATTAATGGCGCTAATGCAGATGTTAGTAGGAACAAGAATGCGGCTTGACCATTTGGTGTCGCAACAGAAGGTAAGTTTGTACCTGTATTAATTGCCACGGCTAGCATGTCAAACTCATCACGAGTAATGATGCCTTTTTTAAGCGCCGCAGCTACTTCATTAATATAAACAGTACCAACAAACACGTTATCACTGACCATAGATAATAAGCCGTTGGCTATGAAAAACATGACTAATTTAGTTTTGCCCTCAAAGGTGAGTACCCATGAGATTACTGGAGCAAACAAGCCTTGGTCGATAATTACCGCGACAACGGCAAAAAACACACACAGTAACGAGGTAAATGGCAATGCTTCTTCGAACGCTTTACCAATTTGATGTTCGTCTGTGATACCAGCTGCTGATGTTGCTAAAATGATAATTGTTAAACCTATTAAACCAACTTCAGCTAAGTGAAGGGCTAATCCAACAATAAGCCAGATCGCGATCACAACTTGTGCCGCAAGCTTAACTTTGTCACGTTTTGTCATTTTTGCGTCACTGTCAGCGTCGTAATCCATAAGAATTAAGCGAACAGGTTCTGGTAGTTTCGCACCGTAGCCAAAGATCTTGAACTTTTCGACTAAATAGGTAGTTAACAAGCCTGCAATAAGAGTAGGAATAGTAATTGGCGCCATTCTTAGTGCAAACTCTACAAATTGCCATCCAGCGCGTTCAGCAATTACTAAGTTTTGTGGTTCACCAACCATGGTACAAACGCCACCTAAAGCTGTACCAACACCAGCGTGCATCATGATGTTTCGCATGAAAGCTCGAAACTCTTCTAAATCAGAACGCTTTAAGTTGTCTAAATGGTCGTCCGAAGTATGGTCGTGTTCAATATGATTAAACTGTTTTCCCGATGCGACCTTGTGGTAAATCATGTAGAAGCCAGTAACAACGGTAATGATTACGGCTACAACGGTAAGTGCGTCTAGAAAAGCCGATAAAAAAGCGGCTGCAAAGGTGAAAGATAAGGAGAGGGCGATTTTAGATTTAACTCTAAGTAACATCTTTGTGAAAGAATACATCAGTAAGTCTTTCATAAAGTATATGCCGGCAACCATGAAGATAAGAAGCAATAGTACGCTTATGTTCGCCGATATCTCCTGCTGAACATGACCCGGACTGGTCATTCCGATGGCAACAGCCTCTATAACTAGTAGTCCACCAGGTTGAAGTGGGTAGCACTTTAAAGCCATAGCCAATGTAAAGATAAACTCTATAACTAGCGCCCAGCCAGCTACGTAAGGGTCTATCATGAATATAATAGGGTTGATTATCAAACAAGCAATAATTGCTAGCTTGTACCATTCAGGAGAGTTTCCTAAAAAGTTTTGATAAAAAGCACTCAGAGAACTTTGCTGCATACTTTCCTAGCCTTCCTTCTGATTATTAAGGTTTTTCACTTTTAGTATCATAGCAATGTACTAAAAATAAAATTGAATTGATAACTAATTTAGTGCTTTTTAACGGTTTTTGTTAGTTTTGAACACTAAAAATTGATTTGTTGTGCAATTTAAAGCATCTGGTACAATCAGTTTTTTACTAAAACCAGATACGAATATTTACATGAAAATAATAAAAGCGCAGAGCCCAGCGGGATTTGCCGAAGAATATATTGTAGACTCTATTTGGAATGATCGCTTCCCTCCAGGTTCAATTTTACCCGCGGAACGCGAGCTTTCTGAGCTTATTGGCGTTACTCGCACAACTCTTCGAGAAGTTCTTCAGCGATTAGCTCGTGATGGATGGCTTACGATACAGCACGGTAAACCGACTCGGGTAAATAACTATTGGGACACCTGTGGCGTTAACATTTTATCCACCCTTGCAAAATTGGATATCGACGGTGCAGTGGACTTAATTGATCAGCTACTATCAGCACGTACAAATTTAAGCGCAATTTACATTCGTGGTGCGATTAAAAATAACCCACAGAGAGTCATTGAATTAGCACAAGAAGCATTAGCTGTGTCTGACGACCCTCAACAGTTTGCTGACTTTGACTATCGACTAAACCATGAATTAGCGCATGCTTCAGGCAACGCAATTTATGTATTAGTACTGAATGGCTTTAAAGGCTTTTGGGAAAAGATTGCAGGTCATTACTTCTCAAATGATGAAGCTCGACAGTTAGCAAGAGACTATTACGCGGATTTAGAAAAATTTGCGAGTGCTGAAAAGCACGACGAATCAATTTACATGATACGAAAGTACGGTATTGATTCGGGAAAAATATGGACTCAAATGCGCGATGCGTTCCCAACCGATTTAATTGAATAAATCAAATATAATATAATGGCCTTGCAAACGCAGGGCTTTTTTTTGCTTTGTTAAAACCTAACGTATAAACAGTTAGTTATTACTATTTATCCTCAAAACACAGCGATTGTTGCATAAAAATAATCCGTCACTTAAACTCAAGTAATGCCTCAGTTAGAACTATTTCAAATTCCCAGCCCATGTATTGGACTCTGTCAAAACGGACCCAATGGTTATTGTTATGGTTGTTTTAGAAGTCGAGATGAGCGTTTTGGCTGGACCAAGTTAGGAGATGAGCACAAACGCCATGTCATCAAGCTCTGTCAGATGAGAAAGCGTCGTTGGTTAGCCAAAAAACTTGAGCTTAAGCAAATTAATAACTTGGAAGAACAGGGTGTTGTTAATCCTGAAAATGAGCCGACGTTGGATTTGTTTTCCGAACATAAAAAATAGTGTTCGTATCTTACATAAAATTTAATGTTAGGCGTTTCCAAATAAAATAAACTATTAATTAAGTTACTACGTAATTCAGCTAGTTAAGCTTTTTTTGGAAAGGACATCTTCGTGAACTCACGCTTTATTTTATCATTTATCACCCTATCGATACTTTATTCTTTTAATGCGAAAGCATTACCAACTAAAGACTTTGATGGTCTAAACGAGGAACCTACCGAATCAGCAAAAAACACAAAGATTGAAAAAATTCGAGTGGTTGGTTCCAAAGATGCTGGATTAGAACTCAGCTCAGATAAAATTTTAAAAGTACCAGGTGCTGGTAACGATCCTATTCGAGCAATAGAAAGCCTTCCTGGTATTGTTTTAGCAAGAGGTTTTGCGCCAGCAGTCAGAGGTAGTTCACCGGAAGACATGTACTATCAATCTGACGACGTACCTGTGGGCAACGTATTCCATATTGATAGCTTTAGCACATTTCATCCCAACTTAATCCGTAGCTTTGAATTAAAAACAGGCGCTTGGGAACCAGAATTTAATGATGCCATTGGTGGTGTTATAGATACTCGCCTTAAAGATCCTGAGATTGTTGACCCAACTGCGATATTCGATATTAGCTTTTTAAGAACAGGCCTATTGTTCGAGTCGAAAATTAATGAAAGTTCGGCATTTTATTTTGCAATGCGACAGAGCCTTGTTCATTTATATATTGAAAAAGTGCTTGATGACGAGGAGCAGTTTGAGTTTGACCAAGCGCCAATTAATAACGACTACCAATTCAAATACGTTAACTATATAGACGACAATAACAAACTAACGGTGCAGGCAACCGGTTCAAACGATGAAGTTGCGTTATTGTTTGATGATGATGCCGATGAAGTACTACAGAACCCTGATTTAAAAGGGGGCATTGGTGTAGACCAGTACTACCACAATCAGAGTGTAATATGGACAAACTACAGTAGTTTTGGTGAAACAAAAACAATTGTTAACCGTTTAGAGCGCAGTGGCGACATTGTTATTGGTAGGTTGTTAGATTTAGATGCTACTACAACTGACTATATGTTTAAGGTTAAGAATAACCAAGACGTAGCCGATGGTGTTCTTTACAGCGGAATAGAAGTTAGAAGTCAAACAGTTGATTACTCGGTGACAGGTAAGCAGCAACCTTGTAATAACGAGTTTGAGGTCTGTCCGCCAAGTTATTATGCGGATACTGAATTTGAAAGTAGTGAAATTGACATTAATTTTTACAATCTATACGCAGATTACGATTGGGATATCAACAGTGATTGGTCTTCTCGATTAGGCGTTGCTTATTCCTACAATGACTACACAGAAGAAACATTTATTGAGCCTAGATTGACGTTACGATATCAATTAAATGATGAGTACAGATTAAAGCTAGCTGCAGGGCAACACCATCAATGGTTTAGACAATACAAATACTTGTCTGATACGTTTGGCGCCCCAGACTTAAAGTTAAGTCAGTCAAACCACTATGTGTTAGGTATCGAATACTTAGGTGAATCTGATTGGGCATGGCGACTTGAAACTTATTATAAAGATATGGACGAGTTAGTGGTAAGTAACCCTGATTTACAGGTAACGAGTCTAGGTGGTGTGCCAAATGGCAGTCAAGACAGCAACTACTTAAATGAAGGCGTCGGCGATGCCTATGGTGCAGAACTATTAGTAAACAAAGCGATATCAAATGACTGGTATGGCTGGTTGAGCATAGCGTACAGTAAAACCGAACGTGTTAATCAAATAACGGGCGAAGCGTTTAGTTACCAATATGACTTACCGTGGATTATTAATTTGGTTAGTAATTATGAAATTAATGAACGCTGGCAAATTGGTGGGCGTTGGCGTATGCAAAGCGGAAGCCTGTATACACCTATCGTTGGTGCGGATCCGGTTTACCCGCAAAGCGATAATGGACAACCAGACACAAGCCAACCACCGATCTTTTATGACCCGGTTGAAGCCGCTTTTAACTCAGACCGCCTAGAGTATTTTCATAGACTTGATATTCGTTTAGATTATGAGACCACATTGTGGGGAAAAGAAGCAAATATCTATTTTGAAGTATTGAACCTATACGGACAAAAAAGTGTGCGAGGATATGAATACAATGCCGATTACTCAGAAAGAGAAGAAGAATACCAATTTCCTGAGTCGCCAATACCGTCAATTGGCTTACAAGTAATATTTTAAAAACGAAAAGGCCACAATTTAAAGTGGCCTTTTTAATTAAAGATAAGCTTATTACTTATTACTTATTACTTATTACTTATTACTTATTACTTATTACTTATTGCTTATTACTTATTGCTTATTGCTTGATACCTTCAATGTGAAGTTCTAATTGAACGTCGCCAACCCAAGCGCTTTTAAAATCGTAGTCTGCAACGTTAATAGTGGTGTTGCCAGTAAATCCAGCTCTGTAACCACCCCATGGATCTTTACCTTCACCAATTTTAACTGCATCGATAACGATAGGTTTAGTAACGCCATGTAGGGTAAAGTCACCCTCTACTTTTAGTTTATTGTCTCCTAAATCAGTTATCTTCGTACTTACGAATTTTGACTCTGGAAATTTATCAACCGACAAAAAGTCAGCACTGCGCAAATGCTTATCGCGCTCAGCGTGATTACTATCAACGCTAGAAGGGTCAATGTTAATAACAATTTTGCTGGCATTAGGGTTGTTGGCGTCGTAATTAAACGTACCATCAAACTTATTAAAGCGACCTGTTAACCAGCTATAACCTAAGTGGCTTGCTTTAAAGTTAATAAATGCGTGGGCACCTTTGATATCTACCTTGTATTCAGCAGCTGTGGCTAGAGCACTTGCACCTAAAGCTACTACAGCAACTAGCGAAGTTAGAAGTTTATTCATGTTGTTTTCCTTTGTGACTATTAATTAAAGTTTATTGTATTTAAGAAACGTCATCTTTAGAGGTTTCTTGAGTTTTAAATGAAACCATTCTGATTAACGTTTTATCTTTGTTAATAAAGTGATGTTTCAATGCCGCTATAGCATGAAAAACCACTAAACCGATTAGGGAGTAAGCGAGTATTTCGTGAATATCACCTGCTACCTCTTCTTGTTGAGGGATAAATTCACCCAAACTAGGCACTTCAAAAAGCCAAAACCAGTCAATACCGCGACCATCTGCAGTGGATATAAGGTAGCCACTGATCATAATCGCAAACATCAACAGGTATAGGGCTAAATGAGCGACTTTAGCCATTTTGTTTTCAATTTTATTAGTCGACAGTGCTTTTGGACTTGGATTAACTAATTTCCAAATGACGCGGCATATCGTCAGAATAAGCAAAGTCAACCCAATGGATTTATGCAAATCTGGTGCGGTCCGATACCATTCACTGTAATAGTTTAAGTCCATCATCCAAAGGCCTAATCCAAACAAACCAAATACTATTATGGCGCTAAGCCAATGAAATATGATTTGAATTTTCCCGTAACCTTCTGTGGAATTTTTTAACATGGCCAAATATCCTTTCTATACAAGCTTTTAGTTTATATCTAGTTAGCTATAAGTAAACTGCTTTTAATAGGAGTAACCTTTCTTTTTTTTCGAAAGATTTTTTGTTTTTTTATTTTAAAGCAGGTGCGATAAATATATTGCTGTATAACTAATATTCAATAATAATTGCGCGCTTTTTAGTGAAGCAAAATGACGGTTAGCGTCCGCTAAACCAAAGAAATTGGAGAAAAACATGAATGACTTATTAGGCATCGCCATATTGATTTTATTTGGTGCTTTGTTTGCTATGTCAGAAATTTCAATCGCTGCTTCCCGCAAAATCAAATTAAAAGTTATGGCCGATGAAGGTAATGAAAAAGCCGCGGCGGTGATACGATTACAGGAACAGCCGGGTAGTTTTTTTGCCATGATCCAAATTGCTCTCAACGCGATTGCAATTTTAGGTGGCATAATTGGCGAACAGACCCTTACTCCATATACATCTGAGCTAGTTGCACTTATGTACACTGGGCCGCTAGCTGAACAAATTAGTTTCATATTGTCGTTTTTAGCTATTACGTCTTTATTCATTTTATTTGCTGATTTATTACCGAAACGTATCGCGATGATCATGCCAGAAGCTGTAGCTTCACGTATTGTTGGTTTAATGAATGGGATCACCTATGGACTGTCGCCGTTAGTGATGTTTTTTAACAGTATTACAAATCTCATTTTGCGCCTTTTTAGAATGCCAACAGTACGGGAAGATGTAGTTACAACAGAAGACATCGTTGCCATGATGGAAGCCGGCGCGGAACACGGCTCGTTGCAACAACAAGAGTATCAGTTGTTAGGAAACGTATTTGAATTAGAAGGGCGAACACTCTCTTCAGCAATGACGAAGCGTGATGCAATTATCTATTTCGATGTTAATGATGACAGCCAAGCAATAAGCGCAAAAATCTTAGATCATCCACACAATTATTTCTTGGTATGTGATGGCCACCTAGATCGAGTTGTTGGTTCAGTTGAGTCGAAACAGATATTGCGACAATTACTAAAAGGTGAATCAACTGACTTAAACCCCAGCATGATTCAAAAAGATTTGTTTTATTTACCTGAGACTTTGACTTTGTCTGAGGCATTAAACGAGTTTAAGTCCGCCGTGCAACCTTTTGCACTAGTGGTTAATGAGTATGCCATGGTTGTTGGACTAGTTACTTTAAAAGATCTGATGAGCAGCTTTATGGGTGACTTAGTCACGTTTCAAGGTGAAGAACAAATCGTGCAGAGGGATGCTTCTTCTTGGTTGGTTGATGGAGCGACGCCAATTGTTGATTTAATGAAGCTATTGAGTATTGATGAATTTCCTAATGATAGTCAATATGAAACACTCGCTGGGTTTTTGATCTATATGTTAAAGCGATTACCCAAACGAACTGACTATGTCATTTACCAAGGGTTTAAGTTTGAGGCTATTGATGTCAACGGCATTCGAGTCGAGCAACTTTTGGTCACACGTTTAAATGAACCGACAAATGTGACTGCTGATGATAAAAATATAGTTATCTAAAGTTTAATACCTAAAATTTAAGTCGAACAATCTAACCCGAACAACTTTGTCCATTTATTATTCAGCCAGTGCGTTATAACTCATACTGGCTGAATAGATATATTTAATGGATATTTTAGTTAACGACTTGTTCTTTTAAAACGTAGATTTCACCGTCAAAGCTTCCTTGAATCGTCAAGCCTTGTCCGGCTAACTCTTTGAGGTAGTCGATATGATCTTGAGTAATATGCTGACCTGGGACTAACAATGGAATCCCCGGAGGATAAGGAGTTACTAAACCCGCACAAATGCGGTTGTTACACTTACTTATCTGCACCGATTCCCGCTCGCCATAAAAAGCATCGCTTGGAATACAAGCCAAATCAATAGCCGGCAAACTCTCCGGCAAACGAGCGCGTCTTGTTGATTTTGAAAGTTTTACCTTGCCGCTGTCTAGTTTCTTTAATGCATTGTACAGACGAATTATCTTCGAACGGGTACCGCCCAATGTAAGTAAAACCAAGATGGTACTGTGTGTGTACTTTTCAATTTCCAGTCCAATCTCATCCAGTAAGAACTTATGAATATCTTTTAAAGAATACGGTAAGCTACTAATATCAATAAGAATTTTTAACGGATCATGCCCCATATTATCGCCGCTAAAGTGCGGAAATATCTCCATAAAGTCTTGTTTACCTAACACTTTTATGTATTTGAGTGAGGCCATCTGTTGTTTAAACTCTTCGACATGATTTAACAGTGCATTAAGCAACTTATAGCCTTCCATTTCTAGCTGCTTCTGACATACATCGAGAGAAGCGATAAGTTGGTATTTAGGCGATGTACTGGCATAGATACTGTAAATCTCTCTGAAGAAATCGGCATCAAAGTCAGGATCGTTGATATGTATATAAGATGCTTGAGAAAAAGCTGATACAACTTTATGAGCTGAATGAGTAACGTAATCGGCACCAGCATGAATCGCGGAATAGTAGCGTAAACTTGGATGGAACAAAGAGTAAGCAAACCAAGCTTCGTCAATAAAGACTTTAACACCATGTTGATGGGCAAAATCCACCACTTGTTTCAAATCACTTAGCAGTCCGTCGTAAGTACAGCCTGTAAGAACCAATAATTTGGCATCGGTATTTTGTTCAATCGTCTGCTTGATGTCGTCTAAAGACGGCGGTGCAAATATTCCGTATTTCGGATTTAAAACGCTCGATAAATAAATAGGGTAACTGCCCGACTGTAAAATGCCATAGTGAACTGATTTATGGCAATTTCGGTCAATAATGACTTTATCGCCTTTTCGAAGCAAGGTTTGTAGAATGATCTTATTCGAGGTTGAAGACCCGTTAGTGACAAAGTATGTACGTTTCACTTCAAACGTTGCGGCTGCGGATTCTTGTGCTCGACCAATTGTATTTGTGCTATCTGATAACGAACCTAAGGAGTCCACTGAAACTGACAGATCGCCTACAAATACATTTCGGCCATAAAATTGGTAGAAGTCCTTGATGTAAGGAGAGTTTCTAAAGCTTGAGCCGCCACTATGACCTGGAGTGTGCCAGGAGTCGTTTGATTCACCAACATAGCTACGGTATGCCGACCAAAATGGCGTTTCTGCTCGGTCATCAAAATCATTGATCATATATCCTAAAATCGCTTCTGGATCCGAGATGACTTCATCTTTAAAGAAAAAAGATTCTATTTCTTCTGACTCATTGACTATCTCTAATCCTTGCGTGTCGTCTCCAATCACATAAACAGGAAGCTCAAGACGAATTTCTTTTAACTGCTCGATAAAGCGGCTATATATTTGTTCGCCACTTTTGTTGTGTGCGTCCCAGCTAAGTACGACCGACTGAATATCGCCATCATCTTTTACATATTCTAATGCTCTAGCTAAATCATCACACTCGATTATATCGATGTTAATATCTTCTCGCTCAAAGTTAGGAATCGTCTTTGATAGGTTTGTTGTAAGTTCTTGCAACGTCGTAAGTTCTTGCTCAATAAGCAATATTCGAAGTAAAGGTAGCATTGTGGATTCGCACTTAAATTTAATAATGATTGAAGAATAACTAAAGGTTATAGACTTGTGAAATTAATACTTTGAAAATCGCTAATAATTATTAATTTCCCTTTAAATAATGAAGTGAAATATAAATACAGACGTTAAGTTACAACTGTTTTTGTCGCACTTTTATCAAGCATTCCACTATAGCGAGTTAAAACAAGAGCAACTAAAACAACTATAGCGCCTACCCAAGGTGTATTCATCAAACCATGTTCGGCAACTTGCTTTAACAGGCAATGGAATCACTTGCTTATCCGGTTTTATGGTTAGCAACGACATTAAGTCAGGTCGACTAATATCATTGCTTGAGCCATATAGGCAAAATGGTACTGACCGTGAATTGGTCAATGTGGTTTACTACAAGTCTTCATCGGTAGCAGAAAAAGTGACAGCTTTTATTGACTTTATTAAGCCTAGGTTAACATTGCAGTAGCACAATTGATGACACTAATTTGTGGCTTATTAACATTGTTAAACGCGGTTAGAAGCGATTGCTTAGTTGTTCAATATAGTCTATTTTTTTAGGAGCTTATATTGTTGTTATAGCTTCTCTGTAAGTCGTAATTCTACAGAGGTTGATAGTATCAGGGGCTAGGCTGTCTTTTACTCAGTTTTGTCCTTAAATTCACACAAGTCTTCAATCAAACAGGCACCACATTTAGGTTTTCTAGCCACACAAACGTAACGACCGTGCAAAATAAGTCAGTGGTGCACGTCTACTTTGAACTCTTTAGGGACAACTTTTCTAGCATAGGTATATGCTGATGCTGGGAGGTCATGGATGACTTACGATCAGTAAAGTAGCTTTTGTTCAACGTCATCAACGGTTTTACCCATTGCTAACTTAGTGCGGTTTGAAACACGATAAATATGTGTGTCTACCGCTATCGTAGGCCAGCCGAACGCTAATGAAAGTAGAACAATTTTCACTCAGTGTTCACGCGATAAGTTTGATAAATGTCACTGTCATTGGTTTTTGACGACTTTTGCCCAATGAGTAAAACGTCACCATTGATAGAAAAGTGGCCTACTTGACTATTCAAGGTTTGGACAGGTTTATGAGAACCTTTGAGGTATACCTCAAATTTCCTGTCCTGCCAGTTATAAAACGCGATGCGCTCGCCACTTTTCTTGACATTAAACTGCCTGCCATAAAAAGCATTGATGTTCGGTTTAGGTAGCTCTAATGGTATTGGGTGTGCTCCTTGATACCATTTGCCATCTTGATCAACCCAAAGCCAGTCATCTACAGAATTGGCGTATTGAACGCTTTGCCAATGAGGCTCAAGCCTCTCCATTGAATTATCTTGTAAATTAAACTCGACAACTTGCCAGTCTGAGCCCAGTTTCATGCTAAAGGCTACCTTGTTTGGAGACTTAAAAGACAGCCCCCTAAACTCTTTTTCAGGTAACGGCAATAACCTTGTCTCTCCTGAATTTATGTCTATGATATGAATCGCATTTAAAGTGAGTCCTGCTACTTTACGTTCATCTGGTGACCAAGTTAAATCAACATAATGTCGGCCATCTGCAAACTGACTGACTTTCTTCTTTTTACGCGTATCACGATTATACAACCAGAGTTCTTCGTTGCCTGAAGTTAAACTAATATAAGCGACTTGATTGGCGTTTGGTGACAACACAGCCAACCTTTCATCAAAAGTGTCCTCTAATATCGAAAACGATTGATTGTGCGAGATATTATACTCGTCGACATTTAAATCATTCTTAAAAGCGGTAAACGCATAATCAACACCGTTGCTATGCCGCTCTGGTCGACGCAGCTGTTGAGGACCTGTAAACAGGACTGTTTTATTGCTGCCATCGAGATCATATTGCACTATTTCATGGGCCGGATGCTCGCCCATCATAACAATGTGCTCGCCATCATGAGCCCATATTCCACAACAAATATAGGCATTTAGTTTAAACAGTAAACTTAGCTGCTGTGTCTCTAAATCGAGCTGATAAAAACCTTCCCACTGTTGTTCATCTGGCGAAGAGATGAGCAACTTATTTTGGGTCGGGTGCATGTCAAACTGATTATTACCGCCTAGGTGTATATCTGGCTGAGGAAGCCACTGAGTGCTGCCGGAATCTAGCTCAAGAGAATATAGGGAGTAGGGTTTTCCCATCCCCGGTGACTCAGAGAAAATAAGCATATTATCGTCATGGGTAAACTTAATAATCCCAAAACTGCCAGGCTTGCAGGTGTATATTAATTGGGGATCAGACATCTCTAGCCCATCAAATTCGCGAATAAAATATTGGCAACGTTCTTGTGTTGCAACCAAATACACGAGTTTTGTACCGGCATCGTTCCAACTGCCTGGTCCAACACCATTCTCTTCGCCATGATGGACTTCAACTTGCTCACCTGAATAAATGTTTTTTATATACAGTCTGAACCTTGTGCCATCATGATTCATATACGCCAGACGAACGCCATCTGACGCAAAGCTAGGGAAATATTCTCTACCTTTATCTGAGGTGACCGCTTTAGCAGAAACAATGACGTTGGAAGAGGAAAAGTTTGATGACAAAAAACCAATAGATAAGACAATGGCAAAGAGCGCCATCAAAAATAGAAAATGTTTGTTTATAGGACGCTTTTCCGTACAACCTTCAATGTCTGCAGGGGGCGTTCCCTGATCGTCAATTGGCGCGGCAGTGGCGACAAGTCGGTAACCTCTTTTAGGCACAGTGACAATGAACTCAGGATTTCGAGCGCTATCTTGCAGTGCTTTTCGGAGTTTTGTAATCAGTTTGCTGACCGTATTGTCGCTGACATAACGGCCATGCCAAACACCATCGAGCAACTGTTCTTTGCTGATAATTTGATTTTGATGTTGACAGAAATACGCTAATAATTCACTCATCATAGGCTCCATTCGGACCCTATCTTGCTCATTCGTTAAGGTGTGTTGCTGTTCACAAAATTCAAAATCTTTAATTTGCCAGCGCATATCTATCCATTGTATCTGCTTCACAAGCCCTTAAAACAGGGCGGTCATAAAAAGTCACAAGTATTCACCGCTTTGTCAGGACTTATCACTTACACCTCAATACAGTGGGCCCACGATTTATGCGAACTCAAAATGGAAATTCAAATGAAACAATTAAGTCAAACGTCTTTGGTGATCTATTCGCTCATTATCTTACTAAACTTTTTGCCAAATACCTACGCTGCTAATTCTGGTGAATACCCATTGCCTGCTATTATTGCAGTGACTGATTTAAGTACCTCAGATGGCGTCGATGCCATTTTAGCGTCTGAAAAACTAACGAAAAAGCTCAAGTCATTTGCAAACAATTTAACAGTAGATGAAATCGAACAACAAAGTACGTTTAATAAAATGGCGCTATTGTCATTGCGTGGCGACCTTTCTGCAATCTCCAACACGATTAAACAACAAAACAATACACTGGAATTTTCTCATTACCAGCTATATCACCAAACTGGTCTAGCAGAAGAGCCTAGTGACTTTATTAAAGATAAATTTGAGAAACTGAACGATGAAGCGTTTGTGCAAATGTCTCTAGCTTTGGGCTGGTCTGTTTCGGGGGCTAAAAGTTACGTTTTTAACGTGTACAAACGCCTACAAAATAAGCAAAAACTTTCGCAAAGTGACATGATTTCTATTGCCGTTAACAGTCATTTATATCAGGTATTACACGGCATCATTCCAATAACTGACAAAATAATAAAGCAAGAACAACAACGTCGTTTTATCATTCAACCGGATGTGTTAGTTAAATTAAAGAACGGCATCGAGCTATCAACCACTATCGTACGCAGTCGCAGTCAACTCAAACCCAAAAGTACCGCTCTGCAATATACAATCTATGCCGATGAAGCGTCTCATATAAAAACCGCCATGCATGCCGCTGCGCACGGGTATATTGGTATCGTGGCTAACTCCCGTGGAAAGCGCTCAAGCAGCAATAAGATAGTGCCTTGGGAACATGAAGGAGAAGATGCGTCGCAACTTATTAATTGGATCACAGAGCAAGCTTGGAGCAATGGAACCGTTGTTATGTACGGTGGTAGTTACAATGGTTTTACACAATGGGCAACAGCTAAATACATGCCAAAGGGCTTAAAAGCGATGGCCCCTTATGTGGCCGCTAATCTCATCACTGGCTTACCGTATGAAAACAACATCGCGTTGACGGGTAACTTTGAATGGCCTTTGTATGTTACCAACAATAAAACGGTCGATAACACTATTTATAATGACTGGCAGCGTACAGAAGATATTGTAAATGAACTGTATACCAGTGGCCGGCCTATCTCAGATATTGACAAAATAGCTAACAAGCCGAGTCCGTGGCTTCAAAAGTGGCTATCTCACCCAGAAGACAGTACTTTCTATCAAAACATGGTTCCTTATCGAGAAGAGTACCAACGAATCGATATTCCGGTGCTTAGTATTACGGGGTACTTTGAGGGTGGTCAAATTTCTGCACTTACGTATTTGTATGAGCACTTCAAGTACAACGATAGAGCTAACCATGCGTTGTTAATTGGTCCCTATAATCACATGACCGCACAAGGCAAACCTCGTTCGCACCACAGCAACTATGAGCTTGATCTCGTCGCTCTTGAAAAGGACTCCGAAGAAGTAGTGTTTGAATGGTTTGATCACGTTTTATATGGCAAACCGAAGCCAAAGTTAGTTCAGAATAATGTTAACTATCAAGTAATGGGCGCAAACCAATGGCGCTATGCTGACTCGTTGCAAACGTTAAACCAGCAAACTGTTAGCTTTTACATTCAAGAGACCAATCCAAACGCAGAGCAAAATCATATATTGGGGATTGCGCCCTCAATACAAGCCAATAAATACATTGAACAAACCATTGATATGACCGACAGAACTGAGCAACGCAATCTAGCGCCCTGGCCAGTCATTAAAAACAACATTGATAAGCAAGGTGGCATTCAATTGGAGACACCTGTATTTGAGCAGGATATGGAGCTCACAGGTGCGATCTCTGGATTCTTTGACATAGCAATCAATAAGAGAGATGTGGATATCGGCTTTAACTATTACGAAGTTACCGCCAGTGGTGAAGTTTTCCACCTAAACAATTATCGAAGCCGTGTTAGTTACGCAGAAGACATGGGTAAAAGACGTTTATTAATCCCAAATCAAAAACGTCGTGTACCTATAGTTAACGCTCGCTTTACTTCAAAGCTAATCAAAAAGGGCAGCAAGATCGTTCTCGTTTTAAATGTGAATAAGAACAAAGACGCACAAGTAAACTTAGGTTCTGGAAAGCCTGTAAACTATGAACAACTTTCTGATGCAGGGCAGGCTATGAAACTGAAATGGTATTTGTCGTCTCAAATTAATTTGCCATTAAAACTTTGGCGAAAAGCGCTGTAGCCCCAAATAGTTTAATCATTAAAATTTAAAACCAACGGGTAACAGCGATAAATTTGGATTATTAATTTTACAAATTAAGAGTGTTAATCTGTCTTATCCTTAAACTCACAAAGGTCTTCTATGATACACGCGCCGCATTTTGGTTTACGGGCTACGCAAGTATAACGGCCATGAAGTATTAGCCAGTGGTGTACGTCTAACTTGAATTCCTTTGGAACGACTTTAAGTAGTTTTTGTTCGACATCGTCGACGGTTTTGCCCATGGCAAGCTTAGTACGATTGGAAACACGGTAAATATGCGTATCTACTGCTATTGTCGGCCAGCCGAACGCTGTATTCAGTACTACGTTTGCGGTTTTACGTCCAACCCCAGGAAGGGCTTCTAGCGCGGCTCTGTCTTCTGGTACAACGGAGTTGTGGAGTTCAACCAACATGCGACAGGTTTTTATGGTGTTTTCGGCTTTTGAATTAAATAAGCCAATTGTTTTTATATATTCTTTTAATCCATCAACGCCTAAATCAAGGATAGCTTGAGGTGTATTTGCGACAGGATAAAGTTTACGTGTCGCCTTATTTACACTTACATCGGTGGCTTGCGCACTTAATAAGACTGCAATGAGCAGCTCAAACGGCGTGGTAAATTCTAGCTCAGTTGTTGGATGAGGGTTGTCGTCTCTTAACCGAGTCAGTATCTCTAAGCGTTTTTCTTTATTCATAATATTAAATTACTTTTTGCTTTAATTAACGGTCGTCACACGCGCTCGTTCAACCGACTTCACGTTTTTAACTTTCTTTTTGGCTTGTTTAGCATCAATAATATTTTTTAGGGCAATAATAAGTCCCATACCAATAAATGCTCCAGGCGGCAGAATTGCAAGTAAAAACTGCTGCTCAAACTCAAAGATTTGCACCGTCATGCCTCTCGCCCATTCACCAAATAGCAGGTGAGCACCGTCAAATAGCGTGCCTTGTCCTAAAACTTCACGAGCTCCACCTAGAAGCAACAAAATCGCAGTAAAACCGAGTCCCATCATTAAGCCATCTAGAGATGACTCTACGGGACCATTTTTAGAGGCAAAGGCTTCTGCTCGACCAATAATGGCACAGTTGGTAACAATTAATGGGATGAAAATGCCTAACGAAACGTACAAGCCAAAGGTGTAGGCATTCATTAATAATTGAATGATGGTAACGAATGACGCAATGATCATAATGAATACGGGAATTCGTATTTCTTTTGTTACCCATTGTTTAACAAGGGAAATAGTTAAGTTTGAAACAACTAAAACCAGTAGCGTTGCTATGCCAAGGCCAAGCGCATTGATGAACGTATTAGTAACGGCTAATAATGGACATAACCCTAATAGCTGAACCAGTGCTGGGTTATTTGTCCAAAGGCCATTGCGGACGATATCTTTCCATTCACTTGTCATACTAGTCTTTCACCTCGAAGGTTTCGCATTCATTTGGCATCAAAAATATATCATCAAAGTGTTTTGATGCACTAAATATGCTTTGACGTAACTGATTGACTATTGCCCTCGGAGTAATTGTCGCACCAGTAAATTGATCAAACTGACCACCATCTTTTTTAACGAACCATTTTGAGTCAGAGTCGCTTTTGACGGTTTTTCCATTAAAGTCGAGCACCCAGTCTGATTTTTCTAATTCAATTTTATCGCCAAGCCCAGGTGTTTCTTGGTGTGCGATAGAACGGACGCCTTGTACTTCGCCTTTGGCATTTATTGCGACCATCATTTCAATACGGCCGTTGTAACCTTGTTTTGTTTGCGTTTGAAATATAATCGCGTAAGGCTCGTTATTTAATGTCGCTCGATATATTTTAGATGTTTTATCTGTCCCAGTAATACTCACGTCGCTTACTGAAGTACAGTTTTCTAATGGGTTATTATCAAACTTGTCTTGGTTTAAAACTTGGGTCAACTTTCGCAGAATATCTTGTTGTTTTTGTTCTTCTATTACCGGTGCCGTAATGATGTGAGTAGCAGCAACAAATAACGTACACACGGCAGCAAAAGCAGTGAGAAGCAAAGCATTTTTTTTACTTTTTATAAGAGCAATATTAGTTTCTGTCATGTTATTTACCTCTTATGGCCGTAAACCGTCGGTTGCGTGTAATGATCGATTAACGGTACACACATGTTTGCAAGCAAAACGGCAAAGGCCACGCCATCTGGGTATCCTCCCCATTGACGGATAATAAATATAAGCGCGCCAATTACAGCGCCAAAAACAAGTCGACCTTTAGCTGTGGTAGAAGCTGAAACAGGATCTGTTGCAATAAAAAATGCGCCCAACATAGTTGCGCCAGTAAATAACTGCTGTACAGGCGGGTAGGTGCTGTCTGCGCCAACGGCAGATGAAATAAAAGAGAGCAAAAACAGCGTAGTTATAATGGAAAGTGGAATATGCCAACGAATAACGCCTTGTTTAAGGAGCAATAACCCACCTAATAAATAACCGGCGTTTACCCACTGTGATCCTATTCCTCCATACTCACCATAAATTGGTAATGCTAACGCCTCAGATACGGTTTGTTGCTGTGCCAATGACGTTTTAAATTGATCAAGTGGTGTAGCCATTGTGGTGCCATCTGCCAACATGCTAAGTTGCTGGAGGTTATATCCTTCAATACTAAAGCCGGTAAAGATGACCCAAGCAGTATCAGCAAGAGACAACGAATGCATTAACAGTGGCTGAATAGGTTGCCAACTCGTCATAGCAACAGGAAAAGAGATAAGCAGCACAACATAGCCCGCCATCGCAGGGTTGAAAAGATTAAAGCCTAATCCGCCATATAGTTGTTTTACAATGATAATAGCGAAGGCGACACCAATCACACTTATCCACCAAGGTGCTAAAGGCGGAATACTAAGTGCTAGTAACACGCCTGTTAATACTGCTGAACCATCGGATAGTGTACGACGAATTCTTTTTTCTCGTAGGCTTAAAACAATAGCTTCACTAAGTACGGCTACCACAATACACAGTACAAGTTGAACAAGTGATCCCCAGCCATAAAAATATAATTGAGCGATAAACCCTGGAATCGTGGCATAACTAACCATTCGCATTACCTGGTTTGTTGTCATTCCCATGGCACCGTGTGGTGAGCTTTTAAACATGCTAGAAAATATAGTCATTAAGTATCACTTTTCGATTTTTTTGCTTTAGCTTTGGCTATAGCAGCTGCAACTTTTTGCTTTCGTATTTGTTCAGGTGTTAATGTCTCTGGCGAGGTGTCTTGCTGAACGTCGCTTGATTCTGTCGTTTTGTTTTCAGTTTCTAAACTAACAGTGTTAGTAGTCGATACTTTCTTAGGCTCAGGGGCGAGACTTTCTTGCTTTTTCTGTTTAGCTCGCGCAATAGCCGCCGCAACTTTTGCTTTACGCTGTTGTTCCTCGGATGCTTGCTCAATTGGTTCTTGGCTAGCTTGTTCTTGTTTTGCTGCTTTTTTAGCTTTCGCTCTAGCGATAGCTTCCGCTACTTTATCTTTATTAGTGTTAGGTACGACGCTAGCGTCTGAATCCGAAACGTTTGCGGTGGAGTCATTTTGGCTTTGTTTTTTTGCTTTCGCTCTTGCTAGCGCGGCAGCAATTTTATCTTTCGCACTTGTGTCTTTTTCTAGAGCTTTAGCGCGTTTTTCTGCAGACGCTTTATGTTTCTCGAGTCGCTCTTGCTTTTCACGCTCTAAACGTTCCTGGCGTTGTTCAAATCGAACTCGCGCTTTTTCAGACTTTATTTTTTCCTGTTCTGCTTCTCTAATTTCAGCTTTGCTGGTTCGATAATACTGAACTAACGGGATTTGACTTGGGCAAACATAAGCACAAGCGCCGCACTCGATACAATCAAAGAGATTATATTCGGAGAGTTTGTCATGATCTTTGGCTTTAGCAAACCACTGAAGTTGCTGAGGTAGAAGTTCAGCTGGACAAGCATCAGCACACAAGCCACAACGAATACATGCTTGCTCGTCGCCTTGCGGTGGCAACTTTTTAGCTGATGGCGCTAGAATACAGTTTGTCGTTTTAACCACAGGCATACTGGTATCAAGTATGGCAAAACCCATCATAGGGCCACCCATAATGATGCGTTGCTGTTTTTCTGCTTTAAAGTCAGCAAACGTTAATAGATCTTGTACGGGAGTGCCAAGTTTGGCCCAAACATTTTGAGGTTTGTTAAGCGTTTCGCCAGTAATAGTAACAACTCGCTGAGTTAGTGGGAGGCCATCTATTATTGCTTCCTTTACCGCGAATGCAGTTCCAACGTTTTGCATAACGATACCTAAGTCAGCCGGTATCTTGCCACTAGGTACTTGCATGCCAGTTAACAGTTGTATTAATTGTTTTTCGCCGCCAGAAGGGTATTTTGTTGGTACAACTCGTATTTCAATATTTTCAAATTCTTTGGCTGCTTTTTTCATAGCATCAACAGCGTCAGGTTTGTTGTCTTCGATAGCGATAATACAAACTTTACTTTGCAATACATGTTGAAGAATTAACGCACCTTCGATAATTTCGGCACTATATTGCTTCATTAGCGTATCGTCAGCGGTTATATATGGCTCACATTCCACACCGTTTAGAATAAGCACGTCTATATCTTGAGTCGGGTGCATTTTGATGTGAGTTGGAAATCCGGCACCACCCATACCACTGATGCCCATTCTCTTAATCTGCTCAACAAGCTCAAATTTTTCTACTGTTTGCCAGTTATCTATTTTTTGTGGTTCCACAGCTTGCTGTAATTCATCGGCTTCTATAATAACCGAAAGCTCTGGTTTTGCTGATGGATGGGCAGATACATGCGGTGCTATTGCGATGACTCTTCCTGCTACCGGAGCGTGGACCGGTACCGTCATCGTTAAATTTGCGGCGGTTAAAGGCTGATTTGCTAAAACTTGTTCGCCGACGGTAACGATAACGTCGTCAACAGAGCCTATGTGCTGTTTTACCGGTACATAGTACTTTTGGCTTAACGGCAAGTTTATAATTGGCGTTTGGTTAGACAGTTCTTTTTGTTCAGGCGGATGAATTCCACCGGGAAATGTCCAGATTTTCTGAAGTTTAATTTGTTCTAACAAACTTAATTCTGATTGCAAAATCTAACCTTTGGCGTCTAAAAATGGGTTGAAAATCATTCTACGTTTTTGATTGGAATTAATGGATCATTCCACTTCCAATGAGTCAACGGTGACTGAACGGGCACCATATCAATACAATCTACGGGACAAGGCTCGACACATAAGTCACAGCCAGTGCACTCGTCGACTATTACGGTATGCATAACTTTTGATGCGCCAACAATTGCATCAACAGGGCAGGCTTGAATACATTTAGTACAGCCGATACATTCATCTTCTCGAATATAGGCGACTTTTTTAACGTCTTCTTCACCATGTGCTTCATCAAGCGGTTTTGGATCGACGCCCATTAATTCGGCTATATTTTTTATCGTAGCTTCACCACCTGGAGGGCATTTATTTATTTCATCACCATTTGCGATCGCTTCAGCATATGGTTTACAGCCAGGGTAACCACATTGGCCACATTGAGTTTGTGGCAGTAAATCGTTAAGTTGGTCGACTAATGGATCAGCTTCAACTTTGAATCGCTCTGAAGCGTAGCCGAGTAGGGCACCAAAAATGATTGCTAAAACAACTAAGGCAACAAGGGAAAATATAAGAATATTCATTAGAACGACACCAAGCCAGCAAAGCCTAAAAACGCTAACGACATTAATCCTGCCGTAATCATTGCAATGGCCGAACCTTTAAAAGGACTTGGGACATCAGCGGCCGCTAAGCGCTCACGCATTGCGGCGAATAATATTAATACTAATGAAAAGCCGGCCGCCGCACCAAAACCATAAACAATCGATTGAGTGAAGTTATGCTCTGCGTTTACATTAAGCAACGCAACACCAAGTACTGCGCAGTTGGTGGTAATTAACGGTAAAAATATGCCGAGTAAGCGATATAGTTTAGGACTGGTTTTGTGTACAACCATTTCAGTAAATTGAACGACTACAGCAATCACTAAAATAAATGCGATGGTACGAAGAAACTCTAACTCTAAAGGCTGCAAAATATAACTATTGATTAAATAGCTAGTCATAGAGGCAAGGGTCAACACAAACGTTGTTGCCATCGCCATTCCTAATGCCGTTTCTATTTTGCTAGACACACCCATAAAAGGACATAGCCCTAAGAACTTAACGAGCACAAAATTATTGACGAGCACGGTACTGACGAGTAGTAAAAAGTATTCAGTCATTAGATTCAGCTATAAAATAATAATACGGATATTATCCTTTTTTATGTGGCTTTTAACAACATACGAATTGTAAGGATATTTCGATTACATAAAAAAAAGCGCCGTATTTGACGCTTTTAAATCAATAAGCTCTATTTTTATTATAATGGGGCTGGTTTACCTATGTAATAACCTTGGCAACCATCAACAAATAGTTTTTCCAACACGTGTTTTTCTTCTTGTGTTTCGACACATTCAGCTAAGACATTTACGCCAATGCGGTGAGATAAATCGACAATCATTCGAATGAAGTATTGATTATTCTTTTCATCAGCGATATCTCGCGTGTAGCTTCCGTCTAGCTTAATAAAATCAGGCTTCAACTCTTGGAAAAATTTAAATGAAGTGATCCCGACACCAAATTTTTCAACGGTTACTCGCGAACCAGCTCTGTGAAGCATGTCTATAAAACGACGAGATGAATTTACATTTTGTTGTAAACCAAACTCAGATATTTCAAAAATTAGTTTAGTGGCTAAATTCGCCTCTTTTAATAATCGCCTTTCTAACCAGATCATAAACTGATCGTTGTGTGCCGATGCTGGAGAAATGTTAATACCAAAAAACTTATCAGCCATGTTCTTTGTTTTAATAATTTCAAAGACTTTCTCAACAATCATACGATCAATATCAACAACGCGATTCAACTTTTCCGCCATTGCTAAAAATGAAGCGGTTGGTAGCATTTGACCATCATCAAGCTTAAATCTTGAGTACACCTCTGTGTAGGCTTTACTACTACGATTCGCTGCATTAATTGGTTGAAACAAAAGCGTGACGTTAGCTTTTTGAATGACCTCATCAATAATATTACGCCAGTTTTGATTACCAAATGCAGATGTTGAGCTTTGTTGTAAATTAGAGTCTTTTTGAATATGCCAGGCGTTAACGTGTTTAGTTTGAGCAAGACTAATGGCAGTATCTGCAGCCGCAAGCAATTCGCCCAAAGGCTTATCTTTTCCATAACTAACAATGCCCGTACTACCAATCGCTGATAGCTCAGATGCGCGCATGAACTCATTTAATCTCGAGTGAATGTTTTGCGCCATAGAGTCGGCTTCTTTGATAGTTATGTTAGGAATTATCATGCCAAAATCTGAGCCATTTAACCGATAAATAGTCGCGCCGTTATAAGTATGAATAACTTTAGAAAGGATCTCAGACAGACCTTTTATGTATTTGTCGCCTTCTTGATAGCCTTTAGATTGATTAATATGTTGCAACTCAGTGGCCCTAAGTAAGGCTAATACGCCAAACGGAGCCTGCTTGTCAGAGTTTATTACCTCTGATTCAAAGTATTCTACAAAACGAGTACGATTTGGCAGGTTAGTTAAACTATCTTTAAAGGCTTCTATTTTTAATTCAGACGATGATTTTTCAAATTCACTTAAAGTGTTGTTTACAAATTTGCCTAGACGTTTAAGTGCTGAAATTGTTGCACCAAACTGCAGCGGAAATTTTTTGAAAGTATCACTATTGTCGATAGGTTTATTTTTAGAAATTTTGGTAATAACTTCAGCGATACGCTCTGAAGTTTGGGTGAACGTTACTTTTACAAACGATTTAAATAAACCAAAGCTCACTAATATAACGATAACAGGAAGAAAAAACAGCCCCAAAAAGACATCGAATAATGGCGTTAATACTGCAGCGTAACTAGAGTGAAATTTTATAATTAGATTGCCACTGTTTGTTGCGACAGTACGGGGTTTAGTATACAAGTCGATCTCAACTAACAGTGTAGCTAGGGTAGGGCGAATGGCAGACGTGTCATCAAAACTGTATAGCTGGTTACCTTCGCGATCTTTGATCAACAATGATTCTAAATCAATTGCATCCTTTAGTTGTTTCGAAAGTACTTTTGCATCGCCAGTAATATTATTATCAGCAAGTACCTGCACCAACTTAGTATTTTCAATTTGTTGCTGTTCAATCAAAGCGGACGTCATGAATAGTCCAACAATAACAACAATTAGTCCAATAAATATTCCACTAACGAACTGAATAACAAGCAGATTTCTCAGCTTATTCATGTTTGCTCCTCGGTTGAAAAACGCAATTTAGGCTGCAAAAATGGCTAGCCGAAATAATGATGAAATTCAAAGATCTTTATATTGTCGTATTAAATCAGAAAAAATTAGTTAAATAAACAATTTAGAGATGATAAAGATTAAGGAAATATGGAATTGGATTTGGAGTTTTATTGGCTCCCCCTCCCCGACTCGAACGGGGGACCTGCGGATTAACAGTCCGTCGCTCTAACCAACTGAGCTAAGGGGGAACAATAAAATTGATTTACGAAATGGCTCCCCCTCCCCGACTCGAACGGGGGACCTGCGGATTAACAGTCCGTCGCTCTAACCAACTGAGCTAAGGGGGAATTTCGTAGTGTAGTAGTAAGTTATTACCACTTAAAGTGGCTCCCCCTCCCCGACTCGAACGGGGGACCTGCGGATTAACAGTCCGTCGCTCTAACCAACTGAGCTAAGGGGGAACTACATGTTATTGAGTAATAGTGCTCAACAACGGGGCGCAATGTTAATTACAGGACTCTGTACTGTCAACCTTATTTTGTTGTGAAGTTTAACATTTTTGTCTGTTTGTTCACGGATTGAGCAGTTGTAAAAGGATGGCTTTATGGTTGTTCGAAAAGTAGCTCGTTTTGGTACAAAAATTGAACCGAGCTTGGTCCGATGATCCTTAACTTAACAAATTCAAGGTCTGTAGCTTGTTATCCACTGTTTCTGTGGATAACTCTGTGAGTTATATTGTAATATAATCTCTGAGGCCAATAGAACCGTGTGTCAATAGGATCAGTGTTGTTTTTGTTAAATTTTTAACTATTTCAATAAAATCATGGTGTTACCGTAGGTATTGTGTTTTTTTTGTTGTCTTGGTTTGATTTTTGAGCGGCCTGCTAAGGTTCTGGATTAGACCTGTGTACAATGTCAGTATTTTTTACAGAAAAACAAAAATAATTCTTGAAATTAGTTAAAAAATGGTTTTCTTTTGTTGTCCCTAAGTTTAAAGATCAAAAATAGTTAAAATGAAGGGTGAACAGAACAGAAACATTCTTTAGAATAGCTTTTTTACAACCTGTTTATATGGAACCTATGTCTTCTTCTCAAGATCTTCTCACTGGCCCAATAGCTCCAACACTTACTAAAATGACAAAACAGGTTATGTACGGCATGATTATGCTGATGTCTTTTAACCTAGTGGATACTTTTTTTATCGGGTTATTAGGGACAGAACCCCTTGCTGCAATCAGTTTTACTTTCCCGGTTACGTTTACCATTATAAGTTTGGCCATTGGTTTAGGCATTGGCACATCGGCAATTGTCGCAAAAGCAAATGGCAGCGGTAATAAAGAAGAATCAAAAGAGGATGGTCAAGGCGCACTCATACTTTCGTTTTTACTAGTCATATTGCTAGCTATTGTTATGTATAACTTAACCGACATCATATTTTCAGCATTAGGTGCATCACAAGAATTAATGCCGTTAATCCACAGTTATATGGATGTTTGGTATATCGGCTCGGTATTCCTGATGTTGCCAATGATAGGAAACGCAATTTTAAGAGCAAACGGCGATACTAAAACACCAAGCATATTAATGGGAGGAACAGGGTTAATAAATGCGATTCTGGATCCTATTTTAATTTTTGGTTTAGGCCCGGTTCCAGCGTTTGGGATAATGGGAGCTGCAATTGCAAGTGTTGTTTCTTGGGGAGTCGGTCTATTAATTATTATTTACATATTAACCGTCCGTAAAAGATTGATCTCAACACAGCTCATTAATTTTAAAGAGCTAATTGTAATAGCAAAAAAGATTTTGAAAATTGGTTTGCCGGCGGCTGGAGCTAATATGTTAACGCCTATCGCAATGGCTGTGCTAACGGCAATAATTGCTAGTTATGGTACCGCGGCAGTAGCTGGTTTTGGTGTAGGTTCTCGAATAGAAAGTATTGCAAGTTTAGTTGTTCTCGCTCTGTCAATGACGTTACCTCCGTTTATTTCACAGAACTTTGGTGCTAATCAATGGCAACGGGTTTTTGATGCATACAAACAAACCACTAAATTCGTCATGATTTGGCAATTAATTGTTTACCTAGTTCTTTGCTTGGCTGCTGGTTTAATTGCGTTTGCATTTGGCAAAGATGATCCGGAAGTTATGTATGTTATTAAACTTTTTATTTGGACAATGCCTATAGGATACGGTCTTCAGGGTATTATTATACTGACTAATTCATCCTTTAATGCTCTACATAAACCTATGTATGCACTTGTGCTATCGGTAGTTAGACTGTTTGTGTTTTTTGTTCCGTTTGCTTATTTAGGTTCGTATTTTTATGGATTACCTGGATTATTCGTCGGAGGTGTAATAGGCAATATATTTACAGCACTGATCGCATACCGCTGGTTTGTGCGTACCGTTGAGAGTTCAATAGAAAATGGCAAGATTAATTTGGAGCAAATATAGTGGAAAAGTTAGAAAAGCCATTTACGTTAGTTAGTGAATACAAACCTAGTGGTGACCAACCTACTGCAATTAAGAAGCTAATTGAAGGACTTAATGACGGTCTTGCTTATCAGACATTGCTTGGTGCAACCGGCACCGGTAAGACGTTTACAATGGCCAATGTCATTCAAGAAGTATCAAGGCCGACCTTAATTATGGCCCACAACAAAACACTCGCGGCGCAACTATATGGAGAGATGAAAGAGTTTTTTCCAAACAATGCCGTAGAATACTTTGTTTCTTACTATGATTATTATCAGCCAGAAGCCTATGTTGCATCTACCGATACGTTTATTGAAAAAGATGCTTCGATAAATGAACATATAGAACAAATGCGATTGTCGGCTACAAAAGCGCTAATGGAGCGTCGTGACGTAATTATTATCGCATCCGTATCCGCTATTTATGGTTTAGGTGATCCAGAGTCATACATGAAAATGCTTTTACATCTTCGTGAAGGCGACATGGTTGACCAACGTCAAATATTAAGGCGTCTCGCTGAATTACAATATAAGCGCAACGACGTTGACTTCCAGCGCGGCTGTTACCGTGTTCGAGGTGATGTAATTGACATTTACCCAGCGGATTCAGATAAGTTCGCCGTAAGGGTTGAGCTATTTGATGAAGAGATTGAACGTATTACTGAGTTTGATCCGCTTACAGGCGCATTAGAGCGAAAAATTACTCGCGCGACTATTTTCCCTAAAACACACTATGTTACGCCTCGCGAGAAAATTCTGAAGGCGATTGACCACATCAAAGACGAGCTTCGAGAGCGCAAAAAGCAGCTTAAGGACAATAATAAGTTAATTGAAGAGCAACGGATCAGTCAAAGAACATTGTTTGATATCGAAATGATGCAGGAGCTTGGGTATTGCTCTGGTATAGAGAACTATTCGAGGTATTTATCAAATCGTGAGCCTGGCGCGCCACCACCAACCTTGATTGATTATTTTCCTGCCGACGGTTTGCTTATTATCGACGAATCACATGTTACCGTTTCTCAAATTGGTGCCATGTATAAAGGTGATAGGTCTAGAAAATCAAACTTAGTCGAATACGGCTTTCGTTTGCCATCTGCAATGGACAATAGACCACTTCGTTTTGAAGAGTTTGAACGTTTAGCGCCTCAGACCATCTATATCTCAGCTACACCAGGCAATCATGAACTTGAACGTAGTGATGGTGAAATAGCAGAGCAAGTTATCCGCCCAACCGGGTTACTCGATCCAGAAATAGAAGTCAGACCGATAGCGACCCAAGTTGATGATCTAATGTCAGAGATCCACAAGCGTGTTGCGGTGAATGAGAGAGTGCTAGTCACGACATTAACTAAACGTATGTCTGAAGATTTAACGGACTACTTGTCCGATCATGATATTAAAGTGCGATATTTACATAGTGATATTGATACCGTAGAACGTATCGAAATTATTAGGGATTTAAGAGCTGGTAAGTTTGACGTGTTAGTAGGCATTAACTTATTGCGAGAAGGCTTAGACATGCCAGAAGTTTCTTTAGTTGCCATTTTAGATGCAGATAAAGAGGGCTTTTTACGAAGCGATCGCTCACTTATTCAAACAATTGGTCGAGCAGCCCGAAACGTAAGAGGTAGAGCCATCTTGTATGGCGATCGTATTACTAAATCGATGCGTAAAGCGATTGATGAAACGGAGCGTCGCAGGGCGATACAAGAAGCACACAATATTAAACATGGTATTACGCCGAAAGGAATCGTAAAACGTATCGGCGATATCATGGATGTAGGTGATGCGACTAAGCCCCAAAATGCAGCACAAAGAATTCTGGTTGCAGAAGGGCTAGCTGAATATCAGTTAAAAACACCAGTAGAAATTTCAAAAGAAATAAAAGCCGTGGAAGCACAGATGATGGCGGCTGCTAAGAACTTAGAGTTTGAAAAAGCGGCGGAACTGAGAGATCAGGTGCAAAAGTTACAAGAACAGCTAATTAAAAACTCATAAATGCTTAGCTGAAAAATTAGCACAAAAAAGCCAGCTTTGTTTCAGCTGGCTTTTGTTTTAGAAGTCATTGCTCATCTAAATTCGGGTATTTTACTACAACATAGACATTTAAGTTGAACAAGAAATCGAGCTAAAGCTCAGACTCCCACAAAATAACTTGGCCTTTTAACTCTTCGACACGAGATGCATATTTTTCGTGAAGTACGTGACGTTTGATTTTTAAAGTAGGGGTCAAAATGTCATTTTCTGGTGTCCATTGCTCTTCTACAACAACAATAGCGCCGACCTTTTCATGAGACTCCAAGTGGGCGTTCACAGACGTTAACGTCTCTTTTAACGAACGTTCTACTTGTGCTCTAGGCATTGCCATTGCACCTTCAGAAAGTTGTACCAGAGTCACTGGAGCCGCCATACCAGCACCAACCACACATAACAGTTCAATATACGGGTCTTGTGCAAGGCGCTTTTCAATTGGCACCGGTTGAACAAACTTACCTTTAGCCGTCTTAAAGTTATCCTTTACTCGACCTATAAGTCGAACGGCGCCGTTGTCTTCAATTTTGGCTAAGTCACCTGTTTTAAAGAATCCATCTTCGTCAAAAGCCTCTTTGGTTGCTTCAGGGTTTTTATAATAACCATCGAACAAGCCACCACTTTTGAATAAAAGCTCATCATTGTCAGCAATTTTTATTTCACATCCGTCTAATACAGGCCCAATGGTGCCGATCATATCTTGATTGAATGGAAAGTTACCAATAGCATAAATGCAGTTTTCAGTCATGCCCCATGCTTCACAAATATTGATATCAATTTTTTGATACCACTCAATCAATGCAGGAGAGATAGGTGCTGATCCTGAAGCAGCAATTTTTGCATGTTCAAGCCCTAAGCCTTTTTGAATTTTGGTTTTAATTAATCCTGATACGATAGGAACTTTTAACAAAAACTCTAATTTTTTATGACCAATTTTATCAATGATATTTTTTTGAAATAGGCTCCACAAACGAGGAACAGAGAAGAAAATAGTCGGTTTTGCATAGTTTAAATCTGCAACAAAATGCTCAAGTGACTCAGTAAAGTAAATTGTCATATTACAGTGATATGCTGCGCCTTCTACTAGGCAACGTTCTGTAATATGCGCCAAAGGTAGATACGACAAAAAGCGAGCTTTTTGATCAAATCCAAGAACATTTACAATTTTATTGTTTGCCCAGTTATAAGCTCTGTAGCTAATCATTGCGCCTTTTGGATTGCCAGTACTACCTGATGTGTAAATGATCGACATAAGATCATTCATCTCAGGTAAAAACTCTTCTATTGGTGCGCCAAGCGACTGGAGTTGTTGCCAATCATATTGAACAGGAATTGTTTGATAGCTCATACCTAAACGAATGATATTGCCGCTAACACCTTTATCAGCCAACTCTTCTTTATCCAGCTTACCAACAAAAACCGCTTTAGCTTCAGAGTGATTCAATACATATTGAATAGTATCTGCGTTTGCCGAAGGATAAATAGGAACACTGATCATACCTGCACGCATGATGGCTAAATCGGTAATAAACCACTCAGCACAGTTTTTTGCAAGAATAGCCACTTTATCGCCTTTAGCTAAACCGAGGTGATGAAGACCCGCAGCAATCCCTTCAACTTGTTGTTTAATTTGAGCCCAATTGTGCGTTTCAATTTGACGATTTTTAGGTTGATGTAAAAATATTTTTTCTGGCGTTTCTGAAGCCCAATGATTTAACCAGTGAACCGGACTGAATAAAGAGGTGTCCATAATTGATTCCTTCTGCTGATATTTCTTATTTTTATTATTGTTAACTAAGCTACTAACCGAACTGACAACCGAGTTATTAATTCAGCGTTTGTGTAATTAGTGAATTTTTATGACTTTATTATGTATAAAATTACATTGATTAGCCAACTTAAATGTTGTCAATTGCGCGAATAAAAAACATAAATGTAAATAAGTGACGATAAAAAAAGCCAATCGTAAGGATTGGCTTTAGTATTTTTACCGCATAACTTAGAACTAAGTAGCGTTAATTACATTACTCGCATTCCTGGCTGTGCACCTTCGTGTGGCTCTAAAATCCAAAGGTTTTTACCGCCAGGTCCGGCAGCTAGTATCATTCCTTCAGACATACCAAAACGCATTTTTCGTGGCTTTAAGTTTACAACAACAACGGTAAGCTTATCGATTAAGTCTTCTGGGGCGTAAGCCGCTTTTATGCCTGAGAATATTTGGCGAGTTTCACCTGCTCCAATATCAAGTTGAAATTTGAGTAACTTTTCCGCGCCTTCAACATGTTCTGCAGAAACAATTTTTGCAATGCGCATATCGACTTTAGCAAAATCGTCAAACTCAATCTCATCGGCAATAGCCTCAACTGGCGTTTCGGTCATATCATCTTTACTAATGTTAGACGCTTTTTCAGATTTGCCATTAGCACTGTTATTCGGTTTAGTAGCGACTAAATTTTCTTTAGAGTCTTCTACCATTTTCTCTACTTTATCCATATCTACACGTTGCATTAGCGCTTTAAATTTGTTGATTTCATGTCCTACAAGCGGATGATCAATTGCATCAAAGCTAAGTGAGTCATTCAAAAATAGTTCAACTTCTTTCGCCATTGCAGGTAGCACTGGCTTTAAATAAGCCATAAGAATTCGGAATAGATTGATACCCATTGAGCATACGTCATGAGTTTGTTGCTGTAATGCATCGTCTTTTACAGAAACCCAAGGTGCTTTGTCATCAATGTATTTATTTGCAAGATCAGCCAATGCCATGATTTCGCGGATGGCTTTTGCAAATTCGCGGTTCTCAAAAAGTTCAATTATTGCCGGTTTGGCCGTTTGGAACGTGGTTAATAATTCTGGGTTATCAATGTTATCTGATAACTTGCCATCAAAGCGCTTTTTAATAAAGCCGGCACAGCGGCTGGCAATATTTACTACTTTACCAATTAAGTCACTATTAACCTTTTGGCTAAAGTCTTCCAGATTCAAATCTAAATCGGTAATACCGCTGTTTAGTTTTGAGGCAAAGTAATAACGAAGATATTCTGGATTTAAATGCTCTAGATAAGTACGAGCTTTAATGAATGTGCCACGAGACTTAGACATCTTTTCACCGTTAACGGTAACAAAACCGTGTGCAAAGACGTTCGTTGGTTTACGCAGGTTAGCACCATCTAACATCGCCGGCCAAAATAGGCTGTGGAAGTAAATGATATCTTTACCGATAAAGTGATATAGCTCAGTGTCACTACCTTCACTCCAAAACTCATCAAAGTTCACGTTAGTGTTAGCATTATCACAATAGTTTTTGAAACTCGCCATGTAACCAATAGGCGCATCTAGCCATACGTAAAAGTATTTTCCAGGAGCATTTGGAATTTCAAATCCAAAATATGGAGCATCGCGACTAATATCCCATTGCTGTAGACCTTGCTCAAACCATTCTTCCAATTTATTGGCCATTTCAGTTTGAATACTACCTGAACGCAACCATTCCTTAAGCATTGGCTCGAACTTAGGTAAGTCGAAGAAGTAATGTTCTGAGTCTTTTAATACAGGTGTAGCGCCGGAAATAACTGATTTAGGATCTTTTAAATCAACCGGGCTATAAGTCGCGCCACATTTATCACAACTATCACCGTTTTGATCTAATGCACCGCACTTAGGGCAAGTGCCAGTAACAAAGCGATCTGGCAAAAACATATTTTTTTCAGGATCAAATAACTGACTAATTGAGCGCTTAGCTATGTAACCTGCATCATTTAAACGATTATAAATCATGGCAGATAAGTCACGGTTTTCTTCGCTGTGCGTGCTGTGATAGTTTTCAAATTCGATATGAAAATCAGCAAAGTCTATGATGCGTTCTTCTCTAACCGCCGCCACCATTTCTTCTGGGCTAATCCCTTGTTGCTGAGCTTTAAGCATGATTGGGGTTCCATGCGCATCGTCGGCACAAACGTAATAACATTCGTTACCTTGTGCTTTTTGGAAACGAACCCAAATATCTGTCTGGATATACTCCATTAGATGGCCTAAATGCAACGACCCATTCGCGTATGGAAGGGCGCTAGTAACAAGAATTTTGCGGGGTGCTGTCATATCTCAAGAAACCTTTATTAGAATCGATAGTAAAACACTACTATTTAAGGTCGTGATGTTACATAATTTGCAACAAATATGCACCATCCTAAATGTTGATAGGTCGATTAAATGAAGTTTTCTAATTGGTTCGGTAAAAAGCCGGCCCAGAGCAGCCTAAAAAATAGCAAAAAAGAGCCACAAGTATCCTTTACGGAACAAGAATTAAAACAGCAACTTTTTAACGGCTTGAAAAACATTTCAACAATACATTTTCCAATAGGGGTGTTTGGGCAAGTCAGTATTCAGATTAGTAAAAATGAGCATAGTGAGCACAAGGCTCTCATTAGTCTGCCGTTTCATACGCATGCTGTAGATCAAGAACTTCGTGATGCACTTTTAGATACACTCTCTCGTCCAGTTGAAATAATTTTTAATTATCAACCAAGTCAGCCGCCAGCCTCATTACCCAAGCAGGCTAAACTAGTTATAGCCGTGGCGTCGGGTAAAGGTGGAGTTGGGAAAAGTACAGTGACTGCCAATTTAGCAGCTGCTGCCGCGCAGTTGGGCCATAAAGTTGGCGTAATTGATGCGGACATTTACGGACCATCAATGCCTCTAATGTTTGGGTTACAAGGTCGCCATATTACTAGCCGTGACGAAAAAACAATGGAACCGTTTTATCAATATGATGTTGCATTAAATTCGATAGGATTTTTAGTACCGGAAGATAAAGCGACAATTTGGCGTGGGCCAATGGCATCTAGAGCGCTTATGCAGTTAATAAATGAAACCAACTGGCCAGAACTAGATATTTTGTTTGTTGATATGCCTCCTGGCACGGGAGACATACAATTGACTCTATCTGAACAAATTAAATGTCATGCAGCCGTAATTGTTACAACACCACAGAATGTAGCCTTAGCAGATGCCGAAAAGGGCATTCAAATGTTTCAAAAGGTTAATACCCCGGTATTAGGTGTCGTAGAGAACATGAGTCAATTTGTATGTTCAAATTGTGGTGTTTCTCATCATTTATTTGGTGCAGGGGGAGGAGAGCGTTGTGCGACGAAGCATAATGTCCCTTTGTTAGCTCAGTTAACGTTAAATACAGAGACAAGAGAGCATGGAGACTTAGGGTTACCATTTTCTCTTAAAGATAAAAACTTTGAGTATCAGAAATTGGCATTTTCTCTTATTATGCATATGTCAAAACAGACACAACAGCTAATTCCTACAATTTAATTAAAAACGGACTCAATCATGCGCCTTTGCGACACAGATATTATTGCTAAACTTGACCAAGGTGATATTACTATTTTACCTCGCCCATCTAATGAGTTTATTTCTGGCATTACCGTCGATTTAACTTTGGGGAATAAGTTTCGGGTATTTCAAGATCACCAAGCGCCTTTTATTGATTTGAGTGGTCCTAAAGAAGAGACTCAAAGAGCACTTGAATCGGTTATGGGTGATGAGATTGTTTTAAATCCAGAGCAAGCGTTTTTTCTTCACCCTGGTGAATTAGCCTTGGCAATTACACATGAGTCAATCACGCTACCAAATGATTTAGTTGGCTGGCTGGACGGACGTTCATCATTGGCTAGACTTGGCCTTATGGTGCATGTAACGGCTCATCGAATTGACCCAGGTTGGTCAGGCAATATCGTTCTCGAATTTTACAATTCAGGTAAACTTCCTTTAGCGTTAAAACCACATATGAAAATTGGCGCATTAAGCTTTGAGACTATGACAGGCCCAGCCGCAAGACCTTATACGTCACGCGCTGATGCCAAGTATAAAAATCAAGATGGCGCTGATGGCAGTCGAATTAATCATGATACTCAAGATTAATACTTACGATGCTAATTGTTAAATAAAGACCGGAGTTTATAGGTGCCTTATACCAAGCCAAGTTATATGGTAGTGATATTGTCGTGGCTGACGCTGTTAGTCGCGACATTAATTTACGCGATTCACTATTCTCCAGATAAGCACGATACCGGCATATACGACTTTTTTGATGTTTCTTATTTAGATGATTCAGCAAATCCGTTGAATATTAACCAAGTTAAAAACTTACCAGACAGTCTATTTGAATCTGAAAAGTTAAAAGTTCATTCGCCAGATTCATTAGATTTCGCCTTGTGGTACAGAATCAAAACCAACATTGAAACTGGCTACGAAGAGCCCATTAGTATAAGCCTCGATAACCCGACGTTAGATACCATTCATTTTTATGTTTTGTATAAAGGGGAGGTCGGCTTTGAAAAAGTATTAGGTGATCAACATCCAACTCAATACGCAATAGATCACGTCTCGCCGAAGGTTACCTTGTTTGGTGGATTATCTACCGAAACAGAAATTTATATCAGAATTAAATCGAAGGGCTCACCCGCTACGCCTGTATTGATTGAGTCAGTAACAAGCTCACAGTTTCGCAGTAGCTCTCAACTTGTTTTATTAGGTGCGTTATTTGGCATCGGTTTGATCATGATTATTTATAATTATTTTATGTACCGAGGTGTAGGTGAACGCTCGTTTCTTGATTACATTTGGTATGTGGCGACGACAGTCTTAGCGATATCAATGATTAATGGTTTTACTTTTTTAATTTTGCCTGAAGATATTGCGATTTGGGCGAATAAAAACTTAATAGTTACAGTTCATTTTTTATCGGCCGCCTTTGCCATTCGTTTTGGGATCAAATTTTTAAGATTTGAAACGATAAGACCTCTGTTTGCAAAAATAGCTTTAGCCTACTCAAACGTTGTCCTTTTACTAGCAGTAGTAGCTCTATTTTTAGATGAAAGCGCTATGTTACCTTTATACATAGTCGTGCTCGCTGTGATTTACATTCCGGCATTAGCCGTCATCGCTACGGTTTTTTCAACACGATTAGTTTGGGTTCAATATTATCTGGCCTCTTGGGTACCGCTATTAGCAGGTGCCATGCTTACTATTGCTGCCTTCAATGGTGTTGTAAATTACAATTTTCTCACCAGAAATGGTTCTCTCATAGGTGTTGTTGCTGAAATATGCATTATGGCGATTGCGTTGTTAGATAGATTTAGAGCAAACCAAATTGATCGTGAGTATAGAATTAATCATGATTTAGCGACAGGCTTACCGAATCAAGTGTTACTTGAAACCGCCATCAAAAAAGTTGGTCAAAGTCGCAAACCTATGTCGCTAATGGTATTTGATATTCCGCAAGCGAAAGATCTTATACCGTCACTTGGTATCGAAACCGCGAATATCTTTTTTAATCAATTATTTAATAACATTGAAATGTATGCCGCAACAATGCGGGGAACATTTGCGTTTGCTAAAGACAGTAATGACAAACGCTATCATATTGTTCGTATTGATGAATCACGTTTTGCTGTGATGTTTGTTGGTGAATTTGACGAACAAGAGTTAGCACAAAATGTTACCGCGATACAGGAAGCTGTGGCAATTATTGTGAACCTTAATGGTGTGACAATGTCGGTAAGCAGCATCGCAGGTATCGCATGTTATCCAAAAGATGTCGCTGAGCCTGAAGGGTTACTAAGTACCGCGATTCAAGCGCTTATAGCAGGAAGAAAATCGGATAAGAAGTGGGCTCGTTTTGATGAGCAAAGAAATATTGATGTTCAGCAAAGGTTTAGGCTAGCTGCAGATCTGCAAAAAGCGATAGAGCAGGATGACCTTGAGTTATACCACCAACCTCAAATCGATATGGTCCACAATAGAGTTTACGGCAGTGAATTATTACTACGTTGGCATCATCCTGTTGAAGGGTTCATTAACCCTGCACTTGTGATTGAAATAGCTGAAGAAACTGGCGTCATTCATCAATTAACAGAATGGGTTATTGAGAGAGGGTTAGAACAACACGCTAAATTATGTAAGCTAGGGTTAGGCACAAATACTTCAATTAATATATCCGGAAAAGATTTTAATGATAATGGCTTAGTTGCGCATATCCTCACAACTAGTGCTCGGCTAGAAGTAGATAACAGTACCGTGACGTTTGAAGTAACTGAGTCGGCAACCGCAGATGATCCAGAACAAGCGAAAGAAGTACTAACGGAGCTTTATAATCAAGGATTTAAAATTGCGATTGATGATTTTGGTACTGGATATTCAAGTCTCGATTATTTGAGTCAGTTACCATTCCATGAACTAAAAATCGACCGCTGTTTTATGGACATTGACATTTCTGAACGGAATAGAACAATTACAGAAGTGACGCTCTCATTAGCCAAGCGACTGGGAGTAAATGCGGTAGCGGAAGGAATAGAAAATGAGCGTGTTGCTGAACTACTGAGGTCGTTTGGATGTCCGGTAGGTCAAGGTTACCTATATTCAAAGCCAAAACCTTTTATTGAACATATGCGTTGGATGCAAGAAATTTATAAAGTTAATCGTGACCTAGTGTTGGATAAACCAGCAGTTGAGTAAACTATATAAATAATAATCTTGCATTAAAATCATAGTTTTATATTATCAAGCTTGTTAGTCGGACTGTAGCGCAGCTTGGTAGCGCACTGTCATGGGGTGTCAGGGGTCGCCAGTTCAAATCTGGCCAGTCCGACCAATTCTTATCTTCATGTTCCTCTGAGTACTCAAATACTCAAAAATAACCAGAGAACCATCTGGATTTAGAACCAGCGAAGCGGTTCACTGGATTGTCAGGAACAATCCAGAACGTCATTCATGACGGCCTGTCGGGCAAAAAACAGGAAGTTTTTTGTAAATCCAGTCAGTCCGACCAATTCTTATCTTCATGTTCCTCTGAGTCTTAAAATACCCAAAATAACCAGAGATCCCTCAAACAGAGATCCCTCAAGCACAGATGCCTCTTGGATTTAATTCATCACTTCCAATAGTGGTTGCACATCACTGCCATAATCAAACACTACAGCTAAAACCAATACAAGCGACGCAGCAACCATTAACTTTAAGATTAATGGGATGCAGAATCGAAACCACAGGTGATAAGGAACGCCGGCCATACCAATTATACCCATTAAAACAGCATTGGTTGGAATTATCATATTTGAAAAGCCATCACCGAATTGATACGCGAGAACAACAATTTGACGATTTACTCCCACCAAATCACCAACCGGCGTTAATAATGGAATAGTGACGTATGCCTGCCCGCTGCCCGATGGGATAAATAAATTCAGCAAGGTTTGCATCACAAACATACCCACAGCGGCAAGTTCGGAACCTAACATAGACAATGGATACGACATGCCGTGGACTAATGAGTGTAAAATCTGACCATCTTCCATAATAAGAGCAACACCACGAGCGACGCCAATTAACATTGCTGTTGAAGCTAAATCTTTAACACCTTCAATAAAGTTATTAGCAGCAACGTCGGCATTAAGTTTACCTACAATCGAAGTGAATAATCCCCATAAAATAAATAAAGCACCAAGTTCGTATAGATACCAACCTTTTTGAGATATACCCCACACAGCGGTAATGATAGTTGCAACTAACCCAAATAGGATTAACTTGTGGCGTAATTCAAGTTGTGGGTATTGTGTTATTTCTTTTCCACCGAGCGGGCAGGGTAATGATGCAGTCATGGATGAAGCAGGATCTTTAAGAACCTTAGTTGCGTAAGTCCATACATGATGAAAACCAATTAGAACAAACGGAATAAAAATAGCTAAACGCAATTCAATCCCTGAGTAAACTGGAATATCTGCAACATTTTGTGCAACCATGACGGTAAAAGGGTTAAATGCTGAAACGCCATAACCAATACCATAGCCAGTAACGATCATGCCTACTGCTGTCATTGCATCAAGTCGCATCGCTTTACATAAGCCAACAAGTATTAATACGAAAGGAATGTACTCACCCGCCATACCAATAGCACCCGATGCTAAAGCAAAACAAAATACAACCATGAATATCAATAAATTAGGTTTCTGACCGAAGCGTTCGAGTAAACGTCCGATTAGCGCATCTATTGTGCCTGTTGCTCTAGCAATTGCTAAAACACCACCGACGATAAATACAAAGAAAATAATATCTTGAGCAGCAGCTAAGGCTCTTGGAAGTGCAACTAAAAAGTCCATTGGTGTTAGCCGTATTTGCTCTTCAGCCAATTCGAAAGTGCCAGGCACCACAGTACTTCGACCGTTCTCTAAGGTTACTGTTTCAAAATAGCCTTGCGGTACTATCCATGTCGCTATGTAAGCGACAAGCATCATTGATAATAAAAGAACAAGCGTATGTGGGACTTTAAAAGGTTTTGTCATGGTTAAACCGCGCCTAGCGTTAAATTGATGTATTAAATGCGTTAAAGAATAATTATTTTAAAGGAACTATACAACTGATCGTTCCAATTCATCATTGCGTTAAATAAACAGATATTTTGAAAGTTTTTAGTAGAAACCACGGTTTACTACTTTAGAGGTGGGGTGATGATGAAATTTGCTGTAAAAATTGGATTAGCTATATTGATATTTATAGGCTCTTATTTAATGAGTGGGCCGCTTTTAGCTTACAAAGAATCACCAATAGCGCAAACAATGCAGCGTCAGAGTCTAGTGCTAGGTCTTGGTTGTTTTTGGGGTGCAGAAAAACGTTTTGAAGCCTTACCTGGCGTAATAAATGTAGAGTCTGGTTATGCCGACGGGCGAGGTTTAGAGCCTAAGTATGATGAAATTGTAAAGTGGAAAAATCGTTTTAATCCCAACAACTTTGCTGAAGTTATCCGTGTCGAATACAACCAAAGTCTAATAGATACAACAACGTTACTTAAAATATTTTTTGAGATGCATGACCCAACGCAAAAAAATAAACAAGGTAACGATGTTGGTACTCAATATCGCTCCACTATCCTTGTTCAGTCTGACGAACAAGCATCACTTGCTCAAAAGGTGGCAGAACAATTTCAACAACGTCTGAATGAAAAAGGACGAGGAGACATCCAAACGGTTATAAAGCCGCTCGATAAGTTTTATACGGCAGAGGATTATCACCAGGATTACATAGCTAAAAACCCAAATGGTTATTGTCCAGACCACAGTACGGGGGTGACGTTTGGCCCAGAACCATTATTAGCAAAATATATGAATGTAGAGCCTTCAAAAGAGGTGGATAACTTACCATTATTAACCGGTAAACATATCGTGGTGGTTGATGCGCCAAATTGCCCATACTGTGAAAAATTCAAAGAAGACGTCACGAATGAATATCAAGGAGATGTTCCTTTGCATTTTCGATTAGCTAATCAACTCAATCAGTTAACAATAAAGTCGGCGACTTTTGGTACGCCAACCATCTTATTTTTAGAAAACGGGGTAGAGCGCTTAGGTCATATGGGCTATCTATCTCCTAAAGAATTTTATCAAGCTCTGGGTGCGTTTAAACTTGGTGATACAGAAGCATTTCAAGTCGCGTTCAACAAAGGAACAGATAATCGCTTTTGTAAAGCCTACGAAAAGTTTCAAAACACCCCTCCAGGCCAGTTTATTGACAGTCTATCGGGAAAAGCGTTATTCGATACAAAAGACAGATTTGACTCTGGTTCAGGGTGGCTCTCGTTTACACAACCAGTCGAAGGCGCCGTCACTTATCATCAAGATAACTCATTTGGTATGCGTCGCACGGAAGTAAAAGCAAAAGTATCGGGTATCCATTTAGGTCATGTATTTGATGACGGACCTAATGGCAGTAAACGTTATTGTATAAATGCCACCGTTTTGGATTTTGAGCCGAGAAGCTAGGTCAACCTAGGTGGTTTTTGCGCGATTAGGATCACATATTTAAATTAGGCATTAAACTTTCTTTGAGCTATTCCTCTTTTTTCAATAGACTAAGGACTGGATATTTTATTGAGGTTATTGTTTTGTCTAATATTTCACCAGGCTCACAGGGAGCAGTTGAAAATCGAAATTGGTTTAATCGCTTTTTAGCCACAGTCGAATGGCTGGGGAATCTATTACCACACCCAGTTACTTTATTTGCCTTGTTTGCGGCGGGGGTTGTAGTACTCAGTGGTATATTGGGATTCTTCGATGTTAATGTTGCCGACCCGCGTCCAGAGGGAGCCGCAGGTCGAGCATCGAACGGGTTAATCGAAGTCGTTTCGTTAATGAACGCAGAAGGCTTGCAAAGAATATTTACAGGCTTAGTGACGAATTTCACAGGTTTTGCGCCTTTGGGAACCGTGCTTGTGGCAATGTTAGGTGTCGCTGTTGCTGAACATTCGGGGCTGTTATCAGCCGCAATGCGAGCGTTGGTTATGAATGCGTCAAAACGAGCGGTCACAGTAACGATAGTGTTTGCTGGTATTGTTTCAAATACAGCTTCAGAACTTGGCTATGTGGTATTAATTCCATTAGCTGCGATGATTTTCCATTCATTAGGACGCCACCCTTTAGCAGGTTTAGCCGCCGCATTCGCAGGTGTGTCGGGTGGTTATTCTGCAAACATTTTTTTAGGTACGGTTGATCCGTTATTAGCTGGTTTTACCGAAAGTGCTGCGCATCTAATAAACCCAAATTACGTTGTTGGGCCGGAAGTAAACTGGTACTTCATGTTTGTTAGTACTTTTGTAATATCAGCCGCAGGTGCATTTGTAACTGAAAAAATCGTTGAGCCACGTTTAGGTCCATATAACCCAAAAGAAGCGTCTATCGATTTGGGCGAACAAAAAATGGATACGCCGTCAGATGATGAGCGAAAAGGCTTAAAAGCTGCAGGATTAGCCTTGTTAGCTGTTACTGCACTATTAAGTATTACTATCATACCAATAGACGTGCCGGGTTTTGGAGCATTGTTAAACCCTGAAACGGGCAACATAACAGGCTCTCCGTTTTTAAAAAGTATTGTTGTTATTATTTTTATTGTGTTTGGCTTTGTGGGATTTGTTTATGGACGCGTAGCTGGAACAATGAAAAACGATCGAGACGTCATTGATGCAATGTCTAAAAGCATTGGCAGTCTTGGTTTGTACATAACGTTAGTTTTCTTTGCTGCACAATTTGTTGCCTTTTTTAAGTGGACTAATTTAGGAACTGTTTTGGCGGTAAAAGGCGCTGCGTTATTGCAATACTTAGGGCTAGATGGACCAGAAGTGTTTATCTTATTCATTATCATGTGTGCGATTGTAAATTTAAGTCTAGGTAGTGCATCGGCGCAGTGGGCAATTACCGCACCGATTTTTGTTCCTATGCTTATGCTGATTGGTTATGCCCCAGAAGTTATTCAAGCTGCATATCGTATTGGTGACTCTATCTCGAATTTGATCACGCCAATGATGAGTTATTTTGGATTAATACTCGCAATGGCGGCGAAATACAAAAAAGACTTAGGCTTAGGTACGCTAATCGCTATGATGTTGCCATATTCAATGGTGTTTTTTGTAGTTTGGACCGTATTCTTTTATGTCTGGGTATTCTTACTGGGCATGCCAGTAGGGCCGGGCGCAGCAACTTATTACAACCCGTAGTAGTGAGTTGTAACACCTACAAAAATGGAGTCTAAGTCGGCTCCATTTTTTTTATCCATTGAACCTAATTCAAAACCAAGTTCCGATTTAACAATTTACTTTGTACCAATCATAAACAGCCTTTTGTCAGACTAAAAAGTGATTTTTACGACAGTGTCATCACCACCAACAGCAATACAGTAGTTGCTGGTGCAGTCAATGGCCCACATATCAAGAGATGAAATAAGTTGCCAGTTTGGGCTATTAGGTTTCAGCATTGCAATGCCATCTGGGCTTGTTGCAAAAATATGCCCTTGGCTTATCGATGAGCCGTAAACAGCGCCATTAATTGGTAGGTTAGGTAGGGCAGCCCAGCTTTCTTGCTTGAGGTTGTATTGATAAGCAAGTGCCGGATTGTCTTTAGTTTTTAAAGTACCACCGAACGCATAAACAATATTATCGCTCAGTTGCACAGAAAAAATACCCGCGGCTTCACCACCTTTAAATGGCGAGTCAATGCTTTTCCAACTACTCTCAGTCGTTTTTAACAATATACGGGGGATTGAGGTGTTGCCGGTTGCAATAACGATGTCACCGTTTTTACTTGAGTTAATGCAAGTACCGCTAGATGCAAAACCGCCTTCTAATGCTCTTGCATCAAAAGGAAGGCGTTCAGGTTGCCAACTATTAGCGTTGTCCATTGATTTGAATACAGTCAAGTTTGAGTCAACAGAATCTCCGTATAACCAATATGTTTGGTTTGCTTCAGTGATACAGTTATAAAAGTCGGTTGGTTTATTGCCTTGTAAAGTAAGTTGCCATGACAAGCCATTGTCTTTTGATACATAAACTCGCGACATGACTCCTTCACCGGCTGACATTAAAACAAGGCTTTTCGTATCTGCGTATACATCTCTAAATTGGAGTTTGTCTTGTTTTGCGGGGGCGTTCAAAGGTCGCCAGGTTAAGCCAGCATCTTCGCTTTTGTAAATGCTGGAGTTTGTGCCACTAACAAAAATCGCTTTATCATTAACAATTTTAACAGCTTGAAAACGGTTGCCGGTTGAAATTTGTTGTGCAGATACTTCAATGAGTAATTCTTGGCTTTGTGCACTTACCATTGTTGGACCGGCGAGTGCAAAAAGCGCAGTTATATACCAATTACGATTTCGTTTAATAGAGCTGACTCGATTTGATTTCAAATTAAAAGCCTCGAATTAATATTTTGCTGGCGTGTTGCTATTTGGTATCGTGTTTTTGATAAATTCACGAATGTCTTGATTTGACTGTTTTAAGTCCTCTTTTCGAAGATACATCATGTGGCCACTTCTATAACCTTTAAAAGACAGGCGATCTTTCATTTTTCCACTTTGGTCTAGTTGCCACATAGAATACTTTGCATCGAAATAATTAGTGGCGCCATCATAATACCCAGCTTGAATCATGACATTTAAATATGGGTTTTGAGCCATGGCTAAGCGCAGGTCTTTACCAGTATTGTTATTGCTTCTATCCCAAGGATAAACGTTACCAAACATATTGTATTTAAGATCAGTGATATAGCCGAGTTCTTCGCGCAGATAGTAGTTTATTGCAGGAGTAAAACTATGCAACCAAGAGGTTAATTCTGCGTTGTAATCTGGGCGAGTACCTGATTCTTTTTCGTCTATTCCTATGTATCTAGAGTCCAGTCGACCAACAGTTTGGCCTTCATTTCGTAACAATGACTTCCAAAAATATGACGTGCTAATATCAAGGTTGTTTTGTAATACTTCTTCCTTTGTTAAACCTGAATATGCAGCTACTTTTTCAGCGATGTTGGTTTTTACTTCGTTTGATATAAAGCCACCTTGTGCAAGTGCTGGCAGATATTGTGAAATGGTAAACGTCTCTACCTCGTTTAAAACGTTCATTAAGTCTTGTGTTTGTAAATCACCACGTAGCTTGTTGTGGTACCAGGCTGCTGCTGCAAAATAAGGAAGTCTATTAGCCGCTTTAACAGGTCCATCTCGTTTCATACCCATGTCAGTAGGGGAAACAAGTATAACGCCATTTAAATACATCCACTGGCTGTTTTGAAGCTCATGTGCTAATCCTGCCACGCGAGTTGTACCATAACTTTCACCAATTAAATACTTTGGTGACCTCCACCGATTGTTCCGAGTTACAAAGGTAGAAATCCAATCAGCTAAATAAGCGATGTCAGTATTTACGCCAAAAAACATCTCGTTCTGTTCAGGTTTAGAAGGCATTTTACCTTCTTTATTTGGTAGTACTCTCGAGTAGCCGGTATTTACAGGATTCACATAAACAATATCTGCAACATCTAAAATAGAATAGGGGTTGGATTTTGTGCCGTAAGGTTGAAGAGGATAACCTTCATCATCGACGTTTAATATTTTTGGACCTGTATAGGCCATATGCATCCACACAGATGCTGACCCTGGACCGCCATTAAAAGATATAATAAGTGGGCGTGTTTCTGAGTTGTTAACACCAGTACGTTTGTAATAGGTATAAAAGAGAGTCGCAGTAGGCTCGCCGTTTTTATTCCATACAGGTTGGTTACCGATAGTCGCAGTGTAAGTCAACTTTGAGCCGTTTATACGGGTAGAGAACTCTTTTGTTGTGCTCTCATCAATTCTACTTTTAACGTCGTATTCTGCATTCATCGCATTTATGTGAGTACTTACAGAGATAAGAACTCCCATAAAAAAAATGCGACTATATTTGATGATATTAGTGTTAGTCATACGACATCCTGTAAATTTAATATGCGATGAACAATTTATAACACTAAATAATACTCTTTGTACAAAACTGAGGTGGTTAGTCAAATACCCACGGCCGAATTTGGTCTAAATTATCAATTACTATTTGTTGAGCTTTAGGGTCTGCATTTATTGTGTGAATATCAATGTTCAGTGAACGAAGTAAATAAGCGATTAAACTTGCTCTTATGGTAATTTCTAATTTTCCATTATCCATACCGTAGTCACACTCTATGACAGCCTGTTGTTCGAGGGTAAGGCGAGGGTCTGCGGTAAGAATGACGGTAATATGTTGATTCCAATTTATATCGTCTGACTCTGTTTTTGTACTTTTAGCATCTTCGATTTCTGGAGTCTCGAAAAATCGCGTTAAAACGAAGTCTCTAAACGACTGATTTTTTTCACAATATGCTCTTACATGCCAGCGGTTTGCAGCGAATACTAATGAATGCGGGGCAATAACTCGACCGTCAGGCTTAGGATCGTTGATAGAACGGTAGTCAACTTCAAGGCGTAAATTATTGTGGCAGGCTTTTATTATCGGTCGCAGAATATCGGCGCTAATTGAACGGTTTGGAAGTGGAAGCTGGTGGCAATGACCAAACCCTAAATCGAGTCGTTCAAAGTGAAGGTTTAAGTCACTATTACGCTCTAATAGATGCAAATACTCTTCTGCGGTACCTTGAGTTAAACGAGGCGAAAATGCAGGGCTTGGCAAATAACCTTTTTGTGAGGAATCATAAACAAGGTTCTCTGGTGCTATTTCTTCAAGATACTTTTTTATATCTTTTGAAGCTTGTTGGCGACGAATACCAAAGTAGTCACATAAATGTTTGGTAGTTAATCGACCTTCCCATAGCGCCACAATTTCAATAAGCCTTAATCGAAGAAGCAAGTCATATCGGTAGGGCCAATGAGCGTCCGTCATGTTTAATCCTTTAAATGTGTTTCCAATCTGGGTAGTTTAAAGGCTTTGGTTAAACATGTATATGAATTAAAGGGTGAGCAAAGTTAACGTGTAACCATTGGATACACGTTGATGAGTGATTAAAATATAGCTTTGTTTCGCCCTGATTCTTTCGCTTTGTATAGGTTTTCATCTGCGCGATTGATGGCTTTATTAAGGTTTACATCTTTTTTATCTACTTGTGTCGCGCCTAGACTAAATGTGATTTTGTAATCACTTGGAATACTTGATAGCTCGATGGCGTTCAAGTTTTTAGTAACGCGCTCAAAAATTAGATTTACATCTTCAACGGTCGTGTTAGTTAGGACTAATAACCACTCTTCACCGCCATATCGTCCAAATCTATCTTGATTACGAATAGAGCTATTAAGCGCCGCTGAAAAGGCTTTTAATACGTCATCACCTACATCATGACCAAAATTGTCGTTAATCGTTTTGAAAAAATCAATGTCAATAATAGCAATTGTTAAAGGTGTACGATTGCGTTTCGACAATTGATATTGTCGCTCAGCAAATTCTAAAATAGCACGCCTGTTAGGGGAACCAGTTAGGTGATCTTTAAGGGCCATTTCTTGGAAATGGTTTTTATTTACAAGTATGCGACGAAGTAAATAGCCGATAATAACCATTAACACAACTGCAAACGCCAACGCTAATCGCCATATTGTTGTTTCTTTTTGCTCTTGCTTTAATCGCAACTCTTGAAGTTCATTTTCTTGTTGCAAAATACGGTTGTCGGTCTCCTTCTTCTGACTATCGTAAGCTACTAACAACTCTTGAATCTGTTTGTTATTTTGTTTTTCGAACTGTTCGATATATTGCTTGGTTACATCTACTTGCAATTCATAGGCGACTTTAAAGTCTTTTTGCAATGCCGCCAGCTTAGCTTCCATTCTTGTATAACTAACATCCCATCTGTCATCTGCATATTCGTCAATGATAGGTTTTAACGCGAGCAGTTCTTGATTTACTTCATCTGACTTTTCTAATTCAATTAGACAGTTAATTTTACCAATAGAGGTAGATACAATATTGTTCTTGTCGTTATTTTCTTTAAAAAAAGCTAATGCTTGCTCGTAATACAACAACGCCTTTTCAAAGTTCTTTTGTTTTTCAAATAGCTCACCAAACGCTTGGTTTGTCCATGCAACGCCAGCTAAGTCGTCTATCTCGCGATTTAACGCTAATGTTTGAGTTAATGTTTCTTGAGCTTTAGCGTAGTCATTCTTGGCGATGTAGTTACCAGCTAAATTAAAAAGTGTTACAGACTCACTGTATTTGTCGTTGCTTTTAATCGAAATCTGTCTCACTTCTTCTAAATATTTTATGGCGATATCGTATTCAGCTCTTTGTGAGAAGATATTTGCTAAGCCGTTGAGTGTACTGGAAAGGCCAACTTCATCGCCGAGCTTTTCGTAAAGTGCTTGCGACTTTTTAAAGTAATTTAACGCTTGTTCAGTTTTGCGGTTGTTATAAGCATTAATTCCTAGCGCATTTATAATACCAGCTACAACGTTTTCATCTTCAATAAGCAATAAATTCTCTTCGATGTCTGCGACGAGTGATGAAACGGGTTTATTTTGTATTGTATTGATGGTGAGTTGAATTAATTGAAAGCGAGTTCTTGACTCGAGTAAGTGAGCCGCAGTGGTTCTTGGAAAGTATACATCTACTATTTGTTGGGCGGATTGAATTTGTTCAAGCGCTAATAATAACTCGGCTTTATAAACTTGAGCTCGTATTTCTGAATGACGCCAGTCTTCGGCTTCGGCTAATAAAATTAAAGCTTCTAATTGCTCTAATTGTTGTTTTGGCGTTGATGCGTAATCCACAGCCATTACGTCCAATTGTTTCTTAAACTCCACTTCATTTGAAGGTTCTGCTAGCACCTTGCCAATCGAGAGAAAGAAAATAAGGATTATAAGAATTCGCATAGGCTGTCTAAAAAGTCCTAATGTAAACAAATGTTTCTAAAAAAGTACAAGCGTAAAATGACATAAAACTGCATAAAAATCACCTCTTTTGTGCATAAAATATCAGTATAAAAATAAAGTGTTTTAATTAAATTTAAAAATAGCATTAAATACCTATAAAATAGCTCTAATTAAAAAAAAACGATATCTAATATGACTTTATCTAGTGACATTAAAGAGCAGATTTCTGCATTAGCCAATCTACTCCACAAATATAACCATGAATATTATGTTTTAGACCAACCAACGATTCCTGACGCTGAATATGATCGCGTATTTAGGGAGTTGCAAGCGCTTGAACAGTCCAACCCTGAACTGAAACTTGCAGACTCACCAACGCAAAAAGTGGGCGGAAAAGCGCTAGATAAATTTGAACAAGTTAGCCACGAAGTACCTATGCTGTCGCTTGATAATGCGATGGTAGAGGAAGAGTTTGTCGCGTTTAACAAACGTATCAGTGAACGTGTTAAATCGATAGATGAATTAGAGTTTTGCTGTGAGCCAAAGTTAGATGGATTAGCGGTTAGCTTACTTTATGTTGATGGTGTTTTAACTCAAGCTGCAACACGGGGCGATGGTAGCGTTGGCGAGAATATTACGGCCAATGTAAAGACGATAAAATCAATTCCACTGCGTTTATCTGGGGAGGCCATTCCGAAGCGTGTAGAAGTGCGTGGTGAGGTATTTTTATGGCTAGATGGCTTTAACGCGTATAACGAAAAAGCGCTCAAAGAAAATACTAAACCTATGGTTAACCCTAGAAATGGCGCAGCGGGTAGTTTACGTCAATTAGATTCAAAAATTACAGCGTCTCGACCATTGGGTTTTTATGCATATAGCTTAGGTGTTGTAAGCGATGAAATAAACTTGCCACAGACCCATTATGAACGACTGAAACTAGTTAATTCTTGGGGGCTACCGCTTTGTCCTGAAGTAACCGTCGTTACAGGTGTCGACGGTGTACTCGACTTTTACCAAGATATCCAAGAAAAGCGTAGCAGTTTAAATTATGAAATTGATGGTACCGTTCTTAAAGTAAATAGTATCGACTTACAAGAACAACTGGGTTTTGTGGCGAGAGCGCCGCGTTGGGCCATTGCTTATAAATTTCCCGCTCAAGAAGAGCTTACCGTTTTAAATGATGTTGAATTTCAAGTCGGACGCACAGGTGCAATTACTCCAGTCGCTAAGCTTGAACCGGTTTTTGTTGGTGGTGTCACAGTATCAAATGCGACATTACATAATAGTGAAGAAATTGAGCGCTTGGGGATAAAAATTGGTGATACCGTCATTATTCGACGTGCCGGTGACGTTATTCCACAAGTGGCAGGCGTTGTTTTAGATAGAAGACCGGACAATGCGCAAACGATCACGTTTCCTAATGAGTGTCCGGTTTGTCAATCACATGTCGAAAAACTGGAAGGCGAAGCGGTAACTCGTTGTACGGGGGGCTTAGTGTGTGGTGCGCAACGTAAACAAGCCATCAAACATTTTGCGTCTCGGAAGGCGTTTGATATCGACGGTTTGGGTGACAAAATTGTTGATCAACTTGTAGACGCAGATCTAATTCAATCACCTGCTGATTTATTCGATTTAGAACAATCCCAAATTGAAAGTCTTGAACGAATGGGACCAAAGTCAGCTGCAAATCTTATTGACGCTTTAGAAACATCTAAAGTAACGAGTTTACCTAAGTTTATTTACTCTTTAGGAATCCGGGAAGTCGGTGAAGCCACCGCAGCTAACTTAGCGGCATACTTTTTAACGTTAGAGGCAATACAATCGGCAAGTGTTGAAGAGTTAATTGAAGTAAATGATGTGGGCAATATTGTTGCTCAACATGTATTTTCGTTTTTCAGAGAACAACATAACCTCGACATTATCGATAAACTTAAAACCGCTGGCGTAAACTGGCCTAACATCGAGAAAAAATCTGAAGATGAACAACCGTTAGCAGGCTTGACCTATGTAATCACTGGCTCATTGAGCGTAGTAAGCCGAAATGATGCAAAAGCACTTCTGACAGGTTTAGGAGCTAAAGTTGCTGGTAGTGTGTCAGCTAAAACAGATTATCTTGTTGCCGGTGAAAAAGCAGGTTCAAAACTCACAAAGGCACAAGATTTGAATGTTCCTGTATTAGATGAAGCGGGATTGCTTGAGTTACTTGATGGGCATGGCGTTAATTACTAAATACTACTGTTAGCCTGTCAAAAATTAGTCAAAACGAGTGCTTTCGTCAATTTATTGTCGGAAGTGCTTGCAAGTCCGATCTTCACGGTTACAATCAATGTATAAAATCAATAAGATAGTATTCATAGAACATGGCTAAAGAACAGTACAGTGTCGCGAAAGGCGGACTAGGTAAAATTATTATCCTCGATGAGAATGAGAAAAGGGCGCAATTGATTGCGAACTTACTCAACTTTATTGGCGAACCTTGTGAGCTTGTCACGGAAAGTAATTTATCAGACGCCTGCCAGCCTGAAGAATCAGTTTTAGCTTGTGTTTTAGGTGCCTTATCATCAGGCGATCATGAGCGCATTGTTGCCTCCCAGCCAGCGGTGCCATTCCTCGTCTTAGGCGACACACTTAAATACTTATTCGATAAGAAAAATGTCATTGGCCTATTAAGCGAGCCACTGGCATATCCAGTCGTTATTCAACAAATTCGAGATTGCCAAGAATATAAGCGTTTAATTCCAAAAAGAAATGCTTCAACTGACGGCTCCATGTTTGATGGTTTAATTGGCCAAACAAATGCCATGCAAACGATTCGTTTTTTGATAAAACAGGTTGCTGAAAAAGAGGCCAACGTACTTATCCTGGGCGACTCAGGAACTGGTAAAGAAGTCATCGCAAGAAATGTTCACTTGCTGTCTAATCGTGCTAAGGGTCCATTCGTTCCGGTTAACTGTGGTGCGATACCAGGTGAATTACTTGAAAGTGAATTGTTTGGTCATGAAAAAGGCGCGTTTACTGGAGCAATTAGCTCTCGTAAAGGTCGTTTTGAATTAGCTCAAGGCGGTACATTATTTCTAGATGAAATAGGTGATATGCCACTGCAGATGCAAGTTAAGTTACTGCGAGTGATACAAGAGCGCACCTACGAAAGAGTCGGTGGGAACAAACCTATTAAGGCTGACGTTAGAATTATTGCGGCGACTCATCGTAATTTGGAAACGATGATCGAGGAAAACCGGTTTAGAGAAGACTTGTACTACAGACTAAATGTATTCCCAATTGAATCACCATCATTAAAAGACAGACGTGATGACTTAGAAGTACTTATACAAGAGTTTATTGCTCGTTTTGAAAAACAGCATCAAGCCCGTTTTAACCTTACCGAACGTGCATTAGAGTCTTTAAAGCAACACGCTTGGCCAGGGAATGTTCGCGAGTTAGGTAATTTAGTTGAACGTTTATTAATTATGTTTCCAAATCAAATGGTTGATGTGCACGACTTACCGCAGAGATACTGCTATACCGACGAAGCACCATTTGTTCCTGAGTATCCAGATGAAATTATGGAACGTCAGGCATTAAATGATATTTTTGCGTTTAACGATGAATCAGATGAAGACGATTCTGATGACTTTGTAATGTCTGCAACCTCATTAGCGGATCCAACCACAGTGATGCTTCCAGAAGAGGGTATTGACCTGAAAGAGTTTTTAGCAGAGTTGGAAGTGAACCTTATTGAGCAGGCGCTGCAAAGCTGTGATTACGTTGTATCTCGTGCTGCAGAGCAATTATCCCTGCGACGCACCACACTAGTAGAAAAAATGAGAAAGTACGATTTAAATAAAGATGAATAATCTTTGTCAAAAAATTGTAAATCCATTTTTATTGCGAAAATGCACTATAAGTTATTGAAATTTAAAGGATAAAAAGTTGGCATAATAGTTGTTTGATTCACTGTGTATTAACACAAGTGAGGCAGTATTATGTCAGCCAGATTATCTACAGCAATTACAGAGCAGCGCGTTATCGATGCCAATATTAAATTAGCATCATTTACGTCTAAATTTCGCAGCTTTGCCGAGCCTGAGGCGGCTAATTCTCCAAACGTGTCAGCGGCTAAACCAACTGACAAGTTAACAACACAACAAATCGAAGAACTTCGCCAGCAAAACGACGATCTAAGTCACCTAGTTGATGTGTTACCAAATGGTGTCGTCGTTTTAGACAATAAAGGTATGGTTCAACAAGCGAATAAGTTTGCAATAGCCCTTTTAGGTGAACCTCTCGAAGGCGAGAAATGGCGTACTGTTATAGCGCGTTCATTTAAACCTCGCGAAGATGATGGTCACGAAGTATCTTTAGTTAATGGCCGTCGCGTTAAATTAGAAATTATGCCACTTAAGTCGGGCCAACTTATTGTAATGACCGACTTAACGGAAACCAGACAATTACAAGAACGTATCAGCCATTTACAGCGCGTTTCTGCCTTAGGACGAATGGTCGCAAGTTTAGCGCACCAAATACGTACACCTTTATCAGCCGCTATGTTGTACTCGGCAAATTTAGCAAACAATCGATTAAAATCAGAACAGCGCAGTAACTTCGTCAATAAATTGTCATCTCGACTTTCCGACCTTGAGAAGCAGGTTAACGATATGTTGATGTTTGCTAAGAGTGGTGAAAATCAAGTGCTAGAGCAAGTCTCATTGCAACAACTACTAACTAATGTTCATCAAAGCTCTGAAGCTATGGTGCAGCCAGTAGGTACAATGACGGTTGAATTACCTGAGCCAGATATTTTATTGCTTGCTAATAAAACAAGTCTTGCCAGCGCTATTACCAATTTAGTTCACAATGCTGTACAGGTCGTCGGGGAAGGCGTTCATATTCACTTAGCTGCGCGTCGAGTAGAAAACAACCCAAATCAAGTATGTATTTCTGTTGAAGACAACGGTCCAGGAATTGATGCTAGCTTAATTGATAAAATATTTGAGCCGTTTTATACAACTCGCTCTCAGGGCACCGGTTTAGGCTTATCTGTTGTGAAAACAGTAGCGCAAGCTCATCAAGGCAAAGTGGCTGTGAAGAATAAACTATCAGGCGGAGCCGTATTCTCTATTTATTTGCCAATTAAACTAGCACCACAAAACGAAATGCATTCAGTTGAAACTGTATCTCAGGAGGTTATCGCATGAACCAGTCACAAATATTAGTTGTTGAAGACGACTCAGGTTTACGAGAAGCGTTAGTCGATACACTCTCTATCGCAGGTTACTCTGTTGTGGAAGCCGAGTCGGCGGAAACAGCTTTGGTAAAACTAAAAGAAACTGTCATTGATTTAATCGTTTCAGACGTTCAAATGGGCGGGTTATCAGGTTTAGACTTATTGAAGTCGGTTAAAAAACTATACCCTAATACACCATTTTTATTGATGACGGCTTACGCAACTATTGACCATGCTGTTGAAGCGATGAAATATGGTGCTATCGACTATATGGCTAAACCATTTGCGCCAGAAGTACTGTTAAATATGGTCGGTCGCTATGCTCCGGTCAAACAGACCGATAGACATGATCCAGTTGTGGCAGATAAAAAGAGTATTGAGCTTTTAAAGTTGGCCGCAAAAGTTGCAGCTTCAGATGCATCGGTAATGATCACGGGTCCTAGCGGCTCTGGTAAAGAAGTGATGGCGCGATATATACATGACCAATCGCCACGTTCAGAGCATGATTTTATTGCGATAAACTGTGCGGCTATTCCGGATAATATGCTTGAAGCAACATTGTTTGGTTATGAAAAAGGTGCCTTTACCGGCGCAATACAAGCTTGCCCTGGAAAGTTTGAACAAGCGCAACACGGTACTATTTTGCTCGATGAAATTACTGAAATGGACTTGAACCTTCAGGCTAAACTTCTTCGAGTTTTACAAGAGCGTGAAGTGGAACGTTTGGGCAGCCGTAAAACGGTAAAACTCGATGTGCGAGTGCTTGCAACATCAAATCGAGATTTAGCGACGGCCGTTAAAGAAGGAAAGTTTAGAGAAGATTTATTTTATCGCCTAAACGTATTTCCGATTAAGTGGCTACCACTTAGCGCCCGCAAAGATGACTTACTACCAATCGCAGAACATCTTTTAAGTCGTTACTGCATTGAAACCGGTAGAGAAATTCCGGTAATTGGGGCCGGAGCTATGCATAAATTAATGCAACATAATTGGCCTGGTAATGTTCGCGAGCTGGATAATGTGATTCAACGAGCACTTATTCTTTGTACAGCCAATACCATTGAAGCTGAGCATATACTTGTGGAAGAGTTTGCTGTTGATAACATTGCAGCCAATATTCAGGCGACAACTCAAATTGACGACAGTGGCGACTTCAAAATGGAAATCCGCGATCAAGAGAACCGAATTATTCTTGATGCATTGCAAGCCTGCCATGGTAAACGAAAAGACGTAGCTGAAAAGTTAGGCATTAGTCCTAGAACCTTACGCTACAAACTTGCAAAAATGCGTGAGCAAGGTATTGAAGTACCTGCGTAACCGACTATCTAAGTTTGCCCGCTACTTAACATGATGAATGTTTAGCGGGCTTTTTTACGTTGTAGTCTCAATTTATGCTTTGATATCAGGCCATAAAATCACTAAAAAACAGTGATAGTCAAAACTCCGTCACTATCTAGCTATAGAATCCTCGTCAAAACAATATTTAAGTTGTTGATTTTTAATAATAATAAATTGGCATTATTCGTGCTTTATCTAGTTCAGTAAAGAAATGCTCCTGAATAGAGGACTCGATAATGAACATTCAAGCTAACAACTTATATGCAGAGTTACAAAGCATGGCGTCACAAGCGTCAAGCCAAACAATTCGTCCAAATAATGAGATCAATCCTTTTGCTCAGGCGCAAAAAGTCAATAACCCGTCGTCAGCTAATTTTGGTGAGCTATTAGAGCAAGCCGTTAATAACGTTAATGACTTACAAAAAACATCGGGCGAGTTAAAAAATCGATTAGAAATGGGCGACCGCTCAGTTTCTCTTGCTGAAACAATGATTGCATCGCAAAAAGCAGGCATTGCTTTTGAAGCAACGGTTCAAGTTCGTAACAAACTTGTTGAAGCCTACAAAACAATAATGAGCATGCCTGTTTAGGCTTTATTCAGCAGTTAAATATAGAATTAAGGGTTTAACGTGGCAGACGAACTAACTACTCAAATGACAACACCAGGACAAGATGTCTCTAACGATATGGTATCGCTAAACGGCGATATGGATAACGTTGAAGAGCAAAAGTCTGGTTTTTTAAGCGCAGCATCAAGCGCCGACTTATTACGCCAAGGTGCGTTGATATTAGCGTTAGTAATTTGTATTGCGATTACGATTTTCATTTTTATGTGGTCTCGAGAGCCTGAGCTTCGCCCGCTTGGTCAGTTTAATACTGAACAACTTATCGAAACACTAGATTTCCTTGATGCTCAAAAAGTTGAATATAAATTAGAGCAAAATACTATTTTAGTGCCAGCTGATGCTTATCAAGATATTAAATTGTCTTTGGCCCGTGGTGGTCTTTCTCAAGCGCCGTCAGAAGGTTCTGAAATTTTAATGCAAGACACTGGGTTTGGTGTTAGTCAGCGTATGGAAACAGAGCGACTTAAGCATAGCCGAGAGCAGCAATTGGCGAGAACGATTGAAGAGCTAAACTCAGTAGGACGTGCTCGAGTGTTACTGGCAATACCAAAAGAAAACATCTTTGCTCGTCACACTAAACAGCCTTCGGCCACCGTTGTTGTAACTTTACAGCGCGGACGCATGTTAAAGACCGAAGAAATAGACAGTATCGTGGATATAGTTGCATCAGCGGTTCAAGGTTTATCTACATCGCGTGTCACAGTGACCGACCAAAATGGACGTCTACTAAACTCTGGTTCACAAAATTCACTTTCTGCTCTTTCACGTAAACAATTTGAAATTGAGCAAAAACGTGAAGATGAATACTTACAAAAAATCAATTCAATTTTATCTCCTGTCATCGGGATGGAAAACTATACCGCGCAGGTTGATGTAACAATGGACTTCACGCAGGTTCAAGAAACACAAAAAACTTACAACCCTGACTTACCAGCGATTAGAAGTGAATTTTTGATTGAAGAAAACCAAACTGGTAGCGGGCCTGTTGGCATTCCAGGTGCATTATCAAATCAGCCACCATTAGAGTCTGATATTCCAGAAGAAGCTGGTAATGCGAGAAATCGTGGTGCAACTGGCCGTTCTCACAAAGAACAAACAAGAAATTACGAATTAGATCAGACAATTAGCCACAAGCAAAATCAAACAGGCGTGGTACGTAGACTGAGCGTATCGGTTGCTGTCGATTACATTGTTACAACAGCAGAAGACGGTACGATTCAAAAAACGCCTCGTTCACAACAGGCACTGGTTAACATTCGTCGATTACTGCAAGGCGGTATCGGCTTTGACCTAAACCGCGGTGATACGCTTGAGGTAGTAACAATTCCATTTAATAAGGTCGATGCACTGTCAACAGAAGATGTGCCTATTTATTTACAAGAGTGGTTCCAGCCAATGATAAAAACGGTTGCGGCTATGCTTGTTATCATTGTTCTTATTATCTTCTTAGTTCGTCCATTATTGAACAAGTTGATTAGTCCAGAAGATACAACCGATAAATATGAAGAAGATGCTCTCGGTGGTGTAGACTTAGGTGATGAAGCATTAGATATGCTTAATACAGAATTTGATGAGAAAGACATAGGCTTTGCGGCCGACGGAACGCTACAATTACCAGACTTACATGGTGATGAAGACTTGCTGAAAGCAGTTAGAGCATTAGTAGCAAATGAACCAGAATTGTCGTCGCAAGTAGTTAAAGGGTGGTTATTAGAAGATGAATGATGTCGTAGCAGCAGAAAACACAAAACCAGCTGGTAAACCGGCGTTTGATGTAGAGAAGCTTGAAGGCGTTGAGAAAGCCGCCATCCTTTTATTAAGCTTATCAGAAGAAGACGCCGCACAGATACTTAAACACTTAGAACCTAAACAGGTACAAAAAGTGGGTATCGCAATGGCGCAGCTAGATGATTTAAGCCAAGACAAGATATCCGCCGTTCATAGTTTGTTTATCGAACAAATTCAGGATTACAGTACGATTGGCTTCCAATCTGAAGACTTTATTAAGAAAGCGTTAACTGCCGCATTAGGTGAAGATAAAGCTGCAACGCTTCTAGATCAAATAATCTTAGGTGGCGGAGCGAAAGGTCTTGATTCCTTAAAGTGGATGGACTCCAAGCAAGTTGCGAACATTATTCGAAACGAACACCCTCAAATCCAAACCATTGTTTTGGCTTATTTAGCACCAGATCAATCGGCGGAGATATTGAGTCAATTCTCTGACAAGGTTCGAATTGATTTAACTATGCGAATTGCCAACCTTGAAGAAGTTCAACCAGCAGCACTTCAAGAATTAAATGAAATCATGGAGAAACAGTTTGCCGGACAAGCAGGTGCTCAAGCAGCGAAAATGGGCGGCTTAAAAGCGGCAGCAGAAATCATGAACTTCTTAGATACCAATATCGAAGGTCAATTGATGGATGCTATGCGTGAGCATGACGAAGAAATGGCACAACAAATTCAAGATCTTATGTTTGTATTTGATAACTTAATTGATGTAGATGACCGAGCGATTCAGGCAATACTTCGTGAAGTACAACAAGACTCATTAATGAAAGCAATTAAAGGTGCGGACGACGCATTAAAAGAGAAGATCTTAAAGAACATGTCGAAACGTGCTGCCGATATGATGGCAGATGATTTGGAGGCGATGCCACCAATTCGAGTTTCGGAAGTTGAAACAGCGCAGAAAGAAATCTTAGCTATCGCTCGTCGTTTAGCAGACGCGGGTGAAATTATGTTAGGCGGTGGTGGTGGTGAAGACTTCTTGTAAGTCTTCATTTTAAAAAGTCTAAGTGAGTAAATTGTGACTGAAAAATTGACTAATAAACCGATAACGCCAACTCGAGAAATGTTAGAAATCCTTGAGGAATGGGCCGCGCCTGATGTTAGTGCGTCAAAAAAAGCAACCGTGGTAGGTAAAACAAATTTTTTAGGCGTACCTATTGAGGAGCTATATAAAGCTAAGCCTCAATTAATTGAACCTGAAGCAGAAGAAGTGCCACAACTTACTGCGGCTGAAATTGAAACCATTCGCCAACAAGCGTTTGAAGAGGGATTTGCAGAAGGGCGTCAGGCAGGTATAGAAAAAGGTTATGAAGAAGGCTTGGCTCAAGGTAAAGAGGAAGGTCTTGAATTAGGTCATAAAGACGGTTTTGAAGCGGGTAAAGAAGAGGGTTCAGAAGATATTAAACAGCAGTTAGCTCGTTGGGAAAGTTTACTTCAGCAGTTATATAATCCAATTGAGCGTGTTGATAAGTCTACTGAACAGCAATTATTAAATTTGGCTGTCATGCTCGCCGAGTCAGTACTTAGAACCGAAATCAAGTCGAACAAAGACAGCCTTTTAGCGGCGTTACACGAATCTGTTGCAGCTTTACCTTTTAATACCGAATTTGCTGAAATACACATGCATCCGGATGATTTAGCGTTGATTCAAGAGCAGTATTCAGAAGCCGAGTTAGCAGAACAAAAGTGGATTCTTAAGCCTGAAGCACATTTCAACATTGGTGATGTGATTGTTGCAACCCCGAACTCTTTGATAGATCGAACACTGGAACAACGCATTAAACAGACGTTCGATGATTTTATTGAAGACATGGGCTTGCAATCTGAAACGAACAAAGGTCCATCTGTGGGTCAGGCCGTAAGTTTAGATGAAAACAACCTTGATACAAATATTCCAGAAACAGAGCCAACACATCAGGCCGAACAGCAAAAGCAAAATGATTCTGACAACGCAGATGCAATTGATCCACAGCAGGACTCATAATGACATCACTTTCAGAGAAAATCATTAAAGCCCAGCGACGTGTTAAAGATGCGGTCCCTGAGGTATCAGGACGATTAACTAAGGTTAATGGTTTAACACTCGAAGCGGTTGGCGTATCCGTGCCATTAGGCGGACATTGTCGAATTCAGACGATGACTGGCGAAGTGGACGCGGAGGTTGTCGGTTTTGAAAACGATAAAATATTCTTAATGCCAACAGACCAAGTTGAAGGCATCGTCCCACGAGGTCGAGTTACTACATCCAGTCGCAGTCAAAAGTTACCATTGTCTTTATCGTTGCTTGGACGTGTTATAGATCCGGCAGGTCAGCCACTTGACGGTTTAGGCCCAATAGAAGCTGATGCAGATGCAAATCATAAATCTAAGCCAATTAACCCATTATCCAGACGACCGATTAAATCTTCTATCGATGTCGGAGTAAAAGCAATTAATGGTATTTTGACGGTTGGTCAAGGCCAGCGTATGGGTTTATTTGCAGGCTCTGGTGTAGGTAAGTCCGTATTGCTAGGCATGATGACAAAGGGGACAACTGCTGATGTAGTGGTCGTCGGTTTGATAGGCGAGCGTGGTCGAGAAGTAAAAGAATTCATTGATGAAATTTTAGGTGAAGAAGGCAGGCAAAGAGCCGTCGTTGTCGCTGCACCTGCGGATATGGCACCTATTCGTCGGTTAAAGGGTTGTGAAACTGCAACTCAGGTGGCTGAGTACTTTAGAGATCAGGGTTTAAATGTACTACTGCTTATCGACTCAATCACTCGATATGCTCAAGCCCAGCGAGAAATTGCTTTGGCAATTGGTGAGCCACCTGCAACAAAAGGTTACCCGGCATCGGTATTTGCCAAGTTACCGGCATTGGTAGAGCGAGCAGGTAACGGCGGTGACGGACAAGGTTCAATAACGGCATTTTATACTGTGTTATCAGAGGGAGATGATCTACAAGATCCGATTGCCGACGCCTCTCGTGCGATTTTAGATGGTCATATTGTGTTGTCTCGAGACTTAGCCGATGCAGGGCACTATCCGGCAATAGATGTAACTAAATCCATAAGCCGTGTGATGCCACAGGTAACATCACCTGAACATTTGCAAATGGCGCTTCGCTTTAAAAAATACCTATCAGCTTACGAGCAAAATAAAGATCTCATTTCAATCGGGGCTTATGCATCTGGTAGCAATCCAGTTGTTGATAAAGCAATTCAACTCAAGCCCGTCATAGATGCTTATTTACAGCAAAAAATGTCTGATATATATCCTTATGATCAATCGTTAATGCAGCTTCAAGCGCTAACTAATGAAATGCCATAATGGAGTTTATGTATGAGCAAAGACGATAACCAACTTTTAGTTTTAAAAAAAATAGAATCTGATAAAGAACAGCAAGCTATAACAGCGATGCAGTCGGCTCAGTCTTACTTGCAATCGAATGAAGCTAAACTTCGAGAAGTACAATCTTATAAATTAGATTATTTGAAGCGTATGCAAGAACGAGGTGTAACGGGTATTGGTGGCGCTAGCTATCAACATTATCAGCGCTTTATAGTGCAATTAGACCAAGGCATTAGCGCGCAAGCGAACGTTGTAGATATCGCAAAGCAAGTGGTTGAACAACGTAAACAAGAATGGTTTGCGCAAAAAAATAAAGTAAAAGCCGTAGATACTTTACTTACAAAAAAAGCCCTAGAAAGACAGCAGCGTATTGATAAGTACGAACAAAATCAGTCAGATGAGTTCGCATCTCAGCAATATATACGCCGTAAGTTGGCGATTTAGCACTTCCTTTACCACCCTCATGTTCAATTAAATAAAATGGCTTTCTTCCAGATTGGAACGATCCTTGAATAGTAAATCAATAATTAAGTGACTTTGATGCCGAATATTGGTTAGGAGCAATCATGCTACAACAACACAGAATTTTACCAGAGCCTTTACCTACAAAGCCTGTAGAGCGAGACGTGAGTGTTAAAAGAAATCAGTATGAGTCTAAATCTAACGATACGAGGCAAGATTTTGATAGTGCCATGGTGGCAATTAATAGGCGGCAAAAGCAACGCCAATTAGAAGAACATCAAGCTTATAAAAGAGAGCAGAATCAAGTTGAGAATGTGAGAGATCGAAACTCACGGGACAATGATGTCTCAGCTAACGCTAAAACCGACTATTCAAATAATGACAAAGTTACAGCAAACAAAGATCGAAATATTGCAGATAATGATAAGCGAGCGAATTCGGGCATCGAGCCTGGTGAGACTCGTTCGTCAAATAGCAAAAAACACTTAAATGAAGGTGACAAAGATAAGCTTACGGTAGCAATGTCATCGTTACAAAAAGACGAAAAAGCAAATGAAGTTTTACAGGAATTGGCTACTAAATATTCTGGCAAAGAGCTTGTACAAAAACTAAATCAGCTATTGAATTCTTTGATTCAAGGGACTGGCGACGAAGCTTCTCAATCAACATCTGATCCATTAGTTGCTAAAGACTCTGAGTTGTTTGATAAGTTGCTTACTCAATCAAGTAATTCTGAGCTCGCAACCCTAGTTAAACAATTGCAAGCATTACCTGATATCGAACAGTTATCACAGGATCTACAACTACAACTTAAGCAATTACTTGCCCGTTTCTCTGACATTATTAATAGCGAAGATACATCAAACCAAATTGATAAAACCACACTAGAGGCGACAGACGCTATTTTTGAGAGTACTGAATTAAAGACTCCACAGAGCGTCAATGACACAGCCCAAGGTCTTGAATTTAACTCGGCACAAGATCGGTTAGGAGACTTTTTAAAGAAGCTTATTTTAGGCAATGAAACACTATCAAAGTCGACGGACCAAGGCGAAGTTGAAAGTGAAACTATGCAACCATTAAATTGGTTAAACAACTTAATGTCGCAAGTTAAATCTGATAACCAAAACAACGCAGATACAGATACAGACACAACCGAGCTTCAACCAAGTACAGTTATGGGTGCTACGTTAAAAGATCAAAAAGCCATGGACGCAGCACTTATTGCAAAGGCGCAGGCTTTATTAGATGGCGTTAATGTAACTAATTTAAATACATCACTAGATCAAGAGCAATTGCAACAAGCTGCAGTAATGACGATGAATATCGCACCTGACAGTGTTACAAAAGGGGCATTGCAAACTGCAATTAATACACCATTTAAAGCAAGCCAGGTTAATGCATTATTAAATACAGCAACCAGCGCTCAATTTACTAATGGCCACGCAATTAATGCAAGTTTTGCACAACTTCAAGCGGATCCAAATCAATTACAAGCTTTATCAGTGGCTAGCGAATTAGGGCAGCTTAATGAATTAGACTTTGAACAGTCTCGCTTTTCAAAAATGATCGCAGCTAGCGAACCTAGTTTGGTTTCGTCACAAGTTACTGACGTAAGAGCAAAAGCTGACCTGGTAGATGTGTTAGGTGTACAGCTCGATAAAACACTTCAGGCACCAAAGTTAGAGAGCGTTGCGCAAGCTAAAAGCGAATTAATGATCAAAGAGAATATCTTATTTAACAAACAAGAATTAGCATCCAATATTCAGCAACAAGTTGGCTTAATGATGGCGAGAAATATGAAGTCTATTGATATTCGACTTGACCCACCTGAACTTGGAAGCATGCAAATCAAATTAAGCTTAGGAACCGAGCAAGCGTCGGTGAGTTTTGTTGTGTCTAACCAACAAGCTAAAGATGCACTGGAAAATAGTATACCTAGGTTACGAGAGCTCCTTGAACAACAAGGCATGCAATTAGCGGATAGTAATGTAAAAAAAGACAACTCCAATGGCCAAAATGACACCGAAACGGACGCTCAATCAGCAGAATTAGGTCAAGCCAATAGCGCAGGTTCTGACGGTGAAGAAGACGTATCCGACGATAAAACTAACCAACAGAATTACAATATCGCCTCACCTTGGAAGGTGGACTACTACGCATAATTAGGTATTAGAACTTTTGTTGTATGTAAATACATCGATTAGCGAAATTTATTTGTGTAATTTTGACTGTGACAAGCATATTGTTTGCTAAAACAGGCAATCGACAATAACATATAAAGGTCGGAAACAATTACAGTTGGAACTTAACAATGGCAGATGAAAACGAAGAGTTAACGCTAGAAGAGGAAGGTGGTAAAGGCGGCAAAATGAAATTAATCATTATTGCTGTTGTTGTGATAGTTGTTGGCGCTGCAGCTGCTTTTTTTCTGTTAGGTGGGGATGATGCCCCTGTTGATGAAGCTGCAACCGAGCAAACTGAAGGTACGCCAAAAGAAGAGAAACCTGTTGAAGTAGGAACGGCAAAATATGTCACTATGCCTCGTCCATTCACGTTTAACGTACCGGGCACATCGCGAGATAGACTTGTTCAAATAAAAGTTCAGTTAATGGTACGTGGCGACAATAATGAAGAACTTGCCCAAAAGCATATTCCATTAATTGAAGGTGCGTTACTAAAAGCATTTAGTACAGGCAATGCTGATGCACTTGCTACGGCTGCCGGAAAAGATGCATTAAAGTTAAAAGCGGCACAAGAAGTGCAGAAGTCTGTTATTGATGTTGCCGGTTCAAAAATTGTTGAAGAAGTATTATTCACCGGTTTTGTTATGCAATAGCGAAACAAAGCTAATTTAATTAAGAGAAAACTATGACTGATTTACTGTCACAAGACGAAATTGACGCGCTACTCCACGGTGTCGATGACGTTGAAGAAGAAGAGATAGATGAGGATAGCGGCGGTGGCCGTGGCATGTCCGACTATGACTTTTCTTCGCAAGATAGAATTGTCCGAGGTCGTATGCCAACACTTGAGTTGGTTAACGAACGCTTTGCTCGACATATGCGAATCAGTCTGTTCAACATGATGCGCCGCACTGCAGAAGTGTCAATAAATGGTGTACAAATGATCAAGTTTGGTGAGTACATACATACGCTATTTGTACCAACAAGCTTAAATATGGTTCGTTTTCGTCCTTTAAAGGGAACTGGGTTAATTACAATGGAGGCGCGACTTGTCTTCATTTTAGTGGACAACTTCTTTGGTGGTGATGGTCGTTACCATGCAAAAATTGAAGGACGCGAATTTACGCCTACCGAGCGTCGTATTATACAAATGCTCCTCAAGTTGATTTTTGAAGATTATAAAGAAGCCTGGTCCCCAGTAATGGATGTATCTTTTGAATATTTGGATTCAGAAGTAAACCCGGCAATGGCAAACATAGTGTCGCCAACAGAAGTTATTGTCATTAGCTCGTTTCATATTGAGCTAGATGGTGGCGGCGGTGACTTCCATGTTGCTTTACCATATTCAATGTTAGAGCCGATTAGAGAATTACTCGATGCTGGTGTTCAAAGTGACCGTGAAGATACTGATTATCGTTGGAGTAAAGCGCTGCGCGATGAAATAATGGATGTTCATGTTGACTTGCATACGCAATTACTCGAAATGCAACTGCCTCTTCATCAAGTAATGGATCTTAAAGATGGCGATATTATTCCTATTGAAATGCCAGAGTTCATTACCGTATTCATTGAAGAGTTACCAACCTATCGCGCTAAGTTAGGTCGCTGTAGAGATAATGTAGCACTGCAAATTGCAGAAAAAATAAAACGACCAGAATCGGCTAAGTCAGAAATGAACGTATTGACTAAAGGTGGCCGTCGCTTAGATGACGACTCAGAATTATTAGCACTTGAAGACGATTTAGAGCTTTAAGTGGTAGCAGAAAAACACAAGGGCATAAGTTATGAGTGAAGACCAAGATACTATGGACGAATGGGCAGCAGCGTTAGCTGAAGCTGAAGGTGATGATGTTCAGCCTGCCGAACTCGATGAGCTTACCGATACAAGTGGTAAATTGAATGAAGAAGAGTCGGGTAAATTAGAAACGATACTTGATATTCCTGTAAACATTTCGATGGAAGTGGGTCGCAGTAAAATCAGCATTCGTAATTTATTACAGCTAAACCAAGGCTCTGTTGTTGAGCTTGATCGCGTTGCCGGTGAGCCGCTAGATGTACTAGTAAATGGTACGCTAATCGCACATGGTGAAGTGGTTGTGGTCAATGATAAATTTGGTATTCGTTTAACAGATGTGATCAGCCAAATTGAAAGAATTAAAAAGCTCCGCTAATAAAGTCCTAACGGGACTGCTTGTTAGTAGTTGTTGGTCTGCCACCGCAGCTACCACAGGTAAGTCCTCCGTGGCCTCTAATCCAAACTTAAGTTCGCCCACTGACGGTGCCTTGCTTCCTATGTTAATGGCATTAATAGCCATTGTTGTTGTTATCTATCTAACGGCTTGGGTTGCTAAAAAGTTTAATCTAACGCCTCATCAAAGTAATCACATGAAAACGATTACCAGCCTATCACTGGGCGGAAGAGAGCGTATTGTCATTATTGAAATTCAAAATCAACAGTATGCTATTGGGGTTACACCTAATAGTGTGAACACTTTATTTAAGCTCGATGAAAATATAACGCCAACTAGCTTTTCGGTTCCCGATAATAAATTACTTAACAAATTAACTGAATTGCTGAACAATGGACTTCCAAAAGCTAAAAAAAACTAATTATTTAAAGGACCTGCAGAGTCTATGAAAGTATTCGCCTCAATTTTTGTTATCTTTCTATTGGCGTTTGTACCAGATGTAATGGCTGATAGTGGGGCAATTTCTGCTGTGACCGTCACTGACAACCCCGACGGTAGCAAAGAGTACAGCATAACTTTGCAAGTCTTAGCTATGATGACGGCGTTGAGTTTTATCCCTGCCATCGTCATGTTAATGACCTCATTTACTCGTATCATTGTTGTTTTAGCTATTCTTCGTCAAGCCTTAGGCTTGCAGCAAACACCAAACAGTCAGTTGCTTGTCGGCATGTCTTTATTTCTGAGCTTTTTTATCATGGCGCCGGTATTTGATGAAATCCACCAAAATGCAGTAGAACCTTACCTTAACGAAGAAATTACCTCATTACAGGCCTATGATATAGCTAAAGTGCCAATGCGAGAGTTTATGTTAGCTCAAACTCGAATATCTGACCTTGAAACCTTTGCTGAAATTGCCGGTTACACAGAAGTTGATAGCCCCGATGATCTACCTTTAACGGTAATTATTCCTTCTTTTGTAACATCTGAATTAAAAACGGCCTTTCAAATAGGCTTTATGTTTTTTATACCATTTTTGATAATAGACTTAGTTGTTGCATCGGTACTGATGGCGATGGGTATGATGATGCTATCGCCAATGATAGTGTCGTTACCATTTAAGCTCATGATGTTTGTTTTAGTAGATGGCTGGACCTTAGTTATGGGCACCTTGGCAAAAAGCTTTGGTCTTGGAACTTAGGGGGAATACTTATGACACCTGAAGTATTTGTAGACATTCTTAGGGAAGCTCTTTGGTTAATCATTATTTTGGTCGCCATAATGGTTGTACCAGGTTTAATTGTTGGTTTGATCGTGGCGGTATTTCAGGCTGCTACATCAATCAATGAACAAACGCTTAGTTTTTTGCCACGACTTATTGTTACTTTGCTTGCCTTGATGATGGCTGGGCATTGGATAACGGCGATGATTATGGACTTTACTTGGCAACTCGTTGAACGAATACCGTCGATTATAGGCTAACCAACATCATGGATGCCTTGCTGCAACAAATCATGCAATACCAGGCAGACTTACTGCTCCCATTTGCTCGTATCTCAGCCATGATGATGATAATGATAGCCATTGGTGGTAAGACAATACCTGGTCCAATAAAAACCGCTTATGCAGTCGCGTTTACGATCATGGTAATGCCAGTGTTGCCTCCGTCTACGTTTACAAATTTATTTTCATTTGAAATGGGCATTAGAGTTTTTCAACAAATCATGATTGGTAGTGCAATTGGATTTGTTTCCGTCGTGTTTCTCCAGGTTTTTGTTGTTGCGGGTCAAGCAATCGCGATGCAGTCAGGTTTAGGTTTTGCATCTATGGTTGACCCTACAAACGGTTTGAGTGTTCCCGCCGTTGGTCAATTCTATTTGATACTATCTACTTTAATGTTTTGGTCCATTGATGGTCATTTAGCCATGATGCAAATGGTTGTTAAGAGTTTCTACGTGTTACCCATTTCAGATGTTTGGTTTGCTACAGGTAAATTCTATGATTTGGTGTTATTTGGCGGCTGGATGTTTGCAGCTGCATTAATACTGGCATTAGCGCCTTTAATCGCTATGCTGGTGATCAATTTAAGTTTTGGCATTATGACTCGTGCTGCGCCGCAACTTAATATATTTTCAATTGGTTTCCCATTCACCATGATGTCTGGTTTGATTGTAATGTGGTTAACATTAGAGAATTTTGTCTTTCATTTTGATAAAAATTGGCAGCGGTCTATTGAAATGATGTGTACCTTGATTGGCTGTTAAAGTAGAGCAATATGGCAGAAGAATCAGATCAAGAAAAAACAGAAGAACCCACGGCCAAGCGTCTCGAAGACGCTCGAAAAAAAGGTCAAATTGCGCGTTCTAAAGAGCTAGGTACAACAGGTGTGCTGGTGGCAAGTGCTGCGGCTATGTTGATGTTTGGTGACACGCTGGGGAAAAAGCTACTTGAAGTTATGTCTAGCCAATTTTCGTTAGACAGAGACGATGCTTTTGATCCAACTAAGATGTTTACCGTATTTGGCGATGTGATCATGCATATTGCTGGGCCACTAGTTGGTATATTTGCACTTATTTTAGTTGCGGCATTTGTTTCAAATAGTCTGTTGGGGGGCATTAATTTTAGTTGGGAAGCTATGGCTCCCAAGCTCTCTAAGATGTCGCCATTAAAAGGCTTTAAGCGCATGTTTGGTCCGCAAGCAGCTGTTGAGTTAATAAAGTCGATATTAAAAGTTGCTGTTGTAGCGTCTGTGGCAATTTTACTCATTAATACTTTTTTGCTCGATATATTGTATTTGAGTTTAGAAGACTTGCCAGGAAACACGTACGATGCCAGTGAACTGTTAGCATGGATATTTTTAGGCTTGTGTTGTTCTACAATTGTTATTTCTATTGTTGATGTACCGTTTCAAAAGTGGAATCACAACAAGCAATTAAAAATGACCAAACAAGAAATCAAAGACGAATACAAAAGTACTGAGGGTAACCCTGAAATAAAAGGTCGAATCCGTCAAACCCAACGGGAAATATCGCAACGCCGTATGATGGCTGAAGTACCTACGGCTGATGTCGTAGTAACAAACCCAACGCACTATTCTGTTGCTATTAAGTACGATACAGAAAAATCAAATGCACCGTTTGTTGTTGCAAAAGGCGCAGACTTAATAGCCATGCATATTAGAAAAATAGCAAAAGAACGTGAAGTGCCAATGATTGAAACACCAATGCTAACGCGTTCTATTTATTACACCACTGATATTAACCAAGAAATACCAGAACAACTATTTGTAGCTGTGGCGCAAGTGCTTGCCTACGTTTATCAATTAGACATGTATGAACAGGGTAAAGGCAGCAAACCGCAACCAATTGATCAAAATCCAGATATCCCACCTGAATTGCGTTATTAACACTCAGTCATTTTGTTGACATACAATTTGGCCTAAACATTGCTGAAAGCACTATAACTTAGGTGTTTTTTGGTTGTTGTGATGGAATTAACTGCAAAATTTAATCAGCTTTTTAATAAAGAAAATACTAAATATATTAATGGTTTAGGTGCGCCGATTTTTATTTTGGCGGCGTTGGCTATGGTAATATTACCGCTACCAGCTTTGATGCTCGACATCTTATTCTCGTTTAATATCGCGTTAGCTCTCGTAATTCTGCTCGTTACTGTCTACACCCTTAAACCACTTGATTTTGGTGCTTTTCCCTCGGTTATATTAATCGCGACTGTATTACGACTTGCTTTGAACGTCGCTTCAACTCGAATTGTCTTGTTAGAAGGCCACCAGGGTGGTGATGCCGCAGGTAAAGTTATAGAAGCTTTTGGTAGTGTCGTAATCGGCGGAAACTATGCCGTTGGTTTAGTAGTGTTCGCTATTCTGGTTATTATAAACTTTGTTGTAGTTACCAAAGGTGCAGGTCGTATTTCTGAGGTTACTGCGCGTTTTACCTTAGACGCAATGCCAGGTAAACAAATGGCGATAGATGCCGACTTAAATGCAGGCTTTATCACCCCAGAACAAGCAAAGGCGCGACGAGAAGAAATAGGCAAAGAAGCAGACTTCTACGGCTCAATGGATGGTGCGTCAAAGTTTGTTAAAGGTGATGCGATTGCAGGTATCATTATTCTTTTCATTAACATTATCGGTGGTTTATTCATCGGTATGATCCAGCATGACTTGTTGTTTGGCGAAGCGGTAGAGATTTATACAATTTTAACGATTGGTGATGGTTTGGTTGCTCAAATACCAGGTCTGTTATTATCAATCGGTACTGCTATTGTCGTTACTCGTCAAAATACTGACCAAGAAATGGGGCAGCAATTCTCAACTCAGCTTGGTACAGAAAAAGTTCTTTATGTTGCAGGCGGGGTGTTGTTATCTATGGGATTAGTGCCTGGCATGCCGCATCTTACCTTTTTAGGTTTTGGTGCAATGTTAGTTGCGACCGCTTATTTTGTGAATAAAAAAGCGACAGAAGCCGCCAAACAAGCTGAAAAAGCCGAATCAGAAACGCCACTTGAATCACCTCATGAAGCCGCTGAAAACAAAGATGTAAGCTGGGATGACGTTAATCATGTTGACACTATCGGCTTAGAAGTTGGCTACCGTCTTATCCCGTTAGTAGACAAGGGCCAAGGTGGTGAGTTGTTATCAAGAATTAAAGGTGTGCGTCGTAAGCTGAGTCAAGAATTTGGCTTTTTAGTTCCGGCCGTTCATATTCGCGATAATTTAGACTTAGATCCGAATGTTTATAGAATCACGTTAATGGGCGTAACGATAGGGGAAGCGGAAATTCGTCATGACCGTGACTTGGCAATTAACCCAGGGCAAGTGTTTGGAAAAGTCGAAGGTATTGAAACGGTGGATCCAGCCTTTGGTCTAGAAGCCGTGTGGATTGAAAACACTAATAGAGACAAAGCTCAGAGCTTAGGCTACACAGTGGTTGACGCTGCAACTGTAGTTGCTACGCATATAAGCCAACTGTTAACTAATAACGCAGCTCAATTATTAGGCCACGAAGAAACACAGAATCTTTTAGAAATGATCCAGAAAAACTATCCAAAATTAGTCGATGGTTTGGTTCCAGAGATGTTGTCGTTGTCGGTATTAACCAAGGTACTGCAAAACCTTTTAAGCGAAAACGTGACGATTCGCGATATGCGCTCAATCATCCAAACCTTGGTTGAATACGCACCTAAGAGCCAAGATCCTGATGTTTTAACAGCAGCATGCCGAATTTCACTAAGAAGATTTATCGTTCAAGATATCGCCGGTTCGACTAATGAAATCCCTGTCATAACCTTGGCGCCTGAGTTGGAACAGATGTTGCAACAGTCCCTGCAGTCAGCTGGAAATGAAGGCGCTGGCATTGAACCTGGTCTTGCAGAGCGAATTCAAACATCTCTTGCAGACGCCCACAGGACTCAAGAATTATCAGGTGAGCCGTCAATTTTATTGACCTCGGGAATGTTACGAAGTGTGTTATCACGTTTTGTTAAACATAGCTTACCAGGCATGGTTATCTTGTCTTATCAAGAAATACCGGAAGAAAAACAAATTAAGATTGTCAGTTCAGTTGGTTAGAGCTGTTTGACGGAGGTTTAAAGTGAAAATTAAGCGTTATTTTGCAAAAGATATGAGAACGGCACTTACTCAAGTGAAAGAAGAGCTAGGTCCTGATGCTGTAATTATGTCGAATAAAAAAACCGCTACCGGTGTTGAAATCGTCGCTGCGATTGATGCCGACGCTAAGCCTGCCGTTCCGTCGACAGCTACTACGACTGCTCAGATGCCTAACAGTACTGATTCTACTAGTCGATTCGATGGCCCGAATGCAGAAGGTGCAGCTAAAATCGCGAGTTCACTTGAAGAGTTACTTAAGCGTCAAAGGGCTGATAACGCTGGTAAGCCTGATACTTACCAGCCAGCCCAACCTTCAATACAATCTCAGCCTCACTTTCAACAGCAGGCTCAAACACCAGCAAGGTTATCTCAAGGCACTGATTTGTCTAACCAACAAAAGTCAGAGCTGGCAACACAAGCATTATCCCAGCAAGCAGAATCAGAGTTTGAACAATGGTTAAACCGTGCTCGCAATACCGTACAAGACCAATCACAAGAAATTCACAGTTCGCCACTGAACGTTAATCCATCTTTTAACAATGATGTTAACCAACAAACGCAAGCACAAGTTCATTCAAATTCTAATGTAGTGCAGGGGCAATTTGATCAGCAATTATCTGACTTAAAAAGCGAAATGAATTCAATTAAAGAATTACTGAAACATCAAGTTTCAGCGCTAATGTTACAAGATGCAGATCGTAAAACACCGGTAAAATCTATGTTAATTAAAAAATTAAATAACATGGGGTTGTCTTCAAAAGTAGCAGAACATCTATCTCACTTTATTAGTGATGACTTAGAAGCTCAGCAAGCTTGGCCTAAAATGCTTGAATTACTAACCGAGCAGCTAAACACAACAGATAATGAAATCATTAAACGTGGTGGTGTTTATTCTCTTGTTGGTCCTACCGGCGTCGGTAAAACAACGACGATTGCTAAGTTAGCAGCGCGATTTGCACAAATTCATGGTGCTGACAAAGTTGGTCTTATAACGACCGACACGTTCAGAATTGGAGCTCTTGAGCAACTTGGTACGTATGCAAAAATTTTGGGTTGCCCACTAAAGCAAGCAAAAAATACTGAAGAACTTTCAGAAGCTATCTACCAATTACGAGATAAAAAGCTATTGTTAATAGATACAGCCGGCATGAGTCAAAGAGATATTAAATTGACGGAACGTTTGAATCATTTATTAACAAAATCAAGAGTTAATATTAAGAATTATTTAGTACTTTCTGCAACGTCTCAAATGAGTGTTTTGCACGAAAGTGTGCAACATTTTAAAACAATTCCACTGTCTGGCTGTATCTTTACTAAAATAGATGAGTCTTTAAGCTTAGGTGAGTTAATTAGTGTTGCAATCCATAATCGTTTGCCAATTGGTTATTTAACCAACGGTCAACGGGTCCCTGAGGACATAAGGGTTGCAAATGCACAGAAAATTGTGCAAAAAGCTAATCAGCTATTTGAACTTAAAGAAAAAGTTTCTCATAAAAATAATAAGGTAGTGCCAAAAGCAGTGGGCATGTATGATTAAAAATATTACTTCCGATCAAGCTAGTGGTTTACGAAATATGTCGATGGCCAAAAAAACAAAAGTTATTGCGGTGACAGGTGGAAAGGGCGGAGTGGGTAAAACCAGCGTATCGCTAAATACAGCAATTGCTTTGGCGCAAACAGGACTTAACGTACTTGTACTTGATGCTGACTTAGGTTTAGCAAATTGTGATGTTATGTTGGGCTTACGTGTTCACAAAAACCTCTCCCATGTGTTGTCAGGTGAAGCCGAGCTAGACGATATTCTGGTAGAAGGTCCAAGTGGAATAAAAATAGTGCCTGCAACGTCAGGTTCTATTGATATGGTTGAATTATCCCCGGCTCAACATGCTGGTCTCATTAGAGCGTTTAGCGAAATGAGAACACCTGTAGATGTATTTATTGTCGATACAGCTGCCGGCATATCAGACATGGTGTTATCTTTCTCTAGGGCTTCTCATGAAGTTCTCTGCGTTGTATGTGACGAACCTACATCAATTACTGATGCTTACGCTTTAATTAAAATTTTGAATCGAGATCATGGTGTTAGCCGCTTTAAAGTTGTTGCCAATATGGTAAGGACAATTAAAGAAGGGCAGGACTTATTCAAAAAATTGACTATGGTTACAGATAGGTTTTTAGATGTAACTTTGGAATTAACAGCTATTATTCCATTTGACGATAATTTAAGAAAAGCAGTGCGACGTCAAAAAGCGATCGTAGATGCATTTCCTCGTTCTCCTTCAGCAGTAGCGTTTAAAACGTTGGCTGCTAAAATCAATAAGTGGCCCACGCCATCACATGCGTCGGGTAACTTGGAATTTTTTTTAGAGCAACTGGTCAACTAAGAGGTCTCTGTTGAACAATAAAGTAGCAACTGCCTACGAAGCTCAACAAACACTATCGAATGTAGTGGAAAAACATTCTGTATTGGTAAAAAGGATTGCTCACCATTTAGCAGCTCGACTGCCTGATAGTGTTTTGGTTGATGATTTGATTCAGGCTGGCATGATAGGTCTAATCGAAGCTTCGAAAAACTTTGATCATAGCAAAGGCGCTAGTTTTGAAACCTATGCGGGTATTCGAATTAGGGGTTCTATGCTTGATGAAATGCGAAGAGGCGATTGGACACCGAGGTCGGTCCATAGAAATTCTAGAATGGTTGCTGAAAGAATATCTCAATTAGAGTCTTCACTTGGTCGTGATGTGAAAGACATTGAGGTGGCCGAGTCTCTTGGTGTTTCCATCGATCAGTACCATCAAATGTTAAAAGAAGCGACTAACGGTAAAATCTTAGGAATGGAAGATCTTGGCGTTAGTGATGATATTATTGCCCCAGCAAGTGAAATTGGTCGTGATTTAACGTATGGTGGCATTGAAAAAAGTGCGTTTAACGCAAGTCTAGCCAATACGATTAAAACCTTGCCAGAACGAGAAGCAATGATTTTATCACTTTATTATGATGATGAGCTAAATTTAAGAGAAATCGGTGAAGTTCTTAACGTTAGTGAGTCCAGAGTGAGCCAAATTCATAGCCAAGCACTTGTTCGCTTAAAGTCAAGATTAAAAGATTGGTTGATTTAACTTGTATAATGGCGATTTTTATCAATAATAATTACTGTAAATTAATAATTTACCTCACTGGAGGATGCTTTGAATAAGAATATGAAAATTCTGGTTGTTGATGACTTTTCAACAATGAGAAGAATCATCAAAAACCTTCTTCGTGACTTAGGCTTTACTAATGTCTCAGAAGCAGATGATGGCAGCACAGCGTTGCCAATGTTACAAAACGGTGACTTCGACTTTGTTGTTACTGACTGGAATATGCCAGGTATGCAAGGCATTGACTTGCTACGTGAAATTCGTAAAGACGACAAACTAAAGCATATGCCGGTGATGATGGTAACAGCAGAAGCTAAGAAAGAGCAGATTGTTGCTGCAGCGCAAGCAGGTGTAAACGGCTACATTGTGAAACCATTCACGGCTGCTACGCTGAAAGGCAAGCTTGATAAAATCTTCGAACGTTTAGAATAATCTGATAAGGGGTCATTATGTCTGAAGAGACTAACCCGCAGATTTCGTTGGAAGACGCAAAAGCGCTAGTTGAAGCGCTTGAGGCTGGAGACAATACTTCTGCTAACAAAATATTACGTGAAGTTACAAGCAAAGAGCATAGTGAGCTGTTTGGTGAGGTTGGGAAGTTAACAAGACAACTTCACGACTCGTTAAGTAATTTTCAGTTAGACCCTAAGATTGCTAACTTAGCGACAGACGATATCCCTGATGCGAAAGAGCGTCTAAACTATGTTATGAAAGTAACAGAAGACGCAGCTAATAAAACGATGGACGCCATAGATGAAGGCCTCCCTCTAACTGATAAGATTAATAGTGACATTGTAAGACTTAAACCAGAGTGGGATAAGTTAATGCAGCGTCAAATTGAATTGGGCGAGTTCAAAAGTTTGTGTTATTCCATAAATGAATTTATGGAAGGCGCAGAAGCTGACACCGCTAAGATTCATGCAATTATGACTGAAATTCTGTTGGCTCAAGATTTTCAAGATTTAACTGGTCAGGTAATCAAACGAGTTATAGAACTTGTTAAAGATGTTGAAGAAAGCCTGATTCACTTGTTAACTGTATTTGGTGAACCGAATCAAAAATCCGTTAATGAAGTGAAGAAACCAGTCGATAACAATGGGGCTGAAGGACCAATTATTGATGCAGAGACGCGTGAAGACGCAGTTTCGAATCAGGACGAAGTAGACGACCTATTGTCTAGTTTAGGCTTTTAAATTAGGGGAGATGCCGAATGGCATTGGACGTGGATCAAGAAATACTACAAGATTTCTTAATTGAAGCAGCAGAAATATTAGAGTTGCTTTCTGAAGAATTAGTTGAACTGGAAAACGATCCAGAGAACGCTGATTTATTAAACTCTATATTTCGAGGTTTTCATACCGTAAAAGGTGGTGCCGGGTTTTTAGCATTGACTAATCTTGTTGATGCTTGTCATGGCGCAGAAAACGTGTTTGATATTTTGAGAACCGGTAAACGAAGCGTAACGCCAGAGTTAATGGACGTTATTTTGCAAGCACTTGATACTGTCAATGAGATGTTTGAGCAGGTCAAGGCTGGTGATCAGCCAGAGCCGGCAGCTCCAGAATTGCTTGCTGCACTCCACCACTATTGCTCCCCAGCCGACGAAGAGCCAGCGGTCGAAGCTGAGCCTGCGGCAACAGATGACGACTTTTTTGATATTGATGCGATGGATGAGTCTTCTGCCCAAGATAACTCAGTTGAAGAGTTCACAGAAGACGAATTTGAAGCTCTTTTAGATGAGTTGCATGGTAAAGCGGACGAGAAGCCTCCTGAAAATGCCAAGTCTATGTTTGATAGTGGCGATGACATCAGTGATGATGAATTTGAGTCTTTATTAGATGAATTACACGGCAAAGGCTCGTTTAAGGTAGAAGATACAAAGCAGCCTTCTGCTCCGCCAGCAAAAGCTCCTGGTAGTGAATTTGCAAGCGGTGACGAGATCACAGACGATGAATTCGAAGCTCTACTTGACGATATTCATGGGAAAGGTGGTGGTCCTACAGCTAAGGCTCCTGCAGCCAGTGCAGCACCTAAGTCTGAAGCACCTAAAGCTGAACCTCCAAAGCCTACACCGGCGCCTAAGGCTCCAGCTGCAAAACCTGCAGCACCTAAAGCAACTGTAACGCCAGCGGCTAAACCTCCTGCGCCAGCAGCTAAACCAGCTGACAAAAAAGCCGCTGCTCCAGCTGAAACGACTGTTCGTGTAGACACAAAACGTCTAGACGAAATTATGAATATGGTCGGCGAGCTAGTACTTGTTCGCAACCGCTTGGTAAGTCTAGGTGTAAACTTTGGCTCAGACGAAGCGATGACAAAAGCGATTGGTAATTTAGACGTTGTTACTGGAGATCTTCAAGGTGCCGTAATGAAAACGCGGATGCAACCAATTAAGAAAGTTTTTGGTCGTTTCCCACGCGTTGTTCGAGATTTAGCGCGTACCTTAAACAAAGAGATAACGCTAGAGTTGGTCGGTGAAGAGACTGATCTAGATAAGAATTTAGTAGAAGCATTAGCAGATCCGCTAGTCCATTTAGTCCGCAACTCCGTTGACCATGGTATTGAAATGCCTAATGACCGAGAAGCTGCGGGTAAGAAAAGAATGGGTATGGTTAGGCTATCGGCTTCACAAGAAGGTGATCATATTTTACTTACCATTGAAGATGATGGTAAAGGAATGGACCCTGAAAGATTAAAAGAAATAGCGATTAACAAAGGGGTTCTTGACCCTGATGCAGCACAACGATTATCGGATAAAGAAGCATACAGCCTGATTTTTGCCCCAGGGTTTTCTACAAAAGAAGAGATCTCTGACATATCTGGTCGTGGCGTTGGTATGGACGTTGTTAAAACAAAGATAACGCAGCTAAATGGCTCTGTTGAAATTAATTCAGAGTTAGGCAAAGGTACAACGTTAGAAATCAAAGTCCCACTTACTTTAGCAATACTACCAACGTTAATGGTTGTTGTTGGAGGCTTAATATTTGCGTTACCACTTTCTACTGTTAATGAAATTATTCATTTAGACTTAACAAAAACCAATATTGTTGATGGTCAGCAAACGGTAATTGTTAGAAATAAAGCAATTCCATTATTTTATTTGGAAGATTGGTTAATAAAATCATCTAAAAACGGTGCAAATAGAAGTGATAACAAAGGTCATGTTGTTGTAATTCAGATTGGTGTCCAACAAGTTGGTTTTGTTGTTGACTCTTTGATTGGCCAAGAAGAAGTGGTTATAAAACCTCTAGATGCAATGCTTCAAGGTACACCTGGCATGGCTGGCGCAACAATTACCTCTGACGGTGGCATCGCGCTTATCTTTGATGTCCCTAATTTACTTAAGCATTATGCTAAACGTTCAAACTTAAGGTTTAAATAATAATTAAATAATGACCATTAAAGTTCTTGTTGTAGACGACTCGGCGTTTTTTCGACGCCGAGTAACGGAAATTCTGAATGCCCATACGGAACTAGAAGTAATTGGTGATGCATCTAACGGAAAAGATGCTATTTCTCAGACAGCGTTGCTTAAACCAGACGTTGTTACAATGGATATCGAGATGCCAGTTATGGATGGTATTACTGCTGTTCGTGAAATTATGGCGGCAACACCTACCCCTATAATCATGTTTTCTTCACTGACACATGATGGCGCAAAAGCGACATTAAATGCACTTGAAGCTGGTGCATTAGACTTTCTTCCCAAACGTTTTGAAGATATAGCCAAAAATAAAACCGAAGGTATTCAACTTTTACAAGACCGTGTTTTGCAACTAGGTAAAAAAAGGTCTGCCCCTCGAAATATTAGTAGCGCAACAGTTAGTCGAAGTGAGTTAGCACCGGCAAATCGTCCGGTATCGAGAATTTCACCCACGACTCGAACGAATAAAGTTGAACCCAAAGCCAGTGATAAACCTTCATTAGTCGAGCGTACTCGAGCTAGGTTAGCTAGGCAACCAGTGCCTAAAGAGCCGGTAACACCAATTACACGAACTAAACATCTTAGGGCATCAGGAAAGAGTTATAAGCTTTTGGCTATAGGCACATCAACCGGTGGCCCTGTTGCACTTCAAACGGTGTTGTCAGAAATACCGGCAAATTACCCTTTGCCTATTATTATCGTCCAGCATATGCCCGCTGCATTTACGCCAGCTTTTGCTAGTCGTTTAAATACGCAATGTAAAATTTCAGTTTCAGAGGCAACAACTGGAGACGTATTAAAACCAGGCCATGCCTATTTGGCGCCGGGTGGCAAACAAATGCTGCTAGAAAGCAGGGGTGGCAAAACAAATATTGTTATAAGAGATGATGATTCAGAGCGTTTGACGTACAAACCGAGTGTGGATTTATCCTTTGGAAGTGCAGCAAAAGCATATGGTGGAGAGGTTTTAGGCATAATATTAACTGGTATGGGTGCAGATGGGCGCGAAGGTTGCAGGATGTTAAAGCAACGAGGCGCAACAATTTGGGCCCAAGACGAAGATACCAGTGTTGTTTATGGCATGCCGCAAGCAGTAACCGTTGCCGGAATTGCGGAGCAAAATTTTGCACTAGACAAAATTGGTTCAGCAATTTTAAAGGAGACTTCTGGTGGATAGGTTAGCAATAGCGGGTGTAATGTTGGCGCTTGTAGCGGTAATTGGTGGATATGCGATTGAAGGTGGTGGTATCTCCGCTTTATTTCATTTCCCAGCTTTTATTATTGTTATTGGCGGCTCATTTGGTGCTGTGATGTTACAAACTCCGTCGACGTACTTTTATCAAGGTTTAAAAATGTTCGGCAATGTTTGGCATAAACAGCCGGTCGATTTTTATTCTGCACAGCAAATGATTACACGTTGGGCCGATATCTCGCGTCAAAAAGGTTTTTTGGCACTCGAAGACGACATTAATGGCCATGATGATGCCTTTATTAGGAAAGGGCTAGGCCTGTTGGTTGATGGTGTTGAATCTGATGTTATGAGAGCTTCTTTAGAGCTTGATATTGAACTAGATAGTGATCGACAATATCGCTCAGCTAGGATTTATGACGCCCTAGGCGGATACAGTCCAACGATAGGTATCATAGGTGCTGTTCTTGGTTTGATTCAAGCGATGGCCAATATTGACGATCCATCTGCTTTAGGGCATGGAATCGCAACCGCTTTTGTTGCCACCATTTACGGTGTCGGCGGAGCTAACCTCTTCTTTATTCCAGTGGCGCAGAAATTGCAATCCCAGATCGACAATGAAGTGTTATATCGAGAAATGATTGTGGAAGGTCTTTTGTGTGCAGCCAATGGTGAAAACCCCAATAGTATTGAGCGCAAATTAGAAGCCTATTCACGTGTCGCTGTATAGAGGGCGGAAGAAATGGCGAGAATTAGCAAGCGCTTAAAATCTAGGCAACAAGACAACTTAGATCGTTGGTTGGTTTCTTATGCTGACTACATGACGTTGATGTTTGCATTGTTTGTTGTCTTATACGCATTGTCGATAGTGAAAGAAAAGTCATTCGATACCCTCTCTCAATCTTTAGGTCAAATTTTTCATATTACAGGAGACAAAGGTAAAGGAACCGCGGGTGACGGGATCTTGACGAATCAAATAGCACAACAAGATGTATTTGATGGCAATTCGTTAAATGAAGAAAAAGGCCCTGAACTTACCGATCAAGAATTACTAATTAATGAGTCAAAAAATAAAAAGCTCGGCAATCCTTTGCAGGCTTTGAAACAAGACTTACAAACTGCACTAGTTGATGTTGCAGATACCGGCGATGCTAAACTAAAATTAAACGATGATTGGTTAACTATCGAGTTGTCTAGCGGCGTGTTATTTGCGTCAGGAAGCGCCACAGCAAACCCCCAAGCATTACCTATCATTCAAGAAGTCGCCAACTCCTTATCAGAAGTTAACAATTACGTTGAGGTTCGCGGTTATACAGACGACCTGTCAATAAATAATGAGATTTATTCTTCTAACTGGGAACTATCCGCAGCTCGAGCTGCTTCTATTACGAACTTACTTGAGCAGTTTGGAATTGTGCAAGATAGGTTAAGCATCAAAGCTAACGGTCCAAATGATCCAATTGCTAGTAACGAAAATGCCGAAGGCCGATCTCGTAATAGACGAGTTGTTATTGCTCTGTCGAAATATTCCTATTTACAGCCTAGGCCAGAAGAACCTAATAAACAGCAGCTACAGCAAAAGATTGCTGATAAATTTCCAAATGAGACTAATAATGGCAATGAATTACGAGTAATTCAGCTTCCTGGGGGCGGAATTCGAATCACTACTCGACAAGAGGCCGAGAATGAGCAAAAATCGAATAACGATGGAAACGAATAGGTTGTACGATGAAAGTTTGGACGGTAGCTAACCAAAAAGGTGGAGTAGGGAAGACGACCACTGTTATTACTTTGGGAGCAATTTTAGCTCAACAAGGTAAAAAGGTGCTTATGATAGACACCGATCCTCATGCCTCGCTGACTTATTATTTTGGTTTAGACTCTGAACAACTCGAGTTTGGTGTTTATGACGTATTTACTCGTTCCGACACGATGGACCAAGCATATTGGAATAAATGCACTTGGCAATCACCAGTACCAAATTTAGATATTCTTCCCGCCACCATGGCAATGGCAACGCTTGATGGGGTACTTAGTAAAAAATCCGGTATGGGATTGATTATTAAAAAAGCGCTCGCAAAATTTGCTACCGAATATGATCACGTAATCATAGATTGTCCGCCTATTTTAGGTGTATTAATGGTTAATGCATTAGCCGCCTGTGATAAGGTATTAATTCCAGTTCAAACTGAGTGTATGGCACTAAAAGGTTTAGAGCGGATGTACCGCACGATGGAGTTAATACAGTCATCACAATCTAAAGAATATGATGTGTGTATCATACCAACCATGTATGATAAAAGAACAAAAGCTTCTAAGGTTGCATACAAAGAATTAAATCACATGTATGCTAATAAAGTTTGGCAAGGTGTCATACCTATTGATACTAATTTTAGAACAGCTAGTATGGAACGGACACCATTACCAATATTTAACAAAAATTCTCGAGGCGTATTTGCCTATCAAGAACTATTAAAACAAATAGAGAATAATTGACGTTATGTTTGCCAGTGAAAATGTGATGAAGGATTATTTGGATCAGTTACTTACTGATGACACTGATAATCTGGAGCATAATAATAATAAACCGTTAAAAACGGTCACCCAAATAGAAGATGTTAAAACAACATCTACTAATCGCCTCGCAGAATCTAAATACAGTGCTAAAATTAAACAAGATTTTAGTAATGTAGAAGATTTACCTGAAAAAAATAAACTAAAATTAAAGCCTATAGAGAAAGCAATTGTTGCCGATAAAAGCTTGCCTGTTAAAGAGGTTGAGCCAGAGGTTAACTCTCTAGAGCAATTGTTACTTGCTGTTAGCATGCAGCAGCAAGAAGCCGAAGCACTAGCGCTCAAAGAGCAGCAAAATGCTTTAGTAGAAACACCAGTAGAAATACCAGTTGAAAAAGCTGCTGAAGTTGTTGTTGAACCGAAAGTTGAAACTGAATCTAAAGTTCAAGTTCAACCTAAAGTTACGGTTAGCACAGAAACTGCTGTTGAGTCTAAAGTAGAAATTGAAGCACAAGTACAACCGGCTATAACACCTTCAATTGACAAAATTGAAGAGCCTTTTCAGGCGTTGTTCTTTGAGGTAGCAGGCTTAGTGCTGGCTGTTCCATTACACGAACTTGGTGGTATTCATAATTTAGATGATGTTACCAGTTTATTTGGAAAACCCGACTGGTTTTTAGGTGTAATGGTAAACAGAGACAAAAAAATTAATGTTGTTGAGTCAGCCAAATGGGTCATGCCAGAAAAATATGATGACTCATTACAAGCAAAATTAGACTATAAATACTTAATTATGTTGGGTGAAAGTAATTGGGGTTTAGCGGCAGAAAAGCTCGTTACTACTGAGTATATAAAACCAGATGACGTTAAATGGCGTACTCAGCCTGGTAAGCGCCCATGGCTATTAGGCACGATTAAAGAAAAAATGTGTGCTTTATTGCATGTCAATGATTTAGTTGCCATGCTTGATAAAGGCATAAATGCACGACAAGAATAAAGTTATTCAATTTAGGAGTTGCTCAAATGAGTGAAGAAAGAGCCCCAGTCACTAAGTTAACAGACGGTAATGATGAAGTCTTGCAGTGGGTGACGTTTCGTTTAGAAGATGAAACTTATGGTATCAACGTAATGCAAGTTCAGGAAGTATTGCGATACACTGAAATAGCTCCTGTTCCAGGTGCTCCTGAATATGTACTGGGTATTATCAATCTTCGTGGTAATGTTGTAACGGTTATCGATACACGTGCTCGCTTTGGTTTGACCAATGGTGAGGTCAGCGATAACTCTCGAATCGTAATTATTGAGTCTGATAAGCAAGTTATCGGTATTTTAGTCGATAGCGTGGCTGAAGTTGTATATCTGAAAACGTCAGAAATAGATAGCGCACCAAACGTAGGCACAGATGAGAGTGCTAAGTTCATACAAGGTGTTAGTAACAGAGGTGGTGAGTTACTTATTTTAGTTGACTTGAATAAGCTCATGACCGATGAAGAATGGGACGAAATTTCAGATATCTAAATCTGGGAAGCGAATATATGATGGTGTCGACAGGGATTTTAATTGCAGTTTTAGTAGTCTGTTTAATTGGATTATTAATTTTAATGTCACGCCATCGTAAGTTATCTACTAAACAACAACTTTTGCATGCTCAATTCCAAGAAAACCTGCAGTACCAAGACGAAGCTTTGGCCCAACTTAAACAACAACTTCAAAATGATAAGTTGTTGCATTCAAAGTCTGATCAGTATTTACAGCAACTAAAAGATCTAGTACTTCAGCTGCAAACAAATCAACAACAACAGCTAGATGTAATTACCGAGTTAAACAACAAGGTTTTGCTACTAGAGCAAGAAAATCAACCAAACCCGTTATATACACGCGCTAAAAAAATGATTGAGTTAGGCGCAGACGTCGAAGAAGTTATTCAAGAATGTGAAATTTCTCGTTCAGAAGCTCAACTACTTGTTTCGATGCACAGACAAAACAAAACAGCCTAATCTACCACGTTACTTCTTCACCTAGTTTAGCCCTTTTAAAATAAGCCTTTCAAGCTCTGGCACGATTAATGCTTTTACAAGATAAGTATTTTTAACGTCGAGCAATTGACGGAGGCAAAGATGGATAAGCTCTTATATGTATCCATGTCCGGAGCGAAACAAAATTTAATCGGTATTTCAATGAATGCCAACAACTTAGCCAATGCAAAAACGGCTGGTTTTCGTTCTGACTTTGAACAGCAACGATCAATGCAAGCCTTTGGTGATGGCCTTCCTACGCGTGTTTTTGCTATGGAAGAACGCCCAGGTTCAAAAATGCATCATGGTGCAATTTCAACAACAGGCCGTGAGCTTGATGTTGCCATCTCGGGACGCGGTTGGTTGGCGGTTCAAGATAAAAATGGTGAAGAGGCTTACACACGAGAAGGCAACCTCCAAATTACACGTGACGGCTTATTGACGACTGCTAAAGGTACGCCAATTTTAGGCGAAGGTGGACCAATAGTTATTCCTGTTCCAGTAGAAAAGGTTGAAATTGGACCGGATGGCAGCATCACGGTTCGTCCTCAAGGTGCCCCAGCTAATTTTTTAGAAGTCGTTGATCGGTTAAAAGTTATCGAACCGCCAAGTGACAACGATTTGACAAAAGGGCTTGATGGTTTATTTCGATCTAAAGATGCAGTGCTGTCTAATGAGGCCTGTGGATTTTGTGAAGCATCGCCAAATATACGCATCGTCAGTGGCGCTTTAGAAATGAGTAACGTTAACCCGGTTGAAGAAATGGTGGCGATGATATCGCACCAGCGTCAATACGAAATGCAAATAAAAATGATGAAAAAAGCGGAAGATATAGATCGTTCGCAAGACACGTTGTTACGAATAGTTTAATTAGAATCAATTGAGGAGGCGGCTATGCATCCCGCACTTTGGATAAGTAAAACAGGCTTAGATGCCCAACAAACAGACATTGCTGTTATTTCAAACAACTTAGCTAATGCCAGTACGATTGGTTTTAAGAAAAGCCGTGCTGTGTTTGAAGACTTGCTCTATCAAAATATAAACCAACCTGGAGGGCGATCTTCTCAAGATACTGAGTTACCGAACGGTCTGATGTTAGGTGCGGGTACTAAAGTTGTCGCAACTCAAAAGAATTTCTCGCAAGGCAATATGTCTACTACAGAGAATAGTTTAGATTTTATGATCCAAGGCGATGGATTTTTTGAAATTCAACGACCAGATGGAACGTTGGCGTATTCAAGAAACGGACAATTTTCGCTAGATGAGAATGGTCGAATCGTTACATCCGGTGCAGGTTTTCCTCTGCAACCAGAGATGAACGTACCGCCTGAAGCAAAATCAATTACCATCTCCCAACAGGGTGAAGTTACGGTTCAGTTGCCTGGGCAGGGTGCTGGTGTAGCGATTGGTCAGCTTACGATAAGTGACTTTATTAATCCGGCCGGTTTAGAGCCAATAGGTCAAAACTTATTCACTGAAACAGGTGTAAGTGGCGCTCCGGTTCAAGGTAACCCTGGCGTAAATGGCTTAGGCATTATTGTTCAAGGCGCGTTAGAGACATCAAATGTGAACGTGACAGAAGAACTAGTGAACATGATTGAAAGTCAGCGAGTTTATGAAATGAACTCAAAAGTCATTTCATCAGTTGACCAGATGCTTGGTTTCATTACGCAGCAACTTTAATTAATAGACGTTTTCGGAGCATGATTATGAACATCAATAGTTCGCTAAATCAATTAAACCAAACCATCATGGATGTGGCTAAAACTAGTACGTTATTGATTGGATTAGGCTTATTGAGTGGTTGCGCTATGAACCATGATGTTGTCGAAGAAGATCCATTTTTCGCACCTATTATGCCGGAAATTCCAACAGAAGAAGTTGTAGCAACCGGTAGCTTGTATCATACCGGTTGGTCTAATGGCCTGTACTCAGACACAAAAGCCAGGCGTGTAGGCGACATCATTACGGTGATGTTGATGGAAAATACGCAAGCGTCTAAAACAGCAAAAACAGAAACAAAAAAAGAAACAGATGCAAGCCTTTCACCGTTAGTAGGTTTAAACGGACTCGCACCAACAATTAACGGAAATACGTTAGAAATGGGTATTGAGTCTGATAGCACGTTTAAAGGCGACGCTAAGTCGAATCAAAGTAATAGTCTAAATGGACAAATAACAGTTCACGTTTTACGTGTGTTGCCAAATGGTAACTTGATTATTCGTGGCGAAAAGTGGTTAACGTTAAATACAGGACAAGAATTCATTCGTCTGACAGGCATAGTCAGATCAGAAGATGTGTCGTCTGATAATACCGTTGATTCTACTCGCGTAGCAAACGCTCGAATTTCATATAGCGGCAAAGGTTCCTTGGCTGAAGCCCAAGAAACAGGCTGGTTATCACAATTCTTCATGAGCACAATGTGGCCGTTTTAGGGGAATGAGATGAAAATATTATTAAGTATAGTTACCGTGGTAGGCCTGTTATTAAGTAGCAGTGTAAATGCGGTCCGTATAAAAGATGTATCAACGGTTCAAGGCATCAGATCAAACCAACTAGTAGGTTATGGTCTAGTGGTAGGTTTACCTGGAACAGGCGAACAAACAAGTTTTACTGAGCAAAGTTTTAAAGCAATGTTAGGCAATTTTGGTATTCAATTACCAGCTAGCCTAAAACCCAAAATTAAGAACGTTGCAGCTGTTGCGGTACATGCCGATTTACCGGCATTCTCAAAGCCAGGCCAAAACATAGATATAACAGTCTCGTCAATTGGTAGCGCGGGAAGTTTACGAGGTGGCACGTTACTACAGACGTTCCTTAAGGGCGCTGATGGTAAAATATATGCAGTAGCTCAAGGTTCCTTAGTCGTTGGGGGCTTAGGTGTGCAAGGCTTAGATGGTTCACAAGTTGTGATTAATACACCGACTGTTGGTCGCATACCAAATGGTGCAACGGTAGAGCGCAGTGTGCCTACTCCTTTTGGTAATGGTGATCACATCACTTTTAATTTAAATGAACCAGATTTTACCTCAGCGAAAAGGCTTGCAGACACGATAAATAATTTAGTGGGTCCAAACACAGCAAAACCAATGGACTCAGTATCTGTGAGAGTAATTGCACCTCGTGATATCTCTCAACGAGTAGCCTACTTATCAGCGATAGAGAATTTAGAGTTTCAACCTGCGAGTACCAGTGCAAAGATTATTGTTAATTCTCGTACTGGCACAATCGTAATAGGCAAAGATGTAAGGTTAAAACCAGCTGCGATTACCCATGGTAATTTAACAGTAACCATTGCAGAAAACCAACAGGTTGATCAGCCAAATCCGCTAGCCCAAGGGCAAACGGTAGTAACAAATCAAACAATAATTGATGTAGCTAGAGATGATACTCGAGCATTTGTTTTTGACCCTGGTGCGAATCTTGACGATTTAGTACGCGCCATAAACCAAGTGGGCGCGGCGCCTGGCGACTTAATGGCAATATTAGAAGCCCTTAAACAAGCTGGTGCAATAGACGGCCAATTGGTTGTGATTTAACTTTTAATTTAAATAATAGAAGGAATAACACTATGGCATTTTCACAAGTATTGCTAAGTGATGTAACTGCGAATAAAGACACGAATCAGGCGATATTAGAGTTGTTAGACATTAACGAGTCTCACGACCTTCAATATCACGTTTATGAAATAGCTTACGGTGACAAGCAAATATTTTGCTGTTTATCTGGTGGTATCATTGAAAATGGTGTTATCGAATTTACACCCGTTGGTTTAGCTGCGTTTGAAGCATTAACTAATGTTAAAGAAATTTCAGATACAGAATATTTTGCTGACTTTATTAGCACAGAAGAAAATATTGCAGAGCAAATTGAGACAGTATTTTCACGTGTACCAAATGGTGCCAAAGTCTGTTTTGTCGGTGACATTACCGGCGAACTAAAAGAAGAGTTGTCTAAATATTTCACTATGATTCATTAGGATTATGGTATGACATTAGCCCACTGATGGACTGTAATTCTTTTACGGTTCATCAGGCGCTCTTATAAGAGCTCCCTCATTTAAACTGACATTCACTTAACTCAACCTTACTCAACTTAACCTTGCCTAACCTAAATTAATTCATTTAAATTCATTAATTTAGCTCAATTCAAATTACCTCAATTCAAATTATCTCAATTCAACATTAAATCTTGTTACGTATGACAAAACCTGTTGTTGGCACAAGTCTTGATATAACTAAATTATGATTAATTTATAGGCTCATTTTGATGCGAAAGTGTCAAAAAAACGACAATGAATAGTATTGGTGATTCAAGTAATTCTCTAGACCTAATTGGACTTCAAGAACTAAAGTCCCAGTCTCGATTAGATCCTGGAAATAAAGAAGCGCTGCACAAAGCTGCACAACATTTTGAGTCGATATTTATTGGCATGATGCTCAAGTCTATGCGAGAAGCAAACGCAGTATTTGAAGAGGGCAATCCCATGCATTCAAATACGACTAAGTTTTTCAGAGATATGTATGACTCCCAGTTGGCTACTGATATGTCTGAACAAGGCAGTATGGGACTCGCCGATATTATTGTTGATCAACTGAGTGGTGACAACGATAAATATATTAATGCAGGTGTGCTGCGAAATGATAACCGTTTTGATGAGTTAGTTGGCAAAATATCGACAAATAACAACATTGACAACTCAATTGAGTCGGTACAACCAACAGCTCAAAACCTCAGCTTCGTTACAAGAGACGATGCCGTTAAACAAAGACTATTTGCCACGGCCGAGGAAAATTCAAAAACAGGGCAATTAACAAATAACGTAAATGCCAAGAGTTCAGAAAGTGTAGGAATCAATTTTGATTCACCGGAAGCTTTCGTAGATAGCGTTTGGCATTTTGCGAAACAAAATGCCGCTAAAATTGGTCTAAACCCAGCTGTAATGATTGCTCAATCAGCCCTTGAAACAGGTTGGGGCAAACATGTGTTAAAAGATAAGGATGGTAATTCAAGTTTCAACTTATTCAATGTTAAAGCACTTCGAGATTGGGATGGCGATAAAACTGCGCAGTCCACACTTGAATTTGAAAATGGCGTCGCCGTGAAAAAAGTTGAACCTTTCCGTGTTTACAACAGTGTTAATGAGTCATTTGGCGACTTTATCAACTTCCTAAAATCGAGTAACCGCTATGAATCAGCCCTTGATAATGCTGACAATCCGGAACAGTTTTTGCAAGGTCTACAAGACGCTGGCTATGCAACCGATCCAAACTATGCAAATAAGATCTTAGGCATATTAAACAGCGACAATTTCAAAGAAATGATTGGCAAATTTTCTGAACCAAGTGATGGCGAATAGAGGAAATAGATAATGGCTGGCGGAATATTAGGTACGGGTATTTCTGGTTTATCAGCAGCTCAACATGGGCTCGATACTACTGGACACAATATTGCCAACGTAAATACGGAAGGTTTCAGTCGTCAACGAGTCGAAACTCAGTCAACGGTTGGACTAGCATTTCGTAGCACCTTTCTAGGTAACGGTACACAACTCGCCGCCATTACTCGCACATTTAATGACTTTAATTATCAAGAAGTCATATTCAATGCCAGCCAGTTTAATTCAAATAATACTAAATATGTGAACGCATCGAGAATGGATAACCTATTGGCCGATCCTGAAACTGGAATCACTACGTCATTCGAAGAAATGTTTGATGGGATAAATGGTATTACAGAAGAGCCAACCATTATTTCGGCAAGAAACGTAGTGATCGCTCGAGCAGAAACCGTGGCAAAACGATTTAATACTCTTTACGAAGAGATTTCCGGCCAACATTTAGGTGCGGTAAACGAAGAGATTATAACTACGGTTGAAGAGATAAATGCGATAGGGGCAGAGATCGCCAATCTTAACGGTAAGATTCAAGTTGAAAATGCCGTTAGTGGTGACGGTTTTCCGCCAAACGATTTACTTGATAAGCGTGATTTATTGCTCAAACAATTAAGCGAAAAAATACAAGTTGATACCATTAAGCGAGATGACGGTACGATTAATGTCACAATTGGTAAAGGTATTACACTAGTGACTAACTCATTTGCGTTGCCACTGTCGATTGAACGAAATGAATTTGATTCAAGTAAATTGGAAATTGGTATTGCCACCAGAGCAGACACAGTCAATAAAACATACATTACAAATCAATTATCAGGCGGTTCTCTAACTGGCTTATTTGACGCTAGAGACAATCTAATTTTACCGACATTACAAGAGATAGGTAAGTTAGCAATTGGCTTGGCGGATAACTTTAATCGCCAGCAAACATTAGGCCGTGATTTAAATGGTGAGTCTGGAGAGTACCTGTTTAAAGACATTAACGAACCACAGGCCGTTTTGAGTCGAACGCTTAATTCTCAATTTAATACAAATGAGACAAAGTTTGAAGTCTATATTCGTAATACAAATGAGTTATCGGGTGACGACTATCGATTGGATTATGACGGCACAAACCTTGATATGAAAGATATGCAAGGGAACCTTATCACTCAATTTAACGCCGCTGATATCGCTGCTATGGCCGGTGGCGCACAAATTGCCGTTCAGGGCGTGGGCATTTCGCTGTCGATTGATACAAATAATTTAACCGCCGGTGATAGTTTTATGATCCGTCCTACCATCAGCGGTGCAAGAAGCATAGAGCGAGTTTTAGAAGATCCTAAAAAAATTGCAGCAGCTGATAACGCGCTAGCCATTTCAGCGACAAACAATCCAAATAATATCGAATTAAAGCTGTATGAAATGACAGCGCCTTCTGCTCCGGTTGCAGCATTACCAGCGCCACTGCCAGATAATTCGATTTCAATTGAGATTGATGCCGCAGCAACAAACTATGTAGTTAGGGATTCTGGTGGCACAATTATTAGTGGACCTACGGCAATTCCAGCGGATCAAATTATCGATGATACAGTTGCTGGCTTTAGATTTGAGCTAAAAGGAGTGTTAGCTGGAAATGAAGTCTTTAGCGTCGTTCATGCAGATAACCCAGGCTTTGACGAGACTAAGAAATTCGGTCCGGGCGATAATACGAACATGCTAGAAATGTTGAGCTTTCAATCGCAAAGAAAGCTTGATAATGGCACCAATAGCTTGTCAGAAAGTTACGCAGACTTAGTGACGACGATTGGTGTAGAAACAAAGAGTCGCGAAATATCTACGTCATCATTCGAGACGTTATTAAGCGGTGCCGAACAAAGGCTTGCAGGTATTCAAGGCGTTAACCTTGATGAAGAAGCCGCAAATTTAATTCAATATCAACAAGCGTATTCCGCAGCGGCAAGAATAATTACGGTTGCTAGAGATATCTTCCAAACATTATTACAGGCAGCAAGGTAGACTATTATGACAATGCGTATAGCCACAAGTAACTATTTTGAACGAAGCTTAACGAACATGCAGAATCGTCAGTCGGCGCTTGACCGAGCGCAGATGGAGTTGTCTACAGGTAAAAAGATACTACGTCCGTCAGATGATCCAACTGGGGCAAACACAGCGATTAGACTGAGAAAAGAACTTGACGTTTCTGACAGGTACCTAACTGCGCAGAGCACCGCCGAGCGTTTCAACTTATTAAGTGAAAATGCGGTTAGCAGCATGACTGATATAATTTTTCGTGCTGAAGAGCTACTGCTAACATCTATTAACGGTACGATGGATCAAAACAGCTTAAATGCGATCGCAGAAGAATTGCAGCAACGATTAACTCAATTTGAAGGCTTGGCAAATACTACGAATGCTAATGGCGACTTTATATTTTCAGGTTATCAAACCACGACTAAACCTTATCAAAAAGATGACTACGGATATAACATTTATAAAGGTGATGATGGTCAACGGGATGTGTTAATTGCCGCTGGTTTCAAAGTAGAAGTGAATGATCCTGGTAGTCAATTTATTGATAATGTTCCGTCGTCAACGGCTAGTTTTATCCCAACCAGAAACCCTGGCAATCCGTCTAATACAGAAATTTCTTTGGGTTTTGTAACTAAAAAAGCCGAATTTGAAAATACATTACCACCTGTTTTTCCGGCACCTTATACGGTGAACTTTATTGCTGGTGCTGCTCCTGGCAGTATCCGTGTAGAAGTTAGGGACAATGGTGGCGTTGCAGTTCCTATTGAGCCTAACAAATCTGCTTTTTTAGATATTGCACCTGGCGACAGTGTTGAATTTAATGGCATCCAGTTTAAAACACAAACTAATCCAGCGCCTGCGGTTGGTGATTCCTTTCAATTCGATAGTTCACCAGATACTAGTATTCTGTGGACACTTCAACAAGCAATTGACGCTATGTCTATGGTAAGCACGAGTTATAATGCGTCACGAGATGCAGGCAATGCCTCAACTGCGGAGCTGACAATTGGTAATATTGTTGATCCATCATCTGGACATCTGTTTGACGATTACACGGTAAATATTGTTGCTGGCGGCAACTTTGAGGTTTATGACAGCCAAGGTACTTTAATTGCCGGACCGGAAGACTACACGGCAAACAATCAAATATCTTTTCGAGGTATTAAATTTGATATCTCAGCTGTACCAGTTGTAGGTGATGTGTTTCATATTGACAGACCAGAGAGTCAAGCTCGAGTTGACTTAGTTGGTGGTTTGCTTAGTGAATTAAAAGCAGGACTGACAACAATAGACAATACACGATCTGAAATGGGTGCTCGATTAAATGCAATTGAAGTCGAGATCACCGCACAATACCGATATCAAGAAGTAACCAAAAGCACCCTTGCTACAGTTGAAGAAATTGATATCTATGAAGCCATCAATAACTTAGAAAGTAATAAAGTTGGTTTACAAGCTTCGCAACAAAGCTTCGCAAAGATTCAAAATTTATCTCTATTTAACTATCTATAAGAACGACGGGTTATTTGTTTCCGCTTAAGCGGATCAAGTAGTCAAAAAAACGGCAATTATGATCCTTTTTCATTATTGCCGTTTTTTTTATCAAATATTTGTCATTCATTATTTTCCGTTTGAGTTCTTAAAATCACGCTAATTGACTATTTTAAAGCGCAAACAAACGAATCCCACTACTTTCAAGTTGTTGTTTTTAATGTTTTTTAATTATTTTTTTTGGAATTTGCAAAAAGGGATATAAAACTGGCACATAGAATGCAAAGTCAAGTGTGAGAAAGAACAGCAGGGGCAATCCCCTAGTTAAGTTCACAGGAGAAAACAATGGCTTTATTCGTAAATACTAACGTTGCTTCCATTAATGGACAGCGTAACTTAATGGGTTCGACCAACAATCTAGAAACATCTATGAATCGTTTGGCGTCGGGCTTAAGAATTAATAGTGCCCGTGACGATGCTGCGGGTCTACAAATTTCAAATCGATTAACATCGCAAATTAACGGCCTTAATGTGGCGATGCGAAATGCCAACGATGGTATTTCCATGGCACAAACAGCAGAAGGTGCGATGCAAGAGTCGACAAATATTCTGCAGCGTATGCGAGACTTGTCTATTCAGTCTGCAAACGCAACGAACTCAACGGTTGACCGTAAGGCGTTGCAAGAGGAAGTCATTCAACTTAAATCAGAGTTAGATCGTATTGCCAATACAACGACTTTTGGTGGCCAAAAGTTAATTGATGGCTCATTTGGTGTTCAACAATTTCAGGTTGGTTCACAAGCAAATGAAACGATTGCTATTTCGATAAACTCTGCGCAAGTTGATGATTTAGGTAGTGCCCGTTACAAGATGGGTGGAACAAACTTAGCAGGTTCTCCAGCAACAAACCTGGGTACAGCGGTTACCGGTATTGGTCACCCTCTAGCAGATGCTGCTGGTGAAACGTTAACTATTGGTGGCATTAACCCGTCGCAAGTATCAATTAATCAAAATGATTCTGCTGCGGACATGGCGGCAAAAATCAGCTCAGTATTTAATACCACGGGTGTTAAAGCTGACGCAAAAAGTGTAGCGCGTATTGAAGGTCTTACTAACGCAGCTAATGGTGATGGTATTAGTTTTGTGTTGGCAAATGGTGACCCAACAGATTCGACAGTAGGGCAATCTATTGTTTCATTTACTGCAAGTGGAGTCGTAGAAGACGACTTACAAACCTTGGTTAATAAAGTAAACGAAAACTCTGCAGTCACTGGTATCGGTGCTAAATACGATGCAGCAACAACATCAGTGATTTTAACATCGGAAGATGGCGATAATATCGTAATCCAAGACTTTACTGACTCAGGTGCAGGTGCAGCAGCGACATTTAATATGCAAGGTCGTAACTACGATGATGACGCCGATATCGGTGCAGTGGTTGCGGTAACTTCAGGCGGCGCTAACGACGTTACTGTTAAAGGTCAGTTGCAACTTGATAGCACAGTATTGTTCAGCGTATCTTCGGATACAGCCGGCGGTGGTGCGTCAGACTTAACAGGCTTAGCAGATACGGTAGTTGCTCAGGCAAATGAAGAAAATATTCAGTCTGTAGACATCACTACTTCAAAAGGCGCACAAAATGCGATTGCTATTATCGATGGTGCATTAAGCAAGATTGATAGAAACAGAGCGACACTAGGTGCAGTTCAAAACCGTTTACAATCGACAATTCAAAACTTAGCAAATATAGTGGAAAACTCATCGGGTGCACGAGCTCGTATCCGTGACACAGACTTTGCTAAAGAAACAGCAGAATTAACCCGTAACCAGATCCTACAACAGGCTGGTACGTCAATTCTTGCACAGGCTAATCAGTTGCCACAGGCAGCGTTATCTCTATTAGGTAACTAATGATTAATCCTAGTTAGGCTAAGCCTAACAATATTGTTTTCTCAAATTCTCATTTAAGAAGCCCCGTTTGGGGCTTTTTTGTTTTTGCGGAAAAGCATTGCCAGATCAGTTGGTTATTAATAAGGCATTTTATTGCCGGCTTTTTTAATTCATAACTTTTAAGTGACGAGTAAGTGATGATACTTCGAGTAAATGACGGCTACAGGCTTTTAAAAACGGCAATTAAGTCACTGTCTGTATTGATATTCATATGTTTTATTTCAAGTGTCTTCATTGGCACGAATGTTGAATATTAAACAATACATATAAATGGTAGTAACCAAACCTAATTTGATTTAGTAACAGTCTGAAAGGAGATTGTGATGGCATTAACAGTAAATACCAATGTGGCATCGCTTAACGGCCAGCGAAACCTTATGGGTTCAAGCAAAGGTTTAGAAACCTCAATGCAACGACTCGCATCCGGTTTAAGAATTAACAGCGCTCGAGATGACGCCGCTGGTTTACAAATTTCAAACCGTTTAACTTCTCAAATAAATGGCCTTAATATCGCTGTTCGAAATGCCAATGACGGTATTTCAATGGCTCAAACCGCTGAAGGCGCCTTGCAAGAGAGTACAAACATACTTCAACGTATGCGTGACTTGTCTATTCAAGCTGCCAACGCAACGAATACAACCGTTGACCGTAAAGCCCTGCAAGAAGAAGTGGTTCAGTTAAAAGCTGAACTGAATCGAATTGCTGACACCACTACATTTGGTGGCCAAAGCCTATTAGATGGCTCATTTGGCAACCAACAGTTCCAAGTCGGTGCCAACGCCAATGAAACAATTGGTTTAGCGATAAACTCTGCACAAACCGATGATTTAGGCAGTGCTCGTAGTTACCTAAATGGTGGCTCGATGGCGGTAGCGGAAGCTGGAGCGACCTTAGCTGCAGTTCAAGCTGATGCTGACTTTTTATTACCAGCACAAACGTTAACTATCGACGGCATTAATACTGCGAATGTTGCGCTAAGTCAGAATGACTCAGCCGCTGAAGTTGCATCTAAGATCTCTGCTGAATTTAATACTACCGGCGTTAAAGCGGATGCTCGAACATTAGCTCGCCTAGAAGAAGCTGGTGATACTAATTTTGATGCTGGTGAAACTGTAACTTTTGAATTGAGTAACGGAACCGGTGCTGATCCAGAAATTATTAGCTTTACTGCATCAGGATCTCTTTCAGAGGATTTACAAACGCTTTCGAATAAAATTAATGAAAAAGCAGCTGTTACAGGAATTGGCGCAAAATTTAATGCTGCAGAAATAGCGATTGATTTGACTTCAGAAGCCGGCGATGACATTGAAATTGCAGCGTTTGGAGAAGGTGGTGGTACGGCAAATGATCTTACGTTATCTGCTATTACTGAAACCGGTGCTGTTGTTGCGCCTGCATCTGGCCCGATTGCAGCTGCAACTCCAGCAGCAATCGTTCGAGGATTTGTGCAACTAGACAGCACATTGTTGTTTAATGTTTCATCGACCGAAGCACTAGCAGCAGACAGTGTTGTTAATGCCGCTACAGGTACTGCGGTTCAAGCAACAGAAATATCAGTAGACAGTGTTGACCTAACTACGGCAGATAGTGCACAAAACGCAATCGCTGTTATTGATGGCGCATTAGCTAAGATTGACCGAAACCGTTCTACGTTAGGTGCGGTTCAGAATAGATTGCAATCAACTATTAATAACTTGTCATCTATTTCAGAAAACTCATCGGCGGCACGCTCTCGAATTCGTGATACGGATTTCGCGACTGAAACTGCACAGCTAACTAAGAACCAGATATTGCAACAAGCAGGTACTACAATTCTTGCACAGGCAAACCAGGTTCCACAGGCAGCATTGAGTCTTTTAGGCGGTTAATTCGCTCTTTTTATAAAAAGAATGAAAATAAATTAGGACAGCTAACATGCTGTCCTTTCTGCGTTTTAGGGAATATTGGCCACGTTGAATTAAAAAAAGTGAAAAAAATATTAAAGGCGTTCATAAAAGCGCCGATAACATTTTTGAACGAAATATTAACTTTCACCCGCTTAGGGGTAGGAGAATCAACATGGCATTAACAGTAAACTCAAATCCAGCCTCAATAAACGCTCAAAACAAACTGGGCATGGCGTCTGGTGGTCTTAAGACTTCAATGGAGCGTTTAGCATCTGGTCTACGTATCAACAGTGCGAAAGACGATGCAGCGGGTCTACAAATCTCTAACCGTTTAACGTCTCAAATCAACGGTCTAAACGTTGCTGTACGTAACGCCAACGACGGTATTTCAATGGCTCAAACAGCTGAAGGTGCACTTCAAGAAAGTACTAACATCTTACAGCGTATGCGTGACCTGTCTGTTCAGTCTGCTAACGCGACAAACACAACAGTTGACCGTAAAGCACTTCAAGAAGAAGTGACTCAGTTAAAAGCTGAATTAGACCGTATCGCCGATACAACTACGTTTGGTGGTCAAAACTTACTAGACGGTTCATTTGGTAACCAACAATTCCAAGTAGGTGCTGATGCAAACCAAACTATCGGTTTGGCGATTAACTCTTCTCAAACTGACGATTTAGGTAGTGCTCGTGCAATTCTAGATGGTACCGGTTTAAGTGAAGGTACAGCATCAAATGCAACATTAGCAGGTGCTCGTACAGCCAATAACTTAACTGCACAGACGTTAACTGTAAACGGTGTAAACCCAGCTTCAGTTTCAGTAGCAGTAGATGATTCAGCGGCTGACATCGCAAGTAAAATTAATGCAGAATTTAATACAACGGGTGTTAAAGCTGATGCAATTACTGAGGTTCGTTTAACTTCAGGTGCAGTTTTTGATTCAGGTGAAACAATCAGTTTTGATTTAGGCAATGGTGAAGCAAATGAAACAATTTCATTTACAGCCACTGGTGTTGCAGCAGACGATTTACAAACATTAACTAACAAAATTAATGAAAAAGCGTCAGTTACTGGTATTGGTGCAAAATTTGATGCACAAAATACAGCAATTAGCCTAACATCAGAAGCGGGCAATGACATTGAAGTTAACAACTTTGCTGAAGGCTCAACGACTACTGCCAATGATTTAGTTCTTCAAGCATTAGACGCAGATGGTGCATTAGCTGGTGCAGCATCTACAGTTACAACAACGAACATTGCAGCGTCTGTGCGTGGCCGAGTTCAATTAGATAGCACGTTGTTATTTAACGTTGCATCATCGACTGCCGCTGAAATTACAGCTGGTTCAGCTCAGATTGCGGTAGAGAAAAATATCAAAAATGATATTGATTTGACTACAGCTCGTGGAGCTCAAGATGCTATATCTGTAATTGATGGTGCATTAGCGAAAATTGACCGTAACCGTTCAACACTAGGTGCCGTTCAAAACCGTCTAAGCTCTACTGTGAATAACTTGAGCTCTATCTCTGAGAACTCAACAGCTGCGCGTTCACGTATTCGTGATACAGACTTCACTGTTGAAACTGCTCAATTGACTAAGAACCAGATCCTACAGCAGGCTGGTACTTCAATCTTAGCTCAGGCGAACCAGTTACCTCAGGCAGCTCTTAGTCTTCTAGGTTAATAAAGACGAGCCACTGGCCACAATGACGACTAATAAAAGTTAGTCGTCTATACTAAAACCAATGGCAGTTTACTGACCATTGGTTTTGTGGTTTAAGCAGTTGATAAAATGGTGATTACAATGAATACTATCAACGCTGCTTCTACAGCAGCAATTCAAAATCAAGAACGGTCTGGCGCAAGTCAAGCCACCGACCTTAACAAAAAAGCAGAGACGCAAGCGATTGCGAACAAAGCAGTGTCGGACGTGAATGGCGTTGAGTCGGTGGAAGCAATAGCCGGAAAAGAGCAAACCAGTAAGGTCGTTAAAGAATCGCAAGCGGATGATGAACAACAAGTTTTAGAAGAAGTGGCATCTAATTTGCAGAACTTTGTTAATTTAATTGATAAAGAATTAAAGTTTACGGTCGATACAGAGACAGGTAGGCAAGTTGTTACAGTTAAAGATGGAACCAATGGTGAAATAATTCGCCAAATACCATCTGAAGAAGTTTTAAAACTGGCACAGAATCTTGCGAAAATTACTGATGTCTTCCATGTTTCTGGAAATATATTAGAAACAAAAGTATAGGCAATCATCAGTAGTATATTAATTTGACGGGGGCTTATTATGGCTGGATTATCTTCACCTGGTATTGGTTCAGGATTAGATGTAACGGGAATCGTTACAGGCTTAGTTCAATCAGAAAAAGTACCTTTTGATGCGCGTATCGCTCAACAGGAAGAAAAAGCAACCGCAAAAATTACTGCTTTTGGTAGTTTAGTTAGCGCCGTGTCAGCATTTGAAGACGCTGCCAAAAAGCTAAACGATGCAAATAACTTCGAATTAAACAAAATCTCACCCACTTCAAATGAATTTTTTAGCACGTCGGTAACTTCTGAGGCCGCACCAGGCTCGTTTAAGGTAGAAGTTGTTTCTATTGCTCAAGGTCAAAAACTCACGTCGGGTGGGTATGCTGAAACGGATACCGTAGGCTCTGGAACAATGAGTTTAACGGTGAACGGTTCTACGCTTGATTTAACTTTAGATGGTACTGAGACGCTCAGGGATCTAAAAGATAAAATTAATGAAGCTGATGGTAATCCAGGTGTTACCGCTTCTATAGTGACAGACAATGATGGTCAGCACCTTGTTTTTACTAGCGATGATATTGGATTAGATAATGCAATTACAATCGCTGTTGCTGATTCAGATGGCAATGACACCGACAATTTAGGCTTGTCAAAATTTGCGTTTAATGGCGTAGACACAGCTGACATGCAACAAACTCAAGAACCCAAAGATGCAGAAATACTCATCGATAACTTTTTACGTGTGACGCAAAGTAGTAACTTATTTACTAACGCAATTGAAGGCGTATCAATTAACGTATTAAAAGCGAATGATGTAGGTGATAACAACGCCATTACCGTTAGCCAAGATAAATCTCAAGTAGGAGAAGCGCTGGCTGAGTTTGCATCGTCATACAATAAGTTTCTAGAAACATCTATATCATTAGGGCGTGTTAATACTGACTCTAAGATTGTCGGAAAATTAGTTGGCGAGTCACTTCTTCGCTCATTAACGGCCCAAGTAAAAAATATATTAAGCTCGGCAGATAGTTCATCTGGTTTAAGTCTTGCTGCCCTTGGAATTACAACAAACCGTGACGGCACCCTAGATGTCGATGAAAAAGTTTTAAAAGAAGGTGTTGATAATAACTTTGACGCAGTAAAAGACTTGTTTGTAGGTGATAATAGCGTCATGGGCAAACTAACAGATACGTTAAAAGGCTACACTGGCGGTGATGGTTTAATACAGGTAAAAATTGACAGTTATAAAACATCTTTAGACAGACTTGAGGATGAACGCGCTAAATTTGCAGAAAAAATGACAGCGCTAGAAAATAGATTATTTAGCCAGTTTAACGCGATGGATTTGTTAGTTGGCCAGTTGAACTCGACCGGAAGCTACTTGGCTGCTCAGCTCGAAAATCTTCCTGGCGTAGTTAGGAAAGACTAATGGGCTCATTTTTAACATCACTTGAAGCAGACTTTAAATCAGCGATGGAATCAAACGATATTGCAAGTATCGAAAGTATCCTAGTTGATTTTGATAAAACATCTAAAGAAGCAATTAATTCTGAAAATGACGTTGTTAAAAAAGAAGAGTTAATTAGAGCGTGTATTAGACTGCATGACGAGTTTGAGTTGAGTTTATTAACAACTAAAAAACAGATCCAAGAACAAATGCATAGTGCCAAGACAAATGGCAAAAAGATTAACAAATATCTAAACGTATAATTAGTATATTGAAAAACAAAGAAGAGAGTAGGTATGCGCAGAGCAATTAAAATGTATAACCATATGAATGCTCAGACACAGTTAACTGACGCGTCACCGCATAAAGTTATACAACTGTTGATGGCTGGTGCTATAGATAGGTTAATTAAAGTATCAGCAATGATGGAAAATGGCAGTGGCAATTATCATGACACCCTTGCTAACGCAATTGACATTATTTTAGCGTTAAACAGCGCATTGGATATGGAAAAGGGTGGCGAGATCTCTGAAAATCTAAATGCACTATATGATTACATGCAACTTCAATTAGTTCAGGCCAATATTGAAAAAGATCACAAAAAGGTTGATGAGGTTGTTGACCTAATTAAAACGATTAAAGAAGGCTGGGATCAAATATCTGATCAAGCATAATTTTTATAAAGAATTGGCATGAATATTCCATAGAGTAACCCTAAACGGGTTACTTTTTTTTTGGAATTTTGTAATGCAAATAATGACAAATGCCACTGCAATAAAACTTGGAAATGAAATTTCATCTAATTCATTATCCTTATCAGATAGAATGAGCACACTTAGTAGTGGTAAACGAATTCAGTCTGCGTCAGATGACAGTGCAAACTTACAAATTTCCAACCGTCTAAATAAGATGGGCATGGGTTACCAAGTGGCAATACGCAATGCCAACGACGGTATTTCAGTGATGCAAACCGCCGAAGGTGGTATGCAAGAAAGCACAAAGATACTGGGCCGGATGCGAGACCTGTCTATTCAAGCCGCGAATGCGACAAACCAAAGTAGTGATTTAAAATCGTTAAATGATGAGTTTACTCAACTCAAACAAGAGTTGAATCGAATTGCAGAACAAACGACGTTTGGTGGCCAGAATATATTAAATGGCTCATTTGGCGTGCAAGCCTTTCAAGTTGGCGCGGAAGCAAATGAAATCATCAATGGCACTCTGACGTCTGTATATCCTGAAGATATGCAACTATTTGAGTTTACAGCAGCAGGTCAGGCGCTTGGAGGCATATATACCGGTGCAAGTTTAGGCGCTGCTGATTCGGCATTATCGTTAAACGGGTTTGGAAATGGGGCACCTGGGGCAAGTAGTGAAATTATCACTATTAATGGCTTAAAGTCAGATACTGTGCAATTAAATTCATCAGAGTCCGCAAAAGAAATGTCTAACAAGATCAATGCAGCCTTTAGCGATACAGGTGTAAAAAGTGAAGCAGTGAATAATGTAAGCTTACATATACACAGTGGTATCGCCAGTGGACGCGCAGCCTTTGAACAAGGTGAGCAAGTCGAGTTTGATATCGGCAATGGGCAAAATATTGCCACGATATCGTTTACCGCGACGGGGGACTACGGCAATGATTTAGCGTCATTAATGAACAAAGTCAACGAACAAGCTGCAGTTACAGGTATCGGTGCAAAGATTAACAGTAAGGACAGTTCGTTAACGCTAACAAGCGTAAGTGGCGATAACATTAGTATTTCTAATTTTAACGAAAGCTCAGAAACAGTAAATAATGTGTTAGAGATAGGCTCGTTGGACAAAAATGGCAACACAAATAATACTACCTCTATCAATAATGATGGCAGCAGTGCAATAGTTCGCGGTTATGTGTCATTTTTCGCACCAACAGGGGATAGCTTTTCTATTAGCTCAAATGCTGACTTTGGCATCATCCATAACGGTCTTGGCACGAGCGGAAACAATGAATTTGCGTCAACGATCAGTGTTTCAGAAGTGAATATATTAACCCAAGCGAATGCACAATCCGCAATCTCTGTTATTGACGCAAGTTTAGCCACAATAGATCGCGCAAGGGCAACTGTGGGGGCGATTACAAATCGATTAGCGTCTACGGTTAATAATCTTGCCAATGTATATGAAAACACGGAGGATTCGCGTTCACAATTAGTTGATGCCGATTACTCAAAGGAAGCGGCAGAGTTGGCAAAGTTGCAAGTCACGCAACAGGCCTCAACAGCTATCCTAAGCCAGGCAAACTCTATTCCTCAACAGGCAATTTCATTGCTCGGTTAAGCCTTGTAAAAAACTTTAATTAAAAATATAAAAAACACTAAAGTATAAAATTTAACCGCCGATAAGAATGTTAACGAATTTTTATCGGTGGCTTTGCATGCAAATCCAAACTAACATTAATGCGCTACAAATCAGCTCTGTGTTTCGACGAAACACGGATGCGCTGACTAGTACGTATGAAAAGTTAGCCTCCGGTTCTAGAGTAAATTCATCTGGTGACGACGCTGCAGGCATGCAAATTTCAAATCGATTGAATGCTCAAATACGGGGTTACGGAGTTGCTATTCGAAATGCCAATGATGGTATATCAATGCTGCAAACCGCAGAGGGTGCCCTTCAAGAGTCCACCAATATTCTTCAACGTATTCGTGATATTGCCGTCCAGTCCTCAAACGCCACTAATACGGTCGTCGATCGTAAAGCGCTAAATGAAGAAGTGGTTGCATTAAAACAAGAACTCAATCGAATTAATGAAACAACTACATTTGGTGGTCAACGGCTATTTGAAGATGCACCAAATTCCAGGGTTCCTGGTGAATACGACGACAGACTAGCATATTTACAAACGTGGTTAGCGGAACCTGAACTAAGGATCAGTGAATATTTTGGCATTGATCCAAAGGCCTTGCCTATGGCCGTTACATTCACACCAGATATCGCAAGTGGCGCATTAGCCACGGTATCCTCGGGGACGTTTGATGCGCAGGGTCGTGCAACCGCAGTGACACTTGACATATCATTAGCGGATATCAGTTTTAATCCTGCTAATGGACCAAGTGGTAATGATGCTGGTGGTGGTGTGTTCGCCGATAGAATTATTGCTCATGAAATGGTTCACGCAGTGCAGTTCGCGAACTGGAATTTGGGTACGCCTGGCGCAGTTGCTACTTGGTTTGTTGAAGGTTCTGCAGAATTAATTCACGGTGCCGATGAGCGACTCGCAGGAGACGGTAAAGCCGCTGTTACCGCAGTCAACCTAAGTGGTGCATGGGGTGGTTCTTCAGCGGAATACAGTGCAGGCTTTTTAGCGACAAGATATATGCACGATGCTATTAAAGCGAACGGCGGCGAAGGCATCAAAGAGGTTATGCAAAATTTAGCAACCGGCAATAGTGGTGCACCTATGACTTTAGACCAAGCGTTGGCGGCTGAAGGTACTTGGGCGAGTGAAGCTGATTTTATTGCTGACTTTGACGCTAATAAATCAACGTTTTGGGATACTGATATTAACTTAACCAACGATGATACCGGCGCTATTGGCGGGCGCGATGCAGATCAAGGTGCGGTATTAAATTCCGAGGACATCTTTGCTAATGCAGTATCTAGCCGCGAATATAGCTCCTTTATTGAAGATTTAGCGGAACCAAATTTACGTCCAGGATCTGGTTCTACTGTATTTACTTTTCAAATTGGTGCGAACGCAAATGAAACCTTATCGGTCAGAACAAATTCATTTGGAACCACTTCATTAGGTATTAAAGATTTATCGGTAACCTCTTTTGCAAGCTCACAAAGAGCTATTACAGAAGTTGATAAGGCACTAGCGTTAATCGATTTTGAACGTTCCAATTTTGGTGCTGCAATGAACCGTATGGAAAGCACTGTTAACAACTTAAACAACCAAAAAGAAAACTTATCCGCATCTTTTTCAAGAATAAGAGACACTGATTTTGCGCAATCAACTGCAGATTTATCTCGGTTACAAATTATTCAGCAGGCATCTGCTTCCTTATTAAGTCAAGCCAATCAGTCGGGAAGATTAGCGCTCAGCTTGCTAAGTTAAAACCCTATACATCAGAGCTTTCACCTCGCTACTTCTATACAACTCATAAATCCCTAGCCTTGTGTAAATTTAAATCACTTCTTATACTTAAGTAAGCCTTTTATTAGGGAGCGCAATCATGAAAATTAACTCTGGTTCACCAAATTTTAATGCGAATAACATTAATAGTGTCAAAGAGCAGCAAGAAAAGTCTCTTGAAAGATTAGTTACAGGCTTAAAAATCAACTCGGCCGCAGACGATGCCGCTGGGTTGCAAATTGCCAATCGGTTGTTTGCTCAGGCCTCAGGAACGCAGGTGGCTATTCGAAACGCCAATGATGCTTACAGTTACGCCTCGGTGGCTGATTCTGCATTGTCTGGAATAAATGATGCGTCTCAGCGAGTTAATGAACTGTCGCTACAAGCTGCAAATGGTACTTTAAATGCATCAGATAGACAGGCGATTCAGCAAGAAATTACCCAAATTCAACAGCAGGTTTCTGATATTCAAGCGAATACTAGTTTTGCGGGTCAATCACTGTTTGGTAGCTCCGAAAATAGAAACTTTCAAGTTGGTGCCAACGCAGGTCAGCAAATAGGGTTGAGTAGCCGTACTTTGAATGACCAAATCTCGCAGCTTAAAAGTATCGATGTCACTTCACAAAGTGGCGCTCAGCAAGGTATAGAAACTAGCCAAGCAGTTTCTGAACAGATAACCCAAAGCCGTGGCGAAATTGGAGCTTTTCAAAACAGAATAAGTTCTACGATTAATAACCTTAACAACACTTATGAAAATACAGAAGCGGCAAGAAGTCGTATTGAAGATACTGATTTTGCGCGTGAAACGGCAAATTTGACCCAGCAGGGGATCCGTTCGAACATATCGACTGCGATTGCAGCACAAGCCAATAGCGATAGAGCTATTGCCACCGCTTTATTAGGTGATTAATTACTGAGTTTAATCAGGTCGGAATGTAAATTGCTTAGGTATAGGCCTGTTAACTAATTGATAATTATAAATGATTAAAGTTGAATTCTGGCTAAATGCGTTTGATCCTTATTCTTACATAGCAAAACTGCACTTTGACCAAGCATTAGCGATGAGTCCTAGACTCAAATATGAAGTAAACTGGATCTGGTTTGCGGACGAAGACCTAGCGATAAGTCAGTCGATTAGCGATAATCTTGATAATAGCGGCTCAGAGTTTTCTATTTTCAAAAAGCTTGCAAACCAGTTTAAGCAGTCAGAAGTGTGGGCTCAGTTATTACTTGAAGATTTTTCTCAACAGGCAACGGCATTAAACCGGAATCTCGACGTAAAGGATGTCCAACCGGCTGAATCAATAGACTACGCCAAGATTATTAAAATGGTGGGCAACACCGTTCAGCAAGAAAAATTAATTAACTGGTTGTTTCAAAGTTATTGGGAAAAAGGCCACAGAATAACAGCAGAGGCAATTAGTGCAGAGTTTAGTTTTCCCGACGACGCAGGCAGTGCTGTTATCCAAAGCGTACAATATGACCAAGACCTAACACGTGAACTTGGAATTACTGAAGCTCCGTTTATGATAATAAATGAGGAGATTGGATTAGCAGGTATTCAGCCAATTGAACATTTAGTTGAAATACTTTCTATGGCACAATCAAACTAAGTTTCATATTATTCTATCTATTAGGCGCCGCGTTTGTATTACAACGATTTTGATTTGGATGGCAGGGTAAAGGTACCCGTTGGTTTTTATTTAGTTTTGCTTTATCTTCTGCGCGGTTATTTTATTTGGTTAATGTCATTGACTCACCGCCAGGATCCAACCTTAATTTTATCGCTTGTTTACAACGATAGTCGAACCTTCCTGTCCGCGCTTGTTATGGGCATTACGGCATTGATTGTTTATGCTTTATTTCTAAGTAAAGGTCGTATTATTAATCGCCTTGAATTAATGCTTTGGCGTTATGCGAACATCGCAATTTTACTTACGTTGCTAGTCGATTTAGGATTCCAGACCTATAGCTTTATTGGTAACGGACTCATAGCACATTGGTCGGCCCCGGCCATTTTTATTCTGGGTGTCTATTTAACATGGTACTGGCTGTCTTCTAAAAAAATTAAGCGTTTTTTTAGCAATTGGCTTCTATAGCTGAGACAGTGGCGCTTAATAAGCGCACTAAACTCTTTCTTCGGATAAAGAGGCCTTAATTTTATTATAACGAAGCGTTTGCTCATCATTGAGGTTTGCCGAATTAATTGTGTTTTTACATTGCTCGATTAATGTCTGAACATCACTTGAAGACAAGTCTAAAAATTGGCTTTCAGCAATAGTTTGCAGTAGGTTTAAGGCTATGGCTGGACTTTTAGGCATTACCCTAAAAGCTGTTTTGAACGCCTTTAACGCTTCATTTAACTTACCTCGAGTGTAAAAGCCTACAGCATTGTTGTTTAATTCTTTTGGTGATGATTTAACATCTTCCCGCAGTTGTTTTTCGGCATTGATAAACAGAGAAAAAAGCGGATTAGTTAACGATGCAGACTCTTTTACTATTTCACTAAAAACCTTTTCTGAGTCCCTATAAAAGCCTAGTTCATGTAAAGCTTTTGCAAAATCGAGCGCATCTTCCAGATCATCTACTACAAACTCGCTGTTATCATCAATTTTCATTTTAATTAAATGCTTCGCCTTTTCCGATTCATTCTTTAAGAAGTGAATACGAGCTGTTGCTATGTCTATTTGTTCATTTAAAGGTGTTTTTGGAAATTTTCGCTTTAAATTATCAAGTATGTGTTGGCTTTGCTGGGCTAATCTTGACACTTCAGTTTCGTTAAACGTGGTTAGGCCGTAGTCGATATTTGCCCGAATTGCATTGAGGTATAGCCCGGGAGCTTCATACATAGAATATCGTAAGTGGCGAATAATGTTATTACTGGCCAAATACTGAGATTCAAAGTCTTGCGTAATTCTAGCTAAATCGATTAGATGCTTTTGCCGTTCAATATTTCTAGGGGATAACAAGCTTGCGTTTTTTATGTAACGTAAAGCGCTCTCCCAGTCTTTGTCTTTTTCACATAAAAAAACGAGTAGATCCAAAGCTTGCAATTTTGTTGAAGGGTTATCAAGCAACTCTTCCAATAGATGTTTTGCTTCTGGAAGCCGATTTAGATGCATATAACATTCAATTAAACCGAGTTGCGCCCAAGAAAAATACCGAATTTTTAATACCGATTGATAAAAAGCTTCGGCCTTTTGCCAGTCTTTTTCTTGCTTTAAAATATTACCCTTTAGCCTAATTAAAAAAGGTGTCCAATTCGGATGTGAATTAGCGCTAATGTGCTGGTCAATGTGCTCTAACGCACCAGATATATTTTGTTTTTCAAGACACTCAAAAACAGGCTCAAAGGTTAGCTTTTTTGTTAATGCTCGTTGAATGCGAGACTCGAGTTGTTTTGAGGTAAAAGGCTTTAATAAAAAGTCATCGGGTTCGAGTTCTATAATACTTTGACTAAGTGAGATGTCGTTTTCTGAACTCATGAAAATGAAGGTGGTACTAATATGCATTAAACCCTGTTTGATAAAACGTTCAAAGAGTTGGTAGCCGTCGCTTCCTTTATTTAGTTCATAAGCACACAAAATCAATTGATATTGGCGTTTTTGCAATGCCTCTATCGCGAGGTGAGCACGATCGACAAAATCAATACGATCAAAACCTAAATGTTGTAATGAGTATTTAATATGGCTTTGAGCTAAAGACTGCTGCTCAACAACGAGTGCAGATAAATATTGATCTTTTAATTCGTCCATTACCTAATCGTGGTGAAAATTTAACCTTATATTCATAGTAGGAACTTTTTATCCTAATGAAAAGAACGAATGACAGGATTTGTAATTAAATCGTTAATTTTAGTGCTTTTCATAAGCTTATTTGTGTTAAGTATTAGTTTAATTGTGTGGCATTAGTTAAGTCTTACGAGCATAATTATTTTCTTATTTCTAATATGAGTTTGTTATGTTTTTGGGTTTGTCAGCAAAGTTATGGGTTGCACTGTGTGTTACCTTGTTAGCTTGTATGGGTTTGTCATTACCTTACCCTGTTTTAACGCCGTTGTTTATCGATGCTCCTATCACTGCGTTAAATTCTTACGCTGGGCTGTCGGGTGAAACTCTTCTAACAATTCTATTCGCAATTTATCCTCTAGGCATTTTTATTGGTAGTAGCTTTATTGGAGCACTATCAGATCGTTTTGGTCGACGACGAGTTCTTAGTCAAACTCTCATCATTTGCTTTTTCGGGTATCTAGTCTCCGCTTACGCATTATTCATTGAAGATTATTTTTTATTAGTTTTGAGCCGATTTTTAACCGGCATTACTGAGGGAAATATAGCGATTGCTCGAGCGATAGCTCTAGATATTGGCGAAGAGGCCGCGAAAGAAAAAAATGGCGAGCACAGTGATCTCGCGAGGCTTTCTGAAGAGAAAACTAGAGCCGTATCTTTAATAAACAGCGCTGTATTTGTAGGCTGGTTACTTGGACCATTGATAGGCGGTATACTGGCGCAATATGGCGCTCATTCAGCTATGTTTGCTGCTGCAACCGCCTCAATGTTATGCGTTGTGTTAGTGAAGGCGGTATTAGAAGAAAGTAATCACGATATACCAGAGTTTAAGATGTCGATACTCCAGTCGGCGTATAAGGAAAATTCCCTTCGATTAATAAAAGAGCCGTGGATGAGAAAGCTATTTTTCACTTATTTCTTTTATGCATTAGCAATGAATTTGTTTTATGAATTCTACCCAGTATGGTTAGTCGATACGCAAGGTTATGACTCGTTAGGTATTGGTCTTGCTACTACTAATATGACGATATTTATGACACTTACATCACTTTTTGTTGTAACCATAGTACAGAGAAAATTTGGCCTCTTAAAACCAATGCGCCGGGCGATGTTTGGTTTAGCTGTGATGTTATTTATTGTGCCATTTACTGCCGGCGTAAGTACGTTGATTGTGTTTTCAATAACAGGAATTCTAGTTGCAACATTTAACGGTTTATTACCTGTTTATATAAGTGAAAACCAATCAGGTAGAAAAAACGGTGCGGCGATGGGGTTATTAACGACGACATTTTGTATAGCTAATGTATTTGCAGCTGTTTGTGGCGGCGTGTTACTTCAGCTAAATTCGCAATGGCCGCTATTTTTATCATCAATGTTTTATATTGTGTCACTTACCCTGTTGTATCGATATTTTGTAGCCTCGATGGATAAAATCATCCAACGAGGCTAACGTTCAGGCTAATAAGCGCCAGCAGCGTAAGTTAATTCATAACTATGACTGTATATCTCTAGAATATTACCAAATGGGTCTTCCATATAAATCATGCGATATGGCTTTTCGCCCGGGTAATAGTATCTTGGTTTTTCCATGCGTTTTTTGCCACCGGCGGCAACAATTTTTTCAGCTAACTCTTCTAAGTTTGGGTCCTGAACACAAAAATGAAATATCCCCGTTTTCCAGTATTCAAAGTTGTTGTCAGGTTGTTGCTGGTTTTTAAATTCAAAGATTTCAACACCAATACGATCACCTGTTGATAGATGAGCAATTTTGAATTTTTCCCAGTTAGGACCAAAAACATCAGTACACATTTCACCAATTGCGGACTTGTCCTCGTTAATTTCCGTCGGTTCCATAATCAAATACCAGCCCAAAACTTCGGTATAAAATTTAACGGCTTTTTCCACGTCAGGCACTGAAATACCAATATGTGAAAAAGTTCTTGGATAGGTTGATGACATAATATATTTCCTTCTTGTTCATAAGATATGGTGTATTTTAGGGGTAAATGTCATAATTAAAAATTATCATTTGGAATCAAAATAAGAACACATAGAAATGATTAATCAGATTTGGTTGCGTACTTATTGCACGCTGGTTGATACCGGCCACTTTACAAAAACGGCAGAGCAGCTATGCATGACTCAGTCTGGCGTTAGCCAACAAATTAAAAAGCTTGAAGAGCAATTAGCCGTTCAATTGCTCATAAGAGAAGGAAAATCTTTTACGTTAACAAGTGCAGGGCAAGTGCTATATAAAAAAGGAATGGAGCTTCTAAGTTCTTTTAATGAATTAGAGCTAAGAATAAAAGAGGATAGCTCGACATTTGGGAATGTTTTATTGAGCAGCCCAGGCAGTATTGGCTTAAAGTTATATCCTGAACTTTTAGCTCTTCAACAAGCACACCCAAATTTAATTATAGAGTACGCGTTTGCGCCAAATCAGATGATAATTAAACAAGTTCAAAACAAGGAAATTGATATAGGCATTGTGACACGTAATTCTATGGAGCCTGATTTACACTTTAAAGCCATAGGACAGGAAGAGTTAGTGTTAGTCACACCTAAGAACACGACTAATCCAAGTTGGCAAAATTTAGAGCAATTAGGATTCATTGATCATCCAGATGCGTCCCATCACGCACAGCTTTTACTCGGTGCAAACTACGAGCAGTTTACTTCCATTACACAGTTTGCAGGCAAGGGCTTTTCTAACCAAATCGGCCTTATATTGGAGCCTGTGGCTTTAGGACTCGGCTTTACTGTATTGCCAAAATTTGCCGTGCACGCATTTAATCGTAAGAGGGATGTGGTAGTTCATGGGCTACAAAAGGCTGTATTTGAAACGATCTATTTAGTATCAAGTAAAAAGAATTATAAGACGAAAAGAGTTGTTTTTGTGGAGTCAAAGGTTGCAGAGTGTTTGAAAACAGAGGCGACTTAATTTCGCCTCTGTATAGTAGTTTGGCAAACACTTAACCTTTACTGTTTAATAAAGCTTGTTTTTCCGTTTCGGTCAAAAACGCAGCTTTTACGCCATTCTTTTGAATTTGGCTAAGCTCATCACTGTTGAAGCCTAATATTTCTTGCGCTACTTTATATTCGTTTAAAATATCAATATTTGATACGGCAGGATCATCCGTGTTTAAGAACACGTTAACGCCATGATTATAAAAAGTACGCAGAGGGTGCTTTTTAATATCGTCTATAGTGGCTGTTTGATAATTTGAAGTAGGGCAAGACTCAATAGAGATGTTATTTTCTACTAAGTAATCCATTAGTTTTAAGTCTTTTATAGCTGCAACACCATGACCAATTCGTGTCGCACCTAATAAGTTAATCGCGTCCCAAATACTTTCAGGGCCACGAGCTTCACCGGCGTGCACGGTAATATTTAAACCTGCGTCACGCGCCAATTTAAAGTGGTCAACAAACATAGTTGCCGGGAAATTAAACTCATCGCCTGCTAAGTCTAACGCAATTACTTTATCTTTATGCGCTAGGATAGCTTGTAACTCTTTCATACAAGTTTCAACGCCAAAGGTGCGGCTAAGAATACCAATTAGATTCGCTTTTACGCCAAAATCTCTGCTACCCGCGGCAACAGCATCAGCCACAACATTTACCACCTCAGCCATGTCTAAGTTATAGGCCATTGCCATATAGTGAGGAGAAAAACGCAGTTCGGTATAGTCAATTTGCTGGGCCTTAGCGTCGGCCATATTTTCATAAGCAACACGGTAGATAGCGTCATAATCAGCAAGTACAGACACGCCATAATCCAACTTTTGCAAAAAACCTAACAAATCTGATGACTGGCCTTGAATTTGGGCATGTGGCGTAAACTCTTCTAAGCTATTACCAGGCAGGTCAATATTGTGTTGTTGGGCAAGTTCCCAAACTGTTTTAGGTGCAATGTTGCCGTCTAAATGACGGTGCAGGTCAACCAAAGGAAGTTGAGTGTTGATCATGATTATCCATAAATGAGTGTTAACTAATTGCCGCATTATAACGCAATTGAAGTTTTTGTAATTAATAAAATTGACTTTAAAGCCATAATAAATACGCGATTGCCGTTGCTTTACGGAGTAAATTTAGGTCAAATAGCGACTTGCACAAAACCAATATAAATATAGGAATTAGCATGGCGTCGAGAACAGACCTAGCAAATGCCATTCGTGCTTTAAGCATGGATGCAGTTCAGAAAGCAAAATCAGGACACCCTGGTGCCCCAATGGGCATGGCCGATATCGCCGAGGTTCTATGGCGTGGTTTTTTAAAGCACAACCCAACTAACCCTAACTGGGCCGACAGAGACCGTTTTGTTTTATCAAATGGCCACGGCTCAATGCTAATTTATTCATTACTGCATTTATCAGGTTATGACGTTTCAATTGAAGACATTAAGAACTTCCGTCAATTGCACTCAAAAACTCCAGGCCATCCTGAGTATGGTTACACGCCAGGTGTTGAGACAACGACAGGTCCTTTGGGCGCTGGCGTTTCAAATGCCGTTGGTATGGCTATCGCAGAAAAAACACTAGCAGCACAGTTTAACCGCGACGAGCACAATATTGTTGATCACTTTACATACTGTTTCCTAGGTGACGGCTGTTTAATGGAAGGCATCTCTCATGAAGCATGTTCATTAGCGGGTACGTTGAAGTTAGGCAAGCTAGTTGCATTTTATGACGACAACGGCATTAGTATTGACGGCGAAGTTGAAGGCTGGTTTACCGACGATACCGCAGCTCGATTTAAAGCATATGGCTGGCATGTTGTTGAAAACGTAGATGGTCATAATCCTGACGCGATAGCAAATGCAGTGACTGAGGCGCAATCAATTATTGATAAGCCATCAATTATTATTTGCAAAACGACCATTGGTTTTGGTTCTCCAAATAAACAAGGTACTCATGATTGCCATGGCGCACCTCTTGGTGATGATGAAATAGCTGCAACTCGTGAATTTTTAAATTGGCCACATGCACCGTTTGAAATCCCTGCAGATGTTTATGAATTATGGGATGCAAAAGAAGCGGGTCAAGAAGACGAAAATACATGGAACGAACAGTTTGTTGCGTATAAAAACGCACACCCTGAACTAGCGGCAGAGTTTGAACGTCGAGTTATTCTTGGTGAATTACCTGAAGACTTTTCAGAAAAAGCATTCCAACTAGCATTAACGACTCAACAAAAAGCAGAAAGCTTAGCAACACGTAAAGCTTCTCAAAATACGATTGAAGCGTTTGCACCTTTACTACCTGAGCTACTAGGCGGCTCAGCTGACTTAGCTGGTTCTAACTTAACGCTTTGGTCTGGTTCAAAAGGTATTCAAGACGATGCTGCCGGCAACTACATTTTTTACGGTGTACGTGAATTTGGTATGAGTGGCATCATGAATGGTATTTCGCTTCACGGCGGTTTTATCAATTACGGTGCAACATTCCTAATGTTTATGGAATATGCTCGTAATGCCGTTCGTATGTCTGCGCTAATGGGTATTCAAAACATTTTTGTTTATACGCACGATTCAATTGGTCAAGGTGAAGATGGTCCAACGCACCAACCAATTGAGCAAATTGCTAACTTACGCATGACGCCAAATATGCATACGTGGCGTCCAGCCGATGGTGTTGAGTCTGTAATCGCATGGAAATCAGCACTTGAATATAACGAAGGGCCTAGCTCTCTAATTTTCTCTCGCCAAGGTCTTCCTTCGCAAGCTCGTACAGAGCAGCAAGTAGAAATGATTGAAAAAGGTGGTTACATCTTAGTTGATTCAGAGAGCGCTCCTGAAGTTATTTTAATTGCGACGGGTTCTGAAGTTGAGTTAGCCGTGAAAGCAGCTGCAGAGCTTAATGCAAGTGGCACAGCAACACGCGTTGTTTCTATGCCTTGTACGAATCTGTTTGACGAGCAAGATGAAGACTACAAACAACTTGTTCTACCAAATTCAGTAACAAAACGAGTTGCAATTGAAGCAGCACACGTTGATTACTGGCACAAATATGTTGGTTTTGGTGGTAAAGTTGTTGGTATGACAACGTTTGGTGAGTCTGCTCCAGGTGGCGAACTAATGAAACACTTTGGCTTCACTGTAGAAAACGTGATTAAAACTGTACAGTCACTGTAAATTTTAATTCGAGGCTTTTTACCAAGTCTCGTTCTACAATTTAATATTGTTAAAAAAGCGAGTATTATATGTGCTCGCTTTTTTTGTTTTCAGGGTAATGAGCTTTAGTTTGTGACTAAAGTATTTGGAATTTTTTAATGTCTGACAATCCTCGTCCTATTAATATCGCAATTAACGGTTTTGGCCGCATTGGTCGCAATGTGTTGCGCGCAATTTATGAAACAAATCGTAGCGCCGAATTTAACGTCGTTGCGATAAACGAAATAGCCGATCCTGAAGGCATTGCTCACCTATTAAAGTATGATACATCTCATGGTCGCTTTGGTTTTGACGTTCATTTAAATGAACAACAAAATTTAGTAGTTGATGATGATCATATTGAGCTTTTACATATTGAAGATTTAAATTCGTTACCTTGGAAGCTTTTGAAGGTAGACGTAGTTTTAGAATGTACTGGCGTTTTTAAGTCAAGAGAAGAGGGCGCATCGCATATTACATCCGGTGCACAAAAAGTTATATTTTCGCACCCAGCGGATCCAGATGTAGATAACACAATCATTTTTGGCATTAATCAAGATTCATTAACAAATGAACAAGATGTGATTTCAAATGGATCATGTACAACAAACTGTGTCGTGCCAGTGATTCAAGCTATCGATGATGCTTTTGGTGTAGACAGTGGCACTATAACCACTATTCACTCTTCTATGCATGATCAACAAGTTATTGATGCTTATCATCCAGATTTACGAAGAACGCGAGCGGCAAGCCAGAGTATTATTCCTGTAGACACTAAATTAGCTGCGGGCATTGAACGAATTTTACCTAAGTTTGCTGGTCGTTTTGAAGCCATTGCGGTTCGTGTTCCTACAATCAATGTGACGGCGATGGATTTGAGTTTAACCGTCAACACGGACGTTACTATTAACGATGTAAATCAAGCAATTGTGGCATCTTGTAATAATGGTCTTGCAGGAATATTAGGGTACACAGAAGAGCCTTTAGTTTCTGTTGACTTTAACCATGATCCGCATTCCGCAATTGTAGATGGCAATCAAACACGCGTTAGCCATAAAAGGTTAATCAAGCTTCTTGTATGGTGTGACAATGAATGGGGCTTTGCCAATAGAATGTTGGATACAACCGCCTCTTTAAAACCATTTTTGAAGCTTTAAACAAGCGAACTTAAACGTTTAGTTACTATGTTAAGTTATGGGCTTGCTTGATATAAATAATTAGAACCCAATTTAAACAATAAAATTATCGATATAAACAGAGTTGAAGGATTTGAAATGACAGTAATCAAGATGATGGACTTAGATTTAGCCGGTAAAACCGTACTGATCCGTCAAGACCTAAATGTGCCAGTTCAAAATGGTAAAGTGACCTCTGCTGTTCGCATTGACGCTTCTATTCCGACTATTCAAGCAGCATTGGATAAAGGCGCTAAAGTATTAGTAATGTCTCATCTGGGACGACCAACGGAAGGTGAATACAATGAAGAATTCTCTTTACAGCCTGTTGTTGATAATTTAAATGAAAAGTTAAGCGCACCAGTATCGTTAGCTAAAGACTACCTAAACGGCGTTGTTGCTAAAGAAGGTGAAGTGGTTGTTTTAGAAAACGTGCGTTTTAACATTGGTGAAAAGAAAAATGCTGATGAGCTAGCAAAGCAGTATGCTGCATTGTGTGATGTGTTTGTAATGGACGCGTTTGGCACTGCTCACCGCGCCCAAGGCTCAACTCACGGCGTCGCAAAATATGCGCCTGTTGCAGCAGCAGGTCCTTTATTAGCAGCCGAACTAGAAGCATTAGGTAAAGCTTTAGATAATCCAGCGCGTCCTTTAGTGGCGATTGTTGGTGGCTCAAAGGTATCTACAAAACTAACGGTACTTCAATCACTGTCTACAATTTGTGACCAACTTATTGTTGGTGGCGGCATTTCAAATACATTTGTTGCTGCTCGTGGTTATAACGTTGGAAAGTCATTGCACGAAGCAGACTTAATTCCTGAAGCTAAACGTTTAATGGCTGAACTTGATATTCCCAATGTGACTGACGTTAGAGTCGCGACTGAATTTTCAGATACGGCCGAAGCTGTCATAAAAGATGTATCTGAAGTTCAAGACAATGAGCAAATTTTAGATTTAGGTCCGGAATCAGCACAAGCTTTAGCAGACATATTAAAGAATGCAAAAACAATTCTTTGGAATGGCCCTTGTGGCGTATTTGAGTTTGATAATTTTGCTAAAGGCACAGAAGTGGTTGCGCAAGCGATTGCAGAAAGTGATGCATTCTCAGTTGCTGGTGGCGGAGACACGTTAGCGGCAATTGATAAATATGGCTTATCAGACAAAATTTCATACATCTCTACTGGTGGCGGCGCCTTCTTAGAGTTTGTTGAAGGTAAAGTGTTACCTGCCGTTGAGATTTTAGAGCAACGCGCTAAAGCTTAATCTAAATTTAGGCAGCAATAATTGTTTGTGTTCAGGCTCGATAATAAAAGCTTGAACACAAACTCTTTCAGCTAAGACTTTCAAAACTCAAAACTCAAAACTCAAAACTCAAAACTCAAAACTCAAAACTCAAAACTCAAAACTCAAAACTCAAAACTCAAAACTCAAAACTCAAAACTCAAAACTCACGTGGCGCTGAGTGATGTTGCTTTAAAGCGAATATGAGTCCCAGGTCTTGCTTGCGCTAGCTTATTAACACCCTCATGACTTAATGTTCCAACTTTGGGATAACCACCTAACGTTTGACGATCAGCCATCATGACAATTGGCATGCCATCTGGTGTTATTTGAATCGCACCAAGTTGTATACCTTCAGGTGAAATGGAAAGCGTATGTTTTAATTCGTTGTTGCTAGTATCAGCGCGCTTGATTGGCTCTGCGCTTTTCATTGTATGTGCGCTGTTAATTGGCTGTAGTCGTACTCCCATTCGATCAGAGTCGGCTGAAACCTGAAAGGTTGTTTCAAAAAAGCTAGCTAGCAATTTACTGTTTTCGACTACCAGTTCAAAAGCATGGCTACTAGTTACAACCTCTAGCTCTAATCGTTGTGGATAACTTGGCACATGTTTAAAAGATAACGAGCGAATGTTTGTGCCTTCTTTACTTCTTTCCGCGATCCCATTGTTGTCACCGTTGGTAGTGGGTGCTTTCCCAATTAAAATATTATTGGTTTTAAGGACTGTGCCTAATTGTTCTCTTGTGCAAGTTGAAACGCTACCAAAAGAAGTCTCACTTAAAAATCCACCTGCAACCGCTAAATATACTCGTAACCCTGTTTTGGCGTAGCCTAGTTTTAAACGCTGGCCTACGGTTACTGGAATAATTTGCCATTGAGGTATACTTTTATCGTCGAGTAAGCATTTTACTTCTGCCCCTGTTATGCAAACAAACCCGTCACTTAGACACTCAAATTCAGCATTGCCAAGCGTAATTTCAATACAAGGTTCATTGCGATTATTGCCTAACAATTTATTCGCCCAATAAAAAGCGGTCTTGTCGATTGCGCCCGATGTTGTGATGCCAAACTGAGAGACTTGATGTCTGCCGGAGTCTTGCATCGTACTAAGTGCGCCGCTTTTAATCACCTTTAAAATTGGGCCATGAATGTTGTCCACTTGGTGCAAGTTTGTATTTGTTGTTTTAGAGCGGTTGGTGCTTGGCTTCTTTTCAGAATCAGAATCAGAATCAGAATCAGTGTATTGAGCTTTTAGCTTATTGAATTCAGCTAAATCAACTTCATAAAATGAAACACTGTCGCCAGTTTTATAAGGGATAGGGCAATTGTCGTTTAAAGGATCAAATAGTGGTATTGGACATTGGCCAATAATATTCCATCCGCCGGGCGACGATTGCGGATATATTGCAGTCATGTCTTCTGCTATTGCTACCGAACCGGCCGGTAAACGTGTTCTCGGCTGTTTATGTCTTGGTATTTGCAATTGCTTTGGGATACCTTTTAAGTAAGCAAAACCCGGGGCAAAGCCAATAGCGCCAACCTCATAAGTTGAACTAAGATGCAGGTCAATTATTTGTAGCTTTGTCAGCCCAGTATTTTTAACAATATGAGGCATATCCAACGAGACTTCATCACCATAATAAATAGGCAATTTTATATTGTTCACTTTTTGATTTTGGTGTTCGGTCAGCAGATTTTTTGCTAAACAAAATGCTTGATATAACAACTTTTTGACGCCTTCTTGAGCCAAAGTTGATTCAATTAACAGCGAGTTAAAAGCGATAGTGCTTACTTGAAGCGATTCATGAAACTGACTGTCCAGTTCATTTTTGAGCTGAACCAATGATAATTTGCTGTTAGGAGCCAACCTAAAAATGAATGAAGTGGGCGTCAAAATATCAAGGATTAACTCGCTATCGATACTTAGTTTTAGCAGTTTTATTTCACTAGCTGCTTGCGGGTTATCACCATGCACGCAAATAGAAGTTGCCGAAATCTTTACCGGTAAACCTTGATTATCAATGACGCCTGTATGCACTTTTAACATTTGAATTTGTTGAAGGGCATCTAAAAAATGAAGTTGTGCTTGTGGGTTCTTTGAACCGTCTTCTAGAAAACGAGGAGTCAGTTGGCCATTTGCTAAGTATCGCCTATCTGCGAATGCTTCATAGATCAATGTAACGGAGTATTGTTCGGCAAGACTAACAACAAAATCCGGCGCCGAGGACAATACCATGAGCGACAATTTGTTATCTGGGTAGGTAAGGTTAACCTCTGCAACGGTTTTAATTACGGACTCTGCTATCTCATTATCTTTCACTAAATCGTTGTACAAGGCTCCATGTGGTTTCACATAACGAGGTAAATACTGTTCCGTTCGTGCAATGTTAAGAAAACCGGTTATTTGCTTGTTTAAACTATTATTGAGTTCTTGCGGTGACAGTTTAACGCTTAAACGGCCAAAGTTTTGTTTATCTGGGTAGCTAGGGTGCGCGCCAATAATTACGTTATAACTTTTTGCTAATCGGATGGTTTGTGCAATTGTCTCTTTATTTCCGGCGTGACCGCCACAAGCAATATTTGCCATATTAATGTGAGGCATAACAGTGTGCTCTACACTGTTTGGCGTTATTGACTCGGTTTCACCTAAGTCACAGTTCAAAGACATTTTATTATTTTCATTCCGCAAAGTCATTTAAGGTGCTGTATCCATTTTATTTAATAAATAGCGACGACTATCGTTTTACTCTAGCCAATGCCATTATAGGCTTAAAAGTAAGACGGTGTGAATTGTAAGAGAAGCGAATTGCAAAGGGTATGAATTGAAAAGGATGACTGACTTTTAAATGAAAACAAAATTAGTGTTAATTCCGGGTACACAATGTGACTCTAGGTTGTGGGACAAACTTCGTTCTCAATTATCTTCCGACTTAGAGCCGACACACTTTGAGATACCTAAACTGCCGATTAATGAGGTGTTATTAAAGCTGCATAAAATCATAGAGGGCGCTGTGGCTGATGGGCAACCTGTATTCTTGTTAGGTTTCTCGTTGGGAGGTTATATCGCGTCATCTTATTTAGCGTCGCTTAATGAAGGTGATTTAACGCTTGATAGCGCAGTTAATATTCAGTTTTTTATTTGTTCCAACACACCAACTGCCTTACCCAGTCGAGAGTTGAGGCAACGCAGAAGGATCATCCAAAACATAGATGCAAAGCCCTACTCGGGCGCAAGCAACAGTCGAGTGAAATACATGTTGGATGAAATTCATCACGATGATGAAAGTATGATTCAACTTATTCAGTCTATGGATCAAAAGCTAGGGGTTGAAAGCCTAAAGCATCAATTGAGTTTTACAGGAGAGCGCCGGGATTTGAAAGGTGTGTTTTTGAATGTAATGAGTCAATTTTCTATTCAATTTTTGGCCAGTGACGCTGACCCTTTATTAAATTATGAATGGCTTGAGACTTTGCCTTCTTCGATAAAGGTTAAGCTGTGCAAAGGGTGCAGGCATATGTTGCCGTTAGAGCGTCCAGACTTTATCGCTGACGCAGTAAATGCAGCAATTTGAACAGGATAAGTCTCGAAAAGCTTATTTGAAAATAAACGCTATGTATAAAATAGCTTCCAAATTTTAATCTACAATTAAAAGAAATTGAAAAAGATGAAAGACATTTTGAAAGTCGTTCTGTAGAATTACGAAATAGATTACAAAAACTTTCAACACGATGAGAAATTCGATAGGAGTGGAATGTGGCTTTAATTTCAATGCGCCAACTTTTGGACCATGCAGCCGAGTATGGTTATGGTGTACCAGCGTTTAACGTTAATAACTTAGAGCAAATGCGCGCCATTATGGCCGCTGCGGACAAAACAAACAGTCCGGTTATTGTTCAAGCGTCAGCCGGTGCTCGCAAATATGCAGGTGCGCCGTTTTTACGTCATTTGATTTTAGCTGCAATTGAAGAGTTTCCTCATATTCCTGTTTGTATGCACCAAGACCATGGTACGTCTCCAGCGATTTGTCAGCGCTCAATTCAATTAGGTTTTTCATCAGTCATGATGGACGGTTCACTAATGGAAGACGGCAAAACACCGTCTGATTACGACTATAACGTTGATGTGACACGTCGTACAGTTGAAATGGCTCACGCTTGTGGTGTATCTGTTGAAGGTGAACTAGGTTGTTTAGGCTCTTTAGAAACTGGACAAGCGGGTGAAGAAGACGGTGTTGGTGCTGAAGGTATTCTGACTAAAGAACAAATGCTTACAGATCCTGAAGAAGCGGCTGACTTTGTTGCGAAAACTAATGTTGATGCGTTAGCGATTGCCTGTGGTACGTCACATGGTGCTTACAAATTCACTCGTCCACCAACAGGCGATATTCTTGCGATTGACCGCATTAAAGCGATTCATGAAAGCATTCCAAATACGCACTTAGTTATGCACGGTTCGTCTTCTGTTCCTCAGGAATGGTTAGCAATTATCAATGAATTTGGTGGCGAAATTCCAGAAACATATGGGGTTCCAGTTGATCAAATCGTTGAAGGTATTAAATACGGTGTTCGTAAAGTTAATATTGATACAGATTTGCGTTTAGCTTCTACGGGCGCGGTTCGTAAATTCCTTGCTGAAAACCCAAGTGAGTTTGACCCTCGTAAATACCTAGCTAAAACTATCACTGCGATGCAGGATATTGTTGAAGCGCGTTATGAAGCGTTTGGTACAGCAGGTCATGCTGACAAAATTAAAGTTATTTCTCTAGAAAACATGGTATCTAAGTACTAATTTTTTATTAGATATTTTTACTTTCGATACAACTAGAAAGCTTTGTGCTTGATTTGTTTAAATGTTAAACAATTGAAGTTCAGAGCTTTTTTATTGCCTGAGAATAATAGAAATGTCTTAATCTCTAAAAATAATACAGTTGACGGCAGGGGTACAACACTTGATTAGATTCAAAAATTTAAGCTTTGATGTCTGAGCGGTTTGGAGAGTGAAAGTAAAAGGGCCAACCGGCCCTTTTTGCATTTTCTACTTTGAAAAGTATTCAGCTAATTCGTCGCTACCGCCAATGTGTTTGCCATCGATAAATACTTGAGGCACTTTCTCACGGCCTGTCATTGCTTTTAGGCTTGTGAGTGTTGCTTGTTGTCCTAGTACAATAGTTTCAAACGGCATATGACGCTCGTTTAACATGTCTATTGCCGCCGTACAGAACGGGCAACCAGGTTTTACAAAAAGCGACACTGGTACAGGTTTTTCAGCCTTCGGGTTAATGTAATCCAACATTGTGTCTGCGTCAGAAACTTCAAACGGATCACCTGGTTTTTGAGGTTCAATAAACATTTTCTCAATTTTGCCGTTTTTCACTAACATCGAATAACGCCACGAGCGCGTACCGAAACCAGCTTGCGCCATGTCTACTAACATGCCCATCTGTTTGGTTAGCTCGGCATTGCCATCTGGCAACATCGTGATATTTTCAGCCTCTTGTGAACTAGCCCAGCTATTCATTACAAAAGTGTCATTAACAGATACACAAACAATTTCATCAACACCATTTTCTTTAAAAACAGGCGCTAATTCATTAAAGCGAGGTAAATGAGTTGAAGAGCATGTTGGTGTAAAAGCCCCAGGCAAGGCAAAAACAATAACAGTGCGGTTGTTAAAAATGCTGTCGGTACTTACTGTTTCCCATTGATTGCCTTTTTGAATGGCTATATCAATATTTTTAATGGTATAGCCTTCTTTGTTCTCAAACATAATATCTCTCTTTTTAATGAAACTAGTTAATAACTTATGTGGTTAGAGTAGAGGTGATTTGTTGTTTAGTATAATTGTATAAATTTAATATGTTGTTCAAAAAAATTGAATCATGAACGACTAGGGTTCGTTGCTGGTCGCAACATAACTTTAGCCAAAAATAAAAAAAGGGCCATAAGGCCCTTTAATAAAATAGAGATTGTTAATTTACATTAACTTTCTACTAATGATGCTTCCAGTGATACTTCTCTTCTTTTTGTTTAAGCTCAGTTGCGGTTGCAGTAGGCATCGCATTGATATTTAAACGGTCAAAGAAAAGAGGTTTCGCTTTGTAGTTACCGGTTGCTACTTCGTTCATGGTTTTAGCGTCAAATAAACGGCCATTGATCATCGTATGAGATACATACTCTGACTTGCGAATATCCGAAAGCACGTCTTCTTCAATGATCACGATATCAGCTAATTTCCCGGCTTCAATTGACCCTAAATCCTTGTCCATACCAAGTGCAATAGCACCGTCGTAAGTTGCGCCACGTAGTGCTTCCCAAGGAGTAAATCCACCTTGCGCCATCATCCACATTTCCCAATGGGCCGCTAAGCCTTCACGTTGACCATGAGCACCGATCAATACACGTACACCATTATCTCGAAGAGTTTTAGCGTACTTAGCAATTTCAATGTGGTTGTAATGATCTTCCGGCGCTTTTTCACGTCGAATAGACACTGGCTCGATAATATAACGAGGTGCAAAGCGCATTAGGCGTTCGTTTTCCCATACGTTGGTTTTATCATACCAATAGCGTTCGCCAGACAAACCGCCATAAGCAACAACAAATGTTGGGTTGTAAGCCGTTTCTGTTTGGCTCCACATTTGCGTCAAATCTTTATAGCCACGAGGGATATTTAAAGAGTGCTCCAGTGTTGTATGACCATCAATAACCATCGTCATATTTTGATATAACTTACCGCCACCTTCTGGTACAACATTTACGCCTAGCTCACGAGCTGCAGCTAAGACTTGCTGACGGGTATCTCGACGAGGATGGTTGTAACTTTTTACCGACACAGCGCCATTATCTTGAGTACGCTTGATGTGATACTTCGCATCATCATAGTTGTCGATTTTAGCCGTAGCGCCCGGTGAATAACCCGCATAAAGAATACGACCTGTAGAGAAAATCCGAGGTCCTACAATTTTACCGGTGCGTTGCAATTCAGCTGCCGCAAATATTTCACGATTATCATTGGAAGGGTCGTGAAGTGTTGTTACGCCAAAGCCAATTGACGAAAAGTTTTTCCAGTTTTGTTGAGGAATAATTTGGCGTGTTCCTTGAGAACCATGCGCGTGTGAGTCAATGATACCAGGCACTAAAGTTTTGCCTGAAACATCAACGGTTTTATAGCCTTTCGGAATTTGCACGTCGGTACGATTACCTACTTTTACAATTCGATTGCCTTCAACTAAAACAACACCGTTTTCAATTATTTCTTGGTTGTTATCAGCGTCACGCATAGTGACAACCTTACCACCAACAAGTGCTACTTTAGAGTCAGGAATGTCGGCTTTTACTTCAAAGCTAAGATCGATGCCTTCGCTCGTTGGCTCTGGCAAGGCTTCATCGTCTTTTGCTAGATACTTAAGAGTATCTTCTACCTTTCTTGAATAAAGAGTAGAAGCGTTTGACCAATGCAAAGTCTTGCTATCTGCAGACCAATGCATTTCTGAGCCACTTGTTTTAGATGCTTGGCCAACAGGAACCCAAGATGATTTTGGTCCAATTGACTGTAAAGTACCTACCTTTGAAAATGGCGCCACATAAGCATTGTATTGATAAGTAAATGCGATCCATTGGCCATTAGGCGATACTTTAAATTCGGTAACTTTGTCACCTTTTAAGACATCTCTTTGGTCAAAGCCATCTAAATTCACTTCGACGAGCTTACGCTTTGTTCCATAAGAACCTGATTGATATGAAGTATAGAAAATTTTGTCATTATCTGCGCCAAAGTGTGCATCGCCGCCACTTTTGATAACGCGCGTCATTTTATCTCCGTCAATGTCTGCAACATAAACACCAGGCTCCATTGACCATTCAGGAGAAGTTAAGTAACCACCGGTAAAACGATTGAATACGACTTTTTCGCCATCTGGTGAGAAACGTGGTTGCATGTAATGACCCGGCTCAGTTGAGATAACTTTACCTTTACCACCTCTAGCTCTGACAATACGAACGCTTCCTAACTTTTCATCATTCCAAGTGGTGTAGGTTATGTATTTACCATTGCGAGAAAAGCTAGGGTAGAACTCATCATGATCACTTTGTTTAGTAAGGCGCTTTGTTTTACCAGATTTAACATCACGAACATATAATTTGCCTAACGCTTGATAAACAATTTTATCACCAGTAGGTGACATTGTTGCCCATCGAGTTTGTTTAACTTGAACCGTATCTGGAGCTACATCTACAGCAACACGTATGGCTTTTTGAACTTGCTTTTCAACTTCAACATTAAATGGAATTGCAGCAACGTTCTTTTTCTTAATATCAATGCTTTGGAATTTACCATTGCTCCAAAAAACAATATTTTTGCTGTTTGGCGTCCAGTCAAAATATGCATAGTTACCTTCGGTACCAAATGTTTCCTGATGATCTCGTTCCATTTCAGTATATAAACGAGTATCAAGTCCACTCTTTAAGTCTTTAATATACAGAACTGTTTTTGTATCTTCGCGCTTTAGGTAAGCCATGTATTTGCCATCTGGCGATGGAGTAGGAATGACTGCACCACCAGCACCACCAATATATCGCTCTTCTTCACCAGTATCTAAGTCGTGACGAATAATGTTAAATAACTCGGTAGTAGAATTTTTATTATATTCCCAAACGCGACCGCTGGTTACATCCTGAGTGTAATATAAGTACTTACCGTCTGGGGAGAACTTAGGGTCTGTGATATTTTTCTGGTTAAATGCACCATAAGAACCGGCTTTTACTTTTGTTCCGCTACCACCTGTGTGGTGGTATAGCCATATTTCGCCAGCTGCAACAGAGCGAGAAGACATGACACCACGAGTCACTGCGATGAATTGGCCGTCAGGGCTCCAAGTTGGAGTATGAATAGTGTGACTTGTTTGTTTAGTAACTTGACGTGGGTTTGAACCATCTGCATCCATTACCCACACATTCATCATGCCATCACGGTCACTTAGAAACGCAATTTTAGAGCCATCAGGACTGTATGTAGCTTGCATGTTCCAGTCATAACCCAATACTAGTGGCGTGGCCTTGCCGCCACTGATTGGCATAGTGTATAGATCACCCAACATATCAAAAATGATAGTTTTACCATTTGGATGAACATCTAAATTAGACCATGTAGACTCATCAGTATTGATTGAAATTGTTTTCATTTCGCCAGTTGGATTTTTTACGTCCCACTTTTTGTCTTCTTTGCTTGTAACCTCTTCAGTTACCGCACTTTTGTCGGCAATAAATGCATGTGTTGGAGCAACATACGCAGAGGTTAAAGCAACACTTAGCAGTGTTAGTTTTAATGCGTTTTTCATAGGTAATCCCTGAAATATTGTTATTGTTTTAAAAACTAAAAATAGTGTACTTAGCTTTTACGCATACGTCACCTTCTTGCGATGAAAGGTGAAATATCATAGTTAATTGAAGTGTTATGTTTGTTAGGACAGGTTAAAATAGTGTTGGTTTTTATATTCATGGAAAAGATAATGTTGTCAAAAAGCGCAGAGAATAAGTCATATTTTAAATTAATAATTAAATTACAAAGTTTGTTATTTTTTGTATGTCTGTCATTTTTTAACCTTGCACAGGCTTCACAAACATTGAATGTGCCTGAGAACAATTATGTGGCTAGTCAAGATGCGTTAAGTACACAGGCTGTATCAGACAAAAAAATATTGCCAAAGCCATCGCCTGAAATGTTAAAAGCAATGGAAAGCCTAAACGATAAAAGTCGTGCAGTAGATGATGGCTTAACAAACGCAGAACGTATTCAAAAATATCTAAAAAGTGGCTTTGTACATATTTTACCTATGGGGCTAGACCATATTCTCTTTGTATTAGCACTTTTCTTTTCAACAATAGTTTTTAAAAAGCTGTTTTGGCAAATTACGGCATTTACTCTGGCTCACTCAGTTACTTTAGTTATGTCTAGTTTAGGCTTGATATCTTTAAGTGGAGACATAGTAGAGCCACTAATTGCGTTGAGTATTGCGTGGATGGCGATAGACAATATACGAAATGAAAATACCAGCTCAATGAGGATTTGGTTGATTGTATTCTTTGGCTTATTACATGGATTAGGTTTTGCATCTGTGTTGAGTGAGTTTGGATTACCCAAAGATGCATTTTTATCGGCGTTATTTTCATTTAACGTCGGAGTTGAATTGGGGCAATTGACGGTTTTACTAGGCGCAACGGCTCTATTTTATTACTGGTCTAAAAAGCCTTCATATCGAGCATTTATTCAAGTGCCAATGTCAGCTGTAATTGCATTGGTTGGCCTTTTTTGGTTTTTTGAAAGAATTATGTGATTTGCTGTTGAAAAGCTTATTTTTATTATTTAGTATGCTTAACAGGTTGGCGAATAAAACGCCAATTGTTCAGTTTCAACTAACAAAAATAATAAAGGTCTGACAGATGTTTCCATCGTCTTACAATAAAGGTTTTGGCTTAGGTCACGTGTGTGTAGTCGTCGCTATACTTGCCGTAGTAACCTTCGCAACACAGCTTTAATTGTATCATTACATAGTTCCGAAAAACGTGAAGGCTGTTGGTAATCTTTGCGTTTTTGGCTAGTATACCTATTCTTTTTTAGAGCTCGATTTTTCGGGCTTTAAACACTTAAAATTCAAAGCTAAAATTAATATCACCTATCCCCATAAGGATTAGCTATGTCATTTATCAGTACCTCATCATCTGATGGTGTTTTAACTATTACCATTGATCGCTTAGCGCAAAAAAATGCGCTGTCGTTAGAAATGTATAAAGACTTAACAGCAGCTTTGTTGGAACTAGAAAAAAACAATGAGCTTAAAGTTGCAATTATTCAGGGCGATACGACTTGTTTCACAGCAGGCAACGACTTAAACGACTTTTTGACTGGTGGCGCTTTAACTGAAGCTCATCCTACGGTCGTGTTTCTTCGTACGTTAGTCACACTAACTAAACCTCTTATTGCCAGTGTCGCAGGCCCAGCCATAGGAATAGGTACTACGTTATTAATGCATTGTGATTTAGTTTACGCAGCAGATAACGCCGTATTTCAATTGCCATTTTCAAAACTAGGTTTATGTCCTGAAGCAGGCTCTAGCGCGATATTGCCAATGCTATCTGGTCGTGTAAAAGCATTTGAATTACTTGTTTTGGGTAATAAATTTGATGCGAACGAAGCACAACAAGTGGGACTTATAAATAAAGTTGTAAAAGTTGACGACCTATTCGATACGGTACACAAAGTTGCTAATCAAATAGCTAATTTACCAGCCATGTCGGTTAGAGCATCAAAAGGTTTAATTGTTGACTCTCAAAAAGAAAATATTAACCAAGTCATTACTCACGAATTAAAATACTTTGAACAACTGCTTGGTAGTGAAGAGTGTAAAAGTATTATCTCAAGCTTTTTTAAAAAGTAACTTTAGCTAAACATTTCACAATGTCTCGGAGGCGCTAAAAATTTGCGCCTCTTTTCTGATGCCGCTCCTTGTTATCTAGCCTAGCTTCATCGCTTTTCTTAAGTAACACATAAGTAGACCCGCTTCCTCCGTGGAAAGTTTGAGCTGAATGGAACGCGAGTACGGCCGGTAATTGACGTAACCATTTATTAATATAACTTTTAAGAAGGGCTTGGTGGGGTTGACTCTGTAGGCCTTTACCGTGCTGAATAAGTACACAACGCATATTGTTTTTATTTGCATCGGTAATAAAGAAATACAGATTTTGTCTCGCGTTTTTAACTGAAACACCGTGTAAATTTAATACGGAATTGATGTCGTATTTGCCAAGACGTAGGTTTCTGTATACTCCTTGTTGCACGCCATCTTTTTTGTAACTCAATAAATCTTCGGGTTGCAGTAACTCGACATTTTCTGTTGCTAATGGATTACCATCAATATTACCTTTATTTTCAGCACTTTGACGTCTCGCTGCTATGGTTTCAGGAGTGAGCTGGTTTGCTGGCTTAACAGTGCTTGTTGGATCTTGCTTTATAGGTTTTACATTACCCATTTCTTTGATGAATTCGTTAAATTCACTCATTGGAAACTCCATGGTTATTGCAGTCTATGGTCTAATACGTGATTTGTTTTATAAAAGTTTTATATATTGAATTACAAAAATTGTTGGTTTAACAGACTCCGTCTATACTCAACTAACTGTGAAATAAGTGATTATCACAAGTAGACTGTACAGGTACAAGTAACAAAACACTTGTTTTACTGTAATTCCAGTTTATCGCGAGAACTTAATTATTTAATTAAAATCTAATAAAATTAAATGATTAGACCTAAAACTTTGATAGGATGTTTACATCCGACAAATGGATTCAATGACAAATCAAAGACGAACTAAAGAACTCAAATGAGGCACTGTTTAAATGTCAGAATTAAGCACTACATCATTTCTGATTGTAGATGACGTAAGCTCGGTAAGAGCCTTTTTACAGCAGACTTTAAGCCAGCTTGGCGCAATGGAGATACTGCAGGCGAGTACAGGTGAAGAAGCCTTAGCTCGTTTTACCGATAACTTACCAGATGTAGTCTTTTTAGATATCGAGCTACCAGATATGGACGGCCAGCTAATTTTAAAAGAAATGAAAGTGATGAAGAGCAACGTGCACGTCATTATGGTAACAGCACATGGCACGGTTGATAATGTTAAAAAATCTATCAAACTTGGTGCGTCTGGCTTTATTGTTAAACCCTTTTCACCACGAAAAATTAGTTCCGTAATAAAAACCGTTACCAAACAAGATAATTAAGAGTTGAGAATATTTTTTTAATGAACATTCAGCAAATGCGTCAATGTGCTCCAAAGGCCCTTGCACTATTAAAAATCATGTCTAATGAAAATCGCTTGTTTATCTTGTGTAACTTGCTGGAAGGTGAGCTTTCGGTGAATGAATTGGCAACTAGGGTTCAGTTAGCTCAATCGGCTCTATCTCAACATTTAGCTTTGTTGCGTGAGCACAACTTTGTAAAAACTAGAAAATCCTCTCAAACGGTATATTACTCACTAGACAGTGATGATGTAGTGAGAATGATGACCTTACTTCAAGAGCTTTACGCAGGAAATCCCAAATAAAAAAAGGAGCCTTAGGCTCCTTTTGTTCAAAAAAAATCATAAACTTATTTAGATGAATTAGCATCCAATACTTTCTGAGCATCTGCCTTCATCTGCTCTAATCCAAGTTTGTCATAAGCATCAACCATAATAGTTAATGCAGCTACTACAGACGAACTATCTTTATAGTACTCGACTACGTATTTACAGCGGTTTACTGCCGCAATGTATGACGAACGGCGCATGTAATATTGCGCTACAAGAATTTCATGTTCAGCTAATCGGTTTAAGACTGATACCATACGTTTTTTGGCGTCTTCAACATACATACTGTTAGGGTATTTATTAATTAGCTTTTTGAAATCTGAAAAAGCAGCGCGAGAGGACTCCATATCTTTATCGGCATTAGATAATCCAAAAAACTCTTGGAATCCGTTGATCCCTTTTTCTTGATTGACTAAACCTCGTAAATAAACAACAAAATCACTTTGTGGATGATTAGGGTTTAATTTTAGGAAACGTTCAATTGCTGGCAATGCTTCTTCAAATCTTCCGGCCTTGTAATAGGCAAACATAAGGTCAATCTGAACTTGTCGAGATAATGGCCCATATGGGTAACGACTTTCTAAGTCATTTAAAATTGTAATAGCACGATTATATAATTCACTATTTATAAAATCTTTTGCATCTTGATATCTGGCTTGAGGTGAACGGTCGGAGATACGCTCTAATTCATCTGGAGATGAAGTACAGGCTGATAACACACCGCTTAATACTACTAACAAACTAAAGTGACGAACAAACTTAAAATTCAACATTATTTTCAACCTGGAAAGTTTTCTTTTCTCGTTAAGTAAAAATTCGAGTAGAATGAATACATCTACATCATTCTATCTCAGTCAGATGCTGCATGCACTGGCAAATTCACTTAATTCACATTAAAGATCATGAATAAAGAACTTATTGAACTACAAGCAGAAGCAAATGAACAGCATTTTGGTAAACGATTAGATCAGGTAATCGCCGATTTGTTCCCGGAATATTCAAGAAGTCGTCTAAAAGATTGGATTTTAGCCGAAAAAGTATTGGTAAATGGTAAAGTCGTCACTAAAGCTCGTGAAAAAATGGCAGGTAATGAAGTTGTTACCATTTTTGCTGAACTGGAAGTAGAAGTTCATCATGAAGCAGAAAATATAGAATTAGACATTATCTATGAAGATGATTATCTGATGATCATTAATAAACCGGCAAATCTAGTTGTGCACCCAGGAGCAGGCAATCAATCTGGAACAATGTTGAATGCATTACTTCATCATTTTCCAGCGATAGATTTAGTGCCTCGTGCAGGTATCGTGCATCGTCTTGATAAGGATACAACGGGCTTGATGGTTGTTGCTAAAACAGTGCCGGCTCAAACTCAGTTGGTTGCTGATATGCAAGAGCGTTTGATCACACGAGAATATGAAGCGGTATGTTTAGGGCGTTTAACAGCGGGAGGAACGGTAGATAAGCCAATCGGTCGTCATCCAACAAAACGAACTAACATGGCGGTTAATCAAATGGGTAAAGAAGCGGTTACTCACTACCGAGTGATTAATAAGTTTAGGGCGCATACCCATATTCGCTTGAGACTTGAAACTGGACGTACGCATCAAATTCGTGTGCATATGTCTCATTTACGCCACCCATTAGTTGGTGATAGTCAATATGGTGGCAGAGTGCAAACGCCAAAAGGCGCATCTGATGAACTGCTACAAACACTGCGTGGTTTTAGGCGACAAGCATTACATGCTGCAATGCTAAAATTCTATCATCCAATAACTGGAGAGCCACTAGAGTTTCATTCTCCTTTACCAGATGATTTTGTAAATCTGTTAAGCACATTAAAATTAGATGTTGCAGAGAACCAAGATGACATGGATTTCGGCGTCTTTTAAAGGCCTGACAACTCAAGCTAGAAACAAAGTTCATGCTGGCACCACAACTCGTATTGGTGGTGTTAGTATGGATGATTATCAGGGTTTAAATCTTGCTTCGCATGTAGGCGACGCTATAAATGCAGTTATTCAAAATCGAGCCATAGTATCAAAGCAGCTCAAATTACCATCTGAGCCAATCTGGCTTAATCAAACGCATACCAATAAAATAGTTGAGTTACCTCAAATTCTTACTCAAACAGATGAATTTGACGCCAGCTTCACTACACAAAACCAGTTAGTTTGTGCTGTTATGACAGCCGACTGCGTGCCTGTTGTTATTACTGACATCCATGCTCGTTTTGTTGCAACGATTCATGCCGGATGGCGTGGATTAGCAAATGGAATTGTGGCAAATAGTGTTGCAGCATTACTTAATCAAACGGATAGTGATATATGTGAATACACAGCTTGGATTGGACCCGCAATAGGTGCAAGTGCCTTTGAGGTCGGAGAAGAAGTTAAAAATATTTTTCGACAAAAGTTCGTATCATCAGAGTCGTATTTTACACCGCATGGTAATCAAAAGTACCTGGCTGATTTGGCTGGTCTTGTAGAATTAGCGCTTAAAGCTGAGGGCATAAGCTACGTTGTTCAATCTAATTTATGCACTTATTCAGATCCGAAACTTTTTTACTCTTATCGTCGTGATGGCCAAACGGGTCGTATGGCGACGTTTGCTTGGCTCTCGTCGTAACATTAACTAATAAAACTGTGATTTAAATCAAAAATTACGCAAAGTTCGAAAATTAAACATTGAAAAAGCGACCTCTCGGCCTAATTTTGTATATATAAGCAAATATTAAAGTCGAGGTAGACGATGCGTTTAGATAGATTAACAAATAAATTTCAGCAAGCCATTGCTGATGCGCAGTCGTTAGCGGTAGGAAGGGACCATCAATATATAGAGCCAATTCATATATTGCACTCGCTAATTAATCAAGAAAACAGCTCAGTTATCGCAATTCTTAATCATGCGAATGTTAACGTATCAGAGCTAAGAACAAAGCTTTCCCGAGAACTTGAGAAGGTTCCAACTGTAACTGGAATAGCAGGCGACGTTCAGCTATCTCGAGCTACGGCTGCTGTGCTCAATGTTTCCGATAAAATCACCCAAAAACGTAAAGATAAATTTATTAGTAGTGAGGTGTTTTTGCTGGCGCTATTTGATGAAAATGGCAGCATTAATCAGATCTTTAAACTAATAGGCTTAACAAAAGATAAAGTTGAAAAAGCCATAGACTCCGTTCGTGGCGGCCAAAAAGTAGAAGACCAAAATGCCGAAGATACCCGCCAAGCATTAGAAAAATACACGGTAGATCTCACAGAGCGAGCAGAGCAAGGTAAATTAGATCCTGTTATCGGTCGAGATCAAGAGATTCGACGCACTATTCAAGTATTGCAAAGACGGACCAAAAACAATCCAGTGTTAATTGGTGAGCCTGGTGTTGGTAAAACAGCAATTGTCGAAGGTTTAGCGCAACGAATCATTAACGGTGAAGTACCTGAGGGGCTTAAAAATAAGCGCGTACTCTCATTAGATTTTGGTTCTTTAGTCGCTGGCGCTAAATATCGAGGAGAATTTGAAGAACGGCTTAAATCTGTACTGAATGAGCTTGGTAAAGAAGAAGGGCGAGTCATTCTATTCATTGATGAAATCCATACTATGGTGGGCGCTGGTAAGTCAGACGGTGCGATGGATGCCGGCAACATGTTAAAACCTGCGTTGGCCCGTGGTGAGTTACATTGCGTTGGAGCTACAACCTTAGACGAATATCGTAAGTATATTGAAAAAGATGCGGCCCTTGAGCGTCGATTCCAAAAAGTACAAGTAGATGAACCAAATGTTGAAGACACCATTGCGATTTTACGTGGGTTAAAAGAGCGATACGAAATTCATCATTCTGTTGATATTACTGATCCGGCGATTGTTGCTGCGGCTAGTTTATCGAATAGATATATCAGTGACCGTCAATTACCAGATAAAGCAATTGATTTGATTGATGAAGCTGCCTCTAGTATTCGTATGCAAATAGACTCTAAGCCTGAAGAGCTCGAGCAACTTGAGCGCAAAATTATCCAATTAAAATTAGAGGATAATGCGCTGTTAAAAGAAACTGACGAGGCAAGCAAAAACCGACTAATGCTAATCCGAGATCAAATTAATGATTTAGAGAAAAAGTACCAAGAGTTAGAAGAAATTTGGTATTCAGAGAAAGCAGCGCTGTCGGGCACCCAAAATATAAAAGAGCAGCTTGAGCAAGCTCGTTTGGACTTGGAAGTCGCAAGCCGAGCCAGCGACTTGCAACGTATGTCTGAATTACAATATGGCCGTATCCCAGAGTTAGAGAAACAACTAGACTTAGCTTCTCAAGCGGAAATGGGCGATATGACTTTACTTCGAAATAAAGTGACAGAGTCTGAAATTGCTGAGGTACTGTCACGTTGGACCGGCATTCCAGTAAACAAAATGCTGGAGTCGGAACGTGATAAGTTACTGCAAATGGAAAAACAGCTACACACTAGAGTTGTTGGACAATCAGAGGCTGTTGAGGCAGTTGCCAATGCAATTCGTCGCTCTAGAGCCGGGTTAGCCGATCCTAACCGTCCAAATGGCTCGTTTTTATTCTTAGGTCCTACAGGTGTGGGTAAAACAGAGCTAACAAAAGCTTTGGCGCATTTCCTGTTTGATTCAGAAGAAAACATGGTACGAATTGACATGTCTGAGTTTATGGAAAAACACTCGGTTGCGCGTCTAATTGGTGCGCCTCCAGGCTATGTAGGTTATGAAGAGGGCGGCTATTTAACAGAGGCGGTTCGCCGTAAGCCATACTCAGTGATATTGTTAGATGAAGTAGAAAAGGCACACCCAGATGTCTTCAATATATTATTACAAGTTCTGGACGAAGGTCGTTTAACCGATGGTCAAGGACGTACAGTAGATTTTCGTAATACCGTTATTATTATGACATCTAATTTGGGCTCTGATGTAATTCAGTCAAGTTATGCCGCAGATGTTGACCAAAGTTATGACACGATGAAATCATTAGTAATGGAAGTGGTTGGGCAACATTTTAGACCTGAATTTATAAACCGAATTGACGATACTGTAGTGTTTCATCCGTTAAACAATGATGAAATTAAGCAAATTGCAGAGATACAGTTAATTGGTTTACGTAAACGATTAACAGAACAAGATGTTGAATTAGAGGTTTCAGCAGCAGCATTGACTCTGTTAGGAAAGGCTGGTTTTGATCCTGTCTTTGGCGCAAGGCCGCTTAAAAGAGCGATTCAACAACATGTTGAAAATACGTTAGCTCAAGCTTTATTGTCAGGTGAAATAAAACCAAAAGATAAAGTCACAATTGATGTTGTTAATGATAACTTTGTGATTAGACATCATTAAAAGGAATACGCGCATTAATTAAATTGGCGTAGACCTAAGGTCGTAGGTTACTATCATTATCTAATGATAAACTGTTTATGTTAGATAGAGACTGTGCCTACGACTCCCTTATTTCAAATTACGAACCTCTGTTGGAACATATCCACAAAAACAATTCTCGACAAGGTTACGTTAACCATTCCTCGTAATAAGATTATTGGCATCATAGGGCCAAATGGAGCCGGTAAAACCAGCTTGTTAAAAGCCATGCATGGCCAAATCGATACAAGTAGCGGGTCTGTGCGTTTTAACAACTCACTCATTCAATCTTTTAGCTTAAAAGAACGCGCTAAACATATTGCCTATACCGCCCAACATCCGGACTTCGCCTTTGATATCAGTTTATTTGATGTTGTTTTAGCAGGCCGCTTGCCTTACCAAAATTTATTTTCTTTTTCGAATAAGCGAGAGCACACCTTAGTTTTTGATGCTTTAAAAAAAATGAATTTGCAAGGCAAAGCTAAACAGGCCTTCAATACATTATCGGGGGGCGAACAACAGCGTGCTTATTTAGCACGGGCAATAGTGCAAGAGGCGACAACATTGTTGTTAGATGAGCCGACAAATCATTTGGATATTAGGTATCAGCTGGAGCTAATGCAAAAGTTACAAGAGTTTGATGGTTCTGTGGTACTTACTATCCATGACTTAAATATGGCGAGTTATTACTGTGATTATCTGGTGTTGCTAGACAAAGGCGAAGTAGTCAAGTTCGGTACGCCAAAAGAAGTTTTAACAAAAGCATTAATATCAAAAACATATCAAGTTGAAACAGAAGTGCGTTCCAGTGATTCAGGCGCTCCGCATTTGTATTTTTGCTTAGCCAATCATGGTAGCAATGTCGAAAAGTTAAAGGCAGTACAAGCAGTCGATGAAAAGGGTCGTCATGAATAGTAAAAAAAACGGCATTCTACTGGTATCCAAAAAATACTCGACGAGTACTTTTTTCAAGGTTTTTGTTGCCATCACCATTTTATTGTTTAGCGTAATGTTTGCATTAAGTTTTGGTGCCGTAGAGGTGCCTGTAGATCAAGTAGTCTCGTGTTTGTTTCAAGACTGTGACTCGTCAATTAATACCATGATTGTGCAAGAGCTACGGTTACCAAGGGTGCTACTCGCTTTATTTGCAGGAGCGGGACTCGCGTTATCTGGTGCCATGTTACAAAATGCCACAAACAATGCGCTCGCCGATCCTTATTTATTTGGTATTGTTTCTGGTGCCGGTTTAGGCGCTATTGTATATAACCTGCTAGGAATAGAACTTGGCTCAGTTGGAATGACGTTTTTTGCTTTTGCAGGAGCACTTATTTCTGTTTTATTGGTAATGTCGGTTGTTATTAATAAAGCCTTTAAGAGACCGGAGATAATTGTTTTAACGGGCGTTGCGGTTTCATTCATGATGGCCGCGCTTTCACAGTTTTTACTCTATGTATCAGAGCCACTCGCAGCAAATCGAATTATATTTTGGTTAATGGGTAGTGTGTCTTTTGCTAGTTTTAATTCAGTTTATTTAGTTGCTACTGTCGTCACATTATCGAGCGTTATCTTATGGTTAATGAGAGGTAGTATCGACGCTTTATTACTAGGTGATGAACAGGCAAAAAGCATTGGTGTAAATGTAGACGCGATTCGCATTATTTTATTACTTTTTTCTGCCGCGATTACAGCCGTTATAGTCGCTTTTTGTGGCGGTATTGGATTTGTAGGATTAATGATACCGCACATAGTAAGGTGGTTTGGATTCACAAGGATGAGCACCCTTATTCCAGCTGTACTAATAGCTGGTGGATTATTGTTGTTGTGGGTTGATGTCATTGCTCGAACGAGTATTGAAAATCAAGAGATCCCGCTGGGCGTTATAACTTCAGCATGTGGTAGTTTGTTTTTCCTATTAATATTGAAGAAAAAAACTAGAGTTTGAGTAGGCAAGATGCAAAAAAATACAAAAAAAATATTTATTTCATTAGTTCTCGTATTTTTCACTATCAGTGCATTAGCTAGTCAAAAGTCAGAAAAGGTCGATACAACAACACATAAACTTATTGCACTAGCTCCTAATCTAGTTGAAATTGTTTTTGCGTTGGGAGCCGGCGACCAATTAGTTGGTGTTAGTGAGCATTCAGACTTTCCTGAAGCAGCGAAAGCAATACCGAGAGTTTCAAATTATTTGACGGTGAATGCCGAAGCAATAGTTAAATTGAATCCGGATTTAATAATTGTATGGCAAGGAGGAACGCCGGCCAAAGGGATAGAAAAGTTACAGGCGTTAGGTTTTGAAGTACTGACTTTTAACGCCACAGACTTTAAGACTATGATTTCTGAAATCACTAGACTGGCAGCCAGACTCGGTAGAATGCAACAAGCATTGGCAATGACAAGCGAGCTAATGGTCAAATATAAAGAGGTAGAACAGAATTATTCATCCAAACGTCAACTTAATGGTTTTATAGAAGTTTGGCCAGAACCGCTAACGACAGCAACTAATGGGACTATAGTTGATCAGGCTATTCAGCTTTGCGGAGTAAATAATATTTTTAACTCTAGGCATGCCAACAGTAATACCTATCCGCAAGTTTCCTTGGAAATGGTGATTACTAAACCTGTTGATATCATTGTTCAACCTGTTTCAAAAACTCAGCCAGCTGCGATAAAAGACTGGCGCTCGTTTAAACACCTAAACGCGGTAAAGTTTAATTCAATCATATCCCCAGATAGTGATGTTTTATTGAGGTGGACGCCCAGATGGGTTGGAGCTTTAGCAGAACTTTGCCAAGATATTGATGAAATACGTCTGACGCAAAATCCCTAGTTATTACCTTATTACTGTTAAACCAGTTATATTTACTGTATAAGCCAACCTGAAACTTGAGTTTGCAATTAGGAAGTTGGAAAGCCAACACTGCCCCCGCAACGGTATGCGTAAATCGCCAGTCCGGAACTAATACAAACTCTTTATTTGTGATCTTATGATCAAAACTAGGTGCGGAGGGCGCCTAAGGAAGAGGTTAATGAAAAAAACAACTATTTCGGTCGTGTTAGCGGCCACCATCTGCTCATCTTATACACTTGCCAATAACGATATAGAAGTCATTACAACAACAGCGAATAGAACGACAGTTCCATTAAAAACATCGTTGTCATCACAAATTGTAATAACGCAAGACGATATTGAACAACTCAATCCAATCTCAATTTCAGATTTGCTTCTCAGTTATGCAGCAATCGATGTCTCCGCAACTGGAGGAAGAGGTCAAAATGCATCACTTTTCTTAAGGGGAGGTAATGCCGGTCACACACTAGTATTAATTGATGGTGTGCGAGTAAGTTCGGCGACATTAGGGTTAACAGATATTCAAAAGTTATCAGTAAGTAATATTCAACGGATAGAAATTGTCAAAGGGGCACGTGCATCGCTTTGGGGTTCGGAAGCTATTGGCGGAGTCATTCAAATTTTTACCAAGCAAACATCAACACCAAAGCTTTCACTTACCTTTGGAACAGACAAATTTAAGTCTTTAGCATTTGAAGCATCAATAAAGCATGGTGATGGCCAGACGTCGTTTTTAATCGATCACCAAGAAAGTGATGGCTTTGATGTATTAACGAATGTTGAGCCTGACAATGACGGATATTCATATCGCTCTTTCGCTTTAAATGGTTATCAAAATATTGACCCAAAGTTGACATTCAATTGGTTAGTCAATATTGATGAAGGTGATAATGAATACGACTCACAATGGGTTGGTGGGTCCAACGCGTCAGAACACTCAAATAAGTTAATTCAATTAGGTGGCACGTATAAATGGGAGGATAATTTTAGTCAGTTTAGTGTGTCAGACCAAAAAGATGACTCCAGAACATTTGTTCAAGGTAGTGCCATAAGAAGTGGTGAGCGAGTTATTTCCCAAAGAAGGCAACTTAGCGCATCAAATACGACTTCGTTATCAGAACAAGCTTCTTTTACTATAGGTACCGATTTGCAAACCGAATCAATAGGCGGAGATTTATCACTATTGATAGATGAGCGAGACTTATCAGCCTTGTTTGCACAGTTATTATATGCTGAAAATAAATGGTTTTTAGAAACATCAGCACGTTATGATTATATTGAACAAGTTGACGCAGAAACCACTCATAACGTAGCGATTGGTTATCAGTTGACACCGTCGATCAAACTATCAGCATTACATGGGACGGGTTTTAAAGTACCAACATTTAATGATTTGTATTGGCCAGCAGATGCTTATTCTAAAGGCAATGAGGATCTGGTATCAGAACGTTCCGACAATATTGAACTCCGATATGTCCAAAGTTTCAAAAATGCAGAACTTAATATTAGTTATTTTGTAAACGATATTAGTAACTTAATTCAATGGATGCCGGATAGTAATTTTGTATATCAGCCTGAAAATGTGGCTAATGCATCAATTACTGGTATTGAGTTAGGCTTAAATATGTCGGCTTGGGGATTGGAACATAACCTTTCTGCGAGTTGGACAGATGCTATAGACGAATCTAATAATCAGCAATTGGCATTACGAGCAAAACGCAAAGCAGGTTACATAGCAACGTATGGTGATTCTGATAATATTTCGGGCTCAATCGAGCTTAGGCATATTGGTGAGCGACAACAACTAGCGTGGGATGGTGGTGTAACCAAACTTGATAGTCATACGGTTATAAACTTTAACATCGGTTATCAATTAAACTCGTTGGTTAAACTAACTATGTCGCTAAAAGATGTATTTGATAAAGCACAACCTACTGCGGTCGGTTATAACGTCGCCGGTCGACAAGCTTATGTTGGAGTGCAACTCTCGCTGTAGTGTTAAATTAAACTTACCAGTTATTTAGCAGGTCATTTTTTATGGCCTGCTGTTTAGTTATGGTGTCGGAGTCAATACCGGTTCTCATCATGACTTCGTCAGAAATATCAATTACGTCGGCTATCCCAACTACATTCCATAGTTTGCCCTCAATTTCTTTCGCTTTGTGCATCGCATAGTGGTTTATATATTTGATTTCATTACCTACATAATCCATGTCAGGGCGACCTGTTTTAGATACATATATTCGAAATGCTAAAAAAACATCTTTTCTGACGGCGGCCATAACAAAACTTTCTAACATATCTTGGGCTAAAAATTGGTCTCCAAAATAACAAACAAAACTGCGTTCTACTGTTGCTTGATTTGGGCGGTAGCGAATATAGAAGTCTAATGTTTTTGGCTTATCTGTGCGCTCTAAAGCGTTAAGAATAGGAGTAAATATATTCTGTACTGTGTTGTCTTTGACGAGCGGATATAAATTGATTGCACCTTTTTTTACGGGAAATTGCTTCATTAAGTGATGAAGTAAGTTTTGGTTAGGGCTTTTACCGACCATATCAATGGCTAACTTTTTTTGTTCTTTACTAAAGTAAAGTGCCATATTCATCGTGTTTTTTGCAAAAAGATTTCGAAGTGCTTTTGATAAGCCTGGATACTTACTCTCTATTTGCGCTGGAGTTAACTTGCTGACATTTTGACGAATAAGCTTATAAAAAAACTGTCGACCTTGGTGACCGCCCCGTGGATCGTATATTCGCAAATTCATTACAAGCTTGTCTCGCGAAATTGCCATCACTTCATAAGGTAACTTGGTTAACTTGTATTTACTTGTAACTCTCTGCAAGTCCGGTAACGACAACAGCAAGATATCGCCCTTATTAAAGGTAGTCGGTTCGTCTACAACAACTTGCAGACCATAACTCGATATGTCGCGACTAGTGCCTGATGCAAATTGCTCATCTTGTTCGGAAATCTCAATTTGAACCTGCGTTTTATACAGGTATCTTTCTTCTGAACGCAAGTTAACATAATCAATAGTATCAACTTCTACATTGACGTACTTTTGCAATTTTGGATGACTAAATGCTTTTAGCAGATGTAATTTCGACTGTTCGTACTGAAAACTGTCTTGGTAATTTTGGGTATCGTCACTATTTGTTAATGACGTTAGCGTAGTTATGTACGACACATCCTTTAATAGCCCTTGAACTCGAGGTGGCGGTGGACGATTTAACTTTTTAATTTCACTACTTGCTGTATCGGGAATAGACAGTGGCAGGTGCGCATCGTTTATGTCTGTTTTTGTAATTTGAACTTTAAATACTTGCCAGCTTTCTTTGCGACTACCAAAACCAATAAACTGCTGCTTTAACGTTTCATCAGCATTTAATTCTTCAAGAGTTGCAGAATAAAAATAAAGTCGACCAGCTTTAGCATGTGTGAAGCAAAATAAAACAGTTTGTTTTATATCAACGTCTTGAGTAATCAAGCGCATAATGCGTTTTTGAGAAAGAATCTGTTGGAATACCAAGTTTTTATTCTCGTCGCTAAAATAACCTAGCACATGTTTATTATTTTCTGTCGCAAGCGCCAATGTCGGGATGTATCGCTCTTGAACATGCCTAAGGTACAGAGGCAGTGATGTCACACGAGGCAAATAATATTGCTCAAAGCCTTTTGTCGTTGCAGCTTCAAGGGTGTTATCAAAATTAACTTTATATCTGCGTTTGTTACCGTTAATGAAGTTACCTAAGAACTCATCAAAGGCATCAATATCTTCAGTGAAAGTTCGTTTTAAACGAATATATTTGTAAGTCTCATTGATTGCGTCGATACCAACAATTTCGTATTGAATGCCATCTTTTAAACCTAACTCAAACTCTTCTTCTAAACCCGTCAAATAAATGGCAATTTTCTGCCCAACAGAAGTGTCCTTTATTTTTGGAATTTTTATTTTTATACCACCAACTGATAAGTCGCTACTTTGTGCCTTTAGAGTGTCACCAAGCCCAAATTGAAGCTCCACTGAAATACTAAAGTTCATGCGTTCTTCACTACGAATCCCATAGTTTGTAAACTCTAGTGTTTTACCAATGTACTCGACAGGTGACTTAGGCGATTTGGTGATTTTAGCAGATGAAGAGCCTGATTTAGCGCTGTCATTAACTTGCTCTATACGTTCTGCTTGTTCTTTTTTATGAAGTACCCTGTGGTTATTTTCCGCATTCATAACGGCTTCATAACAGCCTACGGTGTATTGACCGAACTTTTCAACCTGTTGCTCAAAAATTTGCTTCGCGACCTCATCAAGATAATGAGTCTTATCTTGATATTCAAACTTGCTTGGTTCACCAACTACATGGCCACGTAAATCAATTAGTCGACTTGTCGGTTGAGCTAAGCGCTTTAATTCCATTTTAATAAGAAATTGTTTTGCTTTAGGAACGTCAATAGTCTTTGACTTAAACTCTTTGTCAAAGTTGGGTTGGTTGATAACTGATTTTAGATCTTCAATTAAGTCATTGAATTCTTGAAGTTCAGTGGTCATTGACGGGCATTATTCCTTTTTATTGAATTAGTACTTATCAGCACTAGACAGCTAGACTATAATTTGTCATTTTTAACAGTAATAAGCAACTTACGTGCCACGCAATTATAGTAGGAAGGTGACATGGCGAAAAGTAAAACAGCATATGTTTGTAGCGATTGTGGTGCCGAGTTTGCTCGTTGGCAAGGGCAATGTGGCGAATGCCGCGAATGGAATACCATATCTGAAATAAAGTTGGCCCCTAAGTCGACAAAAAGTGCTTCAAGATATGAGGGTTACGCAGGAAAAGTCGAAACAAAAGTACAGACATTAGATAAGATTAACCTTCAAGAATTGCCTCGGTTCAGTACTGGTTACAAAGAGTTTGATCGTGTGCTTGGTGGCGGTGTAGTGCCAGGCTCTGCAATCTTAATCGGTGGTAGCCCAGGAGCTGGTAAAAGTACCTTGTTATTGCAAACTATGTGTCATTTGTCTGAGCAAATGTCTGCGCTTTATGTTACTGGTGAAGAAAGTTTACAACAGGTCGCAATGCGAGCTCATCGTTTAGGTTTACCGACCGACAAATTAAATGTGCTGGCAGAAACGAGTGTTGAGTCTATTTGTACTCATGCAGAAAATCTTAAACCACAAATTATCGTTGTCGACTCCATTCAAGTTATGCATGTTCAAGATATCAGCTCAGCGCCTGGAAGCGTGTCTCAAGTAAGAGAAGGGGCAGCGTTTTTAACTCGGTTTGCCAAACAAAATAACATTGCTGTTTTTATGGTTGGACATGTTACAAAAGATGGCACTTTGGCCGGGCCTAAAGTATTAGAGCATTGTATTGATGCAAGCGTTATGGTCGACGGTGATGCTGATGGTCGGTATCGAACGATGCGAGGCCATAAAAACCGTTTTGGGGCGGTTAATGAGCTCGGTGTTTTTGCCATGACAGATAAAGGTCTTAAAGAAGTGAGTAACCCATCTGCGATTTTTCTCAATAGAGCGGATGGTGACTCCTCGGGTAGTTCGGTTATGGTTCTTTGGGAAGGTACTAGACCATTATTGGTGGAGATCCAGGCTTTAGTTGATAGTTCTCAACTAGGTAACCCACGAAGAATTGCCGTTGGTCTAGAGCAGAACCGTCTTGCCATGTTGCTAGCAGTGTTGCACCGTCATGGTGGCTTAATGCTGGGAGATCAGGACGTTTTTGTGAATGTGGTTGGCGGCGTAAAAGTCACAGAGACCGGAGCAGATTTAGCCTTACTTCTGGCGATGGTATCAAGTTTCCGAGACCAACCATTAGAAAGAGATTTAGTGGTATTTGGTGAAGTTGGTTTAGCGGGAGAGATACGTCCTGTGCCAAGCGGCCAAGAAAGGTTAAAAGAAGCTGCGAAGCATGGCTTTAAAAAGGCAATCGTCCCTAAGGCCAATATGCCAAAAGAGCCAATTGAAGGTATGAAGGTCATTGGGATCACTCGTTTAAGCGAGGCGCTCGAGCATCTGTAATAACCTACTGAGTGTCATTAGTCAGCGTCGGTGAGGTGCTCTAATTGACGCTCTAACAAGTCTGAGTCACCTACATTTAACTCTAGTAACCTGCGTAGGTGAGTCATACTTTCTATATCAATTTTTGTCCAAGACAAGCCAACGCTTTGTGGTTCGCAATGAGCAATAAAACCTTCCATATCAATATGTATTTCAGACCCTTCGAGCAAAAACGACAAGGTTGCCTCTTTGCCGCGGTTATCCCCTAAAGAATCAGGAGTCGATATTAACGCTCCTTTTAAAGACAGGTCGATAATACTGGTATCAAATACTTTGTGATCAACCTTAAGTACTGCAGGTGTCGAGAAGAGGACACGAGTATAATGACGTTTGTTTTCCATTGACCATCCTTACGTATATCTATTGTAATAGTAATAGCATGTAAGTGGATGATTAAAAAGTAACGAGGGTAAAAAAAATACAAAAAAAACGCCACACTAAGATGACGTTTTTCATAGATATTAGATAGTTACTTTAATCTTTTGTATTTAATACGATGCGGTTCAGCGGCTGCTGCACCATAGGTTTTTTTCAACCATTCCTCATACTCAGTGTAGTTACCTTCAAAAAACTCAATATGGCCTTCATCGCGGTAATCCAGAATATGCGTAGCGATGCGGTCTAGGAACCAACGGTCATGGGAAATAACCATTGCGCTGCCCGGAAACTCCAATATTGCGTTTTCTAGTGCTCGTAACGTTTCGACATCAAGGTCATTGGTTGGCTCATCGAGAAGTAAAACATTACCACCCGCTTTAACAAGTTTGGCTAAGTGAACTCTGTTTCGCTCACCACCAGATAAATCGCCAATACGTTTTTGTTGATCAGAACCTTTAAAGTTGAAACGACTAACGTAAGCTCGTGAAGGCACTTCGAAGTTGCCAACCTGAATAATATCGCTCCCTTCGGATATCTCTTCATAAACAGTCTTAGAATCATCCATACTGTCACGGAACTGGTCAACAGACGATAGTTTAACTGTGTCACCAACTACAACATTACCCGAATCAGCTTGCTCAGCACCACTTAGTAGCTTAAATAATGTTGATTTACCTGCGCCGTTTGGACCGATAATGCCAACAATACCACCTTTTGGAATTGTGAAACTTAAATCATCAATGAGTACACGATCTGAAAAGCTCTTACGAAGGTGCTCAACTTCAATAACTTTGTCGCCTAATCTTGGACCTGGCGGGATAAATAGCTCATTAGTTTCATTTCGTTTTTGATAATCGTTTTGTTGCATCTCCTCAAAACGAGCTAAACGAGCTTTTGATTTCGATTGGCGGGCTTTAGGATTAGAGCGAACCCATTCCAACTCTTGCTGTATCGACTTTTGACGTGACTTTTCAGTGCGTTGTTCTTGCGCTAAACGCTGATCCTTTTGCTCAAGCCAGCTTGAATAATTACCTTCCCAAGGAATACCTTCACCACGGTCTAGTTCTAATATCCAGCCAGCTACGTTATCAAGGAAATACCTATCGTGAGTAATAGCAACAACGGTCCCTTCATATTCATGTAAAAAGCGCTCTAACCACGCAACCGACTCAGCATCTAAGTGGTTAGTTGGCTCATCTAAAAGTAACATGTCAGGCTTATCTAGCAGGAGTCTACAGATTGCAACTCGGCGACGTTCACCGCCTGAAAGGTGTTCAATTGTAGCGTCCCAAGGCGGTAATCTAAGAGCGTCAGCTGCGACTTCAAGTTGGTGCTCTAAGTTATGACCGTCTTTAGCTTGAATAACGGCTTCTAATTCACCTTGTTCTTTTGCTAATGCGTCAAAGTCTGCATCTTCTTGGGCGTATTCCGCATATACTTCATCAAGACGCGCTAGCGCGTGCTTTACGTCAGCTACAGCTTCTTCAACTATTTCTCGTACTGTTTTAGATTCGTCTAAAACCGGCTCTTGAGGAAGGTAACCGATATTGATGCCAGGCATAGGTCTAGCTTCACCTTCAATTTCAGTATCGAGTCCTGCCATTATTCTTAGCAGGGTGGACTTACCTGCACCATTTAAACCTAGAACGCCAATTTTAGCGCCTGGAAAAAAGCTTAATGAGATGTCTTTTAATATTGTTCTTTTTGGTGGAACCACTTTACTTACGCGGTTCATTGAGAAAATGAATTTATCAGGTAAAGCCATTTGATTTCTTTCTTTTTTGAACTAATTGGTGAGATATTTTAGGACATAGCTAACGGTTATAGCAAATTACTTTTGGGGTTAACGGAAGTGACATTAACGACGGCGAACAAAATGTACCTATTTTCATGCTAACCAGATAAATTTAAGGCGATTTTTTGCGCAATCTGAGTTTATGAATTAGGCTTTTTATATCTGGTCTAACTTGATGGGGCTCCTTTAAAAATGACAGACAAGAAAAAGATATTGGTTGCGGATGATGATCAAGGAATTAATCTGTTATTGGTTAACTCACTTGCTCAGAAGTTTGAAGTTCATTCGGCATTTTCAGGTGCTGGCGCCTTGTCTGAGTGTGCAATTCACAAGTTTGATTTAGTGCTGTTAGATGTCAACCTCGGCGACATCAACGGTAAAGAAGTTTGTAAGACATTAAAAAATAATGGAGCTGAGAAACCGCCACTAGTCATTTTTATATCAGGCGATCAAGATCAAGAAAATATTATCAGTTGTTTTGAAAATGGCGCAGATGACTTTATTGCTAAACCTTTCTCGCCATTGCAGGTGTTAACGAAAGTTGAGGCGTTACTAAAATATGACGTAATGATTGAAAGTCTGCAGTCTCAGAGTCAGGAGTTAACCAGCTTAGTTACGACGACTATGTCGCAAGCCTCTAGTTATGGCTCGTCGTTACAGATGGTAAAACAACTTAATCATGCAAACTCGGAGAGTGAAATAGCACAAACGGTATTTAGTTTCCTAGCATCCCAAGGTCTGCATGCCGCTATTTATTTAGTAAATGACAAAAACACGAGCTGTTTTGATCAAAGCTCAACGGTGTGTTCGCCTATTGTAAAAGAAGTATTCGAGCTTACTCACAATAAACAACGAATTAAGAACTTAGGTAGTCGCCTAATGGTTTCAGATACCCATTGCTCTATATTAGTTTTAGATCCACCTAAGCCTGACGAAGAAGCATATGGTATTTTTATTGATATCATTACTGTTGTCATTGAGGCTGTTGAAGCGAGGTTTATCGGCTTTTTAAGAGAGCAGGAACTAAAGTCGTTGAACAAGGAATTATCGTTAGTAATAAGTCAAATAAACACAGATGTTGAACAAGTAAGGCAAGATAAGCAACAATTAATGGACGATATCATAATGCAGATAGGCTTGAGTTTTCATAAGCTCGATTTGACCATTGAACAGGAAGAATATTTTACAAAATTAATGGAGCAAACATTACTATCACATGATGAAAATAATAACGTTTTGATGACACTCCAAGGCCGACTGCAAACGCTCGTTAACGAAATGAAAACGCTACTGAATTAGCATAGTCTTGCATTTTAAATAACGAGTTCATAAAAGTAATCGATTTAAGTTAAAAAATCTCATTGTTAACATATGGGCTTTTGATAAAGAAGTGCGTATTATAAGCGCCTCATTTGTTTGTTATATAACCAGTACCGAGGTGTAATAATGTTAACTCGTGATATGAACATCGCAGATTTCGACCCAGAACTATGGGAATCAATGCAACAAGAAACTCAACGTCAAGAACACCATATTGAGTTGATTGCTTCAGAAAACTACACAAGTCCACGCGTTATGCAGGCTCAAGGCTCTCAATTAACAAACAAATACGCCGAAGGTTACCCTGGTAAGCGCTATTATGGCGGTTGTGAGTATGTAGATGTAACTGAACAACTAGCAATTGACAGAGCTAACGAGCTTTTTGGTTCTACATATGCAAATGTTCAACCGCACTCAGGCTCTCAAGCAAACTCGGCGGTATTTCAAGCTTTATTAAATCCGGGCGATACTTATTTAGGTATGAGTCTTGCGCATGGTGGCCATTTAACACACGGTTCACATGTTAACTTTTCTGGTAAAACGTATAACGCGATTCCATACGGCCTTGATGAAGAAACTGGTGAAATAGATTACAAACAAGTTGAGCAACTTGCCGATGAACACCAGCCAAAAATGATAATCGCAGGATTTTCAGCATACTCAGGCATCGTAGATTGGGCACGTTTTCGTGAGATTGCTGATAAAGTAGGTGCTTATTTATTTGTCGATATGGCACATGTAGCTGGATTAGTGGCTGCTGGTGTTTATCCAAATCCGGTCCCTCATGCACATGTTGTTTCTACAACTACTCATAAGACCTTAGCGGGTCCGCGTGGAGGTTTAATCATCTCGGGTGCGAACGATGAAGATCTGTATAAAAAATTAAATAGTGCGGTTTTCCCAGGTGGACAAGGTGGACCTTTATGTCACGTTATCGCGGCTAAAGCAGTAGCCTTTAAAGAGGCACTACAACCTGAATTTAAGGAATACCAAGCTCAAGTGTTATTAAATGCACAAAAAATGTGTTCAGTAATGCAAGAGCGCGGTTACAACATTGTTTCAGGTGGCACTCAAAACCACTTGTTTTTAGTTGATTTAATCAATAAAGATATTACTGGTAAAGAAGCTGACGCTGCATTAAGTAAAGCGTTTATTACAGTAAACAAAAACTCTGTACCAAATGATCCTCGTTCTCCGTTTGTAACATCAGGTCTTCGCTTGGGCACACCTGCGGTTACTCGCCGTGGCATGAAAGAAGCGGAAATGGTAGAACTTTCTAACCTAATTTGTGATGTGTTAGATGATATTAACAATGAAGCGAGCTTAGCTGCGGTGAAAGAGAAAGTTGTTGCGTTGTGTGCACGCTTTCCTGTTTACGCCTAGTCTATTTTTTACAGCAAAAGCTGTGTTAATATTTAAAGCCGTGGAAACACGGCTTTTTTATTATTCGTAGGAAAATACATATGCATTGTCCATTTTGCACGGCAACGGAAACCAAAGTAATTGACTCTCGTCTCGTTGGCGGTGGCTCGCAAGTTCGCAGGCGTCGTGCATGTAATGAATGCAATGAAAGGTTTACTACTTTTGAAGGTGCCGAGTTAGTCATGCCTAAAGTGGTGAAACGAGACAGTAAACGAGAGCCATTTAATGAAGAAAAGATGAGCGCCGGAATTCTTCGTGCTATTGAAAAAAGACCCGTTTGTACTGAACAAGTTGATCAACTTATTCTTTCAATCAAAAAAGAAATCAGAAATACGGGAGAGCGAGAGATTTCGTCAGAGTTCATCGGTAGTCTCATTATGGATGGACTGGTTCAGTTAGATAAAGTTGCGTACGTAAGGTTTGCCTCGGTCTATCGCTCCTTTGAAGATATCAAAGAGTTTGGCGAAGAAATTGCTAAAATTGGTCAGCAAGTAGACTCAGCCAAAGAGTTAAAAAGCCGCCAATCGAAACTATTTGAATAAGACTACTAATGCCTAATAACAAGTCAAGTAAGCACTATACTCTTCAAGATCATGAGTTCATGGCCAGAGCCATTCAGCTTGCTAAAAATGGGACATATACAACATCACCGAATCCAAACGTCGGTTGTATTATTGTTAAAAATAACAAGATAATTTCCGAAGGATGGCATAAAAAAGCGGGTAGCGGTCATGCTGAAGTTAATGCGCTGGCAGATGTATCGGTTGAAGACTCTATTGGTGCTACGGCATATGTTACATTAGAACCTTGTAGTCACTATGGTCGCACACCACCCTGTGCACTGAGGTTAATTGAAGCGAAAGTGGCAACTGTGTTTGTCGCTATGCTTGATCCGAATCCACAAGTTGCCGGTAATGGTGTCGCAATACTAAAAAGAGCTGGTATCGAAGTGCATGTCGGGTTGTTAGAGGCCGATGCTCGAGCTTTAAACCATGGTTTTTTTAGTCGTATGGAAAAAAACAAGCCTTTTGTCCGGGTAAAACTAGCAAGTTCATTGGATGGAAAAACAGCGCTTAGCAACGGCGAAAGTAAATGGATAACAGGTCCCTCTGCGCGTGCAGACGTGCAAAAATATAGAGCAGCGAGTTGCGCAATTCTAACGACTGCACAAACGGTTTTAGTCGATAATGCAAGGCTAAACGTTCGTGAAGAACAACTCGAGTTTATGTACCCTTACAGTGATGTTGTTACTCAAATTCGTCAGCCAATTAAGGTTGTTTTAGACGGACATAATAGAATTAAACGCTCGACAATAGATGCGCTTGATTTGTTTAATATTGACTTGGACTCAAATAACTTAGATACGCCAGGTATTGTGATTATAAAATCAAATACTGGTTTGTCAGAGTTCCAAAAAGAGTTTGAAGATAGAGGCGATATCCGCATTATAGGTGCGAACTATGACCAACAAAGCGGTTTTGATATAGACCAAGTGTTAGCTATTTGTAGTAGCTTGCAAATCAATAACTTATGGGTGGAAGCAGGAGGAAAGCTTGCTGGTTCTTTTATCGTTAGTAACCAATTTGATGAGCTTATTGTCTATGTCGCACCAAAACTGATGGGTTTAGGCGGAATGGATTTAGTTCCTTTTGGTCCACTTGAAAATATGTCTCAAACAAAATCACTCAATTTACTAGACTGTAGAGTTGTAGGCGAAGATATTCGTTTAACATACTCACCAAAAGTTTAACAACGCTAATAAGATATGGGAATACTGTGTTTACAGGAATAATTGAAACAACTGGCAAAATCAAAAGCATCAATCGTCTTGGCGAAGACTTCCGAATAGAAGTGGAGTCATCAACCTTTGATTTTTCTGATGTGCATTTAGGCGACAGTATCGCTACAAACGGCGTTTGTTTGACCGTTGTATCAAAAAGTGCGAACTCCTACCAAGCCGATGTATCGAATGAAACTATAAAGTACACGGGCTTTAAGCATTATCAAGCCGGACAAACTGTGAATTTAGAGAAGGCGATGCTGCCTACCACTCGTTTTGGTGGGCACATGGTTAGTGGTCATGTAGATGCGGTATGCCACATTGCTTCTATATACGACAATGGCAGAGCAAAAGACATTTGGATTAGCATACCGAGCCAACTTTCAAAATATGTCGTAAAAAAAGGCTCTATTACGGTTGATGGTATAAGCCTTACTGTAAATGATGTTACGGATGGTCAATGTAAGTTGACAATTGTACCCCATACCTTTGCTGAAACAACGTTAGCGAATGCAGTGGTAGGTGATGCAGTAAATATTGAAATAGATATAATAGCAAGATACGTAGAACGACTGCTCGGACAGGCAGCTGGTGGAGAGTCTTCATCAGGTGTTGATATGTCTTTATTGGCGCGAGCCGGTTATCTGAAAAAATAAGCTTCACCCTAAATTGGTAGAAAAAATGAAATTAAATACACCAGAAGAAATAATTGAAGATATTCGTCACGGTAAAATGGTTATCTTGATGGACGATGAAGACCGAGAAAATGAGGGTGATCTGATAATGGCGGCAGATATGTTGACGCCAGAGCATATAAACTTCATGGTGACACACGCTCGAGGTTTAGTTTGTTTGCCGATGACAGAAGAGCGAGCTCGCGCGCTAAACCTAACGTTAATGGTTGATAATAATAATGCTCAGTTCGCTACGAACTTTACTGTATCAATAGAGGCTGCTGAGGGCGTTACCACAGGTATAAGTGCCGCAGATAGAGCAAGAACAATTCAAGCAGCTGTAGCAGCCGACGCTAAACCATCCGATATCGTCCAGCCGGGGCATATTTTTCCACTGGTGGCTAAAAAAGGCGGTGTTCTAACGCGCGCAGGACACACTGAGGCTGCAGTAGATTTAGCCCGATTAGCTGGCCGCACAGACTCTGGTGTTATTGTTGAAATTTTAAATGAAGATGGCTCGATGGCGCGTCGACCTGATTTAGAAATTTTTGCTAAAAAGCATGATTTAAAAATTGGAACGATTGCAGATTTAATTGAATATCGAAATCTAAATGAAACGACGGTAGAGCGAATTGCAAGCTGTAAAATACCTACGCAGTTTGGTGAATTTAACTTAGTTACGTTTAAAGACACCATCGATGAGCAGCTACATTTTGCAATGGTGAAAGGCGATTTAAACACAATGGAAGCGCCACTCGTGCGTGTTCATTTACAAAATACATTCAGTGACTTATTGAGCTCTGACCGTTCAGTTAACAGAAGTTTTTCAATTGACTCAGCATTAAAGAAAATCGCCGACGAAGGTGGGGTTCTTGTCTTATTAGGTAAACAAGAAAGCAATCAAGAACTTATTAATATTGTTAAACGCTTTGAAGCTGAAGACAATGGCGATAATTTACCACCAGCTAAATGGCAAGGTACCTCTCGAAATGTTGGCGTGGGCTCGCAAATACTTGCACAGCTTGGCGTTAACAAAATGCGCTTATTAAGCTCACCTAAAAAATACCATGCACTTTCGGGCTTTGGCTTAGAAGTTGTCGAGTATGTAAGTGAATAAGATCTAAGATCGCGCGATCTGCTAACATCTACTAATATGTTGTGGTATTATCGCGCAAAATTTTTTAAAGATAAGAAATAAGGTTTACGAATGAACGTAATCGAAGGCAATTTTCGTGCTACAGGTAAAAAATTCGCAATTGTAGTATCTCGCTTTAACCACTTTGTGGTTGATAGCTTGTTAGAGGGTGCAGTTGATGCATTAGAGCGTCACGGCGAAGTGAATCAAGACGATATAACAATTGTTTATGTTCCTGGAGCTTATGAATTACCATTAGCGGCGAAAAAGATTGCAAAGCGTGGCGATGTAGACGCTATTATTGCGATTGGCGCAGTTATTCGCGGCGGTACGCCTCATTTTGATTTTGTGGCAGGCGAGTGTAACAAAGGCTTAGCTACTGTTTCTCTTGAGTTTGATATTCCAGTAGCGTTTGGTGTAATTACGACTGATAGCATCGAACAAGCGATAGAGCGTTCTGGCACTAAAGCCGGTAACAAAGGTGGCGAAGCTGCCCTTGGTGCGCTTGAAATGGTCAACGTAATGGATCAAATCTAAGGCACTCTAATGAAACCAGCAGCACGAAGAAAAGCGAGAGCGTTAGCGGTACAAGCTATTTACTCATGGCAGATTAGCCAAAATCACGTTAGTGATATTGAGCAACAGTTTTTATTAGACAATGATGTAAACAAAATTGATGTCGAATTTTTCAAAGAAGCGATTCGCGGTGTGGCGGCTCATTACAAAGAGCTAGATACGGCTTTAACGCCATATACAGAACGCCCTTATGAAGAAGTGGATCAAATTGAAAAAGCAATAATGCGTCTGTCTGCCTTTGAACTTAAGTTTAGAGTTGATGTGCCATATAAAGTAGCTATTAACGAAGGTATTGAGCTTGCTAAAAAGTTTGGTGCTGACGATAGCCACCGTTTTGTAAACGGTGTACTTGATAGAGCCGCAAAAGATCTTCGAATTCCTCTAAGATAATTCTACTGATACCAGAAGGGAAATGGTTATGAAAGAGTTTGAAATGATTCAAACTTACTTTTCAGGCCGTGGTCCGCAACGTAAAGATGTTACTGTCGGCGTCGGTGATGACGCCGCTTTAATAAAGATGCCGCAGGATAAGCTGCTCGTTGTTGCAACAGATACCATGGTTGAAAACACTCACTTTTTTACAGATACAAGCGCTCGCTCAATCGGACATCGATGTCTAGCAGTTAACTTGAGTGACTTTGCTGCAATGGGAGCAGAGCCAGCATGGGCGTCTGTTGCTATTACATTGCCTACTGCAGACGAGCAGTGGGTAAAAGAGTTCGCAGACGGTTTATTTGAAATTGCCGAATACTATAATGTCCAAATTGTTGGTGGCGATACCACTCAAGGTCCTCTTGCTGTAACAGTTAGTTTGAAAGGGTTTGTTACTGAAGGTAAAGCGCTTTTAAGGTCTGGTGCAAAAGCAGGCGATTGGATTTATGTCACAGGTGAACTAGGCGAGTCTGCGTTAGCTGTTGAGTCAAAGTTAAAAGATTTAACTTTTCCTAGTGATATCGCTGAGCATATTCAGCAACGCTTCGACTTTCCAGTGGCTCGAATTGCGGCTGGTCATGTAATTAGGCATGCTGCAACTTCGGCATTAGATATTTCGGATGGACTGATTCAAGACTTAGGGCACATTCTTAAAGCATCAAATGTTTCAGCTAGAATTGATGTTGAACGTTTGCCTATCTCACACACGCTTTACGATGCGGTTGGTCAAGAAAAAGCAATCAATTTGGCATTAACAGGTGGTGAGGATTATGAAATTTTATTCACAGTACCTGAGCAACAAAAAGGTTATCTCGAGCAAAACGCGACAGCAATGGGCGTTAAGTATACCTGTATAGGTCAAATATATGGCGGGAATACAGGTATTGAATTGACCTTTAACAATGAACCATTTGAATTAAAAGGTGAAAAGGGCTTTCAACACTTTTCACATGACGACGAGTAGTAATAAATGGAAAATCCAGCAGTAAAGTTCAATTTGTGTAATAAAGTTCATTTACTTGCTACTGGTTTTGGTAGTGGATTAGCGCCTTTTGCACCTGGTACATTTGGTACGTTAGCTGCTATTCCTCTTTACCTTGCTTTTGTATATAGCCCAGCATATTTGTTTTACATATTTACTGTGTTCACCTGCTTAGTAGGCCCATATATTTGTGGTAAAGCGGCGTCTGACATAGGTGTTCATGACCACAAAGCAATAGTGTGGGACGAATTTGCAGGGATGTTTATTACACTTTGTTTTGTACCATTTAGTTGGACGGCGATTGCGGTAGGTTTTGTTCTATTTCGTTTTTTTGACATCGTAAAACCTTGGCCAATTAGCTACCTCGACAAACATGTTCATGGTGGTCTTGGCATTATGATTGATGATATTGCCGCTGGTTTTGCCGCCGGTATTTCATTGTACTTTTTGATGCCTCTACTTTCATAGTCACGCCGTTTGAGATAAATCAGATAGCTTGATAGAGCCTGAATCGGGAAGCTTGAATAAAGCCGCAGGATCAATTATTAAGCTATGCTTACCTTCGAGTTGAATAAGGCCTTTTAACATCGCCTTGGTATCATTTTCTAAATCAAAACCCACCGAAGTGACACTATCTAACCCCTTAATGTCACTTTCTTTTACGTGAATGTTATCTTTTACTTTGTCTACGAGTAAACCAACATGCGGGTTTCTATCGTCTATCGTGGTAAAAATAATAATAGGTTTATATGTATATTCAATATGCTCAATAGCAGAGTCAAAAAGTTGGTTAATTTTCGTTAATACTTTACTTATTTCTACATTCTCATCACTTTGCACGGCGCCCCGTTTAGAAGTTTTTGCTAATAGGAGTTCAATGCTTTCAGCAATTTTTGTAAGTGCAATCGATAAGTCTGAATCTTGGCTTTTGAAGGACTCAAGCCACTTTTTGAAAACAACTGGCTCATATGAGCTGCTTTGATTAGAAGTTGAGTCAAACCAATTGTTTAATGATTGTTTATGAAGCTGTAACTGCTCAATTGTTTTTAAATTAAACTCTTTTGTTGACCTATTATTTAAAATCCGGCCTAAGTCAAATATTGGAACTGGCACATTCATAAACTCTTTTGCACCAAGAAAATTAGGATTATTGTTTGGTACTTCCGTCAAATTGTTTCGATACTGCTCGGTCAGTAAGATATTTAAAATGGCAAGTGATATGGTTTTAGAACCAACCTCAAAGTTGACAAAGTCCATTAGCTACTCCTATGTTCTTGTATTTTATTTAGTCTAGTTGAGACGTCATAGACTACAAGAATTTAATGCTAATCCTTTGATTTAGTATCAGATGAGGTCACATCGCTGTTTTCACAAGTAGTATCTTTTTCAAAATCAGCATCCGCTGCAGTGGAAAAAGAAGACAGCTTAATTGAACTAAAGCCAAATGCAGGGCCGCTAAAGGCATACAGAAGAAAAACAATAAATAGAACTTCCGCAGGACGCGCAGCAATAACTACAAAAAGCATAACAACAATTAAAAGACTTAAAAATGTATGTTGCTTCGCCCATTTGATCTGTTTAAATGCGCTATATCTAAAATTACTTACCATAAGTAAGCCGGCACTCACTGTTATAATCGCGGTCAGTACTGAACTTAATTGGTTATTTATATCAAAACTTTGTTGAATCCACACTGCACTAGCTAGTAAAGCAGCTGCTGCCGGAGAAGGTAAGCCTTGGAAATAGTTTTTTGACGTCGTCGACAGTTGGGTATTGAAACGCGCTAGGCGCAGTGCTGCACACGCAACAAAAATAAATGCTGATAGCCAACCTAACTTTCCAAATGATGTTAAACAAAAATTAAACGCGAGTAGTGCTGGCGCAATGCCAAATGATACGATATCAGCCATGCTGTCATACTGCGCACCGAATTCACTTTGTGTGTTGGTCATTCGCGCCACTCTGCCGTCTAATCCGTCAAAAATCATAGCGATAAAAATAGCGATAGCAGCATGTTCGAAATTACTATTTATTCCAGATATAATTGCAAAAAAACCAAAAAATAAACCTGCTGTAGTCAGTAAGTTTGGTAATAAGTAAAACTTTTCTTTATGCTGAGGCTTTGACGAATTATTACTATTCATGAAATATTCTTTTATTTTCTTGGTAAATAAGGATATAAAAGCACAATAGCATATAAAAATTAAAGGACAAAAAGGGGACTAGATGAAGTTTTTAATAATTTTCTGCGTGTTCTATATGGGAGTTCTGCACGCTAGTTCTCAAAAAGTGAAGGTATATCGCTGGATAGACGAGAAAGGCGTTGTTACTTTTAGCGAATACCGCCCACAAAATAGTAAATATGAAGAGTTAGAAATTGAAGGCGATCGGGTTTTACGAGGGAAAGAAGCGTCAAACGCTATTGAGTTGCCATTAAGCAAAAGTGTAGATGATGATTCAATGATAAATGAACTGAATACCCAGGCTAAACTATATTGCGACAAAGCAAAACATAACTTGAAAGTTTTAGAGTCTTTTAACTCTGTTCGTGTTTTGGATGAAAAAGGCAAACCAAAAACGTTATCTGAAAAAGACGTCGCACAACAAAAGCGTCTAGCCAATCGCCAAATCGAATTGTTTTGTAATTAAATTGTTTTGTAATTAAATTGTTTTAAAAGCTTAATTGTTTCAAATGAGCAGCGAAATAAAATGTAAAACGCTGCTTATTACTTCCTATACTAATTTATTCGCTTTCTTTTTCAGACTCACCTACATCAGCGACTTCTGGTATTGGCCAGCCGCCAAGGTCTTTCCAGCGATTTACCATGTAGCAAAATAAGTCAGCGGTTTTTTCAGTGTCGTACTTTGCCGAATGAGCCTCTCGGTTATCAAAACCTAATCCTGCGCGTTTACAAGCTTCTGCTAGCACGGTATGACCTAAGCTTAGTGCGGCAAAAGAGGCCGTGTCAAAAGTTACAAAGGGGTGAAATGGAATACGTTTGTAATTGATCCTCTCAATGGCGGCCATCACAAAGCCATGATCAAAAGCGGCATTGTGCGCGACGATTACCGAACGATTACAACCGGCAGCTTTTTGTCCTTTTCGAATTTCCTTGCATATTTCCTTTAGAGCATCCGATTCACTTACAGCGCCACGCAACGGATTGAATGGGTCAATACCGTTAAACTCGATTGCAGCCTGCTCTATGTTCGCGCCCTCAAAAGGCTCCACATGAAAATGAATCGTTTTATCTCTGAGCAAAACACCATTTTCATCCATTTTTAATGTAGTGGCGGCTATTTCTAGTAACGCATCTGTTTTAGCATTAAAACCGGCCGTTTCGACATCAATAACAACAGGATAAAAACCTCTAAAACGAGAGCTCAATAAATTTGGATCCGATTTGGTTTTCTGATTTGTTTCGTTGGAAGATTCTGTCACGGGACTCACATAAGACTGTTTAAGTTACCCAGTTATTATCACACGAACTAGGTTATTTTTCATTTACTAATTATACTTAATACATGGTACACGACTTGCTTTATTTCTATGAGTGTATTGTAAGTTAGCCATAACTTTTGACGATAGAAGTGAAGATAAAATCTATGAATTCAGGCCCAGCACAGTTATTAAACAGATGCGTAATAGTCGTGACTATTTTGCTACTTAGTTTTTTTCAAAGCTTACCAAGCTATGCTAAGTCTAGCCTTAGGACTTATTCGGCGACATTAGAGAATTCAGTATGGCAACTGGCGGACAGTAATAAGTTACAGTGTCAGTTACAACATACAATCCCGAACTACGGTACGGCAATATTTAGCAGTGTGGCAAATAAACTATCTAATTTAAATTTTGAGCTCGACTTAAGAAGATTGCCTGCAGATTACTCATTAGCACAGATAGAGTCAGTGCCACCTCAGTGGCGTCCGGGTCAAGGTGCAACACATATTACTGATTTACAGTGGCGAAAGCAGTTTAATGGCGATGTAGATCAGGAATCCGCTTGGGTTATGTTGACAGAGCTTGAAAAAGGGTATTTCCCAACTTTATATTACGCAGATTGGCACAATAAGTCAGACCGTGTTGCTGTTGCTTTAGCTGCAACGAATTTTAGAGGCGTCTATTACGACTTCCTTACTTGCATGGATAATTTATTACCGTACAGCTTTGATGATATTTCATATACAGTACTCAATTTTGAGAAAAATAGTGCAACTCTTGATAAAGCCTCGAAAAAGAAACTTGCTCAAATTGAAGAGTACTTAAAACACGATACTAATATAGAGCGTATTAAAGTTAAGGCCTATAGTAGCTCTTGGGGCGGTCGATATACCAACTTAAAAGTGTCGCAAAAGCGAGCAAACGAAGTTAAAGATTTATTCGTTCAATTTGGAATCGATAAAACTAAAATTGACGTTGAAGGTTTTGGTGAAAAGCGCCATATAGCTTCAAACGAAACAATTCTTGGGCGCGCAGAAAACCGCAGAGTTGTTATTCAAATGGAAAAACCCTAGTAATAGTAAACTTGATGTAAGCTTAACATCGCTGATCTATTAGTTTGGTTTGCCTTTGGCACGTTTATACTCCCTCAGCATAAAACGCACAGGTGCTACGGTTGGTAATACCGATGCCACTGCGTTATTAGAAAATGGCTCGTTTGCTAAAACGCTACTAAGCATATCCGCAAGAATAGGGGCAGAGGTAATTCCTCTGGCGCCTAGCCCAGTTAAACAAAAAAGCCCTTGTAGCGGATTATCGTGGGATCCGCGTATTTTATCTGCCCGTTTATATTTCCCATTGTTATTGTCTATGTAATGTTCGACCCAAGCCCAATCAATTATTTCGCCCGCAATTGGCAAATGATCCGGTGTTGTCGCTCTAATAGCGGTATTGTCGTGGTTTATATCGTTTATGCTTATTGATTGCGCCCAATTTGTATTCGGGAACACTTTTTTTATCTGGTTTATGTTTTGTTGCCTAGCTAATTCAGTAGGCTCATTGTTTTGCCATGTTTTTTCAAAGGTCGCACCAAATGCTTGATGTTCCCCATCGCTAGGGGTTATGTAGCCTTTATGGCAAAGCACAGTGCGAAGTTTGTTAATCGTGGTATTAGGATTAAAACTCGATACTTGGCCTAACACGCCGGCAATTGGGATTGTATTACCATCACTGTAATCTATATTTGGCGAGTCTACCCCTGTACATAACACTACCCGGTCGAAGTCACGTTGTTTTTTATCGAAATGTAATGACCAAACATTATCGTTTTCGTTTCGTTGTACTTTTTGTACTTCAGAATTGTATTGGATGGTAAAGTCGTGACTACTTTGTAACTCTGCTCCCAACCACTGACAAAACCGCAGTGGATTTAGCCAACCGCCACTGGCAAAATAAAGGCTACTGTAGGGAGTATCTATATTGGCAATTTTAGAACTGGCTTTAGCATCTATAAATTCAACAATGCTAGGCCACTTAGTTGCTATTTCCTCATATTTTGTTGGCATGCTTGAATTGAATGCTTGCTGCAAAACCCCAGTCCATTGATGCGGAACTGTCTCGTAGCCAGGAAGTCGGTGTTTATAATAACTAGTAGCATGTTTAAACGCCCGACCATAAAAGTTGGAAATAAGAGAGTCACCAGCTTGTAACAAGGGATAAACAGCACCTTGCTTATTACTGGAGCCTTGTTGTGCTAGGTCATTGTCTTTGCAAAAAAGTGTTACTTTTAGGTTTGGCAACTTTTTAAATAAGTAGTCTGCTAACACTAAGCTCGAAATACCACCACCAACAATAGCCACGGTCTTGGGTGTATCAAGTTTGCTCGTGAAACTTTCTGGAGATGAACTCAGGTCGCTATTCATCGTCAACCCCTCGAGTCGCAACCATTTCTCTTTTAAAAGCAAAACCTTTGTATTTTATAACGTCAAAACCGGCTTCGCGTAATCCTCTGCGAACTAAGCCTGCTGCCGTGAAGGTAGCAAGGGTGCAGTCCGGTTTAGATAATTTATACATGTTTTCAAATAAAACAGGATTCCACATTTCAGGGTTTTTACTTGGTGCAAATCCATCTAGATACCAAGCATCAACTTTGTGGTCATTTTTCAAATCTAACGTACGTATGCAATCGGTAACATCACCAATTAACAGCCTTAATGTTATTAATCCATCCTCAAGAACAAGTGTGTTGTCTGTTTGAAGTGAATCGGGATATGCTTCAATTAGTTGTAATGATATTGATTCAAATTGTGGCCAAAGTTTTAGCGCGGCTGCTAAGTCAGATTTACTTAAAGGGAATTTCTCAAACGTGGTAAATGTTAGTTTTAAAGGCGTTGCCCTGGAATTGTTTATTTCAAGCAAATGTGACCAAGTTACTAATAAATTTAAGCCGGTACCAAAGCCGGTTTCGGCAATATGAAATGTTTTTATTTGAGAGCTAAAACGAGGAATGATTTTATTATGTTTCAAAAAAACATATTCCGTCTCGGCAACGCCGTCACGCCTTGAAAAGTATATGTCGTCAAACTCTGATGAATAAGGCGTGCCGTTTTCGTCAAATTGTAACTTTGCGTTATTAATCAAAATTTCATCTCGATCGTATATGTTAATTATGTAAATTTTACGTGTTTGTGTTTAAAAAGGTAATGTAAGTTTAATAAAAATTTAATTCGGCTAACACTTGTGCGCTGAAATTAGACCAGTTAGATTACAAAAGTGCGTAGAATACTGAAAAAAATTTAAGTCATACAATCAATAATTAGGATAGTTATGAAAAGAGCAGTGATTACTGGTATGGGTATTGTGTCGAGTATCGGCAACAATAAGGATGAAGTGTTAGCAAGTTTAAAAGCAGGTAAATCTGGTATTTCCGCTTCGGAGCAATTTAAAGAATATAATTTGCGCTCTCAGGTTTGGGGCAACATTGACATTGATATTACCGAGCACATCGACCGTAAAGCAATCCGATTTATGGGTGAAGCGTCTGCGTATGCTTACATAGCTATGAAAGAGGCGATTGCTGATGCAGGACTAACGGACGAAATGGTTTCAAACCCTCGAACTGGACTATTGGCTGGCTCGGGAGGTGCATCTTCAAAAAACCAGATCATTGCCTGTGACACTCTTCGTGAAAAAGGTGTGAAACGCGTTGGTCCATACCAAGTTCCTCGTACAATGAGCAGTACTTGCTCAGCTACTCTAGCAACACCATTTAAGATAAAAGGCGTTAACTACTCAATAAGTTCAGCTTGTGCTACATCAGCGCATTGTATTGGACACGCATTAGAACAAATACAATTAGGCAAGCAAGATATTGTATTTGCAGGTGGCGGTGAAGAAGTAGATTGGACGTTAGCAGGTATGTTCGATGCAATGGGTGCGTTATCTACAAAATACAATGACACGCCAGAAGTTGCGTCAAGAACATACGATGCGGACCGCGACGGTTTTGTTATATCAGGCGGTGGCGGAATGGTTGTGGTTGAAGAATATGAGCATGCAAAAGCGCGTGGCGCAAAAATCTATGCAGAAATAGTGGGTTACGGTGCTACCTCCGATGGTTTTGACATGGTTGCTCCGTCAGGCGAAGGTGCAGAGCGTTGTATGCAAATGGCATTAAGTACGGTTGATTCACCAATTGATTACTTAAATACCCATGGAACGAGTACGCCAGTGGGTGATGTTAAAGAGCTAGGTGCAATTCAAAATGTATTTGCCGGTAAATCTCCAATGATTTCAGCAACCAAGGCTATGACAGGCCATGCATTAGGTGCAGCTGGCGTTCACGAAGCTATTTACAGTTTATTAATGATGGAAAACAAATTTATTGCGCCATCAATTAACATTTCAAATCTTGATGAAAAAGCGCAAGGTTTGAATATAGTAACAGAAACAACGCCAGCTGAAGTTACCACTGCTATGTCTAATAGTTTTGGTTTTGGTGGTACGAATGCCACACTGGTCTTCAAAAAAATATAAATAGTTTATAAAACAATTCTTTCAAACCCGAATAGGCGCTAAACTTATTCGGGTTTTTTATTACTGGGGTGCTAATGAAATTTTTAATAGACGAGAACATTCCATTTGCTGATGAGTTTTTCTCAGGTCTTGGAGAAGTTACACGGTTCCCTGGTCGCGATTTAGCGCCAGAACAGCTAATTGATGTCGACGTATTATTAGTACGTTCAATCACTAAAGTAGACAAAAAGCTAATCGCTCAAGCCAATGCATTAAAGTTTGTGGGAACGGCAACAATTGGCGAAGACCATATTGATAAAAAGTTACTTAGCGAAAGAGGCATAGGGTTCAGCTCTGCGCCAGGGTGTAACGCTAATTCTGTGGCTGAATTTGTAATTAGTGCACTCCTAGTGTTGGCTGAAAAGTATCAAATTGATTTTAGTGATAAAACGGTCGCAGTAATAGGTGTTGGTAATATAGGACAAAACTTACAGAAAAAATTATCTGTGTTAGGTATAGACCTTTTATTATGTGACCCTTACCGAGCCAACCATGATGACCTAAACGAATACGTTACGTTAGAAGAAGCACTTACTAAAGCCGACGTTATAAGCTTTCATACACCATTAACTCGAACAGGGCCTTATCCGACCTATCATTTATTAAACGGAAAAAATTTGCCGTTGTTAAAAGAAGATGTATGCATTGTGAATGCGAGTCGAGGTGAGGTGATAGATAACCAAGCCTTGTTGACTCATATACAGTTTCGTCAAAAACAAGGTATACCAGCCATAAGGTTAGTGCTGGATGTATGGGAAGGTGAGCCAAATCCGCTTAAAGAATTAATTCCATTTTGCGATTTAGCGACTGCGCATATTGCAGGATATAGTCTAGAGGGAAAAGCCAAGGGCACGGCAATGCTTTATAAAAAAGTGTGTGAGTTATTCAAGTTAAAAACTTCGGTATCCTTGGCGAATACTTTGCCAAAAGGTCTAATCACCGATATTCATTTAGATTATAAAGTTGACTCCAACAAAGAGAAAAGTATGGGTTTGAGGTTATCATCCACAAGCTTGTTAAAAGTGCTCATCCATACCGTGTATGACGTTAGACGCGATGATGGTGTCTTTCGACATAACTTAGATAAAAATAGTTTTGATTGGATAAGAAAAAACTATCCAATACGTCGCGAATGGTCGTCAATTTCTGTAAACTGTAACCATCCTGAAGTAGCCGACTTTTTACGTTTGTTAGGCTTCAACATTAAGTAGAGAAAGAATGTCAGAACAAAAATATAATATTGCTGTATTGGGGGCCACAGGTTTAGTTGGCCAAAACATCATAGAAGGGCTAGCGGAAAGAAACTTTCCTGTTGGAGAGCTGTTTCCATTAGGGAGTGAACGTTCAGCAGGTGACAGCATTTCATTTAAAGGTAAAGATATTGAAGTGCAAAACGCCGCTGATTTTGATTGGGCACAAGTCCAATTAGCAATCTTTAGTGCAGGCTCTGATGCATCTAGACGTTATGCGCCGATTGCAGCTGATATGGGCGTGGTTGTTATCGACAACACGTCTTATTTTCGTAACGAGCCAGATGTACCTCTTGTGATCCCTGAAGTTAATCCTCACGCGCTGGCTGACTTTAGAAACAGAAATATAATTGCGAATCCAAACTGTTCGACTATTCAGATGTTAGTTGCATTAAAACCGTTACACGACGCCTACGGAATTGATCGTATTAATGTTTGTACGTACCAATCAGTGAGCGGTGCAGGCAAGGGGGCAATTGATGAATTAGTGGCTCAAACCGCCCAGTTGATGAATGGTCGTCCAGTAGAAACAGAGCATTTTCCTGTACAAATGGCATTTAACGTCATCCCTCAAATAGACAGCTTCGAAGACAATGGATACACCCGTGAAGAAATGAAGATGGTTTGGGAAACGCATAAAATAATGGGTGACGAATCAATTCGAGTAAATCCAACGGCCGTTCGAGTGCCAGTCTTTTACGGTCATGCAGAGTCTATTCATGTTGAGTTACGCCAACCCGTCTCTGCAGAAGATGTAAAGAACGTACTAGCAAATGCGCCTGGCGTTGCATTAATGACGGAAGATAAAGACTATCCAACTCAAGTAACGCACGCTAGTGGGCAAGATCAAACCTTTGTTGGCCGTATTCGCGAAGATATTTCTCACCCAAATGGTATAAATTTATGGGTAGTGGCCGATAACGTTCGTAAGGGCGCGGCAACGAATAGTTTGCAAATTGCGGAACTACTCATTAAAGAATATCTATAATTATATAAGATATTTTATAAGCCTCGAACCTACCGAGGCTTTTTTTTGGTCTAAATTTAATAAACCGACATAAAGTTGACAGAATTAAGTGGTACAAGCTTTGCTTTACTTTTTTAAAGTGTTTAAATAATTAATGATGACTTGAGTTATTTTTGACGTGTTTTTATCTTGGTTTTTACTGAAAATAACTTGAGACAACAACCTATTACCGCAAATTGGCGGAATTATATTGAATCTGGAATTTATCAATGCGCTCTAGCTTAAAATTATTTGCTCTGTTTATGTTCATCTTGTCGTTCTCAACGGCAAATTCCGTTTATGCAGATAACAAACTAAAAGGCCCTAAAGGGGTCGACTATGGCGAAATGGGCGAAACATACGGGCCTATCACCAGCCATGACACCATGTGGAAACTTGGGAATAAGTTTAGGCACAGAAATAATGTTTCTGTTTATCAAGTTATGGTTGCTGTTTTAAAAAAGAATCCAAACGCGTTTGATTACAATAATTTAAACGGTTTAAAAAATGGCGCGATATTAAAGATCCCAAGCCATAAAGAAGTAATGGCAGTTGAGCCTCTATATGCAAAAGAGCGAGCGGATGCTGACGATAAGTTATGGCAGGATATTATCAGTGGCAAAGTTGACCAAAGTAAAATTGATACAGCGTTAGCGCCGATAGAAGCAGCGAAACAAGTTGATGTTACTAATGCAAAAAAAGAAATTTCAAAAAAAATAGAGCAAGTTGAAGAAAAGCAAGTTAAAGCGTTTGAAACAATTCAAACTCAACTCGACAGCGCTAAAAATCAAAATCAGTCCCTTCAGCAAGAAAACTTGGCGCTTCAAGATAAACTATCAGCATTGTCGGATAAGCTAACAAATGTAGAACAAGCTATTGGCAATGAAAGTCAGTTAAGACAAGAAACTCAACAAATCCTAACTAAGCTTGAAGAGTTGTTATTGCAACAGCAAGAAGAGTTGGCACTTGCAAAGGCTCAAGCAGAAGATAAAAGTGTTTTCGATGAAATAAATGAATTTTTATCGTCAACGACCGGAATCATTGTTCTGACTACCTTACTTTCGTTATCTGTTTTAGTTGGTTTAGCGTTATTCCTCAAAAAGAAATCAAATACAGAGTCTAACCCTTTAATAGACCCATTATCTGCACCTCTTGACTCGCCGATGGCAGGAAGTTTTAGTGAAGCGCCAGATTTAGATATTGCCTCTGACTTAGACGTAGATGACAGTCTAGACTCGTTAGATCCATTTAGTGATGACCTGTCTGGTTTAGATGACGCCTTAGAGGATGATCTTGATGCCTTAGATATGGACGATGATCTATTAGATGATGACTCTTTAGACGATGTTTCATTGGATGACGATGAGCTGTTATCTGATGAGTCTGCATTTGATGACTCTGCTTTCGATGATTCTATTGATGACGATCAGTTACTCGACGATGGCTCTGAGTTGCAAGAAATAGATCTTGCCGATGATGAAGAAGAGTCAATCGTACAAGCCGGTGATATTGATGCTCTGTTGGATATGGATGACGACGACTCACTTGACGCATTAGGTGATGATCTTACCGACCAGCTTAGCGAAGATATAGATGAAACTGATATTGTGACAGATGAATCTGTTGCAGCCGATATCGACCAAGGTGCGGCACCGGATGATGATATGGACACCGGTGTAAATGATTTAGACGATGAGCTTGGCTTAGATGAAGATGACTTCGACATCGATTCGTTGATTGAAGAGGCCGGTGATACAGAGGCACTAGACGAAGAACCAGAAGTATTGACTGGTGATGACTTTGATATTGACTCTTTGATTGAAGACGAAGCCGGCGCGACGGAAGCTGGTTCTGAAAAGGGAACTAGCGGACAGCCAGAATTAACTGAAGATGACATTGAAGAAGTAGCGCTAGAGGATGACGACTTTGATATTGACTCGCTAATTGATGATGCCGCCACGTCAACTGAATCAGAACCAGAACTAGACGCTGAGCCAGAGCTCGAAGCTGACGATATTACATTAGAAGATGACGACTTTGATATTGACTCGCTAATTGATGATGCCGCCGCGTCAACTGAATCAGAATCAGAACCAGAACTAGACGCTGAGCCAGAGCTCGAAGCTGACGATATTACATTAGAAGATGACGACTTTGATATTGACTCGCTAATTGATGATGCCGCCACGTCAACTGAATCAGAACCAGAATTAGACGCTGAGCCAGAGCTCGAAGCTGACGATATTACATTAGAAGATGACGATTTTGATATTGACTCCCTAATTGATGATGCCGCCGCGTCAACTGAATCAGAACCAGAATTAGACGCTGAGCCAGAGCTCGAAGCTGACGATATTACATTAGAAGATGACGATTTTGATATTGACTCGCTAATTGATGATGCCGCCACGTCAACTGAGTCAGAAATTGACGCTGAGCCAGAGCTCGAGGCTGAGCCAGAAGTCGAGGCTGAACCAGAGGCTGAGCCAGAATTAGAGGCTGAACCAGAATTAGAAGCTGAACCAGAACCAGACGCTGAGCCTGAACCAGAGGCTGAGCCAGAAGTCGAGGCTGAGCCAGAATTAGAGGCTGAACCAGAACTAGAGGCTGAACCAGAACTAGAAGCTGAACCTGAACTAGAAGCTGAACTAGAAGCTGAACCTGAACCAGAAGCTGAACCAGAACTAGAAGCTGAGCCAGAATTAGAAGCTGAACCAGAACCAGACGCTGAGCCTGAAGTAGAAGCTGAGCCAGAACTAGAAGCTGAACCTGAACTAGAAGCTGAACCTGAACCAGAAGCTGAACCAGAACTAGAGGCTGAACCAGAACTAGAGGCTGAACCTGAACTAGAAGCTGAGCCAGAAGTCGAGGCTGAGCCAGAACTAGAAGCTGAACCTGAACCAGAAGCTGAACCAGAAGCTGAACCAGAAGCTGAACCAGAACTAGAGGCTGAACCAGAACTAGAAGCTGAACCAGAACTAGAAGCTGAACCAGAATCAGAAGCTGAGCCAGAACTAGAAACAAATGAAGCTGACGAGATAATTGAAGACCTATCTCATGAAGAAGTTGATCTCTCGTCAGATGAACAAGAAGACGACCACCCGGTTTCAGATGTGGAGCCGAGTGCAGAGTTAGACGAATATCCTGAGTTAGAAATGGACGATGACGCAGAGCTATCGGAAGAAATTGATAGCGAGTTGCCACCTGTTTCTAATGAAATAATTGACGATGACAATATAGAATTATTTGATGAAGCAGAAACAAGTGCGCTTTCGGAAGATACCGATGAACAAGTCGAGTCTGAAGCTGAAAATGTCGATATTGATGAGTTAGGTGACGATCTTGCCGAAGGCGTTGATATGGGCGTAGAGGGCTTTGGCGAGGAGAACATATCAAACCTGCTATCTGAAGGTAATGATATTGATGACGGTTTCTTAGATGACGATTTAATAAATGCGAGCTTCGATGAAAGTGATATCCACAGCCTTCTAGCTGATGATGAATCACTCATAGGCGAGTCCGTAGAAGATGAAATTGAAACGCCGAGTAAGCCTGATGATGTCTCGTTTGAGATTGATGAATTAGAGCAAGCTGACTTTGACCAGTTATTAGCTGAACTATCTGATGAGAACCATCAGGTAAATGAAGCGAATGAAGCTGAACCAGAAGCCCCAAATTTAAACGAGGCAAATGAGCAGTCGGAGATAAGCAGTGATAATATCGATGACGACCTACTTGATGACCTAGATGAGGACTTTTTAAGCGTCGATAATCTAATGGATGACTTAGATGATGATGATGATGATTCAGAAATTCCTGAGGATTTAGACATTGATGTGGGACTAGACGATTTTGATGAGTTAGCGTCAAGTAGAGGAACGGTCGACGTTGATACAGAAGCTGGTGGAATGGCTTCGGAATTAGATCTAGCAAAAACCTACATTGAAATGGACGATGTTGAAAATGCGAAGCTAATTTTAGACAAAATTGCATTAAGTGATAATAAAGAAGCTAAAGAGCAAGCACTCTCATTATTAGATGAGTTAAATGGTTAAAACCAAATAGTAATTCATAGTATAATCAACGCAGATTTTTTATAATTCTGCGTTTTTTATTTTTAGGACAATATAATATGCGAATAGCGTTAGGTGTAGAGTACGACGGAGCACAGTTTTTTGGTTGGCAGAGACAACGAGATGTCACCACTGTTCAAGAGTGCTTAGAAGCTGCGCTGTCAAAAGTTGCAAATCACAAAGTCGATGTGTTTTGTGCTGGGCGCACTGATGCTGGCGTTCACGGAACAGGTCAAGTTGTTCACTTTGATACGGAATCCATCCGCGGTGAACGAGGCTGGACAATGGGTATAAATGCCAATCTTCCAGATGCAATTGCCGTCACATGGATGAAAGAAGTCCCAGATGACTTCCATGCACGTTTTTCAGCTACAGCGCGACGCTATCGCTACATTATTTATAATGAAAAGTTACGACCAGGAATCCTAAACAAGGGGTTAAGTCATTATCATATGCCGTTAAATGCTGACAAAATGCATGAAGCTGCACAGTGCCTACTTGGCGAAAATGACTTTTCTTCGTTTCGAGCTGCGCAATGTCAATCAAACTCTCCAAATCGCAATGTTCATTTTGTTTCAGTGACACGTAAGGGCGCATTCGTAATAATAGATATTAAGGCAAATGCCTTTGTTCATCATATGGTAAGAAATATAGCGGGTAGTCTTATTGCAGTGGGTAAAGGAGAGCAGGAAGTGAGTTGGATGGCTGACTTGCTTGCAAAAAAAGATCGAACTCAAGCCGCTGAAACAGCGAAACCGAATGGCCTTTATTTAATCGATGTAGATTATCCTGAAGAGTTTAATTTACCAAATTCAAAACTTGGTCCTCTTTTTATCTAATGTAGTGACCAGTTCTGCTTCTTTTTTAACCTTTTTACCGACAAATAAGACCAGTTTAAGCAAGTTTTTATATAAAGGTTGTGTTTTAATAGGCGCAGATTTTTCATCTTGAATGAATAAAGTGGACAACTTTTATAAGGCAGTAACAAATGAGCTGGATAGAAAAGATTCTACCAAAGACAAATACCTCGACTAAACGAAATATTCCAGAAGGTGTTTGGACAAAGTGCACAAGCTGTGATGCGATTTTATATAAAAACGATCTAGAAAAAGAACAAGGCGTATGTCCTAAATGTGATCATCACATGCGTTTAACGGGTCGCAAACGACTAGAGTTGTTTTTAGATGCGGGTGAAAAAACGGAAATAGCAGCAGACTTAGAGCCGCAAGATGTGCTGTCTTTCAGAGATACTAAAAAATACAAAGATCGTATTTCAGCGGCACAAAAACAGAGCAAAGAAAAAGATGCGATGATCGTACTAAAAGGTCGCGTCAAAGGTGTTCCATGCGTTGCTGCATCATTTGAGTTTTCATACATGGGCGGCTCCATGGCCACTGTCGTGGGTGAAAAATTTGTGCAAGCAGTGAATGTTTGTATTAACGAAAATATTCCGTTAATTTGTTTTTCTGCATCAGGTGGAGCTCGAATGCAAGAGGCTCTATTTTCTTTGATGCAAATGGCAAAAACGAGTGCTGCACTAGCGAAGCTTAGTGATAAGGGGATTCCATTTATATCAGTCCTCACTGATCCAACAATGGGTGGGGTTTCGGCAAGCTTGGCAATGCTAGGTGATATTAATATCGGTGAGCCTAAAGCTCTTATAGGCTTTGCTGGCCCTCGCGTTATTGAACAAACGGTACGAGAAAAGTTACCTGAAGGATTCCAACGAAGCGAGTTCCTTCTTGAGCATGGCGCCATTGACATGATTGTGGATCGACGAGAAATGCGCAATACAGTAGCGAGATTGTTTGCAAAAATGTGTAAACTACCGTCACTGGAAAAAGAACATAGAACCGCGTAATGAGCAATTCAACATTTCAAAGCCAGTCACTAAACGACTGGCTTTTTTATTTAGAGCAACAACACCCTACTGAGATTGAACTTGGTTTATCAAGAGTCGACGCTGTTGCAGTAAAAGCAGATATTAAAAATCTAGGTGCTAAAAAAACAGTACTTGTTGCCGGTACCAATGGTAAAGGGACAACAATACGATTTATCGAAATGACCCTACTTAAGTTGGGTTATAGGGTTGGTGTGTTTAGCTCGCCACATTTGTTTAAATACAATGAAAGAGTTCGTATTAATGGTGAATTACTCGATGATGAAACTCACATAGAGGCTTTTGAGTTTATTGAGCAACACAAAGAAGATACGTCGCTTACTTATTTTGAATTCTCAACGCTAGCTGCATTTAAAATTTTTCAAGATTCAAAACTTGATGTTGTTCTAGTGGAAGTTGGTTTAGGTGGGCGTTTAGACTCAACAAACATTATCCAGCAAGATATATCTGTAATTACTAGTATTGGTTTAGATCACACTGACTGGTTAGGAAATACGCTTGAAGCGATAGCCTTTGAAAAAGCGGGTATCTTTAAAAAAGACAATTTAGCGATCATAGGCGAAACTAACCCTCCTAAAACGATAAAGCAACAGGCAGATGCGTTGCAGGTTAGTCAGACCTTGTGGAGTGGCAAAGAGTTTACATTTTGCGATGCAGAGAACGGTGAGAATACTCAAGAGTTTGCTGCACCTAGATGGCACTATAATTATGGCAATTTAGAATTCCAAAACTTACAAGCTAACTTCGTTCCCAAACAAAATATAGCCACCGCCATCACAATGCTAATTGCATTGGAAGTAAATCTAAATGAAGCATTACTAAACCAAGTTATTGCAGATTTTTCACTACCAGGAAGAATGCAAATACTTAATACTCAACCCTTGCAATTTGTTGATGTCGCGCACAACCCACATGCAGTTAATTACTTAAATGAAACACTAAAAGCGAATCCGTTATTTAGTCAACGTAAAGGTACTCATGCCGTTGTTGCGATGATGAAAGATAAAGATATTAAAGAGACCTTAGAACTGCTAATTGATAGAGTAGACTACTGGCATTTAGGTGATCTTCAGAATAATAAAAGGGCGGCCAGTGCTACTTATATACAAGCAATTTTATTAGATTTAGGTGCGAAGCAAGTTTCTGTATATGAGTCACTACCTAAGGCTTGGCTTGAGGCTGAAAAGCATCAGCAGACAGAAGAGCTTTTACTTGGCTTCGGTTCGTTTTACACTGTCTGTGAAATTCTTAAACTCCAATAAAAGATAAAGAGGCAAAAGTGACAGATTTAATTAAACAGCGATTATTAGGGATGTTAATAGTTGTTATTGTAGGAGTCGTATTTATTCCTGATCTATTGGATGGTAAGAAAGAAACGACAAAAGCCGACTTCAAAAAAATTCCTGACAAGCCTATGTTCGACCAAGAGGCAAACAACGAAGAATTTCCGGTAGCACTGGTTGAAGAAACTATATCCAAAGTTTCTCAAGAAGCTGATGAAAAGGCGATTGATGATGAAGTTACAGAAGTTAAAAATGTCGAAGTTCAGTCGTTAGCAGAGCAAAATAACCTTGATGAATCACAACCAGAAGTGGTGTTGGAAAATAGTGTTACAGCTACGATTGCAAAAAGTGAGAAGACCAGTTCACAGACTCAAGAAGCGCAGAATTCTGTAACTAAGTCTGACTTTAAAAAACCGATGTGGATTTTACAGCTTGGCAGTTTTAAACATAAAGAAAATGTCGTCACACTAAGAGAAAAATTGCGCGAAGCCGGCATTGAAACCTACACCAAGCCAGTACAAACCAAAGCTGGGATACTTTCCAAAGTGTACGTAGGGCCAGAGCAAGACAAAGAAGTGTTAGAAAAAACGCAAATTAAAATTAAAGAAATTAATGGTCTTGTAGGCAAAATTACACGTTTTGAAACGAGAAATTAGTAGCAGGCGCTTTACGCATCTGCTAGACTTCGCGCCGAAAATTACCAGTGGAAAAGTTGTTTTTTATGGTATGGATTGATTACGCAATAATAGCAATTATCGCTATTTCATCGTTGGTTAGCTTGGTTCGAGGTTTTGTAAAAGAATCTGTATCACTTGCCGTTTGGATTGCCGCCTTTTTCGTGGCCAGTCAATTTTACCCCTATTTAGCAACTTACCTAACTGGTATCGAAAAAGAGCTTGTTCGAAACGGCTCAGCCATTGCAATTCTATTCATAATTACGCTTATTCTTGGTGCAATGGTTAATCATATTCTTTCTGAAATAGTGCAGTTTACTGGACTTACAGGCACAGACAAAATGCTTGGAATGATATTTGGTGGCCTCAGAGGCGCTCTAATCGTTGCAGCAACTTTACTCTTTTTAGATACTCTAACGCCAGCTAGCGATGCGCTATGGTGGCAGTCCTCAATTCTAATCCCTGAATTCGCATTTATCGTTGAATGGTTTTTTGAATTGTTACAAGAAAACTCAAGTTTATTGTCTACACAACCTTGATGGAGAACGTATCATGTGTGGTATTGTTGGAATAGTTGGCAAAGACCCGGTTAATCAAATAATTTATGATGGCCTAACGGTCCTTCAACATAGAGGTCAAGATGCCGCTGGTATCGTTACCATTGATGAAGGAAAGTTTCGTCTACGAAAAGCAAATGGTTTAGTACGAGATGTGTTTCAAGAACGCCATATGCAAAGATTGCAAGGTAACATGGGAATAGGGCACGTTCGGTACCCAACAGCTGGAAGCTCTAGTTCAGCGGAAGCCCAGCCATTCTACGTCAACTCTCCTTTCGGTATCTCCCTCGCCCACAATGGCAATTTAACTAACGCGACTGAACTCAGAAACCATCTATTTAAAGAAGCTCGTCGTCATATAAACACGACATCAGACTCTGAGCTCCTGCTTAATATTTTAGCCCATGAGCTGTGTGAATCTAAGCTCATGGAATTATCAGCTGATAACATGTTTTCTGCTGTACGTCGTCTACATCAGAATGTTCGTGGTGCATACGCAGTTGTAGCTGTGATTATAGGTCATGGCTTATTAGCCTTTAGAGACCCTAATGGTATTCGCCCTCTTGTACTAGGTGAGCGTGAGACTGATAAGGGCACCGAATACATGGTTGCATCAGAGAGCGTTGCACTTGATATTGATGGTTTTAAACTAATCCGTGATGTGGCGCCAGGTGAAGCAATTTATATTACCGAACAAGGGGAGCTATTTACAAAGCAGTGCCATCCAGACCCTAAATGCGTGCCATGTATCTTTGAATATGTATATTTTGCTCGTCCAGACTCTAAACTAAATGACATATCCGTTTACGCTTCTCGCGTAAAAATGGGCACGTATTTAGGTCAAAAAATTAAAAAGGAATGGTCAGAGCTCGATATCGATGTTGTTATTCCGATACCTGAAACGAGCTGTGATATCGCACTACAAATTGCCCATGAATTAGACCTGCCGTACCGCCAAGGCTTTGTTAAAAACCGTTATGTAGGCCGAACGTTCATCATGCCAGGTCAAGCGCAACGTAAAAAGTCAGTTCGACGTAAGTTAAACGCTATTGGTGAAGAGTTTAAAGGAAAGAACGTACTTTTAGTGGACGACTCAATTGTTCGAGGCACCACCTCTGAGCAAATAATTGAAATGGCAAGAGATGCAGGTGCAAAAAAGGTATTTTTCGCTTCAGCAGCCCCGGAAATTCGTTTTCCGAATGTTTATGGCATTGATATGCCTTCACCAAATGAACTTATTGCTTATGGACGTGAAGCGGATGAAGTCGCGTCGTTGATAGGTGCTGATAAATTAATTTATCAATCATTAGCAGACTTAGAGTCAGCTGTTCGAGAGCAAAACTTAGGTATTGAAACGTTTGAAACCTCAGTATTTGATGGTAACTATGTTACGAAAGATATTGATCAAACCTACCTTGAATCACTTGAAAGTACTCGTAGTGATAATGCCAAAGGAAAAGTTACTGAGCCACTTGAAAATGGTTTGGAAATGCATAACGAAGAAGGTTAGATCCTCTACCTAGTCAAAGTAAATGAAAAAAGCCAGTCTCTAATGAAGCTGGCTTTTTTTTCACTCTCAATGTACTGCGATATGTTTCCAGTGATTAGCTATGAAATTTTTCACAAGCTTCTAGCGTGTTTTCTACTAATGAAGCAACTGTCATTGGGCCAACACCACCAGGAACCGGGGTAATCCAGGATGCACGCTGGAAAGCTTCGTCAAATTGAATATCACCAACTAAGCTTCCGTCCGCTAAGCGGTTAATACCTACATCAATAACGATAGCACCAGGTTTAACCCAGTCTCCAGGAATGAACTCTGGCTTGCCTACTGCAACGACCAAAATGTCAGCTTGGCGAACTTGCGCTTCTAAATCTTGTGTAAACTTATGACAAACTGTTGTAGTACATCCGGCAAGTAATAACTCAAGTGACATTGGGCGACCAACAATATTGGAGGCACCGACGATAACGGCATGCTTACCTTTATAAAAGACATGAGTATTATCTAGCAATGTCATTATACCTTTAGGTGTGCATGGTCGAAGGGCAGGGACTCGTTGTGCGAGTCGTCCTATATTATATGGATGGAAGCCATCAACGTCCTTGTGTGGGTGTATACGTTCTAGTACACGCTCAGGGTTTAAACCGTGAGGTAAAGGAAGTTGAACTAAGATGCCATCAATTTCAGCATCGTTATTTAGCTCATCTATTAGTGCAAGTAATTCTTTTTCTGTAGTGGTGGCTGGGAGGTCATAGGATTTTGACGTTAAACCAACTTCTTCACACGCTTTCTTTTTATTGCCAACATATACTTGTGATGCAGGGTCTTGACCTACAAGTACAACAGCGAGCCCAGGCGCTCTTCTATTAGCTTTTATTCTGGCACTTACACCTGTTTTTACTTTATCTCGAACGGTTTGGGCGATGGCTTTACCATCTATAAGTCTGGCAGTCATTGAACACTCTTATGTAGTAGAAGTTAATTTTGCGATTAGATTGTAAACCTTTGGCATTAAAAACTCATCGATAAAAACTAAGATAATCAAAAAAATTACAACTCCAGCAATGAAATGGCGTGTTTTTTATACTAAAATGGCATTTATTGAACGAAACATTAGCAAGTTGGACTAAAAATCACCAAACGGTATAAATTCTTTAAAAAAGTGTTTGACTGAAATGGGGGTTGTCCGTAATATGCCGCTCTGTCGCGAGGCAACAAGTTCTCAAAGCAAAAGTCGGTGTTTAGCGCAGCTTGGTAGCGCACTTCGTTTGGGTCGAAGGGGTCGCAGGTTCGAATCCTGCAACACCGACCATCTTTTGCTTTAAGGATATAGCCCGTAGGTTATGCGCCCGTAGCTCAGCTGGATAGAGCAACGCCCTTCTAAGGCGTCGGTCGTAGGTTCGAATCCTACCGGGTGCGCCATTTGTTTCGTTGACAAGTCTATATTGCGGTGATTGTAGCTCAGTTGGTAGAGCCCCGGATTGTGATTCCGGTTGTCGTGGGTTCAAGTCCCATCAGTCACCCCATCTTTTTGCGGGAGTGGCGGAATTGGTAGACGCGCTGGATTTAGGTTCCAGTATCGCAAGGTGTGAGAGTTCAAGTCTCTCCTTCCGCACCATTATCTACTTATATAATATTGTCGGTGTTTAGCGCAGCTTGGTAGCGCACTTCGTTTGGGTCGAAGGGGTCGCAGGTTCGAATCCTGCAACACCGACCATTATTATTTCCGTTACAAACACACAAAAATCAAACTTTCTCTCCTAAGTGCACATTATTTATCCCATTTTGGTCCCTTTTGCGTGGACGATTCAAAAAGACACAGCTATAATGCGCCGTCATTTTAAGAACAAAAATATTGGGCCCGAGATTTTTATATTGGCCACAAAGTTAATTAATTGAGGTAGAACATGCAGGTTTCTTTAGAAACGACTCAAGGTTTAGAGCGTAAAATTACTATCACTGTTCCAGCTGAAACAGTTGAAACTCAAGTTAAAGCACGTTTACGTGAAGTTGGTAAAACAACTCGTATCGATGGTTTCCGTAAAGGCAAAGTACCAGTTTCAGTTCTAGAGAAGCGCTACGGACAGTCAGTATTTGTAGAAGTTGCTCAAGAACAAATGCAACAAAACTACATTCAAGGCATTATCCAAGAAAAAGTAAACCCTGCGGGCGCGCCTTTCTTTGAGCCAAAGAATATGAAACGTGGTGAAGACCTAGAGTTTTCAGCGACGTTTGAAGTATACCCAGAAATTGCTCTAGATAACGTTGATAAAATCTCTGTTGAACGTCCAGTAGCTGAAGTAACAGACGCTGACTTAGATAACATGATGGTTACACTTCAAAAGCAACAAGCGTCATGGGTTGAGTCAGACGAAGCCGCTGCTGAAGGTCACCGTGTTAATATCAACTTTGTTGGTAAAATCGATGGTGAAGAGTTTGAAGGCGGCAAAGCTGAAGGTTTTGATTTAGAGCTAGGACAAGGTCGTATGATCCCTGGTTTTGAAGACGGAATCCTAGGTAAAAAAGCAGGTGAAGAAGTTACTGTAAACGTTACATTCCCTGAAGAATATCACGCTGAAAATCTTAAAGGCAAAAAAGCAGAGTTCGCTGTTACAGTAAACAAAGTTGAAGCACAGCAGTTACCAGAATTAAATGACGAGTTTGTTACTAAGTTTGGCATTGAAGAGGGCGGCGTTGACGCACTTAAAGCTGAAGTTAAAAACAACATGACTCGTGAATTAGGCCAAGCGCTTAAAGCTAAAGTTAAAGAGCAAGCTATTAAAGGTTTATTAGAAGCTCACGAACTAGAAGTTCCTAAAGCGTTAATTGACCAAGAAGTAAATGCTTTACGTCAACAAGCTATGCAACGTTTTGGTGGTCAAATGGACGCGAGCAACATGCCTGAGCTTCCTGCTGAATTATTTGAACAACAAGCGAAAGACCGTGTTCGCACTGGTTTGTTACTTGGTGAGTTCATTCGCACAAACGAAATCAAAGCAGATGACGCTAAAGTAAAAGAAATCATTGAAACTCAAGCTTCAGCTTATGAAGATCCTTCAGAAGTAGTTAATCACTATTATGGCGACGAAAAGTTAATGGAAAATATCCGTAACTTAGCGACTGAAGATCAAGCGATTGAAATGTTACTTGAGAAAGCCAAAGTTGAAGATAAATCATTCAGCTTTGACGAAATTATGAACCCTAAGCAAGCATAATTAAAAATCGCATTGACTTAAGGGTTGAATAAAGGATTTAATGGCTCGATATACAAAACGTATGTCGAGCCATTTTTGTTTAAGGAAGTTTTATGATTAACCACAATAGTAATGTGGTAGCTGGATTTGATGATCCAAGCAACGCATTAGTCCCTATGGTCGTTGAGCAAACGGCAAAAGGTGAACGTTCTTATGATATCTATTCTCGCCTTTTAAAAGAACGTGTCATTTTTTTAACCGGTCAAGTTGAAGATCAAATGGCGAACTTGATCTGTGCTCAGCTTCTTTTTTTAGAATCTGAAAACCCAGATAAAGACATTTATCTTTATATAAATTCACCTGGTGGTTCTGTAACTGCAGGTATGTCAATTTATGACACAATGAATTTCATTAAGCCAGATATTGCTACTGTATGTATGGGCCAAGCGGCTAGTATGGGTGCATTTTTATTATCAGGCGGTGCTAAAGGTAAGCGTCACTGTTTACCGAACTCTCGTGTAATGATTCACCAGCCGTTAGGTGGATTCCAAGGTCAAGCATCGGATTTTGAAATTCATGCAAAAGAAATTTTGTATATTAAAGAAAAATTAAACCGTTTAATGGCGGATCACTCAGGTCAACCATATGAGAAAGTCGCAAAAGATACAGACCGCGATAATTTCTTAACGCCAGAAGATGCGCTGGAGTATGGTTTAATCGATTCTATTCTTACTCGTCGCGATTTAAAGTAAGTTTATTAGTTAACCCGCTGGGTTAATACGAAATATTTGACTAACATTAATATTAGTCAAGCTAGCAAAGTGAGGTGACTCTATGTCAGAACCTACAGAAAATGACAGTAAGCTACTGTATTGTTCATTTTGCGGCAAGAGCCAGCATGAAGTTCGAAAACTAATTGCCGGTCCTTCTGTATATATCTGTGATGAATGCGTTGATTTGTGCAACGACATTATCAGAGAAGAAATTAAAGAAATTTCGCCAAAGCGTGATGCTGAATCGCTGCCAACGCCACGAGATATTCGTGAGCATTTGGACGATTACGTCATCGGTCAGCAACATGCTAAAAAAGTGCTAAGTGTAGCGGTTTATAATCACTACAAACGCTTACGTAATGCTGACACAAATAACGGTGTTGAGTTAGGCAAAAGTAATATCTTATTGATCGGGCCTACCGGTAGCGGTAAAACGTTATTAGCGGAAACTTTGGCTCGCTTCCTAGATGTTCCATTTACAATGGCCGATGCAACAACATTAACTGAAGCCGGTTATGTTGGTGAAGATGTTGAAAACATTATTCAAAAGCTATTACAAAAATGTGACTACGACGTAGAGAAAGCGCAGCGCGGTATCGTTTACATTGATGAAATTGATAAGATTTCACGCAAATCAGATAACCCGTCAATTACTAGAGACGTATCTGGTGAGGGTGTACAACAAGCCTTACTTAAGCTTATTGAAGGTACTGTTGCTTCTATACCGCCTCAAGGCGGACGTAAACACCCTCAACAAGAGTTTTTACAGGTTGATACCTCTAAAATACTGTTTATTTGTGGCGGTGCTTTTGCTGGATTAGATAAAGTAGTTAGTGCACGTTCTGAAACGGGTACGGCGATTGGCTTTGGTGCTGAAGTTAAGTCAAGCAAAGACGAAACAACGCTAACAGAACACTTCCAAAATGTAGAGCCTGAAGACTTAGTTAAATATGGATTAATTCCAGAATTTATCGGTCGTCTTCCGGTGGTTGCAACATTAGGTGAACTAGATCTTGATGCGCTCGTACAAATACTAAGTGAACCTAAAAATGCGTTAACTAAACAGTATGGCGCTTTGTTCGATTTAGAAGGTACTGAGCTAGAGTTTCGTGAAGACGCACTTAAAGCGATAGCTGCAAAAGCAATGGCACGTAAAACAGGTGCTCGAGGATTGCGTTCAATTATTGAAGCAACCTTGCTAGATACAATGTATGAACTACCTTCTATGGAAGATGTTTCAAAAGTTGTAATCGATGAATCTGTTATTGACGGTCAGTCTGATCCTATTTTGATTTATGACAATCAAAAAAGTAAGGCTTTGCCTGAGTAATATTTGCGCAAGTATCGATAAAAAGGAGTCATTTGGCTCCTTTTTTGCTTTCAGCAATTGAACTTTTTATGAGTCACCCCATATACTTAATTATTACTATTAGAATGCAGAGAACTCATCAATATGACGCATGAAGCAGAACATTCAAACATTCCAGTTTTAGCACTTAGGGATGTTGTCGTTTATCCCCATATGGTTATTCCCCTTTTTGTTGGTCGGGAAAAATCTATCGCATGTTTAGAACAAGCAATGGAAAAAGATAAAAAAATCTTTTTAGTAGCCCAGGTTGATCCAGCGAACGATGATCCTAAACCGGATGACATGTATAAAGTTGGTACAGTGGCCACCATTCTACAATTACTTAAACTACCTGACGGTACTGTTAAAGTGCTGGTAGAAGGTAATGTTCGCGGAAAAATTATTAAATTTACTGAAACAGATGATTACTTCGAAGCTGAAGTTGAACCAATTGCAATCGCAATGGCAGACGAGCGTGAAGAAGAAGTATTGATTCGTTCTGCAATTAATCAATTTGAAGGCTACATCAAGCTTAATAAAAAAATTCCTCCAGAAGTGCTTACTTCCGTAACTGGCATTGAAGATGCGGATCGACTAGCAGATACCATGGCGTCTCACATGCCACTTAAAGTCGAAGAAAAACAAAAAGCGTTAGAAATAGAAGATGTTCATGAGCGTCTAGAATACTTAATGGCGCTGATGGAAGGTGAGATAGATCTTCTTCAAGTTGAAAAGAAAATCCGTAGCCGTGTAAAAAAACAAATGGAGAAAAGCCAGCGCGAGTATTATTTGAATGAGCAGATGAAAGCAATTCAAAAAGAGCTAGGCGAAACGGAAGACGGCGTAGATGAGTTTGACGCGCTTGAAGCAAAAATTGCAGAAGCAGAAATGCCTGAAGAAGCTGAGCAAAAAACCAAAGCTGAACTTAAAAAACTCAAAATGATGTCAGCCATGTCTGCAGAAGCAACGGTAGTCCGTGGTTATATCGACTGGATGACAGGCGTTCCATGGAAAAAACGCAGCAAAGTTAAAAAAGACTTAAATAAAGCGCAAGATATCCTAGATTCAGACCACTATGGTTTGGATAAGGTTAAAGAACGAATTTTAGAATACTTAGCAGTTCAACAACGAACCAGCAAACTAAAAGGGCCTATTCTTTGTCTTGTAGGGCCTCCAGGTGTTGGTAAAACATCATTAGGGCAATCCATTGCTAAGGCAACAGGTCGTAAGTATGTGCGCATGGCTTTAGGTGGCGTTCGTGATGAAGCTGAGATCAGAGGACATCGCCGCACTTATATTGGTTCTATGCCAGGCAAAATCATTCAAAAGATGAGCAAGGTAGGTGTGAAAAATCCACTGTTCTTGTTAGATGAAATAGACAAGATGAGCTCGGATATGCGTGGCGATCCATCGTCTGCGTTACTAGAAGTATTAGACCCTGAGCAAAATGCGGCATTTAACGATCACTACCTAGAAGTGGATTATGACTTGTCTGACATTATGTTTGTTGCAACGTCAAATAGCATGGATATCCCGGGTCCGTTGTTAGATAGAATGGAAGTTATTCGTCTAGCTGGATACACAGAAGACGAAAAGTTAAACATTGCAAATCAGCACCTAATTAGTAAACAAATCAAACGTAACGGTCTAAAAGCCAATGAGTTAACGCTAAAAGACAGTGCAATTATAGATATTGTTCGTTATTACACCCGTGAAGCTGGCGTACGTAGTTTAGAGCGTGAAATATCCAAAATTTGTCGTAAAGTAGTAACGCAAATATTAACGAATAAAGACACCAAAAGTGTTGTGGTTAATGGCGAAAACTTAGCAGAGTATCTAGGTGTACGCCGCTATGATTATGGTAAAGCGGATGAAGATGATCGTATTGGTCAAGTTACTGGCTTAGCTTGGACTCAAGTAGGCGGTGATTTACTTACTATCGAATGTGCGACGGTTCCAGGAAAAGGCAAACTAGTTTATACCGGCTCTCTAGGTGACGTTATGAAAGAGTCTATTCAGGCTGCCATGACCGTAGTTAAAAGCCGTGCAGAAGGTCTTCGAATTAACTCGGATTTTTCTGAGAAGCGAGATATTCACGTTCATGTTCCGGAAGGCGCGACACCTAAAGATGGGCCAAGTGCTGGCATCGGGATGGTAACAGCATTGGTCTCAAGCTTAACTGGTAATCCAGTTAAGGCCGACGTTGCAATGACAGGTGAAATAACACTTCGTGGCGAGGTTCTTGCGATAGGTGGACTGAAAGAAAAACTATTAGCAGCACATAGAGGTGGAATTAAGACTGTTTTAATCCCTCATGAAAATGAACGTGATTTGGAAGAAATTCCAGATAACGTGAAGAAAGACTTGATTATTAAGCCTGTAAAGTGGATTGATGAAGTTTTAGATGTCGCTTTAAGTCAGCCAATTGAGCGAATTTCGACTGAAAATTGTGCATAAGTGAAGTTTTTTTTATAAATTTTAAAAAAAAGGCTTTTCAAAAGCGCCGACTGTGCTAGTTTATTGGGGCTAGGAGGGTTGGTGCGCCTACCTTCACTATTAAAATTGATTTCTATCGTTTATTAAAACGGAATGAATGTGAGCCTAACAAAAATAATAAGGGCTCAGATAAATAAAAAAACAATATAGGGGATGAAATTGTGAACAAGTCTCAATTAATCGAAAAAATCGCTGAAGGTGCTGACATTTCAAAAGCTTCTGCAGGTCGTGCATTAGACTCATTTATTGAGTCAGTAACTGGTGCTCTTAAAGATGGTGATTCAGTTGCACTAGTTGGTTTTGGTACTTTCTCAGTACGTGACCGTGCAGCGCGTACAGGTCGTAATCCACAGACTGGTGCGACTATTGAAATTGCAGCTGCAAAAGTTCCAGCATTTAAAGCGGGTAAAGCGCTTAAAGACGCGTGTAACTAATTAAAACTTTTTGATGGGGAGCGGTAGTTCAGTTGGTTAGAATACCGGCCTGTCACGCCGGGGGTCGCGAGTTCGAGTCTCGTCCGTTCCGCCAATAAAAAAGTTCAAGCATTAAAGCGCATCTGTTAAGATGCGTTTTTTTTTACTAAACAATTTCAAACTCAGCAAAGAGAAGTAATAATGCTAGAAAGAATTAGAGAAGGTTCTCAAGGAATCGCAGCCAAAGTTATCCTTGGCTTGGTGATACTTACATTTGCCATTAGTGGTATAGGTAGTTACATCAACAGCAAAGCTGATACTGCTGTAAAAACAGTAAATGGTGTCGAAATAACACAAACTGCAGTAGAAGAAGCGTTTCAAAACGAGCGTAATCGTATGAAACAGCAGTTTGGTGATGTTGTTGAGCAGTTAATGGCAGATGAAAGTTATGTTGCAAACTTTAGACAAGGTATCGTAGATAAACTTGTTGTTGAAGAGTTACAGCGCCAACAAGCAAAAGACTTAGGTATTCGTGTAAGCGATGAGCAAATTAAAAAAGCAATTGTTGCTATGCCTGAGTTTCAACGAAACGGTCAGTTTGATAACGAAGTTTATTTAGCGTTGTTACGTCAAGCTGGTTTCACACCAACGCAGTTTAGAGATTATTTGCGCCAACAAATGGTTCGCTCACAGTATACCGCTTCTTTGATGGGCTCGGAGTTCGTTTTAGAGCACGAAAAAGAGCAATATGCTGCTTTGAATAACCAAACAAGAACCTTCCTACAAGTCCTTGTGTCAAGTAAAGCGCTTGAGTCGAACGTAGAGTTAACAGAAGAAGAAATTCAAGCATATTACGATAACAATAAGTTTTCGTACAAAACCGCAGATAAAGTTGCAGTTGAGTATATCTTGATCGACGCGCAAAAACTTGCAGAGTCAGTTGCGGTATCAGCAGAGCAACTTGAAGAATATTACGAGCAAAATATCGTAGAGTTTACAAAACAAGAACAACGCCGTATCGCTCACATTTTAGTGGAAGCTAAAGAAGGTGCAGAAGAAAAAATTAATCAAGCTAAAGAAAAGCTAGCCTCTGGTGAGTCTTTTGCTTCAGTAGCAGCAGAGTTTTCTGAAGATACATTCAGTGCCGAAAATGGCGGCGATTTAGAGTGGTTTGAAGCAGGCGTATTCGGCGAAACATTTGACCAGGCAGTATTAGCCCTGGAAAAGGTTGGCGATGTAACACCTGTATTTGAATCAGAGTCAGGCTTCCACATTGTAACAATGACTGAATACGAAAAAGCGGAAAGTGCATCGTTCGAAGATGTTAAAGCACAAATCGCTTCACAACTTCAACAGTTAAAAATAGACGAGCTTTATATCGAAGCGCAGACAAAAGTATCTGAAATATCTTTTGAGATCCCAGATACACTGGAAGATGCGGCTGAGGTTGCTGGTCTTGAATTAAAGACAACAGGTTTAGTAACAGCTAATCAACTACAAGGTATCGTAAGCAACCCTTCAGTAGTATCAAAGGCATTTGATGAAAACTTCATTAGTGAAGGCTTAAACAGCGAACTGATTGAGATAAACGATACGAAATCAATAGTGTTCAGAGTAACAGAAAACCAACCAGCTCGTGTTCAGCAGCTAGAAGAAATTAGAACGCCAATTACAGTGGCCCTTACTCGAGAAAAAGCGTCAGAATTAGCATCTAAAAAAGCATTAGAAGTTGAAGAGAAAGTTAAAGCGGGTGCAGAGTTAGCTGAATTGAATGCTGATCCGGCCGTGACGACGTCAAATCAGATTGATGTTGGTCGCTTTGATACAAAAGTTAATGCAAATGTAAGAGACGCTGTTTTTGAGTTGCCAAAGCCAGAAAACGGTCAACCAGAGTATGACCTAGTTGAGCTGCCTAATGGTGATGCAGCCGTTGTATCATTAACGTCAGTAACGACTAAGCCTGCATTAGTAGATGCCCCTGTTTCAAACCAAGTACTTAACGTGATTGGACAACAAGCAGTAAAAGCATTAATTGATGCGAGTAAAGCGAACGCCGACATAGAGTAAACATCAAGGTTACTTTATAAAAGGTAAAAAGGCTCTTAGTGAGCCTTTTTTTGTATCTACATATCCATAGATTTTAATAGTTTTTGTGTTTTAGGGTGCTGAGGGGATTCAAAAATATCATCAATGGTTCCCGCCTCTATAATTTTCCCTTGGTCCATTATCATAATGCGGTCACTCAAATAGCGAACTAAAGACATTTGATGTGATATGAGCAAATAAGTGAGCTGGAGCGTCTCTTGTAGCTCTAAAAGTAAATTAATGACTTGAGCCCTTAAAGAAGGGTCTAATGGCGCTAGAGCCTCATCAATAATAACCACTTGTGGATCCAATATTAAAGCTCGGGCAATACCAATTCGCTGTGCCTGACCTCCAGAAAACATGTGCGGATAATATTCCGCGTGTTCAGGCAGCAAGCCAACTTTACGTAATGACTTATTAATTCGCTCCTGGCGTTGTTGTTTATTTAAGCGTGTGTTGAATAGAAGTGGCTGCTCTAATTGCTCACCAATTCGCACCGTTGGATTCAGTGACTTCTGAGCATCTTGGAATATCATTCTTATGTTTTGACAAAAAAACTTGGCATCATGCCAATTAACTCTGTCGTCACCTAGATATAACTCACCAGAGTCAGGCAGTTCTGCCCCCGCCAAAATTCTTGCAATAGTACTTTTACCAGAGCCGGCTTCACCGACGATAGCTAGTGTTTCACCGCGATGTAAATCAAATGAAATGGGGCCGATTTCAACATTACGCCCTTTTTTAAACCAGTTCGATTTATCTTTATATGTTTTTTTAATTTCTCTCACTGAGAATAACGGGATAGATTCCACTATTTGAGTTCCTCAATTAATGGATAATGACATCTAAACGATTGTCGCTTTATTTTTTGTTGTTCAGGCATAATGACACATGCTTTTTGCGCATTTGGGCAACGAGGTCCTAAGCGACAACCTGCCGGCAAATGTTGCAATGTCGGAATGGTTCCCTTTAGCGTATATAAACGTTGCTTACTATGCATATCGACTTTACTGAAGTCGGGTTCGCTATCAAATAACGCTTTGGTGTAAGGGTGTTTAGGTGCTGAAAGTAATTTTTTTGTTGGACCACTCTCAATAAGCTGGCCGCAGTACATAACATTTATCGTATCTGCCCAACTCGTAATAGTGTTTAGGTTATGAGTAATAAAGATTACGGCCATGTCTTTAAGCTGATTTAAACTTTTTAGTAGCTTTATTACTTGTAATGATGTTGTGCTTTCTAGCGCCGTTGTTGGCTCGTCAGCGATGAGCAGTTTAGGCTCTTTTGCAATAGCCATCGCGATCATTATTTTTTGGCATACACCTTCTGATAACATGTGTGGGTAGCTATTGAAGATAGCGACATGATCTTTAATACCGACTTTGTGCAGTAAGTTGCTGCACTTTTTAACTCTTAATTCTTTTTTCGCTCCAAACCAACCTGAGTAATCACCGTCGGGTAAGGACTCTTCGATTTGAGAAAATATATCAGCAGTTGGATCAAGACAACGTCGTGGCTCCTGGTAAATCATCGAAATATTAGAGCTAATGATTTTACGTCTATTTGTTTCAGAGAGCTTATTTAAATCTTCACCCATAAAATGAAGGCGATCAGCGGTAACATTCCAACGGTTATTTAAAACACCAACCAATGCTTTAGCTATTAAGCTTTTACCAGATCCTGACTCACCGATTAAGCCACTTACATCCCCCATTTTCATAGCAAAATTAACTGACTCAACTGCACGAATAACTTCGTCATTCGTTTGTAATTCTATGTTCAGGTTTCTAATATCTAATAAACGCATAATAACCTACTGTAAGCGACGGTCTTTAAGGGCACGGCGCAAACCGTCACCAACAATATTTACAGACAAAATACAAATGAATAGTATCAAACCCGGTAACATTACCGTCCATGGGCTCAAATAAAATACATCTAAACTATCAGCAATCATAGTGCCAAGCTCAGGCTCAGGGGTTTGTGCGCCTATACCTATAAAACCAAGAACAACAATATCTAAGATGGCCGAAGAGGTAGCCATAGCAGAAAAAATAACGATGCCTTCAACTAGGTTCGGTAACAAAGCATATTGGAATAACTGTAATTTATTCGCGCCATCTAACTTGTATGCAATAACAAAGTCTTTATTCAGTAAATCAGCCACCTCAGTGCGAACATGATGAATAAACTGCGGAAGCATGGCTAACACAACAGCCCAAAAGGTATTCGAAATACCAGGGCCAAGAATTGCCACAATAACAATCGCTATCAATAACGAAGGCATAATCAATGCTATGTCTAGAACATGGTTTAATACACTTGCACGAATACCTTTACTGAACCCTGCCAGCGTGCCAATAAGCACGCCCACAGTTAGAGCTAAAATAACCGCGACGATTGCCAGGCCAAATGAATAGCTAATACCTATCAATACTCGAGATAAAATGTCGCGCCCAAGGCCATCCGTTCCAAATAAATAATTAATTTGTCCTTCAGGCTCCCAAGCTGGGGGCACTAACAGGGCTTCTGGATGTTGTTGATAAGGAGAGTAGGGCGCGATAAATGGGCCAAACACTGAAATTACCAGCATGATAAGGAATATCCAAAATGCTACTAGAGCAAAATGGTTACGCTCGAATAAACTCCAAAGCTGCTTTAATGGGGAATAATTGCTCGGCGAAGAAAATAATCTAAATTTTGCCATGACCATGCCTTCTTGCCAGTGGATCAAAAACCATATAAATAACATCGAAAATAATCGTGGCGACAAACACCATTCCAGACATTACCATCAAACCACCTTGAATCGCAGGGTAATCTCGCTGATGTATTGCGTCGACTAACCAAAGGCCAATACCTGGCCAGGAGAAAATAACTTCAGTAACCATGGCAAGAGTAATAAGAGTACCAAAATGAATTCCCAGCATTTGTATTACAGGTAACAAACCGTTTCGAAGCGCATGTCGCTTTAAAACCTGGAAGTTTGACAGCCCTTTAGCTTTGGCGGCTTTCACATAACTTGTATCAAGAACATTTTGCATTGACTGGCGTGTTGTTCGTATAAGTACAGTCGTTGGATAAGCGGCTAATACAAAGGTCGGCATTATTAAATGTTTTAAAGCATCTAACATAGCCTCCATTTTATATGGCAACTCTGAAATCCAGATATCAACGAGCATGAATCCCGTTACCACTGGAATATCATATATAAGGCTCAGCCTGCCAGAAACTGGGAACCAACCTAAGTTAATTGAGAAAATCAAAATCATAATCAGCGCAAGCCAGAATATTGGCATAGAAAAGCCAATCAATGACAATGCCAAGATAGGTTTATCTAACCAAGCTCGGTTAGAGTCAGAAGCCAAAATACCAAGCGGTAGCGCAACGATAAAGCTGTAAAGTAATGCATAAACCGCGAGTTCAATTGTTGCTGGAAGAGCATGAAAAACCTGATTAAATATACTCGTGTCGTTGATAAAAGACACACCCCAATCACCATTTGTGAGCCTGTGGATATAAGCGAAGTACTGGAAAATAACATTTTGGTCTAGGCGATACTCTTCACTCAATATCTGTCGTAATTCTGGAGAAATATTTAGATTTCCAGTCATATTTGACAATACATCGCCAGGAAATAAATAATTTAATGAAAATGCAAAAATCGTAACACCCAAGGTAACGAAGATTAGTAAGTAACATTTCCGCAACACATAATTTAACATTATTGTTTGCCCTTTTGCGTTGCTGAGAAATCAATCCCACCATAAGGGTTTATGTTCACTTTCTTAATATAGTTGTGATGCACCTTGTGTCTTGTGGCATGAGCGATTGGAACTAAAGGAACTTCGCTTGTAATGATATTTTCTGCATTAGTGTAAAAGGTCTTACGTTTGGCCTGATTTGCAGTAGAAAGAGCTTTTTTTACGTTATTATCGAAGTCGTCGTTACACCAAAGGCTTCTATTTGAACCTGACAATGCGGCTGCACAACTCAAAAGAGGGCGATAAAAGTTATCAGGGTCTGAATTGTCGGCTAACCAGCCAATAAGAACTGAGTCATGCTCACCGTTGGCTAGTTTTTTTCTAAACGTACCCCAGTCATAAGTCACAATATTAACCTTTATATTGAGCTCTTTTAAACTCTGCTGCAGGATCTCCGCCATTTTTCCAGCATTTGGGTTATAAACTCGCTGAACAGGCATTGCCCAAATGTCCATTTCAAATCCGTCAGAATACCCCGCTTCGTTAAGTAACGTTTGGGCTTTTTGTAAATTGTAGCGGCTAACGTAAGAGTCGCCATTGTAGGCCCATGAGGTCGGTGGTAACAAGCTAGTGGCTGGCTCGGCTAATCCAAAGTACACGGCATCAATAATCGCGTTTTGATCCACAGCATAAGACAACGCCCTGCGAACTAGGGGATTGTCAAAAGGCTCAACTTCAGTATTAAACGCCCAGTAACTCACATTCATTGAGGTTGTTTCTACAATATCAATCTCTTTGCGCTTATGCAGAAAACCAACGTCAGACGCTGACGGATAACCTAAAACATCGCATTCCTTTGTTAAAAGCTTTGCCAGTCTTGTGGAGTTATCGGGAGTTATATCAAAAATTATTTGCTCTAGGTTTGACTCTGACTGCCAATAATCGTGGTGTTTTAGGTAACGAATGTAGTGATCTCGTTTATAATCTTTGAACTTAAACGGACCCGTACCGATAGGCTTTTGATCAATAAGCTCTTTCTGACCAGATTCGATGAGCTGTTCTCCGTATTCAGCGGATAAAATAACGGCAAAGTCAGTGGCCATATTCGCTAAAAACGAAGCCTGGGGATCATTTAACCGAAACTCAATTGTTAAGTCATCGACGACAATAATTTGCTCAATTAATTGTGATAAGCCAATACCGCTAAAAAAGGGGTATTGACCACCACCCACATCGTGAAATGGATTGTCAGTATGAAGAATTCTAGAAAAGGTAAATAAAATATCAGCGCTGGTTAAGTTTCTTGTTGGCGTAAAGTAATCCGTGGTATGAAACGTAATGTCTTTGCGTAAATAAAAGCGATACCGCATTGCATCATTGGATACGATGACTTTTCGGGCAAGATCGGAGACAACTTGACCGTTGCTTGGATCTATTTTTACTAACCGGTTGTAGATTTGTTGTGATACGGCATCAATCGTGGTACCACTTGTAACTAACTGAGGATTAAAAGACTCGGGAGAGCCCTCACTGCAATACAGTAGCGTTTTTGATGCTAGTTCTGAATCTTGTTCAATATCGCACCCTAGTATGCTTGTAACGCCAAACATAACTAATACGGCTTTTATTAAACCTTTAATCTTCACCATTGCTGTCCAAAAGATTGTATTTCTTTAAATAGCCACGTAACTGATGATACGTAACACCAAGCTGCTCTGCTGATTTCTTCTGATTGTAGTGGCAATTCGCTAACGCCTTTTTAATCAGATTAATTTCAAACTCTTGGCTGACTAATTTAAAGTCTAACGGAAATTTAGGCTCTAATTCTAATGGACTACTAGATTGATTGACAGAAGGATTTGTTATTTCAGTCGAGGAAGTTTTAGACGGACTTTGAATATTCGATATTTCAGCCTGTCGATCTTGAGTTTTGACACGTTGTTTAGGTCTAAAGGGGCTATCGAAAGGGTCGATAACAATCTCATGGACGGGGACATGTGGATTGGCAGCTCTGTAAACGCTGCGTTCTACTACGTTTTTTAGTTCACGCACATTACCAGGCCACTCATACTCCATTAAAAACTCTTTGGCTCTTCTTGAAAATCCGCTGAATAATTCCCAGCCAAGCTCTTTTACCATTGATATTGCAAAGTGTTCAGCCAATACCATGATGTCTTCACGACGTTCTCTCAGTGGCGGTAGGGTAATTACATCAAACGCTAATCGGTCAAGTAAGTCCGAACGGAATTCACCGGCTTCAGCTAGAGCCGGTAAGTCTTCATTGGTAGCGCATACAAGCCGAGTATCAACTTTTACTGTTTTACTTCCACCAACACGCTCAAATTCACCATACTCTATTACCCGCAGTAATTTTTCTTGAACGAGGCCTGAAGTATTCGCAAGCTCATCTAAAAAGAGCGTACCGCTATTTGCTCGTTCAAATCGACCTTCGTGGCGTTTGCCGGCGCCAGTAAACGCGCCAGATTCATGGCCAAACAATTCACTTTCAAGTAGGTTTTCATTTAATGCAGCACAATTAAGGGTAACGTAGTTTTGATCCCATCGGCTAGATAGGTAATGCAGTCGGGCTGCGATAAGCTCTTTACCTGTACCTCGCTCGCCAATAATTAACACCGGCTTATTGAGCGATGCCAACTGTGAAACTTTTTCGAGGACTTCCAAAAAGGAATTTGCTTGACCGATTAGGTTATCTTTTTTTCTAAAATGATTCATAGTTTCAACAGTTGGTTAAAATGACTAATTAGTAGTGTATTTTAAAAACACAAAAACAGGAAGTATTCATTTGATAAATATTTAAATCATTAAAAACAGTGCTTTACGATGTGATTAAATGTTGGCAAGGTATCTGAATGTAATAACGCAACGTGACATAAGGTTACTGTTAAAAGAACGGCAACGTTCAAATAACCAATGATGAGGTAAGTATTATGGGAATTTTTTCACGCTTTGCTGACATTGTGAATGCAAACATTAATTCGTTATTAGATAAAGCAGAAGATCCTGAAAAAATGGTTCGCTTGATTATTCAAGAAATGGAAGACACCTTAGTTGAGGTTCGTTCATCGTCAGCAAGAACACTTGCCGATAAAAAAGACGTGGTACGAATTATTGAACGATTAAAGGCCGAAGCCGAGGATTGGCAAAGTAAAGCTGAGTTAGCTTTATCTAAAGATCGTGAAGACTTGGCTCGCCAGGCCTTAGCCGAAAAGCAAAAAAGCGAAGAGCAAGTTGTCGCATACGAAAAAGACCTAGGCGCGTTAGACGAGCAAGTGAGTCGTTTACAGGGTGAAATTGGTCAACTTCAGGTTAAATTAGAAGATGCCAAAGCCCGTCAAAAAACGATTCTGATGCGCGGTAAAACCGCATCTTCAAGGTTAAATGTTAAAAGTAAGTTAAGTAACGATAAACTCAATGATGCCTTGTCTCGATTTGAGCAATACGAGCGCAAAATTGATAGTATCGAAGCGGAAGCTGAATCTTATGATTTAGGCAATAAAACGCTAGCAGATGAATTTGCAGAGTTAGAGTCATCTGAAAAGGTAGACAGTGAGCTTGCAGCATTAAAAGCGAAACTTAACTCAAACAAAAAAGATAAGTAAGACGCACTAAGCGAAGGAGTATGTGATGAGTGACGTAGTAGGAATTTTAGTGGCGCCAATTATTATCTTTATGATTTTTGTAGCGCCAATCTGGTTAATAATGCATTACCGTAGTAAGAAGCAGGTTAGCCAAGGGTTGAACGAACGTGAGCTTCAAGAGTTATATAGCTTAGCACACAAGGCTGAGTCACTAGGTGAACGAGTAAAAACACTTGAGTCTATTTTAGATGTTGAAGCGCCAGGATGGCGCGGTCAGCCTCGATAAAATGATTAGGAGGCTAATTATGACTAAGCAAACAAGTAAGAAGTTAATGCGTATTCCAAGTAAAGGAAAAGTGGCAGGAGTATGTGCTGGTTTAGCAGAGTTTACAGGGATAGAAACGTGGTTAATTAGAGTTATTTGGTTTAGTGGTATTATTTTCTCAGGTGGTTTTTTTATTGTCGCTTATATCGCTGCCTGGTTTATTTTAGATAAAGATGGAAGCATCTCTCGTCGCGAAGGCGGCTTTCAAGCTGAATCAACGCCATGGGCTAAATTCGAAAATGAAATTGATAAAGCTGTGCATGTTAAAAGAAATGTTTATCAGTCAGGCGAGCCACCAGTTCAGGCGTTTAGAGACATTAAAAGGCAGTTTGACGGCATTGAACAACGAATCAGAGGTATTGAAACATACGTCACCTCTAATGAGTTCACCCTGAAACGAGAGATAAATAAGCTTTAATTTATCACTCATAAAATATAAAGAAGGCCGCATTGATGCGGTCTTTTTACGTCTGACATGCTGTAAATTTTGATTTACATTAGAAGTACTGCTTTTCAATGAGTTAGATTATTAACTCTAACAAAAATTGTGCAAAGTCTAGCTAATATTAAAAGGCCATTTCTAGCCGACTTTTCTATGAGTACTTTATGACAATTAATAACAACAAAAATAAAGCGCCACATCCTGATACTTTATGTATTCACGCAGGAAAAGAAAAAGGTGCACATCATGGTGCCCTTACTAGTCCATTGTTTCAGACTTCAACATTTGTATTCGAGAACGCTGCACAAGGGGCTGCAAGATTTGCAGGTGAAGAGCCGGGGTATATTTATACGCGATTAGGTAATCCAACAACGCAAGAACTAGAAATTAAAATTGCCGCGCTTGAAAAAATGGAGGACGCCGCAGCTACAGCAACTGGAATGGCCGCCGTATCAGGAGCTGTGCTAAGCTTTTTAGAGGCAGGCGATCACCTAATCGCTAGTAAAGCTATTTATGGTTGCTCTTTTGCGTTGCTTAATCATCAGTTGCCAAAGTGGGGCATCGAGGTGACTTTTATCGATATGGATAATGTTGAGGAACTTAATGCGGCACTGCAACCAAACACGAAAATGGTGTTTGCAGAAACGCCGGTTAATCCAAACCTTAAAGTGCTGGACTTAGCCATGATCGGTAAGTTTAGTAGTGATCACGGCTTGATTTCAGTTATCGACAACACCTTTATGTCACCGCTACTGCAAACACCGGTAGACTTTGGTATTGATATTGTTATACATAGCGCGACTAAATATCTAAATGGTCACGGCGATGTGATTGCCGGAGTCATAGCTTCGTCAGCAGAAAAGATAGAAACCATCAAACTCACGATACTAAAAGATGTAGGCGGTACGATGAGTCCACATGATGCGTGGTTGATTCTACGAGGATTAAAAACGCTTTCTGTTAGAATGGAGAGACACTGTCAGTCGGCACAAACCGTCGCAGAGTTTTTAGAAGGTCATCCTCTTGTATCGAAAGTTTACTATCCAGGGCTACCTTCACATCAAGGATACTCATTTTTAGGTAAGCAAATGCGTGGTGCTGGTGGAGTAATAGGGTTTGAACTCGATGGCACTATAGAAGAAGGGCAAGCCTTTATTGATGCGACGCAGCTATTTTCTATAGCGGTTAGTTTGGGTGATGCAGAGTCATTGATTCAACACCCAGCCTCAATGACGCACTCACCGTATACACAAGAAGAGCGTTTAGAAGCTGGAATTAGTGATGGTTTAATTCGTATTTCAGTAGGTTTAGAGAATGTAAGTGATATAGTCGCTGATCTAAAGCAAGCGTTTGACTATATACTTGCATTAAGATCAGATTCAGTAAGTACAGCAGTTAGCTGGAGGTAAAGTAACATGGCAAAGCAATCTTCATACAGTTCAAAGCAGTCGGACGCGAATGGTTTTATTCATTGGAGTGATGATGAAAACCAAGTTTGGAGCGAATTGATTGAACGCCAGTTAGAAGTAATCAAAGGTAAAGCGTGTGATGAATACTTTGAAGGCCTAGAAAAGCTGGATATGCCTAAGGACCGTGTACCACAATTAGGTGAAATCAGTGAAGTATTACTCGATACAACAGGGTGGCAGTGTGCTGAAGTCCCGGCACTTATCAACTTTGAATCTTTTTTCAAACTATTGGCCGATAAAAAGTTTCCGACGGCGACGTTTATAAGACGACGTGAACATTTTGATTATTTGCAAGAGCCCGATATTTTTCACGAAATATTTGGTCATTGTGCGATGCTAACGAATCCTGCTTTCTCTGAGTTTACTCATACATACGGTAAGCTAGGTCTCGCTGCAACAAAAGAAGAACGTGTTTACCTAGCTCGTTTGTATTGGTTTACTGTCGAGTTTGGTTTGATGAAGCAAAATAATGAGCTGCGTATATACGGCGGTGGTATTTTGTCGTCTCCTGGAGAGACAGAATATGCATTCAACTCCGATGTCCCAGAGCGAAATGTAATGAATGTGATGGATGCTTTTAGAACGCCATATCGAATTGATATTATGCAACCAAAATATTACGTTATTGACGGTATTGAACAGCTGTTTGAAATATCACAGATGGACTTAATGGGTATGGTTCGTGAAGCCATGAAGTTGGGGTTGTACCCACCAACGTTTCCACCTAAAAGCGCTGCTTAAACCTTATTTAAGATTGATGCGTATTAAACAAAGGCACTGACAGTGCCTTTTTGCTTTCTAGGTGTAAATAATTGTTGCCAAGAAAGATATGTTGTACATACAATTGCAAACTTACAAAAACACTTTCAGTTTTTCCTCGGAGCAATAATGCGGTTACAAATTGCCTGCCAAGACCGAATGGGCTTAGCAAAAGAAGTGCTTAACATATTAGTCGATCACGACATCGATTTACGCGGTATAGAATTTGATAAGATCAGTAAATGTCTTTATGTCGCGTTTCCAAAAATTGACTTTGAGCCGTTTCAGCAGGTTATGGCGGCGATTAGGCGCGTTGACGGTATAACAGATGTTAAAACAACGAGCTTTTTGCCTTATGAACGTGAGCACAATGAACTTGTTACATTGCTTAGAATCTTGCCGGACGGCGTTATATCAATTGATAGCAAGGGTCATATTTTAACGGCCAATCAAGCCTCGCTAGTTGACCTTGGTCTTGCTGAGTCAGATATTATTGGTCAGCCGATACAAAGTATTCTTAAAGGTTTTAATTTTGTAAAGTGGCTAGACTCAAAAGAAGTTACAGGCCAAACATTAAAACTCACGGGAAATAACGAAGAATTTGTAACTGATATATTGCCAATTAATGTGACCGATGAAGATGGCAATGTGCAATTAGCAGGTGCCGTAGTTAACTTAAAATCACACAGTCGTTTAGGTCAGCAAATAAATGCCTTCCGTGACGATAATAATGAGTCGTTTAACGATATATTAGCCAACAGCACAAGTATGCGTCGAGTCATTCGTGAGGCTAAAAAAATGTCTCAGTTAGATGCTCCTGTGTTACTCCAAGGTGAAACCGGCACAGGCAAAGAATTACTCGCTAGGGCATGTCACGATGCCAGCAGTCGCAGTGAACATCCTTTTATTGCTTTAAGTTGTGCGTCTTTGCCTGACAATGTGGCCGAGTCTGAATTGTTTGGTTTTAGTGGTGATGCATTTGACACTAAAGATACTTCCGGAAAACGAGGTATTTTTGAACAGGCTAATGGCGGCACTGTATTTTTAGATGAAGTTAGTGAAATGTCTGCAGAGATGCAAACAAAGTTACTACGATTTTTACAAGATGGCACCTTTAGACGAGTTGCGGAGGAGAAAGAAGTTAAAGTTGATGTAAGAGTAATCTGCTCAACTCAAAAAGATCTTTCAGCAATGGTTCAAGAAGGGGAGTTTAGAGAAGATCTATACTACCGATTAAATGTATTAAGTATCACCATACCTCCTTTGAGAGAGCGCAGAATGGATATTAATCCACTGGCCAATCATTTTGTGCAGAAGTTCGCAACTGAGTTAGGAAAGCGCGCACCGACTCTGTCAAAGAGTTGTTTGGAATATATTCAATCTTACCCTTGGCCTGGCAATACTCGCCAATTAGAAAATTGTTTATATCGAGCAATCAGCATATCGGAGAACGATATTTTAGAGCAAAATGATTTAGAGTTGCCTTGTTATAGTAATGAGTTTGGCTATCTAGACGAAGGATTTGAGGGAAGCTTAGATCAAGCAGTAAAACGCTTTGAAGCAAGCTTGTTAAGAAAGTTATATCCGGCGTACCCTAGTTCACGACAATTAGCTAAAAAATTAGGACTTAGTCATACCGCGATCGCCAATAAACTTCGCGATTATGGCATTAACAAAAAAAGCACTAAGGTGTAAAGATGAAACTATTTGGATATTGGCGCTCTTCGGCGGCCTACCGAGTTCGTATTGCATTAAACTTAAAGCAGTTAGATTGTGAACTGATCAGCGTTCATTTAGTAAAAGATGGCGGTCAACAACACAGCAAAGATTATCAAGAACTGAATCCGAATGAGCTTGTCCCAACTTTAGTTGATGGAGACTTTACACTGAATCAGTCACTGGCAATCTTAGATTATCTAGAGCAGAAATACCCACAGTCACCTTTATTACCAACAAATATTCAAGACAATGTTAAAGCAAAAGCATTGGCATTTGATATCGCCTGCGACATACATCCATTAAATAATTTACGTGTTTTGCAATATCTTGCAAACGACCTGAACCAAGGTGATGACAGTAAAGCTAAGTGGTATAAACATTGGATAAATGTCGGGTTTGCCTCGTTAGAAAAGTCCTTAGCACGTACAAAAGGCTTGTTTTGTTATGGCGATGAAGTCAGTTGGGCTGATATTTGTTTAATCCCGCAAGTTTATAACGCTGAGCGGTTTAATGTAGATATGACGCCGTATCCTAGCATCATGGAGATTACGACCCGGTGCCGAGCATTGCCAGAATTTTGGAGTGCTGCACCAGAACAACAAGATGATGCATCATAAGGTATTGATTTTAAAGATATTGATATTTACACTTGTTTCCATAATGGGAGCAATAATTATATTGCCTTAATGTCAAATTGTGTTAGTTTAATTTGCTATTTTGAGTCAGAGGAGAAAGGCTTTGATCAATATTTTATTGGTTGATGACCATGAGTTAGTACGAACCGGTATTCGTCGTATTTTAGACGATGTTCGAGGAATGAAAGTAGTAGGCGAGGCCGACTCAGGGGAAGCTGCATTCCAATTTTGTCGTTCTAATGAACCCGACATTGTGTTGATGGACATGAATATGCCGGGTATCGGTGGTATTGAAGCGACAAAAAAAATTGCTCGTTATTGTCCAGACGTTAAAGTCATTATATTAACCATGTATGCGGAAGATCCGTTTCCGACCAAAGTAATGCAAAACGGTGCACAGGGCTTTCTTGCAAAAACAACCTCGCCAGATGACTTAGTTAATGCAATAAAACAGGTCAACGTTGGCCAGCGATTTATTTCAGCTGAAATAGCCCAACAAATGGCTTTGAATCACTTTAAGGGCGTAGACTCTGACAAGCCATTTGACTCTTTGAGTGAACGAGAGCTACAAATTATGCTTATGATCACCAAAGGTGAAAAGGTACAAGATATAGCAACACAACTTAATTTGAGCTCGAAGACGGTAAACAGTTATCGATACCGCATGTTCGAAAAGTTAAACATTTGTAATGATGTAGAGTTAACTCATTTAGCGATACGACATGGTATGTTAGATATGGAAAAGCTTTAGTTCTCATATGCCTTCTGAAAATTTTGACGCTACTAAGTTTCTAAAACATGTAACATCAGAACCTGGCGTATACCGAATGTTTGATAGCGAACAAACGGTGATATATGTCGGTAAAGCGAAGAACCTTAAAAACCGCTTGTCTAGTTATTTCCAAAAAAATGTAGCGAGCGTCAAAACCCAAGCGCTCGTTGCTCAAATTGCTAATATTGAAGTAACGGTAACTGAAACCGAAACAGAAGCGTTAATTCTAGAAAATAATCTGATCAAAGAGTACCTACCTAAGTACAATATTCTACTCAGAGATGATAAATCCTATCCCTATATTTTAATTACCGATCATAAACATCCTCGGTTAACCATGCACCGAGGAAAAAAGCGCAACAAGGGCGATTATTTTGGTCCTTTTCCCAGTCCTGGTGCGGTTTGGCAAAGCTTACGGATCATGCAAAAAATATTTCCAGTAAGGCAATGCGAAGATGGCTTTTACAAAGTTCGAAGTAGACCATGTTTACAACATCAACTAAAGCGTTGTTCGGCGCCATGTGTAGAGGGTTTTGTAACGGATGAGCAATACCAAGAGCAGGTAGGTTTGGTTAAACAGTTCCTTACTGGGAAAAGCCAAGAAGTTGTTGATGTATTAATTGGTAAAATGGAGCAAGCGAGCGCTAAACTCCAGTTTGAGGATGCCGGATTTTATCGTGATCAGATAGTGGCTTTACGAAAGGTAACGGAGCAACAAAACGTAAGTGGCTCAATTGATGAGATAGATGTTTTAGCCTTTTCTAGTGATAAAGGTTTGGCGTCTATGCATATTCTTTACATACGCGATCAAAAAGTATTAGGCAGTAAAAACTACTCGCCAACAGTGCCGGCTAATTCGGAACCAAGCGAGATAATAACCTCGTTTATCAGTCAATTTTATTTAAATGGGATCGGTGGTCAAAGTATACCGAAAACCATTATCGTACCGCCTGAAACAGAAGATCTTGAGGAGCTTGAAGCGGCGATAGCTAAAGTTCGAAATGCTAAGGTGGAGTTAGTAAAACCAAGGCGTGGTGAAAAGTTTAAGTATTATCAATTAGCTCAAAAAAATGCCGATATTGATTTAGCGACTAAGTTAGCGGATGGGCGAGCAATTAGCACTAAGTACAAAGAGCTATGTGAAGTGCTAAAAGTACCGAGCATTGAGCGTATGGAGTGTTTTGATATCAGCCATACGTTTGGTGAATATCCTATCGCATCTTGCGTTGTATTTGGCCCTGAAGGACCACAAAAGTCGGCTTACCGACGTTATAACGTAAAAGGCGTAAAAGGTGGTGATGATTATGGGGCCATGGAGTTTGCGCTAAATAAACGGTACAAAAACGTTGAGAGCGTTGAAAATGTGCCAGATGTGCTATTTATAGACGGTGGTAAAGGACAGTTAAACAAAGCGGAAGCCTTTTTCGCCAATTGGCCGCATGAGAAAACCCCAATCATTGCAGGCGTTGCAAAAGGAGAGGGGCGAAAAGCCGGCTTAGAAATACTATATTTAAACGGTGGTGAAATAGAAATTGATTTGCCACCGACATCTATGGCTTTGCACCTTATTCAACATATTCGCGATGAGTCGCATCGATTTGCTATTACAGGGCACCGGGCTAAACGCGGCAAGGCCAAAACACAATCGTTACTTCAAGATATACCAGGGGTTGGCGCTAAACGAAGACAAATGCTATTGAAGAACTTTGGCGGTTTACAAGGAGTAATGTCGGCTAAAGCAGAAGATTTTGCAAAAGTTTCAGGAATTAGCAAACAATTGGCTCAAGATATACATGCCTTCTTGCATGACAAGGATTAAATAGGCATCATCTACATTAAATCCCCAAAACAATAATGTAGTAATTTTTTATGTGGAATATTCCGAATATTTTAACTTCGTTTCGTATCTTTTTAATTCCAGTCATGGTTTATTTTTATTATTTACCGGCTGACGTATACGAATGGAAATATTTTGTAACTGCATTTATATTTTGGTTCGCAGCGATAACGGACGCACTTGATGGTTATTTGGCTCGAAAATTAGACCAATCTACACCGTTCGGCGCATTTTTTGATCCTGTTGCAGACAAGGTCATGGTGGCCGTAGCCTTTATCGTAGCAGTAGATGACTATGCCAATGCTTGGGTTGCCGTTCCGGCGATGATAATAGTAGGCCGTGAGATTGTTATATCAGCACTTCGCGAGTGGATGGCTCAAATGGGTCACAGTGATGATGTTTCAGTTTCTATGGTCGGTAAGTTTAAAACGGCGGCGCAAATGTTAGCCTTAATTGGTTTACTGTGGCATCCAAATGAATATTGGGTGTTTGAAGGTTGGCTTTTAGGTCCTCTGTTAGATTATGCAACCTGGTTCTTTTTATATACAGCAACGATTTTAACGATTTGGTCATTGTTTATTTACTTTAAAGCGGCTTGGCCAATCATATCGGGTAAAAAAGTTTGATTTTTGAGCGTGTGAGCTAAAAAAGCATCAAACAGCATAAAATTGTCATTTTTATTGCAATTAGCAGTTGACTACAAACAATCAAAATGTAGAATGCGTTTCCGTTGTCAGCGATGACAGCAAAGAAGTCTGAGAAGACGTTTGTAAGTGATGCGAGTGTAGCTCAGCTGGTAGAGCGCAACCTTGCCAAGGTTGAGGTCACGAGTTCGAACCTCGTTACTCGCTCCAAACAAACGTAGTCAAGCAATAGCTTGGCGGGTTGGCAGAGTGGCTATGCAGCGGATTGCAAATCCGTGGACCTCGGTTCGACTCCGGGACCCGCCTCCATGACTTCTTAAAATTAGTGTCGCCCGGGTGGTGAAATTGGTAGACACAAGGGATTTAAAATCCCTCGCTTAACAAAGCGTGCCGGTTCAAGTCCGGCCCCGGGCACCATTTACTGCTTAGCAGTAAGATGAATGGAACATACCAGAACCATTCGTTATCTATGTGACGCGAGTATAGCTCAGCTGGTAGAGCGCAACCTTGCCAAGGTTGAGGTCACGAGTTCGAGCCTCGTTACTCGCTCCAATTTAGATTGGTACAAAACATTAATTATGTGTAACTACGCAATGAAAGTTGTATGTGACGCGAGTATAGCTCAGCTGGTAGAGCGCAACCTTGCCAAGGTTGAGGTCACGAGTTCGAGCCTCGTTACTCGCTCCAAATTTTAAAGCTAGAAATAGCTTAAGTAGAGTGCCAACTTTACTATAAAAATACCCCCGATGCCCGGGTGGTGAAATTGGTAGACACAAGGGATTTAAAATCCCTCGCTTAACAAAGCGTGCCGGTTCAAGTCCGGCCCCGGGCACCATTTACTGCAAAGCAGTAAGGTTAAATGAAACATACCAGGTTCATTTAATTAGATAAATTGCACGAAAGTGTATGTGACGCGAGTATAGCTCAGCTGGTAGAGCGCAACCTTGCCAAGGTTGAGGTCACGAGTTCGAGCCTCGTTACTCGCTCCAATATCTACAAATATTATTCTATCCATAGCAATTCAAAACCTAGCAAAATTCAAACCCCATTATTTTATCTTTTATTAACGACCTTTTACTCCGTACTAGTCGGTGAAATTAATTATTTTTTTACAAAAAAAAGCCCACTGCAGTTCGAGTAGGCTTTAGCTAAAGTTAAGCTCTAGAATCAATACTATTCGTGTTTTGAGTCATTTGACACCAAACTGTCCTGCTGTGTCGCAAATCCGACATTGCTGCTACGAATATGCAAATCGCGTTGTGGGAAAGGAATTTCAATGTTATTTGCTCGCAAAGCGTCATCAAGGGCCCATAAGTAATCTGACATCAATGCCGTTGGTCGTTTAACTTGTTCATGCGAGACCCAAACACCTAAAGTAAAGTTAATTGAGCTGTCACCAAAACCAGTCATCCAGACTATTGGCTGTCGACCTGGCATTGTAAGTGTGTAATTTACGGCCTTAGCAGCCTCAAGCGCGGCTTTTTTAACTATTTCCTTATCAGACCCATAAGCGACACCAAAAGGGATTCTAAAGCGTCTCACGTTGTCAGCAAGTGTCCAGTTGGTAACAATGCCAGATACCAAATCTGCATTTGGAATTAAAATATCAATATTATCGTTAGTTCGGACGAGGGTGGCTCGCATATTGATTTCAATCACTTCGCCTACCAAGCCCGAACTTACTTCAATAAAGTCACCAACCTTTAAACTTCGCTCAAGCATTATCATGAGACCAGATACGAAGTTATTCACCATGCCCTGTAAACCTAGGCCGATACCTATACCTAGTGCACTGGCCATGATTGCCAACTCAGTGACTTTAAAGCCCAACATGGTTAGCGCGATGATAAAGCCAACAAATAAAACCAGATAGTGGATAATTCGACTGATGATATACAAGTGATGACTACTGGTATTGCCTTTTTGTTTTGCTATACGATTAAAACCAGCTTGCAAAATTTTGCTAACGATAGATGTAATAATAAGTACAACAAAAAACGATAAAAGTTGACCCAGTTTTAAACTGTACTCTCCAACTTTAAATAACTGTACGTCGAGCCATGCGGCATCAATCATTGTGAACTCCTAAAGCCAGTTTTTCTTTTTAAATAAACCAATTAAAGCAACCGCGATTAACGCCATAACCCCAATTAAAATAAAATATCCATTCTCTACTTTTAGCTCTGGAATATAGTCAAAATTCATTCCATATAAACCAGCTAAAAAGCTCAGAGGAACAAAAACAGCGGTGATTACCGTCAGTACCCTCATCGTTTCATTTAACTGGTGTGAGGTCACAGAAAGATAACCATCGACTAAGTCCCCGCAAATGTCGTAGTAAAGTTGCGACAAACTTAGCAGCCGATCTAATCGCTCGTTCAAATCATTGACCATATGGATTTCTTTGTCGGTAATTATTTGTGTATCGTCATCGTCAATATAAGACGCCAAAGCTTTACCTATATTTACATGGTAACTAAAGGCTCTGCGAAGCTTGACCAGACGAGAGCGATAAGTAGTAATTTGTCGCATTAACGAGTCGGAACCCTTCTTCTGAAACTTGTCCTCGATAATTTCCAACTCAGTTTCGAAGTCCAATAACTCACTTAGGTATAAGCCACAGCTGTAGTGGAATATTCGAATCGCCAAATGCACAGGACTGCGCTTTAAATACTTAGCACCGCTGTCGTTGAACATAGCATTGATAGCTTTCGATTCTTTGTTATGACGTGATATAAAAATACGATCGCCAATGAAAAAGCTAATTTGAAGATGTTCAAATATTAGCCCCGGTTGTGCTTTATATATTCCGCGATACAAAAGAAACAAATAATCTTTAAACAGCTCAATTTTCGGAGGGTGTCGATCGCGCTGGGCATCTGTGATTGCTAATGAGTGGCAACCTAAACTAGCTAGTAATTTAGCTTCGGATTTTAAATCTTCATCTGAAATATCAATCCAAATCATAGACTCACTGTCAGACTTCCACTGTTCGATGAGTTCGCTACCTGCAATTTGGTTTTTGCCCTTTGCATCAATTAGCATGCAATTAATCATATTGCTGTCCTAAATAAAAATATTGTTACCGCATAATTATTTTCGTTATAGCAGTAGTTTAGCTCAAGTAAAACAAAAGATTTTATATTTACACCGATAGAAATTAGCTAAGCAAATTCAAAATAATTGGCGTGAGTGATTCAAATTTTCCGAAAAATAGATTAATTTACGCAACCAACACTGCACGGCAACTCCTGTTGATGTATAATGCCGGGCTAATTAATCGCTGAAAATCATTCAATATAAAAAGAGACTAAGATGGGAAGAGCTTACCAAAACCGCAAAGAGTCAATGGCTAAAACAGCTAATATGAAAACAAAGGTTTACTCCAAATATGGAAAAGAAATCTATGTGATTGCAAAAAATGGCGGTGGTGACCCGGACACAAATATAGCGCTAAAAAACATTATTGAACGTGCGAAAAAAGATCAAGTACCAGCGCATGTAATTAAAAATGCGATTGATAAAGCGGCTGGTGGTGCAGGGGAAGATTATTCTCCAGCTCGTTACGAGGGTTTTGGACCTGGTGGCTGTATGGTAATCGTGGATTGTTTAACTGATAACAACAATCGTACTATCATGGAAGTTCGTAATAGCTTTACTAAAACAAACTCAAAACTAGGTGCGCAAGGCTCAGCCGCTCATATGTTTGATCATGTTGCTATTTTTGTTTTTGACGGCAATGACGAAGACGAAGTGTTAGAAGCGCTAATGATGGCTGATGTTGACGTGACAGACGTTGAATGTGAAGACGGAAAGATCACAGTTACAGCGCCTCATACAGAGTACAACAATGTAAAAACTGCGTTGGAAGAAGCTTTTGAAGGCGTTGACTTTGATGTTCAAGAAATCTCTTGGGAACCACAAACAACAACTCCAGTGACAGGCGACGACGTAGCTATGTTTGAGAAGTTTATGGACATGCTTGAAAACTGCGAAGACGTTCAAGACGTCTATCATAACGCAGAAATCGAAGGTTAATTGATTTTCAGGATTAACATGATTAACGGCCTGTTTTTATATTACTGGAAGTAAGCCGATTAGAATAAATCAGTCACTTAAAGCTTTATTTTGCCTGTAGATAGCCCTGCCTTTTGGTGGGGCTTTTTTGTGGTTGAAGTATGCTTTAGCTTCTTTAATATTGGCTTGGTGGTCGAGGTAATACCGACTTAGCTCATAATCAGCCGGCAAATATCCTTACCATGGGTATCGTGAAAGGTTTATTGCAAGTAAATTATTTAGGAGCGACACAATATCAGAATGGGCTAGCTGAATAAAAGTGCATGGTCTCATTCGACTTAGGGTGAGAAAACGACAAGTATGTAGCATGTAGCATGAGTCGTTCAGCCTTAAAATAAGAATCTTCTAAGTCATAAAGATCACAACCAATAATAGGGTGTCCAATGGCCATACTATGCAGTCGCAATTGGTGCGTCCGACCGGTTATTGGCTCAAATTTTACGTGTGACGTGTTGCTATCTGAATTATAACTCATTACTTCGTAACGGCTGTTGGCCGGCTTTCCACTCTCATGGCAGATCTTTTGTAACGGAAACCCATCTACATCTTTAATCAACGGAAAAGTAATCTCACCTTGAGTATCTGCTAATTGTCCATCCAATATTGCTTGGTATTCCTTTTTCACAGTCCTCGCTGCAAACTGTTCACAAAGCTGCTTGTTTGTATCTTTGTTTAACGCCAGTAACATCAACCCAGAAGTGCCAAAATCAAGTCGGTGAATCAAAGTTGCAGTAGGGTATTGCTGCACTATGCGATGGTGAACGGAGTCTTTGTTCAGCGGATGTTTACCCGATAAGCTCAACAGTTTAGACGGTTTGTTGATCACAATAAAATCAGGGTCTTCATGTACAACCTTAATATTATCTAAGCAAGCTGGAACGATGAAAGGGTCGGATTGCGGCTGCATTTGCAGAGCCTTAAAAATGAGTAAGTTGAATAGGTCGGTAGAATAACATTTTATTGCTCAGGAATATTGTTAACTCAACATTCTAAATGTGCGCTACTTCTATTTTTCCCATACCCCAACAAGACATAAAGAAAATCGAAAATATTAAAAAAGAACATACTAGAAAGGTGGATGAAAGCGGTGACCCTATAGATGACGAAGATAAGTTGTCGTAACCATAAAAGCTAAAAAGCCCAATCAACTAAACCGGGCTTTTGTTTATGGAGGGAAATGCTTTACTTTATCCGCAGCATTTTTTGTATTTTTTGCCGCTACCACAAAGACAAGGCTCGTTACGAGATGGTGTTTTCTCAACGGTCACAGTAGTTGCTTTATTTAACAAGGTAGTGAGCTGTTCTGTAGACTCTTGAGCGTTTTCAGAAGTGTTTACTTCAATATTCGCAAATAACTCATGTTCGCTAAGTTGTTGTTCAATTTCTTTTTTTCTTTCTTCCGAAGTAACAACAAGTTCCAAAGGATACTTTTTACTCCCTGCTTTTTGTGACACTTTAGGTTGGTAGCTTTTTATATGGTTTTGTCGTGCGTCTTGGCGACCTTTGAAAAAAAACTTGTCTGACATGTTTGAGATCCAGTTAGAATTAAGAGATAACGCACAACTCAGAGCCAGCCAATTTGAGTAGCTTGATGGTATTGAACGTTTTTTGATTTCCCAAATTGTATCACACAGGTACGTTGCCGTATGCCATGCTTTTATCGAATAATATTCAGGTTGCGTAAGTGTTAGTTTTTATATGAAAATTGCACAAACTACGAGAAGAGGTTTGCGTGTCACCCGTAATTCAAATACAATTTTAACGTACCTGTAGCATCACATACCATTGTGCAGTCCCATGCCTTTTCAACCCTAACTGCACTGCCTTCCATCACCAACAAATTTGTTTAATACGTGAAGTATAATAACTAGAGAATACCATGAAATCATATTCTAATATTGATGAACTAATAAGCTTGTTCGAGTCAGACATTGAAAAGTTAAAAACAAAAATTTCAACGTTACAACAAAAACCAAAGAGTTTTAATGAAGAAATTCTTTTAAAATATATTGAGACGGCCAGTACTGGTAAAACTAAAGAGTATGTTAGAGCGAAAGTGACTCAATCAGACAGAGGTAGCTTTTTCTCATCAGCAGACGTAAGTAAATTGATAAAAAGTGGTGCAGGTGATGTTTCAGACGAACTATTGGCTATCGCACGAGAAGTTGGTGTACTCAAGAAGCGAAAAGTAAAAAGCTAACGCGAGTTTGTCGCTATTCTGCGTATTGAAATGTTGCGAATACCCGGAGTACCCATTTAATTTTTTGTTGTCTGCCCTAAACATTATTAATTAATCATTAAGGGCAGTTCGACGATTAAACTATGTCGACGGACTAAATTACTTAGGTTTCACCCTCAGTTGAAGACCCATTAAGAAGTTTCTTAGCACTTGGTCTTTGCACTCCCTGAAGTTTTTCGTTCCGGGCTTTCTGAAAAAGGCACTGAGCTCATGTTTGCTTAGGTTAAAATCAGCTAAGGCTAACACCTCTAACACCTCGTCTGCATTAAGATGTAATGCGATACGAAGCTTCTGAAAGATCATATTATTATTTAAACTAGTTTCATTTTTTGTTTCTACGCCATCACGTTTGCCGCGTCTAGACGTAATAAAACCATTTAGAAATGCAGAGAACTGCCTGTCTTTCAGTTTTACATAAGCAGGGTCATCGTCTTTTTTTAACCACGCAGTGATCGATGAGCTATCGACGATTTCATCAGCGAGCGCAAAAAGTTTAATAATGTCATTTTCTTTTAAATCAAAAGTAAAACGAAGACGACGTAAAATATCATTGTTAGTCAAAATTAAGGATTCCTAATTACTGATGAGCCCAATAAAGCTTGTGCTCATTTATAAGTCCTGCATTCTAACAGAGTTAAAACGTATCACTTATGTATAATCAATATTAATTATAATACGACGCTAACGGTTATAATTATTGTTGTTCAACAAAGATCAATTTACTGGTATCAAAACCTTTTGCTTGTGCGGTAGAAATAAATTGTGCTTTTAGTTCTGGAGATATCGTTGGAGTACGCGATAATAACCATAAATAGTCAGTATCTGGGCCAGATACAAAAGCATACTGATAATTTTCATGGTCTAACTCAAACACAACATACGAGCCGTAGAAAGGACCAAAAAAAGAAACCTTTAAATAACCTTGATCATTAGACTCAACAAAGTAGGCCTTGCCTGTCGCTTCGCTCCACTCATTCTCTTCTATGGAAAACCCTCGATTTAAAAACTCAAAAAAAAGCCTAAAAGTCTTAACGAAGAAATTTTATTAAAATACATTGAGACTGGCAGCACAGGTAAAGCGAAAGAGTTTGTTCGAGCTAAAGGATGTCAATCTGGAAGCAAAGGCATGTTTTCTTCGGCAGACGTAAGCAAATTAGTGAAGGATGGTGCAGGTGACGTTACCTAAGAATTATTGTCGATTGCTCGTCATGTTGGTATTTTGAAAAATCGAAGAAATAAAAGTAAAAAATATAGTCCAGCTTAAAGCGCCCCCTGAAAAAGCCAGCTAATTAGTTGGGCTTTCTTGTGCCCAACGCAGTATTTAATGTAACAAGCTAGCCTTAAGCCACTAATGATTTTCACTGGTGTTTCTAGCCTGCTATCATCACACAGCATAACCCAAAAAAGATACATCATCTGGGAAAGTATGTAGCAGGGAAGTATACGTTAATAGTTCAAGTTGTTGAAGATAATGATAATGTTTGCGATGAGTTACTATCGTTGAATACGTGGATTATGTTTTCTGGCCCTGCTGTGAGTATAACTTACGTGGAGATTATTCTGATATTAATTTAGGTAAAAACGATAAAAACTATATTACACTGCTCAACTCGCATAAACCCGTTGGTGCTAGTTGAACAGTATAATATCAGTGCGAAATGACCGCATAGAGAAGTGAACAATAAAATAAAATCTAAATTTAGTGTCTGAATCGACGTGTTGTTGATGCACTGAGGCCTAACAATGCCAGGGTAAAAATAGCAAAGCTCGTCGGTTCATTTACTACAGTTGAATTTACAATTTGTATTTCAGCGTTACGAACTAACGCGACTCCAGTTGATCCTGTTTTAGATCTTCTTAAATATTTGTCTGAGTCAAATTTTGCATCGCCTTGTGTGTTTTGCCCAGTAGAATAGTCGTCCGACATCCACGCTCTTCTGTAAAAACCATCACCGTCGCTATCTGTTCCAAAAAACGCTGCTGAATATTGAATGCCATTAGATGAGCTGTTGCCATAACTCGATTCTTCAAATGTATTGCCGAATAAATTTACAAATATTAACTCTCTGTCGGTAGTCACATCTTCAACTAATCCGTCAGTGGGACTTTTATAAGACTGTTCGACATTTTCATCAACTCCCCAAACAAATCCGCCGTATGCGAAGTCAAAGGTGTTAAATAAATATGCTAACTGTGCATTAGTCGCCAATACCCAACCATCACTCGCATGCAGTTCTAGAGCCTTATTAATACTAATTCCATCCGTCTCATCCCATTGCAACCATTCAAGGTTAGAACGGCTATCTGTAACAATATTATTAGCTTCATCGAGTGTAAAGTCAGATATCAATCCAGCTTTGGCAGAACCAGTCATAATTAAAACAGTCAAACAAAAGACCTTCAATACTTTCATTGTTTCCCTTTCCCATCACAATACATTTCACTATTTGATATCTGTTTTAAAACTTAAAGATATGGAGCAAGACCTTGCGCCCATACATGCAATTAGTCTTTAAACACCACATAAAACCAACGGGCATTAAATTGTCGGTAGACGATATAATTACGTTAGTCAATAAGTTACTAAGTTAAATTAAATGATTATGGCATAATATTCAATCACATTTTAATTTAATGTAGATTCAGCATATAAAACCCAAATTATTGTTGGTCAACAAAGATCAATTTACTGGTATCAAAACCTTTTGCTTGTGCGGTAGAAATAAATTGTGCTTTAAGTTCTGGAGATATCGTCGGGGTACGCGATAATAACCATAAATAGTCAGTATCTGGGCCAGATACAAAAGCATACTGATAATTTTCATGGTCTAATTCAAACACAACATACGAGCCGTAGAAAGGACCAAAAAAAGAAACCTTTAAATAACCTTGATCATTAGACTCAACAAAGTAGGCCTTGCCTGTCGCTTCGCTCCACTCATTCTCTGCAATTGAAAACCCTCGATTTAAAACTGATACACCACCATCATCTAACATAGAGTATTCGGCAGTTACTTGACTTAAACCACGCTCAAAAGAATGATCAAGTCTAGCTATCTCATACCACTTACCTAAATATTTAGGTAACTCGAAGCTATCGACAGGTTTTACCTTTTCCGGCATACCCAAACACGCAGATAAGGCTATTAAACAAGACAAAGTAATAAATAATTTACAGACTAGCTTTGCCAAAGAAGTAGAAGAAGTGGTTATCATATAAAAGCTCGCCCAATTTGATTAATTAGTAAACAGCTATTCATTTAGCCAAGTATGCTCTGACACAATGTTGCGAATACGTTGGTTGTACTTGTTATAGCCAACACTATTAAAGTTAGCGCTTTTGCTATTCATAAAGCCATGCTTATATTCACATACATCAAGCGTAACCTGAGGAATAAAGGCTAAACGAGCAATTAAACTTGGTATGGAAAAGTGGTCTTCGTTTTCTGGAAAAACTAAGTGTGATGGAAAAGCCGGCTTAATATCAGCATAGTGCCTAATTTGAGAGCCGTAAAACAGTAATGCAAGTCTAATATTTTTATCGTCTAATTGATCGGATACCGACCATAACGCTCCCGCTCCGGCACTAAAGGCTATAACTACGTAAGGCTGTGAAAGCGTTTGAAGTTTGTTAGTAATAGACACTGCATACTCTTCAATACCAATGTGTTCCATAAAATAAGTGTATGCTTCGGTTTCGTTTTGGAACGCTAATTCCTCATTATTATAAGGTTCAATAACCTCATATGGGGCGCCTAAGTTTTCGGCAAAGTCAGTAATTGCGTCGGTATGACCAAAAATGTCGGTAATAATGATATACAAAATGTGACCCTACCAACGACTTACAAATCGGTTTGTAATAATGGAGATTAGTATACCTAGCATAAAATACCCTAATACATTTAACGCTGTTTGAACCGGACCATTGGTTGCAGCACCAAATTGACCTTGGTTAATAAAATGCAAAAGGGCATGATGCCAAGCACTGGTGTAATCAGAAAAAACGTAGCTTTTGTAAATGCTGAAGTACCCCGCAAATATACTAATCAACAACAAGGATGATGCCATCCAGCGCTTCAAAGAATGACCAAAGTCAGAAACTAAACCTATGATGGATGCAAATAAAATTCTTGGTAATTTAGAGAAGAAACCAAGCTGTTCAATCTCCAGTAATAGTAGACTTAATCGATATTCTCTTGAACAGTATTCAATAAACGGAGACAACTCGGTTCCCGAAGTAAAAATAGTATGTTTAGCAGTTTTAGACTGTTTAAGTAAACGTAAAAAGTGCCGGGTACCGGTTACAAGTGCTGGTTTAAATTTGACTCTCAGTACTTTTACATTCCTAAAACTGGCCAAGTCAAAATCCACCATAGAAAAGTCTACGTCGTCCAAGCGACAATCATCCCAGTGCGAATCACGGCAGTTTGAACCTGATATTGTGGTATTTCTAAACTCAGAGCTCGATAAATCAGCATTATTAAAATTTGACTCAGTTAAACGACAACCACGCCATTCAGTGTTTTGACATTTTGCTTTGCAAAAGCTTGTGAAGGTATTTTCATCTGAGTAACATCGTTCAAATTTAGCGCCTGCCAACTCACAATTTTCAAATACAGTATTGCTCAAATTACAGGTTTCAAACAGACAATTTCGTAAGTCTGTGCCAGTTAAATTTAAGCCTTTCAAGTCGTCGTTTGAATATACTTTATTGTATTGTGTACTCATTGTTTGATAAATCCTGATAAAGTGTTGTCCCGCTCCACTGGAAAGCGTTTGCTACTACCTGACTCAATAATCGCCTGAAATGTTTCTTGTGGCAGTCCATAAGGATCCCAAACTGGCGAGGTAAGTTGTTCATTCGCGATAAGCCCGACATCACTGTTTAGCTCCAAAAAAGACTCATAAATTGGCGAGTCGGCACGAATTCCATCGGCACTAAATAAATAACCCTGTGATTTTAACCAATGGGAATAGTTTGAGCGTATCGGCTTTATCTTTTCAAAGTTTTTATACAAGAGTGACGTCATAAAGTGCTCGGTAATTAAGTCAAAGCTTTGTTCTGTAAAGACATCTTGGTTTGATAAGTCACCCAATGCATATTTCACATTTAACTGTTTTAGCTCGCTTTGATATAACCTAACTTCTTTATCTAACGCCTTTGCACATTTAAACTTCTTATCACCTAATTCGAAGCTATACCTAAAAAATTTGGACTCTTGAATAGCAGCTAAAAACTGTTCAATTTGTTGAAGAGGAAACTGGCATCTATCAGTGAATGTAACTTCTATTTTTAAATCATTGTCTAGCGATTTAATCGCATGTAAAAAAATCAATAATTGGCCAAGCGCATGAACATAGCTTGCTACACCTGCCACCATAATTCTAAATGGGCCGTCTCCTGTATGTTCGCGCAATTGCACTAACAATGCTTTTTGCAACCATTCACGTTGTTCTTTCACTAAATACCAACTGCCAGCGGGAGGATGCGCTGCACAAAATAGCTTAGCTAAATGAGTGGCCCCTTTTGAAGGTTCCATATAAGTGTGGAAGTTGTCACCACTGTCTGCCAACAGATCGTCTTCTATACCAGAAAACTCACAATAAACTCGACTTTCATGGTAACCACACGGCACGGGTTTGCCGTCGATGACTTGGCAAGTATGGGCAATATCATTTAACTTGGTTTGGATTTTTTGGCTCATAAGATAACGACTTAACTATAGTAACAATAAATAATATTGGATAATTTTAATCATATAGGTATGAGATTGAATAGCAACGCAAATTCTTTTATTTTGCGGTCCAGTATGACTCCAAAATGGGTTTTTCATTACACAAAACGATACCATGAAATTTATCACCCTTTATTACCACGCCAACACCTTTTGGGGTGCCCGACATTATAATATCGCCGTCCTCAAGGGTCATAAACGAAGATATATCATTCATAAACTGTTCAGGTTGAAACATCATATGAGTAACTAGCCCGTGTTGCACAAGTTGGTCATTGATATAAAGTTTCATAGAAAGGTCAGTTAAGTTGGCGGGGCATCGAACAAAATGACTAAAAACAGCAGCTCCATCAAAAGCCTTTGCTCGTTCCCAGGGCAATCCTTTCGCTTTTAGCGCACTTTGTAATTCGCGCTTAGTTAAATCTAAACCGAAACCGACGGCACTTATTTCTTTATTTTTGATAACAAAACAAATTTCAGCTTCATAGTGAATAGTTTCGTTATGTGAAGTTAATTGTGAAGCAATAGCGGAATTAGGTTTCAAAAATATCACAGGCTGTTCTGGGACATCATTATTCAACTCGTTGATGTGCTCTAAATAGTTCCTGCCTATACATATCACTTTAGATGGTGAATATATTTGTCCAATGCACTCTACTGAATTCAAAGCGTTCTCCAATCCGTGTTACCACTTTTAGTTTTATCAATTACTCTAATTTAGCTCTAGGTCAAAAACGGCACTGACGGATGAGGTAAATATAAGGTTCTCTTGTAAATATTTACCTGGTCTAGTGGTATCCGCTTCGCGTTGTGAAAACGTAATGTTTTCAACACTCTTATTGGCGCCGTATCGGCCGTAATTAGTAGATGACGATGCGTTAATACTATATATACGACCAAGTTTAGCGTCAAAAGATTGAGCCAGTTCACTGCCAGATGTTTTGGCATTTTTAACGGCCAGCGCGGTAGCTTCTGCTTTTAATTGCAGTTCTTGTGATGACTTAAGCTCTATATTGTTAATTTGGTTTATTTCCGCGCTCAGCGCAAAGTCTAAAAACTGGTTTAATTTTGTAATGTCTTTTAACGAAACCTTAAGACTACGGCTAGCTTTATAACCGGTTAATACTTGTTGATTATTAACGTAGGTATACTTAGGTTGAGTAGCAATACTTGAGGCCGAAATATCTTGCTCAGTGATATTAAATTTACTCACACCGTCTAAAAACTGGTTTACCCGAAAATCTACTTGCTGTTTTGCCGCAAGGCTTTCTTTTTGTGTACTTTCAATAGACATACTTATCACAGCTATATCTGGCTTAGCTTGTACTTGTGCATGACCAGTTACTGCAATATGACGATTATTGGGAAGGCTAGAGTTCGCTTGGGCGTTTGTTGAGACGGTTACAATAAAAAAGGTTGTAATAAATAAGGTAACAATGGCTTTCATAATGGCCTTCTCGTAATTAGATGATTAATTTATAAGTATAAGTTAAAAAGCGTTACGTGCTTTTATTTGTTGAATTCACTAAGTGCCAAGATTGCATCATCAGCGCGTTCACTTTGCACAAATATATGGTCATGGTAATACGCAGCAACCACGTTAGCGCTAATCCCTTTTGAGGCAAGTTTAGTGGCAATAGCTGCTGTTAGACCAACCGCTTCAAGGCTAGAGTGCACCGTCAATGTGATCATTTTATACGTGCCACTATATTCAAGCCCAGCAGAATCAGCAGAACATTTTGAAAGTATTAGGGTCAAGCCCTCTTTTTCTTTAAATGTTGCAATAGGATCAAAGCGAATACAATTTAACAAGCTTTGATTTACCGTGCAAAATACGTATTCGTCTTGCTTTAGCTCTGGTCGCATAGAGCTTAGAAGTGTATTTAAGTCCTTTATTCCAGTCATGATACCGCTCGTTAATTCAGTAGTTAGATTTATAGTTAACTAATACGCTTATTTGATTAATATATAAGTAAATAAATAGGTTATGCAAACGGTTATTTAAACAGGCGGATCCACTTTATCTTTATTTGACGTATTAACACGGAACCAACCAGCTATTGAGTAGCGATCTCGTTTTGCAGGAAGCACCTCGTGGGGAAACTCTTCACTTAAAAATGCCACAATAGTGCCTTGAAGTGGTGTTACTTTGACACCTTCCTTATCAGTATCATTTTTATATAGCACTAATTCACCGCCATCATGCAAGGCCCAGCCAGAGTTTAAATAAACAACAATAGACAATACTCTGTTTGCTTCGCCCTTAAAGGCGTCAACATGGCGTTTGTAATAATTCCCAGGCCCATAATGAGCAAAATGGCTTTCGAATGAAAACAAGCCTAGAAACAATCGACGATTTAAAAAAACCTGCAGTGCTGCTGACCAACTTAACCAGCTTCGGCCCGCCTCTGTTTCGCCGGTAATCCAACATATTTCATCAGTTCGAACAAATTCGTTTTTCGCATATAAGTTATCTCGACCAATACCAGCCTCTTTAAACTTTATTGACGGGATTGCTTGCTGTTGAATAGTTAACGCTTGTACAAGTGAGTCCGGAAGTGCGTTATGACGAATACTATAACCTTGCTGATAGATATCATCAGCAATTAATCCAAACAGGGTGTCATCATGGCTGAAGTTACCGCTGGAAACCAAATCTTTAGTTTGTAACGCGTACAATACGGTGTGCCTTAAAAAGTGAATACAACGGCGCGAGTCTAACTAATCATTATCTATTTACCAAACAAATTTTAAATGCCGATTTTAAAATGTAATATCCGTCACTCAAGCCTATTTATGTTTGTATTGAGTAGGGCAGTGAGACCGACTAATTGCCGGGTTCCTGAGTTTTAAATGTTTACTACTTCTACCACTCACTCGTTTGCGCCAAAGTTTGAAACTATTGGTTCTTAATGAAGCTCGCATTAATGAAATAACCTCTGGTTCACGTAAACCATAAAGTGCCTCTATGGCCTCAAAGGGAGTTCGATCTTCCCAAGCCATCTCTATTATTCTTGATGTGTCTTCTTGTGAAAATTGCATTGCTTTGACTCGATTACCGTTCACATAAAGATAGTAATACGCGTGATAGCTAACTCTGGATTAAATCAAATTGACAGGAAATATAATGATGAAAATCTAAGGCATAACTAATAGCAAATAACCATAACGCAGGCTTTAAAATACCTTGAATAGGCTCTGTGTCTCCCTTAGACTAACTCGCACTTTAACCCTCACTTCTAAACCTCAATTTGGCAAACTATTTTTGCTAATGCCATTGCATCCGACGGTTTTTTATTTAGAGCTAACTTATGAATTATCTTATTGCCGTAACTATTCTTTGGGCATTTTCTTTTAGTTTAATCGGCGTTTACTTACGTGAAGTAGATCCATGGTTTTCAGTACTTATTCGCACGTTGTTAGCCATGTGTATATTTTTACCTTTTACCAATGTAATGCAGGTGGTAGTAAAACAGCAAAACTCAAAGGATGGACTTTCAAATCGATTTTACACTAAGTTAATGGCGGTCGGGGCGATACAGCTGGGCTTAATGTATGGGTTTTACTACCACTCATTTTTATATTTAAGCGTTCCCGAAGTTCTTCTTTTTACTATCATGACGCCGTTGTATGTGACTTTATTTAATGACGTTTTAGATAAAACATTTCACCCAAGGTTCTTTATTGCAGCGCTGCTCGCGGTTTTAGGCGCATTAGCCATTAGGTTTGATAATATAAACCCCGACTTTCTGCTTGGTTTACTTTTAGTTCAATGTGCCAATATTTGTTTTGCTTTTGGTCAAGTTGCATACAAACGTTTGATCCCTAGCCGATCAGCTATTTCTCAACACAAGGTATTTGGTTTTTTCTATATTGGTGCATTTGTATTAGCGCTTATTTTATACAGTGTTTTTGGCAACGTAGAACGGTTACCGACTACGATGACACAATGGGGAATTCTAATTTACCTTGGAGTAGTAGCGTCTGGCTTGGGATATTTTGGTTGGAATCGAGGCGCGACCGAAGTAAATGTTGGTACATTAGCTGCCATGAATAATTTGCTTATACCCGCTGGTATTTTAGTAAATGTGTTGATTTGGAATAGAGAGGCTGATGTCACTCGGTTAATGATTGGGGCTGGCATTATCATGTTGGCGTTATGGATAAGTACAAAAGTTAAACTTAAATAAGCATATTATGAAAAAAATCTACGTAATACATGAAAATAATGAATGGACAATTCATTTGCAAAACCGATTAGATGAGCTGCAATTGCCTTATGAAATGTGGCACTTGGATGAAGGGATTTTAGACTTATCAATGCCGCCACCAGAAGGTGTTTTTTACAATCGTATTAGCGCCTCGTCTCATACTCGAGATCATAGGTATGCTCCTGAATATACTGAAGCTGTTTTAGCTTGGTTAGAGCGTCATGGCCGTACTGTTATTAATGGCAGTAGGGCACTTCGGTTAGAAGTAAGTAAAGTGAACCAGTATATGGCGTTAAATGCAGCGGGTATCGAAACCCCAAAAACAATTGTCGCTGTGGGTAAATCGCAGATTATTGAAGCTGCAAAGGCATTAAATCAAAACTCATTTATTACAAAACATAATAGAGCAGGAAAAGGGCAAGGTGTTCAGCTATTTCATTCTATTTCAGCCTTGTCTGATTATGTAAATGGCGCTGATTTTGATGAGCCTGTTGATGGAATTACGTTGATACAGCAGTACATTGAAGCGCCGATGCCCTATATTATTCGTCATGAATTTATCGGTGGAAAGTTTTTATATGCAGTTAAAGTGGACACATCTGAAGGTTTTGAACTTTGTCCAGCCGATGCATGTTCAATAGAAGATCTGTTTTGTCCAGCACCAAACGAATCATTAAATAACGCAAAGGTTAGCGAGCAGAGTGTTAAAGTTTTATCACCAAAGTTTGAAATACTTCAAAACTACAAACCCGACTTTATTGCGACTTACGAACAGTTTTTAGCTGATAATAATATCCAAGTAGCCGGTATTGAGGCGATACTTGATAAAGCGGGCAACAGTTATGCCTATGACGTTAATACCAACACGAATTACAATTCCGATGCGGAAAGCGCTGTTGATACTTATGCAATGCTTCACTTAGCCAAGTATCTCGCTACTTTTCTGTAAATCAATATAGTTTAGCGCTGCTTGCAGCGCTTGCTCTCTGGTTGAGAAATTATGCTCTTCATTTATTAGCTCTAATATATGGAACTTCTCAAGTTGCTCTTTAGTTTCCGTGTTAGGACACAATAAGAAAACTTCACAATCAACGTCTTTTGCATCTTTTACGGCATTTTCTAGAGCTAAGCCAACGGTTACATCAAACATGGGAACGTCGCTTAAATCTAATATCATTACCTTGTAGTCTGAAATACTAGAATGTTGGCGAGAAATAGCTTTAGATACGCTAAAAATCATTGGCCCTGATAAGTAAAAAAACAGCACCTTGCCCTTAGCACTATCTAACAGAGAGCGCTCTACTTTATTTAGCGGCACATTATCTGTATCGGCGTCACTAATAGCCTGAACGTGACGTTCTTGTTCTTTACTCAACTTTTCTATGAGCATGATATTTGAGATAAACACACCCAAGCCAACTGCAGCAATTAAGTCTACAAATACGGTTAGCAACATAACCCCATACATAATGATCATGCCTTGGGTGCTTACTTTGTGAGCCCGTTGAATAAAACTCCAATCTAAGATGTTAAAACCGACATAGACAGCAATGCCCGCTAACACAGCCATGGGAATTGGTTCCGTCAGACTTCCTGCAACTACTACCACCAAAGCCAGCATCACCGCTCTAATTATCCCCGATAACGGTGAACGCGCACCAACTTGAATATTCGTAACCGTGCCCATTGTCGCTCCTGCACCAGGCAGGGCCCCAAAAAAACCTGAAATAAAGTTCGCTAAACCTTGGCCGCGAAGCTCCTTGTCAGAGTCATGTTCTTTACGAGTTAGAGAGTCACCAATAACTGCAGTTAAAAGTGTATCAATACAACCTAAAGTACCAAGAACAAGCGCATCAATAACCATAGTGGTAAACATTTCTGCGTTAAAATGAGGGATCACTAATGAAGGTAAGCCTGCAGGGATAACACCTATTCTTCGAATGTCGTCGGTATCAAATAACAACACAGACAATACGGTCACGCCGACAAGTGCAACAAGCTGGGCCGGAACATATTTTCGATATTGCTTCGGGAAATAAAAGAGCACCCCCAAAGTGAGCGCACCAAGTAACAGCTCGCTAAACTTTATGTTCGAGAGGATTTGCGGGAGTGAAGATATTGTTCCTATTACGCCACCTGAGGGGGCTGATTGGCCAAGCAACGGGGCAAATTGCAGAATGATTAATATGACACCGATACCAGACATAAACCCCGATATGACGCTGTAGGGCATTAAAGTGACGTATTTTCCTAATTTTAAATAACCAAGCAACATCTGAAAACCGCCGGCCATCATAACCACAGTAAATGACATTGCCATACCGGTTTCTGGATATTTAGCCATCATGCTCGTGACTACGGCGGTCATGATAACCGTCATAGGTCCGGTAGGCTCAGAGATTAGAGTGTTTGAACCACCAAAAATGGCCGCAAAAAAACCGACTAATATAGCACCCCAAAGGCCCGCTTCGGCACCTGCGCCAGAGGCAACACCAAAGGCGAGCGCTAAAGGAAGAGAAATAATTGCGGTGGTGACGCCACCAAACACATCGCCTTTAAGATTCATGGATGCAAATCGGTTATCAGTCAAAATTTACTTCTCCGCAGTTTAAGAATAACAATTATGGTTATAAGCTTAACTATCTGGCGGGAAATTCTATATCAGGTGAGTTAAAAAACACAGGGGAATAAGCGTATGTCGGTAAAAGAATATTTTAACTGATGTCTTAATTTGTTGACGTATTTCGCTCTTCGATGCACTCATAGGAGCCCATTTCAAACTCTCTGCAAATCCACGGTCGCTGCTCGTAAATTGAACATAAAAAGGTGTCTCTATCTAAGGCGGAACACCAGCCATCAGAAAGTCTTCGCATCGTTTCACCACCCCATTTATCGACTTGAATATGTTGTGCTGGCACACCAGTGTCCGAAATGATCATCACTTCTAATTTGCAACAATTTGCTTTACAGGTAGAGCAAGTAACTTCTTCAGTTGCTATGTTTTTAACTTTAATACTCATAACACTCATCAAAAGTGACTAAAGTCTACGTCAGGCAGACTCTCAAAACCGGGTTTAGCAAACAAGTAACCTTGCATCAATTTAATACCGGCTTCTTTTAGCCATACCATTTCGGCATGCGTTTCAACCCCTTCAACCAAAGGGGTAATGTTTAAATCTGCAAATAAATTTAAACAATTTTTAATAATAGCCTGACGTGACCTGTCGCTATCGATATTACGAATCAGCTCCATATCAAACTTTACAATATTTGTTTGAAAGTCCGCTAATAAGCCTAGCCCAGAATAACCAGACCCAAAATCATCAATAGCGGTGGTAAATCCCATCGATTGATAATATTCGACTATTCGTTCAACGGTACTCGTGTCTTCAATCTTTTCCACTTCGGTAAACTCGAACATAATTTTATTGGTGGGAAAGTTGTAGGTTTTTGCCGCCTCTAGGGTAGTTCGAATACAACGCTCAGGTTGATATATCGCCTTTGGCAAAAAGTTAATGCTTAACATTGATTGTAGGTTTAGTTTCGCAGCCAGCGCAATGGCTTTAACGCGGCATAACTGGTCAAACAAATAGCGGTTATCATCATTTACTTGCGAGATGACAGAGTAGGCTGACTCTTGATTTAAACCTCTAACCAAGGCTTCGTAACCGAAAATTTGTCTTGTGCTTACATTAACGATTGGTTGAAAGGCCATTGTGAAATCAAAGTCGAGTTTGTCTTTGTTCGCACAGTTATTACATGAATGTTTCTCACAAATGTTTTGAATATTATCCATTACTACGACCCTTCGTTATAATCACGCGCGTTTCCTATAAAATAAAGAGCGTTCTAGCCACTTAGAGTAGCATAGTTGATGTACGAAAATATGATTTAGAAAAATTTCTAGCTATTCAAAAGTATTAATCGCTTTTAATATTAAGCTTGGGCTCTGAAATATTACCATGTGATCACTATCATTAATGGGCATATATCTTCCCTTAGAACGTTTGCTTATTGACTTACTCCATGCTGAACCTTCTTGTTGCCATTTGATTAGACCATCAACAAATTCAGGGTCTGCGCTCTTTATATCTTCAGATTCAAAGTCTGAGTCAATAATAGTGATAGGAACGGACGTGTTTATATCCAATTTTAAAGCGGCATTTAAATCATCATAATAATTCATGATTTCCTTAGCTCGAGTGACCTGTTTATTCACAGCCGCACGACGTTGACTAATTAGGTCAAAATAGGACCAGTCCATTAAATTACCAAAGTCTTGTGGCACAAGGCTCGCAATTTCTTCACGCTCTGCAGCTAGTTTATCAATCGTTCGTTGTGTCCAATTTCCCTTCTGCAGGTGCGGAATGAGTGTTTCCCGTCGTTCACGATACCAAGCAACCGGATAGTCTTGATAAAGGCTAACAGAGTGTTCAAGTAGTATGTCTGGATCAATCCAAACCATCCCTTTCAAGCGACTGTGAACTTGTGACTCAGGTAAATTTTGCCATGCGAGCGCTAAAATATTAGAGCTTGCAAAGCTAACGATAATAAAACTATCCTCATTAAGTGCGGTTAGCGTTTTGTCGAGAGCAGGAGCAAATGAAAAAAAAGAAGGTTCACTGACATCACTACTAAAGCCACTTCCAAATCGTTCAATAGCATGCACTCTGTGTGTTTTGGCAATCACTGGTTGTAATAAAGCAAACCAAGCACTGTCGCTATGATAGTTTTTATTAAATCCTGATAGTAAAATTACGGCTGGCCCTTGATGTTCTAGTCCCATACTTCGCACATGGACCTTTTTATCTTGTTGCGGGTTTACTTGGTATAAGCTTGAATACGAATCTAGAGGAACATTGCCGACATTAGGACTGCAAGCAGCTAGCAGAATGCAAGCAATGACAAGTTTTAAAACTAAATATAAATGGTGATACATTTGTCCTTCCTTAGTTATTCCGAAAAATCGTATATTTACGCAACGCGCCAAGCTGAAAATAAAAAGTAGTTGGCAGCGATACTTATTGATATAAGCATGGCACTTATAATGACTAGCTTTTTGGGATTTGTTTTAGCGTTATTTCCAACCTTGTAACCATTTTTCTATCGTTTTTAATTCAGTCCAATCGATTTCATATTCGTTCTTCGACAGGACAGACTCTATCTTACAAACAATAACACTACCATCTTCATCAAACTCAACTTCGGATACCACGAAGTGCTTTTCTTTTTTAATTGGTGATACCGCAGTCCATTTACTATTCAACAATTTTTTTGGATTCACTTTTGTCATTTTATCGTTACCTCATACGTGCTTTACGGTAAATTCCCACGCGCTGTTCAAGGGGAAGTTCCATGTTGTAACACCGGTCATATTCATCATTAGTTTTAAAGTTCAACTCAACCTAATTCTATATTTATATCAGAATTTATTATTCGGATACTATTTTACTTTTTAGCGAAATTATTTGAGGGAGTAGGGCGGGGATTTGTCAGGTGCTGATTTACTGAAGCCTTGTTTAACAATTGCTCTCATTTTTTAAAGGCCTTTTAGTGGCGATTTATAAATTACCTTGAACCATTTCTTTAATTTTATGAGCCTTAACAAAATGATCTAATTTATGAGTTTGAATCCACCAGTTTGCAGCTTCCATTAACAGCTCAGGGTCATCATTTTGTTCTTATATATTAATGGCCACTTTTAAACTTTGTGTGAGAATAAAAATGGCAATATTACCGTCCAAATAATGAATTGCTTTAACACCAATATCTATATTTACACCTACACCTACACCTACACCTACACCTACACCTACACTAACACTAGGGAGATCTGCATTGGCGACGGTCTAAAGTAAACTCATATAATTTGAACCAATTTTTATAAGGAATTTATACTGTTTTTTGTTTACTAGTAAATATAGTAACTAAGCCAGCTAATAACAGCCAAAAAGACACTACAGCCATGTATGCGGCAGTAGACTGAGGTAAGGCTCCAAACTCCTGGATTTTGAAGTGAGCTTCGCCCATTGATTGTGCAATACCCGTCCACAACACAGGTATGTTTGTCCAAAATAAAACAGGTAAAAGTAGTAAGCTCACTTTTGTAAGTGCCAGTATTGGTGGCAAATTAAATACAAAAGATAAGATTAGAAACCGTTTAATTGAGAAGTCTTTAAAGTTCATCCATGTCTCCATATCATTGTTCACGTATTGAGCATACGTCGCAGTTTTTGTCGTGTCTATACTTTTGTTAGTGTATTTACAAATGCTGGTCGATTAGGATTGAATTGCCATCAGGGTCTTTTAAAGAAAAACTCGAAGGGCCACTTTCACCGTTAATAGACTTCTGTATTATATTGATACCTTGAGCCTCAAATTCTTTTAAAAGCTCTCTAACGTCTGTAAATGATTCCAGTGTTTTCCGACTTTGATCCCAACCTGGATTGAATGTCATTATATTACCTTCAAACATTCCCTGAAATAATCCAATTTTATGTTCACCGTTTTTTAGCACTAACCAATTTTGAGATTGATCTCCACCTACTATCTCAAAACCCAACTTTTGATAAAATATTTTCGACTCTTCGATATTACTAACCGATAAGCTTATTGAAAATGCCCCTAATTTCATTTGATACTCCATAATTTGATTACAACACTAACGTCTCACTAAAGTGCGTGTTTTTTTCTCTACATTTCAGTTGCTTGTTAGGTTTCTTCGTTTAATAAACTCGAATCTTCTATTTTAGGAAGATTCTTAAATTGTTGAATGTGTGCAAAGAGTGTAGAGGAACCTTCAATATCAGATACCTTTCATTCACCTTGATCTAATCCAAACTTTTTTCGTAAGCGCTTAGCCCATGATGGTATTTGTGTTTTGTAGCTATATATGTTTTCAGGAACGATGATGTTCGGATTAACCAATACAAGTGCGTCAAAAAAAGCTCGCCGATTAAACCCACGATAATTTCCATACATTAATTGCTTCACCTCACCGTTTTTAAGCACAATTAGATTAGAAAAAAAATCCTGTCTTGTATCTGTTATTTGCTTAAGCTCTACAATGTCAGAAATACTGACTTCCCAACTCACATCACCGAAGGTTGGGTCAAAATATGACAAGGTAGTTGGCGTAACACAAACCCTAATTTGCTTATTTTCAAACCAAAACCACATTGCCAATCCAATCAAAATAGCTTCAATAAACCAGATCGCGATATCAAGAATATCGAAAATTTGTGTTATCGCTTTTTTATTACTCGTTAAATCAGGAAGATAATTATTTGCCGCCCAGTACATTAGTAATGCCACAACAGCATTAAAAATTAATAACAATGCTGAAGAACGTTGCTTCCTAATAAAAATAAAGTGAGCTGTCATATTTTCCCCATCATGTGACCTTATCCTTTATGCATCAGTACAAAGTCAACCTCAAATATATCGCCTTGAGTATTTGCCTATATATCTCTAAGAACCTGATACATATCTATTATTCATTAAAGATTTTCAGTGTCGGGTTTTTAGGATATTTTGACGTCTTTACACATAACGCCTGCATAAGGGGCAGTCGACGGTCCTTACTTAAGCGTATTGTTATGACCGTAATTATCACTCACGTAATCACTTTTAAAACTTGCATCAATATTTAGAGATTTGCTAAAAGTACTTTTCGCAGCCTTTCTATCTCCTTTCGATAAATAGGCGAAAGCCAAACTGTCATAGGCCTGCGGTGCATTGGGAAATAGTAAAACTAAATATTCGAACATATCAAATGCCTCTATCCATGATTTTGTATTAAGTAGTTCCATTCCTACTTCATTAATTGTTCTCCCGATAAATCTGCTATAACCATTGTCGTTATAAGCCTGTTTGAAGTGTTTATAGAATTTCTGTTTTCCTTGAGATTGGTAGTACTCAAAGGCAAAGTTATTTTCCAATTGCTTAATTGGTTGATACTCAGCATTCTTGATGTAAGAATGTATTCGACCTGAAATGCGTTCGGCAACTAAGTGATCAGTGTTTGCTAGAACGACTATTTCATAGCCAGTGTCTAAATCGACTTCTACTGCTGCACTGACGCCCTGACCACCACCGTATGCGCGCCAATGGGAGCCGTCCATTGCAAATAATTGGCGATTAATCGCGTCTGAGTTTTTCAATAACTTATCGCTATAGAATAACGCTCGATAAAATCGTTGCACATCTACGACAGTCGATTCAATGCCGCCATCAGGACTAGCGTGTTCTGTAATACCTACCTTCCTCAAGCTACTATTGTATTGGTATGTATATCGGATTGATTGATATTCATGAGAATTATTCGGCTTGACGGTCGTTGAATACATTTCAACCCGACTGAAGATATTGTTTTTAAGTAGTTTCTCGAAAGGCTTTCCAGTCACTTTTTCAAGAATCACTCCTAATACTAAATATCCGTAATTCGAATACCTATGATCAGTGCCAGGTTCGAATAACAGTGGACTATTGATTAGCAGTTTCAGCTTCTTGTCGAGCGAATCAAAGGCAAGTGGATTTTCACGATATTCAGCTCCAAAAATATCAGCAAAGCCTGCGCTATGATTTAGTAGATGCTCAATTGTGATTTTGTCAGCATCAGGTTGTTTAAACCCCAACTCGAAGGTAACTAGTTTATCACTTAACTTTAATTTGCCTGCCTCAACCTGTTGCAATATTAAGACCTTGGTAAAATTTTTCATTATGGAACCAAGGTTAAAGCGGGTTTGTGAACTGTTCTTTATTTCTTGCTCAATATTTTGAAAACCATATGACGACGAAAACACCGTTTTATTATCTTTGGTTATCAGTAAACTGCCGGAAAACCAACCCATCTGATGGTATTGCTTAGCAATATTGTCTGCAGTCTCGGTAAGATTAAAAGGCTTTTCTGGCTTCGTACCATGACTATTAAAAGCCAGAGTTTTATTAATAAAAAATAAAAGAAAGACTAAAACAATATTTCGAACCATTTGGCGGAATCCTTTTTGTCATAACGCTCCGTTAAGGAGCGAGTTTAGGCTTGCTAAACTGTTTGCCTAAGGCTCGAGCAAGCTTTGACGAGACCTTCTTTAACCATTTGTTATGCGCCTGGCTCTATATCCAATTTATAACCTTTACTGCCCAATCTCCCCAAAGCTGTGTACGAAAAACTGTATTCATTGCTATGGCGAGAGCACAAAACAAGCCAAACGATAATAATGTACTCATGTAAATGCGACCAGTAGCCTTCCAGTCATAAACCATTAGCACAGCGTAAATTAAAAACATAAAAACAAACAAAGAATAACCTGGAATCGCAAGTAAATGAATAATGCGATTAAGTCCCTCGGGCATCATTTGGATAGCCGCCGCAATCATGAATCGTTTATGATGAGCAGAACTTTTGATATTTAGAATACCCAAAATATAAAGAGTTAAAAAAATTAACCATTGAAGGAAAGTTCCTCCTAGGAAACCACCCGCTCTAATTCTAGCTTGGGCGTCCTCAGTGCCGAACACGCCAAATCCAGTTAGCCTTTGGTAGAATTCAAACGCCATTATCGAACCTGTAATCAAGATCCCAACGACTAAAAAAACGCTTAGTTTCCCAAGGGTGCTGTGAGCAGTGTAGTTTCCTTTAGCAGACAACCTAATTTGATTTAAAAGCAATATATACCACGCTGCACTAAATGCACCATGTAGTCCAATCCATAAAGTCATTCGGCTTAGGCTGTCAGGGTTAGAAAACCAGCTCAATGCAAATCCGCCAAAAACAATGAATGTAATAAAAAGTGATAACAAATAAAAAAATCTAGTATCACCGGAGCATGTATTTGAGATATTAACTTTCACTTAGATAGACTCCATTCACTAAAACAATCCAATGGTACAATTTTTAAAGATTCTTAAAGGCGCATAACGCCTACTACACGCGCGGCTTTGCAATATAGGCAACAGCCGTAACGACCAAGGCGTCGCTGCGACTGAGCTAGTTAAGCACCCAAAACTGTCAGCTGCCGAATGAAAAAAATATGCCGACAGCTAACTCGGCCCAAACATAGAAAAAAACCAGTAAAACAACTATCGTCAATACTGGAAAGTGCCTTGCGGAAACTTTCCGAGCTAGGACTATCAGCAGGCTACCAACAGAAATTAGTAATGTTCCCATAACTAGGAAGTCAAAGCTCGTCCAGTGAACTTCCCTGGTGAACTGCATTGCTAAAAACGGAAAGAGTAGAAGAAAGCAAGTTCCGGCTAGAAGCCAAACGAAGGCGGTGCTTCTCTGTAGCATTAATCTCATAGATTTACTCCCTATCGCCTAACGCCTTATTGATGTGTTCGATAGTTTGGCAGTTTTATTGCGTTGTTTGCAATAAAAATCGACAAACGTAATCGAATCACAATTAATTGACTTGTTATAACTTGTTGCCACGGTTATGGCAGCGCGCTTCAGTCGAGTCTGAATAATCAAAGGAGAACTGTTATGGCAACTGCAAGTATTAGATTAGATGCAGACTTAGTAGAAAAAGCATCAATCATGGCAAAGGCACTAAATAGAACGACACCTAAGCAAATAGAACACTGGGCTAAAATCGGTGAAATGATGGAGGATAATCCGGATTTACCTTACGAATTTGTTAAACAGGTAATTATTGCTAGGGCTGAAAAAGAAGCTGTAAAATTAGAGGCTTACAATTTTGACTAAGGTAAGCAAGGTACTTCAAACACCAAGTTTCAAAAAGCCGTTAAAAAGCTCCATAAAAATCAAAAACAAGACTTAGATAAAGCGATAAAGTTAATAGTGGCGGAGCCCAAACTCGGTGAACAAAAGAAAGGAGATCTAGCGTTTATGAGAGTTTATAAATTTAATATGGTGAAACAGTTAACCCTTTTAGGCTACAGCTATGAAGATGGTGTAACTGTTTTAGAATTAATAGCCCTTGGCTCACATGAAAATTTTTGCCGTGACGTCAAGCACCTCTTTTGAGTTATAACGCTTCATTAAGAAGCTAAAAAATAGTTGCTTATACTTTAGCGACGTAGGAGCAAGAGGCAACTGTTTTTTGTCTTCCTTAATTGACTTGGTATGTTTTTGGTACCAAAATGTATCAGATATTGGTATCGGAGGTTGTGATGGCGAAAAATACAAGTGTTACATTAGGTGAGCATTTTGACTCATTTATTAGCCAGCAGTTAGAGACTGGCAGGTATGGCTCTGCAAGTGAAGTGCTGAGAGCTGGATTACGAGCCTTAGAAGATCAAGAATTAAAAATGAATAATCTAAGGAGTATGTTGGTTGAGGGAGAGAACAGCGGAATAGCTAATTATTCATATGACACTCTCTTAAATGATTTGGATAAAGAAAATCACTAATATGAAGTTTCATTTATCTAAAAAAGCTCTTTCAGATTTAATGAAAATTGGTCGTTACACGCAACTTAACTGGGGCAGACAGCAGAGAAATGACTATTTAAAGTTACTTGATAGCGCTTTTAATCAAATTGCAGAGGAGCCAGAACTAGGTTATGTCTGCGATTACATTAGAGAAGGTTATAGAAAGCGACCACAAGGAAGCCATGTCATCTATTACAAAGAATTCGGCAAGGAAGAGGTAGTAATTGTTCGGGCTCTCCATAAAAGCATGGATGTACACCGAGCCCTCTGAAAACATAACGCCATCATAAGCTGCTAAAAATCAATTGGTTATACTTTATCGAGGAACGAGTGGTAAGCCAATGGTTTTTTGTCCTAGTGACTTTATCGATTTGTTATATGGGCTAATCCCAACTTGAGACATCAGTACTACCGTGGCCACTGTTAGCCTTATCTTTGGACGCAACTATTGGTTCGTCTACGCTCCGTAAAAACAGCATTATTCCAATGGATACTATAAATGGTATGAGAAGTATAATTATGATTTGAGCAATTTTTTGTGGCCTTTCAAAGTAATCAGACAAAGCCACTTTAATTCCAGCTACTATATCGAGAAGTAATGCCACAAAAATGGTGATTTCCAAGTAGTAATTTTCCATATTTTACTCTGTAATTTCTAGTCCATATAACGCCCGCACAAGCAGCGGGTCAATTAATTGGACGCTTTTTTGCGTCGTTTCTTTTTGGATTAAATGAGGCCAATGTTGAGGCCGTCTGACTTAATGCGCTTGTTAGCTATACGACCACTAAATTAGCAGGAACCTCCTAAGCTCTTGTTCTTGACGCATAACGTGCAATATAAAAACCTTGTTTCCATCAATTTTATAAAATATTCGACATGGCTTTATTACTAGCTCCCTGTAATTAAGGGTCGGTATTTCCAAAGGAACTTTTCCCGATTCGGGGTGTACTTCTAGCCTTTCTATTTTACTAAATACAGTTTGAACTAGTTTTTTCGCAGCAACCAAATTAGCCACTGCAATGTATTCAGCAATTTCATCAAGCTCATTAAGAGCTGGTTGTGTCCAAACTATTTCAGCCATTTATCCATTTGCTCTTTAGCCTGCGTATTTGAAACGACTTGCTCATTTCTAATTGCCTGCTCTCCTCGAGCGATTCCTTCCAATATAGACATACGCTTTTGCATCATTTCAAAATCATCAACATCGACCAAATATGCAGATGGCTGACCATGCTCAGTAATTAAAACTGGTTCTTTAGAAGAATGGAGATCTGCCAATATTTTAGTGGCCTGTCTCTTTAGGGTTGTAACTAATTCAACTTTCACAATCGAACTCTTAACAGGGGGGGGAGTGTCACTATAGTATCACTGAAAGCAAAACTTTCAACTATATAACTAACGCTCCGCTTAGGAGCAATGTTGGTTGGTGTTAAAATTGGAGCTTGCGACAATAACACCAACCAGTCGTTAATTGTCACTCCTGTAACGGCTTGTTATGCATTTAGCAGTTTAAATATTTTATTGGATTAGCAGCGCCTCTTGGAAAATAAGAAGAAATAGCTTTATATCTTAGCTCTTTTCTTAAATTATCATTTGCTCGACAGCCATTAAAGCCCCAGCGTGTTTTACCTTGAACCTCTACTGGAAACCAATCATGTATTTCATATACTTCTCTAGTTAGCCCTCGATAAGTGGCAATAGCATATTTTGCATTTTCTTTTCTTTTTCCTACAACCCAAGATTTTCTGGTTGCGTCGTAAAGCTCTTCATCTGTTATTTCACGATGATACCTTTTGTTGATATTTATTAATAATATTGCTTTATCAGTACTAAACTCTTCAGCATTATACATCGCAATTATTTCATCTGATGTTTTGAGCCCGTAATCACTTGAGTAGTGTCCGCCTTGTAGATTTGTCAGATTCTTCATGCCGATAAAGTCAATTAATGAGGCTTCAATTTCGAATGATGCATTTTCAGTTAAACCGTGGCGAAGGATATAGTGTTTTACAGTATTTCCGGAATCGAGAATGGATCGAATTTTATCTAGTTTTTCTGTTTCACTATCTGATTCAATTGCGCCTTCTAAGTGATTAAAAACACGATTGCCATTACCTTTTCCAACATAAAATATTTCTTCTGTTCGAGGATCTTGTAAAAAATACACATAGAACCCTAACTTTTCAATTACTGACTGTGAGAACATTTGAGCCTCATGGATGCATAACGCTCCGCTCAGGAGCAATGTTTGGTTAGTGTTAAACTTGGAGCTTGCGACAATAACACTAACCAGAAGTTAATTGTCTGCTCTGAAGCGGCTTGTTAGTTGTACTAGTCCGAAAATCGAATTTTGGCTTCTTTCCAGTGTAAAAGAATACATTTAAAGCACAGAATGCGCCGGCCAAAGGAGCCAAATGCGAACTATCTAACGTTGGCAAGCCAGATTGTGAAACCAACGAATAACCCACTAACTTTCCAATGACGTAAACTCCGTAAAGTATCAAAATCGGGCAAATCACTAAACGGAACCAAAACCAAAACTCTTTAATACTTTTCAAAACAACTTCCTGTGAAATTAATTGGTACAACTAACGCCCGCCTAACACGCAATGTGTTGGCATGGCTTTTTGCGTTGTTTGCCAAAACCATGACAACTATACATTGTCGGAGTTTAGGCGCTTGTTATGTGACTTACAAACCTCTTCTAAGCCTTTTTCCCATGCCTCAAAATCTGCAATTAACGTCATTTCAGTATTAGGCTTGCCATTTAGGGTTTGAAGCTTCCAAATGCGATATGAAGCGTACGGTTCAAAAGACTCTTCAATCACATAATCCACTTTTAAAGTTATATTGCTCCCACTTATCGTTTTTTCTTGGTTAATAGGAACAGTCTTATACTTATAGTTTTGGCAGTTTTTACGGTTTTTATCTAGTTCAATAAACTTTTCAATATAATCAATTGCTTCAGGCGTAATTGGTTCATATTCAGCTTGCGCTGGGAAACAAATCACAAAAATACAAAACAGCATTAACCGATTTAACATTAGACAACTCCATCTAGTCACATAACGCTTTGCTAAGGGGCAATTAACTGTTGGCTAAACTTGCGCGAAGCGCCAAGCCAACTGTTAATTGTCCCAGTGAGTTTACGAACGAACTTGAGCAACTTGTTATATGCTTTCACTCGCTACTTCCAGATCAAACCATACATGTTCAGTTTCGCCACCCAAATTAAAACGATAGCCGAAAGGTAATGCCATATACAGTGCTAATTCAGGCCGATTTTCAATGATATGTTGAAAATGAACTGTAACCAATGAATCAATATTTCCATCATATTCATCGGTAGTTAACCACCAACCACTCATATGGTCAGGTGAAGGATAACGAACTCCTTCAACTGGGGTGGTTCCTTCGTAAATACCTTTTGATATAGTTACAAGCTGAGCTTGCTCAACTGGTTGGTATTGAGCACCATAATGTTCACAACACTCTTGTTGGTTTAACTCAATACTCAAGATTCAAACTCCAAACTTTCAAAAGCATATAACGCTTTAATATGGGGCGCGCGCTTTTTGCGCGTCCCAGCCCAACTGGTTGGGCGAACATAATTGACTTGTTAGCTTTAAACGCACTTGGCGATAGTTGATAAAGCATCTTTCCAAGCTGCTACAGCATCAAAGTCTTCAACTAAACCGTCTTTAGTACTTTGACCAGTGAAAGCCCCCATTCCATGTTGAATCATATAAGTTGGCTTATATGCTGGTGCACCTAGATTAATTAGGTTTTGACAAATCGCAGTATTATCAGAACTTAATTTTGTAAGAGCCGTTTGCAACTTATCCATATCTTCTTGTGATCGCGCACCGAACAAATTCATACGCAAAACACTAATAGCTTGATGTGCAGTTTTGTCTGAAACACGTTTAGTATCAAAAAAGCCATAAGACATGCCGGCAAAATATAGCTCAGCAGCCTTCGAGTAATTATTGTCGGTCAAGCAAGCATTAAGTCCAGTAAAAATATCGACAGGGTTCTGCGTGTTCGATAGCTCGGCCACTGCGACGCATCCAGCTGGTTTCGGGGACTCCAAATTTCCAGCAGACTCATAGTTTGTAACACCACTTTTAGGCGTAGAATTACAAGCTGAAAGTAGCAAAGTTGATAAAGCTGCAAATATAATTTTTCTATCCATGAGCACAAAGCCCTCCTTTAAAGCTAACGCTCCGCTTAGGAGCAATGTTGGTTGGTGTTAAACTTGGCGCTAGCGACGAGAACACCAACCGTTGTTCATTGTCACACTATAGCGGCTTGTTATATTTTGATCTCACATATCCGTGAATCAAAAACACGGATAAAGATAACTCAAATGCTATACCTAAATAAAATAGAATTGGGTGACTTTCATTTGTAATTTCACCCCAGAACCGTAATAACATTTCTCCGGAGGAAATTGCTTTAAACGCTAGAAAGAGACAAAAACCAGAAACTAAAGCAACCCCTAAGAAATACCAAGGTTCACTAATTTTTTTATCTGCATGATTGTCTGGCTTCATAAATTCCATTAAAAAAATATAACGCCCTGTTAAGGGGCAAATTTTAGTTGGCTAAAATGTGAAGCGAAGCGGAACCAGCCAACTGTAATTTGTCCCGCTTTAACAGCTTGTTAAGTTACGATTAGCACCTAATTTCGATGATACATTTTGCTTCACCATTTTCATAATTTGAAGCTTTTAATGATTGAATAACATAATCAATTTCTATCTTGGAACCTAGGTTATTATGCAAATTCATAGATTCCATCGGCCAAGTTGTTACTTCATCATTTTCGTCCGTGACTTGAAACTCAGGAAAGTCATCATGATGACCAGACCATGTTTTCGTAATAATTCCCGTAAGCGTAAAAAGTTGTAATTTATTTTTACTTATAGCCTTCCACCACTTATCAGATCCAAAAAGGCCATGAGTATTTTTAAGCCCAATTAGCTTATCTTTTGATTTCATGCCTCTTTGCATTTCTTCAATCGTTTTACGATCGTCTTGCAGGTGATACAACTTTTTCATAAGTAACTTAACGCTTGCCTAAGCGGCAATTAATAATGGGCTAAAATTTTGAGCGTAGCGACAATAGCCCATTGTTAATTGTCCGTGCGAGCTTTGCGAGCCTTGCGAGCCTTAAGGCACTTGTTAGATAACCACTTTTTGCACCAATGTAAAAAAGGTATTAACCCTGTAAAAATACAAAGGCAACCACAAGCAATAGTAAAGGCGATACAAAACCAGAACATAAAGGGGTCTTCGGTCTTTGAAAATTCAAAAGCTTTGAAACTTGTAGAGTCTTCATTTGCCTGCCACCTTGCATAAGCAAAACAAACAATTCCAAATATAATTTGTATAAAGTTTGAAAACTTGAACCAGTATTTATCTACTTCATATTCAAATGGCGAATTTTCTGATTTTGGCAATGTTACGCTCATTCCTTTGGTTATCTAACGCCTTACTAAGAGGCGCATAATGCTTGGCTAAAATTAGCGACGAAGGAGCACAAGCCAAGCGTTTTGCGTCCTTTTGAGTAACTTGTTATACCTTAAAGCACTCTGAAGTTTCATTTGATTCAGGATCTTTAGTTACCCAAACTTTCGAATCAATTGATTCAGTAATAATAGGCTCATCATCTTCCAAAAAATCCACTTTCATTTGTTCTAATGCTTCTTCAGTCAGAATACCTTCATAGTCGTAAATCACCTCTATTTTCAGTTGATTAGTACGGTAAGTTAAATGGCTTTTTTCATACCCCCAACTCCCTGATTCAAACAGACTGATTTTCGCAATAGGTAAGTTACCTCCATAAATGAAGGTTATTGTAGACTCTGAACTATAAGTCATGCTTTCCACATTGTAGTGGTCGGTTGCAGTGCCTTTTAACTTAAATTCATCAACATCTATATCAATAGGGCAATTCCAATTTCCTGATAATAGGTTGATTTCTCGACTATCAGAAGCACTAGCAAACTGAGAAATCAATAACAGTATTGTTAGAATATATCGCATGAACATCCCTGAGGTATAACGCTCGCCTAAGCGGCGATTAACAATGGGTTAAAAATATTAAGCGCAGCGACAATAACCCATTGTTAATTGTCCGAGCGAGCTTGCGAGCCTTGAGGCACTTGTTATGTATTCAATTGCACTTGTAAAGGTTAATTAAAACAGTTTTTACAACATTGGACATGTCGGACGACTCAGGTGTATCAAATTTCTTAATGTAAGACTCAACACTCGAGACAATCATCCATGAACTAACGTCATTTGGGATGCACAATTTATCAGAATGAAATGAATCACGAATTCCTACTACATAACCACGCTTAATATCTAATGCTAAATCATTCCATACTGAAACTTTAAGACTATTATAATCAGCGAAAGTCCATCCACTAAAAAAGAATAAAATTATGAAAGCTACTCTCATCATATCCCTGAATACATAACGCCCACTTAAGCGGACAAAAATAGTTGGTTAAAATGTGAAGCGAAGCGGAACCTAACCAACTGCTTTTGTTCCGTTTGAAGTGCTTGTTAGGGCTAGGTTTAAACCGAGCCTGACTCACATTGTCGTTTTCGCAAAAAATCATCAATTATTAAAGGATTTTTTAAATCTGAAGTTAAAACCTCTGAAACACCTATGCCAGTATCAACCTCTTGTATCCAAATCGATATTTTATCATCCACTATTTTACGATTTAGCATATAGCTTTTATTTGATTCTAGTTTTACTTTGAAATTAACAAAAGCTTCTTTCGTGCTATTCGGAATGTTACTCTCTGAAATACTGGCTTTAACCCATAAATCATGCTCGCCACTCAAGTATTGTTTAGGCTCAGCCCAAGCAATAGGCTTTTTGTGAAAACACATTAAGTGAACATATTCTAATTTTGAACTCCTATCTCTTTTAAAGTTTTCGAATCGAAAGTGGTTATCTTTAATTTCGGTCTTAAAAGGCAAAGTGCTACAACCCATTGATGCTACGCTTAAAGTAGATATTAGTAGTAATTTTAAATTCTTCATTTTCATTTCCTTTTGATTATTAAAATTTAACAAGGCTAAACTGTAGCCCTAACGCCCCAATAAGAGGCTAAAAATTAATTGGTTATACTTTAGCGGTGTTTGCGTTGTAAACCAATTGATTTTAGTCCTGCTTAATTGACTTGTTATATAACTAATCACATTCAGGAAGAACAATGTTGCATTGTTTAAAATCAAAGATTGTAATTACTTCGGTATCATGTGAAATAGTAGTTAGTTTTGAGAGGCTTGGCAGTTCCTGAGTCAAGTAAACTGGAGGTGGCGGCACTTGGCATGCACAGACGACTTTATACAGAGGTTCGGAATAAGTCTGGTCAGAAATATTGTAAGTAACTCGATTATCCCAATACTCTTGAATTTGATGTTCACTAATTTCAATGTTTTCCAGTCCTGAAATTTTCGCCATAACTACAAATAGCGCTGACGATATAAGGACTGAAAAAGATAAAATTACAAGGTACTTCAAAGCTATCCTTAGTTATATAACGCCCGCCTAAGCGGCGAATAAACAATGGGTTAAACTTATTGAGCGCAGCGACAATAACCCATTGTTAATTGTCCGATGCGAGCTTGCGAGCCTTAAGGCGCTTGTTATAAGTACATTACACCAGTACGTTATTAAACAAAAATGCAGGCAAAAAGAATGCTGATGCATAAAGCATTGAGCCTGAAACTACAAACGCACACGTATAAAATAGTGCTTGAGTGAAATAAACTTTAGGCTGGAACACTGAGCTACTTTTGAATGCCGAAGTACAAATATTAATTTCAAATTTTATACGGTCTATTGTGGCTTGAACGCGAAGTAAAACAGGTTTGTAATAAAGAACTAAGAAACTAAATACTAACTCAACCCCACCTATATCTGCCATGAAAATGAATTCTGGTGCGAACGGTACTACACAACACATTACTGCAATGAATAAAAACTTTTTAGTTTTACTTAAGTCTTCCCACATACTATTGACGATCCTTGTACTTATAACGCCCCATTAAGAGGCAAATGATAGTTGGCTAAAATAAGCGACGAAGGAGCAAATAGCCAACTGTTATTTGTCCTGCTTTAATGGCTTGTTATATGACAATTTCATCGGATCGCTTTTGGTCTTGATACTTTTAGAAGTAATTTGCCACTTACCATCAAGTAACTCCCAGATTAAAGTGATTTTTTGATTTTCGCTTGTAACCCCCATATCGGTAGAGGCTATCCTCATTTTGGACCAGATCATATGTGCTTTGGTCTCGCTTAATACATTTACTCTTGCTTTATCGATATCAAACATTTTATCTAGTTTATCTAATTTCCCATATGCGTTAATTACATCAGTCGAAATTTGACTTGATAATTCACTTGAAACTGAGCTGCACCCTGATATAGAAAAAACTAAAACAAACGACATTACTTTAAAAATATTGAAATTATTCACAAAACTCTCCTTTGTTATATAACGCTCCGCTTAGGAGCAATGTTGGTTGGTGTTAAACTTGGAGCTAGCGACAAGAACACCAACCGTAGTTCATTGTCACTCTAGAGCGGCTTGTTAGCGTATGCCCCAACCGATAATTCAAATAGTCGTATTGTTTTGTTATATAACAGAAACAGAGTCACTACTTACAGAACAAAACTACCGTTAAACCATTAATACATCAACAAAAAAGAAAGCACCATAACGCGTAAAATACACCAGCAATGTTCACAACAGCAGCGCTGCTTAAGTTTTAAGTTATGTCAGTTGTTTAATGGCGTCTGCTTGTTGGGTTATACATAAGAAAGAGAATCTCACATATGGCATTTTTTAACGAGCAAACCTCACTAAAGATAAGCTGAAAGAACACAGAGCAGGGCGCTAGATATTATTTGGGGCCTTTAGAAAGGCTAGCTAACGCCCGCCTAACACGCAATGTGTTGGCGTGGCTTTTTGCGTTGTTTGCCAAAACCATGACAACTAAACATTGTCGGAGTTAAGGCGCTTGTTATGTTTACCTGCTCGTTGAAATAAACATGATAGAGCAGACGCGTAAATTGTGAAGAAAAGTACAAAAGCAACGAACAAGATTAATTTGGCAGCCCAGTTACTTTTCGTAGACATCTCATAAATCAAATACACAGAAATAGGTAACGAAAAAAGGTAACTAGTGCTCTTAGCAATGGATTTATCAAAAGTGGAAATCAACTTATCAACCAAGGTTGGAGAAAAGTTTAGAACTAGTGGGACAATCAATAAGCTAGCAAACAGTATATCTATTACAACTTCTTTCAATTTAGAAACTCCATATCTATGTAAACATAACGCCTTACTAATAGGCGCACAAATGCTTGGCTAAAATTGGCGACGAAGGAGCGCAAGCCAAGCGTTCTGCGTCCTCTTGAGTAACTTGTTAGGTGCTATTTTCACTATTGCTAAAAAATAAAATGACAAGCTCTACAGCACTTATTGCTGATAATTGAACGATAACCCCAAACATCAAGCTAATTCCTGCTTGTGCATCTGTCTCTATTCCAAACAACATCCAAGGAACTAAAAGGAAAGTCACGACGGCAGGTGCAGTGCGAGCAATTGTTAACTTCAAATTACTATATTTATTATTGTTTGCCAGAAAGAGCAAAGCTACATAAGGGGATAATAGTATGATTAAGCCAACAAACCCAGCGTTCCAGAACTCAAAAGCTATAGCAAAAAATGAAAGAACAGACAGCACCCTAATTGAGTAATAGATTTTACGATAAGCCATGAGCTTTCCTTAGCACCTAACGCCTTACTAATGGGCGCAAAAATGCTTGGCTAAACTTAGCGACGAAGGAGCACAAGCCAAGCGTTTTGCGTCCTTTTAAGTAACTTGTTAGTTGCCAATTTGCACCCAAACCAATGAAATAGCAAACACAGACATAATTACAAATGGTATTGAGCAAACTAAACGAAGCCTTTTGTTTAATTTAGGCTTTGGCCATATATAAAAGTAGATCGCTGAAGGGGTAAGCAAAGCACTAAAATAAACACTGAACGCTATAAAATACCATCCCTCATAACCAAAGCGACCACCAAAATATAACCAATATATACCAAATAATGAGCTAAGACTTGGGATAGCCAATAATGTAGAGGAAACTATTAAACCAAATTTATTTCTCTTTGATTCCACTTTATTTGAGTTCAATCGCTATCCTTGCTTTGGCAACTAACGCCCGCCTAACACGCAATGTGTTGGCGTGGCTTTTTGCGTTGTTTGCCAAAACCATGACAACGAAACATTGTCGGAGTTTAGGCGCTTGTTATGTGGCATATTACTCTCATTGTTTATTGAAATCCCACCACGTTAATTTAGGACCTTTTATAAAATCATCAATTACAACAAAATGGATTTTTTCGCCATTGCCTTCATACATGAACGAAAATCGGCATTCTTGAGAATAGCTTGCATCAAACTTTAAATGTTCGATTGGCAATGATTTGGCGACTAAATGCTTTTCGATTTTTGTACGAGCATACTGTTGATCGAATCCACAACTTTCATCAAATATTATTGAATACGCTATCCAAAATATGATTATTATGATGAGTCCTTTTTTCAGCACATCATCTCCATGACACATAACGCTTGCCTAAGCGGCAATTACTAATGGACTACAATATTGAGCGCAGCGACAATTGTCCATTGTTAATTGTCCGAGCGAACTTGTGAGCGAATTGAGGCACTTGTTATGAGCCTTTCACTCAAAATTTAAAACATCCTAATTTTAATCCATGGCCTTCAGGGACAATTCCACAAATACCACCTTTCATCCGTGTAGTATACAGAGTCGCTGATTTTAAGCCTTCTGCGGTAAACTCATATTCAATTCGTTCTTCACTGAGCGGCAAAACTAAAGGGATTGGGACGATTATAAAAGGAACCACGCCGACCCAATTATTAGAATCTAATTCGTAAACCCAAACATCACCTTCAATTCTTGATGGCTCCCCTTTTTCAAGGCGCAACTGCTCCTTTGTGATTATTGAGTTTGAACTTAACGGTTCACGTTCGTTCGATTTAATAACCAGTCCCGCACAACCGCTTAAACTTAACGACAATAAAATAATTTTATACAGTACTTTCATAGGCTCATAACGCCTGCCTAAGCGGCAATTTACAATGGGTTAAAATTATTGAGCGCAGCGACAATAACCCATTGTTAATTGTCCGAGCGAGTTTACGAGCGAATTCAGGCGCTTGTTATATGTCTAAAGCTTTTCAGACAATCGTACACTTACAATTGAAATCGTAAAAGATACTATTAGCCAAAACCCCGAGATTACGACATAGGCCAATACCGACTGCGGTAAAGCACCAAACTCTCGAATTAGAAAATGACTTTCTCCCATTGCACTTGCAAATCCAGTCCACAACACAGGAATATTTATCCAAAACAAAGCTGGTAACATCGCCCCAGTTATTCCCACTAAAACGGCTGCAATTGGGAGGTGAAAAAGCAAAGCAATTAAGATAAAACGTTTCCAAACTAACTTGTTTAGTTTCATATCAAACTCCATTTTCGAATAGACATATAACGCCTGGTTAAGAGGCGAGTTTTAGCTTGCTAAACTGTTTGCCGAAGGCTCGAGCAAGCTTTTACGAGACCTTCTTTAACCACTTGTTATGTGTCAATTTGCTTAGATAAAAAGTTTATAACCCTTAGGCGCTCCATCTCATAGTATTCTTCTCGCTTTTTCATATGAATGGTCGGCCCACAAGAACCAACATGAAGTCCATTGTCATCAGGGATAGCAAACACTACATATTTAACGTTTTCTTCGAACGGAAAACCGCATGCTGCAGAGTCCATTCTTGTTGTAACCTTGATTTTTTCAGCAGTCATGCCTTTATAACTGCGATCCACGACTAATGTTACGGCTTTCAATTTGGAATATTCTAACCAGCCATCTTCTTTTACTTTTATGGTATCAATCGTTTCGACAGTCCCAGAGAAAACGACAGGGTAATCTTTAAAGGCTTCTTCAATGTCATAACCCATACAACTACATGCTATAGAACTGAAGGAAATCAAAGAAAACAAAAATATTAGAATTTTCAACCGAACTCTCCCTGACACATAACGCCTGGTTAAGAGGCGAGTTTTAGCTTGCTAAACTGTTTGCCGAAGGCTCGAGCAAGCTATTACGAGACCTCCTTGAACCTCTTGTTATGTATCACAACCTTCGTTATAAGCTTGTTGATATAAAAGTAATTTACGTGAACAACTCTCAGTTTTAAAGTGAAAATAACATGAATAAGAAATACTATTTTGAGACTTCGCTAGTGGAGGAGGAGTCCAGGTTGGGCATGACTTGGGATTGTGAAAATTCGAAACAGAAGATGTAACTAGTCCAAGGTGGGAATATTCCGCCTTAGCTACACCAGTTTGTAAATCTAATTCCCAGTACATTTTCTTAGAGGCTAGACTTAGCCCGACCAAAGACGATGCTATTAAAATAATAACTATTAGATGCTTCACCGTAACTTCCTTGTGGACATAACGCCCCGCTAAGGGGCTGATAATTGCTTGCTAAAATGTGTAGCGAAGTGGAACCGAGCAAGCTGTTAGCAGTCCCGTCTTAAGCGACTTGTTAGCTATTACTTAACACATACCTGCGGCTTAAGTATAAAAAATGCAGCGAAACCAATAAAGGTAACACAAGCCATAATGTACTTTTATTAATGCCAGTTGCAAACATAAAAGTTAAAACAGATGCAAACCCACATAAAATAAACCAGCGTAATTTATTGGGTTTAATAAAATACTTTGTTGGCTCAAATATATGAAGCAATACGCAAATAAATGCAATTAAACCTAATATACCACCAACCTCTACTAGCAATAATACAATACTACCAAAGTCCCCATTGTATAAGCCTATTATCGCGCCAGGGATTGTAATTAGCCCTAGACCTAATAATAAAACTAAAGGTCCAAAACTGATAATAGCTTCTAACAATATTAAAATTTTATGCAGAGGTTTCATTTGTGATAGCTAACGCCCTGATAATGGGCAAAAAATTGTTGGCTAAAATGTTGAGAAACGAAAACAGCCAACTGTTTTTTGTCCCTATTAATTAGCTTGTTATATTGAAATTTCATCCATTATGCGTTTTATTTTTTTAGGCACTTCTATCTTACTTTCCTCTCCAAAGTTCACTGAAGACAAAAACGTATTATATAAAGTTTGCTCATCTACTACACCCAAATACACATAAGCAACATAGAGTAGTGAAATGCCTTTACGAACGTTAATAAAATCCCTTTCTCCGTCTAACCAATGCTTGACGAAATTGAGTATATACGGTGATGCTAATTGATACTTTTCTTTTAGTTCGTCAATCGTACTAATACCTAGAGCATTTATATAATTAAGGGCAGGACTTAAGGTTTCCTTATGACTCTCAATAAATTCGCATTGAAATATTTGAGACAATTGTTTTTCCAGTTCAATAACTTCAGAATCGGTATTAACAAAGCTTTCTAATGAATCTAGATCCAGTAATACAGATGATGGATTTTGAGCAATGCTACTTTCCAAATGGCTTTTATAACCTTCGATTTCATTTCTTATAGCAAAAAACTCTTCATCAGCTAATTCTAATAAGCCAGATAACCTTGAAAATCTTCGCCTAAGTATCTGAGGAACTTGAGCCTTAGATTTGTAACCTATGTCGTGTTCAATCTCAGCCCATGCATGTTGTAATATAGTTCGTATTTGAACTTCAAACCTTAATCCTTTGAAATTTTCATATTCAGGTAATTTTGTTCTTTCGTCTGAATGTTCTACCACTAAATGTAAGGACATATAGCCAAATCTATCCGGTGATAGAGCTTTTCTTTTATCGATAGAGTTTTCATCGTCTACTTTAAACTCTCTCGATATAATTTCAGAAATTAGATCTACATGATCTGAAAAGTAAGTCGTTATTCTTACCCCAACAAGATCTGTTATTTCATTTAAATCTTTATAGTTCTTTTCTGGCTTTGTAATTTTGCCAAGTAAACTATTTTCACTTTTTACTCTACTTGAAATTGAGTGTATTTCTAGCCCATCATTAGAAATGAGAGTAGAAATTAAACCGTTTGTTAACTTCTCTAAAGAACTATATAACTTTTGTTTTTGTACAAATTGGCTAATAAATCTTTCAGGGCTACTCATAGACTTCCTTTTCAATATAACGCCTCGTTAAGAGGCAAATAATATGTTGGCTAAAATAAGCGACGCAGGAGCAAAAGCCAACTGTTATTTGTCCATGCTTTAACGACTTGTTAGGTGTACTTATACGTTTTGTGTATACGGGTTGATGCCAATGAGTTCTGAAACACCTGAACCCGATTTTAAAGCTAATTTGATTGAGGATACAAAGTTATCCAATGCTAAAGCTTCAAATTGAACAGTAAACTTTGCAACACATCCGCTGTCATTTGACACTGAGACTAATACAGCCGTATGACCAGCGGAATCGAAGCAGTGAAATTTAAGGTCGCAATGCCCACAAGTTGAGTCAATGTCACCAACCTCAATGGTTACTTCATCTGAGTTAGATTTAGGAAACATTGATAATTTATGAGCAAGTTCTTCCAATAACTGAGCATTTATATATTGCTCTGTTTCTCCTGCGAAAGCGTCATTGCATGCTTTTACCCATATTTTCGAAGGGTCAGAACGCAAAAACTCGAATTCTACTCTGGGCTGCATGTTCATGTACACCTAACGCCTGGTTAAGAGGCGAGTTTAGCTTGCTAAAATGTTTGCCGAAGGCTCGAGCAAGCTATTACGAGACCTTCTTAAACCACTTGTTATGCGACTAAAACTCTTTGAATTTAACGCTAGAGAATAGCTCAGAGCTTTTTTGTTCTAATAGAGACTCCCCACCACTAGAAAAGTAACGACTAGAATACTCGATATTGACACCAACATACTGATTATTTGGGTGTTGGCAATTGTAACCAATACTTTCTAGTAACATCGTTGTATTGCCTTCGGCAGTCTTTGCGTTTCGGTCTACAGATAATGAGTAATACTTAACACAAGTTGCTCCATCTAAAAGAGCTAAAGATTCAGAGTTATCCTTATTCTCGAATCTGCCGGTCACTGGGGTAGCGGCTCGACTTTTAGTTATATACTCTAAAAGTTCTACGTCCGACTTTATTTCCGGCAGTTTAAATGTGGAAACATTTATAATACTAGTTTCATTGGTGTTAGGTATTTTGCTTCCAATAGTATATTGATAACCATTAGCAACCATGACAGCCCAACTGCCAGTTTTAGGTGGCCAAGCTGTTACACCATAAATGCCTATAGGGCTATTAGAGTTGATGACAGGTGTGGTGGTGCTGGCACATGAAGTAATAAGAAGGGTAAACAAAATCGGTATTAATCTAAACACGAAACTTTCCTTAGTTGCATAACGCCAGGTTAAGTGGCGAGTTTTAGCTTGCTAAAATGTTTGCCGAAGGCTCGAGCAAGCTATTACGAGGCCGTCTTAAACCACTTGTTATGCTTATGTTACAACCAACTTTTCGGCGGGTATACCAACTAGTGTTGCAGCACAACCACCATGTTTTTTAATATATTCTGAAACTAAATTAAAGCCAACCCAATAACCTGCTCTATTAGGGAATTTGGAAATATCATTACCTCCAAAATATACGGGGTAACTAAAATCCGAGTCATTTAATTTTTCTTGCATTTGAATGAATAAATCATGCCATTCATATTCTTTAATATCATCAAAAAAAATTTCAGTAGCGCATTTATTTAATTTAGTTTCAAAATGGCAAGCAAGTCCTTCAGATATAAGGATTTGAAGCAATGTTTTTTCTTCAACACCAGAATCTGCTCTAATGACATGGTGTAATTCATGAGCCATTACTGCAGGCAATTCATTATTTATTATATTAACAAGATCTTCATGATCGGTATCTAGTATAATGTTAACTAGATAAGGCGATGTGACAAAGCCCATGATGCCGCTTTGTGTTTTATCTGCTTCTGAACAAGGACTAATTACAACATCGAGTTTAGGTAACTTAATGTATTTATTAAGTTCGCGAAGTGTTTTTTCACACGTACTCTCTAATAAATTCAAAACATCGTTGAACTTTTCAGTTGAATTTAAAATATTTATTTTAATACTCATAACCTTCCATGTGAGCCAAAACTTTAGATAAGCATAACGCTTGCCTAAGCGGCAATTAATAATGGGCTAAAATGTTGAGCGCAGCGACAATAGCCCATAGTTAATTGTCCGAGCGAGCTTGTGAGCGAATTGAGGCACTTGTTATATTCGAAAAAGCTAATTAATAATAATCGATTTTTTACTCATTACGCTAATTCTTGAATCTTTTAAAACAGTTACCAGATAAAAAGGGTGATTCAATTTTGCGCTGTACTTCTGATCGTACCATTGAAACTCAATAAAGTGCTTCCCTGTTGCAGATGTTTTTGCGATCAAAGGGGAGTTCGGAAATATTGATGTTAGCGAATTAGTAGCGTCTTGAGCGAAATAGAATCCAATCTCAGAGATTTTATAATGGCTGTTTTTCGGCAAAGAAACTTCTATTATTATTGTTCCAAAGTAGCAAGGTGGTTTACCGCGAGTAACATTTATGTTTTTAATCTCAGGTGGGTATAAGTGTTCACTCCATTCAACATTGTCGTCAGCATCAATTTGAAAATTACTTTGATAGCTAGGGCTGCAGGCATATGCGTTTAGACTGCAAAGCACGAAAAGAAATAATGTTGTGTAAAGATACTTCATAGAATCCTGAGAATATAACGCTCCGCTAACCAGTGAGCCAATTGCTGGCGAGCGATTTGCCCAGCAAATAGCATGACAGCTTTGGCGAGTCTGAGTTCAGAGGCTTGTTAAGCGCTTTTACTAACCTGTTACTCGGTGGTGATGTTCGTTTCGTACACTGTCACTAACATGGTCACTGATGCAACGATTGTAAAAAAGAGGTTGCAGTGCAAACACAAACATACGGACACAAAATCTGTCATATGGATTAAAATTTAAATAGATGCTTGTGCATCAAAGCAACAAGTTGAAGCTAGCTTCGCATGTGTTGCGTATCGCTCAAGCGTACACTAAAAATACACTTGATATAACTGTCCCTACGTCCAGTTTGAACTAACCACTTCAATTACACGCATTGCACAGAAGAACAGTAGGGCGCTTAACGCTCCGCTAACCAGTGAGCCAATTGCTGGCGAGCGATTTGCCCAGCAAATAGCATGACAGCTTTGGCGAGTCTGAGTTCAGAGGCTTGTTAAGCGCTTTTACTAACCTGTTACTCGGTGGTGATGTTCGTTTCGTACACTGTCACTAACATGGTCACTGATGCAACGATTGTAAAAAAGAGGTTGCAGTGCAAACACAAACATACGGACACAAAATCTGTCATATGGATTAAAATTTAAATAGATGCTTGTGCATCAAAGCAACAAGTTGAAGCTAGCTTCGCATGTGTTGCGTATCGCTCAAGCGTACACTAAAAATACACTTGATATAACTGTCCCTACGTCCAGTTTGAACTAACCACTTCAATTACACGCATTGCACAGAAGAACAGTAGGGCGCTTAACGCTCCGCTAACCAGTGAGCCAATTGCTGGCGAGCGATTTGCCCAGCAAATAGCATGACAGCTTTGGCGAGTCTGGGTTCAGAGGCTTGTTAAGCGCTTTTACTAACCTGTTACTCGGTGGTGATGTTCGTTTCGTACACTGTGATTAAGATGGTCACTGATGCAACGATTGTAAAAAAGACGTTGCAGTACAAACACAAACATACGGACACAAAATCTGCCATATGGATTAAAATTTTAGATAGATGCTTGTGCATCAAAGCAACAAGTTGAAGCTAGCTTCGCATGTGTTGCGTATCGCTCAAGCGTACACTAAAAATACACTTGATATAACTGTCCCCACGTCCAGTTTGAACTAATAACTTCAATGACACACATTGCACAGAAGAACAGAAGGGCGCTTAACGCCTGCCTAAGCGGCAATTACTAATGGGCTAAAATATTGAGCGCAGCGACAATAGCCCATGTTAATTGTCCGAGCGAGCTTGAGAGCGAATTGAGGCACTTGTTATAAGTACACTACACCAGAATTCCATTTAACATTAGTGCAGGCATATAGAAAATAGAAGCATATAAAACGGAACCAGTAAGAATTAAGGCCACACAACTGAATACAGCTTGAGTAGCAAATACTTTAGGCTGATAAAATGCACTGGACTTAAAGGTGGTTACACAAAACTCAGCCTCAGACTTTACGTTGTTATACAAAGCCTGCATTCTAAGTAAGAAAGGTTTGTAATATAGAACTAGAAAACTAAAGACCAACTCTATACCGCCAACATCCGCAATAAAGATAAGCTCAGGAGCAAATGGTACGAATAGTGATATTAGTATAATGAATAATGTCTTTTGAAATGTACTTAAGTTTTGCCACATAAACTAATTTCCTTGTACTTATAACGCCCCATTAAGAGGCAAATGATAGTTGGCTAAAATAAGCGACGAAGGAGCAAATAGCCAACTGTTATTTGTCCTGCTTTAATGGCTTGTTATATGACAATTTCATCGGATCGCTTTTGGTCTTGATACTTTTAGAAGTAATTTGCCACTTACCATCAAGTAACTCCCAGATTAAAGTGATTTTTTGATTTTCGCTTGTAACCCCCATATCGGTAGAGGCTATCCTCATTTTGGACCAGATCATATGTGCTTTGGTCTCGCTTAATACATTTACTCTTGCTTTATCGATATCAAACATTTTATCTAGTTTATCTAATTTCCCATATGCGTTAATTACATCAGTCGAAATTTGACTTGATAATTCACTTGAAACTGAGCTGCACCCTGATATAGAAAAAACTAAAACAAACGACATTACTTTAAAAATATTGAAATTATTCACAAAACTCTCCTTGTTATATAACAGCATATTATGTACAGGTCTAAGTAACCTGCACTTTATTGATTAGCAAATAATTGCATAAAACTACCCCGAGATCAAAGCGTTATATTTGAAAGTTAAACGGTACAGGATTCAAAGCGGTAATTACCTGTACTTCATGTTAAGTCCGGCCTTAAGAAAAAGAGTAAATGTGCATTAAATCATAGGTTTATGCTTTTGGATTTGAGTTTTGTGTAGTTATGTAGAGTGTGCAGTAACTGAAAGTGCGGTCTAGTTTTGTTTGCAACTTGGTAAATTTCATTAACACTGGTTATTAACACAGTGGGGTGGAATATGGGACAGTCTCCTTTTTTAGAGAGTATTAGAGCAGTACTTCGCACAAGGCATTACAGCCTGCAAACCGAAAAAACTTATTTGCTTTGGATTAAGCGTTTTATTTTGTTTCAAAATAAGCGTCATCCGAAGGACATGGGTGAGCAAGAGGTAACGGAGTTTTTAACGCATTTGGCGTTAGAAAGAAAAGTGACCGCTGCAACTCAAAATTTAGCGCTTTGCTCTATTGTTTTTATGTATAAGCATATTTTTGATCGTGAATTAACTCTGTTAGATGAAGCGGTTAGAGCAAGAAAGCCACGAAGAGTACCAACAGTGTTGACCAACGACGAAGCGATGAGTTTGATTTCAGTAATGAGACCACCATATTCGCTGATGTTTGCTATGTTATATGGGTGTGGTCTCAGGAAAGCTGAATTGTTATCACTTAGAGTCAAAGATATTGATTTTGGTGGTAATTCTGTATTTGTATTTCGAGGTAAGGGAGCAAAGGACAGGGTAACACTACTGCCTAAGGCATTAGTTCCGGATATTGAGAGGCAAATAAAAAAAGTAGCCGACATACATGAAAAAGACCTTATTGAAGGTGAGGGCAGAACAAGCCTTCCTCAGAGTCTTGCCCGAAAGTACCCCTCAGCGATTAAGGCGCTGAAGTGGCAATACTTGTTTCCTTCGAAAGTCCGCTGTATTCATCCATATGACGGATATATTTGTCGCCATCACATTCATTGGTCAAGTTTAGCGAAAGTATTGCGCACAGCCGTCAATGAAACCGGAATTCGTAAGCATGTTACAGCACATACATTTAGACATAGCTTTGCCACTCAAATGTTATTAGCAGGAACTGACATAAGAACGGTACAAGAACTGCTGGGTCATTCAGATGTGCGAACAACGCAAATTTATACTCATGTTATCGGTCAACATCAATCTGGTGCTATAAGCCCACTTGATCACAAGTAAGGCTGTATAAGTTGACGGACATTTACCTTGGCCTTTAGGTTGCTCGCTAATAAATATAGTCCGCCAATTTTACGGTGAATAAAAAGTGCATCGACTGGTGGTGTGTGCCACTCAGACTGGAAATTTTTAATGTTCAGCGCAACGTCCCGAACGCGAGTCGCCAAATTACTGCTGGCAAAGTCGTAGTCTTCATCACGTCGAAGTGGTTCACATGCTAAGTCGAATATGTTCATCACTTCGTTGAGGTATTCGGGCTGGATAGTATCGTCAAAAAAGCCAATTTGTTTTGCGGCAATAACCGCCGACTCGCTATCTTGATCTATACCCGCTTTAATAAGCGCTAAATAGCCGTTACTTGTGTTCGAAGGAATCTTTCTGGTTGCCCCGAAATCGAGCAAGCCAATACGTTTACTGTTTTTATCATAAACATAATTCGCAAAATTAGGATCGGTTTGCATTAACTTAAAAGAAAACAGCTCTTTTAGCATTAAATCAAGCAAATCACTTACTATTTTATCGCGCTCGAGTTGAGGCAAAGTAGTGGTTTGTTCAATAGCAATTCCATCAACATAGTCCATAACTAGAATATCAGTATTGGACAATGATCTGTGGACATACGGTGTATTAAAAGGCGTATCTAACAGATGACGCTGAAAGGTCTCTACATGGGTAGCTTCAAGTTGGTAATCGGCTTCGTTTTGAAGCTGTTGTTTAGTTGCCTCAAGCAAAGCTGTAATGTCTATGTGCGGAGGTATTAAACGTGACATTTTAAGTAATCTAGCAACATTATCTACATCACTTTCAATCGATTGGCGAACACCAGGGTATTGCACCTTTACGGCTAAGGCTTGACCGTTTGCTAATGTCGCTTTGTGAACCTGGCCAATAGAAGCTGCAGCGAAAGGGCGCAAGTCAAAATGACTAAAGCTATCCAACCAATGCTCGCCCCAACTAGTTTTTAATAAATGTACTAATTGTTTATGTGGCATTGGCTCGGCGTCGGCTCGTAAACGAGCTAATAATGCACTAAGTTCTGGAGACAACAACTCACCGGCGTCCATTGAAATCATTTGACCTAATTTCATTGCTGCGCCTCTTAAATTGGCGAGTTTATTGGCAAACTGTTCAACATTATTTGGCGTTAGTAGGAGGTCTTGACGATTAGGTTTCTCACCGCGGCCAATTTGTTTAACGCCATCTACTAGCATATTGCCAGCAATACGTGCGGCTAACCCACCAAATTTAGAAAGCCTCGCTATACGCGAGCTTGGCACTTTTTGACCTGGTACTTTTAGCTTAGAAATAGTGCCTCCTAAATTTATTTATTGTCTGCAAACCATAGAGCAAAACGAAATAAGGCGAAACCCGGATCAATTTTCAACGGCAATAAATCGTGGTCGAGGCAACGTTTCTAAAATATGATATAAATAAATGACACCAAACGTGAGCACCCCTACAAAGATATACAACCAGAAGCCACCAAACAAATCTAAAATAATACCGCCACAAAGCGGTGCAAGAGCGTAACCAAAATCATAAATTGACGCAGCGCCAAAGTAAGCCCCACGCAAGTGAGATGGCGCAATTCGATCAATATGTACATTCATCGTCGGGAATAAAATAGCCTCAGCAAGGCTCATCACCACAGTTGCGCCAATAAAACCCCAGAAAAGTGAAAGAGGATTAAAAGCTATCCAAAATTGAGATGCAGCTAATAACAGCAAACCAATCTTTACGCGAGTAACTAGGCTTTGTTTGGCCATAATTTTAAGCAATATAAACTGGCAACTAATAATAACTAACGCATTGGTAAATATAATTGACGAGATCAACTCAAGTAAATCTGGAACCTTGGCACGAGTTAAGTACTGTACGAGAGAGCTATCCATTTGTGCATAAATAAACATACAAAGTACATTTGCTAAGATTAAACACTGAAACATCTTATCTTGTTTGAGGATTGATAAAGTCGTTTTAAAGCTAGTATCAGGTGAGTCTTTGCAGACTATTAAGGCAACATCCACATTGCCAATCTTATCCGCTTCCTCTAAACGCTTTTGACCTCTAAAACCAATAAAAAGTAAAACTAACAGCAACAAGAAGGCGTAGGTGGTGATATAAAAACTCGATTGCTCTCCCGTTAAACCCAAAAACACCCCAGCAATAGGGCCGATAGCACAACCAACATTGACAATAAAATACATAGCTTGCATTGCTAACTCTCGAGTTTGGCTGTCTTTAATAATATCGCCTATCAGCGCAGAGGTTAATGGACGCCACAAAGCGGTAGCTATTGAGCAGAGTGTAATGACAATAACAAAGCTGTTAATACTGTTTGCCTCAGCCAGTAAAGCAAAAGAGATGATGTAAAGAATACCCGTACCATACATCATTAAATGTCGGCCCAATTTGTCTGAAAGTGCACTGCCAATAAAGGTGGTAACAACAGACACAACAGCAGAACCAGATAATATCAATCCCACTTCAGTTGCCGATAAGCCAAATTTTTCATACAAAATCACCGCTAGAAATGGCCACACCATATAAAAGCTGCCACGGGTAATAAAAGAGCCAAATAGCAAAATCCACATAAGTGGTGGAAACTGTTTTAAACGCTGAATAGAAATATCACTTTGCATAAATTACGTCTTTCATCAAAGGGCCGTGTTCGTATTCAAAGGGCAGTGTGTGTACTCAAAATACAATAACGTTTCATCCGGATCAGTTAAATCTTTTGTGCCTTTTGCTTTAAAGTCTAAGCGTTGCAGTAGTCTAATGGACGGTGTGTTGTCTTCTTGAACGATTGCGCACAATGTTGGGTGACCGTTTTCTACCGCCCAATCTCTGAGCTTTATGCTGGACTCAAGTGCGTAACCTTGTCCTTCAAATTCTGGTAAGAAGGCGTAACCAAGGTCGGGGAATTCCAATTGATCACGATCAATCAAAGTGACACCACCAATGGGTTGATTTGTGCTTTTTAAATAAACAGCAAAGAAGCCAAAGTTGGGGTAGCCAGTTGAGTAACGATCGATAATTTCTTTTTGCGCTTTTTCGATGGTATCGACACCTCGGTCAGCAATATTTTGCTTAAACCCTTCAGTATTTAAGAGCGTTTTTATAAAAGGAGCATCGTCGATAGTAAGTTCACGGATGATCAACCTTTCGGTTTTAAGCTGCATAAAGCACTCTTTTTGAAGTTTAAGTGAGATGCTTAGAATATAGCGAAAAGGTAAATAAATAACAGCGTATTTTTCTAATCTGTACAATTAGATAAAGTAAAGCCCACGTAAGATGGGCTTAGAAAAGAGTATGTCTGAATATTAATGGGCGTTTTGAACCTGGCCGTTAACTTAAAATAGCTGCCGCGACTTTTGAATTTCCTGGCTTACCAAGTGCTGTACATATGGTTTTGCCAGCTTTTGCTAATTTAGCCAAGTCAACTCCGTGTTCAATTCCAAGGCCGTTAAGCATATATACCACGTCTTCAGAGGCTACGTTGCCAGATGCACCTTTAGCATAAGGACAACCGCCTAACCCGGCCACAGCAGAGTCTATAACGCTAACGCCCAACTCTAAACAGGCATATATGTTTGCCAATGCTTGTCCGTAAGTATCATGAAAGTGGATTGCTAAACACTCCATCGGCACCGCTTGAGCAACCGAAGCTAACATCAGCTTTGCTTTTTCTGGCGTTCCGACACCTATGGTATCGCCCAGTGAAATTTCATAACAACCCATTTCATATAGTGTACGAGCAACCTCGACAACTTTTACGACGTCCACTTCACCTTCATAAGGACAGCCAAGCACACAAGAAACGTAACCACGAACGCGAATACCATCTTGTTCAGCGCGTTCCATTATTGGTTGAAAACGGGCTAAGCTCTCTTCAATAGAACAATTGATATTCTTTTGACTAAACGCTTCGCTTGCCGCACCAAAAATAGCCACTTCTTTAACGCCTGCGGCTACCGCAGCCTCATAACCTTTCATGTTAGGCGTGAGAGCAGGGTAGTTGATTCCGTCAACTTGATTAATCATGCTATATATTTCTGCAGAGCCCGCCATTTGCGGCACCCATTTAGGTGACACAAATGAACCTGCTTCAATAACGCTTAAACCCGTTTCAGATAACTCATTAATTAACGTGACTTTATCTTCAATGCTCACTGGCACTTCATTTTGCAGCCCGTCTCTTGGGCCAACTTCAACAATTTTTACTGACTCAGGAAAACTATTACTCATCACAATAGTCATGGTTACTCTTCCTCGTATTCTATGGCAAGCAACTCAGCGCCATCAGCAACTAAATCACCTGGAGCAAAAAATACTTCTTTCACCACGCCATCTTTTGGCGCTTTAATAGTGTACTCCATTTTCATGGCTTCCATGATGATCAGGTTTTGCTCTGCTGTAACCTTATCACCCGCACTCACCATAACGTCAACCAAGGTGCCGTTCATAGGTGCCGTTAAACCACCACCTTGCTCTAGCTCGGCATTGGCATAGTCAACAGGTACGTCTTTAGTAAATGTTGTAATATCTTTGTTGTTAAATACCGTCAGTTTATTATCAAAGTCAGCAATGGTGACGTTAATTTGATGACCATCAATAGAGGCCACTAATTCATCGTTATTTAGGGTACCAGTGACAACCAATTTGCTATCGGTATTACCTACGCTCATTGCATAAGCATCACCAATTTGTTCTGCTGATATCACATATGTTTCACCAGACTCATCGGTTAACTTCACGGTAAACTGCTGGGCTTCGTTGACTTTCCAACCGGTAAATCCATGCCAAGGAGAGAATGGATCACTCGATGTCTCAGCAAGGGTCGCATTGTCGTTGGCCTGTTTTAATAATTGATACAAGGCTGCTAACGCTAAGGACTGTTCTTGGTTTTTTGTTTTAGAAACAAACAAGTCATCGTTGTGTTTAGTAATAAAGTTGGTGTCTAAGTCAGCGTCTTGGAAGGACTTGTGCTCAAGTAGGCTTGCTAAAAACGCTAAGTTTGTAGTAACACCGGCGATTCGGTAGTCATCTAAAGCGCGCAACATACGTTGTAAGGCGCGTTCACGATTTTCATCCCACACAATTAGCTTAGCAATCATTGGGTCGTAAAAGGTCGACACTTCGTCGTTCTCACGAACGCCCGTATCAACTCGAACGTGACGATTTTGCTCAGGCTGACGTAAATAATGAAGATGACCCGTTGCTGGTAAAAAGTCGTTGTCTGGATCTTCAGCATAAATACGTACTTCAAAAGCGTGACCATTAACCGTTACGTCTTGTTGCGATATCGGCAGTGATTCACCTGAAGCAATTTGTAACTGCCATTGAACTAAATCTTGACCTGTGATCATTTCAGTTACAGGGTGTTCAACTTGCAAACGTGTATTCATTTCCATGAAGTAGAAAGACCCGTCTACGTCATATAGGAATTCAACCGTACCGGCCCCTTCGTAATCAATTGCTTGCGCGGCTCTAACAGCAGCTTCACCCATAGCGATGCGTATTTCTGTTGGTAAACCAGGTGCTGGCGCTTCTTCAATCACTTTTTGGTGACGACGTTGCACAGAGCAGTCGCGTTCTGCTAAATAAACGCCATTGCCATGTTGGTCACAGAATACTTGTATTTCAACGTGGCGAGGTTTTGTTAAATAACGCTCAATAAGCATTTTGTCGTTGCCAAAACCATTTATGGCTTCACGTTTTGCTGAGGCGAGGGCATCATCAAATTCTTTTTCATTTTCAACAATACGCATCCCTTTACCACCGCCACCGTAAGCGGCTTTTAACAGTTGCGGGTAGCCAATTTTTGCAGATTCAGCTTTTAGGAATTCCGGGTCTTGATTGTCGCCATGATAACCAGGCACTAATGGTACATTGGCTTTTTCCATGATGATCTTAGCGGCACTTTTTGAGCCCATGGCTTCAATGGCGCCAATTGGAGGTCCAATAAAAACAATATCATTGTCTACACAGGCTTGGGCAAATAAAGAGTTTTCAGATAAAAATCCATAACCAGGATGAATAGCTTGCGCGCCAGACTTTTTGGCAACGTCAATAATGGTTTCGTATTTTAAGTATGAATCTTTACTTGGTGCCGGGCCAATTAAGAAGGCTTCGTCTGCCATACTGACATGACGAGAATCCGCGTCGGCTTCAGAGTAAACAGCCACACAACGAATACCCATTTTATGCGCCGTTTCGATAACACGACAGGCGATTTCGCCTCGGTTTGCTATTAAAATTTTATTAAACATAAGAAATTCCATTAACCCTTATCTGACAGAGTATTCGTTAACCAGTTTGCGCTGCGTTTTTCAAAAAATGCCGTCAAGCCTTCTTGTCCCTCTTCCGATACTCTTATAGCAGCAATTCGCTCGCTAGTATCATTGATTAGAGCACAAGGCTTTGAATCTTCATCTAAGCCTTTAGAACTAGCATCAAAGTTTTGCACATCAAAAACTAACTGTTTTGCGGCTTGCATCGCAACGGGACCATTGGCTAATAACGCGCCAATCATAGCTTCTACTTGGTCGTCCAATTGCTCTAATGAGGTAACGTCGCTCACCAAATTAAGTTGTTTTGCCGCTTCTGCCGAAAAACGTTCCGCCGTTTGAAAATAACGACGTGACGCGCGAGCGCCAATAGCATCAACCACATACGGACTAATCGTTGCTGGAATTAATCCTAGTTTGACTTCACTTAAACAAAAACTAGCTCGGTCTGACGCAACGGCCATATCACAACAAGCCACTAAGCCAACTGCACCACCAAAGGCGGCACCTTGTACTTTTGCAATAGTTGGAATAGGCATGAAATTAAGCACGCGCAGCATTTCCGCTAAGGCTTTTGCGTCTTGCAAGTTCTCTTCATATGAATAACCTGCCATACGCTTCATCCATGCCAAGTCAGCACCAGCACTAAAGCTTTTGCCGTTAGAAGCAAGCACTAATACTCTTACTTCTGGATTTTGTTCAATGGCTTTAAAGGCGTTAGTTAAGTCACTAATAACTGCATCGTCAAAGGCATTATGTTTTGCCGGGCGATTTAACGTAACGGTCGCAACACCACGCTCGTCAATACCAACAAGCACTGGAGATTCAGACTGTTCTGAATTTAAAAGTGTGTTGTCTACTTGGTTTGAACTCATAATTAGGCTCCAATTACATTCTAAAGACACCAAATTTAGTGTCCTCAATTGGTGCATTTAATGACGCTGATAAAGCTAAACCAACGGTCATACGAGTTTGTGCAGGGTCAATAATGCCATCGTCCCATAATCGGCCAGATGCATAATAAGGATGACCTTGTTTTTCGTACTGATCTGCAATTGGCTTTTTAAATTCCGCTTCCTGCTCGTCAGTCCACGTTTCACCACGACGAGCCATACCGTCTTTGGTTACTTGTGCCATTACGCCTGCAGCTTGTTCGCCACCCATAACTGAAATACGAGAATTTGGCCACATCCACATCATCGTTGGGTCATAAGCGCGACCACACATGCCGTAGTTACCGGCACCATAAGAGCCACCAATCAATACGGTGAATTTAGGCACTTTTGCACAAGACACCGCCATCACCATTTTTGCACCGTGTTTAGCAATGCCTTGATGTTCATATTTTTTACCAACCATAAAGCCAGTAATGTTTTGTAAGAACAATAGAGGTATTTTGCGCTGTGAACACAATTCAATAAAGTGAGCGCCTTTTTCAGCAGATTCAGAAAACAGGATGCCGTTGTTCGCAACAATACCAACAGGGTTACCAAAAATGCGGGCAAAACCACACACTAATGTTGAACCGTAATGTTGTTTAAATTCATCAAAGTCAGAGCCGTCAACGATACGAGCGATAACTTCTTTAACATCAAATGGTTTTTTCAAGTCGGTACCTACAATGCCATAAAGCTCTTTGGCATCGTAAAGTGGCTCTTCTGAAGGCTTTGTATCAAGGACTTGAAGGTTTTTATTGCGGTTGGTTCTGGCAATACAGCTTCGCGCAATTTGCAACGCGTGCTCGTCATTTTGTGCGTAATGATCCGCCACACCTGAAATTTTACAATGTACGTCTGCGCCGCCCAGTTCTTCAGCAGATACTTCTTCGCCCGTTGCCGCTTTAACTAGGGGAGGACCAGCTAAGAAAATAGTGCCTTGTTCTTTTACGATAATACTTTCATCAGCCATAGCCGGTACATAAGCACCACCGGCAGTACATAGGCCCATAACCACGGCTATTTGTGGAATGCCTTTGGCTGACATATTGGCTTGATTAAAGAAAATACGACCAAAGTGATTTTTGTCTGGGAATACATCGTCTTGCTGAGGAAGGTTGGCACCACCTGAGTCAACTAAGTAAATACATGGTAGGTGACAACGCTCTGCTATTTCTTGAGCGCGCAAATGTTTTTTAACGGTAAGTGGATAGTAAGTGCCGCCTTTTACTGTAGCGTCGTTACCAATGATCATGCACTCAACACCAGATACTCGGCCTATGCCGGCCACAACACCCGCACAAGGAGTGTAGTCATCGTACACATCAAAACCAGCAAATTGACCGACTTCTAAAAAGGCTGAGCCAGGGTCGATTAGCTTTTCAATGCGGTCACGAACAAAAAGTTTTCCGCGTGATTCATGGCGAGCTTTAGACTTCTCACCACCACCTAATTTAATTTTATTTACATTTTGCTGAACATCATCAACAACAGCCTGCATGGCATTTTGTTTGTCCAAAAATTCTTGCGAGCGAGGATTTACCTTACTTGTGATCTTAGCCATAATTTTATCTTCATCTTCGAGTTAGTCAGAACAACAAAAGAGGAGAGCGGTAACGCTGATTCCTCTTTCTCGATAATTAAATTTCGCTATTTATATAATTTTTATTATTTAAATAATCGGATTATTTTGATTCGTTAAACAACTCTCGACCAATAAGCATACGACGAATTTCTGAGGTGCCAGCACCAATTTCATACAACTTAGCATCACGTAATAAACGTCCAGTTGGGAATTCGTTAATGTAACCGTTACCGCCTAGTAGTTGAATCGCATCAAGTGCCATTTTGGTGGCTAATTCAGCAGAGTACAAAATTACCGCAGCTGCATCTTTACGAGTTGTTTCACCACGGTCACAGGCTTGTGCCACTGCATATACATAAGACTTAGCAGCTTGCATACCGGTATACATGTCTGCAACTTTGCCTTGTACTAATTGGAATTCACCTATCGATTGGCCAAACTGTTTGCGGTCATGAACATAAGGAACAACAATATCCATACACGCATCCATGATGCCTAGTGGACCACCAGATAACACCACACGCTCATAATCTAAGCCAGACATAAGTACACGAACGCCTTTATTTTCATGGCCTAAAATGTTTTCTGCAGGCACTTCACAATCTTCAAATACTAATTCGCAAGTATTTGAACCGCGCATACCTAATTTATCTAGTTTCTGGTGACGAGAGAAACCAGGATAGTCACGCTCTACAATAAAAGCGGTAATGCCTTTTGAGCCCGCGGTTACATCTGTTTTTGCGTAAATAACGTAAACATCAGCGTCTGGACCATTTGTGATCCACATTTTGTTGCCGTTAAGAATGTACTTATCGCCTTTTTTCTCAGCTTTAAGTTTCATGCTTACAACGTCAGAGCCAGCATTAGGCTCAGACATAGCCAATGCACCTACGTGTTCGCCAGAACAAAGTTTAGGAAGATATTTTAATTTTTGCTCATGTGAACCGTTTTTGCTTAGCTGGTTTAGGCACAAGTTAGACATTGCACCGTAACTTAAGCCAACTGCGGCAGACGCACGACTAATTTCTTGCATGGCAACTACGTGCTCTAAATAACCTAAGTTTGAGCCACCGTATTGCTCTTCAACTGTCATACCTAATAAACCTAGCTCACCAAATTTACGCCATAAATCTTTAGGGAATTCGTTATCGATATCTATTTGTTCAGCGCGAGGCGCAATTTCGTCGCGAGCAAAGGCGTTTACCGTGTCGCGGATCATGTCTACGGTTTCGCCAAGGTTGAAGTTTAGTGATGAAAATGAACTGATCATAATAGGTCTCTTTTTCTGTTGAATTTGATATTTAATTTAAATTTTAATTTTTATTATTTTGCCAATAACGAAACTTTTAATATCGTCACCGGCTTGGAACTTTCTAAACTTCAGCTTGTAGTTAACGTTTTAGCTACATGAATGCTTACAGTTTAGCTAATGAATCTTTACAGCCGCTTTCTAATTCTGATAAATCAGCCAGTACGTCAGCAATATCCTTTTGCTGCTGAATTAATCGTTGTTTCTTTTCTTCGATTAACTCCAACATTATGTGTAATTGTTTTTCTTCGGTATCTTCATTGTCGTACAACTCAAAAATGGTTTTCGTTTCCTGCAATGAAAAGCCAAGACGTTTACCGCGCAAAACTAACTTTAAGCGGGTGCGATCTTTGGCGCTGTATACTCGAGTCTGGCCATTTCTAGCTGGTGACAATAATTCCGCATCTTCATAAAACCGAATACTACGAGTGGTAATATCAAACTCTTTGGCCAGCTCACCAATAGTGTAGGTGAGGGTGTCTTGAGTATGCGATGTTTGAGATTGTGTCGCCGCCATTATTGTACCTAGTCGTTAATTTAGCGTCTTAGTGTAGGGTAAGTTTACGTTAACGTAAACCTTGGTGTTGGGTAACATTTTGTTCAAATTAACCGTGATTATTTAAAAATGTAAATTTTTTGTGCCATTGTTTACGTTTAGTTCAGAGTGCTGATATTTGGCAATAAATTTATTCCGGCGTAAGATGCGGCCATAAAAATATTAAGAGGTTATAAAATGTCAAATCATGATCCAGTAGTAATCGTATCCGCTAAACGTACGCCGTTAGGTGGTTTCCAAGGTTCTTTGTCTTCAGTATCGGCACCTGAGTTAGGCGCTGTCGCCATAAAATCAGCCATTGAAAGTGCAGGCATAACAGGAACTGATATTGATGAAGTTATTATGGGTTGTGTTTTACCTGCTGGCTTAGGTCAAGCACCAGCACGTCAAGCAGCCATTAAAGCCGGTGTACAACTATCGGCAGGTGCAACCACAATCAACAAAGTATGTGGCTCTGGCATGAAAGCCGCAATGATGGCCAATGACTTTATTCAAGCGGGTTCAATAAATGTTGCCGTTGTTGGCGGATTTGAAAGCATGACAAATGCACCATATATGTTACCAAATGCGCGTGGTGGTATGCGTATGGGTCATGGTAAAGCAATGGACCACATGTTTTTAGATGGTCTTGAAGATGCATATCAAGGTAAAGCTATGGGGTGTTTTGCTCAAGATACTGCCAACGAATTTAAATTTACTCGTGAATCGTTGGATGAGTACGCAATTCGTTCCCTAACTCGCGCTCAAGAAGCGATTGCGTCAGGTCGTTTTGATAATGAAATTGCACCAGTGACTTACTCAACTCGCAAAGGTGACGTTACTGTTTCTGTTGACGAACAACCAGGCGCTGCTCGAATTGATAAAATCCCAACACTTCGCCCTGCGTTTGCAAAAGATGGCACTATTACGGCTGCTAATTCATCGTCTATCAGTGACGGTGCTGCAGCACTAGTAATGATGAAAATGTCAGAAGCGCAAAAACGTGGATTAACGCCTTTGGCAAAAGTAGTGAGTCATGCAACAAATTCTATTGAGCCTGAAAAGTTCACAACAGCGCCAATCGGTGCCATGGAAAGTGCATTAGAGAAGGCCGGTTGGAGCACATCTGACGTTGACTTATTTGAAATTAATGAAGCCTTTGCAATGGTTACAATGGCCGCAATGAAAGAAATGTCTTTGCCAGCGGAAAAAGTGAATGTGCATGGTGGTGCATGTGCACTTGGTCATCCTTTAGGTGCCTCGGGTGCGCGAATTATTGTTACTTTATTGCATGCTTTACAAAATAAAGGCTTGAAAAAAGGCTTAGCGTCATTATGTATTGGTGGTGGTGAAGCAACAGCAATTACAGTAGAAATGCTCTAAAGTTAAACTATGCTCGTATATACGGGGTGAAGTGTTTTGAAAAGGCTGCGTGAGTAGCCTTTTTTGTTGCCGATTTTAAATTAATAAGGAAAAGCAACGTCGTGACGTTATTACTAATTTATGGAATTGTGGCGATAGGGATATCGTTTTTGTGTAGTGTACTAGAGGCTGTTTTATTAAGTATTACGCCAAGTTATACAAGAGCCTATATGGATAAAAATCCAGTGGTGGGCACCCGCATCGAGAAATTAAAAGCGAGAGTTGATCAGCCATTAGCGGCAATTTTAACGTTAAACACCGTTGCTCACACTGCCGGTGCTGCAGGAGTTGGTGCACAAGCGGCTGCTATTTATGGCGACGCCGCAATAGGTATTGCATCCGCGGTGATGACTCTTCTGGTATTAGTTTTATCGGAAATTATTCCAAAAACCCTAGGCGCAAACCATTGGCGTACGCTAGCGCCTGTGGTGTCGTTAGTGCTTGTCGTAATGGTGCGCTTGTTGAAGCCGTTTGTGTGGTTGTCAGACCAAATTACAACGTTATTTAGCAAACAAGAAGATGACAACAAACATGTTCGTGCTGAAATCGAAGCAATGGCCATGTTTGGTTCGCAGGTAGGCGCTTTACATCAACAAGAATCTGAAATTATTAAAGGCTTGATGAAGTTTAGGCACACGCCAATTCGCAACATCATTACGCCACGCAATAAGTTATTTCGCGTATCAAAAGAGTTGTCGGTAGAAGAATTTTGTAAACAACACGGCTCAAGTCCTTTCTCTAGAGTATTAGTTTTTGACAAAGACCCAGATGACATTATCGGTTATGTGTTTAAAAGCGATGCTATTTTAGCAAACGTAAGGGTTAAGCCAAATTATCGAATTGGTAAATTAACCAAACCTTTATATGTTGTTTCCGAAAACATGAGTTTACCGAGCCTATTTACCAATATGTTAACTAAACGTACTCACATGAGCTTGATCATTGATGAGTATGGCGAAGTTAAAGGTATAGTTACGCTAGAGGATTTACTTGAATCTTTATTGCAGGTACATATCTTTGATGAAAAAGACAGTAGTAGCGATGAAGAGACTGAAAATTTAAAAAGGTGGTCTGAACTTAATAGCGATCCAGACCTCCTAGATATTCCACCCGTTGATATGAGTCTAGATGAACAGACTACGCTCGATACGGGTGATAATAATCAAACCTTAGTGATTGAGCCCACTGCCAGCACTGACAAGAATAAATAGGTCAATCCACATAACAACGACTGCAAATACGCCAGCCCAAAAGCTAAGCATTCGTTTTATAAGGTTGTTGCTCGTCAGAAAGACAAAAGCATGGATGGCTCTAAATGCTACAAACGTCCATGCTGCAATACATCCTGTTAATGTGTCTAAGCCAAGCACCATGTAAGCTAGGCACACAACAAAAAACAATAACGGAAACTCGAACTGGTTGCTAAAACAGCGGCCGGTTTTTAGTACCGCTTCTGGGATGTTATCGCCCTGCATCAATAGAAAATATTTAGGACTAACTTCTTTACTTTTAATATGCCCAAATCGAGCTCGCGCCGTCACTATACCAATTGCGAATATCAGCATAAACATGGCAAACATAGGATAAAACAACATTACTTCTCCGCCTCTACTAATTTTTTATTCTGTTTCGTCATTTTAATTAAGCGCTGCTCCTCAAGATATGACTTGTAGCGCTCAATATTATCTTGATGACGTAATATTTTGCTATTTGGGTCGACAATAACAACATCCTTGCGGCGAACCTCAATGGTTTTAGGCTCATCTAAGATAAGCGTTTGTAGCTTACCATTAATACTGAGTTCGAGCGGTATAGGAAATGGACGATTGTTCTCGATAATCCAATTAAGTGTCATTTTTTTATCATTTCTAACGATATTTAGCTTAGGAAGCGCCGCTTGATAGATATAAACATCAAAAAACCATTGTAAATTGTCACCGGTAATTTCATTTACAATACTAATAAACTCATTGGTATCTGAAAAACGAGGGGCAAAATTGCCAGGTTCAGGAGTACGAGTGCCATAAACAAGTTGGCGAGTTGCGGCAAAGAATGCCTCATCACCAATCAATTCACGTAAAGAATGCAAGACTAGCGAACCTTTTGCATAAATATCATTGCCTGGACCAACCTGTCGGTTATAGACCTCTTCTACCGCTAGAGGTTTATTAGAGACAATTGGAAACTTATTAATAAGACTCTTACGTTGTTTAAATAGATGCGCTTTGTAGGCCATGTCGCCGTGCAAATATTGAGTATATAGAGGTTGCATGTAAGAGCCAAACCCTTCGTGCAACCACATGTGATCCCAATTGTTGTTTGTTAATTGATTACCAAACCACTCGTGAGCAAATTCATGTTGCAATAACCAGTCGTAGCCAAACTCATCCTTACGATAATTATTGCCGTAGGCATTGATTGTTTGATGCTCCATACCTAAGTGTGGTGTTTCGACCACGCCCATTTTTTCGCTTCCAAATGGATAAGGGCCGATGACAGTTTCAAAAAAATCTAGCATAGGAGCGATTTCTTCAAACAAAATTTTTGATTTAGGCTCGTTTTCTTTTAGATGGTAAAAAGCAACAGGAATTGTATTCCCAAAAACACTTTTATAATTATCTTCAATTAAACCATATGGACCAACATTTAACGCGATAGCATAAGTGTTGTGCAAAGAAGAGGTCTGCCAGTGAAAAGTTTTTAAGTCGTCTTGTTCTGTTATGCTTTGTAATACTCCATTTGAGGCTGCGACTAAATCCTTTGGCACAGTAATGTGGATATCCATTTTCTCCACCTCGCCATATGGTTGATCAATGCACGGCCAAAAAAGATCACAACCTTCACCTTGAACCGCGGTTGCAATCCAATGTTCACCTTCACGTGTTTTTTTCCAATCAAAACCGCCATCCCACGGTGCTCTTATAGCTTCTCTTGGTTTTCCGTTGTAATTAATAGCTAATTCAAAGTCGCCACTTACAGGAGTAGGTAGGTCAATCTTTAATTCACCCATCGTGTTGGAGTATTGTTTGGGGTCTAATAATTGGCCGTTGACGCTAATTTGATTTATGTTAAAAACGCGGTCTAAATCAACTGAGATTTGTGAGGTTTGTTTTGCGGTATTTAACGTTAATTTTGTTGCCACTGAAATCGACTTTTGGTCTGGAAAAATAGTAAAGCGCAATTCAGCATATGACATCGATAAACCTTGTTGCCGCTCTGGAGCTATACCACCGCTTTTTTTAGAATAGTCACTTGTGGCCTCAACAGAATTTTTTAGCTGGGACGCACCGTCTGATGAATTGATTTTTTGTTCAGTGGAGGAACAAGCTGCTAGAAGAGAACCAAGAGCCAGACTAACCAACGTTTTACGCGAAATTAGTTTATTGTTTAGCGAAGATAACCGCATTGTCATTCCTTTTACTTTAAATTAGTAATTCTATTCTTAACAAAACAAAGTGAATAAATCGATATAAGTTATTCAATTTGCGATGAAATACCGTTTGAGAATGTTAAGCATAAATTTCGACGTTCTATTTTTCTTAACATTGATATCAGAAATTTGAAATTTTGTGAATCATCCCCATGCTTTATTATAGAAACTCTAAACTAAAGGGGTTAACAATGATTGGCGATACAGATTATTCACAAGTAAACATGACAGAACCACAAGAAGGCCTAGCGCTCGTCGCTGAGGGTGGCGGTCAGCGTGGCGTGTTTACCGCAGGTGTATTAGATAGCTGGTTATTATCTAACTTTAATCCCTTTGAAATATTGGTAGGAACCTCAGCTGGCGCCCAAAATATTGCTAGTTTTATGAGTCACCAATTTGGTTATGCTTATAGCGCTATTTCAGATTTAACAAACAGTGATGAGTTTTTTAACGTATGGAGTGCATTCAAAGGCAAACACGTTATGGATCTTGATTGGTACTTTAACCAAGTAGAAGACTCAGCATACCAACTAGATACAGAAACAGCGGCGCGTAAAGCAAAAAACAGAAAACTGTTCTTTTCATCAACCAAAGCAAGTAGCATGGAAACAGCGTTATTGGATCCGAATAAAATAGGTTGGATCCCAGCGTTAAAAGCATCCAGTGCAATTCCTTTTTTGTATCGCAGAGGAGTGACATTAAACAAAGAGCCTTTGGTCGATGGCGGCGTAAGTGCACCTATTCCAATTGAAGAGGCAATACATTTAGGGGCCAATAAAGCCGTGGTAATTCGGACTTCCAAAACAGCCGAAACTGCTATTGGTGAGGTGTTAAAGCGTGCCAAACCTATTTTTTGTACTCGTAACAGAACACCGCAAGTTTATAAAATCTTAGATGTACATGAAGCGTCGTATGCAAAAGCTCAATCAGTGATTCAAAATCCGCCTGAAGGCGTAAATGTAATAGAAGTAACACCGGCTCGTCCGCTACAAAGCAAAGTGTTGGGAAGTACCAAAGAAGCGTTGATTGCAGACTATAAAATGGGCTTAAAAGCTGGGCATGACTTTTTAATTCAACACAACTTGCTTAATCCCAAAAACACAAAACGACTGCACAGTTAACAACCGAGATGGCGGTGTTAATAAGCGCATTAAAAAAGCCCGAATAGAACTCATTCAGGCTTTTTTACTTTTTATTAATGTACGTTTAACAACGACAGCTTAGCTGACAGACTTATCAGGCAGACTTATCTGTGTAGCCTTGCTCATGAACATCAAACATAGCGCGCCCAGACGGGTCTGCATTTTGGCTGAACTTTTCATCCCATGCCAATGCCTCAGGGGTAGAGCATGCCACTGATTTACCACCTGGAACACATTCAGCCGCGGAGTCGAGAGGGAAATGCTGTTCAAAAATAGTTCTATAGAAGTATGCTTCTTTCGTTTGTGGTGTGTTATGCGGAAATCTAAACTCGGCACTTGCCATCATTTGGTCAGTGACCTGAGATTCTGCTTGTTCAACTAATGAGTCTATCCAATTGTAACCAACACCATCAGAGAACTGTTCTTTTTGGCGCCATAATACATCGTCAGGAAGATAATCTGCGAAAGCTTCACGAACTATGTGTTTTTCCATTTTTATACCTGCGCGGCCAAAACCTGGCGCACCGGTTTCTAAACGTTCTGCATTCTTACCACACATTTTTAGAGCTGGGTTCATCGACATAGCCGTATCTAAAAAGGCCTTATCTAAAAACGGAACTCGAGCTTCTACGCCCCATGCAGACATAGATTTGTTGGCACGAGCACAATCGAACATGTGGAGGCGATCTAGCTTACGTACCGTTTCTTCATGAAACTCTTTGGCGTTTGGCGCTTTATGGAAATATAGGTAACCGCCAAATACTTCGTCAGCTCCTTCTCCTGATAACACCATTTTTATGCCCATGGCTTTTATTTTTCTTGCCATAAGATACATAGGTGTAGACGCACGAATCGTAGTTACGTCATACGTTTCTAAGAAATAGATAACGTCACGGATTGCATCAATACCTTCTTGAACCGTGTAATGAAGCTCATGATGGATAGTGCCTATATGATCAGCAACTTTTTTAGCGGCAATTAAATCAGGGGCACCTTTTAAGCCTACTGCAAAACTATGTAACTGTGGCCACCAAGCTTTACTTTGACCTTCGTCTTCAATTCGCTTTTTGGCGAACTTCTGCGCAACCGCTGCAATAACCGAAGAGTCCAAACCACCAGATAAAAGAACGCCATAAGGAACATCGGACATCATATGAGTACGAACTGCTTCGGTAAGCGCATCATGAACTAGCTTAGCATCACCGCCGGCATCTTTTACTGTCTCATAGTCGCGCCAATCGCGATTATAGTAACGAGTAAATTTAAGACCAGATTCACTAATAGATGTGTGATCCGATGGTACGTCGTCTTGTTCTTTTGATGATAAATAGTGACCCGGAGGAAACTCGCTGACCGTTTTACAAACCGGAACTAAGGCTTTCATTTCAGAAGCGACATACAATTGACCATGCACGTCATAACCATAGTACAGAGGTATTATACCCAAGTGATCTCGAGCTATTAGATAGCTGCCGTCACTTTCATCAAACAAGGCAAATGCAAACATACCTTTTAACTGGTCAATAAACTGAACACCTTCTTGCTGATATAACGCAAGAATAACTTCACAATCCGATTGAGTTTGGAATTGATAGTCAGTAGTTAACGCAGCTTCTAACTGCTTGTGATTATATATTTCACCATTTACGGCTAAGATGTGATTTCGATTATTATTTATTAGAGGTTGCGCGCCATTCTCTAAATCTACGATAGCCAAACGTTCATGGACTAATATCGCATTATTATTGCTCCATACACCAGACCAATCTGGTCCACGGTGTCTTAACATTCCTGATAATTCTATCGCCTTAGGGCGTAACGCTGAGACATCAGTCTTGATGTCTAAAATACCGAAAATTGAACACATTAGTGAGTTCACTCCATTTAATTATTAATCGAAATTCACACAAGAGACGTCTGTAAGTCGGCGCGACAAAACGAATCTTGCTACTTATTTAACTTTTTTGTATTTAGAGCAACTACTTTAAATTTGGCTCTGATTTCAGACTGCCACGGTTAAAAAATGAAGACAAGAAAAGATTTGAGCTTATCGCCAGAATTTTAAAGTTTGTATCAAATTTGTACACTTTCTATTCAAATAACCTTAGGGAAAAGCCGTGTGATCAAATTTTGTTCTTAATTTGGATGGAAAAAATTCTGCTGAACGGACAACAAAAAAGGCAGCCTAGGCTGCCTTAACTAATAAATGCAAAAAAGGAGACTTTCGCATCAAGTTATTTTGCTGGGCGTTTAAATTCAGCGCCTTTTGACCAATTTGGCCATTTGTTATTATTTGAAATCTGATAACCAACATCAAAAAATAATTGCACGTCTTGTTGTGCGCCGGATAAGTCCCAACTTTCGCGATATTTATCACAAGGCTGGTGGTAACAACCACGTACAATAAGGCTCATTTTTTTACGATACTCCGCTGTCTTTTCATCAACAGGCGTCACACCACCGCCTGCGTAAAGAGCTGGAATACCAACTTTTGCAAAGTTAAAGTGATCAGAACGATAATAATAACCTGCTGATGGGTTTTCACCTTCAACTAATACTCGGTTCTGTTTTTTAACTGCGTTTGCTAAGTAATTGTCCATGTCGGACTTACCTTTACCTTGCACGTTGATTTCTTTCACTTTGCCCAAAACGTTTAAACTATCCATATTGATGTTTGCGACAGTTTTAGTCAGAGGAATAATAGGGTTTTGCGCGTAGTACTTAGAGCCTAATAAGCCTTGTTCTTCAGCGGTTACCGCTAAAATGGTAACAGAACGTTCTGGCTTGGTTTCTAACATTGAAAAAGCTTGTGCAATTTCTAGTACACCACCAATACCGGTTGCATTGTCATGCGCGCCATTATAAATCTGGTCGCCTTTCTTGCTTTTATCTACGCCGATGTGATCCCAATGTGCGGTATAGATAACATGTTCATCTGGGCGTTTAGTTCCTGGTAGCGTTGCAATAAAATTATAACTTTTTGAAGGTTTTACTTTTGAGTTTACTTTTACTGAGGCCGTAAGATCACCCAAGTCAACATTGGTAGGCTTTTGCATGGCTTGTTTTTTTAATGCGGCAAAGTCTAAACCAGCTTTCGCAAATAGCTCTTTAGCAACGTTTGCTTGAATCCATCCCTCAACATTAATGCGTTCTTTGTTGCCATCGGCTTTAAATAAGCCATATTGTGGCCCGGTCCAAGAATTTTCAACCACACTCCAAGGGTAGGAAGCTGGCGCGGTTTCGTGAATAATGATAGCGCCTGCAGCGCCTTGGCGACTTGCTTCTTCATATTTGTATGTCCAACGACCATAGTAGGTCATTGTTGTTCCTTGGAATTTACTATCGTCACCTGACTCATATCCCGGATCGTTAACCAAAATTACAGCCGTTTTGCCTTTCATGTCCAAACCAGCGTAGTCGTTCCAGTTGTACTCAGGCGCATTAATGCCGTAACCAACAAAAACCAGTTCAGAGTCTTTTATTTCTTCAAATTCACTAGTGCGGCTAGTCCCCATAACCATATCTTTTCGATAGGTATACTCTTTTCCACCAATGGTTAACACCTGATCTTCCGAAGCGGTAATTTCAACTAGGTCAACCGGTTGCAAAAAGCTATCACCATTTCCTGGCATAAAGCCATACGAAGTAAATTGTTTGGTTAGGTAGTCTAGTAAAAGTTTTTCACCAGGACCTGTTGGTAAACGGCCCATATATTTATCATCGGCAATTTCTTTTACATGAACTTTTAAATCAGCTTCACTAATAGATTGATAGGCTTTATCAAAGTCGTTATCCGCGGCAATGGCAGGTTGTATTGCCAACAAAGATAGGGCGGCGATCTTTTTTATCATTATTATTTCCCTTTTAAATTAAAACAAATGCTTAGCTGCGTTATCATGGCAGTAATATTACGACTATATTCTAGAACGATTCGATTTTCGAGTCGTTTTGTTATCTGTTTATATGGGATTTGAAACGAAATGAAAAAGTTTTCTAGCTTTACCCACTGGACCACAGAATTTGCAGACCAAGGTTGCTTTGCTGATATTAATCATGTTGCAGCGTTTGACGACTGGTTTCAGTGGCCAAGTTGTGCAGCCCTCGATTCGTTATTACCTTATGAAGTTGAAAATAATAATGGCAAAGTTATCCGTTTTGTTGAGCAGGCCGCCAGTAAAGATTATAACGCCGTTGAGTACGAAACGTTTATATACGAAACAGGTCAAGTGCCTACGAGAAAAGAGAGTTGGCACGACATTTTTGGTGCTCTTGTTTGGAGTTTGTTTCCTAAGACAAAAGCACTCATTAATGAGTTACATTATAAAGACATTCAATCATCAGACTCTCAAGAACGATCTAAGCTAAGAAATGCGCTCACTTTATTTGACGAATGCGGTGTAGTGTTAGTGACCAAAAACCAAGCCTTACTGGCGGCTCTGAAATCGCACGATTGGAATACCGCTTTTATTGAACTTAGAGATAAATGGCACCAAGCAAATGATGATGGGATTGCCGTTTATCAATTTGGACATGCTAATTATGAAATGCTGACTAAACCATTTATTGGACTGACGGGCAAATGGCTTGTCATTGATAGCAGTGCCGAAATATTGGCGCTACCAAAAAATGTTCAATACAGACTGCTTGATGAGCGATTAGCGACTAGAATTAAAGAAGGCGTTTTAAAAGACAATACCCAAATGTCGCCATTACCCTTGTTAGGAGTGCCTGGCTGGCATGAAGAAAACGAATCATTAACTTTTTATGATAATACCGAATATTTTAGGCCTAAGGCTGATAATAAAGCCTAACGTATTAGACAAAAGGAAAAAGAAATGGAAATGTCGGCGCAACGGAAATTGATGAAACTCTTTGTGGTTTTCTTATTGGCATTCACTATATGGCAAAATCAAGCGGTTGCAAACAACCAGGTTGCGTTCGATAGCCTGCCTGCAGTAAATGTTAAGCTTAATGCAACAACGCTATTCGAAGGTTTACATAAGCCTTGGGGTATCGCTCATCTATCATCAGAGTTATTTTTAATCACTGAGCGAAACGGTGACGTGCGTTTATGGAATAATGCAACAGGTATAATGTCCGCCGCGAATAGACAGTTTAGCGATAGTGTTTATGAAAGTGGCCAAGGAGGGATGTTGGATGTTATTGCTCACCCTGACTACGCGGAAAATCAATGGGTATATTTTACGTTTGCATCAGGCCACAAATTTTCGAACGGCACCACGTTAGCAAGAGCAAAACTAAATATTTCACAAAAATCCAAGACAGCCTCATTTACGTTCGAAAACATTGAAATATTATTTAGAGCGACGCCGCAAAAGGCAGCGACGTATCATTTTGCCGGCCGAATGGCCTTTCTACCAGACAGTACTTTAGTGTTTGGAGTCGGTGACGGTTATTCTTATATGGATGATGCCCAAAAGCTGGACTCTCATTTAGGTAAGATCATTCGCTTGAAAGATAATGGTGAAGTACCAAGTGATAACCCGTATATAAAAATGGAAGGGGCGTTACCTGAAATTTACTCCATTGGTCACAGAAATCCACAGGGTTTATTTTACGATAAAGATAGAAAGTTGTTGTTTTCAAATGAGCACGGCCCAAAAGGTGGCGATGAAATCAACATCATAAAGCCTAAATTAAATTATGGTTGGCCAAAAATAACCTATGGAATTGATTATTCAGGTCTAGAAATAACGCCACATAAAACCATGTCAGGATTAGAGTCTCCATTAGTTAATTGGACGCCGTCTATCGCGCCAGGATCATTATTAGTTTACTCAGGTTCTGAGTTTCCTGAATTCCAAAATAAACTTATTAATACAGCGTTGAAGTATCAAGAAATGCGAGTGGTAGCGCTAAGAAATACAGATGAAAATAAATCAGAGTCAAATGACTCAAAAAGCCACAGTGGATTAGAATTATTGTCTGAGCGCACGTATTTAAAAAATTTAAAAGAGCGACTACGCGACATTGTTGAAGATGAACAAGGTCGGCTATTAATCGTTACAGACTCAGGAAAATTAGTTCGGCTATCAAAACAATAAGGATAGATTATGAGCATGCAAGAGATCACCACGTTATTTGGCTGGATGTCGATATTTCACGTTAGCGCATTAACGTTGGCATTTATATTTATTACGTTGTTTGACGATTTTGTATTTTCGATACACAAAAGACTATTTGGTATTGAGAAGTCGGTTTTGAAACCTATGTATTTAACTGTATTGGGGCAATATAAAATATTATTATTTGTTTTTACACTTGCCCCGTATTTTTCTTTGAAAATAATGGGTTATTAACTGCGGATAGAAATTCCTGCGTCGCTTAGGTATTCTTTAAGATCACTAATATCAATTATCTTTTTATGGAACACCGACGCGGCTAAAGCACCGTCTACATTGGCTAGTTGATAAGCGTCTTTAAAATGTACCATTTCGCCCGCGCCACCCGACGCGATTAATGGTACCTTGCAGTGCTCACGGACTAGTTCTAGTTGTTTTAGATCATAACCTTGGCGAACACCATCTTGATTCATGCAGTTAAGTACAATTTCACCAGCACCTCGCTCCTGAACTTCTTTAACCCAATCAATCGTTTTACGTCCTGAGTTTTGTGTGCGACTTTCGTCACCAGTAAACTGATAAACTTCATATTCACCAGTTTTTTCGTTGTAATAAGAGTCAATACCAACAACAACACATTGTTGTCCGTAAGTATCGTGTAGTTCCGTAATAAGTTCTGGGTTTAGTAGTGCTGGACTATTTATTGAGATTTTATCTGCGCCCATGGATAGAATTTCACCGGCTTGTTCAACCGTTTTAATTCCACCTGCAACACAAAACGGAATATCGATAACCTGAGCAATTCGGCTGACCCAGCTTTTATCAACAACACGAACATCGCTCGATGCTGTAATATCGTAAAAAACCAACTCATCGGCACCTTCTTGAGCATATCGTTCAGCCAGCGGCACTATATCGCCAATTGTTTCATGATTTCTAAACTGAACGCCTTTGACAACTTTTCCGTCTTTTACGTCTAAACAGGGAATTATGCGTTTTGCTAACATATCGAATACTCATGCATGATGTTAATTACTTAATTGGGCAAAGAGTATATCTACATTGTGATGGTGATTGTAGACCTATCCATAGGTTAATTTCTGCAGATTGACGAGAATATCTAAGTTTCTGTATGAATAATGACTAGGTGCATACGTAGTCATGGTCACATTGCTCGTTTTTAATTCTAAATTATCATTAGTTTCGTTATGTTATATCCCTATCGTTACCTTTTTGGAACTCAATAATAATGAAAGCAAAGCAGCTCTATACTAAGCCAGCCATAGTTGGCTTGACTCTTCTTTCCAGTCTTGTTCTTTCGGCTTGTGGCCAATCTGGAGAGTCAGACGGCAATAGTAATAACCTCGCCAATATCAAAACTACAACATTAGCGTCAAGCAATCCTAAATTTAGTGAGCATTATTTGACCCGTGATGTTCGAGATGACGTTTTCTATTTTGTGATGCCAGATAGGTTTGATAACGGCGATAGCTCCAATGATAATGGCTCCAAAACGATACCAGAAAGCGCTGGTGGATTTGATAAAACCAGTAACGCTCATTACCACGGTGGAGACATTAAAGGTTTAACAAAACGCTTAGACTATTTAAAAGGTCTAGGCATATCGGCAATTTGGCTTACGCCTATCCTTAGGAATCAAGCGGTACAAGGTGACTCTTCAGGTTATCATGGATATTGGCCACTAGACTTTACTGAAATAGACCCACATCTGGGCACTAATGCAGATTTAAAAGAGTTTATTGATGCCGCACATGATAAAAATATGAAGGTGTTTTTTGACATAATTACCAACCATACCGCCGATGTTATTAAATATCAGGAGTGTCATGGCGATGGGAAACCGTTATTTAGTACATCAAAACAGTTATGTGAGTACGTTTCTCTTGCCGATAAAGCTGCAGGAAAAGGTTACACCCCATTTATACCTAAAGGCCATGAAAACCTAAAAACGCCAGCATGGTTAAACGATCCAAAATATTACCATAATCAGGGTGACAGTACCTGGCAGGGTGAAAACTCAATCTATGGCGACTTTATGGGGCTGGATGATGTCGATACTGATAACCCAGAAGTCGTAAAAGGCATGACGGAAATATTTAACAACATTATTAGCGAGTTTAAACCAGACGGTTTTCGCATTGATACCGTAAAACACGTTAATATGGAATTCTGGCAACAGTTTACACCAGCAATAATTGAGCATGCTAAAACGCAAGGCATTCCTGAATTTTTTGTTTTTGGTGAAGTCTATTCAGGTGACCCGCAAGAACTAAGTAAATTTACGACTGAAGGTGATATCCCGTCGGTGTTGGATTTTGCATTTCAATACCGTACTAAAGACGTTTTTGCTTATGAAAAAGGCACTGATAATCTAAACGACCTGTTTTCATACGATACGCTTTACAATGATCATAACAGTAGCGCTGACTACTTAATGAATTTTGTCAGTAACCATGATGTCGGTAGGTTAGCTTATACGCTCGATCAATCTTTACCAGAGGCTAGCGAACAAGAAAAAATTAAACGTTTCTTGTTATCAAATTCATTAATGTACTTTGCCCGCGGCATTCCAGTTTTATATTATGGCGATGAACAGGGTTTTACAGGTGATGGCGGCGATAGAGGTGCTCGAGAAGATATGATGCCATCGCTTACACCAGATTATAATGACAATAATTTGTATGGTACGGATAAAACCACAGCCGACGACAATTTTGACGTGACCCACCCAATATATAAAAAGCTGGCGGAATTTGCCGAGGTTTATCACGGCCATGAAGTACTAAGAAAAGGAATCCAAAAGGTCGTTGAGTATAATGACGAGCCTGGTATTTTTGCATTTACTAGGGAGCTTAACGGTCATCCAAGTTATACGGTGATTTATAATTCGGCAAAATCAGTGAAAAAATTTAAAGCGCCTAATGCTGCAGATCTTGAAGTTGTATATGGTGAAACAAACCAACTGAAAAATGAGTTTGAATTGGCCCCGTTGAGTTTTGTAATTATCAAAACTATCTAACCTTAGATTAACGGTTATTAAAGTGCGGTGTTTGCCGCACTTTTGTCTTATTTCTGCACAAATGAGTAAAAACCCTATTTAACAGGTATTACCAGTACCTTAACTTTTAGTTAATCCTCTACTATGCTTTAACAATTGACTATAATTGCACGTAAAATATGGTGTAAATCAAAAACATCCGACCCACATTCTTTCGGGATCTATATGAACCAAAAAGCTGAAAAAAGTCCGTTATATATTCACTATGCAGGACCTGCATTAATCGAAACGCCACTCCTAAACAAAGGTACCGCATTTTCAAAGTTAGAGCGCACTAACTTTAATTTAATGGGGTTATTGCCACCTCGTTATGAGTCAATCGAGGAGCAAGTTGAACGAGCCTATTTACAGTACTCTAGCTTCCAAGAGCCAATTAACAAACATATCTATTTACGAGCAATTCAAGATAGTAACGAAACTTTATTTTTTAAGTTGGTAAATCAGCATATTGCCGAAATGATGCCGATCATATACACACCAACGGTTGGTGATGCCTGTGAAAAGTTCTCGGATATCTACCGTAGTAATCGTGGTTTATTTATTTCGTATACTGAACGAGACCAAATGGACGATATTTTACGCAATGCGACTAAGCAAAAAGTAAAAGTTATCGTAGTAACCGACGGTGAGAGAATTTTAGGTCTAGGCGATCAAGGTATCGGTGGAATGGGCATTCCAATAGGAAAATTATCACTTTATACAGCATGTGGCGGTATTAGCCCTGCGTATACCATGCCGATTACTTTAGATGTTGGTACTAATAACCCTAAACTGCTTAATGATCCTATGTATATGGGTGAACGACATGAACGTATTAGCCAGTATGAGTACGATGCGTTTGTAGATAAATTTATAACCGCTGCACAAAAGCGCTGGCCTGGTGTGATGATTCAGTTTGAAGATTTTGCCCAACCAAATGCGATGCCTTTATTAAAGCGATATAGAGATAAAGTGTGTTGTTTTAATGATGATATCCAGGGCACAGCAGCTGTTACTGTGGGAACATTATTAGCGGCTTGTCGTAAAAAAGATCAAAAGTTATCTGAACAAAACGTGACTTTTGTTGGTGCGGGCTCTGCAGGTTGTGGTATTGCTGAGCAAGTCATTATGCAAATGGTTGCAGAAGGTTTGACTGACTCTGAAGCGCGTAAGAAAGTGTTCATGATCGACCGTTTTGGTTTAGTAACAAACGGCATGAGCAATCTTCGAGATTTTCAACAAGCTCTTGCTCAAGAGTCTCGTGATTATGAGGAATGGAATATTGCGGGTGACTACCCAACACTTGTTGAGGTGATGGAAAACGCCAAGCCGGGAATACTTATAGGTGTGTCAGGTGTTCCAGGGTTATTCACTGAGCAAGCGATAAAAACAATGCACAAGCATGACTCTCAGCCAATTATTTTTCCATTAAGCAATCCAATTAAACAAATTGAAGCACATCCAAAAGATGTAATAGAGTGGACAAACGGCAACGCTATAATCGCTACCGGTAGTCCATTTAAAGTTATTGATTTTAATGGTCGTTCTTTTGAAATAGCGCAATGTAACAACGCATACATTTTCCCAGGCATTGGTTTAGGTGTACTAGCAGTAGGTGCGAGAATTATTTCTGATGAAATGATTATGGCGTCGAGTGAAACATTGGCGCAAAATTCTCCGCTGGTTAATGAAGGAGAGGGTGCTTTATTACCAGAATTGGTAGACTTGCCAAGATTAAGTAAAGAGATTGCGTTTAATGTGGCTAAAGTTGCTATTGAGCAAGGCCATGCATTGTCTATTACCGATGAAGAGATCCATCAAAGAATAGAGAAAAACTTTTGGACACCAGAATATCGCCCTTACAAGCGAGTAAGTGCGTAGTGAGCGCGGTACTGTGTTAGCGTTAACGTAATAAAAAAGGTCTGCTTTTGCAGACCTTTTTTATTACATGTTCTAAATCTAAATCTAATTTGAGCCAGAAATAAAATCTAACGCTCCTGTGATCACAGCCACTTGAGCCATAATACAATTTTCGTCATCAACTCGCGGGCTATCAGGGTAAACTTCGGTTGTTGTTTTATATTCGGCATCTGTCATACCCATGCATAAACCTAATGGTCTAGCATCGTATTCAATAACACCAAACTGCTGCAACGGTGCCCCAATTAAGCAACCCGTCTCATCAGCAGGGGCAATATGAGTCACTTTTTCAACGGATTTAATAATCGCTTCTTGAAATGCTGGCTGCGGATTTTGAGAATCAGCAACAAGATAAAAGCCATCTGGAATATTCCAGTTCTTTTGCTCAATATTGTCTCGTGCAGATAATGCAGGGCGGAACTCTGAATTGTCTGTATCTGTGGTTTCATGTAAATCGATATGACAAATAGGGTTAATGTTGTTGTGCTTTAAATATTGCATTAACAACGTCGCCTCTTGTGCTTTAGACCCTTCAAAGAATGAGCGATTTGGATCGACGGCAAGCGGGTTCCAACGGTTTATCGTCTCGTAACCCCAAGGACTGATACAAGGAGCAATTATAAAGTTGTACTTTGTTTGATATTGTTCTGCGTGAGCAAGAGCAAACCTTAGCGCCCCTTGAACACCGCTGGTTTCATAACCATGCACACCACCCGTGATCAAAACCGTTGGTAATTCATCACTCCAACGAACGGTTTTTATAATAAATAACGGATAATTATCAGCATCTTTTACAACAGGTAAGTCTGCGTACTTTAGGTAACCGTATTCCTGCGACTCAAACTGTGCCGGCAAGTTTGCCAACTTAGCAACAACGTGCTCCTGATATGAACGTTTAACTAATTGCTTAGCTAACCATTGATGTTTTTCTGCATCGCCCCATTTTTTACCAGGCGTGCCGATTGGGTAAACTTGGTCAGTCATATTACTTAACTTCCTCTCCAGCGGCTTGTTTGTCTGCATGATAACTAGAACGTACAAATGGCCCAGAAGCAGCATGTTTGAAACCTAATTCATCAGCTTCTTTTTTGAAAATATCAAATTCCACTGGTGGCACATAACGTTCTACAGGTAAGTGATGTTTACTTGGCTGTAGATATTGACCAATAGTCAACATATCTACATTGTGCTCACGAAGATCTTTTAATACGGCAATGATTTCGTCGTTCGTTTCACCTAATCCAACCATAAGACCAGACTTAGTATCAACTTCAGGGTGCATTTCCTTAAAGCGCTTTAATAAGTCCAATGACCACTTATAATTCGCACCTGGACGCGCCAGTCGATAAAGTCGAGGTGCTGTTTCTAGGTTATGATTAAATACATCTGGTGGCGCAGTCGATAAGATTTCAAGCGCTGTATCCATGCGGCCACGGAAGTCAGGTACTAGAATTTCAACTTTAATACCAGGATTATGAGCTCGAATAGCTTTTACGCAGTCTGCAAAGTGTTGTGCACCGCCATCACGTAAATCGTCACGGTCAACCGAAGTAATAACAACGTATTTAAGACCCATTTCTTTTATGGTTAATGCTAATTTCTCTGGTTCTTGGGCACTTGGTGGTAATGGTCGGCCATGAGCAACATCGCAAAAAGGACAACGACGTGTACAAATATCGCCTAAAATCATAAACGTTGCTGTACCGTGATTAAAGCACTCAGGAAGGTTTGGGCATGATGCCTCTTCACATACAGAACTTAATCCTTGGCTACGCATCGCCTTTTTTATGTTATCAATCTTTTCACTAGATTTTGGCAAACGAATTTTTAACCAGTCTGGTTTACGTAACATAGTGTCACGTTCAGAAGGCATTATTTTTACAGGGATTAACGCCATTTTTTCAGCATCGCGCAATTTTACGCCTGCGGCTAACTTAGATGTTTTAACGGTTGTCATACTGCTCTCTTTTCTGTCAGCATTAAGTCTGGTAAACCTTGCTGATAGTCAATGTTAGAAGCGCCAAGCGCAATTGCCAATTTTTCAGTTAACGGCGTTGCAGCTTCTTGAATAGTTTTTGGACCACTTACCTGACTGGTTTGTACCATCTCCAATCCGGCATACCCACACGGGTTAATTCTTAAAAACGGTGTTAAGTCCATGTCTACATTTAATGCAAGACCATGAAAACTACATCCACGTCGAACCCTAAGTCCAAGTGATGCTACTTTTTTTTCATCAATATACACACCGGGTGCGTCTTTTTTTGCATAAGCTTGAATACCAAACTCGTCAAGAGTGTCAACAATGGCCTGTTCAATGATGGTGACAAGATCACGCACGCCAAGTTTTTTTCGACGTAAGTTAATCAATAGGTACACCACAAGTTGCCCCGGTCCGTGATAGGTAACTTGGCCACCACGGTCGACTTTAACGACAGGAATGTCACCGGTATTTAATAAATGTTCTTCTTTACCGGCTTGACCCTGGGTAAACACAGGATTGTGCTCAACAATCCAAAGCTCATCAATTACTGAGTCGTCACGATTATCTGTAAACGACTGCATAGATTGCCAAATATTTTGGTAATCACCAGTATCAACCTGTCGAATAACGATGTGATTGTTTAAGTTAGACATAAAGGTTTTCTAATTACAGAACGACCCGGACAAGATCAATGTTGCCCAGCTCGTTGTATACTAATTCCATATGCTCTTTACTTTCTACTTTTACGCTAATCGACACTGACTTGTAGTTACCCTTGCTACTTGGCTTTTCTTTTGGGACAAAGTCACCTGGCGCAATTTCTTGAAGCACTTCAACAATTTTTATTGTTAACTCTTCGTGAGCAACACCCATAACCTTAAAAGTTTGGTGACAAGGGAAGTCTAAAAGTTCGTCAAATTTTGTATCTTTTACTGTCATTATATAACCCTTTAAAAAAGCCTTCCCTAGACTTATTACTCAATAATATATTTATAGTTCAAATTTTTTGCGGAAGTAGTCAGTTACTCTTTTGAACAAACCACCTTCGTTTACTTGATCAAGTGCAACTAGCGGATACGTTGTTACAACATCATCTTCGATTTTTAGTGTTAAAGTGCCAACAACTTCGCCCTTGTTAATAGGGGCTTCTAGTGGTTTATCAAGTGTAAACGACGCTTTTAGTTTTTCACGGTAACCGCGAGGAATAGTAATCGGCGTGCTCTGATTGATGCCTAAACGAACTTGGTCTTTATCGCCCATATAAATTCGTTGTTTAGCAAACTCAGTGCCGGCTTCATATGCGGTAAGTGTTTCGAAAAATCGGAAGCCATAATTAAGTAACTTTTTACTTTCTACTTTACGTCCACGCTGGCTATCTGCACCCATTACGACCGAGATTAAACGCATACCACCTTCCGTCGCAGAAGCAACAAGTGAGTATCCTGCAGCGTCGGTGTGACCCGTTTTGATGCCATCGACATTCAAACTTTTGTCCCACAACAAGCTGTTACGATTGATTTGCGAAATATTGTTGTAAGTGAAATCTTTCTCTTTATAAATCGCATACTCTTCAGGTACGTCACGAATTAATGCAATACCAATTTTTGCCATATCACGCGCTGTTGATAAGTGACCATCTGCCGTTAAACCATGGCTATTTACAAAATTAGAATCAGTTAAGCCAATATCGGCACCATACAAATTCATAAGTTGTGCAAATTGTTCTTCACTACCAGCTATATGCTCGGCCATGGCTACACAAGCGTCGTTACCTGATTGAATAATAATGCCACGATTTAAATCAGCAACAGACACTTCTTTGCCAACTTCGATAAACATTTTTGAAGACTCAGGAAAGTTTTTTGCCCAAGCGTTACGGCTAACAGTTACCATATCGGTTAGCGCAATGTTGCCTTTTTGGATTTCTTTACCAATAACGTAGCTCGTCATCATTTTGGTTAAGCTTGCTGGGTTGAGAAGCTCATCAGCATTGCTCTCTGCCAACACTTTACCCGTATCAAAATCCATTAAAATGTAGGCTTTTGCATTAACCGACGGTGGGTTAGGTACAAGTACTTTAGCCTCTGCAAAATACGATAGAGCGAGGGACGAAATACTAACCAAAGAAATTAAAAATTTATTCATTGTGTTCCATTCATTTTTTATTGCTGAAAGAAAGAAAATTAAGGGCGGTATTATCCATGTACGGACGGTAAGTGTCCAGTTTATGGCGCTAATACGCTCTCTAGATTTACGGTTTGATATCCAAACTGTTTAATTTTTTGTACTAGGTCGTCAGCCATCAGTTTATCTTTAAACGGACCAAATATAACCTTATGTTCCTTATCTTGCTCAAACAAGGTGGCATCATGGTTTAACATTAGCGTTAAACCCTTTAACGACTCCTTCGCCTCTAATTCGTTTTTAAAGCCAGTAAGCGCGACCTGATATAGACTATTTTCGGTAATAAAAGGTTCCTGATCTGGCAGAATTAATTCAACTTTAACGTCTGCCGTACCATTATCATAAACGCCAATTTTAAACGCCGCCGCATAGGATAAGTCAATTATTCTATCTTGATGGAATGGACCGCGATCATTTACACGAACAATGGCAGATTTATTATTAGCTAAATTGGTTACTTTTACATAACTAGGTAATGGCAATGTTTTATGCGCAGCTGACATGCTAAACATATTATATACTTCACCATTTGACGTAAGGTGGCCATGAAACTTTTTACCATACCAAGAGGCCGTTCCTCGTTGTGTAAACGGCTTGCGCTCTTTCATTGGGGTATAGTGCTTACCGAAAACCTTATAGGGCAGGTTACCTCGACCTACAGGCTCGTGAACAACTTCTGGGTCTTGTTGTTCCGTAAGAGTGGGTGGGCGCACAGGAGCACTATCATGCTTATCTGCGTACCTTCCTGAAGGGGCGCAACCTTGCAATATTAATGAGCCGATAACTATTGCTAGTGATCCTGTTAGCAACTGCATTTTATTCATTTTATGTGCTCGCTAATAAACGTTTGTTTGTACCAATAGCCATTAAAATACCGAAGCTTGCCATCAATGTCACTATTGATGTGCCGCCATAACTTACGAGAGGGAGTGGCACACCAACGACAGGTAGCAGCCCCGACACCATGCCTATATTTACAAATAAATACACGAAAAAAGTTAGGGTTAAACTACCCGCTAATAATTTTGTAAACGCTTCTTGAGCACGTGATGCGATTTGCATTCCTCGTAGAATAATAAATGCATAAACCGCAAGCAGAAGTAACACGCCAAGAAAACCAAATTCCTCGCTAAAAACAGAAAAAATAAAGTCAGTATGACGTTCCGGTAAAAACTCAAGCTGTGACTGAGTTCCTTGAAGCCATCCTTTACCGTCTGTACCACCAGAGCCAATTGCGATTTTTGATTGAATGATGTGATAACCAGATCCCAATGGGTCGCTCTCTGGGTTTAAAAAGGTTAACACTCTTTGTTTTTGGTAACCATGCATTAAGTAAAACCACAAAATGGGTAAAAATGCACTTATAGATATTGCCAGACCCAAAAGAACTCTAATACTTAGTCCGGCTAAAAACATTACAAAAAAGCCACTACTTGCAACTAATAATGATGTTCCCAAGTCAGGTTGCTTAGCGATTAAAAGAGTAGGAGTGGCGATGATAATAAAGCCCCATGCGGTATTTTTTAAACTTGGAGGAAGAGTATATTTACTGAGGAACCAAGCCATCATCATAGGTAAAGACAATTTCATTACTTCTGAAGGTTGAAATTTAATTATTCCTAAATTTAGCCACCGTTGTGCGCCTTTGCCCATATCGCCAACAAGCAGCACAGCAACTAACAAAACGATACCTGCTGCAAAAATATGCGGGGCCCACTTTTGATAAGTAAACGGCGATATCTGCGCAACTAATAACATGACAAACAAGCCTAAACCCATACGGATCATCTGTCTGACTACCATATCCATATTTTGGCTACCTGCACTGTAAACAACAAAAAGGCTGATTGTCATTAGTGTTAAAATACCAGCAAGCAATGGTAAATCGATATGGAATCTAAAGAATAATGAACTTCGTCTGCGCTCGTTTTCTGTTTTAGCCACCGGCATTCTCCTCTTCCGTCACTGCTACTTCATTACTTATATTTATGACTTCACTAGAGATAGTTCTTTTGTTTGCGACACCAAGTGCAAAATACATATCCATCATTTCACGGGCAACGGGAGCTGCATTTGCACCGCCACCTCCGGCATTTTCAACAGCAACCACAATTACTATGGTTGGATCGTCATAAGGAGCATAACCAACAAACATAGCGTTATCACGTCTGCGTTCGCTAACCTTCTTTTCGTCGTACTCTTCATCCTCACCTAGACTAAATAATTGGGCTGTTCCTGTTTTTCCAGCAGCCGTATACACGGCACCGGCAAACGCACCACGTCCAGTGCCATCTGAGGCATTAACAGTCTCGTACATAGTGTCTAAAATGGTGTCCCAATGTTTTGGGTTGCTAATTTCAATTTTTGGTCGTTTTCTAATAGGCGTTGGCTCTAATTTACCATCGATATTAATAGCGCTTACCACTTTCGGTTCTATGACTTCCCCTTTGTTAACCAAGACTGAAGTTGCCATTGCCAGCTGAATCGGAGTCGCAGTCCAGTAGCCTTGACCTATTCCGACTGAGATAGTGTCGCCCTGGTACCAAGGTTGCCTTACCTTTTCTCGTTTCCATTCTCTTGATGGCATTGTTGCCCGGTACTCTTCCTGAATATCAATGCCGGTATAATCACCAAAACCAAACCTTGATATAAATGGGCTTATTTCATCTATACCCAATCGGTAAGCTAAGTCGTAAAAATAAATATCGCAGGATTGTTTGATGGCCGTTTCTAAATCAACCCAGCCATGTCCGCCAACTTTCCAGTCACGAAAGTTACGTTGTGTTTCAACGTTAGGAAAACGCCAATAGCCGGGATCCCAAACCGTTGTTGAAGAGGTGACTAAGTTTTTATGTAGCCCTAATAACGCTAATTGCATTTTAATGGTTGAGGCAGGCGGGTACTGACCTTGTGTTGTTCTGTTGAGCATTGGTTTATCTTTTGAGTTTAAGATAACCGAATAGTCTTTTTGTGATATGCCAGTAACAAATAAGTTAGGGTCGTAGCTAGGGTTTGAATACAGAGCCAAAATAGCGCCATCTCGTGGATCCATCGCCACAACAGCACCACGGTTATTACCTAGTGACTTTCTTGCTTGTTCTTGCATTTCAACAGCTATCGCTAAATGTAAGTCGGTGCCTGGTTTTGGAGGTTCTATACTAAGTTGTCTTAATACGCGACTACGATGGTTTACCTCTACTTCTTCACTTCCTGTTGTGCCATGCAATTCTTTTTCATAAAAGCGTTCTAGACCTAGCTTGCCTATACTGCGTGTTGCGGCGTAGTTTTGCAGTTGTTCAGTCGCTTCTAATCTATTTAAGTCGCGTTTATTAATTTTGCCTACATATCCCAAAACATGTGTCATAGCGTCTGCATAAGGATAGTGTCGGTTTAAACGAGCCTCTATTGAGACGCCCGGAAAAAGGTGCTGTTTTACCGAGAATTCAGCAACCTCTTGCTCAGTCAGTTTTGTTTTTATCGGAATACTTTTAAAGCGACGTTGATACTTTATTACTCGCTTAAAGTGTTCAACTTGTTCATCAGGGATATGTGCTATCTTTTGCAGTTCGCTTAAAGTCCAGTCCATGTCTTTAACCGATTCAGGAACAATTTCCAGCGAAAAGCTAGGCTCATTGGCTGCAAGTATTTTTCCATTTATGTCGCGGATGACACCGCGATTTGGGGGCACTGGTTGGACTTTAATACGATTATCGTTAGAGCGAGTTTGGTAGGTTTGGTATTTTTGAATTTGTAAATAATAGAGGTTGGCAATCAGAACTCCCATCAAAATGGCTACCGCAATTAAAGCCACAATTGCACGTCTAGCAAATAGTATTGCTTCGGCGGTATGATCTTGAATTCGATAGGAGTTTCTGCGCATAGTTATTCGCGATGGTAGGGGTGATTATTATTCAAGCTCCAAGCCCGATATAAACTTTCTGCTACTACAACGCGCACTAATGGATGAGGTAACGTCAATGCTGACAGTGACCACTTTTGTTCAGAGCGTTCAATACAAGCGGGGGCTAATCCTTCGGGACCACCAACAAGTAAACTAACGTCCCGGCCATCCATTTGCCAGCTAGACAGCTGTTTCGATAAATCATGCGTAGTCCATGGCTTACCGGTAACTTCAAGTGTAACAATACGATTAGACTTGGGCACCGCCGCTAACATTTTTTCGCCTTCAATATCAAGAATACGCGCTATATCGGCATTCTTGCCACGTTTTCCTGGACTGATTTCGATTAGCTCAAATGAGCAGTCCCTTGGGAATCGGCGTTGATACTCCTGAAAACCTGCAGTTATCCAGTCCGGCATTTTGTTGCCTACGGCGACCAATTGTATTTTCATAGCGGATTAACTACTCTATTTCTGCCAAAGCTTCTCTAGTTGATAAAAATCTCGAGTCGCATCCTGCATAACATGTAAAACTACTGGGCCCATATCAACTAAAACCCATTCACCTTCTTGCATGCCTTCTTGGCCCAGTGCAGGGTTGTCAGTTTGTTTAGCTTCTAATAAAACGTGGTCGGCAATTGACTGGACGTGTTTTTTTGAAGTACCAGAACAAACAACCATGTAATCTGTAATTGATGATGTTTCTTTTACATCAAACGTCATTACATCTTTGGCTTTTAAATCGTCTATCTTGTCTAATACGAAATCTAATATTTGTTTATTTTGCAAAACGCTTTTTACTCTCAGAAGGAAAAATTTTGGACGACCATTCTACCTGTGTAAGTACTTTTAGTACAGCGCTTACACGACTAATCTAAATCGTGTAGTTTTAGTTTTTTGTCTAGTTGTCCGGTTAAAAAGTCTTTTAACATCACCCAGTCTGCGGCTAAGCTATACATCGGATAATCAAATGTTGCAGGCCTATTTTTTTCAATAAAAAAATGACCGACCCAAGCAAAACCATAACCTAGAAAAGGTAATAATAGTAGATATAGGTATTGGCTGGTTAATAGGGCGTAAATTGCAACGGCGACAACCGATAAACTGCCAATATAATGCAACCCTCTGCACACGGGATGTAAATGTTCTGATAAATAGTACGGGTAAAACGCTTTAAATGTTGTGATTTTTTGCATGTGAATTTCTATTATTTTTGTCTGAACATCAATGTACCAGATACATTACCAATTTGAATATCTGTTAACGCCTGATAGTTATCGCCATCAAATAAAGGTTTATTTTTTTCTTTTGTAACAAAAATTGCAACGCCTTCACTAATCTCACTTTCATTAACTATTGAATCAACTGCTTTTACTAAATATTGGCCTAGACCATGGTGTTGATGGTCAGGGTGAATCGCTATGAAAGTTAACAAATGATAGTGTTCATGAGGAATAGCTGCTGCCACACGTTTTTCCTTTTCTATCATGTTTTGGGTGCTTAAATATCCAGCGTGTAGCATCATTTTTAAACGCCAATGCCAAAAGCGTTCAGGCTCTAGCTCTCGTTGAGGTTCAATTAAACATGCTACGCCTAGTAAATGTTCTCCAGAAAATAGGCCGATCATAGGCTGTTGAGTTTGCCAAAAAGCACCAAGCTCTTCGCGAATCGCATTTCTAAGACGCTTGTCGTAGTCTGGTTTGTCGCCATCGAAGATTTCTTTAAAAACAGGGTCTTCGTGATAGGCAACATATAATAACGACGCCGCTAAATTAATATCTTCCGCGGAAAGCAAAATAGCTTTAATTGAATTATCTTCACTTAGTTGGGCAGTTGTACTCATTGGCGTTAAATACTCTTTGTTGTTGTTATTTTAACCAACTTAGCAATATCTTTTATATTAGCCAAGAATATTTTGCGTGTTAACACTTAAAGCACTACTTTTATATTAAATACTTTTATTTGAAATAAGGGGTTTTGTATGGATATGTCTCAACATTCGATATCGGGTTTATTTGAACAATTAGGTTTAGATGGTACACGAAGTGGTATTTACCATTTTGTTAAAGAACACAATATTCCAGATGATGTGACCATTGACGAGGCTTCATTTTGGAATGCATCGCAAGCGTCATTTTTAAGAGACTCGCTCGAATCGGATGGTGATTGGAGCGAAATTGTTGATCAACTAGATGCAATGCTGCGGAAGTAAAAAGAACCAGGTGAAGACAAACTCTAGGTTATTTGGGCAGTTTTATTAGATGTAAAAAAAGGAGCGGTTCACGCTCCTTTTTAATTAACCTATAAAATAAACGTCTATTTAGTCGACGTAAAACTTCTGTTTGAATTTGATGTTTTCAGTTCGATTACCACGTTGTACATCAATCGAAAAATTAAATATCTCTTCGTTGCTGTATTTTAGTTGAGCCAAGTAATAAATAGACTCACCTTCCTCAACCTTTTTAAAATCTAATTGCGTCGTTTGCCCTAGTAAGTTTCTAGCCGTTCCAGTAAGACTAACGTTTTGCGCTTGTTGTGAGCTAGTTTCCAACACCGAGATGTTAATAAGCGCCATATATCGACTACGTTCGAGTTGGTAGCTTCTTGCCGTCTCTGGCTTAATAAAGGCACTAGGAAACGCAATATAGTGTATATCCCAATTACCTTTGGTGATTTTTTGCTCTGCCATAGATAATCCAGAAAACAGAAGGGTGGCAACCAGAACTAGTAAAGTAAGTAGTGTTTTTTGCACGCTATTCTCCAGTTATAAAAGTCGAGTTAATAAGTCATTAAAAAGTAATTGCAAGAATTGTAAGCCAATTAAAAACACTAATAGACTGAGATCTAAACCGCCTAACGGAGGAATGATTTTTCTAACTGGTGCAAGTAGCGGTTCCGTGAGTTGATGCAACAATGCCTCAATAGGGTTGTAACCCTGACTAATCCAACTCAATATCGCTCTGATAATAGTGACCCAGAATAATAGGCTAAATACCTCTTTTACAACTGATATTAATGACGCTATGAGCAAACCAATCCACGGAAAAGACTCACCAAAAACAAGTTGTAACGTGGTTACTTTTGCAAATGCAACGATAAAAACCAGCAATACGCCGGCCCAGTCAACGCCACCAATACCAGGGATCACGCGCCTTAGAGGGATCAAAACAGGATTGGTCGCTTTAACAATAAACTGACTCACCGGATTATAAAAATCAGCACGGACGAGTTGTAACCACACTCGTAAAATCGCGACCATTAAATACAGGTCAAATAAGGTGTTAATTAAAAACTGAGTAGCTTGCATATTATAGTTGACTCATCTCTTGTGCTCTTGTTACTGCAGCGTCAAGCGCTTCATCAACAATAGCTTGTAATTTTTTATCGTTAAATACGTTTAGGGCAGCAGCGGTAGAGCCCCCAGGTGATGTTACATTTTCTCGTAGCTCAGCAAAACTCTTGTCTTTGTTGAATGTCATCTTTGCGGCACCTATAGCTGTTTCTTGTACCATAATGTTTGCAACGTCATCGCTAAACCCAAAAGCTTTTGCTTTATTTGCCATCGCTTCCATAAATGCAAAAAAGTAGGCAGGTCCAGATCCTGATACAGCCGCAAGCTGATCAATTTCAGCTTCAGATTTTAACCATACAGCGGCACCAACATGCTCAAACAACTCAGTGGCTATTTGTTTATCTTGCTCTCGTACAGAAGCGTCATACTTGTTTACGTCAGAACCTAAATATAAACCAGAAACTCCATGACCAACTAATGATGGGGTATTAGGCATACAACGAATAAACCTAACATTGCCAATAATATCGGTGTAACGCTTCACTAATAAACCCGCAGCTACTGTAATTACTAACTTGCCCGAAAAGTCTGCACCACCTTCGACAAGATCACTCAATACATCTGCCATCATTTGTGGTTTTACGCCAAGAATAATAACGTCGGCCTGTTGGATTGCTTGTTGGTTGTTTAACTCTGTTTTTATGCCAAATTTTGCTTTTAGCGCTTGTTGTTTTTGTTCGGTTCTATTTGTAGCAATTATTTGTGATGGTGAAACGCCACTGTTAACCATACCACCAATGATAGCGCCTGACATGTTGCCCGCGCCGATAAATGCATATGTAATATTTGTATTTTGAGTCATTAAAATCCCATAGTTATTATTGATTTAACTTACCCTAGGGCCAAAAATAGCGGTGCCCAAACGAATCATGGTACTGCCAAATAATATAGCATCTTCCATATCAGCGGTCATGCCTAAGGATAACGTATCTATGCTTATATGTTTATGCTGCAACTGTAAAAAACAAGTGTGTAGTGCTTGAAACTCTCTATTTTGTATACTTTTGTCTTCATAAGCATCTGGGATTGCCATTAAACCTCGAACAGTTAATGATTTAAACTCGCGTAGCTCATCGATAAAGCTATCAACGTCTTGTAACGGTATTCCTGCTTTAGATGGCGATTGTGAAATATTAACTTGCACTAAAATATTTAGTTTTTTCCCCAGTGCTTGGCAATGCTGCTCAAGTCGTTTAGCAATCTTAATCCGGTCGATACTATCTACCCAGTGAGCATGTTGTGCAACAATGGCCGTTTTATTACTTTGAATTGGGCCAATAAAGTGCCACTCAATACCCGGAAGCGACTGCAGTTGCTGCGCTTTTTCTTGCAGCTCTTGTGCGTAGTTCTCTCCAAATTTTCTCTGGCCAGCGTCATAGGCTTGTTGAACTTTATCAAAAGACATCGTTTTACTAACCGCAATCAGAGAAACGTCGTTGACCTGTCGGTCGGCTTTTTGTAGTGCAATCGTCATTTTATCGTGGGCAGTTGCCAGCCGATTTGCTATGGTAATGTTAACGTTATTTTCGGACATAAATTTGTCTTAGTTATTTAATAGGTTAGCCATATGGATATTACTGAATTACTTGCCTTTAGTGTGCAACATAATGCTTCAGATTTACACCTTTCAGCAGGTACTCCTCCAATGATACGAGTCGACGGTGACGTCAGACGAGTAAACATACCGGCACTAGATGCTAGAGAAGTACAATCGCTTATTTACGATATTATGAATGATAAACAGCGTAAAGAGTACGAAGAAAACTTAGAAACGGATTTTTCTTTTGCAGTTCCTGACCTCGCTCGTTTTCGTGTTAATGCATTTAACATGGATAGAGGCGCAGCAGCCGTATTTAGGACTATCCCATCAGAAGTATTAAGTCTTGAAGATATTGGCGCCCCTGATATTTTTAAAGATATAGCGGAAAACCCTCGAGGGCTTGTTTTAGTTACTGGTCCAACGGGATCGGGTAAGTCAACCACGCTAGCGGCAATGATTGATTACATCAATACTCAGCGCCACGACCACATATTGACCATCGAGGATCCAATCGAATTTGTGCATCAAAATAAGCAAAGTTTGATTAGTCAGCGAGAAGTGCATAGAGATACACTTAGCTTTAGTAACGCCTTACGTTCTGCTCTTCGTGAGGATCCAGACGTTATCCTTGTTGGTGAGCTACGAGATTTAGAAACTATCAGACTGGCAATGACAGCGGCGGAAACCGGCCACTTGGTTTTCGGCACACTACATACAACCTCTGCACCAAAAACTATCGACCGTATTGTCGACGTATTCCCTGGCGATGAAAAAGACATGGTTCGTTCTATGTTATCTGAGTCGTTAAGAGCGGTAATCTCGCAAACACTTTGTAAAAAAACCGGTGGTGGTCGAGTTGCGGCCCATGAAATTATGATTGGTATTCCAGCGATTCGTAACCTTATCCGAGAAGATAAGGTCGCGCAGATGTATTCATCGATTCAAACGGGTGCAGCGCACGGCATGCAAACTATGGATCAATGTTTATTGAACCTGATGAATAGAGGTTTGGTGAGTAGAGAGCACGCTCAAGCAAAAGCTCATGATAAAAATTTATTCAGCCAAGGGTTTGGCGGCGGATTCTAGGAGTAAAATATGGAGTCGATGGAGCAAATATTTAATAAAATGGTGGCGGAAAAAGCGTCAGACCTTTTTATTACAGCTGGACTACCCATAAGTGCAAAGATTAATGGTGAATTAACACCATTGGATCATGATGCTTTATCTGAGTCTGAAGCAGAACGACTCGTTCGTAGTTGTATGTCAGATAAACAACAAAATGAATTTGATACTGAAAAAGAATGTAATTTTGCCGTAGCAAACGATGCAGGACGTTTTCGTGTTTCAGCCTTTTGGCAAAGAGATAATGTCGGCATGGTCGTTCGCCGAATTGTGACTAACATTCCTGATGTAGATGAGCTTGGTTTACCAGCGGCGTTAAAAGACGTCATTATGGCAAAACGTGGCCTTGTATTGTTCGTTGGTGGTACTGGCACCGGTAAGTCAACTAGTTTGGCAGCCTTATTAGGATACCGAAATCGTAATTCCAAAGGACATATCTTAACAATAGAAGATCCAATCGAATTTGTTCATGAACATAAACGATGCATGATAACGCAACGTGAAGTTGGTATTGATACACCTTCTTTTGAGTCGGCGTTAAAGAGTTCATTACGACAAGCGCCAGATGTTATTCTGATCGGTGAGATTCGATCGCAAGAAATCATGGAGTACGCTTTATCCTTTGCGGAAACTGGTCATTTGTGTGTTGCTACTTTGCACGCGAACAACGCGAACCAAGCAATAGATCGCATTATGCATTTGGTACCAAAAGAAAAGCACGATAAGCTTAAATATGACTTAGCGCTAAATTTAAAGGCGATTGTTGCCCAGCAACTTATTCAAACGAGTGATGGAATGGGACGAGTGGCTGCAATTGAAGTCTTACTGAACTCGCCTATGGTAGGTGAACTAATTAAGAAAGGCGACATCTCAGGCATTAAAGAAGTGATGGCGAAATCAAAAGAGTTTGGTATGCAAACTTTTGATCAGGCGCTGTTTAACCTTTACCAAGAGTCTCGAATTAGTTATGCCGATGCATTGCACCATGCAGATTCGCCAAATGACCTACGCTTAATGATAAAATTAAGGAATAATGAGCAAACCGGTTCAGGTTTCCTTCAAGGTGTTACCGTCGATGGCATTCAAAAAGACGATTAACTTAATGAGTTAGATACCAAAATAAAAAACCGAGATAATCATCTCGGTTTTTTTGTACCTAAAGCTTAGGGTCGCTGGCCTAAATTAATAGGCCATGCTTTAAGCTAGAGTGTTTTTTGTGTAGCAGATGTTGCTGAACTAGTTGCAGCAGACGCGCCTGCAGTTCTTGCCGATACGACAACTTTAGCACGGTTCTCAGTCGGCATTACAGATGGCGTAGGACCTTCCGTTTTGCTTGCCGGAGCAGGCTTAGTCATAGGGGCACTAGCTGTTCCCTTGTATACAGGTGTTAGGCTAGCTGGCTCGTGCAATACTTTATCAACAGTCTGTTCTACAGGTGCAGGATGAGTATGATTTTCTTCAAACTCAGTGTCTGTAGCAGGATAACGACTCTCTACCACTTCATCCGCTTCTTTTTCCGAGTTAACGTTTGGTTTGTTAGTTTCAACCGAACTTTCAACTGGAGTATCAACAGAAACTTCTTGTTCGTCTTTCACCTCAGACTTCTCAGAGGATGATTCAACAGCATCGTCAATTGAATTATCAACTATAACTGCTTCAGTTTTTGAAGTTTCAGCCACAGCTTCATCTGTCTTTTGGTCTTCGACTGGTTGTGATAACTGAACATTATTGTTAACAACGTCATCAGCAGAAGTTACAGACGAGTTCTCGTCAGAGGCTTGAGTCTCAGAAGGCGCTACTTTTGATTTTACTGCACTTCTACGCGACTCATTTTTGGTGCTCGATGTTGATAACGGCTTTTTACGCACTTTAACAACTGGTTTAGTAGCTTTGCTCTGACTTTCGTTATTGGTCTCAATAACGGCATCTTCGCTAACTGTAGCTTCAACCGCCGTATTAACATTTTTGACAGATGTTTCTACTTTAGCTTGTTGAGGCTCTACCGCATTATTGACAACTGACACAGCTTCTACATTCTCGTTTACCACTGCAGTATCTGCGGTATTCGCTACTTTTGTATTGTCTTCCGTTTTCTCAATACGAACCTTTTTGCGATTGTTACGACGCTTACGACGTTCTTGAAGCTTTTCTTCTTTTGGCGCAGGTGCTTGAGAAGTTTGTTCACTACTTGTCTTTTCGTTGTTTTCAACCTTTTTGCGAGATTGGTTGCGAGGGTTTTTAGTCTTTGGACGTTTGTTATCCGCTCGCTTGTCATCATTGCTTTCTACACGGTCGTTACGAGAGTCAACATCTTTTGTTTTGTCTTTATCTTGTGGACGATTACGAGTATTTCGATTTCGATTTTTATTATTGTTACGACGGTTGCCGTTACGATCATTTTTATCGTTACGGTCGTGTTTACCTTTGTTTTGTGATTTCTTTTTATCAGACTTCTTGTTATCCGAATCATCTGATGAAAATAAGTCGCTTACAAACTTGGCAATCTTTGCAAATAAGCTCGGACCTTTTACTTTACTTTCGGCTGGCGCTGAAACCTGTGGTGCTGGAGCTACTGGTGCAGGAGCCGCAGGAGTTGCAAAACCTTTTAATACAGGTTGCTCAATCTCTTTTTTCATAGGCACAACGATTTCTTTTACAAAATCACTTTGTTCAGGCTGTTTGACCATTTTGAAGCTGGTGTCAGCAAGTTCTTCGTCTACACGTACACGCAATACTTCATAGTGTGGTGTTTCTAAATGAATATTAGGAATAATAACAACGCTGACGTTATTGTTTTTCTCAATGTGACGAACCGCATCACGTTTCTCATTTAGCAAGTAAGACGAAACAACAACTGGAACTTGAGCTTGAATTTGAGCTGTGTTTTCTTTAATCGCTTCTTCTTCAATTAAACGAAGGATAGAAAGAGCTAAAGATTCGTTAGAACGAATTGTGCCTTGACCGTCACATCGAGGACAAGTGTGTTGACTTGCATCTCCTAGTGAAGGGCGTAAACGCTGACGAGACATCTCAAGTAAACCAAAACGACTTATCTTACCTATTTGAACACGAGCTCTGTCTTGTTTTACGCTGTCTTTTAAACGGTTCTCAACATCACGTTGATGTTTAGGTGGTGTCATATCGATAAAATCAATAACTAAAAGACCGCCCAAGTCGCGAAGACGTAATTGGCGAGCAATTTCTTCAGCGGCTTCTAGGTTAGTATTTAAAGCAGTTTCTTCAATGTCACTACCTTTAGTTGCTTTTGACGAGTTAATGTCAATTGAAACTAATGCTTCAGTAGGGTCAATTACAATTGAACCACCTGATGGCAAACGAACTTCGCGTTGGAAAGCAGATTCAATCTGCGACTCAATTTGATAGTGCGTAAATAGAGGGACTTCGCTTTGGTAAAGTTTTACACGCTCTAGGAAGTCTGGGCGGAATAGTTCAATGTGACTTTTGGCTTCATTAAAAACATTTTGGTTATCAATAATGATTTCACCAACATCGCGTTTTAAATAATCACGAATGGCACGAAATACAACGTTGCTTTCTTGGTGAATTAAGAACGGAGCAGGTCGGCTATCAGCGGCTTGTTGAATAGCATCCCAATGAAGAAGTAGGGCACGTAAATCGTATTCTAACTCTTCATAAGATTTACCAACACCTGCAGTACGTACGATTAAGCCCATGCCTTTTGGTAATTCAAGCTTACTTAACGCTGCTTTAAGTTGCGTACGCTCATCGCCTTCAATGCGACGTGAAATACCGCCGGCACGAGGGTTATTAGGCATAAGTACTAAGTAGCTACCAGCGACACTGATAAAAGTAGTTAAAGCTGCGCCTTTTTGGCCGCGCTCTTCTTTATCAATCTGAATGATTACTTCTTGACCTTCTTTAACAACTTCTTTGATGTTTGGGCGACCACTAAATTTGTAGTCTGAAGGGAAATAATTGCGGGCAATTTCTTTTAATGGCAAAAAGCCATGTCGGTCGGCACCATAATCAACAAAAGCCGCTTCTAAGCTTGGCTCAACTCGAGTAATAGTACCTTTATAGATGTTGGCTTTCTTTTGTTCATGACCTGGACTTTCTATGTCTAGATCATACAAACGTTGGCCATCAACCAACGCAACACGCATTTCTTCTTGTTGCGTGGCATTAATTAACATGCGTTTCATGTATGTAGCTCTTCTTTTTAGTAGTAGGCCACATTCCACTTTATTTTCGATGCACTTTTGAATACACCTCGACACTGTGTAGTTTCTCAACTAGTTGTCTGTCAAATTGCAATCATCACGACTGTAATTAAAGGTTTATCAATTCCAAATTTTTAGAATTCTGTCTGTGCCATTATCGTAAACTTAACGGGAATGGTGGCACTGGTTAAATAGACGCCTCGATTTGACTGGTCTGAACGGTTAAAGAAGAGGGCAATATGTTACTCGCATTACCTTACTTAAGTGGCGTGGAGGTTTGAGGTCTGGTGTTCGTTATTCGGTATGTTTGTTAAAAATGAAAGATAAACATACTCGTCTAATTCTGATATCATCGCGGCCTCAAACCCTGCTCCGTTACATGACTCTTACGTTCATTACGTGAGGCAGTTCAATCAGTTGCTTTATAAGCAGAGCTATTATCGACGTGAAAGTGGATTATAGCAACTGAAATTAAGCGATTAGTTGAATAAAATTATTATATTTGTGAGTGAATCAAAGACTATGTCAGAAAAAGCGATAAATTTCCCGAAAGTGCAACAAATTGAAATCGATGATGTTCATGAGGGACAACGCATAGATAACTTTTTGATCACCTTGTTAAAAGGGTGCCCTAAAAGCGTAATTTATAAGATTCTTCGCAAAGGCGAAGTGCGTGTTAATAAAGGGCGTATTAAACAAACGTATAAACTTCAACTTGGCGATATAGTTCGCGTACCACCGGTGCGAGTCAAAGAAGAAAGTGAAGGCATCTCTGCTGGGTTAAGTTCGGTGCAAGCATTAGAAAAAGCCATCATATTTGAAGACAAATCTTTAATAGTTATGAACAAGCCGTCTGGCATTGCCGTTCATGGCGGTAGCGGTGTTAGCTTTGGTGTTATAGAAGGGCTTAGAGCCTTACGTCCAAAAGAAAAAATGATGGAATTAGTTCATCGCCTCGATAGAGACACATCAGGTATTTTACTGATCGCTAAAAAACGTTCTGTTTTAGTTTCCCTACATGAGCAGTTAAGAATTAAAACCATGAACAAGGTTTATTGGGCTTTGGTTAAAGGACATTGGTCAGAAAAACAAAAGTCAGTTCAAGAACCGTTGAAAAAAATTACCACTAAATCGGGAGAGCGATTAGTCATAGTAGATCGAGAAGAAGGTAAAAAGTCATGTACCTTATTTTCAGTATTAAGTAATTTTAAAGACTGTAGTTTGGTTGAAGCGCGTCCTCAGACAGGACGAACTCATCAAATTCGTGTGCACACGGCATGTCAAGGACATATGATTGCATGTGATGATAAATACGGCGACAGAGAATTTGATAAGTCTATGAAAGACGTAGGCTTAAACCGTTTATTCTTGCATGCCAAAGAGATTTCATTTTTTCATCCATTATCAGAAACGACCATGCGTTTTGAAGCACCTCTTCAGCCTGAATTAGAGAAGGTTTTACAAAAGCTTGGTGAACAGGCAATGGAAATGTAGCGATTAAAATAACAAAGCAACATTAACCGACAGTAGGTAATGTTGCTTTGTTGCTTTCTTTTATGATTTGCTCTGTTCTTTAAGAACTGAATAATCAATTTTATCTAATAACGAAACTAATTTAATTAATGGTAGGCCAACGAGCGAATTTGGATCATCTCCTTGTAGCTTATCAAATAAACAAATTCCTAACGCTTCACTTTTAAAGCTGCCTGCGCAGTTATAAGGCGTTTCTGCACGTAAATAGAACTCAATCATCTCTGCCGTTAAATTTTTAAACGATACTTTAAAAGGTTCTACTATTGTGTTTGTAATACCAGAGTTTGTATCAATAACCGTTAAGCCTGTTAAAAATGTCACAGTTTGACCCGAAAATTTAGTTAACTGAGCAATGGCATTTTCATGGGTATGTGGCTTTCCAAGAATTTCATCATTAAATACGGCGACTTGATCTGAGCCAATAACAATAGAATCTTTGTGTCGACTCGCGACTGCTTGTGCTTTTAACAAAGCCAGTCTTGCAACTAATTCTTCTGGTGTTTCATTATTTAGTGGCGTTTCATCCACTTCAGGTTTGTCAGTTAAGAATGAGAGATTTAATTTTGACAGGATTTCTTTTCTAAACGGAGAGGTGGAGCCTAAAATAATTGTACGCGTTTCTTTATTACTCATAATGATTCTTTTTTAATCTGTTTCAAAGCGGTTAACTAAATATACGCTATTTTATACGGCTAATTTCTATTTTTTAAAGGAATAAGGTCATTTTCTTTTGACTCTAAGTTCCCTTCACTATAATATGCGCGCCCTATGCAAACGGTAAAAATTCCTCTCTCGATCGAGCCAGCGAAAGCTGCGTTAAAACGAATGACCTATGACGGTATAATCGTCAAGGGTAATCTGTCACGTCTAAACGAAGTGGCGGAAGTATTAACAGATCACGTGGATGTATCTATTGAATGTGGAGTTGATCCTCAGAATTTAGTTGTCATTCAAGGTAGTGCGACTGCTAGCTTAGAGCTAACATGTCAACGTTGTGGTAAAGGACTGGAGACAGAGGTAACAGCTGACTTCGTTTATACGCCTATACGTAATGCGGCTAAAGAAAGTGAAGATCCAATACCAGAAGCATATGATGAAATTGAATTAGACGAATTTGGCGCTATTAGCCTTGTTCATTTAGTTGAAGACGAATTAATGTTGGCGCTGCCTATTGTAGCAATGCATGAACCAGAAGACTGTGAACTTGGTAACAAGAGCATGACTTTTGGTGAGTTAGCGCCAGAAGCAACGGTGCAGGAAAAACCTAACCCGTTTGAAGTATTAAAAAAACTTAAAAACTAGGAGACGGCAATGGCGGTTCAAAAAAGTAAGAAGTCCCGTGCTAGACGTGGCATGCGTCGTTCACATGATGCATTAACTATCGAAAATTTGTCTGTAGATCAAACGACTGGTGAAACTCACCGTCGTCATCACATGACAGCAGACGGCTACTACAAAGGCCGTAAAATTAAGTAAGGCTTAGCCTAGACTTAATATGCGTGATATCCACATCGCGCTTGATATGATGGGGGGCGATTATGGCCCCCGATCTACTATTCCTGCAGCCATTAAAGCTGTAGAAGATTACCCCTATTTGCATCTTTATCTCTGTGGTCATTCACAAAGCATTCATAGCGCACTATCAAAGCAAAACGTATTAGGCCATCCTCGACTGTCCGTTGTTCATTGTGAACAAGTTGTTAATCAAGACGAAAGACCCGACCTTGCTTTACGCAAAAAACCTAACTCATCCATGAGAAAAGCACTCGAGTTAGTAAACGAAAAAAAAGCAGATGCTTGCGTCTCAGCGGGCAATACCGGAGCTTTATTGGCGATTGCGAGATATGTATTAAAAACATTACCTTCAATTAAACGCCCAGCGCTAATTAGTGCATTGCCCACATACGAAGACGATAAAGTATTGTTATTAGACTTAGGTGCCAATATTCACCATTGTTCTGACACGTTATTCCAGTTTGCCGTAATGGGAGCTGTTATGGCAAAAGAAGTGGAAGGTATCGATAATCCTCGTATCGCTTTATTGAACGTAGGTGAAGAAGACATAAAAGGTGCAGAGCACTTAAAACACACTGCTGAAAAGTTAATGCAGTGTGAACACATCAACTATGTAGGTTTTGCTGAAGGGAATGATATATTTGCAGGGAAAGCGGACGTCATTGTATGCGATGGTTTTGTAGGAAACGTTGCATTAAAAACAATTGAAGGCGTTGCAAAGCTTATTATCTCTAAATTGCGAGCAATGAGTGAAAGCTCATTTTTCAGCAAAATCATGATTGGCATACTCATGCCCGGTATAAGAAAACTCTTTTCAAAGATGAACCCCGACCACTACAACGGCGCTAGTCTGATAGGATTGCGCGGAATTGTTGTCAAAAGTCATGGCAATGCCTCTTCAAAAGCCTTCTACAGTGCAATTAAAGAGGCAATTAAAGAGTCTCAACGTCAAGTTCCAGCTAAAATTAAGGACAAAGTTGAGGTGATGTTAAAAGCCGATGACTAAATGAATTAGTCTAAAAGACAAACTGAGAGGTTTCATGTTTTCAAAAATTATCGGCACGGGTAGCTATTTTCCTTCGCAAATTCGCTCTAATAAAGACTTAGAGAAAATGGTAGAGACAAGTGACGATTGGATCACAGAAAGAACTGGCATTAAAGAACGCCGGATTATGGATGAGACCGATACGGTATCTAGTATGTCCACCAAAGCCGCTAAAAAAGCATTAGAAATGGCAGGTATTGACGCTTCTGAAATTGACTTAGTTATTGTTGGCACAACAAGTCATGCTCGAGCATTTCCATCTGCAGGTTGTGAAGTTCAACGAGATCTTGGTATTCCTTCTGGCGTTCCTGCTTTTGATGTAGCGGCTGCATGTTCTGGCTTTTGTTACGCATTAAGTATTGGAGATACTTACATAAAAGCGGGTACAGCCAAAAAAGCATTAATTATTGGTGCCGATTGTTTAAGTCACCTTATGAGCCCAACGGACAGAAAAACAATTGTGTTATTTGGCGATGGTGCCGGAGCCGTTATTATTGAAGCGACCGAAGAACCTGGTATTTTATCTACTCATATTCATGCTGATGGCAATGCGTCTGAATTGTTAAAAGCTGAGATGCCTGTAAGAGGCAAGGAAGAGTCTGTGCACGAAGCTTGGGGCCATATGGAAGGTAATCAGGTATTTAAAGTTGCAGTGACTAAGCTATCTGAAGTTGTCGAAACAACCTTAAAACTAAATAAGGCAGAGAAGTCTGACATTGATTGGTTAATACCTCATCAAGCTAACATGCGAATTATCTCAGCTGTTGCCAAAAAGCTTGATATGAGTATGGATCAAGTTGTAATAAACCTAGATAAATATGGCAATACATCCGCAGCAACTGTTCCTACTGCGTTAGACGAAGCAATTCGAGATGGCCGTATTAAACGTGGACAAACGCTATTATTAAATGCATTTGGCGCAGGTTTTACTTGGGCCTCTGCGCTAATAAAATACTAATAATAAATCCGTAAAGAGATCAAATAAAATGACAAAAGCAATTGTATTTCCTGGGCAAGGTTCACAAAGCGTAGGGATGTTATCTGAATTATATGAAGCGTCTGCTGTTGTAAAAAATACATTTAAAGAGGCCTCAGATGCACTTGGTTATGATATGTGGGCATTAGTATCTGAAGACAGTAGCGAGCAACTCAACAAGACAGAATTTACTCAACCTGCATTATTAACATGCTCAGTTGCCATTTGGCGCGATTATATTGCCAAAGGTGGCGAACTTCCTGCATATTTAGCCGGTCATAGTTTAGGAGAGTACTCTGCACTTGTATGTGCTGAAGTAATTTCTTTAGCAGATGCTGTTTTGTTAGTGCAAAAGCGTGGTCAATATATGCAACAGGCAGTGCCAGCCGGCACTGGTGCAATGGCGGCTATTATAGGTCTAGATGATGACCTAGTGAGTAAAGCTTGTACAGACAGTGCACAAGGCGATGTGGTGGCACCTGTTAATTATAACTCTCCTGGTCAAATAGTCATTGCAGGTGAAAAAGCGGCAGTTGAACGAGCTATGGTATTAGCTAAAGAGCTTGGTGCAAAGCGAGCGTTACCGCTGCCTGTCTCGGTACCATCACACTGTGAGTTAATGAAACCAGCAGCTGATAAATTGGCTGCTGATTTAGAACAATTAAAATTTAATACGCCTGTCATACCAGTGATAAATAATGTAGACGTAGCAATGCCGAATAGCGGTGAAGACATTAAATTGGCATTAGTCAAACAGCTATATAGCCCAGTTCGATGGACTGAAACGATTCAGCAATGTCATAAGCTAGGCGTTTCTAACGTTATCGAATTTGGTCCTGGTAAAGTCTTAACAGGGCTAGGTAAACGTATTGAGAAATCGATTAATTATAGTGCCGCGAATGATACGGCAACACTAGCAGCAGCTGTTGCTGAATAATAAAAGGGAAAAAATATGTCTTTATTTAGCTTAGAAGGCAAAGTAGTACTTGTTACAGGTGCTTCTCGTGGAATAGGTAAAGCCGTTGCCGAAACTTTGGTAGCGCAAGGTGCAAAGGTTGCTGGTACTGCTACATCGGAAAGTGGCGCACAAAATATCTCGGAGTACTTAGGGACAAATGGTAAAGGTTACGCATTAAATGTTACGAACCCAGATTCTATTACTGAGACGTTGGCAGCTATTAAGGCAGATTTCGGAGATGTAGACGTATTAGTAAACAATGCCGGTATTACTCGCGATAATTTGTTAATGCGAATGAAAGACGATGAATGGGCCGATATTATCGATACAAACTTAACGTCAATCTTTCGACTTAGCAAAGCTGTAATGCGACCTATGATGAAAAAACGCCATGGTCGAATCATCAATATTGGTTCAGTCGTTGGTACGATGGGAAATGCAGGTCAAGCAAATTATGCGGCAGCTAAAGCGGGTGTGATTGGTTTTTCTAAATCGTTAGCAAAAGAGATCGCCTCTCGTGGTATTACAGTAAATGTAGTAGCGCCAGGTTTTATCGATACTGATATGACAAAAGCTTTGGATGATTCACAACGCAAAGCAATTGCAGATCAAGTACCAGCAGAACGTTTAGGTGACCCAAAAGAGATTGCAGCTACTGTTGCTTTTTTGGCCAGCGATGAAGCTGGTTATATATCAGGCGAAACTATTCACGTAAATGGCGGTATGTATATGGTATAAACGTCGATCTTGCAGACATTTTGACGTTAACTTACTCGAATCTACTAATGAGGTTCGACCACCGCCAGATATTAAATAATAACTTGAACACGTCGATGAGTGTATTTACACTACGACAAATTAAAAAATTACTTAAAAAGAAAAAAGGAAAATAACATGAGCATAGAAGATCGCGTAGCTAAGATCGTAGTAGAGCAACTAGGCGTTAAAGAAGAAGAAGTAAAAGCTGAATCTTCTTTCGTAGATGATCTTGGTGCAGATTCTCTTGACACTGTTGAATTAGTAATGGCGCTTGAAGAAGAATTTGATACTGAAATTCCTGACGAAGAAGCTGAAAAAATCACAACAGTTCAATCAGCAATTGATTACATCAAAGCTCACGCTGAATAAGATTTGTTTTTAAAAGAAGGGCAGCCTACGCTGCCTTTTTTTATATGAAAAATATAATAAAGATACAGAAGTACAGGGTAATCGGAGAATACAAGTGACAAAGCGCAGAGTAGTAGTGACGGGTATGGGAATGTTATCACCAGTAGGCAATGACGTTGATAGCACATGGAAAAGCTTGCTAGCGGGTAAGAGCGGCGCAGAGTTGATAACTCATTTTGATACAGAACAGTTCGGTACTAAATTCGCCGCTATGGTCAAAGACATAGACTTGTCCGAATATATTCCCCGCAAAGATGCCAAAAAAATGGACTTATTTATTCAATACGGCATTGTGGCAGCTATTCAAGCGATAAAAGACTCTGGTATAGAAATAAACGATGATAATGCTGATCGAATTGGTGCCGCGATAGGCTCAGGTATTGGCGGTTTAGGCTTAATCGAAGAAAATCATGCAAAACTGGTCCACAATGGACCAAGAAAACTCTCTCCATTTTTTGTACCATCGACAATTATTAATATGATTGCAGGCCAACTCTCAATTATGTTTGGTTTAAAAGGACCAAATATATCAATCACAACGGCTTGCACATCGGGTGTTCATAATATTGGCCACGCCGCGCGCATGATTGCTTACGGTGATGCAGACGTTATGGTAGCCGGTGGTGCAGAAAAAGCGTCTACAGAGCTTGGTATCGGCGGTTTTGGTGCAGCACGAGCACTATCGACTCGTAATGAGGAGCCAACGAAAGCGAGCCGACCTTGGGACAAAGACAGAGATGGATTTTTATTAGGTGATGGTGCAGGTATGATGGTCCTTGAAGATTATGACCATGCTGTTGCTCGTGGCGCAAAAATATATGCAGAGTTAGTTGGCTTTGGAATGAGTGGCGATGCTTACCACATGACCTCACCTCCAGAAGATGGCAACGGAGCCGCTCGTTCAATGCAAAATGCTTTAAATGATGCAGGAATAGACGCTTCTCAAGTCGGCTATATTAACGCACACGGTACGTCAACTCCCGCAGGTGACAAGGCTGAAACACAAGCGGTAAAAACGGTGTTTGGTCCTTCGGCAAGTACAGTGCTTGTATCGTCGTCAAAGTCTATGATAGGGCATTTGCTCGGTGCGGCAGGGGCCGTAGAATCAATTATCACAGTGATGAGTTTAATTGATCAAAAAGTTCACCCGACAATTAATTTAGACAACCCAGATGAAGGTTGTGATTTAGATTACGTTGCGGACGGCGCGCGTGATGTAAAAATGGATTACGCTTTGTGTAATTCTTTTGGTTTTGGTGGCACTAACGGAACGTTAATATTCAAAAAAGTGTAGTTTTAGTTCACTGACAGGTGAATTTAAGGCGAAAATTTGATACAAAAGCTCAATGATTTCATTGGGCTTTTTTTATGACCTTTAATTGTTACAACGATAACTTAAATCTAACCGACTGTAGCAAGGACTGGTTTGAACAAAGAAGCTTTTTATTTGGTGATGGTCACTTTACAACTACAAAAGTTGAACTGGGGCGCATATTAGATTGGCCTCTACACCTAAAGCGTTTGCAAGTTGCTAATGAGCGCTTAAAAGTTGCGAATATTAACTGGCAAAAACTATCGGAACTTGCTTCGACTCATGCACAACAAGTTAAAAACGGCATTATAAAAATTCAAATTAGCCGGGGTACTAGCGTCCGTGGTTATCAGGTGTCAAATGATATGACTCCTTATGTTTTTATAACAACAACCTCAACACAATTAGAAGATTTCGCTAAACTTAAAGCGCCGGTTGAGTTAAATATTTTGGACACAAAACTTGGCATCAATCCAAGTTTAGCGGGACTTAAACACGGAAATCGACTTGAACAAGCATTGATCAGCTGTGAACTAAACGACAAGATGTTAACCGATGGTATTGTCGCTGATATAAACGGGCATGTAATAGAAACTGCAAAGGCTAATTTATTTTGGTTTGATGGTAAGCGTTGGCATACACCATCATTAAACGATTGTGGAATCGCTGGCATTGTTAGAGAAAAAATCTTAACAAAAATGCCATTCATCCAAGAAGATACGATAACCGAACAAAAGCTAATTGAAAATGCAGAGGCTATGTTCATCTGTAATTCGATATTAGGAATAGTACCTGTGAGTCAACTAGCAAATAAAAAGTTGCAATTGGCGCCCAGCACTAAAATCCATGCCGAGGTTTTTCATGACTAATTTCTCTAAGCGTTGGTCAAAACTTAAAATATTGATCACTACATTATTTATTTTGTCCATAGCCATGCTTACAGCTTTTACATGGTTGCAAACCCAATTAGAAAAACCGTTAAAAATTCCAGAGCCCACTTTTTTTAAAGTGGAAAAAGGGGCATCAATAAATAAAGTTTGTCGTCAGTTTACACAATTGAATTGGTTAGAGTCGTGCATACCTTTGAAAGTCATGTCTAAATTAGATACAAGTTTTGACAATATTAAATCAGGTACATACAAGCTTGACGGCACTGATTCAGTTTCTCAAATAGTACAAATGTTTAGCAAAGGAGAAGTTCATCAGTTTGCTTTTACTATTGTTGATGGTGAAAACATTTATCAAGTATTAGATAAGCTCGCGGACGTTGACTTTTTAAGCAATGATATTAGAGATTTAGACTTGCAAGGGTTAGCAAACTCTATTGGTTTGAAATCTGACACACCAGAAGGCTTTTTAGCTCCAGATACCTATTTTGTTGAAGCGGATACAAAAATTACCGACTTGTTAAAAAGAGCCGTTAAAAAACAACAAGAGCGGATAGAACAAGTTTGGTCGCAGCGTCGAGTTTTTAGATTTAAAACACCATATGAACTGTTAAAGTTAGCGTCAATCATTGAAAAAGAGTCAGCTGTAGCGTCAGAACGTGGTGCAATTGCCTCGGTATTTTACAATAGGCTCGATAAAGGTATGCGATTACAAACGGACCCAACTGTGATCTACGGAATTTGGCAAGAATATGATGGTGATATAAAACGCGTTCATTTAAAACAAAAAACACCTTACAATACATATAGGATTAACGGGTTACCTCCAACACCAATTGCAAACCCAAGTTTAGGTTCGCTTTTAGCCGCCGCACAACCAGAGCAAACTGATTTTCTGTATTTTGTTGCTTCAGGAAGTGGTGGTCACGTATTTAGTAAAACGTTAGCAGAGCATAATAAAGCAGTACGCTCATATTTAGCGATACAGAAACTCAAAAATAAAGAATAGAGTTAAAGGAATTTGATGAAAGCTGGAAAATTTATTGTTGTTGAAGGACTTGAAGGTGCTGGTAAGTCAACTGCAATGTCACAAATACAATCATTGTTGTCGTCCAAAGGTATAGAATTTATTTGTACTAGAGAGCCTGGTGGAACGCCATTAGCTGAAAAAATGCGAGAGATTGTAAAAGCGGAAACAGAAGAGCATTTAACTGCAGAGGCAGAGCTTTTGTTGATGTATGCTAGCCGCATTCAGCTGATTGAAAATGTTATAAAGCCAGCTTTGGCCAAAGGGCAATGGGTTATTGGAGACAGGCATGATATGTCATCATTGGCATACCAAGGTGGCGGACGTCAGCTGCCTGATACACTGCTACTGCCTATTAGAAACGCTGTGTTAAAAGACTTTCATCCCGATCTTACCTTGTTAATGGATATTGACCCTAAGGTTGGTCTCGCACGAGCGGCCAAAAGAGGCGAACTAGATAGAATCGAACGCATGGATATGTCTTTTTTTGAGCGAACTCGAAAAGTCTATTTAGACTTAGCAAAGTCCAACCCAAAGGTCATTATAATTAATGCCGAAAACTCACTAGAGCAAGTGCAAAAAGATTTATATCAAAACTTAACGCATTGGTTAGAGAATACAGAGTTGTGATGTCAGGCACTGGAAAAGAATTAAGTGTTGTTGAGCAGGTTATAACGTTAGCCAGCTCGGGTAAGCTTGCACATGCCTACACAGTGGAAACGCAAGATTCGAATTCAACGCAACAACAACTTAACCACCTTTATAGTATGTTTTTATGTGAGCGATCTAGCGTTCCAAAGCTACAATCGTGTCAACAATGTAAAAGCTGTAAATTATATCAAGCGGGCAGTCATCCAGACTTCAAGGTGATAGACGGCCAATCCCAATCGATAGGCATTGACGAAATTAGAGCGATTAGTGAATGGCTAAATAAAACCCCACAGATCGCTAACGGTCAGATTGTATCCATTGTTCATGCTCAAAACATGACAGAAAACGCGGCAAATGCACTTTTAAAAACATTAGAAGAGCCAACACAAAACAGCTACTTGTTTTTAATCAATAGCAGTGCAAAAAAGTTATTGCCAACAATCGTCAGTCGCTGCCAAGTGTTAAAACATCCAGTCCTTTCAAATAGTCAGTTGAAGGAAAAGTATTCTTCTGTTCCAGACTATTTAATAGGGTTCGCAAATGGTAATGAGAGTTTAGTAAGTCACTGGCAAGACGAACCAAATCAAGCTCCTTATATGAACGTATTTAGCTTGTTTATGGCTTGGTTAAAAAATCAATCAAGTGCCAATCAGTTGATTGCCATTGTTCAAAAAGATATATCATTAACAGAATTTTTTGTTTATCTGTGTGAGCGCAGATGTCGACAGATGTTACTTGCTGGTTATTCTGATAATGCGGAGCAAGCCTTGAAAATATTAACAAAATTTAATTTTGCTCAAAAAAATATTAAAGGGCAGAATAGGGAAGTCGCATTTGTTGCGATGATAGAAAACTTGGAATCGTGGATTAAGTAAATGAATCGTCTAGTCGCAGAAATCGAAGATACAAAAGAGTTATTTAGATGTTACATGCCTTTTGTTAAAGGAGGTGGCTTGTTTATTAAAACAAATTTACCAGTAAAATTAGGTGAGACGGCATCTGTCATTTTAACTTTACCAGACGCACTCGAACCAGAGTTGTTTGATGCTGAAGTTATTTGGGTAACGCCACAGGGCGCTCAAAATGTAAATCCTCCAGGAGTTGGTGTTTTACTAAATAATACTGAAAACAGATTACAAGTTAAAATAGAGAAACTGCTCGGTACCATGATTAATTTACCGGAACCAACCTATACAATGTGATAAGTCACAAAGGTGTGTTTACAGAGTAACTAATAAAAAGTTTTATCTTGAGGTTGATCTGAATCACTTCTACCCTTAGTAAGGTATAAGAGCAAGTCATATAAATTCAAATATTTATGAATAATGGGAGCTATTATGTCTACACAGTGGAAGTCAGTTGCAAAGCTGCAACTCAGTAACAAAACCCTCAATTGCATTAGCTTTGAAAAGCTTGAGTCTAAATACAACCTTACCAGATTGCCTTACGCCGCTAAAATTCTTTTAGAAAATTTACTTCGCCATGAAGAAAAGCCCTTTGTCCAAGAACAAGATATTAAGGCATTAGCTGAGTGGGACGTAACTTCAAGTAAGGAACAGGAAATATCATTCGTTCCAGCAAGAGTGGTGTTGCAAGATTTCACTGGTGTACCAGCAATTGTAGATTTAGCCGCAATGCGCGACGCCATGTCAACACTGGGCGGAGACGCCAACAAAATTAACCCATTTAATCCGGTAGAGCTGGTTATCGATCATTCTGTCATGGTTGACTATTTTGCGTCTGACGACGCATTTAAAAAGAATACTGATATTGAAGTTCAACGAAATAAAGAGCGCTACCAGTTTTTAAAATGGGGTCAATCAGCCTTTGATAACTTTAAAGTTGTGCCTCCAGGGCGCGGTATAGTCCACCAAGTTAATCTTGAGTACTTGGCGCGATGTGTGTTTGATGGCCAGTTTGACGGCGAGGAATGGGCATATCCAGATACTTTGGTTGGAACTGATTCACATACTACCATGATTAACGGTCTAGGAATTTTAGGCTGGGGTGTTGGTGGTATCGAAGCAGAAGCAGCGATGCTTGGTCAGCCTGTCACTATGCTAATTCCAAAAATAGTTGGTTTTAAACTTTCAGGAAAGCTAAATCCTGGCGTCACAGCAACAGACTTAGTCCTAACAATTACAGAACAACTTAGAGCGCATGGCGTTGTTGGTAAATTTGTAGAGTTTTATGGTGAAGGCTTAGAGCACTTGTCACTCGCTGACAGAGCAACAATCGCAAACATGGCTCCAGAGTATGGAGCTACCTGCGGTATTTTTCCCCTCGACAAAGAATCCCTTAATTATCTGCACTTAACTGGGCGGTCTGAACAAGACATCGAACGAGTTGAGAAGTACGCAAAACAATTAGGTATTTGGCATGATACTTCAACGGTTGAGGCTGAATATCATGAACAAATCGACTTTGATTTATCGACAGTAAGGCCAAGCATTGCTGGCCCTAAACGTCCACAAGACCGTATTGCATTAAGCGAAGCTGCGGAGCAATACAAGGAGTGGGGCGCTTTAAACGCGACCGCGACTAACAAATCTGATGTGATGGTCACTTACAATGATAATGAGTTTGAATTAAAAAATGGTTCTGTAGTAATAGCCGCCATAACCAGTTGCACCAATACTTCGAATCCGTCAGTGCTAGTTGCAGCTGGCCTGTTAGCACGAAATGCGGCTAAACTTGGAATTAAGTCTAAGCCGTGGGTGAAAACCTCTTTAGCTCCTGGTTCACAAGTGGTGACGCAATACCTGGAAAATGCCGGCTTAATGGATGACTTGGAAGCATTAGGTTTTAACTTAGTGGGTTATGGATGTACAACCTGTATCGGTAATTCTGGGCCATTGCCAGACGAGATTGGTAAGGCAATAAGAGATAATAATTTGTCTGTAACCTCGGTTTTATCAGGCAATAGAAACTTTGAAGGTCGTATTCATGCTGATATCGCTGCTAATTACTTAGCTTCTCCACCGTTAGTTGTCGCATATGCAATAGCCGGCAATATGAATATAGACGTGGCAAATTCGCCACTTTGTAAAGATAGCCAAGGAAATGATGTTTACCTGAAAGACTTATGGCCGTCAGATCAAGAAATTAAAGAGGTCGTTGCAGCATCTATTTCTCGATCCATTTTTACTGAAAAATATGCTGATGTATTTAATGGTGATGAGACGTGGAACTCTTTATCTTCTGGTGATGAAACTATCTATAGCTGGCCAGAATCAACTTATATAAAGCAACCTCCGTTTTTTGAGGGGATGGGTGCAACATCAAGTGATATTAAACCAATAGTCGAAGCTCGCTGCTTGGTGAAAGTTGAAGATAGCATTACTACCGATCATATCTCACCTGCAGGATCAATTGCGATTGATAGTCCTGCCGCGAAATACTTGCAGGAGCAAGGAGTTGAGAAGAGCGATTTCAATTCATATGGGTCTCGTCGTGGTAATCATGAGGTAATGATGCGAGGCACATTTGCAAATGTGCGATTACAAAATCAGTTAGCGCCAGGAACTAAGGGTAGTGCTACGACGCATTACCCTTCAGACGAGCAAATGTCTATATTCGATGCTGCAATGAAGTATAAACAAGAGGGCGTTGATACTTTGGTAATTGCTGGTAAAGAATATGGCACTGGCTCAAGTCGAGATTGGGCGGCTAAAGGGCCTGCTTTGCTCGGGATTAAAGTCGTAATGGCAGAAAGTTATGAACGTATTCACCGTTCTAATTTAATTGGAATGGGGATTTTACCACTTCAGTTTAAATCGGGAGAAAGTGCAGAATCTCATGGTTTAACTGGCAAAGAGTTGTTTTCGGTGCCATCTGTTGATGCTGGTCAAAAACAAGTGGATGTGACAGTCGAGAGTGAGGGTAGTAAAAAAACGATTCAGTTTGACGTTAGAATAGACACAGCTAATGAGTTTGATTACTTTTCAAATGGTGGAATTTTATCTTATGTTATTCGTAATATGCTGGAAAGCTCATCGTAAAAGTAGTGCCCTGACCTAGTTGGCTATCAACTGAAATGTTTGCGCCGTGGTCTTGGAGTATCCCATAAGAAATGGATAGTCCAAGGCCAGTTCCTACCCCAACAGCTTTAGTGGTGAAGAAGGGAGTAAAGAGTTTTTCAAGATTCTCTGGGCTAATACCGGTTCCAGTATCGGAAATTTTCACTATGACTTGGTCTTGTTCTTGTTCGGTAGAAACCGTGATAGTGCCACCGTCTTCCATTGCATGTTTCGCGTTAATTAACATATTTACTATAACTTGTTCAATTTGACCAAAATTGCCTTTTATATTGCTCACTACGTCAAGGTGTTTCTCAACTTCACAATTATATTTAAGTTCATTCCAAACTAACTGAATAGAGTCTTCTATGCAGTCATTTAAGCTAATTGTTTCATAACTCTTACTATCACTATGTGAAAATGATTTCAGTCCGGCAACAATGTCTTGAACACGTTTTAAACCACCTTTGGACGCTACAATTAGGTCATTAACATCAGTGCGAATAAAATCTACATCTTCTTCTTTCCATAAAGCCTCCACCTTATTTAATGCACTGGAGTCGGTTTTCGCCTCAACAATGAGATCTAACAGTGTATTTAATACCGCAATATATTCCGCTAAAGTTTCATAATTGCTGATCACAAAACCAATAGGGTTGTTAATCTCATGTGCAACACCAGCGGCTAGTTGTCCTATAGATGCCATGCGTTCAGATTGAATAAGTTGGCGTTGTGTATCATCGAGTTTTTTATAGGTTTTTTCTAATTCTTTAAATCGGTTACCAAGATTAACGGTTGCCATTTGTCGTTGTACTGCAACCGCTAGCATAGAACGAGAAGACTCTACTGATTGCAGTTTCAGGATGTCTATTTGAGTCGAATCTGAATAAACAAAACAAGCGAAGCCTCGATTATTTTTAATGTGAAACAAAGGGACCAAATAAGCGTACTCAAAGCTACTTTCGTTATCAATTAAAGCATTCATAGGCAATAATGTACTTTCACCACCAGAGCCTTCCACCGAATCTAATATGGTTCCAAAGTTAAAAACTTTTACCAAATCTCTGATCTCTGAAGATTGTTCGTTTATTTCGGTTCGCTTGTCGCTTTTAGCACCACTCTTATTTTTAGATGGCTGTTCAAGTTCCATTACTGAGGCTAATGTCCATTGATTATTTGGAGACTTTTGACGAAGTTGGAAAAATATACATTGAGCATTATCCAAGAACTCACTGGCCCGACGAAGATATACTTGAACCGTCGCATTTACAGAATCTGCGTTCCATATATCAGCCGACAACCCGGTAAAGAAAGACAGTTGTAACTGCTGCAACTTCGCTTCACTTGCTTGGTTTTTAAGGCTTTGATTTGACTCGAATATTTCCCTAGATCTTTGTTCCAAAAGGGTTTCGGCCATTTTTCTGGCCGCTTTCTCTCGTTCTAGTGCTTTTTCGAGTGCATCAATGCGATTTTGTATTTCGTCAGCCATATTTAACTATCTGTAGTTCCTTGAAAAGTGAGCTATAGTTTAAGAATAGTACGTTTTTACAGACTTTATTGATTAAATATAGGCGTTTTATGTCAGAAAAGTACAAAATATTATTACTAGATGATGAAGTTGAAATATTAAACTCGCTAAAGCGACTATTTCGCAAAGATTATGTTGTAGATACATTCGTAAATGGCGAGTTGGCACTTGAAGCGCTAGAAGAAAATGAATATGCCATCGTCATCTCCGATATGAAGATGCCCAATATGGATGGGGCAACTTTTTTATCCAAGGCAAAAGAGATATCTCCAGATTCAATTAGAATTTTATTAAGCGGCTATGCAGACATTGACAGTACAGTAAAAGCTATTAACGAAGGCGATATTTTTAATTACGTTTGCAAGCCTTGGAACAACGACAATTTAAAAGCACTTTTAAAAAATGCGATAGGCCGCTACACGCTCAAAGCTCAAAATACGGAACTGTCAGGGAAATTAGTAGCGGTCAATACAGAGTTGAAAGAGGCTAATGCAAAGTTAGAAGAAAAAGTCGCAGCTCGTACGAAAGAACTAAACCATAAAGCGGCGATGCTTAAACGCTCGACTATGAAACAAAGACGCTTCTTTCGCCAAATTCTCGATATGGTCAGCTTAATAATTGAAGACCGAGCAGGTCACGAAAATGGTCACAGTAAGCGCGTAGCTGCGCACGGAAAAGTATTGGCTGAAGAACTTGGTTTGAGTAGGGCGGAATCAATTAATATCTATTTGACTGGACTCCTGCATGAAGTTGGTAAGGTCGCAATTACCGATAAGTTACTTAAAACAGTGGAGTTTGAACGTACGACTGAAGAAAATCTTGCATTTAAAAAGCATGCTGTAGACGGAGCTAAAATACTCAGTAAGTTGCCAAACTTTAAAGAAGTTGCTGAAAATATAAAACATCAGTACGAAAACTATGATGGCTCCGGTTACCCAGATAATTTAAAGAAAGATGAAATACCCTTAGGGTCTAGAATTTTAAAAGTGGTGAGTGATTATGATTACCTACTGCTTGGTCATAAAGACGGTAATAAACTGTCTCCAGATAGAGCTGCGTTTCAACTGAAGGAACAACGCGGCAAACTGTATGATTATAAAATAGTGGATCAGTATTTAGATTTGCTAACTCGAATTCCTGATATTGAGGAGTTAGACGCCGACTATTGTGTCGCGACAAATAAACTAGAGCCTGGGATGATAGTGTCGGACGATGTCAAAAATAAAACCGGTGGTATTATGTTAACAAAGGATACGACCCTAACAGAAACGGCTATTGCTAAATTAGTTAATTACGAAAAAGATAACGACTGTTTTCTAACCATTTTTATCTATTAATTTAATTCTGTTTTGACGCGTCGTTTTGTAAGATTATCAGCGGCGCGTTGCAATACATATATATCAACGGAGTCGTTCACTTTTTTATCTGTGGAGTAGGCTGTATTTTTTATTAACTGACCTTTTTTGAACAGTATCGCATTGTCTTTGTAAACAAAGTAAAAATGCTCTTCAGAAAAGTTAGTGGTGATATTATTTAAGTTAATTTCGCTAAGTGGCACGTCAACTAGGTTGTTAGCAACATAGTCTGGACAAAGCAGGACATCGTTAAGGTAACTTGCCACTAGATTTTGCGGGCTAAACGCCATATCGGGAGCTCTATCAAAACCTACCAATAATGCATTAGTTCGGTAAAAGATATCTTTTTTACTAGTATCGTAAAAGACATATATCTTTTTAGCGGCTAAGTCTCGGTAACCAGATGTTTCGTCAAAATTTGCACTCGATAGTTCAACAGATATTTTACTTGAATCAATGTGACTATTCACTTTTAAGTCCATTTCCGCAGACTCATATAACCCAGGTAATCCTGTTGTAAAATTGAACAACAAGATGTTTAAGTCTTTAGGAATAGAAAGTTGATTTGTTGCTTGGTAGTTAATGTTATTTGTTGATAACCACTTCTCAACTTGCAATTTATTGTTTTGAGGTAACAAAAACACCTGCAAATTAGGACTAGCAGTCACATCACATTGCACTGGTTTAGTATCAGATACTTTGTAGATACTATTGTTTACCAATGCTCTATTTGATTTTGAGTCGTTATATTTCTCTAAATCTAGCAGATCGTATCGGGCTAATAGTGTTTTGGCTGTTAATGGATAGTGCGCTGGAAACATTGAACCTTGCTTTGCAATATCTGTATTAAGAGTAGCATCTGCCCATATGTGCATAAGATGGCTAAAGAAGAAACTAGCGATTAAAGTTCCAGCAATTACATATCTTTTTGAAAAGTTCTGTAATACGTGAATTTTCTTCCAAGTGTAGTTGCTTGCAAAAAATTGATAGCCAAGTATCAACACATATACTGCTAATACCATAACAAAGTAACTATCGCCCATAATGCCCACATATACATCTTCTACTTCACTAATTTGATTAAATGAGCTAGAAGTTAAGTGGTAACCTAAACCTCTGTAGGCAAGCACATCTAGGAACAAATAGAGTTGGAAAAAAGACGCCATAACGGCAGAAACTCCGCGAATATGACGTTTGTATGGAAACAAAATAATAACGGGAAATATGGTAATAATGAAACAACTTAACGACAGGAACGCAAAATGCCCTAGCCAAGTGGTGACAAAATAAAGCCAACCAGAAAGAGTGACTGGTAGGCTATGTTCAACAATGTAGAAAAATGAAAATACCAAAGCTAAAAATAGATTAGCAAATGTAAACCAGTGACCCCAAGATAGAAGGTTAAATGGTTGTTCGGTTTCCCATTGATCTTTAAGTTTTATTACCATTGATTTTAAATCAGTCCCTTGCTTGTTACATTAATGCTTTGGTGCACTTAATGAATTTAACAAAGCATCAGCAAAACTTTTAGCTATTTGTTGTTTTACATCAGGTTTGACGTTGTCGTCAATTACATTACTAACAGTATTACCGAGCGCAATTAGAGCTAAATCTACAGAAACTTTGTTTTTTTGTACAACTTGTAATAATTCTTCAACTAAATTATTAATCTCATCGTTTGAGTATTTTGATATGATTGGCATAACGATATCTTTATTAATGGTTCGAAGTGCGAATCTTAACACATTAGGTGACTAGGAAAACACATGTCATTAGCAGTAAATCAATTTTCTATCGCATTTTACGAAAAGCAGGCTGAAACAGAGTTTTCAACTAAATGGGCAGTAATGGCCGACGAAAGCTTAACCAAGGCTTTCACTTTTGTAGAGCAACTTCACAACATTTACAACGCAAAACCAAGTAAAAGTTACGCGGCGTTTTCAGAAGAAAAAAATACCGCATTCTCTCATCGCTTGCAAAGCTATCTGGGCAAAGAACTGCCTTTTGACCACCTGTCAAAAGAAGTGCTTAAAATTTTTCAAGCCGAGTTAGAGAAATATGAGTTTGAAGAAACTGGCTATTTGTTATTAATCGATTATGAGTATGTTGCGACTCGCTACGTGATGGTTGGTGTTGTTAATTTGACTGATCATTTCTCGGTAGACAATGAATTTGGTATTAAACGTGAACGTCATTTAGACATTAATAAGATTCAATTAGCCGCCCGAATTGACGTGAGTAGTTTGTTGCACAGTGCGGATGATTTAAAAACGATATCGTTTATTAAAGGTCGTGCCGGTAGACAAGTTAATGACTTTTTTATGGACCTATTAGGGTGTACAGAGACGATTAACGCTAAGTCGCAAAGTAAAGAGCTTTTATCGGCTATTGATGACTTCATGTCATCGGAAACGATGGACCCAAATGAAAAAGCTGAAACTCGAGAAAAAGTCTTTGAATATTGTAACGAACGCATTGCGAGTGGAGAAGATGCTCGACTAGCTGAGTTAAATGATACGTTATCAATGTCAGCAGATAATGAATTTAAAGACTTTATTAGCCAGCAAGATTACTCATTTGACGATAATGTAACTTTAGATAAAAGTACCGTTAGAAAATTGGTTAAACTGTCTGGAAGTGGGCAGGGGGTATCAGTATCCTTTGATCGAATCCTATTAGGTGATAGAGTAAATTATAACCCTCAACGAGATGAGCTTACTATTAAAGGTGTGCCAGCTTCCTTAAAAGCGGTATTACTAAATGAGTTTGGCTTAGAGTAAACAATGAACGTAAAAGAATCACTGAACCTTAAGAAAAAAGTAGCTGAAAAAGTGCGAGAAAAGGCAATAAAAAAAGCTGAAACTCGCATTATGCTGGCTGGGAAAACACCAAGTGATTTTAATGAAGCTCAATTAGAGATTCTAGTGAAAGAAGAAGAAGACAAAATCTATGGCAGTGCTAAAGAGAAAGGGCTTCTTGTGCTGGCATCTCTACTTGGGTTATCGCTTTGGAGCTAGTTTATGTTTCAACATGTAGTCCGATGGACTTTTTTAATTACAATTTGGAAAAAATACAAAGCGCAATTATTAACAACATTAGGCTACTTGCTTGCACTACTGTTGGTTTCTTTGATTCATAAAGATTATTTAGACTATGTAGCAACGTCAAATGACGGACAGGATTTTATTGCTACTTCGTTTATTTTGAAATGGATTGCCTACATAACAGTTACGGCTTCGTATTTTTATTTGTTTTCGCGTTTTTCAAAAAAGGCTGAAATTGGGCACGAAAATCTAAGCTTTTTAAGAAAATTTCAAAAACAAACACCGCCTGCAGCGAGTAAAAAAACAAATAAAGCACAAGAGGCTGCGGACCCATTTGCCAATATTCGCACTAAAGCGAAGTTAAGGTCGGAAGCTGATTTATTAATGGATAAAGATAATGACGCTAAAAATTAAGTTCGCTTAATTCCTTTAATTTTTCTATACGATCTTTAGTCATGTAAATTTCACACTCTTTTGCCAGTGAAATTGAAGCCGTAACATCAGGTAACATAGAAATGTATTGCCATTTACACGTCGCTTTTTTATATTTCTCAAAAAGTCTAACTGATGATTTATATAAGGCGACTGGATCATTGCCAGTTTCTGCTTTATTTAAATCTCTTAGAATTATCTCGACGTTTGTTTCCCAAGTCATAAGCTCTCTTTCTACTTGCACATATGCTGCGTCGAGGCACAAGCTATAGTCCATAGGGCTTTTATGCTTTTTTTTACAATTATCAATTTCTTTAGAGTTATAGAAAAAATTGGCGTTCGCTGAAAAAGAAAACGCCAAGGGCAACAAGATTAATACCTGAACAAGTCGAATGAACAATCTAATACCTTTATATCTTTTAATTAAGGTAAAACTTTTTTGTATGGTTTTACCGTTGATTTTGCATAAACACCAGCTTCAATATACGGATCTAAACTAGCCCATTTTTCAGCGTCCTTTAGTGAATCGAACTCTGCAATTACTAGTGAGCCTGTAAAACCAGCCTCGCCCGGGTTTTCACTGTCAATTGCTGGTAGTGGGCCGGCAACCAATAAACGACCTTGTTCTTTAAGTTTAACTAATCGTGCTAAGTGCTTTTCTCTTGTAGCTAACCGCGTGGAAAGAGAATCCTGTACATCTTCAGAATAGATCATGTAATACATTTTAGTGTCCCTAATTATAAGTTTAGTAAAATAATTTGGCGGATCTTGCTTTAATTGACGGAAAAATCAAGTTGAATGGGAAGACAGTATGTTAATTACTTGATAGCATGAGGTATAAACAATTAAAAATAATTATAATAAAGGTAGTTTGTATGAGTGCGGATAGAGAGCATTTTTCGTCAAAGCTCGGATTTATATTAGCAGCAGCTGGATCTGCTGTTGGTATTGGTAACCTGGTTGGCTTCCCTGTTGCGGCAGCAAAAAATGGCGGGGGTGCATTTTTATTTATTTATGCGTTATTTGTCATCATTATATGTTTGCCAGTCATGATGGCTGAAATGGCCGTTGGTCGACACACGAATAAAGATCCTCTAGGGGCCTATTCAAAATTGTCTGACAATGACAGCAAGTGGAAAATCGCAGGCTGGTTAGGGGTTATTACTCCGTTTATGATTGGCGTGTTTTATCTGGTAATTACCGTATGGATATTTGGTTACTTATTTGGTGCAGTTACTGGTGACTTAGAGTTATTAGCAAACCCTGCAACATTTGAGAGCTTTGTTACTGGCTCACAATTATTTATTTACATGGCGGTTGTAGCGGCAATAACAGGCTTTATTTTAATGAGCGGTGTAAAAGAGGGAATTGAAAAGGCTGCAAAAGTATTGATGCCGTCGTTATTCTTATTACTTATACTACTCGTTATTTATGTCTTAACGTTAGACAATGCGCTAGCTGGAGTGTCCTTTTACGTATTACCTGACTTTAGTAAAATAACCGCAAGTGTTGTTAGCGGTGCTTTGTCTCAAGCCTTCTTTTCGTTATCACTAGGTATGGGTATTTTGGTTACTTATGGTTCTTACATGAGTAAAAAACAGGATATTGCTGACTCATCAAAGTTGGTTGCTCTAACTGACACTGGTGTTGCGTTTGTTGCTGGTTTATTAATAATGCCAGCGATATTTAGCTTTGACCCTCAGGTTGACCCTTCTGAGTTATCAGAGTCGTCTATTTCTTTGATTTTTGTTCTACTTCCTAAAATCTTCTTATCTTTACAAACCGATATCGGCTACTTTGGCGCGAGCGCTATAGCGTCACTGTTTTTCTTGCTTGTATTCTTCGCAGCTATAACGTCACTAGTATCTATTATTGAAGTACCAAACTCTGCGATTATGGGAGAGAAAAACTATTCTCGTAAAAAGTCTCTATCGACTCTAGCGGTTATGGTTGTATTGTTAAGCGTGTTTGCTTCTATGTCTTTTGGTATGTCAGAGTTTTTCACTAAGTTTGTAAGTTATGCTGGTGCTGATAAGTCGCTATTTGATGTGATATACGATGTGTTTTACGACACTATATTGCCGTTAAACGGTTTGTTAATATGTCTGTTTGTGTCGCATCGCTGGAAAAAAGCTAATTTTAATAACGAGTTAATGGAAGGCGCCGAGCCGGGGAAACATCAGTTCCTATTGAAGTATAGCGATTTTGCGTTATCCACCATCATTCCACTTGTACTAGCTGTGATTTTTATTAATACAGTAGCAATGAAGTTCTTTGCAGTGAATTTACTATTCTAAATTTGTAAAATACACTTGTTAGTTCTAAATAAAAAAAACCGCTTCGATAGCGGTTTTTTTATGTCTGGTGAGCAGTTGCGATTAATTCTTAAGGCTTTAACGTAGCTGTTTATTCTATGTGGCTATCTATTCTACGTAGCTATTTATTCTACGTAGCTATCCTCTTCATCATCGTAGTCTTCATCACCCATATAAACTCCCCAGCCATCGGAGTAACCACTATGTTTTTCGGCAATACGTTTGTAGTCTTTTTCAAATTCGCTAATCGTCTCGTGATTAACAAGTAAAACTTTTGACACTTGTAACTCGATTGCATCACTAGCTTCTCCACCATGATCGTAATTGCGGCTTTCAACTTTTACGATTGGTTCTTGTTCATCCATCCTACGTAAAAAGATCTTGGCTACTTTGTCCGCATCTTCTTCTTTGTGGAAGAGGGCAAAAAAATCAACTACATACTCTGGAGTAAAATCAAAACCTGCATCAGCCATCTCTTTTAATATCTGGCCAGTTTCATCGTTAGGAAAATTCATTATTAATCTACTTATTGTCGGTTTATTCGAGTTACAAAAGGTATCTTATCGTATTTGCTTGAGCGGAACGGATTGATGTCTAGGCCACCACGGCGAGTATAGCGAGCATAAACGCTCAACTCTTGCGGTGAACAAAGTGCCATAATGTCAGTAAAAATTCGCTCTACACACTGTTCATGAAACTCGTTGTGCATTCTAAACGATATTAAATACCGAAGCATGGACTCGTGATCAATCTTGCGTCCAGTATACTCAATAACAAGACTTGCCCAATCAGGTTGATTTGTAATTAAGCAATTTGACTTTAGCAAATGACTATTTAAGGTTTCTGAAACAACAATCTCATCTGAGCTACATTTTAAAAGTGATGTATCAAACTCATAACTTTCCACTTCTATATCAAGGTCATCAATGTTTTCACCTGGAAGCGCATGTATCTGAAAATGCTCCACTTCTTTTATATCAAATAAATTTACTTCAACAGGTTTACCAGCGCACTTTGAAAGGTCAGACTGCATTGTTTCAGTGACCGAAGCCCAGTCGTTAAAACGAGTTTGATTGAAGCTATTTAAATAAAGCTTAAAAGATTTACTTTCAATTAAGTTTTCACTGTTAATGGGAACATAAAACTCTGCGATAGCGACAACGGGCTTACCTTTATTATTCAGCCAACTGACTTCGTAACCTGTCCATAAGTCAACGCCTTTAAATGGTAGTTCCTCACCAAGTTCTAAGTCATTTCTGTTTAAGCTACGTGGCACACCCTGCAATAAAGTTGCATCGTATGTGCTTGCATATTCAGTCACTTTCCCTAATGACAATTTTCCTAATACTTCGCTATCATTATATTTTGCTGTCATGATCAAAAATCTATATATTTACATGCTCTATATTGTAAATGCCAACCATTAAAAGTGAAGGTTTAATGTCTAAAAACCCCGATTTAAAACAAGTATTAGTTAATTTAGTGACAGAGTGGACCAACTTAAGTGAAAAGAATGGTTATTTAACGGTTGAACAGGATCCAGATTGGCCGTCACCGTGCGTTCAAGAACAAAATGAACGTTTGATATGGAAACCGGTTTTGCAATCTCAACACATAGAGAGTGAATTAAGCTTCGATAATGTAGGTGAGGCTTTTAATATTACTATAGACCCCCAGTATAGTTCGCTTTTTACCACGTATTTTTCAGACAACTTAAACATGGGTCATGTTAAAGGCGAGTTTCAGATGTTACAGGCTTGGTCGTTAGATGACTTTGAAAGGCTCCAACAAAACTTGGTGGGGCACCTGTTAATGAAACAAAAATTAAAACAAACGCCAACTTTGTTTTTTGGTTTAACAGACCAAGAAGACCTGAACTTAGTTGTTAATAATGACACTGGCGAAGTCTGTCTAGAGTATGTAGGAAAAGAGCCTCATGAGGTGTTAGCGGCAGATTTAGTGAGCTTTTTGAGTGAATGTAGCGTTATAAAATAAGAAAAAAGATTACACTTGCGTCTTAAACTCTTATTTTAATAAATAAGATATTCAGAGTTTAGCTCACTATTTAGTGAGCTTTTTTAATTCATCAGTAAGTAACTGAACTTGCCTCTCTAAGATTGATATTCTTTCCTCTACCGAGCGCGAATTAACTGGCGTTTCCTCAGTATCTTTAGCTTGAACTTTCATATTAGGATCTGAGTTATACAGCTTTATCCCAGCAATAATGTTAGGTAACTGTTTAGGTCCGCGCATTCTCGGTTTCACTAACGCTACAGAGGGTTGTTTTCCTTCGGCAACGAGTTGTTTACAGATATCGACAATCTCATTTGTATTCATTAATTGGTCTCATAGACTAATTTAGTGGTCAAATTTACAAATCAATTATTGGGGTTTTTACAAAACCCTTATATTACAAAGACTTAAAACTTGGAATTAAATTTGTATTAAGAGTGTAAATTATAACAACTTGAATCAAAAGAAAGGAATAATAATTATGAAAAATTCGGCTTATAAACTTCTAATCGCTTTGCCATTAGCTCTCTCAATGACTGGTTGTATCATTGTTGCATCAGACGATGGTCACGACGCCGATTGGATAAGTTCAAAGTCTAATTCTGACTCTCACTGGAAAGAAGAGCAACGTGTTAATAATGACAAAATAGCAAGTTTACAAATTGGCGATAAATACGAAAAGGTGCGAGGCATAATGGGAACGCCTAAGTTTAACGAAGCTTTTGAGTCAGAAGGCAAGTCGGTTCAAGTTATATTCTATAGAACTCGTCATAAGCACTCTGATGGAGAGACGACAAAAGATGAATGTACGCCATTAATATTTAAAGATGGTTCGTTAGTTGGATTTGGACAGAAAGCGTATGAAAGGCTGTAGCCTTTACGTAATATAAATTTATTAATTGACGCCTTTGTATAGGCCGACAAAAAAGCCCTTAGACGTTTATAGACGTATAAGGGCTTTTTTATGGAAGGTAGTAAAGACTTAACTTTTCTCAGTGCTAGAGCTATTTATATGATGAAAATCAACTTCTTCACTAGCAATGCCAGCATTAGGATCGTTGAACTTATCGTAATCAAATTCATTTTCTGAGGTGGCTACAACACAGCTTACCATACAATCGCCAGTCACATTCACCGCTGTTCGTGTCATATCTAATAGGCGGTCAACACCTAAAATTAATGCAATACCTTCAACCGGCAGACCAACTTGTTGTAATACCATTGCCAACATTACCAAGCCAACACCAGGAACAGCTGCTGTACCTATTGAAGCAAGTGTCGCAGTTAGTACCACCATTAAATAATCGCCAATAGTTAGATCAACGGCGAAAATCTGTGCAATGAAAACAGTCGCAACGCCCTGCATTATCGCAGTGCCATCCATGTTTAAAGTAGCGCCCATAGGCAAAGTGAATGAAGCGATAGAATTTTTGACACCCAGTTTTTTTGTCGCGGTTTCCATCGTTACGGGTAACGTTGCACCTGAACTTGACGTACTAAATGCAAAAAGAGCGGCATCTCGCATTTTTCTATAAAACATTACAGGGTTGAGTCCGGTAAGCGACTTTAATAGCACGCCATAAACCACTAAGCCATGAATAAGTAAAACAGCGATAACAAGAAGGAAGTACTTACCCAAATTAGCGATAATGGCAAAATCCATTGTTGTCATAAGTTTTGCGAGTAAACAAAATACGCCGTATGGCGCTAGATTCATTAGGATTACTACTAGGCGCATAATGACTGCATTAATATCAACAAATATAGCAGCTAAACGCTCACCTGGTTTACCGGCAAGGGCCATTGAAACACCAAACAGTAGTGCAAAAACAATAACTTGAAGCATGTTGCCATTTGCCATCGATGCAATTGGATTGGTAGGGAACATGTTAATTAGCACTTGCGCAAACCCAGGTGCTTCTTTTGCAGCATAGTTTGCGTCGGTCGCCATATTAACTCCCTCACCAGGTGCAATTACTAATGCAGCAACAATAGCTAAGGTAATGGCAATGGCCGTAGTAAATAAATATAGTGCGATTGATTTACCACCTAAGCGGGCAAGTTTAGATGTATCGTTTAAACTGCACGTGCCAACCACTAGTGAAACAAACACTAATGGGACGACGATCATTTTTAAACTAGCGACAAATATTGCGCCACCGACTTTAAATACGCCTTCTACAAAAAAATCTTTAATAGAGAGTTCAGCAAAACCGAGCGGGATTTTAAAGTCTCCTTCGCTGCCAAACAGTACTTGAAAAAAAATACCAACCGCGATGCCGGCAAACATACCGATTAGTATTCGCGCGGTTAACCCCATTTTTTTATTATCCTGTTGAGTTGTCATTCGTCTTATTCTTATTTTTAAGTTTCAATTTTGCGACAATATAACCACAAAATTTAATTAATTTCACCTTGGACAGCGTTTGAGGTAATAAAAACTAAAAAAAAGTAGAAAACGTTTGTGTAATAAATTGATATTTATTAACTTAGCAAAAGAGAATGCTGTAGTTGCATAAAATAATAGGGAGAGGTTACATGTTACCAGCGCTATTTAAAGGCTCATTTAAAAGCTTTATAGTTGGTTTATTTTCATTGTTCATTGTCGCTTGTGGTGGTGATGGCACTTTGTCAGATGGTTCATCCACTGGCGGAACAGGAACAAATTCAGGGAATGATGTCTACAAATTAGCAGTTGTGTATACAAACACGGATGGCACTTCAAGTAGCTCGTTTGATTTTGGCGATGTAATAACAATTACAGCAACCCTAACGCTCAACGATGAGAGTGTTGAGGGAGCAATTATCAACTTCGCCAATAGTGATGCGTCATTAGCTTCATTAAGTGTCACTCAGGCAACAACAAATTCTAACGGCCAAGCAACTACTCAGTTAACCGGTGGCGTTGCAGCGGGAACAGGCACGGTAACTGTCTCTACTAGCACAGGCTCGTTAGATGAAATAATTACTAATTACACTTCACTCGGTGACACGACGAGTACTTCTAACCACACCGCATATCTAGTCCCTAGTTCTACTACAGTCGCTGAATATCCGAATTTAACTGGGTCTACTATTACAACGATTTCATCAGCACAGCCGGGACGCATTGTTATTCAACTAAACGACGAAAATTTACAACCCATTCCTCGTGAAATCGTTTATGTCGAACTTGATGAGCGTTCTACTGAGTTGTTAAATTTAAGTGTTGATAATGGAGGCGTTGCGACAAATGCCGACGGGTACGCATCTTTAACTCTAGAAGCAACAGACGTGAGTGGCGCCGGTAAATTAAATGTTATCTACAACGATGAAGTTGTTGCATATGTTGTGTTTAACGCGGCAGGTGACGGTGACCAAGAGGTTGCAAAAGATATTGGTACTGTTGAGTTACTTTCTGACGCATTCCAAATGGCTTCGTCGGGTGCGCAATTGGTTAATCTAATTGGCCTAGTAAAAGACGAAAACAACAATTTAATGGAAGGTGTGACGGTTTCATTCGTTACAACTTCTGGTGGTATACGTGTCAATCAAGCGACTACAGGTGCCGATGGTAAAGCAATTGCAGTATTAGATACGCTAAACGCACCGCAAACACGAGCTATCGAAGTAACAGCTATTGTGGGTGACAAATCAGATACAGTAAGTATTTCAGTTACTGGTACAACAATTAAAATTAACGGCAATGACTCAATTGTTACTGGAAATGCTGCAGTTTTCAGTGCTGTATTACTTAACTCTGATGGTGTTGGTATTGCTCAAACAAGAGTTTATCTGGAAAGTGAGAGTGGTAATGAGCTAACGGATATGAGTGGTTCGGTATTACCAATAGATAGTTCAAACGGCTTATCGTATGTTGAAACGGATGCCACCGGTAGTGCACAGTTTAAGTTTAATGCAACAACCAGCGGAACAGACACTATTGTTGCATCAGCGTTAGGTGAAAGTAGTGACTTTAATATATCAGTATCTCCTGATACTTTCGTTATTGAAGAGCTAAAAGTAAACGATAGTATAGTCACCACAGCTGAAGTGCCAATGATTCAAGGTGGAGTATTTAAACTAGTTTGGGAAAAAGATGGTAGTCCATTTGTCGGAGATGTTTTGTTCTCCACAACGCGAGGCCAAATATTTGCTAAAGGAGCAGATACTTCAACGGCGACGCCTATTACTAATGTAGTATCGACCGATGCGGACGGTAATGTAGAGGTAATGTTAGTATCATCTAATGCTGGACCAGCAATATTAACGGCTAAAGCGCCGGGGCTTTCAGCAACCTATGAGTTTGAGTTTGTAGCAGAAACTGCACATCAAATTACGCTACAAGCTTCTCCATTTTCAATTGGTCCGAACGGTCAGCAATCAACAATTAGCGCGGTTGTCCGAGATATAGACGGTAACTTAGTTAAAAACAGGCCGGTTAATTTCCAATTATATGACGTAAGTGGTGGCGCTATTTTCCCTGCCACTAATGTAACTGACAGTAATGGATTAGCAACGACCGTATATAGTTCTAGTACTGTGTCATCTCGCGATGGCGTAGCAATAGCAGCTTGTACAGATACGACTGGCGCTGCAAGTAACTGTTCTAATACAAGAAATACTAATGGTAATAATGATAGCCTTGATGATACATATGCTTGTACCGTTAATGCTAAAGAGTGTGTCTCAGACAGCGTTAAAGTGACAGTGGCAGAGAGAGAACTATTTATTACCGCTGGTTTAGGAAATGCTGTCGGTGAACCAACCGATCAAGAGTACCAATATGACGTTCCGGTTTATGTTACCGACGTAAATGGAAATCCTATCTCAGGCGTAGAGTTAAGTATTTCAGCCATTTCTACACATTATGCAAAAGGTTTTTGGGTTCAAGAAATTGACCCAGAGGACGACTCGTTTATTAAATGGGTATCGTTACGCTCTGTCACTTGCCCAAGTGAAGATATTGACCGTGATGGTGTGTTAGATGTTCAAGTTGATGGAGAGGGCTTTAACGAAGATACCAATGGCAATGGAGTGTTAGACCCAGGTAATATAGTCAGAACGTTAGGTGACTTTGTTACAGACGAGAATGGTGCAACGATGATTTCATTAATCTATGCCCAATCTTATGCCGCTTGGGTTGATATTGAATTTGCAGTTGAGGCTAAAATGGCTGGTACTGAACACACTCGTACACTGCGTTTTACATTACCAATACTGCAAGATGATGTCTCTGATGAAAAGTTCCCACCAATCAGACATAACTACGGTACTGATACGAACTGCAACACGACAAACTAAATCTTAAAGTATGAGATTAATTACAAAAAAGGAGGCAATAGCCTCCTTTTTTATTAGCTAGATATTAGCTATTCGCAACGCAGTTTTAACCGGTTATCGTTGGAAGTCGTAAACCGAACCTAAGTTTAAGATCTGTGTTAGCTCATCTAACGCTGTTCTAGATTCCATAACTAAGCTTGGATCGATTAAGTCGTTTTCTGACAACTCATCACGGTAGTGCTTATCCACCCACGTATTTAATGTAGTGAATAACTGATCTGACATTAAGACATGTTGGTTTGTTGCTGCTAACTCTTGCTCACTAAGCGCTACTCGAAGTCTTAGACAAGCAGGACCACCGCCATTTCTCATACTTTGCTTAACGTCAAAAAAATGTACTTTTTTAATAGGCGTGTTTTGACTAACTAGCTGTTCAAGATAAGCAGAAACCGCAGAGCTTTCTTTACATTCCATCGGCGCAATAATAGCCATTTCGTTATTACCAATATCGACTAACTGAGTATTAAACAAATAAGTTTTAACGGCCTCGTCAACAGTAACTTGATCAGAGCCAACTTTTACAAAATGCATATCTTTTTTGTTTTTTGCAGAGTACTTAGCATTCAATTCAGCTAACTTTTGCTCGGTATCTAAAAAAGCTTGTTCGTGATAGAACAATACGTTTTGATTACCTACCGCAATAACATCGTTGTGAAACACGCCTTGATCAATAACATCTGGATTCTGTTGCACATAAACAACACCTGAGTCATCTAGTTGATGCAAACGAGAAACAGCAGTACAAGCCTCAAACGTATGACGAGCTGGGTATTTAACCGGTGCTGGCTTGTTGTGATCAAAAGCGTAACGACCGTAAACAAACATCTCTATACCACCTTCACCGTAACTATCACAAAAACGAGTGTGGTTTGCGGCACCTTCATCACCAAAGTGATCATTATCAGGCAGATGACGATGGTGTGCGAAGTGAGATTCGTTCGCAAACATTGCTTGTAAAATTCGGCCACTTGTTTCCGGCTCAAGTGAACGATGAAATTTGTTTGTTAAGTTTGCTGGCGTGAAGTGTACTTTTTTATCAGCTGTGTCAGAGCTAGGTGATACCGTTGCTGCATTCGCAGTCCACATACTTGATGCTGAATACACAGCTCGTAAAATTTGTGGAGCATGTTTTTTTGCTTGTTGAAGAATATTTGCATCAGAACCCGTAAAGCCAAGACGACGTAAAGCATTCATGTCTGGACGTTCTTGCGGTGCTAAAACGCCTTGTTTGAGTCCCATGTCGTGCAAAGCTTTCATCTTTTGTAGGCCTTGCTTAGCTGCAGATTTTGGGTTTGATACATCTTTTGCATTTGATAAGGAGGCGACATTGCCGACTGACAGTCCGGCATAGTTATGTGTAGGGCCAACTAAACCATCAAAATTTGCTTCAAAATACTTCATTAAATCAACACTCCTTAATATTTAGTTCCAAATAGATTTTTATTCAGAAAAAAAATTATTATTTTTATAATTAAAGCTGATTATTTCGCTTTATCGAGCTTCAGCGTGGCGGAAAATAATTTTATAAATTTATTGAGCGAAATTTTATAAACCTCAAAAAACGCTGAAACACTTATAAACATTGCGCATAAGACGCTGTAAAACGTTTATATTATACGCAGTTAAGTGAAAAAATCTAAGTTAAAGACAGAAATTGATAGCGATTTGTGCTTGAAGTCGAATAGAATCGCATATATATCTTATAAGTTAGTATAACTACGCAAATAAACTAAAAACGCTACCGTGGCTTTAAAATTAAGCGGCGGACAAGTTTTATAAGCGATTGAGGAATTATGGGAAAATCTCTGGTAATAGTAGAGTCACCAGCAAAAGCAAAAACAATCAATAAATACTTGGGTAAGGATTTTGTTGTTAAGTCGAGCGTTGGTCATATTCGTGATTTACCTACGTCTGGTGGGCCTAAAAAGGCAGCAGAACGAACTTCCACTAAAGGGTTATCTGTTGAAGAAAAAGCGGCGTTAAAAGCAAAAAAAGATAAAGAAGCTTTAGTTGGCCGAATGGGTATCAATCCTGAAAAAGGGTGGGCAGCCAAGTATCAGATATTGCCAGGCAAAGAAAAAGTCGTAACCGAATTAAAAAAATTAGCGAAAGATGCAGATCAAATATATCTTGCAACCGATTTGGACCGTGAAGGGGAAGCAATAGCATGGCACCTGAGGGAAATTATTGGTGGTAGCGACGATAAATTTAAACGAGTTGTATTTAACGAAATAACCAAGAGTGCGATCCAACAAGCATTCTCAAAGCCAGGTGAACTAAACATTGACCGCGTTAATGCACAACAAGCGAGACGTTTTCTAGATCGTGTTGTTGGCTTTATGGTATCGCCATTGCTATGGAAAAAAATTGCTCGAGGACTATCAGCCGGGCGAGTTCAGTCTGTTGCGGTTCGCTTAGTTGTTGAACGTGAGAGAGAAATCAAAGCGTTTATCCCTGAAGAGTTTTGGCGTTTGCATGCAGACACAAGTACAGCTGACCGTCAAAACATCATGCTTGAAGTTGCCAAGCAACAGGGCAAAACATTCAAGCCTGTTAATAAAGCACAGATGGATGCTGTTTTAGAAGATATAAAAGCGCAGACATTTACTGTTAGTAACCGAGAAGATAAACCTTCGAAAAGCAAGCCGTCTGCACCGTTTATCACATCGACTTTACAACAAGCAGCGAGTACTCGACTAAGCTTTGGCGTTAAAAAAACGATGATGATGGCACAGCGTCTATATGAAGCCGGTCACATTACTTACATGCGTACAGATTCGACGAACCTAAGTTCAGAAGCAGTGGGCGCGTGTCGTATGTTCATTCAAAGTGAGTTTGGTGAAAAATACTTGCCAACATCACCAATGATGTATGGCAGTAAAGATGGCGCTCAAGAGGCCCACGAAGCGATTCGACCTTCGAACGTAGGATTAACCGCAGATAAGCTAGATGGCATGGAGCGCGATGCTGTGCGCCTTTATGAGCTGATTTGGAATCAGTTTGTCGCTTGTCAAATGGTTCCTGCAGAATATGACGTGACAAATGTCACTGTAAGTGCAGGTGATTTTGAACTTAGAGCTAAAGGCCGAGTTCTAAAATTTGACGGTTGGACAAGAGTTCAGCCAGCAATTAAAAAAGTTAACGACGATAATATTGAACTTCCAGATGTTAAAGTAGGCGACAACCTAAATCTAAATGAGTTGTTACCAAAACAACACTTCACTAAGCCAGTGGCCAGATTCTCCGAGGCTAGTCTTGTAAAAGAACTTGAAAAACGTGGTATAGGCCGACCATCAACGTATGCATCCATTATAGGTACTATTCAAGACCGAGGGTATGTTCGTTTAGAGAGTCGACGCTTTTATGCAGAAAAGATGGGTGAGATTGTTACTGACCGCTTGGTAGAAAATTTCACTGACCTCCTCAATTATGACTTCACAGCCCGAATGGAAGGTCGTTTAGATGAAGTCGCTCATGGCGACTTAGAGTGGAAAGCATTACTAGACAGCTTTTATGAAGAGTTTAAAGGTAACTTAGAAGTAGCATCTAGAGAGTCAGACGAAGGCGGAATGCGCCAAAATACACCAATTGAAACTGATATCGAGTGTGGAAAGTGCGGACGAAATATGAATATTCGTACAGCAAGCACGGGCGTATTTCTTGGCTGTTCAGGTTATGCTTTACCGCCTAAAGAGCGCTGTACAAATACCATGAATCTTACTTCTGGTGATGAAGCTGAAAATGTCACTAGTGAAGAGCAAGAAGCAGAAGCATTGCGTCACATGAAACGTTGTCCAGTATGTGCTACGGCCATGGACAGTTACTTAATTGATGAAAAACGCAAGATTCATATTTGTGGTAATAATCCTGTTTGTGAAGGGTTTGTTGTTGAAAAAGGTGAGTTTAAGCTTAAAGGCTATGATGGCCCTCTAATCGAATGTGATAAGTGTCAATCAGACATGGAGCTTAAATCTGGTCGTTTTGGTAAATACTTTGGTTGTACTAACTCTGAGTGTAAAAACACTCGTAAGCTGTTGAAAAATGGCGAAGCTGCGCCACCAAAAGAAGATCCTACTCACCTTCCAGAATTGCCGTGTGAAAAGTCCGACGGTTATTTTGTATTACGTGACGGAGCTGCTGGTCTTTTCATGGCTGCATCTACTTTCCCTAAATCGAGAGAGACTAGAGCACCATTTGTTGAAGAGTTACAGCGATTTAGAGATAGAATTAGTCCTAAGTTTTACTATTTGGCAGACGCGCCAGCGCAAGACCCAGATGGTAATAAGTCTAAAGTTCGATTTAGTCGTAAGACTAAACAACAGTACGTTATGACTGAAGACGATAAGGGCAAAGCAACAGGTTGGGCTGCATGGTTTACTGATGGTGAGTGGACTGTCGATGATGGTCGTAAAAAACCAAAAGCAAAAGCAAAGGCAAAACCTAAAGCTAAAAGTAAAGCCAAATAGTGCTAAGTGTATATAACTAAGTTTATGTAGCTCAGTATGAAAAATTTAAAGGCCCTCAGTAGTAAGTCACTCTATTGAGGGTCTTTTCGTAAGTAAAAAACTAAAATAGCTCCTGCTAAAAATAAGTTTAACCATCCATGATCGATATTAGTGATATTCATTTAGTACAAGTTGTTAGCCAAGTAGGCAGTATCACCAAAGCCGCCGAGCTACTTCACATATCTCAGCCAACATTAAGTAAACGTATTAGTCGACTCGAACAAAAGCTTAAGATGGCTTTATTTTATCGAGATACTGGCGGTATGGTGCCGACAGAGGCAGCAAAACTATTAACTCACCGTAGCCAAACACTGACTTCACAATTAGCTCAGTTGGAACGCGAGCTTGAATTAATGGCTAATTTAAAAGGCGATATGATTTCTATTGGTGTCGGGCCAATAGTAGAGCAAGACATTTTGCCGAAAGTGTTACTAGATTTTGTAGAGCACGAATATAATTTTAAAATCTCAACCGTGACCCTGTCATCAGAGGCGTTACTAGAAAACCTACTGAATGGCAGGTTAGATATAGTTATTGGAACATTTGGCGAAGAGGACGTTCCGACAAATTGTTTAGCGCCATTAAAATATAGCAACCGTTTTGTGGGTGTTGTTCGAAGCGGTCATGCTTTGAGTAGCCATAAAAAGGTTCATTTAAGTGAATTGATGGAATATAGAAATATTTCTCCAAGCATCCCTAAAAACTTAAGTTTTAAAGCTTCTTTATTGATAAAGGATCGTGACTTTACGCCTTCTATTGCTTGTGAAAGTTACGATATAGCCAAGCGAGTAGTATTAAACTCTGATTATGTTACTTCTGGTCCAGAAGTTCTATTTAGAAATGAATTTCTCTCAGAACAGCTAGTTAAGCTTGAGTTAGAGTCAGACTTGATTTGGGAGTGCCGCTGTTTAGTGAAACCTGAACGCAGTCTTGCTCCAGCGATACAAGAAGTCATTGGCTTATTTTCTCAGTACATGTCGCCCGTTGAAACGTCTTAAAGTCTGTTTTTAATTCAGATTGACTAAATTAGTCGCATTTAGATGGAAATTACTGCGACTAATGACATTTCTTTGCTAGGGGTGTCAAAAAACTTAATTACACCTCAGACTCATGCGCCTTTAAACTCCGCTATCTTAATTTCGACACCAATGCGAAAGCGCCAGGTCAAATTCAACGTAAAAGGGTTTATAAACTCAATGAAAAAAAATCAAATACCGGCTAAATCTATTATCGCCTTATCTTTAAGCGCATTATTCATGTCAGAAGCTGCAACGGCTGCTGGTTTTTACTTAAATGAGCACAGTGCGAATGGTTTAGGTAGAGCATTTGCAGGGCAAGCAGCTTTGGCTGAAAATGCAACGGTACTGTATTCAAACCCTGCGGCCATTACCCAGTTTGATACTGCAACTGCGAGTCTATTTTTAAGCTATGTTGATCCAGGCATTAGCTCTAAAGGTTCTGTGACGCTTACTAACCAAGGGCAAAACTTGACGTTAGAAGCGGATCAAAATGACGTTGCTGGCAGTGCTTTTATTCCAGCAGCCTTTTATGCTCGTCCATTAAACGATCAGTGGTCTATTGGTCTTGGCATGTATAGTAACTATGGCTTGGCATCAGACTATGACGACAGTTTCACGGCTTTACATTTTGGCGACCGAGCTGAAATAAAGTCCGTTAACCTAAATCCTACAGTCGCTTACCGCCTGTCTGACACAGTTAGCCTAGGACTGGGCTTAAACGCAGTTTACAGCGAAGCTGAACTTAGTACCTCGGTTCCGACTGTTATATCTGGCGCAATTGGTGGTATTGTACCGCCATTAGCTTCTATTGCTAAAGTACAGGGTGATGACTGGTCGTTTGGTTGGAACATAGGTGCATACTGGTTGCCTACGCCAAACACTACAATTGGACTTAGTTACCGCTCAGAAGTTGGGCTATCACTATCGGGCGATTTCAAATCTGATGTGGTTGCTGCATATAATCAAGCTGGATCAGTAGACATTGATTTACCTGCGCTTGCAGAGCTAGCAATAAACCAAAAAGTATCAGAACAACTTTCTTTCCAAGCTAGTATCAACTGGTTTGGATGGAGCAGCTTTGACGTACTTGAAGCCAATTTAGAAAACGGTGTTGATGTATTGTTAAAAGAAGAGCAATTTCATAACGCTAAAAAGTACAGTTTAGGGGCAACGTATATTCTGAATGCACAATGGGTTTTACGAACCGGTGTTGCCTATGATGAAGGTGCTGTTTCAGATGAGCACAGAAGTATCGGTATTCCAGATACTGATAGACGTTGGTTGAGTGCGGGCGCAAGCTACACGTTGAACGACTCACTAACTATCGATGCTGGTATTGTTAAAGTTTATGGTAAAGATGCTCGAGTAAATGAACAAACAGCGTTTGGTCCGTTAACATCGACATTAGAAGCGACACAAAGTGCTTCTGCAACTATTTTATCAGCACAAATAAACTATGCGTTTTAAAAACGAGTTTTAAATTGAATAAAGAGCTAAATCATTTTGCATCGCAGCAAAGTGGTTTAACTCTTTTGTTTTTACACTTATACAGTTGGTAAGCTTTTCATCCAGTCCTTTAACCATGGCAAGGCTTTAGTTTCAGGCTCCAAAGTTTCACATGCGTCTATTTTCAACATCGGTACTGGCGCAATGCCTTGTAACTCATAAAATAGCTCTTCCATTTTCTCGCCTGCACCGCAAAAAGTAGGGTAACTTGAGTCACCCAGCGCAATCACACCAAATGGTTTTTGTTGCTGCATTGGCATGGTGTCACGAGCTGAAAAGTAAAAATTTTCCAAATTTGAGGGTAGGTCGCCTTGCCCTGTTGTCGAGGTTATGACTAGACAAGCGTCAACATCATGAATATCGGTAACTAGTGCAGAACTATTGTAAACGGTTGTATGCCCAGCATCATGCAGTGCTTTTTGAACTGTATTTGACAGTTCTTGCGCGGCGCCGTAAACGCTCCCCATAATTAATGCAACTCGAGCCATGATGTGAATCTCCTAAACTTTGATAACAGCCATGTTAGCTAAAATAGTTAAACGGACAATAGTTAAACGAACTGAGGTAAAACATTGTACCGAAATTTATGTTGTCGGCCACCGACATTGTTTAAAAACCTTGGTTAAAGCCTCATCAAGAGGTGCATGTATACTGATACACTGTTTTGTAGTCGGATGTACAAAGCTAATACTAGCTGCATGTAATGCAAGCCTGTTGAGCGCTAAATGCTCACGAGCAGATTTATTTTGCTTTCCGTCACCGTGGTTAGTATCGCCTATAATCGGGTGTCTTATATGTGCCATGTGTCGGCGTAATTGATGTTTACGCCCCGATTTAGGGTTCAGCTCCACCAAAGAGTAACGACTTTTTTCATAGCGTCCAGATGGAAAGGGTAGTTCTGCTGTGGCAATCGTTTTTAAATAGGTCAATGCTTCTTGTGGAGCTAGATCGGTTGCTCGGTTTTTATCTGCTATTTTGTCAAAGATACGTGATAGAGCATAGTCAATTGTAATTTGCTCTTGTGTGTGACCACGAACCATAGCCAAGTAAGTCTTTTGTATTTCGTCGTTAGCAAAGGCTTTACTCATGGTCGCCGCAATTTCACTGCTTAATGCAAAAACAAGCACGCCTGACGTGGGTCGGTCTAGGCGGTGGATTGGAAAAACGTGTTGACCAATGAGATCACGAGTGAGCTGAAGTGCAAACAATGTCTCACGTTTGTCGATTTCGCTTCGATGTACAAGTAAACCTGACGGCTTATTAATAGCAACTAAATCATTATCTTGATAAAGAATAGAAATCTCTGGGGCTTGATCAAAAACTATATTACGCATTATTAACTATTCAATGAATATTTTATGCTAAGGATACCACTTAACGTCGCAAGCCCCTATAATTGCCAGGCTAAATAATTAAAAGGAAAACTAATGTCGTCCGCGAGCTCAAATAATCCAGTCCCAACAATTGCCGACTTAATGCTTAAGGCTGACGCCAATTGGCGTGTTTTTGATATGGGGCGTCGTATCCAGTCGATTAGTAAAAGTGACTTTGCCGCGATTGAGAATGGTGAAAAGCCGTATCCATTTCCTCTTCAGCAAAAAGCGAGATTTGCCATATTGTTTTGGGATCAAAAAGAGTCAAAACAAAGTGGCATGAAAAATCCTTTCATTTGGTTTCTTCAATTTGAGGTTGATGAGTTAGGTTTACTAAAAATGCAACAAAGAGATCATTTTATCTCTATTGTTATTAAAGAGTTAGGATCAGCAATTGTTGGTGCTACCGACTCGGATAAGTTAGATAACCATCCCTATTCATTTACACCGGATCAAAATAGGCAGGCAGCGTTTAATGCGACCATTAAAGTTGTCTTAAAACAGCCTGCATCTATGTATTACGAGCATGTTCAAGCTTATTTCACTAATCAGATTAGTATTGATAAGTGGCAAGAGTTGACGGTTCAGGGCATTGCTGACTTTTCCGCTCGTATAAATGAAAATCAAAATGATGTAGCGCTGATCAATAATTTAGACCAATTGTCAGTTCAAATACTGAGCGTTCTAGGCGCGACGTTGGAGCATTCTCAAATTGGTATTAAATTAACGGAAAAATTGATAGAGCAGCAAAAGTTGGCGCTTGAAACATCAGACCACGAAGAAGTATTCCATTTATTACGATGTATGGCAGGAAGTGAGTCTAAGGCATTAGTTCAGCAACAATTAGCTTTTTTACTTTCATCAGACGAGCTAAATGAGGAGTCGTTATACTTGATAATAGCGGGTCGCTTTTGGAGTTATTTGACTGACGACTCACTGCGTCATCTGTATTTTGATAAAATATCTCAACACACCAATCAACAATTGTTTGCCGGTATATTTGCAGACTTAGTTGCAATACCAGAGACGCGAAAATGTGTGTTAAGTTTACTTAGAGATCCGTCTCGCTCAGCTTCAGTATCAAGAGCGATTGGGACCCTGTTCGGCCAATGATAAAATACGATTAATAATTGCTTTGATGCCGTTGCCTCTTGATGGACTTAACTGGTCCATTAGGCCTAGCTGATCAAGATAAGACGGCATATCAAACTCTAGTACTTGGTGATGAGATTTACCATTAAACGCAGCGAGCACAATAGCGACTAAACCTTTTACTATTTTAGCGTCTGAACTGGCTGCTACCATAAGTCTATCTTGGTGCCAGGAGGCAACTAACCAAACCTGACTTTCACAGCCTGCAACTTGGTTTTCCTCTCCCTTAAGCGTTTCATCAAACGCCGGTAACTCTTTACCCATCAACATTATGCGTCGGTACTTATTTTGCCAGCCATGTTCTTTGTCCATTAGTGATAATACTGAGGCGTCGTTCAAGGTAAATGAGTTTGAAAAGTCCGCTATTGCTTGGTTCATATTGCTCTACTTGTTTTATATATCTAATAATTCTATGGTGCTTTTAAGGGCTTGTACGAACTGGTTTACGTCATTTAGTTCATTATAAACACCCAATGACACTCGGATTGTACCGTCTATACCGAGCGCCTGCATGAGTGGCATTGCGCAATGGTGGCCACAACGAACTGCAATTTGTTGTTGATCTAGAAGCATACCGACATCTGCGACTGATTCATCGCGTAAGCTAAATGAAACAACCCCAACATTGGCACTGGTATCACCATAAAGCGTTATGTTATCGATTGACTTTAGTTCGTTAAGGAGCGCTTCATATAACTCGTTAATATGGTTATGTTGAACTTGATAAAGCTTGCTATTCACAAAGTCTAGAGCGGCGTTAAGGCCAATTACACCAGCAATATTCGGGGTGCCAGTTTCCAGTAGTGCAGGGACTGGTCTAAACCACGTTTTATCCCTTGATACATGGGTGATCATTTCACCGCCAAACTCTACTGGGCGCATTTCAGATTTTTTACGTTCGGCAATATATAAAACGCCAATTCCTGTTGGACCATAAAGTTTATGACCCGAAAAGGCATAAAAATCACAGTTTAATACGCTCACATCAATTGGTAGATGGGCAACAGCCTGTGCGCCATCAACTAGGGTCGTCGCACCAATTTCATTTGCTAACTCAACTATTTTCGCTACTGGGTAAATACTTCCTAGTGCGTTTGATACGTGTTGAACAGCAACAAGTTTTGGTTTTGTTAATAATACTTCTTGGTACTGCAGTAAATCTATTTGTCCGCCAGGTGTTAATTCAATAATGTGTAAATTAAGCTGTTTTTGCATAGCCAATTGTTGCCATGGCACAAAATTGGCGTGATGTTCAGATGCCAACACCACAATCCCATCGCCAGGCATAAGGTGGTGCATTGCCCAGCTTTGAGCGACTAAATTGATAGAGTCAGTAGTACCTTTAGTCCAAACTATGTTAGATGGGGAGACAGCACCAATAAAATTTGCAACCGCACTTCGAGCCTGTTCATATTGAGCCGTGGTATTTTTAGCAGCCTGGTAGGAGCCTCGGTGCACATTGACGTTATTGCAGCCATAAAAAACTGACATTGCGTCGATAACAGATTTCGGCTTTTGAGTTGTGGCAGCACTGTCCAAATAAATCAAATCTGGGTTGTTTGCAAAAAAAGGAAAATGTTTCTTTAGGCTCATAAATAACAGACATAAAAAAGGGCAAACTAAGATGAACCTAGTTTACCCGAATTTTAGAAGGGCGTAAAAATTAACACTCGATTATATTAACAGCTAAACCACCTCTGGCGGTTTCTTTGTATTTGGATTTCATATCGTTACCGGTATCCCACATGGTTTTGATGACTTTATCGAGCGATACTTTCTGTCCACCACTACCACGAAGTGCTAAACGAGCTGCATTAATGGCTTTGATTGAACCCATCGCATTACGTTCAATACACGGCACTTGCACCAATCCACCAACTGGATCGCACGTTAAACCTAAATTATGTTCCATACCAATTTCTGCTGCATTTTCAACTTGTTCAACGCTGGCGCCTTGAATTTCGGCTAATGCGCCGGCGGCCATTGAACAAGCTACGCCAACTTCTCCCTGACAACCTACTTCAGCACCTGATATCGAAGCATTCTTTTTGTATAAGATGCCAATCGCACCTGCTGTTAATAAATAACGGACAATTAAGTCTTCGTTTAAAGGTTTAACAAATTTATGGTAATACATTAGTACAGCCGGAATAATGCCGGCAGCGCCGTTTGTTGGCGCAGTTACGACACGACCACCATCGGCATTTTCTTCATTTACAGCGAGCGCAAAAAGGTTTACCCAGTCCATAACGGTTAACGGATCGTTCGATTGTTCGCTAGATAGTTTTCTGTGCAAAGCCGGAGCTCGACGGCGTACCTTTAAGCCTCCAGGTAATATGCCTTCAGTACGAATACCGCGATCGATGCAGGCTTCCATTACGTTCCATAGTTCAACCAGTTGCTTGCGGACAACCTTTTCATCAAGCCAAACTTTCTCATTGGCCATCATTAAGCCAGGAATGCTAACGCCATCACGTTGACACATTTCTAGCAGTTCTGCACCTGTTGAAAAAGGGTAAGGTACGGGTTGAGATTCGACTTGCTGTTGCGCGGTTTCTTTTTGAAGTTCAAAGTCTTCATGTTTAACAATAAAACCACCACCAATGGAATAATACGTCTGACTTAATATGATGCTGTTGCCACTTTTAGCCGTTAATGTCATACCGTTTGAATGCAATGGTAATGTTTTCCGTCGATGAAAAATAATGGCATTTTTGCTAGGAAACTCGATAGTTTGTTGGCCTAGCAAAAGCAAGGCTTGACTCGATTCAATGTTAGCTAACTTTGTCGCGACAGTATCTGGGTCAATGCTTTCTGGCTCATCACCAAGAAGACCTAAAATAACAGCTTTACCAGAGCCATGGCCAATTCCAGTTTGACCTAAAGAGCCAAATAACTCTGTTTGTATGCTTGTTACTTTTTCAAGCACACCTTGTTCTTTTAATAAATCGGCAAATTCTTTTGCTGCGCGCATAGGCCCAACGGTATGTGAACTGCTCGGCCCGATGCCGATACTGAACATATCAAAAACACTTAACATTTTATTTTTCTATTTTTAGAAAACGATAAATAGATTGTAACTCAGTTTGTTATTATTCACACCATCCGACACATGAGAATAACTTATTCGATATGGCGGATAAGTTTTTGTAAGATTGCAGCGGTTGCACCCCAGATAAGCTTGTTCTCATAACGTATAAAGTGAATTTTATGAGGCTTGCCCTGCCAGTTTGGTGTCAAATAAAATTGATGCTTACGCTGTAAAAGGTACGAAAGCGGTATTTCAAAAATATCACTAACTTCTCCTTCATTTGCAACAAACTCTTGTTTTCCATCTACCAAAGCAACTAAGGGTGACATAGTAAAATGACTGACTGTATGAAGTTCGGGTAACCAACCTAATGGTTGAATTTTTCGAGTGTCTAAGCCTATTTCTTCTTCACTTTCTCGAATCGCAGTATCTTTCAGTGTGTCATCTGCTTCGTCGTGTTTTCCGCCGGGAAAACTAATTTGCCCGGGATGGTTTCGCAAATGATTTGCACGTTGAGTAAGTAGGATATGTAATCCTTGCGCTCGCTCTATAACGGGAATTAACACCGCCGCTCTTTTTAATGGTTCGGCAGGGCCAAATCGACCATAGTCGGCTTCGTACTTTTGTTCAAAAGGACGTAAACATAAGCGAGATGCGAACTCTTCAGGGCTCATTTTTCTGTCATTCACCTTATTGCTAGTCGTTTATCAATCAATCGTTCTTGAGGTTATTGAGAATAGGCAATATTTTATTTACTTTGTCTAATGTTTCTTGATACTCATCTTCACAGACAGAATCAGCAACTAAGCCACCTCCAGCCCAACAATATATCTTATTGTTGTTACAGACTAGTGTTCTAATGGTTATATTAGTATCCATATCGCCGTTTGGTCGGATATAGCCTACCGAGCCACAGTAAACACTCCTCGGGTGCGGTTCGAGTTCATGGATGATTCGCATTGCACTTATCTTTGGTGCACCAGTTATAGAGCCACCAGGAAACGCTCCACGTAACAAGTCTAAAGAACTGGCAGAGTCTTTTAGTGTAGAGGTTATGGTACTCACCAAATGATGTACAGCGGGGTAACTTTCAATCTCAAATATTTTAGGTACTTTAACTGTGCCAGGCTTGGACACTTTGGCAATATCGTTTCGTAACAAATCAACAATCATCAAGTTTTCTGCACGGTCTTTTTCTGCCGTTGCTAAGTCCATCGACATTTGTTCGTCTAGCAAGTGATTATTACTGCGAGGGCGGGTGCCTTTAATTGGCTTAGTTTCAACTTCCCGGTTTTTGACCTGCAAAAAACGTTCTGGAGATAGACTAAGCACAGCTCCTTCCTCTAATCGAATAAAACTTGAAAAAGGCGCTTTGTTTGACGCTCTAAGTGCTAAATATGCTTGCCATTCACAGCCACTATAATTGGCGTCAAAACGTTGTGCTAGGTTAATTTGATAACAATCACCAGATGTTAAATATGACTTAACCTTGACGAATTTTTGTTGATAATCAGCATACGTCATATTTGATAACCAAGGACTGGTTAATTCAAATCTTGCTTCTATTTTGGTTTTCGACTTTGTTGACGCAATATCAGCAATTAACTCCTGCAGCTCTGCAAAGTCTTTATTGGCTGTTTGTGATTGACTAAAAAACTCAATTTGGTCATTGCTGTGGTTAAATATAATGCCGCTGTGGTAAATCCCAACAAACATATCCGGTAAGGTAATATCATGAGGTTTTGGCTGTGGCATAGTTTCAAAGCGGCCACCTAATTCGTAACCCCAATAACCCAATGCGCCACCACAAAACGGTAAATACTCTGAGCTATCAACAGTCAGCTTCTCTAGCTCTTGGTTGATCAGCTCAAACGGGTCCTCTAGAGATGATTTTGATATTCCATTTTGATTAATTATCGTAGTTGTATTACCGAAAGTCTTAAACAATACCTTTGGTTGCCAAGCACACAAACTAAATGCTTTTGCTCCTTTTTCAGCATTGGCGCTGTCCAGAATAATAAACGAAGGCTTTTGTTGTAGCCTAGACAACAGTTGCTGAAAGTCAGGCTCAGACAAAAGTAAATTTTTTCGAAAAAGAGAATGCGACATTAGGTTTGATTAACTTATTTAGAATTCAATTAAACTATAGGCCAACAAAATTATACAGTTAACTTAAAAATTGCTGGTTTATTTGTTGGTTTCAATGGGCCAGAAGAGTATCATTATCAATATTAATTTTCAGTAATCATGATCAATTATTGAATCTTTGCCAAACTCGACGACAATAAACAATACGTTTTGTTTACAAAATCATATCAAAATAATTAGAGGTCGCTATGACGGTTATTCGCCAACAAGACTTAATCGATAGTATTGCAGACTCATTGCAGTACATGTCTTATTACCATCCACTTGATTATGTTCAAGCTGTTGAAAAGGCTTACCACAAAGAACAGAATCCAGCTGCTAAAGATGCGATGGCTCAAATTTTAATTAATTCCAGAATGTCTGCAGAAGGACGTCGTCCTATCTGTCAAGATACTGGAATCGTAACTTGCTTTGTAAAAATCGGTATGGCTGTGCAATGGGACAAAACCGACATGACAGTGCAGGAGATGGTTGATGAAGGCACTCGTCGTGCGTATTTGAACCCAGAAAATCCGTTAAGAGCATCAATTGTAGCTGATCCAAACGGCGCACGAAAAAATACAAAAGATAATACGCCTTCGGTTGTGCACGTTGAAATGGTGCCAGGTGCAGGTATCGAAGTTATGATCGCGGCCAAAGGTGGCGGCTCTGAAAATAAATCAAAAATGGTAATGTTAAACCCGTCTGACGATATTGTTGAATGGGTTACTAAAACCTTACCGACGATGGGTGCTGGCTGGTGTCCACCAGGTATGTTAGGAATAGGTATTGGCGGTACTGCAGAAAAAGCAGCAGTTATGGCTAAAGAATCCTTAATGGATCCAGTTGATATTCAAGATCTTATCGAAAAAGGTGCGGAAACGTCAGACGAGCAATTACGTTTAGACCTATTAAAAGCAGTGAATGATTTAGGTATCGGTGCCCAAGGTCTTGGTGGATTAACAACCGTTGTTGATATTAAAGTTAAATCTTGCCCAACACATGCCGCGTCAAAGCCTGTTGTCATGATACCGAATTGTGCAGCAACTCGTCACGTGCACTTTCATTTAGACGGCAGTGGCCCCGCAAAACTTACACCTCCTAAATTAGAAGATTGGCCGGAAGTTACGTGGGAAATGGGCAAAAACGTTCGTCGAGTTAATGTAGATAACATAACGAAAGAAGAAGTGTCGACGTGGAAAGCGGGCGATACAGTTTTACTAAGCGGAAAAATATTGACGGGCCGAGACGCGGCGCATAAGCGCATCAAAGACATGCTGGATAAAGGTGAAGGTTTGCCTGAAGGTGTCGATTTTAATGGCAGATTTATCTATTACGTTGGCCCAGTAGATGCTGTTGGCAATGAAGTCGTTGGCCCTGCAGGACCGACTACCGCGACACGAATGGATAAGTTTACCGACCTTATGTTAGGCGAAACTGGTTTAATGGGCATGATTGGTAAGGCCGAACGAGGTCCAGCTACTGTTGAGTCAATAGCGAAACACGGTTCTGTTTATTTAATGGCCGTTGGTGGCGCTGCCTATTTAGTTTCAAAAGCGATTAAAAAGTCGAGAGTTGTGGCGTTTGAAGACTTGGGAATGGAAGCAATATACGAATTTGAAGTAGAGGATATGCCTGTATCTGTGGCAGTTGATAGTACGGGGAATAATGTACATGAGACTGGCCCTGCGATGTGGAAAGGTAAAATTGCTGAGATGAACAAAAAGTAACGTAAATGTTTAAACAATCTTACTTTTAACATCTTATTGTTAAGTTGATATGTCTAATAAAAAAGCCAGTTACCCCGATGTGACTGGCTTTTTGTTTATGGCAGGGTACAAAGTATGCACATTAAGCTGTTTGGAAGGTTATTCGCTTATTTAGTTATTCTGGTTATTGCTTTTACTGCAAAAACGGAAAGTTTAGAAGTCGTTACACAGCCAGCACATAATTCAGAATTCCTAGCTGTTTCAGCTACTGTAACTATTGATGCTCCAATTCATAATGTGTTGCCGTTTTTTCATGGTGGTAATACATGTTGGCAATGGCAACTTAGATGTAAATCGTCAAAGGTGTTAGCCAAATTAGATACGCGACATCAAATCGTGTATACCGTCATTAATATGCCTTGGCCATTATCTGACAGAGACTTGATTTTTGACGTGGTTGTAAAAGGCGCGATGGCGACAGATACAGGATTAATTTTGGACTCAAATGAAAACAGTTTTGATGAAAGTAAATATAATAACCAAGTCTTAATATCCTTGAAGCCATACTCGGGAAAACTAGAACAATTAATACAGAAAGGCAATCTCGTTAGAGCTACGTCAACAATTGACTACACTCTTTCGCCGATAAGTGTGCGTCAAACCCAACTTTCTATTTATATGCATACAGAGTTTGGTGGCAGTGTATCGCCATCAATGATCAACACTCGACTCGAAAAGTCAGTACGCCAAGACATTAACGCTTTGTTACAACTGATTAACAAGAAAACGCGACCACCTTCGTAGACTTAGTGATCATAGCGTAATATCTTAGCCTTACTAAGATAAGTCATCTTTGACAGCAGGAAGTCATGCTAAAAATTAACGATATAGAAAAGTCATTTCGTAATGGCGATGAAGTAGTAAAAGCACTTAACGGAGTATCATTAGAAGTTAAAGAAAATGAGTTTGTAGCCTTCATGGGCAGCTCTGGTTCTGGTAAATCAACACTAATGAACATTCTTGGCTGTTTAGATACACCTACTCATGGCGAATATCATCTAAACGGTGAAAACGTTGCCCTCATGAGCGATGAAAATTTGTCTAAAGTTCGTAATGAACACATAGGATTCATTTTTCAAACCTTTCATTTATTACCAAAACTAGACGCGGTAGGAAATGTTAAATTACCCACACGTTATTCCAATATCTCTGATGAAGAAGCAACGGATAAAGCCAAAGCGCTATTAAAAAAAGTTGGTTTGGAACACAGAATGTTTCATAAACCATTTGAAATGTCTGGTGGTCAGCGTCAACGTGTTGCCATTGCCCGAGCACTTATTAATGAGCCCTCAGTTATATTAGCCGATGAACCTACGGGCAACCTAGACAGCAAAACGTCAGAAGAAATCATGTCGCTATTAACCGAGTTACATAAGCAAGGTCAAACCATCGTTATGGTGACTCACGAAGATGATATTGCTGCTTATGCGCAGCGAGTCGTTAGAATGAAAGACGGCCAAGTGTTAAGTATTGAGTCAAATGATGGAGAGATAAATAATGCCTAAAGGTTTAATCATCATTTTACTATCGTCTTTGTTCTTCCCGAAGGGCTTGTTAGCTGAACCGGTATTAATTACTGGAGAGATTGCTTCGCTAGAAAAACAAATTGTGTCGGCACCTAGAACTGACCGATGGCAAATTCAAATTCAATGGATGCACGAGGAAGGAACCATCGCAAACGAAGGTGATTTGATTGCTGTTTTTGACTCAGGATCGATTAAGTCACAAATTAAACAAAGTGAGGAACGTCTTGCCGCCGAGCAATTAGTGCTAAAAAAGAAAAAGTTAGATCTGCAGCAAGCTGTGGTTAATGCCGAAGGCCAACTAAAAATTGCAAATTTAGAAGTTGAAAAAGCTAAGATAAACGCCTCTGTTGTGTCTACTGATGTTAGCAAATATGACAAAGGCAAATACCAACTTGATCTTGAGCGTGCGCTGCTTGGCAAAATTCGCGCAGAACAAAACCTCGCCGTTAAAATCAAAGAGCAAGAACTAGAATTAGTAAAACAAAACATTACCATCACTAAAATACGCGAAAATTTAGCCTTTCAAGAAAAGACACTAGAGCGAGCTTCAGTTACTGCTCAAATTACAGGTCAAGTTACCCATATGATGCATCCTTGGAACGGAGAGAAGATTACCGCTGGTTCGATGTTACAACAGTCGATGAAAGCAATGTTGGTACAAGGGCAAGGTAGCTATCGAGTGCAAGCTTGGGTTCATGAAATAGACGTGAATAAAATTAGCGAAGGTGATACGGCAAGTTTAAAACTTGATGCATTTCCTAATAAAAAATATCAAGGCGTTATATCTTCTATAGCAAGCCAATCAGAAAAGAAAGAGATGTGGAGTAATAGCGCGTATCACCGTTTATATCTTAGCTTTAATGAACAGCCAGAAGTAGAACTATTGCCGGGCATGAGTGTTCAGGTTGTTGTTGGTGAGGAAGGCAAATGAAACGACTAACTATTACTGCGGTTATTACATCATTCTTATTGGTTGCATGCGACTCACAACAAACAAAGGAACCGAGCAACACCGTTGTTAACTCTTTATCTGCAACAGGAACCTTAGTCTCTACCGACTCAGCTACTATTTCACCGCCAAGTGTTTCTAGAATGTGGCAATACAAAATTCAGTACTTAGCTAAAGAGAACACCAAGGTTAAACGAGGCGATATTGTGGTTCGATTTGACCCTATGCAGTTACGTAACGACTTAATGAGCAAACAGAGTGAACTTGATGCCGCTATTAAGGAAAGGGAACAGTCAGACTTGATGCAAGAGCAAGAACTTCAAGATTTAAAGCTCGCCAAAGCCGAAGCACAAATGAACCACGATAAAGAAAAACGCAAAGCGGAAATTGTCGATGCGTCGCGTTCCCGATTAGAAAAAGAGCGACAAATAAAGCAATATGAAATTGCCACTGCGATATTAGCTCAAGCAGAACAGCGCCTTAGTAACTATTACGCGAGTAAAGTGGTTAATCAAGAGGTGTCCGATGCCCAAATTAATCGACTTACTCTTGATGTAAATCGAATCAAAGATGAAATAGCATTGTTAAATGTTAAGGCTCCAAAAGACGGCATTGTTATGTACGTCACTGAACAAAATGGTGAAAAGCCTGCCGTCGGTGAGTCTATTTGGCAGGGGCGACGAGTATTAACCATACCATCACTGGATAAAATCGCGATTCAAGCTCAGTTTGATGAGCCTGATACGACTAAAGTACGAGTTGGTAACGAAGTAAAAATAACGTTGGATGCTTATCCCGAGTTGCCATTTGTGGGCAAAATTACAACCTTAGGCCAATCGTATAAAAATAAATCAAATAGAAACCCGAAAATAGTTTTTGATGTCATTATTGATATTGAAAGTGTTGATCCAAAAATCATGAGACCAGGAATGAAAGTAAAAGTGGAACTTACATCAGGCACTAGCACACAAGGAGAAGTGTGATGAAATGGCGAATTGGAATTCTGATGTGGGCGATGCTTAACTTTGGCTGTTCAGAACAACAAGACACAGTACCCACCTACAAAGTCGTTAAATCACAATTAGATGTTGTGGTTCCTGCTAGCGGCGAACTTGAAGCCGCGTCAGCAAAGAAAATAAGCTTACCAGGACGTCAACCTATGACAATTGCCTGGTTAGCTGAGGAATACAAAGAAGTTAAAAAAGGGGAGCTTATTGCAAAGTTTGACGGTGAACAGCTCGCAATAGACTCAAGGAAAGAACAACTGGATATCGCACTCATAGAAAAAGACGTATTACGTAAGTCTGCCGAGAAAAGTCAATTGGAAACTGAACTCACTGCAGAAAAGCAGCTCGTTGGTCAAGAGTTTGACTTTGCAAAGAGTTTCACTATCGACGATTTACGTATTTACTCTCAGTTAGAAATCATAGAGTCAATGGAAAACACCGACTTCTTAAGTGCAAAAGATGAGTTTTTAGACTGGAAGCAGGGCAGCATTCAATCGCAGAACCAAAGTGCCGTTGAAGTCCTAGATATTCGAAAGCAAGGTCATAACGCTAAGCTTAAACAGCATCAACAAGCCCTTGCATTACTAGAGGTTAGAGCTCCCTTTGATGGCCTTTTAGTATTCGAAAAAAATTGGCGAGGGGAGTCTTCTAATGTTGGTGATACGGTTTTTCCGGGTCGAACAATTGCCAAAATACCTAACTTAGAAAAGATGCAGGCTCGCTTATTTGTTCTTGAAAAAGAAGCGATAGGATTAGCAAAAGGTCAACTGGTAGAAATGACGCTTGATGCAGTGCCTGAACGAGGTTTTAGCGGAACCATTATAGAAGTATCCGGCTTTGCGCGAACAATAGAGCGCGGAAGTCCGGTTAAGTATTTTGAAGTGACCGTTGAATTGGAACAGGCTGGAGATGAAATCTTTAGACCGGGTCGTAAAATGAAAGCAAGTATTAAAGTTGAAAACTACCCAGCCCTAGTTGCGGCCCCCATTCAAGCGATTCACAACGAAGATGGCAACAATTATGTCTACTTGAAAAAAGGAAATACTTTTATCAAACAAATAGTAGAAACCGGCGTGAAAAACCTCTATCTCGTAGAAGTTGTATCAGGTTTGTCAGAAGGGGATGAAATTGCTCTAAGTATTCCAGAGGGTCAAAAAAATGGATAAGTTTAAAGTGTTGATGCTTGATGCAATTGCGGAGTTGGCGTCACAGAAATTAAGAACATTACTTACTTTATTAGGCATGATATTTGGCGTTGGTGCCGTAATCGCCATGTTAAATATTGGTGATGGTGCAGAAAAAGAAGCACTTAAACTCATTGACTCTATGGGTGTGAACAATTTAATTATTCAAGGAAAACAGTTTAACTCAGATGAATTAAAAGAAGTTCGCCAAGATTCGCTCGGCTTGACGATATCAGATGTTGCTGCGATTAATGCAACCTTGCCATTTGTAACTGGTTTTACGGTTGAAAAATATATCGAAACTCACTCTTTATATAGTCAAGACGGTAAGTCTGATGCTGCAGCTGTGGGAGTAAATGAAACATACTTTCAGTTAGCGAACCTGTCTCTTAGTGAAGGCCGAGTTATTGATGTTAATGATATTAAAAAAGTGTCACAAGTCGCTGTCCTTGGTGCAGATGTGGCAAACACACTATTTCCAAATGAGCAAGCTGTTGGGCAACTTTTAAAGCTAAATCATGTTTGGTTAGAAGTGATAGGTGTATTACAAGCACCGCAGTTAAACAAAGACGAATTTCAAGGAGTAAAGCTGGGTGGCGATCGAAATCGTATCTTTATCCCGTTATCAACTAGTTTAAAAAAGTTTAGCTCCGACAAGTTAGCCAGTGAACTCGATGTAATTAAAGTTTCCATTGAAAAGACGTATAGCCCAATTTTAGCTTCGAAGGCCATTTCACAATTGTTATCTACACGTCATAGTGGGGTGGTTGATTACGAGTTGTTGATCCCATCAGAGCTACTTGCCCAGCAAGAGCAAACTCAACAAATCTTTAACATCGTAATGGCATGTGTAGCCGGAATATCATTACTTGTTGGCGGTATTGGCATCATGAATATTATGTTGGCAAATGTTTTAGAAAGGACAAAAGAAATAGGGTTGTTGCGAGCCGTTGGTGCCACAAAACAAGACATTAAAATGCAATTTATTACCGAAAGTTTTGTGATTTCTTTTTTAGGGGGCGTGCTTGGTGTCGTGTTTGGATTGTTGCTCTCTGAAATTATCGGCTTTTACTCCCAATGGGCGGTAACCTGGTCTATATCCGCTATTTTATTGTCTTTAGGTATTTGTATGTTGGTTGGCGTGTCGTTTGGTGCGTTCCCTGCTATTAAAGCCTCGAGACTAAATCCGATAGAGGCACTACATTCTGACTAAATGTAAGAGAAATCGGCAGTAAAGTTGTGGTCGATTTCAATTTAGCATAGTAATTTAATTTACATCCGTTACTATGCGCACTTATTTTTTGTTAGGAGTGAAAATGGCGACGTTGGCAGGCTTTATAGCTATTTTTATGTGGGGTATGTTAGCTGCGTTAAGTGTTTTCACTAATCGTATTCCACCTTTTCAGTTATTATTTATCTGTTTTTCAATTGCGGCATCCTTAGTCTATTTTAAACGGCTTACTTATCAGGAGCCGCTATTGAAGAAGCCTTCTCTGAACAAAAGTCAATGGATCGTTGGCGTCTTAGGCTTATTTGGCTTTCATATTCTTTACTTTCTGGCACTTCGGTTTGCGCCACCAATTCAAGCAACCCTAATAATTTATTTATGGCCTTTAATGTTAGGTGTCATGGTTGCCAGCAAAGGTAATAAACGTTTTGCAATACTAGGCGGTGTCATCGGTTTTGCCGGTACTATTGTAATGATTGCTGGTGGTTTGGAAACAGCTCAAACTAATAGAGAACAAGCCTTAGTCGGATATCTTTGTGCAGCTGCGTGCGCGCTTATTTGGGCCAATTACTCTTGGTTCTTATCTAAATCGGCAAGTGACGTCGAAGACATATCATGGGTGGCATTAGTAGTGGCGATAATATCACTGGCCTGCCACTTAATATTTGAATCTGGTGTTTGGGATCTTACTACAACTGAACTGGTAATGGTTATTTTGATAGGTATTGGACCGACAGGTGGTGCCTTCTATTTATGGGACATAGGGATGAAAAAAGGTAACCAGTCCTGGATTGCCTCTTTTAGTTTTGGTACGCCGGTTATTGCATCGCTCGCTTTGTTTCTGTTTGGTTTTAGCGACCTAACACTATCCATTGTTATTGCGGCTAGCTTGATTGTTCTTGGTGCCGTAGTAAGTAATAGTTTGAGCAAAAACCAAGAACTTGGTTAGGTATGATTAGAAGCAATGATTGTTCTTGTTTAGAAAATTGTGTTTTTTCATAAGTTTGGAGCACGTGTTTAATGCTGTGCTCCTTAATACCATTGTAGCCATTACCCTTATATGCGTTTAACCGACAAACCCTTCATCCACTAACAAGTCTGAAGACTCAGCGGCGGCTCTTGCTAGGTCATCGACGATTTCATTTTCGGTGTGTCCGCTATGGCCTTTTACCCAATGCCACGCAATAGTGTGACTCTGAACCGCGTTGTCCAACGCTTTCCACAAATCTACATTTTTAACGGGCTGCTTTGATGCTGTTTTCCAGCCGTTACGCTTCCAGTTTTTAATCCACTTTGTTATGCCGTCTTTAACATAGTTACTATCTGTGGTGATATCTATTTTACAGGGCTGGCTTAACGCTTCTAAACCTTTGATAACTGCAAGTAATTCCATGCGGTTGTTGGTCGTGTTTTTATAGCCTTGTTTCAATTCTTTTTTATGGCCATTATAAATTAATAACGCACCGTATCCGCCGGGTCCTGGATTTCCTAGACAAGAACCGTCTGTAAAAAGTTGTACGGATTTCATAAACTCATTGATCCTAATGGGTGATTTTATTTTTAATTACAGAGTATACTCTAAGTATCATTTGCATAGAACATAGAAAACCATGGCTAAACGACAAATTATTTTAGATACAGAAACGACCGGTATCGACCCAAGAGCAGGGCATCGGATTATTGAAATCGGTTGTATCGAGATGGTCAATCGTCGATTAACCGGAAATAACTTTCACGTTTATATTGACCCTCAACGTGAAATTGAAGATGAAGCCATAGGTGTCCACGGCATTACTAATGAGTTTCTGAGAGGAAAACCTTTGTTCAGAGATATCGCCGATGAATTTTTTGATTATATTCGAGGCGCAGAGTTAGTTATTCATAATGCACCTTTTGATATTGGGCATATGGATAATGAGTTTGGTATTTTGTGGCAAGACTGGACACAAACTTCAGAATTTTGCGCAGTAGTCGATACCCTTGTAATGGCTCGTGATAAGCACCCAGGCCAAAAAAACAGTTTAGATGCATTATGTAGAAGATATGAAATCGATAACTCACATCGAATGTTACATGGCGCATTGCTTGACTCCGAGATACTTGCTGATGTTTATTTACGTATGACTGGTGGTCAGGTAGCCATGGATCTCGCACACCAATTAAAAGCTCAGCAGTTTGATGCGAGCGGTACAGTGCAGACTGAGATTAGACACCTAAAGGTAATAAAGGCTACAGACACAGAATTACAAGAACATCAGTCAAGGTTAGACATAATAGAAAAAGAAGGTGGTACACCATTGTGGCGAACGTCTCAACATTAAAAAACACTAGACATATAGGCTTTACCTTTTCGTCCATTTTCCAAAAAGTGAAATGTCTTCTTATGTTGACTTTTTTGCTGAGCTACACCGTTTCGGCTATGCCAGGTGCTGCGCTACCAAAGGTTGTTAACCCCTTAAAGGCCGAAGCCCAACCAATGCTAGAAATGTTAAAAAACTTCAAAGGGCAAAATCAAATAAAGCTATTAAATAATAGATTTAGAATTGACTATGAAGTTGACGAGCTATTGTTGCTTTTATTTCGAAAACACGGGTCATCACCCGTTGTATTGGTTAGACCGGATGGCTCTAAAATATATGTAACGGCAGCTGAGACAGGCGAAGTAGACTGGCATGCCGATGTTAGCTACGACTTAATCAGGCTAAAAAATCCTATGCCAGGTCCTTGGCAAGCATTAGGTCGAATAGAAGATACCAGTAAAATTCTAGTCTTATCAGACGTACAGCTTGTTGTTCAATCTCTACCTAAGACAGTTTTCCAGACTGAGCGGATTAAGGCCAAAGCAAATATTACAAATGCGAGCGCCTTAATAAAAGATCCAGCGCTTCGCGATGTTGTTCGCCTACGAGCATATTTGTACTCTACTAATGATTCAACCCTAGAAAACTTTGGTGCTGGCATATATACACTAGGGGAGTTTTTCGATGACGGTCGTGTTTTAGATGAACGACCACGAGATGGAGAATTTACCGTACAATATGACTTTCACTGTGAAGTTGGTCAATGGACGCCGAAGTTCAGAGCAAATGCTGAGTTGTTCACTAGGGAATTAGTTCAAGAGGATATTACGGTTTTACCCTCGCCAATTAGCTTTTCCGTTGTAAAGGCTGAAGGCGACAAAAAATATCACTACGTTACTATAGCAGCAGATGAAACTTATCTTGATGATGACTCACTAGTCTTTCAAGGAACTATAACTTATCCCAATGGCGATGTTGAAACGTTCCATTTAAATGAAAAGCAAAGCCGAGAATTGAGTTTGTTTCAAGCGGACTATGGTCAGTTTGAAGTAAAGACAGATGTGTTTGGTGTAGATAAATCGGGCCGAGAGTTTGTGCTGTCGCCGCCATCTTTCACTTTTGCTACTGAAATACCTGACCCTATAGTTGCAGAATCTAGCGGAGCGGGTAGCGAACAGGATAATGCAGCTACCGCAGAAACTATACTAACCGAGACTACCCAGTCTAACGACTCGCTCCCCCAGGAGCCTGTTGAGGAACCAGTGCCAGTGGCGCTAATTGTAATACTTAATTTAGTTATTTTAATTGTCGGCTTCTTATTTATATGGATCTTCGTTCTTAAAAACTCAATTCCAAATCCACTTAAATTAATAAAATTTAAAAAGAAAGTAAAAGATGCGGAAAAAGGCGATAAAGAAAATAAAGAAAAGGTGAGTGAAAAAGCACCAAAACAAGAAGGTTCTGATGATATTTTAGACCTTTCTTTGCCGGATGATTAGAAACTAAGCAAAAGAATCACTTTTTTACAAAAAGGTGTTGACGGTAGTGATTTCAAACTTTAATATTCGCGCCGTTGTTTAGCAAAGCTGACAACAAGTGATAAGCAACGGAGCGGTAGTTCAGTTGGTTAGAATACCGGCCTGTCACGCCGGGGGTCGCGAGTTCGAGTCTCGTCCGTTCCGCCAACATCACTTGTGCAATGCTAAATAAGTAAACTAAGCTGGAGCGGTAGTTCAGTTGGTTAGAATACCGGCCTGTCACGCCGGGGGTCGCGAGTTCGAGTCTCGTCCGTTCCGCCACTTAGTTTACAAAATGTTATAGATTGGAGCGGTAGTTCAGTTGGTTAGAATACCGGCCTGTCACGCCGGGGGTCGCGAGTTCGAGTCTCGTCCGTTCCGCCATCTATAATGTCATCAAGGCTGGAGCGGTAGTTCAGTTGGTTAGAATACCGGCCTGTCACGCCGGGGGTCGCGAGTTCGAGTCTCGTCCGTTCCGCCACTTTGATGAAATCGATAAACTTTATTTGGCCCCGAATAAAGAACCCATCTCCACTTTCTGATAAACCACAGTTCAAATTTTAATATCTATCTAAATGCCTTAGCATTTAATTTATGTTAAATCCTTAAATCCTTAAATCCTTAAATCCTTAAATCCTTAAATCCTTAAATGTGACATTTAACTTTTGTTAGCTAAAACCCGTCACTGAACGTATTTTTCTTGTTTCATTACATCAATTTATTAATTATGTTATACGTATAAAAATAACTAGATTTAATAATAACAAGAGGAAACTGCCATGCGTAAAATCGCATTTAGTACGACCTTGATTGCTTCAGCTATTCTTGCCGGGTGTACGGGCATTGAAGCACAAGATCCGAAAGTAGAAATCGATCCGAATCCATATCCAAGTACCTACCAACCGATGACACAAATGACGACCTTAATTAAAGGCGCGACCGTGTTAACCGGCACAGGTGAATTATTAGAAAACTCAGATGTATTACTAGTAGACGGTAAAATTTCTGCCGTAGGTGCTGATATAGAGCATGGCAGTGCCACCGTTATCGACGGCAAAGGTAAATGGGTAACACCTGGAATTATTGATGTTCATTCACATTTAGGGGTATATCCATCGCCAAGTGTTGAGTCGCATAGTGATGGTAACGAAGCAACAGCACCAGTTACTGCAGAAGTTTGGGCAGAACACTCAGTGTGGCCACAAGACCCAGGTTTTGAAGCTGCACGTGCAGGTGGTATCACAACACTTCAATTGTTACCAGGCTCTGCCAATTTAATAGGCGGTCGAGGTGTTACCTTAAAAAATGTTCCTTCACACACTATGCAAGGAATGAAATTCCCAGACGCACCATATGGTTTAAAAATGGCTTGTGGTGAAAACCCGAAGCGTGTTTATGGCAGCAAAAGTATTTCTCCATCAACTCGAATGGGTAACATGGCTGGATATCGTCAAGCTTGGGCCGATGCCGAAGAGTATAAACGTGCATGGGAAAAATATGATCGCGATTATGAAGCCGGTAAAAACCCAGAAGCGCCCGCTAGAGACTTAACACTAGATACGCTAAAAGGTGTATTAGACGGTGATATTAAAATTCATAACCATTGCTATAAAGCAGAAGAAATGGCGATGATGATTGATCTTGGTAAAGAGTTTAATTACCACTCTGGCACATTCCACCACGCAATTGAAGCTTACAAAATTGGTGACTTGTTGGCTGAGAACGGTAACTGTGCAGCAATGTGGCCAGACTGGTGGGGCTTCAAGATGGAAGCATATGACATGATATTAGAAAATGTTGCGGTGGTTGATTCGTTTAAAAACTCTTGTGCAATTGTCCACTCTGACTCTGGAACTAGTATTCAGCGACTTAACCAAGAAGCTGCAAAAGTAATGTATCGAGCCAATGAAAATGGTTTTGAGCTTACCGAAGCAGATGCGATTAAGTGGATAACTTACAATGCCGCTAAATCATTAGGTATCGAAAGCAAAACTGGCTCGTTAGAAAAAGGCAAAGCCGGCGATGTTGTTATTTGGAATCAAAGTCCTTTCAGCTCATACGCGATGGCCGAACAGGTATTTGTTGATGGTGCTAAAGTATTTGACGCAAATGACGATGCTTATAAAGCGAAGAGCGACTTTTTACTAGGTCAGCAATAAGGAGATAATCATGAAAAAGTTAAAATTATCATTAGTTTTTGCTGCCTTAACTGCAAGCTTTACTACGCTAGCGGACTCAGTAGCAATTACCAATACAACAGTATACACAGGCACAGAGCAAGGTGTGCTGACGGGCGCAAATGTTGTTATTGAAGACGGTAAAGTCGTATCAATTAACCCAGCAGAATTAAACGTTGACTCAACAGTTGATGGCCAAGGTCGCATATTAACGGCAGGGTTCATTTCTTCTTTAAATCAGCTAGGCTTGGTTGAGGTAGATGCGGTATCAGCTTCTCGTGACATGTCGGCGAAAAAAGGCGGGATAACATTTGAACCATTTTTAGCCTTTAATCCAAATAGCACCTTGATTCCGTTCTCTCGCAAAGGCGGCATTACTCACAGCGTTATTGCTCCTCGCGGCAGTGAAGGGATTTGGGCTGGGCAGCTATTTACTGCTAGCCTTTCTGGAGAGTATGACAGTGTCGTTGATACTAACACGGCAACACTGGCATATTTTGGCTCTGAACGTCGAGGATCACGCGCTTCTAGCTTAGCAACGTTTGAGAAAGATTTACAAGACCAACTGGATAAGCTAGAAAAAGCAAAAGAAAAGTCGAAAGACGATGATAAAAAAGACAGCAAAGCTCCAAGTAAAGAAGAACAAATCTTAACTTCACTACTAGATGGTTCAAAGCCATTAATTGCTGACGTTGAGCGAGCAACTGATATTCTTCATTTACTTAAATTAAAAGAGCGCTTTGGTTTAAACCTTGTTTTGTCTGGTGCCAAAGACGCTGTTCGTGTAAAAGATCAAATTGCTGAAGCGGGTGTTCCTGTAATTATGGAAAGTCTATCAAACCTTCCCGGCAGTTTTGATTCATTAAATGCATCGTTAGAAAATGCAGCTGAATTAGAACGTGCCGGTGTAAAGTTAATTCTAACTCAGCCCGATACACACTTAAGCTATAACCTGCGCACAGACGCTGGTGTTGCAATAGCGAATGGTTTATCACGAGAAGGCGCATTAAATGCGGTGACTAAAAACGTTGCTGACGTTTTTGGTATTCCGGGCGGTGTTGTTGCTGAAGGGCAACCAGCTAACCTAGTGCTGTGGAGCGGCGACCCGTTTGAAATTAGTACAAAAGTTGAAAATATTTGGATTGACGGTGAACAAGTAACAACCGAATCTCGTCAAGACAAATTACGTGATCGCTATATGTCTAACGAGAAAAAACCACGTGCTTATATAAAGTAAATTATAAAAGTACTTAGGTTAACTTTAAGGTCAGCTAGTAAGCTGGCCTTTTTTTATTCCAAATTTTTATATCGAACATGTCTTTTGGTTATATTAATTCTAGGTATTTTCTTTTATATTAGGTTTTTCTAATATAGCATTGTCGACTATAGTATTCGTGATATGAAAATGAGAAACCTTTATGAAATCCGTTATTTCTTCTTCCATTCAGCTGAGTTTAGATCATGCAAAAAAAATCTATGCTCTAATGCTGGTATTTGTCATTGTTGCACTTGTGCAGATGCCATCTATCCAGATAGATACTGATCCCGAGAATATGTTACCGGCGGATAACGCAGCAAGAATTTTTCATAATCAAACGAAAACAGACTTTTTAATGCACGACTCGATCGTTATCGGAGCGGTAGAGAAAACAGAAAACGGCGTCTTTAATCCAGCGACGCTTAATGAGATCGCATCGCTTACAAAAAGTATTATGACGTTAGACGGTGTGATATCAAAAGATGTGATGTCATTATCAGTTGTAGATAATGTTACTCAAGAATTAACACCCTCTGGCGCGAGCGCAATACGATTTGAATGGTTAATGAATCAAGCGCCAGAAAATATACAATCCTCCCAAGCAGTTTTAGATAATATTAAAAAACTGCCTTTACTAAACAACACCTTAGCTTCAGAAAATGGTAAGGCCGTCGCGATTTATGTGCCTATTGCCGACAAAAATAAAAGCTATGCAATTGCGCAGCAAATTCAACAAAGCATCGACGGTTTTGATACTACGGCTCAGTGGCATATAACTGGACTGCCTGTCGCAGAAGATAGATTCGGCTATGAAATGTTTGTGCAAATGGGTATTTCAGCGCCATTAGCTGGACTCGCGATATTTATTTTATTGTTTGTATTGTTTAGAAACTTTAAGTTTATTACGGCGGCAATGGTCGTAGCTATGACAACTGTAATTATAACAATGGGTTTGTTAATTGGTATGGGCTTCACGGTGCATATTATGTCATCCATGATTGCAATATTTCTTATGCCAATTGCAGTCGTTGATTCGGTGCACATTATGTCTGAGTTTGCTGATCGCTATAAAGACGGGCAAGACAAAAAAGCAGTAATAAAAACAGTTGTTGAAGAATTATTTAGACCTATGCTTTTTACATCAGTAACGTCAACAGTAGGCTTTTTATCTTTAATGTTAACACCAATACCGCCAGTACAAGTGTTCGGTGCGTTTATTGGCTTTGGCATTATTTTAGCTTTTGTAACTACTATTTTGTTCGTTCCGGCTTACATAAGTCGGATGTCTACCGAGTCGCTAAAAAAATTACAAGAATCACATCAACATAGTCTCGAAAATAAGAGCGGTTTGTCAGCCTTTGTTCATGCCATTGGTGAAGTTGCGAAAAAACGTCAGTTATTGCATATCGTCATTTTTGGTTTAGTGTTTGTTTGGTCTGTTATTGGTATAGGTAAAATACAAATAAATGATAATCCGGTACGATGGTTTAAAGCGGATCATCCTATTCGAGTTGCAGATAAAGCGTTAAATGAACAATTTGCAGGCACATACGATGCTTATTTTGTACTAGAAGACAATAGTGAACTACCTGCCGTTGAGAGCCTATTCAATCAAGCTTCATTGCCTAAGTCTTTAATAGATTGGAGCCAAGAGGCATTAGGTGACGTTTTAGCGAACGATCGTTCTAACAAAAACAGTAGTGATAAATTAAGCCAATTAGTCTACAAAATTGAAGATAAACTTTTTGAAACAACTAATGATGACGAAGTACGCTTTTTAGAATCTACATTAAAAACAATAGAGTCGGCTCAGCAGTCGGCGAAACGATTTACCTCACCTGAAGTGCTCAAATATATAGAGGACTTACAAACGCATTTATCAACAACCGGTTTGGTGGGAAAATCAAACTCACTTGCGGATATTGTAAAAGTGGTGAATAGAGAGTTGCGTAGCGGAGAGAATAAAGATTATCAGCTACCGAATTCGGCCAATGGTGTAGCACAGACATTAATTCAATATCAATCATCTCATCGTCCAGGCGACCTATGGCACTTTGTAACGCCAGATTATCGAAAAAGCTTAATTTGGTTACAATTAACAAGTGGCGACAATCAGCATATGACAGCAGTGATCGAGTCAATGAATAGCTATATTGCATCTAATCCACTACCGGAAAATATTTCAACGGGATGGGCTGGCAAGGCTTACTTAAATGTAGCGTGGCAAGAGCAGATGGTAACGGGCATGTTAGATAGTTTAATCAGTGCTTTTGTTATTGTCTTTATTATGATGGTTTTATTGTTTAGATCAGTAGTTTACGGCGTGTTGGCTATGTTGCCACTGACGATAACTATTTCATTTATTTATGGCTTAATTGGTTGGATAGGCAAAGATTATGATATGCCAATAGCCGTATTATCAGCGTTAACGTTAGGTTTATCGGTAGATTTTGCTATTCACTTTTTAGAACGCGCCAGAAGTGCATTAAAAGAAACGGGTTCGATAAAAGATACCATCAATATAATGTTCGGCGAACCGGCCAATGCAATCACCAAGAATGCAGCGGTAGTAGCATTAGGGTTTACGCCACTCCTATTTGCTCCATTAGTTCCGTATGTCACTGTAGGTGTGTTTTTGGCTAGCATAATGGCGGTATCAGCTCTGGTTACATTAATATTATTACCAGCTGTACTCACTCTTATTAACCGAGGTAAAGCATGAATAATGTAAAACGACTTTCTCTATCAGTAGTAACAGGCTTGTTAGTACTGGGTCTACAAGCGCCGTTTAGCTTTAATACGCAGGCATTAGAGGCTATTAAAAGTTCAGACGTAATTAGCGCACAAGAAATTATTAACAAGGCTGAATTAGCCGCTTATTACGCCGGTAATGATGGTAAGACACAGGCTAGAATGATGATTATTGATGAGCAAGATCGTCGACAAGTCCGTCAATTTACTATTTTGCGTAAAGACGTTGAAGATGGTGGCGATCAAAAAATGCTTGTTTTTTTCTCTCGCCCAGCCGACGTAAGTGGCATGGTTTTTCGTGTCGAGAAACGTAACAAAATATCTGAAGACGACGATCGGTGGCTGTACTTGCCTGGTTTAGATCTAGTAAAACGAATTTCAGCTGGGGATAAGCGCACATCATTTGTTGGTTCTCATTTTTTTTATGAGGATGTGTCAGGACGTTCAACTAAAGCAGATAACTTTGAGCTCGTATCACAAAATGATACTCGATATATATTAAAGGCAATCCCTAAACAGCCAAATGAAGTGGAATTTGCCTACTACCAGATCGAAATTGATAAACAGACCTACTTACCTATGCTGATCGATTTTTATGACTCAAACAATAGTAAATACCGCAGCGTGGAGACGTTAGAAACAGAAACAATTTCAGGTCACGTTACCGTTACTAAGTCAAAAATTACCGATTTGAAGGCGGGAGGTTACACCTTGATGGAGTTTCGTAATATTAGCTATGACATTGGATTACCAGATAGCATATTTACCGAACGTAGCCTAAAAACGCCACCTGTCGAATGGTTAAGAAAGTAGAGTGTGAGATATTGATATGAAATTTGCGCCACGCAATATTGTTGCTCAAAGTAAAAGTCTGTTTTTACATCTAGGGTTATGCACTGTTTTGTTGCTAACCGCGAGTGTCAATGCGACAACAGGTAGCAAAGATGATTGGGGAGACGAGTGGGGCGATGATCCGTGGGCACAGAAAGTACAGTCTAACTGGTCAAATGTCGTGATGTTTGCGGAGTTAGCGTGGGGAACAAGATTAAATAATGATCCTGTTATTAATACCGACTCGACACTTCAAGATATTAGAGTGCAAGGGCAAGCCGACTATAAGTTATCAAACTCAGCAATAAAAATGCGAGGTCAGGCTTTTTATGATGGCGTTCAGTCTAAGTGGCGAATGCAAATTAGAGAGCTTAATTGGCAAGGAAAAATAAGTGAACACTGGGATATTAAAGCCGGCCAACAAATATTAACCTGGGGAACCGGCGATTATTTATTCCTTAATGATATGTTTGCAAAAGACTGGCAAAGTTTTTTTTCTGGTCGCGATGATGAATATTTAAAAGCGCCACAATTTGCTTTTAAGGCATCAGGCTATTATCAGTTCGCTAATATAGATATTGTTATAACGCCACAGTTCACTCCAGATCGCTATATCAATGGTGACGTTTTCTCTTTTTATAATCCATTGGCCGCACAAGCAAATGGTGGTGTTAATGTAGCGCCAGGTTTTGATGTGAGTAATGACAATACGCCAGATAAACCTGAATACGCATTTAGGCTAAAAAAACAAGTTGGCGCGACAGAATACGCCTTTTATGGGTATAAAGGTTTTGATAAATCCCCCAATAGTATGACGGAAGATTTTCAACCTACTTTTACTGCATTAAATGTAGTAGGTGCTAGTGTTATCGCGCCTTTGCTCGATGGTTTAGTAAATGTTGAAGTGGCGCATCACAATACGGCGGATCAATCTGGCGATAATCCGCTAATTCCGAATACTCAAAATAAACTTCTAATTGGCTATCAACAAGAGTTAATTTCGAATTTAACCGGGTCTGTTCAGTTTCAATTTGAAAAAAGTTTAGACTTACCAAGCCAGCCCAATTCCGCCCCGTCGACTTTACCTCAGAGCGTTAGGACACTGTGGACGGCGCAGCTCTATTATCGCTTGATGCAAGATACTCTTAATTTACAGTTGTTTAATTTTTACTCACCCTCTGATAAAGACGGTTACAGTCGTTTTAAAGTCAATTATCAACCTATTCAAGACTGGACAGTAAGCGCTGGAATAAACAAGTTTTGGGGTAAAAGAGCAGATAGCTTTTTTGGCCAATTTGAAGATGCATCTAACGCGTATATTACAATACGCCACTATTTTTAAAATATTAGTAGGAGAGACATTATGTCTTTAGAAAAAGCAGTAGCGGCCTTTGCAGGCTTTATGGTGTTGTTATCCGTTGCACTTACCGTTTACGTCCATGAAAACTTTATATGGCTTACCGTTTTTGTTGGCGCCAACCTATTTCAACAAAGTTTTACTGGATTTTGTCCAGCCGCCATTGTCATGCAGAAGTTTGGCATTAAGACTGAAAAGCAATTAGCACAGCAATAGCCATATTAAATACTAGGGCACGCTAATACTTTATGCCCTAGTAACTATCGAAAGAGGCTAGTTCTTTAGATACCTTTTTATTTCCTAATTTAAATAATTTAGCCAAATAAACATGCTTTACAAGGCAATAGCTTGCTTTAACTCAAACTTTCCTTCAAGCAGAGAACGGCCAAGAATTACGCCACTTGGTGAGTCATTGTTTAAACCAGAACCCTTAATATTTGTTAAAGCTAACTCGATATCGGCAAGGCTACTGATCCCACCTGAGGCTTGCCAGCTAATTTGTGGGTACTTTTGAGCTAAGGTCTTGTATAACGCTTGGTTTGGACCTTGAAGTGTTCCATCTTTACTAATGTCGGTACATAGCACATGTTTTAATCCGACAGATAAAAACTGTTCTACAACCGACTCTAAAGTAACGCCAGAGCTTTCTTGCCAGCCATGTGTCGCGATGTATTTATTGCCTTCATTATCTATATTCACATCAAGCGCTAATACAATGCGCTCAGCGCCGTACTTTTCAACCCATGACATAACTAGTTCAGCGTTATTTACAGCAAGAGACCCAATCACGACTCGAGTCACGCCAATTTCAAACAAGTCGATAATGTCTTGTTCAGTTCGAATACCGCCACCGGCTTGAAATTTCATTACCTCTAAATCAACCATCTGTTTGATCAAGGTTAATTGACGCTTAGTGGTATCTTTCGCACCGGTTAAGTCAACAATGTGCAACCATTCAGCACCATCAGATGCATATTGCTTTACAAGCTCAACTGGGTCGATTTTATATTCTGTTTTTTGCCCATAGTCGCCCTGGTATAAACGGACTACCGAGCCTTCAATTAAATCTATCGCAGGGATAATCATGACGATCCTATTTATAATTCAATAAAGTTTTTTAGTAATTGTTCGCCTGCTTTTCCACTTCGCTCTGGGTGAAATTGCACTCCAAAGAAATTATTATGAAATATAGCAGCTGAAAAAGGTTGGCCATATTCACACTGTGCTAATGTGTTTGCCGATAAAGGCGCGCAAAAGCTATGGACAAAATAGAAAAATGCACCTTGCTCAATATTATTAAAAAGCGGATGTGGCTTATCTAACGTCACCTGATTCCAACCCATGTGAGGTAAGACTAGGTCACCGACCTCCATACGCTCAATCGTTGTTGGAACTAAGCCTAAGCACTCGACCGTATCGGTTTTTGAGGCAACCAAGTGTGAACCCGGTTTTTCGTTTGACGTTTGCGCCATCAACTGCATGCCTAAACAAATACCAAGTACGGGCTGAGTTAAGCCTTGTATGACATCAACAAGCTTCTTCTGCTCTATGCTTTTCATTGCCGCAAATGCTGACCCAACACCAGGTAAAAGCACTTTATCAGCGGCTTTTATCACGGCAGGATCATCAGAGACAGTTACTGCGACGTTAAGTCGTTCAAATGCACATTGCACCGAGTAAATATTGGCGCAACCTGTATTTACAATAACCAAGTTTATTGGTTTTAGCTCGCCCGCCATTACAACGCCCCTTTTGTCGACGGAAGTACATTTCCTTCAACTTTAATAGCGGCGCGAAGTGCGCGACCAAACACTTTAAATAAACTTTCTACTTGGTGATGTGCATTACCCTTTGTTGTAGAAAGGTGAAGTGTTAGCCCCATAGCCTGACTTAACGAGAAGAAAAAGTGCTCAACCATTTGTGTCGACATATCACCAACTCTAGCGTCGGTAAATTCAGATTTAAAAACTAAAAATGGACGGCCAGAAATGTCTAATGTAGCTTCTGCTTTGCACTCATCCATAGGTAAAACAAAACCAAACCGTCCGATACCGCGCTTGTCACCTAACGCTTCTTTAAGCGCTTGCCCTAGCGCGAGGGCAGTATCTTCAACTGAATGGTGATCATCTATGTGTAAATCGCCATCTGTTGTTAAATCTAAGTAAAAGCCACCGTGCGACGCTATTTGGTCTAACATATGGTCAAAAAATCCGATACCCGTTTGGATGTTAGACTTTTCTGTACTGTCTAAATCAACAAATACCTTTATATCTGTTTCTGAGGTGGTTCTGGTTACCGAAGCTTGGCGGTGATTTTCTTTTTGTTGCGTTAAAAACTTCTCTATTGCTAGCCAATCCATCTTTTCAGGAGAGTACTGAATTCCAACAATACCCATATTTTCAGCTAGTTGAATATCGGTAATTCTATCGCCAATAACATAAGAATCAGTAAAATCGACTTTACCTTGTTGAAGGTAATCTTTTACTAAGCCAAGCTTAGGCTTGCGGCAGCTGCAGTCGTCATGCTCAAAGTGTGGACATAATAAAACATCATCAAAGGTGACACCTTGTGATTCGAAAAAGGCCATCATTTGATTATGAGGCGCATCAAAGTCCGCCTGCGGGAATGAATCAGTGCCTAGACCATCTTGGTTAGATACCATTACTAGGCGGTAGCCTTTTTGCTGTAGTCGAGTTAAAACTGGAACAACAAGCGGTTCAAAGACTAACTTTTCAAGAGAGTCTAGCTGCTTGTCGACAGGAGGCTCCTGTACCAATGTACCGTCACGGTCGATAAATAAAATTGATTGTTGCTTGCTCATAGTGTTAGTCCAGTTTTGATTCTAATTGAGTAAATACATCGATGACGGCATTCATTTCAGCTTCGCTGCCGATAGTGACTCGAATTGTATCATTGAGTAAAAGTTGTTTTGACTGATTTCTCAGAAGTATGTGTTTTTTGATAAAGGTGTTCATAACAAAGTCAGCGCTAAGTTTACTTAGCTTTATCAATACGAAGTTCGTTTTAGAAGGATACACCGTTTGGGCGAAAGACCATTGCTGGGCTTCCTTTATAAAAGCGTCACGCCTTTTGTTTAATTCTGTAACACGAGTTTGCATCCAAGCAAGCCCATTGTTCGATAATGCTTGGGTGGCCATTTGTGCAACTGGCGCAGGAATCGGATAGGGTGCAATCACTTTCTTTAACGCATCAATAATAGAGGCCGACGACAGCGTAAAACCGCATCGTAAACCTGCTAAAGCAAATGCCTTAGATAAAGTACGTAATATGACTAGGTTAGGGTACTCTGACAGTAAGTCGACGACCGTCGCTTCGCTACAAAACTCGATATACGCTTCATCGGCAACCACAATTGATTTCTCTTTGGTGGCGTTTAAAACAGCAATTAAATCATTCTTATCCATAATGTCACCTGTTGGGTTATTCGGTGAGCAAATAAACACGATTTGTGCGTTTTTAGCTTGTTCAACAACAGAACTCACGTCTAATTTAAAAGTGACGGTTTGGCCATTATCAACTTCTAATAATGGCGCTTTTAAAACGTTTATACCTGCTGTTTCTGCGCTAATGGCATACATGCCGTAAGTCGGCGGACAAATTAAGATACTTTGTCCTGGCGTACAGAAAGTTCTAATTAATAATTCAATCCCTTCATCTGCACCACGAGTGGCTAAAACTTGTTCCGTAGAGACGTTGGCATAACTCGCATAGGCATTTATTAATGGCTCTGGTTGAAAGTCTGGATATCGATTATAAAGACTAGGATCTGCGCTCACCTCGGGACTATATGGGTTTTCATTAGCGTTTAACCAAATAGTATCCACGTCATCGCTCCCAGACATACTAAATAAACGCCTAGCAGATTCATAAGGTTTTAGTGACTTAAGTTCTTGACGAATTAAGCTTTCAACCAAGTCATTTGAACTCATTTCATTTGTCTTTAATTGTAATTCATTTGTTTTCATTTATTTGTACCGCTTAGATTCGAATCGCTTACCGTAGCATCGATTGCTGTGTTTAATTTCGCAGTTAACGCGTCTAATCTAAGGCCCACGGCGTTTCTATGTGCGTCTAAGCCTTCAGCTGCCGCCAGTGTCATAATTGCCGGTCCAATAGCTTGTAAACCGCTAGGCGTAATCTCTTGAACGGTAAACTTACGAGTGAAGTCAGCAAGGTTTAATGAACTTAGTACTTTTGAATAGCCATACGTAGGAAGAACATGGTTTGTACCGCTAGCATAATCACCAGCACTTTCAGGTGTATAGGCACCTAAAAATACAGAGGCAGCATTATCCAGTTTGCCAAGCCATTCTCTGGCGTTATCAAACTGTACAATTAAGTGTTCCGGAGCATACTGATTACTAATCTGTACCGCGTTTTCTAGCGAGCTTGCTAAAATAAAGCGACTATTCGATAGTGCCTTTTTAGCAATGTCAGCTCGTGGCAATAGTGTCAATTGTGACTCAATATCACGTTTAGTTTGTTCAATAAGTGTTTTTGAGTCTGAGACTAAAATTACTTGGGAGTCTGGGCCGTGTTCTGCTTGCGATAATAAATCTGCGGCAACGAATGCTGAATTGGCATTCGCATCAGCAAGTACTAAAACTTCTGAAGGTCCCGCTGGCATATCAATAGCGGCACCTGCAGGATCTTGAGCGACAAGTTGCTTTGCTTCGGTAACAAAGCTATTACCAGGTCCGAATATTTTATCGACAGCAGCAATAGAGTTTGTTCCATAGGCCATTGCTGCAACAGCTTGAGCACCACCAGTTCGGTAAATTTCATTAATTCCGCATAACTTAGCCGCGTAAAGTATCTCAGCAGTTATACCACCTTTGTTGTTAGCCGAGGTATCCGGCGGTGTACAAAGGACAGTTCGTTTACAGCCCGCAATTTGTGCTGGCACACCTAACATTAGTACGGTTGATGGCAATGGCGCACTGCCACCTGGTATATATAAACCCACAGAGCTAATTGCCTGGGTGATTAGCTCACAAACAACGCCTGGGCTCGTTTCTACTTTTACATTAGGCTGAACTTGCGCCTCATGGAATCGCTTTATTTGACCATATGCTAATTCTATCGCTGCTTTTTGTTCAGCACCAAGTGTAGCGATAATAGCGTCGGCTTGCTCTTGAGGGAGTGCTACCGAGTCTAATGTTAAGCCATCAAATTTCGCAGTTAACTCTAATAAAGCGTCATCACCTTTATCCTTAACTAACTGAATAATATCGGCAACCTTACTAGTTAAATCAGCTCGGTTTGCAATAGCTGGTCTAGCCAATACGTCTTTTTGCTCGTCTAATGTCAGATCTTGCCATGTAATCATGTCGAAATTTACCTTTAGTAACTAACTTATTAGCCCATCATTTTTTCAATTGGCATCACCAATATCGATGTACAACCTAATGCTTTTAATTGCTCCATCGTTTCCCAAAATAGGTTTTCTGGACTCACTACGTGAATAGCGGCTTGTTCACTATTTGCAGACAATGGCAATACGGTTGGATCTTCAGCTCCAGGCAATAATTTTTTAACTTCTTCAAGTTTTGCAATTGGTGCGTGCAACATGATGTACTTGGACTCTTTGGCTTGCATTACACCATTAATACGCGGCAGAAGTGTGTCCACTAATGTTTGTTTTTCCGCTGTCAGCGAAGCCGACTTCTGTATTAGTACCGCTTTCGAAACAAAGATTTCAGTAGCTTCTTCCAAGCCGTTTGCTTCTAAGGTTGCACCCGTTGAAACTAAGTCACAAATAGCTTCTGCAATACCTGCTCGTGGAGCAACTTCCACCGATCCCGTTAGCATAACTGGTTGCGCGTTAATATTGTTCGCAACCAAAAAACGCTTTAATAAATATGGGTATGTAGTTGCAATTTTTGTATTATTTAACGACTCAAGACCTTGATAATCAAATTCATTTGGTACTGCAATTGATAAACGACAGCCACCATACTCTAAGCGTTTAAGCGTTTTGTATTCAGCCGGTTCATTAGCGGCCTGGCGCTCTAACATTTTTTCTTCTAATTCGTTTTCACCAATAAAGCCTAAATCAGCAATACCATCCATTACCAATCCAGGAATGTCGTCATCACGAACTAACAGCAAGTCGATAGGCAAATTTGTTGAGTGTGCTATTAATAGCCTGTCACGAATCGATAGTTTTACACCTATGGCTTTCAGTAATTTAATTGATTCGTTGCTTAATCGACCTTTTTTTTGTACTGCGATTCTTAATCTATTCTTGTCTGTCATGTTCATTCCTAAATAATATTAATTTTAAATTTCAAAAGGGTAAAACCAAAATATTAAACTCTAAAACGAAAAAGCCCCGGAAGATATTATCCTCCAGGGCTCAATGAATTTGTGCTTGGAGGACTTACAATAGCCTCCAGCGAAATTAGCCGAAAACTATTCCGTTGGTACGTGATGATGGAACCAAATTGTATTTACGTTTAAAGCGTTCATGTTTCGATTTCTAATTTCGTTAAGTTGATGGTGACAAACTAAACTGTGAAACGAATAAAATCAACCCCGCGTTTATAACAAATTGTAAAAAAAGTTAATCTATTTGCATATTGGTCGATAACTGGTTAATAATTAAACAGGTGAGCTGATTAAATGGCATCAAAGCCTTATGTCGTCAATATAAAAATATATGCTTAAAGGAAGAGGATATAGATTATGGTGGACTTTATTTACAACGTAATTCGTCGCCCAATAGCGAACGATCCTGAACAAAAAGATATTTATCACGTTGATAAAGCGCACAAGGATGCAAAGACAAAAAGGATTGAAGACGATGATCCTAAACAGCAAGGTAAACAAGGGTCATCTTCAGATGAGAAAGGAGCATCAAAGACTGATGCAGTTGATGCAAAATCAGCCGATTTAGAAAAAGATAAAGAACTCACCCCTCCAAAAAAGGGGCGAGGTAAATATGTCGATGAAAACGGAGTAGAGCATCTCGACTTTTACGCTTAGCCCTACAAGTTATTTTATCTAGGCTGCATTCGTATTGCCCCATCCAAACGGATAGTTTCGCCGTTGATATATGCATTTGATGCAATATGAATGACTAAATCAGCAAATTCTTTAGGCAATCCCATACGTTTAGGGAATTGAATGTTCGCCACTAGACTTTCTTGAACATTGTCAGGCATTCCCAGTAACATTGGTGTGCCCATTATGCCCGGAGCAACAGCATTAACTCGGATGCCTGTTCGCGCTAAGTCTCTTGCCATTGGTAGGCTCAAAGCAATAATACCACCTTTACTTGCTGCATACGCTGATTGGCCCATCTGTCCCTCATAACCGGCTACAGAAGCAGTATTAACAATAACGCCACGCTCTAAAGCTTCGCCAAGCGCTTCATTTTTTGCCATTTGTTCAGCAACTTGAGATGCAACGTTAAAAGTACCAATTAAATTAATATTTATGGCGGTCGCAAATTTATTAAGTGGCATCGCTTTTCCTTCGCGATCCAGCACTTTCGCCGCCGGTGCTATGCCCGCGCAGTTCACCAAAATATGAATAGCACCGTAAGCGTCCATTACTTTAGTTATGGCAGACGCAACCGATTCAGGGTTGGTAACGTCAACACTAACAAACATTGCATTGTCGGCGCCAAGCTCATTAACCGCTTGAACACCAGACTCTTCATTTAAATCAAAAATCGCGACTTTAATGCCCTTATCAACCAAACCTTCACTAGTAGCGCGACCAAGTCCTGACGCTCCGCCAGTTACAATTGCAATTTTATTTTCTAATTCCATTATTGATCCTTAAATTTCTTTTAATAACTCACGAGCGATAACAATTTTTTGTACTTCGCTTGTGCCTTCATAAATTGTTGTAATCCGAACATCTCTCGCCATGCGTTCAACAGGATATTCGCTTATATAGCCATAACCACCTAGCAACTGAATTGCGTCATAACAAATTTCGTTGGCTTTTTCCGTTGCAAATAGCTTAGCCATAGATGCTTGTTTTGAGAAAGGTAAACCTTGTTCTTTTAGGTAAGCTGCTTGTAAAAGAAGAAGCTTAGACGCTTCTAACTCAGTGTAACGGTCAGCTAACTTCCATTGTAAACCTTGAAACTTGATCAAGGCTTGACCAAATTGCTCTCGTTCCGCAATGTATGCCCGAGCATAATCCATAGCAGCTTCAGCAATACCTAAGGCCAGCGATCCAATACCAATTCGACCGCCCGCTAGCTCTGTTACTGCGACTTTAAAACCTTCGTTTTCTATTCCCATAAGCGCTGAGGCTGGAATTCTGCAGTTTTCAAAACGAACTTCGTTGGTCGCAGAGGCTTTTTGGCCCATTTTATGTTCAGCGGCTTCTACAGTTAATCCAGGTGTGCCATTTTCTACCAAGAAACAAGAAATGCCTTTGCCTTTAGGTGCATCTTTATCGGTAACGGCCCAGACGACAAACACGCCAGCGTATTCCGCGCTGGTAATAAACATTTTACTGCCATTGAGTATGTAGTCGTCCCCATCTTTAGTTGCCATGGTTTTCATACCAGCAGGGTCAGAACCGGCGCCAGTTTCAGTTAAACAAAAGCCAGCAGCAGGGTATTCACCGGAGCATATTTTTGGAAGATACTTTTGTTTTTGTGCTTCATTACCTACTGCCTGAATGACTTCTGCTACCATATTTGTCACTGACGTAGTTACGGCAGTAGAAGCGCACCCCTTAGCTAATTCTTTAATTGCTAAACTAAAAGCAATAGTACCGACTTCGCTTCCACCATAGTCTGCACTGGTATTTAAGCCCATAAAGCCAAGCTCAGCTAATTGTTTTAAGTTGCTTAGCAGAATAGTACGGTTGCCAGTTTGGTCTAACTCAGCTGCATTGGGTGCGAGTTCATTCTCGGCAAATTGACGCGCAGTGTCTTGTATTAGTTGTTGTTCTTCAGTTAAAGAAAGATTCATCTTAATGACTCTAGAAAAGTGCACCTAATTAGGCGCTATTGAACTTGCTCGACAATTTGCCAGAAAGCCAAGTTAATGAAAAGTTTAGGAATGAAATAGGTTGAAGCTGCATGTATTGAAAATTTTACTTAGTTATTAAAGTAGACCAAAGAGTTGTCGGTTAAATAGACAGGCACAAATTAAAAATGCTTAATAAAAACTATTACGGGATTTGGATATTAAAATTAATTTTAAATAGAAATAGAAATAGAAATAGAAATAGAAATAGAAATAGAAATAGAAATGTAGGAATTAATTAGGCTATTTAAAAATAGAGGCTTTGAAAGTGGTGGGCGGTACTGGGCTCGAACCAGTGACCCTCGCCTTGTAAGGGCGATGCTCTCCCAACTGAGCTAACCGCCCACTTTCAAAGAGTGATTTTAATTGGTGGGCGGTACTGGGCTCGAACCAGTGACCCTCGCCTTGTAAGGGCGATGCTCTCCCAACTGAGCTAACCGCCCAATTAAAATCTGATAAAGTTGAAACCAAAACTTAAGGGTAAAGTAGTGGTGGGCGGTACTGGGCTCGAACCAGTGACCCTCGCCTTGTAAGGGCGATGCTCTCCCAGCTGAGCTAACCGCCCAACTTTATCTCTTAAACAGCTTTGCTGCTCAAGTGGTGCGTATTATAGGGAGGCCATAAAAAGAGTCAACACTATTTTTAAAAAAGAATTCCGTTCGAACATTTCTTAAACAAACTGCTCAAAAAAAACAAATTCAGAATAAATAACAGCCAAATTTTAAATGAATATAAGTAATTTTTAGACTAAATAGGTATTAATCACATTTATAACTGCATACGTCCTGATAATCACTAATCGTTTTCACTTACAATACCGCATGCGGTTAATATTATTTCCCATTCATGTTTTTTTACTGGTTGAATCGATAATCGGCCCTGTTTAACTAGCGTCATATCACTAAGTGCTTTAGTTGCTTTTATAGTGGTTAACGGTAAAAGCTTTTTAGCGTGTGCATTGTATTGAATATCTAAACTAAACCAGCGCGGATTATCCGGTGATGATTTTGCATCATAATATTTGCTCATAGAGTCAAACTGTAAAGGATCAGGGTAGGGCTCAGACACAACGATAGCGGAACCCGCGACACCCACGTTTTTACAACTAGAGTGGTAAAACAAAACACCATCACCTACTTTTATTTCGTCGCGCATTAAATTTCTAGCTTGATAATTACGTATACCGTCCCATCGTCCCGTACTATTCTTCTCCGCTTTTAAGCTATCGATGCTATATTCATCGGGTTCTGATTTAAATAACCAATATTGCATTTTAAGTCCCTCACGTTTTTCTATAGAATAGCGTGCAAATTTTAATGAATAAACTAAATGGATACATTAATGAGCGTTGTTACTCGTTTTGCCCCAAGTCCTACGGGCTATTTACACGTTGGTGGTGCACGTACTGCACTTTATTCTTGGTTATACGCTAAGCGTCATAACGGTAAATTTATTTTACGAATAGAAGATACTGATTTAGAACGCTCTACGCCAGAAGCCGTTCAAGCCATATTAGACGGAATGTCATGGTTAGGCATGGAAGGTGACGGAGAGGTTTTTTATCAAACTAAACGTTTTGATATTTATAAAAAATACGTTCAACAATTGGTAGACGACCAAAAAGCCTATAAATGTTTCTGTTCAAAAGAACGATTAGAAACATTACGTTCTGAACAAGAAGCAAAGGGCGAACGCACTAAATATGACGGGAAATGCCGTGATTTAAGTGAATCGGAAGTTGCAGCCCATGGTGATGCTCCATTTGTAATTCGTTTCAAAAATCCACTAGGCGGCGCGGTTGAGTTTAAAGATTCAATTCGTGGTGACATGAGTATTTCGAATGAAGAGATGGACGATTTAATTATTCAACGTACCGATGGCACTCCAACATACAATTTCTGTGTTGTTATAGACGACTGGGAAATGGGTATGTCGCACGTTATTCGTGGTGAAGATCACTTATTGAACACGCCTCGTCAAATTAATATCTTTAAAGCATTAGGTGCTACCGTTCCTCAATATGCACACTGTTCAATGATTTTAGGTGATGATGGTAAAAAGCTATCTAAACGTCATGGCGCTGTTAGTGTAATGCAGTACCGTGATGATGGTTACTTGCCTCAAGCCGTTATTAATTATTTAGTTCGTTTAGGTTGGTCGCATGGCGATCAAGAGATTTTTAGCTTAGAAGAATTATTTGAGTTGTTTGATATTAACGATATTAATAACTCTGCATCAGCGTTTAATACTGAAAAGCTAAATTGGATGAATCAACAATATATGAAGTCTTTACCTGCTGAAGAAGTTGCGACTCACCTACAGTGGCATTTCGACAACATGAATGTTGATACAACAAAAGGCCCTAAATTAGCGTCTATTGTTGAAATTCAAGCTGAACGCGTTAAAACATTAAAAGAAATGGCTGAAATTAGCACTTATTTCTATCAAGATTTTGATGAGTTAGAAGAAAAGGCCGCTAAAAAGCATCTACGCCCTGTAGCTAAAGAAGCGTTAATTGTTGCAAAAGAAAAGTTAGCAGCGTTGGACAACTGGCAAGCGGCTGACATTCAGGCAGCAATTAATGCGACAGCTGAAGAATTAGAGTTAGGCATGGGTAAAGTAGGCATGCCATTAAGGGTAGCGGTCACAGGTGGCGGTAATTCACCTTCACTAGATGTTACCCTTGAACTTATTGACCAGGCTAAAGTTGTAGAGCGAATTGAAAATGCTATTCATTTTGTTGAACAACGAGAAGCAGCTCAATAACAGGTGTTTAAAAAAGAGCAGGGTAATCGAAAAACTATTTCGATAAAATCTATGTTTTTATAGAAGATAATAATAAGGCCGGTCAAATGATCGGCTTTTTTAATGATTTTTAACCATCTTGTTAAAAAAATAACCAAACAACCCAAACTTAGGTATTTTTATTAAAATAAGGGTTGACGAAAATATTCGGAGTGCATAGAATGCGCCCCGCAGTTGAGGCAAACATGTCGACGCTGTAGTTGATACCAGTTTTGTAATAAAGGGGCTATAGCTCAGCTGGGAGAGCGCTACACTGGCAGTGTAGAGGTCAGCGGTTCGATCCCGCTTAGCTCCACCAGTATCTATTACAAAATTGATTGATAAGTCTTAGTGCTCCCATCGTCTAGAGGCCTAGGACACCGCCCTTTCACGGCGGTAACAGGGGTTCGAATCCCCTTGGGAGTACCACTTATTACATCAACAGTTTAATTGTCCTGTGCTCCCATCGTCTAGAGGCCTAGGACACCGCCCTTTCACGGCGGTAACAGGGGTTCGAATCCCCTTGGGAGTACCAACAATTAACACCAAATTTAAGTCTTAGTGCTCCCATCGTCTAGAGGCCTAGGACACCGCCCTTTCACGGCGGTAACAGGGGTTCGAATCCCCTTGGGAGTACCACTTAAATTATAATGCTTTAAAAAGTCCTGTGCTCCCATCGTCTAGAGGCCTAGGACACCGCCCTTTCACGGCGGTAACAGGGGTTCGAATCCCCTTGGGAGTACCACTTTTTAACTACTTCAGTTACAACTCTCAGTGTTTAAACCTAAAAAAAATAATCAAATCCAAATAGTTTCATCCGGTCAAAATGTTCCATTTATCAGTCTGATAACAAGTTTTCAATAACATTTTTCATCTCATCACGAATAATGATTTGCGCGCTTTTGTTTGGGTGAATACCATCTCGCATCATGTAATTTGGATTTGTTGCCACTTTTTCCATGAAAAAAGGTAACAGTGGTATATCGTTTTTGGTCGCTAATGTTTTATAAACGTTTTCAAACATGGTGGTATAGCGTTTTCCGTAATTCGGAGGAATTCTAACCTGCATGATGGCAACATTGATATTACGACTTTTAACCTCATCAATCATCGCTTGTAAGTTACTGCGCATGGTTGACACTGGGAAACCTCTAAGTCCATCGTTACCGCCAAGCTCTAGAATCACCCAATCATTTTCGTCGAGATTTTGTCTTTCTAATACTTTTGGCAATCTAGCGATGCCACCTCCGGTAGTTTCACCGCTGATACTCGCATTAATTAACACTATATCTGAATTTTCTTTTACAAAAGTTTGCGCTAATAAATACGGCCAGCTCTCTTCGGTTTGCATACCGTAACCGGCGCTAACGCTGTCGCCATACATTAATACCTTTTGTGTTTTGGCATTGATAGTCATCGAAAACGTGCAAAGTAGCGTAATGACAAAAAACAGGGAGCTTGTTTTGTTTAACCAGTTTCTTTTACTATGTAAATTCATTGCTTTGATTGGATCCTAACTTCATGAATAAAGATGCATTACCGGCGCTAGTTGCGCATAAAATCAGTAAAACCGTTGTATTGTCAAACTCTTCTAATAAAAACGCTGAAGCTGATAAAAAGATCACTATCATCAGCGATATTAACTTATCCATAAATAATGGCGAGTCAGTGGCCATTGTTGGCGCCTCAGGGTCAGGGAAATCGACACTTTTAGGCCTACTAGCCGGATTAGACTTACCTACCACTGGCAAGATAGAGTTTTATGGAACGCAAATACAAAAATTGGATGAAGAGCAACGAGCTTCTATTCGTCGATCGGACATCGGATTTATATTTCAGCAGTTTCTACTCGTACCGAGTTTAACAGCTATTGAGAACGTTATGCTACCCGCTGAATTGTCCGACGATGCCGAGATACGTCAAAATGCCAGAAAAAACGCGGCTAATTGGCTAGAAAAAGTAGGTTTGAGCCATCGTTTAGATCATTTTCCAAACCAGTTGTCTGGTGGCGAGCAACAGCGAGTTGCTATTGCTAGAGCATTTATTACTAAACCAAAACTCTTATTCGCCGACGAACCTTCAGCAAACCTCGACTCAGTGAATGGTCACTTAGTAGAGGATTTGTTATTTGATTTAAATAAAAGTGCCGACACTACGTTAGTTTTAGTCACACACGATCCTGCGTTAGCAAAGCGTTGTGAAAAGACATTTGTACTAAAAGATGGATCGTTAAAAGAACAAGGTGAGACTAAACCAAGACTTGCGGAAGTAACCAACATAGAAAAGGCCAAACAAGATGCAAAATAAGTTTATGACTTGGCTTGGCTTATCGCTAAGACTCTTCAGGCGGGAGTTTGGCCGCGGTGAGCTAACCGTAATCGCGTTATCTATAGTGCTTGCTGTTTCATCAGTAATGGCATTGAGCAGCCTTACTGACCGTGTTCAACAATCTATTTTGGCAAAAAGCGCTGAATTTTTAGCTGCTGATAAAGATTTAATTAGTCCAATTGAGATTAACCAAGAATATTTTGATAAAGCTGAGTCTTTAGGTCTCAATATTGACAAACATATATACTTTTCGTCGATGGCCTTTGCTGGCGAAAAAATGAATTTAGCGGTCGTAAAGGCGGTGACACAAAATTATCCGCTTAGAGGCGAGCTCACAGTTCAATCGATCCAAGATACAACTGAAACATTTGTAACTAAAGGCCCAAAGCCTGGCGTAGTTTGGATTAGCAAACGACTTTATTATGCGTTGGACAAGCCAGAGGAAATTGATGTTGGAGAGGCTAGTTTTAAAGTTGGTGGCATTATCGATGCTGAACCTGATGCGCCGTTTCAAGTCTTCAATTCAGGTACTCGAGTCATAATGAACGTGGCAGACATGCCAAAAACAGAGGTGATTCAACCAGGTAGTCGCGTTACATATGCTGGTTTATTCGCCGGTTCAGAACAGCAACTCCAAAGTTACGAAGAGTGGATAACGCCACAATTATCGGAAAGCCAAAAGTTTAGAGGGGTGAAAGAGGGCGCATCTGGCATTACTAGTTCATTAGAAAGAGCTGAAAGCTTTCTTATGCTCGCTGGTGTTTTAGGTGTATTGCTTGCGGCAATCGCCATTTCTGTTTCTGCAAGACTTTACAGCCAACGACATTTAGATTCTATTGCGATAATGAAAACACTTGGCGCAAGTGTTAGACAAGTACAAGTCATTTACCTTTCTCAACTTTGCCTTATTGCAATAGTTAGTATTGCAGTAGGCTTAGTGATAGGTGCAGGCATGCAATCAATAGCTTTGTATTCATTAGCAGACTATTTACCTAAAACACTACCACCCGTAGGGTTTAAACCGTTTTTTGTCGCGACTATAACCGGTTTTGTTTGTGCTTTGATGTTCTCGGTACCTGCATTGTTGAAGCTGTTTAATGTACCACCATTAAGAGTACTTAGACGAAACTTAGGGGATGGCGTGACGTCGTCATTAAGCTCGCAAATTATAATGGTAGTGACTACCATTGCTCTAGTTTGGTTTTATAGCCAAGATCTCCGACTAACAGCAATCGTGCTTGGTGCTGGCGCCGTATTATCTGTGGTAATTATCATTGTATCTAGAGTACTCGTAACTGCGTGTAGAGTACTAAGTACAAAAACAAGTAATAGTGCACTTAAACTAGCATTGGCCTCATTACAACGCCGTTCAAAAGAGAACGTATCACAAGTCATCGGTTTTACGTTGGCGATAATGCTTGTATTGATATTGTACTCGCTAAAAAACTCAATAATACAAGAATGGCAAGAACAAATGCCACAGGGAGCGCCAAACCACTTCATTATCAACATAGCGCAACATGAGCTACCTGCTATTGAGGCTAGATTTGAAGATCAGGGGATAAAACCAGAACAATTTTATCCGATTATTAGAGGGCGATTGACTCAAATAAATGATGAGATTCTTAAGCAAAGAAGGGACAACGAGCAAGAAGACGGCGCTAAATTCAAAGGCAAAAAGGAGCTCCATGAAGAAACTGAGTCTAACGAAAATAATGAAGAAGCGAAAGAAGAGGCTCGTACAGGTTTTGGTCGTGAGCTTAATTTAACGTTTACTCAAAAATTCCCTGATAATAATGAAATTATCGAAGGTGAATGGATGCCGGCAAATGTTGAAAAACAAGTATCAGTAGAAGCTAAAGTCGCAGAGCGTTTAGAGTTAAAACTAGGCGATCAGTTGTCTTTCTTAATCGGTTCTCAAACCGTTAGCGCAAAAATCACAAGTATTAGAACGGTAGACTGGAATAGTCTACAACCGAATTTCTATATGATATTTAGTGATGATGTTATTGGTGATTTTCCAGCGACTTACATCACTTCATTTTATCTACCGAAAGAAGAAAAGTTATGGCTAAATGAGTTAGTGGCCGATTATCCAACTCTCAGTATTATTGATGTTGCGGCTATGTTAGAGCAAATTCAAAGTGTGATAGCGCAGGTGTCGGTTGCGATACAGTTTGTTTTATTAATAGTTGTAATAGCAGCAACATTGGTTTTATTAGCACAAGTTCAATCGTCTCTAGATGAACGGAAAAAGGAGACGGTAATCTTTAGAACAATCGGTGCTAAAGGCTCAATAATTCGTAACGCGATTACGTACGAGTTTGTTAGCTTAGGGGGAATAGCAGGCTTTATAGCGGCACTTGTTGCAGAGTTTAGCTTATACCTATTGCAAACTTATTCATTCAAGATGGACTGGGTGTGGCATTGGGAGTTGTGGCTAATTGGCCCGCTGGTTGGAGCTGCATTTGTTGCAATAATAGGCTCACTAAGTACGCGGTCGTTGTTAAAAATCACACCTAGCGAGCTGATAAGACAATTGGCTTAGTATCTTAGGTTGACGCTTTTGGAATTAATCTTCCAAAAGCGTTTCTGCAACTTGCCCTATACCTTCGTTTCTTAATGGTTGTGACAACTCAGCTCGTTTTGAATCAATTAAGCTGATGCCTTCGACGATAAGATCGTACGCTTTCCATTCGCCAGTCTTGCTGTTTTTTCGTAATTTGAAAATCATTGACAGAGGCTTACCACCTGGTTGTAGTAGTTCAGTTCGAACGGCTACCATTTTTTGACCAGTGACATCTTTTTTAGGCTCGTAATTTACTTCTTGATTATTGTATTGAACTAAGGCTGACGAATACGTTTCTACAAGGTTTCTTTCCATCGCATCAACAAATAAATCACGTTCTTCTTTTGTCGACTGTTTTAGTTGAGGACCTAAAATTTTATAAGCTGCAAATCTAACATCTACAAAAGGCAACAATTGTTGTTTAACAATCAATTCCATTAACTCTTTTGTTGTTTTTTCATCGCCACGAGACTTCGCGTCAGTAACAGATTTGAAGACGACTTTAGATAAAGACTCGACGATATCATAAGGTGAACTATCCGGTGAGATTTGTGTAATTTCACTTTGATACTTTTTTATCAGTTGCTCCGTATTTACCGACTTGTTATCTAAAGAAGCAGCATAGCTTGGGATAAGTAATAAAAGAGCAGTTAGAGAAATTGATATTTTAAACATGACAAATAGTCCTTAATTTCGAATAGCAGAATTGTAATACCGACCGCTCGGTATGTAAACACTATTCGGTGTGATTTTTATATACAGCAATAAATTCATAAACTTTGTAGGAGGTACGAACCATTTGCCTTTTTTTCTCACTTCTTTTGTAAGATAATTATAGTCGATATTTAATTTAGAGGTATTTATGCGTTTTGTAGACTCACACTGTCATTTAGACAGAATTGATCTTGAGAAAGAAAACATCGATTTTAAAGCTTTATTCGATAACGCAAGTGCAAATAGCGTTGAACATATGTTGTGCGTTGCGATTTCAATGGATCAGTTCCCTGAGATGGTAGCAAAGTCAGAAGCGTATCCTAATGTATCGTTCTCTTGCGGGGTTCACCCTTTACACGTTGGAGAAGACAAAAATTTTAGTTTATCCGATTTAACGTCATTAGCTTCAGATAAGCGAGTAGTCGCAATAGGCGAGACAGGTCTGGATTATTACTACTCAAAAGACTCTATTGCAGAACAGCAAAAGTCATTTGCTCACCACATCGAAGTCGGCAATGAATTAAACAAGCCTATTATTGTCCATACTCGTGACGCAAGGGAAGATACAATAGCAATATTAAAAGCGCACAATGCAGACAAATGTCGAGGCGTATTGCATTGCTTTACAGAGTCATGGGAAATGGCAAAACAAGCTATGGATTTAAACTTCTACATTTCTATTTCAGGCATAGTGACGTTTAAAAATGCTGTAGAGTTACAAGATGTGGTTCGCAAAATGCCATTAGACAGACTTCTAATAGAAACGGACTCTCCGTATTTAGCGCCAGTTCCTTATCGAGGCAAACAAAATCAACCTGCTTATGTCAAGCATGTCGCTGAGTTTGTTGCTCAATTAAAAGGAGTGTCTGTTGAAGAAGTTGCAAATCAAACGACGCAAAACTTCAAAGATCTATTTACCACAGCCAAATTATAAATATTCTCGTCCACGAACAACTTTGCTGATTCATTAACGTTGAATTTTAAACAAAAAAAAGCCCAGAACGATTCCTGATCTGGGCGAGGGAATGGCTCTTTTAGAGCCGTGCGCTAAACTTTAAGTACATCTCTGTACTTCTGTCAAATCATGTTAATAAATTGACTACTGTTGATTAGATTAGCCCAATAAGACGATAAATGAAAGTTGACCTTTCTGATTTTTTTACTAGTTGTGATCAAAGGTTTAATACTGTGGAAAAAAAGTTAGACCCCGCTTTTAAACTGGTTTTCCTCAGGTTATGCACAGCTTGTTGAACAAATAAAATAAAGATAAAAAGCGCCCTTTGTAAATAAATTGATACAAAATGTGTTTTTTTTCTAAAACGATTGCCATATTTTTTCAGCGACAGGTCCTAATGTAGCGTAGCGATTTTTTATGATTCTAATCTCGCTAATAATAGGTGACGACATTTTATCAATTGGGAATCGTAAAAAGTGCCTTTCCATTATTTCATCCCAATAGCCATCTGTTATCGGGCCCCAACCTAGTTTGGCATGAAGTGCCGATAACATTGACGTCAAGTTATTTACTTTAACTATGCTACGGCCAATAGGTTTCATTATTTTTGCCTGATTTAAGTTTACTCCAAACTCCCTTGGTAATAACTGAGGTAATTTTCGAAGTATAGACTCGTTCAGTTCTTCAGATTTATGAACCCCGAATGGTGCAACAAGATCTTTATGCACACAATAAAACATAGACATAGGTTTTATTGTTTTAGACTGAAAGTCACCCTCACTAGCAAATGTCAATAACCAAGGCGTTATTGCCAGTTGAACTTCGTGATTTAATAGCCTGGATAAACTATTAAGTCTACTTTCTGTTTCAATTATAAGTTCGGTGTCAGGAAATTGATTTTGGATAGGTTGAAGGGTACTTAAAATAGAGCTGACATTAGCTGTGTCTTCTATAGCAATAGCAACTTCATGCTCGATACCGGATTTAACACTGGTGGTAAATTCACTTAGCTCGTGAAGATGATCTAATATCGCTTTCGATTTTTGGTAATAGGTCAATCCTTTTTCAGTTGGTTTAAGTCTATAATTTGTTCGGTCAAAAAGTGAAAAACCGATAAATTCTTCTAGTCTTTTTATAGTCATACTTATTGCAGGTTGCGTTTTGGATAATTTTTGCGCTGCAGCGTTGATGGAGCCAGTTTCAACAATAGTTACAAAAGTTTCTAATTGTTCTAGTTTCATTATTGATAATCCCAAAGAGTATAAATAAATCTTATACTCTTATTAATTTAATATAAATATGAATTATCTAGATAGGTGATAAAATCTTACAAATCGCTTATAAATATAAGGTCTAATCAATGAGTTACTTTAAACTTTTCAACACAATTTCGTTAGTCGCTATTATTAGCTCACAATTAGTTTTATCAGGATGCACTAAAGAAGAGAAAGACCTTGAGATACCTTCGAATACAGTTAGACCTGCCAAATTAGCCCAGGTAAAACAAGTTAGTGGAGATACTATTCGGACTTTTCCAGCGACAGTGGAACCATCAACTTATGCTCACCTTGCTTTTAGAGTAAACGGCGAAATTGCCGAAATTAAAGTAGTGGCCGGACAAAATGTTAACAAAGACGATGTGTTAGCCGTACTCGACGATAGCGATTTTATTATCCAGCATAAGCAAGCTCAAGCCCGTTTCAAATTATCTAGCTCTCAGTTTGAACGAGCAGACAAGCTGTTAAAAGAAAAACTTATTTCGTCTGCGGAATATGATCAAATTAAAGCCGAATTAGACATTGCCTCTGCGCAACTTGATGCGGCAAAAAACAACCTTAAGTATTCTGTAATTAAAGCACCATTTAGCGGCATAGTTGCTCACACTAATGTAGAGGCGTTTGAGTTTGTCCAGGCTAAACAGCCAATAATGGAGCTACAAGGGCGCGAAACAATTGACGTAGTAATTCAAGTACCTGAACAATTGATGATTAAATTGCCAAAATCAACTAAAGCACAAACGTATCAGCCAACGCTAATTTTTGATGGCAATCAACAAAATAAATATAAAGTAACGCTTAAGGAACATGACATTATCCCAAATCCGGCGACAAAGTCTTATCAAGTCGTGTTTTCGTTACCCACACCTGAAGATATTAATGTGTTGCCTGGCATGACAGGTGCGCTTGAAGTTGAGCTCGATAAATTGCTAGCGAGTGATATAAATGCCTTAATTGTCCCAATATCAGCGGTATTTGTGCCAAATAACAAAGTACAAGATTCCCAAGCGACTAATACCCAATTTGTTATGAAAGTACGAAAAGATATGAGCACCGAGCTTGTTGCTGTTGAAGTAGTTGAAACACGACAAAGTGGAATGGTAATAAAAGCGTTAGAGGCTGGAAAGCTCATCTCAGGCGATAAGGTGATTGCGGCTGGTCCTCATTTGCTAGTTGAAGGACAAAGTGTTTCAGAATGGAAGCAAGAGAGAGGACTGTAAAATGTCAGATGGTTTTGATATTGCGAAGTATTTTGTTAAGCAAAAGACGACCTCTTGGTTATTTGCATTAATTTTACTTATCGGCGGCACAATTTCTTACTTTCAGTTAGGTCAATTAGAAGATCCTGAATTTGTCTTAAAACAAGCAATTGTAATCACTCAGTACCCAGGAGCTTCACCCGTTCAAGTTGAGGAAGAAGTTACCCACCCGCTAGAAAATGAAATTCAAAAGTTAGCTTATGTTGATAACGTGAAATCGATAACAAGTGCCGGTATCTCACAAATTATCGTTGAAATGAAGTCAACGTATCGAAAAGCGGAGCTCAGACAAATTTGGGATGAGTTGCGCCGTAAAATAAACGATTACCGTCCACAGTTACCAGCAGGGACCGCGCCTACAATAGTTAAAGATGACTTTGGTGATGTATTTGGTGTGTTATTAGCTGTGTCTGGAGACGGCTTCACTAACGATGAATTAAATGATTACGTTGATTATATTCGTCGTGAGTTAGTTTTAATCAAAGGGATAGGCAAAGTCACGGTTGTAGGTACTGAGCAAGAGCAAGTTATCATTGAAATGTCACAAAATAGAATGGTATCGCTTGGTATTTCAACTGATTATTTGTATCAGTTATTAGCCCAACAGAACGTCGTGTCGAACGCTGGATTTGTAAGAGTTGGAGACGAAAAAATCAGGTTTGATCCAACTGGCGAGTTTGCCTCGGTTCAAGAGTTAGGGGACTTGGTAATTAGTCCGCCGGGTCAATCAAAACGAATTATTTTGTCTGACGTCGCAGAAATTTATAAAGATTACGACGAGACGCCAAGTCATATAGTACGCCACAATGGTGCGCCATCAATTTACGTAGGATTATCATTTACTTCAGGTGCAAATGTGGTCGATGTAGGTGCGATAGTCTCCGAAAAGCTCAAGGAGCTGGAGTTGCAACGACCTTATGGTATGGATATCGACACGGTTTATAACCAACCCAAAGAAGTAGAAAATTCTGTATCAGGATTTATTCAAAGTTTGGTTGAAGCTGTTGTTATTGTCATTATCGTTTTACTGATATTTATGGGTGTAAAAACAGGTCTGTTAATTGGTGGGATATTATTATTGACTGTTTTAGGCACATTTATTTTTATGCATATTCTAGACTTACAATTGCACCGAGTCTCTTTAGGGGCATTAATTATTGCGTTGGGAATGTTGGTTGATAATGCAATTGTCATTGTTGAAGGTGTATTAGTTGGTATCCACAGAAAGATGAGCAAAGCAGACGCAGCGAGTTTAATCGTTCGTCAGACCAAATGGCCTTTATTAGCAGCTACTTTTATCGCAATAATTGCCTTTGCGCCAATTGGATTGTCACCAGATGCGACGGGCGAATTTGCCGGCTCTCTGTTTTACGTGCTACTTATATCGTTGCTATTAAGTTGGGTTACGGCCATTACCATAACGCCATTTTACGCAAGTCTATTGTTTAAAGAGGCAAAAATAACGAATGATGATAACGAAGAAAGCGACCCATATGCTGGCAAACTTTATGTATCGTACAAAAACTTTTTATCAAAAGCGTTAAGGTTTCCAAAGACGACAATGTTAGCCATGTTTGCGTTATTTGTCGTCGCTGTTATAGGTTTTGGTGCCGTTAAACAATCGTTTTTCCCAGCGTCTAATTTACCCATGTTTTATGTTGAATATCGATTGCCACAAGGGTCTGATATTCGAGCGACTGAAGAAACTGGTAAACGCTTGGAAGCAGCTGTGATGGAAAATGAAAATGTAGCCTTTGTCTCAAATACAATAGGGCGTGGGGCAGCACGTTTTATGCTGACCTATAATATGGAGCTAAACTACAGCAACTATGGACAATTAATTGTTCGGGTTAATGACAAAGAACAATTAACGCCAGTGATGAAATCGGTTAGAAGCTATATTGAAAATAATTACCCTGAACTTGAGTCAAAGCTATTACGTGTTGAAATTGGTCCTGCACAAGCATCAAAAATTGAAGCCCGTTTTTCTGGCTCAGACCCAGCGGTTCTGAGAAGTCTAGCCGACGAGGCCAAACAAATATTATTAGCTCAGCCGGATGCTAAAAACATTTCGGATAATTGGAAAAATATGACTAAGGTCATGCGACCAAAGTTTGATGCAATTGCCGCTCGAGAAGTGGGGATCACAAAATCGGCAGTGGATGATCTATTACTAACAAACTTTATTGGTAAAACAGTGGGCGTTTACAGAGAGGGAACTGAGCGTTTACCAATTGTAGTAAGGATGCCAGAGCAACAAAGAAATGTGATTGATAGCATAGAGGATATGCAAATATATTCGCCAGTGTTAGCTCAGTACGTGCCTTTATCTAAAGTGATTTCAGAGTTTTCAATGGAGTTTGAAGATCCTATTATTAACCGTCGAGATAGAAAGCGAACCTTAACAGTCATGGCGGATCACGACATATTGTCGGATAAAACAGCGGCGCAGCTATTTGCTAAAGTAAAACCTGAAATAGAAAAAATTAAACTACCTGTTGGTTATGAGCTTACTTGGGGCGGCGAGTTCGAAGCCAGTAAAAAAGCTCAACAGCCAATTTTTAGTGCGTTACCACTAGGTTTTGCTTTAATGTTTATTATTACGGTTTTGCTTTTTAACTCGTTTAAATTGGCTACAGTAATTTGGACAACCGTGCCATTAGCAATTATTGGAGTATCATTTGGCTTTTTAACTACGGGAATCGCCTTTGGTTTTATGAGTTTACTTGGTCTGTTAAGCTTATCCGGAATGTTAATCAAAAATGGTATTGTGTTAGTTGAACAAATCGAGTTGGAAAAAGAGGATGGTCGTTCTTTTTATGATGCCATTATTCACGCATCAGTAAGTCGTGTCCGTCCTGTCTCTATGGCTGCTATTACTACCGTCCTAGGTATGGCTCCGCTATTAACAGATGACTTTTTTAAGAGCATGGCTGTGGTCATTATGTTTGGTTTGGGTTTTGCTACGATTCTAACCTTAGTGGTTGTTCCGGTAATGTATTATTTATTAATTAAGCCAAAACTAAACGAAGACTTACCGTCCTAACCGTTTTATTAATTATTATTGTTGCCGAATATAAAGGCCTGAGGTTGTCGAACCGCTCAGGCCTTTATTTCATTTAAAGTCGTTAAACTTTAATTCGCGTTATTTTAGTTGTGATTTGTGTCGCTCTTAAGAATAAACGTCTTGTTCTATCCGCAAGTTTTAGAAGCAACACATAAGCCAACGGTACGAGCAATAAACTGGTTGCTGTCGAAAATATCAATCCGCCCATGATAGCAATAGCCATTGGCGAATATTCAGGACTGCCGGTACCGCCTATGTTTGCATCGCCGATAGCTAAAGGTAACAATCCTAGAATCGTAGTGGACACTGTCATTAATATTGGTCTTAACCTAGATGTGCTTCCTTCAACAACTGCTTCATACAAGGTCGCGCCGGCGTCTCTTAGCTGGTTTATTCTATCCACTAAAACAATGCCGTTGTTAACCACGATACCCATTAAAATCAAAATACCTATCATAACCATCACTGACATGCTGGTTCCCGTGATTGCTAACGCCCAAAAGGTACCTGATATGGAAAATAGTAATGAGGTTATCACCGCGGTCGGCAAAACGAGGCTTTCAAATAATGCTGCCATTACAATGTAAATCATGATTAATGCTAGTAACATATTAATCTGCATCACATTTTCGGCTTCTTTTTGACGTTCGAAACTACCGGTTAAACTCCATTTGTAGCCATTTGGCAACTCAATTTGATTCATTAGTTGGGTAATTCGTTCTTGCGCTTGCTCTAACGTTGTTCCTTCAGCTAAATTTGCGCCAATTGCTAAGTTTGTTTGACGGAATCTACGGTATATTTGGTTTAACCTTGGGGTTACGGTAATTTCAGCTAATTGGTCTAAACGGTAATCTATATTGCCTTTAGACATTACGATGATTGATTTAAATCGCTCGAGTGACTTCTCTACGTCATCAGAGAACTTTAGCCGAACCTGAATTTCACCGGCATTTGGGTCTCTGTATGTTCGTAAATTCATCCCTCGCAGAGCCGATGATGCCGCTTGGGCTACCTCGCGACTACTCAGACCATATCTTTGTATTTTATCTCTATCGACAATGATTTGAATTTCTTTTTGATCGCCAGTAATTTCTGACTTTACATCTTCTAAGCCGTCTATGTTGGCTAATTGAGGCACAACTTGATCTGCTATTTCAATAAGTGTTTCGGTCGCAGCACCAGCGAGGCTAATTCTCACGCCACCGCCATTTCCTTGGTCCCAACCAAATTGAGGTTTTGCAATTACTAGAGTAGGCCAGTTCGCTTCGATTGCTTTTTTGATCTCACTAGGCGATTTCGTTAGCTCTTTGTTCATATTTAGTGTTGAACGAGCAAAACCAGGGCGGTAATAAGAATAAACACTGTCGAACTCAAATAGTTCTTTGTTTTGGTATAAGTAGTCTTCCATTAGTACAACTGCTTTTTCAACTTCTTCTAAGCTTTGGTTGCCTTGGATATTATAGTTTAACCACATTCTACTATTGGAAACGCCACTTTCTTCATCGCTAGAGACCATGTTTAGTGGTATCACCATAGAAATAAACAATAAAAAACCGACAAAAAACGACTTCTTCTGATGCTTCATCACCACGTTGAGGGCTTTACGATAATATATATGCCACTTGTCTTCACCGGTATGGGTTTTCGGGATGTTTTTAATCTTGCTAGTTAGCAACGGAATTAGTGTTTGTGCGATGAGTAAGGAGGCAAAAAGAGATATACAAATTGCAATAGCGACGTGCTCAAGGAATATTGTGACGTCTATTTTTTTACCAATAATGTTAGGTAAGAATACAATCGCCGTAGTGCAAGTTCCCGCAATAACCGCAAGAGAAACGTGGTTTACCCCGTTTACGGTCGCGCGTTTGATATCGTCGTCCAATTGACGTTCGTGAAATATCGACTCGGTAACAACAACGGCGTTATCGACTAACATACCAATAGCGAGCATCAGGCCCATGAGTGAGAGCACATTTAAACTATATCCCATCATGTACATAGCACCGAGTGTTATACAGATGGCAAATGGCACAGATAACACAACAATAATGGTTGTCGCAAAATGTCTTAAAAAGGCATACAACACTACAATTGATAAAAAGGCGCCAATTAATCCTGCTTCGGTAAGATTTCCAAGCGATGTGGTGACGTCCTCAGCAGTATTTTGCATAACAAATAGTGAGATACCATCAAATTGCGGATTGGTTTTGGCCTCTTCAACAACGGCCATTACGCGGGTTGCAACGTCAACTAGGTTAGCACTAGACTCTTTCATCACATCCATACCGATTGCATAGGTTTGATGAAGGTGACGGCCTTCTTCTCGCTCAGGCAATTCGTAGCTAATATTTGCAACATCTTTAAGTTTTACGTACGCGTTGATGGGCACATTTTCAACTTCTTCAATGCTTTTGAACTGACCGTTAGGCGAAATAAGAATTTTACCTTGTGCGGTATTTAAAAAGCCTGCCGACTGGCTAAAGTTCATGCTGCGCATAGTATTGATTATCGTTGGAACAGATAACTTATAAGCCGCTATTTTTGACTCATCTAATCGAATAGCAATTTCTCTTTTATCCACGCCGTAAAGCGTGACTTGTGAAACTCCAGGAACTCGCTCAATCGGCCTTTTAAGTTGTTTGTCTAGGAGATCATAGGCAAATGACAGATCTCTATCTGAAGAAATGCGTAGATTAAAGACAGGAAAATCGCCGGTATTAAATTGATAAACCATTATTCGTTCTAAATCGTCAGGTAAAAGCTCTCTAATAGCATCGATTTTTTCTCGTGCCTCAATAGACTTTGCACTTATGTTCTCATCCCATTTAAAAGATAGTCCGATATTGGCCCCTGATTCACTTGACCAAGACTGTGCTTGTTGAATTCCCGTGATAGTAGCTAACACTTCTTCAACAGGTTTCGTTATTTGTCGTTCTACTTCAGCTGGTGTTGAATTTGGATACGGAATATTTATAAATAATTCAGGTATCTCTATGCCTGGAAACTTTTCCAATGGCAGTAATCTACTTGAGATTGCACCCAACATTAAAAGTGACAGGAATAAGATCACTGTAGTTACAGGGCGACGCAATGCGAAGGTTGCTAACGAGGCTGAATGACTATTTTTATTTGATGGCAACGACATGTTCGTCTCCTTTTGCTTCAAACTGTTTAAGGTCAAATAGCCAATACAACGATGGGATGAAGATCAACGTGAGGACAGTAGCGAACACGAGTCCAAATATTACGGTAAGTGCCATAGGTGTGCGCATTTCGGAACCGTCACCTAGTCCAATAGCCAGAGGTAGTAAACCTAACGTGGTAGTGAGTGTTGTCATTACAATGGGACGAAGGCGAGTCTCTGCAGACTGTTTAATTGCCTCAAGCTTGTCAACACCTTGTTCTCGTAATTGGTTGATCCTATCAATAAGGACAATGGCATTGTTAACTACTATACCGGCAAGCATAATAAACCCGATAAATACCACCACACTGATATTAGTGTTGGTTAAGTAAAGCCCGTATATTGATCCAGCACCAGCTAAAGGCACAGTGAATAGTATAATTAAAGGATGCAGTAAAGATTCGAATTGTGAAGCCATTACGATATAAACCATAAAGACCGCTAATGCCAATGCCATCATTAAAGAGTTAAATGAAACCTCCATATCTTCATTTTGGCCATCAATACTGGTTTGAACATTAAGTGGTAAAGCGCTGTCTTTTATAATTTCTTTTACGATGATAACTGCAGCAGCTAAGTCACCACTGTTGTAATTCACATCTATTAGCGCAACACGTTCTTGTTGAAGGCGATTAATTTCACTTGGACCTGTTGTAAGTGTTATTTTGGCCACATCTTCAAGCGTAACAGACTTATCTGCAGTGGGGTTTATAATTAACTGATGCAGATCAGAAAGGGAGTTTCGTTTAGCCTCAGCCGTTCGAACTAAAATATCTACTTTTCGGTCGCCCACAACCAGTTTACTTGCTACCTTCCCGCCAACTTGAATCGCGACGATTTCAGAGACCTCTGACGCACTGAGACCAAGTTGAGCTAACCGTGCATGATTAAAATCTAATGATATCTCTGGATTGCCGGTTTTTAATGTAGGGTTTATATCTGTTAGCAGTGAATGCTCGTTAAGTTTATTTACTAATTTGTCACTCGCTAATGTTAAACCGTCTAAGTCATAGCTAGTTAAAACCACTTGAATTGGCGCCTTAAAGCTCATGAGTTGCGGTCGTTCTATGGTTGTGACAACACCTGGCATTAGTTTTAAATTATCACGCAACTGTTGAATTACCGTTTCTTCGTCAAGCTTATTAGTTTGCTTTTTCATGACCACATTTAAGCGTCCCCAATTATCGCCACTTTGTGCTGGAGATGCATTAAGCAAACTACCAGTACCTACCATGCTATATGTTTTTTCTACAAGAGGGTGTGCATCTGCTAACAGAGACAGTTTTGATAGATTCTGTTGTGTTACAGCTAGCTTAGTCCCGGTTGGCATAAGTACATCAACATAAAACTCTCCTTGAGACATAGGAGGTAATAATTCAGAGCCTAATTTGCCTATTAGTGGTAACGACGCAAGGGAGATAGTCATTATCGCTACTGTGACTGATTTAGGCCATTTTAAGGCGACGCCTAATAGACTTTTGTAGCCAGCTGCTAGCTTCTCAAACGCCCAGTTAAAAGCTTTCGCAGTAGGCACAAGTATAAAAGATATCACTTTAGTTATTAGTCTAAGTATTGACTTTAAAACGATAATTACAGAAAGAGGTATCCAATAAACAATAACCATTAATAAGGCTTTAAATGGCCATAAAATGAAATACATTAGTTTGCCAAATTTAGTACGTTCCACCTGCGGTTTTATGGTCGGTGCAACTTCAGGAATGTCAATGTGCTGTCTTTTTTCGCGAGACGCTAACATCGGTATCAGGGTTATTGATACGATAAGTGAAGCGAGGAGGGCAAAGGTTATTGCCATTGCTTGATCGCTAAATAATTGACCTGCAATTCCTTCAACAAATGCCAATGGAAAAAACACAGCCATAGTAGTTAGCGTTGAGGCGGTAACTGCCATTGCCACTTCATTTGTTCCGTTTAACGCAGCAAGTTTAGGTGCCATACCTTTTTCTTTATAACGGGCGATGTTTTCAAGTACTACAATGGCACTGTCTACTAAAAGGCCTATTGCTAATGCAATGCCACCAAGGCTCATGATATTTAACGATATACCATTACCATACATAAAGTTAAATGTTGCGATAACAGAGACTGGAATAGATAGAGAAACGATAAATGTTGTCCATGCGTTTCTTAAAAACAAATAAAGTACCAACATTGCGAGTAACCCGCCGATAATACCTGCGGATTTAACTTCGTTAACAGACGATTCAATAAACTCAGCTTGGTTATAAATAGTTTGTAATTTTAGCTCGCCAGGCAAATTTTCATTAATGGGAATAAGTTGGTTTAAAACGGACTTAGCAACTTGTACTGAGTTTGCATCACCTTCTTTGTATAAAGAAATTTCGATACTCTCGTTACCGTTAATTTGCGTAATGGAATCGCGTTCTTTATGACTGTCGGATACCGAAGCAATGTCGCCAAGGCGAATAATCTTTAACTTATCTTGTTTGATAATAAGTTGGCGTATCTCTTCAATATTTTTGAATTGATTGATGGTTCTTACAAAGTAATCTTGGTTTATATCTTTAACTCTTCCTCCAGCCATATTAATGTTTTCGTCTTTTAAACGTTGTACTATGTGCTGTAGAGGAATTTGGTGATGGTTTAATTTATACTGATCTATCTCAATATGAATTTCTTGCTCTAAACCACCTCCGACGCGAACAGAGGCTACCCCCGAAATTGATTCCAAATTCCGTTTAATTTGTTCCTCTGCAAATATACGGACCGACTTTAAATCCATTGACGTTTGATCAGAAACTAACGCAAGCCGCATGATTGGATCTAAACTGGGGTTGAAGCGCAACAATACCGGCTTTTTTATGTCTAAAGGCAATTGCAGGATGTCTAGTTTTTCGCGAACGTTTAAGCTCGCCATATCCATATCGGTACCCCAATTAAATTCTAATATAACGTCAGATTGACCGGCCTTAGAAATCGAGCTAACTTGGCGAATATTTTTAACAATCCCGATAGCTTCTTCAATCGGTTTGCTGATTAACAGCTCAACTTCGGCTGGCGCGGCACCCGCATAATCAGTTCGAATAGTTAATGTGGGGTAGGACAAGTCAGGCAATAGGTTTATCGCCAGTCTTGACAGTGACACCATGCCAAATAGCATCACTGCAAGGACAAACATCCAAATCGTTACCGGGCGCTTAATTGCAACTTCTACAATTTTCATGTTCATTCCTTTGAGTTATTGTTGTACCGCGACAATAGTGATTTCAGACTCGTTTTTAAGATTATTGTGACCGGCGACTATTAGCGACGCGTTATCTTCTAGGCCATTTACTACTTCAACTAATCCATTGTTACGATAACCAGTCGTTATTGCTGTTTTTACGGCTTTGCCGTCGATAATTTGATAAACGTAATTTGTGTTATCCAGCGAAATTACCGCACGTGAAGGTGCGATTAAGGTATCTTTATGAAGTCCAAGTTGTATATTTACTTCAGCAAACATACCAGAGCGCAGGTTGCCATCGTTGTTATCAACACGAAAGACGACTTTAAAAGTACCATTATTTGAATCAATTACAGGGTTGATTCGATCTATGTGTGCGGTATAAGTTTTATTTCCAATTGCAGGTAAACTTAATTCTACTGGTTGTTTATGCTGAACTTCAGGAAGACGGCCCTCTGGAAGGTAAATTACTCCCTCAAGAGCTTCTTGAGAGACTATGTGAAACAGGTTTTGATGTTGATATTGATGTACTAAGTTGCCTTTCTTTACATATCGATTAGAAATATAGCCGCTAATTGGCGCAACAATCTTTGTTTCTGATACGTCTAATTTTGCGATGTCTGTCGCCGCTTGCAACGATTGAAATTGCCATTGTAGTTTTTCTAGCGTGTCGGCACTCACAAATGATTTATTTTTGGCCGTGTTTAACCTTTTTAACTCACTTTGAACCTGCTCAAGCTCTGCTTGGCGCTGTTGCAATATAAGTTGATATCGAGTGGCGTCTAATTTAGCTAAAAGCTGGCCTTCTTTTACGTAGTCACCTTCTTCAACATAAACTTGTTCAACTAAGCCCTGAACTTTACTAATGACATCGGCTTCAGCTGTTGATTCAAGGATAGCGTTAGCCGCGTAATAGTTAGCAATATTTGAGCGAACGATGGTTTCAGCTTCAACGGGAACTTTTATAACTTCTTCTTGCTTTGCTTCTTTGTCGATTGAAGCACTCGCGTCTTCACACGCTTGAAGTGACAATAGTGTTGCACCGAAAATAATTGCAAGTGGCAGTCGTTTTAATTGGTTTTTGTTCATTACATTGGTCCATTTTAAATGCTATGTATTGAAACGTTTATCGCATTACTCGTGCCATTATTTAATTTATTTAAAATCAATTACTTACAAATATGAAGTAAGTATTGCGAGAAGGGTAATACAAAAATGTGACGAATTTGACTAATAGTTAGCTAAATTTGTTAAGAATAAGAATAAGAATAAGAATAAGAATAAGAATAAGAATAAGAATAAGAAATGAAGAAATAAAAAAAGCAGCCAAAGGCTGCTTTTTTATGAGTAAATCAAAAGTTATCGTTTGTCAGCAGAAACGTAATCACGTTTTGCTGGGCCAGTGTATAACTGACGAGGACGACCAATTTTTTGACCTTTTTCGCTTAACATTTCGTCCCAGTGGCTGATCCAGCCAACAGTACGAGACATTGCGAAGATAACTGTGAACATGCTTGTAGGAATACCAATTGCTTTAAGAATGATACCTGAGTAGAAATCTACGTTAGGGTAAAGTTTCTTTTCAACAAAGTACGGGTCTTCTAACGCGATACGCTCTAGTTCCATTGCTACATCTAATAACGGATCATTGATGTTAAGTGCAGTTAGAACTTCATGACAAGTTTCACGCATTACTTTAGCACGCGGGTCAAAGTTCTTATAAACACGGTGACCGAAGCCCATTAGACGGAACGGGTCTTCTTTGTCTTTCGCTTTAGCTACGAACTCTGGAATACGGTCAACTGAACCGATTTGTTGAAGCATAGTTAAACAAGCTTCGTTAGCACCGCCATGTGCAGGGCCCCAAAGTGATGCAATACCAGCTGCAATACATGCATATGGATTTGCGCCTGAAGAACCCGCTAGACGTACAGTCGACGTTGACGCATTCTGCTCGTGATCAGCATGAAGCATGAAAATTTTATCCATAGCTTTCGCTATAACAGGATTAACTTTGTACTCTTCTGCTGGAACAGAGAACATCATGTGTAAGAAGTTTTCTGAGTAAGACAGTTTGTTTTGAGGGTATACAAACGGCTGACCTATGCTGTATTTGTATGCCATTGCTGCGATAGTTGGCAGTTTAGCTACTAAACGATATGCACTTCGCTTACGTTGAGCAGGGTCCGTAATACTTAAGTCATCGTGGTAAAAACTAGACAGTGCGCCTACAACACCACAAAGCATTGCCATCGGATGCGCATCAACTACAAACCCATGGAAAAAGTTTGCAATCTTCTCATGAACCATAGTGTGGTGAGTGATGGTTTCTTCAAATTCTTCTAGCTTTTCAGCCGACGGTAACTCACCGTGAAGAAGCAAATAGCATAACTCTAAGTATGAAGAGCCATCTGCTAACTGCTCAATTGGGTAACCGCGGTGTAATAAAACACCTTTACCACCATCAATAAAAGTAATCTCTGATTGACATGAAGCAGTGGCCAAAAAACCTGGATCATATGTGAAAACGCCATGGCTACCCAGTGTACGAACGTCAATGACGTCGTTACCAGCTGTGCCTGACATTATTGGTAAATCAAATGGTTCTTGTCCTGTGACTTGAACTGTGGCCTTTTTATCTGCCATGCATGTTCTCCTCGAATATGTAGTTGTTTTAATTAATCATAGTCATCAGTATAGAAGAAAATGAAATAATTAAGATAAGTCATTAAAAAAATCACGCTATTGTAACTCTAAAGTAGAGTAAAAAGTCAATTTTATTGCACAAATGTTTAATTATTATTCATCTATTATTCTGACCTGTATAAATATTGCTCTTTAACACGTTAAATTTAAACAGAAATTGATATATCGTAAATCGCTATATATACTCCTTGTACTGCACTCGTATGCAGGTACTGTTAGTTGTGCTTATTTAGATCAAATAAAATAAATTTTAAGTTCAACAAAACCATTGGTGTACTTCATCGGTATACTCTATAAATAAACAGCTCTGATAGGCAAGTAATCGTGAAAAAACAAAGACCTGTAAATCTAGATCTGACTACCATTTCAATGCCAGCTACGGCGAATGCGTCAATTCTTCACCGTATCACTGGTGTTGCGATGTTCTTCGCTCTGATCTTCGTTATTGTAGTTTGGGCCATTTCTCTTCAATCTGCCGAAGGCTTTGAGTTAGCTAAACAGCTAATGCAAGGTGTTTTAGGAAAGATTATTGCGATTGGTACATTGGCAGCACTTTCTTACCATATCATTGGTGGCATCCGTCACTTAATAATGGATATGGGTCACTGGGAAGAGTTGGAGTCAGGTAACCTAAGTGCCAAATTGGCGATTGCTATTTGGATTGTAACAGTAATTTTGGCTGGAGTATGGATATGGTAATCAATCAAGCTTCGTTGAAAAGAGATGGTGTTCAAGATTACGTATCTCTTCGCACAACTGCGTTGTTGATGACGGCATACACTTTCTTCATTTTATACGTATTTTTATCAACACCAGAAATGACGTATGAGATTTGGTCTGGTTTATTCGCGAATTTAGGCGTTAAGATTTTTACATTTATTACATTGCTTTGTATATGGGTTCACACTCGCATTGGCTTGTGGCAAGTTCTTACTGATTATGTTAAGAATTCGTCAGTTCGTGCAGTACTTAGCTTTATTCTTAACACTATTGGCTTGGCTTATGTTGTAGCAGGTCTATTTATTTTGTGGGGTGTTTAGTGAGTATTTCAGTTAGAGAATTCGACGCTGTTGTTATTGGCGCTGGTGGTGCAGGTATGCGTGCCGCCTTACAAATTTCAGAATCAGGCCAGTCTTGCGCGCTGATTTCTAAAGTATTCCCAACTCGTTCACATACTGTATCTGCTCAAGGTGGCATTACAGTAGCGCTAGGTAATGCGCACGAAGATAATTGGGAATACCACATGTATGACACAGTTAAGGGATCTGATTTTATCGGTGACCAAGACGCTATCGAATATATGTGTAAAACAGGACCAGAGGCAATATTAGAAATGGAGAATAAAGGATTACCTTTCTCTCGTTTCGAAAACGGCACTGTTTATCAACGTCCTTTTGGTGGTCAGTCTAAAAACTTTGGTGGCGAGCAGGCAGCCCGTACAGCGGCAGCAGCGGATAGAACAGGCCACGCATTGTTACACTTGTTATATCAACAAAATGTTAAAAATAAGACTACCGTATATAGCGAGTGGTATGCACTCGACCTAGTAAAAAATTCAGACGGTGCAATTGTAGGTTGTACTGCGATTGATATAGAAAGTGGTGAAGTTGTATTTTTCAAAGCGCGTGCAACCGTTTTAGCAACGGGTGGTGCAGGTCGTATTTATGCTTCAACTACTAACGCGCACATTAACACTGGTGACGGTGTTGGTATGGCTGTTCGTGCCGGTGTTGCGTTACAAGATATGGAAATGTGGCAGTTCCACCCAACAGGTATAGCTGGTGCAGGTACATTGGTAACAGAAGGTTGTCGTGGCGAAGGTGGTTATCTTTTAAATAAAGATGGTGAACGCTTCATGGAGCGTTATGCGCCTAATGCTAAAGATTTAGCTTCTCGTGACGTTGTTGCTCGTTCAATGATGACTGAGATTCGTGAAGGTCGCGGTTGTGATGGTCCTCAGGGCCCGCATCTTAAACTTAAACTTGATCATTTAGGCCGTGAAACTCTAGAGTCACGTTTACCTGGTGTTTGTGAGTTGTCTAAGACGTTCGCTCACGTACATCCAGCAGATGAGCCAATTCCAGTTATTCCAACATGTCACTATATGATGGGTGGTGTTCCTACTAACGTAAATGGTCAAGCATTGACCAAAGCGGAAGATGGTTCATTTAAAGAAGTAGAAGGGCTATTTGCAGTTGGTGAAATCGCTTGTGTATCTGTTCACGGTGCTAACCGTCTAGGTGGTAACTCTCTACTAGATTTGGTTGTATTTGGTCGTGCCGCTGGTCAATACCTTGAGAAGTATCTAGGTGAAGGTAAAGGTGCTACTGAAGTTACTCAAGAAAATATCGACGCTGCGTTAGAACGCTATAATCGTTGGGAAAACAACAAGACAGGCGAAGATCCGGTACAGATTAAGAAGGACTTGCAACAATGTATGCAGTTAAACTTCTCTGTATTCCGTGAAGGTAAAGCAATGGCTGAAGGTCTTGCTGAACTGAAAGAAATTCGTGAGCGTTTAAAACATGCGAAACTTTCTGATAATTCCAGTGAATTCAACACTCAGCGTATTGAATGTCTTGAGCTAGATAACCTTATGGAAACGGCGTATGCAACTGCTGTTGCTGCAAACTTCCGTACAGAGAGTCGTGGTGCCCATAGCCGTGAAGACTTCTTAGAGCGTGATGACGAAAACTGGTTATGTCACAGTGTTTATGATCCGACGACAGAAGAAATGAGCAAGCGTGATGTAAACATGTCACCTAAATACCGTGAAGCCTTCCCGCCAAAAGCGCGAACTTACTAATAAGGTAGATAACGTATTATGAAAACTTTGAATTTCTCTATTTACCGTTATAACCCAGACGTTGATGATGCGCCATACATGAAAGACTACCAGCTTCAGGTTGAAGAAGGTCAAGACATGATGGTGTTGGATGCTCTTAATTTGTTAAAAGAGCAGGACCCAACTTTAGCGTATCGTCGTTCTTGTCGTGAAGGGGTTTGTGGTTCTGATGGCATGAACATGAACGGTAAAAATGGCTTGGCGTGTATTACACCATTGTCAGCTTTAGGTAAGGGAACAATCGTTGTTCGTCCATTACCTGGCCTTCCTGTTGTTCGTGACCTTGTTATTGACATGACTCAGTTCTACACTCAATACGAGAAAGTTAAACCTTTCTTAATTAATGATGACAAGCAACCGCCAGCGCGTGAACATCTTCAGTCTATTGAAGAAAGAGACAAGCTAGATGGTTTATACGAATGTATTTTATGTGCATGTTGTTCAACATCTTGTCCGTCATTTTGGTGGAACCCTGATAAATTCATCGGCCCAGCTGGTTTGTTACACGCGTATCGCTTCTTGATCGATAGTCGTGACACAGCAACCGATGAGCGTTTAGCTGACTTGGACGACGCGTTTAGCGTATTCCGTTGTCACGGTATAATGAACTGTGTCAATGTTTGTCCAAAAGGATTAAACCCAACTAAAGCGATTGGTCATATTAAATCTATGTTATTGCAGAGGTCAGTCTAATCTTGGCAGAGTGTCCAGCGGTTATACTTTAACACTAAGGGTCGTTCCATTTACTTGGAAGGGCTCTTTTTTATTTTAATTTTGGTAATAAAAAGTCGTTAAGACTTACAAGGATATATATCTAATGCACGAAGGTGTTATGCAAACTTGGCTAGATAGTTCGCACTTATCAGCTAACAGCATGGTATATGTTGAGCAGATGTACGAATTGTACTTAGATGATGCAACGTCCGTTGCTGATGAATGGCGTGAAATCTTTGATCAACTACCTAAAGTAGAAGGTGTGTCGGTTGAAACTAAACATTCAGAAGTACGAGATCTATTCGCTCAACTAGCTAAAACCAAAGATCGCGTGGTAGTTTCGGCTGCCGACCAAGCTGATGAAAAGCAAGTTAAGGTTTTACAGCTTATCAACGCGTTCCGCTTTAGAGGCCATCAAAACGCTAATCTAGATCCTTTAGGTTTATGGGATCGAGAGAAGGTTCGAGAGCTAACTCTTGAACATCATGATTTGGCTGACGTTGACAAATCTAAAGAGTTTAATGTTGGTTCATTTGCTGTTGGCAAAGATAAAATGCCACTTGGCGAACTTTATCAAGCCCTTCAACAAACATATTGTGGGTCAATAGGTGCAGAGTATATGCACATTACTGACACTGATGAGAAGCGCTGGATTCAAAATAAACTTGAGTCAATTAAAAGCAAGCCATCTTTCTCAAAAGAGATTAAGACTCGCATTTTGAAAGGTTTAGTAGCCGCAGATGGTTTGGAAAAATATCTTGGTGCTAAATTCCCTGGTGCAAAACGATTTTCATTGGAAGGCGGTGACTCTCTTATTCCAATGATAAAAGAAATTATCCATGCTGCTGGTGAGCAAGGCCAGAAAGAAGTTGTTATTGGCATGGCCCACAGGGGTCGCTTAAATGTTCTTGTTAATGTTTTAGGTAAAAAGTCTGGTGAATTATTTGACGAATTCGGCGGAAAAGTAGATCCAAACCTAACAGCAGGTGACGTTAAATATCACCAAGGGTATTCTTCTGACTTCGAAACTGCTGGCGGTAATGTTCATCTTGCATTGGCATTTAACCCGTCGCATTTAGAAATCGTTAATCCAGTTGTTATGGGTTCAGTTCGAGCGCGTTTAGACCGCAGAGGCTGTGAAACGGGACTTAAAGCATTACCAATTACAGTTCACGGTGACTCAGCTATAGCCGGCCAAGGTGTAGTACAAGAAACTTTTAATATGTCTCAGACGAGAGCATATAAAGTTGGTGGTACAATTCGTATTGTGGTTAACAACCAAGTTGGTTTTACAACGTCAAACAGCGAAGATACTCGTTCTACTGAATACTGTACTGATATTGCAAAAATGGTCCAAGCACCGATTTTCCATGTTAACTCAGACGATCCAGAAGCAGTAGCGCTAGTATCGCAATTAGCGGTCGATTATCGTAATAAGTTTAATCGTGATGTTGTTATTGATTTAGTTTGCTACCGTCGTCACGGTCACAATGAAGCTGACGAGCCGAGTGCAACACAGCCATTAATGTATAAAAAAGTTAAACAACATCCAGTACCTCGCGCGCTTTATGTTGAACAGCTTAAAAGCGAAAACGCCTTAAACGACGATGAAGTTAAGGCATTGATGGATGACTACCGTGCTATTTTAGATAAAGGTGAGTGTACTGTAGAAGAGAAACGTCCGATGACGGAGCATTCTGCAGATTGGTCTCCTTATTTAGGTCATGACTGGGATATAGACTACGCAAAAGAGGTAGAGCTTTCTAAGTTAAAAGAGCTTGGTAAAAAGATTACTACTTATCCAGAAGACCACAAATTGCATTCTCGTGTTAAAAAACAATACGATGAACGCGTGAAAATGCTTAATGGCGACAAGAAACTTGATTGGGGATTTGCTGAGACATTAGCTTATGCAGACATCGTCGATAGAGGAATGAATATTCGTCTAACGGGTCAAGATTCTGGCCGTGGTACATTCTTCCACCGTCATGCCGTTTTGCACAATCAAAACGATGCTTCGACATACACCCCACTAGAAAACATCAAAGAAGATCAGGGGCGTTTCGAAATTTACGATGCGGTTCTTTCTGAAGTTGGTGTACTGGCGTTTGAATATGGTTATGCAACGGCACAACCAGACTCATTGGTCATATGGGAAGCACAATTTGGTGACTTTGCTAACGTTGCCCAGGTTGTTATCGATCAGTTTATTAGCTCGGGCGAACAGAAGTGGGGCCGTTTATGTGGTCTAACTATGTTGTTGCCTCATGGCTATGAAGGTCAGGGGCCTGAACATTCGTCGGCACGTCTCGAGCGTTTCCTTCAGTTATGTGCAGATCATAATATGCAAGTTTGTGTACCGTCGACACCAGCTCAAGTGTTTAATATGATCAGACGTCAAGCTATTCGTCCAATGCGTCGTCCGCTTATAGTAATGACTCCTAAATCATTACTGCGTCACCCACTTGCAGTTTCTTCTATGGAAGAGCTAGCAGACGGTACATATCAAAATGTTATTGGTGAAATTGACGAAATCAATCCAGATAACGTGAAACGCGTTGTATTTTGTTCAGGCAAGGTTTATTACGATTTGTTAGAACAGCGTCGTAAAAACGAACAACAAGATGTGGCGATTGTGCGTATTGAACAACTTTATCCATTCCCGCATGACGAAATGGAAAAAGTGGTTTCCGAATACAAACACGTTAATGATTTTGTGTGGTGTCAAGAAGAGCCTCAAAACCAAGGCGCTTGGTATTGTAGCCAACACCATTTCTGGAATTCAATTCCAAAGGGCGCGAATTTAACTTATGCAGGACGAGTTGCATCAGCATCTCCGGCAGTAGGTTATGCTTCTGTGCATGCTAAAGAACAACAAGCGTTGGTCAACGACGCACTAACGATTAAATAATCTCAAGGATTAACCATGACTACTGAAATTAAAGTTCCAGTATTACCTGAATCAGTTGCAGACGCATCAGTGGCTACTTGGCACGTTAAGGTTGGAGATAAAGTATCTCGTGACCAAAACTTAGTTGACATTGAAACAGACAAAGTAGTGCTAGAAGTAGTATCACCAGAAGATGGTGTAATAACAGAAATACTAGAAGACGAAGGTGCAACAGTACTAGGCGAACAAGTTATTGCTCGTGTTGGTGCTTCAGATGCAGCTCCAGCGGCAGATGCGTCTCCGGCGAAAGAAGAGTCAGCTAAATCTTCTACTAGCTCACAAGAAAAACAAGTTGTTAAAATTAAGGTACCAGTGTTACCTGAGTCGGTAGCTGATGCAACAATTGCAACTTGGCACGTACAAGAGGGTGATTCAGTAGAAAGAGACCAAAACCTGGTTGATATTGAAACTGATAAAGTAGTACTAGAAGTAGTTGCTCCTGAAGCTGGCGTAATCTCGAAAATACTTCATGGCGAAGGCGATACTGTACTTGGCGAACAAGAAATTGCTGAAGTTACAGCGGGCGGCACTAGTGCTCCTAGCTCAGAAAGTTCAAACGAAGAAACTTCAAGTGCATCAGGCGATGAAGTTATGTCGCCATCGGTACGTCGATTAGTATCTGAAAAAGGTCTTGATGCTAGTAAAATCAAAGGTTCGGGTAAAAACGGCAAAATTACGAAAGAAGATGTTGAAGCATTTGCAACGAAAGCATCTGCGCCAGCCAAATCTGCACCAGCTGCACAGCCAGCGGTTCAAGTAGCAAGTGGTGACCGTACTCAAAAACGTGTTCCTATGACTCGTTTACGTAAAACTATTGCGAATCGTCTATTAGAAGCGAAAAACTCAACGGCAATGTTAACGACGTTTAACGAAATTAACATGAAGCCAATTATGGACCTTCGTAAGCAGTATAAAGATGTGTTTGAAGAGCGTCATGGCGCTCGTTTAGGCTTTATGTCTTTTTATGTAAAAGCGGTAGTTGAAGCATTAAAACGTTTCCCTGCAGTAAACGCTTCAATTGATGGTGATGACATTGTTTATCACAACTACTTTGACGTAAGTATTGCGGTTTCAACACCGAGAGGCTTAGTCACTCCAGTTTTACGTGACTGCGATAAAATGAATTTTGCAGAAATTGAAAATGGTATTCGTGAACTCGCGATTAAAGGTCGTGATGGCAAGCTTACTGTTGAAGAAATGCAAGGTGGTAACTTCACCATCACAAATGGTGGTGTATTTGGTTCATTATTATCTACACCAATCATTAATTTGCCACAAACCGCTATCTTGGGTATGCATAAAATCCAAGACCGCCCAATGGCAGTAAATGGTAAAGTTGAAATTTTACCTATGATGTACTTAGCTCTATCTTATGATCACCGTTTAGTTGACGGTAAAGAGTCAGTTGGTTTCCTAGTAACAGTTAAAGAGTTATTAGAAGATCCTGCTCGTTTATTATTAGATATCTAATTACACGAAAATTAACGCAATAATCGGCATTTATATGTGCCTTTTATTGCACTAATTGAGGGGTTAACTATAATAGCCCCGCTTGTTAATTCTGGCTGTATTTAAGTTACAGCCTTTTACTTATAACAGAGATGGATAGAACATCATGAACTTGCATGAATATCAGGGTAAACAGTTGTTTGCTCAATACGGGCTTCCTGTATCTAAGGGCATCGCTGCCGAGACCCCAGCGGAAGCAGCAGCAGCTGCGGACCAAATCGGTGGAAACGAATTCGTAGTTAAAGCACAGGTACACGCCGGTGGCCGTGGTAAAGCGGGTGGCGTTAAGTTAGTTAAAACTAAAGACGAAATTAAAGCATTTGCTGAAAAGTGGTTAGGCGAGCGTCTAGTTACGTATCAAACAGATGAAAAAGGCCAACCAGTTAGCCGTATTCTAGTTGAAACTTGTACAGATATCGCACAAGAATTATACCTAGGTGCTGTTGTAGACCGTTCTAGCCGTCGTATCGTATTCATGGCGTCTACAGAAGGCGGTGTTGAGATTGAGAAAGTTGCAGAAGAGACTCCTGAAAAGATCCTTAAAGCAACAATCGACCCGTTAGTGGGTGCACAACCTTATCAAGGTCGTGACTTAGCGTTCAAACTTGGTCTTGAAGGCAAGCAAATTTCTCAGTTCGTTAAAATCTTTATGGGTTTAGCGAAACTGTTTAAAGAAAAAGACATCGAGTTAATCGAAGTTAACCCATTAGTAATTACTCCAGCTGGTGACTTACACTGTCTAGACGCTAAAGTAGCGATCGATAGCAATGCTGTTTACCGTCACCCAGACATTAAAGAAATGCACGACCCTTCACAAGAAGACGCGCGTGAAGCTGATGCTGCAAAGTGGGAACTTAACTACGTTGCACTAGACGGAAACGTTGGCTGTATGGTTAACGGTGCTGGTCTTGCAATGGGTACGATGGATATCGTAAACCTAAATGGCGGTAGCCCAGCAAACTTCCTAGATGTAGGCGGCGGCGCGACTAAAGAACGTGTAGCTGAAGCATTTAAAATCATCTTATCTGATGACAATGTTAAAGCGGTACTTGTTAACATCTTCGGTGGTATTGTTCGTTGTGACATGATCGCAGAAGGCATTATTGGTGCGGTTAAAGAAGTTGGTGTTAACGTACCAGTTGTTGTTCGTCTTGAAGGTACTAACGCTGAGAAAGGTCGTGAAGTATTAGCAAATTCTGACGTAGACATCATCGCAGCAGAAAGCCTACAAAGCGCTGCTGAATTAGTAGTTAAAGCTGCAGAGGGTAAATAATGAGCGTTTTAATTAATAAAGATACTAAAGTAATCTGTCAGGGTTTTACTGGTGCTCAAGGTACTTTCCACTCTGAACAAGCGATTGAATACGGCACTAACATGGTTGGTGGTGTTACTCCTGGAAAGGGTGGTCAAACTCACCTAGGTCTTCCTGTATTTAATACAGTTGCAGAAGCGGTAGCTGAAACGGGTGCGGATGCATCTGTTATATACGTACCAGCTCCTTTCTGTAAAGATTCTATCTTAGAAGCGGCTAACTCTGGAATCAAACTAATCGTTTGTATTACAGAAGGTATCCCTACTCAAGATATGCTTGATGCAAAAGTAGTATGTGACACATTAGGCGTACGCCTAATTGGTCCTAACTGCCCAGGTGTTATCACTCCAGGAGAGTGTAAAATTGGTATCATGCCTGGTCACATTCATAAGCCTGGCCGTGTAGGTATTGTTTCTCGCTCTGGTACTCTTACGTACGAAGCAGTTAAGCAAACTACAGACGCTGGTTTTGGTCAATCTACTTGTGTTGGTATTGGTGGTGATCCAATTCCAGGTACTAACTTCATTGACGTTTTAGAGTTATTTGAAAATGACCCTAAAACTGAAGCAATCGTTATGATTGGTGAGATTGGTGGTACTGCAGAAGAAGAAGCAGCGGCTTACATTAAAGATCATGTAACTAAACCTGTTGTTTCTTATATTGCTGGTGTAACAGCACCTGAAGGTAAACGTATGGGCCATGCTGGTGCGATTATTTCTGGTGGTAAAGGCACGGCAGACGATAAATTTGCAGCTCTTGAAGCAGCAGGCGTTAAAACTGTTCGTTCTTTAGCAGAAATTGGTAAAGCACTAAAAGAGAAAACGGGTTGGTAAAATCGTCAGAAATGACATTTTAGAACTTTATTGAAAGGCTGCCGAATGGCGGCCTTTTTTATGCGGGTAAGAATTTAACGTTGAGGCAATTACATATTGCTTTCTACTTTATTACTGAAAGACTACAAATTGAAGACATGAAAAAGGCCCAGAAGGGCCTTTTAAAAATGTCATAGTTTTTAATGCGTTGCATTTAAAACGCGATTAATTAGAACTTATAAACACCTTTCAGGTAGTAGAAGCCACCATTAATACCGATAGGTGAGGTAACTGGATATTGTGCACCAGCAACTTCATTATCCCACATTGTATTTTCATCTGGCGTTTCATCGAGTAGATTTTTAGCGCCAATTACGACCTCAAAGCTATCATTTACGTCGTACGCAACTTCTGCATCAACAGTAAACTCTGCACTAATGTCTTCAATTGGTAATGCAGAATCTAGGTGATCTTCGTAAATACCAGCAAAGTAGTTAACACGAACCATCGCTCTCCAACCTTCGTTTGAGTGCGTTGTTGTGAAACTCCAACGGTGCTCTGGCAAGTTCTCTTCGATCATGCGTACACGCTCATCTGAAATATTGGCAGAATTTTGTGTAACTTCTGTTTTTGTCCAGTTATACGCTAGAGCATAACGGTTTTCACCATCCATAAAGTCAGAGCTATAGTTTGCAACAATATCTAAACCTTTTGTCGATGTATCAAAGTCGTTAGTAAAGTAACTTACTTCTGAGAAGCTTGATGCATCTTGAACGCCTTGTGATAACAATAAATCGATATCAGAAGGGGTTAGCTTAATACCTGAAACCGTTGCAATTCGGTCACTTACGTCAATGTTAAAGTAATCAGCCGTTACGAATAGACCACTATCTAGTTCTGCAACAACACCAAAACTAAATGCTTTTGACTCTTCTGGTGTTAGGGCTTTACCACCTTTTAGTACAGAGATTGGATCTGTTGGAGGTAACGTCGCTCTATCAATTAGCTCACCACCAGTACCAAACGCAGTTGTTACGTTACGAACAGTTGATTGACCAATTGTAGGAGCTTTGAAGCCAGTGCTGTATGCACCCCTAACAGCAAACTGATCATTTAATTGATAACGACCTGCTAGTTTACCTTTTGTGGTGTTACCAAAATCAGAGAAGTCTTCAAAACGTAAAGCACCAGAAACCATGAAGTTATCATTTACGTTGTATTCAACATCAACGTAAGTTGCGAAACTATTTCTGTCGTTTTTACCAGCACTTTTAGCTGATAGGCCAGGGAAACCGTTTGAACCGATACCAAAACCTTGTGCCGCTAATGGACCTATTTCCCAAGACTTATAATCGCCAGCAATACTTTCATAAGACTCATGACGGAATTCAAAACCACCTGCAACGTTCAAATTACCATCATTAAAGTTATCGACGAACTTTGAGAAATCAATGTTAATTGCTTGCTCTGATTGTATGTATTTACCAGGTTTAAATGATGTTGGGCTATTTGGACCTAAGCTTGGGTTAATGGTATTGCTGATCATGAAGTCTACTTCATTTGAACCCGCGTAGAAACTAATGTCATACATCAATTCACTTACGAAAAGATCAGTCTCACCTTTGGTACCAAGTGCAATTGAAGAGTCGACAATTTTACCACCAAACTTCGGTGTAAAGCCACCTGGGAATATTTCGTTAAACGCAAAACAATCAGGATTATTCTGAACCTCATCAATATATCTCTGGTTAGTCAATACATTGCTACCGGTTTGAATATCCATAGGACAATTGCCACTCATATCACCAGTAAGATCACCAACTAGAAGTAACTGATTACCGTTTACATCAGTGCCACCATCATTTACGCCGCCACGGTTGTGTGGGTTACGGAAATAAAAACCACCTTCAACTTCTCGCTCGGCATAGTTTAAGAACATATATGCTTCAGAATCGTTACTTAGCTCTAATCCAAAGTTACCAAATAGTTTTATATCGTCTTTAAACTCTGGGTTGCCCCAAACCTGAGCTGGATCATTTACAAATGTGTTTCCAGCGGCAATTAGACCTGCTGCGTCATCACGTTGAACACTTCGGCTTGTAGGATCTGATTCTTTGTATTCGAAAGAGAAGTTCGCAAAACCTTTGTCGGTTAGTGGTAAACCTATATTACCGCCTAATTGCAACGTATCACCATCACCTTCGTAATAAGAGCCATACTTAACTTCAAAACGACCGCCTTCTGACGCATCATTAAGAACAAAGTTAATAACACCAGCTATGGCATCAGAACCATATTGCGCAGCAGCACCATCACGAAGTACTTCTACTTGTTTAATTGCAACTGACGGGATAACTGATAAATCTGGTCCTTGAGCACCATCAGATAAACCACCACCTAAAAATGTAATTACAGCTGAACGGTGACGACGTTTACCGTTAACTAAAACTAACGTATGGTCGGCAGCCATGCCTCTTAGGTTAGCAGGGCGAACAAGAGTTGACGCGTCATTAATAGGCTGTTCGTTTACGTTAAACGAAGGAACAGTGGTCTGTAACATAGAGACCATGTCTGTTGAACCTTGCTTATTAAATTCTTCAGCACTAATAACATCAACTGGAACTGGAGAGTCTCCGACTGATCGTGGAGCAGCACGTGTACCAACAACAGCTATTTTTTCGATGTTCTTTTCTGCTTTATCATCTTCTGCAAATGCGACCATAGGTGTTACAGCGCCTACAGATAAACTTGATAATAAAGTGTATTTTAGTACCCGTGAAAGTGGCTTTAATTTATACATATATGTTCCCTTTGGTTATTCTTTTAAGTCTTTAATTATTATTTTTGAGTGTAAAGACCAATTAAACCTACAACGAAAAAAAGAATATTGCTAGTTGAACCCGCTATTAAGTGGATAAAAAACCAACAAAACACGCTTTTTTTTAAAAAAAATGCGATTGATTGCAAGAAATGAAGGGTTAAAAATTTGATTTTTGAACTTTTAGAAGGTAGGTGTGTTGCTGCGATTGGTAGGAGTTTAAAGTGAGCAAGGCTACTCACTTTAAACTTCGCTAAATGATTACGTTATTTTCCGCCTTTTTTTATAATTTCTTGAGCTAGAACATCAGCGATTTCATGAGTTGGTTTATCTTCTTTCTCAGAACGTTCAAAAATTTCTAATAACGTGTCGTAAATCTCTTCGACTTTTTTATTGGCTTTATCCGATGAATAGCCTTCGGGATCTTGTTCAAAAAAGATATTGATTATTCCACCAGCGTTAATTGCGTAATCTGGAGCATACAATATACCTCGTTCCTTCAAGTCAAAGCCGTGTCTAGGCTCTGCTAATTGGTTGTTTGCGCAACCAGCAACAATCTTCACTTTTAATTGAGGAATTGTTTGGTCATTGATAGTTGCGCCTAAGGCACAAGGAACATAAACGTCGGCATCAACGGAATAAATATCATTTAAACCAACGGCCACTGCGCCAAAGTCTGTTACCGCTTTATCTATTGAGGCTTGATTAATATCACTAACAATTAATTTTGCGTTTTCGTTGTAGAGGCGTTCACACAAATACATACCAACTGAACCTAGGCCTTGAATAGAAAATGTAAGACCTTCCAAACTATCAGTGTTTAGTTTGTGTTTTACAGCAGCTTTAATACCTAAATAGGTACCATAAGCAGTGAACGGAGCAGGATTACCACTTTTACCTTCTAAACCGACCACATAATCCGTTTCCTTATAGGCATGCATTATATCTGCAGTGGTAATATTTACGTCTTCAGCAGAATAGTAAGTGCCATTTAAGTTATTTAGTTTTTTACCAAATGCACGAAACAGTGCTTCCGATTTAAGTTCTTTAGGGTCACCTATAATTACCGCTTTACCACCACCAAAATTTAGGCCAGCTAATGCATTTTTATATGTCATGCCTTTTGACAACCTAAGCACATCTACAAGTGCTTCTTCGTCGCTTGCATAATTCCAAAATCGACAACCACCAACCGCAGGTCCACAATTAGTATTGTGAACGGCAATAATTGCTCTTAAGCCTGTAGCTTCATCGTGGGCAAATACAACTTGTTCATGATTATCAAATTCAGCTTGAGAAAAAACAGTCAACGTCAACTCCATTTATATGGTCTATAAAATTTTGAGCGACTCTATCAGAGAATACGCGGAACACATATAAGTGGAAGTGTGGGGCTAACTGGTTAGACCTCATTTTATTGTAAACAAAACTGGTCCATTTATAACGTGATTGAAAAAGCCAATCCAAGTTGGCCGAGTATTCCAAAATTAATGTAAAACGTTTTGCGCTATTTTGAATAGGTCAACGGAGCACATAAGGGGTTGTTTTGCGATGCCTCCATCCATATAAACTTTACCGGCCGGCACGAAACCTTGCTCTTTATATTTATCAACCTCGTCTAACAATGAATCAAAATAGACTTTTTGGAAGCCTTTAGCTCTTGCTAAATTTAGTAACTCTTTAAAAACTTGTCGTCGCACTTTAGGTATACGATGCTTCATTAACACTGCAACACGGCTAATTTTGCCATCATCGCATAAGCGGCCAGTTGCGACCGCTCTGCCTTCATCATCACGGATTAACACATGCTGACATTGAATATCATGATGATCAAACTCTGACTCTAATGGGAATTGATATTCGTAAACAAATACTTGTTCACGAATGGCGCGAATTTCCTTTTTTGACTTCCTCCACGAAACTTTATCAGTTTTGTAGTTCATTTTTACTCGTCTATGTATAAGTAACCTGTATTAATAAGTGTAGTCAAAAGTGAAATATTTTCTAATTGGTTGAGGGAACTTTTTAGATTAAATTTGTCAAGAGCAGACTCACAATGTACTGTTTTTACAAAATCTAGTTGAGAATCAATAAGCTTGAAATAAGTACCGTTGCAATAGAAGTGCAAAGCGTCATCATCTAAAAAGTACGAAGTTTTTAGTGCTAATACCTTTTGGATTGTTATATTGCCAGACTGAATCAATTGAATTAACTGTGTTTCACTCCACTCTTGCTCACTCGGAATGATATCTAACTCTCGAGTAGGCTCAGTCAAAAACTGGTGCAAAAAGCGGTCAAAATTATTGTTATCAAGAGCCTCTAACATAAAGTCTTTTAGCTTGTTAACAGTATCCATTGGCAACGCAGAATTAAGCGAAGCTTCCTCTTTAAAAGCATTGTTAACAAAACGCGCTTTACCTAATTCGTTTTCGTAAATAAAGTCGGCAAATGATGTCAGTAGCTCAGTTTGATTTGGTGATCTAAAACCTATTGAATAGCTAAGGCTTGGAGATAGTGTTTCACCACAATGGGGTGCGAAAGGAGGAATGTACAATATATCTCCAGGGGCTAACAGTTCGTCAATGATTGGACTAAGTGTTTCAACTTGTAAAAGGTCTTGTACTATTTCTTTTTGCATTAAAGACTTGTCGACACTACCAACCTGCCAACGACGAGAACCGCTGCCTTGAATGATAAAAACATCATACTGATCTAAATGCGCACCAACACCACCATTTAGCGCACTATACGACACCATAACATCATCAACGCTCCATTCTGGAATAAAACCAACAAGCTGTCGAAGTGAATAAACGTCGGGTATCCAGCGGTCAACACCTTGCACAAGCAAAGACCAGCCGTTTTCTCCTAAATGGTCATAATCAGCAAATGGTCCATGTTTCACATTCCATTTGTTATTAGCATTTTCTACAATTCGAGACTCGACAACTTCTTCCATGGCCAAGCCAGCTAAATCATTAGCGTCAATTGGATCTTCAAAGTTTTCTATAGCTTGTTTCAAAACAACAGGCTTTTGCTGCCAATAATTTTTTAAAAACTCTTCTTGAGAGATATTGGTCCAATTTATGTTCATGGTATGTGAGCCTTAATTTCCTAAAAATAAAGCCAGTCAAAAGACTGGCTTAAATAATAATCCAACGTAAATGTGTTAATACTTTGATAGCTTAGTCTAAAAGAGCGATAAACTTTTCTGCGTCACCGATGTAATTTGCTGGAGTCATTAATTTTAACTCAGCTTTTACCGTCTCTGGTAACTCTAGGTTATCAATAAACTCAGCCATAACGTCTTTGTTTACCTTTTTACCACGAGTTAAATCTTTTAGTTTTTCATAAGGCTTTTCGATACCGTAGCGACGCATAACAGTTTGAATTGGCTCAGCTAATAATTCCCAATTGTTATCTAGCTCGTCTAACAAACTTTGCTCATTAACTTCAAGTTTACTAATACCTTTTAATGTCGCTTGGTATGCAATGATCGAATGAGCAACACCAACCCCCAATGTACGAAGTACAGTTGAGTCGGTTAAATCACGTTGCCAACGGGACACAGGCAGTTTTGCTGCAAGGTGAGTAAAGATTGCATTTGCAATACCTAAGTTGCCTTCCGAATTTTCAAAGTCAATAGGATTCACTTTATGAGGCATTGTTGAAGAGCCGATTTCGCCTGCCACCGTTTTTTGTTTAAAGTGACCCATTGCGATGTAGCCCCAAACGTCACGGTCAAAGTCCAACAAAATAGTATTAAAACGCGCCATAGCGTCAAACAGTTCTGCGATGTAATCGTGAGGTTCAATTTGAGTCGTAAATGCATTCCAACTTAAGCCTAGAGACGTTACGAAGGCTTCTGAATGTTCATGCCAATTTTGCTCAGGGTAGGCCGATAAGTGGGCGTTGTAATTGCCTACAGCGCCATTAAATTTGCCAAGTATTTCTACATTTGCTATCTGGTCACGTTGACGTTGCAAACGAACATATACGTTTGCCATTTCTTTACCCATTGTCGAAGGTGTAGCTGGTTGGCCGTGAGTACGACACATCATAGGAATAGATTTGTATTCGTTCGCTAGTTTTTTAAGCTCAGATAAGATTTTGTCACAATAAGGTAAAACCACTTCTTTTCTAGCAGCAGATAACATCAGACCATGTGAAAGGTTGTTAATATCCTCAGAAGTACATGCAAAGTGAATAAACTCATTTACGGCAGTAAGCTCTGCGTTATCGGCAACTTTTTCTTTTAAAAAATATTCTACCGCTTTTACGTCGTGGTTAGTGGTGCGCTCGATGTCTTTTATGCGTTGTGCGTCTTGTTCAGAGAACTCATCAACTATTTTGTTTAACAGCGCGTTAGCACTATCAGAGAAGGCTGGAACTTCTGCAATGCCGTCCATCGTTGCTAATTTTTGTAACCAACGTACTTCTACGACTACACGATATTTGATAAGACCAAATTCGCTAAATATAGAACGCAGTTCTGACGCTTTGCTACCGTAACGTCCATCTACTGGTGAAATTGCTGTAAGTGCAGAGAGTTGCATGATGACCTCTTAACTGATTAGTGATAATTCTTTATTAAATGAAATCGCGCTTTGTAAAATCTTGTATCTACTAAAAATAAATTGCCGGCGTTTTCCGCCCATTTGGCGCCATAGCACAGCCGCTCTAACACCGGCTAACAATAGTGCTCTAACTTGATTTTGTATTAAAGGTTGTTTTAGGTTTTGTGGCGTACCGATTACTTTGATTTTTTGACCAATAGGGCTGATGTTTTTGCTATAAATATCCGCAAAATTGCCAACGACAGAAGCGTCACAAATATCGAAGTGTTCAAGTCGACGCTCAATTTCTTTTAATGAGGTTGTTAAGCCAGACAAAGCATGAGCGTTATTTAGTAGCTTTTTTGAAAGTGACATCATGCCGGCTAAATAACGAGTTACTTCCACATCTTTACTGGTAGCCTGCCCACTAAGTTGATGAACTAACAAATAACTACCTTGCTTTAACGCGGCAATATCTTGATAAACGTCGGTAACTGAGTCGGGCGAGGTAGCCATAACTCCACTCAACAAAGTACGCATTGCCACTGTATCAATAGCTTGCCCTTTAGAAACTTGCTGAATGAGCAACGCTGCTTCGCAGATGGCCGCCATAGCTATGGTTTGATTTCGTTGTTGCTCTGTCATATTAACGCAAATACTGCTCAATGATGCCGCCACCTAGACATACGTCACCATCATAAAAAACGGCAGATTGTCCTGGTGTGACAGCGCGTTGCGGCGTGTCAAATAACACTTTGATAGAACCGTTTACTAGATCTGGCGTAACCGCACATGGGATATCGTCTTGGCGATAACGAGTTTTAACTGTTAAACGCATTGGTGATTGGGGACCTTTGCCATCAACCCAGTTTAGTTGGTTTGCAACTAACCCATCGGAAAATAGTAAAGGGTGATTTTTACCTTGACCTACAATTAAAACATTTCGTTTAACATCTTTGTCTACAACGAACCATGGTTGATCTTTAAATTCCTTTAAACCACCAATCAATAGGCCTTTGCGTTGCCCAAGCGTGTGATACATCAAGCCTTCGTGTTGGCCAATGACTTCACCCTCAGGAGTTTCAATATCACCTGGTTGCGCAGGAAGAAACTTTTGCAGAAAGTCTTTAAATTTACGTTCACCGATAAAACAAATACCAGTGGAGTCTTTCTTATCTGCAGTAACTAGACCTTGCTCTTCGGCTATGCGACGTACTTCCGGTTTCTCTAGCTCACCAACTGGAAATAAGGTCTGTGCAATTTGTTTTTCGCCGATAGCGTATAGGAAGTAACTTTGGTCTTTGTTTTGATCTAGACCTCGCAGCATTTTTGTATTGCTATCATCTGCGGTGCGTCGAACGTAATGGCCGGTCGCAATATAGTCCGCACCTAAGATTTCCGCTGAAAACTGCAGAAAAGCTTTAAATTTAATTTCTTTGTTGCACATAATATCTGGGTTTGGAGTACGGCCCGCTTTGTATTCCTCAAGGAAGTGCTCAAAAACATTATCCCAGTATTCTGACGCGAAGTTAACGGTATGTAATTCAATACCTAACTTATCACAAACAGCCTGTGCATCTTTTAAGTCTTCTGCCGCAGCGCAATATTCGTCATCGTCGTCTTCTTCCCAATTTTTCATGAAAAGACCCTCTACTTGATAACCTTGCTGTTGTAAAAGGTAAGCAGATACAGATGAGTCAACACCGCCGGACATACCAACGATGACTTTTTTAGTAGCGTTTTCGCTTAGCGTTTCAGAAGTAATATCAGACATAGTTGCAGACAAATATTCCAGACCGTTAAAATTTGCGCGGATTCTAACATAAAGCGCAGTTAATAAGTAAGTTCCAAGTACGGCTTTTTAAGGTTTTTCGATGAGTTTATATTCTCCAACCTTAATACCATCTATTGTCCAGTTGCCGACTCGATATCTAATTAGTCGAAGAGTAGGAAAGCCGATATGTGCAGTCATTCGGCGAACTTGTCGATTTTTGCCTTCGGAAATAGTTATTTCAAGCCAGGTTGTGGGGATGGCCGCTCGTTCACGAATCGGCGGTACACGTTCCCAGACTAAGTCTGGTTCATCGATTATGTTAACTTTCGCAGGTTTTGTCATACCGTCTTTAAGTTCTACACCGTCTCGAAGTTGTTGTAATGACGCCTCCGTAGGCGCTCCTTCCACTTGAACCCAATAACATTTTGTTGTTTTGTGGTCTGGACTAGCAATCTTGTTTTGAAGCGCACCGTCATTAGTTAAAACTAATAAACCCTCACTATCTCTATCAAGACGACCTGCGGCATACACGCCTTCAATATCAATATAATCCTTCAGTGTCTTTCGACCTTCCTGATCTGTAAATTGTGTAAGTACCTGAAAAGGTTTGTTAAAAAGTACTACCTTAGGAGGCCCCAATTTCTTTTTTTCTGAGTTACTTTTTGCACGGAAAGAAGCAGACGGCGTGGGGCTTTTGGCGCTATATTTTTTTTTGCTAAAACGTTGATTTTTAGCATTTGTGCCCTTATTTCCGGGGTGAGCATTATTTTTTACAGTTTTCATAGGGCTATTATAGATAAAGGTCTTTCAAAAAGTAGCGGTATTTTATAGTATGCTCAACCAAAATTCAGGCTTATATTCAGATAATCGTCCGCTATACTTAGTCGAACGAAAAACTCACTGCAAATGTAGGGAATCTAAATGACATCTAAAATCATCTATACCAAGACAGATGAAGCGCCAGCATTGGCGACCTATTCATTCTTACCAATCGTTGAAGCATTCAGCAAAACAGCTGGTATCGAAGTGGAAACACGCGATATATCATTAGCGGCACGTATTATTGCTAACTTAGCGGACTTCCTTCCGGAAGACCAACGTGTAAACGACGACCTAGCTTACTTAGGCCAGTTAGCAAAGACTCCAGAAGCAAATATCATTAAGCTTCCAAATGTATCTGCGTCAATCCCACAATTAAAAGCAGCGATTAAAGAGCTTCAAGCACAAGGTATTAAATTACCTGAGTTTCCTGAAGAAGCTAAGACAGATGAAGAACAAGCGATTAAAGCGGCTTATTCGAAAGTATTGGGATCTGCAGTAAACCCAGTTTTACGTGAAGGTAACTCTGACCGACGCGCACCAGGTGCAGTAAAGCAATATGCTAAGAAAAACCCACACTCTATGGGCAAGTGGGAGAAAACGTCTAAGTCTCACGTTGCTCACATGAGCGAGGGTGACTTTTTTGCGAGTGAAAAATCAACAACGATTGCTAAAGATGGTTCTTTAAAAATTGAGTTTGTTGGCGCAGACGGTTCTACTAAGGTTTTAAAAGACTCAGTTCCTGTACTAGCGGGCGAAGTTGTTGATGCAACATTTATGAGCGTTAAGGCATTAAATAGCTTTTTGGCTAACGAAATTGCCGACGCAAAAGAGCAGGGCGTACTATTCTCAGCTCACCTTAAAGCAACTATGATGAAAGTTTCTGACCCGATTATATTTGGTCACATCGTTAAAGTGTTTTATAAAGACGTATTTACAAAACATGCAGCGACATTTGAAGAGCTAGGCGTTGATGTTAAAAACGGTTTAGGCGATGTTTATGCGAAAATAGAAAAATTAGACGCAGATAAACAAGCTGAAATCAAAGCCGATATCATGGCGGTGTACGAAACTGCACCAGATTTGGCCATGGTTGATTCAGATCGCGGAATTACAAACTTACACGTTCCATCAGACGTTATCATCGATGCATCTATGCCAGCAGCGATTCGTACTTCGGGTCAAATGTGGAACGCAGAAGGTAAACTGCAAGATATGAAAGCTGTTATTCCTGATCGTTGTTACGCAGGGGTTTACCAAGAAACAATTTCTTTCTGTATTGAAAACGGGGCTTTTGATCCGTCAACTATGGGTACAGTACCTAACGTTGGTCTAATGGCTCAAAAAGCAGAAGAGTATGGTTCACACGATAAAACGTTTGAAATCCCAGCGAACGGCACTGTTAAAGTTACAGACCAAGACGGTAATCTAGTGTTTGAACATCATGTTGAAACTGGCGATATCTACCGTATGTGTCAAGTTAAAGATGCACCAATTCAAGATTGGGTGAAACTTGCAGTTAACCGTTCACGTTTATCTGGCATGCCTGCGGTATTCTGGTTAAACGAAAAACGTGCGCACGACGCAGAGCTTATCAAAAAGGTAAATACATACCTTAACGATCACGATACAGATGGTTTAGACCTTCGTATTTTAGCGCCTGAAGACGCGACTCGTTTCACACTTGATAGAATCAAGAAAGGCGAAGATACGATTTCTGTAACAGGTAACGTACTGCGCGATTACTTAACTGATTTGTTCCCAATTTTAGAATTAGGAACGTCAGCAAAAATGTTGTCAATTGTTCCTCTAATGAACGGTGGTGGTTTATTTGAAACGGGTGCAGGTGGTTCGGCGCCTAAGCACGTTCAGCAGTTTGAAAAAGAAAACCATTTACGCTGGGATTCACTAGGTGAGTTCTTAGCATTAGCGGCATCGTATGAGCATTTAGCAAATACAGTCGGCAACGAAAAAGCACGTGTATTATCGGTAACACTTGATAAAGCAACGGCTAAGTTCTTAGATAACAACAAGTCGCCTTCACGTAAAGTGAATGAATTAGACAACCGTGGTTCTCACTTCTTCTTAGCACTTTATTGGGCTCAAGAATTAGCGGCACAAACGGATGACGCTGACCTACAAGCAACATTCAAAGCGGTAGCAGAGCACTTGACTGCTAACGAAGATACAATCGTATCTGAGCTAAATGAAGTACAAGGTGTTGCAATGAACATTGGTGGCTACTACAAGCCATCTGATGAAAAAGGCTTTGCGGCTATGCGCCCAAGCAATACACTGAACGCAGGTTTAGCGCTTTTAGGCTAAAGTTACATTGCTGTTAATATTGAAGGTCACCTAGGTGGCCTTTTTTATTATCTAGAGATAGGTCACTAAACGCTTAAAGATTGTTTTACTAAAAATAAAAAAACCGGCATAAAGCCGGTTTTTTTATATGTAAAACTAATTAGATTAGAATTTTACGTTTACACCAGTAAATATACGACGGCCAACAATGTCGTATTGTGCGTTAACAGTATACGCAGGCGGTAACTTATCAAACACGTTACGCATACCGAAGTTTACTGAGATGTCATCGCTAAATGCGTAGTTACCAGAAACATCGTGAGTAACTATGCTAGGCACCCAATACGGGTCTGCATCTTCAGGAGAACCACCATTTGGTGATACGTCGTAAGTTACAACGCGATCAATAGTACGCATAGTCCAGTTAACCGTTAAATCATCCAACACGTATGTTGTAGATAAACGAACTTGTAACTCAGGGTCACCCACTTCACCTGTCTCTACGTTGATTTCATCAGGACGATCTTGGAATTCAAATTGTTCTAGCTCTATCAATTTAGAAACGAATAACTTGAATGATACGTCACCTGGTAAATCCATACTTTCTAAAGACATACGGTAGTTAATTTCTGACTCAATACCAGAAACGTTAAGTGCTGCAGCGTTAAGTAGGCCAGAACGAACTAAGTCGATATCTTTAGTTGTTGGGTCTCTGTCAATTGCACTACAGTACAACTCATCAGGACCGCCAGTCGCGTCTACACAGTTATCAGCAATGTTTTGAGCCGTAACTGAAATAATCGCATCTTTGATTTCAATATCATAATAATCAACAGTTACTGTTAGGTTTTCAACAAATTCAGGAACCCAAACTAAACCATACGTTGTTGACGTTGAAGTCTCTGAGAACAAGTCTGGGTTACCACCAGAAATTGTATCGATACTTACGTTGTCATTTGCTTGGAAACCGACAGGAATACCTAAAGCGGCACAGTTGCCTGCGCGATCTGGATCGTCGTTTATGTTATCAGCATCACAAGGATCCGATACGCGGCCGAAACCTGGTGATTGAGGGCTGAATGCTTCTGATAAGTTTGGTGCACGAACCGCTTCACCGAACGTCGCACGTAAGCGCAGTTGTTCAATTGGAGCATACATTAAACCAACTTTCCAAGCATCCGCTGAACCAGCGTGAGAGTAATCCGCTGTACGGTATGCTGCATCAAGAGTTAACTCTTTAGCAAAAGCAACATCAGCTAAAATAGGTAAGCTAACTTCAACAAACCCTTCAGTTACATCGTATTCACCAAACTCGTCCGGTGTTGCAGCACCTAATAAAGCACCTGATTTTGTTAATTCATCAGTAATAGTACTGTAAGACTCTTCACGATATTCAAAACCAGCAGCAAACCCAATAGGGCCGCCTTGTAACGAGAAAAACTCTTCGGTATCAGAAGCGATTGAACCACCAAACACTTCTTGTGTTATCTGATCTTTACGAGTTACGTCAGCCGATACCCAATCACGAGCTTCCTGTGATGCTTGTGCAAAGCCAAACGGGTTATATGCAACACAGTTTCCTGCATCTACCGTTGCAGCTGATGGATCAACACAAACGGCTTCACCTGTGTCAGGATCAATCATAGAGTTAACGGCAGCAGCAAAGTTACCAGGAATTAAGTCATTCTCTGTTACTCGTGTATTGTTTGATTCACCGTAAACATAAAACAATTCCCAATCAAAATTGGTATCGCCTAGTGTAAAGTAACCATCAAATCCACCAACGACTCGGAACATGTCACGTTCGTTAGCTGCAGAACGGTTACCTAGTTCGTCAAAGAATTTAGCCATAGGAACAACACCGCTGCCACCTAAACGGTTACGAGCGTAATCACTTAAAAAGGCATTCTTTTCTACGTCGATTGATATGTTACCGAAGCGGAAGCTTGGTTGGAATTGCTGAGCAATTTCGGCTGAATTGTATTTAAAGTCAGCAAAAAAGTTTACTTGATCAGAAACTTCATAATTCATTGTACTACCAACGTAGAAACGCTCTACGCTTGGATAGATATTTTCGTATTCTTCAGTAAAGAAACCTGTTGTACAACCTGCAGGTAGTTTACCAAAGGCAAAACTGTTGGTTTCAGAACGGGTACATTGTTCAATAACATTACCACTGCGATCAAAGGTAAAACGATCGCCACCAAATGGGTTCATAACACCAGTATCATTGATCATTTCAGAACCAATGTTTGGAGAGCGAAGTACGTCAGGAATGCCGTCATCTTCGCCAGTATTCAATGTGTTGTTGTAAGTTCCCCAGTTATCTAGTTGACGAATATCTGCAGACATAGTCTCTTCAATGCGCTCAACACCAGCGAAAAATGTTACGTTACCTTTGTCGCTAGAAGCACCTGATACGATACTAAACGTATGGTTTTTTGCACCCACACCTTCAGTTGAACCACTTGCAGTTGCATTTAATTCAAGACCTTCAAAGTCTTCTTTTAATACTACGTTAATTACACCTGTTACAGCGTCAGAACCATATATTGCTGACGCACCACCTGTGATAATTTCAATTCGTTCAATTAGTACGGCTGGGATTGTTGATAAATCAACCTGTGCAGAGCCAGGAGAGCCTGCAACGTGACGCTTACCATTTACTAATACTAGTGAACGGTTTGCACCTAGACGGCGTAAATCAGCTGAACTTTGGCCAGCATCTGCGTTGCTTCCCGCGTTACCTGACAATGTATTTGTTGCACCGATTGCTGGTAACTCTGCTAATACGCTACCCAAATCTGGCGTACCAAAACGAGCAATCTCTTGTTGGCCTAAAACAAGAACTGGAGTTGGAGTTGATAATTCGGTCTTAGCGATTCGAGAACCGGTTACAGCAATTTTCTCAACTTCTTCTACTTTATTATCTTCATTTTCAAGGGCAAATACATTGGAAGCCGTAAATGCAAGCCCTGATACCAATGCTAAGCTTACAGCCTGGCTGAGTAATGTTTTTTTATTCATGTTATTCCCTAGGTTTATCTCTCTAACGGAGCTAAGTTTTGGTTAACATCCTGTTTTATGGCGTTACTTATATCCATATTTAATGATGTTTCATGTGGTAACGTATAAAAACCTACTTTATGTACAGATGTCTAGCAATCAAAATATGACTTTTTGTTATTCTTTTTGGGAATATACTGTGTGTTTTTGGTTATAAAGGCTGTTTAATTAATATATCGTTCATTCACATTCTTAACTCATCGACGTTCGTTGCCTTTTTTAAGCAAAATATAAAATTTAAATTCGTTCTTAGATTGAATTAATAACCATTTGTTATTAAAGTCGAACAATAATAAAAAAGAACTAGAGTAAAACATGAAAAAATTATTAATAGGCGCATTGGTCGCACTGTCGTTTGGTGCAAATGCTAACAATGAAAACCAAAGTCAGAGTTATAAACTGATCACAGTTTCTACGTATCTTAACTTTTACTTAATGAATTTAAATGCTTGTGAGGATTTTCATCCAAGTACACGAGCTGAAGCTTATAAAGCGGAAGGTACCTTATATCCTTATTTTGAAAAGCTCGATGCTAAAGTTGCTAAGCTAGATATCGACAAAGAAGACAAAATGGCGATCAAAAACACCGTTTCGGATCGCCGCAATAAACTCGATCAGCAAATAGCAGACGGCGAGTTCACATTAGAACATTGCAATGCAGTTATTGGCCTTGTAAATGAAGGGCTAGACGAAGCGCTATTAGCTAACATCAAGTAACCAAATTTGCGATATAAAAAAAGAGCCTTGAGGCTCTTTTTTTATATGTTATTAATATTTCTTAGTATCCAATCGGCTCTTTGCAAAAGAGCGTCTTTATCAGCATCTGTTTTTTTCTCCCAGTTGCGATACACCATGGACTGGCGAGGATTACTTTTAAATTTCTCTTGGTGTTTCACCATAAAATTCCAATACAGGGCGTTAAAAGGGCAGGCATTGTCTTCCGTTTTCAGCTTTACATTGTAGTGGCAGTTTTTACAGTAGTCGCTCATGTTATTTATATAATTGCCACTGGCCGCATAAGCTTTAGATGCTAGTAAGCCGCCGTCAGCAAATTGGCTCATACCACGAGTATTCGGCAGTTCTACCCACTCTATAGCATCTATATAAATACCTAAATACCAATCATCGACTTGATCGGGATGTAACCCAGATATCAGTGCAAAATTCCCTGTTACCATTAGCCTTTGTATATGATGTGCGTAGGCTGTAGTAAGACTTTGTTTTATTGCTTGGCTCATGCAAGCCATTTTTGTATTCCCATCCCAAAAATAGTCGGGTAGGTCATTGGTTGCTTCTAAGTCGTTTAATGACTTGTAACTAGGCATGTTTATCCAATAAATACCGCGAACAAATTCACGCCAGCCAAGTATTTGTCGAACAAACCCCTCAATTTGCTCCACAGACACTTTATCACTGTTTTGATACTTCGCTATCGCCTGCTTAATGACATAGCCTGGTGATAACATCTTCGCGTTTAATGCAAAAGATACCCTTGAGTGATAAAGGCTCCATAGTGAACTAGAGGTATCATTATTTTCGTAAACCATAGCATCTTGGTAATAACCAAAAAGTGGTAAGCAATTATCTAAAAAAAACGCCAATAGCTCTTTTGCTTGGCTTCTATTAATTGGCCACAACAAAGTGTTTCCACCGGTGCCAATTGTTGAAATATTGTGATTTTTTAGTCTGGTATTAATTGTTGAAACATCATTAGTGAATTGTAACGGTCGAGGTACTTCCTCTATATCCGCTTGTTTCATTTTATTTCGATTTGCGCTGTCGTAGTTCCACTCACCGCCAACTGGCTCATCACCATCCATTAATATATTAAATCGCTTACGTAGCTTTCGGTAAAAAGCTTCCATTCGATGAGCGGTATTAAACTTAAAATAATTTTTAAGTTCACTTTGCTCTAAGAAAAAATGCTCAGTTGAAAAGACTTCAATGTTGTTGAGGTTGTCATGGCTTATTTCGGAAAGCTGCTCAGCAAGACGATATTCGTCAGGCTGTTGGTATTGAAATTGTTTTACATCAAAACGTATTACTAAATCAATAATGACGTCATCCAATGTTTGCCCTTCAGTATCATCTAGTGTGAGATGAATCACATCATGGCCAGCTTTTGTTAACGCGGTCGAAAAATTTTCCATCGCCGCAAAAAATGCCTGTATTTTTTGAACGTGATGTTTAACGTACTCTTGCTCTTGATGCAACTCAGCCACAACATACAAAACAGAATTATCTTTTTCTTTGTACCAACTGTGATTCGCATTAAGTTGATCACCCAATATAAGGCGCAACGTTGAATAACTAGAATTCATGACACTCCTTAATCAGAAAGTATAGGCCAGTCGGCAGCATCAACACTGTCTAATGATGTATTGTTGTCTTTATCTGCCCAACGCTTTATAAATCGGCCTTTAGGATCGTAACATTGTTGTTGTTTTTGTATATTAAACTGTCTTTTACCACGAGGGTCGCAACCAACCCCTGCAAGGTACTGCCAGTTGCCCCAATTAGACGCCACATCATAGTCAATAAGCATTTCTTGAAAATAGGCCGCACCGTAACGCCAGTCTAAGTTTAGTTCATTAACAAAATAACTAGCGGTGATTTGTCTTGAGCGATTTGAAATATAACCGGTCGCTTTTAACTGGTTCATAATTGCGTTAATAAATGCCGATGGCGTGTTGGCATCACACCATTTTTTATATCGCTCAGCGTAGAATGAGTTGAGTGGCTTTTTATTGTTGATGCCTGAGAACTTAAAGAGTTTTTCTCTATATCTGGCGCCATACCACTGAAAATATTCACGCCATAACAATTCAAACTTTATCCAATAGGTTGACTCATTAGCGCCATTCAACTGTTCGTATTTAACTATTTCATGCCAAATGTACTTCGGGCTTAGTGACCCAGAAGCGAGTGCAGCACTGAACTTAGTCGACGCGGTCCAGTTGTCTAAAAAGTTTCTTGTTTCCTTGTACGAACTCGCACAGTTTAAAGAAAAGTATTGGTGCAGATGCGCAACAGCGTTTGTTTCACCACCTTCAAACCCAGAATTAAAGTTACGGCGGTTTGAAGTGGCTTTGTTAAGCGCAGCCTCAACGTTCGGATGTCGACAAAAGAGGTTAAAAGATTGTTCGAACTGAATATACAGCTGTTTAGTACTAGTCTCAGATGTTATTAAAGCATCGGTTAGTTTCGTAAGTCTTTGGTATTGTGAAAAGAAACTATCAAGCGGCAACGCCTCTACAAGCTTTCTAAATTTCGAGAAACTATGGGGGAGTTCTTTTAAATCAAAAGGCAGTTCATGTTGTGCAAACAGTGTGTGTTGAAAGCGTTGGTGTAAGTTAACACCGGATTGTTGTAAAAATGTATACAGATTTATTTCATCGGTTCCGACTTGGCTTGAAAAACCGACATCGGTTATTTTCCTATCGACCAATACTTTATTTAGATTTGATGCTTTATTTCCCAATACTATTTGAAAGGAAATACCTCGATTAGCTAAAATTAAGCCCAAGTCTTGTAAACACTGAGATAAGAACAGCAAACGATGATTACCTATATAAGCAGAGTTAAAAAGCTGTACTTTGAGTTGACTAGGATCAAATAGATATACACACGAGAGTGTTGCGGAAGGGTCTTGATTTACCTTCACTATAAAATCATCAAGTATTGGCAGATAATTAGAACGTAAATCGTTATCAAAAATATATAAAAAATTGGAGGCCATAATATACTTACTAAATAGAGTTATGACCTCAATACGAATACCGACTCGTTTTAGTTTAGTCCTTTTCTTGACGCTTAGACTGAGCCTCAAATTGAGCTTTTTCTTGTTCCTTAAGTTCTTTTATTTTTGGTAAAGCCAATCCCATTTCTCGGCCTCTAAAACGGGCAAAATAAGTATTGCCAATAAATGCCGCTGTTAAAAGTACCAGTTCAATTACAATGTAAAGTTTATTTCCTTCAAAGGTCCAAATAGCAGTAAGCCCATGCAAATAGCACCACATGATAACAAAGTTACTCCATGCAAATGTATAAGGGTTTCCTTGCAAAATACCTTTAATAGCCGGTAAAAGCGGTAACCAAAATAAACACAAGGTAATATAAGCTAACGAATTTGCGTTGGTGTCTAAAATAAAAAATAAAATAGGGTAATAGATAATGAGGCCAAAAAAACCAACACTACCGATAATTTGAAGTTTTTTTACAAATTGGGCCATAGGTGCGGTTTTGAAATCTGTGGTTGTTGCTTGATGTTTATGCATGCGTTGTTATTTACTCATTTTTTTAGCAGTAATAGCCAGGCGTTTACCTAGCGCAATTGCGATGTTTTTTTCACTTTCGGATAACGTATCTGATAGGTTTAAACCAGATACATGGCTTGCTCCATATGGCGTTCCGCCCGACTGGGTTTTGTGCAAATGTGGCTCAGAGTAGGGGATACCTAATAGCATCATGCCGTGATGTAAAAGCGGTAAACTCATGCTAAGCAAGGTTGATTCATTACCTCCATGCAAGCTCGAACTAGATGTGAAAACAGCGGCTGGCTTATCAATTAAGGCACCAGATAACCATTCAGAAGAAGTTGTTTCCCAAAACGCTTTTAATGGGCTGGCCATCATACCAAAATGACATGGGCTACCCATTGCTAAGCCAAGCGCACCTTTAAGATCGTTAGCTTGAACTAGTGGGTAAAGACTCTCACCATCGTCGCTTTTAGATACTGTTCGGATTCTTGCTTCTACACCTTCAAGTTCAATCCCTTTAGCGATTGTTTTAGCTAAATTAAGAACAGATCCATGCTTTGAGTAATAAAGCACCAAGATATAACTTGAAGGCATTAGATTATATCCAAGACGTTTTCAGGAGGCCTTCCAACAACTGCAGCCTCTCCATTTACCACTATTGGACGTTCAATTAGCTTTGGTGTGGCAACAAGTAATGTAATAAGCTCGGCATCAGTTAAGTTTTTGTTATCGGCGCCAACTTCTTTATACTCGGCCTCTTTATGTCGAATGATATCTCTCACGTTCACACCTAACTTGTTAACAATTATGGTTAACTCTTCGCTTGTCGGTGGTTGTTTCAAATATTCAACAACGATTGGCTCAACGCCGTTTGTTTTTAACAACTCTAATGTTTGACGGCTCTTTGAACAGCGTGGATTGTGAAAAATAGTTACGCTCATTTAAATGGTTCCTTTGATATCTTTAATGTACTGCTGACGCTCTCGATATTGATATTTTAACGCCTGGATGCGGTTAATCTCAGCGTTATCGTTTTTACCTAACATAGCCAATGCTCGGTCTAAAAATGTTATCGCTTCGTTATACCTGGCCATTAAGGCAAATAGTTCACCTTTAGTAATGTTGTATTTTGCCATATTTTTCGAGTCTTTGTATGCATCGACTAGCATTTGTGTAGCAAGTAAATCACGTGGTCTATTTAGTAAATAGTATTCGAGTAGCTCTATTGCTCTGTCAGGCATTTTTGCCTCTAACGCTACGTTTGCATAATTCAACGTGACAACATAGTTGTTTGGTTTGATTTTATAGGCTTTGGATAAAGCCTCTAATGCTAGTTCTGGTTTTTTGGCTGCAATAGCCAAATCTGAGTATGTGTCTAATAAGTACAAATTGTTTGGTGCAACTTTTACTAAGCTTTCCCACAACTCAAATGCTTTATCAATTTGTTCATCGTCAACCAAACGTAATAGCAATTCATACTGCAGCGCAAATTTCATATTGCCACTTGACTTGGAGATTAAGTTTGTTAGATCTTTGATTTTGTCGTATTCAGACCTTACGTAGCGAGCATTTATGCGTGCCTTGACTAACATAAATTCTAATGAGTCAGCATAAAACTTTTTTTCAAATTGCATTGCCCTAAGGCGGGCATCTGTTACTCGAGACTCCGGAAGTGGGTGAGTGATCAAAAAGGCGGGTATGTCTGCTTTGTAACGAATTTGCTCTTGAAGCTTGGCAAAAAACTCGGCCGATGCATACGGATCATAACCCGCATTAGCTAGAATATTCATGCCAATGTTGTCAGCTTCTTGCTCGTTACTTCGAGTGTAGTTGATCATCGCCTGTTGAGTGCCTGCTGTTGTGGCCATCATAGATGCCATAACTAATTGGGGATTAATAGCGGCTAGAAGAATAGAGCCCACAATACCTGCGAGAGTCAAAGGAGCACGATTATTAGCTGCTTCTTTTCCTCGTGCTAAATGACGTTGAGTTACGTGCGCTATCTCATGGGCCAAGACGGATGCTAATTGACTTTCATTGTCTGCTTTTGCAATTAAACCCGTATGAATACCGATAAAACCACCATAAAAAGCAAACGCGTTGATTTGGCTGTTGTTAACGCCAAAAAAGGTAAATGGAAAGTTTACGTCTTCTGATTTAGCGACCAATCTATTACCTAAGTCGTTCAAGTACTCAATAATTAACGGGTCTTGAAGAATAGCCGTTTGCCCTCTTAATTGGTCGTATATAATGTTGCCAAGACGTCTTTCTTTTTCAATGGATAAGGTGCCCAGCGCTGAAGCGCCTAAGTCTGGTAATTCATTATCGGAAGCCATCGAATGAGCAGATGCTGCGATTAGTGAAAATGAGGCGGCCAGACTAAGCGTTAATGTTAACTGTTTAAATCGAGAAAAAAGAGATGGCATAGGTAATACAGTTATCCTTTTATTTGACTAGAGATGATTATGTCCTCAGGTGATTCAGTTGGACTTAGACTTTGCTTTTTAAAACCTTGATCAATACTGAGTCCTCTAATTTCATGAACGTCTACTTCATCTTCTAGCATTGAAATCATTCGATTTACTACATTGTGTGCATGAATGATTAACGCCATATCTGCATCATCGCCATTAACCAATGTAAAGGCGATAAATTTATGCAGTTCTGGTATTCGCACTAAAACTTTCATTTGCGAAGGATCCCAACGTCTAAAATCTAATTTAGGATCATTTTCACGATACTCATCAATCAATAAGTTATTGACGTACGGAAAGGCTAAAAGTTCATAACCGGTGCGATTAAAAACATGATAAAGGCATATACGAGGGCGGCGTTCAGGTTCAATTGCATGCTCCGCCATTGATTTATCGGCAGATTCAGGAATACCTAAGGTGTCATAATTCCAGTTTTTACGATCGACTATTTTCTTAAACGCATTATCAAAACCGTAATGGATGAAGCCTTCTGCATCGGCAATAGATTTACCCACTAATTGAAAAAAAGCCGGTATTTCACCCCAGTTAATTTTCTTCTTAAAAGCATTAATATCTTTAATTTCTGCTTCGTCAGGTAAGCCGTATTTTTCTGGATATAAGCCCATAATTCTCTTTTATTTTTGCGTTTACTGCATTAAAAAATGTAAAGGTGTAGACTACGAATACTTAGACCATTTTGTTCAAGGGCCTAAATTTGAAGTCTAGTTACCAGTTTGATGCCAGAGGCTTAACTTGTCCACTCGCATTTGTACTTGTTAAGCAACAAATGATAAAAAATAACACAAAGGTTTTTCTATTAGATGATGAAATTACTCTATATAATTTCACTAGTTACCTTGAATCTCAAGGTGTTGCTTTTAATAAATCTGTACAAGACTCTATATATAAAATAAAACTATTGGATTAACGATAAGGTTTGGAACCCAATTATGTTCGAAGTAATCAAACAGTGGTACAGGAAAAACTTCTCCGACCCTAATGCCGTCACGCTCGCAATGGTTGTTATACTTGGCATGCTTGCCTTTTTTTGGTTTGGCAAACTCTTAACGCCGGTAATAGTCGCGGTTGTTTTTGCTTTCTTACTTGAATGGCCTGTTAAAAAAGTGACCCGCTTAGGTTTAAGTAGAAATGTAAGTACAACAATAGTTATTGCCGCGTTTGTTGGCGCAATGACCACAATGATTGTAATGGTCATACCGGTAATATGGCAACAAAGCTTAAGTCTCGTCAAAGAATTACCGGAAATGATGAAAAACGTTAAGGATTTCATCCAAGAGATACCAGAAAAATATCCTAATATCGATCCCATGTTAGTGGAACGAGTGATGGGGAACGTTGATAACAGGTTTGTAACATTCGTTGAAGAGTTATTGCAAGGTGTAATGACATCGGTGACGGACATAGCTGCACTATTAATTTATCTTATTTTAGTCCCGCTAATGGTATTTTTTATGTTGAAGGATAAAGCTTCGCTATATGCTGGTTTTGACCGCTTATTACCGACGGAACGAACATTAATAACTCAAGTATCTAGCGAAATGAATCAACAAATTATTAATTATATCCGTGGAAAGTTAATAGAGATCCTTGTCGTTGGTGTGTCCACTTATATAGCGTTTGTCATAATGGACCTTAGATATGCTGCCGTTTTGGGTTTGTTAGTGGGCTTGTCAGTTCTAATTCCATATATTGGCGCTGCAGTCGTTACTATACCTGTGGCAGCGGTCGCTTTATTTCAATTTGGTATAAGTCCTGATTTTTACTACGTGATGATAGCTTATGGCGTAATTCAAGCGCTAGACGGAAATGTATTGGTGCCTTTATTGTTCTCTGAAGCAGTGGACTTAAATCCCGTTTATATCATTGTCGCAGTATTGTTTTTCGGCGGACTGTGGGGTTTCTGGGGGGTGTTCTTTGCAATACCGCTTGCATCGTTGGTTAAGGCGTTAATTAATGCATGGTCAGTAAAACAACCACCCGTAACTGAAGAAGTTTAAAAGAATAATTTTTGGTAATAAAAAAAAGGCTCCTTGTTTGGAGCCTTTTTCGATCTAATAGAAGTGACAGCAATCAGCCGTTCAGTTAATTACTCAAGCTTTTACTGGTTTGCTAACACATCTAGAACAACTTGATGATGGTCTTTGGTTTTAAACTTATTGAAAAAATGTTTAATTTCACCGTCTTGACCAATAAGAAATGTTAAACGATGAATGCCATCATATTCTTTACCCATGAACTTTTTTAAGCCCCAAACGCCAAACGCATCAGCAACCTTATGATCTTCATCCGATAATAAAGGGAAGTTTAATTCATCTCTCTCAGTGAATTTCGTTAAACGTTTAACGGCGTCAGGGCTAATACCAACAGCTACGGTATTATATTTCTCTAAGTCAGCTTTTACGTCTCTTAAATTTTGTGCTTGCACCGTACAGCCTGGTGTCATGGCCTTTGGATAAAAATAAACTAACACTTGATGCTGCTTAAGAACTTCAGCCAACTCAAAGGTTTCACCATTTTGGTCGAGTAAAGAAAACAACGGGGCTTTATCGCCCGCTTGTAACGTATTCATATCGGATACTCCTTTTAGGATAGTTCAATAGTAATAGGACTAACGTGGCATTCCATATCATATGAATGACACAAGGCTAAAAAGTCAGTTTCAAACTGAGTTAATGATTCTGAGTTTGGCAATGACACTTCGATTTGAGCTGATTGCCACGTTTTTCCAGATCGCACGTCTGTGCTTGAACGTAGGCTGGTAATATCGATACCTTGTTCTGCTAGGTATGAAGTAAACACCTTAATCGTACCGGCTTTATCAGGCCCTTCGATAGTAATAAGGTAATGGTCTGTAAGCTCATCGCTAAGGTGTCGCTTTTGAGTTCGTTTCATCATTGTCAAAAGGGACAAGCTCATTGCTAATGGTGGTAATTGCGTCTCTAGTTGCAACAAATCAATGTGTTCACCTTCCAATAACATGATTATTGAAAATTCATTGGCGAATATTGCCATTTTACTATCTACAACGTTACAGCCGCATTGATAAACGAGGCCTGCGAGTTCGCTAACTAAACCTGTTTTATTTTCACCAATCGCGGTGAGTACAAGATACTGAGGGGCGGTATTAATAGTTGTCATAAATAATGAAAAAGCACTTCTAAAAATAATTCGGCCAAGCAGTTTAACATAACGGAATAAAAACGCATCAATGACGATAATCTTACTTGTTTATTCTAATTGGGCTAAGTAACATACCTTGCTATATAGATGGAGGAAGTATGAGTTTAAATCCCAAATTAACAGGTAGCTTTGTCGCGCTAATCACACCAATGCTAAATAACGGTGAAGTAGACTTTGATAGCCTAACTAGTTTAATTGAATGGCATATATCAGCGGGCACTGACGGCTTAGTTATTTTAGGCACGACAGCCGAGTCTGCAACATTGAGCGAAAGCGAAAAAATGCAGGTTTTAACTCATAGTATTGATGTCAATAATCAGCGTTTACCAATAGTAGTTGGAAACGGGACTAATTGTACTGCTAGTACCATAGAAGTTACGCAGAAATATGACCACTTAGCCATTGATGGTTTTCTGACAGTCACACCTTATTATAATAAGCCTAGCCAACGCGGCATGATCCACCATTTTAAAGCAGTTGCGGCAGCGACGACTAAACCAATTATTTTATACAATGTGCCTGGCCGAACGAATGTTGATTTATCAAATGACTCGGTGAAAGAGTTAATGGCAGTAAGTAATATTGTTGGTATTAAAGACGCAACAGGTGATTTAACGCGAGTTAGACAACTTAAACAGGCAAACCCTGACTTCATTTTACTCAGTGGTGACGATGCGAGCTCAAAAGATTTCTTACACCTAGGTGGTGATGGAGTAATATCTGTAACAGCTAATATTAAACCTAAAGAAATTGCTCAAATGGTAAGCCTTAGCCGTTCTGGGCAAGATCAACAGGCGCATGAAATTGATTCAAAACTTACTGCATTGCATCATGACCTGTTTATTGAACCAAATCCTGTCCCAGTAAAGTGGGCATTGTTACAAGAAGATAAAATAAGTTCTGATTTTGTGCGTTTACCGCTAGTAACGATGGAACCAAAGCATCATAGTGTTATCAAACAAGCGTTAGAACAAAGTAAATAATAATAAGATGGAGAAGTGCGTGAAATATCTTAAACCGGCCTTATTGGTTACTGTAGTATCTTTAACCACGGCTTGTACGACGGTTAAGAATTGGCTTAGTGATACGCCGAATGTAAATAATACTAAACAAAACACAACTACTTTGGTTGTGCCAGAAGACTTATTGGCCCCAAATAAAAGCAATGAATTTAAGTTAGCGCCAAATAGCAAAACAGCCAATGCGTCAGAAGTCGTTACATCTCCTTCTAGTGTGCTTGAAATTTTTCAAGGCAGTTGGGTTAACTCAGATGACGGCAACCCTTACAAAATTATGTTAGAAAAACCACAGCAAGTTGACGACTTTAATCAATTTTTATCGAAAGGTGTTGAAGGGTTAGTCGATAGCCGAGGTTATAAACTATTAAGCGACCAATCGGGTTATCGTATTGAGGTCATTAAAGATGTAGAAGTTGGCTTTTGGTTTTGGAAAAACACCGTAGAAACAGAGCGTTTTGTTTTTGATTTGCATACTAAGGTTCAACCTCATGGTCGAAGTGGAGAAGCCTATATTACTCCAGTTGATCTAGAAGTATTAAGTAAATCTAACGCGCCAAAGTTTTCCAAAGATTATCGCATCCAACAACTATCAGTTGAAATGTTAAACCAGTTTTCATTGGAATTAGACTACCAATTTAGAGTGGTTGTTCAAAAACAACAAATATTGACAGACGTATCGCTTGCAATGACTACCAACTCCTCAGGTGATTTTGTTATTTCTTCACAAAGAGAAATACAGCACGTTTACAAACAATTAGAAGATATTATTGAAGATCTAGGCTTTTCAATAGAAGAAGAAGACAAAGGGTTATTTTTATATTCATTAAGTTACGATAAAAATAATAGCTCAATTTGGAATTCTATATTTGGTTCTGATTACGCCAATAAATTATCACTACCAAGTGGTAAATATGAGGTTGTATTGATAACAAGTATTGATGGTGTTTATGCTACGTTTAGTGACGAAGCAGGGCAACCTCTTAGCGAAAGCCAAGTAAAAGAAATATTTGATCTAATAATAAAAATAGTCAAAGAAGACGATATTGAACTGTAAACTTTTTTAGTTAACAAACGGTTCATTGACCAACGCCGCTCATATAGCGGCGTTGCTGTGTTTAGTTTAGGTAGAGATAATTAAGGGACAAGATGCCAGCCTTAAATCGGATAATATTAATTAATACTCATATGCAGGGAGTTGTTGAGCTTAACCTTGATGGCCACACTAATATTTGTGGTACAAACGCCTCTGGTAAGACAACACTTCAGCGATTAATTCCAGTCTTTTATGGCGAGTATCCAAGTCGGGTTGTACCCGCCACTCGTGATTCCTTTGAACGTTGGTATTTACCACAAACTAATAGTTATATTATTTATGAGTATTTACGCGGCGACGATGATGTTGATGTATGTCAGGTAGTGCTGACATCTTCAGGTAAGGGCGTTGATTATCGATTAATTAACAAGAGATTTGAGCTGGCGGATTACCTATCTCAAGGCGTATTAGAAGATCAACAAGCAACCAGTCCAACAGAATTGGTTCGTACGATTAAACGTGACGGTATTTTATGTTCTCGTAAGCTTAATACCAAAGAGTTCAAAGCCATCATTCAAAATGACAGGGCTGTATTAGCAAGTCATAGAGATTTACCAGGTTATGCTCGTTTATTTAGTTTAGCGCACGGAAACAAAAACCTTCGTCACATAGAAAAGTTAGCAAAAGCCGTTCACAGCAAAGAAGGCAAGATGGAAACCATCAAAGCGATGGTTGCGGCTATTTTAGAAGAAGACGGCATTACACCGGGAGAGACGAAACTCAGCGCTACTAAAGTGGATGAGTGGATTCGAGAGTGTAAGCTCATAAAAGGTTTTGAAGCTATTCGACCTGAGTTCACCAAGCTGGAACAATCCTATTCTGATTTTAACCAAATTAACCAACGTCTTGCAGAATTGAAGCAGCAAATTAGTCTAGATCAAAGCATTTTGGCGAAGTCAAAAGCAGAACTAGATGGTGCAATGCTTCAGAATAAACTCGATTATCAACAGTTAGAGAACGTTTGGTCTGAACAACGCGATGAATTAAACCAGACACATTCTGCAGCTAAATCAGATGTGGAAATTTACACATCTAAACTAGATGCTGTTGAGTCTGAATATGATGACTGGCAAGACAAAAACATAGAAAAATATAAAGAAAACCTTGAACAACTACCTCGTTGGAATAGTGAATTACAAAGTGCAGAGTCAAGATTAGTATTACTGACAGACCAACACCAAGATATTGAATCTAGGTTTAATAAACAATTGATTGATATTCGAGATCAGCACGAACAAGAGCTCGAAGCCTACGTTGAACAAAAAGAAACACTTAAAGACGCTCGAACCGAAAAGGTGACCGATCAAAATAGTCAACTAAGTGCGTTACAAACAAAGTTCGATAATGAACTAAACCTGCTCAATTCAGAATATCGAGAGCAAAAATTCACGTTAGAAACCGAACTTACAAAGTTGTCTACCTTAGTCAACAATGTTGGCTTTACTCAACAAGAGCAACATCAATTAGAGTTACTAGAACTTGCTGTACGTGAAGCTTCAGAGCTAGAAGACATAGCCAGGGAAAAGTTGAAACAGGCGCAGGATAACCTGACGAAAGTAAAATCAAGTCAGCACCACGAAGACCTTAACTTACAAAAAGCAAGACAAGACGTCGCTGAGAAAGAAAAGGTAGTTGATGCAGTCAATGCGATTTTATACCCAGGTCAAGGTTCACTGCTTGAGTTCCTGCGTCAAGAAAAGCCGGGATGGGAAAGTAATATTGGTAAAGTTATTAATCCGTCGTTATTGCAACGAACAGATCTTGAACCAAGTATTTCCGCTAGTAACGATGAGCATAGTTTTGGTCTTGTCCTCGCCACCGCTAACATTAAGATGCCAGATGACTGTGTACAAGAATCTGAATTACAACGCCGTTTAGACCTAGCTGAGCAGCAATTAAAAGATGCATTAGAAGCTCAACATAGCTCAGAGTCTAAACTATCGGATATAAATAATGGTCTACGAACAGCTGAGCTTCAATGCGCAAAAGCACAAACAGAAGTTAACAATGCTTTACTAAATCGTAAACGCGCAATTCAAGATAAAGAACAAACAACTCATGAGTTTCAAGCGGCGCTTAAAGACAGAAAACAACATTATCAAAAGCAAATAGCCCAGCAAACCAGTGCATTACAAACATTAAAAATGAAGCAAGATGAGGCGCTTGATGAAGTTGCCGATCAGCAAAGAGACGCTGAAATGGAACTCAAGTCTCACTGGCAAACATTAATTAATGAAGTAGAACAACAATTAGCTCAAATAGAAAGTCATATCGCTCAATGCCAAACATCGCTTAAGTCAGAGATAAAGCAGCTTGAGCAATGGCAAAAGGACGAGTTAGCTAATAGAGGTGTCGACGTTGATGATATTGGTGATATCAAACGAAAGATTAAAAAACTCAAAGACGATATCAACAGTACCGAAAAACACAGACATCTAGTATTAGAATTTAATGTTTGGTATCAAACTAATTATGTAAAACAGAAAGTAGTTTGGCAGCAACAATTGGCTGATGCACGCCAGTTAGAAGCGCAAAGCAAACGTGAGTTGGATAAAGCGTTAAATGCTTACAAACAAAACATTACGACAATAAAACAAGTATTAACAGATACCGAAAAGTCGCTTAAGAATACGATAGAACAAGAGCAACAAGCGCAATTAATATCGGCTCAAATTAAGAAGCTTAAGTTACTTGATGTTCAACCTGTGCGAGAGTCGGGCAACATTGCTCAACGATTAAGTGAAGCAAGTAGTTTAATGGCCAAAAGGGAAGAGCAACTACAAGCAATTCGTCATTATGTTGATAATTTTGATCAAAAAATAGCAGCGCAAAGTGGTACCGGTTTTTATGACGCATGGGAGCGAAGTCGTGAGGCCTGCAGCACCATAGACGAAGACGGGTTGCGTCAGGTTGATGCTGTGAAATTAGTACCAGAATTAGACCAGCTTATTAATGGTTTAATACCACAAAAATTAAATAGTATTCGTGAACAAGGCCGAATCTTTGGTTTGGCACTATCTGAGTATTACAAGATACTAAAAGATATTGAACAACATATTGGTTTGCAGAGTGAACGAATAAGTAAAGAAGTTGATGAAGAGTTATTTTTAGATGGCGTTTCAGACTCTGCGGTTAAGATTCGCTCTAAAATAGACGAGTTAGAGTTTTGGCCTGATCTACAAAGGTTTAATGATCTTTACGCACAATGGATTGCATCTGGGGCGCACACTCTGCCTGATGATGACTATGCATTAAGTATGCGAAGAGTAATAGATATTCTTGGTAAAGCCGCACTATCTGGTGGTATTAGCAAATTACTCGATATTGAATTACACATCAAAGAGAGTGGCCGAGAGTTAGTGATAAGAACGGACAGGCAACTTAACGAATCTTCAAGTCACGGTATGGCCTATCTAATTTTATGTAAATTTTTATTGGCGTTCACGAGACTGTTACGTGGAAATAGTGATGCTATTATTCATTGGCCGATAGATGAGTTAGGTACTTTGCATCAGACTAATATCAAAAAAATATTTGATGCCTGTCAGAAGAATAAAATTCATGTGGTTGGTGCATTCCCTAATCCAGAATCAGAAGTATTGTCGTTATTTAAAAACCGCTATTTGATTGATAAGCAGAAACGTCAATTACAGGTCGTTGAGCCAAAAATTAACGCAATATCAAAACGCATAAAAGAAAAACTTAAAAAGACAGCAACAAAGGAGACATCAGCATGATTAGTCAACAAGGTATTGTGCTTGAGAAGCTGTTATCCGGTTTGTTCATTTGTGAAATAACAGATGAAGACAGCTTTCGTTTCCTAAAAGTATCTAGCAATCGCGAGGCGATCAGTCAGCAATTAAATGTATTAAATCGACAGCTCTCTAGTGCGGCTGATGAACAAGTTTATTACGCGTCTTATCAAACAATTGGTGATAGTGAACGTGAAAAATTAACAAAACAATTTGAAGATGTTTCAAACCATTTATTACCTCTAATCGAATGGTTATTATTAGTTCAAGAAGCCCTTAATAAAGATCTCAGCTTATCTCAAGGCATGAACCTCCGCCTTAACGAGTTGCAAACGGTAATTGAAGATACACCGGCATATGCAGAGCAATTAAACAAAATATCTCGTTATGCCATGTTTGGCTCAAAAGCAGCTGAATTAGACGCGCAATTAAAATTAATATTCAAACGTTTAGTAGAATTAGGCTATTTAATTAAGCCAAACCAAGATAAGCAAATCTACACGGTGACTGGGAAGATAGATTACCTGTTTGATGTATTAAAGTTTATTGATGAGACTGAACAACTGGGCGTTTCAAAGAAAGCCGAAGATGCTATGTCTCAAACACACTTGTTATAACGGCGGCTAATTATGAATAACAACTTGAAAAAAGCTGGTATCTCATTGCTAAATGCCTTGAGCAATCACTCCGAGTTGGTGATGCAAGCGTATTTCTCTGGCAGCATCAATGAATCTGACTATTCGCCAAAAGTGATTAACAATTTATTGGACGTCAAAATACTGTGGCGTCCTGAAAATGAACGGCAATTACGATTACGGCCGTCATTACGAACTTTGCTTGAAGAAAGTCTGCAAGATGAAAATAACCGACAAATTGACGCCAATATTGGGTCTAGTTTAACGACGTTAAAAACGCAAGCTGAGCACTACAAGGACGCGCTTTCACAAGGGCGTTTTAAGGAGTCGGAAGCTGTATTGTCTGATGTAACAGAACGTGTTTATAGTCTTACTGACATGTTAGCAACCAATGTTCGATTAATTTGGTCGCGTATAAGTAACGAGTTTGGATATGTGTCAACTGTTGATGCCAAAATACGAGAAAACGAATTGGCACAAACTCAAGTTTCTGAATTGTTAAATCAACTAAGTTTGTTCCAATTTGATAAGTTGAGCGAAATTTCTGGGTCACACAGAGAGTTGCGCCATTTGCTGGTGGTCACCCTACAAAGCAGTTTTGCTCATTGTACCCAAGAGCTGAGCCTAGCTCAGAGTAAGCTAATGGACTTACTTGGCAGATTTAGAGAATTTAAAGGGCGCACGCGTTTGTTAAAAGGGTTTGTTTTGCATCTTGAACAGCAACCAGATTTTAAGCCGCAAGCCTATCCAATGCTATCGCATGTACCTACGCTATTTAATGTTAGCGAAAGTATTATAAGTCCAGCAGCTATTGATGTTAACGATGTATCACAGGAACACGAGCTATTAACTATGGTTGATAAAATACGTCATATTAATCGTCGACTTGCTCCTGTTCGTACTGGCAGTAATATATCGCCATTAGTACTGCAAGATACAACTGCAATTGAATTAGAGGAAAGCCGTCTAAAAAATGCGGTAGAAGAGTTTTTCTGTGATGTAATTGAAGCGGGTAAAAATACGACAGCTTTAGATTACTATGCACAAAAACAATTAGATTTTGATCCGGAAGTTTGGCTTTATCAGGTCATTGGCGGTTATCATGGTTTACCTGAGCAAGACAAAGATTATTTTGCAATAGAAACGCTTGGTGCGCCAGATCCTGCGTTTAGCGGCAATTACGTTATCACCGATATAGAGATAGGTCTGCAATAACACAGACCTAGGATTAATTTCCGTCAATCAACTCATCAACGATGCGTTTTAGCAGAAAGGTTTCTCGTTCGACCGACATGCCTTTTTTTGCGCTGTGTTTAATGGTTCGTTCGTTGTGGGCAATGGCCTCGAATATATCTACCCATTGTGGTGTCATACCGTTTTGAACCTCGTGAGGCTCAAAAGTAGGGGCAGTTAATTCGCCTTCTATTTCACAGGTAAAACAATATGACTCCATGTGGATAATATCGAAACCCGGTTTATGCCAAGGCCTATATTCCTTGTATAAACCAAACTCCTTAATGTTCACCACTTTCTGCGCGCCGGTTTCTTCTTTTAATTCACGAACTAAGCCCTCTGTAATGGTCTCTTCATTATCAACCCCACCACCAGGTAAACTAAAGTCATCGTAGCGCTTGGTATAAAGCATTAAAATTTGACTTTGATTTACCACAATAGCTCTTGTTGCTTTTCGTGTAAAAGTTGATGCATTTAAGTCACTAATATCAGGGTGTATCGCAGTTGTTAATAAGCGCAAAATAACGGATTTCCATTTAAAAATTTAGTTGTTTCAATATTATGTTTCATTAAATGCAATACGCGGCTTAGCATTCGCTTTGTATTCAATAGTTGGCGCACAGGCTAAAATTCGTTTTGATTTTATTTCGCCTTTGTTAACTAAAAACGATTTTGTATCCTCAGCTCGACGTTGTCCTAAATCTATCAGTTGCTGAACTTGCTCAGCAGTAATTGATTTTTTACTAATACTACTGTGCTCATTTTCTTCAGCCTCTTTTGATGGTAGATCATCGATGACACTGATTGGGCATATTCTTATATTAGTAGAGTCGTGTTTTTTCAACACGAGTGCTAATTCCTGTAACCGTTGAATCTCTTTGTCGGAAAGTTCGTCTTGTTGTGGCTCAAAAAGCATATCGTTAAATCTTAACTTTAAAACATGTTTACCGGCAGAGAGAGCAAAGTTTACAACATTAGCGTAAGGCACAAACGTATTTATCAAATAATCTTTTGCGGCTGACATAGTTGCGCGCTGAACAATAAGTGATAAAAAGCCACTAAAGCCAACTGAAGGGTTATTGAGGTCGCCATCAAATGGAACATTAAGTTCAACATGCCCGTCGCCATCTTTTAACATTCCTAACGCATAATTGAATGAGATTGCACCGCCACTAAACGAACTTTCCTCGCCTTGATTAGATATGGCTGTTAAATCCACCGAGCGCATCAATAAATCAGCTTCACCTTCTATTTTGTTGCCGACAATATTAGCATTGATTGTACTATCTAATTGACCGGTGTTTATATGATAACCAAGAGCAGAGCTAATGTAGGGTGAGATTGATGCTAAATCAATTTCATCTAATGTGATTTTAATATCGTGTTTAGGCGATTCTATAAACAACTGGCTTCGGTCTGATACATTGATTTGAGCATAGGTATTATTCGTAGCTGCTAAATCAAAAACACTTACTAATTGTGGCTGACTACTATCAATATCAGCGAGTCTAATAGACTGTACTTGTATTAACGAACGGAAGTTTGGCTCAACACTCAAATCAAGCGTGTTTAGGTTAAAAACACCTGTGTTCGATAGCTCTGTTAGCCTTACCGTTATTGCCGGGGCCGATTTTTTTGTAAGTTCACTTTTGGGCTGTTCCGAACTAACTGTGTCAGTAGTCGTTCTATTTTTAGAATTTTCTGTATCTTTGTCAGTCATGCCGTCTGAACGTTGTGCAGGTGAGGGCAGTACAAGATTCGCTAAGGATTTATCTTTGTTGACAATAACATTAGTGGATAAGTCACCAATTATTATGTTCTCTATTGAAGCTAGACTATTGGATAGCTCGACGTTTTTAATCGTTAACTCAGCTAAATCTAGTAGTTTAGGTACCGTTTGGTCTTCATTTGGCATTAATTGTAAATTAACAAAGTTTGCATCGGAAAAAGCGACATTATATTTCGGTACGGCATCGTTTAAGTCGACAGTATTCGACACGTTGTTTAGCTGAAAAGACGCCAAGGTCAACATGGTTTTCGCTGTTTTTACAGTACTGACATTGGTATTTTTGAGTGATGTTTTATACATCACATCAGCACGTAAGTGTTCGCCCGCCGTTACGTTAATCTCGGCGATATCGGTATGCCACTGCTCAAAATTAACACTAACATCTTGTGCTGAAGAAACCACCTTAGTGTCGTTTAACGTAAGGCCAGCTTGTTCTAAATAAACCGCCACGGTGTCAGGGTCATCAAAAGTAATTTGAGGGCTAAGTCCCAGCAGTACATTTGTTATTACAGAGAGGCCTTGATTATCATCGCTAAGTTTATAGGCCAGGTCGCTGTTTAATTTAAAGTTAAGAGCTTTAGGTTGCAGTTTATTATTTAGTTGAAGATCAAAACTCTCAATGGTTAAGTTTTTTAAATCTATGTTATGACGCTGATTATTTAGGTTAGCGTTAATTAAAATATTTGATAATTCAATGTTAGATATCAAAACATCGGTAATAAAAGGTTCACTCGGCGTGGTTTGTACAGATTCAACTTTTGTTTCTGGACTTTTATCAGCAGTCTCGACGTTACTAGTTGTAAAATTGTCGGTAGACCACCCATTCAGTAGTAGGGCGTTGTCATCTTGTTTTGCCATATTAAGGGCTAGACCCGACAGCTCTATGTCATTGATAACAAGACCCTGATTAAAAAGCGGTGCCAGCTCAAGGTTAATTCTCATTGAATCAAAAGAGACTAATTCGGTTGTGTTGTTATGCAGCAAAGCGAAGTTTTTGACATTAAGCTCACTAATAAATGGGTCGTAACTAACGGATAAACTTTTATTTAAAGTTAACTTCTGCTCAGCAAACACATATTCCACACCCCAACGAGCAAAGTAGGAGGATAAAGTAAATAGTCCAATTATGACGGCAACAATGCTTGATACTAACAATAAAACAATGATTCTCTTCATTTTTCCTCCCTTACGTATGAACTGAATAACTTAGCACTGATTGACTAAAATTGGCATTGATAATTAAAAATGTAACATTAAAAATTGTATCGTTTTCACACCATTAAAGTATATACTCTAGCCTTGTGAGCGGATGAATCGTTGCTACTTTTTAGTTGGATAAACAATGCCTGTTTCAATTGCGTTTTTTGTTGTTGTTTTAGTTTGGTCTACTACACCGTTGGGGATTGTTTGGAGCAGTGAATCCATTTCACCCACCTTGTCTTTATTAATGAGAATGTCAATTGCGGCAACGGTTGGCTTACTATTAATGTATTCGCTAAATATTAAACTTAATACTTCACGAAGAGCCTTCAAAGTATACTGTTTTTCTAGTATCAGTTTATCGGTTGGTATGCTGTTTTGTTATTTTGCTGCCCAATATATATCGTCGGGTCTTATGGCGCTGAGCTTTGGATTGACACCAATATTGTCTGGTCTATTAGCACAACGTTGGTTGTCCGAAACTAAGTTTACTAAAACAAAAAAAATGTCGTTATTTATTGCGCTCACTGGCCTAGCAATAGTGTGTAGCGAGAATATGGTGATTAACGACGGAGCTATTTATGGGTTTACTTTCATTTTTGTTGGTGTGGTGTTATTTAGTTTAAGTAGCGTTTTGGTTAAAGGCGTAAAAATAGATCTTCATCCATTATCAACAACAGTCGGCTCGTTAATAGTTTCTCTGCCCGTATATCTATTAGCCTGGTTGTTACTCGATGGCGAAGTTAATTATGAACAGTGGCAGCCACGAGCAGTGTGGTCAGTTATTTATATGGGAATCTTTGCATCGTTACTTGGTTTCTTAGCGTATTTTTACATATTACAAAAGTTGGAAACGAGTACTGTTGCATTAGTAACCATGTTGACGCCAGTTGTTTCTATGACTTTGGGCATACTTCTTAATAACGAACGTTTTTCTATGACTTTACTAGTCGGTGGCGTTTTAATAATGATTGGACTAGGTGTTTTTCAGTTTGGTAACCGTTTTTTTGCAAAATATAATCGAACAAAAAATAGTAATCTCGGCGTTTAGTTTGATCCAAGTTATGTTTTTCTGCTTTATCTTTTGATTACGGACTAAAATCACATATAATTCGCGGCATAAATTACGAGGTTGGAATTATAATGTTATCTATTGTTGATTTTAAAGCTGATAATGCAGCTCAAGAGTTTGTTAAGTCTCTTCACGAAACCGGTTTTGGTGTTTTAAAAAACCATCCACTACAAAAAGATTTATTGCAGTCTATTTATGACAATTGGGCTGGATACTTCGCTTCAGAAAATAAACAAGACTTTCACTTTAATGTAGATACTCAAGACGGTTTTTTCCCAGATACAGTGAGTGAAACAGCCAAGGGTCACGATAAAAAAGACATTAAAGAATACTACCATTATTACCCTTGGGGCCAATGTCCAGAGGAACTTCGTGAGCAAATTCATGCATATTATGAACAAGCAAACGCATTGGCATCGACGTTATTAGACTGGGTGGAAAAACATTCTCCAGCAGATGTCGCAGCGAATTATAAAACGGCACTTTCTTCAATGATTAAAGATAGTGAACAAACGTTACTTCGAATTCTTCATTATCCACCTATTACTGGTGAAGAAGAAGCTGGTGCTATTCGTGCTGCCGCTCACGGTGACATCAACTTATTAACCGTGCTACCAGCTGCCAACCAAGGTGGGTTGCAAGTACAGAAGAAAGATGGCTCTTGGTTTGATGTACCTGGTGACTTTGGTTGTTTAGTGGTGAACATTGGTGACATGTTACAAGAAGCGTCAGGTGGTTATTTCCCATCTACTATTCACCGTGTAATAAACCCTGAAGGGGCGGATCGCAGTAAGTCGCGCATTTCTTTACCACTATTTTTACACCCACGTCCTGATGTAGTTTTATCTGACCGTTATACCGCGGGTGAATACTTAGATGAACGTTTAAGAGAGCTAGGCGTTAAATAAGGCGTTACCTGTCCAACAGTAATCAGCAAGGTTATTTGAGACGGCGCATAACACATAAAAAAAGCGGAGTTTTTAAACTCCGCTTTTTAGTATCAAAATATTAAAGCAAATTACAGCAAATAATTAATTTACCAGCCACACTGGCGATTAACGTTTTGCTTGTCTAACCAAGTTTTAAGCGGTGCAAAGTAGTCGATAACTGCGGTAGCATCCATTTCTTTAGAACCTGTCATTGCCTCTAACGCTTCTTGCCACGGTTTGCTCATACCCATTTCCAACATAGCGTTTAGCTTTTTACCTACGTCTTTGTTGTTATAAATAGAGCAGCGGTGCAGAGGACCTGTTTCACCTGCAATGTTACATAGTTCACGATGGAACTGGAATTGCAGAATATGAGCTAGGAAATAGCGAGAGTAAGGCGTGTTTGCCGGAATGTGATATTTTGAGCCAGCATCAAAATCTGCTTCTGTTCGTAAAACTGGGGCTTTTACGCCTTGATATTCTTCACGTAATTTCCACCAACCTTCGTTATATTGATCAGCTGACAATTCACCGCTAAATACCTGCCAGCGCCATTTATCAACCATTAGACCAAATGGCAGAAATGCAACCTTGTCCATCGCCATACGCATAAGAAATGGCAAATCTCCTGATGCATCTGGCTCAGCGTCAATAAGGCCAATTTCTTTTAAGTATTTGGGTGTGATAGATAGCGCTACAGTGTCACCAATTGCTTCGTGGAATCCATCGTTTGCACTGCCTCGATAAAGTAAAGGCTGTGTTTGGTTATAAGCACGCTGGTAAAAATTGTGACCAAGTTCATGATGTATAACGTTAAACTCTTCGCCGGTTTGTTGAATACACATTTTGATACGGTAGTCTGTTTCAGTTACGTCCCAAGCACTTGCGTGACAAACTGAATCGTGGTCAATTGGCTTATCAAATTGCGATCGCGTCCAGAACGTTTCCGGAAGGGGATCAAAACCGAGTGAAGTAAAAAAGCCTTCGGCTTGTTCAACCATTTTGATTGAGTCGTAATCATTAGCTATTAACTTTTCGGTAACATCGATTCCGCTACCACCTGACGGTGCAACAAGATCATATATATTGCCCCAAGTTTGGGCCCACATATTACCTAACAAATGTGCTGGAATTTCGCCTTGTGCAGGCGCAACTTCATCACCATACTTTTCGTTTAGCTTTGCTCTTACATGACAATGTAATGAGTCATACAGAGGCTTTACTTGACCCCAAACACGATCCATTTCAGCTGCAAATGCGTCTGGTTCCATGTCATACTTTGAACGCCACATTGCACCAACATCACTAAAGCCAAGATCTTTGGCCCCTTGGTTTGCGATTTCAACCAAGCGCGTATACTTTTCTTTCATGCTCGGAGATACTTTTCGCCAATCAACCCAAGCGTTTAATAAGGCGTCTGGATCGTCAGAGGTTGCTAGTGTATTTGACAATTCTATCAAATCAAATTTTGTACCTTCTGGAGTCTGACCAGAACCGTAAATCGCAGATAATTTACTTTCGATTTGTGCAAGTTCAGAAGCTAACTCAGGAGACTCCGCTGGAGCTGGTAGGGTAAGGCCTAAGCGAAGAAGGTTTAGTTTACGCTCTGTATCAAAATCCAATTTGAGGTCTTTGAATTTGGCTGCGCCATTTGCTAGTTCTATACCAAGAAGTTTAATTTCTTCATTAGCTTTAGAGGCGATAAATTGTGTATCTTCGGTGATATAGGTTTGTGCAACCCACTCGGCTTTAGCTGCATATTCATAAAGTTCAGCTAACCTTTTCTCAGCGTCGACAACATAAGCTTTAGCATCGTTAACCGTAAGAGTTTGTACTTGAGGTGTTTGTTGCGAATCCTTATTGACTGACTCATTACCACAGCCGACTAAAGCCATTGATACCGCGCTTGCCACTAATAAGCTTGCAGAAATACGTTTGTTTTTCATATTTGATCCTGGTTCTTTTTTATTATTTGATCACTATGTCCAAGGTTAGATTAACCAAGCACAGACGATTGCGCAATATTAGAATGTACGTGGTGTTCTAAATGGATAGCAGATAACATTTCATCTGTTTTTTTGATAGTACGGATGGCTCTAAAAAAGGACTCTGCCTGTGGGTAGGTCATTTTAAGATAAACCATCCATTGCTTGACTCGGTTTGAATAATAAAGGCCTTTGTCACCCTCAATTTCATGTTTTGAATAGCTAATTAGCAAAGACAGCACATCTACCCAATGTAACGGTTCTTGGTCACCTTTAATCCAAGCTGCTAGATTCGGTAGGGCGAGTGCACCACGTCCAATCATAAGGTTGGTGCACCCTGAACGTTGCTGACAAAGGCTCGCTTGTTCTGGGTTCCAAATTTCACCATTTGCAATCAATGGCGTGTCTACATGTTGGCTAATACCTTTTATTTGTTCCCAATAAGCCGGTGGTTTGTAGCCGTCACTTTTAGTTCTTGCGTGAATAGCGATCTCAGAAACTCCGCCCTCACTTAAGGCCTGCGCATTTTCAATGGCTAAAGATGAATCATCAAAACCGAGTCTCATTTTGGCAGTAACTGGTAAATTCGAATCAACGGCCGCTCTTACAGCTTTTGCAATTTGGTAAAGCGTATCAGGCTCTTTTAATAAAATGGCGCCACCACGACTTTTATTGACAGCTTTAGCCGGGCATCCAAAATTTAAGTCTATCCCAGGGCTTCCTAACCGTGTCGCGACAACGGCATTTTCGGCTAACCACTGTGGGTCCTGTCCGAGAAGCTGAATCCGTACTGGCGTGCCAGAAGGTGTTTTACAGCCGTTATATAATTCGGGGCAGTAGCGATAAAACACACGATCAGGTAACTTTTGATCAACAATGCGGATAAATTCGGTAACACACAAATCAATACCACCGAAACTCGTGAGCATTTGGCGCATTAAATGGTCTATAACACCTTCCATCGGCGCTAATGTAATTTGTGGTTTGATCATCGTTATAGTCTTAATGTTTTAGGGGCGCGTATTATAATGACTTTGTGCAAGGGTGACCAGTTTATCACTTATATATCGGGCCCTGATTTATAAAAGCTACTGATGTTTTACCTTAAAATTCATGATAAATTCACCAAAATTAATATGTATACAAGGAATCAATATGGAATATGTTCACACTATGGTTCGGGTAAAAGACTTAAATGAGTCGATGGCGTTTTATTGTGATTTATTGGGACTACAGGAAGTACACCGACAAGATAATGAACAGGGGCGCTTTACATTAGTATTTTTAGCGGCACCAGATCAATTAGCTGAAGCTGTCGAAACAAAAAAGCCAACCATTGAGTTGACCTATAATTGGGATCCTGAGGAATATACTGGCGGCCGAAATTTTGGACATTTGGCATTTAGAGTTAACGATATTTACGAATTATGTCAAAAGCTGCAGGATGGCGGCGTTGTAATTAATCGACCGCCGAGATGTGGACATATGGCATTTGTAAAATCTCCAGATGGGATCAGCATTGAATTAATACAAAAAAATGGGTCACTTGAGCCTAAGGAACCATGGGCGTCAATGCCTAATACAGGTAGTTGGTAAATCTTTTGTAAATACAGAACGCTGACAACGGGACCATTTATAGTTGCTGACTATCTAAATGTTCACATTGCCAACAAAACTCAAAGCTCGCATGGTTGGTTTCGCCACAGTGCGAGCAATCCCAGTCAGGTTTGTCGCTGTTGATATCGGTTTCAGTCGCGCGGCATGCCGCTGTCGCTTCAGCTACATCATTATCATTTAACACCCAAATTTGAGGCCATGCTTCAGTAAACGGTAACTCACCAATAGCTCCGGATATATATTCATTTTTAATCAAATGCTTAATGTCCAGTCGCTTTAATGTTTCGATAAAGGGTTGTAATTCTAAAGTATTGCTACACTGATAAACTTTCTTCATTCACCCACCTGATTCAATATGTTGTTTTATACTATGACTTACTCTTCGATAATATGCCAAGTTAACTAAAAACAATTAATGCGATATGTACGAATAGTCTTTATAATAGCGCCTCGTTTTAAAGAGAGAGAGTAATATGCAACTGTTTGTTAATGACTTAACCGTGATAGATTTTTCATACCTGTGCACTCAAAGAGGCATGGTAGGTGAGAGTTGGATCGTTGATTTGACGTTACACGGTGAACTTGATGAACAAAACATGGTTTTAGACTTTGCTAAAGTCAAAAAACAAGTTAAGCGTATTATCGACGACACAGTTGATCATAAACTTGTTATTCCTACAGAGTTTGATGGTATTGCTGTTACCCACATAGAAAATAAAGATTATATTCGAGTTGATTTTGAGTCGACAAAGGGTGAAGTAATTTCAATTTCTAGTCCTGCGGATGCCTATTGTTTTATTGACGCTGAGCGTATAGAAATGCCTGACGTTATTACACATTTGGCCTCGGTGATTAAGCCGCAGCTTCCTGATAACGTTAAAAAAGTTGAGCTGTCATTGCGAGCTGAGGACATATCTGGATTTTATTATCATTATACTCACGGCCTTAAAAAGCATGACGGTAATTGTCAACGTATTGCTCACGGACATAGATCAAAAATACAAATCTTTGAAAACGGCATGAAATCGCCAAGACTAGAAAAAGAACTTTCTTTATTGTGGCAGGATATTTACGTCGCTACATTAGAAGATGAAGTTACAGCAGAACAACTAGAATTTATATCAAAACGAGATAACCAAGTTGCTTTTAAGTATGAGTCATCACAGGGGCATTTTGAGTTGGCGATGGATAAATCATCAGTATATACCATGCCAGTTGATACAACTGTTGAATTAATTGCACAATATCTAGCAGATAAATTAAAGACAGAAAACCCTGATAATAGTTACAAAGTAGTGGCTTATGAGGGTGTTGCCAAAGGTGCGATTGCCTTTTCATAAGATTACTAAATGGTGCTATGACGGAGCAGAGCATATGAAAATACTATTTATCTTAATTTTTATCACTGCCTTTTCATTAAAAGCAGAGTTGCTGAACACGCATCTCAGCGGTACCTTTTCTCAGGGTGGTTTGGTATACGGCCAGGCCACTTCGCCACTAAGTAACGTTACGATAGATGGCGTTAAAATTCCAATTCATCCAAACGGAACCTTATTCGTTTTTGGCTTTGGAGTAGATGCGAAAGCTGAATCAGAGTTAATCGTGGTTTATAAAAACGGCGACGTTGAAACCAAGACATTGTTAGTATCCCAAAGAGAATACAAAATTGATCGAGTAGATGGTGTTGCTTCAAAATACGTCTCACCACCGGCTTCTGTGCTAGAAAGAATAAAAAACGACTCGGCATTAGTGAAAGCAGCGCGCGAAAAAATGTCTTTTAGAACCGACTTTTTAGAACCAACTATAAGGCCCGCAGAAGGAAGAATTAGTGGCGTTTATGGTTCTAGACGGGTATTCAATGGTGTTCCGAAACGTCCCCACTTTGGTTTGGACATAGCCGCCGTAACTGGAACTAAAGTTGTAGCTCCTTGGTCTGGGAAGGTGGTACTTGCCGAGCCTGACTTATATTATTCAGGTGGCACCTTGATTATTGATCACGGCTTAGGCGTTACTTCTACTTACATTCATTTAAGTAAATTAACGGTGAAAACTGGAGATACTATTAATCAAGGTGAAAAAATTGCCGAAATTGGTGCGACGGGCAGGGTAACTGGCCCTCATTTAGACTGGCGACTAAATTGGTTTAATCGCCGCCTTGACCCACAATTTTTATTAGAAAATTAAATTTCACCGACTTAAACATCAAGCCCTCGTTTTTAAAGCTTGTTGGTTAAGTAGCAATGAAAGATTAACTCAGCCATGCTCGTACTTTTTCGCGGTCTACGATAGAAAAACCCGCAACAAAGTCTGCGCTCGTTCTCATCTCTATGTCGGCGTGTAAGAGTCTATCCTTTCTAAAATAATGGATCTTATTTCCTTTATCTATTGCAGCATTTTTCACTAAAGCCTCAATACTCTCGGTATTAATTTTTAGACTATTAAACGCAACGAGAACATCACCAGTTGCTATGCCCGCCAATTGGGCTGGAGAGTTTTCCATTACCTGTTTTACTACAATTTCACCATTTATCTTAGCCAAAGTAGCGCCAATCCAGTAATTAGGAGCTGTAGCTTTAGTTTGTTTATCGCCATCTACATTTGTCGATTTTGTTTCATTAAACCATTGGCCAGATTTATTTTGGCTCTGGTAACTCAATTTTAAACCAACACTGTTAAACACATCTTTTAAATCAATCTTTTCTTTATTGTAAAGCATACTTAGGAACTGTTGATAGTGGGCTTCAGACATAAATGTATGAAATAGACTTTCCAAATCCTGTTGACTGGTCCCTAAATTAGTCACGCCAAATTTATTCCAGGCCGTAGCCATAACTTGCTTTAAACACTGTTCATTATTTGATTGCTGTCGAATTGCTAAATCAGCAAAACAGGCCATAGCTGCACCTTTTAAATAGTAGCTAACAATCTGGTCGGGCGCCGTATCGTCTTGTTGATAGAACTTTGTCCACGTTAACAAGCTACTCTCAGTAACCGACTGACGTAACTGTCCTTCTCCACGCTCAATTCTTGTTAGTGTTTTTGCCAATCCATTTAAGTATGTTTCTATTGATATCGTGTTTGTCGCAACCAAGCTTAGGTCATCAAAATAAGAGGTCATACCCTCATAAAACCATAACTGCGTGGTATACACTTCCTGATCTAATTGGTAAGGAATGAATTCCTTTGGCTTTAGTCGTTTAACGTTCCAAGTGTGCAAATATTCATGACTACACAAGCTTAAAAAAGTTTGATAACCATCACTTATTTCTTGTTCTGAACTGGCAATATCAAATCGGCTAGCGACCAAAGCCGTCGAGTTTAGGTGTTCTAAACCACCAAAACCGTTATCTGTGATCATCGTCAGAAATAAATATTGCTCGACATCATCGGGAAGCCCATCAAACATGTCTGCTTGATATTGACATATGGGAGTTAGGTCACGAGCAACGCGCTGTAAATCACCAAAGTGTTGACCGACTGTAATGACATAATGAGGAATGTCATTAATCGTAAATTTGGCGATGTCTAATTCGCCAAATAAGATAGGGTAGTCAGTAAATGCTAAATAGTTGTCTGCACGATAATCGCCCCAACTAAAGTCGTCTGTCTGATTTGCCTTGTCTAATCCTGTTGCTGGCGTCCAGTTCTTTGTTGAAGGGTTTTGTTGTTTACTAAGAGTTACATTGCATTTAAGTTGTTCAAGGCCCTTTACTGTAAAGCAACTACTGGCTGGATTGATAAAACCATATTCCTGATCTAAATATGCTTTTCGTACGCTTAAATCAAATGCATAGTATTTGTATTCAACTGTAACGGGACGTTGATTATGAGTTAGTTTTAAGGTGTTTTTGGAAACGAAGTTAATATCTAAAGAACCGTTTTCATCAAAAGCTTTAACATCAAGAACATGTTTTGCAAAGTCCCGAATCATATAACTGCCAGGAATCCAATTTGGCATATATAACTCGTCAAATTTTGGCGTTGAAGGGTTATAGTTTATTTTTATAGAGAATAAGTGCGTTACTGGGTTTTCGATAGAAATAATATAATTCACGGCAGACATAACAAAATTCACCCATAGTGACTAAAAAATTAACAGTTAATACAGAATACTTAAGTATTCTTAATAGTAAGTGTCATATTCGGTTTATAATAGAGCTAAACCCTTCAAGCTAAAAGTGATCATATGGAATATTCAGAAAAAGTCCAAGCCAGAATTAATTATGCAACTACCTACACAACCAAAACCGTTTTTCCAGGTCGTACAAATCATCACAACACCTTATTTGGTGGAGAAGCCTTAGCCTGGATGGATGAAGTAGCGTTTATTTGTGCGACACGATTTTGTCGTAAACCTCTTGTTACTATTTCCTCTGATCGAGTTGATTTCAAAGAGCCGATTCCAGCTGGTTCAATAGTTGAACTAGTGGCAAGTATTGCGCAATTAGGTAGAACAAGTTTGGTGGTGGAAGTAAACATATTTATTGAAGGCATGTATCAAGATGATAAGCATAAAGCTATCTCTGGCTCGTTTAAATTTGTTGCATTAGATGATGACCGTAAACCAACACCAGTTTTGGCTGACATTGATATGTAAAAATTGTTGCTTGTGCTTGTTTTTCCATGGGCTTAGCGTTTATATTGCTAACAAATAATAATAAAAACGATATATAACATATGAAAAATTTGCAGCAGTGGCTTTCGGAATATGGTGAAAGTCATCAAAACCGAACGAATAAAGTAATTCATTACATTTGTGTTCCCGCCATATTTATGACGGTAATTGGCCTGTTGTGGAGTGTGCCGTTTCCGGCAGTTAACTTACCAAATTATGTTAATTGGGCTACGTTATTTTTAGTGCCGGCACTTATATTTTACTTTCGCCTTTCTTTAATAGTAGGTTTTGGTATGACAGCCAGTTCTATTGTTATGGTTCTATTTGTGGCTTGGTGGGAAAGTAACATATCCATGTCTGTGTTAGTTATGTCAGTCACCGTTTTTGTAATAGCTTGGGTTTTACAATTTATAGGTCATAAAATTGAAGGTAAAAAACCATCGTTCTTTAAAGACGTTCAATTTTTATTAATTGGCCCCGCATGGATTTTTTGTCACCTTTTTGGTCTTGGCAAAGAACAAAACTAACCTACCGCAATGCGACAAATGACCCTGTTCGCGGGTCTATTTGCCGTATTTAACACAACCTTCTCCTTATAATGTAGTTACAACAGCTTTACGCTGAGGGGTGGAATTAATTTGAATTTTCAAACATTAATAGATGACAGAAAAAAGTTTTTCTGGATTTTACACATAGTAGGCTGGTGTAGTTTTGCATTAGTTCATTACATAGGATCATTTGTTGATAATTTTAGAGACAGCTATGTTTTTATTATTATTTCCGATGCTTATATAGGAGCAATGCTAACTTTCCCATTGCGTTACTTGTACCAAAAAGTGTGGGACATGAAACCGACGAAGCTTGTATTAACGATTTTAAGTGCGTCGTTTGTCGTAGGTATAACTTGGGGCGTTATTAAAAGGTTTAGCTTTTTTGAATTTTATAAATTTGGCTCGCATCCAGATGACTGGACCATATACTTTCAAAATACCTTAGGTAGTTTTTATATTGTCCTTTGTTGGAGTGGTTTATATTTTGGTATCAAGTATTACCAAATGCTACAAAAAGAGAGACAAAAAGTACTTACCGCAGCGAATATGGCAAACCAAGCACAACTAAAGATGTTGCGATATCAATTAAACCCACACTTTTTATTTAATACATTAAACGCCATTTCCACTCTAATAATGTGTGAAGAAAACAATACTGCGAATAGAATGGTAAGTAAATTGAGTGAGTTTTTGCGCCACTCTTTGCATACTGACCCCATTAAAAAAGTGCCTTTGCGCCAAGAAATAAAAGCGTTATCGTTGTACTTAGAAATTGAAAAAATCCGATTTGAAGATAGATTAGCGGTTGAATGGACGGTATCGGAAGACGCAGAACAAGCGCTAGTGCCAAGCCTGCTATTGCAACCTTTGATAGAGAATTCTATTAAATATGCAATTGCAGCGTGTGATGAGGGTGGGATTATTTCCGTTAGTGCAAAAACCTTCGGCCATGACTTACTTTTAGAGGTAAAGGATAATGGACCGGGACTTGATAATGGTCATTATAATAATGGTCAGCAAGGCGTAGGTGTGGGTATTAAAAATATAAAAGAGCGTTTACAAAACTTATACGATGATCATTCTTTTGTATTATCATCGGTTGAACCTAATGGCTTAAAAGTTAATATTCGAATTCCATTAGAATTTGAATCTGAGTAGGACTGTTAAATGTTAAAAGCAATAAAAACAATAATAGTGGATGACGAGCCTTTAGCTCGTAAAGGCTTACAAATTCGACTCAGTAAATTTGAGCGTGTAGACATAATAGAACAGTGCAAAAATGGTCATCAGGCAATTGAAAAAATTATTGAACTAAAACCTGATTTGGTCTTTCTAGATATCCAAATGCCGGGTATGACCGGATTTGATGTATTAAATAGGCTACAACAAGAGCTAACAGAATTGCCAAAGATCGTATTTGTAACTGCCTATGACCAATACGCATTAAAAGCCTTCGAAGTGCATGCCATCGACTATCTATTGAAGCCGGTTGACGAAGACCGTTTAAAAGATTGCATGCAAAAAGTAGAAAACAGCTTTTCTTCTTCTCACAGTTCAGAACAGCAAATGCAACTGGTTAATTTTATGGCCCAACTCACGGGCTCTAATTCCGACGAGATACTGGACAGTTTAGCGAAAGGAGAGCCGTTGGCTGTCCAGGAGTACCGTGATTATATTTCAGTAAAAGACGTTGGCGAAACAACTCGATTGTCAGTCCATGATGTGCTTTGGGTTGATGCAGCTGGTGATTACATGTGTGTTCATTGCGCAGATGGCCAGACGCATATTTTACGAAAAACAATGAAACAACTTGAGCAAGAATTAAATCCTAAACTGTTTGTAAGAGTGCACCGTTCAGTGCTAGTTAATAACAACGCAGTGAAGAAAGTCTTAACGTTAAGCAATGGTGAATATGTAATTCAACTCAACAATGAGCACGAAATTAGAGTAAGTAGAAGTTACCGAGACAAGGTAAGAGCGCTATTTTTATAGAGGCTTGCTGAAAAAACACCCAAAAAGTCAAAATAGCCTAACTTTATTAGTGACAACGCCTTTAAATTTACAGTGATTAGGGGTAACTTAGCAGGCTATATTTTTAACAATAAAAAATCTGTGGGATAACTTTGGACAAAAAAGAATTCTATCGTGAGATAATCATGCAATCTAAAGCATTGTGTGAAGGCGAGCCGAATCTTATTGCTAACCTTTCTAATATAAGTGCCATTCTTTTTGAAAGATTAGATGACGTAAATTGGGCAGGTTTTTACTTAATGGGCAAAAGCGTTAACGGTGAAAGCGACGAGCTTATCCTGGGCCCGTTTCAGGGGCGTGCAGCATGTGTGCGAATTCCTGTCGGTAGAGGTGTTTGTGGTACAGCAGTAGCTGAAAACAAAACGCAATTAGTATTTGATGTTCATGAGTTCGAAGGTCACATAGCGTGTGACGCCGCCAGTAACTCTGAGGTAGTAGTGCCTATAGTAGTTAACGGTTCGGTAGTCGCAGTGTTAGACATTGACAGTCCATCAGTGGGCCGTTTTGATCAAGAAGACGCAACTGGCATGGAAAAGCTAGTTGAAATGATCCAAACTATTTGGCCATAAATTATAATGAAAGAGTTTATAGACGTTCGAGATTTTCTAGTCGGCATCGAAATCGTAGGTGATTGGGATGGCGAGGAAGAAGAAGTTGTAGAACGAATAAATGAAATGATTTATCAAGCGTATGGCATGCTACCAGATCACGCCACACCCTTGATGGCGGAAAAATTATTTGACGAGTTTTGGGAAGCTGTCGCTGGACAAGACTTTGTTATAGAAAATGAATTAGATGAATTAGAAAGTTGGTTAACCAGCTTTGTAGTTCAGAAATTAGATGAAATAGAGAACGATTAATGCAATCTCAACAGAAAACAGACCTTAAAACAGTTATCGAATTTTTAGCAACTAAATTCCCTGAAAGCTTTAGCATCAAAGGTGCAGCTAAACCATTAAAAATCGGTATTTTTAATGACATAGCTTCAGAATTAAGTGAAGAAGATCCAGTCTCAAAAACACAAGTTCGTCACGCTTTACGTCGATACACTAACAGCTGGAGATACCTAGAAGCTGTTGAAAAAGGTGGAATGCGAGTGGACTTAGCTGGTCAAGATGTTGAGGCTCTAACGCCTGAACATGTAGAGCATGCAAAAGCTCAACTTGCCGAAAGTAAAGCCAAGTTTGATGAAAAACGTAAAGCGCAAGCAAAAAAAGATGCACCAAAACGTCCCGCTAAAGCCGTAAAAAACCCACCTAAACGTAAAGCGAAGCCAGTAGAAAAGGCCGCAGATAAAGAGTCGCAACCAGTTAAAGAATTGGTAAGCAATGAAGACTTTAGTGAAGGTACTGCTGTTTTAGTTAAGTTAGGAATGAAACCAATGGCTGCGACAATTGTCGAAGCTTCTAAAGGAGAGGTTTCAGTTCAGTTATCTTCAGGTATGGTTATGAAGGTATCAAAGGATAGTATTTTTAAAGCATAGGAGCGTATATGCAGACAGTTAAGAACGTATTAGCAAGCTCGATTATCGCATCTTTATCACTTTTTAGCGTGGCACACGCGGAAAGCAATGTAGAAGATTTTGTTGTTCCAGATTTGGTTCAAGAGGCCCAACATAAAGTGGCTTCGAAAAGAATCACTGCCTGGTTCTCTCGTTCGCATTATAAAAAAGTTCAACTTGATGATGAACTGTCTGCAAAAATTTACGATAGGTATCTGAGAAACTTAGACTATAACAAGAGTCTATTTCTCGCCTCTGATATTGAAAAATTTAGTCAATACGCCACAAAATTTGATGACGGAATCAGTACAGGTTCTTTAGATTTCGCTTTTGATCTGTTTGAAGAGTCAATCAAACGTCGAGTTGACCGCTACCGACAAGCAATTCAGTGGCTTGAAAAGCCGATGGATTTTACAAAAAAAGACGTTTTTTATTTTGATCGGGAAGATCAGCCGTGGGCGACAACAGAAGCTGAGCTTGATGAGTTTTGGGCTAAGAAACTTAAGTATGATGCATTAAATCTTAAACTTGCTGGCAAGGATGTTGACGGTATAAAAGAGACATTAAAGAAACGTTATGTCAATGCTGTTCGACGCCTAACGCAGTCGCAAAATGAAGACGCGTTTCAGTTGGTAATGAATTCATTTGCACGAAGTATTGAAGCTCACACTTCTTATCTTTCGCCTCGTCGTGCAGACAGATTTAAAGTGGAAATGAATCTAGAGCTAGAGGGTATTGGTGCTGTTTTGCAGCCTGTAGATGAGTTTACTGTTATTCGTAGTCTAGTTCCAGGCGGTCCAGCAGATCAAACCAATCAACTAAAACCTGAAGATAAAATTATTGCGGTTGCGCAAGGCAGCGAAGATTTTGTTGATGTTATTGGTTGGCGCTTGGATGATGTTGTTGAGCTTATAAAAGGCAAGAAGGGCACTGAAGTCAAGTTACAGGTTGTCAGAGGTGATAATGCTGCAGGTAACTCTAAAGAAGTTGCCATTATTCGTGACAAAGTTCGTTTAGAAGATCGCGCTGCATCTTCAGAAATGTTTGAATCTAAAACAGGTGAGTTAGGCACTAAAGTCGGCGTAATTACTATTCCTAGTTTTTATAACAACCTATCGGAAGATGTAAAAGCTGAAGTTAAAAAGCTTAAAGATAAAAATGTCGAAGGCATTATCGTTGATCTTCGCGGAAATGGTGGGGGTTCACTAACAGAAGCGTCACTATTGACCGGCTTGTTTATAGATAAAGGACCCGTTGTTCAAATCAGAAACAGTATTGGCAATATTAGCCAACGCGGTGATTATGATGGTGTTAGTTACTATGACGGCCCATTAACTGTATTAGTAGATCGTTATAGTGCATCTGCATCTGAGATTTTCGCGGCAGCACTTCAAGATTACGGACGAGCGTTAATTGTTGGTGAGCAAACGTTTGGTAAAGGTACAGTGCAAGAGCACCGTGGAATTGGAAGGGCTTTTGACCGCTTTGATAACAAGCTTGGTTCTATTCAGTTTACCATAGCGAAATTTTATCGAATTGACGGTGGCAGTACTCAAAACAAGGGTGTAGTACCTGACATTATATTCCCATCTGCAATTGATGCAGCTGATTGGGGTGAAAGCCAGGAAGAAAATGCTTTACCTTGGGATAATATCCGTCCGGCCAAATATAAAACGTCTGCGCTCGTTTCGAGCCAGGTTGAAGTACTTAATAAACGTCACATTGCGCGTATACAAAACGAGCCTGAGTTTGAATATTTGTTTAAAGATATTAAAGAATACAAAGCAAACAAAGATAAGAACTACATTTCGCTAAATGAAGCGGAACGAATAGCAGAACGTGAAAAAAATAAATCAGAGCGATTAATGCGTATAAATGAACGATTAAAACGTTTTGGTTTAGATGCAGTTGAATCAGTAGACGCAGATCTACCAAAACAGGTAGAAGAGCTTGACCCTTTCCTTGAAGAGTCTGCACGCATTATTTCAGATTTAATATCCTCTGGTCAGTTCGCTAAAGTGACGAAGTAGCCAGTCAAGGTGATGAAAAGCAGCCGTTGGCTGCTTTTTTAGTAAAAGATACAAAACAATAATAATAATATTTAAAACTTTAAGGGGGACACATGTCAACAAATGTTGATCATGGTCAATGGTCTAGCAGACTAGCATTTATATTAGCCGCAACGGGTTCTGCGGTAGGTTTAGGTAATGTTTGGAAGTTTCCATACATCATGGGTGAAAATGGTGGCGGTGCCTTCGTTATCGTTTATCTAGTTTGTATATTTGCTATCGGTATTCCAGTTATGATGGCGGAAGTCTTGATTGGACGTCGAGGCAGACAAAGCCCAGGTAATTCAGTACGAGCGCTCGCGTTAGAGGCTAAAGCTAGTACAAAGTGGAGCCTTGTTGGCTGGGTTGGCTTAATTGCAGGTTTTTTAATTCTGTCTTTTTATGCCGTTATTGCCGGTTGGGCGGTCTCTTATATTTTTGAGTCAGCAGCAGGTAATTTTGTTGGCGCATCCCCAGATAAAATTCAAACTATATTTAACGATCTGCAAAATGACTCAAGCACATTAATACTATGGACAACGATAGTATTAGCCGTAACAGGCCTAATTGTAGGTAAAGGTCTTAAAAACGGCCTAGAAAAAGCAGTTACTTATGCAATGCCAACAATGTTCGTATTGCTACTGATCATCGCAGGTTACGCAGCAATTAACGGCGACTTTGCACAAACTATCCGTTTCATGTTTTATCCGGACTTTTCTAAATTGACTTTCTCTGGTGTATTAATTGCGCTAGGTCATGCATTTTTTACTTTAAGTTTAGCGTCTGGTGCAATGATGATATACGGAGCATATTTGCCGCAGAAAACGAGCATAGCTCAATCTGTAGTGGCTATTGCAATAGCTGATACGGTTATCGCGCTTATTGCTGGTATGGCAATTTATCCAATTGTATTTGGTAATGGTTTAGAGGCAACTGCAGGTCCAGGACTTGTGTTTGTAAGCCTACCAATTGCGTTTGGACAAATGTGGGGCGGCATTGTGTTTGGAACCATCTTTTTTGTCATGCTTGGCTTTGCAGCATTCACATCGGCCATTGCTATGGTTGAATCTGCGGTAGCGTGGTTAGTGGAACGTTTGTCGTTTACGCGTGGTAAAGCCGCGTTAACAGCAGTCGTAAGTCTTTGGTTTGTAAGTATGCTAACGGTGTTTTCTTTTACCGGAGCGGAATGGGCAAAGTTAGACTTTGTGTTTGTAGGTAAACATGTTTCAAACTACTTTGAATTAATCGATCATTTAACAGCGGATGTTCTACTTCCTCTTGGTGGTTTAGCAACGGCTATTTTTGTGGCTTGGGTAATGCAAAAAGAAGCAGTTGCACAAGAACTTAACGTATCTGAAAAAGTATTTAGCGTCTGGTACGTTACATTGCGTTGGTTTACTCCAATCGCAGTTTTGTTCGTTTTTCTAAACCTAATAGGATTAGTGAGCTTTAGCTCTTAATCGAAGTATATTTTTTAGAGGATTTTCAATTGAAATCAACAAACCAACCTTCATTTTTTGATGCAATGATACCGCTACTGTTTCTTGTATTATTGCTCGCTGCCTCGGTAGCGTTGTACGGTGCAGATAGCTCATATGGACCTAATCAAATAGTCCTTTTGTTGGCAACTGGTGTAGCTTGTTTAATCGGGATTAAGAACGGTTATAAGTGGCAGCAACTAGAAGAAGCAATGATTCATGGCATATCTGTGTCGATGGGAGCAATATTTATTCTTTTAGCTGTAGGTTCGCTAATTGGTACGTGGTTATTAGCAGGAACGGTTCCAACCCTTATATATTATGGTTTGCAAATCCTTAATCCTGATTGGTTTTATGCCGCTGCGTGTTTGCTAAGTGCGATTGTTGCAATGAGTATTGGTAGTTCTTGGACAACCGCTGCTACGGTTGGTGTTGCGCTTATGGGCATAGCGACAGGCATTGGAATGTCACCAGCTATTGCTGCTGGAGCCGTGGTATCGGGTGCGTATTTTGGTGACAAAGTTAGTCCACTATCTGAAACAACTAACTTAGCACCGGCTGTTGCTGGTAGCGATTTGTTCGACCATATACGTCACATGTTATGGACAACAGTACCATCGTTCGTTATTGCGCTTATACTATTCACGATCCTTGGTTTTACTGAAGAAGCTAGCGCTGAAAGTGTATCTATAGGTAATGTTCAAGAGATTATTAGTAACACTTATGACGTTTCATTAATTCACCTACTGCCGCTCGTTGTTTTAGTTGTAATGGCGATAAAAAAAGTACCAGCGTTCCCAGCTATTTTTATAGGTGCATTGATAGGTGCAGTTTGGGGTTATGTATTCCAGCCAGACTTGCTTGCGAAAGTTGCCGGTGGTGATGATTTTATTCAAAAAATTGCGGTCGTTTGGAAGGCAATGTTTGATGGCTTCAGTATCGTTACTGGTGATGACAACATGGACAAGCTATTAAGCGGTGGCGGCATGTCATCAATGCTGAATACAACCTGGCTTATTATGACTGCGCTTATGTTTGGGGCGGTTATGGAAAAGCTTGGTCTACTCGCTGTTTTTGTTCGTAGTATTTTATCAGCAGCCAAGTCATCAGGATCGTTAATTACAGCGACTATCGGAACTGCGTTTGGAATAAATGTAGTTACAGCTGACCAATATATGTCATTAGTAATGACAGGTCGCATGTACCGAGAGGAATACGAGCGCAGAGGATTAGCAAACGTAAATCTTTCTAGGGCTCTAGAAGACGGTGGAACGATTACTAGTCCTCTAATTCCTTGGAATACATGTGGTGCTTATATGGCAGGGGTACTTTTAGTTAGCCCGCTAGAATATTGGCAGTTCGCTTTCTTCAACTTAATTAACCCGATGTTGGCTATTTTATTTGCTTACTTAGGTATCAAAGTTCTTAAGAAGCAAGAGCAATAATTAATAAGACGGACCAATCATAATGGTCCGTCTTCAGTTTTACGGTTCATGTTTTAAGGTTTATTTATGACTGACACTAACGTTCACAATCCTCAAGCGAAATATCGAAAAGATTATCAAGCCCCACATTACTTAATTAAACAAACCAATTTACATATTGACCTACACGATCACCAAACTGTAGTTACTGCAGAATTGCACATACATAAAAGTCATGAACATGACTTACCGTTGATATTAGATTCAGAAGTAGAGAAGGTTTTGTCGATATCTGTCAATGGTGAAGTGTTGCAAACTTCCGACTTTGAGCAAAGTGCCGGGAGTTTAACTATAAAAAGTTTACCCGATGCGTTTATATTAATAACGAAGTCAGTAGTAGACCCTGCTAATAATTCAGCGTTAGAGGGTTTATACAAATCTGAGGGCGTATTTTGCACACAATGTGAAGCCGAGGGCTTTAGAAAAATTACACCGTATCTTGACCGTCCAGATATACTATCTGTGTTCACCGTCGAAGTGTGTGCTGATCAAAGTTACCAACATATATTGGCTAACGGCAATTTAATCGCTAAGTCGGTGGATACCAAAACCGGAAGATTAACCGCGACTTGGCATGATCCATTTCCAAAACCTAGTTACTTATTTGCCTTGGTTGCTGGCAGCTTTGACCTATTAGAAGATAAATTTGTTACTCGCTCGGGCAAAGAGATTGCACTGGAGCTTTATGTAGATAAAGGTAATTTGCACTTAGCGCATCATGCTATGGCATCTTTGATAAAATCAATGGACTGGGATGAGAAAGTTTATGATCTGGAGTACGATTTAGATACATACATGATTGTAGCTGTTGACTTTTTTAATATGGGAGCGATGGAAAACAAAGGGCTTAATATTTTTAATAGCAAATACGTTTTAGCCGACGAATCTACAGCAACGGATGTAGATTACCATGGTATAGAGTCAGTTATCGCTCATGAGTATTTCCATAATTGGACTGGAAATCGAATTACCTGTAGAGATTGGTTTCAACTAAGCCTTAAAGAAGGCCTCACAGTGTTCAGGGACCAACAATTTAGTGCTGACATGGGCAGTGAAGTAATCGAACGAATTAGTCACGCAAATATAATGCGTACAATGCAATTTGCTGAAGACGCTGGGCCGATGTCACATCCAATTAGGCCAGATAAAGTTATCGAAATGAATAACTTCTACACAGTTACTGTTTATGACAAGGGTGCAGAAGTCATTCGCATGTTACACACTTTGTTATCGGCAAGTGGCTTTAAAAATGGCATGGACCTGTATTTTAAACGCCATGATGGCCAAGCCGTAACGTGTGATGATTTTGTTAATGCGATGGCTGATGCAAACAGCACTGATTTATCACAGTTTCAAAATTGGTATAGTCAAAGTGGAACACCGCTTGTTTCAGTCAAAGAAACTAAGCATGATAATAGCCTTACATTAGAATTAAGTCAGACAGTTTTTGGGCGAGAGTCTTCATTTAAACCCTTTGTTATTCCAATCAAATTTGAAATCCTATCGGCACAAACAGGTAAATCACTCAAACGTGGCCAATTTATACTCGATGAGTTACAACAAACTTTTAGCTTTGATATAGGTGAAGAAGTAGACATCGTACTTTTTGAAAACTTCTCAGCGCCGGTAAAAGTAAATAGAGATGTTCCGTTAGAACAAATGGTTAGAATTATTAACAATGCTAGTGATGGATTCTGTCGATGGGATATGTTGCAAAGCTTATGGCAGAAAGCAGCAATTTCAGATGATAACTCAGTAGTTAAGGAAAGATTAATTCGAGTTATTAGCGACATCATTGACGATACTAATTTAGATGCTGCTTTAAAAGCCGAAATGATAAAAATACCAAGCTTTGAGTCGCTAGCGGAAGGCTTCGACGTTATCGCTGTTGATAACATCCTGCATTTACGGACAGAAATAGCAAAGCAACTTGCTACTTCAAAGTCTGGCGTACTAACAAGTGAAATAGATAAATTAGGTGCCATAGCCAATGGTTATGAAAAACAAGCGGTTGCTAATCGTAGCTATAAAAGTGCATTGCTTAAACTTGTTGCTTACGCGAACACAAATGACATATTGGCGACAATTAGGAAAGAGTATAAAGCTGCTAATAATATGACAGAAAAAATGGCTTGTTTAGTAGCAGCTTCAATAGCTGATATCGATTTGTGTAAAGAGATTACTGAAAATTTATATCAACAATTTACTGGGCAAGTTTTAGTGTTTGATAAGCTCTCTCAAATCGTTGCTACAACAGAAAACGATGCTGTTTATCAGGCCATGTCAGATTGGTCAACTAAGGCAGAGTTTAATAGAGCCAACCCTAACCGAATCCGTTCACTTTATGGTTCATTCGTTATGAGAAACCCTGCGATGTTTCATTCAGTTGATGGCAAGGGCTACGCATTCTTGAAAGATTTGTTAATCGAAATTGACAGTTCCAATGCTCAACTAGCCGCTAGGCTTGTTGATCCATTATTAGCCTACAAACGCTACGATACAACACGAGCTTCACTAATGAAGCAATGTTTAGTTGATTTATCCAAAATAAAACTATCCAATGACTTATATGAAAAAGTTAATAGCGCATTAGGTTAGGTTCTTTATTAAATGGCTAATAGAGTTTTTAGATTTTACCTGACACTTACTAACAGGGAGTGTCAGGAGTATTACAAAGGTTACTATACCTCTATAAAAGTAATGTCTGATGTAGGTATAAGTGTACAGTTTCCGGCTCACCACATTAGAAGGTTTATGACTAATAATGGAGTTTCAGGTCGGTTTGAGTTGCAGCTTGATGAAAACAATAAGTTTATTGAGTTACGTAAAATTTAGCTTAATTTTATCTAAGGCCTAATTTTAGTTGGCTGTATTTAAACTTAGCTCTTGCGTGCTCATCTAATTGGTGTAATTATTACTAGTAACTTTGCTCATCCGATGAGCAAATTAATCCTCACAAAAATTAAAAAATAATAAACCTAACGAGGACAGGGGAGAAAAACATGACTAAAGGGGAACGCAGGCTTGCGCTCAAACCATTGGCTATTAGCGTTGCTTCTGCTGTATTAGCAATGCAATCAATGGGTGCAACTGCCGCAAATTTCAAAGTTGGCAATTTCGATGTTTCATTCGATTCAACATTTTCAGCTGGTGCTGCTTATCGCTTAGAAGATCGCGATTTCAAAAGCAATATCGGTAAATCAAACAATCAATTATTTAACTGGGCTAATTACAAAGGTTATGCACCTTTGTATGCTAATACTGATGTATGGGCAACGCCGGGTTCATATTCAACCAATGGTGACTTAGGTAACTTAAACTACGATGCGGGTGACTCGTTTTCTGAAGTTATTAAAGGTTTTCACGAGTTAACGATTAGCGCTGAGAACTACGGTGCCGTTGTTAGCTTTATGTACTACAAAGACTTTGCTGCAGAAGGAATCGGTTACAAGAACTCTGTGACTGGTAAGTCGTTTGATGTATGTCGCGACGAAGAAGCCAAAGAATTAGTTTGTCAGGACTTCCGTGTTCTAGATGCCTATTTCTTTGCTGATTTTGATTTTAATGATGGCCTAAATCCGGTATCAATTCGTGTAGGTGAGCAAGTATTATCTTGGGGTGAAAGTACACTTATTCCTCATGGTATCAACGTAAGCCCAGTTGATATTGCACGTTTAAAAGCACCAGGTTCAGATTTAAAAGAAGCATTTATTCCTACTGGAATGATATGGGCAAACGTTGGTATTAACGAAGCTCTATCTCTAGAAGCTTTCTATCAATACGAGTGGCAAAAAACGCGTTTACCGACTCCAGGTTCGTATTTCTCTACAAATGACTTTGCCGGTGCCGGTGGTCAGTACAACAATATCCAACTTAACTTTGCTTCAAACCCAGACTTAGACCGTGACGGATTGATGGCTGGTCTGGATGAGTTGGGAATGATGGCAGCGACAGGTGCTGTTCCTTCAGAACAACTTGCTCAAATGTATCTAGGTTATGCAACAAAGTTTGCAATTCGTGATTCATCAAGCGATCGTGAAGCTAGCGATGATGGCCAGTTTGGTCTTAAGCTTGGATGGTTTGCGGAAGACTTAAACTACAGTGAATTCGGTTTTTATTATATTAACTATCATTCACGTCGCCCACTAATTTCTGGTGTAGCGTCTGATTTTAGTGCAGGCGCTATTGGTGCTGATATACAAACTATGGCAATCGCCCAAGGGTCTGGTGGTTTAACGACAGAGCAGTTCAACAACTTAAATGCGTTTACCAAAGGCGTGATTGTTTTCCCTGAAGACATCAAACTATACGGCTTTAGTTTTAACACTACGGTTGGTACAACCGCTGTTTCTGGTGAAATTTCATACCGTGAAGGCGAGCCATTACAGATTGATGATGCAGAACTGTTATTCGCAGCAATGCCTCAACAGTTGGCCAATGCCGGTCTTCGTCAAGAGCTTGATGGACTTTCTCAATATGGTAGAAACCAAGTTGAAGGCTGTGACATTCAAAGCCCTGAGTTAGGTGCAACAGCAGATGGCTTCTGTCGTTTAGATACACTTCAAGCGCAAGCTACCGTTATTCACTCGTTTGGTCCTAGTTTTGGCCTAGATAACTTTAATGCTGTATTTGAAGTTGGTTACATTCAAATTCAAGATATGCCTTCAGAAGACATGATTCGCTTTAATGCCCCTGGTACAGAGCGTAGTGGTCAAACAACTGATGATGTAGCTGCCGGTGTTTTAGCAGGCGTACAAAATGGCACAGCGCCAGAGCAGTTTTTCCCAACGGAAGATGCTTGGGGCTATCGTATAGTTCTAGCAGGTGAAATAAACCGTGTATTTGGGTCTTTCAACGTTAAGCCAAGAATTACGTTTGCGCACGATGTTGATGGTATTACACCAGATCCACTTTTCTTATTCCATGAAGATAAGAAATCAGCAAGCTTCGCAGTTGAAATCGATTATCAAAGCACATGGTCGTTTGGTATGTCTTATAACACTTTCTATGATGGTGTAGGCACAATTAACCAAACTTCTGATCGTGACTATGTGTCGTTTAACATTAAATATTCGTTGTAGAGGATCACTTTAAATGAATAAAATTACCTTATTATCTTCAGTCGTTGCTCTGGCGTTTGCGTCGGTAGGGGCTGATGCAAAAGTTCCAGCTGCTGAAGCAGCTAAATTAAAGGGTGAATTAACACCTTTAGGCGCGGTAAAAGCAGCAAATGCGGATGGCTCAATTCCTGCTTGGACCGGTGGTATCACTTCAGCACCAGCGGGTTATACCGTTGGTATGCACCACCCTGATCCATTTTCGGGTGATAAAGTGTTATACACAGTTACAAACGCAAATAAAGACAAATACGCTGAGTTTTTAACTCCGGGTATTAAGAAGATGTTTGAAACGTATCCAGACACTTACAAAATGGATATTTATCAGTCACGTCGTACGGCTTCATTTCCACAATACGTTTATGATGCAACCATTGAAAATGCATCTCGAGCTGAATTAGTGGAAGGTGGAAACGGAATTAAGGGTGCAGCAATTGGTGTTCCTTTCCCAATTCCGGCGAATGGCTTAGAAGCGATTTGGAACCATATTTTACGTTTCCGTGGAGAGCAAACTACGCGTAACGGTGGTCAAGCTGCTCCTACAGCAGATGGTGACTTCACATATATAGGTTTTGATGAAGCTATTTCTATTGAATACTCTCAAAAGTCAGCAACACCTGCTGCTTTAGAAGAGAGCAATATTTTGTTCCGCTTTAAACAAAACGTTACGGAACCTGCTCGTTTAGCCGGCACCGCCTTACTTGTTCATGAAACAATGGATCAAGTTAAGAAACCACGTCAAGCTTGGACATATAACTCTGGTCAACGTCGTGTACGTCGCGCACCAAACGTAGCATATGATGCACCAGGAACAGCGTCTGATGGCCTTCGTACAACTGATGATTTCGATATGTACAATGGTGCACCAGACCGTTATAACTGGGAATTGAAAGGTAAAAAAGAAGTTTTCATTCCTTATAACAGCTATAAATTACATAGCGATAGCCTGAAATATTCAGACATCATCAAACCAGGTCATATCAATACTGACTTAGTTCGTTGGGAAAAGCATCGCGTATGGGTAGTAGAAGCGACACTTAAAGATGGTATCAGCCATGTTTATAAAAAGCGTACTTTCTATATTGATGAAGATTCTTGGCAGATTCATATCGCTGACTTGTATGATAACCGTGATGAGTTATACAGAGTTGCGGTAGCTTATGGCATCAACTATTATGAAGTACCAACTCATTGGAGTACTTTGGATGCATATTACGACTTGAACTCAAGACGTTATATTGCGATCGGCTTGGATAACGAACAAAAAATGTACGACTTCCAAACAGAACAAAATGCAAGTGACTATACTCCTGCTGCATTACGCCGCTCGAACAGATAGTGCATAAGCATTAACTTAATAAAACGGTTGGCTGGTCCAGCCGTTTTTACTTTAAACCGAGTACCAATAACCGAACACAAACTAAAAAACTAAGAGTTTTATGACAAAAATTTCCCTTTATCCTATCGTTTCTCTTTTAGTTGCTGCCTTTATAGCAACATCTGACGCCTCTGCGTCTGTCAAAATTTCAATAGAACCTACTAAGTCAGTAAAAAGTGACCTTGCGAGTACCCGATTACTGACGGATATTATATCTGTGGGACAAAACCTCGTTGCAGTGGGGGAACGTGGTCATATTATACTCTCTGATAATGGAGTTGATTGGACACAAGCCAATGTGCCAGTGAACGTGTTACTTACTTCAATTGCATTTTCAAACGAAAGCGTGGGTTTTGCAGCAGGTCACGATGCAACTATTTTAAAAACAGTGGATGGTGGTAAAAACTGGGAGTTATTAAATTACCAACCAGAGTTGGACCGTCCATTACTATCTATTACAGCGGTAAATAATTCTGTTGTAGCAGTCGGTGCCTATGGCCTGTATTGGCAAAGTGATGACTTAGGTGTGACTTGGCAACAAGAATTTCATGATGAACTCCTATTAGCAGAAGATCGCGAATTCCTACTAGATATGAAAGAGTCTGACCCAGAAGTTTACGAAACTGAAAAGCAGTATCTACTTCCGCACTTTAATGACATTTATGTGAATAAAGACACCTGGTATTTAGCTGGTGAAGCTGGATTTTTAGCGACAAGTAAAAACCAAGGTAGAGACTGGGTTAAATTGCCGGTTGATTACTACGGCTCATTCTTTTCGCTCGCTAATAACAACAAAGGCGAACTCGTTGTTGCAGGCTTGCGAGGCAATATTTTTGAGCAAAAAAGTCAAGATAGTTGGTCTGAATTTACAATGAAAGGTAACGCGACAATAAACGACATACTTGTTATTGACGGTGCTTTATATTTATTTGCCAATTCGGGTAATTTATACTTTTCTAAAACCGGTGATTCTTTTAACCATCATATATTTGAAGATGGCAAAGCGGTAATGGCCGGCGCATTAAAAAATAATAATATCGTTCTTGCTACTGAAGCAGGTATTAAATCAATTTCATTAGCAACACTTAAGTAAAAGAGATCTTCCTCGATGTTAATTCACTCTTTAGAAACATTTTTATTCCGACAAAGACCTTTAGTAATACTGATCTTTGCATTTTTTACAGCGGTGCTTGGCTATCAAGCTTCTAATATTCACTTGGATGCCTCTTTTAACAAGAATATTCCATTACAGCATGAATATATGCAGACGTATGTTCAGTACAGTGAGGAGTTTGGTGGCGCCAACACGGTTTATATTTCCGTGTGTGATAAAGAAGGCGATATCTTCAATCCACACTTTTTTGAGGCTTTAAAAGGGGTTCATGACCAGCTCTTTTTTATTCCAGGTGTAAATCGAACGCTGGTAAACTCTCTTTACTCTCCTAGCACACGCTTTATTGAAGTTGTAGAAGACGGTTTTGCCGGTGGTCCGGTGATACCAGCAGACTTCCAAGCAGATGCTACAGGCCTTGCTACCGTTAAACAAAACGTAGAGAAAGCAGGTATTGTTGGTAGAAGTGTTTCTGATGATTACTCTTGTGCCATGGTTTCAAGTCAGCTACTTGAGAAAAATCCTGAAACTGGTGAAAATCTAGATAGTATTGCGCTTGCAAATAAATTAGAAAAGCAAATTCGCGAGAAGTTTGAAGACGACAAAATTTCGATTCACATTATTGGCTTTGCCAAAATGATCGGTGATGTTGCCACTGGAGCTAAAGACGTAGTTGTATTTTTCGCTATTGCAATCGCAATCACGTCCTTGATGGTATGGATATTCTGTCGCTCTTTGCTACTAACGGTTTTACCAATTGTATGTTCGTTCATGGCTGTTGTATGGCAGTTAGGAATGTTAAATACGCTAGGCTTTGGTTTAGATCCGATGTCAATATTGGTGCCGTTTCTGGTCTTTGCGATAGGGGTTAGTCATGGCGTGCAAATGATTAACTCAATCGGTAAACGAGTACACGAAGGTATGACTGCAAGAGAAGCAAGCTGTGCGAGCTTTGTGAAGCTGCTAATTCCCGGTGGTATTGCTTTACTTTCAGACACTGTTGGATTCTTGACCTTACTAAACATTGATATTGGTATTATTCGAGAGCTGGCGATTACTGCTAGTGTTGGTGTAGCAATAATTATTTTCACTAACTTATTTTTATTACCAGTTTTAGCCTCATATATTGACTTTGATAAACAGTTTAAAGCTCAGCCAGAGGGCACTCACGATCACATATGGCGTGCTATGTCATCGTTTACTAAACCAAAAGTGGCTTACTCTATTTTGTTTGTAACAGCGATGCTTTATGTGTTTGGTTACGTTAAAAGCCAAGATATGAAAATCGGTGATATGCAAGCAGGTGCACCGGCATTACATGCAGATTCTCGATACAACCAAGACACCTTTTTAATTACTGACCGCTACGCTATCTCAACAGATATCTTAAAGGTTATTGTTGAGACGAAAGAGAGTGGTTGTACGTATCATTCAGTGATGAACTTGATTGATCAGTTCCAATGGCGCCTAGAAAATGTAGAGGGTGTTCAATCGGCGGTCAGCTTGTCTTCTGTAGCGAAAGTTGTTAACACTGGTTTTAACGAGGGCAACTTAAAATGGCGTTCATTGCCTAGAAATACGACCTCACTAGTTCAGTCAACCGCTAGAATTGAAACAAGCACCGGATTATTAAATCGTGACTGTAGCGTTATGCCAATTATTCTGTTCTTGGAAGACCACAAAGCAGAAACTATTGAACGAATTGTTGATGAAGTGAAAGCCGCGCGAGCAGCACTGGAAACAGATGAAGTTAAATTTAGATTAGCGTCTGGTTCAGCAGGCGTAATGGCGGCGACAAACGAGGCTGTCTCTGCAGCTCAGGTGCCTATGCTTTGGTACGTATATGGTGCAGTCGTTCTGTTGTGCTTAGTCAGCTTCCGTTCAGTTAAGGCAACTATTGCGGTGGTATTGCCGTTATTTGTTGTGTCAACGTTAGCGCAAGCATTAATGACTTACTTGGAAATTGGCCTGACTGTTTCAACGATGCCAGTTATTGCTTTAGGTGTTGGTATCGGTGTCGATTATGGTATTTATATTCTATCCACTATGGTTGAGTCGATTAGAAATGGTGAATCAACGAGAACGTCATACTTTAATGCGTTAAAAGAGCGCGGAAGTGCGGTGTTATTCACTGGTTTAACATTAGCAATTGGTGTGAGTACATGGGTATTTTCTGCACTTAAATTCCAAGTTGATATGGGAATACTATTAACATTTATGTTTTTAGTGAATATGTTAGGTGCAATTATCGTATTACCAGCGTTAGCATCGGTGTTATGGCCGAATCAACGTGAAAAAGAATAAAAAATTGTAAATTAATTCTTTAATAACAAATGCATAAATATAATAAAAAGCGACGTAAAGTCGCTTTTTTATTTAGTGCTTTTGCATAAGTGCCTAACTAGCTCATCAGAGCAGTTGTAATATAGGAAGACATTGAAAAATTTCATTTTAATTAGTTGAAGATTAGGGCTACACTTGTTGATGTCAAAAAAGTATAACAAATATCAGCATTTAAATATTTAAAAGGAAACTGTAATGACCTTGTTACGTAATTCCTCGTCTGTGATCCTTAAAAATGTCTCAAAGCTCATAGAAGAAAAATTGCCATTAGAGCGTCGTGCTCATGTAGAACAATTTGCATCTATATTATTCGGAAATATCTCACAACAAGACTTAGAAAAAAGAATTGATGTAGAGTTATACGGTGCAGCTTTAAGTCTTTTTAACGCGTTTAGCGAGGCAAATACTGGTCAGCCTTTCATCCGAGTGTTTAACCCTGAGTTAGGGAAACATGGTTGGGAATCTGAACACACTATCGTGCAAATCGTTGTTAATGACTTGCCATTTTTAGTAGATTCCGTGCGTATGGCATTAAATCGCCTTAATATTACTTCTCATTTATTAATTCATACGCCTATTAAAGTTAACCGCGACAAAAAAGGAAACGTCAAAAGTTTTGTTGATCTAAAGTCCGATGATAAAACGACTCATACGCAAACTGTTTTCTTAATTGAAATTGATCGTCAAGCGGACAACAAACAAGTAAAAGCTTTAACGAAGGACTTAGAGTCTGTGTTAGCAGACGTAAGTATTGCAGTTGAAGACTGGAAACCTATCCAAGAAAAATTACAAAATTGTATAAATGAAGCGTCTAATTCAAAACATGCAGAGCAATCGACGCTTAAGACCAGTATCGATTTTCTGAATTGGATCGCAGACCATAACTTTACGTTGATGGGATACCGACAATACAAGGTTTCTGGTGTTGAAGGTGATACTGAGATCACACCAGTTGCAGGCTCAGCGTTAGGGTTGACTAAAAACAGAGAACCAAAAGTTCGTGTTTTGTCAGACTTGTCCAACGCATCTCGCCAAGAAGCGCTATCAAACAATTTATTAGTGATTACAAAAACAGGCTCAAAATCGACAGTACATCGTCCTGCTTATATGGACTATATCGGTATCAAGATGTTTGATGATAGTGGTAAAGTTATTGGCGAGCACCGATTTATTGGTTTATACGGAGCGGGTTTTTATAACTCAAGCGTAAAAGATATTCCATTACTAAACGAAAAGCTAAATCGAATTACCGAAAAAAGCACATTTGCCGTTGGCAGCCATGCTTATAAAGCTTTATTAAACGTGCTTGAAACCTATCCACGTGATGAGTTAATTCAAGCATCTGAGCAACATCTGATGGAAGTTGCTTTAGGCGTTTTACAAATGCAAGAGCGCGATATGACTAAGCTATTCATTCGCAAAGATTCGTTCGGTCGATTTTATTCGTGCATGGTGTTTGTTAGACGTGAACGCTACAACACCGCCCTTAGACGTGATACGCAAAGTATACTGAGTCAAGCTATGAATAGTGATGAGGAAGTTGAGTTTAACACTTTCTTCTCTGAGTCACCGTTAGCCAGAACACACTATATCGTTAGAGCCACAGATCAGGATGTAGAATTAAACGTGAAAGATATTGAAAATAACTTAATTGAAGCCGCTCGTACATGGGACGACAAACTTTCATCCGCACTTAGCACCTCATATGGTGGTGCCAAAGGAAAAGAACTTGCTGTTCGTTATGCCAATGCATTTCCATCATCTTACAAAGACCAAGTATTGCCTTCAACAGCAACGGTAGATATTCATCATTTAGAAAGTTTAACGGATGAAAATAAACTAAGTATGCTGTTTTATCGACCACAAGAAGAGTCTGATAAAAATGCTGTACGGTTAAGTCTGTTCCACAAAGATGAACCAATTCATTTATCTGATGTATTGCCGATTCTTGAGAACTTCGGACTACGTGTTATTGGTGAAACCCCATATCAAGTAAAAACTGAGCAGGGCACTAGTTGGATCATGGACTTCACCATGCGCCTGACAAACGGCGATAATTCAGACTTTGAGAAAACCCAAGAGCTGTTTCAAAATGCCTTTGATGCAGTATGGAAAAATAACCTAGAGAATGACGGTTTTAACCGACTAATTTTGGGTGCGAAGTTAAGCGGTCGCCAGGCATCAGTTATTCGTTCTTACGCTAAGTATATGCGTCAAATTGGTGTGACTTTCTCTCAAGCTTACATTGAGTCTACATTTGACCGATATCCGAAGATAGCCGGACAATTAGTTGAGCTGTTTACACTTAAATTTAGTCCAAAAAAAGTTAGTGAGAAAAAGTACGAAAAACTAAAAGAGAAACTTTTAGTAGCACTAGATGACGTAGCGAACTTGGACGATGATCGTATCATTCGTTTATACATCACGTTAATGGATGCAACACTGCGCACAAACTTTTACCAAAAGGCGAAAGATGGCTCGTTCAAGCCATATATCTCGTTTAAGTTGCTACCAGCGCAAATTCCAGAAGTCCCGTTACCAAGACCTAAATTTGAAATTTTTGTTTACAGCCCAAGAATCGAAGGTGTTCACTTACGTGGTGGCAAAGTAGCTCGTGGTGGCTTACGTTGGTCTGACCGAATGGAAGATTTCCGTACAGAAGTTCTTGGTCTAGTAAAAGCACAACAAGTTAAAAATACAGTAATCGTTCCAAATGGTTCAAAAGGTGGCTTTGTTTGTAAGCAAATGCCAGTTGAAGGCGGTCGTGATGCATTTTTCGCTGAAGGACAAGAGTGCTACCGTATCTTTATTCGAGGCCTTTTAGACCTAACAGACAACATAGTGCATGGTGAAGTTGTTCCACCTAAAGACGTTGTGCGCCATGATGAAGATGACACTTATTTAGTTGTAGCAGCAGACAAAGGCACAGCCACTTTCTCGGATATTGCGAACGCTATTTCTGAAGAATATAACTTCTGGTTAGGCGATGCATTTGCTTCAGGCGGAAGCGTTGGTTATGACCACAAAAAAATGGGCATTACAGCGCGCGGTGCATGGGAATCTGTTAAACGTCACTTTAGAGAGATGGGCATTGATTGCCAAACGACCGATTTTACCTGTGTAGCCATTGGTGACATGGCCGGAGACGTATTTGGTAACGGTATGTTGTTGTCTAAACACACGCGCTTACAAGCTGCCTTTAACCACATGCATATCTTTATCGATCCAAACCCAGATGCGGCGTCTTCGTATGTTGAACGTCAGCGTTTGTTTGAGCTACCTCGCTCTTCGTGGGAAGACTACGATAAGTCGTTAATCTCTGAAGGTGGTGGCATCTTCTCTCGTACTTCAAAGTCTATTCCGTTAAGTCCTGAAATGAAAAAGATGTTAGGGACTAAAAAAGCGTCAATGGCACCAAATGACTTGTTACGAGCATTATTAACGATGCAAGTAGATCTAATTTGGAATGGTGGTATTGGTACTTACGTTAAAGCTAAGTCGGAAACTGACGCACAAGTTGGTGACCGAGCAAATGACGCACTTCGCATAAACGGTTCTGAACTGAATGCTAAAGTTTTTGGTGAAGGCGGTAACTTAGGTTTAACCCAGTTGGGCCGTATAGAATTCGCTCAACATGGTGGACGTATAAACACAGATTTCGTTGACAATGTTGGTGGCGTAGATTGCTCAGACAATGAAGTAAATATTAAAATATTACTAAATCAATTGGTTAACGAAGGTGAATTAACAAGAAAGCACCGTGATCAGTTACTTTACGATATGACTGATGACGTGTCTCAAATCGTTATTAAAGACTGTTACCGTCAAACACACACGATTTCTATTACTGAATTAAAAGGCGTGAGTTTAGTTAAAGAGCAATTACGTTTTATTCATGAGCTTGAGAAGTCGGGTAAGTTAGACCGTGAACTAGAGTTTCTACCAAACGACGAAGAAATTGCTGAGCGTCAAGCGAAAGGGAAAGGTTTCACTCGCCCAGAGCTTTCAGTATTGGTGGCCTATGGCAAAATGATCTTAAAAGAGCAGTTTGCTATTGAAGAAATTGACAGCAATCCTTACTACATTCCGCTGTTAGTTAAGGCGTTTCCACCTAAATTGCAAAAGAAATACGCTGAGCAAATACAGTTACATCCATTACGTAAAGAAATCATAGCAACTAAACTTGCTAATGAAGTTGTAAATGATATGGGTCTTAACTATGTCGTGCGTATGAAAGAAGAAACAGGTGCAACGGTTGACGAAGTTCTAACATGCTACATGATGGCCCGCGAAGTATTTGATATGCCAAGTGCATGGTCGAAAATCGAAGCGTTAGACAACCAAGTTCCGGCAATTGTACAAACCGAAATGTTACATCAACTAAGACGAACTGTTCGTCGAGCTTCTAGATGGTTCTTACGTCATCGCAACAAAGCGTTAGGCTTGAGTGAGACTATCGAGCATTACAAACCTAAGTTTGATAAGTTGATGAAAAATTTAGGTGACTGTTTAGTTGATAAAGAGAAGAAACAGTTGATTGATGCGCAACAGAGTTTCGAGCGTGAAGGCGTTCCGACAGAGATAGCGACTTACGTGTCACAATTGTCATCAATATTCTCTGTGATGGATATTGCCGATGTTGCTGCCAATACTAATCGCGATGTAACTGAAGTTGCCACTATGTACTTCCGTTTAGGCTCAGATTTAGGTTTGCATTGGTTCTTAGATCAAATTACCAATCAACCGGTTGGAAATCATTGGCAAGCATTAGCTCGAGCGAGTTATCGCGAAGAGTTAGATTGGCAACAACGCGCTTTAACTGCGACTGTGTTACAGTTTAAGTCCGATAGCAAAGATTTAGACGTAATATACGATGAGTGGATGGCGTCATTTGAGCATATCTTAGGGCGCTGGCAACATATGATCGCTGAGTTTAAAACGACAGAAAGCCATGAGTTCGCTAAGTTCTCTGTGGCATTGCGAGAGCTCATGTTATTGAGTCATCATTGTGAAACGGCGGTTTAAATACTGTTAATTCTCAATTAAAATACGCCTCGAATATTCGGGGCGTTTTTGTAGCGCGGTCAATTTATATTAGGAAAGAAGAATGTTATTTGAAATAGCTAAAAAGTTTATGTTTAGCCAAGACCCAGAGTGGGCTCACGATTTTGCTCTAAATAACTTTCGTCGATTTGCGAATACGCCTCTAAGCTGGGCATGGCAACAAAACGTAGAAAATAAGCCTGTCCAAGTTTTAGGATTAACATTCCCGAACCCTGTAGGTTTAGCCGCAGGGTTAGACAAAAATGGGCGTTGTATCGAAGCCTTTGGACAAATGGGTTTTGGTTTTGTTGAAATTGGTACAATTACGCCACTCCCTCAACCGGGCAATGAAAAACCAAGAATATTTCGTATACCAGAGCGCAACGCCATCATTAATAGAATGGGTTTTAATAATGATGGGGTTGATGCTTTGATAGAGAATGTTAAAAACTCTCAATACAAAGGCATTTTGGGCATTAATATTGGCAAGAACAAAGATACACCTAATGAAAGAGGCCACGAAGATTATGTAATTTGTATGCACAAAGTATACGAATATGCAGATTATATTACGGTTAATATTTCATCTCCCAATACTCCAGGATTGCGAGATCTGCAATTTGGTGACTCACTCGTAACGTTATTGTCTTCGGTCAAACAGGCACAATTAGAATTAGAAAAGCAACATAGTAAGTATGTTCCAGTTTTAGTAAAAATAGCACCAGATATGGACGATGTCGGTATTGAACAAGTGATTGAATGTATCGTAAATAACAGTATTGATGGTGTCATTGCAACCAACACCACTCTTTCAAGAGATGCAGTCAAAGGTTTAAAACACGGTGACGAAATGGGCGGGTTGAGTGGCGATCCAGTTAGAGATATGAGCACTGATGTAATTAAAAAAATTAGGTCAATTAATAAGACACTTCCCATTATAGGAGTGGGGGGGATTAACAGTGCAAAAGCCGCTAAAGAAAAACTAGACGCTGGAGCGTGCCTAGTACAAGTATATAGCAACTTCATTTATCAAGGTCCTAAGCTGGTCAAAGATATTGTAAGTGGTTTATAAACGGTTGACAGAAACAACAGCGCTTAATACTCTGGGCTTAATAAATTAGCGATAAGACTAAGGGCGGTATCTTGCAAAACTGCGTTAATAATGGAGAGGGCTGGTACTGGCTTGTTGATGAAAGTAGTGGTTCATTCCTACTTAAATTAAGTGAAGATGTGGTATTTCCTACAGTGTATAAAGCATCCGAATTAATAAATAGTTTTCAAGATGAGCAATGTTTTACGACCTCAGATGCATTTTTATATAGCCTGTTCAGAGATAAATTTTCAGCGGTAGCCATGGATGAACAACAGGCCTTTACTTTGGCGGTGAATGCAACTGTTGCGAATCATTATTTAAAACCTCAGGCTATAAAAAGTTGGTTTTTTGCGGTTGCACAGCACAAAGAAACAAAAATTATAAGACAGGGTGACTGGGTTGCCTTGAATGCTAAAGAACAGGCCATATATCTAGTGTTAGATACAGATCAACACGCTTCAAACGTTATATTAGTTAGTGAACGTCATGTTATCGATGACTCTCGATTATATATTCGCGGAAAAGCATTGCGCGTACACAACGATCGATTAACGCCAGTTTCACATCAATTACAGGATTATCAATTATGAGCCGAGTTATTATTTTAGTTGCCGACGGTTTAGGTATCGGCAGTTCTGCAGACGCAGAAGCTTTTGGCGACACTGGTGCAAATACGTTCTTCCATATATATCAACATATGCTACAAGAGCATAATCATGTTTTAAATATTCCTAATTTAGCGAAATTAGGTTTAGTTAAAGCTTGTGAAAACGCTAATAATATTAAATTCGAACAATTTCCTCAGACTAATATTGCCGGAGCTTACGGTCATATGCAGGAAATTTCTACGGGCAAAGACACTCCGAGCGGGCACTGGGAAATGGCTGGTGTACCCGTGTTATTTGAATGGGGATATTTTTCGGAAAAAACTAATAGTTTTCCACCCGAATTTATCGATGAACTAGTAAAAAGAACTGGTGTTACTGGCATTTTAGGCAATCGACACGCACCAGGTACCGATGTATTGACTTGGCATGGTGAAGAACATATTAAAACCGGAAAACCTATTTGTTATACAAGTGCAGATAGTGTTTTTCAAGTCGCTGCTCATGAAAGTCACTTTGGTTTAGAAGAGTTATATAGTTTTTGCGAGGTAGCCAGAGAACTGTTAGATAAATACAATATTGGCCGCGTCATCGCGCGACCATTTTTAGGCGAAACTACCGCTGAGTTTAAGCGCACGGGCAATCGAAGGGATTATTCTGTGTTACCACCATCAGAAACGGTATTACAAAAAGTTGCAAACGCTGATAAACAGGTGGTGAGTATAGGTAAAATTTCCGATATTTATGCGCACCAAGGTATTACCAAAGCGATAAAAGCCACTGGCCTAGAGGCATTAATTGATACTACGTTAAATGAAATGTCGAGCGAAGACAGTGAAGGGATCATATTTACTAACCTTGTTAATTTTGATCAAGATTATGGACATCGCAGAGACATTAAAGGTTTTGCCGAAGCACTAGAGTATTTTGATAGTCGAATTCCAGAACTTTTATCTGCATTAAAAGAAGACGACACCCTATTGATAACGGCGGATCATGGTTGTGACCCTAGTTGGCCAGGTACTGATCATACTCGAGAGTATGTTCCAATTATTGCCTTTAAACCAGGCATTAAAGAGGTTGACTTGGGCTTGCGTGATACATTTGCTGACATGGGCCAAACGATCGCTGATATATTTCAAGTTGAAAGTACAGCGTATGGGACGTCCTTCAAGATGTCATTAAGTTAAATATTTATTTAATAACTTTAGACACTTGAAATAAAAATAGTGATCCTCATAGTTAAATATGAAGTACAACAATACTGTTAAATCAAAACACGAAGCAAAGGAGATACAATGACTGACATTAACATTGGAATTAATGCGGAAGACAGAAGTAATATTGCCGAAGGTTTAAAGAAGCTATTAGCTGATTCTTACACGTTATACTTACAAACTCACAATTTTCATTGGAACGTTACTGGCCCTCAGTTCCGTGAGTTGCATTTAATGTTTGAAGAGCATTATCAAGACTTAGCGTTGGCGGTTGATGATATCGCAGAGCGTATTAGAACGTTAGACTTTGTAGCGCCCGGTACTTATAAAGAGTTTGCTAGACTAAGCTCAATAGAAGAAGTCGAAGGCGTTCCAGAGGCTGGTGTTATGGTTGATTTATTGACTAAAGGTCACGAACAAGTAGTTAAGACAGCGAGACATGTTCTTAAAATTGCTCAAGACGCAGACGACGAATCTACTGCAGCTTTAGTGGGCGATCGAATGAGAGTCCATGAGAAAAACTCTTGGATGCTTCGAGCTACTAGAAAATAAAGCACTGAAATGATTAAAGCGGCGAAAGCCGCTTTTTTTTGAGAAAATTTTGAAATACGATTTTTTAACGAGTAAAACAAGTATACACTTCAAAAATATAATTTAGAGTCGATTTTCACTCAGAGTGTACTTTATGCTAGCAACATCTTTGTTTACTTTTTTGGCGTCATCTCTGTTGCCATCTCATCAGCCTTTTGTAGCTGAGCCAATATTGCTACCTCTTGAACAACCAGCATTAATTCTTAAGCATAAAGATAGAACTCAAAGTGGTGGTTTTAGCGCGCTCTATATGACCCCTGATTGTAAAAATGCCTGGTTTATATCTGATTACAGTCAAGTAGAACAAGAAGAATTAGCAAAGCAGCCTGTACTTCGTTCGCAATGGTTCCAAACCAATAACGAATTTGACGACGCAGGTAGGATAGTCAATATGACAGTTAAAGCTTCTGGTCAGTTAAAAGATTTAAATGGCAAGATATTATCAGGCGCGGCCGAGTCAATAGTGTCATACAAGAACGGGTTTTTGGTCTCACTGGACGATCGTGGCGACTTGTTTTTCTACTCTCATATGAAAAACGATCAATTCTCGAAGGAGCTAGCCTCTGCAAACGCCTCTTGGCAAAAGAAGAATACATCTATGGTTAACCTAGCTCTTAGTGCTACACCAGTACTTAAAATACCGCAAAAGCAGCTAGGTAAAGGCAATTCGGGTTTAGAGTCAATCACCCAATTAAATACCGGTGAGATAGTTTCTATTTGGGAAAAATTTAAACTTTCGGAAGTGACGGTGCCAGTTCGAGTAGTCAAGTCATCTGGTGAAGTTATTGATACCACTTACCAAGCAACTTCAAGTCCTAAAGATGCCGAAACCTTAAAAAGCGGAGAAGTTATTGTAATGGAAAAAGACTGGCTCGGTGCTAAAGGTTCCAGGTTACGCCTAGCTTTAATCAATCCAGAACAGTTGAAAAATGGCCGTACTGTCACAAGTCAGACATTATTTGATTACACTTCAACGGAGTATGATAATTTTGAAGGTATGGCTAGTTGCACAGTAAAGGGCAAAGAATGGATTTACTTAGTATCAGATGATAACGGTGATTGGCCGCGCAAGGATGTTGAAGACAAAGGCCGAACTCGCCAACGTACACTATTTGTTGGTTTTGAAGTTGAGCCTCTGATCAATACTCTTAAAAACAAATAACAGACCTGACTTTGTATTCGCCCAAGGTTAGAACATCGCTTTTCTCTTTTCATTTTACTATTAATTGCGTAGCATTCACGCAATAAAAACGATAATAAACTCACGAGTATTTAATGGCACAGCTTTATTTCTATTACTCTGCGATGAATGCAGGTAAATCAACCACACTTTTACAGTCCTCATTTAATTATAAAGAACGTGGTATGGAGCCAGTAATTTTTACTGCAGCCATAGATAATCGCTACGAAGTAGGGAAAGTGACCTCACGAATTGGTCTTGAAGCCCCGGCACATATATTTCAATCCGATAGCGATTTATTCGCAATAATAAAAAGCTTAAAAGACTCACAACGCGTTGATTGTGTCATGGTTGACGAGTGTCAGTTTCTCACCAAAGAACAGGTCCATCAAATTACTGAAATAGTCGATATTTATAACATTCCGGTTCTTTGTTACGGTCTTCGCACTGATTTTAGAGGCGAACTGTTTGCTGGTGCTCAGTACTTACTAGCGTGGGCTGATAAAATTGTTGAATTAAAAACAATATGTCATTGTGGCCGCAAAGCAAATATGGTGTTACGTACAGACGAGACAGGTAAAGCGATAGCTGATGGTGAACAAGTGCAAATTGGTGGAAATGAAAGGTACGTTTCCGTCTGCAGAAAGCATTATAAAGAGGCACTTCAATGATGTCAGAATCCACGAGCCTTCTTAAATCGCAAATAAACTTCATTACTGAGATGGATCTTTTAAAGTCGGTTAAGAGAAAAGCACTCATTAAATCAGATGGTAACCGTTACGAAAATAGTGCAGAGCATAGTTGGCACATCTGTATGGCTGCATCCGTGTTACAAGAGCATGTCGACGAGCCGATTGATTTAATGCGTGTTACCCAGATGTTACTCATACACGACGTTGTCGAAATAGATGCAGGCGATACCTTTGCCTTTGCACCGCAAGCTGATTTAGATAAACAGTTTGAGCTTGAAGACAAAGCTGCTAAACGAATTTTTGGTTTGTTACCGGCGCATCAGCAACAATATTTCTATGAATTATTTCTGGAGTTTGAGCGCTCAGAAACATTTAATAGTAAGTTTGCTAAAGCAATAGACAGAATATTACCGCTAATACAAAATATGCAAAATGATGGCGGAAGTTGGGCACAGCACAGTATTAAACGCTCTCAGGTGTTAGCAAGAAATCATGGTTTACAGGATATATCAATGTCACTGTGGAATTATGTGAACGAACAGATAGATATAGCAACAGAAAAAGGCTGGCTTTTAAACGCTTAAATCACAGCCTTCGCCTGATTGATATTTGCACACTAGCAGTCTTGTTGTTATTTTAGCTTCAATAATAATAAGAGGCTGCATCCATGACATTTTTTAATCGACGTACTCCTGCTGTGTTGTTTACAGCAACCATTATTGCTAGTGGCTTTGTATCTGCGTGTATCGCAAATGAAGGCTTAACGAACGCCCAGTTAGAACAATACACATCAACTAAATCAATTGCAGAACTTCAACAACTAATTAAAACCGGCGAATTAACTAGTACGCAATTAACTCAGTTTTATATCGATAAAATTAAAAAAGAAGATCATAAATATAATAGTGTCATATCTATAAACCCTAACGCTGTTTCACAAGCGGAAGCACTGGATAAATCAATTGGCAACTATAAAAATGATCTGCCTGCTTTGTTCGGTATGCCTATTTTATTGAAAGATAATATCGAAGCTAAGGAACTGGCAACAACGGCAGGCTCGCTGATACTAAAAAACAATAGAACAAATAGAGATGCCAAGTTAACGGAAAACTTACGCTCTGCTGGGGCTATCATATTAGGTAAAACAAATTTAAGTGAGTGGGCTAATTTCCGCTCTGAACGTTCTTCAAGCGGTTGGAGCGCTATCGGCGGTCAAACTAAAAATCCAAACGACGTAACAACAACGCCTTGCGGATCTAGTTCCGGTTCAGGAGCCGCTGTAGCAGCTAATTTAGCTATCGCAGCAATAGGAACCGAAACAAATGGTTCAATTACTTGTCCTGCAGCGGTGAATGGTGTTGTTGGCGTTAAACCAAGCGTTGGCTTAGTGAGTCGCTTCGGTATTGTACCTATTTCACCGTCTCAAGATACCGCAGGACCAATGACTAAAAATGTTGACGACGCACAACGTGTACTTTTTGCAATGCAAGGTCGAGATAAAAAAGACGCAGAAACATTGGTAAAAGGAATTAACCCGGTTGGTTTAATAAGTTCACCTTTACAGCCTCAAGAACTTAAAATAGGGGTGTTATATTCAAGTGCAGAATCACACGAACTGGTTAAGCAAGTCTTAGTTTCCGCAAAGCGTAAGCTAACAAACCAAGGTGTTACGTTAATTGATGACTTAAAATTTGAACCATACGATGGGTTTTGGAATGATGGTTACACTCAATTATTAAGAGAATTTAAAACGTCGTTAAATTTATACTTTGCAGAACTACCAAACGATATTCCTGATGAACTAAACTCACTGACCTTAAAAGATGTAATTGCGTTTAATGAAGCAAACAGCGAAGCGGAAATGTCTTATTTCCAACAAGAAATATTCTTAAAGTCAGAAGCCACCGAAGGTATGTCAACGCAAAAATATAAAAACCTTAAGAAAAAATTAAAACGTGTTACCGGTAAAGAGGGTATCGATAAACTATTAAAAGAGCATGAGTTAGACGCTCTAATTGCTGTAACTCGTGGGCCAGCTTGGAAAATCGACTTGGTAAATGGTGATAATAGTAATGGTGGCGTATCCACGTTCTCTGCAATCTCAGGTTATCCACACATAACTATTCCTGCAGGAAAAATTCACGGTTTACCAATTGGCTTATCAATAATGACAAGTTTTGGTGAAGATGAAAAAGCGTTACGTATTTCAAAAGCTATTGAAAATATTTTAGAGAAGTAGCCTACATTAATTAGTATCGAGTAAATTACTAGTTTTCTGATTTACTCGATATTTTTCCGACGTTAGAAACTTTTGAGACCATTAGCAGACACTTGAAGTGGGGTTAATAAAAATAAAACTTTGCTTTTAACCTTACTGGTGGTAACATGCCGGCCCAACCAAACAGTAGCAAACGTTCTGTGTTGCTCGTCTGAATTAAATTTGTTTACATAGAATTGTACGACTCACCTTGTTGAGACGTGCGTTTTTTCGCGCGCAAATTATTCAGCATCAAGCAGACTTTCCTACTAGTCTATTTTTGCTTTTAAAACTTCTTACATAGAGGACATCAAATGAACACTTTAAATGGTTCGTTGTCGCGCAAGCGTAACTTAAATCCTATTACTACAGCGTTGGCGTTGGCGCTAGTTTCATCAGGTCTTACTGTTGCAAATGCAACAGCGGCGGAAGAAGTTGAGAAAAATGCTGAAAAATCTAAAATGGAAGCGATTACGGTAACTGCAACTAAGCGTTCGCAGGTTATTTATGAAGTTCCAATTGCAATGAGTGCATTTAGCGGAGCAGATTTAGATACGCAAGGCATAACAGGCATCACAGATGTTGGTAAATTTGTACCAAATCTAAATATCACAGGCTTTTCTGCCGGCCATACATCTTCGGCCAACCCATTTATACGCGGCATTGGACTACAAGATCACCTAATTACCACGGATCCTGGTGTTAGTGTATATGTAGATGGTGTTTACTTAGGTCGTCAAGTTGGACAAAACTGGAACTTACAAAATATCGATCGCATAGAGGTACTTCGAGGACCACAAGGTACATTATATGGTCGTAACTCTATTGGCGGTGCAATAAACATTATTACTAAACAGCCAGATGCAAATCCGGTAACAAAGTTATCAGCTGAAGTTGGAACACGAGGTCGATTAAAAGGTGACGTTTTTGTAAACCGTGCAGTGAATGATGATTTGGCAATAAATATTAGCGCTGGGTTTAATCGCAGAGATGGACTGGGCAAGTTTATCAATTTACCAGAAGCAAAATATGATGTTGGTGAGAGCCAAGAGTTTCACGGTCGATTTTCTTTAAAGTATAAAGTTACCGATGATTTAAAAATTGTTGTTACTGCTGATGCTAATGATGGTGAAGGTGGTCTAAGACCATATACAACTAAAATTAACGAAGTTCCTACAGGTGCATACTACTTGGGTGAGCGCTTTGGTTCACCATTACCATCTGGTCCATTACGTAACTCTGACGTTGCTGCAAATCCTTTTGATAACGCAACTGGGACAATTGAAGTAACAGAAGTAAACAACAGCGCTAGCGGTGTTTCATTTACTGCGGATTACAATATTTCTGATACGTTAGGTTCAAAATTTATTATCAGTAACCGTACCTCAGAATACAAAGCCGGTTTAGACGATGATGCTACAATTTATGCGTTAGACCACTATCCAGAGCGTGGCGAAGCCGATCAAACATCAGTAGAACTGCAATTAAACGGCTACTACGGTAATGTGGACTTTGTTTCTGGCTTATATTGGTTTACCGAAGAAGGCAGTAACCGTCAAGGCGAAGATTCAAGCTTTAACGGCGGCTCTAACATGCTGGAACTCGATCAAAAGACGACGAGTAAAGCCGTGTTTGTTAATTTAGGTTACGATGTAACAACTGATCTTCGTGTATCTGGTGGTTTACGTTATACAACGGACAAAAAAGAAGCTACCGCTAATGTTGGCATCGGTCCAACGTATGCTGAAGATGATTGGAGCCAAGTTAGCTACGATTTATCGGCAAATTACACATTAGAAAACGGTTTAAACGTATATTCTAGCATTCAAAGTGGTTATCAAGGTGGCCAGTACCCAGCTCGTCCTTATTGTTTATTTGGCAACCCAGAGTGTTTTGTTGCATCAGACAACATTACCGCCGTTAACTACGAAATTGGATTAAAGGGTGAGGTAACAAGCGACTTTAATATGAGTATTGCGTTATTCAATACTAATTACGAAGATCTTCCATATCAGGTGAATACGACATCGGAAGCTGGTTTTGAAACACGTAACTTAGTGGTAACGCAAACTTCACAAGGCATCGAGTGGGAAAGCACCGCGTATTTTACAGACAATTTCTCGCTTCATACGAGCTTAGGTTACATTAATGTTGATGTAGACGAACAAGACGGCGTGAAACCTGTAGCGCCGTTAACGCCTAAGTTTACCGCGTCGATTAGCCCAGCATATGTATTTGACTTAAACGATGGTTCAACTATCAACGCCAGAATCGACTACTCGTTTAGAGACGAAATGTATGGTGAGCCAAGTGCAGATGAAGGTCGAATGACAACTGTGGAATCTCGTTCACTAGTAAACTTTGACATTTCTTATGCTCCTGCAGGCGCTGACTGGAAAGTATCACTTTACGGCCGTAACATTTTCGACAAACGTTATGATGATGCAAGATTAAACACTGGCGATTACTTATTGGTAATTAAGAGCAATGATGCAAGTGAGTTTGGTGTACGCTACAGCTCAAGCTTTTAATTAAGAAAACAAGTATGATAAAAGAGCCTCCTAGTCAGCTAGGTTAGGCTCTTTTTTATTTTTAGAACTTGATTAAGGATGTATTTTGAATAATCAACCAAATAACCCGTTACATGGTGTAAAACTAGCGGACGTAGTTACAAAACTAGTAGAGCATTATGGCTGGGACGAGCTTAGCGCTCGAGTGAATATCAATTGCTTTAAAAACGATCCGTCCATCAAGTCTTCGTTAAAGTTTTTAAGAAAGACTGAATGGGCTCGTAACGAAGTTGAAGCGCTTTATATTGATACTTTTTTACAGCCGTCACCTTGGGGAAAAGTTTAAACTCAACTAATCACTGTATTGCTGATGAATTTTCAAAAACTCTTCTTTGTGGTTAAAGTAAATATCAACAAGGTTTGGATCAAATTTAGTACCTTTTTCTTTATTAAGTAAGGCATCAACCTGCTGTAAGTCCCACGCAGGTTTATAACAACGAGTATTCATCAGGGCATCAAATACGTCAGCTAAAGCAACAATCCGTCCGAATATATGTATGTTGTTGCCTTTAAGTCCACGCGGGTAACCTGAACCATCAAAGTTTTCATGATGTTGCGCTGCCACGATTGAAGCGGCTTCCATAATAGGTAAATTCGAACTAAGTAATACAGATTCCCCAATTTGAGCGTGAGTCTTCATGACTTCCCAGTTGTCGCCCTTTAACTTACCAGGGCGATTAAGCACGCTATCTGGAATACCAATTTTACCCACATCATGCAGTGGAGCAGCTAAAAATAACTGTTCTAGCTGTTCTTTGTCTAATCCGTACTTTTCACCTATTAACTTTGAATATAGTGCGACACGACGAACGTGATTTCCCGTTTCTTTAGAGCGAGTTTCTGCGACTTCGCAAATTGAATATACTATTTCTTCTTGTGTTCGTTTTAACTCGTCATTAAGACGAATGTTTTCTATGGCTATAGAGATGTTTTTACAAAAAATTTCCAGTATTTCAGTGTCGTACCTAAGTACATCATTCGCGCCTTCTAGGTACAGAATTAACTCATGTTTGCCTACGGTAGAGATATAAAAAACCTCGACTCCTTGATTGACCATTTTGTCGCGCGGTATTTGACTCGTGTTCAGTATGTTGGATATTTTATGTGTGATTAAACTATCATTTATTGATGCTTTACCATGATCAATACAAGCTAATAATTTTATTTGTTCTTTTGTTTTACTTGCAAATGCGGTTGTACTCTCTGCGAGAACAACTTCGGCATCAATATGCATCATAGCGGCTAATTGCTGTAACGCACCCTCAGCGAAGTCTTTTAACGAATTTTCTTGCAGTAGAGAAGAAGTCGATTGAATGATTCGTTCTAATCCTATTCGCGTTCGATTTATGGCTGTAATATCTCTATAAGATCGAAGAGCTGCATAGATTACCGTGTTTAACTTTTGATTAGTGAGCTCGGTTTTTTCTTTATAATCATTAATATCGTATTTTTTAATGACTTCATACTCTGGTGCTTGGCCAGGTTGGCCAGTACGCAATATGATTCTAACATCATGGTTATCTAAATCATTGCGGATGTAATCGACAAGCTCCAATCCAGCATTGTCAGTTTCCATTACAACATCAAGTAAAATAACAGCAATGTCGGTTTCTATATCTAGAATACTTCTGGCTTCTAATGCTGAGTAGGCATTATAAAAATTAAGCGGTTTATCTCCAAAGGTAAACGATTGTAGCGCTAGTTTAGTTACGGTATGGATACTAGGCTCATCATCAACTATCAGGATTTTCCAACCGTTCAAATCGACTTGAGTTTCAACAAATTCCTCTTGTAATTCTTCCATCGTAAATAAAGGTGCATCATCGTTACTTGTCATGTCTAATGCCTTATGTGGTTATTACATGTAACCTTAGTACCAATATGTTCAAAGTGACAAGCAAGATCATAATTGACACTACAAAAACCTTTTAATTGCGAGCTATAATAGTAAGTGATGTTAACTAATAGATTGATTCCATGGACAATAATCAGCATTCAAACAGTAAAATAAAGACCTTAATTGATATATCTTTTCATTTCTTTTTTCTGGGGTGTATCAGCTTTGGTGGTCCAGCCGCGCATATTGGTTATTTTCAAAAAACATTTGTCGAAAAGCTTAAGTGGGTGTCGCAAGAACGCTATTCTGGTTACATCGCATTAAGTCAATTTCTGCCAGGTCCAGGTTCAAGTCAGGTTGGCTTTTCGATAGGTTATTCCAAAGGAGGCTTATTAGGTGCTGTCACCGCCTTCATTGCGTTTACTGCACCTTCTTTTATGCTCATGCTGATGTTAGCAAAATCTACGACCATTTCGACGACAGCGAGTCCAATTTTTTTGAATGTCGTGTCTATGCTAAAAATTTTAGCGGTAGCTGTTGTTGCTGACGCTATTTTTACTATGTATAAACAGTTTTGCAACAACGCCGCCACCATAGCAGTTACTTTAATTAGCGCGATTTTACTTTGTATTTACAACAATATAGTTATGCAGTTAGCCATCATTAGTATTTCACTACTAGCCGGTTCACTTTTTTATAAAAAATTAACCCTGTCAAACGCAAAAGTTACAACGACCAGAGCCGTCAATAAGGGTTTAGCGAATGTTAATTGGTTTGTGTTTAGTACTTTTGTCTTGTTATTTTTAGTACTGCCGTTGTTGACGTTTTTAGGCCCCAAAATAGCATTGTTCTCTGATTTCTATCGAGCTGGAAGTTTAGTGTTTGGAGGAGGGCATGTTGTACTACCTATGCTTGAAGACATAATTCAGGGGCATTTAAGTAAAGATACTTTTATTTTTGGTTACGCAGCAGCTCAAGCTATTCCAGGCCCTATGTTTACTTTTGCGACGTTTTTAGGAGCCGAATTGTTGTCTGATAATATGTTAGCCGGTGCTTTAATCGCAACAGTAGCCATATTTTTACCTGGATTTTTGTTAATTATTGCTTTTAAAGAATCGTGGCAAAAAATTAGTAAAATAAATCAGGTGGCAGGTGCTATAGCTTGCGTGAACGCCGCGGTTGTTGGGTTATTAATTTCTGCGTTTTATCAGCCGATATTGGTGAGCGCCATTCATAGTTATTGGGACGGTTTAATTGCTGTGGCAGGTTTTTTGGCGTTAAGAATATTCAAGTTGCCAGTATTATTAGTAGTTTTTATATACATGGCATTAGGCTTTGGTATTGCCGTTTTAAAATAGAATACTAAATGAGTCGGTTTACAGCTAAGTCTTTAGTTATATAGTTACAAGCGGTCATGATCAAACTCTGAAACTGCGGCTCTACAATGCTTCCGTCATCCATCATTTCCTTCAAGTCTGAATTGCTAATGGCAACTATTGACTCAAATTCAAGTTCACTTAAACCGCATTTTAATAGTGCAGTTAAACCGTTGGCGTTAACTTTTATCCAAGCGTCTGAGTTATATTGTGGGAGATTTAAAAATTGCTTTTCGGCAACAAGCGTCAACTTAATATTTATTATGTATGACTCATCGGCATACCAATTTGACGCCAAAGCTTGAAAATTAATCCAAGCTTGTAATTTTTCGATAAGAAAAGCCGCACGCTGATCATTTTTGTCAAATATACCATTTGTTGATATTTCGATGGGCAACGTTTCTTTACTATTATTTGCCAATTGATCGAACATGCTAAGCCCTCTCTATTTTAGTAATTCGAGTCGTTTGAGGTACCAACCTTTCCTGACATCGTGTCTTTAAGGCTTGAAAGTAAACCACTAGCGCCAAAACGATAGTTAGATGACTTAACCCAATCTGAACCAAGGATTTGCTCTGCTTGAATTAGGTAAGCCTTTGCATCATCAGCGGTACGAATTCCACCGGCTGCTTTAAAGCCAACTCGGCCACCGTTTTGCTTTATTACATTTAACATTACATCTGCCGCTTCAAGCGTCGCGTTTACTGGCACTTTTCCAGTTGATGTTTTAATAAAGTCTGCACCGCAATCTATCGCAAATTCACTGGCTGCTTTTATTGTATTTAAGTCACCTAGCTCACCAGACTCAATGATTACCTTTAATACATTGTGATCTGCACAGGCTTGTTTACTTTGCACTAGTACATCTTCACAGCGCTTCAAGTTGCCATTAATAAAATCTTTATAGGGTAAAACTACGTCAATCTCATCAGCACCATCTAATATGGCTTGCTCTGTCTCGGCAATAATTTGGTCAATATCTTGATCGCCCAACGGAAAGTTGGTTACCGTTGCAACCTTAACGTCATGCATACCTAATTGAGTTAACGTTTTTTTCGCAAGTGCGACAAACTTTGGATATACACAAACAGCTGCAACATGCCCAAAGTCTGTAATGGTACTATTGCATAGCTCGATAATAACGTCGTTAGTATCATCATCATTTAAAGATGTTAAGTCCATCAAGCCTAACGCTTGACGGGCATAGGCTTGATAGTCTTTCATTATGCGTCTGCCAATAAGTCTTGAAGTAAAGTAGTTAGTCGTTTTGCTGCTAATTGACCTTGTTCTAGCGTTTCATCATGGCTTAGGTTCGTTGCCGATAGACCCGCCGCCAAATTAGTAATGGTTGAAATAGCACATACCTTTAAGCCACAGTGCCTTGCGACAATCGCTTCTGGTACTGTAGACATACCAACTGCATCAGCGCCAAGCGTTCGCTGTGCTCTAATTTCAGCCGGAGTTTCGAAAGTAGGACCAGATACCCAAATATAGGTGCCTCTGTACAAAGTTAAACCAGATTTCAACGCTGCTTTTTCAACTTGCTCACCTATGTTTCTATCGTAGGTTTGAGTCAAATCTAAAAAGCGGGGACCAATCTCATCGTCATTTGGACCGATAAGTGGATTAAAGCCAGAGAAGTTAATGTGATCAGTGATCAGCATAATACTGCCAGGACCCATGTCTTCTTTAAGCGAACCCGCGGCATTTGTTAAAATAACAGATTCACAACCAATAGCCTTAAAGCTTCTTAATGGGATTGCGATTTTTTCAAATGAGTGGCCTTCATAGTAATGAAAACGACCTTGCATACAGATGACGTTTTTGCCACCTAATGTACCTGCGACTAATCGACCGGTATGGCCAACCACGGTACTTTGAGGAAACTCTGGAATATCTGCATATGGAATGCTGATAGGGTCCAAAATTTGTTCCGCTAAATCTGCTAAACCACTACCTAATACGATAGCGACCTCAGGTTTAAAACCATTAAGTTGTTGTTCAATATATTGAGCACTGATTTGAAAATCTTTCACTGAATTATCCCGTTAATGTCTATATTTTCTGATCTGAAAAAGCACGCCATACTTCGGGTGGTCTAAATAGTGTAGATCACCTGAGTAGGTACGTCTTAGTTGTTTGAATGGGAAATTTTGTAGGTATTGTATTTCCAGTAATGAATCGTCGGCCTGATTTCTTTCAGTAGACTCATTAAATTCGTTAAACTCGGAGACTGCTTTGTCTTTGTTTGCAGCTGATATTAATACGTTTTGTACGTCATTGGTCAAGTCATTTTGGACCAAAGCAGCATCCAATGACGATTCTTTGGCCAATATTGCGTCTACATCCACTTTTTTGGACATTTTTTGACGGAAGTTAAAGTCGGCATCGAGATAAAGGTAGTGGTCTAGATGAACGGTAATTGCACCGTCAAGTTGCCAGGTTTGTAATGGAAATGCGTTACGTTTTGGCATAACAAGTGTATTTGTTGTTGGATCAACGGCAGCGCCTGACTCTAACTTTGCTAAAAACTTAGCAACATTGCTCCTAACAGAGCTCATCATCAATTGATTGCTTGATAGCGATTCTGGTGTTGTTATACCGTCATCAAAACCATTGTCACTGAGCCTATCATGTTCGGTTATCTCGTAGCCATCGTATGTAAATTTACCCGTATAGTTTTGACCTGCTTTCAAATATACCGAAACCGCATTGTTTTTTGCTAAACCAGGCTGTCTCCACCCAAGGTGCAGTAGTGTTTTTGTTCCCCAGTTATTGTCTAACTTTTGTGCTTGTTCCGTAAGTTTTAGATTGGCGTTATCCAACAGGTAGACACCACGGTAATCGTCGTAATCATAACCGGCCATTTTAGTTGGAACCTTAGACCAATTGATATCGGTATATAATTCTTGATGTGGAGATGGAAGATAATTAACACGTTCCGATATGGACCAAAAACCAGCAAGAGACTCGCTTGGCATCAGGCAAAGTTGGTTGGTTAATCGCCACTGTTTTTGAATGACGGTTTGATAGTCATTAAACAGCGTAAAAAACTCAGCTGGACTAAGAGGCGACAACCCTTGTTCATCGCGTTTTCGCGTGACAACAAATGGGTCAATATCAGCATGGCAGTTCGGTAAATTAGCAAGTAAATTTTTGATATTGGGTTGTAGCTTAGATGCCTGAACGTCCCAAAAACGCTTAGGCTGTTTGTTTTTTATTTTTTGATCGAAATTTTCTCTTATCGGTTTATTATTTGTTCTCTCAAAAATAATAATCTCTACATCAAACCATCTACCATCGGCTGATTGTATTTTTTCTACTAAGTCTTCGTTTTCTTTTCTAGGTGGTTTTTCCGCTAAAGCATAAGGATTAGTGACCTCGCTAAATAAACCACTCAATTCACTGGGTACAGACAATGAACGTTTACTGTCGACTGCTGCAAGCGCCTGTCCCATGCTAGTTATAACTAATATTGATAAGAGACAACTTGTCTTTTTCCAATTGTTTTGAGTGTGTTTACTTAACAACTTCCATTCCTTAAATTTGGCTAACGCTCGCTAATCTCATTACAACATGATTAGTGTACGTTAGCGCAAATAATTGTTCTATACTTTTTGCTTATGCTCAAAGTCATTTAACATCGCATTTATATACTTTAATCTGTCTTCAGTGTCTTTATTATCTATGCTGAATTTTAAGGTTTGACCACCGTCCAATTTGTAAGTCGTAGGATGACTTTGAATTAGACTAATTAGGAATATCGGATCTACTTTTGTTGAGTCCGAAAATTCAATACGACCACCTTTAGGTCCGGCTTCGATTTTAGTAATACCAAGTAACTGAGCCCGCTGTCTAAACTCACTAATTCTAAATAAGTTTTTAGCGGCGTCAGGTAATAAGCCAAAACGATCAATGAGTTCAATTTTAATATCATCTAAATCATCTGTGTTTTGTGCCGTTGCGATTCGTTTGTATAAACTTAAGCGCATATTAACGTCATGAATGTAGCTGTCTGGCAATAGGGCAGGGATTCGCAACTCAATTTCGGTTTGTTTGGAGGTTAACACATCTAAACTGAGCTCTTTGCCCTGTTTTAAAGCTTCTACAGCTTGCTCTAACATTTCCATATAAAGCGTAAAGCCGATGGTTTGAATTTGACCTGTTTGATCATCACCTAAGAGTTCACCGGCGCCACGAATTTCTAAGTCATGTGTGGCCAACGCAAACCCCGCACCAAGGTCTTCCAATGACTCAATTGCCTCAAGACGTTTAACCGCATCTTTACTAATCGCTTTAGGTGGTGGTGTTAGAAGGTAAGCGTATGCTTGGTGATGAGAGCGACCTACGCGGCCTCGAAGTTGATGCAGTTGGGCTAAACCAAGTTTGTCAGCACGTTCCATGATAATAGTGTTCGCAGTTGGAACATCTATCCCAGTTTCAATTATTGTTGTGCACACCAAAACGTTATAACGTTGATGATAAAAGTCGCCCATCACCCGCTCTAGCTCTTTTTCACGCATTTGTCCGTGGGCAACCACTACACGGCATTCAGGCATTAACGCTTCAATAGCTCGCGCTCTTTGCTCTATGGTCTCTACATTATTATGTAAGAAGTAAACCTGACCACCGCGATTGGTTTCACGCATAATCGCTTCTTTAATAAGCTCATCATTTATTTGTCGTACAAAGGTCTTTATTGCTAAACGCTTAGCCGGAGGTGTGGCAATTATGGATAAGTCTCGCATTCCACTCATTGCCATATTTAATGTTCTTGGTATTGGCGTTGCAGTAAGCGTTAGTATATCCACATTAGCGCGTAGCTTTTTTATTGCTTCTTTTTGCTTAACACCAAATCGGTGCTCTTCATCAATGATCAATAAACCGAGATCTTTAAATTTAATATTGTCTTGAATTAACTTATGGGTACCGACAATAATATCGACCTGACCAGACTCCAACTGTTCTAAGATCGCGGTTTGCTGTTTTCCTGTTTTAAATCGCGATAATACTTCTACTTTAACGGGCCAATCAGCGAAACGGTCAGTAAAGTTCTCATAATGCTGTTGGGCAAGCAAGGTGGTTGGAACTAATACTGCGACCTGTTTACCATCATTTACAGCGATGTAGGCAGCACGCATAGCAACTTCAGTTTTGCCAAAACCAACGTCGCCACACACTAAGCGATCCATTGCCTGTGGTGATTTCATATCATTAACTACGGCATTAATCGCGCTTTGTTGGTCTTCAGTTTCTTCAAATGGAAAAGAAGCTGAAAATTGACGCCAACCGTCGCGCTCTAACTCATATTTATAACCTGGTTTTGCTTCTCGTTGCGCGTAAATGTCTAATAATTCCGCAGCGACATCTTTTATTTTCTCTGCCGCTTTTTTTCGAGCCTTTTCCCACGCGTCTGAGCCAAGTTTGTTTAAAGGTGCTGAGTCAGACTCACCGCCTGTATAACGCGATAGTAAATGTAAATTTCCTACAGGGACGTAAAGCTTAGCCTCGTTTGCATATTCAATAGTGACAAATTCACTAGTGAGACCACCGGCATCAATGGTTTCTAAACCTTTATATCGTCCTACGCCATGCTCAATATGGACAATGGCTTGATCTACCTTGAGCTCTGCGAGGTTTCTAACAAGCGCGTCCGTCGATATCGACTTTTCTCTTTTGTTTCGTTTTCGCTGAGCGACGCGTCCACCTAGTAACTCAGTTTCTGTAATAAATGACACAGGTACCGATTGACCGTCAATATCGGTGATCACCACAAAACTGTTTTCTAAGCTTGTAATTACAATACCAACGTCGGAGTCGGATTGAATGAAATCGTCAATGCTTTTGTATTGTGTTGGCTTAATTTGAGCTTGTTTTAAAAGCTCTAGAAGTGTCTCTCGTCGGCCTGCTGACTCAACGCTAAATAAAACGCGACCTTGTTGCGCTTTTGATTCGACAATATGAGATAGAACTTTTGTAAAAGGCTGCTTTAACTGCGAATCTATATTGATATCGTCAATTAATTGCGTGTTAGCATTAAATTTACCGGCGCCACTGGTAACACCAACTTGGATATTAATTTGTGGCCACTGACTTATGGCTGCGAACAACTCGTTAAACGCCATAAATAGTTTAGCTGGTGGCAGCAACGGCCTAAGAGGATCAACGTTTAAATTATCATGCCGCTTTTGTGTTTCACGTAGGTATAGCTCTGCTTGTGCTTGAATATCACCGGCAAGTACTAGATGGCAGTTATTTGGTAAGTAGTCAAAAAGAGTATCAGTTTGTTCAAAAAACAAAGGTAAATAATATTCTATTCCTGCGGGGAAACTTGCTTCAGAGACTTGCTTATACAAACTGTCTTTTTCATTTCTTACGGTAAACTGTTCACGATAGTTTTGACGAAACGCTTCTATGCCGGCTTTATCCAAAGGAAATTCATGCGCCGGTAGTAAATTGATTTTCTCAACTTTATCTTTACTACGTTGTGATTCGGTATCAAAAATTCTAATTGAGTCTATTTCATCATCAAAAAAGTCCAGTCGGAAGGGCTGATCACTTCCCATTGGATATAAATCTAATATCGAACCTCTTACCGAATATTCTCCGTGCTCTATTACCTGTTCAACATTCCTGTAACCATTTTCTTGTAGTTGTAACGCCAGCGCTTGAATGTCTTTTTTATCGCCTTCAGCAAATACAAAACTATTACCCATGATGTAAGACTTTGGCGCAATAAAGTGCATTAGTGTACTAACTGGAACAATAACGACGCCACGAGCCATAGTTGGCAATTGATAAAGCGTTAGCAATCTTTGCGATATAATATCTTGATGCGGAGAAAAGGTATCGTAAGGCAGTATTTCCCAATCTGGGAAGGTAAAAACAGGATGCGTGTCTCGAGGCAGTAATGTACTTAGTTCACTTTCTAAACGGTGGGCATTAGGAGTGTTTTCTGTAACAACGACGGTTACATGATCTGAGTAATAAGCTGCTTCGGCAATAGCGAGCGCCTTACTGCTGCCGGCTAATCTAGACCAAGTTATTTTATCTGCTTTTTTGTCGGTTACCGATTTGACCTTCGGCAAAGGCAGTTTTAACAATTGTGGAAGCACAACAATCCCTAATGTTGATGAAAGTGACATAAGCAAATAGCCTTACCATCAAGGCAAGGCTATTTGTGAAATCACTTCTCTTGATTAATCACGGTATATTTTTAATAAGTCGCCGTAATGATCGATTCTGCGATCTCGCATAAATGGCCAAATACGGCGAACAGATTCACTACGACTTAACGATACGTCAAATTGAAGAATTTGATCATCTTCATCGCCCGCGTGAGCCAATATTTCGCCTTGTGGACCGGCAATAAAACTGTTTCCCCAAAATTGAATGCCTTCACTTTGTAAACTAGGATCGGATTCATGTCCAACGCGATTACAAGAGATAACCGGCAAACCATTCGCAACAGCATGAGCACGTTGTGATATTACCCAGGCATCTAGCTGTCGTTTTTGTTCAGCCTCATCATCTCTTGGGTCCCAACCTATAGCAGTTGGATAAATTAACAGGTCAGCGCCAGCCATGGCCATCAGTCTTGCTGCCTCTGGAAACCATTGGTCCCAACAAACTAAAACACCCAGTTTACCAACAGATGTTTGAATTGGTTGAAAACCTAAATCGCCAGGTGTGAAATAGAACTTTTCATAAAAGCCGGGATCATCCGGGATATGCATTTTGCGGTATTTGCCAGCAATTGACCCATCACTGTCAACAACTACGGCGGTATTATGATAAATACCCACAGCACGTTTCTCAAATAACGACAAGACGATAACAACACCTAGCTCTTTAGCTAGGTTGCCAAACAAATCGGTGGATGGTCCTGGTATTGTCTCGGCTAAATCAAAACAGTCTGTATCTTCTGTTTGGCAAAAATATAAGGAACGATGCAATTCTTGGAGCACAATTAGCTTTGCTCCTTCATTTGCAGCTTCACGGACGCCTTGAATTGTTTTATCGATATTGTGGGTAACGTCACTTGAATTACTGTGTTGAACTAAGGCAACACTCAATGTTTTATCAGTCATAATTTTTTCTTAAAAATTAAAGTGTACTTTAACTATAGGTTAGTGAATAACATCTGCAGGTATTTGCATGGTTAGACAATGCAAACTACCAAATTGTTTTATAACGGTAGAACAATCGACACCAATAATTATACGTTCAGGGTGCGCAAGACCAATAATTCGAAGCGCAGTCTCATCATTTTCATCGTTGTAAGTCGGTACCAGTACAGCGTTGTTTATTATCAGATAATTAGCGTACGTAGCCGGCAGAAGTTCACCATTATCATCAACTTTTGCGTTTGGCATAGGCAAAGGAAACAGAGTATAAGGCGTATTATCTTTATCTGTTGCTTTAACAAGCTGTTGTTCCATTTTGTTTAACGCGATGTAATGCGGATCATTTTTGTCCGTGCATTGGACGTATACAATTCCTTCAGGCGCAAAACGGGCCAAAGTGTCAACGTGGGCGTCGGTATCGTCTCCAGCTAAGTGGCCGTGCTCTAGCCAAATGACCTTATCCATACCTAATGCTGTTTTTAACTCTTGTTCAATTTGGTGCTGCGATAAATGCGCATTTCTATTAGGGTTAAGTAAACATTTTGTTGTGGTTAACAAGGTGCCATTACCATCACTTTCAATACTGCCACCTTCTAAAATCAGGTTATGTTTACTAGATAATGTTGGTCGACAGAAATCTTGTTGTACTAAGTGACTAGTAATATCGTTATCAAAGTTTGATTCATATTTGGCACCCCAGGCATTAAAGGTAAAATCAAGCAATTGCGTATTGCCATCTTCATCCGTCAGCGTAAGTGGTCCGTGATCACGCGCCCAAGTATCGTTGCAAGGAGCAATAAACCAACGTACCTTTTCTAAATTAATATCGGCGTTTTTTAACAATTCGTTTACATGGAGCTTTATTGACTCATTATGACAAGCCAACACCAACAATTGTTGTTCAGTAATATGTTTAGCCAGTTGCACATAAACAGACTCAATGTCACTTAAAAACGGTGACCAGTCTGTTTCTTGGTGTGGCCAAGTTAGCATAATAGCGGACTGTTTTGCCCACTCAGCAGGAAGGGTATATGCCATTAGTTTTTCTCGTTTTGACGTTGCTGTGTTTTCTTTAAAAGTTGTTTAGATTGCTGATGTAAAGACGCTCTAACTACGATTTCTCTGTCTTCATCACGAATACGGTGGAATAGAACAGTGTACTCATAGCTTCCATCAGTATTCGATTTTGTCGCGATTATACGACCTAAACAATATATAGCGGTAGCTTCATCATTAAAAAATAGTTTACAGATTAAAAAGTGCGTATCGGTGTAACTTTGTTCGGAACAAAATACAAAACCTCCGCCACCGTATGATAGTGTTGAATGGCGTTGATCGCTTTCATCCTCTGACTGCAAAATATAGTGCATCATTAAATCAATTTTACGACTTTGTGCTTTTAAATAATCAGCCAAAGGTTCGATAACATCACCTAATTGACGTAACGGTCGAAGCATCGTCTGCTCAACGCCTTTTAAGTCAGAAGCGAGTTTGTAAGGTAATGGAATATCAGCCTCAAAGTCAGCGTCATTTGGAGTATTTGCTAATACATCACCCACATTGATATTAATATCAATAGAGTGGCTCATTTGGAAGTATTCAGTAAATTGCTCTAAATCAGTCTCATTGATCATCGTTTTGTTCCCTGATAGCCAGTGATGGTGGCTTGTACTTTGTATATGAAACGCATATTATCGAACCTTGCACTTTCCTTCATCATTTAAATTAAAAAGATTCAAACTCTTACATGAATTTACCTATTAGTTTAGTCATAGCTCGACGTTACGCCAAAGCATCTAAAGACGGCAAATTTGTTGGACTTATCTCGTTGTTTTCTAAAGCTGGTATTACACTTGGCGTAATGGCTCTTATTATAGTCATTTCTGTGATGGATGGTTTTGAAGGCTTATTAAAAGATAGAATCTTAGGTGGTGTGCCACACATCGTGATAACGACAAATGATAACGACCGCCCCATTGATATTAGTAACATCAATAAACTAGTCAAAACAGCGTTGCCGAAAACCCAAGCTCAAATTATTCAGCAACTTCCGCTTGTCCAATCCACGGCAATCATGCAACTACCTGATAACTTTAAGGGATTACTTGTTGAGGGCATTTCTGATAGCAATAACATCCCAGTAGGTCTTTCAAACGCGATGCAGACAGGGCAATGGTCATCTTTAACGGACAGTAAATATGGGATTGTTATTAGCCGGTTCATGGCTTACGACAACGGTCTTGCGATTGGTGATTCAGTACGCTTAATTTTAAGCGGAGCTTCTCATTACACTCCTTTAGGTCGCCTACCAGCGCAGCGCAATTTTAAAATTGTCGGTTTGTTTGCAACGGACAGTGAACTTGACCAACAACTTGTTTTTACTCGTGCACAAGATCTTAACCGGTTGCTAAAACAACCATCGCACAGGCTTCAAGGTGTTAGATTAGTATTATCGGATCCTTTTAACGCCAAAGCTATTGAGTCGGAATTACGCACGTTAATGCCTCAGGCCAATTATAAGATATCTAGCTGGCATGATACTCACGGTAAATTATTTGATGCGGTTAAGATGGAAAAGAACATGATGTGGATCATGTTGAGTTTAATAGTCGCGGTCGCGGCGTTTAATATCGTCTCGGCGTTAGTAATGATGGTTACTCAAAAGCAAGGCGAAGTAGCGATATTAAAAACACTTGGAATGAATGCCAAACAAATAGCACAAATATTTACATTACAAGGTTGTTATAACGGTGTAGTAGGGGCGTTATTAGGCGCCATATTGGGATCAGTTGTCGCGTTAGGAATAAATAAATTTATGTTAGTAACCGGCATAAACTTACTAGGTGTGCCAGGCATGGGTTTACCGGTTGTTTATAGTTTTGAAAAAGTAGTATTAATCGCCTTGTTTGCCATCGGGTTGGCGTTAGTTGCGAGTATCTACCCGGCAAGAAGAGCAGCATCGCTAGCGCCTGCTGATGTGCTACGTTATGAATAGTATAAAGGATTGACAGATGAATGTTGTTGATTGTAGAAATTTGAAAAAATCATATTCGGGTGTAACCACTACCGATATATTGAAGGGCATTGACTTAGCAATCAGACCCGGTGAGCAAGTTGCTATTTTGGGTCAATCTGGTTCGGGCAAAAGCACCTTGTTACATATACTCGGTATGCTAGATCTTCCGACGTCTGGCGATGTTAGCATTTTGGGACAGTCAAATAGTGACTTATCTGATTCGCAGGCCGCTAAATTTAGGAATGATAATTTAGGTTTTATCTATCAGTTTCATCACCTTTTGATGGAGTTTACAGCGCTTGAAAACGTTGCAATGCCACTACTTATCAGTGGAATCGATACCATTGAAGCAAACCGCAGGGCGACAGATCTCTTGGCTCTTGTTGGGCTATCTCATCGCTTAACACATTTACCGTCGCAATTGTCAGGTGGTGAACGACAACGGGTAGCTATTGCCCGAGCATTAGTTAATAAACCAAAGCTGGTACTTGCCGATGAACCAACTGGTAACTTAGATAAACAGAATGCTCAGCAAATATTTGATTTATTTTTAAAAGTTAATCAAGAGTTGGGCACAACGCTGGTGGTAGTGACGCACGATCAGGTATTAGCCGAACGCTTTGATAGAGTCATCAAATTAGACGACGGAATTGTGATTTAATGGTTAGCGCTAAGTCAGTTAAAAACAATAATGCCATCGCTTGGCAACTTGCGAGGCGCTATTATAAAACCGGTGTACAAAGTCCATATATTAGATTTATTAACAGAGCGTCACGCATTGGCTTTGCAATAGGTGTAGCAGCGTTGATTATTGGTTTGTCTGTTATGAATGGGTTTGAACGTGAACTAAAAAAGACATTACTTTCTGTCATTCCTGATATTGAATTTAAAGCGGTATCGGGTTCATTGCCAAATTGGCCAAATACAGCGAAACAAATTCTTGCCAACACGAATGTGATAGCAGTAGCACCGTTTATTGAGTTAAATGCAATGGTGCAAAAGCAAAATGCGATGGAAGCGGTTGTTTTAAAGGCGGTAGATCCTTTGTTGGAGCCGAGTATTAACGCGACGAGTGAATATATGGTGGCTGGTAAATGGTTTTCACCACAAACAAAAGTAGAAGGTTTACCACCCGCAATAATAGGCGCTGGATTAGCTGAGAAGTTAGGGCTTACGCTAGGTGAGCGACTGGAACTATTGTTGCCAAAAATTTCTGATACCGGACGTTTGTCTGCACCAGAGTATTTAAATTTTGAGATAGGTGGCATCTATAAAATAGGCGGACAAATGGATCATGGGCAAGTTTATGTGCCACTATCCGTTGTTCAGAAAAGCCAAGGCTTTGCGGATGAACAAGCCCAAGGTGTTAAAGTCGCATTAACCGATCCTTTTATTGCTAATCGAGTTGCCGCAGAAGTGGGCAGTGAAATTACCGAGTACGTGTATATTATCGACTGGTTTCGTAGCCAAGGTCATGTTTACAATGACATTATTTTAGTGAAAGACATTATGTATTTAGTGATGGTTTTAGTAATGTCCGTAGCTAGCTTTAATATAATATCTTCATTATCGATGGCAGTTCAGGAAAAATATAGCGATATAGGCATTTTAAAAACATTAGGCTTAACACCTCAAACGGTAAAAAACACCTTCGTATTAATGGGCTTATTTACCGCAATTCGTGGAATATGTTGGGGTGTACTGATCGGAGTTATTTTCGCGCTGTTTCTTCCCCAGCTGTTTCAAATGCTTGAGTACTTATTTAACGTAAAAGTGCTTGATGGGGATGTATATTTTATTGCCTATTTGCCTAGTGAAATAAACGTTTGGCAAGTTTTAATAATTGCAGGAACGGCTTTAACTATAGCGCTGATAGCGAGTTTATACCCGGCTACTAAAGCATCAAAATTAACGCCGATTGAATTACTAAACTAAGCTAAGTGTCATCGGCGCTATTTTCGTTTTTAAGTGTTTTTATTAGGTTTTAATTTTCCAATGACAGGTCTCACCGGCAAAAAATGGCACAATTGGCTCGCCATTTGGCAGAGTGATTGTGTTCGGTATTGTCCAATCTTCTTTGATTAATGTGACAGTACCTTTGTTTCTCGGTAAACCGTAAAAATCAGCTCCATGGTGAGATGCAAAGCCTTCTAGCTTATCTAACGCGTCTAATTCTTCAAATACGTGAGTATACAATTCTAACGCTGACCACGCACTGTAGCATCCCGCACAACCACACGCGTTTTCTTTTTTCGACTTTTCATGGGGGGCAGAGTCGGTACCTAAGAAAAACTTAGGATTACCAGTAGCAACGACACTTCGAAGTGCTTGCTGGTGAATATTACGTTTAAGCACGGGTAAACAATAGTTGTGTGGACGAATACCGCCGACTAGTAAGTCATTTCTATTTAATAGCAGGTGTTGAGGCGTAATTGTAGCTGCAACGTTACTAGAGGCATTTAGGACAAATTCGACGGCATCTTTTGTAGTGATGTGTTCAAATACGACTTTTAAGTTGGGAAATGCTTCAACAATTCGAGTCAGGTTGCGGTCGATAAATTCCTTTTCACGGTCGAAGATGTCTATGTGATGATCAGTAACTTCACCATGCACCAACAACAACATGCCTTGTTGTTCCATTTCAGCAAATATTGGAAACAAATCGTCTAAAGCACTTACTGCGGCATCGGAATTAGTTGTCGCTCCAGCAGGGTACAGCTTTGCGGCTACAGCGCCGGCGGCTTTAGCATCAATGATGTCTTGTTTACTGGTATTGTTTGTAAGATACAGAACCATTAAAGGTTCAAAGTTATTATCTTTAGGTTTTGCAGCGTTTATGCGATCACGATAAGACGTAATCATCGAAGCGTTAGTAACGGGTGGAACAAGATTGGGCATAACAATGGCTCTATCGAAACAACGAGCTGTAGCCGCAACGGTCTCTTTGAGTATGTCACCATCCCGAAAATGAAGATGCCAATCGTCAGGGGTTTGTATGGTAAGTTCTTTCATATCAATTCCTCAAATCATCCAGTTTTATGCTGTTGTTATTAACTAATCGTTTAGTTTGGCTACTTTGTTAACTCTCTGTTCAAACGCATTAATTTTCTTCTTTGCCAAGACTTTTTTACTGAGTAACGCCACATTAAATCAATGCCAAAAAAGCCAATTACAGCGGCAATGGTGGCTGCGACTAAACACCCAGTAATAAATGCAGGACCAATAGTTGATAGACTCGCTACTAACCAGTCCCAACTTAATTCAAATTTAAATGGTTGTTTTTCACCACCTAAAATCCATTCGCCCAACAAATAACAGCCATAAAATAAAGGTGGCATTGTCAGTGGATTGCTGACCCAAACCAAGGCTACGGATATTGGTAGGTTTACTTTGAATACGATGGCACCAAGCGCAGATAACCACATTTGAAAAGGTACGGGAATAAAAGCGTTAAAAAGTCCGATAGCAAACGCACCACGAGCAGAACGACGATTTAAGTGCCATAAGTTTGCATCATGAAGAACGTCACCGAACATATTAACGGCTTTGTTTTGTTTAATTTTATTATGATCAGGTAAAAACCTTTGTATGAATTTCTTAGGCATAGTGTGAGCTCGAATCAAGAATTCTGTACTTGTCAAAATGAGTCGCTAAGTTACATTAAATTTAGGATTTTGTAATTAGAGAATTAACACATTAGTTAAGGAATTATAATTGAACAAATGGTTCGCGGGTTTTTTAATCGGTTGTGGCCTGTTTTTGTTCAGTCCAAGGTTGTTATCCGCGAGTGAAGTAACATTAATTTTAATTATATGCATTCTTGCTGTTGTTGTTTGTCGTAATTACATTAGGTGCAAAAAAAAATCTAAATCTGTTTTTAGTTTAATAATCGCTTTGTGTTTTGGTGTTTTATGGCAATCATTGACTAGCACATGGTTTTTCCAGCTCGGCCCAATAGGGCCTTTGTTAGACTATGGGCCGCCTGTTTCAATCAAAGGTAAGGTTTTAAACGTAGTTATTGACTTGCCTTGTTCAAAAGACGACGACGTGCCAACTTCGGGCACGATGGATGTCCGAATAGTAGAGGTTAATGGCAAACCGGTAAGTTGGTTGCAATCAGAACAAATTATACGATTGAGCTGGTATGACAAACCTATACGATGCGTTAGCAAAGTGGGCATGGGAACGATTGTAAGCTTTAACGCCATATTGAAGTCCATTTGGGGTTATGAAAATAGTTATGGATTTAATCAGCGAAAGTGGTTATTTGCGCAACGCATTAATGCGAAAGGAACCATACAAGACGACATCGTAGTTGATACTGATAACACTGTAGATATAGACCAACGGCAAATCATCACAAATAAAGTAATGGCATTATCAAAGCAAGCCCATTTATTTCACAACGACTTAATCCTAGCGCTTACTACAGGTGACAAACAACTAATTAGTCTAGAAAAAAAACAACGCATTAATAGCCTAGGGCTTGGTCATTTTTTAGCTATTTCAGGTTTACATATTGGTTTGTTATACGGCTTAGTTTATCTGCTTATACGTTTTGTTTATCTAACGGCTAGTTTGGCTCTGTTTAGAGCATACAGATTTGTAGGCACCGTTATTCCAACACAAAATACAACTCCGTACATACTTCAAAGCGTTATTTCGATAAGCCTCATATGGGGATATGTTATTCTCATTGGTGCCATCCCTTCTGCTGTTAGAGCAGCCTCTGCAATTACTATTTATCTATTAATTCGTTACACAAGAAGTACTTTTGAGCCATTTAATGTACTTTTAGCGGTGGCGACGATATCGGTAATTTTTGAACCTTGGTCGTTTCTTAATTCGTCCTGGTGGTTAAGTTTTTATGCAGTTTTGGGTATTTTAGTATTCGTCAGGTTTGTTCGATTACAGTACACCTTTAAACTACATGTCTTGTACAAATATCTTATTAACTTAATTTTATACATTACTTTATTTCAGGTGTTTATATTTGTATGGATGTTACCCATAATCTTTTGGTTTTTTGGTGGGGTTGGCACATTTTCGGTAATAACCAATCTTTTATTTAGTCCAATATTTGCCACCGTTATTATGCCTTTAGTTGCGTTCGGTGCTTTCTTTATATCTATAAGTGAACCAATGGCTGCACTATTTTACAGTTTGGCAGATTTGGCGTTGGTTACGATGTTTGATGCTTTTATTTATTTGCAGCTTTATAAAAGTTGGTGGTCAGGGTCGGATAGTACATTTCAACTCGTTATTGTACTCATTATATCGGCGCCATTAATACTGCTTTGCTTGTTTAAACTGGCTTCTCCAATTTCTGTTTACGTTTTGCTGGCCATCAAAACTATCGCCACAACTGATCTCAAAGCTAAAAAAAATGTGGGTCAAATTTATAGTATTAATAACAAATCAATTTATATAGCGCTTACGTGTTTGTGTTTAGTCGTCGCTCAATTTTTATTAAAAGATATGTCAGTTATTGACCAAAAGACAAACACGCAATCCAATAAAAAAGCTCAACTAGACTCAAGCTCAGAAATAACTATTTTTGACGTCGGGCAAGGGAGCGCAATGATGATAACAGCTGGTAATATGCACAGAGGCAGATTACCTCTTAGAAGCACAATTCTTTTTGACCTTGGTCCATTATTTAATAATGGATTTAGTGCAACGGAGTCGGTAATTGTTCCGACAGTGCAACGCCAAGGAATTAAGACCATTGATCAAGTTATATTAACGCATCTTGATGCTGACCATATTGGCGACGCCAATGCACTTATTAAAGCGGGCTATAAACCAAAGTTTGATGATTGTGACAATTTTGATGATTTGCCAGCCATTACAAATTGGCCAGAGATAACATTTGATATACTTTGGCCTAGTCAAACTCAATGGCCATATTTACAAGAGGTTTGGCCGATATTATCGCGTAATGATCGTAGTTGTGTTGTATTAATTACGGAAACATCGACAGGCACGAAGATACTAATCACTGGTGACATAAGTCATAAAGTTGAGCGAGTATTGGTTGATGCCTATTATGCAGGCTCTTTAGATTTAACCGCTGACATACTTATTGTTCCTCATCACGGCAGTCGTCATAGTTCTTCTAAACCTTTTATCTATGCTGTTGCGCCCAAAGTTGTTATTTATAGTAGTGGTGTAAACAACCGTTTTGGCATGCCGTCAGAACAGGTAATGTCAAGATATGAGCGTTACATGATGCGGCAATTTAATACTGCTAGATCCGGGCAATTAACGATTAAGTTTGATTCCGATAAAAGCACGTTTGTCGTTAAAGAAACGTTAAATAAGTGGAGCCCTTTTTGGAAAAAGCAAAATCCTTTTAGCATTCATGGACAAATACGGTAGAATTAGGCTAATTATTTGATATTAAAATGAAGCACTGGACTGTACTTTGGAAGAAAATTACTCAACGACGTTTAAAAGACTTGCAGGTTATATAAAACCATACGCTATGGGTTTTGTGTTAGCTCTTGTTGGTATGCTGGGTTACGCGGGAATAGATGTACTTTTTATTTCGGAAATACAAACTTTTATCGATGAAGGGATCACCGCAAAAAATAGTGAAGTGCTCGCTGCTGCGCCTTTGTTTGTTATCGTAGTATTTATACTACGAGGCGTGTTTAATTATATGGCCACGTTTGGACTCGGTTGGGTCGGCTCAAATATTGTCATGAAGTTGCGTCAAGAGCTTTACGAAAAGATGTTAGCTTTACCGGTGAGTTATCACGATACTGAGTCAAACGGTAGTTTGATCTCAAAAATCACGTTTGATACTGAACAAATTGAAAACGCTTGTAGTCGAGCGTTGATGACGTTAGTAAGAGAAGGCGCTATGGTAATAGGGTTGCTTGCTGTAATGTTTTATCACAGCTGGAAACTATCTATTGCTATTTTAATTTTAGTACCAGTGGTCGCATTTATTGTTAGTTATGTCACCAAACGTTTTAGAGTAATATCAAAAAAGATTCAGTCAGCCATGGGTAACGTAACCCGTCAATCAGAACAAATGTTATCGGGTCACAAGGTTATTTTAGCGTTTGGTGGTCAAGAAAAAGAAACTAAATCCTTTTTTGATGTTAATAATCATAACCGTCAGCAACGAATGAAAATGGTTGTTACAAAAACCTTAAGCGTATCTTCTATTCAGGTTATTGCATCTTTTGCTTTAGCCGCGGTTTTATATTTATCAGCCCAACCAGAAATGCTGGATAGCTTATCGCCAGGCACTTTTTCTGTTGTTTTATCGTCGATGATGATGTTACTTCGACCGCTTAAAATGTTAACCACAGTAAATAGTGAATTTCAGCGTGGGCTTACCGCGGCAAAAAGTGTTTTTGAAGTATTAGATGTTGAGTCTGAACTCAATACGGGTACAGCGATAAAAGAAAAGATTGATGGTCACTTAGCATTCTCGAATTTGAGCTTTGCCTATCCTGGTACAGATAAAAAGGTTATCAATAATTTTACTCTAGATATCAAGCCAGGCAAGACTGTGGCTCTTGTTGGTCGCTCCGGTAGTGGTAAGACAACGATATCCAATTTCGTACCGCGTTACTATTTTCCGCAAGAAGGTGAAATCACCTTAGATGGCCTGAACGTTAATGATTATGAGCTTAAAAACTTACGATCACACATCGCCATTGTTTCACAGCAGGTTGTTCTGTTTAACGATAGTATCGCAAATAATATTGCTTACGGCTCGTCACGCGTTACTAGAGATGAGATTGAACATGCGGCAAAGCTAGCGCACGTGCTTGAGTTTACCGACCAAATGGAAAATGGGTTGGATACTGAAGTTGGAGAAAATGGTGTGCTTTTATCAGGCGGTCAGCGCCAACGTATTGCTATTGCGAGAGCGATTTTACGCAATGCACCTATTTTAATTTTAGATGAAGCAACATCCGCCTTAGACACTGAGTCTGAGCGAGCAATTCAAGACGCAATGCAAAACTTAATGACCAACCGAACAAGTATCGTTATTGCCCATCGCTTATCGACAATTGAAAATGCTGATCAAATAGTAGTGATGGATAAAGGCCAAATTATTGAACAAGGCACTCATTCAGATCTTTTGATAAAAGGTGGCGCGTATGCAGCGTTGCATCAATTACAGTTTGGTGATGAGTAAGTGAGTAATATTGAGCACGCTTGGTATACAAATAAAAAATGGATATGGTTATTACTTCCATTCACGCTACTGTTTTGGTTAATTACTACGTTGCGACGTTGGCGTTACAAAGACAAGGATTTAGCTAAAGCCGATAGTTCGTTGCCTGTGATCGTAGTGGGTAACATTACGGTTGGAGGCACAGGTAAAACACCATTCGTTATCTATTTGGTGGAACTTTTAAAAAAGCACGGTTATTCACCCGCTATTGTAAGTCGTGGCTATGGAGCTTCTAAATTGGGGCCCAGCTTCCCAAGACTTGTAAATTTAATTAGTGACCCAAGTTTAACTGGCGATGAACCAAGTTTATTGGCAATGCGTACGGGGTGCCCTGTAGTTATTGATGCCAACAGGAAAGTTGCGGTTAAATATGCGTCACAAATAAGCGGTGTTGATATTATTATTTCCGATGATGGGTTACAGCACTATAAAATGTCCAGAGACATCGAGATTGTACTAATTGATGGTGCTCGCAAGTTTGGCAACGGCTTTTTACTGCCTATGGGGCCATTAAGAGAGTCTGAATCTCGTCTTGCTTCTGTGGATATTTCAGTAGTAAATTCGGGTTTTATTGCTGAAAGTGATGTTACTTCTGAACTCGAATATGATTATCGATTAGCGGCAACAAATGTGATTCAAATTTTAACGGGCGATAAAACGGCGTTGAGCGATGAGCACAGAAAAGTTCATCTAGTATCAGGCATTGGCAACCCTCAGAGATTCAAAGATACGGCGATAAAATCAGGCTTAAATGTGATCAGTGAACATTGGTATCCCGATCACCATAATTTTACAAAAGCCGACTTTGATAATCTTATGTTAACTCAGTCAGATGACGAAATCGTATTAATGACAGAAAAAGATGCGGTTAAGTGTCGCAAGTTTGCCCAGTCTAATTGGTTTGTATTACCCATTGATGCCATTATCTCTAAGTCATTAGAGCAAGTGTTATCGGACAAACTTAGATTATTAACCTCAAAAACACTCAACAAATAAATATAATTAACGGAATATGTTATGGCTTTTGATAAAAAACTTTTAAATATTATTGCTTGTCCAATTTGTAAATCGCAACTGCATTATGCACAGGAGAGCAATGAGTTGGTTTGTAAAGTCGACAGAATCGCGTACTCAATAAATGAAGATATCCCGGTAATGTTAGAAGGTGAAGCACGCCAGCTGACATTTGACGAAATTGAACAATACAAATAACGTAAATAGGCATTTATGAACAACGAAATGACTCAAAGCGGTAAGTTTGTAGTTGTAATTCCAGCTCGTTACGATTCAACTCGATTACCGGGTAAACCCCTTGCAATGATTGATAATCGTCCTATGGTTCAATGGGTTTATGAACGTGGAGTAGCATCTGGCGCAGAACAAGTTATCGTAGCAACTGACGACGAACGAGTGTACTCAGCGGTTAAAGCTTTTGGTGGCGAGGTCTGTATGACTTCTAAATCACATGAGTCTGGTACAGAGCGATTAGCTGAGGTTGTAAAGCAATATAAGTTTGCCGCGGATACCATTATTGTTAACGTTCAGGGCGATGAGCCAATGATCCCTGCGGTTAATATTAAACAGTTAGCTGCCAATTTAATAAAGTTACAAACACAAAACGTAGGTATGGCGACACTAGCAGAAAGCATATGCTCTTTTAACGAGTTATCTAATCCAAATGTGGTCAAAGTGGTAACTGACAAAAATGGCTTAGCGCTTACATTCTCTCGCTCTGCGTTACCGTATGACCGAGATCAGTTCTCGGCCACCGCAAACCCAGAATTGAGATTTCCCTATCTTCGTCATATAGGTATATACGCTTATACTGCGGGTTTTATTCAGGAATATATTAGTTGGCCAACCTCACAGCTAGAGCAAATTGAGTCGTTGGAGCAATTACGCGTACTATGGCAAGGCCACAACATTCACGTTGACTTAGCCATTGAGCCGCCACCGGCAGGCGTAGACACACCTGAAGATCTTGAGCAGGTCAGACGTTTAGTCGCTAGCCTTAAACAGCAGTAACCAGCGATCGTATTGTTGGGTAATAATTGATATAGGAAAACTTTTGGTAATCAATACTGTATTCACACACTTAGACTTTTATGTTGTTAATAAACCTGCGGATGTAGGTTTTCATGATGAGGGTGAGCTAGGTAGTGGGTTTTTTAATCAATGTTGTAAGCATTTTGGTGAAATCTTATATCCAGTTCATCGATTAGACAAAATCACCTCTGGTTTATTAATATTAGCTCGAAATAAGAACGCAGCCGATTGGTTCCAAAAAGCATTTTCAACACACATCATCTCTAAGTTTTACATTGCAATTTCTGCGAACAAACCTAAAAAAAAGCAAGGTAGTGTAATTGGTGATATGGAAAAGTCGAGACGCTCGCAATGGCGACTGCTAAACAGTAAAGTTAATCCAGCTATTACTCGTTTTTTTAGCTATTCGATGGCGTCAGATATACCAGGTTTGAGGTTGTTTTTAATTAAACCGGAGAGTGGTAAAACCCATCAAATTCGCGTTGCCCTTAAAAGCTTATCCTCTGCAATATTAGGTGACGAGTTATATGGTGGTCAACAAAGTGATAGAGGCTATTTACATGCAGTTCGATTAGACTTTGATTATAAAAACGAATCAATTTCAGTGGTTTGTATGCCACAAGAAGGTAAATATTTTATCTCTGCTGCTGAGCATATCCTGCGGGTGGCTGAAACCGCAATAACGACTAAATGGCCCGGAACAAAATTGAGAGTAAATGATTAATGAGTGACTACAATACTCGCTTTGGTGGAATTTCTAGACTGTATGGCTCGGAACAAGGTTTGTGGCTTCAACAAGCGCACATTTGTGTAGTTGGCATTGGTGGCGTTGGAACATGGGCAGCAGAAGCGCTGGCTCGAACAGGGATTGGTAAATTAACACTCATAGATTTAGACGACATTTGTACTACTAATACGAACCGTCAAATACACGCTTTATCGTCTTCAATAGGTAGGGCAAAGGTTGATGTTATGGCCGAGCGTATTAAATTAATAAACCCAGATTGCGACATAATCTGCGTTGAAGACTTTGTGACATCAGACAATCTGTTTGAAATTTTTGGAACTAAAGCCGACCCAAAATTTGACGTAGTCATTGATGCAATTGATAGTATTGCAGCAAAAACAGCGTTGATTGCCCATTGTAAGCGAAACAAAATGTCAATCGTTGTCACAGGTGGTGCCGGTGGACAGCTCGATCCGAGTCAAATTCAATATGGTGACTTAGCAAAAACAACTCATGATCCTTTGTTATCAAGAGTAAGAAATCAACTAAGACGAGATTTTAACTTTAGCAAAAACCCAAAACGCAAGTTTTCTATTGATTGTGTTTACAGCACTGAGCAATTGCGTTATCCGCAGCTTGATGGAACCGTATGTGCTGCAAAAACAATGACCGAAGGCTCGACTAGGCTTGATTGCAATATGGGTTTTGGTGCAGCCACAATGGTGACCGGAACCTTTGGTTTTTTTGCAGCATCTAAGGCCATCGACAAGCTACTCTCAAAAAAAGCACGGCAGAAAATGGATAGCGCAAAATGAGTTTATTAATTAACATTCCAAACCGAAATGTTGACTCGCTGTTAGCAAAGCTGGAACAACATATTCCGACATCAGAAATTCAAGTTTGGCCAAATATAACGTCCCCTGAGTCTATTAAATTTGCATTAGTATGGAAGCATCAACCTGGAAGTCTATCGGACTTATCGAACTTAAAAGGAATTTCCTCGTTTGGCGCAGGTGTTGATTCGATTTTAAGTGATAGTGAATTACCGGAAGTTCCTATTGCGCGAATTGTTGACGAAGATCTTGCGCTTAACATGACCAACTACGTGGTGACATTAATTAACTCTTATCGCCTTAGGCTTGATATGTTTGCTAAGCAACAAACAATGGCAATGTGGAAACCCAGAGGATTACGTAAAGGAAAAATCGTTGGTGTGTTAGGGTTAGGGCAATTAGGGCAGGCAGTATGTCATGCACTCAGTAATTGTGGATTTACTGTAACAGGGTGGAGCAACTCGATAAAAGAAATACCAGGAGTCGATAGTGTTACTGGACTCGTAGGTTTTGACAAAGTTATTGCTGAGTCTGATTATTTAGTTTGCTTGCTTCCGTTGACGGCATCGACCAAAGGAATTATCAATCGACACGTGTTGCATAAAATGAAAACTGATGCTGTTTTAATTAATGTGGCAAGAGGCGGGCATGTTGTTGAGCAAGATCTTATTGAGGCCTTGTATGACAAAGAGATTGCGGCTGCATATCTTGATGTCTTTGATATTGAACCTTTACCTGAAACTCATCCTTACTGGCGCACACCAAATTTAACTATAACTCCACACATATCAGCGGTAACTAATATCAACACTGCTGTTGATCAAGTTGTTGCTAACTATAATAGAGTAATGTCTGGTCAGTTAATGACAAACACAATTGATAAAAATCGCGGCTACTAGCGTCGCGCTTAGTTTTATCTCAGATTCCTTTATCGTTTGTGCCATTTAGTTTTAATAAAATCTGCACATCGCTCTGCCACCATAATGGTAGGTGCATTTGTATTTCCACCAATTAGATTGGGAAAAATTGATGCATCAACAACACGCAGACCTTCAATACCAAATACCTCTAATTTAGAATTTACAACCGCATCTTTATCTGTATTTAAACCCATCTTACAGGTACCAATAGGGTGATATACGCTGTCGGTTCCATTTCTTATACTTTCAATTAACTGCTCGTCAGCAAGATTTTGATCGTTATTGATCGAGTCTGGTTTAAATTGTTGCATGATAGGGTGCTGCAAAATTGAGTTTGCAATTTTTACACCCTTTAACATTGTCGTTAAATCGTCTGGATGAGATAAAAAGTTAGGGTCTATTTTTGGGGCCTGATTAGGATCAGCACTGGCTAGTTTAATGCTACCAACGCTTTTAGGTCGCAATACACAGGTATGGTTACTAAAACCATGTTTTAGGCTGGTTCGCCAATCCCGAGCGTGATCTTTAACCGTTGCAACTACAAAATGGAACTGTATATCTGGGCGCTCTAAATGGGGTTCTGTTTTCAAAAAGCCACCAGTTTCAGCAAAATTACTGGTAAATAAGCCCGTACCGTTACTGAAATATCTAAAGGTCTGTTTAAGCATGTTAAAAGCGCCGGGAACAGAAACACCAAAAAGATCGGTACGTGGGGATGAAAAACAACTTACATAGTCTGGGTGGTCTTGCAGGTTTTTTCCTACGCCAATTAGGTTGTGAATAGGTTTTATACCGAAATTTTCAAGTTCGTTGCAATCGCCAATGCCAGACAACATTAATAATTGTGGAGATTTAATCGCACCTGCACAAACGAGTACTTCTTTGCTCGCGTACAGTTTATCTCCTTGGATAGTTTCAACGCCTACACATTTCCCTTCTTTTATAATTAACTTAGCGACATTAGCTTTGGTTTTAATGTGTAAATTAGCTCTATAGCGAATAGGTTCTAAATAAGCTCGAGCTGAGCTGTAACGCTGGCCATTATACTGAGTGACTTGGTAACGTCCCATTCCTTCTTGATCTTCGCCATTAAAATCATCACAGTGTTTATATCCGCAGGCAATACCGGCCTGTACAAAAGCATCAGCGATCGGATGGTTAGAATTAGAGTCAGATACGAACAAAGGTCCGGAAGAGTTGTGTAAGCTGTTGGTGATGTTTTGATTGTTTTCTGATTTTAAAAAATACGGTAATACACTATCCCAACCCCAATCAAGTGATTTCCAGTCGTCATAGTCGTGTTGGTGCCCGCGTGCATAAATCATCGCATTTATAGCGCTACTACCACCAAGTACTTTTCCTCTTGGTTGATAGCCAATGCGGTTGTTTAGACTAGTTTGAGGCGTCGTTTCAAAGGCCCAGTTATTGTAACTGGTTGGCACCATAGTTACAGCACCCGCAGGCATTTTGATAAAAGGACTTGTGTCGTCATTACCAGCTTCTAACAATAAGACCGAAAACGACTTATCTTCAGAAAGTCGCGCTGCTAATACAGATCCCGCTGAACCCCCACCTATAACAATAAAATCAAAATCACTTTTCAAAGTTTTTTCCTATTCTTTGTATCTTTGTTTAATATCGGCGGGCATGTGTTGAATAAACATAGTGTTTATCCCTTCAAGCAATGTAAAAAAAGGTGTCAAATTAGACAAGGATTGACCTTCGATTTCTGCTAACGCGTAGGCAACAGCTTCGAGCGTTGATAATCCATTATCTACAGTCGTTTTCCTTATAGCATATTGACTTTCATAATGCTGTGACAAAGAAACCTGAGGTAAGCTGGCAAGCCATTTTTGAGTCAGGATTAGCTTTTTTGCTTTACGCCATGTTCCATCTATAACGATAAGCTGTTGAATTGAGTCTTCATCGGTTTTTTTGAACTCGTTTATAGCTATTGCCGTTTCCGATGGAAACAGTAAAGCTGTTTTTAGCATTTTTATAGCAGTAGACTTAAGCTCTGCTAATGACGGTTCATCTGATTCGTGAATTATCTTTATATTATTGGATAACTTAGGTAATAAGCGTGCCGTATTCTTAGCGTGATGACCTTCCTTGTCACACTGAATGATCACGATAGATGTTTGATGATTTGTTGTCGTAATGAATTTGCAAATACAAGTTTGCAGGGGATTATAACAATTATCGCAGCGCTGTCTTTTCAAGGGTTATCCCTTGCTCTTTAGCGTTTCTTGATATGGAGGCCAACCCATTGCCTTGCCCGCTAATACATGTAGATGAATGTGATATACAGTTTGACCGCCATCATTATTACAATTCATCACACATCGGTAACCAGAGTCTGAAAAACCCATTTCTTTAGCTATATTTGCTGCTGCAACATAGAGCTTTCCCACCAACGCTGCGTGTTCTACAGTTATGTCATTTATCGTTCGTATTTGTATTTTAGGGATTACTAAAAAATGTATTGGCGCTTGCGGATTTATGTCATTAAAAGCGAGCACTTCATCATCTTCGTATATAACAGTTGCCGGTATTTCTTTACTAATAATTTTGTCGAATATAGTTGGTTCTGACATTGTAAGTAGGTGTCCCAAAATTTAATATATTGCAAAACTTTACTAATCAAACACAAACGACGCAACAATACTCTTATGTAAATGTGTATTTATTTACGTTACTGTTTTTTTGTATAGTTTAATTGGGTATGATTGCCATCTAATACTAAGGACTGCCATTTATTGTGAATTTTCAAGTGACCAAAATAACCCAATTTATCATTGTAGTTTTACTCTTTGCTTTTTCTGGCATAGCCACGGCTGACGAAGTCAAAGACCTTTACACTGGTAAGATTTTGGTTACAGACAAGTCTCAAGCAACTCGTGTAAAAGCACATCGTTGGGCTATAGAGCAAGTCTTAACCAAAGTTACCGGCTCGCGAGAGATACTGGAAAATAAAACCGTTCAGTATGAAGTTAGAGTGAAGACGGCGAATTATATAAAGTCATTTACATTCGATACAGATAGCCAAAACAGAACATTTTTAATTGATAAGTTTGATCAAACAAAAATTGATCAGCTAATTCGTAATGTTGGTGCGGCAATTTGGGGGCAACGTCGCCCTAGAGTTGCAATATGGTTAGTGGTTGAAGAAGGCATAACTCGTCGTATCGTTAACTCAACTGATTATCCACAAATCTCCGAGGTCATATTACAAAGTGCTGAAAACCGCGGGCTACCCAGTGTCATTCCGGATATGGACGAAAAGGATAAACAAGCAGTTTTCACATCAGATATTTGGGCTAAATTTGACGGTGTTGTAAGCAATGCGACGGCAAGATATGATGCAGAATATTTTGTTATGGCGCGATTAAGGGCTGTCGATAATTTTAAAGAACCAGAGTATAAAAGCGGTTGGTTAATTGATTACAGTCTTTTTAAAGGACGCCAGTTTTTAGATAAAAGTACATTTAACGGAGAGCAATTCTTTGTTTTAAAAGAAATGGTTAACAAGGTCGGTGATTACTTTGCCAGGCAATACGCAATAAATAACCAAAAAATACAACAGCAAAATATCGAGTTTACGATTAATAACTTGAACTCAATGATTGATCTAAAGAAGGTAGAGAATTATTTGATGGAATTGCCGCCTGTTAAGAAGGTTTACCTTCACGAAGTGAATGCTGATCAAGCTCGATTTACTCTGTGGTTATCTGGTCAAGGGTTAGACGTTATTAAAGGTTTGTCTTTGCTACCTAATTTTCAGCGAGAGCAGTCTCCGAACGCTGTTGAAAAAGTAGCGCTTTCTGTTGAGCAGCAACTAGAGCAACTAACAAAAGAATATACAGATCAAAACAGTAATGATGGCAGTTTAGAAAAAGTAAATGCCCAAATAACTGAGCTTTATTATCGCTGGGTTGCAAACTGATGCAGCTACTTTTACCAGTTACTTATAATAGTACTCAAACCTTCAGCTCTTTTGTAGAGAGTGAAGGGCTCGCAGGCTTAGTTGTTAAAGAACTAAAACAAGCAATAGATTCTGACGACTTTACCGCCCATTATTTGGCCGGTCAACACGGCGTTGGATGTACTCATTTACTTAATGCGGCTTGTCATTATGCCGACGAGATAGGTAAAAGCAGTATTTTATTGCCGCTTGAACAAGTGTTAGCTGCAGAGCCAGGCTTAATAGATGGGTTAGACTCGGTTGACGTTGTGTGTATAGATAACATCCACTTAGTTGCTGATAACCATGAATGGCAAACTGCTTTATTTAATTTATTTAACGCGCTGCTACAAAACAAAGCCACCGTTATCTTCGCGGGACACGAAACTCCAGCGAATTTAGCTTTGTCGTTACCTGACTTAGCATCAAGATTACAATGGTGTACTTTATATCAGCTACCTGAGTTAACAGAAGCATTAAAAATAGAAGCACTTATACAACATGCGCACTTGATGGAGTTTGAGGTGACCGAAGAGGTTGCTAAATTCATGATCAACCGGCTACCGAGAAATATGATATTTTTGATGCAGGCTCTTGATACAATGGCCAAACAAAGCATAGCTAGAAAACGAGTAGTAACAGTGCCATTTGTAAAAGACGTACTAGGAATTTAAAGCATAATTGCTCGAATAATAGTAAAAATGTCTAAATTTTGAGCGCAAGAGTGTGACAAGCAATCCTTAGCGCAAAATATTTAAGAAAATCCCCCAAAATTAGCCAAATAGAACTAAAATCTTGAATTGATTTACGTTAGTATTTACGGCTGAAAATAGTAATCCATATCTCACCAGAACGTCATTGACCGAAAAGAGTGTTCCATGAATTTAGAAGAAATAGTTGGCTTAGCAAAAGAAGCCATCAACAACGCTAGCGACATTGCAACGTTAGAAGAAGTTCGCGTAGAATTTCTAGGTAAAAAAGGCAAAATTACCGAGCTACTTAAAAGCCTAGGTAAAATGGACCATGAACAGCGTAAAGAAGCTGGTCAGGCTATCAATGTTGCAAAAGGCGATGTTCAAAAGGCATTAACAGTCCGCAGAGAAGCACTGCAAGCCGAAGCACTAAATGCAAAGCTAGCAGCAGAAACAATTGACGTAACTAAAGCTGGTCGTGGTATTGAGCCTGGAAATATTCATCCAGTAAATAGAACAATAGAACGAATTCAACAATTTTTTGGTGACTTAGGTTTTGAAGTTAAACAAGGTCCAGAGGTAGAAGATGGCTTTCATAACTTTGATGCGCTAAATATTCCAGAGCATCATCCTGCTCGTGCTGATCATGATACCTTCTACTTTACTGCTGATACGGTTCTACGAACTCAAACATCAGGCGTTCAAATCCGTACTATGGAAACAGAAAAACCACCGCTGAGAATAATTTCTCCGGGACGAGTCTATCGTAATGATTACGACCAAACACATACGCCAATGTTTCACCAAGTTGAAGGTTTAATGGTTGATAAGAACGTAAGTTTTGCTGAGCTTAAGGGCATACTGCATGACTTCTTACATCAGTTTTTTGAAGAAGATTTACAAATTCGCTTCCGTCCTTCTTATTTTCCATTCACAGAACCTTCGGCTGAAGTAGATGTTATGGGAAAAAATGGTAAATGGTTAGAAGTCTTAGGTTGTGGCATGGTTCACCCGAACGTTTTACGTTCTGTAGGTATAGACCCGGAAGAATATACTGGTTTTGCATTTGGTATGGGTGTTGAGCGATTAACCATGTTGCGATATGGCGTAAATGATTTACGTTCTTTCTTCGAAAACGATCTTCGTTTCTTAAAGCAGTTTAAATAGGAGTTCATCCAATGAAATTTAGTGAAAAGTGGTTAAGAGAATGGGTGAATCCGGCAATTACAACGGATGCTTTAAGCGAACAGTTATCAATGGCTGGCTTGGAAGTTGATGGCGTAGAACCGGCAGCAGCAGATTTTACTGGTGTAGTTGTTGGTGAGGTTGTTGAGTGTGGAAAACATCCAGAGGCAGACAAGTTACAAGTTACTAAAATAAATGTTGGACCGGCAGGAGATGGCGAGTTAATCGACATAGTATGCGGTGCAAAAAACTGTCGATTAGGTTTAAAAGTAGCTGTTGCTATGGTAGGCGCAGTTTTACCAGGCGATTTTAAAATTAAAAAAGCTAAGCTCCGTGGACAACCGTCATTTGGTATGTTGTGTTCTTGGTCAGAACTTGGCATGGCTGACGACTCGGATGGTATTTTAGAGTTACCTCAAGACGCTCCTTTAGGTACTGACGTAAGAGATTACCTAGACTTAAATGATCAAATCATTGAGATAGATTTAACGCCGAACCGTAGCGACTGCTTAGGCATACTTGGTGTTGCTAGGGAAGTTGGTGTACTTAATAACGAAGATGTAAAAGCGTTAAACGTTGAAGACGTAGCAATTGCAATCGACGATAAAGTATCAATTGAACTAGAAGCGCCAACCGCTTGCCCGCGTTATTTAGGTCGTGTAGTAAAAGGCATTAACGTTAATGCAACCACGCCACTGTGGATGACTGAAAAGCTTCGCCGAAGTGGTATTCGTTCTATAGATCCTGTTGTTGATATTACCAATTTTGTGTTGTTAGAGCTTGGTCACCCAATGCATGCGTTTGATTTATCAAAGATTGAAGGTGGCATTAAAGTACGCTTAGCTAATAAAGACGAAACACTTGTTTTGCTAGATGAATCTGAAGTTAAGTTAGACGATAAAACTTTGGTTATAGCTGATCATAATAAACCGTTAGCGATTGCTGGCGTATTTGGTGGTTTAGAATCAGGGGTAACGAAAGAAACTAAAGATGTGTTTTTAGAGAGCGCATTCTTTTCACCGGTTACTATGGCAGGTGCAGCACGTCGTTATGGTTTACATACTGATGCATCTCATCGCTATGAGCGTGGTGTAGATTTTAAACTTCAACGCACGGCAATGGAAAGAGCAACGCAATTATTGTTAGAAATTGCCGGTGGTCAAGCAGGCCCAATAGTTGAAGCGGTGAACAATGAGGAGCTGCCTAAAGAGCCTGTAGTATCTTTACGTCGTGAACGACTTGATAGGGTGTTAGGTCATGTTATCAGTGATGATGAAGTGACTACGATATTAAGCCGATTAGGTTTAGATGTTACTTTTGAAAATGGGACTTGGTCAGCTATTTCACCTAGTTTTAGATTTGATATTAATATTGAAGAAGATTTGATTGAAGAAGTGGCAAGAGTATATGGATATAATAATATTCCAAATATTGCGCCAGTAGCGTCATTAAAAATGCCTAGCCATCCAGAACGGTTAGTTTCCAAAACTACCTTTTCTTCGACTTTAGTAGATTTAGGTTATCAAGAGGCTATTACTTATAGTTTTGTTGATCCTAAAGTACAAAACGCATTATACCCTGGTGTCGATGGATTAGTATTACCGCACCCAATCTCAGCAGATATGTCTGTTATGAGATTAAGTCTTTGGGCTGGGTTACTACCTGCAGTCGTAAATAATCAGAAACGTCAGCAAAGCCGTGTACGTTTATTTGAAACAGGCTTAAGGTTTTTACCAGATAGCACGGCAGAAATGAATATTCGTCAAGAAGCTATGTTGGCTGGTGTTATAACAGGTACTCAACACAGTGAATACTGGGACGGCAACCCAAGAGCCGTAGACTTTTACGACATAAAAGGCGACGTTGAAGCGCTTCTGGCAAAAACAGCAGATTTACAAGGTGTAGAATTTATACCTATGCCTAAAGATGATAGAAATAGTGCGGCTTTACATCCTGGTCAGTCAGCTCAGATAGTTCGCAACGGTAAAATCATAGGATATGTCGGTGCAGTTCATCCACAAGCAGAAAAAACTATTGGATTAAACGGTAAAACTTTTGTTTTTGAACTAATCTTGTCAGAGATCGAAAATAGAAATTTACCGTCAGCCAAGCCGGTTTCTAAATACCCATCGAATCGCAGAGATATTGCGGTTGTGGTAAAAGAATCAATAAATGCCGATCAAATATTAAAAGAAATTAAAAATATTGGCGGAAATCAATTGGTTGACCTAAACTTATTCGATGTGTACCGTGGAGAAGGTATAGAAGATGGTAATAAGAGTTTAGCCATCTCGTTAGTACTACAAGATGTTGAAAAAACATTGGAAGAACAGGATATTAGTACTAAAATTGAACAAGTAGTGAATATGTTAACTGATAAATTTGACGCGACGCTAAGGCAATAGAACTATGGCATTAACCAAAGCAGAAATAGCAGAACATTTGTTTGAAAAAGTTGGTCTTAATAAGGCTGACTCAAAAGGGTTGGTCGAAGATTTTTTTGAGAAAATTAGAGAAACTCTAGAAAGTGGCCAACAAGTAAAGCTTTCTGGCTTTGGAAACTTCGAATTACGCGAGAAAAAGTCAAGACCAGGTAGAAATCCTAAAACGGGTGAAGATATTCCTATCTCCGCCCGTAGAGTTGTAACATTTAGGCCTGGGCAAAAGCTTAAAGCAAGAGTTGAAGTTGGCACTGCCGAACTAGTTAAGCAAGCTAAGTAGTGAAATTATTACAAATAAAAAAACCAGCTATAAGCTGGTTTTTGTTTGTATAGGTTTTGAAGAATATAAATTAATAAAAACCCTGTGGAGTGCGGCTGTCAGTGCCTAAAGTCGATAAATAATCTAACCAGAAATTAGCAGGGTTATAACCATCGCCTTTCTTAACAACTGTATAGCCAGAAGATTTAACTACAGGTGCTTTTTTGTCAGCTTTAACCGCTTTTTTAGCAGTAGTTTTCTTCTCTTTAGCTGGCGCAGCTTCTTTAGACGCAGGCGCTGTTCCAGACAACTCTTTTGTCATCTCTTCGATAGCTGCTAAACGTACGTTTTTACCACCATCGACGCTATACCAACCACCTTTTGCTTCTACTGAAGGCTCTTTTCCATTTTTTGCTAAATAAGCCGCAGTGAAGTCAGACAAGACTTGATCTTTGTCTAGTTTACTCATTGTAATTACCTAAATATTTTTTAAAAAAAAGATGAGCTTTATTTATACAAACTTTCAACTGAAAATTCAACTTTCTAGCGAAATTAGCCGGTTATAGATAAAAAATACCACTATATTTATCCTTTACTGCGCTTTTTATAAAAATATTAGTAGAATAATAACTTCATGTTTTAGAGGAATAATTTTATGTCCGTAACACTTTCTGAATTGATTAATCATTTAGACGAACTATTAGATGTTAAAAACATCAATGATTATTGTCCGAATGGCCTACAAGTTGAGGGTAGAGATCAAGTAACTAAATTAATTACAGGTGTAACGGCTTCGGAAGCGTTAATAGATGCTGCTATAGAACATAAGGCTGACGCAATATTAGTCCACCACGGTTACTTCTGGAAAGGCGAATCACAAGTAATAAAAGGAATGAAAAAAAACCGAATCGCAAAGCTACTTAAACATGATATTAGTTTGATAGCATATCATTTGCCGATAGATATTCATCCCACACTTGGTAATAACGCGCAACTAGCGAACAAGCTCGATATTATTGATATTAGCCCCGTAGCCGGAGTAAAACCGAACGGCATATTAATGCAAGGTAAGTTGGCTAATCCAATGGCCGCCGATAAGTTTGCTAAACTTATTAAGTTGTCCTTACTTAGAGAACCTCTTGTGAATACTGCACGAAATACAGATATATCAACTATCGCGTGGTGTACGGGCGGTGGCCAGAATTATATCGACATTGCAGCTGAACATGGGTTTGATGCGTTTTTAACGGGTGAAGCTTCTGAACAAACTATTCATAGCTCAAGAGAACAGGGAATAGACTTTTTTGCAGCGGGTCATCACGCTACCGAACGGTACGGTGTCGCTAATGTTGGCGAGTATTTAAGTGAAAAGTTTTCGCTAGAGGTGCAATTTATAGATATCCACAATCCGGTCTAATATGAATAGTTCAGATCAGAATTTTAACAATAGAAACACAACGTTTAAAAAAAACATTTATGGAACGAGCAAAGGATTGGTGCGTGAAGCTGTCCTTATGCGTGATCTGAAAGAGTATTTAGATTTAAAAGGTCCATTAAAAATCTTAGATGTTGGTGGCGGACAAGGTCAAATTGCGTTGCAACTGGCAGAGCTTGGCCATGAGGTAACGGTTACTGATATATCAACGGAAATGCTTAATGTTGGAAGGTTAGCCGCAAAAGATAAACAACTGACTAATATTGAGTTTTATGAGCTTGATTTAAAAAACTTACGAGAACAGCTAAATGGCCATTTTGACCTAGTGCTTTGTCACGCTGTTTTTGAGTGGTTAAGTGACCCACGTAGTGCGTTTTCAGTGCTAAAAGATATGTGCACAAAAAGCGGTGCCATCTCCTTTATGTTTTACAACCATGTAGGCCAAACGCTCAGCAATTTAATCTATGCTAACTTTGATTATATTAAAGCGGGTATGAAGGCTAAGAAGGTCGTGAAACTTAACCCTCAGTCATCCTTACATCCAGACCAAGTTTTAAATTGGATTGAAGAGGAGGGCTTGTGCATTACAATAAAGTCTGGTGTTCGCGTTTTTCATGACTATATTAGAGATTTGGAAAAATGGCAGAGCGATACAGCAAATATTATTGAAATGGAACTAACGTATAGTCGCCAACCGCCGTACACAGACATTGGTAGATATATGCACCTAATTTTAGAAAATAAGGATTATAAGGTAAATCTATGAAACTATATGGTTCAATTACTTCTCCATACGTCCGACGCCTAAGGATTTTATTAGCACAAACTCAATACGAATTTGAAGCGATAAATATATTTGGTGAGTCGCGTGAAGCGCTAAAGGAAATTAATCCAACATTAAAAATACCGATGTTCGAAGATGTTTCGAACCCAAACCTTCCTATTTTGTTAGATTCAAATTTAGCCTACGAGTACATATCTGAACTTTTAGATATTCCGGCACTTGATTGGTCTCAGAAAAATGATTTGGCGTTAATTAATAGTTGTAATGACTCACTGGTGAATATGATGATACTGACACGGTCAGGCGTTGATACTAGTGATGATAAACTTTATTTTAATATCCAACGCGAACGGTGTGCCTCTACCTTCCACTATTTTAATAAAAAGATTAGAGACGGAAAATTGCAAGACTGGAACTACATTACAATTAGCTTACTCGTTTTAATTGAATGGGCAGGGTTTCGTAATCTTTTTGACTTTTCTAGTCACGAATCGATATTGACGTTTGTCGAAGAAAATCAACATCACGTTGGGGTTAGTGAAACGGCACCTAGCGAATAAGAAAACATAACCCCGAGCTACTTTAAGTCACAATTTAGAGATATAAAGTAGAGCGGGATATGATCGTTAAACGTAACTTACATCATCCACGCATAACTCATTTTTAAGAACACACTGCGTGTGTCTTTAGTTAAACGAGTTAAGTCGTCGTCTTGATAACCACCATCAGAATAGCCAACAAAGAAGAGTGTTTGTGGGTTTACTTTATAAGAAAAAAGTAATTGTGTTGATACACTCTTAAACTGAGAGTTGAAATCATCCCTAAGTTCTTCTTGAACCAAAGGGTCATAGTTTTCTAGCTGACGATTAATATCATAACCGACAATCGATAATCGCAAAAAGCTGCGGATTGAAAATTGGTAGCTCAGCCTGAAGTCTATAAGATTAGCTGTGTAAATTTCTTTGCTATTGTAGTGCATATTAGAGAATGTAAAGGCCAAACGTGTCTCCATGTGTTTATTTAGATGCCAAGTAACTTTTGGCTCCCATACCATCACATCGCTCAGTCTAGAGTTGCTATAATCAATGCCTTTGCCAAGCTTAAAAAAGTTGCCGACCCATATATGTGAGTTAGGTTTAAACTCTAGCCATGAAGTAAACTCATATTCATCAAACTCTTCTGTGTTGCCTTCAATTTGAAGAGAAGACTCATCAATTCTGTTACCAACCTTAGTTCTTGTCGAAAAACCATGACGGAAAAAAGACTGTTTAGGACCGTTGACGTTTAAATACAGCTCAGCTTCTTGTTCAATCTTTTCGCCATTTTGGTTGTAAGTCCAGTCGACGTCGCCAGCTAATTGCATGCGAGTCCACCAGTTATCATCGTTACCACGCCATATTCTACCGCCGCCTAGTACAGTCTTTTGGTGATCAGTATTATTAAAAAATGCAAGGTCCGCTCGAAAGTTTTCGCCAATATTCATATGAGTCGCATTAAAAAACCAATCACGGTTCATGTGATTATAGTGAACTCTATAAGCAATATCGCTACCATTAATTTGTTCAGCTCTTAAAGACTGCTCTGAACTATAATCGCCAGAATTTTTAATTTCGTCGACATAGTTTTGACTGAGATATGTATCAGAGGATAATAATTGTACATTTAGTCGATTGTTTTGATTTGGCTGATAGCGCGTATCAACGCTAGTTAGGTAATTGTGATACGAATCATTTTTTCTTAGTGTTGTCGTTGCACCGACATTCAAATCATCGTTAACGGTATAGTTGTAACGAAATGCTCCGTTTGTCGTTTTTTCTTCAACCTCAAAAACATTTGAACCTAGGTTTCCAGGTAACAGAAATAGAGCTGTTTTATCATCAGCAACAAAGGCCCCAAATGAGTGGTCATCTACCTTACCTGTAATTTTACCGCCGTAATCTGGGTCTTGAATATTTCGTGTATATACGAGGTTAATAGGCGTACTAAAGTAGTCTTCATTCGCTAAAAAGAAAGAGCGGCGTTCTGGAGTAAATAGAGCAAAAGTATTGTTAACATTCAATTGACCTGAATCAGCTTCAACCTGAGAAAAGTCGGGATTTAAAGTAGCATTTAAAGTTACATCCGGTGTAATACCCCATTTCAAATCTAAACCAACATCGGTATTTGACTCACTTTCCCATTCACCAAGAACCACTGTATTACCATTAGTACTAATGTCACGAGTTTCTGTTGTGCCACTAACAAGTGTCGGTACAAGAGTTAAATTTTTACCTTGTTTCGCACCTTTAAAACCCTCGATGGTAGGCATTTGGCACACCCAACACTCGTTGCCTTGATCCATTTTTGCGTTAGATATTCGTAAGCGTTCATCCCTTGGATAAAAGCGTACCAACTCATAACCCCATTGTTGAATGTCTAACCTGTCGTTAAAGTTTAAAATGCGCAAAGGTATGGCAATTTCTACGGTATAACCAAAATCTGTAATTTGACCAGCAGAATCCCAGATTCCATTCCAGGCTGAACTTTCTCTGCCCGTGAGGGCATTTTCGATTGAGTCAGTCTGTGTCCCCAATGGATTAATAAAGAATTGATAGGCTAAAGTGTCATCGTTGAAACTGTCAATTTTTAAACCAACTAAGTCATCGTTCCAGTTTTTATCTCTGTCCCTCAAAAATGCCCGTATTTTAGTCGGCTCTGGATCATATGCTTTAAACGCGACATAAAGAGTGTCGCCATCTTCCATCATAAAAGCTTCTGTTTGCACTGGCGCCAGAACGTTTTCATGGGGAAAGGTAACGTTGTTGACCAAAAATCTTCTTGCTTTACCCCAAGATGACTCGTCAATTTTACCGTCAACTACAATTTTCGATGTTATGCGCGGTATCTCTGTCGGTGTGTAGACGTCGTTAATATGCGGCGTAGCGATATTTTTTGACGCATTAGCAAGTACTACGGAAGGTGCACATAAAAGGAATACAGCTAACCTTTGGGTAAATCCTTTGTTCATTATTGCCTCTATTTATTATATTCGTTATTTAAGGGCAAGAGCCTTATAGCATATAGCAAATAATTCTAACTGAATTACCAAATGAAAATCGTAAATTGCGATGAGTTACGATTGTGCTCGGATAAATAGCTCAATCAAAGGAAATATTGTTAATGGTTAATAATAAGTCGTTTTTGGTATAGGGCTTCTGTAAAAACTGAGTATTAAATTGGAGGTAATCTTCTCTTGATAGTTTTCCGTCAGTAAAACCTGAGGTATAAATTACAGGCATTGTGGGAGCTTTACTTCTAATTTTGGAGGCTAATTCCTTTCCATCAACACCATTAGGTAGAATAATATCGGTGAACAACAGACTTATTTCTGGGTTTTTCTCATAAATTTCGAGCGCTTCCACTCCATCATTGGCAAGTAATACGGTAAACCCAAGCTCATTAAAAATATAGGTAGCTACTTTTGCTACCATAAGAGTGTCTTCGGTTATTAGTACAGTTTTTCCTGCATAATTTGTTGTAACGTCTTTTTGATTAACGGCAACTTTTGTTTTATCTGTTACTTGAGTAGCTGTTGAACCTGAAGGAAGATAGACATTAAAAGTAGTACCTTCACCTAATTTTGAGTCGACAAAGATATGACCACCACATTGGTCAACATAGGTATAAATCATACTTAAACCTAAACCCGTGCCCTTAGTCAAAGCCTTGGTACTAAAAAACGGATCAAAAATTTTATCAATAACCTCTGTTGGTATGCCTGAACCAGTATCACTAAACTGAATAAGTACATAGTCTCCTTGTTCGAGGAACTGGCTTAGGCGATCATTTTCCAACACAGACCTGTCTTCTATATTGATTGTAAAGTTACCACTACCACTCATGGCATCTCTAGCATTAATCGCCATGTTAAGAAACATGCTCTCGAGCTGCGCGAGATCACCGGCTAATTTTCGACTAAGACAGTGGTCATTTAGCTCAAATTCAAACTGCGCACCTAAAGCTGTCTTTATCAAAGGGATGACTGACTTAAGAACATTGTCTAACTCAACTATGTTTTTATTAAACGGTTGCCGTTTAGAAAACGCAAGTAAGCTTCTAGTAAGAGACACACCTTGATTAGTTGCGTCAGTAATCGCTTGTAAGTGTTCATGATGAGCTTTGTTTTCGGCATTACTAAGTTGTTGCGATAAGATTTCACAGTTCCCAAGTATGATAGTTAGTAAATTATTAAAGTCATGAGCAACACCGCCAGTGACTAAGCCGATTGAGTCCATTTTATGTGCTCGAAACGCTAGGTCTTCTTGTTGCTTCTGTTTACTAATATCACGTTCTATCGCAACAAAATGGGTAGTTTCACCTTTTTTGTTAATGATAGGAGATATATCAACTTCATTAAAATATTCTTGGCCGTTCTTTGTGTAGTTAGTTAGAAGCACTCGAATAGGTTCTGATTTGCTCAGCGCGTTTTTCAATTCGTCTAGGTGCAGTCTTTCAGTCTTTTCACCTTGTAAAATTCGAGGGTTGTTACCGATTATCTCAGAGCGTTTATACCCAGTAACTCGCTCAAACGCCTCATTTGCGTATACTACGGTAGGGCCCGGCGAGGCTAATTCCGACGTCGTAATTAATACCACATCATTAGCTTTATCTATCGCTGTTCTTAATAACTTAAGTTCATTACGAGATGCTTTTTCAGCGGTAATATCCTGAATATAAAAACTTAAACCAGTCGCCGTTGGATAGATGCGAATATAGTACTCAGAGTGTTTATAAGAAAACTCAAAACTTGAACTTTGCATTAAATCCAAGGTTTTGTTTATGTAGCCCGTAACTTCTTTATTGGTAAATAGTGAAGATGCTTTTTCAAGTGCAACACCTACGGGCTGTTGTGGAAGCTGAAACATGATCTCAGCTCTAAAATTAACATAATCGATTATTAGCTCCCTGGTAACACTGATAAAACCATCTTCCATATTTTGTAAGATACCTTCGCGCTTGGCCGCAAGTTGTTCTATTTCATCCTTAAGCGATACCATTTTTGAGTTGTTTATTGATGAGGCATACCAAACCAATTCACCCGACTGTTCATCTTTAATAGGATTTAAATGAGTTTCAATGTGTTGCGTAATGCCGCTTTCATCTATGTATCTGTAATTTAGTACTTTAGGTTGCTTTGTCGTTAGGGCACTTTGCCATTGTTTTGCAATGTAACTTCGCTCTTCCTTTATTACGAACTCTAACCAATTATGTTTGAAACGCTCTAAACGACTACCAATAAAATTGTTGAAACTTGAATTGGTGAATTGAACCTGTCCATTGCTATCGATAATAACTAAATAAGTAGGCAGTGAGTTGGCTAACATCAAAAACTTGGAATTGTGTTTATGACTTGTCGCCATGCTTTGATTGGTAAAATTAGTCGGTAGGATTGAGAAGTAACATGAGTCGTTAACTGAGCCTTTGAAGTATAACAAAGTGTGTTTAGAAGCTATGTTATTCAAAACTAGCATCATCGTTTTGTTTTTATTATCAACATTCTCTTTTTGCTCGATATTTGAGTTATGAATATTCAAAAAAGTGTATAGATCTTCCGAATACTCCTTTTTGAATAAAGAAACAAACTCATCAACAGATATGTGGTTGGTCACACCTAAATATTGCTGAGCGTGTTTATTAACCTCACAAGTCGCTTTAGTACTATCTATTTTTACTAACGCTTCGTCAGAAAAAGTATTGCTATTACTTAACGCAGAATCTTTAGCCATTCTTATTTTTCGGATATAAAAAAGAAGTAGGGCAAAGGAAAAACCAGCCACAAATGGAATCGAATTATTAATAAAAGTTGATATTGACATTAATTCTCTAGTTCAAATGCTATTTATAAATAGGAAACTTCTACAGTCAGTATAGGTAATTATTTATTTTATGGACTATAAATAGCGTAATGAGCAATTAAAACTTAGTAAAATTATCGTTATAACAAAGGAGCGCCGTCCAACATGGTGGTAGATAAGGTCAAGAGTCACAGTAAAACTAAACATATATTGTTAGTTGATGACGTTAATTTAATGTGCCAATTTTTAAATGAAACTCTAAGAGTGATTCCTAATGTTGAATGCCACACCGCTTCTCGTGTAACCACCGCTGATACGATATTACAACGCTATGCCATTGACCTTGCCATAATAGACTTAAATCTTCCTGATGGTTCTGGTTTAGACATAGTGAAAAAAATTAGAAAAGGGGAGTGTAAAGGAGAGCATGATATTCCTATTCTGATTTTTTCTGGAAATACATATAAACAAGCTGTAAAAGAGTGTTTGCTTTTTCAGGTAAGTGACATCGTTGCTAAACCAATAATTGCTATCGAATTAAGAAAAAGAGTTGAGAATCACTTAAATTCGCAAAAGAAAATTAATGCGCCAGAGTACTATTGTGAAATAGATAAAAAACTCCTCGCTGACGCACCACCTAAAGTGAATAAGCCATCGACTTCAGTTGTGAATGCAACTCAAGAAAACATTGCAGCAAAACGCGTTAGAGCGGAAACAACAAAGGAAGATAGCGTAAATCAATTTATCAAATGGCCAAGCGATGCCACTACGGGTTTTCATCAGATTGACAGGCGCCTAAAAGATCTTTGTTTTCAGCTTAACCATTTTCATTTTTATAGAACAGAAAAAGATGTTTATCCGACCGCAAAAGAAGATATACAAAAAATATCAATGTGTATGGACGACTTGAACTTTGCAATTAGGCCGATAAAAGCAGCCAATCCAAAACTGCCGATATGGAAGTCATTTGCGGAAAGAATAAAATTGATAGAAGAACTGCCTTTCCAAAAGTATTCCACGCCAAGGATATCACCGGAAAATAAGACATTTTTTAGTAAGAGTTTGAGGACCGCATGGATGGGTATATTAACTAAACCAATTATCCAAAAAAAGAAGTAACCGTCTATGAAAAAAACATTTTGTGTTGACGACTTAATAATGAACTTTGAAGGCTTACCTGAAGTTATGCTAATCGATGCACTTGAGTCCTACTGCAGTGAAGCTCAGGTTTATATTAATGAGCTTAGATCTGCAGATACAGAAACCTCTGTTAGACATGCACATAGCGTCAAAACCATGTCTAAAATGGTAGGTGCTCGTTTTATGGCGACAATATGCGAAGAGTTTGAAAAGTCCGAAGGGAATGGAAAAGTAAAGAAAGAGCATATTTTGGCACATTGGCCTGAAGTTAAGATAGAAATAGAGACATACGTTGCGAGTTTGAAGTATTAAAAGATTTTATAATACTTATGACCATTAAAAAATTAATGGTTGCGGGAGCCGGATTTGAACCGACGACCTTCGGGTTATGAGCCCGACGAGCTACCAGACTGCTCCATCCCGCGTCAGTAGACTGAACGTTTATATTAAATTCGTCTGTTCAGGACGAATGGCTTCCAAACTAAATTGGTTGCGGGAGCCGGATTTGAACCGACGACCTTCGGGTTATGAGCCCGACGAGCTACCAGGCTGCTCCATCCCGCGCCAGTAGACTGAACGTTTATATTAAATTCGTCTGTTCAGGACGAATGGCTTCCAAACTAAATTGGTTGCGGGAGCCGGATTTGAACCGACGACCTTCGGGTTATGAGCCCGACGAGCTACCAGGCTGCTCCATCCCGCGCCAGTAGACTAACGTTTTATTTAGCGTCTTTCGTTTACCAAGACGTTGCATCTGCACCCTGTGCTTCAGCGAGGTGCGTATACTAACGACTTAAAATTTAATTGCAATACCTGAATTAAAAAAACTGTAATAAATAGGTCTTTTGAATAAATTTGCTATAATGTCTGCAAATTTTCTAAGTTTAGTGATTATGCCAAATTTTATAGCCTTAACATCTGCGGGAATAGAACCGCTTTTAGCCGACGAATTAATAGAGTTAGGTGCCACTGATGTGAGCCCAAGACTTCAGTCTGTTCAGTTTTCCGCCACTTTTGAAACAGCAATTAAAATCTGTTTTTGGTCACGATTAGCGACACGTGTAATGAAACACGTTATCGATATCAGTGGCAACACCAAAGAAAAAATATATGACGGTGTTATTGGCTTTGATTGGCACCCTTACTTTATAAAAACGAACAGTTTCTCAGTGGAGTTCGTTGGAACCGATAAAAGTATAAGAAATAGCCAATTTGGTGCGTTAATCGTTAAAGACGCAATTGTCGATAATATTAGAGAAGAAACAGGCAAACGCCCTGACGTGGATAAGTCTGATCCGGATCTTAAAATACACGCTCGATTATTTAAGGGACGTTGTAATGTGTTTGTCGATTTTTCTGGTTCTTCATTACACCAGCGCGGTTATCGAGTTGAACAAGGCGCCGCACCGTTAAAAGAGCATCTCGCTGCAGCAATCATAAAACGAAGTGGATGGGATCAGAATAGTCCGTTTGTTGACCTTTTTGCTGGGTCTGCAACGCTGTTAATTGAAGCCGCTATGATGCACATCAAAAGAGCGCCAGGCTTAAACAAGCGAACGTTCCCATTTGTAAAACACCCTGAATTCTCTGTAACTAAATATAATGCGATACGCCAAGAAGCGATTGATGCAGAGGTATCTGCATCGACTCAATTTATCGGCTTCGAAATATCAAACTATGTAATTGGTAAAGCTGAATCAAATATACAACAAGCTGGCTTAGAAGAAGTTATAAGCATAAATCAGCAAGATGCAGCGAATGCAACAGTAAGTAAAAAGATCAAACCAGGCTGGGTTGTATCGAATCCCCCTTATGGCGAACGGATTGGCGATGCAATAGAGTTGTTATCGTTATTTAAGCGTTTGGGTCTTAACCTCAAAAAGAATTACGAAAATTGGCATGTTTCACTATTAACAGGACAGACATTACTTCTTAAATTACTGCGACTGCAAAAAAGCCGAGAATTTAAATTAAAAAATGGTCAAATTGAAACTGTACTCGCAAACTATGAGTTAACGCCGCAACAATGTGAGCTGTCAGAAAGTGCATTAAGCGGCGAGTATTACTTGTCAAAAGATGGCCAAGCGTTCTCAAAACGCGTAGACAAAAACTTAAAAAGACTTAAAAAGTGGGCGAATAAAGAGGGCATCACTAGTTACAGAGTCTACGATGCTGACATTCCTGAATATAACGTCGCCGTTGATTACTATGACGGTCGAGTAGTAGTGTATGAGTATCAGGCACCTAAAACCGTTAAAGAAAGCGTAGCGGAAATTCGTTTACTCGATATATTGAGTATCCTTCAACAGAAGTTCGACTTAAATGCTGAAAACTTTTCCATTAAAGTGCGAAAAGCACAAAAAGGTAAAAAGCAGTATGAAAAAGAAGATAGTAAGTTTCATCGCTTCGCAGTAAATGAGTTTAATGCTCAATTTTATGTCAATATTCACGACTACTTAGATACGGGCCTGTTTCTTGATCATCGCTCTACTCGTCAAGAGTTTGCAAGCTGGTGTAGTGGCAAAAGTGTGTTGAATTTGTTCTGTTATACAGGCAGCGTATCTGTGCATGCTGCACTTAACGGAGCTAAACGAGTTACTAGTGTTGACATGTCCAATACATATTTAGATTGGGCAAAGGATAATTTTGCGTTAAACAAAATCTCTGAAAAAGGCCACTATTTTCATAGAGCGGACTGCCTAGATTGGTTAGCAAAATCGCGAGATAAATTTGATCTTGTGTTCCTTGATCCTCCTTCCTTTTCAAATTCAAAAAAAATGGATCGAACTTGGGATGTGCAGCGTGATCACGTTGAGATTTTAGAGCTAGTAAAAGAACGATTGACACCTGGTGGCGCAGTATTATTCTCAAACAATTTAAGAAAGTTTAAATTGGAACAAGAAGCTATTGAGGCACTAGGTTTTGATATACAGGACATCAAAGAGAAAACCTTGCCAGAAGATTTTAAGCGAAACCAGAACATACATCACTGCTGGAAGTTAACACTTAAAGATAATGGCTAGTTTATATCTTTTATCAACGGCGGGTTGCCATTTATGTGATACCGCCGCACATATATTAAATGATCGTCATATAGAATTTGAACTAGTGGATATAATAGACGATGACCAACTAGTCGCACAGTATGGTGATAAGATTCCCGTTTTAATTGCTCAAGGAGCAGAACAAGCTTTGTTCTGGCCGTTTGATGCATCACAGATAACCCAATATAAAGAGTATTATGGAATTAGTTAGACTGAGTAACGCCCAATTAGCTTTTGGTAGTCATCCGATATTAAATCATGTCGATTTTCAAATTAATGCAGGTGAACGTGTTTGTATCGTCGGTCGCAATGGTGCAGGTAAGTCGTCATTACTAAAAGTTATCAGTGGTGATCAATCGCTAGACGATGGACGGATTCAATTTGTTAATGATGCAACGGTAGCTAGACTAGAGCAGGATCCGCCAAGAGGCCAACACGGTACAGTTTTAGAATTTGTTAGTGCAGGGTTACAACACGTTAAAGACTTGATGAATGAGTTTAATGATGTCGCAATGAAAGTTGCGGAAGATGAATCATTAATGTCGAGAATGGAAAAAATTCAACAAGAAATTGATTTGCACGAAGGTTGGACGTTAGACCTAAGGATATCTCAAACTTTAACGACGTTAGGTTTGTCACCAGAACAAGATATTAATAAATTGTCAGGTGGCTGGTTACGAAAACTGGCACTTGCTAGAGCGTTAGTTAAGCAACCAAATATTTTACTTTTAGATGAGCCTACAAACCATTTGGACATAGATGCCATTGCTTGGTTGGAAAGCTTTCTAAAGGAATTTAAAGGGGCAATCGTATTTATTTCTCATGACAGGGCATTTATACGAGCTATGGCCACTAGGATCATTGACTTAGACCGAGGTAATGCGACTAGCATCGTCGGAACATACGATTATTATTTGGAAGAAAAGCAACGATTATTGGAAGTTGAAGAGCAGCAAAATGCTTTGTTTGACAAAAAACTTGCCCAAGAAGAAGTTTGGATTCGCCAAGGTATAAAAGCACGTAGAACTAGAAATGAAGGCCGAGTACGAGCACTTAAAGATTTGAGGGTGCAAAGAAAAGGGCGTATCGAAGCCCCAACAACTGCAAATATGTCGATACAACAAGGTGAAAAGAGCGCTAAAAAAGTATTTGAAGCGAAAGACATCAGTTACTCTATTCCGGGCAAAACATTAATTAATGACTTCTCTTGTTTAGTAATGCGAGGAGACCGTGTAGCGTTAGTTGGTCCTAACGGAGTTGGTAAATCTACTTTAATCAAGCTTTTGTTAGGAGACATAGCGCCAGAACAAGGAATTATACATATTGGCGAAAACTTAAATGTTGCCTACTTTGATCAACACCGTTTAGCGCTTGATATGGAAAAAACAGTTCAAGACAACGTAGCTGACGGTAAGCAAGAAATTGACTTTAACGGTTCATCGCGTCATGTGCTTGGTTATTTACAAGACTTCTTATTCCCACCAGCTCGTTCACGAACACCGGTAAAAGCGTTATCAGGCGGCGAAAAAAACCGATTATTATTAGCCAAGCTTTTTGTTAAACCATCAAATGTTCTTATCCTTGATGAACCAACAAATGACTTAGACGTGGAAACACTGGAATTATTAGAAGAGCTGGTCGCAAACTATCAAGGTACTGTTTTATTGGTGAGTCATGATAGGGAGTTTATTGATAATACAGCGACCACTATTTGGGCATTTGAGGGAAATGGTTATATCAATAAGGTTGTGGGTGGCTACGCAGATTATCGAGATTACCTTGGGCGGATTGAATCAAATGACAAAACTAAAAATTCCGATGCTGAAAAAAAATCTCAACCAAGTATAGTAAGCAAGTCAGTAAAAGCTTCGAACAAGAAAAAACTTTCATATAAAGAGGCTCGCGAGTTAGAATCGTTACCAAAGTTATTGGAATCTCTAGAGAAAGAGATAGAAGAGGCGCAACTAATAGTAAATTCGCCTGACTTTTTTAAGAGTAGTAGTGATCAAACACAAAAAGCATTGAACCAATTAGCTGAATTAGAGTCGAAGATGGAAATTGCCTTCGCACGATGGGAAGAGCTAGAAGAACAACAACAAAATCAATAGGTAGTATTTATTTTGAACAAGGTGAAATTTTCTAAAACTGCGATTGCAGTCGCAACGTTACTTATAAGTACTGCATCTCATGCAGCTAAATATAAAGTTGTAGAATTATCAGTTGCTCCAGATTACAGGCAGAGTTTTGGTATCGCTAATAACGATGTAGGTGATGTATTAAGTATTTCAAGGGACAGTGTAAATTTTCCGTTTTACTTTGATGTTTTGTCGTCATCAATACACTCCACTTTGAGAGCAAATTGTGGTGTGTCCCAAGAAGAATTAGATGCCGAAGCGTTAGATGCTTCTTCGGCAGCATGCTTAAAGTCAGAGTTAGCCCGAACGTCTCCTGCTTCAACAATCTATGCCTATAATTCGGCCTTTCAAAAAGTGGGTGATATAAAAACAAGCTACTTTGGAAATAATTATGATAATGGCGTGCTTAATTTAGTTGATCAAATAGATGAACGCCTTGGCACTTATACAAAAAGTAATACTGAGCAGTTATCTAATATTAACAATTCGGGTGTAGCCGTTGGTACTGTATCAGCGCCATATGTTTATTCAACAGTTGATATAGAAACAACAGAAGGAGAGTTTACTCCAACGATTCTCTTTTCTAGAGAATATGGCAAAAGAGCAGTATTACTGGCCAATGGAGAGGTCTCTACAATCGAGCCAACAAACACGACATATGGTGGCGCTTCAAGCGCATTTGATATCTCAGAAACAGGATATGTATCAGGTATTCAATCTATTGGTGTGACAGATACTTTTACCACGCAAATAGAAACGGGCTGTGAAGACTCCAATTTACCTCTAGAAATATGTCAGTGGAGTTATACCGTCCAGGGTAATGTATTTAAATTGCGTCCTGTAGTTTGGAAACTTGATTCCAATAATTCGGTTATAGAAACAACAACATATGATTTAGCCTTTGAACCGACAGAGGTGCAAACTGGCAATTATACGGCATATGCAGCGGCAGTGAATGATGCTGGGATCGCCGTAGGTTATGGTGATGCACCACTTTTCAACTCTTCAAGTGCGACCGCTGTAGCAAAGTATCCTTTAGTATTTGCTAATGGCGAAACTAAGCATATTTTATCAGAAAGTGATGGCTATGATGCTGGTTATGCTGTTGATATCAACAATCAAAACTTAGTTGTAGGTAAGGTTCAAAAGTTTTTTGACGGCCAATTTAACGACACATTTTTTGTTTATGACTTAAACTCGGATACTCTGGAGTTTCCAGTCGTGTTTTATAAAGGTAGCCAAGCAATTGGTAATTCCATTAACAATAATGGAATCGTTGTAGGTGAAGGCGAATACGAGGTTACAACAGCAAATCAACGTCGTAAACATGCGTTTATCTACAATGCTATTAGTAAAGAGTTTAATGATATTAACGATTTAACTGAGTGCAGCTCAACTTATGAGATAATTGAAGCTCGTGACATAAATAACAATAATGAAATTGTAGCAACAGCTCTAAAGACAGTGGAACAAAGAGATGCGTTAGGCGAGGTCGTTAAAGATGACTCAGGTGCCGTCGTAACCGTAGAAGTCCCAGTTGCTGTTTTATTAGAGCCTATCGATGGTGGCTCAGTTGATGTATGTGCAGAAGACGTATCGGCACCTTATGAGCGAAAAGGTTTTGCTAATAGCATTTGGTTAATTTCACTTTTAGGTGTATTTGTAGTTATTAGACGCCGATTTTTATAACTCTTTAATCTATGTATTAAGCCCATGTATATCATGGGCTTTTTTAATTGTGACGAATTTATTGCAAATAAACAGTTGATCATAATTCTGTAATTTACTATTCATATACATAGGCACTGACGAGAAAAAGGTATTTATTCAAATCAGTGCTCGTATAACAATAAACAAAATATAGAGGTTATGCCTATGAAAAGACAAAAACGTGATCGCTTAGATAGAGCTCATTCGCAAGGTTATAAAGCAGGTATTACTGGACGGTCTAAAGAAGCTTGTCCATATCAATCTCAGGATTCTAAATCGCAGTGGCTTGGAGGGTATCGAGAAGCCATAGGTGACAAAAACTATGGTTTGTTTAAATAGTTAATATGATAGCCACAAAAAAGCTCGTAAATAACGAGCTTTTTTATTGAATTAGATATACGGACTTAAAATGACGATGTGTCAGTAAACAAACCGACTTTTAAATCTTTTGCTTCGTAAATTACTTTACCATCAACAGAAACAGAACCATCAGCTAAACCCATAAACAGTTTTCGTTTAATAACGCGTTTTAAGTCTATTTTATATGTAACCTTGGTTGCAGTCGGTAAGATTTGACCGGTGAACTTTACCTCACCCACGCCTAAAGCTCGGCCTAATCCGGGGCCACCAGACCAACCTAAAAAGAACCCAACTAATTGCCACATAGCATCTAGTCCAAGACAGCCAGGCATTACAGGGTCGCCTTTGAAATGACATTCGAAAAACCACAAATCTGGGTTTATATCAAGCTCAGCAATGATTTGTCCTTTGCCGTATTCACCACCGTCATCAGTAATGGAAATGATTCTATCCATCATTAACATATTATCAGATGGTAAGCGGCTATTTCCCGGTCCGAATAGCTCTCCGTTACCGCATGCAATTAAATCGTTTTTATCGTAGCTATTTTTCTGTACCATATTGTTATTACTTATTTCCACTAAGATTTAGAGAACTGGTAATTTAGCTTACACTTGTACGCTAAACAACTCTGAACAGTGAAATAGTCACTGATATCTTAACTTTAGGTCAATAGAATGCCGTTAACAAACGCAGAAAAACAAAAACGTTATAGAGAGCGTAAAGCTCAAGCAGGAAAGAAAGAAGTAAGAGGGTACTTGACCGAACCGGCTCAACAGTGTTTGGAGGATATTCGGCAACAAACTGGCTGGGATGACAGTACTATATTATCAAACGCATTAAGATTGACTTACGCAGCCCAAAAGTGTGGCCAAGTTAAAATATTAAATAACTGGTTGTTAAAAAATAGTAAATAAGCATTACATCGCTTTGTTGATCACCTGGTAGGCTGATAAAAGCGCTTTAAACTGTTCGCTCGAACCGCCTCTGTCGGGATGTAATGTTAGACTCTTTTTCTTAAAGACCGTCTTTAGCTCCCTCTTACTTGGCATGCTACTAAACTGGAACAGCGATAAAGCTGCAGTCAACGTATTTTGATAATGATTGTTATAGCGGTCCCAAAATGAATCGAACAGAGCATCGACGTCCCTTTGCTCTATATCAAAATTTTCCCAATCTAAATAAAACGCCTGAAGTTTATCGTCACCGATTGCAGGCATATTGATTTCATTGTTTTTAGATCCTGAGACTTCTTTATCAGTTTTCAACATGACAAGTTTTATAGCTAAAGCGCTAATATGTATTGTAAAGTTACCTTGTTTCTCTCCCTCGAGTTTTAGGCGATACAGAGAGTTAAATACAATAAAATGGGTGTGAAAAAGCGACAAGGAGTGGCTTAAAGCATTTTCTGAAAAAATCTCATAAGGTTTTAATTGCAGTGTTTTTATTAATTCAAATTCAGATAATGTTTGCTTAGTAATTATTTCAAATATAGATGCATCAAGGTACGCTAACCTTGATTCATCTATATTAAGCGGTGATACATCAGATTTCATAGACTAAAGGGTCAGTAATTCCATTTTTAGCGAATGCTTCTAAACGTTCCTGACAAGCGCCACAAGTCCCACATGCTCTCTCTCGGCCATTATAACAAGTCCAAGTTAAGCTATAATCTAAGCCCATTGTAATCCCGTCAGCTAATATCTCTATCTTGTCATTATTAATGTAAGGGACCGTTATATCGACTGGTTCATAGTTTGCAATGGCAGATACATCTTGCATTTTTTCTACAAACTCAGGCCGACAGTCAGGATAAATAGCATGGTCTCCAGAATGTGCGCCGTAGTATACTTTTGTTGCGCCAAGGCTAACGGCGTAGCCAATTGCCAGCGATAACAAGATCATGTTTCTATTTGGTACTACCGTTTGTTTCATACTATCCGCTTCATAGTGACCGTCGGGAACGTCTATATCATCGGTAAGCGAAGAACCCGCTATAATAGAATTGATAGCACTAATATCGACAATTTTGTGGTTAATTTTTAATAAATCGCACGCACGTTTCGCATATTCAACTTCTTTAACGTGACGTTGCCCGTAATTAAAGGTGAGGGCATACACATCATAACCATCTTTTATTGCTTTATTTAAAACAGTGTATGAGTCCATACCACCAGAGTAAATGACCACGACTTTTTCAGTCATAAAAAATCCTATTTAGAACCAAACATTTTATGTTCAAGTTTTGTTATACTTTGCGATTAACAGATTTTAATGTATTCGGCGCCAGATCAAAAGGTAACTATTCTTAAACTATAGAATAACCTGTGGTGTTTTATTAGGTTGGGTATGACAACATATAAAATAAATGAGTTTTTTGAGACAATCCAAGGTGAAGGCCAATATACTGGCACAGCTGCGATTTTTATTCGACTTCAGGGATGTCCAGTGGGTTGTTCGTGGTGTGATACAAAACACACTTGGAACGTGGACGGCGATAAGGAAATAACATTAAACAATGTTATTGAAAAGAATAGTGAAACTGAACAATGGGCAGATGCTAGTGCAGAACAACTACTCAGTTTTATACAGTCGCAAGGTTATCGCGCCAAACATGTAGTGATTACAGGCGGCGAGCCAGCTATGTACGACCTAGTGCCTTTATGTGATTTATTACATAATAATGGTTATTCGACACAGATAGAAACAAGTGGCACTTTTGAACTGAAAGTTCCTGATTTAACTTGGGTTACTGTGTCTCCAAAAATTAACATGGCCGGTGGTTACGAAGTGTTAGCTAATTGTATGGCGAGGGCTAACGAGATTAAGCACCCGATAGCCCGAGAGAAGCATGTCGAGGAGTTAGAGCAGCTAATTGCCAAAGCGCCGATAGCCGATAACGCGCTTATATATCTACAACCGATTAGTCAAAAGGCATCAGCAACTAAGCTAGCAATAGAGACCTGCAAAGATAAAAATTGGCGCCTATCAGTGCAGGTTCACAAATACATAGGTATTAGCTAATATTTTCTTTTAAGCTTTATTAGTTGCGTTTTTCATACTGCTTACAAAAGTTGCTAGCGATGATAATAGCTCAGTTTGATTGTTAAGGTTTTGCTCTATTATCTTAACAATGGCTGAGCCTGAAATTGCACCAGTTGCACCAGACAAAATCGCTTCTTTCACCTGCTCAGGCGAGGAAATACCAAAACCTAGAACAGGAGGTGCAGCTTGGTATTCGATTAGCTTATTAATCATAACCTCTGGCGGCATATTGGCTTTTGTTTCGGCGCCAGTAACGCCTGCACGACTCAACAAATATGTATAGCCACGAGAATATGAAGCAATTGCCCGTAATGTTTCATCGGTTACGTGCGGCGGTACAATAAATACAGCTTCAATTCCGGCATTCTTTGCTGCTAACCTAAAAGGTTTGCTTTCCCTTACAGGTACATCGGCCACTAAAACAGAGTCAACCCCGGCCTCAGCGCAGCTTTGATAAAAGCTAGACAGGCCTTTCGCCATAACTAAATTACTATAAAGCAACAAGCCGATTGGTGTGTCTGGAAACTCGTCTCGAACTTTTCTAATAATATCTAAACAGTCTTGAGTTGTAATTTTATGTTCTAACGCACGAATGTTGGCTTTTTGAATCGTTGGCCCGTCCGCAATTGGATCTGAAAACGGCAGACCTAACTCTAATGCATCTGCACCAGATAAAATTAATTGGCGAATGATTTCATGGCTTCGCTCAAGCGATGGATCACCAACGGTTACAAATGGAATAAAAGCTCCTTGTTTTGCGGCTTTTAATTCATTAAAAAGTTTACTATATCGGCTCATTTTAAGCGTCCTTGTTTTGTTCGGCTAATACCGCATGAACGTGGGCAAGATCTTTATCGCCGCGCCCTGACAGATTGACCAAAATAACTTGTTCTTTACTAGGATTTTCGTTTGCTAATTTTAGTGCATAGGCAAGTGCATGAGAGGACTCAACAGCTGGGATAATACCTTCTTTTTTAGCGAGCACTTGAAATGCTTCTAACGCTTCATCATCATTAATTGCAACATAGTCTGCTCGTCTAATTGCTTTTAAATGTGCATGCTGAGGACCAACGGCAGGGTAGTCTAATCCCGCAGAAATTGAGTATGATTCCTCAATTTGCCCATCTTTGTCCTGCATTATGTGGGTATATGCACCGTGTAGTATACCGGTGGAGTCGATACCCTTGTCAATTACTGCCAATGCAGCTCCGTGTAAACCGCTATCTAAACCTTTACCACCAGGCTCTACGCCGATAAGTTGAACACCGTCTTCTGGAATGAAGTCATTAAACATACCAATAGCGTTAGAGCCGCCTCCAACACATGCCATTACGATGTCTGGAAGTTTGCCTTCAGCTTTCAAAATTTGCTGCTTGGATTCTTCACCTATCATTTTTTGAAAATCGCGTACTATCGTCGGGAATGGATGAGGGCCTGCAGCTGTGCCAAGTAAATAGTGACTTTCTTCATATGTAGAAGCCCAATCACGCATCGCTTCATTAACTGCATCCTTAAGCGTACCTGAACCTGAATTAACTGGAATAACTTGTGCGCCCATTAACTTCATTCTAAACACATTGGGTTGTTGACGTTCGATGTCTTTGGCGCCCATGTAAATTCTTGCTTCTAATCCCAGTAACGCACAAGCTAAAGCGGTTGCTACACCGTGCTGACCGGCTCCGGTTTCGGCGATGACACGTTTTTTACCCATTCGCTTGGTCAAAAGCGCTTGGCCTAATACTTGGTTAGTCTTGTGCGCACCACCGTGCAATAAGTCTTCACGTTTAAGGTATATTTTTGTTTTTGTACCCGCCGTCAAATTCCTACATAACGTAAGAGGCGTAGGGCGACCAGCATAGTCCTTTAGCAGCGCATTAAACTCACTATGGAATGCGTCATCGTCCATCGCTTCAATGTAGGCTTGTTCTAATTGCTCAAGCGCAGGTACAAATAACTCAGGTACGAACATACCACCAAATTCACCGAAATAAGCCGGCAGGGTCTTTTTAATCGAATTCATGTTGTTCCTTTAGAGACGTTGTACGACTCGTTATTTTAGAAAATACAGTATTTATTTTTAATGTTGATTTTTGTCCAGGTGAATCTTCTAACCCTGAATTAAAATCTAAACCGATAACAGGTAGTGATAGTGCAGAACTAAAGTTATCTTGGTTTAATCCGCCCGCTAAAAATATTTTAGGAGATGTAAAATCTTCTTTTAAGGCCGCGAGCACTGACCAGTCAAAAGTTGTTCCTGTTCCGCCTAATTCACCACTATCACTTTTTGCATCTAAGACAATTTTATCTACATTTGGCCATTTATTCGGTAAAGCCTCACCCGCAGCGATAGAAATAGCTTTCCAAATTTCTATACTATGGCCTGACTTTGCCAGCGCCTCTTTAATAAGGGTTATGTAGCTATCGTCCTCAGTACCGTGCAATTGAATTGCACTTAGTGGTAAATGCTCGACTAATTGCAATAAAAAATCGATCGGTTGATTTTGTACAACAGCAACAATATTTAAACGGTTTAATGGATTGTTAGTTGTGGAATTGGCCGATGTGACAATTTCTTTTGCTTGTTCAAGGCTTATTTGCCTTTTACTGCCTTGTGCGAATATAAAACCTGCGTAACTAGCTCCCGCGTTCGCAATATCATTAATTTGTTGTATATTCGTTAATCCACAGACTTTATGTTCTCCGCAGGTAAGCTTTTGACAGGCTCGCTTTATGTCCTGTTCGGCCATCAACGAGCTACCAACCAAAAAGCCATCAACTAAGCTCGACAATTGATTTATTTGTTGATGGTTATAAATTCCTGACTCAGAAATAAGTAGCGTGTTTTGTTTTTGTGAAGAAGAAGCGTTCTGCCTAAACACTTCCTCGAGTAACACCGTTTGTTTTAAATCGGTTGATAAGTCTCTTAAGTTTCGATTATTTATACCTATGATGTTAGCTTCGAGTTCAATTGCTCTCAACATCTCTTGCTCGTTACTAACTTCGGTTAATACATCAAGACCTAAACCGAAGGCAACATGTGAAAGCTCTTTATACTCGTTATCATTCAGTACTGATAACATAAGAAGTACAGCATCGGCACCGTAAAAACGAGCTAAATAAACTTGATAAATATCAACAAAAAAATCTTTACATAATATTGGCTGAGTCATTAGTTCTCGCACTTTTGGAAGCCTTTCAAAGTCACCTTGAAAGTACTTTTCATCAGTAAGAACTGAAACACAACTTGCGTAGTCTTTATATGCCGCACAGATTTCTTCTAAATCAAATCGCTCACGAATTAAACCTTTTGACGGACTGGCTTTTTTTACCTCTAAAATAAAACCACGCCCATTCTTTTGTTTGTCTTTTTTTATAGCGTCGAAGAAGCTTCTTGTTGAATTTGTCAAACCTGAGATAAAAGTTTCCAGCGGTAACGATGCTTTTCGGTTTGATACTTCTTCGCGTTTATCAAGAACTATCTTTTCTAATACATTCATTTTGCTATCCATTAACCTCTATTTGCAATGTCTACAAAATTTGTGAGCGTCGTAAGTGCTTGACCTGAAGCTAGCGCATCTTGAACTTGATTTGCAGCGTCTAAAAGTGAGTCCGCTCTATTAGTTAGTAATAGTAACGGTGCGGTATTAATTATTACCGCAGCGTTATGTGCTGGAGAACCTTCACCTGCGAGCACTTGACGAATAATACTTGCGTTATGCGCTGGTTCACCACCCACCAAATCTTTCACCGTATATCTTATTTGCCCGAAGTCTTCTGGCTTAACCGTAAATTCTGATATTTCACCATCGATTAACTGAACGACTTTCGTTTTATCATGGACTGCAATTTCATCCATACCAGCACCGTGAACCACCCATGCTCGTTTTTTACCAAGTAACTTCAAAGATTCTGCCATAGGGCGGCATAGATCTGGATCGTACACCCCAATAATACAAGTCGTCGCCTTAGCTGGATTAACTAAAGGACCAAGCGCATTAAAAATAGTGCGAGTTCGTAAAGTTTGACGAACTGGCATCGCATGTTTAATACCTCGATGATAATGAGGCGCCATTAGGAATGTTAAGTTTGATTCAACTAAACATTTTTTTGCCACTTCAGGCGTCATATCGAGGGGTACACCAAGTTCTGAAAGTACATCAGCAGATCCTGTGCTAGACGAAACCTTTCGATTGCCATGTTTTGCCATTTTTAGACCCATACTAGCTGCAACAATGGCACACAACGTACTTATGTTAATGGTATTGGTACCATCGCCACCTGTACCGCAATTGTCTATCGTGTCGAAGTCTAAAGATGGAAAAGGCACCGCATTATCGGCTAACGCCATTGCTGCCCCGGCAATCTCCTCGGCTGTTTCACCTCGAACTTTTAAAGCGCTGAGTAAAGCAGCCAACGGAATGTCATCCATTTCTCCATTTACCACATCGGTAAACAATTTGTATGTTTGTTCTTTTGTTAGAGAGCGATTTGTCATCGCTAGATGAATAAGGTCCAATTGTACTGTGTTCATATTATTGACCACTTTCCTTTAATAAATAGTTAATACTTTGCTCTAGCAGTTTCGCTCCGAGCGTTGTCAAAATTGATTCCGGGTGGAACTGAAAACTAAGGATCCGATTATTTTCATCAATAAACGCCATTGGCATATTATTGTAATGCCCGATCACCATTAAATTATCAGGAACGCTAGTCGCCACTAAACTATGATAACGAGCTACAGTGAGATTTCTTGGTAAACCATCAAAAATAGGGTGCGCTTCACACTGAATCACTGACGATTTCCCGTGTACTGTTTCGCCTGCTAAACCAACTTTACCACCGAAATACTCCGCAATTGCCTGATGTCCTAGGCAAACACCAAATATCGGAACTACACCGCTTAATGACTTTAGTAAGACACTCATGCAAGGTGAGTCAGAAGGAGTGCCGGGGCCAGGAGAGAAAAACAGAATAACTGATTGACCAGCTTTTTGTAATTCAAACACCTTTGATTCTATCGTTTGTTTCGACACTGTATTTCTATATACGGTAACTTTATGATTTAGTTTCTCTAATTCATCAACTAAATTGTAGGTAAATGAATCTTGGTTATCGATAAAGACGATGTTAGCCATTTACTTTTCTCCTTCGTTAACACTTCGATTTGCATTTAGCACTGCTTTAATAACTGCTCTAGCTTTATTACTAGTCTCATTAACTTCAGACTCAGGGTCAGAATCAAACACGACACCAGCACCAGCCTGAACAAAAGCTTTACCGTCTTTAACAAATGCACTTCGAATTACGATACAAGTATCCATGTCACCACGACCGTTTAAATAACCCACAGCACCGCCATAGCTTCCACGTCTTGTTTGTTCTACTTTACGGATTAGTTCGGCTGCTTTAATTTTTGGCGCGCCTACCAAGGTGCCCATATTCATGCATGCTTGATATGCATGTAATGCATCTAAATCATCTTCTAACTCACCAATGACACGGGAAACTAAATGCATTACATAGGAATATCGATCTACTTTTAAGAAGTCTTTTACATATCGTGAGCCGGTTTTACTTATTCTCGCAACGTCATTACGTGCTAAGTCGACAAGCATGATATGTTCAGACACTTCTTTTTTGTCATTTCTCAGGTCCAGCTCGATTCGTGAATCCAAATCTTTATCTATTTTGCCTTTGTTATCAAAGCCTCGAATACGCGTACCAGCGATTGGATACACCTCTACATTTTTTGACTCCGCATCAAACTTTAATGCGGACTCCGGTGATGCACCAAATAATTCAAAACTAGGATGTTTTAAATAAAACATATATGGACTTGGATTATCGGCTTTTAGCTGTTTGTAAGCGGACATAGCGTCGGAGCAATCAAGCGTAAAACCGCGTGAAGGTACCACTTGAAAGACGTCACCTAGAATAATATTATTTTTTAAATTAGTGACAGTTTCTTTGAAATTTTTGTCAGAGATATTAGGCACTGCAGAATCAAAATTAACATCAGAGTAGGTAGTAGGGGTTGGTTCCGTGTGTTCAATAGAATTTACGCTACTTTTAAGATGTTCTAGTCTACGGCCAATGGCGAAACAAGTTTGATATACACTATCGCCACTAAATACATTACCGATCAAATCCGTCGATTTTTTTTGGTGGTCAATGACCAGCATAGTTTCAGCAAGATAAAACGAATAATCGGGACAAGTATTAAAACCATCAGGAACGCTAGGAAGTGTCTCAAAGTTAGCGATCATGTCATAAGCAAAAACACCACCTAAGAATACTGAAAATACGTCCTCTTCATTGTGAGAAATGTTTTTTATAACAGCGCGTAACACTTCAAAGGCATTTAACTGCTTTAGTCTAGCTCTTTCATCAGTATCTAAACCGTTACTTTCAAATGTAAGCTCTAACGTATGTTCGTTGCGTGTAGCCTGAACTTCTTGACTGTCACTGCTATATAATTCGGAATTAAAGATAGAGTACAGATAGTCTATCACCGCGTTGCCATTTTCAGATTTAGCCGTTGCGATTACTTTGTGTCCATAACACTCAAAAACAACTGCAGCATCAATGAGCATCAAACTTTTTAAATTATCTTTGCTATCGATTTCGGCAGATTCCAATAACAAACTATGCTCGCTGTTGTCTGCTAATTGTTCAAAAGCAATGGTCGGTGATGCTACATATTTGCACGGCATAACTAGGCTAGTTGCTTCACCTGGCTTGGTTTTAATTTGACTAAATAACATCTTTTACTCTTTCTATTAATATTTCCGAAATGCAGGTATAAAAAAACCCGCAATAAGCGGGTTTGTTTTTTGAAATTAGTATCTTAAAAGTTAGATACAGATCATCCACCCGCGTTAATTAGGAATGCTCCACCAATGCCAGCTGCGAGTTGAATGTAAGTTTGTCATCTGATTATCTTTCTACTTTGTTTAAGAGCGTATATAAAAACGCGTTTTATAGCTGGTGTCAATGATAATTTTAATCAATAGCGGTAGTTACGGCAGTATGTCATAATACCGGGATGAAAAGCATGCATAAAAATGAGATCGCGTTAAAGTATGATCTCCATACACACACTACTTGCTCCGATGGGGTGTTAAGTCCTACCGAATTAGTATTTAGGGCGGATAATAAACAAGTAGATATATTAGCGATTACGGACCATGACAGTCTAGCGGCACTCGCAATTGCACAAGAAGAAATTAAATTAAGAAGTCTAAAAGTTAGGCTTGCTTCGGGCGTTGAAATATCAACAAGATGGCATGGTTTTGAAATTCATGTAGTTGGTCTTTGTATTGATACCCAAAATGAGACACTTAATGTTTCGTTACAAAAGCAACAACAACAACGTGAAGGTCGAGCTGAACGTATCGCACAAAAACTAGAAAAAAAAGGTATTTCAGGAACGTTAGAGTTGGCCAAAAGACATGCCAGTAATGGAGTGATAAGCCGCACTCATTTTGCAAAAGCGTTAATGGAATTAGGCGCTGTGAATACATTTGATCAGGCTTTTAAAAAATACCTCGGCAAAGGCAAGGGTGCATACGTAACGCCTGAGTGGATGAGTGTATCCGATGCGGTTGAATTAATTCGTGCTGCAGGCGGCATATCAGTAATAGCTCATCCAGTTCGTTACGACATGTCTAATAAATGGTTACGAAAACTAGTGGCAGAGTTTGCAAGTGTTGGCGGTGATGCGTTGGAGGTAGGATTAACTCAAATGAGCCCAGACCAACGAAGGTTTATTTCTGATATTGCAAAAGAACATAGTCTATACAGCTCACTTGGATCTGATTTTCATGCTCCAACAAGGTGGACAGAATTAGGGCGAGGTCTGCATTTAAGTGAAAACTGTATACCTGTTTGGCAACATCCAAGCTGGCGCTTAGCCTAAATAGTAAAATTGAGATAACAAGAGAACAACATGAGCCAATTTTTTCACATACATCCAGATAATCCTCAGGGGCGCTTAATTAGCCAAGCTGTCCAAATTATTCGTCAAGGCGGAGTGATTGTATATCCAACTGATTCTGGGTATGCCATTGCTTGTGCTCTGGGCGATAAAAAGGCAATGGATAGAATTGTTCAGATAAGAAAAATAGATAAGAATCATAATTTTACCTTGGTGTGTAAAGATTTTGCAGAGATTTCAAATTTTGCTAGGGTGGATAATCAAGCCTTTAGGGCGATACGTGCACATTCTCCTGGTCCGTACACGTTTATTTTTAAAGGCACTAAAGAAGTTCCAAAGCGTGTATTAAATGAGAAACGCAAAACAATCGGGATACGTATTCCAGATAACAAAATAGCGCTAGCTTTGTTAGAAGAACTCGGTGAACCTCTAATGTCCACTTCGTTACTATTGCCAGGCGAGGATTTTGCAGAGTCGGATCCAGAAGAAATTCGTTTTAGGATCGAAAAACAAGTAGACCTAATTATTCACGGCGGTTACCTCATTGAAAAGCCAACTTCTATAATTGACTTTTCTGAGGGTGAGCCTCAAGTTATTCGTCACGGTGAAGGTGACGTTAGTTTATTTGAATAAGATGAAAACTGAGTTAGATACAACGCAAATGATTCAACAAGATCTTCCCTTAGCGTTAGTGAGAGGAGAAATTGTTATAGAACGTCCACAAGATTTGTTTATACCTCCAGATGCAATGGAGGTGTTCTTGGACGCTTTTGAAGGACCACTAGATTTTTTGTTGTATCTAATTAAAAAACAAAAGTTTGATATTGTCGATCTGCCTATTTTTGAAATAACACAACAATATATGAAGTATGTTGAGTTGATGCGCGATTTAAAACTTGAATTGGCTGCTGAATACTTAGTCATGGCGGCTTTACTGGCAGAGATTAAATCAAGATTGTTGTTACCAAAACACGATGATCTTCAAGAAGAAGAACATGACCCGCGGGCTGAGCTGATTCGTAGACTGCAACAATATGAAGTTATAAAATCTGCAGCCATAGATTTAGATAACCTTCCACGTTTAGAAAGGGATCACTGGATCGTTTCCGCATTACCTCCAAGTGACATGGAAATACAGATAGAATTACCTAGTATAGATATTCAAGAGTTGGTCATGGCGTTTCAAGACATCATAAAGCGTGCGAATGCTTTTCAGCATCATGAAATATCTAAAGAGCGCCTTTCCACAAGAGAACGAATGTCACAGATATTAGAAAAATTAAGGAATAACCGCCAATTTTTCCCTTTTGAACAACTGTTTGATGTTAGTGAAGGAAAAGCGGGTGTAGTAGTAACATTTTTAGCAATTTTAGAATTAGTAAAAGAGTCCATGTTAGACGTCGTTCAAGCTTCGGCTTTTGGTGTTTTGCATGTAAAATACAAAGGAGCAGACCTTGAGTGAAATAAAAGTAGGTCTATTTTCTAAAAACCAATTAAAATCTATTATAGAAGCTGTTGTATTTAGTCAACGAAAACCAATTTCAATTGCACAAATTCAAAGTTTGATTTTTCCTGATGACAACATCAAAAAAGTGGATATTGAAGCAGCGTTAGAGTTATTGAAAAAAGATTATAAAAACAAGTCAATAGAGTTAGTAGAATTAGCAACAGGTTTCTGCTTTCAAACTAAACAAGAGTATGCACCTTGGGTTAGTCGTTTGTGGCATGAAAAACCTGCAAAATACAGCAGAGCGTTATTGGAAACCCTTGCGCTAATTGCATACCAGCAGCCAATTACTCGCGGTGAAATAGAGGATGTTAGAGGCGTATCTGTAAGCTCTAGCATTATCAAAACATTAATTGATCGAGAGTGGATAAAAGTAGTTGGGCATAAAGAAGTCCCAGGTCGGCCATCCTTATATGGAACGGATAAAAACTTTTTAGATTATTTTGGATTAAGGTCATTGTCTGAACTTCCGACCTTAATGGAGCCAGAATCCATTGAACTAATTGCCGGTAGGTTAGAAAAAGAATTAACACATGACGGTGATTAGACGTCGTTATGTACAAATTAAATAGTAGAGAAATTATATAAATGAGTGAAAAACTACAAAAAGTATTAGCACGCTGCGGTGTTGGCTCGAGACGTGAAATGGAAACGTATATTTCAAGTAATAGAGTCAGCGTAAACGGCAACGTTGCCAAACTTGGCGATCGTGTTGAAGGTACAGAAACAATTAGAGTTGATGGCCATATTGTTGATATTAGATCGCAAGAAGATGAAATTTGTCGTGTAATTATGTACAACAAACCAGAAGGTGAGATGTGTACACGTAAAGATCCAGAGGGTCGCCCGACTGTTTACGATCGTTTACCACAGTTAAAAAATAGTCGATGGATTGGTATTGGTCGTTTAGACGTTAATACGTCAGGACTTTTATTGTTTACCAATGACGGCGAGTTAGCTAATCGATTAATGCACCCGAGTTATGAAGTAGAGCGTGAGTATTCGGTGCGTGTATTTGGTGAAGTTACGAATGAAAAACTTCATAATTTGACTAAAGGTGTTGAATTAGAAGATGGGATGGCAAAATTTGATCGTGTTAAAGCTGAGCGTAATTCTGATGATGAAAGTAAAAACAAATGGTTCAGCGTAAGCCTAAAAGAAGGTCGTAATCGAGAAGTACGCCGTCTATGGGCGTCACAAGAGTTAACGGTTTCACGGTTAGTGCGTGTAAGGTACTCCGAGATAAAACTAGATAGACGTTTAATCCAAGGTGGCTGGAAAGAACTTGGTTTGGACGAGTTAAATCAATTACGTAAAAAAGTTGGTCTAGACAGAGAACTACGCGAATTTAACCCGAATATACAGAAAGATACCGCGCAGACCAGACGTGTAGCCCATGCTCGAATTAAACGAGCAGTTAAAAAGCATAAAATGCGTCAAGCGAAACAAAAATAACTTTTAAAGCCCCTAAAATTAGGGGCTTTTCTATTCAGGGTCTTTATATTGTTCGTAGATGGACACAAATTCTTCATAATTTTCAATAAACAATTTGACTAATTCGGGGTCAAATTTAATACCGGACTGCTCAACAATAAATGAGTTAACGGTCGCCTGATCCCATGCTGGTTTGTAACATCGTTTACTCATTAATGCGTCAAACACATCAGCAACAGCAGTAATTCGTCCATAAATGTGGATGTCGTTCCCTTTTAAGCCAGTTGGATAGCCAGAGCCATCCCAATTTTCATGGTGTTGTCCAGCAAGTATCGCTCCTGCTTGAAATATCGGTTTCTTTAAATGGTTTAATGTATTAAAGCCAACTTCAGCGTGGGTTTTCATTATTTCCCACTCTGAATCAGTGAGTGGACCAGGCTTATTTAATATACTGTCAGGAATTGCAACTTTACCTACGTCATGTAGTGGAGAGGCAAAAAATAATTCGTCACATTGCGCTTCACTTAAGCCATATTTCTGTGCCATTAACTTTGAGTACATAGCAACGCGACGGACATGATTGCCAGTCTCTTTAGAGCGAGACTCAGCTAACTCGCATACTGAATAAATAATGTCTTTTTGGGTCGTAGATACTTCATCGTAAAGTTCGATATTTTCCAGCGCTATTGCAACATTCTTACAAAATAGTTCAATTAAAAAATAATCTGAAGGGGAAATGTCTGTGTTCCCCCTAATGGCCAGGACAAGCCGTTTTTCGCCATAAGAGTTCGTAAAGACTATTCGGTTATTCTCCGTGAATAACTCACTTCCCTGATGATACTCTGTGATTGACGTTAACTCAGTAATGAGATCATTCTCATCCTCTATGTTTGGGTTTTGATTTCCCGACTTTACTGATGCTAAAACATTTACCCTCGATGAGTCTCGTGTTGCCATTACAGCATCATATTCCATTAAAACGAGATCATTATCGACATACAGAATAGCAGCAAGCTGCTCAAGCGCGCCCTGCGCAAAACCCTGTATAGAGCTTTTTTCCAAAATACTTGCAGTTGCATCGATAACTTTTTCAAGGCCTTTTCGATGTTTGTCGAGAGCAACAATATCGCGATAAGATCGAAGTGCGGTATATAAGATTGAGTGTAGTTTATTGGCTGTTAGCTCAGTTTTTTCGTTGTATCCGTTAATATCGTATTTTTCGATAACTTCCATTTCTGGCGCTTGCCCAGGTTGTCCGGTTCTTAGAATAACCCGTACATTATTATTATTTAATTCGTTTCTAATATAGTTTACTGTTTTTAATCCAGCATCATCGGTTTCCATTACGACGTCTAATAATACCAATGCAATGTCGTTATGATTAGCGACAATTTGGCACGCTTGTTCGCCAGAATATGCATGTAAAAAATGCAAAGGACGGCTGGCAAATTCAAAATGACTTAATGCAATTTCAGTAATTTGATGAATACTTGGTTCATCATCGACGATGAGAATATTCCATGGTTTAAGTACGTCCTTCACTTGATGTTCATCTACAGGCGCTTCTGGAGCGAAAACAAAAGAGGTGTTTGCACCGTCATTTGACATACTTTCTTTGTCCTTAACATTAAACATCGGATGATGTGCTATTTTTATAATATTGTCGGTGTCCATAACACTATGACTACTATTAATTTAATAGGCGAGGAAGGTGAATTTGTCAATATTTTCAAGAACTCTAATTTTTGTTATTGGTACATCTATGTTTGCCCTTATTGTTCTGATTTTCCTAACCGTAAACTTCAGTAAGTCATACATAAATGAAAATCTAAACGAGCGAATAGAGGCGTTAGTAAGAAGCCAAGAGATAAAGGTTGAACAGTCCCTTGATAACTTGGGAGAACTCGCTTTTAGTGTTGCCAATAACTCCCAACTTGCTGTTAGTGTTGGCAACTTTATAAATGACGAGTCACCAGAGAACTTTGTAGCAATTCGTAAGCTTCTTAACGACTTGATGGAATCGTCAGGTATGTTAGTAAAAATTGATATTTTGGCAAAGGACGGCAAGATTATATCGTCGCTAGGAGAGTTAAATAATTTAGTGAAAGGCGAAGATTTAATAGTGAAGAGCAATAAAGCGAATTATGGCTTTCATCGTATAAGTAAATCTTTTGTTGGAAAAACGTACTTACATGTTAAAGAACCAATTTTTGTAAACGCACAGCTAATCGCCGAGATCGATATCGTCATAGACATGACTTCGTCAATAGAAACTTTTTATGACAATGCAGGCTTTGGTGATGATGGTTTTACGCAGGTCTACACCGTTAGCCAAAGTGGCGAATGGATAGCGCTATCGGACTTGGCGGTTGTTGAAGATTTAAAACCAAGTATTTTAATAAACCAAGTTAAATATGACGGATTTCTTAGTAATATTCTAAACACTAGACAACCTTTGATCACTATCGAAAAACAAATTCCCGGCCGAGCATTGGTGGTTTCAGTAAATATTGCAAGCGCAGAAGTATTTAATGCGATTGATACCTTTTATCTCTATTTATTCTCAGCCTTTGTTTTAGTTATGTTAATAACGTTGTTTATTGGATTTACATTCAGCCGACAAATTACTAAGCCAATAACGTATTTAAATAATAAAGTAAGTGAAATAGCCACCGGTAAAAAAAATATAGAAATTGATTATCATCACAAAGACCCATCAGAAATAAAAACGCTATCTTACAATATTGAGATAATGGCAAAAAATCTGTGGCACATGAATCAAGGTCTTGAGGATATAGTAAATGAACGGACTGCACAGTTAACAAAACTAAATGAAAGTCTGGAACTCACAGTTGCTGATCGAACAAAAGAATATCAAGAGGCGAATAGCTCATTATTACAAGCGTTAGAAGAATTACACGACACCAAAAACGAGCTAGTAAAATCGGAGAAAATGGCCTCGCTAGGGGAGCTTGTCGCAGGGGTTGCTCACGAGATAAATACACCGTTAGGAGTTGCAGTAACGGGCGTAAGTCAGGCATTGTCCCAACTTAAGCAACTCGAAAAATTAAAAAATACCGGCACGCTAACGGCAACGAGCTTTGATACTTATATTACCGAGTCAAACAAACTTCTGTTATTGATGACAGATCAATTAAATGTCGCATCGAGTTTAATAAAAAATTTCAAGGAAGTAGCGGTTGATCAGAATAACTTCGATATACGAACCCTGAATCTATATGAGTATTTAGATAAAATATTTGACACTGTGCGCCCAAAATACCGACCAACAAAGGTGGATCTAAAACTCAATTGTCCGACCGATATAAACATTTCAACTCGGCCTGGTGCTTTTTCCCAGGTTATCTCAAACCTCTTGATTAACGCGTTAATACACGGATACGAACAAGGCGATGTGGGTTGTGTCGAAGTAAGATGCAAAGAACTTGAGGATATATTAATAATAAAGGTTATTGATGATGGAAAGGGAATTAAACCAGAGTATCTCGCGCGAGTTTTCGACCCTTTTTATACAACAAAACGAGGTCAGGGTGGCAGTGGATTGGGCTTGAGTATTGTTTACAATATAGTTAACGAAGCGTTGAAAGGAAAAATTACGGTTAAAAGTACAGAGAAAAAGGGATCTCAGTTTATTATTGAGATCCCAAAGCAAATTGAAGGAGATAAAGTCTAGCTTTGCAGGTCAATTGATTGACCTTGTATATCTAATGTTAAGTCAGACATAAGTTGTACATAAGTCGCAATTATATCGGCTGGTGTTTTTAAAACAGTTACGTCTTCACCAGGATAAGCTTTAGCTCGCATTTTTGTTTTAGTCGCACCAGGGTTAATTGCATTAACACGCATTCCTATGTGGGCATATTCATCACTCATTGTTTGCATTAGGCCTTCAGTGGCAAACTTTGAAAACGCATATTCACCCCAAAAAGCGCGGCCTTTTTTCCCGACACTACTGCTCGTGAAAATTACCGAAGGGTGGGGAGCTTTTTTGAGAACTGGGATAAGTGCTTGAGTTAAAAAGAACGTTGCCTTGAAATTAACTTTCATTACTTTATCAAAGGAGTCTTCGTTAATGTGTTCTATAGGATTTAACGAGTTTAATATTGAGGCATTGTTAAGCAACCCATCTAACCGGCCGAACTGATCAAGAATAGTTGCCGCCATGTCTTGATAGTTTTTTACCGTAGCGCCTTTCATATCTAAAGGAACAATCGCCGGTTGTTTACCACCGTTATCAATTATTTCATCGTAAACAGCTTCGAGTTTTTTTACTGTTTTGCCGAGTAATATAACTTCTGCACCATACTCAGCGAAAGTTATTGCAGCTTGTCTCCCGATACCGTCTCCGGCACCGGTTACTAATATAACCTTGTTATTTAACAGCGTTTTATCTTCAGGAAGTTGATCAAGTTTCATAAAATATCGTTATAAAAGAATTTAAGTAGCAGTATGTTACAGGTCATCAAGGTTAAATTCATTAGTAGATGCAAATTTTTACATTGATTTTGACGCTAATACTAGCTTATTGTTTTTTTCTAATGTAACTTTGACTGGTCTAAGCTGTTAATAATGTCCCGAATTAAAATAAGACGAAGAAACGTCAATAAAAATAATAACTAGGACTCTGGGGAGAGAAATGAAAAAATTAGTACTTAGTTTAGCAATTACAAGTGCACTAGGCCTAACAGCCTGTGATGATACAACACTTGCTGATGTTCAAACAGAAAACGCGCAACAGCGCACAGAACTGGAAGCTGCGGCGGTAGCCAAGGCGACCACACCAAGAATTAGAGTGGTATTTAACCCATCAGCCGGTGAAATATCTGTACCAAACGACCTTTTATATAGTGGAACTACAGACGGTACATTAGAAATGCCTTCTGAAGTTGCTTCTAAGTCGGCTGGCGAGCCAGTTGATTTTAACAACCCACAATCTGCAATCGGTGCTCTTGATGGTTGGGGTACACAAAACTCTTTCACAATAACCTTGGACTATTCCAGTGCTAGCGACGTCACCATTGACGCAAACTCACTTATGGTTCCTGGCGCGGTTGATGTTTATAAAGTAGAAAAATTCCCAAGTTTGACGGATGCAGAATGTATGGATCCGGCAAAGTCAGGCTTATTATGTAAAGGTGAAGAGAAGCTAACGTTTGGCGTAGATTATTTTGCTAGATTGGTCGGTGGCTCTATCGCGATAATTCCACTTAAGCCATTCGAAGGTGGTGCGAGCTATGTTGTTGCGCTAACCAACAAAGTAGTCGATAGCAACGGCAACGCCTTATTACCATCGAGCACGTATAACAGTGTAAAAACTGACATTAATACCGCTCCACTAGTACTTCCTTCTATACCGGCATCTGAACTAAATGCTACCCAAGCGGGTATCCGTTTACTTCAAACGATGATTAATAACTTTGAAGACGTATTAGAAGCAGATTTGGGCGCGGATGGTGCGTCTATTGTTTATACACAGGCCTTCACTGTTCAGTCAGCCGGGTTGCCGTCAGCAGATCCGCTGCAAGTTGTTAAAAAACTCAATGGTCAAACATTTGGTGCAATGGCGCAAGCTGATGCAACTTCTGTTGTAATGCCAATGAGGCGTGCTACTGTGGCGGTTCCAATTGACGCTGAAGGAACTACTGTTGACGTAGATTTAACCGTTGCAATGGCACTAGCTGCAGGTGGCGCGATTCCAAATGATCCAACATCACAAGCATATGCGTTGTATAACTCGGCAAACTTGTTTGGCGCTATGGTTTCGTTACCATACTACCTAGAAGATGGCACAGATGCGTTATCTAGCCGTTGGAAAGCTATGTGTGATAGTGGTGCTACGTTAAATGCATTATCAAATGAGCAAAAAGCTGCATTAGCTGCTGGCGCTGGTGATAATCATGAAATGTGTGTGCAACTTGGTCTTGCCGATTTTGGTGTCGACACTGCTCGCCATTTGACAAAATACAATCCGATTCCTGCGGTACAAAGTGTTCAAAATGTACCAGTTCAAATCACGGTTCCAAATATTGATAATGCAAATTTGGTTCGACCAGCGTTTGGGCTAACAGAGCCACTAGTTAAACCTGAGAATGGCTGGCCTGTAGTTATTCTACAGCATGGTGTAACTTCTAAAAAAGAAGATATGTTGGCAGCAACAGGTATCTTATCTGCAATGGGTTTTGTAACTGTTGCGATTGATCACCCGCTGCATGGTCAACGTGGTTTTGTAGTGGAAGTTGAAGGTGCAGACCCGATTGTAGTAAACGCTTCTTCAGGTATACCTGGGAATAACCCGACAGCATACTTGAACTTACAAAGCTTGTTATCAGCACGTGACAATATGCGTCAATCTATCGCTGATGCTTTAAAATTACGTCTTTCAATTAATGCCTTAGTAGACTTTACTAACCCAACGGCACCAGATATGAATGTGATAGATACATCGAACGTTCATTATTTAGGGCATTCTTTAGGCGCAATTACTGGTGCTGGTTTTACCGCAGTTGCGAACACACCGACTGGTGTTCCTGAACTAGACGCACTTTATAAGATTAACAGCTCGGTATTATCTAACCCAGGTGGCGGTGTTGGTAACTTCTTAGTTGAGTCTGGTGCATTTGGCCCATTGGTTCAAGCGTCAATCATCTATGGCTTAGGCAATGAGTTAACTGCAGCGTTAGCCGCAAATCTGCAACCAGAAGCATTTGCAGCAATTGTTCAAGCTAACCCACAACAATGTGGTCCAGCGTTAGATGCTAACTTTAATGTTGTTGATCAAAACGTAGCGTTAGTTTGTGCGTATCAAGCATTAAAAGCGCAAGCTGAAGCGGAAAATAACGTGGAGTTATTAGCCGGAATGCAAGCAGGTTTTGCTCAGTTCTCTTTTGCAGCTCAAACTGTTATAGATTCATCTGACCCGACAAACTATGCAAGTCTGCTTAAAGCAAACGGTACGCCTGTATTAGTTTACGAAATGGTTGGTGATGAAGGTAGCGAAGTCGCAGGTTTAGGCCTTAACCCATCAGACCAAGTTGTACCAAACTCTGTTACAACAAACCCTCTTGCTGGTACAAGTGGCTTTGAAGCAGTAATGGGACTTTCCAAAGTAACAGATTGTGGTATGTCTGAAACAGGCTTCCAAAGCATTGTTGAGTTTAAATATGGTTCTCATAGTACTGTACTTAGCCCGGCAACATCGTTACCTATGCCTTACCCTCAGCTTTATTCTGCGGTAAATGCTGAAACCATTATTATGGCAGGTACGTTCTTTGGTTCGAACGGTAAACTTGTTAATATCACTCCGACAGCCATTGGTGCCGGTATTATAGAGGGCGTTGACGCGGAAACTGCGTGTCAAACACCCGCTCCGTAATAGCTAACTTAACGTTACAAATAAAAAACCAGCTTAGGCTGGTTTTTTGTTTTTATTTAGAAATAATACACATTATTACAATCATCATTAAGATTAAAAATCAATCAGGAGCAAGACTTGGAATTTTTATACGAATACGGTTTATTTATAGCCAAAACAGCCACTATTGTTGTAGCAATAGCCTTAGTTATTGGCGTTATCGCTGGTGCTGCGATTAAGCAAAAGCAAAGTCGTAAAGGGGAATTAAATTTAGAGTATATTTCTGAAGATTTTGAAGATGACATAAAAGATTTAAAAAAAGCACTACTAAGTAAAGACGAAGCAAAATCTTTCGAAAAGCAACAAAAAGCAGAACAAAAGAAAAAGAAAAAACTAGAAAAGAAAAATCCGCAAGATGAAAAGCTGAAGTCTAGGTTATTCATTGTAGACTTTGACGGTGATATCGACGCAAGTGCAACAGAGTCACTTCGTGAAGAAGTGACAGCAATTATCTCCATTGCCCAAGAAGGCGATAGGGTTTTGATTAGGTTAGAAAGCCCTGGTGGTGTAGTTCACGGCTATGGATTAGCGGCTTCACAAATATCACGATTAAAAGCAAAAAATATCCATACTACTGTTGCGGTTGATAAAGTTGCAGCCTCAGGTGGATACATGATGGCTTGTGTTGCAAATGAAATCGTAGCGGCACCATTCTCTATTATTGGATCAATTGGCGTTATAGCCCAGTTACCTAACATAAATAAATTACTTAAAAAACATGATGTCGAAATTGAACAACATACTGCTGGTGAGTTTAAACGTACGTTAACGGTTATTGGTGAAAATACTGATAAAGCGCGCGAAAAATTTAAAGAAGAACTTGAAGAAACACACGTATTGTTTAAAGAGTTTGTCGCTAATAATCGTCCTTCTGTCGATATTAATGCCGTAGCAACTGGCGAACATTGGTATGGTACTCAAGCCCTTGCGCTTAATTTGATAGATAAGGTGATGACAAGTGACGATGTGGTCCTAGACGCAATGGAAGACTACAACGTATTTAAACTAGAATATAAAGTAAAACATAATATTGCAGAAAAGCTTGGTTTCGCAGCGTCATCTGCATTAACAAAAATGTTTGGAAAGCTTAGCACTTGGTCTATTACTAACTCTAAGTAAAAAATAGGATTTTAACGAATGTATAACAATAAAATCAGTGTTAAACGGTTGCTTCTGTTAGGACTTGCAAGCGTCGTAATTACAACGACAACATCGGTGTTAGCAGCCTCAGATACCAAGATTACGTTAGAAAAAATTATGTCTGATCCAAGTTGGATTGGTCATACGCCACAAGCAGCAGCTTGGCTGCCAGATTCACGTCATGTAGTTTATCAACAAAAACAAGACAACTCGGTAATTAACAATCAGTTTAGATTGGACACAAGCAACATTAATAGTGTTAAAAATGTAGCGATTACTGAATACCACAAAACAAAGTTAAACCAAACTGTTTACAACATTGATAAGACCCTCGCTTCTTATGTTTTTGAGGGTGATATATATTTGTGGAATACCGCTTCAAGTCAAGTACAACAAATAACGTCAACAAGTGATTATGAGTCCTCTCCTCAGTTTCTAACAGATGGAAAGCTCGGTTATTGGGAGTCTAATCGTTTTATTTCTTATGATTTAGCAACAAAATCTAAGAAAGAGCTTTTTAAAATAGCTTTGACCGATAAGCCAGAAGCACCCAAAGGCCCTCAAGATATCATTGCGGAAGAACAGCATAAGCTTATTCAATATGTCGCAAAACAGCACGCTGACTCTAAAGAACGTTTTGATAATAAAGTGGCTATTAAAAATACAAATAAGTTTGTAAACAATAGTATTTTTTACTTTGGTGAGGGTAATGTAGTTTCGTCAGCAAAAGTGGCTCCAACAGGTGATAAAGCGATCGTTGTTGTTCAAAAAAGAACAAGTTGGCGTGGAGAGGGCGATGTTATGCCTAATTACATTGCCGATGATGGACGTATAGAAATCGAAAAAGTACGTCGCCGTGTTGCAGATGCAAAGCCTGTACAACAAGAGTTTTGGCTTGTTGACTTAACTAAAAATGAGAAATTTGAGTTAAAAATTAATAACCTTCCAGACTACGATAAAGATGTCTTAGCTAAAGTAAAAACTGAAAACTTTAAAGCGGAAGGAAAAAAATACGAATCTAAAAAAGCGCCTAGAACAATAAATTTGTTGCAAGATTGGACTTGGGATCAAGGTGCTGTTGTGTGGCATAACAGCGGCAAAAACGTCGCGATAATGCTTGAAGCGTGGGACAATAAAGATCGTTGGTTGGTCACTGTCGATTTTAAAAATAATAAATTAATACCACAACATCAGCTCCATGATGAAGCTTGGATAAACTACACATTTAATCAATTCGGCTGGTTTAACAAGTCGAATAAGTTATATTATTTATCGGAGCAGTCGGGTTACTCTCATATTTACACAAAAGATCTCGCCACTAAAAAAGTAATTCAACACACGTCAGGTGATTTTGAAGTTTCGTCGTTAGTGTTAACGAGTGATGACAGCAATTTTTATTTTAGAGCAAATATTAACCACCCTGGTGAGTATCACGTTTACCAGTTACCAACAGCGAAAACGACTGAGCCTAAAGCGTTAACGACACTAATTGGTGAAAATACCTTCAAGCTCAGCCCGGACGAGACCAAATTACTCGTTGAACATTCCAGTTTGCTAAGACCAACAGAATTGTTTTTAGTTGATTTGTCATCTAATAAAACACAGCAATTAACTGATACAGTCAGCCAAGAGTTTATTTCAATGCCATGGGTTAAACCAGAGATCATTGCTGTACCTTCTAGTCATACTGATAAACCAATATATGCACGCGTATATATGCCCAAAAACGTAAGTTCTGGTTCTCCTCGTAAAGCCGTTATTTTTAATCACGGAGCTGGATATCTACAGAATAGTCATAAAGGTTGGTCGGGATACTTTAGAGAGTTTATGTTTCATAGTATGTTAGCCCAACAAGGTTATGTCGTCATGGATATGGATTACCGTGCGTCTAAAGGTTACGGCCGTGACTGGCGTACAGCAATATACCGTCAAATGGGTACACCAGAAATCCAAGATTTGGTCGATGGTGTTGATTGGTTGGTTAAGAATGCGAATGTCGATAGGCAGCGCATTGGAACGTATGGCGGCTCATATGGTGGTTTCATGACGTTTATGGCGCTATTTAAAGAGCCTGAGTTATTCCAAGCAGGTGCTGCGTTACGACCGGTATCTGACTGGGCTCACTATAACGATGGCTATACTTCTAACATTCTAAACAGACCTGCTGATGATATGATTGCATATCGTCGTAGTTCACCAATATACTTTGCTGAAGGTTTACAGAAGCCACTCTTAATTAACGCACCTATGGTTGATGATAATGTCTTTTTTGTTGATGTTGTTAGACTTGTGCAACGATTTATAGAGTTGGAAAAGCAAGACTTTGAAACGGCTATCTACCCGGTTGAGCCGCATGGTTTTGTTCAACCGTCTAGTTGGTTAGATGAGTACAGACGAATCTATAAACTATTTGAACAAAATCTCTAAAAAATAGTCTTAGTTAACATGGTTATAAAGTCCTTTGTGATAATTCATAAAGGGCTTTTTTATTGCCAAAAAAATCAATATACCCGACACTACACCAAAAGCGTGAGCATCGACTGCGACAGCAGCGCCAATAAGCTCTGCGGTACTTGAAGCTGCACCAAACGCATTTTCGTAACCCACTTTTAGTAGTAGACCTATTATTAACAACCAACCTGTTTTATCTCGGTTGGTTATGTCAATTAATGCGCCAAATGCCAAAAGAAAGTGCAACACACCAGAAAACCCAGAATAACTGCCGGTTTGGCTAAAAAACGTAACAAGTAGACCTACACATACAACACCAATAATACTCAAAGCAGGAAGGGTATAGGGACGGTAGTGGTCGCCATGTAGTGCCCAGACCAAAAGTAATCCAGCTAAGTTCATATAAAGATGGGCGGTATTAGTATGCACCAATTGTCCACTAATAATTCTCCATATCTGACCATCTTTAACTTCGTCAGGTATCAAAGTCAGTTGTGATTGGATCTCGGGTGCTAAAAGTCCAAACAAAATCAATATGACTGAAATAAATAGTGGTCCTTTAATAAAGAACCACTGTGTTGGAAAGCCTAACAAAATGACACCTCTTAAAATATTGCTTATTGATGGAAAACTCTGTGTGAAATAACTTAGGTTTTGGTAATATCATTCTATTCGTTATACATATGAGAGAGTTATGCGCATATTTAGTCTTATTCCTATATTGTTTGCAAGTTATGTTTTAGCCGATGAGCCTTCGCGTGCTGTTCCTGAAGCATTTACTGGGTTAAATTATACAAAAAGCGCAACAAGCAAAAAGGCTATGGTTTCCGCTGCAAACCCCCATGCGGTTAAAGCAGCATTAGCTATGTTAAAACAAGGTGGCTCAGCGACGGACGCAGTGATAGCCGCGCAACTTATGTTAACGTTGGTCGAGCCTCAATCATCAGGAATAGGTGGTGGCGCATTTATCCTCGACTATAATGCAGAATCTAAACAACTAAAATCATATGATGGGCGTGAAACTGCACCACTAGCGGCTTCACCTTCGTTGTTTTTGGATAAAGACGGTAAACCGGTAAAGTGGATAGACGCGGTTGTTGGTGGACGTTCTGTGGGTACTCCTGGAGTACTACGAATGTTGTCTGACCTTCATAATAAACGCGGAAACTTAGCTTGGGCTAAACTTTTTGAACCTACCATCGAACTTGCCGAGCGTGGTTTTATCGTAAGCCCAAGACTCGCGTCTCTAGTTAAAATGGAAATGAATCCAGGCTTAAAAAAGTTATCGCCTGCTAAAGAGTATTTTTATCCAAATGGTGTTGCAATAAAGGAAGGGCAATTACTAAAAAATAAAGAATACGCAAACACGCTAAGGCGCATCGCCAAAAATGGTGTCTCAGAGTTTTACAATGGCCAAACTGCAAAAGATATTGTTAATGCGGTGCAAACATCATCTTTAGCACCTGGCTTATTAAGTCTGAAGGACTTAAATAGTTATAAATCTAAAGAACGGGACCCCGTTTGTATTACTTATGACGCACAGGATACATTTGACATTTGTAGTATGGGACCACCGAGTTCAGGCGGGATCACAGTACTGCAGATTTTAAAAATGTTAGAAGCCGTTGATTTAAAGGGAGAAGCAATAGACAGCGCTGAAACGATTCATAAATACACGCAAGCGGCCAAGCTTGCTTTTGCCGACAGAGATCGGTATATCGCTGATAGTGATTTTGTTTCCGTACCCGTTACTGAGATGTTAGATGAAAAGTATCTTTTAGAACGTGCGAAGCTTATTAAAGACGATACCGATTTGGGCATTGCTAAAGCGGGACGGTTTTACTCATCGTCGCTTGCTTCAAATGTATCCATTGAACAACCTAATACAAGTCATATATCAGTTGTCGATCAATTTGGAAACGCGATTTCTATGACAACCAGTATTGAAATGGGGTTTGGGTCAACAGTAATGACCAATGGCTTTTTACTTAATAATCAATTAACCGATTTTTCCCTCCAACCTGAGTCTAATGGAAAGCAAATAGCTAATCGAGTTGAAGCTGGAAAACGACCTAGAAGCTCGATGACACCAGTAATTGTTTTTAAGGATGGAGAAGTATTCGCAGTAATCGGTTCGCCAGGTGGTAGTCGAATTATTAACTACGTTGGATATGCTTTACTCGGGTTACTAGAATATGGTTTAGACATGAAGGCAGTGGTTGAAATGCCGCGAGTTTCTAATCGAAACGGTTACACATCATTAGAAAACAGAACCAGCATGAACGCTATTAAACTAGAGTTAGAAAAGAAAGGCCACAAGGTAAAATTATTAAATCTAACTTCTGGTATTCACGGTGTATTAAAAACGAAAGAAGGGTGGCAAGGTGCCGCAGATCCAAGACGAGAAGGCACTGCGGAAGGCTTTTAGTTCAGCTTTATCGGCGGGCGTATGGGTCGCCCGCTATTTTTGCGATTAACCATTTACCGTCTACTTTTTCAAAATTAACTTGCCTTAAATCGTTTATCTTGTTGCCGTGATAAAAACCAGAAAATAAAATGTTTACCGATGTTGTTTGTTGAGCGTCAGTTTCTACCTGGCTTAACGTTCTATCAATTTTTAAATCAACGCCAGGATCAAACTGTAGATTTAGAACATAACGAGCATAGCCTTTTGTACTGCCATATGATTTTATGATTCTAGCGTGCTGCTCAGTAGAATACTTTAGTGCTAGTTCTAAGTCGTTGTTGTTATAAAGTGCATCAAAAAACGTCAGCGCTCGGTATTCAGGCGCATTTGGATTGGCAAAAGCAGGGATGTTATCGCTCTTTTTTTCACAACCGACGGTAAATATTAAAACAAAAGCTAAAAGGCATTTTTTTATCACTTGTAGATATCCTTTATGATGGGACAGCTACAAGTGTAAACATAAAAATAGGCTATGGAAAGTCTTTGAGATTATTGAACAAGTTCTTCCTCATCAAATTCACCCGAAAAAAGTGGTGATGATAAATAACGCTCTGCCGAACTCGCCAATATCACTACAATGTTTTTATCTTTATTTTCCGGACGTTCAGCAATACGTTTGGCCGCAACAACAGCAGCACCCGAGGAGATACCTGCCAAAATACCTTCTTCTTTCATCAATCTATGTGCCATTGCCATTGAATCGTCGTTGCTAACTTGTTCAACACTATCTAGCAAAGACAAATCCAAATTTTTAGGGATAAAACCAGCACCAATACCTTGAATTTTATGAGGACCAGGTTTCAATTCCAAACCCGCTAGCTTTTGTGTAATAACTGGGGAGTCACTTGGCTCTACCGCGACTGATTTTACACCTAACCCTTTTTCTTTCTTTAAATATTTGGAAACACCAGTGATGGTTCCACCCGTACCAACGCCAGCTACAAAGAAGTCGATATTGCCGCCAGTGGCGTTAAAAATTTCAGGACCGGTTGTTTCAAAGTGTATTTGTGGATTTGCAGGGTTTTCAAATTGCTGAAGCAACACATACTTTTCTGGATCGCTAGCAACAATTTCATTTGCCTTTGCGATTGCGCCACCCATTCCTTTTGGTCCTTCGGTGAGAACTAGCTTTGCACCCAACGCTTTCAATAATTTACGTCTTTCTAAACTCATAGTCTCAGGCATAGTTAACGTAAGTTTATACCCTCGTGACGCCGCCACAAACGCTAAAGCAATACCAGTGTTACCAGAAGTAGGTTCTATTAGTTCTTTGCCAGGAGTTAATCGGCCGTTTTTCTCGGCATCCCATATCATATTTGCACCAATACGACATTTGACACTAAAAGAAGGGTTTCTCGCTTCTATTTTGGCATAAACGTTACCTGAAGTGACACGATTTAGTTTTACTAGAGGCGTATTGCCAATACTTTGAGAGTTGTCGGTAAGTATTTGAGTCATAATAGTCCTAATTTAATAATACCTAATACTGCAAAGGTAGGCGCTTTCTAACAATTATAGAAATTATAATTGCTTATATAATATTACTTTTTAACTATCTTTATTAATAATATTAATGCGTTGTTGATACTGGTCAGCTATGTTTTAGATGTTATATAAATATTCTAGTGGTACACTCACTTCAATATTTCTAATGACAAAAATAAAAATAATGGCTCGTAGATTACCTCCACTTAATTCACTTAAAGCTTTTGAAGCAGCTGCACGTAACTTGAGTTTTACTAAAGCAGCGGAAGAGCTGTTTGTTACCCAAGCAGCGATTAGCCATCAAATTAAATTATTAGAAGATCATCTAAGTATAAAGTTGTTTATGCGAAGAAACCGTTCCCTTTTACTCACAGAAGAAGGGCAAAGTTACTATCTCGACATTAAAGATATTTTTGTTAATTTACATGATGCTACTGAACGTCTATTAAGCCGTGGCGCGAAAGGTTCAGTGAGTATTGCATTGACCCCTAGTTTCGCAATTCAATGGTTAGTACCTCGCCTTAGTGATTTTGCGGCGCATAATTCAGATATTGACGTAAGGATTAAAGCTCAAGATCATGACGATAACTCGTTAACGGATGATGTTGATGTTGCGATTTATTATGGGAAAGGGCATTGGAGTGGGACCCATGCTGATAAACTGCACACAGAATATCTAATACCTGTTTGTTCTCCTTTGCTATTGTCACAAAACAACGGTCTTAAAACACTAGATGATTTACGTAATTTTACCTTGCTACACGATACCGCTAGAACTAACTGGAAAGATTACCTTAAGTCCGTAGGTGTTCAAGATATTAACGTTAACCAAGGGCCTATATTTTCGCATTCATCTATGGTGTTACAAGCCGCTATTCATGGCCAAGGAATTGCCTTAGCACATAGCGTGTTAGCGCAACCAGACATAGACTCTGGTCGCTTGGTAGTGCCATTTACACAGGCATTGGTTAGCGAACGAGCCTACTATTTGGTGTGTCGAGACTCACAAATAGATAGCCCTAAAATAAAAATATTTAGAAATTGGTTATTGAATAAAGTAAAAAAAGAATCACAAGGTTTAGAGTTTGATAAGCATTGATAAAACGTCGTTAGAGAGAACGATATATACTCCTGAAAAGATAAAAGCGATTGTAATATTAGCTCACGGTGCCGGTGCCGGTAATCAGCACGATTTTATAGTCACACAAGCTATGTCCCTAGCTAAAAACTGTTTTCAAGTTGTCGCTTTTAATTTCCCTTATATGCAAGTTAGTTACGAGCAATCTAAACGTCGACCGCCCAATAAAGCTGAATTATTGACAGATCATTTTGTCAAAGAGGTTGAACTTGTAGTGGCCGCTAACACTAATAATTACCCTGTTTACTTAGTAGGAAAAAGTATGGGAGGACGGATTGCAAGTATGGTTGCTACTAGTCCGCAGATTCCAATTAACGGTGTGATCGTACTCGGTTATCCTTTCATACCCCCCGGCAAGCCTGAAAAACTCGAAGGGAGAACAGCACATTTTGAGCGTATTTTAACGCCCATGTTTATTATTCAAGGTGAGCGAGATACCTTTGGTGGAAGGGCGCTATTAAGTGAGGTTACTTTACCAATAGACACTAAGTTAGCGTGGATACCAGACGGCGATCACAGCTTTAAACCAAGAAAATCATCCGGTTATACCGAAGAATCAAACAACATGCTTGTAACTTCACACATAGTAAGTTTTATTAATAGTGGTCTAAACAATGAAAATTGAAAACAGATTTATGTTTAATAGTGCTGTTTGTTTAGGCTTCTTAGTTGTTGTTCTAGGAGCGTTTGGAGCGCATGCTTTAAAGGCTACATTGTCTCCGTATGAACTATCCATTTGGCAAACAGCGATACAATATCAAATGTTTCATACGCCCGTTATATTAGGGCTATCATTTATACCGTCAAATAAGTACCTAGATAAAGCGCTTACGTGTTTTGTTAGCGGAATAATTATATTTTCCGGATCGCTATACATACTTGCGATAAGCGGTATAAAAATACTTGGCATGGTTACGCCGATAGGTGGTGTTATCTTAATAATTGCTTGGGTACTTTTGTTTGTCGCTGCAAAATTAAATAAGACTACTTGATGGGCTAATACTCTCTATTAGCTTTTGATACAGACTCTGTAACTCTGTTGGTAAAATGCCGACGTCCTTAATTGTGCTGTTAATATCGTTTATGTTTCTAATCTTATGTTCGCCTCTCAACCATTGAGTTAACACCCACTCAGAAAGTATCAAGGAAGCGACTATTTGTTTTGTCTTATTTGGCAAGTTACTAAGTGCTAAACGGCCTGATTTAACCTCAAAAAAACTCGTAGTACTCGATAAGTATAACTTTGGGAGTTTCCATTTGGTTGCCAACTGTTTTGATGTTTTGAACCAAGATTGAGCGTCCGCTTGCCCAAACGCTGTATTTAGCGAAATGGTCATTTCATCATTGGCGCCCAATAACGTGGAAACGCTAGCGGCATAACGACTCTTTGGAATGAGCATTAAACCTTGAAATACAACTCTAGCTAACAGCTCTACGTATTCAGGAATGTCGAAGTTAAAAGTCTTGGTAATAATATTAGCGACTTTGGCGAACATCTCTTCCTTATTAATAATTTCATATTCCCCAAAAGCTAAATTATGTGATTCTGCAACCTGCATTTCAGATATGCAAACAACAGGAAATATTCTTATCATACCTAATAAGGCAATAGCGTGCTTTATACTAGAAATTGGTTGCATTACACGAGTACTATGTTGCGCATACTGCATAACCAAACTAGAACGCATAGAGTCTTGTGATAAGTAATCTGCAATTAATTGGTTAGTTTCAGACAATAACGCCTTAGACGCACTTTCTAAATGTGATGGAGGCATATAACGAGTTTTGCTTTCGTATATTAACGGCTTACTTTCGAGAGGCAGGTCTAATGTACATTGCAGCCATTTTGAAGATATGCTCGTAAAGTCAACCGCCTGTTGTGGCAGAACAAATCGTATCATATTTTGACTTATCGACAGCCCGTTTGCTATTTGATAGGTACCTTTTGATTTTATGTAAGGAACACAATGAATATCTCGTTTAGTAACGTTATTGATAAATTCATCATTCACCCGCTGTTGACCGACGATCACAGCTGTGCCGTTGGCAAGGACACATAATTTTCCTGAAGCTAACAAAGGTAGCACACCAATAAAATTATTTGTGTAAATCGAGGTAAAGGGTTTAGGGCAAATATAATTCTTTAAAGTGAGACTTCTCATTAGGGCATTATCAGCCGTTAATGCAGACGAGCCAAACACACCAGAATTGGTTGTTATCGCACTGTTTAAACCAACTATAACAATGGACTGACATAACTGATTTTTACTACTAAATTCGTTGATGTTAGCGATTTGTGAAATAAGACGAAGAATGTCAGGCTCTTTGATATAAATGTTTTTTACTTGTTTAAAACAAAGACTCGCAGCATGCTTAAAAGTATTTACATAGCGGTTAAAAAGACTAGGGTTCTTTCGTACACTTAATAGATAGGGTGTTATTGTATATAAAATTAATAAACTGGCAGTAACTAACCGCCTTGCCGTAGTTTTACCGTAGCGACTATGCAAACTCAATAGTGAAGTAACAAGAACGGTTTTTAAAATTGTGTTCGTTAAAAAGCTCCGATGTTTGTCCCGTAAGTTAAGCAGTAATAATGTTGTATCAGTTGAAGTTTCCAAAGATAGCGTCAACGACTCGAATAAATCGTCTATAGCTTGTTGTAACAGCACGGAGTCTTGCGTCTTGAATATAGTCGCACAAGCGCTCGCTTTTTCGATTAACGAGCGCACATCTGGTATGGAGTGATTAAGTAATGGGTTATCTATATTCAAAGTTTAATAGAGTCAAATTGTTCAAAGGCTGATATACCCCAAGCAATGAGCTTGCCATCTTTGAAAAGTAACGGTGTACATTCGTCCTTTGTCGTAATGCCATCTGACTTTTGGTGGTTCGTCCTATAGAACATAACTTGATAAGTTTCACTATCGAGTATTTTTGCTTCAGTTATATCAGGCGAGCCTAACGTTTTGATAATTTTTTCTTTAGTTAGAGGAACATCTATTGATAACTGATTAATGTACTTTTTGTTATAGGCTTGCCTATCGTCCCATCTCATCTGTTCTGGGTCGTCTTCATATAAAGTTAAAACGCCCGCAGCTAGCACAGCATATAGACCAAACCCTATTAAAGAGTATTTAACTACTTTATTACTCATTTTGAATCCCAAAATATTAAAAAGCCTTTATCATTATAACGATAAAGGCCATTTGATTGTCAAAACTAACTTTGTAAAAATTTGTTGTTTTAAGTTTTAATTTTATAACAAGGCTCATAGTGTGAGCCAGGCAACTTCATTCGACCTTGTTTAACAAACGCTTCTAGAAGTTTGTCCATCTTTTCCATCAGATCATTATCTCCCGAAAGCTCAAACGGGCCATGCTCTTTTACAGACAACAGACCTTCTTCTTTGATGTTTCCGGCAACGATACCAGAAAAAGCTCGGCGTAAATTTGCCGCCAATGATTCTACTGGTTGGTCTAAGTGTAAATTTAAACGCGCCATATTCTCGTGCGTAGGATCAAAACTCTGCTGGAAAGGCTCAGGAATTTTTAATGTCCAATTGAATTGGTAGGCATCACCAATAGTCTTTCTGTGAATTCTAAGCGGTTCCATCTTAGATTTAATCAAAGACGCTACTTCAATTGCATCATTCGGAATGATTGTAAGTAAATCTCTAGCCTTTTTACCTAACACACTTTCCACAAAGTCAGCAATTTCTTCAAAATATGCAATTGATGATTTAGGCCCAGTTAAAATAATAGGCAATATCTGTTGTTCATTTTCAGGATTTAACATTAATCCAACAATGTATAACAATTCTTCGGCTGTTCCTGCACCACCTGGAAATATAACGATGGAGTGAGCAACGCGAACAAAGGCTTCTAAGCGTTTTTCGATATCAGGTAAAATTACTAATTCATTTACAATTGGATTTGGTGCTTCCGCGGCGATAATACTAGGCTCAGTTAATCCTAAGTAACGACCGTTTTTAATGCGCTGTTTCGAATGGGCTAACGCGGCACCTTTCATTGGACCCTTCATCGCGCCTGGGCCACAACCCGTACATATATTTAAGCCACGAAGTCCAAGTTGATAACCAACTTCTTTTGTATAGTCATATTCCTCTGGGCCGATAGAGTGCCCACCCCAACAAACGACTAGGTTCGGCGCGTCAATAGGTTGCACTACACCCGCATTTCTAAGCATGTCAAAAACATTATTTGTTATTTGCTTATGCTCTGGGATATTCAGGGCAGGTTGGTGCTGATATTTATTTGCGTTAAATAAAATATCTCGTATTACCGCTTGTAAGTGCTCTTGAATACCTACAATGATTTTACCGTCAACAAAAGCTGACTCTGGTGGGTTGATTAACTCAATCTTTATTCCACGTTCTTTTGAAATTAAATGAATATCAAAGTCTTTATATTTATTATAGATTTCAGCGCTATCATCTGTTTCGCTGCCTACGTTCAATACTGCAAGGGCACAACTTCTAAAAAGTCTATATAAATCACTGTTTGACGACTTCTCTAGTTGTTTTACCTCGATTTGAGACAATAAATTCATTCCATCGAGCGGGCTTAATACTATCCGCATAACTACTCCTTTATTTTTTATAACAAACCTTATTACGTCCAGAATGTTTGGCTTCGTATAAGGCTTTGTCCGCTCGGTCAAAAGCGGTATGTACATTGTCAGCCGCTAAAAATGCGGTAAATCCAATGGATATTGTAATATTTAATGGCGTATCTTTAACTTTAAATGGTATTTTTTCAACCGCCATTCGTAATTTTTCTAGTGGTCCTGCCACTTGGTTTGGATCACTGTTCACCATTATGACAACGAACTCTTCGCCGCCATAACGGGCTAAAAAATCAGTTTTCCGCAAGTTTTTTTGTAATGTGTTAGCCACAATTTTAAGTGTTTTATCACCGACACTGTGTCCGTAGTTGTCGTTTATTTTTTTAAAATGATCAATATCAATAACAGCAATTGTCAAAGGCTGAGGTTGTCTTAACCAGCGTTGGTATTCCTCTTGTATACGGTTGTCGTATGCGCCTCTATTCGGTAAGCCAGTTAAAGTATCTATACCGTTTCTGACCTTTTCTTCCAACCACTTGTTTCTATAGTAGTCAGTACGTTGCTCTAAGCCACCCAATTTTGCTTCCATTGCATTTAAGGACTTCTGTAACTTGTCAGATCGTTGTTGTTCAATGTCATCACGCTTTTTGATAGAGGTATTTATGACAGAAAGCTTTTTATCAATTACGACTTGCAGTTCGTTTAAAGAAGTAGCAGTGCTAGTACTCTCCGACAACTCTTTAATTTGTTTGTCAATTTGAGAGTTGAGTGCTCGTAACTGTTTATCATAACCCTTTGAGCTTTTTAGCGACTCAATTAACGTAGTGTGTACATCTGCTAATGCTTTGTTAATATTAACAATTAATGATTGTGTCTGAGTAAACTCTTCACTAAATCTTCCTACGACATCTTCGAAAAAACCAAGGCAAATATCTAACTTTTGTTCATCATTACTAGAAATACGTATTCTATCGCTAAACGAGTCGAGGCTCGGCTTAATAACATCTTGTTGAGATAGACTTACCAACCCAGTTATTAAACGTTCTATCATGTTATTACTCAAAACATTCGTTTCTGGATTACTGTTGCCTGAGTACGACGACGACGGGGGTACTTTAATTGAAACTAATATCTTTACAAGTTTCGTTATATTGGGCTGTATCTCTGTAAGGACGTTTGAGTCAGTTGCTTTTATTTTATTTAACACCATTCTCAAGCTGCGACGCAGGTCGGCGTCCATACCTTTAATCGATTGTAGCGACTCGCCGATATCTAACATGTCTTTTTTAATGTTTCGTAGACAGGTAGAAAATTCAGATTCAAATCCTTTTAAGCTCTGATTAACAGATATTATGTGCCCACTTAAGTCGTCACCTGTAGAGGTTTGCTTTATAGCTTTTCTTAGACCGGCTAATTTATGATCAAGCTCTTTTTGGTTTCCCTTGAGTAAAGCTCCAAATCGCTCGATAAGTTTAAAGGACTCTGTGAGGTTCTTATCTAGCGAAGCGTTTACATCATGAAGCTTATTCACTTCCGAATTTGATTTAGTACTCATATAGTCGCTTGTGATAGGTGAGTTTTAATATTTGGGATATGGAGTAACTATAATTGTAAACCAAAAAAAAAGCCATGTAACATGACTTTTTCTATTGGTCGATCAGCTTATTTTGGTACATAAACTACTAAAATAAATGATTTATTTTAGTAGGTAATAAGGTAACCAGTTCGGCTCTTGTTTGTACTCATCATTCATAGTGACTCTCCATAAATAGCAACATAGGCTTATACGTCCAAATATAAACCAATATTGCAAATATTGAAAGTACTTTTGTATGGTTACAGGTTGGGTTACAAATTAAGATGATGCAAACATGGTGTTATACAATCTAATCGCTTGGCTGTCTGACATGTTTGCTAGATAATCGCAGATCTCTCTGCGTTGCTCAGTTTGTGAATTTAACTGTTCAAAACGAGCTAAGGTGGCGGAAGGCAGAAGTCGTTGCGGGTCAGATAGAAAGGCTAAAAATAGCTTAACTAACATTTGTTGTCCTTTAAACTCAGCTTGCTGAATTTCAGGTGTCTGAATCACGTTGTTAAAAACAAATCTTTTTAGTAATTGTAAAATTGGCTTCGACATTTCATTTAAAGCGACGTTATATTTAAGTAAAGGGTCGTTAAAGTCCTCAGATACTTGTTTTATTTCGATGCTGGTAATTAAATGATTAACCAAAGCACCAATTGCATTTTTCCTCTTAGAAGGTGTGTCGCTAAACAGCATGATTGTTAATTGTTCGGCATGTTTTTTTGCCCAAGGATTTTCAATAATCTTTAATTCAGATAAAACGTCAGTTTCCCATTGATGCTTTTGAACATTTTCAAGCACTATTGCATCTTCTAAATCATGCACGGCATAAGCGATATCATCTGCAATTTCCATTAGGGACGAGTCAAAAGATTTATAAATAGTTTTACTTTGTTGATAAGGGGCTTCGTTGGTGTTCGAACTGTTAATGGCTGTGCAAAACAAGTGTTTATCGTCGTCATTAAAAAGTGAAAACACCCAGTTAACAACATCTTGATCGGCTCTAAATAGCCCTTTGGTTGGCTTCCAAAGACTGGTGTTCAAAAAAGGGATAGACTTGTCGTTATTATTCTTAAATTCAGCGTTGTTACTAATAAATTGCGGATATTTTATAAGGCCTAAAACCGTTCTACGGGTAAGATCCATACCATGATGTTCAGTATACGGTTCTAACTTAGAAACTATTCGTAATGTTTGTCCATTGGCTTCAAAGCCTCCAGCGTCAAACATCATGTAATTTAAAGCTATTTCACCGCCGTGTCCAAAAGGCGGGTGACCAATATCATGAGCCAGACAGATTGCTTCAACTAATGCATCAGGGGGTAAGATGCCTTGTAAAGTGGCGTTAGCTATTACTTGTTCGCTTTGTTTAAGTTGCGCTAATAGGCCAGTGCCAATTTGAGCCACTTCTAATGAGTGGGTTAGGCGGGTTCGATAAAAATCATCTTGCCCGACTCCCATGATTTGAGTTTTAGCTTGTAACCTTCGAAAAGCTGCAGAATGTAAAATTCGGGCTTTATCTCTTTGATAAGGCTCGCGGTGATCGTTCGGTCTTACGTTGTCGTTTTGTGAGCGACGCTCAGTCCAAGCTTTCATTAATCTACTCTTTACAAAGGTTGAGATATTTCATCAAAGCTAAGCGAAAAGCTAGGTAAAAAAACATCGATAAAATAACGTAGTTCATCTGTTTGATATTTCTCTAATGACTTCTCTATATTTTTTTTTGCTTTTTCAAATTCATGATTTCCTGCAGCTATTTCTTCAATTGCTTTGATATAACCACATACTACATCAGCGGATTTTACAATAAATGCAACGTCTTCTGGTATTTTGTGATGATCAATTAATGGTAGAAATTCGTCTTGAAATTCTTCGGGTAGCATTGATATAAGTGACTGCTCAGCAATGTTTTCTATTTTCTTGTATGCGCGAGCTATTTCCTCGTTGTGGTATTTAATAGGACTTGGAAGATCGCCCGTTAATACCTCGCTAGCGTCATGGTACAAAGCAACAACGGCCACTTGATAAGGATCGAGATTGCCACCAAACTTCTTGTTTTTTATTATTGCTAACATATGTGCAACAGTCGCAACTTGATGACTATGCTCTTGAACATTCTCTGGTGTCACGGTTCTCATTAATGGCCATCTAAAAATGAGTTTTAATCGTGACATGTTCGCAAAAAAGTGACTTTTTTCCATAACTTAACTTCTTCTTATAAATATGAGACAAGCATAGCAGTATTTTATTTTCAGTTCGATTGTCATTAGTCACATTTTGTTGCACAAAAATACATCTATAATTAAACACATGTGAGATTGTATACGTAAGTGTGTTTGTAAATTAACCAAAGAGTATTTTATGGCTTTACCTTTAATAGCGTTCGCCACGGTCATTGGTACAGCGTTAGCTAACGAAAACGCTAAAAAATATTATCGAGAACTCGATAGCCGACGATCATTAGATGACCATGACCTAGACTTCGCACGTACCGTTAAAATGCCATCAAGTTACTGTAATGGAAATTATAGTAACGAACCCGCAATGGGCAGTGTGGTGTGCTGTGAAGTTTTTAATGCATTCGATCATACCGGAGTGTGGATTGACCGGGATACGATAATAGAGTTTAGTAATTCAGGTCTGGTAAAGGCTGTATCAGCTGAGCGCTTTTTAAAACAACGGTCTGGAAATCACATTTATGTTGCCAATGATAAAAAAGGTCAGTCAATTCAGTTTGAAGGTTTGGCAGACAGGGCAGTAAGGCGCGTGTTTACGTATAATGAATATGATTTAGCAGAGAATAATTGTCATAACTTCGTATATCAATGTATAACAAATAGTGACGATAAAATAACTTTGTTTTCGTCGCTAACAAAGGCGATATCTAACCTAAGCGGTAGCCAAGTTTATTGGGATAAAGTTAAGGTATAACGCGCTTAATTGCTATGCTAAAATATTAATAAATAATTTGATAATATTTTAGGTGTTTATGCACAATCCTCCAAAGTCTAATCTGGTCAGTCGTTTACTAACAATAGTTATTGTAACTACATTTGCGGCTTATCCATTCTTTAATCATCCTGATAAGGCTGATGAAGACCAACAAGATGAAATCGCGGCAGAGACTAATGTCGTTTACGAAAATGAACATCTACCGGACTTTTCAGCAATTAGCGATGTTCGAGAGAAAAAAAAGGCATTTTTCTCATACCTACAGCCCCTTGTCGAACAGGTCAATTACGAAATAGAGCAGCAACGTGATTTTATCTTGAACTTGGATAAGATGCCGGTATCTAAAAACGAAAAAGCGAGACTAGCAAAAATATTAAAACGTTATGATGTTTCTAGTGAACTATCATTCGCAGAAATGAAAAAACGTCTATTGCGTAGAGCAGATACTTTACCCGTAGCGTTAGTATTAATGCAGGCTGCAAATGAAAGTGCTTGGGGAACGTCGAGGTTTGCGTTAGAGGCAAACAACCTTTTTGGCCAATGGTGCTTTAAAAAAGGTTGTGGTGTTATTCCAACAGGTCGCCCAGAAGGGCAAACTTATGAAGTGCGCCTGTTTAAGCATCCGATAGCATCAATACGTAGTTATTTTAATAACCTTAACACTGGCCATGCTTATGTTTCTTTACGTAGTGTTCGAGAGCAACAACGAAATCAACAAGAAGAACTAGATCCGTCAATGTTAGCAACGGGTTTGTTAAAGTATTCCATTAGACGAGAAGCTTATGTTGAAGAAATACAAACAATGATCCGTGTTAACAATAAGTATATAGATTAATTCATGAACAAAACCTTAATCAGCACACTATTGCTATCGGTTCTAGTTGCTCCGATAGCAGCAGCTAATACTAAGTCTTTATCTCTAAGTTATGACGGTTTCTTTGACCGAATAGAAAAACTAGATAAGCCTGAGTTTCAGAATGTGAAACTAGCTTTTTATCTCAAAGAAATAACAACTGGCCAACCATGCGAGATTAATTCGGTAAAGTTAAAAACCAAGCTAAAGTCACTAGATGTATATTTTTACGAAGACGGGGAGATCATTCTTCCTTTTGATAAGCAGTTTGACTTAGACAAGGCGCAAGTTGTTATTGATAAAAGAAATGATGATAACTGTGGGTTAGATATGCGTTTAGAAAGTGTGTTGCTTTTTGGCGAAGAAGTGACTGGCCAACAAATCCATAGTATGACAAATACATTTGATGAAGCATTAAAAAAGCAAACAGGTATGATGTCTTTTTTAGCACCTGACGTTGTCGGTCTTACGTTTCTTGGGAAAGGAGGTACGACGCTGCAAATTCAAACCCCAGATGTAGGCGTTTGCAATGATTTAGGTTGTACGATCACCAAAATAGAAATGACCGATCTTTCTAGAAAAGTAAGGTTTAATGAAAGGCCCGATAAAGTCGTGCCATACATAAAAAAATAGAGCTTACAAAAGCTCTATTTCTATATCTTCGATAGGTTGACTACAGCAAGTCAAGATCTCACCTTTGCGAACAAAGGCCAGTGGTTCATTTAAATACTCAACTGAACCACTTTTCAACTTACATCTACAAGCACCACAAAAACCTTCTCGGCAATGATATAGCATGTCTACGCCATTAGATTGTAATGAATCGAGCAAGGTTTTATCTGAGTTTGTGTAATCAAAATCAGTATCAGCTTTGTCACTTCGAATTACACGAACTTTTGCCATAGAGAGAAAAGTAATTGATGAATCAATTACAATTCAAAACCGTCAAACGCAGATGCGTTTACTTCAGAGTCGATTTGACCCACCAAGTAAGAGCTAATTTCAGCTTCTTGTGGAGCAACTTGTACGTTATCTGATTCTAAGTATTTATTCATCCATGGCAAAGGGTTGCTTTTTACATCAAACATAGTCGGCATACCAATAGCGGCCATACGATGATTTGCGATGTATTCAACATACTGACAAAGAATCTCTTCATTTAAACCTATCATTGAGCCATCTTTAAATAGGTAAGTTGCCCATTCTTTTTCTTGCTCAACCGCTTTAAGGAAGATTTGTTGCGCTTCAGCAAAACACTCAACACTGATCTCTTGCATTTCCGGATCGTCTTGCCCATCAGCCCACAAGTTAATGATGTGTTGCGTAGAGGTTAAATGTAGATTTTCGTCACGAGCGATCAAGCGAATAATTTTTGAGTTGCCTTCCATGATTTCACGTTCTGCGAATGCAAAAGTACAAGCAAAGCTTACATAAAAACGGATAGCTTCAAGCGCATTGATAGAGTTTACAGCAAGATAAAGCTTTTTCTTTAATTCACGAGTTGTAACATTGTACTCAACGCCGTCAATAGTATGCTTGCCTTCACCTAGTGTTTGAAATAACTGTGTGTGAAATATTAAATCATCATAATATTGAGATATATCAGTAGCACGCTTGAGTATTTCTTCATTTCTAACTATATCGTCAAAAATTGGGCTAGGGTCGTTAAACAAATTTCGAAGGATGTGTGTATATGAACGTGAGTGAATAGTTTCACTAAAAGACCATGTTTCAATCCAAGTTTCTAATTCTGGTAAAGACGTTATTGGTAAAAGAGCTACGTTAGGGCTTCGACCTTGAACAGAATCTAACAGCGTTTGATACTTTAAATTAGAAATAAAGATATGTTTTTCGCTTTCTGTCATAGACTGAAAATCGGCTCTGTCGCGACTTACGTCAATCTCTTCTGGACGCCAGAAAAAAGAAAGTTGTTTTTCAATAAGTTTCTCGAAGATGGAATGACGTTGCTGGTCGTAACGAGCAACGTTAACCGTTTCGCCAAAAAACATCGGCTGCTCTAGTGGATTAACATCTTTTTGATTAAAAGTGGTATAACGCATTATCTTTACTCTATTTAATTAGGTTATGAATGGCGTGTAATTAAATCTTACACGCACCGCCTTCACAGTCTTCATCATCTTCGATTACTACAGTCGTCGGTGGCTCTACAGCTTTCGTTTTGCCACCTTCAGTTACCGTACCAGCTTGGTCACGCGTGTTGTGATAATAAAGCGTTTTAACGCCGTATTTATAAGCCATTAGTAAATCTTTAAGTAACTGTTGCATAGGTACTCTATGATCAGGGTAGTTACTTGGATCATAATTTGTGTTTGCAGATATCGTTTGATCGATAAACTTCTGCATTATGCCAACTAGTTGTAAGTAACCTGTGTTGTTCTCTAAACTCCAAAGTAACTCATACTGGTCACGAAGCGTCGCAATCTCTGGCACTACCTGTTTTAGAATACCGTCCTTACTTGCTTTTATAGAAATCAAACCACGCGGTGGCTCAATACCATTAGTAGCATTTGAAATCTGTGATGAAGTTTCAGATGGCATAAGTGCTGATAATGTGGAATTACGTAAGCCATACTTAACCATATCCGCACGAAGACCTTCCCAATCTAAATGTAAAGGCTCATCACAGAACTCATCTACGGCCTTTTTATACGTATCGATAGGCAGTATACCTTGAGAATAGGTGGTCTCATTAAACTTAGGACAAGGCCCTTGTTCTTTGGCCAACACATTTGATGCTTTTAATAGGTAATACTGAATAGCTTCAAATGTTCGATGCGTAAGATTGTTGCCAGAACCATCAGAATACTTAGCACCATTCTTGGCTAAGTAGTACGCCATATTAATAACACCGATACCTAAAGTACGACGACCCATAGTTGCATTTTTAGCAGCAATTACCGGGTAATCTTGATAATCAAGTAAGTTATCTAAAGCACGAACAGCAAGTTCTGCTAATTCTTCTAATTCATCTAAAGAGTCAATAGCACCTAAGTTAAATGCTGACAGTGTACACAAGGCAATCTCACCTTCTTCATCATTAATGTGCTGAAGCGGTTTAGTTGGCAATGCGATTTCTAAACAAAGGTTACTTTGTCTAACTGGCGCTAATTTAGGATTAAAAGGACTGTGTGTATTACAGTGATCGACGTTCTGTAAATAGATTCTGCCTGTGCTAGCACGTTCGTTTAAGAACAAGCTAAATAACTCAATCGCTTTTATACGTTTCTTACGAATACTGTCATCATTTTCATATTTTACATATAACTCTTCGAACTTGTCCTGGTCTTCGAAGTAAGCATCGTATAAGCCAGGAACATCAGATGGACTGAACAAAGTAATGTAGTCATCTTTAATCAAACGAGAATACATAGTGCGGTTAAACTGTACGCCGTAATCTAAGTGGCGAACTCGGTTTTCTTCAACACCGCGGTTGTTTTTTAGCACTAAAAGCGACTCTACTTCTAAGTGCCAAAGTGGATAGAATAGGGTAGCGGCACCACCACGTACTCCACCTTGCGAACAGCTTTTAACGGCTGTTTGAAAGTGTTTGTAAAAAGGGATACAGCCGGTATGAAATGCTTCACCATTTCGAATAGAGCTACCTAAAGCACGTATACGGCCAGCGTTGATACCAATACCAGCGCGTTGACTAACATACTTAACAATTGCAGATGACGTTGCATTAATAGAATCTAGGTTATCGCCAGCTTCAATTAATACGCAAGAGCTAAATTGACGAGTAGGGGTACGAACACCAGACATAATTGGTGTAGGTAAAGAAATTTTAAACTGGGACGCAGCGTCATAAAAACGGCGAATATAATCTAACCGAGTGTCTGCTGGATACTTAGCAAAAAGGCAAGCTGCTACAAGGACGTATAGAAACTGTGCACTTTCATAAATTTCACCGGTAACTCGGTTTTGAACTAAGTATTTCCCTTCTAGTTGTTTTACCGCTGCATAGCTAAAATCAAGATCGCGGTTATGGACCATAAACTCGTCCATCGCATCGAATTCTGCTTCGGTAAAGTCTTCGAGTAAATGCTCGTCATAACGCTTATCTGCAACCATCTTTTTAACATGATCGTACAAACGAGGTGGTTCAAACTGACCATACGCTTTTTTACGTAGGTGAAACACAGCTAAACGCGCTGACATATATTGATAGTCAGGACTGGTTTCTGAAATCAGATCTGCGGCTGCTTTGATAATAGTTTCATGGATGTCTTCTGTTTTAATGCCATCATAAAATTGTATATGAGAGCGAATTTCAACTTCAGATACAGACACATTATCTAGACCTTTAGCGGCCCAAGTAATGACTCTATGGATTTTATCTAAGTCGAGAGGTTCTTTAGAACCATCTCGTTTGCTAACAGAAAGGCTGGTATTCATCTGGCCTGCTTGTCCTTTATTTTTATTGTATGCGCACGGATTATGCTAATCGTATTAACATTAACCAATTATTTTACCCATTGGATAAAAACACATCATATAGTGTTTTAATTATTACAGTGCCACAAGATAGAGTGTGTTGAGTCTCAATGCAACCCTAAATGTTGTGGTAAATATAGCCACTTTTTTACAGGGTAAGTGTTCCCTAACGCTATGACAATTACTGTCAAATACCGACAGAAAAAATCTAGTTAAAAACTAAAAAAAGATCTTTTTTTTATTCGAAAAAATTCATAAAAAAGGGCTCAAAACGAGCCCACTTTAGTTACAGTTTTTCACAGTAGATTAAATAGTTTACATCTACCCCTGGTTTAATCTTAAACTGTTCGGTAAACGGATTAAAATGTACACCTACTGCTTCTTTAACCTTTACACCATGGCGCTCAGCCCATCCAATGAGCTGCGCTGGTTTAATAAACTTATCAAAGTCATGCGTTCCGTCAGGAACGATTTTTAATAACTTTTCTGCGGCGATAATCGCTAATAAATAACTTTTGAATGTTTTATCAAGTGTTGAGAAAAATACCTTTCCTCCAGGCTTACATAATGTAATTGCCGCACGGACAACAGACTCAGGATCAGGTACATGTTCCAGCATTTCAAGACAAGTAACTATGTCATACTTATCTGGATATTCATTTGCGAATTGTTCTGCACTAGCTTTTATATACTCTACGTTCGCTATTTTGGATTCCATAGCATGAAGTCGGGCAACATTTAGCGAGTCATCAGCGAGATCGATACCAGTGACATCAGCACCTAACTTAGCCAATTGCTCAGCAAAAATACCACCACCGCAACCAATATCTAAAACAACTTGCTGGTCTACACCATTTGTTTTTTCTTGGATATATGCAACACGAGTAGGGTTCAATAAATGTAGAGGTTTAAAGTCTCCTTCTTTATCCCACCAAGCAGCTGCTATAGAGTTAAACTTGTTGATTTCACTATCATCAACATTAGTTATATTTTGAGGATTCTGTTCAGGCTTCATTTTGATCCATTAATTTATCGCCACCAGGGTAAGATGACACAACTAAAATTTATTATAAAGATGGATCAATGATCTTTGAAGTAGAAAAATTTTGTTTTTGTATAAAAAAGTTATAGATTGATGTTTAATTAGATGTCGGACAAATTACTAATTTAAACTAGCCAGTTATCGTCATTGTGTTACAATCGCGAGCTGACTTTATAACAATAAAACTTCATTAAAGTAGTTGCAGGGAACAGTGCGTTTATGACAGATCTTGCCAACAATATTAGCCCGATTAATATTGAAGAAGAATTAAAAACCAGTTACCTAGATTATGCGATGAGCGTAATTGTAGGTCGAGCGTTACCAGATGTACGTGATGGATTAAAGCCGGTACATCGACGTGTATTATTCGCAATGAACGAATTGCGTAATGACTGGAACAAACCTTACAAAAAGTCTGCTCGTGTAGTAGGTGATGTAATAGGTAAATACCATCCACATGGTGACAGCGCCGTATATGATACGATTGTACGTATGGCTCAGCCTTTCTCTTTACGTTATACGCTAGTTGATGGCCAAGGTAACTTTGGTTCAATTGACGGTGACTCAGCGGCTGCCATGCGTTATACCGAAGTACGTATGGAAAAACTAGCTCACGAGCTGTTAGCTGACTTAGAAAAAGAGACAGTTGATTTTGTTCCAAACTATGATGGTACCGAATTTATTCCAGCGGTGTTACCAACCAAGGTTCCTAACTTACTGATCAATGGTTCGTCTGGTATCGCTGTTGGTATGGCAACAAACATACCTCCTCACTCATTACGTGAAGTTGTCGATGCTACTTTAGCCTTATCACATAACCCTGACATGGACCTAGAAGAGTTGATGACTCATATTCCAGGCCCTGATTTCCCAACGGGTGCTATTATTAATGGCCGTAAAGGCATTGAAGAAGCATACCGCACCGGTCGTGGTAAAGTTTATATCCGAGCTAAAACAGAAATCGAAACGGATGAAAAAACGGGTAAAGATACAATTATTGTTAACGAAATACCTTACCAAGTTAACAAAGCCCGCTTAATTGAAAAGATTGCTGAATTAGTAAAAGATAAGAAGCTAGAGGGCATTTCTGCACTTCGTGACGAGTCTGATAAAGACGGTATGCGTATCGTTATTGAACTTAAACGTGGTGAGCCAACAGAAGTTATTCTAAATCACTTATTCGCATTAACTCAAATGCAAACGGTTTTTGGTATCAACATGGTTGCGCTTGACCATGGTCAGCCAAAGATATTCAACCTAAAAGAAATGCTTGAAGCCTTCTTGTCGCACAGACGTGAAGTTGTAACTCGCAGAACCGTATTTGACTTACGCAAAGCTCGAGATCGCGCACACATTTTAGAAGCGCTAGCCATTGCATTAGCAAATATTGACGAAATTATTGAGCTAATCAAGACCTCTCCAACGCCAGCTGAAGCAAAAGTTCGCTTAACTTCTCGTGGATGGAACCTAGGTTCTGTTGCTGCAATGTTGGAGCGTGCTGGCGATGATGCTGCACGTCCAGAATGGCTAGAAGATGAGTTTGGTATTCGTGACGGTCAGTACTTTATGACTGAACAACAAGCTCAAGCGATTTTAGAATTAAGACTTCATAAGTTAACCGGTCTAGAGCACGAAAAAATCCTTGGTGAATATGCTGAGCTTTTGGAGCTAATAGCTGAATTACTAGAGATTTTAGGTAGCCCAGCGCGTTTAATGGAAGTTATTCGTGAAGAAATCGAATTAATACGTGCGACTTACGGCGACGAGCGCTGCACAGAAATTCGCGACGCTTCGCATGATATTAATTTAGAAGACTTAATTAATGAAGAAGATGTTGTTGTAACGCTTTCTCATGAGGGTTATACCAAGTATCAGCCGTTAACTGACTATCAAGCTCAACGTCGTGGCGGTAGAGGTAAGTCTGCAACTAAAATGAAAGATGAAGATTTCATCGAGAAGTTATTAATTGCAAATACACACGATACGATTCTATGTTTCTCTGACTTTGGTCGCTTGTATTGGTTAAAAGTTTATCAGCTACCTCTTGCAAGTCGTCAATCTCGTGGTCGTCCAATAGTAAATATTTTACCGTTAGACCCAGATGAAAAAATTACCGCTATTTTGCCTGTTCGTGAATTTGAAGAAGGTAAGTTTGTCTTCATGGCGACAGCCAACGGTACCGTTAAGAAAACAGCATTAACAGAATACTCTCGACCTCGTTCAAACGGTATTATTGCCGTAAACTTGAATGAAGGCGATAAATTGATTGGCGTTGACATCACGAATGGTGAAGACGAAATCATGTTGTTCTCACAAAACGGTAAAGTTGTTCGTTTCCATGAAAATCAAGTTCGTGGAATGGGACGTACAGCAACGGGTGTGCGTGGTATTAAGTTAACAGACGATGCGAAAGTAGTTTCACTTATTATCCCTAATCATGAGGATAATATCTTAACTATTACTGAAAACGGCTTCGGTAAACGTACACCACAGCATGAGTACCCGGCAAAGAGTCGAGCAACTCAAGGTGTTGTTTCTATTAAAGTTAGTGAACGTAATGGTTTGGTGGTAGGTGCTACTCAAGTGGCTGATAATCATGAAATCATGATCATTAGTAACAAAGGTACTTTAGTAAGAACAAGAGTAGAGGAAGTCTCTGTTGTTGGTCGAAACACACAAGGTGTTCGTTTGATACGCACAATTGACGGCGAACTTGTTGTTGGTCTAGCTCGTATTGAAGAAATCGAAGAAGAAGTTGAATTGGATGAAGATGGAAATCCAATCATTGTTGAAGGCTCAGACCTTGAGCAAGACTCAACGGAATCAGAGATTGAATCAGCAGAAGGTGAAGGCAGCTCAACTGGTCCTGCCGACTCAAAAGATGTAGCGGAAGACGACGAACAGTAAACTGTTACTTAAATATTTATCTAAAGGCTCCTTAAAGGGGCCTTTTTTGTTTTTTATTTAGAAATTTATTAAAAGTGAGTGCGTTAAAACAACAAGGTAAGCCTGTTCCATTTCAATTATGAAATTATATGTAAACCACCTCAAAATTGAGTTGAGAAATCGGTTTCATAGAGTTAGAGTCTTTATTCCACTTTTTCGTTCATTTCTTTTGAGAACACTATGATTAAATATAACTTTTGCGCGGGCCCGGCAAAGCTTCCAGATGATGTTTTAAGAATTGCGCAAGCAGAGTTACTCGACTGGAGTAATACGGGTTGCTCTGTAATGGAAATGAGTCATCGTAGCAAAGAGTTTATTAACGTTTATAACGAAGCGGTCGAAGGTCTAACACGTTTACTTAATATACCTAAAGACTATAGTGTTTTATTTATGCATGGTGGCGGGCGAGGCCAATTTTCAGCAGTACCATTAAACTTGTTAAAACAAGGTAGCACTGATGGCGCACATTATGTCACGACAGGTTCCTGGTCTGCAGATGCAGTTAAAGAAGCCGAGAAATTTGGGCAAATAAAAGAAACTAAGCCGGTTATAAATGACAATAATCTTTATTCGGTTCTCCCTGTAGAACAATGGCAATTAGATGACGAGGTAGACTTTGTTCATTATTGTCCAAATGAGACTGTAGATGGTATCGAAGTATTCGAATCACCAAAAAAAGTATCGCGTAACTTATGTGTTGTTGCCGATATGTCATCGACTATTTTATCTCGTGTTATTGATGTAAATGATTTTGACCTGATCTATGCTGGTGCCCAAAAGAACATTGGGCCGTCGGGACTTACTATTGTAATCATTAAAAACGCGTTACTAAAGCGAAGCCAGAATAATGTTCCGTCCATTTTTAATTATGCGTTAACCGCTGAAAAAGAAAGTATGTTTAACACACCACCTACGTTTGCCATTTATTTAGCAAACTTGGTATTCAAGTGGTTAATAGCCAAAGGCGGTGTTTCTGAAATAGAAAAAGTTAACATCGAAAAAGCAGCGCTGCTATACAAAGCAATTGATGACTCGCAGTTGTTTTATAGTAAAGTAGCAGCGCAAAACAGATCTAGAATGAATGTTACCTTTTTCCTAAAAAATACTGATTTAGAAAGTAAATTTTTAGAGCAAGCAGAGCAAGCTGGGCTTCTCGCATTAAAAGGCCACAGAAGTGTTGGTGGAATCCGCGCTAGTATATATAACGCTATGCCAATTGAAGGGGTCCAAGCTTTGGTAAACTTCATGAAAAAATTTGAATTAGAAAACGCCTAGTCTCAGGGAAATTATGTCTGCAGTTATTGAACAATTAGTTATGCCTCATATAAAAGAATTTAGAGGCGATGTTACCGTACCTGGCTCTAAAAGCTTATCAAATAGAGCATTGTTAATGGCGGCCTTGTGTGAGGGTGAAACGCGCATTACCAATTTATTAGACAGTGACGACATAAAGCACATGTTAGTGGCGCTTGAACAACTCGGTGTAAAAACAAAACTGAGTGACGATAAGACAGAGTGCACGGTTATTGGTAATGGTGGTGTATTTAGACAACCGGACGCACCGCTGTTTTTAGGTAATGCAGGAACGGCAATGAGACCATTAGCCGCCATATTAGCTGTTAGCAATATATCTTCTACTTTGACCGGTGAACCACGTATGTTTGAGCGTCCAATTGAGCATTTAATTGACGCTATGCAGCCACTAGGTATAGACGTTAACTATATGAACGATCACGGTTTCCCACCGTTAGCTATTGCGCCATATGTTAAGTGCTTAGACGGTTCCGTCGATTTAGAGATAGACGGAAGTGTCTCAAGCCAATTTTTAACTGCGCTACTTATGGCGGCACCATTACTTAAGGTAAAGGTTACTATTAAGATCATCGGAGAATTAGTTTCCAAACCTTATATCGATCTGACAATAGCTATTTTAGATACATTTGGTGTTCATGTTAAAAATAATAATTTCTCGGAGTTTGTTATTGATGACAACCAATGCTACGTATCACCAAAAAAATACATGGTAGAAGGTGATGCCTCTTCAGCGTCATACTTTTTAGCCGCCGGTGCGATATCAGGTGGTCCAGTAAATGTTTATGGTGTTGGGAAAAATAGTGTCCAGGGTGATATTCGATTTGCTGACGTGCTAACTGATATGGGCGCAGAAGTGACATATTTTGATGATCACATCCGAGTTTCATCGAATAAAAGTTTAGTCGCCGTGAGTCAAGACATGAATCATATCCCCGACGCTGCGATGACAATTGCCACTACAGCTTTATTTGCCAAAGGTACAACAACGATTTCGAATATCTATAATTGGCGTGTAAAAGAAACGGATCGTCTATTTGCAATGGCGACCGAATTAAAAAAGGTAGGGGCTGATGTTGTTGAAGGGCCGGACTTTATTACCATTACTCCGCCATTAACGATACAACATGCCGATATTGACACTTATGATGATCACCGTATTGCTATGTGCTTTTCGCTGTTAGGGTTTGCTGAAAATAGCGTAACTATTAATAACCCTAAGGTTACGAGTAAAACTTTTCCGGATTATTTTGAACGGTTTACACAATTAATCATAAAGTAATAAAAGTGGCGGACCGGTAAAATTAAATTAATTTAAATTTACTCAGATTCAAGTATAATACTGCCCGCAATTTCAGCGAGTGGAGTATTTATGCAAGAATCAGTACCGGTCATCACTATAGATGGACCAAGCGGCGCAGGGAAAGGCACTGTATGTCGTCTGTTGGCCTCTAAACTAGGGTGGGAAATCTTAGATAGTGGCGCCATTTATAGAGTATTAGCCTTAGCTTCAATACACCACCAAGTCGATCCTTCCGACGAAGAAAGTTTAATTCCTTTAGCTGCACACCTAGATGTTCAATTCCTCTCAGCAGAAAACACCTCAAAAATAATTCTTGAAGGCGAAGAGGTTACCCTATCCATCAGAAATGAAGAAGTAGGCGGCGTTGCATCTCAAATTGCTGCTTTACCAAGGGTGAGGGAGGCTTTATTAAGACGCCAGAGAGCTTTTAAACAATTGCCGGGCTTAATTGCAGATGGCCGTGATATGGGTACGATTGTATTCCCAGAAGCTGAAGTAAAAGTGTTTTTGACAGCGAGTGCGGAAGAACGCGCAGATAGAAGATTTAAAGAGTTGAAAGAGAAAGGCCACGATGTTAAAATCGGCGACCTTTTGAACGATATCAAGGCTCGTGACGAACGAGACATGAACAGAAGTGTGGCGCCAATGGTGCCAGCTGACGATGCAATTTGTATTGACTCTACTTCTATATCGGCACAAGAAGTATACGAACAACTTATTCAAGTTATTGAAAAAAAGTTCGAAATTTAATTTAGACAGCCTTGTTAGCATGGAAGTAACAAGTTAAAAATCAACCCCTTTGTCGCAGGAACGCCGCACTGGAACTAATGAAGAAAACTCATGACAGAAAATTTTGCACAATTATTTGAAGAAAGCCTTCAAACTATCGAAACACGCCCTGGTTCAATCGTTAAAGGTACTATCGTATCTATCGAACGTGACCTTGTATTAGTTGATGCTGGCCTTAAGTCAGAATCTGCTATCCCTGCATCACAATTTAAAAACCACGCTGGTGAATTAGAAGTTAGCGTTGGTGACCAAGTAGACGTAGCTTTAGACTCAATCGAAGACGGTTTCGGTGAGACTATTCTTTCTCGTGAAAAAGCTAAGCGTTACGAAGCTTGGGTTCGTCTTGAAAAAGCTTGTGAAGAAGAAGAGATCGTTACAGGTCTTATCTCTGGTAAAGTTAAAGGTGGTTTCACTGTTGAAGTTGAAGGCATCCGTGCATTCCTACCTGGCTCTCTTGTAGACGTACGTCCTATTCGTGATACTTCTCACTTAGAAGGCAAAGAGTTAGAATTCAAAGTAATTAAGTTAGACCAGAAGCGCAACAACGTTGTTGTTTCTCGTCGTGCGGTAATCGAGACTGAAAACTCAGCAGAGCGCGAACAATTACTAGCTAACCTTGAAGAAGGTTCAGAAGTTAAAGGTATCGTTAAAAACCTTACAGACTACGGTGCATTCGTAGACTTAGGTGGTCTTGACGGTCTACTTCACATTACAGACATGGCTTGGAAACGCGTTAAGCACCCAAGCGAAATCGTTGCAGTTGGCGACGAAATCGATGTTAAAGTACTTAAGTTCGACAAAGAGAAAAACCGTGTTTCTCTTGGTCTTAAGCAACTTGGTTCAGATCCTTGGGGCGACATTGCTGCTCGTTACCCAGAGTCTTCACGTCTTAAAGGTCGTGTTACTAACCTTACAGACTACGGTTGTTTCGTTGAAATCGAAGACGGCATTGAAGGTCTTGTTCACGTTTCAGAAATGGATTGGACAAACAAGAACATCCACCCATCTAAAGTTGTTAGCTTAGGTGATGAAGTTGAAGTACTAGTTCTTGAAATTGATGAAGAGCGTCGTCGTATTTCACTTGGTCTTAAGCAATGTAAAGACAACCCTTGGGAAGTATTCGCTAAGTCACACAACAAAGGTGACCGCGTTTCAGGTAACATCAAGTCAATCACTGACTTCGGTATCTTCATCGGTCTTGATGGCGGCATCGACGGTCTTGTTCACTTATCTGACATTTCTTGGAATGCTTCTGGTGAAGACGCAGTTCGTGAATTCAAGAAAGGCGACGAAATCGAAGCTGTTGTTCTACAAGTAGACCCTGAGCGTGAGCGTATCTCTCTAGGTGTTAAGCAAATGGATTCTGATCCGTTCTCTGAATACTTAGAAGCGAACAAGAAAGGTTCTTTAGTTAAAGGTCTTATCAAAGACGTTGACGCTAAAGGAGCGACTGTTGAGCTAGGTACTGACGTAGAAGGTTATATCCGTGTTTCTGAAATTTCAGCAGAGCGCGTTGAAGATGCATCTACTGTATTAACAGCTGGTTCAGAAGTTGAAGCTAAGTTTGTTGGCGTTGACCGTAAGAACCGTGTAATCAGCTTATCAATCAAAGCGATACACGAAGCTGAAGAGAAGCAAGTACTTGATAATCTTCAAAATCAAACTCCTGAATTCGAAAACGCGATGGCTGCTGCATTTAAAAATGCACAAAAAGACTAAGCTTTTGAATTTAAATGAGCTATAACTATAAGGGAGCTTAATTGCTCCCTTATTTTTATCTCAATTTTAGGTGAAATAGATGACTAAGTCAGAATTAATAGAAAAATTAGCAGAACAACACCCTCAACTTCCTCTTAAAGACGTAGAAACGGCTGTAAAGAGTATTATTGACAATATGGCAGAGTGTTTGTCTAGTGGTGATCGTATAGAAATACGTGGCTTTGGTAGTTTCTCATTACATTACCGTGCACCAAGAGTAGGGCGTAACCCAAAATCAGGTGAGTCAGTGCAATTAGATGCCAAATACGTACCTCACTTTAAACCGGGTAAAGAATTACGAGAAAGAGTGGATTTTAAGTAATCGTTAATTGACTACTTGAATAACATACAATAGCCTTATACCCCTAATGTAAGGGGTAGGCTTTTGAGATTGATTTCGTTTCTATTTTTTATTGTTGCTATATTAATTGCTTTGGCGTTGGGAAGTGAAAATAGTCACTTGGTTGATATCAACCTGCTATTTGTCAAACTATCGTTGCCATTATCAATACTATTAGCATCTTCAGTGCTTGTTGGGATTTTGTTAACACTTCTTAGCTTCGTTATTCGTAAGGTAGTAAAAAAAGTAAATGCTTGAATTACTGTTCTTACTTTTACCTATTGCAGTAGCCTATGGTTGGGTAATGGGAAAACACAATGCCAAGAAGGAAATGCTTCAGCAACAAAAATCACTAAACAAAGCATTAAACTCCAGTGTGTCTTTGTTATTAAATAATAAAGAAGAACAGGCTTTCGATCGTCTCATCCAATATTTAGACGACACACCTGCAAATATTGAAAATTATCTAACATTAGCAAAACTTTTCAGAAAAAAAGGTGAAATAGATAAAGCCATATCCATTCATCAAGGCCTCGTCCAAACCGATCAGATACAGATTCCTAGTTATGAACTTGAGATTATCAAACTTGAATTAGCTCAAGACTTCACTTCTGCTGGCATGCTTGAGCACTCACTAGAGACTTTGCTCCCATTGTTAACCTCCGAACATGCTAATGAAGCTTTGCTTATGATCCTTCATATTTACGAGCAAACACGAGAGTGGAAGCAGGGAATTGAAGCATACTTAAATACAAAACCAAGTATGTTGTCGGACAATAGTCGTCAAATGGTCAGTCATTTTTACTGTGAATTAGCAGACCAATCAGACAATATAAAGTCAAAAAAACAACTGTATAAAAGAGCAATTAAAGTTAACTCAAATTGTATACGAAGCTTAGTTTCAATGGCTAAGCTATACTTGCTATTAAATAACAAACAACAGTCTAGAGAGCTAATTGTACAAGTCTTAGATAAAGAACCGAGTTTTGCGCCGGCTTTATTTGACATTGCACCTGAATGTTTTGTAAATGAATTTGAGCAAGCAGCATGGTTATACTGGTTAATAAAAGAAAAAAAGATAAATAGTGTTAATGCGCATAATCAAATGGCTGATTTTATAGCAAAAGAAAAGGGCGTTGAAGCCGCTCGCCAATATGTAATTGAACAACTTCAATATATTCCGAGTGTTAGAGGGTTTGGCAAGCTAATAGAACTTGAAAAAGAATTGTTTATGTCAGACGAGCATTATAAGCAACTTCAGCAGTTGATTAAGCGATATATTGAATTAAAGCCAAACTATGAATGCAAGTCATGCGGCTTTTCAACCAATAACTTCAGCTGGCGGTGTCCTGCTTGTAATAATTGGCAATCAATTAAACCGCTAACAGGTTTAGATGGGATATAAAAATTGGAGACAGTGTTGGATAACAAAATAGTAGTAGCATTAGACTTTGATAAACAATCAGAAGCATTAGATCTGGTATCACGCCTAGATCCAAACTTATGCAGATTAAAAGTAGGAAAAGAAATGTTCACGCATTTCGGGCCAGGGTTTGTAACTGAACTTCATAACCGTGGTTTTCAGGTGTTTTTAGATTTGAAATTTCATGACATTCCTAACACAGTCGCAAAAGCTGTTAAAGCTGCGGCGGAGCTAGGCGTTTGGATGGTTAACGTGCATGCTTCCGGTGGCACTAAAATGATGAAGGCAGCAAAAGAAATATTGGAGCCTTATGGTGAAAAAGCACCACTGTTAATCGCTGTTACAGTTTTAACAAGCATGGGTCAAGAAGACTTAAAAGATTTGGGCATCGATAAAACTCCTGAACAGCAAGTTGAATTTTTGGCAGAATTAGCCTTTGACGCTGGGCTAGATGGCGTAGTGTGCTCAGCGCAAGAGGCGAAAATGCTAAAACAGAAGTTTGGCAGCAACTTTAAACTTGTAACGCCTGGTATTCGCACAGAAGAAGCATCCACTGACGACCAAAAGCGTATAATGACACCTAAGAGTGCTGTTGCTGCAGGAGCCGACTATTTAGTTATCGGACGCGCAATTACTAAATCTAAAGATCCCATCGAAACAATGAAGCGGATATATAACAGCATTTAAATTGAAGCTTGGTTTATACCAAGCTTTTTTGTTTTTTAGGTATATAGTTGTTAAAGAAACATAAATATCTAAAAGGATAAGTGATGAAAAACATATTATTTTTGACATTTTTATTAGTAAGCTTAGCAATTGGTGGTTGCGCCTCAATGGGTGAAGGCTCGGTTGAAGATAAAAGACAAATAATTTTAGACATGGAACGTGAAGTACTTGCTGAGTTATATCGTACAAAACCTGATACTCGCGCACAACTTGGAACAGCACCGGGTTATGCAGTGTTTAGTAATGCAAATATCAACCTATTATTTTTTGCAGCAGGTACTGGCTATGGGTTAGTAAATGATAAAGTTACGGGCAAAACCACATATATGAACATGGCGGAAGGTGGAGTTGGACTTGGGTTTGGCGTTAAAGACTATCGAATTGTTATGGTCTTCCATTCTGCCGATGCGATTAATGATTTTGTTACTAACGGCTGGACTTTCGGTGGCAACGCTGACGCATCTGCAAAGGCAAGCGGTAAAGGTGGTTCCGTTGAAGGTGAGGCATATTATGGCGATGTTACCGTCTACACGTTTACCGAAAATGGCTTAGCTTTACAGGCTATGGTTAAAGGCACAAAGTTTTGGGTAGACAAAGAACTTAATTAATCATAAATTGAGAGGATATGAGAAAAATATTACATATTGTAGCGGCTGTTGGTTTTTCTATCCTCTTTAATCCGCAACTTTTAGCACAACCACTTAATATTAAAAAAGCGAATATCGTTTTTACAGGTGATATGCCGCTTATTGAGAATAAGCTCCATGGCGATTATCGCAGGTTATCCTCTTTTCTGAATTTAGTTCGTTCTAAGCAAGGCCCTTCATTTTTTCTATTTGGCGGTGGCTCAATTGGTCCTAGTCCTATGTCTTCATTTGATAAAGGTTCCCATATTATTGACATTCTTAATAGTTTGGAGCCTGATGCTATGGGTGTGACGAAGCGAGAATTTAGTTACTCAGAAGATGAGCTTTCACAAAGGGCATACGAAGCGGCATTTCCAATTATTGGCACAAACCTTCTTGATCCAGCAACTAAAGAAAACCTAGACGGAATTCAGCGTTCTTCCATCATTAAAAAGGGAAATGTTTCAATAGGGGTGTTATCCATCGTTAATAACTCGGTTATCGAAGAGTATCTGTTAAAAAGGCTTACTATATTGCCGGTTAAAGAGGCAATTGAATCTGAAGCAAAAAAATTAAAGGCAAATGGTGCAGACGCCGTTGTACTTTTGTATTCCGTTCCTACACCAACTGTCGAAATGTTAATGAATGAAGAAGTTATCGACATCGCCTTTATGACTGACAAAGCTTATGTCCAAACCAACAACTATGAGCTAATAAAACACCCTAATCATTTTTACCTAAAATCTCCGGGGGAATTGCTTTTAGTTAACTTAACGATCAATTCAAATGCTAAGGTAACAACCGGTTTTAGTACCTTATTTTTAAATAACTTTCCAATAGATGATGATATTTCAAACCAGTCAGATTCATATATAAACCGCTTAAACCGTTTACTTAATATCGATGTAGCTACTTTTGACAAAGCAGTCGACACGCGGAAACTATCAATACGAACAAGCGAAACCGTATTTGGTAATATGGTCACAGACGCCATTAGATTTTACTTAAATACTGATATTGGAATAATTAATAGCGGGGTTATTCGTGGCGACCGTCAATATGATGCAAATAATACTTGGACTATGAGAGACATAGTGACTGAACTGCCATTTCGAAGTCAACTCGTTATTATAGAGGCTACAGGCCAGCAAATCCTGGACATTTTGGAAAATGGCGTTTCCAAAATTGTTGACGTTAAAGGCCGATTCCCTCAAGTTTCTGGGATGTCCTTTGTGTTTGATAGAACTAAACCCATTGGGAGCAGAATTAACAAAGTTACTGTTGCTGGAAAACTTTTAGATTTGGATAAAACTTACTCAATAGGTACAACAAACTATCTTGCAAACGGTGGCGACGGTTATGAAGCATTTATTAGCGCCAAAAAAATTACGAACGGGTCACGCGTGAGCCCTATGCTATCGCAAATTCTGATATTACACATGAGAAAGCAAGGAGGTGTTCTACCGGAAATAGAAGGGCGTATACACGAGGTGATACGTGACTAATCCTATTGCAAGTAAAAATGATTTTGACTCTATTGAGATAGTAAACTCAGACTTAAATTATCATCCAAACGGAAAAAGAAAATCAATAAAAGCGACGTTATTGACTGGACTATCTATATTCTTTGCGCTTTTTCTTGGACTAACGTTATTAACCTTCGTTCATTTAACGGAGTTTCGTTATGTACTCAAAAACATAACTGAAGAATCAATTCCTTCCGTAATACAAACAAGCCAGACTTATAGTCAAGTAAATAGCTTAATCTCTCTGACCGAGCGATTAATTAAAGTTAATTCAGAATCATCAAAACGAGCTACCACTGCACAAATTCAAGAGCAATTGTTAAAGCTAAAAGCTTTAAGCCTCAATAATAACGCCCAGAGCTACCTTGCTACTCAGTTAAAGGCACTAACTATTGAATTAGAAGAGCTAGATGACTTAATCGTGCAGCGACTCGAAAACAAAACTAGCTTCGATGAAAAACTGGCTCAGTTATATTCATTATTTAATCAGATGCCATCTATTAAATTTCAAGATGATACTAGAACTAACATTGCTTTTAACATCGCTAATATTTTTGCGGTCAGTGGTCAACTAGCCTATGTAGATAGGCTTCACCTGGTAAGGCAACTAGAAGCTGAACTGAAAGAGAATTTTGCCGAAATCGATAACATTCTGAATAATTCAGAAAATACAGATCAAGGATCAAATCGAAACTTGATAATGAAACTAAACCAGGTTTTGCTAGCGCCAGACGGATTAGTTCAAACTAGAATCAAGCAATTACGAATTGAAGGACGAAGTATTGGCCGCGGCAATTTTATGAGAAACTTAATCATAGATTACGCTAATCAAGCCGAATACCAATCTTTTAACCTTAACACTCGCGTAATGACAGACACTAGAACGGCAACAGAAGCAATCTCTGCACAATTGACGTTAGTAACTATTGCCTTTGTAGTTTCATTAATAATATTTATTTTTATTGTTTACTATTTACAAAAGCAAGTCGTTGCTCGATTAATCAGACTTAATGTTAGCGTGAACAAACGCTTAAACGGCAGTACAGAAGATGTCGTTGATAACGGCACGGACGAGATTTCAGACATTGCTGAAACATTCAATATATTTGCGAACACCGTTGAGCTTCAAAAACAAACGCTTGAAGAGCTATCATCACAAGACGGATTGACGGGAATAAATAATCGCCGTGCATTTGACGATCGTCTTACTAGTGAAATTTATGCTGCACAACGCCATAACTGTACGTTATCTTTATTAATTATAGATGTAGATTTCTTTAAGCCATATAACGATAACTATGGACATGCCAAAGGCGACGAATGTCTAAAACAAATTGCACAAATTTTGTCCAATGAGGTTTCTAGAGAAACAGACTTTATAGCAAGGTACGGTGGTGAAGAATTTGCCTGTATATTGCCTGTGACCGATGAGAAAGGTGCGACGCTAATGGCTAAAAAGCTAATCAAAGCAGTATACAATGCTCAAATACCTCATTCGTTCAGTGAAATAGACGATCGCTTAACGATTAGCATTGGCATCGCTGTAAAAGCGTTTAAAGAAAAAACTTTAGTGTCTGAAGTGCAATTTATTACAGAAGCGGACTCGGCTTTATATCAATCAAAACTTAAAGGCCGAAATAGATATACAGTGAACGTAGATAGCTTATTAAGAGTTTAAAGTTCTGTATTAGACTATGATGCTCGATAACTCATCTAGCAACCTCAATACGGTTATGCGCATAATGTATATTATGTTAAATACGATATTCACTGATAAAAAGCAAACTAACTAACTAACTACCTCTACTATCCTTGCAATCCATCGCTTTGACATTTACTTATGGAAGTCCGTCACCACAGTTTGCTACTGACAAAGTTTATTTCAACTTCAGTTAACGACTCTGCAGGTGTTTGTCAGTTACTATACCCAGGTGCTATCGCTAATTGCGCAACACCGTTTAATGATGATCGGTTATGTAAATGTAATTGGTACTCTGGTGATGACAGCGATGCGTTATTGGTACAGTCCACATTCCAGCGTCGAAGAAGATAGCCCGCCATGGCTGCCCTCACCTTTAAATTCAATCGCCCATCTGTCATACCGTAATCCATTTCAATAGCTGTTGTATGATTAACGTTATTTGGGTGCGGGACAATCTCTAAGTCTAAAACTTGTTGCCATTGAGTGTCTGAAGACTTTCGTTCTGACGGCATGGTTTGATTCGAGCGAATAGAAACCTTGCTGATCCTGGTCAATACAAAGTCTCTAAAGCTTTGAGACTTACGATCAAAAGCTCGTACGTGCCAACGTAAACCATTGTCTATTATCGAATGAGGCACTACATCTCGCGCGTTTGACCCGCTTGATAAAGAAGTATAAATAATGTTAACCACATTTCCATTTAACATAGCTTGAACAAGGCGAGCTATGACATTGATATCTGGAAAGTTTAAATAAGACGGCTGTTCAACTGGAAATGGCGTGTTGCTTATTGCGTCAAACCCATCTGATATTTGATTTGCTAATTTTATTAATGTTCGTTTTGCGTCATGCTCAAATAATGGTTTAAACGCATCAGATTGGAAATATCGCTTAACCTGATTGTCATAGTATAGGTTTTCTGAAGCAAACTCTTTATATAAAGTAAAATCTCGTGTCGCCGCAGATAAACCAACTTCGAATTGTTGTATTAAATCATTCCGACATAAGTGCCCTTTAAAGAACAACGAAAAATCGATAAATGCTAAACGTTGCTTTTGAGCATGGTTTAACTTGTTCAAGGCATCATTAAATGTATTAGGCTTATTATCTTTAAACACGAAAATCACTCTCGTTTAGAATAATTGAGTTAATCCGACAAGGTGCCAGATGTTTTATCGTCGCTTTTGTCCAGCTGCATTATTACCATTAATACGCTTGTAAACAGCACGTCAGGCTCTTCATCACGATTTACTATGATGACATGTGTATCGCGAAGTGAAATAAGTTTTTCGTTTGCAGTCGCAATCTCTGTTCCGCCAAACTGAATGGTAAACGCTAGGTCAAAAAAATTACCCTTAGCTGTTGCACCATTATACATTCCATCAACCACGTAATATTGACGTGTCCATGACAACAGTTTACGTTTCACAGAATAGCTGCCAAAAATAGAAGTGACATCATAAGTAGGACGAATTGAAAAGCGACGCTTTTTTATTGTTGCTAATTCATTGTTTTCACGGAAAACACGCCACGTCGGAGAGAAAAAAAATGAGAATTCACCTTTTGCAGTAAAAAAGGTTTGTTCATGCTCATCATTGATGTCCATTTGCCCGCGTAGGCTAAATAGTTTGTTACGTATCGTTAATATTTTACCCATCTTTCTATCCTTGAGTGGTTATTCTACAAAATTTCCATTTTACGTTTGCTGCATGCACGCAACCTAAATATTAATCGGCTAGCGCAATAATATAGTGCTCAGAGTTAAATTCTACGTTATCGCCAATGTTAAGCTTTTTACGCTTTTGAGTTTCTACACTGCCGTTTACTTTTACCAAACCATTTTCAATAACCATCTTAGCTTCACCGCCGCTTGCTACTAAGCTTTCAAATTTAAGAAGCTTATTTAACTCTATTGGCGCCACATTAATGTATATTTTATTCATTGAAAATTCCAGTTAAGTAAAAGAAACGGCATTATACATACTATTACAATAAACTTTATTATTATCGTAACGGTCTAGCGTGGGCCACCGATCTAAATATACTATTTAAAAACAACACATTTAACCCTTCAAGGTAGGCTCTCGATGTAGGCTCCTGCGTGTATCCGATAACCATACCATTACCCATTGGTTGATGTATAAGGAATGGTTTATACGCTAATTGCTTTTTATTTTCAGCCCATAAGTAGCCGCTAGCAAGCACGTTATCTGCATCAGCGAACCATGCTATATTTTTACCTGATGCAAGTTTGATCGGTGTAAAAATATCATTGCCATACGCTAACCCTACAACATTTGGCTTAACACCGGCCGTTAACCAGTGTTCTTGATCAACCTCAACATTGGCTAATACACCCGCTACAAAGTCAGGTGATTCTTTGTTATTCTCAGCCGATTCAATCAATTCTTTTTTACTGGTTAATAGCACACCATTTACCATTGCCTCTGGCTTATCATCTGCGTCAGGATATACACTTTCCGACTTTTTAACGGCCAACTCCCTTTGTACATCGAGTAAACCAATATCAGGATCAGCTGCAAACCTTGTCGCACCAGATAGCGTTATTAATACACCACCGCGTTTGACCCATTGCTTAATATTATTCGCTCCGGCCTTCCCTAACACTGAATGGTAATAACCATTTGGTAAAATTAAAACTTGATAGTTATCTAAATTTGCCCAAGACAACATACTGGTTCTTATTGCTGTTACAGGATAATTAAATTCGCGCTCTATAACGAATCTTGTGTGACCTGTGCTTAATGAACTAACTGGCGAATCCCAGGCAATTGCAATGTTTGGCGCAACCATTTTCGGTGTTTTACCACTACCAAAACTAGGGCCACTCGTGACCCAACTTGTATCAACACCATGTACAATTGCACCAGTCGCCGAAGCAATTTTTGCAACTATGTCGTTCAAGTCTTGATTATTCTTTCGACGCTCTATAATTAAGGAACCAGCGGGAAACGTCTTTCCATTTTCCAAGGTAAAAGCTTGATCCGTCGATTTTACAGATAACCCTTGTCGTAATGCTGATGTTAAAAAGCGTCCAGCAGCCATGTCTCCCCATGGAACTATAAAACCAACTTTACCATCTGGATTGGTAATATTCGCGACAAGCGGTGCATCTTCTGCTAACAAGGTTGTTTTAACGTTTGGAGTTTTACCACACTTCTCTACATTAACACCAAACATAAGTGGCAACGACCAACCGGTAACATCGTATATTTCGTTATCCAACTTTCTAGCACGAAGTCGTTCTTGTTCGGCGACAAAATCCGGTGACATATTTACTTGTTGTTCAAACGTTGTTTTTACAAAACGCCCCTTAGGTTGGGCAGAATCAATAAAATAGCTTCCAGCCGGATAAGACTTACCGCAAACCTCAAAATTATCTAACGCGACTTGTACCTGCACATCATGTTCTGCCATTAGCGTAGCGAGTTTATGCGAACCGCTTCTGTTTTTTTGTTCGGCAAAAATGTAAACGCGCGCTTTTTTATCTTTTTTGCCTTGTTCAATAGCCGACTTTTGATAATCAACATAATCTGCAAGAAGCTTCTCGCGATTCAATGAAGCTCCTTCTAATGTAGCAATGGACGCAACAAAATGTCTTCTAACAGTGTTGCGATAAGTCATTATCTCGCCATCGCGTTTTTTAAATAGTTTTCCACGGGAGGACGATACCTCATAAGTAGAAGCTGATGCCCCATAAAATGTAGGCCAACTGTCGCCGTAGCCTGGATAAAACGCATCAAAAATCTCTCGAGTAAAATAGTCAAAACCCTCTTGATCAAAATGGCGCCCTATATTCTTACCAATTTCACCCATGTTGTTAACTTGTGTTTTGGTCATGTGCGGATTGATTGGTTTTGCTGCTGGCGCGAAGTAATAGCTTTGATCACCACCCATTTCATGCAAGTCGATAACAACTAAAGGACGATATTTATTCAACATCGCTATTCGACCTTTGGTCTCCGGTTGGGTAATGGCTAACCAATCTCTATTCATATCAAATAAGTAATGATTAGAACGACCACTTGGCCAAGGTTCATTATGCTCAGCACTCAACCGATCAGCACTGTGCTCTAGACCGACCGTCGCATAATAACGGCTAGTAAATCTGGTTCTGCCGTCGGGATTTTGCAGAGGATCAATAAAAACAAGCGTGTTGTTTAAGATACTATTAACTGTTGCATCATTTTTTGCGGCCAATAAATGGTATGCCGTCATCATAGCTGAGTCTGTACCACTAATTTCATTACCATGAACAGAGTAACCTAGCCATACGGAGCCTGGAGTCTGTTTCATCAATGCCTTATTTGCTTGACCATCAGACAGCTTTTGCATATCACTGGCAAATTGTTCTAAATCGGTAAGGTGCTCTGGCTTACCGATTGCGGCGTAAATTAGCTTACGGCCTTCCCACGTAGTGCCATATTGGTGCACTTTTATACGGTTCGGTGCAGCGATAGCTAAAGCATCAAAATAACGTAACAAATCGCTATGTGAAGAAATACGTTGACCAATAGAATAACCGAGAACTTGTTTTACTGTAGGTATGTCTTTTTTATACTCGGTGTTGGGCCACATCGGTGGTAAGGGCTCAGCGTTAATGAGTGGACTTGCTATTAACGTAAAAATACACGTCAATTTTAAACTTTTAAAAAACATTACTCTGCCTTTTTATAATTATTTGTTATGTTGGACATTATTAAATTTGACCAGATTTGCAACAATTTGATATTAATAAAACTACCAAATGCTGTTATCCGCCGATAAATGCCTTTATTTTTAATTTATCTAAAGAGATGCTTATAAGTGTCGATACATTTGGGTAGACTACATACAGTTATTAAACAGGGACAGTTGTCTCCGCATATTTTTTGGAATTATTATGCTGAAGAAGTTCATATTCTCTTTACCGATCCAAACGAAGATCACGCTTACCCTCATTGGCGCGATTATTATTTCTACTAGTATAGTTAGCTATGTTGGTCATTCAAAAGCGCAATCCATTATGTTGGAACGAATGGAAACATCAGAATTACCAAATCTAGTTCAACGAGTTCGTAATGCGATTGATGGCGAAACCGCCAAGATGAAAACAATTACGCGTGGTATCGCTACAAATCCATTTATTTTGAATTGGGTTAATAGCGGTTTAAACAAAGATGGCGAAGAGACTCTAGTTAAATACTTAAAGAATATTCAAGCTGCCAATGGTCTTAGTAATGCGTCTTTTGCAAATAGAGATACAGCACAGTACTGGAATCAAGACGGCTTTTTAAGAGTGCTTCAAAATGATGCCGCTGATGGTTGGTTTTTTGCTTTCACCAATAGTAACCAGGCTGAGTCTGCCAGTATTTACGCTTATCCAAATGGTGACGTAGATATGTTTGTTAACTTTCAAATGATTGGTGATAAGGGTATTTCTGGTGTATCTAAATCATTTAACGATATGGTTTCTTACTTAAATGCATTCAAAATTGAAGAAACTGGTTTTGTTTATTTAGTTGATAAAAATGGTTTAATGCAAATCCATAGGGATAAGGCCAAAGCAAGTAATCAAACATTGCGAGAAGAATACGGCAATATAAAAACATCTACCTTATTACAAGAAAAAGATTTCGCCTTTGCAAACGATGGTAACTCAGTTGTAGCAACTAGTTATATCCCCTCTTTAGATTGGTATGTTGTTGCCGAAGTACCAACTGCTGAGCTTTATGCCGGATTAAATGAAAGCCGCGATCACATGATAATGTGGTTTTTCATTGTGGTTCTTGCTTTAGGTTTTATTGCCCGTTATTTCTCAAAGATGTTAATGCTACCAATTTTAGCGTTAGCACGTGTATTTAAGAATCTAGGTGATGGTTCTGGAGACTTGTCGTATCGTATTAAACGTTACGGTAATGATGAAATTTCTGATTTAGCTCAAGGCTTTAATCAATTTTTAGACAAAATTCGAAATGTAATCGTGAATGTATCCAATACTTCTCTAGAATTAAAAGAAGCCTCAGAAACGGTGTCTCACGGTGCATTAGAAACTAAAACAAGCGCTGAGCTCGAGCGAGATCAGTCAATTCATGCCGCAACTGCAATTAATCAAATGGGTATTACTATTGGCGACATCGCGAAAAGCGCCAACGTCGCTTCTGACGCTACAAATGCTGCAATGGAAAAAGCACAGGTTGCTCAAACTGTTGTTGGTGAGTCGGCCCAGTTCATCGATGTTATGGCAAAAGGTATGAAAGGTGTTTCAGGCACAATTGAATCATTAGCCGAAAAGAGTGGGAATATTAGTAGTGTTTTAGACGTGATCAGGGGTGTTTCTGAACAAACTAATCTTTTAGCGCTAAATGCGGCCATTGAAGCAGCGAGAGCCGGTGAACAAGGTCGAGGGTTTGCTGTTGTTGCTGATGAGGTTCGAAATTTAGCAAAACGAACCAGTGAGTCTACGGACGAAATTGCATCAATGATTTCACAATTACAAGCTGAATCAGAAATCGCGGTACAAGGTGTCAGGGAAAACAGACAATTGGCTACGCAAGGTGCAGAGTCTGCTCACGAAGCAAATGAGGCTTTAAAAGAAATAGCACTACAAATTGACACTTTATCAGGCCTAAATCTGCAAGTAGCAACGGCTACGGAAGAGCAACTTACGGTTGTTAACGAAATAAATGAACATGTTAAGACGGTGAGTCAAAATAGTGAAAAGTCAGCACTTAATGCGTCAGAAATGGCACATTCAAGTGACGAATTGAAGGCTTTAGCTGCGCAACTCGATAAAATGGTCGGTACCTTCAAAATCGATTAATTGTCAGTCTATAACTCCTTTTGATCGTCTATACTTATTGTTGCGTAATAATAGCTTACGCTCATTTAAACTAACGTAGCAATAAGTATAGATAAATTAAAAAGGATGCCTATGTTTACCAACAAATTACTTCCTGGCTCTAACTTTCCCGATATAGACGTTAAATTAACCCCTTCGAAGACTTTTTCCTTAGGCTCTACAATAAATGAAGATGCTGATTGGCAGATGGTTATAGTTTATCGTGGTGCTCATTGCCCTTTATGTACTAAATTCTTAAACACGCTGGAAGATTATAAATATTTGTTTCTTGATTTAGGTATAGAGCTTATTGCCGTTTCGGCTGATCGCCACAAACAATTAGAGCATCATAAAGAAGAGTTAAATGTCGGTTTCACGTTAGGTTATGGTTTAAGTCTTGCTGACATGGATAAGCTAGGCGTGTATCAGTCAGTACCTAGAAATGAACATGAGACGGATCACGTTTTTGCGGAGCCGGCGTTGTTCATAATAAACCGAGACAAAACAATTATCGCGGTTGATATAAGCAACAACCCTTTTAGTAGACCAGAAGTAAATACTTTGTATGAGGGACTAAAATGGGCTAAAAACCCTGAAAACAATTACCCAATTCGTGGAACCCATAACGAGCCTGTGGTTGAAGAAAGCTAACGCCGATTTTTGTAGTTAAAGATATTCATTTGACCAATAACTTCGAACTGTTTTTTGGTCTAAGCTTCCATCATGGTAGCTAATGTACATTACCCAATCCATTACAGGCTCTGAACATAGCCCTACAAGGACGGTTGCTTGATAGTTTAACGCCCTATATTCATTGAAATGGATTGGAATACTCCCCATTTGCATGTTTGTTGCTTCTAGCCAAATCTTTTTAATTGGTTTAGTAGCAACAATATCCACTTTAGTGATTTGTTCAGCTTTTAAAAAAGAGTGATCGAAAACAGCCCTACTATCAGTAAATATAAGCTGTAAACATTGAGAACCTTGTGAATGACAGTTTTCTTCATTTGCAGAGTTATCCAATGGCTTACAACCCTTAACGGATAAAACTAAGACACTGGTGAATAACAATATTTGTAGCAATGTTGGTTTTTTAATCACTTAGGTTCTCATAATGTTGATCTGGGACAATATAATCGCGTTGCTCGCTATGATTTTACTCACAAAGCCTTTATCATGCACGTGCGTAATAGTCTCTTTATGTAATTTTGGATAATTTACCGCCAAAATTTCAAAAAGAGTCTAATATTTATAACTTTAATAACACAATTTTCACGGGTAAGTGGAACCATACTATGACAACAACAAATATTGCTCACCCAGAGTACAACTACAAGGTTGTTAGGCAGTTCGCTTTAACAACTGTATTGTGGGGTATCATTGGTATGAGCGTAGGTGTATTGATTGCTGCGCAATTAATATGGCCTGCACTAAACTTTGATACACCTTGGTTAACATTCTCACGTTTACGTCCTTTACACACCAACGCTGTAATTTTTGCGTTTGGTACTAGTGCCCTATTCGCAACATCTTATTATGTTGTTCAACGTACTTGTAAAGTTCGACTTATCAGCGACAAAATCGCCGCATTTACTTTCTGGGGCTGGCAAGCAATTATTATATCTGCTGTCATCTCACTACCTTTAGGCTACACAACATCTAAAGAGTACGCAGAACTAGAATGGCCAATCGATATTGCTATTGCGGTTGTTTGGGTTGCATATGCGTATGTATTTTTAGGTACATTAGCTATTCGCAAAACAAGCCACATATATGTAGCAAACTGGTTCTACGCGGGCTTTATTGTAACTGTAGCGATTCTTCATATTGTTAACAGCCAAGCAATGGCAGTAAACGAAATGAAATCATATTCAATGTATTCTGGCGCTGTCGATGCCATGATACAGTGGTGGTACGGACATAATGCTGTAGGATTTCTATTAACAGCAGGCTTCTTAGGTATGATGTATTACTTTGTTCCTAAACAAGCCGAGCGCCCAGTTTATTCTTACCGCCTATCTGTTGTTCACTTCTGGGCTTTGGTTTCGTTATACATTTGGGCTGGCCCTCACCACTTACACTACACAGCATTGCCAGATTGGACACAGTCTGTAGGCATGGTTATGTCTGTTATTCTGTTTATTCCATCATGGGGTGGCATGATCAACGGTATCATGACGCTATCTGGCGCATGGCATAAGCTTAAAACTGACCCTGTGTTACGTTTCTTAATTGTTTCGTTATCTTTCTACGGTATGTCTACGTTTGAAGGTCCAATGATGGCAATTAAATCAGTTAACGCGCTTTCGCATTACACCGACTGGACTATTGGTCATGTTCACTCAGGTGCACTTGGTTGGGTTGCGATGATTTCAATTGGTGCTCTATATCACTTGATTCCACGCCTTTACGGTAAAACTCAAATGTTTGACCTTAAACTAGTTAATCACCACTTCTGGTTACATACAATCGGTGTAGTTCTGTACATTGTAGCTATGTGGATTTCTGGTGTTATGCAAGGTCTAATGTGGCGTGCTGTAAACGCTGATGGTACTTTAACCTACAGTTTCGTTCAGAGCTTAGAAGCTTCAAAACCTTTCTATATTGTTCGATTCATTGGTGGCGTATTCATTGTTGCTGGTATGTTAGTCATGGCCTACAACGTTTATAAAACGGTTCGCGGTGCTAAAGCACAGCAAGAAGAATACCCAGTAGCGGCGTAAGGAGAAGTTATATAATGGCAACTAACCATCATGAGAAAATTGAGAAAAGCGTACCTCTTCTCGTTATCTTTACAATTATCGCTATTAGTTTTGGTGCATTAGTGGAAATTACTCCGCTGATGTTCCAAAAAGATACAACACAACCAATCAAAAATTTACGTGCATTAACTGCATTAGAAATGGAAGGTCGCGACATATACATTCGTGAAGGATGTAATAACTGTCATAGCCAAATGATACGTCCGTTTCGTGCGGAAGTTGAGCGTTATGGGCACTATTCAGTAGCTGGCGAGTCAGTTTGGGATCACCCTTTCCTTTGGGGTTCTAAACGTACTGGTCCTGACTTAGCTCGTGTCGGTCAACGTTATAGTGACGACTGGCACTATGCTCACTTAATGAACCCAAGAGACGTTGTTCCTCAGTCAAACATGCCTTCTTTCCCTTGGTTAGATGAAAATGTATTGACCGGTGAGTACACAGCTAAAAAGTTTGAAGTATTTAACAAACTTACTGCTGGCAAAACTCATAAAGATGAAGATGGAAATTATATTCCTCTTTACTCTGCGGAAGACATAGCTGGAGCCCAAGCTGCAGTTCAAGGTAAGACCGAAATGCAAGCGCTTATCGCATACTTGCAACAACTAGGTACTCACCTTAAGTAGGCGTTATGGATTACGGTACTTATAGAGGCGTTTACACGCTAATTTTATTATTTTTATTTTTGGTTATCGTTTATTGGGCGTACAACAAAAATCGAAAAAAAGATTTTGATGATATTGCCCAGTCAATTTTAGAAGATGATGTAAACGATAGTCCGCGTAAAAAGGAATCATCAAATGATAATGACTGATTTTTGGAGCTGGTGGATAATTATCCTAACGGTATTCTCCATTGTAGCCTGTTTTGTGATCATCACGGCGAACCTTAAAAACTACACTCATGTAGAAGAAGGTGAGTCAATGGGCCACGAGTTCGATGGCATAGAAGAGTTAAATAACCCACTTCCTAAGTGGTGGACGTATCTATTCTATTTCATCTTAGTATGGTCTGTAGGTTACCTTGCCCTATTCCCTGGTCTAGGTAATTATGAAGGTTTACTTGGTTGGAAAAGTTCTAACCAAGGCATAACAACACTAGCAGAATCTAAAGCTTTGTCTGAAAAAGCGAAAGCTGAAGGTCTACTGGTTGCTCTAGATCAGGAAGTTAAGACTGCAGACGAAGTTTATGGTCCTGTATTTAAAGCACTAGCGGACAAGCCTATCTTAGATTTGGCTTACGACGATGAAGGTTTTAAAGTTGGCCAACGACTTTACTTGCAAAACTGTGCATTGTGTCACGGTTCTGATGCTCGAGGCTCAACTGGATTCCCTAACCTACGTGATAACGACTGGTTATATGGCGACTCGCCAGAAACTATAAAGGAAACTTTATTGTATGGACGTAAAGCAGCAATGCCAGCATGGGAAGCTGCTTTAGGCGACCAAGGTATCGAAGAGATGACAGCGTATGTACTTAAATTAGCAGGCCGTAAAGTTAACGACAAGTTAGCTGATGCGGGTGAAGCGAAGTTTGGTATGTGTGCGGCATGTCACGGTCCTGATGGTAAGGGGTCTTTGGCTCACAACCTACCTTTTGGTGCACCTAATTTAACAGATAATATATGGTTATATGGTGGTTCTAAGAAGGCCGTTGAAGAAACGCTTCGTTACGGACGCTATGGTGTTATGCCAGCATGGAAAGATGTACTTGGTGAAGATAAAGTACATGTTATTTCTGCATATATTTACAATATTTCACACCCTGACAAGTAATATGGGGTAAAATAAAAGGCCTCTTCGGAGGCTTTTTTTATGTCTAATGATTAATGAGTAGTTTATGAAATCGAATAATACAGCTTGGTATAAAAACGGATGGGTTTGGCTAATAATAGCGCTGCCTGTTTCTTCAGTAATAGCGGGTATAACAACAGTTATTATTACGAGTCAAAATCAACCTGAAATGGTGGTTGATGATTACTACAAAAAAGGTAAAGCGATTAATCAAGAGTTAGTTTTGTACAAGGCATTTAAAGACTCAGGAATCGAATTAAACGTTCGGCTAAGTAACGATAGGATAGAGCTTAAGTCATCCGAGACCTTCTCCGCGTTAAAAGTGAGTTTAGTTCATTCAACACAAGGTAAACGAGACTTAACTTTGGTTCTCACACCGAACGCAGCCGGTACATTTGGTAAAACGTTAGATAATCACCTAACAGGAAAATGGACAATCTTTGTAGAACCAATGGATAGAGCTTGGAAAGTGCAACAAAAAATTGCCTTCCCGGCCAATGATTGGGTCAAATTAGAAGCGGAATAACATCATTGGATAATTGTTTTCATTGTGGCTCCGATGTTTTAGATACAGAAGAGCCGTTGTTTGTAAAAATTAATTCAGTTCCTCAGCCGGTATGCTGTCGAGGTTGTAAAGCCGTCGCTGAGCATATTGTTGGAAATGGTTTAAATAGCTATTATGAGTTTCGCTCTGAGCTCGCGTCAAAGCCAGCGGAGGACATAAGTGATAATCAATATGAAATTTATGGTGATGATGATTATCTTGAACTTATAGCAAAGCGTAACGGTCTAAATCACGAAATTACGCTATCGGTGGACAATATTCATTGTGCTGCTTGTGCTTGGTTAATTGAACAGTCTTTATACCAAATTAACGGTTTATTAAAGATTAGTGTAAATACAATTAGCCAGCGTGCCATCATTAGTTGGGACAATAGCTCAACTAAGCTATCTACCATTCTACAAAAATTTAATACTATCGGATATCCAGCGACGCCCTTTAAGGTGTCAGATGTAGAACACTCAATAAAACAAAAAGAAAAACAATATATAAAGCGATTAGGCGTTGCGGGCTTATTTACGATGCAAGTTATGATGCTCGCAGTCGCTATGTATTTTGGTGCATTCGAAAGTATGGAAAGTCACCAAATAGGTTACTTTAAATGGATAAGTTTTTTACTTTCTATGCCTGTTGTTCTGTATTCAGCAGTTCCATTTTTAACCGGAGCGATTAAAGCATTACAAGCAAAAACCCTGAATATGGATGTACCGGTTTCTGTTGCTATATATGGTGCATTTATCGCTAGTCTTTATCAGTTAATAATTAACGGTCTAGACGGTGATAAAGGTGAAGTGTTTTTTGAAAGTATATCAATGTTTACCTTTTTATTATTAATAGGTAAATATTTAGAATTCAGAGCTAAAAGTAAAGCCATTTTATCTAACGCAAACCTATCAGCATCGTTACCTGAAACCGTTGTAAAAATAGTTAACTCAGAAGAACAAACTGTGTTACTCAAAGACGTAATAGTTAATGATGTTATTGTTGTAAAAGCCGGAGAGAAAATTGCGGTTGACGGTAATATTATCGAAGGCCAAACGCAGGTAAATGAATCAATTTTAACCGGTGAGTTTGCGCCAGTATTTAAGTCAATAGATGATACTGTGCTTGCAGGAAGTGTAAACTCAGACGGATTTATAAAAGTTCGGGTCACTGCCACTGGTTCTCAAACTGCTCTATCTGAAATAAATAAACTACAAGAAACATTTTCTGACTTTAAACCCAAATACAGTCAAATTGCAGATCGTGTAGCGCACTGGTTTGTTTTTGCGCAACTCGTTATATCAGTATTTACCTATTGGTATTGGAGCGTAAATAGTCCAGCTGATGCACTTTGGATTTCATTATCAGTACTAGTCGCCACCTGCCCTTGTGCGTTAAGTCTAGCGACACCTACCGCTTATACTTGCGTGCTTTCGACATTATCGAAAACAGGTATACTAATAAAAGATGCTGTTGCTTTTGATCGACTCAATCAAATAGATACAATCATATTTGATAAAACAGGAACACTTTCCGAAGGCAAGTTTTCCATTATTGAGGAACTCTGGACGAGTGATCCTTTGCCAGCGGGCTTAACAAAATCTGATATTGCTAGTTACATATATAGTTTAGAAAAGCAATCTGAACACCCCATTGCTAAGGCGTTTAATAAAGAGTCATTGGGTATAGTTGGCTTTGATACTAGCGGCAACCAAGTGTCAAATGTTCGGGTTGAAATGGGTAAAGGTATTTCCGGAGATGTTAACGGACATCAACTAAAAATAGGTAGCGCTGAATTTTGCAATACAAAGGTGAGTGACTTCAATATTCAAGTCGTTCTAGATGATTGTGTTGTTGTTAGCTATCAAGCCCAGGATAAATTGAAAACAGATGCATTGTCATCCTTAACCGCGTTAAAAAATGACGGAAAGACAATGTTAATGCTAACGGGTGATTCTAGTACTAAAGCGGCACATTTAGTTCAAAACTTGCCACTTGATGACGTGCAAACTGCTTGTTCTCCAAAGCGTAAAGCTGAAATTATCAATAAGCTTCAATCAAATGGTCATGCAACCTTGATGGTCGGTGATGGAATAAACGATGCGCCTGTTCTTGCAGGTTCCGACGTAAGTTTAGCAATGGGAAGTGGTGCAGATATTACTAAGCAGGCGGCTGACGTGATTGTGGTAAACAACTCGTTAAAAGCAGTCAATATACTGTTAAATAATGCAGCTAAGACAAGGCGCATCATTAAACAAAATTTATACTGGGCCCTGTTATACAACGTAAGTATATTGCCGGTGGCAATGCTCGGTCTTGTACCTCCATATATTGCAGTAATTGGTATGTCAGCGAGTTCGATTATTGTCGTTAGTAACTCATTGAGGTTATTGAAATGAATATAATTTATTATCTTATTCCGGTTGCCATTTTGTTTATGGTGATCGGTGTTGTCGCGTTTTTTTGGGCAACTAAATCAGAACAGTTTGAAGACATGGAGAAGCAAGGTTTGTCGATACTAATGGATGATATGCCTTCGGGAAATAATCAATCGACAGAGTCAAAAAACGATACTAGTTCAAATGCAAATGACCAAGCAAATTCACATGATAAAGAGCCAAAGGGAAGCTTGTGAGTTTACTGCTAACCGCATTTCTCATGGGATTACTTGGTGTAGGTCACTGTGTTGCTATGTGCGGTTCGTTATCTATGGCGTTGGGTTTCTCGATCCCGGCCAATAAAAGCTTTGTCCGTTATGCCAGTATTATCAGCCTGTCTCGAATTACAGGGTATGCATTGATAGGAATTATTGCTAACTACTTTACACAATCAATTTTTACGTTAACGAATGGCAACATATTATATCTAAGCGTATTTGCTAGCGTACTAATGATCGGTATAGGTTTACATGTTGCTCAAATATCTAATGCTATTTTGAACATAGAATGGCTTGGTAAACATGTAAATCGTGTTATTGAGCCATTAAAGAAAAAAATATTACCGATCGACAGTTTATCTAAATGTATCGCTTATGGCGTTTTATGGGGCTTCTTACCCTGCGGATTAATATATACGGCTTTGAGCTTAGCAGTTGTTTCTGAAAGTCCAATTAACGCCGGGCTTATTATGTTTTGTTTTGGTCTAGGTACTTTGCCAGGGGTTGTCGGTATGACCGTATTTAATAGCAAAATTAGTATTTATTTAAAAAACGCTAATATACGCCTTTTTTTTGGGACTTTGATCATTATAATGGCGTTATATCAACTTTACGTCACGTATCAAAAGTTAACGGGAATTGACTAATAATGACAGGCACAAAACAAAAACATAATTGTGGCGCGTTTAGCATTAGTTGCACGAACTGCAACTTAAATCAACTGTGTATTCCGTTTACATTAGATGACAATGAGTTACGTAAATTAGACGATTTAATACAGCGTAAAAAACCATATCAAAAGAGCCAAACTCTATTTGACGCTGGACAACCACTAAAAACACTTTACGCGGTGCGCTCCGGTAGCTTTAAATCGTACTTAGTTGATAATGATGGTACCGAACAAATTACAGCATTTCATCTTCCGGGCGATATCATTGGGTTTGATGCACTATCAACTAACAAACATATTACTTTTGCTCAGGCATTGGAAACATCTATGGTGTGTGAAATTCCGTTCACGACCATCGAAGACCTATCGGGTCATATGCCAAACTTAAGACAACAAATTACGCGTCTAATGAGTAGTGAGATTTTAAACGACCAAGCAATGTTTATGTTGTTGAACAAAAAGTCTGCCGAACAGCGCATATGTAGCTTTATAGCGTCACTTTCAAACCGTTTTAGTGAACGTAATTTATCGTCAACAACATTCCGATTACCTATGACTCGTGCCGATATCGGTAATTACTTAGGCCTAACCGTTGAAACCGTTAGCCGTATTTTTAGCAAATTACAGAAGCTTGGTGTCATCTCTATTGATGGAAAGTTTATTACAGTGTTAGATTTGCCTAAAGTTGAAAATTTAGTTAACTAATTGACTGGTTTATTGATTTAGGGCAATTTTATCGCGCACATTTTTCGTTATCTTTACTAAACTTAGGTTTAATAAGAAATAGTAAGGATAACTTATGAGTGATTTCAAAAATGTTTTAGTCGTTATCGACCCTACCGAAGATACACAAAAAGCGCTTTCTCGAGCATTAGAACTAGCAGAAAAACAGCCGATTAGTATTACTCTATTTCTTACTATTTATGATTTTTCCTATGAAATGACCACTATGTTGTCCTCTGATGAACGCCATCATATGCGGGACGCAGTAATCGCTGACCGAGAAAGTTGGTTGCTAGATCTCATTACTCATAGTCCCACTATCCCTCATGATATAAAAACTAAAGTTGTTTGGCACAACCGACCTTACGAAAGCATCATCCGGACGGTACTTGAAGGGAATTATGACCTAGTGATTAAAGGGACGCATAGCCATGACACGCTAAAATCTGTTATTTTTACGCCAACTGATTGGCATTTATTGCGTAAATGTCCTTGTGCACTGTTATTAGTTAAAGAGCACGAATGGCCTGAACACGGTAAAGTATTAGCTGCGGTAAGTGCTGGTACGGAAGATGACAAGCATCAAGAGTTAAACGATCGGATCATCGGTCACGGAAAGCACATTGCTGAATTACTGGAGTCCGATACACATTTAATAAATGCTTATCCTCCAACCCCTGTCAATATCGCAGTCGAAATTCCAGAATTTGATCCAAACGAATATAATTCAACCATGAAACAACATCATTTAACGTCTATGGAGGCACTAGCAAATAAGCATGAAGTTCCTAATACACGCTGCCATGTGGTCGAAGGAATGGCCGAAGATGTGATCCCAAGAGTTGCTAACGACTTAGATGCTGAGCTTGTTGTAATGGGAACGGTTGGCAGACTCGGTATAACGGCCGCACTTATTGGTAACACGGCTGAGCATGTAATAGATAATATCAACTGCGATTTACTTGCCATTAAGCCCTCAGACTTTGTTTGCCCAGTAAAACTTTAGCTCCCCTACCAATATTACTGCAAAGGCGATGATTTATCGCTTTTGCTCTCTCTTTACTATTTATTAAATGTTTAAGCATAGGTAAAATACGCGACCATTTATTATTTTGCAGTTCATTATCCATGACAGATTTAGATCCAAGAAAAGCTATTCACGAACAAAATAAACTTGAAAAAAGACTTCGAAGTCGAGTTGGCAAAGCAATAGCTGAGTATAATATGATTGAGGAGTCAGACGTTGTTATGGCTGCAATAAGTGGCGGTAAAGACTCGTTTGCAATGTTAGATATCCTAATTAGTTTACAAAAGTCAGCACCTATCGACTTTAAAATTGTCGCTGTTAATCTAGACCAAAAACAGCCTGGTTTTCCAGAGCATATTCTGCCAGCGTACTTCGAGTCATTAGACATACCCTACTACATTGTTGATAAAGACACTTATTCCATTGTAAAAGAAAAAGTACCTGAAGGAAAAACGACCTGCGGACTTTGTTCTCGTTTGAGACGGGGTACTTTATATTCTTTTGCAGAGTCCATTGGAGCAACAAAAATCGCACTAGGTCACCATATGGATGACATTGTTGAAACTATGTTTTTGAACATGTTTCACGGTGCTAAATTAAAAGCCATGCCACCTAAATTACGTTCTGATGATAAACGTAACGTAGTAATACGCCCGCTAGCTTTTTGTCGTGAAAAAGACTTGATCAAACTTGCAGAGCACAAAAACTATCCGATCATTCCTTGCAATCTATGCGGTTCTCAAGAAAACCTACAAAGACAGTCAATTAAGGCGATGTTAACCGAGTGGGATAAACAAACTCCGGGGCGAATTGAAAACATATTTAGCTCGATAAAAAGTGTCAGTGTGAGCCAATTAGCTGATGGCGATTTGTTTGACTTTAAAAACTTACCTATTGATAGAAGTGAAGAACGTAAAGCGTATGAGTTTTCTGAGGCAACGGTATCATCATCAAATATAGATGAGTCACTTATCATTGATGTTACACATGTATAAATAAAAAAGGAGGCGAAAGCCTCCTTTTTTTTATAACAGCAATATTACTGTTCTGAATTACCCCAAGAGTCTCTTAAACCAACTGTTTTATTAAATATAAGTTGGCCTTGCTCGTTAGTTTTACCGTCAAAGCAGTAATAACCCAAGCGTTCAAACTGATAACCTTGTTGAGGTGCCGCGTTAACTAAACTTGGTTCGATATAACCTTTTCGAATGACTAACGACTCTGGATTTAACACTGTAGTGAAGTCTTCTTCAGCCGCAGGATTAGGAACGGTAAATAAACGGTCGTAATCACGAATTTCCGCTTCAACCCCTTCTGATGCAGACACCCAGTGAATAACACCTTTTGCCTTGCGCCCATCTTCAGGTAACTTTCCTAATGTGGTCGGGTCATATTCACAATATACTGTGGTCACGTTCCCAGCATCGTCAGCATCAAAGCGGACAGCTTTTACATAATAAGCATTACGTAAGCGAACTTCTTTATCTATCACCAAGCGTTTGTATTTTTTATTTGCACTTTCACGGAAGTCCTCACGCTCAATAAAGATTTCTTTTGTAAATGGGATTTTACGCGTACCCATCTCTTCTTTATTTGGATGATTAGGTGCATCAATCCACTCGATATGGTCTTCCGGTAAGTTTTCAATAACTAACTTAATAGGATCAACGACGGCCATAGCGCGAGGTGCCGCTTCGTTTAAGTCTTCACGTATACAAGCTTCTAACATGCCCATCTCAACCATGTTATCGACCTTAGTCACACCGATACGTTTACAAAACTCACGAATAGAGCCTGGTGTATAACCTCTACGTTTTAAGCCAGCAATGGTCGGCATACGTGGATCATTCCAGCCTTCTACATGATTATCGGTAACAAGAGTATTCAGTTTACGTTTACTCATAATTGTATATTCGAGATTTAATCTTGAAAACTCATATTGGTGTGGACGTGATTCGATACTTATATTGTCTAACACCCAGTCATATAAACGTCGGTTATCTTGGAACTCTAATGTACATAATGAATGTGTAATGTTCTCTATTGCGTCCGATATACAATGAGTAAAATCGTACATTGGATAAATGCACCACTTATCACCGGTCTGATGATGGTGAGCAAAACGAATTCGATAGATAACAGGGTCACGCATACAAATAAAGCTTGAGCTCATATCAATCTTAGCGCGTAAGCAACATTCACCCTCTTTAAACTTGCCATCTCGCATGTCATGAAACAGCTTTAAATTCTCTTCAGGGCTAGTATCTCGATAAGGGCTATTTTCACCAGGTGATTTTAAGGTGCCTCTCATTTCTCGAATTTTTTCTTGGCTTGAAAACTCTACGTAAGCTAAGCCTTTATTAATTAGTTCTTCGGCATAACCAAAAAGTTGATCAAAATAGTTAGACGAGTAACAAATATCACCATCCCATTGAAAACCAAGCCAGTTTACGTCTTCTTTAATAGCATTAACGTAATCAATATCTTCTTTCTCTGGATTAGTATCATCAAACCTTAGATTACAAAGCCCTTTATAATCTTGTGCAATACCAAAATTTAGTACAATCGACTTGGCATGACCAATATGAAGAAAACCATTTGGCTCTGGAGGAAATCGAGTGTGCGTAGTCTCATACTTTCCGTCTGCTAAATCCGCATTAATAATGTTGCGAATAAAATTCGATGGGCGATTTTCTGTGTCCGCCATTTATAAACCCTTATAAAACTATTAATTAATTTGAGTATACCACTATGGTCTGCGGTTACACCAAGCAAAATGCCATCAATCGAATACTTTTAAAGCAAATAAATCTTCAATAGAACGCAATGAGTAAATACCCTAATATTTGGCGGATATCACCAAACTTTAAGTGTTGTCCAAAGTGTAGTAATGCAATAAATTGACCTGAAACCCTTATAACAAAGGAATCTCACAAGTGGCACAGAGATTGATATCTATTCTGTAAATCTACATACAAATATCACGGAAATATAAAATGTTAAAAAATTCATTATTAGTAAGTTGCTTAATTTCACCTCTTCTATTATCGAGCAACTACGCTCAAGCCCACAATGATGGCGTAGTAAATAAACAATGTGATGTTACTTTTCAAAATAAAGTATCGATCACCCCTGACCACATCTTAGTCATTAAAAACAATCAAACCCTTTACGACATTTATAACAATGAAACCATATTCTATAAGGGCGAAAAGCTTGAGCTAAGCGCAAGCGACTCAGCTTTAATAAAAGAATTCTCTACTGAGACTCGTTCACTAATTCCTACTATTACTGAAATAGCATTGGAAGCGGTTGGTATCGCTTTTGACGGAATCAATGCTGGACTTGGTCAGTTTGGCGATTCAACGAAACTTGATGCGAAGTTAGCAAATGTAAAACAGCGACTTGAGAACAAATTTGCACAGCAGGACGGCTATTATACTTTTGATGAAGGTCAATTTAATATGGACTTTGCTGATGAAGAGTTAGATAGAGCTATTGAAGAAGTGGTAGAACAAGCACTTCCGTCGTTAATAGGCGGTGTTTTGCAATTAATAGGTACGTCAATTGCGAGTGGCGATACCGACTTTAGTGAACTAGAAAACCTCGAAAAAAATATTGAAGAGGAAATTGAAGCTAGAGCTACTCAATTAGAAGCAAAAGCCGATGTGGTCTGTAAAAAAGTAGATGCTTTAGCATCTCTAGAAAATCGTATTCAAAAAGCGCACAAAAACTTACGTGACTTCGACTTGATTGAAGTGACTCACACAAAGTAGCAACTAACCATCGGAATATTTCTACTTAAATAAACATTCAGCCCTGTAACAAAGGTTAGTACAAAAATACCGACCTTTGTTATATACCAAACCGAGCACCAAACTCACTGTATAGAATATTTACTGCTAACAATATTAAAATCAGTCCCATAACGCGATCAAAAATATACGCATTCCGACTAAACAAATCTCGTACGTACGGACGACTTAAAACAAGTGACAGTCCACAAAACCAAGCCGCTGTTGCAAAAGCCAAATAGATACCATAAGCACCTTTAATTATCATAGGCGTATCAATAGATACAACAACAGTAAATAAAGACAAAAAAAACAAAGTAGCTTTAGGATTTAAACCATTGGTCATAAACCCTAGTAAAAATGCCTTTTTATCAGACAGTTCAGGGTTACTTGACTCTTTAATAGCTGCAGTTGATACCAGGGCCTGTGATTGTAGAGCTCCAATACCAAGATAAATCAAAAAACTTGCAGCAATAATAATTAATAAGTCATATAACCAAGGCGTTGCGTTAATAATTAGACCAATGCCCGCTAAAGCGTATGCAACGTGAACAAAAATAGCACTACCAACACCTACAGAGGTTATCAATGCTGTCCGCTTGCCATATTGAATCGAATGTTTCATAACAATCGCAAAGTCGGGACCTGGGCTTGCAACTGCAAATAAATGTGCAAGTGCAATAGTTAAAAATTCGATTGAGTATTCAGTGAAATCCATGTCAAAACTCCAAAATAATAATGCCTAATTTGCTTAATGAAGCCTATTTAAACAGACCTGCGATAATCTGAATAGGATGTTTCAATGTTTGTTGGGCTAATCGTTTGCTTTGACAGCGGCAAGAAAAGCCTGTGGCTAATACCGTATCATGTTCACTATTTTGAAGAATTGGCGCCCAGCTAATATCAAAGAGTTCTTTTGATACTGTTTGGTTTGCTTTTTCATGCCCAAACGTTCCGGCCATACCGCAACATCCTGTATTCACTGGTTTAGCGGTGAGCCCTAACCTTTCAAAAATAATTGGCCAATGCGAAGGTGCATCTGCGATTAAAGACTTTTCTGTACAATGAGACAACACTGTGTATTTCGTTAATGATTCATCGATTGCCATTTTAGTTTTATCTGCAACAGATTTATTCAGTAATTGTTTTGATAACCATTCACCTAATAAGTCTACTTTAAATTTAACCTTATTATGACCTAGCAAATTTGGATATTCATCGCGATAAACTAAAGTCATAGAAGCATCTAGGCCGATCATTGGTCGTTTAAAGGTCGCGATGTCATTATAATAATCGCAGGCGCTTTTTGCCGTTTCAGTAAATTTTGTCAAAAACCCTTTAACATGCTGGGCTTTACCGTTAACTTGAAATGGTAATATAAGCGGAGAAAAACCTAATCCCTCAAGCGCAATAACAGTGTCTTTTAACAAAGATGACTCATAGCTTGATGTGAACGCATCTTGTACAAGAAAAACGGTCTTTTGCTTATCAACTTCGGCCAGCGCCTGGTAACGCGTTTTGTTATAAAAGTATTTTCTTTCAATTACTTGGGTTGGGTGTTGGCTAAGCTTTGGTGCATCAACATAACCAACAATATTTTTTACAACAAAGTTGCTAATTGGATTGTGAGTCAGCCAATTTGTGACCGTAGACATCCTAGAAAGCGTTGGCATTATAGACTCGACATTAGCAACTAAATGATCACTTAACGGTCGCATGTACCTCAGGTAATAAGCCTCTAAAAATTTGCTTCTAAATGTTGGTACGTCAACTTTTATTGGACATGCTGATGTACAAGCTTTACACGCTAGACACGCATCCATGCTTTCTTTTACTTCATGACTAAAGTCATATCGACCGAACTTTTTCGCTAATGTATAAGCGGCTTTGTATGGCAATCTAAACAAGTCGAGAAATACCGTTTTTGCCATTGCCATGTTTACATAAGACACACCTTCGCCTTGTAACCTTAACCATTCTCGCATCAATGTTGCACGCCCTTTCGGCGAATATCGCCTATCTTTGGTTACTTTATAAGATGGGCACATTACGCTGGATTCATCATAATTAAAGCATAAGCCATTGCCATTACAATTAACGGTTTGTTGATATTCTTCTCTAACGTCTATCGGTATTTGCTTGTCAAATCGCCCTCTTTTAACCGCATCAACACTCACTAATTTTTCTTCACTGCCTATAGGAGTACATATTTTACCTGGGTTTAGTCTATTGTGAGGGTCAAAGGCTGCTTTGATTTTTCTAAGCTCTAAAAATAGCTCTTGTCCAAAAAATTCTGGACCATATTCGCTTCGATATCCTTTACCGTGCTCCCCCCACATTAAACCTTTATATTTTGCCGTGAGCTTAACAACTTGGTCCGATATCACTCGTAGTAACTTTTCTTGGTTAGGATCCATCATATTTAACGCTGGTCTAACGTGAAGAACACCGGCGTCCACATGACCAAACATGCCATATTCAAGGTTATGAGAGTCTAATAGCTGTCTAAATTCAGCGATAAAGTCGGCAAGGTTTTCTGGTGGTACTGCGGTGTCTTCGGCAAATGCGATAGGTTTCTTATCGCCTTTAACATTACCAAGTAAGCCAACCGACTTTTTTCGCATTGCGTATATTCTTGCCATTGCTGAACGGTCTGAAGTTACTGAATAACTTATTACGCCTGAACTTTTTGTTGATATTAGTTGATCTAATCTTTTGCATAGACTTGAGACTTTATCATCTTGATTACTCTCGTCTTCGTCATTAAATTCTACAATATTTAACCCTGCTATGACTTGCCCTTCAACCTCAATAATAAGATCTTGGACTTCCTGCCAAATTACGTCTTGTTTTGCTAAGTTAAGAACTTTACTGTCTATAGTTTCTACAGATGTCGCTTTTGCATCAACTAAAAATGGCGAGTTACGCAACGCTGAATCAAAACTGTCATACGTGATATTAATCATCGTTTTATAAGCTGCTATGGGGGTAATATTAAGCTTAGCTTCAGTAATAAACGCTAACGTACCTTCGGATCCAGCTAATACTCTGCTTAAGTCAAAGTGTTTTTTATCATCACTTAACACATGCTCTAAGTCATATCCTGTCAAAAAACGATTTAAACGAGGAAACACTTCTCGAATTTGGTCTCTATAATTAGTTGCTGTTTCGTAAACTTGTTTATATATACCCGCTGTAGTCTTGTTGTCGACACTTCGAGATAACGCTTCATCAACGGTCAAAGGCGACGTAGACAACTTATCACCGCCAATAGTAATGGCTTCTAAGCCAAGTACATGGTCACTTGTTTTACCATAAACTAGTGATCCTTGACCTGACGCATCAGTGTTTATCATTCCACCAATTGTTGCTCTGTTTGACGTTGAAAGATCAGGAGCAAAGAAAAACCCATAGGGTTTAAGGAAATCATTCAGCTGATCCTTTATTACACCAGACTCTACCTTGACCCAGCGTTCTTCCACATTGATTTCAATTATATTTCGCATATGTCGCGACATATCGACAATTATAAACTCAGTTAAAGACTGCCCGTTAGTGCCAGTGCCGCCACCTTTCGGTGTAAATTTTAACGCCTTAAACTCGGCTTCATTAGCAAGCTTTGTTAATGCTAATAGATCTTTTTCATTTTTAGGAAAGATAATGGCTTGGGGAATTGCTTGATAAATACTGTTGTCTGTCGATTGCGACAAACGAGAAGAGTAGCTTGTTTCTATATCACCAGAGAATTTAAATGACGAATTGTCCTTTAGTTTTTTGCAAAACAGATGAACCGTTGGACTAATGGTGTTCTGGACAGGAATTCTACGAATCATATATCAACTAGCGCTCTACAGATAAAGAATAGTAGTCGATTATAACCAGTTCTATCCCACTAAGTCTAAACTTCTTGAAGCTGTTAGGGTATTAAACCAAAGGTCGATATCCATTGAATTTGGACGTTTAATGCTATGTATATTCACAACTTTTGCATCTTTATCTACATCTGAGTTACGTTGTGTAGGAATATCTTTTGAGATTAGACTCGTATTTATTAACTTTTGTCTTACATTAAAATCTAAACTATTGACTAATTCGTCGTCAAAAACTGCCTTTTTGTAACAAAGGGGTTCTGGCTTGAGAGTGTTCTCTAACCGAACATCTTGATATTGACCATTATGAACCAGTCTATTTTGATTTGATGCACGGACCGAGTTACCCGCACCATATATGTCGGGTTTGGCTGTAGGAAAAATGTCGGTGATGGCGTTTTCGTTAAGATTAGTCGGCGTGTCTACTTGATGAAACTGATCAAATTCAGTGGCATCTTGTGTAATCATTGAAAGCAGTAATGCAAAACTTTGGCTATCTGATGAGTCTACAGCGCGACGGAATTGTGAATAATAGGCTGACTCTCTAATTACATTTTTATTCGTATTTAAATCAGAGTGATCTGAACTGCTGTTTGGCCAATTATTCGACATATAAACTTCTTATTTACTTCAATTAGTTATTATTTCGGCAGTCGGTAAATTTTCTTTAATTATTTGTTTACAGATTTTTTTTCTTTGTTATTATGCGTCTCGTTCTGGAGGGGTTCCCGAGTGGCCAAAGGGATCAGACTGTAAATCTGACGGTTCTACCTTCGGTGGTTCGAATCCACCTCCCTCCACCACATTTCGAAGAAAAGGCACAACTTAGGTTGTGCCTTTTTGCGTTTATAACACCTAAATTCAATAAATTTGCCATCCTGATTTGTAAAATTTCACTTTCAGTTATATACCTTTAAGACACTAATTAACTTTTAGGTCTCAAAATATGCGAACAAAGATTTATGCAGCCACGGTGGCATGTGCTTTGTTGGCGCAAGGAAGTGCACAAGCTGATATCGACTTCACTGGCTTTGCTAGCATTACCGCTGGTAAAGTATTGAGTGGAGACGGTGTTCCACATTATGATGTTCCCCCAACTTTTTTAGCTGACTACCCTATCGTATCAGCGTACACCGAAGATCTATCATTTAAACAAGAAAGCTTGTTTGGTCTACAGGTCAGAGCCACACTTTCAGACGGTCTATCTGCGACTGCGCAAATCGTCTCTAGAGGCGCAGATAATTTTAATACCACCTTTGAATGGGCTTATTTGTCTTATGAAGTAAATGACAATTGGACAATCCAAGCTGGTAAAAAGCGCCTTCCATTATTTTACTACTCAGACTTTTATGATGTTGGTTTTGCTTATGTATGGCTACGACCACCTGCTGATACTTATACATGGCAAGTTTTTAACTACAATGGCATTAATGCTTTATACACGACGCAAGTCAATGATTGGTCTGTCTCAGCAAACTTTTATACTGGTGAAGAAGAGAGTGTAAACAATAGACTATTAAGTCAGTTCTTTTTTATTGAGCCGACAACAGAGATCTGGAAAGACATTTTTGGTGCTGTCGTTAACACAAGTAATGATTGGTTAGAGTTTCGATTTACAGCAATGACGTATACTAACGAACGCTATCGTAGTGGTGTACAACAAACGTGGGGAGGCAGTACAGAACGTGATGGTACATTTTTAGGTATTGCAGTTAATGCGACATGGGGAGATACCTTTCTTCTCACAGAATTAAACAAATTAAAATTAGACGATGACGGTGAGCTTGACTCGTTAATGGTGAGTGTTGGACATAACTTTGGAAGTGTAACGCCTTATTTGTCCTATTCTAAACTCGATCAAACAGGCGAGTACTTAGACGGTTCACCAATTACTGACGGCGAAGATCACGATACAACTTCTGTCGGCTTAAGATACAACTTTCATCCATCAGCAGCGTTTAAAGTGCAATATGACATCGTGAATGACAACTCCTATGAGTATGCCGTGGCCGGTGACAGTAAATCGCTAACTTTTGGTATAGATTTGGTTTTCTAGAGGAATAAACAATGAAAAAACTTTTAATTATTTTAGCGCTATTTTCGTTTAATGCAGTATCGGAAATTGCAGTGATTGTTCACCCTTCTAACGGCGCTAGCCTAGATGAAAAAGATGTTGCCAGGATATTTACAGGCAAAATGAAATCGTTCCCTGATGGAAACCAAATTATTCCTGTTAATTTAGACAATAGTCAAGCTGCAACAGCTGAATTTAACGAGAAGGTACTTAAACGTTCAGAGAGCCAATTAAAAGCCTACTGGTCAAAGTTGGTTTTCACAGGGAAAGGTACCCCACCGCAGTCTGTTGCCAATGCCGATGAGGTTCTAAAACTGGTTTCTACTAACCCTAGCGTTATTGGTTACATCGATGCATCAAAAGTCACGCCCGATGTTAAAGTAATTACGACTTTCTAATTGTAACGATTAGCCCTAAGTTGTAACTAACGCAAAAATTGTAAAAAAAAGGCTCTTATTAAATTAAGAGCCTTTTTTATTTCGCAATATTTATCTACACCATATCCATAATCATAGACGTAGGATTTTCTAAATATTTAGTCCATAAATTGTTAAAACGTGCAATTGTTCCACCATCTATAATGCGGTGATCACCAGACCAACTTACATTCATTATACGTCTTGCTTCAACATTTCCATTTGAGTCAAAGCGTGGCAATGTTTGCATTTTACCAAGCGCAACAATAGCAACTTCTGGTTTATTGATTATAGGTGTTGCTGTAGTTCCACCTAGTGCACCGATATTAGATATTGAGATTGTGCCACCTTTAAGCTGCTCAGGTGCTAACCGTCCAGCTCGGGCTTGCTCTGTAAGTTCAGTCATTTTAACTGCAATATCTTTAATGCTTAGCAATTGACATCCCTTGATATTAGGAACTAAAAGTCCGACTTTAGAATCTACCGCCATACCGATATTGTGATCATTGAAATACGTTAACTCTGTACAGTCTTCGTTTGGCTGAGAATTCATAATTGGGAATTGCTTCATTGCCATTGACATCGCCTTCATAAAAAATGGCATCATTGTCAGCTTAATACCTTGAGCTTCGTACTCAGGCTTTAATTGTTTACGTAATTCATATAGCGCGGTTAAGTCAACTTCATCAGAGTAGGTAAAATGCGGAATCGTAGAAACTGACACCTGCATAGCTTTCGCCATAGCGGCCTTTACGCCTCGTATAGGCTCTACCCGATTGCTTTCAGACGGTAAGGATGACGTCGCGACATCTTGTTTAGAAGCATTTGCAAGCTTATTAGATGACTGTACGCCGTTATCTTTAAAAGAGAGTAGATCTTGTTTGTAAACACGTCCTTTAGCACCAGAACCCGGTACTACCGTAATGTCTAAGTTTAACTCTCGCGCCAAACGGCGAACGGCCGGTGAAGCGACGGCTTTTTTCCTAGTAGAATACTCATTATTTACGTCCGCTGAAGCCGACTTAGTCATTTGAGTATCAATGGAAACAACCTTATCAGTTGTTGTAGAAGCTTTATCTTCTGCGCCTGAAACTGCTGTCGCACCTTCAACTTCAATAGCAAACAAAGGTTTGTGCACTATCGCTATTTCACCTTTTTTATAATATAACTTTGCGACAACACCATCACTTTTAGCCGGTATTTCAACCATAGCCTTATCAGTCATTACTTCACAAATCGGCTGATCTTCCTTTACAACATCACCCTCTTTAACCAACCATTCAACGACTTCACACTCTACTATGCCTTCTCCAATATCTGGAAGTAGGAAGTCCTCTAGAGTTGTACCTGTAGCATTTAATTCGGTTGCGCCATTGTGGCTCGCCGCAGACGTTATTGTCTCAACGCTTGGTTTTGACTCAGAAGCTTGCTCATTATTAGCAGTGCCAGCTTCTTGCAACGCAAATAAAGGACCGTGAACTTTAGCAATCTCGCCTTTTTTATAATATAGCTTGGTAATAACACCGTCACTTTTAGACGGGATTTCAACCATAGCTTTATCTGTCATCACTTCACAAATTGGTTGGTCTTCTACAACTGTATCGCCTTCGGACACTAACCACTCAACAACTTCACACTCTACAATGCCTTCACCAATATCTGGTAAGATAAAATCAGTACTCATTCTTAATTCTCCAGACTTAATAATTAACAGAGCGTTTAATCGCTTCGTAAACTTTTAGATGATCGGCCATATATTCTTTTTCATGTGCTAATGGGTATGGCGTATCTAAACCACAAACACGTTCTATTGGAGACTCTAAATGCAAAAAGCATTCTTCTTGAACTGTCGCTGCAATTTCAGACGCAAAGCCTCCCGTTAAAGGGGCCTCTTGTGACACGACTAAACGACCCGTTTTAATAACAGATGCAGTTACGGTTTCGACGTCCCATGGTGCTACGGTCCGAAGATCAATAACTTCACAGGAAATACCATCTTTTTCAGCCATCTCAGCCGCTTTTTCTAGCATCTCTACCTGAGCTCCCCAAGCTAACAACGTCACGTCATCACCTTGCTGAACGATTTCCGCCTTTCCTAATGGAATGGTGTACTTTCCTTCTGGCACTTCACCTACTGATGCACGATACAAGCGCTTTGGCTCAAAGAAAATAACAGGGTCATTACTCTCTAAGCTAGCCGCTAATAAGCCTTTCGCTTGATATGCGTTTCTTGGAAATACCAATTTAAGGCCTGGTGTATGAGCAAAATACGCTTCTGGTGATTGTGAGTGATAGAGACCACCGTGAATACCACCACCGTATGGTGTTCTAATAACCATGTTGCCTACATTAAATTCATTACCTGAGCGGAAACGGAATTTAGCGGTTTCATTTACTATTTGATCAAACGCTGGAAATATATAGTCAGCGAACTGAATCTCTGGAATAGCCAATGTACCTTGTGCAGCTAAGCCGTTTGCAAAACCTAAAATACCTTGCTCTACAAGAGGAGTATTAAAAACACGATCTTTTCCGAACTTCTCTTGCAGTCCGCTAGTGGCTCTAAATACACCGCCAAATGCACCAACATCTTCACCGAAGATACAGGCATTTTCGTTTTCTTCCATAGCGATCGCTAACGCGGAGTTTATCGCCTGTAACATGTTCATTTTAGCCATTATTTAGACTCCCCTATACGACTTGCCGTAGCAGGATACGACTCTGGGTATTTTAAGATATGTGCTTTTAGTTGCTCGTATTGCTTTTGCAGATGGGCTGGTACTTCTTCATATACATCTGTAACTATCTCTTCAAGAGCTGGTTTAGCGACCTTTTCTGCCACTTTTAGTGCATCAAGTACCTGCACTTTTATTTGCTCTTTTACCTTCTCATCTTCAGCTTCATCTAACCAACCTTGCTTAACCATGTACTTACGGAATCGCTCAACTGGGCAATTATCACGGAAGGTTTCTTCTTCTTCCTTTTCACGATATCCCGTAGGATCGTCTGAAGAAGAGTGAGCAGCTAAACGGTATGCTATTGATTCAATTAAAACTGGCGCGTTATTCTCAACGGAGTAAGCTCTTGCCATTTTAACGGCTTCATAAACCGCTAGTGCATCAAAACCGTCAACTCGGATGGCTTTCATGCCATATCCAGTAGCACGCACAGCAATACCATCGCCTTTAAACTGTTCACTTGCTGGTGTTGAAATTGCGTAGCCGTTGTTACGAGCAAAGAATATTGTTGGCGAGTTATGGACCGCCGCCATATTTAAACCAGCGTGGAAATCACCTTCTGATGCTGCACCTTCACCAAAATAACAAATCGTACATGCACCATCACCTTTAAGCTTCTGACCATAGGCGTAACCCGCTGCTTGAGGGATTTGCGTGCCTAATGGCGAAGAGATCGTAGAATAATTTAATTCTTTTGAACCATAGTGAATAGGCATTTGACGGCCTTTACCAAAATCTTTTTCGTTTGAAAACATTTGGTGCATAAACTGTTCGAGCTTAAAACCTCGATAGGCAAGAGCTGCTTGCTCACGATACTGGGCAAAGATCATGTCTTTGTCTTCTAACGCAGCTGCACTTCCGGTTACCGCAGCTTCTTCACCAAGACATTGCATATAAAAGCTTACCCGGCCTTGGCGTTGAGCTGCCAACATACGTTCATCAAATACACGAATAAAACGCATCGTTTCATATATACGAATTGCTGTCTCTTTATTCATGGAAGACTTTTGAGCGCCTTTATAAAGCTCGCCATTGTCATCTAACATTTTGAACGTCGGTATCGACAATGCGTGCTCACCAACAAAATCCAGCTCTAACGTATCTTTACGAATCGTATTAGTTGGATTTTCAACGTTTAATAGCTTAGCCATTGAATCCTATCCCCTTTCTTCAAATCGTTTGTTATGGCCTAGACCCCTAACAGAGCGCAATTTGATCATTATTTTTATACAATATTATAGATTGTGCAGGACTTTACCTGCGAGCGGGATTTCGTTCAATTTTTGAGGGGTTTAGAGTAAATAGTTTAGAGATATAAAGTGTTCAGATAAATTGCCACTTTTGGCTATTTATTAAACTAGAGTGAATATTTAACAAACGAACTCGTAATGATAAGTGCCACCATTACGAGTTGTTTAGCGACTTTCTTGTCAAACTAAGTTAGCGGATATATCAGTAGGTAGAACTGTTAACAATGCTCTTTGCCCGATTGCGACATTAGCATTTGGAAAGACTATAGCCTCACCGTCTTTTTCGGTCACGATCGCGACGCCGTTCTCAGTTGCGAGTTGGTCTCCGGCTTTAAATTGAGTAAAGTTAGCTACATTTTCGGCAAAACTAAGCTGAAACGATTGATCATGTTTATTAATTTCACGATACACAGTCATGATTTGGTAATTTGCTGAATTAAAATTATCACCGGCATAAGTATGACCTTGTAACAAATTTATTAATGTGGATTTAGCAGCGACAAATTTACTTTGATCGTTTTCACCAAAGGGTCTAACTTTTCCTAGCTCAACAGTAAAAGAATTTGCTCCGTGTGTATTAGACGAGTAATAGCTGAACGTAGTCGCCGGTTTCTCCATTAATAAAAACGTCGTTACGCCCATTGCTTTTAACGTTTCAAACTGTTGTTTTTTCCAGGGTTTTCCGTGCACATATGGGTATACAGCAAACTTCTCATGGGCAGAGTCCCTTATTGCTGTATGTAAGTCGTAATGCGTTCTCTCAGCGTTTGTATATTCAGCATAAAAATTGGTCATGTAATGTTCCAACTTAGACGCTCGCTCACGCTCTTTATTGAGAAATACTTTAGTAGCCTGCCCTTCGTGTAACGAATGATAGCCACTAAAAAGTCGGTTCATATTTTCTTCTACAAATCGCTCGCCGATATTGATAGAGGCGGGATTACCAAACATAAATAGGACTGGATGTTTAATAATTAAATCACCTGCTACAAGAGAATTAATTATGTCGCTGCAAATCTCAATAGGCGCCGTTTCATTACCGTGAATCGCAGATGAAAAGACAAACGCCTGCTCAGCTTGCTCTTTTTTCAAGGTTTTGGGCTCAAACTTAATAACACCGGTATCCCAAACGCTTATGTTATATATCTCGTTTGAACTTATAAACGCGTCTAAATGCCACTCGTGTTGACGGGTCAGTGTTAAAAAGTCAGTTTTAATAAGATCATGCATATGGGAAAAGTCCTAAATTTCTAAAAGTTAGCGCATGCCATATTAGCAAAGCTACAAGTAAATACATAACAATCCGCTTGATTATATACGCGCAACACTAACTATTATGTATATAAAAATGCCCAGCATAAGCTAGGCATCTTTTAATCAAAACGTATAATTCTACGCGTTTTTAACTGGGTAAGGCTTAAGTTTCCAAATCCTATCAACATAGTCTTGGATTGAACGGTCAGAGTTAAATTTACCCATGTACGCCGTATTTAATATTGCACTTTTTGCCCAGCCACGTTTATCTGTGTATTTAGCATTTATTTGTTGGTGTGCTTTAGAATAACCATCAAAATCAGCTAAACATAAGTAAGGGTCGCCCCCTTCTAAAAGACTATGTTTTATTGAGGCCAGTTCACCAGGTTTGCCCGGTGTAAAGTAGTCTGTTTCAAACCAGTCTAGTACTGCTTTAATTTCTGGATTTCCATAGTAGTAGTCCCAAGGGCTATATCCCGCCTTATTCACCGCTTTAACTTCATCAACAGTTAGGCCAAATATAACCACATTATCATTACCAACCTCTTCAGCAATTTCAATATTTGCACCATCAAGCGTACCGATCGTAATTGCACCATTTAATGCCAGCTTCATGTTCCCTGTTCCAGAAGCTTCCTTACCGGCGGTTGATATTTGCTCGGAAACATCCGCCGCTGGTATCATTTTTTCTGCTAATGAAACTCGATAGTTCGGTAAAAATACAACTTTTAACTTGTTTTTAATTCTTGCATCATTATTGACCTTATCGGCTACTTTGTTGATGGCGTAGATTATATCTTTTGCCAATGCATAACCGGGTGCGGCTTTGGCACCAAAAATAAATACTCGAGGGTGCATGTCATAATCTGGGTTTTGTAACAGTCGTCGATACAACGCCATAATATGAAGTAAATTAAGGTGTTGTCGCTTATATTCATGCAATCTTTTTATCTGAATATCAAAAATAGCACTCGGATCGACTTCGACATTCGTCAGCTCTTTAATTACTTTTGCTAGCGCAACTTTATTATCATGCTTTATCGCCATAAATTCGTTTTGGAACGCTAAATCATCGGCTGATTTATCTAGATCTCTAAGCAACTCTAGGTTGGTCGGCCATTGATCACCCACAGTTCTATCAATTAGGTCAGACAAACTAGGATTGCAAGCCTTTAACCAACGTCTTGGCGTCACACCGTTTGTAACATTTGTTAATTTTTCTGGCCACAACGCATCAAATTCAGGAAAAAGGTCGGTTTTTACCAAGGCCGAGTGTACTTCTGCTACACCATTTACCTTGTTAGAACCGATAACACTTAAGTTGCCCATTCGCACCATACGTTCGTTGCCTTCTTCAATAATAGAAAGCTTCGTTTTCACTACATCATTACCCGGCCATTTAGCCTCGACTTCAGTAGCTAAAAAACGTTGGTTAATTTCGTAGATTATCTCTAAATGTCGTGGCAGTAGTTTTTCGAATAAACGAACCGACCACTTCTCTAATGCTTCCGGTAATAGCGTATGGTTTGTATAACTAAAGGTTTCTCGACAAATAGTCCATGCATATTCCCAGTCTTGTCCATATTCATCCACAAGAATACGAAGTAGCTCAGGAATTGCGATAGCTGGATGAGTATCATTTAATTGTACCGCTACTTGAGCACTAAAATGACTCCAGTCATCGTTATGCACTCTTTGATATCGTTTAATAATATCTTTTAGCGAACAAGCACTGAAAAAGTATTGCTGCATAAGGCGCAGCTCTTTACCGGCGTCTGTATCATCATTTGGGTATAAAACTTTAGATACTGTTTCCGCTTCTACATTTTCTTTATGCGCATCGTGATAGCCGCCAGCATTAAATACGTCCCAATTAAAAAAGTCTGATGCTCTAGACTCCCACAACCTTAATATATTAACGTTGGTGCCTTTGTAACCGACAACAGGAACATCCCACGGCACGCCTTTAATTACGCGTCCTGGATGCCAAACTTTTGATATTCCGCCTTTGTCATCAAATTTTGTTTCAACATATCCATAAACAGGGACTTCTTGAACACTTTCAGGGCGACAAATTTCAAATGGATTACCATATTCTCGCCAACTATCTGGGCGTTCAATTTGATGGCCATCTTGAAACTCTTGACGAAACAAGCCATGTTCATAATGAATACCATAGCCTACAGCTGGTAAATGCATTGTTGCCAATGAGTCTATAAAGCAAGCTGCCAATCGACCAAGACCGCCGTTGCCAAGGGCCATATCTTCTTCTTCGTCAACTAGCTCAGAAATGTCGACGTTCAAGTCATTCAGCGCTTGTTTCGCAACATCATATAAACCCAAATTATGAAGATTATTACCCGTTAAACGACCCATTAAAAATTCTAAAGAAAAGTAATGAACCGCACGGGTATCATTTTCAAAATACGTTCTTTGTGTTTGACTTAAACTGCTATGAACGTGCTCGTTTAGAGCCGAAGTCACGGCATCCCACCAACTACGATTAGTCGCTTTATTTATGTCTGTGCCATGCGTCGCATTTAAATGCTTAATGATAGATTCTTTAAATGTCTGCGCCGTAATGGCAGCAGTGAGAGGAAAATTCGATTTATTGTTATTCGCCATTTGAAATGCCCTGTTGTCTCCAGACTCAGCCTTATTTTACTAAATGTTCAGAATTTAATTCCGAATTGCTTGAGTTCAAGAATAGTCAAAATCTTGGGAAGGAATATATAGGTTAGGAGGTTTTTGACCAAGCTGATGGCCGGACTTTTTGCCCTACATACGTTTGCAGGGCAAAATTTGGCATAATATTAAAGTTATAAACCTTTGTTACTAAACGCGGCTGTGACTATTGATTGAGCTTCTTTTTCGATCTTTTCCAGATGTTCAAGACCTAAAAAGCTTTCCATATATATTTTGTATATTTCTTCTGTTCCAGAAGGACGAGCTGCAAACCAGCCATTTTGAGTAACAACTTTTAAACCACCAATAGACTCACTATTACCTGGGGCTTTTGTAAGAACAGAAACAATCTTTTCACCCGCTAATGTATCAGAAGTAATGTCTTGCGGAGCAAGCGAGCTCAAAACAGATTTTTGTGCTGCGTTTGCTGGTGCATCAATACGTTTGTAGTAAGGTTGACCGTGTTCTTTAACTAACATGTCATAATATTCTGATGGATTTAAGCCTGTCACAGCGGTAATTTCAGCCGCTAATAACGCTAAAATAATACCATCTTTGTCTGTTGACCAAACGTCGCCGTATCTTGTCAAAAAGCTCGCGCCAGCACTTTCTTCACCACCAAACATTAACTGGTGATTAGTTAAACCATCTACAAACCATTTAAAACCTACTGGTACCTCAACAACTTCTTTATTGTTGGCTTTAGCAACGCGATCAATCATTGATGTCGAAACCAAGGTCTTACCAATTTTAAGATTCTTATCCCATTCAGGACGTTGTTTTGACAAATAGTCAATACAAACCGATAAGTAATGATTTGGGTTCATTAACCCGTGCGTTTTGGTCACTATGCCATGACGATCATAATCGGGGTCATTTGCAACAGCGATATCAAATTTATCTTTTAAACCAATTAAGCTGGCCATCGCTTTTTCTGACGAGCAATCCATTCGGATTTTGCCGTCTTTATCCAATGACATAAATGAAAAAGTCGGATCGACCGTCTGGTTAACCATTTTAAGATCTATACCGTATTGCTCTTTTATTTGTGGCCAATATGCAATACCCGACCCGCCAAGAGGATCAACGCCTATGCTTACGCCTGCTTTCCTTATGGCTGCAAAGTTAATTACGCGCTCTAAACCATTTACATAATCTTCAACAAAATTTTGCTCTTTAACGTAACCTGTTTGCCAAGCTTGCGCGTATGGAAATAGTTTTACATCAAGCAAATCTTCAATGAGCAATTTGTTTGCTCTATCTTCAATCCACTTTGTTACTTTGCTATCTGCTGGTCCACCATGAGGCGGATTATACTTAATACCGCCATCTTGTGGTGGATTGTGCGATGGCGTTATGATGATGCCATCAGCCAAAAATGCGGGATGTGCTTTATTATGTTCAATGATCAGGTTAGATATTACTGGCGTTGGCGTATAACCTAAACCCTCTTGCACAATTACCTGCACTTCATTCGCCACCAGTACTTCGATCACCGAGGCAAAAGCGGCTTCAGATAAAGCGTGGGTATCAAAACCAAGATAAACTGGCCCCTCATAATGTTGCGCAATACGATATTCACAAATAGCCTGAGCAATTGCTAAAACATGGCTTTCATTAAACGTTGTATCTAACGCTGTGCCTCTGTGCCCCGACGTACCAAATGCGACACGTTGTTCCGGGTATTTTTCGATGTCTGGTTCATTTAGGTAGTAACAAGTCATCAACCTGGGTACATTGATTAAGTCTTCTGCGGTTGCAGGCTGTCCGGCTCTTGGGTGCATTGCCATCAATATTTCCTTAAATTAATTCTCTGAGCTTTTCTGCATCAGACTCAGCATAGCCTAACTGGCGAGCTACTTCGAAAATGATGAACTTTTTACGTGGCGTGTTGTTATTTGTTGTTACCCAATATTCGCTATTTGGTATTTGCTTAGGTTTAATACTACTACCACTTGCTTCCAGTTCGGATGCCGAAAGACCAAAGTAATTTCGTTCACGGCCCTTTATACTAAGAACATCTGTAAATGTATTCGTGTGCGCTCGATGAAGTTTACTCAATATAAAAAGAAAACGACCAACAGCCCCTTTTTGCGTAGCCACTTCTTCTTTATTCAATAAATTAAATACAGTTGTGTCTTTGCATATCACGGTATCATTTACACTTGGTGTAACGATTTCCTGCGGCTCTATAGTTGTTGAATCTATTTCGTTATTTTTTTCTTCTATATTTTTAGACTCGACAACCGCTGAGTTTTCACGTTTTAAAACTGCGATTTCCTCTGAGTTACTTTTTAAAGTCACTTCAACTGTTTTTATTTCTGCATGTTCCCACAGCAGTCGTCTTAATATATCGGAGGCACTTTCGCCAATTTTTTGCGTATTTGCGGCGATAAATTGATATAAATCATCGTCTATTTGAATAGTTTTCATAAAATCCAATCATTACTAATTATTATTTGATTCAAATGATCGTTAACGGTAGGCGTTAAAGAATGCCATCATTATAACCAGAATCAAAGCCGCTCTTAAACCCTAATTGCATTAATACGTGGTGTAAGGGAAAATAAAGATCAAGTATGGATGTTTTAACGAAAAATTTTTCAAGGCAGTGTCAATGACAATACATTTTCAAACCATAGGCGACGGCGAACCTCTAGTCATAATTCATGGTTTATTTGGTACATCTGATAATTTAAAAAGCGTCGCTCGAGAACTGTCTAACCAATTCAAGGTTTTCTTAATCGATGCTCCCGGCCATGGCGACTCAGATAGCGTCTCACCGCTTTCAATAGGCAATATGGCGACGGAGGTTGCAAATTTTATAACTGAGTTGAATATTGGCCCTGTCGCTATTTTAGGTCACTCACTGGGTGGAAAAATAGCAATGGAAGTCGCACTCACGAAACCTAATTTAGTGTCAAAGCTGATCGTTGCCGATATTGCGCCCGTTCAATATACAAGAAGACATGATGCAATTATATCAAGCCTAAAAGCCGTTCCGCTTGATAGCTTAACTAGTCGCCAGGAAGCTGATGCTATCTTGGCCGAACGAATTGAAGAACCAGGAGTACGCAGCTTTTTATTAAAAAGTTTAGTTCGAAACAAAGAGTCAGGTTCGGGCTGGAAGTGGCGTTTTGACTTGGAGCAGTTGTCAAAGGACTACGATGAACTTATAAAGGCAAATATCGTCGCTGAGTTTACTAAGCCGACCCTTTTTATAATTGGTAGTGAGTCAAATTATGTTACGCCAGATTATCGTCCGCACATAGTGTCACGCTTTCCAAACGTGCAGGCTAAAACTATTAATGGTGCTGGTCACTGGTTACATGCGGAACGTACAGTCGCATTTGTAAAAATATCTAGAGATTTTTTATCTCAATAGCTGAAATAAGATTGTAAATTTGTTAATATCCGCCGCCGTTTCGGTCAATAGAACTGAAATAGTGGTAAATCTAAAACACAGACCTAGGTTTTTGGTCATTTAAGGTATGAAGTAATGACACCAGAACAGTATGCAATTGCAGAAACAATTGGACTAAATTTGTTTTTTTTGGGCATTTTTGTGTTTATTGGCTTGGCGATACAAGATGTTTTGAAAAAAGGCGAAGTGCCAAAATTTGGCCGCGTATTTGTTTGGTTAGTTTTGTTCCTAGGTTGTGCGGGTTTTGTTGCGAAAGGAATTATTCAATTTTTTTGGGAAAGTAACGGTTTATCTTAAATGGCAAAAGCAACAATTGATAGAACGACTATTGACCTGTTTGCAACTGACAAACAAAGAGGCAGACCTAAATCTTCGCCTTATAGTCGTGAACAACAAATAAGAATTAATAAAAAAAATCAGCTTACCCGAGACAAACAAGCTGGTTTAAAAAGAGTAGAAATTAAATTACATCGTGAAATTTATGACGATGCAACAGTAATTGCTGAGCAGCGCGGTATAAGCCGTAGTGAGCTACTAGCAGAGTTAATAGAAGAATCATTAAAAAATTTATTAGAAGGTTAATCCGATGGCAAGCGTAGGCATCTATTTTGGAAGCGATACTGGTAATACAGAACATATAGCAAAGATGATCCAGAAAGAATTGGGCAAAAATCTAATTGATGTTCATGATGTTGCAAAGAGTACTAAGGAAGAAATTGCTGAGTACGACTTATTACTTTTTGGTATCCCAACTTGGTACTATGGTGAAGCTCAATGTGATTGGGATGACTTTTTTCCTGAGTTAGAGCAAATTGATTTTGATGGAAAGCTTGTTGCTATATTTGGCTGTGGTGATCAAGAAGACTATGCAGAATACTTCCTTGACGCTATGGGTATGGTACGAGACATCGTTGAAACTAAGGGCGCTATTCTATTAGGGCAATGGCCGACGGAAGGTTATGACTTTGTTGCCTCTAAAGGAATGGCAGATGCAGACCACTTTGTTGGTTTAGGAATTGATGAAGATCGCCAACCAGAACTAACAGAACAACGTGTTAAGCAATGGTGTGCTCAGATTCGTGAAGAAATGTGTTTAGACGAATTAGCCTAATTACGAATTAATCGCTTTAAAAAGTATTAAGCGTTCTTATTAAAGTAATAAAAACCAGCAGGTGATATAAGCACTGCTGGTTTTTTTGCATCTGGACACAGCTTTTCGATGAAATTGACACGTAAAAGAGGGTTACTGGATAAAGTAAACCACTGTGGAAACAATAAACGCTCCAATAACATTTAACCCAATACCTTTTTTGGCCATATCAGAAATTGTTAATTGTCCTGACGCAAATACAATACTGTTTGGTGCCGTTGCAACTGGCAAACAAAACGCGAAACTACACGAAATTACCGCCGGGATCATTATTAGTTCAATAGGAATCCCCTTCTCTATGGCCACGCTCGCTAATATTGGCATAAATAAAGTGGCAGTGGCTGTATTTGATGTTACTTCCGTTAAAAACGATAAACTTAAACATAATGACAACAATAGTAAAAACATCGGCAAAGCAAAAGCAGATGATAGCTGCTGTCCAATTAATTCACTAAGACCAGATGCTGCAAAGCCCTTTGCTAAACAAATACCGCTACTAAATAGAATAAGCATATCCCAAGGAATCGTTTTTGCTTGCTGCCAATCTAAAATCGGTTTGTCATCGTCACCTATTACAATGGCCATTAACATTGCTCCAAACAGCGCTATAGTCGCGTCGCCGACTTGGTCTATGCCTGTCAACTCTGCCCAACCGCCAAAAGGATGCTTCCTAAATATCCACATCATCGCAATGATAAAAAAGATTAATAACGCTCGTTTTTCGCTTTTTCGCCAAATTCCAACTTCTGGTAGCTCTAGTTTGTGTTGAAGTGAAATTCCGCGACTTAAATACAAAGCAACAACCGGAATTGTCACAATTACAACTGGAATACCGTATTTCATCCATTCTACAAAGCCGAACTCTTGACCAGCAAAGGTCTCGTATACTGATGCAAATATAACGTTTGGCGGTGTACCTATTAGTGTTCCCACACCGCCAATACTTGCTGAGAACGCTAGTCCTAATAGTAGTGCAACGGCAAAGTCTCTATTATTTGCTGACAGCGCAATTGCTGTGGCTACCGGAATTAAAGCAAGTACTGTTGCGGTATTAGATATCCACATTGACAAAATGCTACTTGCCACCATAAATGCAAATACTATTCTAAATGCACTGGTTCCACCGATAGCATTTATTATGCTAAAAGCAATGCGTTTATGAACACCAGAAGACTCTAACCCTTTTGCTAACAAAAACGCGCCGAGTAACAAAATAATTACATGACTTCCAAACGCAGACGAGGCTTGTTTAAAGTCTATAACTCCAAATGCAGGTAAAAACACAAATGGGACAAGTGAAGCAAATGGAATTGGTACCGCTTCTGTAACCCACCATATTCCAACCCAAACAGTTATTGCTAACGTTATGGCAATTTCTTTAGGTTGGCCAAGTTCAAGCGTCATAATGCCCGCGAAAACCGCTATAAGTGGCGCTAACCAAATTAAACTTTGCTTTTTTAAAAGCATTGATACTCCATTTTACTAAACTTCAAAAGCTGCCAATTTATAACATCCTCGGCTAAATAGTTATAGTTTCTGATTAATTTTTAGAAATAAACCACTATTATCATTAGATTTTATATTGATAAATAGTTTGTTTTTACACATATTAGATTAGTAATGGATCGGTTAATCTAATTATATAAATAAGGATAAAATTAATGAAAATTATTTACTTAACTTTCTTTTTGTTGTTTTTAAGTGCATGTGCTACTTCTCCTAATGAATCAGACATTGGTAAAACGACTTCTATAAATTATTTCCTAACTAAGAATGACACTAGTGTTTTTTATATCGGTGTTGTCGGTTTTGATGGAAAGCGTACCGACGGAAATGGTATTAAACCAGGCCCTCACATACTGTATTTAAGAGCCTTACAGTCCATAGATAACTCTACTGATAGAGTTCAAGAAGCGTTTTTGCCTATAAAAGTAAAATTGAACGAATCAGAACAACATTTACTACGTGCTTCAAATATTAAAAACCAAATTATGGTTTGGGTTGAAGACGATAAATCAAACTTAGTTAGCCAAAAGGTCCCTCTGCGCTTCGATAAAAACGATACTATAAAGTTAGAAGCGCCTGTTGACGACGGTATCGAGCGAATTGAAATAGTTACAAAACGCACCACACCATTTCAACTTTCAAGAAATGCGGCCTCGCAATGTACTTTCAAAAATGTTGTCGCTAAACTAAACAATACTCGCGACCCTTCAGTCGCTGGCAAGAAACTTCCAGACCGTTTCAACGTTGCACGTTGTAATTAAGATAAAATATCTGCCATAAGCTCTCTTGCTGAGCTTAAGTGTTGTTGGCTGTTCACTAATAGCTCGCTTTTATTTGGTTTTACTGGCGAGCTACCTCGATATCGGGATAATAATAGCGACAATGCAGATTTCGAAACTTCAACCTCTTTTGGGTCCACGCTTTTTAGAAATTGATCAACTTCTTCAGGTTGATTACAAATTAAAGTCACATCACAACCTGCTTTAATTGCTCTTGAGTATCGAGATTTATAACTAAGCTCCCCTTTTTCACTTTGCCCAGCACCTACCATTGATAAGTCATCGCTAAAAATACAACCTTCAAATCCTAACCTCTTTTTGAGGATTTCGCTAAGCCACATTGAGCTATAACCTACAGGCTTGCTATCAATTAGTTCAAAAATAATATGAGCTGGCATTATTGCATCAAGCATGTTTTGCTCTATGAGTTTTTTAAAAACACTCCCGTCGTTCTCAATAACATCAGCAAGATTTCTTTTGTCTATAGGTGAGTGAAAGTGTGAGTCTTCTTTTGTAGAACCATGCCCAGGAAAGTGTTTTCCAATTGATGGGAAATTTGCCTGTTTTAACCCCTCAATAAAGTAATTAGCGTACTTTAGGGTAACCGCTACATCTGAATGGAATGCTCTGTCTCCAATTACGTCTGAACCGCGCTCTAAATCTAGTACTGGAGCAAAGCTAAAATCGATATGATGAGCTTTACAGTCCATAGCCATCAAAAAACCGGCGCTATTTAGTGTAGTTCGAATAAATGAGTCATCATTTAACTTGTCATGTTTCACAAAATAGTCATAGAAGCACCCCATTGCTGGAATTTTAGTAAACTCATCTGTTCGAAAGCGCTGTACACGCCCCCCTTCTTGGTCTACTGAAACAACTAACTCTCCTCCTCTAATGTTTTTAATTTGGCTTATTAACTCTCGTAACTGTTTGCTGTTCGCAAAGTTTCTAGAAAACAGAATAACGCCGCCAACTAACGGGTGCATCAACCGATTTACTTCTAATGCACTTAAAGTCAGCCCCTGAATGCAAACTAATAGTGAGTTTTTTATATACAAATTACACCTATAATTTATTGATGGCTTAATAAAAATATAGTGTTAATCCTACGTAATTTACCTTGAATAGTACATATTTTATGTCAGACCCTACATTTGCAAAACCTTTTTAAATTCTTGATAATCTAAATTCAATAATTGAGGGAATAATATGAAACGCTTTTCACGCAAGGTATCAGGCCATATCCAAAAACTGAGTCCAATAGCTCTTTCAGTAGTATTCTCTATGCATGCGTTCGCAGGTTCAGAATTAAATATTCCAAACCCTGATATCAAAACAGCTCGTCTAGTAGAATCCGTTGTTAATGCAACACCAATCATACGCAAAGAGCCAGTTTACCCTTCAAGCGCAGTTAGACAGGGAAAAGAAGGATGGGTCCAGATGAGTTTTGTAATCGATACTGATGGAAGTGTAATAGAGCCAATAGTCATCGATTCTGCGGGAGACATTGCCTTTGAACGTGCAGCATTAAAAGCCATAAAAAAGTGGAAATACTCACCTGCTCAAAAAAATGGCGAGGCTATTCAACAGTGCGATTCGCAACTTCAATTTGATTTTTCATTGAATAATAATAGCGTGTCAAAACGGTTCAGAAAATTTTACGACAGTGCATTAGCTCTATTGGAAAACAAAGAGCTAAACAAATTAGAGATTGAATTATCAGAAGCTAAATGGGCAGAGACGTCTAACTTAACTGAGCTTACATGGTTTCACTATTTAAACGCAGAATACTATTTACTGCGGGGCGACAAAACCAATGAATTAAAACATCTATATAAAGCAACTCACAAGCCTAAATATGCAAATTACAGTGGCAGGTTACCCGAAGGTACGACCGTTCGTAATTTGCATCGGATGTTCATCTTAGAGTCTGAACAACAGCGCTTTAACGACGCTCTATACACTTTTAATAGCCTTGATTATTTAACGTCTGACCAAGCAAAAAACACAAAACAAGCATTAGCACCATACGCAGAAAACATTGAGCAATATATCGCCAGCGACAAACTAATTGTTCGTAACGTAAATCTGACTGAGTCTGGTACTTGGCGACACAGATTGTCTCGAAATTCTTTTGTAATTCAGAGTATAAATGGCAACCTAGATAAATTAGATGTTCGTTGCGATAACAAGCGTAATACTTTTACTGTCGAAGAAAATAATCAATGGGTAATCCCAAAATCTTGGGGTAAATGCCAAATTTTAGTTGACGGCAGCAATGGTGCAAGTTTCAAGTTAGTTGAGCTCAACAGTTAATACAGGTATTACTACTCAGGTTCCCTTCTATCCTGTATAATCTTGCGCAAATTCGGCAGGGCTATTCTAAATGCCCTGCTCGAACGTTCAATTAAAGAAGGCAAAGTATGACAGTCGAAAAATTCACTCCAAACAAAACAACAACGCTTGAAACTCCAGTTAAGGTAATTGCAGAGCAAAATAAAGCACAAGGTGCGGCTACGTTAACGGAAGGTCAATCTTTTGATGTAGGGAGTAAAATCGGTTTCATAAGTTTAGGCTGCCCAAAAAACTTAGTCGACTCAGAACGTATTTTAACTCAACTTCGCACTGAAGGTTATGAGGTGGTTAATACTTACCATGATTCAGACTTGGTTATTGTGAATACTTGTGGCTTTATTGATAGTGCCGTTCAAGAGTCTTTAGATACCATTGGCGAAGCGTTGAAAGAAAATGGCCGTGTTATCGTAACTGGTTGTTTAGGTGTTAAAGACGATGAAATTAGAGAGATTCACCCAAATGTATTGGCAGTTACAGGACCTCATGCCTATGAAGAAGTCCTTAATCAAGTACATGAGCACTTGCCGAAACCAGAACACAATCCTTTTGAAAACTTAATTCCTGATCACGGCGTTAAGTTAACTCCAAAACATTTTGCATACCTAAAAATATCTGAGGGTTGTAACCACAGATGTACGTTCTGCATAATTCCATCAATGCGTGGCGACCTAGTTAGTCGCCCAATTGGCGAGGTTTTATCTGAGGCGGAGCGTTTAAAAGCAGCGGGTGTTAAAGAGTTATTAGTAATCTCTCAAGACACTAGTGCTTATGGTGTAGATGTTAAACACAAAATGGACTTTTGGAACGGCATGCCGATTAAAACGGACATGAAAACATTGTGTGAAAAGCTTGGCGAAATGGGTATGTGGGTTCGCTTACATTACGTCTATCCTTACCCTTCCGTTGATAAAACAATACCGTTAATGGCCGAAGGTAAATTATTACCGTATTTAGACATTCCTTTTCAACATGCTAGTCCTAAAATTTTGAAGGCAATGAAACGTCCAGGACAAGCAGAAAGAGTATTAGAACGAATTCAAAAATGGCGAGATATTTGCCCTGAGATTGTCATACGTTCAACATTTATCGTTGGGTTCCCTGGTGAAACTGAAGAAGACTTTCAAATGTTGCTCGACTGGTTGGATGTCGCTCAATTAGACAGAGTTGGTTGCTTTAAATACAGCCCAGTTGAAGGGGCTAAGGCTAATGAGCTTGGTGGTGACGTTTCTGAAGAAGTTAAAGAAGAACGATATATTCGCTTTATGGAAAAACAACAAGCGATTAGTACCGCTAAATTAAAAGCACGTATTGGCACTACAATGAAGGTACTGATTGATGAAATTGATGAAGAAGGTGCTATTGGTCGTTGTTATGCAGATGCGCCAGAAATTGACGGTATGGTTTACTTAAATGAAGAAAAAGATGTAAAACCAGGCGACTTAGTTGATGTTTTAATAGAGCATTCTGATGAATATGACCTTTGGGGCCGTATCGCATAATTCATAACTATTTTACATTAGAACTGTTTTTACGGTTCTAATGTAGTCTGTTATGCGTATAATGAAATTAGAATTAATTAAAAGAAAAGCTTTATGAGTGAAAATGATCTTCAATTAAAAAACGCCGGATTAAAGGTGACTTCGCCCCGTTTAAAGGTTTTAGAACTATTAAAGTCTCTTAAAGACGAACATATCAGTGCCGAAGATTTATATAAGCTGATGTTGGAACACGAAGAAGAAATTGGTTTAGCAACTATTTATCGTGTCCTAAACCAATTTGACGATGCTGGTATTGTAACAAGACACCACTTTGAAGGTGGTAAATCGGTATTTGAACTTGCTAACAAAAAACATCACGATCATTTGGTTTGTTTAGATTGTGGTAAAGTTCTTGAATTTACAGATGATGTTATTGAAAAACGTCAAGACGATGTAGCAAAACGCAATGGTATTGAACTTACCAATCACAGCCTTTATCTATATGGTAACTGTGTTAAAAAAGAGTGCGAGAACCGCGACTAACGTGTTCTCGCTTGCATCTTAGTTGATGTACGGATTGTTTACCCTTTCATTCCCAATAGTTGATGTTGGGCCGTGTCCCGATAAGAACTGATAATCATCATCTAATGGCAACAGATTTTCTTTAATTGCATTTATTAATGTATCGTGATCGCCTCTAGGGAAATCTGTTCTGCCTATACTTCCTTTAAATAGAACGTCCCCTACCCAGCACCATTTATACTTATGGTTAATAAAAACAACGTGACCTGGAGTATGTCCAGGACAATGTAAAACTTGAAACTCTAAATTACCTACCGTGACTTTATCGTTATGAGACAACCATCGCGTTGGTTCGAAAGGTTTTGCCTCGGGAAACTGAAACATTCTTGACTGGTCAGATAACCTATCTATCCAAAAAATATCTTCTTGTTGTGGGCCTTCAATTGGCAAAGATAACCTTTCACTTAAATCTTTGGTTCCACCGGCATGATCAATATGGGCATGGGTAATTAAAATTTTCTCTGCAATCACGCCTAATGAATCTAACTTTGAGATAATGCGATCTACTTCTCCGCCTGGATCAACTATTGCTGCTTTATTAGTTTCAGTACAAATTATGATACTGCAATTTTGTTGAAACGGCGTCACTGGTAAAACTTCAATTTTCATTTATTCCCTCGAAGAACTCTTCTACAATTGCTTGATAACTACCTGATGATTTTACCTCGTTAAGGCCAACATTAAAAACTTCTATCAAATAATTACATTGAACAAACGATTTTGCACAAACTAAGTAATACGGCTCGGTATAAATTACTTGTTCATCAAGCAGTTCTAACTGCTCATTATCCTTTTTCGAAAAGTATCCAAGTAAATATTTAGCTAACGCTTTTTCAATTAAAATTACATCAAGCTCACTATTCAAAAGAGCTTTAATGCCCGTGTAATCAGATATTAGTTGTTCTGTGTTTAAATACTGTACATAGGAGTCAAACTGCGGACCATAACTCTGAATCCTCGATAAGCCTATTTTATAAGGTCGCAATTGGTCATAGCGTGTCCAATAGAAACGCACAGCCTTTCGAGCTAAAAAAACAAACTCAGCTTTGTAGATCGGTTGAGAAAAAAGCCACTTTTTCTCTCGCTCGTTATTTTTCTGCCACCAATAAGACAAGTGATGTTCAAGATCAACGGCTTGTTGCGCTTTCGTCCAGTTAGTAAAAATAAATTGAGGTTTATTATTACTATGGTCTAATGACTTGTGAACTATTTTTGATATAAAACCTGTCGAACTGCCTTCTTCCATAATGTAGGGAGGAGCAACTCCGGATGATATCTTGATAGTGTTAGTTTCGGCGTTTACTCGTATACTTAACAGAGTCAACAAGAATAAGGAAATAAACTTTATCATGGTTATTCAACAGCCACCTTTTTCATTCACTAAGTTAATTTATAGCGCAATTACACGAACCCCGCGTGAATTAGCACTATTTCAGCCTTTTGCTATTAGTGTAGATAACTTCTTCCCACATTATAAAGTTCTAAATGGTTTTGAGAGTTTATTTGGTTCTGTCGACCACCGTCCTAATTTTGTATTTAACGCGACGTTTCCACTGATGCTCCAATGTATTTGTCAAAGCAGTATCCCTTCAAATTTACTTGGATTAATCCATATCTCATCCGAAATAATCCCTTTAAAGAAACAAAACTGGCGACTGCCGTCGGTAGTCTCTGTTGAATTAATGTCAGCTACAGAAAATGAAAAAGGTATCCTTTATGAAATTAGAACTTCGGTTTGGCAGAATAAAGAACTTACTATCGTTAATATTAACAAGATGTTAGACAAGAATCGTTACTACAAAGGAAGCTCCGCTTCTGTATCACAAGACAATAACATATCGACGGAATTAGCAAGCTACAAGATTACACAAAAAATGGTTAGAAATTACGCTTCGATTTCTCGAGACTATAACCCTATTCACATCAGTAACTGGTTAGCAAAGCGGTTTGGTCTCAAAGGTGCCATAGTCCACGGCATGTACAACGCCCACTTAGCGATAAACGAAGTGATGTTAGAGGAAGACAATAAAAATGGATCACTATTGGTAGAATTTAATAAACCATGTTTCATACCCGCAAACATGGTTTTAACTAAAACCGAAGATGCCTACTCAATGTATTCTGCAGACCTATCAGAGCGTTTTGTAAAGATTAGCTTCAGGTCAGCTCAGTAAAATAGTGTTACATAAATCGAGAGCATTAAAAAAGGAAGCCTAGGCTTCCTTTCATCAAAATCAAATTTTGGCTTGATTAAGCAGCTAACGCTTCGTTTGCTTTAGTAACTAAAACAGCGAATGTTGCTTGGTCGTGAACAGCGATGTCAGCAAGGATCTTACGATCTACTTCAATAGACGCCTTTTTCAAGCCGTTCATGAATTTGCTGTATGACAAACCGTTTTGACGAGCCGCTGCATTGATACGAGCAATCCATAATTGACGGAAAACACGTTTCTTTTGACGACGGTCACGGTATGCATATTGACCTGCTTTTGTTACAGCTTGGAATGCTACGCGGTAAACACGTGAACGTGCTCCGTAATAACCTTTAGCTGCCTTTAGTACTTTTTTGTGACTCTTGCGAGCTTGTACACCACGTTTTACTCTTGCCATTATTCAGTCTCCTCTCTTAAGCGCCAGCTAACATACGATCGATCAACGGCTTATCTACTGAAGAAACCATTAACTTGCTACGTAAGTGACGTTTACGCTTAGAGCTCTTCTTAGTCAAAATGTGACGTAAGTGAGACTGTTTACGTTTGTAACCACCAGAGGCAGTCTTTTTAAAGCGCTTTGCCGCGCCGCTATGAGTTTTCATTTTAGGCATTGCCTAGACTCCGCATTGTTAGAGTGTTAATTAAAATGGTATTAAGGCGAACTGGTTTGTCGAAACTCACCAATTACTTGTTAAAGGCCTTACCTACCGACTATTTTAAGAGCTTAGTTGCTCTTAGTTGGTGCGAGTACCATGATCATCTGTCTACCTTCAGCACGTGAAGGGAAAGATTCGCACGTAGAAATTTCTTCTAAATCCGCTTTAACACGTCTTAGTAGATCTAGTCCGATATCTTGATGAGCCATCTCTCGACCACGGAAGCGGATAGTGACTTTCGCCTTGTCTCCAGCTTCAATGAAGCGACGCAGGTTGCGTAGTTTTACCTGGTAATCGCCTTCATCAGTTCCAGGACGGAATTTAATTTCCTTAACCTGAATCTGTTTTTGCTTCTTCTTTTGCTCTTTTTGAGCTTTACTCTTTTCGTATAGGAATTTGCCGTAGTCCATAACTTTACAAACAGGTGGCTCAGCATTTGGACTGATCTCTACAAGATCCATTCCTGCTTCAATTGACGCTGCTAATGCTTCTTTAATAGAAACAACACCTAAAGGTTCACCTTCAACGCCGACTAATCGAACTTCTTGAACGGTAATTTCTTCATTTAACCTGTTTTGAGCAGCCTTCTGGCCACGTTTGTTTTGCGCTCTAATGGCAAAATCCTCCAAAAAAATTATAAATAAAGCATCGCGAGTCGTTTTCTATAATTTTATACTCATTGCGATGCTCGATATTAGTTACGAATATTATTCGTATTTGCTCACTACTTCATTAAATTGTGCGATAAAGTCATCGATTGGCATAGAGCCCATGTCGTCACCTTTTCGAGTTCGAACTGCAACTTGTGCCGATTCTTTCTCTTTTTCGCCAACAACCAACATAAACGGAATACGCTTAAGAGTGTGCTCACGGATTTTAAAGCCTATCTTCTCATTTCTCAAGTCCGAAATGACTCTAATTCCACTTTGTTTCAGCTTTTCTTCCACATTTTTCACATATTCGGCCTGTGAATCGGTAATATTCATAATTACTACCTGTTTTGGGGCCAACCATGTTGGAAGAAGACCGGCGTACTCTTCAATCAGAATTCCAATAAAGCGCTCTAACGAACCTAAAATTGCTCTGTGGATCATAACTGGTGTTTTACGTTCGTTGTCTTCACCAACGTAAGTTGCACCTAAACGACCTGGCATAGAGAAATCAACTTGAACCGTACCACATTGCCAAGCACGACCTAAACAGTCATGTAATGTGAATTCAATTTTAGGACCATAGAATGCACCTTCACCAGGTTGCAAGTCATACTCTAATTCATTTGCTTCTAACGCATCAGCTAGTGCTTTTTCTGCTTTATCCCAAATTTCATCGCTACCTACGCGCTGTTCTGGACGCGTAGAAAGTTTAATTGATACATTTTCAAAACCAAACGTTTTATATGTATCAAAAACCATTTGAATACAGCCAATGACTTCTTCTTGAATTTGCTCTTCAGTACAGAAGATATGAGCGTCGTCTTGAGTAAAGCCACGAACACGCATTAAACCGTGTAATGCACCAGATGGCTCATTACGGTGACAACAACCAAACTCAGCCATACGCAATGGCAAGTCTCTGTAGGACTTTAGGCCTTGATTAAAAATTTGCACGTGACCTGGGCAGTTCATTGGCTTGATAGCATATTCACGGTTTTCAGAACTTGTAGTAAACATGTTGTCTGCGTACTTGTCCCAGTGACCTGATTTTTCCCACAAGCTTCTATCCATCATTAATGGACCTTTAACTTCATCGTAGTTATATTCAGTTAACTTGCGACGAATAAAGCGCTCTAGTTCAGTATAAATAGCGTAACCATCGTTATGCCAAAATACCATGCCTGGCGCTTCTTCTTGCCAGTGGAATAAATCTAACGCTTTACCGATTTTACGGTGATCGCGCTTCTCAGCTTCTTCCAAACGCTTTAAATAACCCTTAAGTTGCTTTTTGTCAGCCCATGCTGTGCCGTAAACACGCTGTAACATTTTGTTATCAGAGTTACCGCGCCAGTATGCACCAGCCACTTTCATCAGTTTAAAGTGTTGGCAAAACTTCATGTTTGGAACGTGAGGACCACGACACATGTCGATGTATTCTTCGTGATGATATAAGCCAGGTTTGTCCGACTTATCAATATTCTCATCTAAGATTTGTAATTTATAAGTCTCGCCACGCGCTTCAAAAGCGTCACGAGCTTCTTGCCAAGAAACGGTTTTCTTAACAACTTCATAATTCGTTTTTGCTAATTCAAGCATCCGCTTTTCAATAGCAGCAATATCGTCTTGAGACAAAGAGTGATCAAGGTCTACATCATAATAAAAGCCGTTATCAATAGTAGGACCAATTGCCATTTTTACATCTGGGAACAATTGCTTAATCGCATGCCCTAATAGGTGCGCACAAGAGTGACGGATAATTTCTAGTCCATCGTCGTCTTTGGCCGTGATGATTTGCAATTTAGCATCTTCGGTAATTAAGTCTTTTGCATCAACGCGGTTGCCATCAACAACACCAGCTATGGTCGCTTTTGCTAAACCAGGGCCAATGTCACCAGCAACATCAAGAACAGAAACAGCATGATCAAACGAGCGTTGACTACCGTCAGGAAGAGTAATAACAGGCATTTTATTTCCTTAGTACAGTGGCGGCGCCTACAATGCGTCGCTTATACATTATAATTTATTAAGAGTTGGCATGTTAAACGGTTACAATCCGTTTAAACTAGAGCCCAGAGAGTGACATAAGTCTAGCGCGAATGTTATTTTATCTAACATAAGATCTCAAGCCAGATACCTGCTTTTATGTAGATAAATTTAAGCCAGTACAGAGTTTCCTCCGTACAGTTTCCATAAATTGAAAGTTAATGACACAGAGAATACAAATGAAGAGTAAAAATCTTGCCGTTTTAGTCACAGGGGCAGCAAAAAGAATTGGAAAACAAACCGCGACTTTACTTCACAAAAATGGATATAACATTGTCGTTCATTGTAATAACTCAACTGATGCTGCTGATTTATTTGTTCAGGAACTAAATACAATAAGACCAGATTCAGCAAAACGTGTTGCGGCTGATATTACTAACTTTGAAGAATTGGAGTCATTAGCACAACAGTCTATTGATGCTTTTGGTCGATTAGATATGCTAGTTAACAACGCTTCGTCTTTTTACCCAACAAAAGTTAATGACGTGACTGAATCAGTTTGGGACGACTTAATGGGTACGAATTTAAAAGCCCCCTTCTTTTTAATTAAACACCTACAAGACGAGTTAAATAAAAATAAAGGTAACGTTGTCAACATGGTAGATATACATGCTGATAGACCGCTTAAAGATTACCCGGTTTATTGCATGGCAAAAGCCGGATTAGTGATGCTGACAAAATCGCTTTCTAGAGAATTAGCACCTAATATTAGAGTAAATGGTATTGCACCTGGTGCGATACTCTGGCATGAAAATGATCTATCTGAGCAAGACAAGCAGCAAGTCTTAAGCGAAATAGGTTTAGCTAGGCTGGGTTCTCCCGAGGATATCGCTGAAGCCATATTATATATGAGCAAAGCTTCATACGTTACAGGACAGATTTTGGCTGTAGATGGCGGCCGCAGTATAAATGGGGGAAGTAAAGCCTAATTTAGGAAGGCTTATGGACACATTTACAAAAACTATAGTATGCCCACATTGTGGGCATCATGTTAGCTTTGAATTCGATATGAGTAATGGCGATCAAGATTATTATGAAGATTGTGCTGCATGCTGTAACGCAATTCACTTAAATACTCATCTAGATGAGATCCGCCAGAAAGTAGAACTAAAAGTTGATGCTGACGATGAACAAATATATTAAAAAAAGTAATTTACATTACCTAATTTGACTTTTAGTTACTATATCGGTTTTGTGATTTAAGATAACGCTCTACTGTTTGTACCGTTGTATAAGTTTGTTGATCAACTTCGATGTTGATTTCACTGCCTATTTCATAGTTACCTAAATTTGTTATGGATAGTGTCTCTGGAATTAAATGCAACGCGAAACTATTCCGGCTAACATCACCGACGGTTAAACTACAACCATTCACACCGACAAAACCTTTATGTAAAATGTACTTCATCCAGCGCTCATCGAGGCTTAGTGTCAACTTAACGTTATCTTGCGTTGTTTCAATATTTGTTAACAGTGCCGTGGTATGAATATGTCCAGACACTATGTGTCCACCAATCTCGGTTCCAAATGTAACACTTCTTTCAAAATTAACCTTATCGCCTTGCTTTAAGCTGCGCAGGTTAGTTTTTTCTAGTGTTTCATCTATGACATCAAAATAAACTTGCCCAACTACATCTGACAATTGATTTTCATATTTTGTCACCGTTAAACAAACGCCATTGATGGCAATACTCGCTCCTATATTTAAGCGCTCTAAAAACTCATTGCCGACAGATAGACAGATGCTTTTAAACGTATCATGACCAGTAATTCCTATTACTGTCGCTTTTGTTTGAACAATACCAGTAAACATTATTAATACCCTTTATCGATGAGGCCCTACTATATAAAAGATTTGTCCATGATCCTAATTCGTTTGACAGGTATACGTCGTTAACGCTTTTAAATTCACTAATTTGTTGGGAAATTAAGCAGTTGATTTAAATTTAGAATAAAACGGCTTGCACTTATTAACATCGTTGTTTAGCATACAACGGTCTTCAAGACACTTCTTTATACAACCGTAGCTCAGTTGGTTAGAGCACCACCTTGACATGGTGGGGGTCGGTGGTTCGAATCCACTCGGTTGTACCATCATTTTCAAGCACTTACTTCTCTTTCAGCATAAACAATCAATTAGTTCACGATTCTTCATATTCTGATGTTTTATATCTACTCGCTTTATTATGTATTTTAAACATAAAAAAAGGGCTACCTAAGTAACCCTCTATCTATCTAACTATTTATTTTTTACAACGGTTTAGCTATTTATACGACGTCCCATCGCGATAAGACCTAGCATCAAAATAGCAAACGAACTAGGCTCTGGAACATCAACACTTTGCGCAACAACACGTATTGCTGTTCTAGACACCTCTTGATTCCCTCTGTATGCAGCTAACGCAAACGTATATTCGCCAACAGCATTTGGATCAAAAGAGCTAACGTCCGTTGGTACAGTTATAAACGGTGACGGAGTGCTTAAAAAGTTAAACATTAAGTTTTGTGAAGATTGGTTTCGAGATATATCCGCAAGATTAGATCCCGGGAAAGTAGCCAGTGCACTATTAATATCTAAAATGCCATGATCTGATTCTTCATTTGCTACCGAGGGATTAAAGTCATATAACAAACGGAAATCAAAAATGGAAAAATCAGAACCTTCGACATTGATATAGTAGTCAAAATTCCAGCTGCTCCCCATTAACGACGAGCCATTTGGGATACTAGCTCCAATTGGTGCGTAATATGTGCCTGCACCGTCAGTACTCACAAGACTGCTATTGTAGCGACCGTGAGCTTGTAAGCCTAACGTAATTATTACGCCAGAATCTCTACAACGCGTAGTACATATTTGCTCTATGTATGAGGTAATTGCCACATTATCGTTACTAATACCAGACCCACCAAAAGTTGCATCTGGTAAATTACCAACACTGTCATATTCTATATCAATCGGACCAGCATAAGCCTTGTTAAACATACTCAAAGATAATAAAGCACCGACAAATATTACAGCTATTCTGTTATTCACTAAACGCCACTCCTAAACTCGATTTCATGATTTAACGTAAAATCAAGCAATTATCGCTCCATTTCATAACAAACTGAATTTAATAGAATAAACCTTGGCTAGGAATTAATCTGTAAAATTATCTGACAGAATACGCCTTTAATTACTACGTCACGGAGTGCTTAAACATTAATGCTGTTTCTTTTTCACGTTTTGAATCAATAATCCAATGACAATAAAAAGTAACCCCAAAACTGTTGATATAAATATCTCTTCACCGACTATAAAGTGAAGTAACAATAATGAAATAAAAGGTGAGATAAATATTAAGTTGCTGATCATTGATGTATTTTCTGCATATCTCATTGCCATTAACCAAAAAACAAAGGTAACCCCCATCTCAAAAACACCTACGTATACTGCTGCTAGGATTGAGGTGCTAGTAATATCATTAAAACCATAGAGGTATTGAGTCAGAGGTACTAACCAAATGGTGCCAAACAAAAAACATAGACATACCGATATTATTGGGTCAGTTTTTATTTTTGTGTTCAGTATCCAATAACTAGCCCAAAGAAAAGTAGAAATTAATGCCAACGCCACCCCTATTCCGTCAGTGAACGTCAAGTCAAGCAGTTGCCCTTTTGTCGCTATAACTAAAACACCCAAGTATCCTAAACCACACGCTAACCAATCTTTTACTCTGATCTTTTGGCCTAAAAATATAGCGCTCATTAAAGTTAGTGCTATAGCCCATGTATAGTTTAAAGGTTGTGCTTGAGAGGCTGGTAGACGATCATAAGCACTAAATAGAACCAAGTAATAAGCAACAGGGTTTAGTAAAGAAAACAACGCAAAACGTTTCCACTTGGTTTTTAGAATAATTAAAAGCTCTTGCTGTCGTTTGGTTAACAGTATAACTACAAACAAAATCGTAAATGACGACACGGAGGCAATAGTCAATAATTGCATTGGTGACATTGAGGATAATGCTAACTTAAATGCTGTAGCAACAGTTGACCACAGCAAAACTGCGATTAACGCGTATTGAATTGCTCTGTGTTGGTTTTTTTCCATGTGTATTTAACGATAATATGTCTTAGTAACTGGCGAGATTATAGATAAACGTCTATTAATTAAAGATAGTTTTTTTAATGGGTTATCTACATTTTGTTTACAACAAAACGACAAGCACTTTTTATATCCATCATCCTTTTATTATTTACCTTTAATGTCCACGCTCAAGTTAGTCAAATAAGGATAGTTACTGAGCATTTACCTCCTTTTCAGATCGGTAAGGACAACCGCTTAGTTGGTGGAAGCGTTGGTAACGAAATAAATAAATTGCTTAGAATAGTATTACCCGATCACAGTATTGAAGTTATGCCGTGGGCTAGAGCTTACAAGGTCGCTTTAAACAGACCTAATACAATTATATTTTCAATAGTTAGAACTCCTGAACGAGAAGACAAGTTTATTTGGATAGGCAAAGTGGCTGATGTTTCAACCGAGCTCATTACATTAAAAGACAATGCACTTGAGCCTGTTAAATCTTTAAGTGAGTTACGGAATATCCAAATAGGAGTCAAAAGGCAAGATGCCGTGGCTGACTTTTTAGCGAGTGAAGGCTTTCTATTTGGTGATCAGCTAGTAGAAATTGTGAATACATTTTCTACTATGAAAATGTTAGAAAAAGAACGCATAACCGCAATTCCTTCTAATAGGTTAATTACCGAATATTATTGCCAAACAACAGGGTGTAATACCACCGACTTTAAAACTATATATGTATTTAAACAGCTATCCGAAGAGTTTTACTTAGCAGCAAGCAAAGGGACTGATCCCATGCTCATTAAAAGGCTTAAAGAGGCATTTTTAATGCTAAATTTACCTCTTTAATGCCTATTAATATTTTTATCTAAATAGAGTTTTTAATTCTAGTTTTGTTGTTAAAGCGTTTACTACATCTTGGTTACTAACTGATAAAACATTTTCTGTTTCTTCAATTTTATCTATGAATAAGTATTCAAAATAGCTTCTTATGGCCTCTTGTTGCCAAGATGAGGGAAGCTCCTTAAGATTTACTGCTAGCCTTAGCTCTAAAAAATTTAACTCTTCTAATACATTTAATATATTTTGAGAAACGCGTAGAGATGGAAAATCTATACAACACAAGACAATTTGATTCGGGTAAAGGCTCAATTCTCGCTTTACTTTAATTACCTCTTTTACAAAATTACGATCTCGCAGAACATCAATACTGATAGGTATCATAAATGCCATTTTAGATAGCTTTCCCATATTATAAGTCCCTATAATGTCAGAGCACTGGGACAGTAACTTTGTATATAAAACAGTCAACAAGCCCGCCTCTTTGCAAAAGTCATATAGAGATTTGAATGATTGATAATTAGCGTCAAAAGCACTATTTTCTAGTTGTATTTCATAAAAAACAAAGTCACTAGGACTAGATATTGTTAGTGGTGTAACAGAAATGAAATTGCTACCGTTGCCCAACGCATCTCGAGTTTTTGCAATATTTCGTAATAGCTCAATTTGTTGACTTGCCATATTTTCAGTAAAAAATGAGCATATATCCTGCGTATATTCGCTTTTCTCCAACGCTAGACTTGCTTGCTGATATAAAACGTCAATTGTAGCGTGATTTTTACTCGTGGCGGAGACGCCTATTTTATAATCAATCAATACGTCGCTATGTTCCTGAGGGTATCTATTAATTATTTTATTCGGTAATTGTTTTAACACTCCAGACATCAAAATAAGATCGTTACTGGAAATTAAAAACGCGAAAACTCCCTCAGCAACAACATATACCTTATTGCTAAGATGACCCTCCTCCGTTTCCAAAACCATAAGGTTTTGCGATAAATTCAATTCGATGTTAGAAGAGAAAGAGATCATTAGCTCGACAAGCTCATCACGGGACAATGTATTGTTTAGAAAGGGAAAGTTACAAACCTTTACTAGTATAAGTGAATAATTTGCAAGCTCTTCTTGTTTATTTAGTTTAGTTGTCTGAGTTTTTAATGCACTGAAGTTCGGCAAGTCAAATAAAGCATCATGAGTCGCTTCGTATAGTCTTTGAGACTCACTGATTCTGACCCGCTCTGCTAACGCCATTGAAATAAACGCCATCTCAAACATAACGCTAAGCATAGTTGCATGCCTCGTCCAAAAAGTGTACTCGATCGCGCCTACCATAAACATAGTCCCAATTGCAGCGCCAGCTAACAAGGGAAACCACGATAGGACATAATATTTCGCCCAATTTGAATTATGTTTAAATGTTCTGATCACCATAACTAAACACAAGATATAAATAAGTGTTTGTATTGGAAAGAAAAAATTGGCGGTTTGGTATTCTGGTATAAAAAACGAAATAAAAGATAATAAACCTAAAAATATTATACAAAAGCGAGTGACTTTAGTTATATTTGAATCTGTTGCACTATTAAACTTTAAAAAATACATAGTAAACGCGAGTAAACTTATGCCAAGCCAAAAATAAAAAAACATCAAATATTGGCTAATAAATTTATATATTGGCGGTGTAAATATGAAAACTCCGAATCCGTGTAAAACAGAAAGAACAACAAGAAAAAGTGTAATGTATGCGATATAAATCAAGTATAAAGTTTCCCGATTTCCGACGTACAAAATCAGATTATATATACTCATCAATAACACTATACCAATAAAGCCTCCCCAGAGGAGGTACACCGCTTCTGTATACTGATCGAAATCTTTTTTATGAAAAATTAGTATTGGTAAATTAGGGCTACCATCTGTCTGTGTTTTTATTATTAGCCTTTTAACAACATCGCTATTTATATTTAAATCAATTCGGGGCATTGCAGCCAACGAGGCTGACCTTTTTTCGGAGTATTTATTGAGTCTAAATAACGGTTGTTCGTATTCACTTTCAGTATAAATCTCTAAGACATCCAACGTTGGATTATCAAATAAAAGAACTAATTCAAGGTTTTCTTTAGCAACATTTTTTAAAGATAATGAATGCCATCTATAGTCTAATCCAAAACCTCCGCTATTAGCATTAAGCGTCTCATTCGGAGCCTGTTGCAGTTCATGTGTAACAACATCGATTGGCTTATCGTTATTTGATAAATAGCGTTTAAATTGAATATCTAAGAAAAAATTATCGCGGCTAATTTTAGAGTCTGTCACCTCATTTATTACCAAGCTCAAATTGACCAAAATCAATAAAATAGGAAACAGCACCAATATCACCATTAGCCATTGCTTTATACTACTTTTCTTATTCACTTTCTTTCCTGTTATATTTATCTAGAAAAAGCAGGAAATGTTCCTGCTTCATTGGCTGAGCTAGCGCGCTACTTTGTACCACTAAGTTTTCATTATCAATAAAGTCTATCGAGTAAAAGTCTTCTTTTGATAACTCAAGCAATGCTTTATTTGCGAGTGTTTTGATAAACGCGGTGACAGCTAGAATTCTATTATGATTAATTTCACCCTCTTTCGTCTCCATTATAGAACCAGCCCCGAAACGAATATACATCATTGGAAATAATTTATAACTTATCATCCTAGACACCGTGCTGAAATTTGTGCTTAATAAAAAGCCATGCGTCTCTAATTGTTTGATGTTAGGCAAAAGAAAAGCGTCGTTAACGTCTATATCATTGCAAGTCAATTCCAAAACAAATTGGTTCGCATCGACTTTATGAGTACTTATTTTCCGTTTTATGACTTTAACAAACCTATCTAAATCTAGTTCGTTTAAACACAGCTTAATCGTTAAGGTATACTCTGAGCCATTTGTGTGTCGCCGGGTAGATTTTAAGTGCTCACAGGCTTGTTCTAATAAACTTTCAATTATTGTGGTTGATAAGCTTAGGCTATTTGTAAAATCTGTAGTCCTAACGGGCTCTGACTCGCCGGTCCGTTTATTACAAATAAACGGTATAATTTCTGCGCCTATACACTTTTTTTTGTTGATATCAATTTGGGGTTGAAATAAATATTCGATTTTTGAAACAGATGCTGTGTCTTGTACATAAAGATTTTGGCTTTTGACTTTTGCGATGTCTTTTCTAAGTGACTCATCGAGTATACATATTGGTAAATTTTTAGCGTGAGCTATTTCTATCGCTTTGAGCGTATCATCAATAAGGTCAATCGTTTTGCATGAGCTATTTAGATATGAGGTAACAACGATATTAAAATTAATATTAACTTCAATATCAAGTTCATCTAACTTAACTGTTACTGGTTGCTGCTCCACGAGTTTTTTTAATGCTGCATCCAATAACACAACATCATTGCTTATGACTAAGAACGCAAACACCCCTTCCTGTATATTCCCTGCAGATTTAATTTCAGACGATGCATCTATCTCAATCAACATCAGATCTAAGCTCAAAAGCTCTTCTATATTTTTTAAAAACACTAACGCCACTGCTTTCAGCAGGTTGTCTTGTAAATAGGCTTTAATGAAAGAGTATCTATGGACCGAAAAGGTTAAAACTGAAAAGTCATAAACTGTTTTGTCTAGTCTCAATTCGTCTATACGCTTTTGAAAAAGGCTTCTATTGGCAATTCCAAGTAGTTGATCATGTGTAGCCTCGTATAATCGAACCTGCTCAGTTGCTCTTAATCGTTGTACGAGCGCCATAGAAATTAATGACATCTCTGCTAGAACACCAAGTAACGCCGCATGTCTATTCCAAAACGAGTAATCTAATTGCCCTGCAAACATAAGAGATCCAATAGCCGCTCCTAGGAACAATGGAAACCACGAGATAATATAAAATTTTGTCCAATGTATATGCTCACGGAAGCCTTTTGCCAATAACGCAAGTACAAGCACATAGGTAACCGCTTGTAAAAAGAAAAAGGGTATTGCAGCAGTCGACTCTTTTAAAAATAGGAAAATAACCGACGCAATAAGTAACACGTATTTGAAGGTATGTGTAAATCGAACAACGGAATAAGTTGAGTTGTTTAATTTCAAAAAATGTAAAGCTAAAGACAAGGTAAAAAAACAAAGAATACAGTTCAAGACGTTAATATTATTTGATAGAAAGTAATATATGGAGTCGTGGACTAGATAGACATTAAATCCATGTAAAGTGCCAAGTTGCAACAAAAACACACAAACGTATCCAATGTAATATAAATAGATACTCTCTCTTGTCCCAGCATACAAAATAATGTTGTAGAGCGTCATTACAATAGCTGAGCCAATAAACGCTCCCCAAACCATGAAAATAGCAGTTTTATATCGTGCAAAATCTTCAGTCTTAAAAACAAGTAATGGCAAAAATGCAGAACCCGTGGTTTGCGTTTTAAAATATATTGTTTTACTACTATTGGCAGGAACTAAAAACTCTCTACTTGTGTTTCTATTATTTAACCTTGCTTGTTCTTCGTAAGCATCACCAAACCGCGACACAAAATTAACCGAACCATTATCCTTACTGTAAATATAAATACTATCGATTGTAGGATTGTCAAAATAAACAGAATAACGTTGGTCTACCGACGATAAATTAGAAATTATGTAACGATAATAGAATGTTCTATCATCAAAGCCCCAGTTTATTGTTTTACCGAAGCTTTCAAAATTCAAGTTTTCAATAATTAGAGTTTTATCAGTGTCTGTTTCACTGGCAGCCCACGACTTATCGATATGGGTTGTTAATTCACTATCACTTATTCTCAACCCATCTAACGCATAAAACGTAGAAACACTGCTATAAACAAGTGACATCACAAATATTAAAACGATTGCTATAAGGCCGTATTGATAAATATTTCTCAATTTAATTCCAGTAATATATTTGTAAAAAACACTTGCAGCGGTACAAAAAACAGACTAAATTACAACTACTGTTCATTTATCCAGTAGTTAATAAATATGTTAAACAATATAATTTCAGCAAACACAGAATACCAACTTAACCCTTTGAATAGTATTAAAAAAGGGGACTTAGATCTAATTGGTCTTTTAAAAGCTTACAGCACTTTACCCGGTTGGATATTATTAATCGCTCCGGAAGGCTGTCCAACAAAAGACTACCTAATTGAAAATAGTATAGATGTTAATAAAGTTATTGTTTTTCAAAAGAAGCATTGCCAAGATGTATTCTACACTGCAAACGAAGCTATTAAGCACCATACATGCTCAGCAGTCATATTTTGGGATAATGCGATGAGTGAAGCGCAGCAAAGAGTAATTTTCGAAAAAGGAACCGATGCAGCCATCGCAATTCACTCTTTAAATGTCGATAACATTGATGGCATACTTCACGCTCATTAAATTTTATAAGAGAAAATAAATGTCTTTTTCTTGTCCCTGCAATTTAAAGTCTGCACATTGTGTTTGTAACGATCTTATAACTGGGTCTCTAGTCGCAGAAACACCTTTAGACTTAATGCGTTCTCGTTATGTCGCTTTTGCTACTGGTGAGTGTGAGTATCTATTCGAAACAAGCTCACAAAAACTGAAAGCCGAACTTAGTGTTAAAGAATTACGTACTGCTTGTCAAAATTGTGACTTTACAAACTTAGAAATTATTAACGCTGAAAATGATACGGTGGAATTTAAAGCGGACTTTATTGCCGATGGTTACTTACAACAGATTTATGAAAAGTCGATATTCATAAAAGAAAACGATGAATGGAAGTATGATTCAGGTGAGTTGTTTGATGTTCCTATTATCAAGATAGAGCGTAATGACAAGTGCCCATGTGGATCAAACCAAAAATTTAAAAAATGTCACGGAAAGTAAAAAGCCAGCAATTAAGCTGGCTTTAAATGAGTGTAAGTTACCGAAAGGTTAATACTAAGAGCGTTTCTGCTCTTGCTCTGCAAGATATAACCAAGTTTCTAATACCGTATCCGGGTTTAAAGAAACTGAGTCAATACCCTCTTCTACTAACCAATTTGCAAAGTCTTCATGATCCGAAGGCCCTTGACCACAAATACCAACGTATTTACCAGCTTTCTTCGCAGCTTTTATTGCCATTGACAATAGCGCTTTTACCGCTTCATTTCGCTCATCAAATAAATGTGCAATTAAACCAGAGTCTCTATCAAGCCCTAAAGTAAGTTGCGTTAAGTCATTTGAACCTATCGAAAACCCGTCAAAATACTCCAAAAACTGATCGGCTAATAATGCGTTTGATGGTAATTCACACATCATAATTACGCGCAGTCCGTTTTCCCCTCGTTTTAAACCGTGTTCTACAAGTAGTTCCGATACTTGTTTAGCCTCACATACAGTTCTTACAAACGGGATCATAACTTCTACATTTGTTAAGCCCATATCATTTCTAACACGTTTTAGCGCTTCACATTCAAGTGCAAAACAGTCACGGAATGAATCAGAAATATAACGAGATGCTCCGCGATAGCCTATCATCGGGTTTTCTTCGTCTGGCTCGTATTGCTCACCACCCACTAAGTTTGCATACTCATTTGATTTAAAATCAGACATACGAACAATAACTTTTTGCGGATAAAACGCCGCGGCTAGAGTTGCAATACCCTCTTTAAGCTTGTTGATGTAAAACTCAACTGGTGATTCGTAACCGGCGATCAGCTCATCGATTTCATCTTTAATATCTGTTGATTGCGCATCATAATTTAATAATGCTTTTGGATGCACACCAATCATGCGGTTAATAATAAACTCTAAACGCGCAAGACCGATACCTGCATGTGGCAGACGAGCAAAGTCAAAAGCACGGTCGGGGTTACCAACATTCATCATTACCTTAACCGGTAAATCTGGCATTTCATCAACTTTTGATGTTACTACTTCAAATGGGAGTACTTCGCCATAGATAAAGCCAGTATCACCTTCAGCACATGACACTGTTACTTCATCACCTGTTTCAATTAATGATGTTGCATCACCACAACCAACAACTGCTGGTATACCTAATTCACGAGCAATAATCGCTGCATGACAAGTACGACCTCCGCGGTTCGTAACAATCGCGGATGCACGCTTCATGATTGGTTCCCAATCAGGGTCAGTCATGTCTGTAACTAATACATCACCAGGCTGGATCTGGTCCATATCGGCAATTGACTTTAATACTTTTGCTGTGCCTGACCCTACTTTATGACCAATAGCACGACCTGTACATTTAACCGTACCACGGCGTTCTAGTTGGAACGTCTCAATAACATTAGCTTCTTCATTACTGCGAACAGTTTCAGGTCTTGCTTGAACAATATAAAGTTGATTGTCTAAACCATCTTTAGCCCACTCAATATCCATTGGACGGCCGTAATGTTTTTCAATCGTAACGGCTTGTTTTGCCAATTCCATGACTTCATCATCAGTAAGAGAGAACTCATTCGCACGAGCTGGATCAACATCTTCAATAGTAACTTGTTTGCCATGCTCTTGTGTATCGGCATAAATCATTTGAATTGCTTTACTGCCCATTGTTTTACGAACAACAGCTGGACGGCCTGCTGCTAAAGTTGGCTTGTGCACATAAAATTCATCGGGGTTTACGGCGCCTTGAACAACCATTTCACCTAAACCAAAAGCAGACGTTACAAATACCACGTCTTCAAAGCCAGACTCAGTATCGATGGAGAACATAACACCTGACGATGACTTGTCAGAACGCACCATGCGTTGAATACCTGCAGATAAAGCGACACCCTTGTGGTCATAACCTTGGTGAACACGATAAGAGATGGCACGGTCATTAAACAATGATGCAAATACGTGTTTAACTGCAACCTTTACGGCGTCTAAACCTTTTACATTAAGGAACGTTTCTTGTTGACCTGCAAAAGACGCATCAGGCATATCTTCGGCCGTTGCAGAAGAGCGAACTGCAAATGATGCTTGCTCACCTAGTTCACCCGCTAATTTTTGATAAGACTCTGCTAATGCGGCTTCTAATGCTGGAGTAAACGGAGTTTCTATAATCCAATTACGGATTTGTTCCCCAGTTTTAGTTAATTCAGCTATATCATCAACATCTAGTTTATCCAGAGATTCATGGATTCGTGCTTCTAAGCCACTTTGCTCTAAAAATTCGTTAAAGGCGAAAGACGTTGTGGCGAAACCACCGGGTACTTTCACTCCAGCATTGGCGAGATTACTGATCATTTCGCCTAATGACGCATTTTTACCGCCAACTTGATTGACGTCGTTCATTCCTAATTCTTGATACCAGAGTACATATTCCTGCACGATGACATTCTCCACTAATATTAATAAGTTTTGAGATAAAATAGAGTTTGATATAGGTTTTGTTATATGATTTGTATTATTACAAAAACACTTACAAACGCGAGCGCATTCTACACAACCTGCCGCTATTGGTAAAATATAAATGCGTTTGAAAATTTATTACTACAAAGGATATTTATGACGCGCAGCGCATTTTATGTATCTGATGGAACTGCAATTACAGCAGAAACCATTGGTCACGCGACATTATCGCAATACGACTTTATTATTGAACACATTACGGTGCCTTTTATAGAGAGTGATGAAAAAGCAAAACAGCTAAAAGACCAAATAAATAGACGTTTTAAAACTACAGGTCATCGCCCTTTTGTGTTTCACACCTTTGTTGATAAATCACTAGCTAGTGAAGTCTGCGACTCAAATTCAATTTGTTTTGACGTGCTTGAGCCCTTCTCAAATGTCATCAGTGAAAAACTTAATATCCAGGCTAATCCAGTTAAACACAGAACACACTCGATCAAAGAACATAAATATGACGCCAGAATTGAGGCAATGAACTTTGCGCTTGCCAATGATGACGGTCAAACAACAGAAAATTATGATGATGCGGATGTGATTTTAGTTGGCGTTTCTCGAAGTGGAAAAACCCCTACAAGTATATATCTGGCACTTCAGTATGGAATCAAAGCCGCTAACTATCCATTTACCGAAGACGATATGGAAGATTTTAAGTTATCAGACGTTTTAAAAGCGAATAAACGAAAGATCTTTGGCTTAACCATAGAACCAAACAGACTAGCCGCAATTCGACACGAACGCTACGCTAATAGCAAATATGCTTCACTGCGCCAGTGCCGTATGGAGCTACGTGAAGTTGAACGTATGTACAAAGCAAATAAAATCCCTTTTATTAATACAACGCATTTCTCAGTAGAGGAAATATCAGCAAAAATTACCTCTACAATGAAACTAGTTCGTCATAATCACTAGGCACGGGAAATAAACAAAAACACACCATAAAGTAAGGGCTGATGTAACAAGTAAATAATAAGACTATGTTTTCCAGCCCAGTTTAACCCACGGTTAAACACGTTATTCTTTACCTCAATATTAAGCAGGCACATTTTTATCTTGTTACTGTATTGAATGGCATAGCCAATTGCACAGCCCCATAAAACAACGCCAAACCAAGGAAATACCGGAGCGTAATCTAATGCAGGCCGTTGACTCACTACCATTCCTATCCAGTGTAACCATGGTATTTCTAGTGTTGTGCTTGTAATCAAATGGCCCGCTAAAAAAATAATTGTACCTATTGCTAGACTCGCCCAAGGTTTATTAATGAATAACAAGGCTAACCAACTAGAGAATAAAATAAGATGAAGAATGCCAAATAAAGTGGTTTTTTCTGGTGCAATAATAAAAGAAGAAATAGAAACCGCTAGTGCAGCAGCTAGTAGCTGTATTGTTCGCCGTTTAATACTTAGCCAATTAATTCCATTTGCATGAACAAATTGAAGACTAATACCAACCAGTAATAAAAAGCTTATGACAATCAAATACCGAAACGGGATCCAATATCCAACGCCAAATTGAGTATCAATATAGCCAAATACATCTAGATCGTAACAAAGGTGATAAATCACCATCAATAAAATTGCGCTACCCCTAAACCAATCGATTATGGGATAGCGAACTTGAGATAATTTGCTATCGAGCGTCTTTGAGTGCATCAGTAATCAAGAATGCAAGCTCCAATACCTGATCAGCATTTAAGCGAGGATCGCATTGTGTTTCATAACGTTGACTCAAATCAGCTTCACTTAGTCCATAAGCACCACCGGTACACTCGGTAACGTGTTGACCTGTCATTTCAAAGTGAACACCGCCAGCCCAAGTGCCTTCCGCTTTATGCACACTAAAGAAGTCTTGAATTTCTCTTAACACGGCATCAAAATTACGAGTTTTATAGCCGTTGCTCGCTTTAATTGTATTTCCATGCATTGGATCAGAACTCCAAACGACATGGCGTCCCTCTTGTTTCACTCTTTGAACTAAAGCTGGTAGTTTTTTACCGATAACATCAGCACCCATGCGAGTAATCAAGGTTAATCGCCCAGGTACGTTATTCGGGTTTAACGCATCTATTAGTTGAATAAGCTCATCCGGAGTCATACCTGGACCAACTTTAACGCCAATTGGGTTGTGGATGCCTTTAAAAAACTCAATGTGAGCATGGTCTAATTGACGAGTACGCTCACCAATCCAAACCATATGTGCAGAGCAATCGTACCATTTATCTGTTAAATGATCTTTGCGGGTTAAGGCTTGCTCATAGTTCAACAAAAGCGCTTCGTGCGATGTAAACAATTGCGTTTCTTTAATCATCGGCGTTGTTTCTGACGTTAGTCCAATGACCTGCATAAAGTCTAACGTTTCCTTTAACTGGTCAGCTAGATGTTGATAACGTTCTCTATTTGGATTCGACTCTACAAAACTCATATTCCAACGGTTTACCTGATGCAAATCAGCTAAGCCACCTTGCGCAAATGCACGTAGTAAATTAAGAGTTGAAGCAGAATGATGATATGCCGTAATCAAACGTTGTGGGTCTGGCTCTCTAGCTAACTCATTAAACTCAAAACTATTTACAATATCGCCACGATAACTAGGAAGCTGCACACCATTAACTTCTTCAAAGTCAGAAGATCGTGGCTTCGCATATTGACCCGCAACTCGAGCAATTTTAGTAACTGGCACTTTGCCACCAAACGTTAGTACCACTGCCATTTGCAGCATTACCTTAAACGTATCGCGAATATTTGTCGCACTGAAATCATTAAAAGATTCAGCACAGTCGCCACCTTGAAGCAAGAAACCTCGACCATTTGCGACTTCACCTAATTGGCGATGTAGTTCACGCGTTTCTTCTGCGAAAACCAATGGTGGGAATGAGTGTATTTGAGCCTCTACACTCTTTAATAATTCTTTATCTTTATATGTTGGCTGTTGCTGAATTGGCAACGCTCTCCAACTTTCAGGAGTCCAATTTGTCACGTAATACCCTTAGTTTAAATATAGTCACTTTTTTATTTGATTTAGAAGACCATCACTAGCGTCTTCGATGAGGTCCAAAACAAACTCAAATCCAGCCGCACCACCATAATAAGGATCAGGAACTTCACTTTGGTCAGCATAAGCTTGTGAGAATTCTGTCATTAATCTTATTTTATGATGATGATGTTCTGGGCACGCAGAAATTAAGTCTGAAAAATTCGAATCATCCATTGCTAGAATAATATCGAAGTTTTCAAAATCACTCTCTACTACCTTTCGGGCAGATATTCCAGAAAAGCTATATCCTCTACTCTCGCCAACTTTTTGTGAACGCCCATCAGGCTTTGCGCCTTGATGGTATGCTGCTGTACCTGCACTATCGATTTTTAGGTCGAGTCCAGCTACTTCAGACTTATGACGAAATACGGCATGAGCTGAAGGTGAGCGACAAATGTTGCCCAAGCATACAAAAAGTACTGAATTAATAGATGATAATGTCACTTTTTTGGTAACCTTGTTTGAAAATTAAACTAAGTGGTGGTGCTCTATAACTTGGGGACAAAAACATTGTGTCAGAAAATGTCATATGCACTAAACCGATGACTACATTAAGCCACACTGTTCGTGATTTTTAAACCATTACCAACACTAAAATAGAGTCTATATACTAATATATTGCTCTTTTTATCAATAAACCGGTCATTGGGCGGATCCCATTTGATTATTTATAGCCATCACACTTAAATATATAGATAATACCGCTCCACAAATAACAACAAAGCGCATAAATGACACAAGTAAAAGCAAAATTGTTCGACCTCAATGAGACTAGGCACTTATTAAAGCTCGCGATCCCTTTACTTATCACTCAGGTAATAACGGCACTCATGCTGTTTACCGATACAGTAATAGCATCCCAACTAAGCCATGTGGATATGGCATCGGTATCCGTTGCCACTAGTTTATGGGGACCAGTTGTATTCTCAATTCAAGGTTTGCTTATTGCCGTCACGCCTGTGGTCGCGCAACTATTAGGTCGCGGTGGCGACAATAGCGATACCCGTCCGATTGTTTCTACTTTGTATCAAGGCATTTATCTAGCGCTCATTGTTTGTGCGTTTGTTATTTTGTTTTATCAATTTGTAAACATACCGCTAGATAATTTAGATCTAGAGCAAGAGCTACATGACAAGTCGTTAGGTTATTTACAATTTGCAATTTGGGGCATTTTGCCAACCTGTTTGTTTTTTGTATTTAGAAGCTTTTTTGAAGGTGTTGGTTTAACCACCCCTGCGCTGATAACCGGTATTATTGGCTTAGTGTTAAACATTCCGTTGAACTACATTTTTGTATTCGGTGAATTCGGTATGCCGCAATTAGGTGGTGCTGGTTGTGGATTAGCGACCGCAATTATCCAATGGATAAGCTTTTTCGTACTATTGATTTATTTACATAAAGGTAAACGTCTAAAGCCAATGAAAGTATTCAGCCGCTTTGAAAAGCCCGATACTATAAAAATTAAGAGCTTGTCTAAGATCGGATTGCCGATCTTTATATCGTTACTTTTTGAAACCACTTTATTTGCGTTTTCAGCGTTGGCGATCGCACCACTTGGGTCTATTGCCGTAGCAGGTCATCAAGTGGCGTTTAGTTACAGTAGTGTTGTCTTTATGATGCCGCTAAGTTTATCTATGGCTGCTACAATTCGCATCGGCTATTTAAAGGGATTTGGCGATATCGCAATGTTAAAACAAGCTATTAAAACTTGTTTTGTATTAGCAGCCGCCTTTGGCACGTTTGTAATGGCAATTACGTTTTTATTCAGAGACGTTATTATTGCCATGTATACAGAGCAACCAGAAGTTGTTGCCCTCGCCTCTAGTATCTTGATTATTACTGCTATTTATCAGCTTCCAGATGCTGTACAGGTCATGTGTGCGGGTATATTTAAAGGTTTGAAAATCACTAAACCTCTTCTATACATCACATTTATTGCATATTGGCCGCTTGGTTTTGGTTTAGGCTATTTGCTCGGGCGAACCGACGTTATAGTTCCAGCAATGGGGCCTGCCGGTTTTTGGTGGGGAATTGTTTTGGGTTTAACCGCAGCGTCTATCATGTTCTTTTATTGGCTGAGAAGAACGCTGAAAAATCCAGACACTTTTCTGCCCAATTAATTGAAATCAAAAAGCCAGCTTTATTAAGCTGGCTTTTTTATATATTTACACGATTTACCTAATGCCGACCGTTAATCTTCTTCTGTTAACGTCATTAACGATGTATTGCCACCTGATGCGGTAGTATCAATACTTACTGTCTTTTCCGTTAACATACGTGAAATAAGATTATCATCGTACTCAGCTTCTATAACTGGAAGTATTGCACCATTTCTGCGTGCCAATTGCTCAGCAACATAGGCTGTTCGTTTAGATCGAGACTCGATTACAACCCCTGCTAAGTCTTCATGACCTAATAATGGTTCTAAATGACGAAGTCTTGCGACTTGTAGTACGCCTTTTTCTACGCCCGTCGCAAGTAGCTTCTCACGGAATGCCTGAGCTTCCTCATAAAACAAGTCAGAAACAACAGCTATTACAACGTTACCTGTTGCCAATGCCGTTACAACAGATAATGTCCAATAGTGAAACGATACATTTTTATCAGCAAAACATACTAATGTGCCACGTGGCTCATAAAATAGAGTATTTGATTCGCCTGTTGGTCCAGGCAATTGAACCGGCTTTTTCATTTTACGTTCAATATTAATCAACTGATTACGAGATGCTTTTAGTGTCTTCTCTAAGTTGTCCGCTAAATCATCAACAATATCAACCGTCGCAATACTTGCTAATAACTGTCGTACATAAGATAAGCGGCTTACCAAATCAGTTAAACGCCAAGACTCGCGGGTAAACTTAGCGGTTTCCATCATCTCTTTAGCAGCGTCAATCGACAGGTCATCTGTTTCTAATGCCGGATCTTCTTCAGGATAATCAAATTCATCTGGCGTTGCTTTTTCAATCATCAAACGAGGCAAGTAGTTTGGACCACCCGCTTTAGGACCCGTTCCTGATAAGCCACGACCACCAAATGGTTGTACACCAACCACAGCACCAATCATGTTTCTATTAACGTACACATTACCTGCTCTAGACAACTTAGCGAGTTGAACTGCACGTTCTTCAATACGAGAGTGAATACCCATGGTTAAACCAAAGCCTGTTGAATTAACTTGGTCAACAACTTCAATTATTTGATCTGCTTTAAAACGAATTACGTGAACACATGGTCCGAAAACTTCTTTTTCAAGCTGATTAATATTCTCTATTTCATAAAGTCGAGGAGCAAAGTAAGTCCCGTTTTCACAGTCGCTTGAAAGCGTGCCTTCAAATAGCAACTTCCCTTTTGACTGCATGAATTCAGCGTGCGCATTTAGTGCAGACAATGCTTTATCATCAATCACAGGACCAACATCTGTAGATAACAAGGCCGGATCACCAATAGATAATTCCTCTAACGCACCTTTAATCATACGGATTACGTTATCAGCAATATCCTCTTGGATATATAGCACCCTTAATGCCGAACAACGTTGACCGGCACTTTGGAAACCAGATGCAATTACGTCATCAACCACTTGCTCAGGTAACGCCGTTGAGTCAACAATCATGCAATTTTGACCACCCGTTTCTGCAATAAGTGGTACCTGCTCACCACCTCGCTCTGCTAATATCTGCGATATTAAGGTACCGGTTTGAGTAGAGCCGGTAAACATTACTGCCTTTACCCTTTCATCTGGTAATAAGGTGTTACCTACATCAGGTCCTCTGGCAATAACAAGTTGAACAATATTTTCTGGTAGACCAACTTGCTTCATCAACTCTACCGCTCGAATTGCAATTAAGCTGGTTTGCTCCGCTGGCTTTGCTAGCACAGTATTACCAGTAACTACGGCAGCAACAACTTGGCCTAAAAATATCGCTAATGGGAAGTTCCACGGACTAATACATAAAATTACGCCTCGAGGTTCTAGCCTGTCATCATTTGCTAGTTCTTCTGCTCTAGCCGCATAGTAACGACAGAAGTCGACTGCTTCACGAATTTCGTCTACACCATCTTTGGCTATTTTGCCGGCTTCTTTAATACATAAGCCAATTAGCTCTTCAGTGTTAGCTTCAAGAATATCGGCTGTTTTGCGCAGTAATTCGGCTCGAACTGAAATAGGCGTAGTGGACCATTCTGCAAAAGCGTTATCCGCGCGCTCAAGCATTTCTGTCATTTCATCGGTACTAGTAAACTTATGATAGCCTACCACTTCTGAATGATTTGCTGGATTTCGAACGGCATGTGCATTATCTGGCAATTCTTTTTCAAACTCTTTAACCGAAGCTTGATTCGTTTCAAACCAAGATTCTAAAGACTTTTTAAGAGGTACTAGCTCATTAATATCGGTTAAATCTAAACCTTTTGAATTATCTCGTTCTTTGCCAAATATTTGATGCGGCAAGTTAATTTGATCGTTGTAAACAGACGCAAGTCGTTGAGTTCTTTCCATTGGATCAAACAACAAATCTTCAACTGGTTTTTCAACATCTACAATCGCGTTCACAAACGAGGAGTTAGCGCCATTTTCTAGTAAACGACGAACCAAGTAAGCTAACAGGTCTTCATGAACACCTACAGGCGCATAAATGCGACATTGAATTTTCTGCTCACTAACAATTTGGTCATATAAGCTATCGCCCATGCCATGCAAACATTGAAACTCAAAACCTTCTTTATCATCGCCAGCAAGTTCTAATATTGTCGAAGCTGTATAGCCATTATGTGTCGCAAACTGCGGATAAATAGTATCGCGATACTCTAATAATTTATTAGCACAGGCATGGTATGAAACGTCTGTAGAGGATTTACGAGTAAATACTGGAAAATGTGGTTCTCCATCTCGTTGCGCGTTTTTAATTTCAGAATCCCAATACGCCCCTTTGACCAAACGTACCATTAGCTTTCGGTGAGTTTTTAATGTGAGGCTACGTAACCAATCAATAACAAAAATAGCTCGTTTTTGATAAGCCTGCACGGCCAACCCGAACCCGTTCCAATCACCTAAGTCATCATCTAGGAAAACCGCTTCGATTATGTCTAAAGAAATGTCTAATCGCTCAGACTCTTCTGCATCTACAGTAAGTCCGATATCCCAATCTTTGGCCATTAACGCTAACGCTTTTAGCTTAGGAACAATCTCCTCTAAAACACGATGTCGATTACCAAACTCATATCTTGGGTGAATAGCTGACAACTTTACTGAAATTCCCGGGCTTGTTCTCGGTCCGCGACCTTTGGCTTTTTTGCCAATCACTTTTATGGCATCAACGTATGCTTTGTAATACTTATCAGCATCTTCCATGTTACGCGCACCTTCACCTAACATGTCGTAGGAGTATACGTAACCTTTAGTCTCTTTTTTCATGGCGCGTTCGGTGGCATCTTCGATGTCTTCGCCCATGACAAATTGTTGACCCATTATCTTCATTGCAATTTTCATTGCTTTTCGGATAACCGGTTCGCCAAATTTGCCCACAGTGCGTTTTAAAATACCGTATTGAGCTTTGGTGCTATCACTTGAATACTTCACCATACTGCCGGTCAGTAATAATCCCCAACTTGATGCATTAACGAACATGGATTCGCTACCACCAATATGACGACTCCAAGCACCTTGGCCTATTTTGTCTTGAATCAATTTATCTTGTGTTGCTTTATCTGGAACGCGAAGCAAAGCTTCTGCCAAACACATTAGAACTACGCCTTCTTCAGAAGATAATGAATATTCATTCAAAAGTGCGTCAATACCGCTGTTTTCCGTATTTTCTTTACGAATACGAACAACCATTTTACGAGCTCTTTCCCATGCACGGCTGCGAGCCGCAAGACTGATCTCTGCCTCAGGAAGGATAAACTTCATTGCTTCTTCTTCATCAATGCGATAGAAGTCTCGAATCTTTTGACGAATTGGGCAATCTGTAATTAGGTTGTCGTTAAACAACATAGGCAAAATCCTCATAAACAAAAGTGAGCCACTTTAAATAGCAGCTAAGAATGGCGCGCATTCTAATAGAAACATTCACTAAGTGACTAATAAAATTTATTATATATCTACACCTAGTTTTACTTATCAATCAATCATTAAGTACACCGTGCAATAAATAGTCAGCAAGTGCAACCTTAGTCCCTATTATGGCAACTCTTGACCGCGCGAACTGACATAAAGCTGGTACCACTGCTCACGGCTAAGCTCTACTTGTAACGATTGTTGACAGGCTTTTATTCGTTGCAAATTAGTTGTACCTATAATTGGCATTACATTAGCAGAATGTTTCATTACCCACGCTAATATTATTGCTTCAGCCGATACACCCTGTTCGCTCGCCATCTGTGTTACAAGGTTAGCAGTATTCTGTATATCTTCATTATCATTTGCCACTGAGTTTCCAGTAAACATACCTTGGCTTAAACTTCCCCAAGACTGCAACTGTACTTCGTTGTCTTGACAATATTCGAGTGTACCATTGGGAAATGAATGTTCCGCCTTACTACCGACATTACTGGTTACACATTGTTCCAACCAGTCTAGTTTACTTAAACTTAGCTCTAGCTGATTTATAACTAACGGTGAATTCAAATTTCGTTGTAAAGACTTCATTTGATGAGACGACATATTAGATACACCAAAATGACCAACCAAACCTTTTTGTTGCAACGTGTTTAACGTATCCGCCAATTCTATTGAATCCATCAAAGGGTCAGGACGGTGTAAAAGCAATATCGGTAAATGCTCTATATTCAAACGCTTTAGAATGCCTGTTACGCTTGACTCTATCCATTGTTTAGAAAAATCATATCTTTTCGGGCCAGCCTCATCTTCAAAACGAATGCCACACTTTGACTGCAACACAATTTGTTCTAACAACTCCGGGCGTTGCTGAATGACTCTACCAAAAACCTGCTCTGCTTTAGTAAAAGTATAAATATCGGCATGATCAAATAACTGTATCCCGGCTTCTAACGCCACATCAACTACGTCATGGGCTTGTTTTATATCTTGAGCAGAGATGGCTTGCTCATTCCAGCCACCACCCAGGCCCATACACCCATATACTAGTCGGTTAGATACACCTAAATTTTGTAACGTTTTGGTAATTTTCATATGTGTCCAGATTTTAAATGGTACGTTAAACAAAGAGGATTTAAAGCTGTTGCCAGCTTGTATTATCGCCAATAAGTAACGAGCTTCTCAGGATCTCGATCGCGTTTTATTGGTGGCTCAGACTCAGGTGTTCCTAAATATAAGAAACCAATGATTTCATCCTGTTCATCAAGACCAAATGACTTTCTAACATTGCTATCCGTTGCAAATGAGCCGGTACGCCAAATACCGTTAAAGCCCATAGCCTGAGCCGCCATCTGCATATTTTGCGTCGCACAGCCTACTGTTGCAACTTGCTCAACACGTGGTACTTTTTCATGCTCTTTAAAGCGCATAATTGTGACAATAACCATAGGTGCGCGATATACCATGGTTTTTGCTTTTTCAATTTTTGCTTCTGGATAATTTGACCGGATTGCTGCTTCTACCAAAATGTTAGTTAACTTAGTTAAACCCTCACCCTCGCAAACTATAATTTCATAAGGTGAAAGGTGAGCATGATCAGGCGCGCGAAGCCCAGCTTGAAGAATTTTATCTAGCTGTTCCCCACTTGGTGCTGGAGCTATTAGTTTTGAAAAGGATGATCGAGTTAATAATAAATCTAGCGCCTGCATAATGTTTTCCTACTTAATACAATGCAAACAGTTTAACGCTTTTATAAACTCGTTCCCATCCCCTTTTATAACAATGGTCTAGCTAATTTGTTGAGCCACCGACTTGTGAATATAATAATCAATACTTGCATATCTGCCAGCGCCTGAAAATAACAATACCAAAACCATTACAAAGTAAGTTGCTGCGAACTCGATACCATTGTTCAAAATAGTAAAAGAACCAGAACTAGTAAGCCATTCGTAGTTTCCGTGCTCTTGCAAAATAGCGATCGCAGCTTCTTTTTTAGCTGTCGCGGCTAACACACTTTCGTTTAGAATGATGGTACCATCGGCCATCCAGCTAGATGCGTCGGCTATTGCTAACCAGCCATTGTCCCAATGCACTGTAAATGCGGCAACGGCCATTGTGAAAGCTAACGGAATTGCAATAATGCGTGTCGCTAGACCTATAAGTATTAACCAACCTCCTATAAATTCTGTTCCAGCGGCCATTCCGGCAAGTAACTCTGGAAACGGTAATCCCAAACCCCAGTCCGGGTTTGCAAACCAAGCAACCGTGCTATCAAAGTTAATCAATTTATTCCAGCCAGCTTGAATAAAAATTGGCGATAAATACAATCGAATCAATAAACTGGGAACGCCATCTAGATGCGTTAATTTTGCCAATATCCGTTCGTAATAATTAAATATTTTCTTCATTCGTTGCCCTATTTGCAGCTTTGATATAAACATAATGTATAGGACAGTGTTTTTAGTTTTAAAATTGCAATAGCCTTTAATAATTATTGGTTTATATACATAGTTTTTAGGTGGGTGGTCTATTAGTGAATTAACAAAACAAGAAAGGATGGAACGAGCGAGGAATAAAATTAAGTTGATGCGGCGCAAAATTAGCGAGGCCGAGCAACGCCAGTTGAAATTAAAAAACTTAGTTCAAGTTTATGTTAGTCAACGGCCAGAGATTACTACCAAAATAATTAAAGCATGGCTTAATTCATCATTAAAATAACGCACTTTTCCTACAAGAATAGACCTTTAACAATCACTGTTAACAAATTAATAATAGTGCTTTTGTTGCTATAATTGCCATTTAGACTAAAATCCGCGACCTATTTATCGCAACAACAAAACTGAGCCTTCTATGCCTGCAATTATTATTAGAAATGAACGAGTCAAAGCCATCACCCGAAAGCATCCTTGGATCTTCTCCAAAGCCATCAAAAAAATTATCGATAACCCTGCATTAGGTGAAACGATAGAAATTAAAGATGAAGATGGCAACTGGTTAGCAACAGGCTCTTACTCTCCTCATTCTCAAATAAGAGCAAGAATATGGAGCTTTGAACAAGGTGAAGCCATCGACCAGGGGTTCTTCGTTCGTCGTATACAACGCGCGCAAGCCATTCGCCAAGACATTATTGCTAAAGGACAGCTGACAGGCTATCGCTTGTTAGCAGCTGAAAACGATGGATTACCGGGCGTTACTGTAGACGTTTTTGATACGACGATTGTAATACAACTAGTCAGCGCAGGAGCAGAGTTTCAACGTGAGAATATCATTTCAGCATTAAAAGAAATATTTCCAGGTTTTACTATATACGAACGCTCAGACGCAGACGTACGAGGTAAAGAAGGCATTAAAAAAGCGCGTGGTTTAGTGCATGGCGAATTAGCGGACGAAATAGTTATTTCAGAAAATGGCATCAAGGCCTACGTTGATGTAGAGCAAGGTCATAAGACAGGATTTTATTTAGACCAACGCGATAACCGAGCTACTTTAGAAACATATGTAAAAGACAAGTCTGTACTTAATTGTTTTAGTTACACAGGTACCTTTGGCTTATACGCGCTGCGTGGTGGTGCAACAAGCGTAACTCAGGTCGATCTATCTGCAGACGCACTTGCTATTGCTGAGCGCAACGTCGAGTTAAATGGTTTTGATAATCAGAAAGTTGAATACGTAAAGCATGATGTATTTAAGTTACTTCGTAAATATAAAGAAGACGGTAAGAAGTTTGACGTTATCGTTATGGATCCACCAAAATTTGCTGAATCAAAAGCACAATTAAACGGTGCATGTCGTGGCTATAAAGACATTAACCGTATTGCGATGGAGCTATTGAACCCAGGTGGTCACCTATTAACCTTCTCCTGTTCTGGCTTAATGGAAACAAACTTATTCCAAAAAGTCGTTGCTGATGCGGCACTAGATGCCAATCGGGATGTATTCTTTAAAGAAAAATTAAGCCAAGCGCATGACCATATTATCTCTAGCGCTTACCCAGAAGGTTTCTATCTAAAAGGTTTTGTTTGCCAAGTATTCTGATCTGTTTACCAGGCTTTCTGATAAACACGCGCTGCGTCTTAATGACGTAGCGCTTTAGCCCTACCGAACTAATTTTTTGGCGGGAATTACTGATTGCTTATTCGACCTAATCAACTTTGTTCAAATTAACTTTGTTCAAATTAACTTTTTTAAAGCCAACTTCTTCAAAATTAACTTTCTTCTAAGTCAAAAAATAACTGATGGTTGTCCGAAGTGATCAAACTATAGCCTTTAAGTTTCCCTTCGCTGTCAAGTTCCACTAAGCCCGCAGCTGACTGCGTATGTAAATTGCGTTGTTTAAATCTCGTTGCTTCAGCTTTTAACGGATGATGTTCAATTTCTAACTTACGCCTTTTAGTGAATACATTTAACAAACTATGTGGCGAATATAAGAACCTGTCTATATAGTCAAAAAACTTTAACAAACCTGGTGGAAATTGATTCTTAAAACCACTGCAGGTTAATTGCCATATACGATCAGTGTCGGAGCTAAAACGTCGTTGGGCTGAAAAACAAAAAGAGTAGTGAACGTCGCCAGACATTATGATTACTTCATCCGGTGCGCTGTCATGGCGAAGCATATTCATTAGCTTTTTAGCTGACCCTTGATGCGCCATCCAGTTTTCTACATCCACCAGCAACTCTTTTCCTAATAGTGCACATATCTTTTGAACCACCTCTATAGCTTTAACGCCAAAAACAGGCGCGGGAGAAACGATCAACATGGCAACTTGAGGTTCAAAAAGTTGTCGTTCGAGCTCTTCCAAGTGTTTAAAGTCCATTAAGCCACTCGGGTTTTTAGCGGACGTTTCTGAACGCCACCTATGTGTTCGTGTATCGAGCACAACGATTTTAGGGGTGCTATTTACTTGATAATGCCACTCATTAAAATCGTAAAGTGTTTCGGTAAAATTATTGTCTGCAAAATCTTCTGTCATTGATAGCAGTTTAATTTGACTAATCAAAGGTTGGTGATTATCAGGGTTATTTCCCCAACCTTGAAAAACAGCGTAAGACAGCAACGCATCTCGAATCATTTGACGAGTAATTAAATGTCCGTAAACATGCTCTTCCCAATCAACACTTAAGTTCCAATCATCCGTTACGTCATGATCATCAAATATCATTAAGGTTGGGACATTTCCTAGCGTGTATTCAAAATCAGGAAGTGTCTCAATAAAACCCTGTAAGGCAATCCAATCCTTCCGATAAGCAGACTTTAATTCGCCGTGAACTTTTTTCTCCGCTAACGTCACTTCTTCTTTTACCATCGCCCATACAGTGGAAGACCAAGTTAATAAGTACACGGCAAAAAACTCGTCAAGCCCTATTAAATGATTGTCATGAAAACGTGACGATATAATTTCGTCACCATGCCAAAAGTTCGACCAACGACTCTGCTTTTCTTTTTTTGGAAAAAGCTGACTACGGGTATTAAGCGAATAACGCCAATCTAACTGCTGTTTTGATACATTACCTAATTCATGTTCAGCGGAGTAAAGCCCTAATTTTTTCGATAGTGTTTGTGCGGCCACCAGCATGGGGGCAGATACGTCATCAGCGTAAATTTGATCGCCTGTCATTAGGAGGTAATCAGCGCGGGTAGTGAAATTGCTTTTTACTTGCTCTGCTATGCCGTTAAACGCATCTACTGAAGGATGATCAGGTTTGCGGCAAGAACCCTGAATAACCGAAGATATTTGTTCGTTTACCTTAAATGAAAATACGTCATTACCCGATGGTGAAATTATCGTTTGGGTGTTATCGGTGACAACGTAATTGTGCTCTATCGCATAAGACCAAACTTCATCCATTGGTCGAACGTTAACCATATTAACAAAACAACGCTCACCGATTTGCACTGTATCAAGAGCTTGCTGAACAGATAATTCACCCGCGGCAGTACTGACTTTTATTTGGTAATCCTGTTGCTGATTCGTGACAAACCAAATATTAGCCTGCTCTTTATCAACGAGTCGTAAAAAAGGCCCACATAAAATTGACGGAGAAGTTATCGACACAAATAAGTCTTCTTTTTAAACATGTTAAAAGATAAAGCTAGCTACTATGGCTAGCTTTCATCAAATATTCAACTGTTTAACCATAAACTCTAAGTAACAAAATGTTATACAAAGTTACCCGACTGATAATCACGTAGCGCTGTATCTATCTCACTCATTGAGTTCATGACAAATGGGCCGTACTGAATAATAGGCTCGTTAATAGGCAATCCGGCTAACAATAAAAACCCAGACTCTTCTAATGCAACTAAATCAATGGCTTCACCCTCGCCTAACGTTGCTATTTGTTTCGCCGTAACAACCTGACCGTTTATTTCAAGCTTGCCATGGTAAACATAGATAAAGCCTCGTTTGTCGTTATGTATATTGGTACTTAATGAACCTTTATTAAGCGTAACGTCGTAAATTTCTGCTTCGATATCAGAGCGAACAACGGGACCTTCGGCACCCATACCATTAAATTTACCTGCAATCACTTTTATCGTCGCGTCTGCGCCTATATCTTCAGTTCCGTTTAAAACCGGTATGTCTTTTTTTGGTATATCAATGTATTTGGGTTGCTGTAGCTTGTCTTTTGCTGGCAAGTTTAGCCAAAGTTGAAAGCCAAACAACATGCCTGAATCCTGCTTAGGCGTTTCTGAATGAATAATGCCTTTGCCTGCCGTCATGTATTGCACACCGCCGGATGTTATAAGCCCGTGTCCACCAGTGGAGTCATTGTGTTCCATACTACCCTGGATCATATAGGATAACGTCTCAAAACCTTTGTGTGGGTGAGCTGGAAAACCAGCAATATAATCATCGGGATTGTCCGACCTTATTTCGTCTAACATTAAAAATGGGTCTAAGTTCCGTAATGCCGGCTGACCAATTGCGCGAGTTAAATTTACGCCGGCGCCGTCTTGCGTCGGCATACCGTTTAATACTCTTGTTATTTGTTTTTTCATAATGCGTTTCTCATTAATTCAATATACTCATCATGATAGTTAGATATTAAAAAATGTATATCGCGTTTAATTGACCCATCCTTTCTATTTTTTAGAACGTTTTTGAAACCTTGCCCCTATATTAAAAACTTGTCTATGGTTAATAACATAGGACTAATAAGACGCGTTGAGAGACTATGCAGAAAGTAACGACTTGTACCTTTGTATCGACAGATGGGGCCTGCTGTAATGAATTGGATATAGGAAATGGTTTCTGCTTTTGGCATGACGCGCATTTAGATAAGACGAACATGAAGCTTGCAATGAAGTTAGAGGAGTTTATTGCGGCTGGTGGCGTAACACAAGGACTGCGATTAAAGAAAGCAAATCTAGAAAACGTAAGGTTAGTTAATTATGGGTCCGAAACGGGATACGACTTTAGAAATTCAGATTTTTATCGTGCTAATTTACGTAACGCTCACCTTTTTAACGCTAACTTAGAAAGCTCTTCATTGATGAAGGCGCAACTGCACGATGCAGACTTGCACTGTGCCAAACTTCATAACTGTAATTTACTTGGTGTAAAGCTCAAAGGTGCTCGATTAGATAACATCAGTCTTGGCTCTCACGTCTACCAAGAAGGAATTGCAAAGTCAGCAGATAAGGAAGGCAAAAATGGAAAGGCGATCGACTTTTATGAGCAATCTGAGGAGATTTACCGTTCCTTTAGAAAAGCGGCACAAGATAATGGTTTAATGAATTTAGTTGGAGAGTTTGCATACAAAGAATTAACAATGAACAGAAAACAAAAGCCCAAATACTCCGCAGAACGTATAGGTTCAAAAATGGTTGATTTGTTTTGTGGTTATGGTGAAAAGCCGCGCAATGTCATTGCCTTCTCACTGTGGTTTATTCTGTTATGCGCAAGCATGTACTTTACGCTAGGGGTAGAGTCGAATTATGGCCCAATAGGATATAACTCAAACTATAGCTTTGCTGAAAATTTAAATCATTTTGGTTCAGCTATTTATTTTAGTGTCGTTACCTTTACAACCCTTGGTTATGGCGATATTCATCCAATTGGATTTGCCAGAGCAGTGGCGACTTTCGAGGCCTTTATAGGTAGTTTCGCCCTCGCCTTATACGTTGTGGTATTTGTAAAGAAAACAAGCAGATAATAATAACGAGTATTTTTTTTCTATTTTGGTGAAACTTATTCAAATAAGTCTGGTCTTATTTAATGAATAGCCCAGGCATCTTGAGACCGTGTTTGTGCTATTTCTTCATTATTAAGTTCCAATCCTGTTGGACAAGGCCAGCTCCCGCTGGCCTTTTTTTAATCAAACATTAATCAAACAATAATTTACTCAACCCCGACTGCCGTTGTGTGTGCTGCCCTACAGAATTAAGTATTTGGCGCTTATCACCAAAAATGGTAAACCTTTTTTTAGCTCTAGTGATTGCGGTATAAACTAGCTCTCGACTCAATAACTTATTGCCAGTTTCTTCGCCTGGCATTAATAAAACAGTGTGATCAAATTCAGAGCCTTGACTCTTATGGACTGTCATCGCGTAAACCATTTCATGAGCTGGTAAACGTTGGTTAAACAACTTAACTAACTTACCACTGCCGTCAACAAAGTAGGTCATCAATATTCCGGAAACAGGATCAGGTAACTGCAAGCCTATATCGCCATTAAATAACCCCAGGTGATAAGCATTCTCTGTTACTAATATCGGTTTACCTACATAATGCTCATGATGCCAATCAACATGTCCCAATTGCGATAGTCGCTGTTTTACTAACTTATTAATTGCTTCCACACCAAATTGACTTTGTTTTACACAACATAATATTTGTAACTTAAACAAATGTTCAAATAGCGATTTGACTTGCGACTCCTCACTTTCCGGTGTTAAACACATTATCTGCTCAAACATAGTTAAATGATGGTTAACCATTAAATTAACAACAATTCCTACAGAATGGATTTGCTGGTTTAACCAACTAAGAACAGCAGAATTTTCTAGAAATGCTTGCACACTTTGCTTATCTGTATTTATTGAGTTTTCCACCAACAAATGATCAACGGCGGTTGTTCGCCCTTCATTAACAGCTTTGGCTAAAAGACCTATTCCACCTAATGCATCAAAGCGATACGACCTTTTTAGTTCAGTGACATAAAAGAGCTGATTTTGCTGTTCGTCAGACATAGTGGTCAACGGTGAGCACACCTCAGCTAATAAGTTACCCGCTTCTACTGAGGCTAACTGTTGTTTATCACCAATCATAACCAGTTGACAATGATTAGGTAACGCAGCCATCAACTTAGCCATAAGACTTAAATCAACCATAGACGCTTCATCTAAAACTAAAACATCAATCGGCAGTTTATTATTTGCGTTGTAGTAAAACTCGTTTTGTCCTAATGGCTTTAATAATCGATGAATTGTTGAGGCTTGTAGAGGGATCAGGTTTTTGACCTCATCGCTAATATTTAATTTTTCGATTCCTTTAGCTATCGATTCCGTCAATCTAAGTGCTGCTTTACCAGTTGGCGCTGCTAATTTAATAGTAAATGAACCGATTTGGCGTTTTATAAGTTCAGGTTGTGGTAAATACATCTCGATTAACGCGGTTAATAACTTGATTACCGTTGTGGTCTTACCGGTTCCTGGCCCACCAGTAATAACAGAAAAGCGGTGACAAAGGCTGTTATATACGGCGCGGTGTTGCCAATCAATGCTTTGCGACGATTCGTCATTGTTATCCTTAAACAAGTTATCAACTAAGCTAGAGTTGCCCGTTAATACTGACTTTGGTAACCAATGATGGGCAGGTTGACAAGACTGACCTGCAATAATAAACGCGGCCACCAGCAACTCTTTTTGATAATAACGATTGAAGTACACAAAACCGTTAGCTACTACCAATGGACAATGCTCACCACAAACATCGGATTCGGTTAAGTGCGCTAACCACGACTCTTGAGGTGGCAAAGGTAGATTTGCATTCATAATCCAATCTAATGACATTAATTGGTTAAGGGCAAAACAAGTATTTTGCCTGTTTATTTCAACACTCAGCCTAGTAGCGACTAGAACGATTAAATTAAACACTTCGATTTTAGATAAGCACAATTCTCTACTAAAATAACAACCAACATGGTAATCAGCGTCAGAAATTACGCCATCTAACCTGAGCTTTTTCAATAAATGCATAACTGGCAATGCTGCGCGTTCATCATCAATAAATAATGAGTTTGCATGGTTTAAACTAGAAATGACTTGCGTATTTAGCTTAGTCTCATCCATGTTTATTAGCTCCGCCTTGTAACGCGTTACCTAAAAATTGGATTACTTCAAAAGGCACCTTATACCTATAAACACCTGTATTTATTGACATATCTGACATTCCTCGAACAAATAAATAGATACCACCAGCTACATGCTTATCGTAGTCATAATCTACTATTTTTAACGAAAGCCATTTATGTAATGCATAGCTATAAATTATTAACTGCAAATGATAGTTGTGATCGGTCATCGCTAATTTCAAATTGCCTTGATCATAAGCATCAAAGTTATCGCCTAAAAAGTTTGATTTGTAATCGATAACATAATACTGGTTATCCACTACCGCTGTTAAATCTATAAAGCCTTTTATCAGGCCTTTAAGGTTACTCTGCCTCAGTACATTGGTATTGATATTGTTGCTATCGAAACCACACATTCGCAACGCGTTACCAATGATATCACCATTAAGTGATTGAACATCAAAATAAAACTCCATTTCGTCTAATCGAGCTTGTTTATTCAGGTGCGATAGCGACCAATCATCAATATTAGTCTCAAGTACGGATTGAAGCCATTGTGATGTGCCATTAACTAGCTCGTCATCTAAGCCAAAAAGCTGCAGTGCGTCTTCAATAACCTTAGTTTGCTCAATTACGGGTACCGTAAAATCCAAATGCTCAAACATGTGATGCAAACACGAACCCGGATTAGCACCTTTTGGGAAAGTAAATCGTGTCTGATTATTGATATCAAACGTCGAGTTTGGCTCATTATCAGATTGCGACGACTGCTCATCAGTAGCGCCGGCAATAAAATGCTCACCACTGCCCACTAAAGCCGAATAACTCAGTATTCTCCAGTTCTGATCTATTTCACCGTGGAATTGATTGCAACTAAGCTCAACGTCCGATACCGATTGCGCATTTTCGCTATGTTTACCAACATCATCAAATGCAGTTTTTACATGATTGGGTTCAATAAAGCGTAATTTTGCCACCTTGGAATCCAAGGATACAAAGTGATTTTTTAGTGCTTGCTGCCAGTTAAGCTCCGAGGGTTTATTTGTATCTCGGCCTAAAATTAATCGTCCAAATGCTGACTTCTCAACGCTACTCGTTTTACTATTTGACTTGGCCTTTAGATTAAAACAGCCTAATACTAAACGTTGTTTAGCGCGGGTCATTGCAACATACAATAATCGAATATCCTCAGATAACCGTTCTTGTTCTGCGAGTTGCATCTCTATTTTACGCTTATCAACTCTTAAACTTAACCCACCTAGACGCTTAGAGTGATGAAGCGCCGTTAATTGCGCTTTAAACTCAGTCGCAAAAGGAATATATACAATTGGATATTCAAGCCCTTTTGAACCATGCATCGTAATGATTTGAACCAAGTTGTTATCAGATTCTAATCGCATTGATACTTCTTCATTGGCTTCTTTAGCATTTTCAATCACGGTTTGACGTAACCACGCCATCAACTTTTCGGGCCCGTTTTGAACTATTGATTCTTGTTGAACAAGCTCTAGCAAATGTCTGTAGTCCGTAACCTGCCTTTCAAAATCATAATTGTCTCTTTGCCAACATGCGTAGGTGTCTGCAAAATCTATTATATAATTTAACGCCGTTGATATTTTACCTTGAGACCAGAACTCGTGTGCTTGATGAAAACACACTAAGTGCTGATGCCAACTTTTACTATCGTGTTGTAATGAATACAATTGCTCTAGCGAATAACAAAAGAAATCAGTAGCTACGGCGGCTTTGACTTTTCTTTCATTGATTGGAGTATGTATTGCCTCTAAAAGACGGAGTAAGTCTTTTGCTAACGGATTGTCAAAAACACTATCTCGACTTATATAAACCGAACGCACACCTAGTTCATTAAGCGTGTTTTTAATTAACTTTGCTTGACGCCTGTTACGCACTAAAACGGCGATGTCATTAGCCTGGACCGCTGTTTTGTTGCCACTAGGTGCCTCAAAATAAGAGGTGTTAAGTTCAGAGGTTTTTAACAAAGTCGCAATATCAAGCGCACATTGTTGTGCTATTGAACTCTGAATTTCGCTAAGTGAATATCCAATAGCATCTGTGTCGGTTTCCTTCTCTGCATCTAAAGCAGAAAAGTGCATGATCTCTAATTTTGGCGATACGGCGCCATCTTCTATTAATTGAACGCTGTCATCCTTCCCTGAACCTACCGGGATAAAGGGTATCGAGTCATCTTCAAACTTATTTGGACTCGTTTCAAAAAAATGATTAATCGCTTTAATCAAGTCACGGTGCGAACGCCAGTTGGTCGATAACGTGAAATGTTGTTGGTCTGATAAATTGTTCTTGGCCTTAATATAAGTAAAAATATCGGCGCCGCGAAAACGATATATAGCTTGTTTAGGATCGCCAATCATTATCATATTGCCAGTAACATCTTGGTCTTCAGACGGTTGATAAAGACAATTAAAAATATCGTATTGCACAGGATCTGTGTCTTGAAATTCGTCAATGAATGCCAACGGGTATCTTAACTTAATGCTTCTAATGAGCGCTTCAGAGTTTTTATCGTCCGAAAAGGCTTGTTGCAATTGCAACAGTAAGTCGTCCGGCGTGAGTAGCTGTTGTTCAGCCTTGATGCCTAACGCACTAACTTCAATAAATTGTTTTGCCTGCGTTAACCAATAACCATCAAATTGGCTATCTAATAACTTATTACCTACCATTGCAAGTTGGTCAAATAATCCAGTAACCGAATGGCCAATAGGCGAATGTCCCTTTTTATAATTGCTAGCATCCGCGACATTTTCACTACACCAGATAGTTAACAAATCAAGACTCAGCGCAACACTACCTACTGGTCTTTGCGCAAAATCTTCAAGTACGGGTAATTTTGTGATCAGTTGTTTTCTACCATTCACTCCTGCATCTTTAAGCACAGCAAAAAAATCAGACGTTTGCAGTTCATTATGCAAAGCCGTGGTTAACTCTATGAATTTAGATAAGGTATTTTGATAGTCAATAGGCGCCAGCGATGGCTCGATAATGACTTGTTTATTTAGTAACTCAGCAATATCAGACAAGAGTTTACTTGGATTTGGCCAGCGCGCTCGAAAAAGTTGATATTCTATGCCTGATAGTGGCACTGCGTGTTGTCGCCAAAAGTCATATAACGCTTGTTTTACATAAGGCCGATTATCCATTTCGAAGCTTTGCTCAAACGCCATCTTTGTTTCAAAAGCAAACTGATTTAGGCATCGTTGGCAAAACCCATGAATCGTAAAAATGGATGCCTCGTCAATTAACGTAATGGCATCTTGAATTTTATGATATGCAGACAATACAGCGATCTCTCTGCTCGAATCGGCATATAAACGCATATATAACGAACTGTACTGCTCTATAATCAACTTTAATGAAAAATCTATATTCGTTGTCGAATCGTCTGCCATAAACTCAAGCAGCGCGTTTTGAGCGTCTTTAAGTTTACTTCTTATACGATCTCTTAGCTCTTGTGTTGCCGCTTCAGTGAAGGTCACCACCAATATTTGATCTATAGATAAGGGCTGTAACTGTTCAAGCTGACTATCGCGCAAACCTAGAATAGCCCTAAGATACAACGTGGTAATTGTATAGGTTTTACCCGTACCGGCACTGGCTTCAATCAGCGCGTTACTTGTTAATGGCAGGGTTAATGGATTTAGTTCATTCACTGTGACAACCCTCCTTGAGTTACATACTCTTCCATAAAGCTCTCTAGCTTTTTCATTTTACCTTCAACTTGATGCTCAACAAGTGGACAAAGTAACCTTTCGGTAATAGTAAAAAAGGCATCTTGCAAAATATGTTTAGGACCAAAATGACGGATAATGTGCTCATCCACTAATGTTCGATGATCATCAATATCATTGTTAATTTTTTGTCTAACCGATTCTATTATTTTGTGCTGAGGCACACCTTTAAGCATAGATATCGCCGAATTGTAAGCAAAGCGACCATACCATTGGATAGGCTTTGCATATTCGCTACTCGTTAAATATGCCCTTAGCCAGTCTTTCAAAAATGTAGAAGCTTGCTCTGGTTCAATATTATTAAATGAAATGAAATCTCCAGTATTGTGCGACACCAAAAAGGTCGGGCCAGGCTTGTCTGATAAACTTCGACATAAATGGATTAACCAAGCTTCAATTCGATCGTCTGCTCGCACGTCTTTTGATAGCCTTTTTACTAAGGTTAAGCCGTGATCAATTTTAAAGTCCGCGTTTAATAGTACCGACAAAGAGTCAACTTCTAATTCCATCGATAATTTAATATTGCGAGACGAGCTTGATTTAGCGTGCGCCATATACTCACTTCGCAACTGTTTTAGGTTCTCGTCCATTAAGCTTACGGTATTTTGATAATCATTGAGTAAATCTTCGCCCCATTTTCGTGGAGGAAACGCGCCTGAAGTTAACCAAGCCTGTTCCGTTTGCGATTCAATATCCGCATTTAAATCTATTAAATTCGCCACATGCTTGTAACGCTGAAGTCCATCATGCTCAAAAGATTCAACATCGCTAAAACTGTGATCATTTAAATTAAGCGATAGCCCGAGCTGTTGTCGGTAAAAATGCTTTAACGGGTTTTTCGCAAACGTAATTAACTCATCCAAATTTACATTTATCGCATTGTCGACGGGTGTTAAATCAGTACTTTTCGTTGATGTTAAAAAAGGATTATTTGTGCTATCCCAAGTGCTTTTAACGTTATCAATCTGAACATCACCAGCCTTTCCACTCAACAATCGTGAAGACTCAAACCATTGATTATTATAACTTAAACTCCACCCTGAGCCACTATTGTCGACAAAATATGAGGAGTTAAAAGGTTGCAATGCATGACGGATCATAACGTGATCCTTCACCTTTTTAGACCTCTTGCCACCAAATGGATTGTCGACAATATAACTTTCCTCTAAATAGTCAATCAGCTCACTTAGTAATACCGATGGCATTAGTTCTTGATTATTTTTATTCGACTGGCCAAGGTAACTTAAATGCAATTTTTGTCGCGCAGAGCATAAGGCTTCTAAAAATAGATAACGCTCGTCTAACTTTCTCGCCCTATCCCCTTTTCGTGGTTTATTCAGGCCAACTAAGTCAAAACTCAGTGGTTCAACGTGACGAGGAAATTCACCATCATTTAAGCCTAAAACACAAACAATGTTGAACGGAACCGAACGCATAGGCATTAATGTACAAAAGTTAACTCGCCCCGCTAGAAATCGCTGGGATACGCCCGATTCATTTAAGCCTTGTTTGAAAAAGTGTTGGACGATTAAGTTATTAATCGTGCCACTAATGTCATTATTATGCTCATATTCAATCAGTTGCTGGTTGGCTTCGCGTAGTTTTTTAGTTGAAATAAAGTCTTTGTCATTGGCGTCATCCGTGGCAAACAAGTCTGTTATTAGTTCGTCAATGCGTTGGTGCCATTGGATGACACTGGCATCGTCACTAAATCGTGCTTTTAGTTGCGCCAGATAACTCATAAACGATATGAGTTTGCCAAGAATGTTTACATTGAGCCCTTCTATGCTGGTATAACTGGCAGTACCGTGCCAAACCGATTCTTGGTCGAGGGCAAAACCTAATACCATTCTTTTTAAGCCATATAGCCAGGTATTGATGTCTTCTGCTGGCATTGACCATTGACTTTTATGCTGACCATCAACAGCCCACTTTATTTCACATTCAACCACCCAAGTCTTTATTAGTTCAAGTTCGCTTGCCTCAACATTAAATGCATCCATTACAAGTGGCACTTCCAACCAGTCCAGGACTTCACTAACGGTAAAGCGCGATGTCGGTAAACCTAATAATGAAATAAACGTATTTAACAGCGGATTTTCAATAAGCGAGCTTCTATCTGAAATACTATAAGGAATTGTTTGTTCTGGCGACTTTAGGTTTTTAGCAAAAACAGCGTCGATAAAAGGCGCGTAGTCATTAATATCAGGCACCATAACTATGATGTCTTTTGGCATTAATTCTTCGTTATCTAGCCAATGTAAGAGCTTATCTTTTAGTACTTCCAATTCACGATATCGACTATGACAGTTATGTATTTGAATACTATCGTCACCTACTGGCAGCTGTTCTTTACCAGTGTCAGCATTTAACGCCTCTATGCTTAATGGTGCGTTACTGTTTCGGTACTCTAAATTTAAAATATCATTTTGAACTTTAGTCAATATGGTATTTGCCTGATGACCAACAAAAATATCCTCGAAACCTATATCTTGCTGAGCTAGGCTATCTAGATAATCTCGCCCTACTTTGCCCCAACTAGCTAATAGCGGATTCCCAGTTACGAAATAATCCAGTTTATGTTGGTTGTTTGTAGTAACCACTTTGCTTTGCGCCTGGCTAAGTCTTGCTAACGTTTTTTCACTTATAATGTCACCCCAATATATGCTACAGGGGTTAAACCACAATATATTAACTTCAATATGTTGGCTAAGCGCACTAAGCACTTCAACCTGATGAGAAGGTAGGCTTGAGATACCAAACACAAACAAACGACTTGGTAATGCATCTTTTATTTTGGCTGGATCACTGTTGTTAATCTTGTCCAATAGGTCTAAGTGCAATGATGCTCGATGGTGCGCATTTTGGCCTGACTGTTCAATGTCACCACAAACACCACGCCATAGAATGGCCTGCCATTTTTGTAAACCAATATCATCGGTGCCTGGCAAGTCGTCATTGCCTTGTTGCCAATAGCTTAACCACTCTGGTCGATAGACTAAATAATTGTCGTAGGCGTCAGCAATTTTTTCACTTAACTGGAACCTTCTTAAGTTAGCGAACGATGACAGCTGGGTATTGTTTTGCGCAAGATATTCTGTGATTGCTAAAAATTCTGGATTGTCTGAATAATTTGGTAATAACTGATAGATTTTCCAACGTAATCGATCTTTGTTAAATGCGCTTGTCTTAGGGACATCAGGGATCAAAGATTGATACAACGACCATATAAAACTGCTAGGTAGCGGGAACTTTAAATTTGCGGCAATACCAAGTTGTTGTGCTATTTGTATTTTCAGCCATTCCGACATCCCAGGGCTCTGCACCCAAATGGTATCTCCACTAAATACATGACTCTCTGGATTTAATTTTATTTGCTCTGACAACAAGGTAACAAGAGCTTCTAAACGGTTGGACTGATAAACAGTAATATTTGGGGATAATTGTTGATTGTTAATATTGATGTCCTAAATATTTATCAATTAAGTTTGAAACATGCTCCATGGCTTCTGTCTCTATAGATTCTTCATCTTTATTAATTAACAGCAGCATTTTATTTGCTTGTTCTGAACTGAGGTGTTTGCCATTTATGAAAAAGTCAATTTCAGGCAGTGTTTTGTCGTATCTTGGCACAACATTCCAGGTTATCAGATGATTATGAATTTTTTGAAAATATCGGTTGGCTACAACACAATAGTCTTCTACATGATCAAGGCCTTGTGGCCCTAACGACCCTGGTTCCACTCTTAACAGTACACATAATTTTGTATCGCTTGGCATACGCAGGCCTCTTCAGTCGTAACACTGCTAATAATTTCTTTTTTTTAATACACTTACAAAAGATATTTAAAAATACTACTGAGTAAAAAAAGAAATGGCAATGTAAAAATACTTAGATAGGATTGTAGTTGCTACATCATCCATACGCCCAAATTTATTTTGCAATCAATACTATCTAACACCATATGTATGATAAGACCGGCACCTATGATACGTGTTTTTGGCCATAGCAATAACGCACTATAAAGACAAACAAATGGCCAAGTATGTAAAGGATGAAACCCCATACTACAACGCATCGGATCGTAAATTGGTGTTGCGAGCAGATGATCGATGTCAATGACCATAGTCATCATCATTATTATGAATGCTTTTTGCCAACTTTTACGAAAGAAAATAAATGCTACCAATAACGGCACTAAAAAGTGTAGAAATATGTGAAAAATAATACGTTTCCTCGAATATAAGCTATCTCGGAATATTACGAATCCTTCCGCTGTTTCGCTAGTCATATTTAATATTTCACATAAATATTCGCTGTTGCAAAACGTTGCCTAATTTCAAGTGCTGAGGCATGATCTCAAAATAAGTATGATAACGAACCTTCAATAAGCGAATTTTATGAAAATTATTTCTTTTAATATTAATGGACTAAGAGCACGCCTACACCAACTAGAAGCGCTTATAACTAAGCACAATCCAGATGTCATTGGTCTTCAAGAAACAAAAGTACATGATGAGGCATTTCCAGAGGAAGCCGTCACTGCGATGGGTTACAAAGTATTTTATCACGGTCAAAAAGCACACTACGGTGTCGCCATGTTAGTCAGAAATGATATCGCAGAGCACATATCTAATGTTCAAAAAGGATTTCCAACGGATAACGAAGACCATCAAAAGCGCATGGTCATGGTTACTTTTGACTATAACGGTAAGCCGGTTACCGTTTTAAACGGTTACTTCCCTCAAGGCGAAAGCATAGATCACGAAGTAAAATTTCCCTACAAACGTGCTTTTTATAACGATTTAATGACTTATTTAAACGAATATAGAAACGCTGATGAGGCGGTTATTGTGATGGGTGATATTAATATCTCTCCGACAGACCTAGACATTGGTATTGGTGAGCCGAATAGAAAACGTTGGCTTAAAACCGGTAAATGCTCGTTTCAACCAGAAGAGCGTGAATGGTTGTCTCGACTATTAAACTGGGGGTTACACGACACATTTAGAAGCTTACACCCTACTAAAGGTGAACAATACTCTTGGTTCGATTATCGCTCTCGTGGTTTTGATGACAATAGAGGCTTACGCATTGATGTAATATTAGCGACGCCGTTACTGAATGATAAGGTAATTGACGCTGGTATAGATTATGAACTTCGTGGAATTGAAAAACCATCTGATCATGCGCCTATTTGGTCCACTTTTGACATATAAATAAACATTTCATAATTGTTTAAATTGTTAAGCAATAACTTGAGTCACGTTGGGTTATTGCTTAAACAGCTGGTTTAATAATAAAGCTAAGTCCATAAAGGTTAATCGACTATTCGGTTTCCTGCTTATTACATAACTATTTACCGGTTTCGATTCTTCAAAACTTGCCTGAACTTGTTGTTGAGCAATTATTTTATGTTCAATCTCTCTGTACCAGTTTTGTAAACTAATGGGCAAACGCCTATTTGCTTGTTGTCCTAATTGATAATAACCATGGGCTGGAATTGACAAGATCAATAATGACATCGACAAAGCCGTTTGCAATGATTCAATCCCCAAATAGTATATTTGTAACCACACCGTGACTAACGCAATCGCCGGGGCAGCAGTCATAGATAGATCTGTTAAACGAATCGCCTTGGTTTGTTCAAACATCAGTAAATAAGGCTCTTTTTTTGGCCATGTTTGACTGAATTTGTAACCTAAGTAAAAGGTATTTTTTAAAATAGTCATGCCCCCAAATCTAATTAAACGTTATACTGATAAAGATAACCTAAACAACGAATTTTGAAAACTTTCTAAGGCATCTATCGGCAGCACCAAAAGGTCATATGCTTTAGAAATCCAAACCAACTTGCTATGTAGCGTAAGGATAATATGAGCTCTAATACCCATGTTCTTGTTCTCAATTGTGGTAGTTCTTCGTTTAAGTTTGCCTTAATCGACAGCCAATCTGGAAACCAACTGCTTTCGGGCTTAGCCGAAAAACTTGGCCATACTGATGCCATTATAACGATTAAACGTAATGGTGAAAAAAATAGTTTAGCGCTTGGCGAACATAATCAACATGTTGATGCTATTAAGGTCCTGGTTGGCACTTTAAAACAATTAGGACTAGACGATGGTATTAGTGCGATTGGACACCGTGTTGTGCATGGTGGTGAAGCATTTACCGAGTCTGCTATTATCGATGATGACGTTATTTTCGCTATAGAAGCCGTATCTGCCCTTGCACCATTACATAATCCCGCCAATTTAATTGGTATTAAGGCTGCCCAAGTGGCGTTTCCAGGTGTACCGCAAGTAGCTGTGTTTGACACTGCATTTCACCAAACTATGCCAGCTAAGGCATTCATGTACGGTATAGACAAAAACCTCTACAAAGACAAAGGTATTCGCCGTTATGGCTTTCATGGCACTAGCCACTATTTTGTTAGTCAAAAAGCGGCAGAATGGTTAGATAAATCAACAAAAGATACGTCTGTAATTACCGTACACCTAGGCAATGGTTGTTCAGTCTGCGCAGTTAACGACGGTAAAAGCATGGACACATCGCTGGGAATGACACCATTAGAAGGTTTAATGATGGGTACCCGAAGTGGTGATATCGATCCCGGTGTGATTATTCACCTTATGAAGCAATACAATTACGACGCTTCTCAAATTGATGATTTATTAAATAAGCAAAGTGGTATGTTAGGTTTAAGCCAGTTGTCCAACGACTGTCGAACTCTTGAAGACGCGTTAAACGATGCTGACAACGACAAACGACAAGCGGCACAGTTAACTCTTGAGGTTTTTAGTTATCGTGTTGCCAAGTATATTGCAAGCTACACTTGTGCTCTCACTCATTTAGATGCCGTTGTTTTCACAGGTGGTATCGGTGAAAACTCAAGTTACATTCGAAATAGAATCGTTAAGCATCTATCTCTACTAGGTTTAACTATCGATGAAAGTAAAAACCAACAAGCTCGATTTGGACAGGCTGGTGCTATCCACGACTCTACATCCAGAACTCCTATTATTGTTATACCAACGAATGAAGAATGGGTAATTGCACAGGACGCTGCGCGCTTAACAAAGGAGGAAAAATAATGGCTCATAGAATTATGTTAGTGCCGGTCGGCTCCGGGGTTGGACTTACTTCAGTAACTTTAGGTTTATTTAGAGCTCTTGAGAACAAAGCGGTAAAAATGAATTTTTTCAAGCCAATATCACAGCCAATAAGTGGCGATAAAGGTCCTGAAAAAACAACGCAAATACTTCGAAACTTAAGCCACATTGATCCCCCAGAGCCTTTTTCACTGCACTACGCTGAAACGCTCATTGGCGACGATAATGTCGATATCTTACTAGAAGAAATTGTCGAACGTTTTGAGTCTCATATAAAAGAAGATGAAGCAGTAATTATAGAAGGTTTGGTACCGACTAAAGATCAAGCCTATGTCAATAAAATAAATCGACAAATTGCTACTGCACTCGGTGCTGATGTTGTGTTTGTTATTGCACCGGGCAATACATCAATTACCGCACTCGAAGATCAACTCGAAATTGCAGCCAATAATTATGGTGGATTTAAAAACGAACATGTCATTGGCGCCATTTTTAACAAGATAAATGCACCTCGCGACCTGAAAGGAAACTTAGCAAACGACTTTTCTGAAGTATTAGTTGAAAGTGAGTTTATTGATGAGTCTACCAGTTACCGAAAGCTATCTATTTTCAATAAAAATTTTAGCCTACTTGGTTGCGTACCTTGGAATTCAGACTTAATAGCACCTAGAGTTAAAGACCTAGCCGAATATTTAGAAGCTAAAGTAATTAATGAAGGTGACCTAGAGTTCCGCCGCCTTAGATCAATTACTGTGTGTGCAAGAACAGTAGGAAACATTCTTGGTCGAGTTCGACCTGGTGTGCTGCTAGTTACTCCAGGTGACCGATCTGATGTACTTGTTGCCGCTTCCCTCTCCGCAATGAATGGTACAAAACTAGGCGCCATCCTGCTCACTGGTGGGTTTCAACCAGAACCTTCTATATTAGAGTTGTGTAAACAGGCCTTCGAGAAAGGTTTGCCTGTGTTATCAACTAAGAGTGATACGTGGGATACGGCATTATTGCTACAACGATTCAACATGGAGGTTCCTGTTGATGACGAGCAACGCATAGAACGAGTTAAAGACCACACCGCAAGTCACATTAGCGATGAATGGATAACAAGTTTAACGAAAAACGTCGCAAAGGTAAGAAAACTATCCCCCGCTGCTTTTCGTTATAACCTTACCGATAAAGCGAGAAAAGCAAACAAGACTATTGTACTGCCTGAAGGCAATGAGCCGCGAACTATTAAAGCTGCAGCCATTTGCGGTAAACGCGGAATAGCAAAATGTGTATTGCTTGGCGACCCAGAAGAAATAATGCTGGTGGCAGAACAACAAGGGGTTGAGCTAAACGATAATGTCATCATAAAGAATCCTGAAAAAATTCGTCATCGTTATATAGCTCCTATGGTTGAGCTTAGAAAACACAAGGGACTTACTGAAGTTGTTGCTGAAGAGCAACTTGAAGATAATGTCGTTCTTGGCACCATAATGTTGGCACAAGATGAAGTAGATGGCCTTGTTTCTGGAGCGGTAAATACCACAGCTAATACAATCCGGCCACCACTGCAATTAATCAAAACTGCAGAAGGCGCTAGCTTGGTTTCTTCAGTGTTTTTTATGCTTTTGCCTGACCAAGTTTTGGTTTACGGTGATTGCGCAATTAATCCAGATCCAAACGCCGAGCAATTAGCGGATATTGCAATTCAATCTGCTGACTCAGCACAAGCGTTTGGCATTGAGCCTAAAGTGGCGATGATCAGTTATTCCACTGGCACGTCTGGCACTGGTGCAGATGTTGATAAAGTTAGACAGGCTACTCAAATAGCTAAGCAAAAACGTCCAGATTTGATCATTGATGGTCCTTTGCAATACGACGCCGCGGTTATGGAAAATGTTGCTCGGAAAAAAGCCCCCAACAGTCCTGTAGCAGGTCAAGCGACGGTATTTATATTTCCAGATTTAAATACCGGTAATACGACTTATAAAGCTGTCCAGCGAAGTGCCGATGTAGTCAGTATTGGGCCTATGTTACAAGGGATGAGAAAACCCGTTAATGATCTTTCAAGGGGCGCTTTAGTTGATGATATCGTCTATACAATTGCTTTAACTGCGATCCAGGCGTCGCAAGTTTAGGATCACTTTACTAATTATTAAGCACTGATTCTTTTTTAAACCATTTGATGAAGTGCTTATAATTCAAGGGCTAAAGAGAGTTACACCGAGTAACCAACATACTTATCCACAGATATTGTGAGTAACATATGTTTAAGTAACTGATCTTTAGAAAATTTCGTAGTAGTATCATAATTGAAAACTTGTTAGCTAATTTGTATAAAGAGATTTGACTTACCATGCCAAAACAAACGCTTCAACTACTCGACTCGCAACTCTCCATTCATAGCCTCCCCCCAGAGCAGGCTATACCATCGGAAGTATTGCAATCAGAATTGTTTTTTATTGGCAAAACAACCGATGAAGTTTCTATTGTATGCCTTTCAGATATTGAATTAGAAAGCGAAGAAACTGAGCCCGGCTGGCAAGCATTAGAAGTGTTAGGTCCACTGGGATTTTCATTAACGGGAATTTTATCCAACATTTCCGGTGTATTAGCTAGCGCCAATATTAGTATTTTTGCAGTCTCTACCTTTGAAACTGACTATATTCTAGTAAAGGCGTTACATATGGGCGATGCCGTTACCGCTCTGCGTAAAAATGGTTATAAAGTATTAACCGACTAATATCGTCATTACACGGAATACTTATGTCACATAGTAGGTTCAACTCAATTACGCGCAACGCCAGTCCTGAAAAGGTAAAAGGCATAAAAATCCTTGCACCGGCCTCTGGCAAAGTAGAGATAATCTCCGATCCAGCGCTATTAGCCTTGGGTGAAGGAGTGGATATTTATTTAACTAGCCATCATGTTGTGTCTCCGGTAAATGGAACTGTAGTTGATATTCAACCTAGCCATGCGAGAGTCATCATTCAAGCCAAAAATAAATTGAAATTTTTAATACAGTTACCATCAAGCTATACAGCACAAATGGGATTAGGCATTGGTTGTATCGTTAAAAAAGGCGACAGTGTAGCGTCAGGTCAGCCGATTTTAAATTTGGATTTATACAAAATACAGCAACACCTAAAACCAATTACATTGCAATTTCTAATCCTTGATAGCGCGCCTTTTGGACGCATTCAAGTTCCTCATAAAACGGTCGAAGTGAATCAAGACACCATTTTTAGTTTGGTTGCACTTCCAAAACATATTAAGTAGTCAAAAATATGAATTCAATTACGTTATACGGTATAAAAAACTGCGACACGATAAAAAAAGCCAAGAAATGGTTAGACACAAACGATATTGACTATGTTTTTCATGATTATCGGGTTGATGGCATTGACGAAGCTTGGTTAAAAGAGGTGGTGGAGCATTTAGATTGGGAAGTCGTCTTAAACAAACGAGGCACTACCTATCGCCAATTGGATGATGCTTTAAAAAACAACTTGTCAAAGGAAGTGGCTGTTGAACAAATGTTATTGCAACCAGCGATGATCAAACGCCCTATTCTAATTGCTAGCGACGGTTCATATCATATCGGCTTTAAAGAACAGCAATACCAAAAAGTGTTTGGGAAGTAGACTAATGAGTCATGAACATGAAACTATTACATTGGCAAAGGAATTAATTTCACGACCGTCAGTAACCCCGCATGATGAAGGTTGTCAGGCACTTATGGCTAGTTATTTAGCGCCATTAGGATTTGATATTGAATCGATGTTTTTCGTTGATACAGAAAATATGTGGGCACGTAAAGGCTCAGAGTCACCCGTATTTTGTTTTGCTGGACACACAGATGTGGTGCCAACTGGAGATGTAAAGCACTGGCAAACTCCACCGTTCGAACCAACAGAATTAAATGGCTATCTGCATGGTCGAGGCGCTGCTGACATGAAAGGCAGTTTGGCTGCTATGGTCATTGCCACTAAGCGCTTTATTAATGATTACCCAAACCACAAAGGCAGTATTGCATTTTTAATTACTAGTGATGAAGAAGGCCCTTTTATCAACGGTACAACTCGGGTTATTGACGTACTTGAAGCGCGTAATGAAAAAATAAATTATTGCATTGTTGGTGAGCCATCGAGTACCAATGAAGTTGGCGATATTGTGAAAAATGGCCGTCGTGGCTCATTAACAGGTACGTTAACCGTTAAAGGAACACAAGGTCATGTGGCCTATCCACACTTGGCTGAAAATCCTATTCATACCTCAGCAGCGTTTGTCGCTGAGTTGAGTGCAGCAACTTGGGACGCCGGAAACGAGTTTTTCCCTCCAACATCGATGCAAATATCTAACATTAATGGCGGCACTGGCGCCGGTAATGTTATTCCAGGCGAAATGACATTACAGTTTAACTTCAGATATTCAACGGAAGTTACTGACCACCAGTTAATTGAACAAGTAGAACAAATACTTTCAAAGCATAACTTTGAATATCAGTTGGATTGGATTCACAATGGCCAACCATTTTTAACTGATGAAGGTACACTTTTAGATAGTGTTAATACCGCTATAACTAAAGTTGTCGGAAAGCCCGCTGTGTTATCAACTTCAGGTGGAACATCAGATGGTCGCTTTATTGCACCAACGGGTGCGCAAGTGATTGAACTTGGGCCATGCAACGCTACCATCCATAAAGTAAATGAATGCGTTAAGATCACTGACTTAGAGTTACTTACTGATATGTATTACAACACCTTGGTTGGCTGTTTGTTGTGATTAAGCAGGCGCTTGGCTTAGATGATAGCCACCTATTTGTTTTAAAAAACAATTTGGACAACAATCAGCGTCTTCACAAAGCGATTGAGGCCGATTACCGAGCATTAATCGCTAGTGCTAATGAGGCCGGTTATAATTTACAAGTCGCATCTGGTTATCGCGATTTTAACCGCCAGTCTATGATATGGAATAATAAATTTACCGGTCAGCGCCCTGTCCAAGCTTTAAATGGAAAGGTCATTGATATAGAAAGTAAGTTCGGCTTTGATAAACTTGCGTCTATACTTACATTCTCGGCATTACCTGGGCTTAGTCGACATCATTGGGGCAGTGATTTTGACTATTATGATGCGTCAACAATAGCACCAGAGTACCAGTTGCAACTTGAATCACATGAGTATCAATCGGGTGGACCGTTTTCAGGGTTATCTGATTGGCTTGATAACAACGCAAAGAGATTTGGTTTTTTTAAACCTTATGCCGTATACCAAGGCGGAGTTGCATCAGAGCCTTGGCATTTATCTCACATTAAAATTGCTTCACAGTACGAATCAACAATCAAAAATCTTACAAAAGATGAGTTTTTCAAAATTTTGAATGATCACAAGGTCCAAGGCACTGATATTATCTCTGAACACTTTGACACCATATTACAACAATACGTATTTAACATAGTGGAGCCAAGTTAATGAACTGGACAGCCTTCTTTATTATCATCGTTGTGCTTGGCGTCATTGTTAGTAATATTATGCTACTAAAATACTCTGCTAAAATGTCGATGAAAAATATTAATCAAGATCCAATTGATCAAGCAAAGGCTAAGCTCAAAGAACGCGAAGAACACAAACCAAATGATTCAGATTAGCTTTGTTTGGTTTTTATCTACCTCGAACAAGCATTCTATGCCATACACGTCATTAAGTTTTTGGGTCAGGTATTGTGTATTTTTAAGATGCACATCACCTTTCCCTTCTACAAAATTAGCAATCCAACCAACTAACTGGCATCCCGATGCTTTAATAGCTTGTGCGGTTAAAAGTGCGTGATTAAGGCACCCTAATCGAATTCCCACGACTAAAATTACAGGGAGTCGTTTGGCCGCTACCCAATCGGACAATAGTTGTTGATTATTTAACGGTAAATGCCACCCGCCCGCACCTTCAATTAAGGTTAATTCAGCCAAAGATAATGCTTTAGGTAACAGTTCATCTAATTGTTGAAACGATAATGGTCGTTGTTCGATCTCGGCTGCAATATGCGGTGCTATTGGCTGTTTAAATACAATAGGATTAATTTCATTTAACGAATATCGCTTATTGCTCGCCTGCCATAATCTATAGGCATCTTCATTTAACTCAGTTCCATCTCCATCTAACAAATGACTCTCAACGCCTGCAGATATCGGTTTAAATGGATTTACATCAATACCAAGCGAATTCATGTGTCTAAGTAGTAAAGAGGTGCAATACGTTTTACCTATTTCTGTATCGGTACCCGTTATAAAAATTGCCGGATATTCTGTTAAGTTTTGGACTTTCTTATCTAATTGACTCATCTAAACCCTCTCGCAATAAGTTGATCACTTATTTATAACAACCGTCTTTACGCGGTATGTGGCTGGCACCAAATTTGTATCTTTATTGGCAAATAGGTCTCTGTAATGATGTTCCATTAGCTGCCATTTTCTTTTACCAATTAGACCTTTCTGGTTGCGATTATTTACTAGGTTCGCGCCCAAAGACTTTAATTCCTTTGCTAAAGACAAAGCATCTGAATACCAATAAACCAATTTATGTTGGCTACATTGAATACTAGAAGAATCCAAATCTGATAGGGATTGTTCAATAGCGTTCGAATTCTGATATTGGTGAATATGCCTGTCACTATCCACAAGCGCCCATGCTGCTTCTAGCTCATAAAGACTACCCGGCAATAAAGTACTAATGACGGCGGTACCACCAGGCTTCAATACTCTATCAACTTCAGTAATTACCGTATTAAAATCACACCATTGCACCATCAAATTCGAGAATACCCAGTCAATACTGCTTGTTTGAAGCGGTAAAGAGTGGCTGTCGCCACAAACCTTATTATTTACCGCTGGGTTAGTATTTAACATAGAGTTACTCAAATCTAGGCTAATTAACTCACCAGGTAAAACATCTAATTGGGGCTGAAATAACCCTGGACCGCAACCAAGATCAAGTCCCCATTTCATTCCGTCAGCATCGCTTTTAGTGTCAATATTTGCGCACAATTTTTCCTGCAATGCGTTAATTAATAGCTTACCTGTTTCAAGTTGCAGCTGCGCTTTGTTTCTATATGTTAACGCTGAATTGCCAAAGTGAAATGCAACTTTTTGTGTTGATATTGTAGAAAATTTACTTTCGATATTTGTACTAATCACTATGCCCAACCTCACCAGTGCTTGTTTTTGGTAAACTAAACACCTTAACCAAACAATCAACTAAACCACTAATATCATTAGACTTATGATCAGACGTTATGGTCACGCGTAACCTTGATTTTCCTTTAGCAACCGTTGGTGTTCGTATCGCCGTTAACCAAATACCATGCTGTTTCAGTTGCTCAGTCATTTTCAGTGCATGCTCTTCATCACCAACAACTATAGGTTGAATTGCGGTGTCAGAATCGAGCACTGGCAAGCCATATTTTGCCGCTAGGTTTTTAAATAGTTTAATATTTTGTTGTAGCTTTTGTTGCCGGTCTGCATCATTTAACTTATGGAGATTAAACTGTACTGCGGCACATTGCAGAGGTGACAAATGCGTGGAATAAATATAGTCCTTACAAAAGTTCTCTAGATATTGGCAAATATCATTTTTAGCAATAACCGCAGCCCCTTGTGCCCCCAAACTTTTACCAAAAGTGACAACATAAATGTCAACGTCAGACAAGGTAATACCGGACGTATGTAATGAATGTCTACTAATACCAAAGCCATGTGCATCATCGACCATTAGTAGCGTATTGGTTTGACGAGCAATTTTTGAAATTTCAATAAGTGGCGACCTATCGCCATCCATACTAAATACGCCTTCCGTTGCTAACAGTCGCTTTTGTAGTGGACCACTTTTTGTGTTTAATAATTTTGTTAGATGTTCAACATTATTATGATTAAAACGTTTTTGCGTTAAATGCCCGGCCGCTTGAAGTTTAGTGCCTGCATCGATCAACGAGGCATGATTTAACTTGTCTTGAAACAATTGGCTTGAGTTATCTTTATCTTTAAATAGCGCATTAATAACACCATTATTTGCTGCATAACCAGAGCTAAATAAAACCGCACTATAGTCATCCGGTGCGTCAACATAGTTCAGTAAGTCGTCAATCAACGCTTTATGTTGATAAGAAAAACCGGTTACAAGTGGACTTGCCATTGAACCGCTACTGCAATTGTTGCCGGTTATCCCAAGTCTAGTGTCTTGCCACTTATTAAATTCAGTTAAGCAAAACGATGAAGCTAAACCTAGATAATCATTGCTTGAGTAATTGCGGTAATGATTTCCGTTGTAAACTAACTCTGTTGACGATACATATTCAAACGCACGACGAGAACGCAACAAACTATGTTCATCGCGCTTCTTTAACTCTTCAGCTATAAAATTACTAAACGCAGTCATGACTTACTGCGCTTCAAAAAACAGCTCTTTTTCGGGTGCATTTTGTTCTTTTAGTTGCTCAAGTAATGCTGCTTCTTTTGTGTCATCAGAGTAATCTTTAGTCTGTTCAGAGTTCACACCTAATTTAGCGAACAGTTTTTTATCAAAGTGTTCATCTGGATTTGAAGTAGTTAGTAGCTTACATCCATAAAAGATTGAATTAGCACCCGCCATAAAACACATAGCCTGCATCTGCTCATTCATGCCTTCGCGTCCAGCCGATAGACGTACAAATGACTTCGGCATCAATATTCGCGCAACCGCGATAGTTCTTATAAATTCAAAGGAATCCAAGTCGTCCACATTATCAAGCGGAGTCCCTTTTACTTTAACTAACATATTAATAGGCACACTTTCAGGATGATGCGGTAAGTTTGCTAAGGCAATTAACAAGCCATGCCTGTCTTTCGCACTTTCACCTAACCCTACTATGCCACCAGAACAAACATTCATGCCCGCTGAACGTACGTTATCTAACGTACTAAGTCTGTCCTCATAAGTTCGTGTAGTAATAATGTCCCCGTAGTATTCTGGAGACGTATCTAAGTTATGGTTGTAGTAATCTAAACCAGCTTCTTTTAATGCTAATGCCTGCTCTTTGCTTAACATTCCCAACGTCATACAGGTTTCTAAACCAAGCTCTTTTACACCCTTGATCATTTCTATAACGTAAGGCATATCTCTATCTTTAGGATTACGCCATGCTGCGCCCATACAGAAACGCGTAGAGCCAATTTCTTTTGCTTCCTTGGCTCGTTGAAGTACTTTTTCGACTTCCATCAAGCGTTCTTTTTCAAGGCCTGTAGAGTATCTAGCGCTTTGCGGGCAGTACTTACAATCTTCAGGACAAGCACCTGTTTTTATCGATAACAAGGTACTTACTTGCACGTAATTAGGATCGAAGTGCTCGCGATGGACCAGTTGAGCTTTGAACATTAGGTCGTTAAATGGCATATCAAAAAGTGCTTTTACTTCTTGATGGGTCCAATCGTGTCGAATTTGCGTAGTCATAGTGCGCCTTTACTAAGGTAAGTAATATTTTTATTGTTTTTAATATGCTCGATAGTCTATCCTGCCGCCACACCTTGTCAATTTAGCCCTTCACCAAAAGTTTACTAGTGAACACTTTATGAACAAAAAGACAACTACTCATACCACTATAGATATTGATTTCGATAAAAAACACATTTGGCATCCATATACATCGATGACAAACCCGTTACCCTGCTATCCAGTAAAATCTGCAGATGGTGTTTATATTGAGTTAGAGGATGGCACTAGGCTTATTGATGGCATGTCTTCATGGTGGTCTGTAATTCATGGTTATAATAATCAACACATAAATGAAGCGATATCGAGTCAACTAAATCAAATGAGCCATGTTATGTTCGGTGGGTTGACGCATGAACCTGCTGTGAATTTAGCAAAGCATTTGGTTGAGCTTACACCGGATGGTCTAAATAAAGTTTTTTTAGCGGATAGTGGCTCAGTATCTATCGAAGTGGCATTAAAAATGGCCATTCAATATCAGTTGGGCAAAGGTCATATTGGCAGAAATCGATTTATTGCTTTAAAACATGGCTATCATGGCGATACTTTTGGCGCTATGTCAGTCTGCGATCCACTTAATTCAATGCACAGCTTATATTCTGGCATGATGCCACAAAACTACTTTATTGACTCTCCTACAAGTAAGCCTACCGATCCATTTCAGCATAATGAACTTGCTGAATTGGCTGACGTCTTAGAGTGTCGTAGCGACACGGTTGCAGCGCTAATTCTAGAGCCCATCGTGCAAGGTGCAGGCGGAATGCGATTTTACCACCCTGACTATTTAAGCGGCGCAAAAAAGCTATGTGAGAAGTACGGCGTATTACTTATCGCAGATGAAATTGCCACTGGTTTTGGAAGGACGGGAAAAATGTTTGCATGTGAGCATGCTAACATTACGCCAGATATATTATGTGTCGGCAAGGCCATCACAGGTGGGTATATGACATTGGCGGCCGCAATTTGTACTGATGAAGTTGCCATCACACTCAGTAATAGTCGTGCTGGTGTGCTAATGCATGGCCCTACTTTTATGGGTAATCCACTAGCTTGTGCAGCGGCAAATGCCAGTATGGAATTATTAAAAGCTGGATCATGGGAAAACCAAGTAAAAAACATAAATAGAATATTAAATCAGGAACTTAACTCGGCAAATAAACTGGAACGCGTTACTGAGGTTCGTGTTTTTGGAGCCATTGGAGTTATTGAAATGAAGGAAGCGGTTGATGTTGCAAGCATACAGAAACAGTTTGTAGATAAAGGTATTTGGGTAAGACCGTTTGGCAAACTAATTTATGTAATGCCGCCGTATATCATATCTGAACTAGAGCTAACCGAATTGCTACAAAAGATGCTGTTGATAGTGAAATCGCTGTGACTTCTTCGCCATTGATTGAATGACACCTAACTCTACATTATGATTATTTCGACTAGCGTATAATGTTTGATGTTGCGGGCTTTTAAAAAAGCCAATCGATACAACTTCTATTTCGTAGTTATATTTTTTAGCTAATGTTACGTAATTGTCGATTTGCCAAGCCTCAATGTTGGTATTGTCACAAATCACCAGTGGTACCTTTTTTTGTAAGGACTTACCAAACGCAGCTTGGTTTTGTTGGTGAAACTGATCTAATTGGCGAGGATTAAACACATAGGTACCTTCGCTGTAAAAATAATGATCGGTACTATGAATTGCGTAGTCACTTGGTGATAAATTAGCCGTCAACAGTGTCACGTAATTAGACTTCCCGGCGCCTGGTAACCCCCTAATAATAAATACTTTATTAGACACTAATCACTCCGATAAACGCCAATAGAACGACCATTAGAAACATTAGGTTATACTTTTGATAATCGGTTTTACGTTTGTTGCGAATTTGATTGCCGATTAAAGATACGGCACTGAATGTCACACTAATATATAGACTCAAATATAAATAGTCTTTTAACGTTCCCAACCAATACTCTCGAATTGGAATTTTGTGGAACTCTAAAATTATATTATTTAGTTCTGGGCGCGCATAATGAAATAACGCTAATGCGATGACAAATACGAGCCAAGACAACACATTTAGCGCATTTATAATTTGACTAAAAAGGTCTGGTCCTTTTCGCCTTTCGATCCCATTCCACATTTCGTACTGCTCCAAATTGACGAAATAACAACCATTATAAAACAATTAACTAATTAACTGTAAACCATACTCTAATATCACTTGTATCTGAATGACAACTAAGTAAGATTACACCCTATTTATTTTTAACCCGATTTAAAGAAAAGACCGAATAAACATGGCACATAACTCAGTAAAATCTTTATTAGCTGGCGAACTAAGCGCTGGTGAAATCGTAACAGTAAAAGGCTGGATACGCACGAAACGTGACTCTAAAGCTGGCATTTCATTTTTAGCCGTTCACGACGGTTCTTGTTTTGATCCGATTCAAGCTGTAGTGCCAAGTGATTTAGCGAATTACGATGATATCACTAAATTAACAACTAGTTGCTCTGTTTCTGTAACGGGCAAGTTGGTTCAGTCTGAAGGTCAAGGCCAAGCTGTTGAAATTCAAGCAGACTCAGTAGAGATAATTGGCTGGGTAGAAAATCCAGATACATACCCAATGGCTGCTAAACGTCATTCAATTGAATATCTTAGAGAGCATGCTCACCTTCGCCCTCGTACTAACATTATTGGTGCTGTAGCCCGTGTTCGTAACTGTTTATCACAGGCAATTCATCGCTTTTTCCACGAACAAGGTTATTACTGGGTTAGTACTCCAATTATAACGGCATCAGACTGCGAAGGCGCAGGAGAAATGTTCCGCGTTTCGACGCTAGACATGGTTAATACGCCAATGACGGATGAAGGAAAAGTAGACTACAGCCAAGACTTTTTTGGTAAAGAAGCATACTTAACTGTATCTGGTCAGCTAAACGGTGAAACTTACGCTTGTGCGCTAAGCAAAATATATACGTTTGGCCCAACCTTCCGTGCTGAAAATTCAAATACTAGCCGCCATTTGGCTGAATTTTGGATGATTGAACCAGAAGTCGCGTTTGCCGATTTAAATGACATCGCACAATTATCAGAAGATCTACTAAAATACGTATTTAACGCGGTATTAAAAGAATTACCAGACGACATGAAGTTTTTTGAGCAGCGCGTTGAAAAAACAGCAATTACTCGACTTCAGCAAGTGGTTGATTCTAGCTTTGTACGCATGGATTACACAGATGCAATCGATATTCTACTTAACTCTGGTAAGAAGTTTGAATTCCCAGTTAAATGGGGTATCGACTTATCTTCTGAACATGAGCGCTACTTAGCTGAAGAGCATGTAGGTGCACCAATTATTATGCAAAACTATCCGCGCGATATTAAAGCGTTTTATATGCGTCAAAATGACGACGGTAAAACAGTAGCGGCAATGGACGTATTGGCACCAGGAATTGGCGAAATTATTGGTGGTTCTCAACGTGAAGAGCGTTTAGATGTATTTGATGCTCGATTAGAAGAAATGGGCTTAAGCAAAGAAGACTATAGCTGGTATCGCGATTTACGTCGTTACGGCACCGTTCCTCATGCTGGATTTGGTCTAGGATTCGAGCGTTTAGTCGCTTATGTAACTGGTATGCAAAACGTTCGTGACGTTATTGCTTTCCCACGTGCACCAGGCACCGCAAATTACTAATCCATATTCGCATCTTTTGATGCGAATTTAAGATTTATAAAGGGTAAAAATGAACTTATTAGGCGTAGAACTTAATAATAAAGAAGCTGTTTTTGTATTAATGAACAGTGAAGGCGGCATGTTTAACGTAAAAGAAACTCGTACTAGAGGTATTGAACTGCGTGATGCCGAAAACGCTGACGGCATTCGTGCGTTTTATTCCATTTTTAAAAAGATGGTAGAAGATTACAAAGTCGACACTATTGCTATTAAACAGCGTCCTATGCGTGGTAAATTTTCTGGCAGTGCGAATAGCTTCAAAATGGAAGCTGCAATCCAGTTAATTGATGACGTAAAAGTTGCAATGGTTAACAACAAAGATATTAAAGAAACGTTAAAGCGTAATCCTCTTGAATATACAATGAAAGACTTAGAGCTTCGTCAATTTCAAGAAAGCGCTTTTCACACCGCATATACTTTCGCACTGGCGAACGATTAATAGAAACCTATGTCGAAAAGTATCTTAGTCATTGATGATGCCGATGATATTTTGGTCTTGTTTAAAGAGCTATTGTCCGATTTAGGCTTTAGCTCTGTTATTTGCGTTTCAACCGGTGGCGCAGCCATTGACGTACTTAAAGAACAAACATTCGACCTAGTTATTTTAGATATTGAACTGCCCGATATTAATGGCAAAAAAGTATTAGACAGAATTAATGTAGAAAACATCGACGTTCCTGTCGTTATGTGTTCATCTTATAACTCAGTAGATAATGTACAAGTTACCTGGGAAATGGGGGCCAAAGGCTTTTTGTCGAAACCTATCGATCCCACAAAGTTAAAAAATCTGCTGCAGCGAATTGGAATTTTACAATGACAAACGCCCTGCTCTTAAGTGCCTCTCGAGAAGGTAATACGGGTTACCTCGAACATGCTATCCCGTTAATTGAACAGTTTTTATCTCACTTGCCGTGCTCTTCAACGCCAAAAATTCTATTTATTCCTTATGCCGGCGTATCTGTTTCTTATGATGACTACTTTGAAATGGTAAAGAGAGCGTTAACTAGCTTATCCATTGAATTGACTTCGATACATCAATATAACGACGAGAAAGCTGCAATTAGAAATAGCGACATTGTTCTAGTTGGTGGAGGCAATACTTTTGCGTTACTTGACCGTTTATACCAGCGCGATTTGATCTTGGAGCTACAACAACAAATAGATAGCGGCACTGCCTATATCGGTTGGAGTGCAGGCTCGAATATTGCCGGTGCAAGTATCAGAACAACTAACGATATGCCAATTGTTGAGCCTAAATCTTTTGATGCGCTTAATATTTTACCGTTTCAAATAAATCCGCACTACACCGATTATCAAGCTCCAGGCCACAATGGCGAAACCCGCGAAATGCGTTTACAAGAATTTATGGTGCTCAACCCTAAAACTACGGTTGTTGGTATTCAAGAAGGTAGCGCTTTGCTGTTAGCAAATGGCAAATTAACCTTACTTGGTGACAAACAAGCTTATGAATTTAAAGCAGGTAATAAAGTAACTGTTGAGTCAAATCACGACTTTAGTTATTTGCTCGGTACTTCTATATGACATACTCAGAACTGATTGATTTGAATAACTCCGTGGCAATGAATGCCAATGAGTTGGAGATATTATACTCAGCAAAAGAATATAAAACGCGCTTAGTTGAATATATTAAGTTAGCTAAAAACCGTATATATATTACGGCTTTATATTTACAGGACGATGAGGCTGGAAGAGAAATACTTGATGCGCTTTATCATGCCAAACAAATTTCTCCTGAACTTGATATTAAAATTTTTGTTGATGCACACCGAGCTCGTCGAGGGTTAATTGGTGCAAAAGATCAAGAAGGCAATAGAGCTTTTTATTTAAATAAAGCAAAAGAATTTGGTTGTGAAGTTAAGATCTTTGGTGTTGCAGTTAAAAATAAAGAGCTATTTGGCGTTTTGCACCTCAAAGGCATGGTCTTTGACGACTGTTTATTTTTTACCGGTGCAAGTATCAATGATATTTACTTGCACCAAAAGGATAAGTATCGCTTAGACCGATATTACTTATTTAATAGCACAGTATTAGCCGATAGTTTTGTTAAGTATTTAAATCAAGTTTTTGTTCATTCAGACTTAGCACCTCGCTTAAATAAAGGTGAATTCCCAATACTGCCGGATTTAAAAAAACTTATTCTGCAGTTAAGACATTATCTTACAAATAGTGAATATAAAATATCTTCACCGACAACAAACGCGAGTGAACTGCTCGTTGAGCCACTTGTTGGCTTTGGTAAAAAGCATAATAATCTTAACAACAAAATTCGAAAGTTAATTCAAAAAAGTGAACAAACCGTTGTGATGTTTACGCCCTACTTTAACTTACCTAAAGTTTTAACTCGTGATGTAGCAAAAGCCCTAAAACGAGGCGTTAAAATAGAGATTACCGTAGGTGACAAAACTGCAAACGACTTTTTTATTCATGACCCAGAAAAGTTTACGACTATTGGTATCGTGCCTTACGTCTATGAAATTTTATTAGTGCGGTTTGCGAAACGTTGGAAAAAGTATATTGATAATGGCCAACTTGTTGTTCGGCTATGGAAACATGAACAAAATAGCTACCACTTAAAAGGCATGATAATCGACTCTCGTTATCATCTCATTACAGGCAGCAATATAAACCCAAGAGCATGGACGTTAGACTTGGAAAACGGCTTATTAATTGATGATCCGAACAAAAAGCTAATGCCTATGGTTCAAAAAGAGATAGATATGATTTATCAACATACTAACGTTGTTGAAAATTATAAACAGTTAGATAGCATAAAAGACTATCCAATAAAGCCACAAAAATTACTCAATAAAATACGTATGACGCAAATAGACCGGATATTAAAACGCCTGCTTTAATTAAGCAGGCACTTTTAAGCGGTTATTCACATCACGACTTTTTCTGATCAAGTCATCATCATGCCCTGAAAACGCTTTTGCGGCCCTATCATAAAGCACAACATTTGCAGCTGCAGCCAGATTTAAGCTTCCGTTAGTAGGCATGTAAACAACAAAATCAGCCTGATCGACAATGTCCTGTTTTAATGACCCATCTTCTGGCCCAAAGACGTAGAACGCTTTTTCTGGATGCTCAAAAACTGGCAGCGGTACTGCACCTTCTACAAAATCAATACAAACTAACTTTACATCATCGGGTTTTGATTCTAAAAATGACTCGACATGAGTGACAGAAATTTCATTGCCAACATTTTGAGTATCTGTCGCGTGTTTTTTTGCTTTGTTATAACGATTTCCCGTGTAAAGCAAAGCAGGAATATTATAACAGCCTGCTGCTCTAAGAATCGCCCCAACATTACTGGGGCTTTTCGGGTTTGTTAAACAAATAGTAACATCTTGATTATTCATATTAAATTTTTGAAGCCAGCTCTGCACCTTGACGTATAGCACGCTTAGCATCAAGTTCTGCAGCTATATATGCACCACCAATAATTTCAACTTTTTGGCCTAACGCTTTTAACTCATCCGCTAGCTTACTGTTTGATAATTGTCCTGCACAGACTATAACATTATCAACGTCTAGGTATTGAACTTGACCATCGATGGCTATTTCCAATCCTTTTTCTGAAAACGAACGGTATTCAACGCCGTTTAACATAGTTACGCCCGCACGTTTTAATTCGGCACGATGAACCCAACCAGAGGTTTTACCAAGTCCTGCACCAACCTTTGTCGTTTTACGCTGCATTAAAGTCACTTCACGTGCAGGTGGATCGTCCTTCATTGGTTTTATTGCGCCACGGTTTTTATAATCAGTGTCGACGCCCCAGTACGCTAACCAAGCTTCTAAGTCTAATGAATGAGATTTAGGCTGTGTTAATGCGGCCGAAACATCAAAACCTATACCACCGGCACCAATTACCGCAACTTTATGGCCTACTTCTTTTTTGTCACGAAGTACGTCAAGGTAACTCATAACACGTTCGTCATCAAAACCCGGTAAATCTAATTCACGAGGAATAATACCTGTCGCAACAATCACTTGGTCGAAACCTTGACTTGCTAACGCTTCTGCTGATTGACGTTCACCTAAATGTAAATGAACTCCAGTATCTTTTACTCTATTTTCAAAATAGCGAATCGTCTCGTAAAACTCTTCTTTACCTGGGATCGTTTTGGCGATATTGAACTGGCCACCAATTTCGTTAGCCTGGTCAAATAAATGGACTTCGTGGCCTCGTTCGGCGGCATAACAAGAAAATGCCATACCCGCTGGACCTGCACCGACAACCGCTAGCTTTTTCTTATTTACTACGGTTTTGAAAACCAACTCGGTTTCGTAACCAGCTCTTGGGTTAACTAAACAACTTGCTTGTTGACGTTTAAATACATGATCTAAACAAGCCTGGTTACAGGCTATGCAAGTGTTTATTCGATCTGCTTGGCCGGCTTTTGCTTTATTAACAAAGTTTTCATCAGCCAATAAAGGTCGTGCCATTGACACCATGTCGGCCTGCCCGTCTGCTAGAATAGACTCAGCGATTTCTGGCGTGTTAATACGGTTTGTTGTAATTACCGGTATCGATACTTCTTTTTTGATTTTTTCACTAATCCAAGTAAAAGCTTTACGAGGTACTGACGTAACGATGGTAGGTATTCGAGCCTCATGCCAACCAATACCAGTGTTTAATAACGTAACACCTGCTTTTTCTAGCATTTTTGCAAGCGCAACGACTTCTTCAAATGTCGATCCGTTATCAACCAAATCAAGCATAGATAAACGGAAAATGATAATAAAGTCGTCACCTACTTGTTCTCTTATCGCACGAACAATATCAATTGCAATACGAGTTCTGTTCTCAAAGCTACCACCGTATTGGTCTGTTCTTTTATTAGTTTTTGGCGCGATAAACTGATTAATTAAATAACCTTCTGAACCCATCACCTCGACGCCGTCATACCCGGCTTTTCGGGCTAACTTTGCACAATTAGCAAAATCGTTAATTGTTTTACGAATACCACGCGCACTGAGTGCTTTTGGCTTAAATGGCGAAATTGGCGCTTTAATAGCAGAAGCAGAGACGCTAAACGGATGGTATGCATATCGACCAGTGTGCAATATTTGTAAACATATTTTGCCGTCGGCTTCATGAACTGCGTTGGTTATTTTTTTGTGTTTACCAACATGCCAAAAATGACTTAACTGAGCACCTCTTGGCTCTACTCTGCCCGCAAAGTTAGGCGCAATACCGCCTGTAACGATTAGACCAACACCACCTTCAGCACGTTCTTTATAAAATTGCGCTAAACGATTGAAGCCGTTTTTTTCTTCTTCAAGACCAATATGCATTGAGCCCATTAAAACTCTGTTCTTTAACTGCGTGAAACCTAAGTCTAATGGTTGAAATAAATGAGGATATGACATGTTGCAAACCAACGTAAGCTGTTTAAACTAAGCAAAACTTTAACTGACTACTGGTCTGACATCAATAGTTTAATTTTGTTACATTCGAATTCTGGTAAAGGTTTGATAATTAATCAACAATAACAGATGAATTTTAACTCTCTTTGGGACACTTTATGTCTAGTGAAATTACTACCAATAAAAATTGGTTTTTCGATTTGATACGCGCATGCTGGGGCGTTTTGAATTTTACCCGCAAAGCTATTCTTAATATTATATTTATAATTTTAGCCGTAATTATCTTTGGCGCCATTTCCTCAAAAAAAGATCAACCCATTATATTTTCCGATAATTCAGTATTAGAGTTAAAACTTGTTGGCGATATTGTAGAAGAAAAAGCAGTAGTAGATCCCTACGCCGAGCTTATGAATGATGCTTTAGGTGCGACAAACACACGTAAAGAGCTGTTGTTAACAGATATATTAAACGCCATTGACTTTGCAGCAAACGATAAAAAAATAACTATGCTTAAACTTGACTTGCACGGTTTACAAAACGCTGGTCTAAGCAAGCTACAAGAAGTGGCAAATGCCATTAAACGTTTTAAAGAAACAAGCGGAAAACCGGTTGTTGCTTACGGGGACTTCTTTACTCAAAGTCAATATTATTTGGCCTCACACGCAGATACCGTAATACTTCACCCAATGGGCTCAATTATTTTGGACGGATTTGGCCGTTACAATACTTATTACAAATCAGCGTTAGAAAAGCTAAACGTTAATTCTCATATTTTTAGAGTCGGTACATTTAAGTCAGCCATCGAACCTTATATTCGTGACGATATGTCTGAGGCGGCTAAAGAAGCAAACTCACAGTGGCTAAATGAACTTTGGGACATGTATAAAGCAGACGTTGCTAGTCAACGAGACTTAAATGAAAGTCACTTTGATGAGAAACTTTCTATTTTTTACGATAAGTTCAAATCTGTCGACGGAGACTTTTCTGATTTAGCACTCACCAATAAATGGATTGATATGGTGATGACGCATCAAGAGTTTGATGCTTATATGAAGCAGGAACTGAATGCGAGTAAAGTAAATGTTATTACGTTAAATAAATACTTAGACTTTGTAGATCAAACATTCCCTGTCCTTAACGCAGATAAAGTCGCTATTGTTGTCGCGAGCGGCACTATTTACGATGGCAACGCAAAACCTGGCGAAATTGGTGGTCACTCTACCGCAAAGTTATTAAAAGATGCGCGTTTAGATGACTCTGTCAAAGCCATTGTGTTGCGTGTTGACAGCCCTGGTGGTAGCGCATTTGCTTCTGAAATAATACGAAATGAAATTGAAGCAATAAAAGCTTCCGGTAAACCTATTGTTACGTCAATGAGCACGCTAGCGGCATCTGGTGGTTATTGGATTGCAGCGTCTACCGATAAGATATGGGCGTCTCCTAGCACTATCACAGGCTCTATTGGCATATTTGGTATGTTTCTTACCTATGAAGAAACACTCGCTAAATTGGGCGTCTACACCGACGGTGTAGGTACCACTGAGTTAGCCGGGCTTTCCTCTGCCCGTAAGTTACCGTCTGAAATGAAAAACATCATTCAATTGTCCATTGAAAATGGCTATCGTCAATTTCTTAACTTGGTTTCGCAAGAGCGTGATATGACAGTTAAAGAAGTAGACAAAATTGCCCAAGGTCGTGTTTGGTCTGGTCAAACCGCAAAAGAATTAGGTTTAGTTGATGAGCTTGGTTATTTTGACGATGCTATTAAGGGTGCAGCAGAACTAGCGGGAATCGAAGACTATTCTGTAATCACAATTCAAGAGCCTGTGGTTGGCTTTGATAAGATCATTCAGGAGTTTTTAGGGATGGCTAAAGTCGTTCTTCCAACTCCAACGCTGCAAGTTAATGATAATCGCCCTAATCCATTCTCGTCACTGGTAAATCAAATGTGGAATGAAGCCACAGGATGGCTTAAATTTAATGATCCTAAACATATGTATATCTATTGCATAGAGTGTGAAGCGTTAACAAAATAATGCAGAAAAAGAAAATCTATATTGCCTACACTGGTGGCACCATTGGTATGAAAAAGTCTTCTCAGGGTTATATCCCTGTAGAAGGCTATATCACTGATGTCGTTAATTCATTACCTGAATTATTTCGCGACGAGATGCCAGAGTTTGTGATCAACGAATACTGCCCTGTTATAGACTCGAGCAATATGTCTCCTAGTGATTGGCAAGTCATTGCTGAGGATATTGCAGAGCACTATGCTGAGTTCGATGGTTTTGTTGTTTTGCATGGTACTGACACCATGGCGTATACCGCGTCAGCCTTGTCTTTTATGTTAGATAACTTGAGTAAGCCCGTTATTGTTACAGGTAGCCAAATTCCACTTTCGGAAATTCGCTCCGATGGGCAAACCAATTTACTTAATGCTCTGTACCTAGCCGCACACTTTCCTATTCCAGAAGTAAGTTTATTTTTTAACAATAAGTTATTTCGCGGTAACCGCTCAACTAAAGCAAACTCTACCGGTTTTAATGCCTTTGACAGCCCAAATTTTGATGCCCTTGCTACCGCTGGTATTCAAATTCAATTAGGCGCTGGCAAAGTATTAGAACATCATAAAACAGATCAATTAAAGGTGATTAATATTAGTGGCCAACCTATTGGTGTTGTCACTCTTTACCCCGGAATAAGTCACACTGTCATTGCAAATGTATTAGCACAACCTGTTAATGCGCTTATTGTTCAAAGTTACGGCGTAGGTAACGCGCCACAAGACAACGCCTTAATAAATGAATTAAAGCAAGCTCATCAACGAGAAATATTAATTGTTAATAGAACTCAATGTTTTAGAGGACAAGTTAATATGGATGGTTATGCAACTGGTCATGTTTTAAAAGATGCAGGAGCGCTTTCTGCCGGTGATATGACGTTAGAGGCATGTTTAACTAAGTTACACTACCTTTTAAGCCAAGACCTTAGTTACAAGCAAAGGCGGGAGTTATTTGTCTCTAATTTAAAAGGTGAGCGTAGTAATTAGCCCCCTTCAAAATAGACTGTCGTAACGTGCAAACCCTAGTTGTTATTAACTTAAGATCAAAATAAAAAGCCGACATTTATGTCGGCTTTGTTCTACTTGTTATTTAAAGCAATTCGTCGCTGATAGCGATTGGGTTAGATAGAGAATACTTGACGTACTCTTGATATCAGGGCTACATCATCACTCGATATTGCGCCGGCAGATAACCAATCTTCAAGTAATTCATCTTTACTATAAGATGTTCCTGACTCTAACTTTTCTGTCATCATAGACATTTGTACAGCTTGGCGTTGAGGTAGTTCAGATTCAGGGCTTTCTAATTCAGCAATGATTTCCATTTTTAGTGTTGCTTCTAAGCGGTCAACCTTGCTATTCGCGTTTAACGCATTAGACCATGAAGGCTTTAATACACTAGTATCTATCGTTTTACCGCTTGCTAAATCTTCCAATGCATTAAAAAGCATGACGTATTGATTTAAACGCATGTTCTTTCTTAAAGACTGCTCTGTCTCTTCAATCTTTTCTAGTAATGTGTTTTTAACCTTTAAAACACGCTCATAATCACTTTTTTCAAGTTCAAACTTGGATATAACCAATTCTTTAACTTGTTGCCCAAGCGCTTTAGCTTCATTATTTTGGGATAATGATTTGAGCTGTTCAGTGAAGGCATTCAGCTGTGTTATCAAATCATTTTTAATCTCTGTAGAACGAGTTCGGTTTGCATTACGAAGCTCCCCTAGTGCGTCAAACACGGCATTGTTAACTAAACGAAACTCACCCCACAATTTATCATCAACTTTACGGCCACAAAAACCAATCTTTTTCCAGTCCGACTGCAACTGTTTCAATTTGTTTGCTTTATCTGGAAGTGGCGTGTCAGAATCTGAAATTTGTTTTGCCTTATCTAACAGCGCCTGTTTATCAGCTTGATTGATTTTTTGCTGTTCGATTATTTTCGCTTTTATGGATTTACTTGCGACTGTGAAGCGCTCGTTTATCTCAGATACTTTTGACTTATCAACAAGCCCTATGTCAAACCAGTGCTTTGTCAATTTACCATTTAATAGCTCTACCTCTTTCCAGCTACTCACCTCTTCATTTGCAAGGTTGTTCGCTAACGTTTCCAATTGCTCCAAAACAAGTAACTTTGCTTGATACGCTTGTTCACGTTCTTGTTCTAACTCAGAGTAAAATGCACGGCAAACTGCAAAGGCTTGTTCAGAAAATTCGTTAAATTGAAGATTTAATGGGTCTTCTCGGTCTATTCGCCCAAGAGATAACCAATCACTTCGCAATACTTTTACTCGATGAGCTTGTTCTGAAGCGTCAACTAACGGTTGTTTCGCTAATTTTTCAATTTGCTCTAGTAATTCTTGACGTTTAGGCTCAGCAATTGACTGCTCTAAGTCGCGTAACTGTTCTATTTGAACGTTGCTGTCAGTCCATTGTTTTTCAATTTGAGTCTGTTGATATACGTTGAGCTCACCATGCCACTTTTGTAATTTATTAAATAATCCAAAAGCCTCTCTAAAACGTCCATCAGTAATAAGCTGCATTAACTCCGACTGCTTGCGTTTAAAACTAGAAAAACGTTTATTCTGCTCAGCTTCAAGTTTTTTTATCGATTTATCGAGTGCCGCTGATGCAATGTTATATCGTTCGGTAACGGCATGACTTATTGAAATTGACTGCTCTAATTCGGACCAGCTCTTTTTTAGCTCTTTAAAGGTTGGCTTTATAGTATTTAACGTTTCTAGTGACGATGGTAGATCAATGCTTTCAATCTTTTCGATTGTATCTATTGCCTCTTTTTGTAATAACTTAATTTTAGGCAAATCGATAAAGCCACGCTGTAATTTATCAATACGTTGACTTAATTTGTTATTTTCGTTATCGGTTAGATTGGCACTATCTATCTTATCCGCTAGCACTGCTAACGTTTCAGTCATTCCAAGCTTAATCTCTCCGCCTTCACTAACTAGGTCATTCAGTTCATTTTCAAATTGAGTTAATTCAGACTCAATTTCAGCTGTTAATTGCTTTTGCTGCTCTAACTGTTCGAGTTGCTCTTTTTGCTCTAAATGCGCAACCTCTAAAAAACTAAGCTTATCTTTAAGGCTGCTATTAATGGCATCATATTTAGCGTTAAGCTCATTACTTACATGTTTATCTAGTTCGTTTACTAAAGGTAACTGCGCTTGCCAATCCTGGTTTAACTTTTGATATTGTAGAGATATGTCTTCAAAGTCTTGTTTATCTTTCAAAGCATTAAGTTGCGCAAGTACTAATCGAGATTTTTTCTCTGCTTGAGACAGTGCAATTGTGTGTTGCTCTACTTCACTAATTTTATTGGTTATTTTTATCTGCGATTGACCAGATAATTTCTTCTGAAGCTTTTTTAACGTTTGCAAATCGTTAACTGACTCGACAACAGCTGTTGCAGTCTCAGCAGACAAGCGCCCTTGCAACAGAGCCTCAATGTATAAGTCTTGTTTATCTAAACGCTGTAACGCAACTTCCACTAAGTCTTCACTCGGCAATAAAAACTTTATTTCGTCTATGAACTTTGCATTACTACACTCTTTGATGAAGGTGACTTTTTCTTTTTGTTCAATGATCTCCGACTGCGGTGCAACGAGTGCATCTCGAATGTGTTTAAGGGCAAATCGGCTTACGTCTTCATTAGGATCTTTTTTGGCGGCTTGCCAAAATAAAGAAAAGTCATTGAGTTTTTCAAGTGCGGCTCGTCGAACGGATTTTTCAGCGTCGTTAAATGCTAACTCATGAAGAATACTTTTTTGTTCGCCATTCAGGCGGTCCAACTCACTGACAGCACTAATACGATCACTAATTTTAGTGCTTTGCCATTTCTTTTTTGCAAATAAACGCTTAAATATCATCTTGATCAAACCTTGCTATATCCATTTCAGAAAGAAACTCTTTTTTAAGTTCGCGTTTTGATTTCATAACCATTTCACCGTTCTCACCAACGGTAAAATGTTCTTTTGATTTAGCCACTTTACTTTGATACGCCAAGACTAACTGCAGTGAATCTTCGCGCTGTTTATCCGTGAGTTTTTGGCCATTCTGCCATTTACCTGTTTCTACCGCATACTTAAGGTTTTCATAAACTTCTGGCGTAACCGCCGCTAACATTTGATCAAGGTTCATATTCTGCTCTACTACTTTTTGCGGCTTCGCTTAGCCCAAATTATTCTAAATCTATTTACAATATACCAAATAAAGCCAATTAAAATACTTGCTTGTGCCGCTACAAATTGCGGCGAGGTATTATCTTCAATGTTGTAATACGAAAAACATCCAGCTAAGAACAATAACATTGCAATAAACTGATGAGTTTGTAATGACTGATTGTACTTAATCGAACGAATTTTACTGAGGCTATGGATTTTTTCCTCAGTCAAATTGGTCATATCCAATTCACAATGCGGACATACCTTCTGTTTATCTGAAATTGACTTACCACACTGTGGACATTTAATAATTGCCATTTTTAAATCCTGTAAATAATAAAACTTAGGTGTATTAAACAAACAAAAGCACCTTAGTTACCTAAGATGCTTTTACTCGATTTTTACGTGTTAAGTTTAACAACCAAAGGCATTAATTATCTTTCTTATGCTCGTCGTTAAACTTAACCCAATAGTCATCTACTGTTTCTTTCATTTCTTTACGTAGTAAGAAAATACCTAATAAGTTAGGTAGCGTCATTACAACGATAGCTACTGCGGCCAAGTTCCAGATTAATGACGTATCTGCAAATGAAGCCCAGAAGAAGCCAGCAACATAAATAACACGATATGGCATTACTGAACGGGCACCCAACAAGTAAGTCATTGCACGGTCACCGTAGTAAGACCAAGCAATTGCCGTTGAGAACGCAAATAGTAATAGACCAATGGTTACTATATATTTACCAGACTCTCCAAAAAAACCTCTAGTAAAGGCTTCGGTAGTTAAAGACGCAGAATGTATCAACGAGTCGCCTCTGACGATAATTTCTTTATTCTTTAACAAACCATCTATCACGTTTAATTTACCGTTATAAACATGTTCTCCAGGTAACAAGAACACAACGTTTTCGGCAAATGAACGTGAATTCAAAATAGTGAAACCATCACTAACGGCTTTACCTTCTTTAACGATAATTTCGCCTTGATACGGCTTAACATCTGAACCAAGTTCATTTAAGTATGCAGATATCGACGTTAAGTCAGTGTCATTCTTTTGGCTATATTCACCTGCCAAAATAAGCATATCTGAACGTTGGAAGTCATTTTCATGCTTTTCGTGCCAAGCGCCTGAAGATAGAATTACCATGCCAGTTAATGTACAAATGATAATCGTATCGATAAACGGTTCTAAAATTGAAACCATACCTTCAGATACTGGCTCGTCAGCTTTAGCTGCAGCATGCGCAATCGGCGCAGAACCTTGACCCGCTTCGTTAGAAAACAAACCACGGTTAACACCTTTTGTAAACGCATACGCAAATGCAGCGCCAACAAAACCACCGGTAGCAGCAGATCCAGTAAAGGCATCTTGAAATACCGAAATAAACGAAGGACCTACATTTTCAAGGTTATATAAAATAACGCTAAGCGCGCCAATTACGTAAAGTGTTGCCATGATTGGCACGACACGAGACGTAATATAAGCAATACGTTTAATACCACCTAAAATAACCAGCGCTAACAAAATAGCTAACACACCACCAGTTAACATGTGGTCAAAACCAAATGAATCATTCATTGACTGAGCGATGTTGTTGATTTGAGGTAAACTACCTGTACCAAATGAGCTTACAACCGTCGCGATAGCGAATAAAACCGCTAACCACTTCATGTTTAAGCGACGATCCATGTAGTACATTGGACCACCAGCCATAGTGCCATCTTCTGTTTTTACTCGGTATTTATGTGACAAGGTAACTTCAACAAACTTTGTTGTCATACCGAAGAACGCCGTCATCCACATCCAGAATAAAGCAGCTGGGCCACCGATTGATAATGCTAGTGCAACACCACCGATGTTACCTGTACCTACCGTACCAGATAGTGCTGTAGACAATGCTTGGAAATGGTTAGTATCACCTTCCGCACCTTTTTTGTCGTATTTTCCGGTCACTACTTTCCAAGCATGTTTGAAGTAACGAATTTGTGGAAACTTAAGATAGATGGTGAAAAATATACCCACGCCTAACAGCACGTAAGGAAACCATGGTGAGCTCCCTAAAATGCCATCAAGAAACAAGAGTAAATCGTTAAATGCGTTCACTGGTTATTCCTTTTTAAAGTTATATAAATTTTTATAGTTGTTATTTTTATGTTTTTATCGTTTTACGTTATTACTGCTTTATATCAAAACAGGGCGTTAAAGCCCTGATTTTATTTATCGTAATTGATCGATGACTGCAAAAATCGCTGTCAAAGCATCTGCACCAAATTTAGCAGATCGAACATCGTTCCAGCCATAAATTGCGTCAGGTGCATCATTATGGTCTTTGAATGGCATTTCTACCGTGTAAGACAAGCATTTGAATTGTTCCCCAACCCACGCTGCACCAACGGTAGGATTCGCTTGGCCTGGCTTATCTTTATCATAACCATGTACATCCTGGAATTCAGGTGTGGCTGCAGCGTAAGCAGCTTTGAAGCGCTCTTCTAAGTCTTTATGACGATCATCATAGCTCTTAATACCTTCGCAGCCCGCAACAAAGTTATATGGAATTGCTTCGTCGCCATGAATATCTAAAAATAAATCGACACCTGTTTCTTTCATTTTTTGTGTAACTAAAAAGACTTCAGGACTTTTGTCCATGCTCGGCTCTAACCATTCGCGGTTCAAGTTTGTACCAACCGCATTTGTTCTGAGGTGACCTCGCGCTGAGCCGTCTGGATTCATGTTTGGTACTACATAAAAAACCGCTTTATCTAATAACAAACGTGAAGTTGCATCGTCTCCATCGAATAATCGGTCAAGTAACCCTTCAACATACCATTCTGCCATAGACTCACCTGGGTGCTGTCGAGCCGTTATCCAGATTGATTTTTTGCCTTCTTCAGGAACCCCAATTTGTAGCAACGACATGTCTCGCCCGTCAATTGTCTCGCCGAGTGTAATTAATTGGGTATCAGGATTTAATTGAGATTGGTGAATTAAATCTAAATGACGTTCATAAGAATAAGGAACAAAATAGGCGTAAAAAACATTATCAAAATCGGGAATGTGATTGATAACAAGTTCGCCATTATTGTAATCAGTGTTTACTCGAAACCAGGTTTCACGGTCATAAGAGGCCATTGCTTGATAGTTCTGCCACCCTTCTGGATACGCGGCATCTTTAGCGTTGGTAATTCGTAGCGTATGTTCTTCACCGGCCGTTGTTTCTAACTTAAAGTGAAACCATTGATAAAAGTCTGAATTGTGATCATTGTTAATCGACAATTGAATGTTATTTGCATCAGTAATATCAAGAACCTTGATGTTACCGCTATCGAAGTTACTGGTTATTCTCATTATTTAGATCCGTTAACTTTAAAATCCTTCAAAGGTTAACACATAAAAAGTAGCTGTAGCCACTATTTATAGTTAGGATCAATGATCTATGTTCACAAAGTAAGCGTTCTGGCTTTTATTCCAAGCTCGGAAGAATACCCCATCGACTTTGCATGTACCTTGCCTTTAGCATCAAGGATATAGTAAGTAGGAAAGCCCTTTATTTTATAGTCCGTTGCGGTTTTCTCATTTCCCAATAACGTAGTAAAAGTAAGTGATTGTTTTTCGACAATATCCACAACCTCCTGTTTACTTGTATAACTCAGCGCTATGCTCACTACATTGATTTCGTTGCCGTTCTCTTCATAAAAACTCTGTAAATTAGGCATACTGACTTTACAAACAGAACACCATGGCGCCCAAAAAAATACGATCGTCGGTTTTCCATTAAATACTTGACTGTTAAATTGAGGTCCCTCTAACGAAGTTAATGTGTAATTTGGTGCAATGTCGTCAGACGATAATAAAGGTAACTCTCTTATCCAGCTGATAAGTTGAAATAACAAAAAAAACGCAAGAGCTTGTACAGTAATGTTCTTTAACATGATACTCCTTTAAAAACAGTTTGAGCGTTGTGGTGCTTAAAAGACCAAGGTCTTGTGAAAAAAATTACAAAACATTACAAAACATTGTCACACTTTTCCGTTTAGTCGTGCCTTTGTAAGTGAACAGACTACTTACTAGGAAACCATCATGAAAAAAATGACGCTATTAATGGCCGCATTACTTATAAAACCACTCTGTGCGAATGCAGAGCCGAGCTTAACCCAGAAACCAGCAGATAATAAAAACAACACAACTCAACAGTCACTGCATACAAAAGAAGGTCTTGCCGTATCTTGCATTAACAGTGAAGTAACAGGACAAGGTAAACCCATCATATTAATTCCAGGCTTTTCCAACGATCAAAGAGTATGGAAGGCTCAAACAAAAGCACTATCTAAAACACATCAAGTTCACTCAATTTCACTTGCCGGCAATGCGGGAAAAACGCCATGTCTATATAAAGATGGATTTTTATCAACCGTCTCTGAGCAATTAATTGAATATATAGAAGACAACAAGCTTCAACAAGTCGCCGTAGTGGGACATAGCCTTGGTGGTTTACTGTCAATGAAAACCGCAATTGAGAAACCTAATTTATTTTCGCACATAATATCTGTTGATGGTCTGCCATTTATAGGACCAATCTTTACCCGCGACAATAATACTGAGATAAATGACATCGCATATCAAGCGAAGCAAATAAAAACAATGTATAAACAAGCTTCCCCGAGTCAAATTGAATTCATGACTCAACAAGGTATGACTGTTCAAACAAATAGTCTTACCGGACAAAAAGAGATTTTAGACATGGCAAAAACGTCTGATTCAGCCACACTAGGAGACAGTATTTTTGACGTTATGAGTACTGACCTTAGACCAGATTTACATAAAATCACATCAAGATTATTGGTGATTGGCGCATCTGGCGGTTTCTCATCTGAAGCCGAACATCAATATATAAAAGCGTTATACCAGGCGCAGTTATTTGATAAAGTTGATGCGCAGTTAGTCATGAATACCAACGCCAAACATTTTGTGATGTATGACGATAGCAATTGGCTGACAGACAGAATAATTGACTTCATTTCTGTAAAAAATAGTAATATTAATTTTAATAAGTCGAGTCATTCAATCACTAGCAAAAAAGGAGACTAGCAATGGAAAATATCGATCATAGCGTTATTGCTACTTCTTTTGAATTGAGCTCTTATGTTGAAAAAGCGCAACAAGGTCAAACGGCGGCTTTTGAAAAATTAATCCACTACTCTCAAAATGCAATTAGCAGTATCGCCCTTGCTATTACAAAAGATATTCAGGCAAGTGAAGATGTCACTCAACAGACCTACATAAAAGCTTGGCAAGATATTGGCCAACTTAAAAATCCACAAAGCTTTTTACCTTGGATTAGACAAATAACACGATATGCTGCGTTAAATTATATTCGTTCAAATAAAATCGAAAAGAATAACCAACACCCAAATTACGACGATCTACTTAGCTTAGTTTGTGACAGTAGTGATGAACAAGATGTAGCATTAATAAAACAACAGCAATCACAACTTATATGGCATCTATTGGACATACTGGATCCTGATGTTCGTGAAATTGTTCTTTTGTATTATCGAGAGCAACAAAACAGTACCGCAGTTGCACAGTTGCTCAATATTAGCCCTAGCCTTGTCCGTAAAAAACTAGAAAGAGCAAGAACCCAACTCAAACCACAAATTTTAAATAAATACGGTAATGTTGTTTATAGTTCGGCTCCAGCAGGTATAGCCACGGTTATTTTAACCGCAATAAGCCCAACGTCTTTAGGTATTTCATCAGGGTTTGGTTTGGCATCTTTAAAAGCCAGTGTATCAACAAACAGTGGCGTAGTGACTTCGTTAGGAACCAAGGTTCTGGCGGCTTTTACAAGTATACTGTTGCCTTTATTATTGGCATTAGGCGCAAACCATCTGTCCATGGAACAGGTCATAAAGCGAGTTGATGATTTAGGCGTGCAACGTGCACTTCGAAAACTCAGATTTCAAACTTCAATATGGATGATTGTCACTGCAATTATTATGGCTTTTGGCTATGGCTTCACCAACGGTTGGTTGATTCCATCCTTGGGATTCGTTCTTTTTTGGCTTGGTTTATATCGTTCCACATTAACGATTAACCAGCTTACAAAGCTAAACGTAACCCCAACTATCATCAAAATTAGAAGCCTAGAGTTTAATGTAAATGCAATTGGTTGTTACCTTGGACTTTACCTTGGATTGTTTGGTGGTGGAGCTGGACTGGTTCTGGGCCTTCTTAACTCAGGTCGCCTAAGCTCACTTTTGTAGCTACTCCATCAAAACATAAGCATGTTGGGTGTTTATTAACCGCCCAACATTGATTCTTAATAGTTAAACTCGCATACGCACATAATTGGTTTATACTTTTAATACAAACCCTAATTAAGTATTTATATCCATGCGCTTTTTTGCTTTTTTTTGGCTGATTTTGCTAACACTGTTTGTTTCGTATTCGTCAGACGCCAAATTTGATGATGCTTACAGTGACAATACGCCTAAAGATAAATTTTCTTTTTCTGGATTTGGTCAGCTTGTTATTGGAAAGCTAAATACTGATAAAGCAAATTATAACGACTATGATGACTCTTTCAGTTTCAAATCAGAGTCGCTTCTTGGTTTACAATTTGATTATAAATTTACTGAACAACTGTCATTATCTTCGCAAGTAATCGCTTATAGCAATTCAAAAAGTAACAGTGGCATTAGCTGGTTAACACTCAATTATCAACCAAACAAAAACGTTTTGGTCAAGATTGGAAAACTTAAAGTCCCTTTTTTTAATTACAGTGATATTTCTAATGTCGGGTTTTCGTACCCTTGGATAACCTTGCCAGAACAAGTTTATAACGACTACATGTTCGACGAAGTAGATGGTATCTTTTTTAGATACGACGTACCGGTGAGTATATTTGCGTTTAACCTTGAAGGCTATTGGGGTTCAAAAAAAGGAACCTATTACATCGGGGATGATTTAATTGAAGTAGATGTTGATGATCTGAAAGGTTTAATCGCAAATATAAGTGCAAACAACCTAAGCCTCAGAGCCTCTGTTCACCAAGCCCACAATAATTCAGGTGACCGCAGAATTCTTGAATTTTCAAATCAACTTCGTCAAATAGGTTTTAGCGAAAGTGCAGAATCTTTATCGTTAAAAGGCGACGTTAGCTTTTATCAAGCCAGTATAAACTATGACACTTTAGACTATTTTATTCGTTCCGAGTGGTCAAAAATATCACCTAATAAAATAGCGATACCTATTGTAGAATCATCATATCTTACAATTGGATACAATCATTTTCCATTTACCGTCTCACTTACTCGTAGCGCTTCAAATATTAGTTACTCAGGGCGCGCGTCTGATATTCCGCTTGGTGTATCGCAAGAACTAGATGCGTTGAGCAATATCTATAACTTTACGTATGACAGCTTGCCTAAGGACACTTTAGATAGTACTAGTCTTGGATTACGTTGGGATTGGCAAACAAATATCGCGATAAAAACAGACGTCACTTGGTTAAAAGGACAGCCTAATAATAGAAGCTTTTACACGATAAAAGATGAATCGTTTGATCGAAAATCTACCCTTTTTCAAGTTGCAATTACTTGGGTGTTTTAATTATGAGTCACTTAAGCATAACTAAAACCGTTTTTGGCATCTGTGCGTTATTTAGTTCGACCCTACTCTATGCAAATGACATTTTATTGGTTACACATGTTGATACAAAAATAGAGTCTCTTACTCAACGAGAAGTAAAAAACCTTTATATGGGTGCAGCATTAACTTATGAAGTAACACCATTAGCGTTAGCACCAAATAATTCTGCAAGGGTAGTTTTTAATACGAAAGTTCTGGGTTTGACTGAGTCTAGAATTCAATCATATTGGGCACAAATGAGATTTACGGGCCGTAAAAAACCTCCACAAACTCTTGCATCCGAGATGGATATCATAAAACAACTAACGAGCTCACCTAATAGCATTGGCTACATATCAGCTGAGCAAGCGTTACCGGATAAACTTAAAGTTCTATTTTCGACGGAAAAAAATAGTACACGTTAGTTATTTTGGCGTTTGCTAAGAATAGCGCTCAAAGGCTCTGGTTTTCCAAATAAGTAACCTTGTAGTTGCTGGCAGTCGTGCTTTATTAAAAAGTCCATTTGATTATTCGTCTCTACACCTTCAGCACATATAGTTAGATTTAGTTGTTTCGCTAATTTAATTATCGTTGTTGTAATTAATGTGCTTTGCACCGAGACCTCTAACTCATCAACAAATTGTTTATCGATTTTCAATGTGTCAATTGGCATTTTTGTCAGGTAGCCTAGGGATGAATAACCAGTTCCAAAGTCATCTAACGCAATGCTACAGCCGAAGTTTTTTAAGCTAGTAAGAAAAGAGTCAGCTTCTTCGAAGTTTTCAAGATAGGCCGACTCTGTGACTTCAAATTCAATCGCTTCTGGTAAAATACTGTTACTACTAACATGGTGTTTGATGAAGTCTAGTAACGAAGACCGTTTAATATCATGCGCTGATAAATTAATGGCGATCTTTAACCCTGATTCATGAAGTGAGATCAAAGTTGGAGTGTCTTTGCAAACTTGTTGAATTACCCACTCAGTTAATTGTTTTATTTTTCCAGATTTTTCTGATATTGGAATGAATTCAGCCGGCGATACAAAGCCTAACTCCTCACTTGTCCAACGAATTAACGCCTCATATCCAACTATTACTTTGTCCGTATTAACCTTTGGCTGGTAGTAAACGTTAAATTCGTTATTTTTAATTGCAGGTATAAAAGAATTAGCAATTTGTAATTTACGTTTTTTATCTTCCATCATTTCAGGTAAAAACTCAGTATGAGTATTTTTCCCCGCCATTTTTGAGCGATACATGGCAATGTCAGCATTGGTTATGAAGTCGCTTAAGTTAAAGTGCGAGTCTTGAGCTTTAGCTACCCCTATGCTCACTGAAATATTTAATTCCCAGCCAGATACTAATATCGGCTTATTGAGTCCATTTACGATTCTATTGGCAATTTCTTCGAGTTCATAATCGTTTGGCTCTTTGTGCATTAGAATTAAAAATTCATCGCCGCCCAACCTTGCAATAACATCACTCGTTCTTAAGAAGCTTGGTAATAATTTTGCTATTTCAATCAACAAACCATCGCCTACATCATGACCATAGTTGTCGTTGATCTCCTTAAAACCATCTAAATCTAAATACATTAAGGTAACGTTTATTCCTTCGCGCTCAGCTTTAGCGAGCTCTAAACGAAGTGTTTCCATAAAAAATGAACGGTTCGGCAGGCCCGTTAATGAGTCAAAATTAGCCAAACGTTGCATGGTTTTTTGCTGTTCTTTTAGACGGCGCGTATATTTTTCATTTTTATCGGTTTCAGTCTCTATTGTTGCCATCATATTGTTAAAATTATCACCAAGACTTTTTACTTCTGACTTTCCAGTGAAGTCAAATCGTACGCTGTAGTCTTGGGTTTTTGTAACTAGGTTAGCTAACTTAGAAAGTTTATTGAGTGGCAACAATAAGTCACCTTGGATTTTTAAAACAAAATATAAAACAATGATTAACAACACAATAACTATCGGCGTGACATTAACAATCAGAGATAAGTTACTATCATTTAGTGGTTTACGTGCATCTTTTACAATTAATAGATAGCCTTGCGGAAAGCTCGGATCGCCGACTTGTTTCAGGGCAATTAAGTTGTCTTTATTGCTGTATACACCAAGAGATAAGCTTTGTATGTCACTGGGTAAGTAGGATGTAATATCTGAATTTTGCTGCGATAACGACTGGCCTATGTACACCTGCTTTGAATTCCATTCGCTGTCATATATAGCGGCTACTTTTATATTTTTATAGGCGTCTAACCTCAGCAACATAGTTGTTAATTCAATTTCGTTAGACTCGAGCGCTATAATCGGGATCAAATCATTAGACATGTTTTCTGACAACGAATCTAAATCATTAATAACCGATTTTTTATATAGCCTTTCGTGCTCTAACATTGACATTAGTAATATTGTAACTGTCAAAGCTATAAAGGCGAGCACTGTGATTGAGGTTAATGTACCTTTAATACTTCGCAAAAAACACAACCCTGTTTAAACCATTATTTTAGATAACATAATAGCTTATATTCATTTAAACCTTGAGCGAGAACCTTATTTTACGCAAAAAAAAACCGAGCTAATGCTCGGTTGATTAAATATAACACCAGCTTTTAATAGAAGCGGTGCTCTATTCTATAATTTACTTAGGTAATGTAGGGTATTCGATGCCTGCCATTTCCTGCATAACACGAACAACCTGACAGCTATAACCAAACTCGTTGTCGTACCATACGTAAAGAACAGCTCTGTCACCATCAACGATTGTTGCTTGAGAATCTACAACACCGGCGTAACGGCTACCAACTAAGTCAGTAGATACAATTTCAGTTGAACTTGTAAAGTCTACTTGATCTTTTAAATCAGAATGCAGTGCTACATCTAGCAAGTAATCATTCAACTCTTCACGAGACGTGCTCTTTTCAAGATTCAGGTTCATGATGGCCATAGACACGTTTGGTGTTGGTACACGAATCGCGTTACCGGTTAACTTACCGTGTAATTCAGGTAATGCTTTAGATACAGCTTTAGCAGCACCTGTAGACGTTAATACCATGTTTAATGCGGCTGAACGGCCACGACGCTCGGCTTTATGGAAGTTATCAATTAGGTTTTGATCGTTTGTATAAGAATGAACAGTTTCAACATGACCATTCTTAATACCAAACTTATCGTTCATCGCCTTAAGAACCGGCGTTATTGCGTTAGTTGTACAGCTAGCCGCACACACAATAGTATCTTCCGGTTTAATATCTTTTTCGTTTACACCGTAAACGATGTTTTTGATTTGACCACCCGCTGGAGCGGTAAGAAGGACTTTAGAAGTACCTTTAGATTTAAGGTGCAAACCTAAGCCGTCTTCATCTTTCCAGATGCCTGTATTATCAACGATTAACGCATCTTTAATACCGTAATCTGTGTAATCAATGCTATCTGGAGAGTTTGCATAGATAACTTGAATATAAGTACCATTTGCTTTTATTACGTTTGTTTCATTGTCTACAGTAATGCTGCCATTAAAAGGACCATGAACTGAATCACGACGTAATAAGCTTGCACGCTTTTCTAAGTCGCCGTCTTTACCACCACGAACAACAATTGCTCGTAAACGTAAGTTAGCGTTAGGACCATTACGTTCAATTAGCAAACGAGCAAGTAAACGACCAATTCGACCAAAACCGTATAATACAACGTCTTGTGGTTCTTGGCCTTCGCCACCTAAAATGCTCGCAAGCTCTTCTTTAAGGTAATCTTCTTTAGTTGCACCTTCACCTGCAAACTTATAAAGATTTCTGAACGCTAATTTGCCTAGGTCAATTTTTGCAGGCTTAAGATCCATTTTTGAAATAATTTCAAGGAATTCAAAGCTTTCACGAAGACGAAGTTTTTGACCTTCATATTTAGTTACTGTTTTGTGAGCTTTGATAATATCAATCGCAGATGCCGACACTAGCGGACGACCGTATATGCAAATTTCGATACCGTGGTTACGATATAGGCTACCAATAATTGGCTGCATACGATCGGCGTAATCTTGTCTTTCTAACCAACTTTGTTGGTATTGCTGTTCTGGAGTTAGTGTCATTACATCTACCCTTTAACTTAATCAAATTAAAACGCGATTGAAGGCCCTTCAATCAAAACTGCCGGCATTGTAAATTAATATTGTGAAAGTTTAAATGTAATATTACAAAAACACTTTCATTTTAAATAAAGGGTCGTTAACTATCCTGTACAATAAGCGCCTTAAATGGGCGTTATCGGGGTAAAAACACCAATCCAAAAGGTTTAATCTGTATTTTCCATACTACGAAATGTAAGTGATAATGAATTAACACAGTAACGCTTACCGGTGTTAGTTGGTCCATCATCAAATATGTGTCCTAGATGCGCATCACATTGTGAACATAATATTTCCGTTCTAATCATGCCATGACTACTGTCTTTCACATACTTAATTGCATCATCCGAACAGGCGTCAAATGAAGGCCAACCACAGTGTGACTCAAACTTTTGATCCGAATAAAAGAGAGGCTGTTCGCAGCAAACACAGTGGTATACCCCTTTTCGGGCTTCATTTAACAGCGCACCAGAGTACGGTCGCTCAGTACCATGGTTCCGTGTCACCTCATATTGTTCCGGCGTTAGCTCCGCGCGCCACTGTGCGTCGCTCTTTTCAACTTTACTCATAATGTACTCGCCTTATGGTAATTAAATATTTAACAAGCCATCTTGCGGCTCATTTCCATACATAGACTCAAAATTAGGAATGTTTGACTCCCAGTTTGGGACTTTATCACCAATTAATTCTCTAATAGTATCAATAAATAACCGTGTCTTTACTGGTGAATCACGATGTGGATATACAGCATAAAGTGAACCAAAGTCTATTAATTTTAAATGAGTCATAATTGGCATTAATTTTCCAGTTATAACCTCTTGGTTTAACATTTGCGCAGATACCACTGCAAACATGTTGCCTGACTCTGCCGTTCTGACTAACATTTCCACGTCATTTACTCGATAAGCTGCGTTCAATTTTATCGAGTCTTCAAGTCCTTTTTCGTTTATAAAGTTTAGCCGATCAACTTCCATACCCGATGAAGAGTATATAGCGCAAGGTAAGGTTTTTAGATCATCTAGTGTTTCTGGTTTTTTAAATCGTTTGAAAAACTCATCAGAAGCAACAATAGCCAGCCGGTTTCGTGCTAATTTTCTCGCGATAAGAGTTGAGTCTTTTGGCTCTCCAAAACGAAAGCCAATATCGTAACCCTCACCCACTAAGTCAACTAACCGATCTTCAAGCCTAAGTTCTACATCTATCTGCGGAAAACGTCGTTGAAACTCTATAATTGCTTGCTGCACGTACCTACGTCCAAAATGTGTCGAACTTGTAATTTTTAGTCGACCTTGTGGTTCTGAATGATAATTTTGAGCGCGTCTTTTGGTTTCGTTTAATAACTCTCGAAGTAACTTTGCTTGTTCTACGATCTCTGTGCCTGCTGCGGTTAGCGAAAGAGAGCGTGTTGTTCGATTTAAAACTCGAACTCCTAATTCTTGCTCTAGTTTTGCTATTTGTTTAGAGATAACTGATCGGTCGACATGTCTGTGCTCCGATGCCTTGGCAAAAGTGCCTAATTCGGTTACTTCTAATAATAGAAGCAACTTACTCGCCAAATCCATAATTTCACCATTGGTGCTTTGCAAGCATTAATAAAGTGCTAATTCGAGCATTATTATCAAAGAAATACAAGTTTATAATTCTTGGCAACTTAGGAGAATACTATGACAAGAACTTTAAAATTTGGAATGCTTAGTTTAGCACTTGCCAGCGTAATTGGTTGCGCTGAGGTTAAAACACAACAAGGAAATGGTGCACCACCACCACCGATGATCGACGTTGCTACAGTCTCATCCATTGAAATTACTGATTGGCATACTTTTACAACTCGCACCGTTGCTCCAGAAGAAGTGCAACTTCGACCGCGCGTTACTGGCATTATTGAATCCGTCCGCTTTACAGAAGGATCCTATGTTAAAGAAGGTGATATTTTATTTTCACTTGATAAACGAGCGTATCAAGCAGAGCTTAAAAACTTAGAAGCGCAACTAAAACGAAGTAAAGCTGCACTTCGTCAAGCGAAGAGCGAATATGAGCGAGGAATGTCGCTGGCTGAATCTAAAGCAATTTCTGTAGAACAAGTTGATGCACGCCGCGCTCTTTTTGATCAACGTAGTGCTGACGTTGATTCAATTGAGTCTTCGTTAAATATAGCCCGCTTGAATTTAGACTTTAGTGATATAAAAGCGCCTATATCTGGAAAGATATCTTTGGCTTACCATACTAAAGGAAACACAGTACGCGCGACAGAAACCGTTCTTACTAATATTGTCGCTAGCGATACTATTGAGACCTATTTTGAAATTGACGAGCGTACTTGGAACAATAAGTTTGCCTCGCTGAACAACTTAATTGGTCTGCCTGTGCGTATGGAATTGACCGGTTCTAAAAAAGCCATCTTTGGTAACCTAGATTTTATCGATAATATGATTAATTCAAGCACAGGTACTATTAAAGTGCGCGCTGTTTTCGATAATGAGTCTGGTGCATTACTACCAGGTGCTTTTGCTCGTGTTAGTATCGCTCCTACAGACTTTTCACAACAAATTATTGTTCCTGAACGTGCTATCGGTACCGACTTAAAAAATAAATTTATTCTTGTTGTTAACGATGAAAACACCCTTACCTATCGCCCAATTCAAGTAGGTAAACGTTTAGGTGATTTTAGAATTGTTACTAGTGGCTTAAAAGCAGGTGAAAAAATTGCGGCAAATGGCCCTGCGAAAGTAGGACCTGGTATGCCAATTAACCCTAAACAGGTTGAGCTTGAATTACCAAAAAGCTTATTAGTGAGTGATTTCTTAACACATTTAAAGTCCACTACTAGTGTAATGGGTGCCAAGTAATATGAAATTTTCACACTTTTTTATAAGCCGGCCCATCTTTGCGGTCATGTTATCGCTGATAATTTTTATTGCTGGTGCTATTTCACTAATGCAGTTACCGGTTAGTGAATACCCAGAGGTTGTTCCTCCAACGGTTGTTGTAAACGCAAGTTACCCTGGCGCAAATCCAAAGGTCATTGCTGAAACAGTTGCTACGCCTCTTGAGCAACAAATTAACGGTGTTGAGAACATGTTATACATGTTTTCACAAGCAACCAGCGATGGACGTTTATCGTTAACTATTACTTTTGCGCTTGGAACGGACTTAGATAAAGCTCAGCAACAAGTTCAAAGCCGTGTTAACAGTGCGGTACCTCGTTTACCAGAAGAAGTTCAAAGACTTGGCGTTATTGCCGAAAAGTCATCACCTGACTTGGCTATGGTTGTCCATTTATACTCCCCTGAACGTAGCCACGATATAAGTTATTTATCAAACTACGCGGATATTTACGTCAAAGACCAGATCACCCGACTAGAATCGGTTGGTGACGTTCGAGTCTTTGGTGGCGGTCAGTACGCCTTAAGAATTTGGTTAAACCCAGAACAACTTGCTGAGCGCAAACTCACCGCCTCTGATGTTGTGAATGCCGTGCGCGCACAGAACAGACAAGTAGCGGCTGGTACACTGGGAGCACAACCAACTTCGTCAGACACGCAGTTCCAAATTTTATTAAACGTTAAAGGCCGAATGGGTAGCGTTGATGAATTTAACGACATAGTTATAAAAGTTGGCGATAACGGTGCTGTAACTCGATTGAGCGACATTGCTCGTATTGAGCTTGGTCAAAATAATTACACGCTTCGTGCAATGTTAGACAGTCAGCCAGCAGTTGCGTTACCTATTTTTCAACGTCCAGGCTCTAACGCTATTGACCTGTCTGACAGTGTTCGTGAAGTTATGAAAGAACTTTCTACAAGGTTCCCGCAAGGCGTAGAGTACGACATTGTTTATGACCCAACTATTTTTGTTCGTGGTTCAATTGATGCCGTGATAACAACGTTATTTGAAGCTGTTTTATTGGTTGTTATTGTTGTAATACTATTCCTGCAAACATGGCGTGCATCTATCATCCCACTTATTGCTGTGCCAGTTTCGTTAGTCGGAACCTTTGCTGCTATGCAGTGGCTTGGTGTTTCGATTAATACCTTGTCATTATTTGGCTTAGTATTAGCCATTGGTATTGTTGTTGACGACGCTATCGTGGTGGTAGAGAACGTTGAGCGTAATATTGGTGATGGACTTTCCCCATTCGAAGCGACCAAAAAAGCAATGACGGAAGTAACGGGGCCAATAATTGCTATAGCGTTAGTATTATGTGCTGTATTTATTCCAACTGCGTTTATTACTGGTTTAACTGGTCAATTTTATAAGCAGTTTGCCTTAACTATTACTATTTCGACGTTAATTTCCGCGTTTAATTCACTTACTTTATCACCAGCATTATCGGCTATTCTATTGAAGCCTCACGGTGCTAAACCTGATTGGTTGACTCGTGTTCTAGATAAAGCGTTTGGTAAGTGGTTATTCGCTCCGTTTAATAGGATGTTTGATAAAGCTTCTGACGGATACGTTGCACTTGTCAAAAAACTAATTCGCTATTCAACAATCGTATTAGTCCTTTATGTCGGCTTGTTAGGCTTAACTGGCAAGGTGTTCACCTCTATTCCAGGAGGGTTTATACCTGCTCAAGACAAGCAGTATTTAGTGGCTATTGCGCAACTTCCAGATGCAGCTAGTTTAGATAGAACAGAAGCTGTTGTGAAAGAAATGGAAAAAATTGCTTTAGCAACACCAGGCGTAATTCATACGGTTTCATTTCCTGGTTTATCAGTAAATGGATTTTCTAACAGCTCAAACAGCGGTATTGTATTCGTTACACTAGATAACTTTGAAAACCGAACAACTCCGGACTTGTCAGCGATGGCTGTTGCCGGTCGGTTAAACGGCGCGTTTTACGGCATTGATGAAGCTTTTGTCGCTGTGTTCCCTCCTCCACCAATATTAGGTTTAGGTACAACAGGTGGCTTTAAGTTACAAATAGAAGATAGAGCAAACTTGGGTTATGAAGCCTTATTTAATAATCTTCAAACGGTAATCCAAGCAGCGTATAAAGAGCCGGCTCTAACAGGGATCTACTCAACCTTCCGTATTCAGGTTCCACAGATGGATATTGAAATAGATCGAGAGCAGGCGTTACTGCAAGGCATACCGCTTAATGATGTTTTTGATGCGCTGCAAATCTACTTGGGTTCGGTATATGTTAACGACTTTAATTTGTTTGGCAGAACATACCAAGTAAACGCGCAGGCGGAAGCTGAGTTTCGTGCCGATCCAGAGCAAATTTTGCAATATAAAGTTCGTAACGCTCAAGGTCATATGATCCCTCTAGGAAGTATCCTAAAGGTTACACCTACAACGGGACCAGACCGAGTTATGCATTATAATGGTTACCCTTCAGCAGAACTTAATGGTTCACCTGCACCTGGGTACTCATCGGCTCAAGCCCAACAAGCTATTGAACGAGTTCTTGCAGCGACCTTGGATGATGGTATGGCGTTTGAGTGGACTGAAGTTACCTTTCAACAAATATTGGCAGGCAATACAATGGTTTATGTATTTCCGCTCGTTGTTTTACTGGTATTTATGGTTCTTGCTTCACAATACGAAAGCTTAAGGTTACCTTTGGCAATAATATTAATTGTACCAATGACCATATTGTCAGCATTAATTGGAGTTTGGTTTGTATCCGGTGATAACAACATCTTTACCCAAATTGCACTTATTGTTTTGGTGGCATTAGCCTGTAAAAATGCAATTTTAATGGTGGAGTTTGCCAAAGAAAAAGCAGATGCCGGAGCAACTACGTTTAATGCCATTGTTGATGCATGTCGTTTACGTTTGCGCCCTATTTTGATGACCTCAATTGCGTTTACAGCAGGTGTAGTCCCACTTGTACTAGCAACTGGTGCCGGCGCTGAAATGCGAGAAACTATGGGTATTGCAGTATTTTCCGGCATGATAGGTGTAACAGTATTTGGCTTATTGTTTACACCGGTGTTTTACATGTTGGTAAGTAAAACTGATAAAAAAGCGACTGAGCAGTAATTTTAATGAATGCATCTAAACCTACTAAGCAACATAAAAATTTGCCGATGATGAAAGCGATTGCGATAAACGAGGCCAGTGACGATTTTAAAGTTGTTGATATTTCGTTACCAATCCCGTCGCTTCAAGACGGTCATCACTTAATCAAAGTTAACGCGGTGGGATTAAACCCTGTTGACGGTAAATTGGCAGAGTGTGGATTTTCTCGTTGGAGTTATCCCCATGTAATAGGTTTAGATGCAGTAGGCACAGTTGTCCAAAATAGTAATGGCGCAGCTCCAGCTATTGGAACTCGTGTTGCATGGCACCATAATGTTAAGGTGCAAGGTGTTCTATCTGAATACGTAATTGTACCAAGTCATGCGTTGATTGAGGTCCCCGAATCAGTGCCCACACAAATAGCGGCAACTATTCCTAGTTCTGGTATTACAGCTTACATGGCTTTAGAAAGGTTAGGTTTGCACGAAGAGCAAACCGTCTTGATAAAGGGTGGTGCAGGCTCTGTCGGTCAATTTGCAATTCAGTTAGCACACAATATTGGCTATAGAGTTATAACCACAGCAAGAGCTGAAAATGCGCCGTTTCTGCGCCAGCTTGGTGCTGAGCATGTCATTGATTATTCGAATAAAGACATACAAAGTAGTATTTTAGAAATCACTTGCCAACGAGGTGTCGACGCTATCGTTGATACTATTGGCGGAGAGACAACATCACAAGATCTAGGAGCACTTAAGTTTACAGGTTCTATTGCCTGCTTGACTCCTTTTGAGCCCATAGAAAAAGAACAGTTGTTTACTAAAGCACCTACTTTAATTGCGATTTCATTAAATGGAGCCTGGTTATCTGATGATATGTGTGCTCAATTGAAACTCGCTTTCATTGGTAAAAAGTTGTTTGAATGTGTTGGTAAAGGCAAGCTAAAAACGCCCGAAGTCATCGATGTAAAGTTTGAAGCGAGTGCTATTGAATATGCATTAAAGCAGCAATTGCAGAGAAAAGTTAAGGGCAAACAAGTTGTAATGTTATGCTCATAAACGCAAAAAGCCGCTTTAAATAATTAAGCGGCTTTTTATTACCTGTGACCTTTTGATCAGACGTTAAGTTATTATTTAACCTTAACGATAGGTCTACCAGCAACACTCCATTCAACGTGATACATCTTACCGCTAGGTTGATCAACACGAGCAAATGTATGAGCGCCAAAATAGTCTCTTTGTCCCTGAAGTAAATTAGCTGGTAACACGGCACTTCGATAAGAGTCGTAATAAGCTAGCGCTGATGAAAACGCGCCAATTGGAATACCCATCATAGATGAGTTGGCAACGGTACGACGCCAATTTGCTTGATATTTGGCGATTTGGTCTGCAAAAAATGGATCAATTAACAAGTTTGCTAACTCTTCATCTCGCTCGTACGCTTCTGTAATCGACTGTAAAAATACCGCACGAATGATGCAACCCGCTCGCCAAATTTTTGCTATCCCGGCAAAATCTAAATTCCAACCTTGCTCTTTAGCCGCCATGCTCATCAATTGAAAACCTTGAGCATAAGCACAAATTTTAGAACAATATAAGGCATCATGCAGTTGCGCTATCACCTCGTCTTTTTTTAGCCCTAATTCACTAATCTCTGGACCTTTTAATATGGAAGATGCAGCTACCCTATCGTCTTTTAGCGTCGATAACGCTCTCGCATATACCGCAGACGTAATAGTTGGTGAAGGAGCCCCTACTTGTAAACTACTTACTGCGGTCCACAAACCAGTTCCTTTTTGACCGGCTTTATCTAAAATCACATCGACTAATGGCTTATTTGTTTCTGGGTCAACTTGTTCTAGTACTTCAGCGCTAATTTCAATCAGGTAACTGTTTAATTCACCTTCATTCCACTCACGAAATACTTTCGCGATTTCTAATGGCGCCATCGATAAGCCAGTGCGCATGATGTTATAAGCTTCACAAATCAGCTGCATATCGGCGTATTCAATACCGTTATGAACCATTTTTACATAATGGCCCGAGCCCGCTTCTCCAATATAAGTGGCACAAGGCTCACCCTCTAGCACCGGATTACCAGGCTCGTGACGCTCGATTGGTTTTCCTGTTGCTGGATCTACTTTTGCTGCAATCGCTTTAAACATTGGCTCTATACGAGTCCAAGCATATCGATCGCCGCTTGGCATTAGTGATGCTCCAAACCTAGCACCTACTTCGCCACCGGAGACTGCAGTTGTAAAGAATAAAAACTTACCTTCGTAACGCTTTTCACGTTCTACAGTATCAGTCCATAAACTATTACCCGTATCAACAATAATATCGTCGGCCTGAATACCGGCATCAATTAATTTATGACACACATCATCAACAGGGTTTCCAGCAGGGACAGAAATTATAATTAAATGAGGGGAAGAAAGTTTGGAGAGAAGTTCAGTATAAGAAGTGCAAGGGAATATTCGTTGGTCGCCGTTTTTACGTTCAAGTTCATCCTGACGAATAGCGGATTCTACTTTTTCGGTATCTAAGTCGAACGCGGCAATTTTATAACCATTATCGGCTAAGTTCAGGGCTAAATTCTTACCCATGACACCTAATCCAATAAACCCAATATCACATAACGATGATTTATCTGTCATATAAACTTCTCTTTAGAGTGAGCGTTACTTTCAAAATTTGCCGAATTATACAGAAGTCATGGCTAAGTTTATATAAGGCTTGGAAATTAAATATCAACGTCATAAAGGCAATCGCCATAAGCTCAATGAACGAGGTGATTGGTTATAATGAGCCTGAGTAACTGTAACTTCCTTTAATTCGTTGACTAGACTTGTATCCAATATTCTCTGCGCTGACATAAAATCACACAAATTATAGTCTACATGATGTTCTGACGCGTTAAGGATTAACAATAACTGATAGCCAAGATCGTCATCGGCAACGACTAAACCTAAACACTGATTTTCATTATTTTGCCAATCGTCTATCTGCTTACTTTCACCATTAGGTTTTAACCAGTTTACATGGTGGTGATAATCGCTATGTTCAAAGTCGTCATCATGTAAAAAACAACGTTGAAGCAATGGAAAACGTTTTCTTATTTGGATCACATACTGCGTAAAACTCAAAAGCGATTGCTGACTTATATCTAAATTCCAATTTAACCAACTAATTTCATTATCTTGGCAATACGCGTTGTTATTTCCTTTTTGTGTGCGACTTACTTCATCCCCGGCAAGAAGGTGCGGAACACCTTGGGAAAACAGTAACGTAGCTAATAAGTTTCGTTTTTGTTGTTGTCGCAGTGAGTTGATCGATATGTCATCTGTCTCCCCTTCGACACCATAGTTTTCAGAAAAGTTACCGTTATGGCCGTCTCTATTTTGTTCTAGGTTCGCTTCATTTCTTCGGTGTTGATAGGTCACCAAATCATGCAATGTAAAGCCATCATGATAAGTAATATAGTTAACGCTAGAGGTATGGCTTCGTCGACCTTTTTTAAAAATATCACGAGATCCTAACAAACGACTTGCTAGCTCTGGCACTAAACCAAGGTCTCCTTTCCAAAATCGCCTGGCGGTATCTCTATACCGGTCATTACATTCGAACCATTGCGAAGGAAAATTGCCCAATTGATAGCCTTCTGGCCCAATATCCCAAGGTTCAGCAATTAATTTAGCAGCACTAATTACAGGATCTTGTGCCATGGCTCTAAATAAAGCGGCTTTTCGGTTATAGCGGTCGCCGTTGCGCCCTAGCGTTGCGGCAAGATCAAACCGAAAACCGTCCACTTGCATTTCCGTTAACCAATAACGCAATGAGTCCATGATAATTTTTATACCAAAGTCACTATCAGCGTTAATGGAATTTCCACATCCGGAATAATTAACATAGTTAAAGTTGTAGTCGCCTTCATCACGTAAATATAATTCTGCTTCAACTAAACCTTTAAAACTTAACACAGGGCCTTCAGTACCACTCTCGGCTGTATGGTTGTAAACCACATCAAGAATAACTTCGATACCGTTGCGGTGTAACTCACGAATCATGGTTTTGATTTCTACAACCGCATCCTCATTTGCATATCGATGATCTGGCGCAAAAAAGCTTATCGGGTTATAGCCCCAAAAATTTGTCAACCCTAGGGTTTGGAGCCTAGGCTCCGACATAAAACTGAAAATTGGCATTAATTGAATACTTGTGATGCCAAGCGATTTAATATACTCAATACTCGCAGGGTCGATAAGACCTAAGTATCTACCTCTATTAGCTTCCGCTACTTCCATGTTGTTAATTGAAAAGCCTTTCACGTGCAGTTCGTAAAGTATCGTTTCATGACGACGTATATTTGGCTTAGTCACGCCTTGCCAGTCAAATTCATCTAATTTAATCTTAGCTTTCGGCAACATAAATGGATTTTTCTGAACGTATTGAGTGTGTTGCCATACCAAGGCCTTATTCAAGGATTTGGCGTAAGGGTCGATTAATAAACGTTGATCAATATCATGCCCTTTTTGAGGTACTTTTTGAATTGCCTGTAATGCGTACAGCCAACTGTCATCAACTCCTAGTATTTCACTGTGAAATACTTTTCCCGTTCGACTTGTTAGTTCAACTTTAGCAATGAACTCTTCGGTATCTGGTTTGAAAAAGTGTACAAATATTTGAGCCGCATCAGGGCCATAAACCGCAACATTAATTGTCCTGTTGTTAAACTTCAGTCCAAGTTCGGTGGCACTTCCGGGACCAACAATTGTTAACTGCTTATTTGCTTCAGAAGTATTCATGAAATGTTCGATTTGCTAAGGTAGAGCGCACTAAGTGGAGGCAAGTTAATAACAATACTATTTTGCTTTCCTTGCCAAGGAATTGAATTTGTATCAAGTTGATAACCGACATTGTAATTGCTACCCCAATAATACTTACTGTCCGTATTTAACAGCACCTGATACGTGCCAGTGTTACTCACACCGACTCGATAATCGTCTCTCGGAATAGGCGTAAAATTACAGATAACAATAATTTCATTACCATTCTCGTCTCGACGAATAAACGCTAAAATGCTCCTTTCCTCATCTTGGTGGTCAAGCCACTCAAATCCGTTTGTATCATAGTCAAGCTGATGTAAAGCCTTGTTCGTTTTATATAAATTATTTAAGTCACGATATAGGGTTTGCATTCCTAGGTTCTTTTCATTTTGTAACGCATCCCAAGATAAGCCGGTGTTGTGGTTCCACTCTTCAAATTGAGCAAATTCATTACCCATGAAGTTAAGTTTTTTACCGGGGTGCGCAAACATATACCCCGCATAAACTCTCTGGTTTGCGGCCTGTTGCCACTCATCACCAGGCATTTTTCTGATTAACGATCCTTTGCCATGAACGACTTCATCGTGAGAAAGAGGTAGCACAAAATTTTCATCATATTGGTACACAGTTGAAAAAGTGATGTCTCTGTGGTGATAGCGACGGTACATAGGATCTTTGTTCATAAAGACTAAGCTGTCATGCATCCAACCCATATTCCATTTATAATCAAAACCTAAACCGCCTTTCTCAATTGAATGAGAAACACCTTGATAAGACGTTGACTCTTCTGCAATTGTTATGGACTTTGGAAAACATGATTTAACCTCATGATTCATCCACTTTAAAAGACTAATCGCTTCGTAGTTATGATTTCCACCATCGACATTAGGTAACCATTCACCCTCATTTCTAGAGTAATCTAGATATAACATAGATGCTACCGCATCAACTCTAATGCCATCGACGTGAAATTTATCGCACCAATAAACGGCACTTGCTACTAAAAACTGACGAACCTCATCTTTACCAAAATCGTAAATACAAGACTGCCAATCTGGATGCCAACCCTTTTTAGGATCTTCATAATCGTATAAATGTGTGCCATCAAAGTTCGCTAATCCATGCGCGTCTTCAGGGAAATGAGCAGGAACCCAATCAACGATAACTCCAATATTAGCTTGATGACAAGCATCTACGAAGGCTTTAAAACCATCAGGATCACCAAATCTAGATGTTGCAGCAAACATACCTGTTGGTTGATATCCCCAAGAACCGGTAAACGGATGTTCCGCTATTGGTAATACTTCTATATGCGTAAAGCCCATTTCTACAACATAAGGTATGAGTTCCTCAATTAACTCATTATAACTTAGTACCTGGTTGTTATTATTACTGGCTGTTTTGTTTTTCCAAGATCCTAAATGGACTTCATAAATAGACATAGGCGCTTGGTAATGATTCAGTTCTGGTCGGTTCTGCCATTTTGTATCTTGCCATTGGTATTGATTATGATCGTAAACAACGCTGGCAAATGAAGGATATTGGTCGTGATAAAAGCCAATAGGATCCGCTTTATGAGGTAATTGCTGTAAATGTTGATCTTTAAGTTCAAATTTATACTTTGAACCAGCCGTTACGCCAGGCACTACTAATACAAAATGACCGCAATCCGTTTTTTCCATTGGTAATTCACGGCCGTCCCAGTGATTAAAATCACCTATAACACTGCAACTTTGAGCGTGAGGCGCGTAAACAGCAAATCGTGTCGCTGACATACTATTTTCTAGCGTAATAAGCTGTGCACCTAACTGATTGTAAATATTCGATGCGCGTTCTCTTACATGATGTACTGCGTAATAGGCTTCTTGTTTATATTGGTAGGGATCATCAACAATTGTTTGTTTTACGCCGCCGGCATGGCTTTTAGTGACTCTTAAGCGATATCGAAACGCCTTACGTCGTTTTGGTAACTCACAGATGAATAAACCCAAATCATCTGCAATGTCGAAGGTCGCTAACCTGCGATTACGCTTAGCTTCAAGTAGTTCAACTTTAACCGCTCCAGGAAACCACGATTTAATTACATAGCCTGGCTTTTGCTCATTTTTGAATAAACCTAATTCGTCAAACGGATGGTTAACAACTGCACTATTGAGGCTATTTGCTAGTACTGAGCTATTGTTAGGCTTATTTTCTAAATTCACTTTTACCACCCATTATAAAGCTAGTGTTTTAATATAAATTGAAACGGGTTTTAATCAAAAACAGCACCTCATGGTGCTGTTTTATAACGAGTTAAGCTTGCGATCGTGCTTTTGTTAAATCATGTGTTAGTTGATTAATTTCAGGTTTATTAAAAATATCCTCTAAATTAACGCTTAACTTACGGCGCCAATTTGGATATTCCTCACTAGTGCCCGGAATATTAACTGGCATATCCATTTGCAACCAATCTTCTAACTGCAAACTAAGTAACGCCGTAGCTCCTTTAGCCATGTGTAACTGCAGCCCATAGTTTAACTCTTGAGACATGCCGACATAGTTGGCGTCACGTCCTACATTATCAGAAACGCTGTTATGCCCATGCAGACTGTCTAGTATTGCTTGTTTGGCCTTAATTCGATCGTCATATAACGATTTCATTAATTCATCACCGGTATACAACCCTATTTGTTGGCCAAGCTCTAAATCTTTACAATGCCAATATCCAATTAACGTCGGCATATCATGAGTCGTTAAAGTCGCCATAGCTTGTTCTGGATAATGTGAAGGTGAGAAAAACCCACCGTCTTCAGCCTGTTCGAAGAAAAACACTTTATAAGAATGAATGCCATTTTCTTGCAATTTACCAACGATATCATCAGGCACTGTACCTAAGTCTTCACCAATAATGGCACACTCATTTAAATGGCTTTCTAACGCTAAAATAGCTAACAAATCATCAACCGGGTAATACACATACGTACCCGCCTTAGATGACTCACCTTTAGGTACCCACCAAAGACGAAGTAATGCCATAACATGATCGATGCGCAACGCGCCACACGCATGCATGTTTGACCGAAACAAATCAATAATCGGCTGATATGCCTGCTGATAAAGTTTAACTGGATCCATCGGCGGAAGACCCCAATTTTGTCCAAGCGGACCTAGCACGTCAGGCGGAGCGCCTACAGAAGCGTCAGTACAATACAAATCTTTATTTGCCCAGATTTCAGTACTACCCTCACTTACACCAACCGCTAAATCACGATACGTTCCCATTGCCATGCCTTTTTCAGCACTTACGGCATTAGCTTTTTCCAGTTGCGTTAAAGCAACAAATTGAATATAGGCATAAAAATCAACTAATTCAGCATGTTCCGTCACAAAATTCTTTACCGCAGCTGAATTATAATCTTTAAACTCTTCTGGCCACACAGGCCAACCCCAGTTGTCACCAATATAACGGCCTTCAGATTTGAAGTGGTCTTGAATCGCATCAAACGTTGCTAATTGCAAAAGACTATCGCCACCGTCTTTTTTGAAAGCTGCAAATGCTTCAGCGTAAGAGGTTTTTTGTTTTAGTTCATTTTCTAAAAAATAATTATAAAGTGGTTTGAGTGCTCGAATTTTTAAATCCATCACTGACTCATAATCAACCAGTTCACTTTGTTTCGCACGAAGAAGTTGTTGCTTAAAGGCGTCGCTATTAACTAACGCTTGAGTATTTTGATCGTTGCTAAATCCGACTACCTGTTCCACATCAATGTATATCACATTTAACCAACGACGAGATGATGGGCTGTATGGGCTACAGGCGTTTCCGTTGTTTGGATATAAGGCATGAATAGGATTTAAACCAACAAAATCGGCACCTCTATCAGCAACTTTTTCAATTAAATATGCTAAGTCAGAAAAGTCACCTACGCCCCAGTTTTTTTCGCTTTTTACACAATATAATTGAACACTCGGGCCCCATAGCTTTTTGCCATCTACAATATCTGGTTGCTTATAACATTGTTGCGGAGCGACGATTAAACGACCTTCCCCTAGCGGTTCATCGTTTCCATCCTCTAATAGTGTAAGGTCGAAATACCCCATATCTAATTGAAAATCTATTTCGATTAAATATTGCTGTATTTCAATATCATTGATTTCCACGTTAGCAATTAATTGATTATCGATTGGTACGACTTTAATTTCTTTAATTAAAGCACCTTGCTGGTACACTTTTAACGTTAACTCGTCATTCACAAAGTCAATTGGTAGCTTTATAAATACAGGAACAGGCTGATCAACTCGAGAGACGGTTACTGGCTCTAGTACGGTTAACCATTGTTGTTTCGTTTCCTCTTCAATCACGTTTAATAGCGCAATTTCATCATCAACTGGATAACCCATAGCCGCGAGAATTTTTGTTTTAGAAGTGTGCTCAATGATGGCTTGGTTTCCCCAAGCATCCGTATACTCAGATTCGATACCGCGGGCGTCCGCCAGTTGTTCGATCAACGATTGGTTCATTGTTATTCCTTGCTGGGAAAAGCTTTGATTAGATAAGCAATCAGAATTATGGGCGCTTACTATAATGTCGTTTACGTAAGTTTGACTACTACATACGTTTGCAAAACAGTATTTTAGTATTAGTCGCTTCGAAATACTACTGCACATGGCTTTACTTTTAACGCAATTGGATGTAATTTTATTACACTTTTGAAATTACAGTTCACTTTTACAGGGTTACATATGACAATTCGTGTTGCAATTAATGGTTTTGGCCGCATCGGCCGTAATATTCTTAGAGCTTTGTATGAATCAGAAAAAGACTATGACCTTAAAATTGTCGCTATTAATGACTTAGGTGATGCTAGTATTAATGCGCACCTTTTAAAGTATGACACTGCACATGGCCGATTTAACGCTAAAGTACAAAATACTGAAGATAGTATTACCGTTAACGGAGACACAATTGCAGTAACATCAGAACGTAATCCAGCTAATTTACCTTGGAAACAGTTAGATATAGATGTTGTTTTTGAATGTACCGGTATTTTTGCATCAAAAGAAGAAGCCAGTGCTCACATAGAAGCTGGTGCTAAAAAAGTGATTATTTCTGCTCCTGGTAAGAACGTGGACGCAACCATTGTTTACGGCGTTAACGAAGACATATTAACTAGCGATATGACTGTAATATCTAATGCGTCATGTACAACCAACTGTTTAGCGCCAATGGCTAAAGTTCTAAATGATACAGTAGGCATTGAGTCTGGTTTAATGAACACTATTCACGCTTACACAAACGATCAGCGTTTAAGTGATGTTTATCACACTGATTTGCGTCGAGCTCGTGCTGCAGCAATGTCAATGATTCCGACAAAAACCGGCGCTGCGGCGGCCGTTGGCCTAGTAGTTCCAGAGTTGGCTGGTAAAGTTGATGGCTTAGCCGTGCGCGTCCCTACTATTAATGTATCATTGGTAGACTTAACGTTTATTGCCAAGCGTGACACGACAGTAGAAGAGATCAATCAAGTTATAAAGGACGCTGTCGCCAAAGGCGGATCTTTAGCTGAGGTGCTTGCTGTTAACGAAGAGCCTTTAGTTTCTGTTGATTTTAATCATATCCCTTACTCATCAAACTTTGACGCAACTGAAACCCGCGTTACAGGTCGCCTCGTAAAAGTAATGAGTTGGTATGATAACGAATGGGGCTTTTCTAACCGCATGTTAGATAACGCTGTTTTATTTATGAACGCAAAATAAACAAGTTCTAAGTAAGCTAAATAGCTTTTAGTTAGCTATAATAAAAAGCGGTTATTTAACCGCTTTTTTTGTGCTTAAACGATGGAATATAATGAGAACAAAGTACGTAACCACCAAGTTATCAAACGGACAAAAGATTTATCAGGTAGATCACCCTTGTTGCACTGCAACAATAAGTGAATTTGGCGGTCAGCTTTTATCTTTTCAAGACCACCAAGGGCAAGAGTGGTTGTGGTTATCTAAGTCTGCTATAAAAGACGGCAGCAAAGCTATTCGTGGTGGAGTACCTATTTGCTGGCCTTGGTTTGGACCTAATGATGATAAAACTCTTCCGCAACATGGTTACGCTCGATTAGTAAATTGGGCACTTGTTTCAGTAGAAGAGGATGAATTTGGCGTACGACTAACACTTCAGCCAGACTTTGTAAATTCCAAATACGAAATCTACAACCTTTCGTTGTTTATGAAAATAGATCTGGGAACGTCGTTATCGATTCAGCTTCATACCGAAAATATCTCCAATTTTTCAGTCAGCTTCAGCCAAGCTATCCATACCTATTTGGCGGTAGATGATATAAAAGAATGCAGTATAAGCGGCCTAAATGGCTGTGTGTATTTAGATCAGCTAAAAAATAAAATCAGTCATCAGGAAAATGACTTAGTGCTCAGCCAATGGACTGACTCCATATATTCAAACGTACAAAACCCTCTTACCTTAGCCCATAATGGTAAAACTTCTAAGATCATCGATGGCAACGGCCACGACTCGGTCGTGATATGGAACCCGTGGCAAGATGGCGCTCGGCTACTATCTGACTTTGACGATTTGGGTTATCAAAACATGATATGTATTGAGATGGCTAACACAGCCACAAAAACGTTAGCACCGCGACAATCGCACACACTAACTCAAATTATAAGTATACCGAAAAGCTAATTAGGTAGTGCAATATTAAAAAGGTAAGCACGACGCTTACCTTTTATAAACAATTATTGCTATCAATAACTATTTAATTTGTCCCTCGACAGCTGCGCGAGCCAAACGAGTTATTTCTTCCCAGCGTTTCTCTTTAACCACTACATCTGGACACAACCAAGAACCACCACAACACAATACGTTGTCTAATGCTAAGTAATCTTGATAATTAGAGGGGTTAATTCCTCCTGTTGGACAAAACTTAACATTTGGGAACGGACCACCAATAGATTTTAGTGATTGTACGCCACCAGATGCCTCTGCAGGAAAGAACTTAAAATGGGTATAGCCCTTATCTAGTCCTACCATCAACTCTGAAATAGACGATACGCCAGGGATTAACGCAATAGAACCACCATTGCCGGCATCTAGCAACTCTGGTGTTAAGCCGGGACTTATAGCAAATTTAGCACCCGCTTCGGTAACTTGTTGAAGTTGCTTAGCATTAGTTACCGTTCCTGCGCCAATAATTGCTTGCGGGCAATGTGTCGCTATTTCTTTAATTACATCAATGGCTGCAGGAGTTCGAAGTGTAACTTCAAGTACACGTATACCGCCAGCTACTAACGCGTTTGCAATAGGCACCGCATCTTCAACGTTGTCGATGACCAAAACAGGCACTACAGGTCCAGCAGCAAATACTTCCGCTGAGTCAATTAACCATTTACGATCTGTCATTTTGAATCCTTAAATAAATCTCTGTAGTTTGCTGTAGTTATAATTCTTGTTTTATATAAGCTGCGCAACCCAGTAAACCTGGTTGAGGTTCGGTTACAACATAAACAGGAATACCAGAAACGTATGGTTTAAATCGGCCTTTAGCCTCAAAACCAGCTCTAAACTCACTTGTTTTTAGATAGTCAATAAAACGAGGAACTATGCCGCCAGCAATATATACACCACCAAAAGTCGCCATTGTTAACGCTAAATTACCGCCAAAACTGCCTAAAATCCTACAAAACACCCGCATCGCACTTGCAGCCATTTCATCAGTATTATTAATACCATGAGTAGTAATATCTGCTGGTTGAAAGTTTTGCTCAGGTTGTTTATTAATAGCGCATAATGCTTGATAAATTTGAACTAAGCCCAGGCCAGATAGTAACTGTTCCGCAGACACGGTCGTATATTTATGCTGCAAATGCTCCAAAATAGCGACTTGTTCAGCATCGGTAGGAGCAAAATCAGCATGTCCGCCCTCGCCACCTAAAGCTATCCACTTTTGTCCACTATGAACTAAATGAGCTACACCTAAACCAGTACCTGCACCGTATATCGCAATGGGCTTGTGCTCTTGAGCTTCTCCGCCACCAACTTGGGTCTTTTGTTCGTCTTTTAGTGAAGGTATCGCCATTGCAATTGCTGTGAAATCATTGATAACATACAACTTATCAAAACCAAATTTCTGAGCAATTTTGCTTTGTGAAAAGCACCAATGGTTATTGGTCAAATCGACTTTATCGCCAGTAACTGGACATGCAACATCGATACATGCGTAATGAATGTCAGCATCGATAAAAGATAAGTATTGTTCAATTGCATCATCGATTTTCGCGAAGTCTGCACACCTATAAGTTTGCACATGCTCCATTGATAAATCAGTAAGATTTGCAATTGCCAGTCGAATATTAGTGCCGCCTACATCTGCGACTAAAGCTTGTAATGACATTTTTTCCTTACGCCTCGTGAAAAACACAACTAGCACCTTCTTCAGATGTTGTTAACATCTGCCTCAAGCCATTAAACATCTCACGGCCCATACCTTCACGTTCTGCGCTAAGGTCTTTTGGAGTCACCGTTCGTTTTGCTAACTCTTCATCAGAAACATGAAGTTTTACTAAATTGTTCTCTGCATCAATTTCAATCAGATCACCATTTTGTACCTTAGCAATTAAACCGCCATCTAACGCCTCCGGATATAAATGAATAGCGGCTGGTACCTTGCCGGAGGCTCCGGACATTCGGCCATCAGTAACTAGAGCAACTTTAAAACCTTTATCTTGTAATACTCCTAACGGTGGTGTCAGTTTGTGAAGCTCTGGCATGCCAACAGCTCGCGGACCTTGATAACGCACTACAACAACACAGTCTTTATCTAAATCACCCGCTTGGAAAGCACCATCTAAATCATGTTGGCTTTCAAAAACAACCGCTGGCGCTTTTACATGCGTTCGACCTTCACGTAAAGATGATGTCTTAATTACGGCGCGACCTAAGTTGCCGTCTAATACGCTTAAACCGCCGTCCGCTTTAAATGGCGTTTCAATAGTTGCCAAAACTTCAGGATCAAGAGATTTCTCTGGCGCCTCTACCCACTCTAACTTACCGTCACGAATAACAGGCTCTTTGGTATATTTATCTAACCCTTTACCGCATATAGTATTAACATCGTTATGAACTAGGCCACCGCGCAACAATTCTTTTATTAGCAATGCCATACCGCCTGCCGCTTGGAAGTGATTAATGTCAGCCTGACCATTTGGGTATATTTTTGTAAGTAATGGCGTCGCTGATGACAATGCATCAAAGTCATCCCAGTTAACGATAATGCCAGCAGACTTTGCCATGGCAACTAAATGCATTGTATGGTTTGTTGAACCGCCAGTTGCAAGCAATGCAACTATGCCGTTTACTACTGACTTTTCATCAACGATATGACCAATTGGCATATAATCCGTGCCTAAATCAGTAATACGTGTTGCTTGAATCGCGGCAGCTTCTGTAAGCGCTTCACGTAATTCTGTACCTGGATTTACAAAAGATGACCCTGGCAAATGCAGACCCATAACTTCAACAACTAATTGATTTGAGTTTGCAGTGCCGTAAAACGTACACGTGCCGGCTGAGTGATAAGACTTAGACTCAGATTCTAATAATTCGTCGCGGCCTACTTTACCCTGAGCATAAAGCTGACGTACTCGCGCTTTTTCTTTATTTGGAATACCGGATTCCATCGGACCAGCTGGAATAAATACGAATGGCAAATGGCCAAAGGACAACGCCGACATAACCAGACCTGGTACAATCTTGTCACAAATCCCCATCATCACCGCACTATCAAACATATTGTGTGATAGACCTACCGCTGCACTCATTGCAATTACATCTCGACTCATTAAGCTGAGATCCATACCTGGCTGGCCTTGAGTAACCCCGTCACACATAGCCGGAACGCCGCCGGCAAATTGAGCGACTGATCCTACTTTTTCAACTGCTGCACGAATTTTGTCTGGATACACTTCGTAAGGTTGATGTGCTGACAACATATCATTATAGGCAGATATCATACCTACATTGGCTTTAGTTAAGGCTGTTAAGTCTTGTTTTTGCTGCGTGCTACAAGCTGCAAATCCATGCGCTAAATTGCCACAAGATAAAACGCCACGATGAGGCCCCTTTTCGCGTGCTCGCTCTATTTTTTCAAGATAGGCTTTACGTGTCGCTTTACTACGCTCAATAATTCGATCAGTAACTTCTTGTATAATTTTATTCATTTTATCTCCTAACAATGACTATTTAGTCGTTGCTAACATAACTGTCATCGGAACGTCAGATTGGTTTAAAAATGCACTGATGGGTGCTTTGCGAACATCAGTCTCCGATCCAACTCGATTTAATACTGCTTCTTTGCTCTCGCCAACAAGATGTAAATATAGCTGCTTTGAATTCATTAACGCCGTTCGACTAAATGTCATTCGTTGGTGTGGTGCTGTTGTAGGCTGAGTTGCTAATATTGGCTTTTCTGTCGTTAAACCATCGTCTAGTTGTAAACAGCATGGAAAAATAGAGGCTGTGTGACCATCTTCTCCCATACCTAAAATCACAATATCAAAGGGGGTTTTAATTTTTGATAAATTAGCGGTAACATCTTCAACTGCATCAAACGCATCGGTGTGCGTTGTTTTCATACCAACAAAATTAGCGTCAGCTGCCTTATTGATTAATAAGTGCTCTTTAACCATGCTTTCATTAGATGCAGGATCGGTAAGAGGAACCCAGCGGTCATCAACTAAAGCAATATCTACTTTTGACCAGTCCAGCTCAGCGTCTTTTAGTGCTTCAAATAAAGGTTTTGGCGTATTGCCACCTGACACTAATAAACTTGCTCGGCCATCTTGTGCGATACCTACTGATAATTTTTCGACGATTTCTTTAACAAATTGATTATTCAATTCTGAAGATGTCGAAAACTTTTTAATTGTCGCGTTCATTTATTCGTCCCACTCTCTGTCGTCTTTTGCCAACATAGCAATTGACGCTACAGGCCCCCAAGATCCCGCTGAGTATGATTTAGGAGACTCATTGGATTTATCCCAAGCATCTAAAATACCGTCAACCCAAGTCCACGCGGCTTCAACCTCATCCCTACGAACAAATAGCGATTGGTTACCCAACATAGCTTCTAACATCAAACGTTCATAAGCATCCGCGATACGGTCATTTTTAAAAGTATCTGAAAAGCTTAAATCTAGTTTTGTTTGTTGAAGTTCCATTTTTTCACCAAGCCCAGGAACCTTATTCATTAAATGAATTTCAACGCCCTCGTCAGGTTGCAGTCGAATTGTCAATTTATTTGCTGGCAGTGTTTTGTATGTTTCTTTAAATATGTTGTGCGGTAACTCTTTAAAATGAATAACGATTTCAGTGCCCTTAATTGGCAGTCGCTTTCCTGTCCTTAGATAAAACGGTACACCCGCCCATCGCCAGTTATCGATATCAACTCGCAATGAAACAAAGGTTTCTGTGGAGCTTTCTGTATTGGCTCCTTCTTCCTCTAGGTAACCAGGTACAGCTTGGCCGTTAACAAATCCAGACGTGTATTGACCGCGTACGGTTTTATCAGATGCGTTGTCGACTGTAATTGGCCTAAGCGCTTTTAATACTTTTAATTTTTCGTTTCGGATACTGTCAGCGCTTACGTCAACGGGCGGTTCCATGGCTAATAAAGATAGTATTTGTAATAAATGGTTTTGGACCATGTCACGCATTTGACCTGCGTCATCATAATATCCCCAACGCCCTTCTACGCCTACTGACTCTGCAACTGAGATTTGAACGTGATCTATACATTCGTGGTCCCAATTGTTAGTAAATATCGCATTTGCAAAACGAAGAACAAGTAGATTTAACACGGTCTCTTTGCCAAGATAATGATCGATTCGGTAAATTTGTTCTTCGGTAAAATGTTCGGCTATTTTGTCGTTAATTACTTTAGAGGAAGCTAAACAATGTCCAATTGGTTTTTCTACGACAACTCGAGTTTCTTCATTTACTAAACCAGCAAATTTTAAACCGTCACAAATTGCACCAAATACAGAAGGTGGCGTTGAAAAGTAATTCACCATTGTTCTTGTAGATTGATCAACAACGCTAGATATACGTTTATAATCTTCAGCTTGAGTCATATCTACTTGGCAATACTCTAATCTAGCTAAAAACCGAGATTTAATATCATTATCAACCGGTTCTTTTAAAAATCGCTCTAGGCTCTCAGATACAATATTTTTATAACCTTCCAAGTCATGTTCGTCACGAGCAACGCCTACTATTTTAGTATCCTCTGCAAGTAGCTGCGACCTTTCAAGTTGATAAAGCGCCGGGATTAATTTGCGGCGCGCAAGGTCGCCCTTGGTACCGAACAGAACTAAATCGCAAGGTTTATGGCTTAATTTTTTGGCCATTGATGACTCCACTAAGATGGTCAGTTTATTGTAATTAAACTACATAGCTCTAATGCTATCGAACAAATGTAGGCAATGTAAACCCGATTTATGTAATTTTTTTACATAAAAGTAAACTTTTAACTAATTTTGTTGTTTTTCATTAGTAATTAATTTCTAATGCATTACATAAAGTCGAATTGTTATAAATATCAGTCTAATTTTAACCTGTAATTCACAAATAGTGGCAGGATTTAATTAGTTTCTAATAATAGCGTAAATTAAGGCTTGTTAGGATTTAAGGAATTAGAATGAATATTCTTGAGAAAATAAACTTACAAATTACAACATTCAGTAAATCTGAGCGTAAAGTTGCAGAAGTTATTATAGACAACCCAGAGCAGGCAATACACTCTAGTATAGCAACGTTGGCAAAAATAGCTGACGTTAGTGAACCAACCGTAAACAGGTTTTGTCGTCGGTTAGACACTAAAGGCTTTCCAGATTTTAAACTGCACCTTGCACAAGGGTTAGCAAATGGTACGCCCTATGTTAACCGTCATGTTGATGAAAGTGATGGCCCTGAAGAATATACAGCGAAAATTTTTGAATCAACAATGGCCTCTTTAAACAGCGCTCGGAAAAGCATTGATATTTCACAAGTAAACCGAGCTGTTGATATTTTAACTCAAGCTAAAAAGATTTCTTTTTTTGGTCTTGGGGCATCAGCATCTGTCGCCCAAGACGCATTAAATAAGTTCTTTAGATTTAACGTACCAGTGAACTGTTTCGAAGATATTGTAATGCAACGTATGAATTGCATGAATAGTAGCGAAGGCGATGTCGTAATGCTTTTTTCTCATACAGGTAGAACTAAACAATTAGTTGAAATAGCTGAGATTGCTCGTCAAAACGATGCAACGGTTATAGGCGTAACTTCTAAAGACTCTCCATTAGCAAAAGAATGTAATATTTGTTTAAGTCCAGATGTTCCTGAAGACACAGATCTTTACATGCCGATGGCATCAAGAATTGCACAATTGGTGATTATTGATGTACTCGCAACTGGATTTACCTTGAGACGCGGGCCAAAATTCAGAGACAACCTGAAAAAAGTAAAAGACTCACTGCGCCCTTCTCGTTTTGACAAGCGAGATTAATAGCCTAAGTTACTGTTACATTAGGACTACTTATAAAAGCAGGCATTGATATTTGATATGCCTGTTTTTTTTCACCTTAACAATTGCTTAATGCCGATTTCACTTAGCATGTTTATGATATAAACCGTTAATTTTTGTTTACTGTTCTATACTTCTTAGTAGTTCATTCTGTAATATTTATTCACAAAGTTCTGTATAAAGCCTTGTAATTTTATTTTATTCTTTCAAAATGTAATTAAATTACAGTTTGATTGTATTTCAACCTATGGAGTTTCCCTTACATGTCCAACGTACTGAGAAGAACGAAAATCGTTTCAACTTTGGGTCCTGCTACTGACAGAGATAATGTTTTAGAGCAAATTATTGCTAGCGGCGTAAATACAGTTCGCCTTAACTTTTCTCACGGTAGCGCTCAAGACCATATAGACAGAGCATTACGAGTAAGGGAAGTAGCCAAAAAACTTAATACATATGTGGCTATTTTAGGTGATTTACAAGGACCAAAAATTCGAGTTTCGCGTTTTAAAAACTCAAAAATTTACCTCAACGTAGGTGACAAATTTGTTTTAGACGCTGAAATGGACAAAGACGCCGGTGACGAACGTCAGGTATGTATCGATTACAAAGATTTACCTAAAGACGTATCGAAGGGAGATTTGTTGTTGCTAGACGATGGTAGAGTGCAACTTTTAGTTGAATCAGTAGAAGGCTCAAAGGTATTTACCGAAGTAACCGTTGCTGGACCATTGTCGAATAACAAAGGTATTAACCGAAAAGGTGGCGGCCTAACGGCTCCAGCGTTAACTGAAAAAGACAAAGCTGACATAGTTACAGCCGCAAAAATCGGAGTTGAGTACCTTGCTGTATCGTTTCCTCGTAACGGCGCCGATTTGGAATATGCCCGTAAGCTTGCTAAAGAAGCCGGTTTCTCTCCTAAAATAGTTGCAAAAGTAGAACGCGCAGAGACGGTAGCAACCGACGAAGCTATTGACGATATCATATCCGCTTCAGATGTAATCATGGTTGCTCGTGGTGACTTAGGCGTGGAGATTGGTGATGCAGAGCTTGTTGGCGTCCAAAAGAAACTAATTGCACGTTCCAGACAGCTTAATAAAGCGGTGATAACAGCAACGCAAATGATGGAGTCGATGATTTCTAGTCCAATGCCAACTCGTGCAGAGGTAATGGATGTATCAAACGCTGTATTAGATGGTACTGACGCCGTCATGTTATCAGCCGAAACAGCGGCGGGTGATTTTCCTGTTGAAACAGTGAAAGCAATGGCGAATGTTTGTCTTGGTGCTGAAAAACACCCAAGCGTATTAAGTTCAAAACATCGTATGGATGTTCAGTTTGATAACATATCTGAAACGGTTGCAATGGCAACTATGTATGCAGCTAATCATATGAAAGGTATCAAAGCGATTGTTGCACTAACGGAGTCGGGAGGCATGGCTCGCCTACTCTCTCGTATTAGTTCGGGATTACCAATTTATGCAATGTCGCGCCACGAAAAAACGCTAAATCGTTGTGCTCTATTCCGTGGTGTTTACCCTTGTATGTTTGACTCAACAAAATTTGAAGACGACGCAAGAGAAGCACTAAAAGAATTATTAGCAGAGGGTCGCCTTAAAAAAGGTGATTTAATCTTATTAACTCATGGCGATAAAATGGAAACTATTGGTGCTACAAATACGATGAAAATAATGACGGTTTAATTCAGTTATCTTAAAAGAGTTTTAAACGTTGAACAACTTATAGAAAGCGCCAATATTAAAACAAAAAAGCCCAAACAATGTTTGGGCTTTTTTTTATTAAGAATAACGTTTAGAAAAAGTTCTTCTTAACTTCGATACCCCAGCTCATCGGCTCATTAACAATACCTGTATTGTTGTTAAAGTCGATACCAGCTTTAAGGTTATCTTCATCAGTGATGTTACGACCAAATACAGCAACTTCTAGGTCTAAATCATAGTGAACGTATCCGATACGTAAACCTAACTCAAACTGACCGTCTGTTTTGTATTCTTTCGTTTCATAGATGAATAAGTTTGTATCACCTTGATGCGAATAATCTGTGTAAATAAATAATTCACCTTCATCAGCAATTGGCATCGCATAACGAGCAGTTGCTGTGAAAATCGTTTTTGGTGCGTTAGGGAAAGGATTGCCATCAACGTACGCAAACCCATCTTCGTTTAAACGATCTGTAGGAGTACAAGCACCCGAACCACAAGTTGCAATTAGTAAATTTTCATCTTGAAGTTCAGTGTCGTTGTATGAGAAACCAGCTGTTAACGTTAGGTTTTCGTTAACTCGAATTTCTGAATCAATTTCAAAGCCTGTGCCTACACCTTTACCTGCATTGGTAAGTCCAATGTTGTTACCATTACCACCAACTGCAGTTAATTGAATATCATCGATTACATAATGGAAAACAGCACCGTTTAATCGAAGTGTATTGTCAAATAAGTCAGTTTTAAAACCTGCTTCATATGACATAATCGTTTCAGCGTCAGCAACTGACGGAAAACCTTCAAAAGCGACATCACGGCCTTGTATTGATTGAGCACGGAAACCATTAGATAAACGAGCATAAACACTCATATTATTGTCAATAGTATAGTTAGCCATTGCTTCCCAAGACCACTGCCCGTCGTCAACAGTAAATGGCGTGTACTCTTGAATCGAAGCAGCACCGATAACAACTGCAAATCCGTCTTCATTCTGCTTACCCACGCTAATTGACTTTTCGTCGTACGTGTAACGAAGACCACCGATGATAGTTAAGTCATCATTAACCGCGTAGGTTGACTGACCGAAAATAGCCCACGTAGAGTTATCATGAAATACCTCTGTTGCGCCGAAGAAGCCATCTATACTTTCAACACCAAAAGATGAATCAAAATAGAATAAACCTGTTTGCCATGTTAACTGGTCATTTCCGTTACTAGAAATGCGAAGCTCTTGAGTAAACTGTTTTAAGTCATTAAGACGATCTTCTGTAACTGCACCAAAAGGAATAAACCCAGGGCCGTTACGATTTTCAGTAGTACAGTATTCGTTTATAACGCCATCTTGACAAACATAACCACCGTCGATATCACCTTTTGAGCGCCCATCTGCATTTTCTAACGCAGTGATCGAGGTTAAAGTGAAAGCGCCTAAATCGTAATTAATATTTAAGCTCAAACCGTCTTGGTCATACTCTTGAGGGTTGTTGTCGCCATCGTCATACCAAACCGTATCACGATCATAATTTTCATTTAGTTCATTACTTCCAGTAGTAAGGATATTTGCACGCATCACAGAAGATGTACCTTCTAATGAGCGCTTGTGGAAGTTAAAGAGAATATCTAAATCTTCAGAAGGATTGTAAGCCAGTTGTAATCGCACAGCTTTTTCATCATGGCCGCCTAATGCGTCATTTTCACCTGTGAAGCCATTATCAATCCAATCATCTTTAGACTGATTCAACATAGATAAGCGAGCATTTAAGTCGCTTGCTAACGCGCCACCAACAGCACCCTCAAGGTTAACCAGTCCAAAACTGCCAGCACCAGCTTTAACATAAGCGTCAAAGTCTGAGGTTGGTTTACGACTTGTAAACTTAATGATACCTGCGGTCGTGTTTCGGCCAAACAGTGAGCCTTGTGGACCACGAATAACTTCAACTTGGTCTATATCAAAAAGCGGGAAACTCTTTAATACAACGTTTTCCATTACTACGTCATCCATAATAATAGAAACAGGTTGTGATGCTGCTAAATCGAAATCTGAGTTACCTAGACCACGCATGTAGAATCTTGGTGCTACTCGTCCGTTCGAAGACTCAGCGTATAAACCTGGTACGCGAGCCGCTAAAGACAAAATATCGTCGCCTGAAGAAAACGTGTTTTCAAAACGCTCTCCCGACATCGTTGCAATTGAAACGGGAACTTCTTGAATAGACTGTGTACGTTTTAATGCGGTAACAGTAATTTTTTCAAGTTTTGCATCGTCTTGCTCTTGGGCATTTTCTTGAGCGTTCACGTTTAAAGATAGTGAAGCTAGTAATGCAGCTTGGATGCTAAGTGCTAATGCAGCCTTTTTCATAAATTTATCCTGAAGATTTAGTTAGAAGTCTTTTTATATCAATCAATTACTTACACAACTCATCGGATGAGAAGATTGACAGAGAAACTTAAGCATGTGCATTGTATGCGAAATAGAAATTTTTGTTTAGTTTTAATTCAGACTTTTTGTCACATTAATTTCATATCTGGCACATAGATAGTGATAATTTTAGCTAAAATTTAATAAAACGCTTGAATCATTTCATAATCTCCCTATGATCCGTCACCGTGAAAAAAATAATATCTAAATTGTTAGGAGCAAGTGTTTGTGGATATTGATTGGATAAGAAGTTTATTAGGGATCACTGTTCTGTTGATATTAGCGTTTGCTTTATCCACAAATCGTCGTGCAATAAATAAACGAACGGTAATTAGCGCATTTTTATTGCAGTTTTTCTTAGGGGCGATGGTTTTATACTGGGAACCTGGTAAAGATATCTTGCTTAATGTATCTCAAACACTATCCACTGTGTTTGATTATGCAACCGATGGCATTGTATTTATGTTTGGTGACAAGATAGGCGGCAAAGAACTTGGCTTTATTTTCGCGGTTCATATTTTACCTGTTATCGTATTTTTCTCCTCTTTAATTGCTGTTTTATATTACCTTGGTGTTATGGGTAAATTGGTTAGCATTTTTGGTGGTGCACTTAGAAAGATAACTGGAACAAGTAAACCTGAGTCAATGTGTGCTGCGGCGAACATTGTTGTTGGTCAAGCAGAAGCGCCACTTGTAGTTAAGCCTTTTCTTAAAACAATGACACGCTCTGAATTATTTGCGGTTATGGTTGGTGGTATGGCGACGGTAGCAGGTGCTATTATCGCGGGTCTAGCGAGTATAGGTATTGAGCTAAAATACTTAATCGCGGCGAGCTTTATGGCAGCCCCTGGTGGCCTTTTAATGGCTAAAATGATTTTACCAGAAACAGAAGAGCCAAAAAATGAACTGTCAGAATTAAAATTAGAAAGTTCTGGTCACGTGAACGTCATTGATGCAGCTGCAGACGGTGCGGGTGAAGGTGTGAAATTCGCAATATCAATCGCAGCTATGCTTATTGCCTTTATTGCTTTGATTGGTTTAGTAAATGGTATTTTAGGCGGTATCGGTGCCTGGATTGGCTACCCTGAGCTAACTTTACAATTAATTCTTGGTTATTTATTTAGCCCGGTGGCATTTATAGTTGGCGTACCTTGGTCAGAGGCACAGCTTGCTGGTTCATTCTTAGGCCAAAAGTTAATCCTGAATGAATTTGTTGCTTACTTAGATTTCCTAAATTATAAAGGTGAGCTAAGTGAAATGACTCAAGTCATAGTTACTTTTGGACTCTGTGGATTTGCAAACTTGTCATCAATTGCAATACTAATTGGTGGTGTTGGTAGCATGGCTCCAACTCGAAGACATGAGTTGGCTGAGCTTGGTTTAAAGGCCGTTATGGCAGCTACCCTAGCGAACCTTATGAGTGCTGCAATTGCTGGCCTGTTTGTCTCACTCGCCTAACGTTCATATAACTAAAGTATGTATCTTATAGGATGCGTATTTAGCCAAAAAAAACCGGAGTAGATTCTCCGGTTTTTTTATATGTTATTTATTTGGCAAGGTTATTGTTTCAAACATTTTATCAACCTCTTCTTGATTCTTCAGTAAACAAGCTTTCTCTACTCTGTCTTTGGTTAAGTGCGGCGCAAAACGTTCAATAAAGTCATACATATAACCCCTTAAGAAGCTGCCTTTTCTAAACCCAATTTTTGTAGTTGACGCCTCGAATATATGAGACGCATCAATAGTAACGAGATCAGTATCGGAGTCATCCATGGCCATCGTCGCAATAACACCAACGCCGACACCTAACCTTACGTAAGTTTTAATAACGTCAGCATCAGTGGCGGTAAACACTATTTTAGGCTGTAGCCCCTGCTCTGCAAACGCTTTATCTAATTCGGATCTACCTGTAAAACCAAATACATAAGTTACCAACGAATACTTTGCTATGTCATCGAGCTGGATCTTAGTCTTGAGCTTAGCTAACGGATGATCTTTTTGAACAACGATAGACCTGTTCCAGTGATAGCAAGGAAGCATAACTAAGTCGTTATAAAGATGTAATGCTTCTGTTGCTATTGCAAAATCTGCATCACCTTTTGCTGCTGCTTCACTAATTTGCGAAGGCGTTCCTTGATGCATATGCAAAGAAACCTTTGAATATTTTGACATGAAACCTTGGATAACACTCGGCAATGCATATCGTGCTTGTGTATGCGTGGTTGCAATATTTAGCTTACCTTGATCAGGAAGAGTATGCTCTTTTGCGACCTGTTTAATGCTGTCAACTTTGCTCAGTATGTCGCGTGATAATTCTATAATGTCACGCCCCGACGGTGTAACGTGAGTAAGATGTTTACCGCTGCGACCAAATACTTGCACGCCTAGCTCATCTTCTAACATTCGAACTTGCTTACTTATACCAGGCTGTGACGTAAATAAACTCTCAGCGGTTGCAGATACATTCAAATTATGGTTTTCGACTTCTACAATATAACGGAGTTGCTGTAGCTTCATGTAAATATTTCCCAATTTGCTTATTCTAAAAATATATACATAATCCAACATTTATTCCATAATTTTTTATATGTTATAAAAGTGTTATCACTACCCTAATGTTTAAAATTTGTTTACTATGCAAAGATAGAGACATTTAGTCTAAGCTAGTTACTTGTAACTGTTAATTATTTTTAAGTCTGTGACTAGCCTACTTTTAAGGATTTTTTATGCTTTTCGCCATTATCGTTGGCTTGATTCTTGGTTTAGTAGTAATTGTAGTTGTAACTAACACAATGCAACAACAAAAGAAAAAACAAGAAGACGAACGTCGTCGAGAGATTATTAAGTTTCGAGCAATTTTAGACGAGACAGAAGAAGCTATTCAGAATACGGCTGGTATTCCATTATCGCAAGAAGGTTTTGGCATACTTCTAAATCGTGAATTGTATGCGTTAAAGAGCATGCTTGAATTAACGCCAGGCAACAAAGACGTCAAAAACCGCATTCAACAAGTTCAAACTAAACTAGAAAATAATGACTTTATAACTGGCGATGCTGAATTGATGACATTACCAGAAAATGAAAAACAGTTAATCGGCATAGTGCAAGGTATTAAAAAGTTTAGACTCATTCTTCGTTCAGAGCATGGCAAAGGTAGAATTTCTAGTGAGGCCTTCGTTCGTGAGGATAAAAAATTTGAAAAGTTACAACTTCGTATAAATATCGAAACTCAATTAAAGCGCGGCAAAATGGCTATGAGTAAAAATATGACTGGGTCAGCTCGCCAATATTTTGAAAAAGCAATTATCACACTTGATAAGCAAAACTACGCAGACGAATATATTATTTCGCGAAAAGCTGAGATTGAACAACTACTTGAGCAAATTACTCAAGATCTCAAGTCAGCCAATCTTGATGACGTTAAGAAAAAGCAAGCTGAAGAAAAAGACGATTTAGACGCCTTATTTGCACCGAAGAAAAAATGGTAACAGCTTCTATTAAAATAGAAGTCTTTAACAGAAATAATCAACGACTCGTTAACGTCTTTTATAAACAATACAAGCGAAATGTTAGTGTTAACCGTGAAGACTTTGTTGTCGTCGCCGTTGAGCAAAGTAAAAATGATAGAGAAAATAAAATTCGTGGTGTGGCTTTTATTAGAAGAATACCAGGGCTACAACCGCCCGAATTATTGTTTAGAAGTCTGTTTGTCGCACCATCACACCGCAATAACGGTATTGCATCAAAAATTATTCATCTAACGCTTCAGCACTTCCCTAGCAAAGCCATTTACACAGTAACTGATAAAAGCTTGATTGATTTTTACTCTCAATTTGGCTTTACTGTTTGTAATACGCCACCAGACTCCATTGCTAATTTAAAGACAAAAAAAAGCCCAACCGTTATGGTTAGGCTTTCATAGTTTCCAAAACAGTCAGTCTGTTTAGTTAGATTGAAGATTCCAGTTCTGGAAGTGCTTCGAATAAGTCTGCAACTAGACCGTAGTCTGCAACTTGGAAAATCGGCGCTTCAGCATCTTTGTTGATTGCAACAATCACCTTAGAGTCTTTCATGCCTGCTAAGTGTTGAATTGCGCCAGAAATGCCAACCGCAATATAAAGATCTGGAGCCACTATTTTACCCGTTTGACCTACTTGCATGTCATTTGGAACAAAACCAGCATCAACAGCGGCACGAGACGCACCAACAGCTGCGCCAAGCTTATCGGCGATACCGTCTAGTAATTTGAAGTTATCACCATTTTGCATACCACGACCACCAGAGATCACAACACTTGCCGCTGTTAATTCTGGTCGTTCAGACTCAGTAAGCTCTTGTGAAACAAATGATGACAAACCAGAGTCACTCAATGAATCAATTGAGACTAATTCAGCACTGCCACCCAAGCCCGCTTTATCAAACGCCGCCGTACGAATAGTAATAACTTTTTTCGAATATTCTGATTGTACAGTTGCTATAGCATTACCAGCATAGATTGGGCGCGTAAATGTATCCGAGCCTTCAACCGAAATAATGTCTGATATTTGCTCTACATCTAGTAGAGCAGCAACACGAGGCATAAAGTTTTTACCTGTTGTTGTCGCTGCTGCTAGAATATGTGTGTAATTATCAGCTAGCTCAACAACTAGAGCCGATAAGTTTTCAGCTAGAGCATGTTCATAAATGGCATTATCAGCAAGTAGTACTTTAGCAACACCGTCAATCTTACAAGCTTCATCAGCCACTGCTTGGCAGTTTGAACCGGCAACTAAAAGAGTGATGTCACTACCAATTTTAGAAGCTGCATTAACAGCTTTTAATGTGTCTACTTTTAATTCGCTATTGTCGTGCTCTGCGACTAATAAAATACTCATGCGATCACCTTTGCTTCATTTTTTAACTTTTCTACAAGCTCTGCAACAGATTCAACGATAACACCACCAGCTCGTTGAGAAGGCTCTTCTACCTTTAAAACTGTCATTTTGCTTGTTAGTTCAACACCTAAGTCTGCCGCTGAAATAACTTCTAGTGGTTTGCGTTTTGCTTTCATAATATTCGGTAATGAAGCATAACGAGGTTCATTCAAGCGAAGGTCTGTTGTAACTATCGCAGGAAGTGATAGAGCAACAGTTTGTAAGCCACCATCAACTTCACGAGTAACAGACACTTTGTCAGACTCAAGTTCAACTTTAGATGCAAATGTACCTTGTGGCATATTTGTTAGCGCCGCTAACATTTGACCTGTCTGATTATTATCAGAATCAATGGACTGCTTGCCTAAAATCACTAAATTAGGCTGTTCTTTTTCAACTAGCTTAGTGAGTAGTTTTGCCACTTGCAATGAGCCTAGCTTAACATCAGCTTCAACTTGAATAGCACGATCTGCGCCTAACGCTAAAGCCGTACGAAGTTGTTCTTGGCAAGCTTTATCGCCAATAGAAACCACAATAACTTCTTCTGCTTTACCCTGCTCTTTTAAACGAACGGCTTCTTCAACTGCGATTTCACAGAATGGATTCATCGCCATTTTTACATTGGCTAAATCTACGTCTGAATTATCCGGCTTAACACGTGCCTTCACGTTGTAGTCGATAACCCTTTTAATAGGTACTAGGATTTTCATATTCTCTCCCAAAATTTACACCAAACTAGCTTTGCTATTCAGTATAGGTTTGATTATCAAATTTATGGCAGACAATTTAATATCAGTTTACGTAAACGTCAACTTTATACACGATGCAACCCGCAAATATTTGTAAAGATAAGTGTTATCTTTCGTTATAAGTGATCATTTTGTATAAAAATGTAGCAATATTCTAAATTGGTACCACACTTAACGGATAACTTAAGAGGTCTTTAAATGCATAATCCAAGTCGAAGTGTTGAGTTTCGTTTCCTAGCAGAGCCTACCGATGTAAATTTTGGTGGAAAAGTACATGGTGGCATTGTAATGAAATGGATTGATCAGGCTGCGTACGCCTGTGCAGTTGGTTGGAGCGGCAAGTATTGTATAACGGTTTCTGTGGGCGCGATAAGATTTGTTCGCCCTGTTCTAGTTGGTAACCTAGTTACTGTTGAGGCTACCGTCGTCCATACAGGTAATTCAAGCATGCATATATATGTCAGCGTCAAAGCAACGGACCCTAAATTAAGTAATCCACTTGAAACAAACCATTGTATTATTACATTTATTGCAGTGGACGCCGACGGCGACAAAGTCCTTGTAGAACCTTGGAAACCTAAAACTAAACTAGATAAAAAATTACAGCAATATGCAATAAATATGAAAGACTTGAGTATTCAAGCCGAAAACAAATTACGTGAAAGCTAAGCTTATTGTTTTGTAGCACGCCTAGTTGTTCTATTAAGTGAGCTACTGCGCACCGCTGGATTGAACATAGTCCGATAACGAACTCTTGGTCGCACGGGTGTTAACGGCCATTCTCGTTTTTTCGCAACTAAAATACAAACCCCGCCAAGCGACGGACAAAAGCGTTTGAGTAAACTGGGGACAAAACTGCTATCCAGCTCTTGCTCATTTTGTGCCAAAACTGAGTAACAAAGGTAGTCTTCTTTTGTAACTTCAAAGCCCAATAAATGAAGCCAATCCTTAACTCTTGCGACACTAAAAAATCGACCTTTTTTAAAAAGTTGAAACTTCTGGCTTGGAACAAGTTTTTGCAGCGCTAATGACGACCAAGGGTTAAAAACAGCTAGAATAAGATTACCATTTGGTAATAGAACTCGATGAGCTTCGCGCAGTATTTGATGCGGATCAGAACCAAACTCTAAAACATGATTCATTACAATAGCGTCAATTGAATTCTCCAGAAATGGTAACTCATCAAACTCTGCAACTACGCCAGTAAGAGGTGTTTTATTATTCAACGTCGTTAAATTAACTTGCGTAGATATGGTACTTTCGTGACTCTCTAAAACATTACTTAACTGACCAATTTTCAATAAATATTGACCAAAACAATATTTTAACTGTTCAGATATGATGGCTTGTTCCGCTTCGCGCACCTGTTCGCCTAAAGGAATACTTGCCCAATCATTAATAGGTGAAACTGAATTATAGCCTAGTGCTGGTTTCAATACGTACCTCTTCTACTGTGGATAGCATTTAGTTAGTATATGTTATACCGATAAAAACAAGGAAACCAATATGTCTAATGTTATCCGTATTCCTGCTTTTAATGACAACTATTTTTGGTTAATGTCAGATAATAAACAACAGGCATTAATTGTAGACCCGGGCGACGCCCAGGTTGTGATGGATGCTCTTAAAAGTCTCAATTTAGAATTAACAGATATACTAATCACGCATCACCACGCCGATCATATAGGCGGTGTAGACAAATTATTAGAGCAATATCCCAACGCAAATGTATTCGGCCCTGCCACTAGTCGTTTTGATATGGTAACTCATCCATGCTCAGAGGGTAGCGTAATCTACCCAAGGGCGACTCAGCAACCATTTAGTATTGTTGAAGTACCTGGTCACACTTCTGACCATATTGCTTATTACAGCGCACCTATTCTGTTTGTCGGGGACACGCTTTTTTCAAGTGGTTGTGGTCGTCTTTTTGAAGGTACGGCAGAACAAATGTTAACCTCACTTAAAAAATTAGTCTCATTACCGCTAGATACTCAAATTTATTGTGCTCATGAATATACATACGCTAATACACAGTTTGCAACTGCCGTACTACCGAATAACAAGACTATTCAGGACTTTTTTTTGAAAACTGCGGAAAAAAGACGCGACGATAAAGCAACCGTTCCAACGACGTTAGCGACTGAATTAACAATTAATCCTTTTCTACTCTGCCACACGCAGCCGCTTCAGCTTAGTATGCAAAAGCAATTTGGTTTAGCTACTTTGCCTTCTGAGTTAGAGACGTTTACTTACCTTAGAAAATGGAAAGATGTCTTTCAAAATTGATTTGTAGATTAGCTACCATTGCAGGATTAGGTTATTATTGAGGATAGTTTTCTGTTCATGGCTACTCAGCCCCTTACAAAGTGTTATTAATTATATGTTTATAAAGAAAAAAAATATTATCCTTGTGATATCAGCGTTAGTGGCTGTCGCTGGTTGTAATAGTACTCCAGACTATTCCGTGAGTACTCAGCAAGAAATGAATAACTCAAAAGACACGCTAACTAGCATCGACCCTAGTACTATAGCTTCTCCAAGAGAAGTTGTAGATGCGCTAACACTCGCCGCTTTGGAACCAGAAGTGGGATCATTAGAGTTAGATGAGGCCCCTGCTACTTTTGATGATGTATGGCAAAGAATTAGCTATCAACTCTCCATAGAAATTCCGCAAAATCGACAAGTCGTTACCGAACGAAATTGGTACGCTAAACACCCTAGTTATATTACTCGTGTCGCAAAAAGGGCTGAGCCTTTTTTACACTTCATAGTAGAAGAAATTGAAAAGCGTGAAATGCCAATTGAATTGGCGTTACTACCTATTGTCGAGAGTGCATTTGATCCATTTGCCTACTCACACGGACGAGCGTCTGGTTTATGGCAGTTTATTCCTGGCACAGGTAATAGATTCAAATTAAAGCAAACATGGTGGTATGACGGACGACGAGATGTTGTAGCTTCAACAAGAGCCGCTTTAGATTATTTATCATTTTTACACAAAACCCTAGATGGCGATTGGTTAAATGCCATTGCGGCATATAATTCTGGCGAAGGCCGCGTGTTAAGAGCAATAAAACGAAATCGTAAAAAACACTTACCGACCGACTTTTGGTCACTAGACCTACCTCGCGAGACGTCTGCTTATGTGCCTAAGCTTTTAGCTTTAGTTGATCTGTTGAAACGTTCGGATGAGTTTAATGTAAGTTGGTACCCTATTGCGAACGAGCCCGCCATTGCCGTTGTTGATGCAAAAAAACAAATTGATATTGCTAAAGCAGCTGAATTAGCGGGTATGGAATTAAACGATCTTCATAAAATGAACCCAGGGTATAACCAATGGGCAACGGATCCAAATGGTCCTCATAAGTTTATCGTACCCATTGAAAAGGCCGATTCGTTTAAGGCAAAGTTAAGTGCACTAACAGATAACGAGCGTATGGCTTGGACACGATATGTTGTTAAGTCTGGTGATACATTGGGTGGAATTGCAGCAAAACATAAAGTTTCGGTTGCTGTGTTACGTGATGTAAACAAAATAAAAGGTAACATTATTCGTGTTAAGCAAGCATTAATGGTACCTACGTCTTCTAAATCCATTAAACAATATGAATTAACAGCTGGTAACCGCCTTGCAAAAACACAAAATAAACAACGAGGCTCGAGCACTAAGTTAGAGTATATTGTGAAAAGTGGGGACACGTTATGGGATATAAGTAAAGCTCATAAGGTGAACGTAAGAAGTTTAGCTAAATGGAATGGAATGGCTCCGACTGATCCGTTAAAGCCTGGAAAAAAACTAGTCGTTTGGACTAAAACACCCACTTCATCAAACAATGGCGTTGTTCGTAAAGTAACTTACAAAGTTCGAAACGGCGACTCGTTAGCTCGTATTGCACAAAAATTTAAAGTCGATGTTGATGACATTGCCAAATGGAATCAGTTAGACATGAAGAAGTATTTACAACCTGGTCAGGCTCTTAAGCTTTTTGTTGACGTAACAAGAAGTTAAGCTAACTTTATAAGTAGGCTTGCAAAAAAATGCGGGTCTACTTTGTGAGGAACAATGTTAAAAATAGCGCCCTTTTTATCAAAAGTTATTATTACGACTTCCCTCATCTTATCGTCAAATAGTTATGCAGAATTTAAACTTGACGGTAATCTAACGGTTGTCGATCCCTATGGAAAAACTCATACTAAAGAGATGCCAATGGGGTTTGCAAGTTCAGCAGAAAAGCAAACCTTTACCATTGGCCCTAATACCTACAAAGTTCCTGGGCAACCAGAAAAATACAGTATCGCAATTGTACTCCAAGACAATAACTTTGTTTGGGTGCAAGAGTTTCACAACAAGCCAATAAAAACTTTTGAATGGCAGCTCGGTGAACACAAGATTAGCTTGATTAAAGAGATATTAATGAAGCCGGTAAAAGGTGACTATATCCTTTCAATCGACGATAAAGATTATTTCTTTAATAACAGACTTGCTCAAATCACTTTCATTTTTAATGAAGAAGGCATAGAAAATATCGATGTAAGTGGCATGGTGGCAAGTCTTGGTTTAAATCGAGCACAAGATAAATGCGAGACGAGCAGTGACGATCAGTCAGACTCTGAAGACGATGCTACAAAAGAAGACTCTGATAATGAAGATGATAAGTGCCCACCACCAAAATAACTGGCGAGTAATTACTCGCCAAATTCGTGGTTTACTATATCTGCAATGTGTCGCAACCTTTGGGCTGCAATACCATTTACAGAGTCTCTTGGGTAACGTCCTCGTGACGACATCACGCCAGCCTGCTTACCCGTCAATATCGTAATTGCATCATCAACATTCTCTACAGCATAAATAGAGAACGTCCCAGCGTTTACAGCGGATGTAACTGACTCATTTAAAACTAAGTTTATGCAATTTGTTTTGGGGATTATAACACCCTGCTTTCCTGTTAAGCCTCGCGCTTCACATAAGTTGAAGAAACCTTCAATTTTTTCATTAACACCACCAATTGACTGGACTTGACCGTGTTGATTAATCGAACCTGTTATCGCAACGCCCTGATTTAATGGTATTTGTGTAATCGCTGAGAGTAAAGTACATACTTCACCTAAACTGGCACTATCACCATCAATATGGCCATAGCTTTGCTCAAGTGCAATGTTAGCGGAAAAAGACAAGGCAAAACCTTGTGCGTATTTATTACCTAAATACCCGCTTAATAACATCACACCTTTTGAATGGATAGCTTTTCCAAGCTCAACTTCTCTTTCAATATCAACAACGCCAGTTGACCCAGCATATACAGTTGCTGATATTCTTGCTGGTGTTCCAAATACTGTATCACCTATTTCTAAAACGGTTAAACCGTTTAATTTACCAACCTGAAAACCATCGGTATCGATAAGAATTTGACCTTCTTGTATGTCTTCAAGGAAAGACTCACTAATTTGTCCAGACCGAACTTTTTTTGCCTCTAAGGCTTCAACAATATGCTGCTTGTCCAATATTAACTCTTGCTGCAGAGTATCAGATGTTTTTGAAGTGAGCTGTTTACGAGCAAAAAACTGAGCCTCCCCAATTAACTCAAGTACGTCTGCAAAACGAGCCGATAACTTGTGCTGATGTTCAGCTTGGCGAAAGCTAAAATGCAAAAGTTGTTCAATGGCTGACGTATTCAGCGACATATTATGTTGTTTTGCAAAAACTTTAACTTTTTGAATAAAACTGTATAGCGCCTTATCATTTAAAGCGATGTAATGCTCAAAGTCGGCAAGTACTCGAAACAACTCATTAAACTCATTGTCATACTCTTGCATTAAATAATAAAGTTCCCTACTACCCATTAATATTACTTTGATATCCAACGGGATAGGTTGAGGGTTTAAACTAGAGGCATTAACAATATTTGCTTCTCCAGCTGGCGACTCCATCTTTATTTCATGACTTTTTAACGCTAACTTAAGTGCTTCCCATACGGCGGGTTGATGAATCAGTTTGTCCGCCTCAATTAGCAAATAACCACCATTGGCTTTGTGCAAAGCACCCGCTCTCACCATTTGATAGCTTGTGTATACAGAGCCCTGAACCGAGCTATATTCAATTTTGCCAAACACATTTTGAAACGTTGGGTTCGCTTCATAAATAATCGGGGCGCCACTATTTGGATCTTGTTTTGTAATGATGTTAGGAATTAGCTGTTCTTCGAGTACTTTTCTAACATCCACTTCATCACGATCTTTCTCTTGCTCCGCTTCGGCTTCTGACGATAGATACTCCTCGACAATTTCAATCACAGTATCCCGCATGTCACGAACAAACTTAACAACACCAAGTTCTGCCGAATATTTGTGCTCTAAATCTTTTAAAATTGGCCGTAATGCGTTTTCAATGGTTTGTTTAGTTAACGAACGCTGAGCTTCAAACATCTCCCGCTTCCATTGCGGTAATTCAAGTAAAGTCTCAGTAAGTACGTTCTCTAAGTCATCTATTATTTTATAAAAATGCTGTTTCGCCGACTCATCTAGCTGACTAAATTCGGTATCACTTAACGGCTTTTCATTCACAACAGGAGCAAAACTAACGGTTCCTTTTTCTTCAAATAAAAGAACATTTTTTGCTTGTGCATTTTGCTCGACCAGATCGATAGCCGTTTGATACTTTTGATTAAAGTGTTTGTCTATGTTACGCCATTTTCGCTGAAAGGATGGGTTATCAAACGCTGCAGGGAACGTATCCAAAATATCATCAATTAAACTTTCAATATCAGTTTTCAGTTTTTTTCCATCACCTGCTGATAAGCGAATTACACTTGGTGAACGATTATCTTCAAAGTTATTTACGTAACACCACTCACTAGGTGTTTGTTTTTCTTTTGCGACGGTTTTTATATGGTCATTTATTAGAGTATGTCTGCCCGTAGCAGGCTCGCCCATCACGAATAAATTGTAGCCCTTCATCGACATATCTAAACCAAATTCTAACGCCTGTTTGGCACGTTCTTGCCCAATAAAATTAACGTCAGCATTAATTTCAGATTGCACAATCTTTGATATTTTTTGAGTGTCAAACGTTGGTGACAGTGCATCAACAGAAAGGCGATATTGTTGGTTTTTGATCATATATCCAGATGTTTTTTAAAATTAACTTAATGTCTTAAGTCTATATTGAATTAGCTAAAAACGCATTGCTTAATTAACATCAAAAAAAGTTCATCATTCACGCTATAATTTCATCAATGATGCTTGTTGCTGTTGTCCGAATTAGTTATCCTTAGCGTCTAATTTTTAAAATATTTTTATAGTATTTTGAACTGTTTAAAAACACATCAAAATACTCGTTTTACTTGTCCATTTCTGGATTTGTAGCACTTATCTAATACTGAGAGCAGTCCATGCAAGCTGAATATAACCATCGCGATATTGAACAAAAAGTTCAACAACATTGGCAAGACAACCAAACCTTCAAAGTGACCGAAGATAGTGAAAAAGAAAAGTTTTACTGCCTTTCTATGTTGCCTTACCCAAGTGGTCGATTGCACATGGGTCACGTTCGAAATTACACTATCGGCGATGTAATCTCACGTTTTCAGCGACTCCAAGGTAAAAATGTAATGCAGCCGATGGGTTGGGATGCGTTTGGTCTTCCTGCCGAAAATGCCGCGATTAACCATAAAACAGCACCAGCCAAATGGACCTACGAAAACATTGAGTATATGAAAAACCAGCTTACCAGCCTGGGTTTTGGTTACGACTGGGATCGTGAAGTTGCGACCTGTACACCAGAGTATTATCGTTGGGAACAGTGGTTTTTTACAAAGCTTTATGAAAAAGGCTTAGTGTACAAAAAAACAGCAACCGTTAATTGGGATCCAGTTGATCAAACTGTATTAGCAAATGAGCAAGTGATTGATGGTCGCGGATGGCGTTCAGGTGCACTTGTAGAGCAAAAGGAAATCCCGCAGTGGTTTATTAAAATCACAGACTACGCTGAAGAGTTAATTAATGACTTAGATGCCCTTGAGGGCTGGCCTGAGCAAGTTAAAGCAATGCAGAAAAACTGGATTGGTCGCTCAGAGGGTGCGGAAGTGACTTTTGACGTTGTTGATAGTGAGCAGAAAATAGAGGTATACACTACTCGTCCGGATACCTTGTACGGTGTAACTTACCTTGCCATTGCTGCACAACATCCGATGGCACTTGCTGCGGCTTCATCTAACACTGAGCTGAGTACGTTTATTGAAGCTTGTAAAAGCCAATCGGTTGCAGAAGCAGACATGGCAACAATGGAAAAACTGGGTGTAGATACTGGCATACGCGCAATCCATCCTCTTACGGGTGAAGTGGTGCCAGTATGGGCAGCGAACTTTGTATTAATGAACTACGGTACTGGTGCAGTAATGTCTGTGCCCGGCCATGACCAAAGAGATTGGGAGTTCGCAACCAAGTATAATCTTCCAATCAAACAAGTTATCAAGCCTGTCGATGCAGAGCAAACCGCTGTACTAAATGAATCAGCGTATACAGAGCGTGGTTTATTGGTCAATTCTGGTGAATTTGATGGATTAGAATTTGACGCTGCATTTGAAAAAATTGTTGCTTTATTAGAGTCTAAATCAGCGGGTAAAAAGACAGTTAATTATCGATTGCGTGACTGGGGTGTATCTCGTCAACGTTATTGGGGTGCACCTATTCCAATGGCCACGTTGGAAGACGGCACCTCTGTTCCGATTCCAGAGCAAGACCTTCCGGTTGTGTTACCAGAAGATGTTGTTATGGATGGTGCAGCATCACCAATTAAAGCTGACCCTGAGTGGGCGAAAACCACGGTGAATGGCATGCCAGCTCTTCGAGAAACAGATACCTTTGATACCTTTATGGAGTCATCATGGTACTACGCTCGATACTGCTCTCCACAGTCTGATGATAAAATGCTAGACCCTACGCAAGCAAACTATTGGTTGCCTGTCGACCAATATATCGGTGGTATTGAGCACGCTATTTTACATTTATTATATGCTCGCTTTTTCCACAAACTAATGCGAGATGTAGGTTTAATTGAATCTGATGAGCCTTTCAAACGATTATTGTGTCAAGGTATGGTGCTAGCTGAAACTTATTACCGTGAAGATACCAATGGCGGTAAAGTTTGGTTCTCACCAACAGATATTGATGTTGAACGCGATGACAAAGGCAGAGTTACAAAAGCGTGGCACAGAGAAGATGGCCAACCGGTTATTTCATCTGGCATGTCAAAAATGTCAAAATCAAAAAATAACGGAATTGACCCTGAATCAGTAATTCAAACCTTAGGTGCAGATACCGTTCGTTTATTTATGATGTTTACTGCACCGCCAGAACAGACTCTTGAATGGTCTGATTCGGGTGTTGATGGCGCACACCGCTTTATCAAGCGTGTTTGGAAGTTATCTCAAGACGTTATCGAGGCTGGCTTAGTAAAAGAATACGATGTTAGTAGCTTAAACTCAGAACAAAAATCGTTACGCCGTGAAGTTCATAAAACAATTGCTAAAGTAACGGATGATTTAGATCGTAGAAATACATTTAATACGGCGATTGCCGCTATTATGGAATTGACTAATAAGCTAAACAAAGCCCCTTTAACTTCTGATGTTGATAAAGCGGTAATGTACGAAGCTGTAACGGCTGTGGTTACTATGCTAGCGCCTATTACTCCGCATGTTTGTCATGAGTTATGGTCTCAGTTAGGTAATGGTGAAAACATTGATCAAGCCGTGTGGCCTGTCGCTGATAAAAGCGCAATGGTCGAAGACGAAAAGTTAATTGTCGTTCAAGTTAACGGTAAAGTACGCTCGAAACTGACTGTTGCCGCCGACGCTGATGAAGCATTTATAAAGGCGCTAGGCCTTGAAGAAGAAAATGTGAAAAAGTTTACCGATGGTAAAACAATTCGTAAGGTTATTTTCGTAAAAGGTAAGTTACTTAATATTGTGGCTAACTAGTCAAAGCATTTACTTTTAGTAACATAACAATGGCTTGGTGAAATCTGCTGCATAAATAGCAACACCAAGCCTCTTTATTAACTGGACTAATATGAAACTAAAGCTTTTTGGTACCGTACTTTTGATCACGCTAGTGGCATCTTGCGGCTTTAAATTAAAAGGTCAGTACTATTTACCTGATTCACTAAAGTCAATTTATGTAAGCTCTGAAAAACGCTTTAGTCCATTGCGTACGCAGGTAATAAAACGCCTGACACAAAACCAAGTCACCATTTTACAAAGCTTTGACGAAACTAAAGCAGAGCTAAAGGTTCTTCCAGAGTCATTTCAACGTCGAACGTTGTCACTTTTCCCAAACGGTCAAGTAGCGGAATACGAACTTATATATATAGCGAATTATCAAGTTACCCTGCCGAATCAACAGCCAAAACCTTTTAGTGTTGAATTAAGTAGAGAGTTCCAAGATGATCCAAATAACGCGTTAGCTAAAGAAAGAGAACGTGCGCTGATATTATCAGAACTTAGAGTCATCGCGAGCGATAGAATAATGGCTCAACTAATAATGATCAAATAGGCCCGCTTTTGAAGATTTATGCCAACCAACTTCCTGCAGAATTAAACAAAGGCTTAGCTAATTGCTATTTAATTTTTGGAGATGAGCCTTTTCAGGTCAACGAAGCGCGCGACCTAATTAAATCTAAAGCAAAACAGCAAGGTATTGATGAGTTTATTCGACTCTCGGACGATGAACAATTTGATTGGGAAGATCTTCAACAGCACTGTCAGGCGATGTCATTATTCTCATCAACAAAATTGATAGAATTGGAGTTGTCGTCAAATAAAATCGGTAAGGTTGGCTCTGACACACTAAAGCAAATAGCCTCTGCACTTGCCGACGATACAGTACTGGTCATTTTTGGCGGAAAACTGGAAGCGGCACAAACTAAATCAGCGTGGTTTAAAGCAGTATCTCAAAACGGCGTGTTTATACCTATTTATGAAATTGATGGCCCTCATTTGCAGCGCTGGCTTAAACAACAATTATTAAATAGAAACCTAAGTTTAACCCCTGATGCGCAAGCATTTCTTCTTAGCTTTACCTCTGGAAACTTATTAGCCTGTGCACAAGAACTTGATAAACTTAAATTATCACACCCGAACTCGCCGACTCTAACGTTAGAACTGATACAAGGACAAGTCGCGGACCAATCAAGGTATACCGTATTCCAACTCACCGATGCGTTATGGGAAAATAAGCCTGAGCGATGTTTATCGATTTTAGGTAGATTAAAACTTGAGGAGTTTGAGCCTAATATAATTTTATGGTCATTGAACAAAGATATTAGCTTAATTTTGTTACTGCAAAATGCCATTAAGTATAACGAAAGTACGTCTGCTATTTTCGACACTCATCGAGTTTGGAAAAACAAGCAAGCGTTGTATACACGTGTTGCGCAATCTACAAACCCAATGCTTCTTAAACAAGCTATGAAACAATTATCAGAATTAGACCAAGCATTGAAGTTTCATACGGTTGACTGCCCATACACTCTGTTTGCGCATATTTGCTTACTTGTAAGCGGTTACCAAGAGTTAGCAACCTTTCCTTTGCCTTTTGAAATAAACATAGCCTAAGTAGCTTTAAATGAATAACAGACCTCTCGTTGTTTTATATGGCGGCACATTCAATCCAATACATTTTGGACATTTGAGGCCAGTTGCAAGTCTTTCTAAACTTTTCGATATCAAAGAGCTAATTTATATCCCTTGTCATATTCCACCGCACAAAGATAAACCGGCTTTGTCTGCTTTTCATCGACTAGAAATGACTAAATTAGCAGTTCGAGAATTTAGTTTTGCGTTTTCTACTCGAGTTAGTGATTACGAATTAAATCGATCAGAAGCTTCTTATTCGTTAACTACAATAGACTACTTTATTGATAAATACGCACACGATGAGTTAGCTTTTTTGGTCGGACTTGATTCATTGTTGAATTTTACTAGCTGGTTTCAGTGGCAAGAGATTTTAAAGAAAGTGCACCTTATCGCAATGACACGACCTGGCTACCAAATTGAAACGGCTTCATTAGCGCCAGAACTTCACGGACAGTTGGGCAAACGTATACACCTTGTTGAAACCGACAATGTCGATATATCTTCAACAGAAATTAGAAAATGCTTTAGTACAAAACTAAATGATTTTAGTGCTTTACCTGAACTAAACGACCTACTTCCTAGTTCAATTATTGAGTATATAAAAAAGCATGAATTGTGTTTTTAATTCTAAATAGAGCTAATGACTATGATTGGTATACTAAGACCAGTGGCTAATCTGTTCTACCTTACCATTAACAATTTGAATCTCGCCCTTTTTTGACGTTAATCCATCCGCACTGTAATTAAGATCAAAAGTCATCACGACTTTCAAGCCTTTGGAAAATGATATATTCCAATCGGCCATAGCAATCGATAACAATTGTAAATGATGCGTTTTACAATACTGAGAACCCGCTAAACGAGCACGCTCCGCCACTTTACGGCTCTGCCAAAACAAAGCAAAAATACCACCAACAAACATCAATAACCAAACAGTCTGTAAATCAAACACTGCCTACCTCCAATAAAAAAGCGCGGATAAATTATCCACGCTTAATACTCTTTATCAAAAATACGGATTTAACCCTAATTGACTAGCCAATCTTAGTAATACCAGCCATATACGGCACTAACGCCGCAGGAACGGTAATACTACCATCTTCATTTTGGTAGTTCTCTAAAATAGCTACTAAAGTACGACCGACAGCCAAACCTGATCCGTTCAATGTATGAACAAGCTCTGGTTTTTTAGCGCCTTTAGCGCGATAACGAGCTTGCATGCGTCTTGCTTGGAAGTCACCCATGCTGCTACACGATGAAATTTCACGATAAGTATTTTGTGCCGGTAACCATACTTCCAAATCGTAAGTCTTAGTAGCGCCAAATCCCATATCACCCGTACAAAGTACAACCTTACGATACGGTAATTCTAACTTCTGTAAAATTGTTTCAGCGTGTCCTGTTAACTCTTCTAATGCTTGCGCTGAATCTTCAGGTTTTACAATTTGAACCAACTCTACCTTGTCAAACTGGTGCTGACGAATTAAACCACGCGTATCACGGCCATAAGAGCCTGCTTCAGAACGGAAACATGGTGTATGAGCTGTTAATTTAACTGGTAATTCAGACTCATCATAAATTACATCTCTCGCGAAGTTTGTTAACGGTACTTCTGCTGTAGGTATTAATGATAATTTACGTGCATCTTGCTCGTCCAAATTATCAGACTGGCCGGTTAATGGCTGAGTATGAAATAAATCATCGGCAAACTTTGGTAATTGACCTGTGCCTTGAAGACTCTCATTATTCACAAGATAAGGAACATAAGCTTCAGTGTAACCATGTTGTTCAGTATGTTGGTCTAACATGAATTGTGACAATGCTCTATTCAACCGTGCAATTTTGCCTCGCATCACTGTAAATCGGGCACCACTTAATTTTGTACCCATTGCAAAGTCTAAACCGTTATCCAACGACTCGCCTAAATCAACGTGATCTTTTGGTTCAAAGTCAAAGGCCTTTGGCTCCCCCCACTTAAGAACCTCTACATTATCATCTTCAGACTTACCATTTGGTACATCTTCTGACGGTAAGTTTGGTACGGTTAACGCAATCGCATCAATTTCATTTAACAGACTTTGTAATTCTGACTTAGCCGCATCAAGTTTATCGCCTAAGTCGGCAACACTATCTAATAGTGGTTGGATATCTTCACCGCGAGCTTTTGCTTGGCCAATATTTTTAGATTTTGCATTTCGCTCATTTTGCAATTCTTGCGTTGCCGTTTGAAGATCTTTACGACGGCTTTCTAGTGCTTCTAAACGAGCAACATCAAGTTCAAAACCACGAGTAGCTAAACGAGTTGCGGTTTCTTGAATGTCATTTCTGAGAAACTTAGGATCTAACATCTTTTAATTTTACCTATATAAATTTCTAATATTTAAATTTGGTTATTTTGATGACACTAACTGCATGCCTAAGTAGGCTGCAGCAATACATATAAATACATTAAGCACTATATTTAATAGTGCTTTTTGCCAGAACCCTTGCTGTAACAGCAATAATGAGTCTAACGAAAAAGTTGAGAATGTAGTAAACGCTCCAAACAAACCAATACTTAAAAAAGAGCGCCAAGCAATATCGGAAACTATACCATGTTCTATTAGGCTAAATAAGAGTCCAAGAAAAAATGATCCGATAACATTTACGGTCAAAGTGCCATAAGGAAACCCCTTCCCCATCCAACTCATTACTAAACCGTTTATGCCATATCTCAATGAAGCGCCTATAGCGCCTCCTAAGGCTACAAATAAAACATTATGCATAAGACTAATCATGCCCCCTGCGATTTAGTGAGACACTATCAAGGGATTTTAAATACGCTAACTTTTCAGCAATTTTTTGTTCTAACCCTCGTGAGGTGGGTTTGTATAATTCGACGTCCATTAACTCGTTCGGAAGATAGGTTTCTCCGGCTGCATAAGCATTAGGTTCATCATGCGCATATCGATAATCAGCGCCTTTACCCATGCTTTTCATTAGATCCGTTGGCGCGTTTACTAAATGATTTGGAACGGCTAAATCGCCGGTTTCTTTTGCCAATACTTTTGCCGCTTTAAAGGCGACATAAGTGGCATTACTTTTGGCGGCTGTTGCCATAAAAATAGCAGCTTGCGCGATCGCTCGTTCACCTTCCGCTGGGCCGACTCTATGATATACATCCCACGCATTGAGTCCAATCTGTAAGGCTCTCGGGTCGGCATTTCCTATATCTTCCGAAGCGATAGCTAAAAGTCGACGGGCGACGTAAAGTGGATCTCCACCACCAGCTAAAATTCGAGCATACCAATACAAGGCACCATCTGGGCTTGAGCCTCTTACTGATTTATGGAACGCACTTATTAAGTCATAAAAGTGATCGCCTCCTTTATCAAAGGTCGCCATTTGATTGCCGGTTGCTTGCTCTATTATTTCTGCTGTAATAACGCCATCTTCTTCAACAAGATCTGCTGATATTTCCAAAAAATTTAATAATCGGCGTCCATCACCACCACACAAGTTAATGAGTAACTTTCTATTTACCGGTGTGATGTGAAGATTAAATTGACCAAGCCCTAGTACTTTATCATTGAGTGCTCGGTCGATGAGCTGCTCTAAATCAGATGGTTCGATCTGCTTCAATACGTATACTCTTGCTCGAGAAAGAATAGCATTGTTCAGCTCAAATGAAGGGTTTTCGGTCGTCGCACCGATAAAGGTAACAGTTCCATCTTCTATATATGGTAAAAATGCGTCTTGCTGACTTTTATTAAATCGATGCACTTCATCAACAAACAGTACTGTTTTTTTGCCACTTTGTTGACGTCTATGCTCAGCACGCTCTATTGTTGTTCTAATATCTTTAACGCCAGCACTGATCGCTGATAACTTTTCTACATCGGCATTTGCACTTGCTGCGATTATCTCAGCCAAAGTCGTTTTACCGGTTCCTGGCGGTCCCCAAAGAATCATTGAATGGCAATGTCCCGCTTCTATCATTCGCCAAAGCGCTTTGCCTTCGGATACTAAATGTTGTTGACCAACATACTCAGATAATTGTTTAGGACGAAGGCGAGACGCCAGGGGGCTGTGACTATTGCCAGTAATTGCACCTTGTTCTAGTTCAAACCCTAGTGAATTTTGCTCACTCACGTTACGCTCCTGCCTCGCATTTTTGCATCACGTATCAATATGACACATTGCCATCGATTGTCGGAAGAGATTGTCGTTGATCATCAATATCAACGCCTGAAGGTATCTCAAACTCAAACATATCTTTGTTAGGCTCAAATTTACTCTGCTCACTAAGCGTATATTCGCTCACTTGTTGACTACGACTAGTAATAATAATTTTTTGTAACTGTTGTTGGTCTAATACTAACTTTAATTTTACCACTTGCGCTTGTGATTCATCTTTAGGAGTAACAATGTAATCAGTGCCTTGTTTTACTATATTAAACGTATTCCAAATTGATAAATCTTTAGAGACAAGAAGCGCAAATGGAGTTTGTGTTACAGCTTGTTTGACATCAAAAATACTTACCTGCTCTACAAAAGGATTAAACCACCAAACATAAGTGCCATTGGAAATCAGTAATTCTTCTTCAGGCGCTGTTACTTCCCAAACAAATTTACCGGGTTGTTTAAAAACCAATCTACCATTCGCCTCATGAATGATATTACCGTCAATATCGCGCACTACTTGAACAAAGTTTGACTTATAACCATCAAAAAAGTTTAGCCTCTGTTGTAATTCTGATGAAGCATCCGACGACACTGAAGCGGCTTGTTGCTTGGTTTCACTGCCCTGTGTTGTATCATTGGCACTATTAATCGCAAAACTATTGTAGCTCGATAATGTCATCATTATCGATAACGCATAATGTTTAATCATTTATAACAATTCCTGTTGGTCTTCGCCTTTCACTGGCGGTGGCGCTAATACTTCTCGAGTACCATTATTGGCTGCGCGGCTAACTATGCCCATCGCTTCCATTTGCTCTACTATTCTCGCAGAGCGGTTATAACCAATTCTTAATTTTCTTTGAATACTTGAAATAGAAACCTTTCTTGTCTCGGTAACAAACGCTACTGCTTCATCAAATACAGGATCCGCTTCTTCTCCTTCAGCCAGCTCAGCTGCCTCTCCCGGAAGCATATTCTCTTCCGTCATTTCACCTTCAAGTATTTCTTTAATATAATTAGGCTTCGCTTTTGATTTCCAATCATTTACCACTGCATGAACCTCGTGATCGTCAACAAATGCGCCATGCACACGAGTTGGAACGCCCGAGCCTGGCGGCAAATAAAGCATATCACCCATACCTAATAAGTTTTCCGCGCCTTGTTGGTCTAAAATGGTTCTAGAGTCAATTTTCGACGATACTTGGAACGCCATTCTGGTGGGAATATTCGCTTTTATTAAGCCTGTTATTACATCAACCGAAGGTCGCTGTGTTGCTAATACAAGATGAATTCCCGCAGCACGAGCTTTTTGGGCAATACGTGCTATTAGTTCTTCTACTTTTTTACCAACAATCATCATCATGTCGGCAAATTCATCAATGACTACAACAATAGCCGGCAATCTATCTAACTCTGGCGGCATCTCCAGCATATTATCGGTACTACGCCACAAAGGGTCTCTAATTGGCTTGCCTTCGGCTCTTGCTTGCTCTATTTTTGCGTTATAACCCTTTAGGTTTCTTACCCCTAATGACGACATCAATTTATAACGTCTTTCCATTTCCCCAACACACCATCGCAAAGCATTAGCTGCTTCCTTCATATCGGTGACAACTTCAGATAATAAGTGTGGGATTCCTTCGTAGACAGAAAGTTCCAACATCTTTGGATCTATCATGATTAAACGAACTTCTTCTGGCGTTGATTTATACAACAAACTTAAAATCATTGTATTAACGCCAACCGACTTACCGGAACCTGTCGTACCCGCAACTAACAAGTGCGGCATTTTAGCCAAATCTACAACAACCGCTTTACCACCGATATCTTTGCCTAACACCATAGTTAGGGGGGAAGCTGCTTTGTCAAACACATCACTGCTCATTACTTCAGATAATCGAACAATCTGACGATGTTTATTTGGGATCTCCAAACCTATATATGACTTGCCCGGTATTACTTCAACCACACGCACGCTCATTGCTGAGAGTGAACGCGCTAAGTCTTTTGATAGACCAGAAATTTTACTCACTTTTATGCCTGGCGCTAAGTCCAGCTCAAAGCGAGTGATAACTGGTCCCGGGTAAACACCGACCACTTCAGCTTGAATATTAAAATCAAGAAGTTTCGACTCTACAAGTCTAGATACGGCCTCAAGCTCTTCCGGAGATACTGGGTTTTCTACTTTATCTGGACGATCTAAAAGCTCTAATGACGGTAATGTAATCGGCGGCTTTTCTTGTTTTAACTCTGGAACAACAATATGGGTAGCCTTAGCATCTGCATTTGTATCTCGCCCTGCCCCATCACTAGATGTTTGTAATCCTTCCAACGCCCCTAATATATCGTCGTCTGATAAGTCATCATCAATCGAACTGTAACTCATTGGCGTATCAATACCTTCAATATCATCATCTTGATATTCATTTGAGTGAACAGGCTCGTCACCATACTCAAAAGGCATGTCGTCATCTAAAGATAAATCTCGTTTAGATGTTTTCGATTCTTCTACCGTTCTTTTGGGCTTATCGAATACTTTTTTGAGCATGTTCGGAATATTGCTTGAACTAGTGGATAACGTCGATTCTGGAACCGACTCTTTAGTGGTTTCTTTATCCACTGCGGAATCTTCTTTCGGCATTGATTCTGTTGATTGCGCCTGATTGTGATCTTTTAAATCTACATCATTAGCTCTGTCTGACTTGTCATCTACGCTTGAAAAGAAATTAGCAAGTATTGAGTCGTCTCTTTGTTTGTCGTTATCAACTGGAGACTGATTACTTTCCGGAAGTTCAGGCTCTGATATAGCAATAGGGTCGGAAGTTGCTATGTGTTTTTTTGTTGATTCTGCGTCAAGGCCTAATACAGAACGGCCGACTAAATACAATTGTATGCCGCCAAGCCATGTATACTTTCCTAACGTATCAACAACTTGCAGCCAAGATATCCCTGTCATTAAAGTAAAACCAACCATAACGGCTACCAAAAACAATAAGGTTGAGCCAGTAAAACCTAATAACGGAGACAGTAAATAGGAAATAACATCGCCAATAATACCGCCTGATGAATAATAATAGACATCATCAAAGTTCATACTGCAAATAGCTGAGAAACCAACAATGAATAATACAAAACCAATGAGTCTTAATCCTAAGGCCAAATAATCAACTTCGACAAGATCGTGAAACTTTCGGAAAAACAACCAGCCGATTACCGACAGTATTACCGGAATAAAAAACGCTAACCACCCGAAGGTAAATAAGAGAATATCTGACAACCATGCACCAAACGCTCCACCAGCATTTTTGATGAATTCGTAATTACCCGTTTTAGTCCAGCTCGGGTCTGCCGGATCGTATGAAAAAAGAGTAATTAAAATGTAAATGGAGATCGCTCCCATTATAATGAGACCAACCTCTAAAAGGCGCTGAAATCCATTTAAAAAAGACGGTTGTTGATCAGTCAAAATTTACATCTCCAGGCTCTTTGTTATTATTGAAAAGTGTTATCGGACAGAGCTCGTCTAATCTACCAAAGAAATAACCTTTTTTCATCGCGTTTTTCGCTATTAACGTGTTATTTTTCTTGGCTAAATGTATATTGGAACGGGTCTATTTGCCTTTACCTCTTCCATTACCACATAAGTTCTCGATGCACTTACGCTTGGCAATTTTAATAAAGTGTCCCCTAACAACTTTCTGTATGAAGACATATTTTTTACTCGTGTCTTCAATAAATAGTCAAAACTACCAGATACTAAATGGCATTCTAAGATCTCATCTAAAGACTTTACCGCTTTCGAAAAGTCGCTAAATACATCTTGAGCTGTTTTTTCTAGTGTGATTTCAACAAAAACCAGCAGTGTTGCACCGACTGCTTCTGCATTTAATATCGCTTGGTAACCTTCTATAACCCCTGAGCGCTCTAGGCGCCTCACTCGTTCTAAACAAGGCGTTGGACTCAGTCCAATGATCTTGCTTAATTCTATATTTGAAATCCTACCGTTCTTTTGTAGTTCTACTAAAATCTTCTTATCTATTCGATCAAGTGCACTTGTCATAACGACTCCTTTTTAACAGGATAATATCCTGTATTTTTAAATAATACAGTTATTAATTTTGCAAATCCCACAATATAATGTCGCGAAATTTTGATAGACAAGCTATCTACTAATATAAAAGGTAAATAAGATGATTGTAGGTGTTCCTAAAGAGATTAAAAATCACGAGTACCGCGTAGGCTTAACTCCAGCGGCCGCAAAAGAATTTGTTGCTCATGGTCATAAAGTAATTATCGAAACGAATGCAGGTGCATCAATCGGCTTTTATAATGAAGACTACGTTGCTGCCGGTGCTTCTATTATTGACTCTGCAGAAGAAATATTTGCTACCGCTGATATGATCGTTAAGGTAAAAGAGCCTCAACCAAACGAATGTAAAATGTTACGCGAAGGTCAAACTTTATACACCTACTTACACTTAGCTCCAGATCCTTTGCAGACTGAATTACTCGTAGCCTCTGGCGCTACCTGTATCGCCTATGAAACTGTTACCGATAACTTCGGTGGTTTACCGTTATTAGCCCCAATGAGTGAAGTAGCGGGCCGTATGTCAATTCAAGCTGGCGCACACCATTTAGAAAAAGCTCAAGGTGGCAGTGGCACTTTATTAGGTGGCGTACCTGGTGTTGCACCTGCTAAAGTTGTTGTTGTTGGCGGCGGTGTTGTTGGTACAAACGCTGCAAAGATGGCCGTTGGTATGGGAGCTGACGTAACAATTCTAGACCGCTCTTTACCTCGTTTACGCCAGTTAGACGATATTTTCCGTGGCACGGTAAAAACAGTATATTCTACGGTTGACGCATTAGACTATTATACTGCCAAAGCAGACTTAGTCGTTGGCGCTGTATTAATCCCAGGCGCTGCGGCTCCTAAGTTAATTACAAAAGAACATATCAAAAATATGAAACCGGGCTCAGTTCTTGTTGATGTTGCAATTGACCAAGGCGGATGTTTTGAAACTTCAAGAGCAACGACTCATCAAGACCCAACATATATCATTGATGATGTGGTTCATTATTGTGTTGCTAATATGCCTGGTGGCGTAGCTCGTACATCAACAATGGCTTTAAACAACGCAACATTACCATTTGGACTTGCTTTAGCAAACAAGGGTCCTGTTAAAGCTATGTTAGAAGATAAGCATTTGTTGGCTGGATTAAACGTACACAAAGGTAAAGTTACTTACAAAGCGGTAGTTGACGCTTTAGGTGAGCAACTAAACCTAGAGTATATGGACGCTGTTCAAGCGCTGTCGTTATAAACTAATTGATAGTAAAAATGTGGGTTATATCGTTTTCAATAAACCTTGAAAACGAACTTCACAAAAAAGGTCAGCTAATGCTGGCCTTTTTACTGTGTATAAACTGTGTGATCTAATAGATCATACTTTTGTCGTAATTGGACAACAAATTCCTTATTGGCTTCAAGAAATGCATCAAATTCTTTAACCACTTTTGGGTATTTAATTGAAGATAAGTGATAGGAATAAACTTCGTACTTAAAGTTCTTGTTAATTGATATTGTTGGTTTGTTTAATTTTTTAAGGTAATAATTGACAACGTTCGGCTCTAAGTTAATGGCGTCTAATTGCCCTCTTATTAATTGCTGAATCAACATCATTGTAGATGATGATTCATATAAAGTTACTTGCCCCTCGGATATGTCATCCATCCAAAGAGTAGGAAAAAAGCCTAGCAATGTTCCTAGAACTTGTACGCTATTTCGGTCGCTTAAGTCAGGGTCAACCGTTATTGTCCCTGCTACAAGATCAATGACGGGCTTACTGTACACTAGCTTATTTTCCGCTAACCTTGAAACCATTTCATTTTCATTCCATCGCGAGTTATCAGGGAATTTCAAATCAATATCTTTTTCGAATAACCACATACCAAATCGTTTAACAGGCATTGGATAATAGGTAAATTTATAGCCATATTCCGCAGCGAATGCGTCGAATAATTCTGTTGTAAATGTCGGCTGTTCGTTAAGAAAATCAAAAAGTGGAAAGTACGCTACGTCTTCAACGCCTATAATAAATTCTTTGACTTCTTTTGTCTTAAGAACTTCTAAATTAGCAGTTTCGTTTTCATAACTAACTTGAGTGAAGCCGGAGGCAATTGGACTGACAAACACTATTGCTAAAAAAGCAACAGTCAGTATTATTTGTCGTTCCATACATCTCTCCGTATTTATGTAGTTAATCAAACATTAAACCATGTATGATTAAAATTAAATCAGTTTAGGGCCTTTTTGCAATTTTTTGTATTTAAATTCCCATTTAGGCTTGATGTCATATAAAATTTGCCCCATTACGATACTATAAATTATTTTTGGAGTTACTTCATGAGCGCAGTACAGCATCACAACTTAATCATCCTAGGCTCAGGACCTGCTGGCTACACAGCCGCGGTATATGCAGCAAGAGCAAATTTAAAACCAGTATTAATTACCGGTTTACAACAAGGTGGCCAACTAACGACAACCACAGAAGTTGAAAATTGGCCTGGTGATGCAAACGATTTAACCGGTCCTGTTTTAATGGAACGTATGAAGGAACATGCAGAAAAGTTTGAAACTCAAATACTGTTTGACCATATTAATGAGGTGGATTTTTCTAAAAAACCATACACTCTAAAAGGTGATTCAGAAACTTATACCTGTGACGCATTAATTATATGTACAGGAGCCTCGGCACAATACTTAGGCTTAGAGTCAGAGCAAGCATTTATGGGGCGCGGTGTTTCAGCTTGTGCAACATGCGACGGGTTCTTTTATCGTAATCAAAAAGTTGCTGTTGTTGGTGGTGGCAATACGGCTGTAGAAGAAGCTCTATATTTATCTAACATAGCTTCAGAAGTACACTTAGTGCACCGTCGTGATACATTTAGAGCGGAGAAGATTCTAGTTAACCGTTTGATGGATAAAGTAGCTAACGGTAACATTGTATTACATACGGATCGTACTTTAGACGAGGTATTGGGCGATGACATGGGCGTAACGGGTGTCCGTCTGCAAGATACGAAGTCTGGCGAAAAAGAAGAACTGGCAGTAATGGGTGTGTTTATCGCTATCGGTCATAAACCTAACACTGGCATGTTTGAAGGTAAACTAGAGATGAACAATGGTTACATCAAAATCAATAGTGGCTTAGAAGGCAACGCAACACAAACTAGTGTTGAAGGCGTTTTCGCTGCTGGTGACGTTTGCGATCATATTTATCGTCAAGCGATAACTTCAGCTGGTACAGGTTGTATGGCAGCTTTAGACGCTGAGCGTTACTTAGACGCAAAGTAAAAGCTAAAGGGGCAGATTACCTGCCCTTTAACTTAAAGTTAACGAGTCTATGTCTAAATCTCTCGCCTATCTAACGGACGACACACAATGGTTTCCTTGTGTGACAAATGCTTTGGATGAACCTGGCGGTTTGCTAGCTGTGGGGGGAGATCTATCAGTAGAACGCGTTTCTTATGCTTATCAGCATGGAATTTTCCCTTGGTACAGTGAGGGTGAGCCGCTTCTTTGGTGGTCTCCAGATCCTCGTGCTGTAATCGACCCCAACGCTATTCGAATTAATAAATCATTAAAGAAATTTTTAAAACGGTGTGATTATAAAGTTACCGTTAATCAATGTTTTGAAGATGTTATTACTATGTGCTCTCAACCTAGAGTTGATGACGGTACATGGATATTCCCCGAAATGATAAAAGCCTATACTGATTTGCACTACGCTGGTTATGCGCATTCAATAGAGGTGTGGCAATCTTCAAATGATAAACAAAAACTAATTGGTGGACTGTATGGCGTATTGGTAGGAGGTTGCTTTTGTGGTGAGTCGATGTTTTCGTCACAGCCTAATGCATCAAAAGTAGCACTTTTGTCTCTTGGTGAGCTTATTTCTCCATTTGAAAACGCTTTAATTGATTGCCAAATTGCCAATCCATATTTAATGAGTATGGGAGCAAAAACGGTATCTCGCGAGTGGTTTATTAATAGACTAGAAAAGGCTAAGAAGAGCAAAATTCCACTTTCTGTTTTTAATGCAACCGTTCTTTCGCCTACTTGTTTGAATAAGTGATAATTGTTTTAAATGCCAAATATTAAACTCGCCGTGTCACAGCCATTCTCTTGTAGTTATTTACAAGGAAAAGAAGAAAGGTTGCTTTTTTATTGTGATGATATGCCGATGTCAGCCGATCTATATAGCCTCCTGCAGGCAAACGGATTTAGGCGTTCAGAAGATATGGTATACAAACCTCATTGTGACGACTGCAAACAATGTCAATCAATTAGAATCCCTGTTGCCCAGTTTAACCCATCTAAAAGTCAGAAAAGAGTATTAAACAAATGCCGCCAATTTGATGTGAAGATATCCACATCAATATCCGACAATTATTATGAGCTATTTGAGAAATACATAAATACTCGCCACGATGATGGTACAATGTACCCCGCAGAGCCTTCCCAATTAGATAGCTTTGCAAAATGCCAATGGTTATTACCCTATTTTATAGAGGTTTATGACAATAACAGCCTAATTGCTGTAGGAATTGGTGACAAAACGGTTGATGCGTTATCTGCGGTATACACTTTTTTTGACCCCGAATATGACAATTACTCATTAGGGACATTTATGGTGTTAAAGCAACTTGAATATGCATCGACTATGAATAAACAATGGCTATATTTAGGCTATTACATCCAAGCGTGCGCTAAGATGAACTACAAAACAAACTTCAAACCTTTCCAAGTGTTACATGACACAATTTGGGTTGAAGTGAAAAGCTTTTAATTAATTGTGATATTACCTTTACTTTACTAAGCTTTTTGGGCAAAATCTGCGCTTATTTTTATACGCTTAACGAAATCCCAGAGGTTATACGCTTAATGGCGAAAGAAGACGTTATTGAAATGCAAGGCACTATCTTAGATACCTTGCCTAATACTATGTTCCGTGTTGAATTAGAAAATGGTCACGTTGTGACAGCACACATTTCCGGAAAGATGCGTAAGCACTACATTCGAATTTTAACGGGTGATAAAGTCACAGTCGAGATGACTCCTTACGATTTGTCGAAGGGTCGTATCACATTCCGTGCTCGTTAATTAACAAAGTTTAATTACGATTAGATAATAAAAAACCGAGTAAAACTCGGTTTTTTTATTTCATAAAAAGCAACTAATTAGACTCAGCAGCGACTTTCGATTTGCTGGTGAATTTAAATGATAACTCTTTTTCATTTACTTCAATTTCTACTTTACCGCCTTCTGCTAACTCACCAAATAAAACTTCATTAGCTAACGGTTTTCTAAGTTTGTCTTGAATTAGTCTAGACATTGGACGAGCACCCATATCTTTATCATAACCGTTCTCAGCAAACCACAGTCTTGCTTCATCAGATACAAACAACTCTACCTGCTTTGCATCTAGTTGTGACTGAAGCTCCACAATAAATTTATCAACAACCCGTTCGATAACCTTTTTATCTAAATGATTAAACCAAACGATGTCATCTAAACGATTTCTAAACTCTGGAGAAAATACCCTATTAATTTCAACCATAGCATCGGTGCTATTATCTTGTTGAGCAAAACCAATTGATTTTCTGGTCGTTTCTTGAACGCCTGCATTGGTAGTCATAACTAAAATAACGTTTCTAAAATCTGCCTTACGGCCGTTATTGTCTGTCAAAGTACCATGATCCATAACTTGCAATAGGATATTAAACACGTCAGGGTGTGCTTTTTCTATTTCATCTAGCAGAACAACACAGTGCGGGTGTTTTAACACCGAGTCCGTGAGCAAGCCACCTTGATCAAAACCAACATAACCCGGAGGCGCACCTATTAAACGACTTACTGCATGTGGTTCCATGTATTCCGACATATCAAATCTAACTAGTTCTATGCCTAATACTTTCCCTAACTGTTTAGTCACTTCTGTTTTACCAACGCCCGTTGGGCCAGCAAACAAGAAGCTACCTACCGGTTTATTTTCATTTCCTAAACCAGCGCGTGATAACCTAATTGCAGCGGTAAGAGCGTCTACCGCCTTGTCTTGGCCAAAAACCGCTAATTTAAGGTCCCTATCAACATTCTTTAATACATCTTTATCTGACTGCGATACAGACTTTTCGGGGATCCGTGCTATTTTCGCAATGATTTGCTCTATGGCAGAAACATTAATTTGTTTTTTACGCTTTGATTTAGGTAGAACCTTTTGATTAGCACCAGCTTCATCAATAACATCAATGGCTTTGTCGGGTAAATGACGCTCATTGATGTATCTCGCAGACAGTTCAGCTGCAGAACGAAGAGCGGCATTGGTATATTTAACACCATGATGCTTTTCGTATTTGTCTTTTAAACCAATTAAGATCTTAGTTGTGTCTTCAATACTTGGCTCTACAACATCAATTTTTTGGAAACGGCGAACTAACGCCTTATCTTTTTCAAAAATATTCCGATATTCTCCATAGGTTGTTGAACCCATGCAGCGTAACTTGCCTGCCGATAATAACGGTTTAAGCAAATTAGAGGCATCCATAACACCACCAGACGCAGCGCCGGCTCCTATAATTGTATGAATCTCATCAATAAAAAGTATGGCGTGCTCTTTTGCTTGCAACTGTTTCAACAAACCTTTGAGACGTTTTTCAAAATCACCACGGTACTTAGTTCCCGCTAATAACGCACCCATGTCTAATGAATATACAGTAGCGTCAGCAAGCACGTCAGGTACTTGTCCGTTAACAATTTGATATGCGAGACCTTCTGCTATTGCAGTTTTACCTACACCGGCTTCACCAATCAGTAGTGGATTATTTTTTTTACGACGACATAAAATTTGCGCACAACGCTCTAACTCTTCGTCTCTTCCAATGAGCGGATCAATGCCACCAGTCTTCGCCAACTCATTCAAGTTAGTGCACAAGTTGTCTAAACTGCTCTCAGAATCTGCACTGTTCTCTTCACCCGAGTCGGCTTCGTCAGAGTCCGAGTCGTCACCGTCTTTATCAACACCATGGGAAATGAAATTAACAATATCTAGACGGCTAATATCAAAACTTTTTAGAACATAAACAGCGTGTGATTCTTGTTCACTAAATATCGCAACTAAAACATTCGCCCCTGACACTTCTTGCTGTCCTGATGACTGAACGTGGAATACCGCTCTTTGCAATACTCTTTGGAAACCAAGTGTAGGCTGGGTGTCTAACTCTTCTTTATCCGCTTCTTCTGGTAAATATGGTGTCGTCTGAGCAATGAACTCTGTCAGTTCAACGCGAATTTTATCTAGGTCAGCCGAACATGCTTCTAAGGCGACTTTAGCATCTTGATTATCAAGTAATGCTATTAATAGGTGTTCTACCGTCATAAATTCATGACGGTTTATTTTAGCGTACCGAAATGCATCGTTTAACGTTACTTCTAATGCTTTATTTAACATATTAACCTACTTAATTTATGTAAACGGCTACTCTTGCTCCATCGTACACAACAATGGATGCTGACTCGCTCGTGAGTATTGATTGACTTGAGCAACCTTAGTTTCGGCAATCTCTGCTGAATATGTGCCAACCACAGCTTTCCCTTCCTTGTGAACTCGAAACATAATGTGGTTCGCACGCTCTAAATCCATAGCGAAAAATTTAAGTAAAACTTCTACTACAAAGTCCATGGGGGTGTAATCATCATTATTCAAGATCACTTTATACATAGGTGGTCTTTTAAGTTTAGACTTAGATGCTTCCTTTGCTAAGCCCGTTCCCTGATCATTGTTGCTTAAATTTGGCATATGCCTCTGAAGCTCCATTAAATTTGTTGATTTATCTAGTATATATAAAAACTTTTATAACATTTAACAATTCGTACTTGTAAAAAACGAATTAATTGACTAATTTATCTACAGTCATTGATTAAGTATGAGTCACTCTCTCGTATAATGATTAATAACTGGTTTAATTCTAAATAAGGAAGTAGAAGTATGGCAGTCGGAAAAGTGAAATGGTTCAACAACGCTAAAGGTTTCGGATTTATTCGTGAAGATGGCAAAGAAGAAGACATATTTGCTCATTTTTCAACAATAACTATGGACGGTTATAAAACGCTAAAAGCAGGCCAAGAGGTTGAGTTTGAACTAAGTGAAGGACCCAAAGGTCTTCATGCAACCAACATAAAGCTTGATGAAAAATAACGAATACATATAGATTCCCTGAAAGACTATCTTTCGGGGATTTTTTCGTTCTATAACTGTTCGTTTATTTCAACACCTACAGTGTAAACACCTGACTCTTCAAGTGTACAGCGTACTACTGTGGCCGAAGCCTGTAACGCAGGCAGATCACTGTTAGTACCGTCAACTCTGCACATTATTTGTGTGCCAGGCTCAATGTGCTCGTCTGTTTCTATAGCCAGACCTGTTGCGCTCAAATCCCGGCAAACAGCATCAATTTTTCGTCCCGCATCCGCGTCTGAAATTTCTACTTCTATACTTGTATTTACCATCATTCGAAAAAAGTTACGGTTATCGTCATATCGAATCATGCAGCCACCTATTCCTTATGTAAATTTTGCAAATTTTATTAATTTTTCTTTTAATTCAGATATTTCAAATGGTTTAGTTACATAGTCGTCACAGCCGCTAGCAAAGGCTTCACTTTTGTCCTGACTATTTTCTAACCCTGACAGCATTATTATTGGTATAGCCTTTGTTTCAGGCGTATTTTTAACTAGCTTACAAGTATCGTAACCGTCTAATCCTGGCATACATACATCAAGTAAAACCACATCAGGTTTATCGGAGAGAACCTTCGACAAAGCCTCTTGGCCAGACTTAGCATACGATATATTAAAAGAGTCACCTAAAGTAATATTCAACATCTCAAAGTTGAAATATTCATCATCGACCAGTAAAACATTTATTTTATGCATTTGAAATCCGAAAACACCCTAATAAATTAAAAACACCAGCCAAACTTACAGGTCACTAATATTCTGCTCCCAAAATAACAATTATCAAGAAAAAATCTAGTTATAAGTTAATATTAATTCATCTAACAATTGACTTTGTTAGCACTAAGCATTGAAAATACAGATACGACAACCTGTCATAATTTAGGAATGAAAATGAAAAAAACAGTTATCGCATTAGGATTAGCATTTGCGTCAGCAAGTGCAAGTGCAGCTCCTTTAGTGGACGTATGGGCTGGAGCGTATGCATGGAATACAACCTATGAAGGTCTCGTCTCTGCAAACCCAAACAGTTTAGATCTGCAAGATGATTTAAATTTAGAAGATTCGACAAATAATGTAGTTTGGGCTGCGTTTGAACATCCAATTCCTGTTATTCCTAATATCCAGATAAAACAAACCACATTAGATACTACAGGTTTTGCTCAGTTTGATAATAATTACCGATTTGGTGGTGAGACTACAGGCGATGGCCGTCTGAATGTTGTGACCGATCTTTCACATACTGATTATACATTATATTGGGGATTACCTTTACCTGTAGTAACTATAGATTTTGGTTTAAATGTTCGTAAATTTGATGGTTTTGTAAGTATCGGTAATGCGACAGCTGATCTTGATAGCCCAGTGCCTATGTTATTTGCACGTGTTGGAGCTGAATTACCATTTACAGGACTTGCAATAATGGGTGAAGCTAATTATGTAGGTTACGGTGATACAGATCATACTGACTTTCAAATCGTATTACGTTACACCTTGCCTATGATTCCAGTACTTGATGTTAACTTAGAGGCTGGCTACCGCTCGTTTCAGTTAAACATAGACCCTACTGATTTTGATGGTGATGAAGACGACCTAATGGCGGACATTGATATGTCTGGTGCATTTGTTGGTTTATCTTTGCATTTCTAACTTTAAGTCACAGCATTGAAATAAACTGATAGTTATTGATGATAGTTTTTTCAGTAATTACTATCAGTAATAAAAAAGGAAGCATGTGCTTCCTTTTTTTTACGACTTATTTTGTTAAATAGTTATGAACTTCAAGTTAGAGCGATTGTTGTACGTCGTTGATCGCTTGTTTAATCCGTTTAGAAGATATAGGAAATTTAGTGCCGAGTGACTGGGCAAACAAAGAAACTTTAAACTCTTCTATCATCCAGTAAATATCTTCAACGTCGCTAGGGATTGGAAAACCTTTCGGTAATTTTTTGACAAGATTGTCGTAGCCTTCATAGATTTTATCTAGTTCTATTTGCGCTTGCCTGTCTTTAACAACATCGACCTTAAGCTTTGCCTGTCTTATCTCTAAAGCTTTAATATAACGTAATAAGTCTTCTAACTTATCAACGCCAGATTCACTGACAAAATCTTTATATATTAATGATTCTAAGTGCGCTTTTATATAAGCATTCGCTTGAATCATATCTAGTGACACTTTTCCTTTTAAGCTTTTTGCAATCTGATGACCGACATAAAGTATTTTCTCGACTTTTTGCGTTACTTCAAAAACCTTATCGTTTAACGAAGCTCCTAGTTCTTGTTGCAATTGGAAAAATTCAGCTTCATTCCTCGGTAAGCGCCCTGCTACTTCTTTTTCTAATGCAGCTTTTACGCAGTCTTTAATCAAAGCTTCGATTTGACCGAATGGATTAAAGTAAAGGACAAGCTTAGATTTGTTAGGTAGCTTTTTTTGTAAATGTTTGATTGGCGACGGCAACGTTTTAATTAATAAAGCAACAACGCCCTTCAGGTGCTCATATTCTGCTTTTTGTTGGTTATCTAATAACTCAACATGAATTTTACTATCTCGAACAATCACAGCAGGAAAAGCCTTAATTTTAAAACCAGCCTGCTCTTTTACATAACTAGTTGGTAACTCACCAAACGTCCAGTCATCAATATCCTTTTGTTCAATATCATCATCCACCGCTTGTTTTAACGTTTCTTTAACTTTACCTTGCAGCTTATTCTGTAATTCATGTAAATCAAATCCTTGTTCAACAATCTTTCCTTTGTCGCCTACAACTCTAAAGTTAATCTTCAAATGACTATCGATTGAATCCCATTGCCATTGTTCTTTCTCTATTTTTACACCCGTCATTTTAAATAATGCCAGAGACAATACTTCAACTAACGGCTCATCGATTGATACATTTTTTTCTTCAAACCGTTGTAGTACTGCTTTAGCAAAATTAGGGGCTGGGACAAAATTACGTCGTAATGTCTTTGGTAGTGACTTAATAAGTGCAACAATTAAGTCGTATCGGTAAGGCTCTATATTCCAATCAAAACCTTTATATTGAACTTGATTTAAAAGCGCCAACGGAATTCGTATTGAAACGCCATCTGTGTAGTCTTGCCCTGGTTCAAAGTCATATTCAATTGGAAGAGTTAACGTATCCTGACGCCAAAAATTAGGAAAGTTTTTCACCGATGATTCTGCAGACTCTATTAACGCAAAATCCTTAAACTCAGCGACCAATAACTCAGCATTATTTACTTTAATCCATTTTAAAAGTGCTGCCCTATTATTAATTTCAACGGGAAGTCTATCTTTATAAAATTCAACTAACTCAGGTTCATCTTTTAAAACATCTCGGCGACGAGTTTTGTTTTCAATCTCTTTAATGCTTTCAATTAGCGCTTGGTTTTTTGACAAAAAGGAGGTTTGACAACCTAACTCACCATACACTAACGCGTTTTGTATAAAGAGGTGTTGACTTTGCTCTACATCAATCTTAGAAAAGTTAACTCGCTTTCGAGCGACTATTATTAACCCAAATAAAGTTTGTGTTTCATAGGCCATTACGGCCCCTTGCTTTTTATCCCAATAAGGCTCCGCATAACTTCTTGATACTAAATGTTGTGCAAGCGGTGATATCCAATCAGAATCAATTTTGGCTGCGTATCTAGCGTAAAGCTTTGATGTTTCTACGAGTTCTGCAGCCATTACCCATTTAGGAGTATTTTTAAATAGGTTTGACCCAGGAAATATGTGGAAATTGCTATTTCTTGCGCCTTGGTATCCTAACGCTTTTGGCTTTTTGTCGCCGGATTTCTTATCTTCTCTAACAATTTTTTGGCCAATATGACTTAGCAAACCTGATAATATAGCTGTATGAATTTCTTGATAATTTCTATCAACAGTAGGATTATCAATAAACTCTTCGCTTAGTTCCTGTGTGTTAGATTTCGACATTTTTACGTTTGTCTTAATACCGAGTTCGGCAAGCGTCGACTCGATTTGAAATACAAGATCTTGCCATTCGCGCACTCGCATATAACTGATAAACTCAGTTTTGCAGCGTTTTCTAAATTGTGAACGCGATTCATTATTCTGCTGAGCTATTAAATAATCCCATAAATTTAAAAATGAAATAAAGTCTGAATCTTTGTCTTTAAATCTCGCATGACTTTCATCTGATTTTTGCTTGAACTCTGATGGCCTTTCTCTTGGATCTTGGATACTTAACGCTGTGGCGATAATTACTACTTCATGCAGAACGTTGGTAGATTGAGAAGAAAGTACCATTGTTGCTAAACGCGGATCGAGGGGTACTCGACTTAATTGATGACCAATTTTTGTTAATTGATTAATAGACTGATTGCGTTTGTTTTTACGTGAGCTTTTCGTCAATCTACTTTGTGTCTGTGATATTGCGCCAAGCTCTTCTAAGAGCCTCATACCATCTGAGATAAAACGGCTATCTGGCTTTTGTATAAATGGGAATGACTCAATTTCGCCTAAATCTAAAGATAACATTTGTAAAATAACAGAAGCTAAATTAGTACGAAGTATCTCTGGCGCTGTAAATTCTGGACGTGAATTAAAATCTTCCTCGCTATAGAGTCTTATACAAATTCCAGGCTCGGTTCGTCCACAGCGGCCCTTTCTTTGATTTGCACTCGCTTGTGATATAGGCTCTATCGGCAAACGTTGTACTTTTGTCTTGTAGCTATAACGAGAAATTCTAGCCGTTCCAGTATCGATTACATATTTAATACCCGGTACTGTTAATGACGTTTCGGCAACGTTAGTTGCGAGTACTATGCGTCGCTGAGAGTGCTGCGCGAATATACGGTTTTGTTCTGCAGCAGAAAGTCTTGCGAATAAAGGAAGTACTTCCGTGTTTCGAAATTTTCGTTTAATAAGCGCATCTGCTGTATCGCGAATTTCTCGCTCACCATTCATGAAAAGTAAGATGTCACCTGGTGCTTCGAGGTCTAGTTCCTCAATTGCGGAAAAAATTCCATTTATTTGGTCACTATCTTGGTATTGTTCTGCTAAAGCATTGTCTATTGATACGTCTTCAAGAGGCCGATATCTCACATCAACGGGATAGGTACGCCCACTTACCGATATAATTGGCGCATCAAAAAAGTGTTTACTAAAACTTTCTGGATCTATTGTTGCGGAAGTAATAATAACTTTTAGGTCTGGTCGTTTAGGTAACAATTCTTTCAGTAAACCTAAAATAAAATCGATGTTTAAGCTTCGTTCATGCGCTTCATCTATGATCAACGTGTCGTATTGATTTAGGTATCTATCATGCTGAAGTTCAGCAAGCAAAACACCGTCCGTCATTAACTTAATATAGCTATGCTCAGAAACCTGATCATTAAATCTTACTTTATAACCAACAGCTTGACCAAGTTCACTTTGTAATTCTTCAGACAAGCGATTAGCTACACTACGAGCGGCCAATCGTCTTGGTTGAGTGTGCCCGATTTTAGCTTCAATACCTCTTCCTAACTCTAGGCACATTTTAGGAATCTGAGTCGTTTTACCTGAGCCAGTTTCACCAGCAATAATAACAACTTGATTAGATTCAATAGCGTCTTTAATCTCTTGTTGTTTTTGACTTACAGGTAGTAGCTGTGGATATTCAATTGTTGGTTTATTCGCAAGTTTTTTGGCTTTTAAGGCTTTTGATTTTTCTGCGGCTATTTCAATTGACGATAATAGTTGAGCACGTTTATTTTCATCGCTAATTTTAGTTAACGATCGAAGTCGAGACTTCAATTTAAAGAAGTCTTGACGTAAAACACCGTCGATAATTGAGTTATTGATTGATTGCACTACGAGCCTAAAATATCTGAGTTTACAAATGTTACTGAGATTCTAACATTGATATTGGCTCGCAAAAAGCAATAAGAGTAGCAGTCCTAAAGGCCTATGCTAAGTAGTTAAACATTACTTTGTGTTTTGATGTTGTGCTGGTCTATACGAAATGAGAGCCTTTTTCATATATAGAATGCAAATGTTTATCTAACGCGCTTAATACTAGAGTCCGCGTTAAACTTCCCACTAAATGGCCATCGTCATCTACAACAGGGTATACTCTCGGTTTGGCGACTAGCATATCCTCAGCTACTGCCAGAATGCTATCATAAGGTTTAACTAGCATTGTTTCGGTAGACATCACCTCGGCCACACACTTTGATGCTTCGCCACTGTGATATGTAGAAGATAACATAGCTTTTAAACAATCTTGTTCTGATAAAAAACCAATAACTTGCTTTTCATCATTAACAACTGCGCCACCAGAGCTTTTTGATTCCAATAGTTTTTCTACCGCTTCAACTACAGTTTCGGTGCCTTTAAAGTGTATAGGACGACTATTCATATGATCTTTAACTTTGACTGATTCCATATTAAACCCTTATTTTATGTTGCTCTTATAATGCTAGAACTTTTTCTGAAAATTGCCTTGTTTTTCTGATACTTTTACGAAAATTTCGACACACTAGGGATTTAATAATACTTTTAATCCTTGTGAGTGAATTCCATTTACAAAAACTAGTATTTAAAACTCTAATTAATCGTTAAAACTAAGTTAAACATATCTATATAACCTTTAAGAACTATGGGAAAATGAACACTTAAACGGAGTAAAGATGAATATTGTAGATTGGTTTTCTTTGGCGATTGTTTGTTTATTAGGCGCTGCGACACCCGGCCCGAGCCTAGCAATAATTTTAGGTCATACGTTTGGAAGCAACAAAACAGCAGGTCGCTGTGCTAGTGTAGCGCATGCGTTTGCTATTTTATTTTATGCGTTTGCCACTGTTTTTGGATTGGCTAAGCTTTTTAATCAGTTTCCGGTAGTAGCTACTACTATTGTATACGCTGGCGCAGCTTACTTGTTATATTTAGCTGCTAATATATTAAAAGCAGCAAATTCATTAACTACAGACGAATTATCCGATTTAAACACCAAAGTTTCAGACAATAATGTTCAAGCAACCGTCGAAAACGAGGTTAGTCTTAATACTTATGTAAAAGCCAGTAGAGAGGCATTTCTAATCGGCTTTTTAAACCCTAAATTAGCGTTTTTCTTTCTCGCGTTGTTTTCTCAGTTTGTACCAGTGGATACGGTTGGTCTAGATTTAGCTCTGATTTTACTAGGTACAGTATTTTTTATTGATATGCTCTGGTACTTAATGGTGGTGGAACTGGCTGATAGAAGCCGAAGTAAGCTATCTGTGAACAATAAAACTAAAGTTATATTGCTCCGTTCACAAGCAATCATATTCTTATTAATAGCCGTCAATAGTATTTTTTGGCGTTAAGTATTTAACAGGTGATTATGTCTCATTCTCAACCCTCTATATATTGGTATGACTTTGAATCATGGGGAACTAGTCCTAAAAAAGATAAACCAAGCCAATTTGCTGGTGTACGTACGGATTTAGAACTTAATATAATTGGTGAACCATTAGTAGAGTATTGTCAGATTCCAAATGACTATTTACCTCATCCAGAGGCAGCTTTAATTACAGGTATAACGCCACAAAAAACGTTGCAAAAAGGTTTAATTGAGCCCGAATTTTTTAAACTTATTCATTCCGAAATAGCTAAACCTAATACAACTTGTATTGGATATAACAATGTCCGCTTTGACGATGAAATGATCAGGTACGGCTTATATCGAAACTTTTATGATCCCTATGCCTACAGTTGGCAAAATAATAACTCTCGCTGGGATATTCTTGATATGGTTAGGGCATGTTATGCGTTAAGACCAGATGGTATTAATTGGCCTGTAGACGATGAAGGTAAACCAAGCTTTCGCCTAGAACTTTTGACAAAAGCAAATAACATTGAGCACGGTGCTGCGCATGATGCCCTTTCAGATGTTATTGCTACTATTGAACTTGCTAAGCTGATAAAGAATAAACAACCCAAACTATACAACTTTCTATTTGAACACAGAGATAAAAATAAACTCAGTGAGCTTATAGATATTTATAGTTTAACTCCGCTTGTTCATACATCAGGTATGTTTTCGGCTTGGCAAGGTTGCACAACGTGGGTAGCACCTATTGGTTTTCATCCTAAAAACAAAAATTCAATAATCGTTTATGACCTAACTAAAGATCCTACCCCATTAATAGGATTAGGCCCTGAAGCTCTCGCAACAAAGATGTACACAAAAACCGTCGACCTTAATGGTGAGGAGCGTATCGGACTAAAGACAGTTCAGTTAAATAAGTGTCCTGTTTTAGCACCTGCAAAAACACTTCTCCCCGAAAATGCTGAAAGGCTTGGCATAGATAGGGAAGCCTGTTTAAAAAATCTTGCTACATTAAAAGCTAACCCTGAGCTTTTAATCGCCCTTAATGAAGTATTTACGTTCGAAAAAGAATACGAGGTCGAGAGCAACCCCGAATATCGTTTATATGAAGGTTTTACGTCTACAGCAGACCAACACCAGAAAAAAACAATTCATCAACACGCAATTGAAGATCAATGGAAGCTTGATGTGAGTTTTGAAGACCCAAAATTAAACCAGTTATGGCGTTTGTATAAAGCTCGATATTTTACTTCTATGCTATCTCAAACAGAAGCAAATTGGTGGCAACAATATCGAACAGATAAACTTATGCATGGCGTTGATAAACCTAATCTAACGATGGATGAATTCCAGATGGCTCTTGAATCTTGTGCAATGAAACAAGATGGAAATGAAAAGAATATGGCAATTTTGAAAGAGTTGTACTTGTACGTCCAGTCTATATAGTTACCTTTGAAGGTTTTAGGACGCTATAATGATTGAAGCATATTCATAGGAAAAAGTATTACCAATACCGTCTCTTAAAAGCAAAAAGCCCGCACAAGTGCGGGCTTTTTTATGGGGACTTGACAGTGAGCTACTCTCGCATAGCAAATGCTACACTACCATCGCCGCAGTTGCGTTTCACTTCTGAGTTCGAAATGGAGTCAGGTGGTGCCACAACGCTATTGCCATCAAGTATAAATTGTTTTGCTCGGGCTAAGGCCTAAATAAGAGCAAAATAAAACCCCTCGCACCAAGTGCAAGGGGTTAGTATGGGAGCCTGGCGGTGAGCTACTCTCGCATAGCAAATGCTACACTACCATCGCCGCAGCTGCGTTTCACTTCTGAGTTCGAAATGGAGTCAGGTGGTTCCACAGCGCTATTGCCACCAGGCAAAGCTGTTTGTAATCGATGTTTAATAAACACCGCTTACTTAAATTGTCTTAACAATTAGAAAGCTAAATAAAATAAGGTAACCTTGATTATCTCTCTAGGAGAACACTTAAGCGTTGTATGGTTAAGCCTCACGGGCAATTAGTATAAGTTAGCTTAATGCCTCACAGCACTTCCACACCTTACCTATCAACGTTGTAGTCTTCAACGACCCTTTAGGACAGTTAAACTGTCAGGGATGACTCATCTCGAGGCTCGCTTCCCGCTTAGATGCTTTCAGCGGTTATCGATTCCGAACGTAGCTACCGGGCAATGCCATTGGCATGACAACCCGAACACCAGCGGTTCGTCCACTCCGGTCCTCTCGTACTAGGAGCAGCCCCTCTCAATCATCCAACGCCCACGGCAGATAGGGACCGAACTGTCTCACGACGTTCTAAACCCAGCTCGCGTACCACTTTAAATGGCGAACAGCCATACCCTTGGGACCGACTTCAGCCCCAGGATGTGATGAGCCGACATCGAGGTGCCAAACACCGCCGTCGATATGAACTCTTGGGCGGTATCAGCCTGTTATCCCCGGAGTACCTTTTATCCGTTGAGCGATGGCCCTTCCATACAGAGCCACCGGATCACTATGACCTACTTTCGTACCTGCTCGACGTGTCTGTCTCGCAGTTAAGCTTGCTTCTACCATTACACTAACCGTACGATGTCCGACCGTACTTAGCAAACCTTCGTGCTCCTCCGTTACTCTTTGGGAGGAGACCGCCCCAGTCAAACTACCCACCAGACACTGTCCACAACCCCGATAAGGGGCCAATGTTAGAACATCAAACATACAAGGGTGGTATTTCAAGGATGGCTCCACCTGAACTGGCGTCCAAGTTTCATAGCCTCCCACCTATCCTACACATGTAGGCTCAATGTTCAGTGTCAAGCTGTAGTAAAGGTTCACGGGGTCTTTCCGTCTAGCCGCGGGTACACAGCATCTTCACTGCGATTTCAATTTCACTGAGTCTCGGGTGGAGACAGCGTGGCCATCATTACACCATTCGTGCAGGTCGGAACTTACCCGACAAGGAATTTCGCTACCTTAGGACCGTTATAGTTACGGCCGCCGTTTACCGGGGCTTCGATCATGAGCTTCTCTTGCGATAACCCAATCAATTAACCTTCCGGCACCGGGCAGGTGTCACACCCTATACGTCATCTTTCGATTTAGCAGAGTGCTGTGTTTTTAATAAACAGTTGCAGCCACCAGGTCACTGCGACCCACTTCAGCTCCGACAGCAAGTGCCTTCACCTAATGTGGGCGTACCTTCTCCCGAAGTTACGGTACCATTTTGCCTAGTTCCTTCACCCGAGTTCTCTCAAGCGCCTTAGTATTCTCTACCTGACCACCTGTGTCGGTTTGGGGTACGGTTCTTAATCATCTGAAGCTTAGAGGCTTTTCCTGGAAGTATGGCATCAATGACTTCATCACCTTAGTGACTCGTCTCGTATCTCAGTATTAGCCGCCCGGATTTACCTAAGCAGCCTACCTACATACTTTCACACGGACAACCATCGCCGTGCTCACCTAGCCTTCTCCGTCCCCCCATCGCAATGATTAAAAGTACAGAAATATTAATCTGTTTCCCATCGACTACGCATTTCTGCCTCGCCTTAGGGGCCGACTTACCCTACCCTGATTAGCATGGGATAGGAACCCTTGGTCTTTCGGCGTGGGGGTTTTTCACCCCCATTATCGTTACTCATGTCAACATTCGCACTTCTGATATGTCCAGCACACTTCTCAATGCACCTTCAGCCACTTACAGAACGCTCCCCTACCTAGCGAATAAATTCGCTACCGCAGCTTCGGTGTTATGCTTAGCCCCGTTACATCTTCCGCGCAGGCCGACTCGACTAGTGAGCTATTACGCTTTCTTTAAAGGGTGGCTGCTTCTAAGCCAACCTCCTAGCTGTCTAAGCCTTCCCACATCGTTTCCCACTTAGCATAAACTTTGGGACCTTAGCTGGCGGTCTGGGTTGTTTCCCTCTCCACGACGAACGTTAGCACCCGCCGTGTGTCTCCCGGATATTACTTTACGGTATTCGGAGTTTGCATGGGGTTGGTAAGCCGGGATGGCCCCCTAGCCCAAACAGTGCTCTACCCCCGTAAGTATTCGTCCGAGGCTCTACCTAAATAGATTTCGGGGAGAACCAGCTATCTCCCGGTTTGATTAGCCTTTCACTCCTAGCCACAGGTCATCCCCTAACTTTTCAACGTTAGTGGGTTCGGTCCTCCAGTTGATGTTACTCAACCTTCAACCTGCCCATGGCTAGATCACCGGGTTTCGGGTCTATACCTTGCAACTTATTCGCCCAGTTAAGACTCGGTTTCCCTACGGCTCCCCTATTCGGTTAACCTTGCTACAAAATATAAGTCGTTGACCCATTATACAAAAGGTACGCAGTCACAGAACAAGTCTGCTCCTACTGCTTGTACGTATACGGTTTCAGGTTCTATTTCACTCCCCTCACAGGGGTTCTTTTCGCCTTTCCCTCACGGTACTGGTTCACTATCGGTCAATTGGGAGTATTTAGCCTTAGAGGATGGTCCCCCTATCTTCAGTCAAGGTTTCTCGTGCCCCGACCTACTTAATATGTCCAACATGGCTTGTCGTGTACGGGACTATCACCCACTATCGTTGCACTTTCCAGAGCATTCCACTAAACCATGCTGATTCGGCTGTTTCCCGTTCGCTCGCCGCTACTTAGGAAATCTCGGTTGATTTCTTTTCCTCCGGGTACTTAGATGTTTCAGTTCTCCGGGTTCGCTTCGCATAGCTATGTATTCACTATACGATACCCTAAAAAGGGTGGGTTTCCCCATTCGGAAATTCTGGTTTATAACGGTTTTTATCACCTTAACCAGACTTATCGCAGATTAACACGTCCTTCATCGCCTCCAATTGCCAAGGCATCCACCGTATACGCTTATTCACTTAACCATACAACCTTAAATGCTCTCGCAAATTCAGTCGTAGTTTATGTGTCATATTTATTGGTTACTTGACTTGTATAAGGTCAAGAACCTGACATAAATAACGCTTGAGTTTTCTCTTACAGTGATAATCAAAATTATTTTTTTAGTTGTTGAATAACAAATAAATAAACAATAATGTTTACCTTATTTTTTTATCAGCTTTCCAAATTGTTAAAGAGCATGAGTTTATAAAAAACTCTAAACGATGCACACTAACTTAATGTGTATGGTTTAGGGTTTTGAATCGAGAAACTGAGTGTCAGTATGGTGGAGCTACGCGGGATCGAACCGCGGACCTCTTGAATGCAAATCAAGCGCTCTCCCAGCTGAGCTATAGCCCCATACTGAAGTCACGTCATTAAAACGTTGGTCCAAATCACATTTGACAAGGCATTTTGTTACGCCGTTTAGACTATCTAAACAAGTAACGAAATAACGCAGTCAGGTGAGATTTTGGTAGGCCTGGGCAGACTTGAACTGCCGACCTCACCCTTATCAGGGGTGCGCTCTAACCAGCTGAGCTACAGGCCTATCGTTTATGCTACAAACTCTCGAATGCAGCCAACAGCTTGCAGCTTTCTCGCTCATTATTCGTAATTAATTATTTGTGTGAACACTCTAAAGGTGTAACTTCGTTTATAAGGAGGTGATCCAGCCGCAGGTTCCCCTACGGCTACCTTGTTACGACTTCACCCCAGTCATGAACCACAAAGTGGTAAGCGCCCTCCCGAAGGTTAAGCTACCTACTTCTTTTGCAGCCCACTCCCATGGTGTGACGGGCGGTGTGTACAAGGCCCGGGAACGTATTCACCGTGGCATTCTGATCCACGATTACTAGCGATTCCGACTTCATGGAGTCGAGTTGCAGACTCCAATCCGGACTACGACAAGCTTTATGGGATCCGCTTACTCTCGCGAGTTCGCAACCCTTTGTACTTGCCATTGTAGCACGTGTGTAGCCCATCTCGTAAGGGCCATGATGACTTGACGTCGTCCCCACCTTCCTCCGGTTTGTCACCGGCAGTCTCCTTAGAGTTCCCACCATTACGTGCTGGCAACTAAGGATAAGGGTTGCGCTCGTTGCGGGACTTAACCCAACATTTCACAACACGAGCTGACGACAGCCATGCAGCACCTGTCTCATAGTTCCCGAAGGCACTAAAGCGTCTCTGCTAAATTCTATGGATGTCAAGAGATGGTAAGGTTCTTCGCGTTGCATCGAATTAAACCACATGCTCCACCGCTTGTGCGGGCCCCCGTCAATTCATTTGAGTTTTAACCTTGCGGCCGTACTCCCCAGGCGGTCTACTTAATGCGTTAGCTGCGCAAGACAACTCTTAAGAGTCAAACTGCTAGTAGACATCGTTTACGGCGTGGACTACCAGGGTATCTAATCCTGTTTGCTACCCACGCTTTCGTACATGAGCGTCAGTGTCGACCCAGGTGGCTGCCTTCGCCATTGGTATTCCTTCAGATCTCTACGCATTTCACCGCTACACCTGAAATTCTACCACCCTCTGTCGCACTCTAGCCATCCAGTTTCAAATGCAGTTCCCAGGTTGAGCCCGGGGCTTTCACATCTGACTTAAATGGCCGCCTGCGTACGCTTTACGCCCAGTAATTCCGATTAACGCTCGCACCCTCCGTATTACCGCGGCTGCTGGCACGGAGTTAGCCGGTGCTTCTTCTGCGAGTAACGTCACACCTAGCCGGTATTAACGACTAAGCTTTCCTCCTCGCTGAAAGTGCTTTACAACCCGAAGGCCTTCTTCACACACGCGGCATGGCTGCATCAGGCTTTCGCCCATTGTGCAATATTCCCCACTGCTGCCTCCCGTAGGAGTCTGGACCGTGTCTCAGTTCCAGTGTGGCTGATCATCCTCTCAGACCAGCTAGGGATCGTCGGCTTGGTGAGCCTTTACCTCACCAACTACCTAATCCCACTTGGGCTTCTCTAAAGGCGGGAGCCGAAGCCCCCTTTGAGCCGTAGCTATCATGCGGTATTAGCAGTCGTTTCCAACTGTTGTCCCCCACCTAAAGGCAAATTCCCAAGCATTACTCACCCGTCCGCCACTCGTCAGCAACTAGCAAGCTAGTTCTGTTACCGTTCGACTTGCATGTGTTAGGCCTGCCGCCAGCGTTCAATCTGAGCCATGATCAAACTCTTCACTTAAAAGTTTAATCGCTACTCATTGAATTCTGTTCAAATAAATTTTCGTTCAGACACTCAATCAATAGTTTACAAGTGCTAGCCTGTTTCCTAAGAAACTCTAGCGTGTTTGTTACTACTCTTCGGAGTGCCCACACAAATAATTAATTACAAATTGTTAAAGAACGTTCAGAGCCTTTCTGCTCTTGGTCGAGACCTTGTCTCAACCGGGAAGCGCATTCTACACTTCCCTAATTCGTTGTCAACGTTTTTATCAAAACTTTTTCAATCTCTTTCGAGGTATTAGCGAAGAAGTTTTCTAAACCGTTTTGAGCCTCATCTCACAACCTTTACTTAACGTTTCGAGCTGTTTGATGTCTCCCTGACAACGAGGACGCATTTTAGGGAGTTTTAGAAATAGCGCAAGCACTAATTGCAAATAATTGGCAAAAAAATGCTTGAATGACTAAGTATTGTACAAAACGCTTATTAAGCAAACCATTTTTACTTTTTTTTACGCTACAGACTATTTAAAGTAGGCTAGTAAAGGCAACTAGGTTAGTTATACATCTAACTAAATACCAAACTAATTGCCATTTATCTTAATAGCGAAGCGTTTAGAAACGAAAAACAACATCTATTAAGGATATCCCCTACTGAACACCATCCATTTGCTTACAAATTAGCGATTCAAACTTACTGTATAGCTTTTAAAAGGCTATTTTTGGCTAAACTGCTTAAAAATACTAGAAAAGTCTAATTCACCGTTGCCTGATTTTTGATGTAAAGCATATAAATTTCTTGTTAACGCTCCCATCGGCGTAGACGAACCAGAAGCTACAGCCGTATCCATAGCTAAGCCTAAGTCTTTCAACATAAGATTGGTCATAAACCCAGGCTTATAGTCATTACTTGATGGTACTGACTCTGAAACTCCTGGACACGGATTATACACGTCTAACGTCCAGTTACTTCCTGAGCTGTTTGACATAATTTCGGATAGCTTACTTGGATCTAATCCATTATCTATACCAAGCTGTAAAGCCTCTGAAGTACCAACCATTAAAATGCTCAATAGCATGTTATTACAAACTTTCGCTATTTGACCTGCACCAACTTCACCAGCATGAAATACATTTTTACCCATTACTTCTAATAAAGGCTTTGCTTGGTTGAATGATTTTTCGTTACCACCGACCATAAAGCTAAGCGTTCCATTAGTAGCTCCGGCTACACCACCAGATACTGGTGCGTCGATACAACCCACATCAATATTAGTTAACTCTACGTTAAGTGCTTTAATCGTAGCAGCATCAATAGTAGAGCAGTCTATTACAAGTGCACCTTTCTTTAAGTTTCTATTCGGCTGGTCTGCTGGGCCAATTAAACTTTTATAAAGACTTGCGACATGCTTTCCTGCTGGCAACATTGAAATAATAATATCCGCATCGGCAACTACAGCTTCTGGCGTATCAGCTGCCTTCGCTCCTAAGCCCACAAGTTCGTTAACTGCTGAAGGAACTAAGTCGTAAACACAAACTTCGTATCCTGCTTTGACTAGGTTAGCTGCCATTGGGCCACCCATATTACCTAGTCCAAAAAAACTAATCTTTTTCATTAGGTCTTCCTTTACTTTATAAAGAATTAAGTGGATGCGACTTTGCATCCCAGATTGATACAAAAAATGAATCTACAACGTCATCAGGAACATCATGAATAGTGGCATACTTCCACGAGGGTGAATTATCTTTATCTATCAATAGAGCTCTTACGCCTTCTGGGAAGTCTCCTTCCGAAGCGCACTTAACGGATAAACCTAGCTCCATTCTAAACGCGGATGCTAGTGTTAGAGCTTGCCCTTCTTTTATTTGTTTAAATATTAGCTTTGCACTCAATGGACTGCCGTGCGCAAGAGACGCCTGTGCCTTATTAAACCATTTATCGTCGGTCTTAAAGTCTAGTATGTCTACTATGGCTGAATTTGCTGAATCACAGCTATTCAAGGCGGTCATAAAGTCCACAAACTTAGCGATATTACCGACTGGTTTTTGTGATTTACTGTTCTCTTCAAAGGTTTTCAATAAATCTGTAAGTTTTTGATGATTTAAAGCAACCGTATTACCCCAGTTTATAAGTAGTAATTCTTCTACTACCGTTTGTTTTTGATCAGCGGTAACAAAGTGATCGGCTAGTTGTACATATTTAGCATCCGCTGCGTTTATAGATGCACCTGTAAGTCCAAGAAACAAACCACAGCCATCAGGCATCTTGTTTAAAAAATGACTACCACCGACATCTGGATATAAGCCAATTGTTATCTCCGGCATAGCAATTCTGGACTTTTCTGTGACAACACGATGACTAGCGCCAGCAAGCAGACCTAAACCTCCTCCCATTACTATTCCATGTCCCCACAATAAAATAGGTTTTTTATAAACGTGAATCAGGTGGTCTAACTTGTATTCTTTTGCAAAAAACGTTTCTACGTCTTGAGCTACGTTACCTGAACCCGCTTCTTTTGCTGCGTTATATAGCTGAACTACATCACCACCGGCGCAAAAGGCTTTTTCACCCGCACCTTCGAGCATGACGATAGCAATAGAGTCATCTTCTTGCCAAGATACTAGTTGTGAATATAACAGCTCAACCATTTCTAAGCTTAATGCATTTAATGACTTTTCAGAGTTAAGTGTCGCCACCGCAATTTTTTTATCGTTTGCAGATTCTAATGTCTTAAATAATACTGGGTTTGTCATTGCGATTCCTTTATTCATTTAACCAAACAGGAGCACGTTTTTCTAAAAACGCATTTACACCTTCTTTTTGATCTTTAGTATCAAAGAGCGCAACAAATAGCTCACGTTCTAGGGGTAATGCACTATTAATAGAACCATTACGACCAGCCTGAATTAATGATTTACACGCTGTTATAGAACTCGGACTTTGCGCGGCAGTTTGTTTCGCAAGTTCCATGGCAGTCTCTAAGGACTTGCCCGTTGGTACTACTTCTTCAACTAAACCTATTTTTTCCGCTTTATCTGCTTTAATTCGTTCACCACACAGTATCATGCGTTTTGCCCAGCCCTCACCAACTAACCAAGCTAAATTTTGAGTTCCACCTGCACATGGCAGCAAGCCAACCTTAGCTTCTGGTAAAGCTAACTGTGCTTGTTCTTCACAAATACGAATATCACATGCAAGAGCGACTTCAAGTCCGCCTCCCATTGCATAACCGTTAATCGCTGCAATTGACACACCATTAAAATCTCGCAAAGCTTCAAAAGCAGCACCAAATACTCTTGCCATGTCCGACGCAACGCCTTTATCGCCATCGGCGAAAACATTTAAATCAGCGCCAGCTGAAAAAAACTTATCGCCCTGGCCTGTTAATACTAAAGCATATACAGACTTGTTATTATTTAACTGCTCAACCACCTGCTTTAGCTCAGATAAGCTTTCAAAAGTCCATGTATTAGCAGGAGGATTATTAAAGGTGATTAACGCTATATGCTCAGAAATAGTCAATTTTAGTAATGAAGACATTTCACTCTCCGTTATAAGATATCTGCAGCGGCTTCATCGAGTAAACGACGTGCAATGATTAAACGCATGATTTCGTTAGTTCCTTCGAGGATTTGATGCACTCTAACGTCTCTAAAATGACGTTCTAACGGATACTCCTTAATGTAACCATAACCACCATGAATTTGGAGTGCTTCATTACACACCTGAAAGCCGATATCGGTTGCAAAGCGCTTCGCCATTGCACAATATGCGGTAGCTTCTGGATCACCGTTATCAAGTTTAAATGCAGCTAACCTTACCATTTGCCTTGCGGCTACAAGCTCAGTTGCCATATCCGCTAGTTTAAATTGTAAAGCTTGAAACGCAGCCAGAGGTTTACCAAATTGAACTCGTTCCTTCATATAATCTTTTGCGGTTTCTAATGCTTGCTGTGCTGTACCAACAGAACACGTCGCTATATTAATTCGACCACCGTCTAAGCCTTTCATTGCTAGAGAAAATCCTTCTCCTTCACTTGCCAATAGGTTTTCTACTGGAACACGAACGTTATCAAAGGTAATTAATTTGGTGGGCTGAGCATTCCAACCTAGCTTTTCTTCCGCTTTTCCATAAATCACCCCTTCAGCATCTGCTGGAACTACAATGGCAGAGATGCCTTTAGGTCCTTCACCGCCAGTGCGAACCATTACGACTAAAACATCTGTTTCGCCTGCACCTGAAATAAACATTTTAGAGCCATTAATTACATACTCGTCGCCGTCTATTTTTGCTGATGTGCGCAACGAGGCAGCATCCGATCCGGAGCCAGGTTCAGTTAAACAATAAGAGGCTAATTGCTCACCCATTACAAGAGTTGGACACCACGCTTCTTTAATCTTTTCGGTTCCCCAGGTTGCTATCATCCAGGTCGCCATATTATGAATTGTTAACATAGCTGTCGTTGCTGTGCAGCCTTTGGACAATTCTTCAAATATTAACGAAGAGTCTAGACGAGACAAGCCCATACCACCGGCTTCTTCTGGTGAATACAATCCACAAAAACCTAACTCACCTGCTTTTTGCATAACATCTTTAGGGAAAATATGTTCGGCATCCCACTTTGCTGCGTGTGGCGCGAGCTCTGCATCTGAAAACTGTTTAGCTAAATCGATAAATGCACGTTGATCATCATTTAATTCAAAATTCATGTTTGACCCTTGTATTTGATATTTGACATTTAAGCCGAGTGACACATTTATACGTCTTATCGTTAATAAGCGTTTTATTTTTATGTTTGTGTCACTCTAGGTAATTTTATTGGTTCACTATTACTTCAGCGTGATAGACATATTTGGTCCGGCAGCAGCCGCAACATCGTCTTCAAACCAACGAGCTGTAATCGTCTTTGTTTCAGTGTAAAACTTAACAGCTTGTTTACCGTATGCATGTTGATCACCTGCAAACGAGCCCTTCCAACCTGTAAACGAGAAGAATGGCAGTGGCACTGGAATTGGAATATTGATACCGACTTGACCGACTTCAATATTGTGTTGATATTTGCGAGCTGCACCACCTGAAGAAGTAAAGATAGAAGTACCATTGCCATACGGATTGTTATTTATAAGCTCAATGGCGTCATCAAGCGTATCTACATTCATTGTTAAAAATACTGGGCCAAAGATTTCTTGTTTATAAATTTCCATATCTGCACTAACGTCAGTAAACATAGTTGGGCCTACCCAGTTTCCGTCAGGGTAACCTTCAACTTTACAATTAGAACCATCTAAAACACAGTTGGCACCTTCTTTTTTACCTTGTTCAATCAGGCCTTCAATGCGCTGTTTTGCTTGAGGCGTAATTTGTGGACCGTAAGCGGCTTCTGGATCTGAATAATGCCCTGGACGAACCGCAGCAAGTTTTTCACGAATTTCAGGGATCCACTCTTTCGCTTCTCCAACAAATACAGCAACAGAAATGGCCATACAACGTTGACCAGCAGCACCAACAGACGCGCCTACAATATTATTGATCACAGCATTTTTGTTAGCGTCTGGCATTACGACCATATGATTTTTCGCACCTAAGAAGGCTTGAACACGCTTCATGTTGTCAGTACCTGTTTTGTAAATGTATTGACCTACACCTACAGAACCAACAAATGAAATTGCTTTTACTTCCGGCTCATGTAGGAGACGATCAACTTGCTCTTTATCACCATGTACGACCTGTAAAACGCCTTTTGGAGCGCCAGCTTCTTCAAATAACTCAACTAAACGAGTTGGACATAAAGGGTCTTGCTCTGATGGTTTCAGTATAAATGTGTTACCGCAAGCAACCGCTAATGGAAACATCCATAATGGAATCATTGCTGGGAAATTAAATGGCGTGATGCCTACACAAACCCCTAAAGGTTGTGTGTAGCTATAAGTATCTATGTTACGGGCTACGTTTTCTACTGTTTCGCCCATCATCATGGATGGAATATTAGCCGCATGCTCGACTACTTCTATTCCTCGCCATACATCGCCCATGGCATCTTCGTGTGTTTTACCTAATTCCTCACAAATAATGCCTGCTAATTCTTCTTGATGTTCTTTTAGTAAGTGAGCATAACGCATCATGACTCGAGCTCGCTCGGAAATCGCGACTTCTTTCCAAGTCTTAAAAGTCTCTTTGGCACTTGCAATTGCCGCATCCATTTCCGATGGCGTTGCTGCTGGCACTTGGGCAATAACTTCTTGTGTCGCTGGATTTGTAACATCAATTAAACGAGTAGACTTTGACTCAACCCACTCACCGTTTATGTATAAAGGAACCTGTTTCATGACATTGCCTCTTAAAATAATTATATGACCATTTTGTTAATATTATTGTGGTCGCTTTGGAGATTGCAGTCATTAAAGCAAACAAAATTACTGAAAGAAATTGATTAAATTGCTTTTTTGATGGACTATCTTGGCACAAATGAACGGTAAGATTATTTTACATGAGTGTGACTTCTAATTGGCCATTACCAAAATCGAGTGTTAGATTTCTTGTGCCAAAGCCTATGATTAAACAACTTCAGCTTAGCTCTTTATCTCGAGGGCTTTTGCCACTTGCGTTTGGCTATTATGAAAAAGCAATTGGTCATGAAATAACGAGATCAGATCATGATGACAATTTAATTCTTTGCTGTGTAAATGGCAGTGGCAGCGTAACCGTAGGTAATAAAACCTATCGTATGAACAAAAATGATGTGATTTTTCTGCCAAAAGGCTATTCACATCGTTATAAAGCAAGTGTTAAAGATCCTTGGTCAATCTACTGGGCACATGTTGACGGTCATATGTTTGATGAGTTCATGGATATTATTGGCATAGACGGCAACAATCTACACATGACTTTAACGGAACCACAAATAGTTATTAGTGAGTTTAAACAACTCATCGAATCTAGGCATTTAGGTTACCAACTAAATCGATTTTTTGTTGCGTCAAATATGTTAAAGAAAATTTTCAGTTTAATGACATTACAAAGACCAATAGTTTCATTATCAACCAATAGAAATTTGTCTGCGCATTCAATTCATGTTTACTTTGATAACAATATTGATCGCCTTTTAAATTTGAATGACATGGCTAAGTACTTTGGCTTGTCGAAGTTTTACTTTGCGAAAAAGTTTCAACATATGATGGGCAATAGCCCTATAAAGTACTTTCTGGAGCTAAAGATACAACGAGCTTGCAAACTTCTAGACTCAACTGATATTCCAATTAATAGTGTTGCAAAAACACTCGGGTTTGAAGATCCTTATTATTTTTCGCGACTATTTAAAAGCATTATGGGTATTTCACCATCGATTTATCGACAATCGCGACACGGTCACTAAAATGTTAAAACTAAATTTATTTTGTAATAATTCCGTCACATTTAGCGTTAATAATGAAAGTCGAACTATAGACAAGAACCCAAATTGGTAGATACCTTTATGTCGAGTAAAATATTAATCATTGAAGATGAGTTCGCAATTAGAGAAATGCTAACCTTTGTTCTAGAACAAAATGGCTATTCTGTTATCGCAAAAGAAAGCTACACCGAAGCCCAACAGGCACTGTTACATGAGTCTCCGGCGCTAATTCTATTGGACTGGATGTTACCAAATATGAGTGGGATCCAAGTCGCCAAAAAGCTTAAACAGTCTGACTCTCACAAATCGATACCTATTATTATGCTCACCGCCCGAAGTGAAGAGGATGATAAAATCCAAGGTTTAGAAGTTGGTGCCGATGACTATATTACTAAACCTTTTTCACCAAAAGAACTTATTGCGCGAATTAAAGCCGTATTAAGAAGAACGCAACCTACCGCCACCGATGACCCAATCGAGATAGTGGGATTGAGACTTGACCCAATCAGCCATCGAGTAACTGTCGACGGTAAAGAGCTCCACTTAGGCCCGATGGAATTTAAACTTTTGCACTTTTTCATGACTCACCAAGAGCGTGTATACAGTCGCGACCAATTGTTAGATAATGTCTGGGGGACAAACACTTACGTCGAAGATCGAACCGTAGATGTGCATATCAGACGCCTTCGTAAAGCGCTGGAAACACATGACAAGTTGATACAAACCGTACGTGGCTCAGGATATCGATTTTCAACTCGCACGGACTAATTTAACTGTATGTATAAAAAGCCTTCCATTTGGCAAATCATTATTCGTCTGCTTTGGATGTATGCGCCTTTCGCTATTATAGGCCAGGCATTAGGCTACTACTTTAGTGCGACTATATTATTTTGTGTCATCATTATATGTACACATTACTATCAGTTGTTAAAGCTTACCAAATGGCTTTGGGAGCAACGTGGTATATATCCCCCAAAAGCACTCGGCATATGGTCAAATGTCTTTGAAGGTATTTACACGCAGCAACGTCGAAACGTAAAAAAGCGAAACGAATTAACTACTTTAGTCCGTCGCTTTCGTTTAGGCGCTGAAGCGTTACCAGATGGCGTTGTAATTTACGACAAGGAGCGACGAATTTTTTGGTGTAATAAAATTGCACAAAATATGTTGAACCTGAAGTGGCCAGCTGACAAAGGCATACGGATAGATAATTTAATTCGTATGCCTGAATTTATCGACTATTTAGACGATCAAGCTTATCAAGAACCACTAGAAATACCCTCTCCAAACAACGACCACGATGTATATGAAATTAGAGTTGTTCCCTTTGAATCTGACAAGTGGACACTTATTGTCAGAGACATTACTGAGTTACATCAGCTAGAACAAATGCGTAAAGACTTCATCGCAAACGTTTCACATGAATTAAAAACTCCGCTAACTGTGATGCGCGGTTATCTTGAAATGACAGAGGATTTAGATGATATTGATTCTGTAATGTGGCAAAAAGCGCATACTATGATGGTTGAACAAACTACCCGAATGGACGATCTTGTTTCACAGTTGCTGTCGTTGTCTAAAATGGAGCGCCAGTCTACGCTTGACGAAGTTAGCCTTGTTGACGTTCCGAAAATACTAGAATTATTAGTAGAGGAAGCCATTAGTTTATCGGCCAATAAACACCAAATTACTGCCGACATAACCCCTTCTTTAATGATGAAAGGCAACGAGTCAGAGTTACGTAGCGCTTTTTCTAATTTAGTTTTTAATGCAATTAGGTATACACCTGCTGGCGGGAATATTCATCTTAGTTGGGAAACAACGAAATCCGGAAAAGCTAAATTTTCAGTCACTGACGATGGTGTTGGTATTGAAACGAATCATATTCCTCGTTTAACTGAACGGTTTTACCGAGTAGACGAAGCCAGAACAAGAAAAACCGGTGGTGCTGGTTTAGGCTTATCAATTGTAAAGCATGCACTAGCCAACCATAACTCTAAGCTTGAAGTAACGAGCAAACTAAATCAAGGCAGTTGTTTTTCATTTAGGATCCCGAAATCTTTGGTTAGCAAACAATAAACTCTCGTTCAGGCTACATCTTTTAACATCCTTTGTGGTAACCTTTTGGCAATGAAATTTATTAGAGATAAATATAATGAGTTGCCCTCATCAGAATAACTTTCGCCCATTAGAAGATTCAATCCATACCGACTTCAAAGACAGCATGTCTTATGGCGACTATCTAAACTTAAATCAAATACTGACTGCACAACATCCGATTAGTAGCGAGCATGATGAAATGCTCTTTATTGTAATTCATCAAGCAAGTGAACTATGGTTGAAACTGGCTGGACATGAATTGTCCGCGGCAATAACTTTTATTGAAAATGAACAATTTGGCCCAGCATTTAAAGTTATATCTAGAGTAAAACAGATTTTCCTTCAACTTACCCAGTCATGGAATATCCTTTCAACACTTACCCCCGTTGACTATTTAAAATTTAGAGATGATTTAGGCCAGTCTTCTGGATTTCAATCTTATGGATACCGTAAAATTGAGTTTATGCTCGGAAATAAAAATAAAGATTTGATAAAAGTGCATGCGGCAAATGAGGTAGTTCACAATGAGCTTACTCAACTGTCAAACTCACCAAGCCTTTATGATGTTGTCATAAAGATTATGGCTAAACGAGGCTTTAAACTGGATGAGCAGGTGATTGAACGCGACTATAACAACCCTTATCAAGAAAACGAATCCGTGTTAAACGCTTGGGTCAATGTTTATCAAAATGCCGAACAACATTTTGAGCTTTATGAATTAGCAGAGAAACTAATGGATATAGAAGACTCATTCCAAAACTGGCGTTTTAAGCATATGTATACTGTGCAACGTATTATAGGTAATAAGCAAGGTACGGGCGGCTCATCAGGTGTAGCGTTCTTAAAAAAAGCATTAGAGATTAGCTTCTTTCCAGAATTACTTACACTTCGTACTAAATTGTAAACAAGAGCAATGAAACGGGTGGTAATTGGTGTTAATATCCACCCTTTCTTATCCTGACTAAATTAACATGATTTCAAAAAAACAAGTAAAACGCATCAAAGCATTATCGACTAAAAAACAACGTCGCCTAAGTCAGGAGTTTTTAGTCCAAGGCGAAAAAAATGTCGTCGAGTTATTGAATTCAGAACTCAATATTGTAGAACTTTTTGCTACTGACACATTTAATACAAAACATAGTCATTTACTAACCGGTGTTAATGTAACTAACATTGATGCTGAACAATTAAGCCAGGTTAGTACAATTACTACTAACCACGATGCACTTGCTATTGTGGAGCAACCACGTTTTTCAATACCTTGTCAATTAAATGGCTTAGTATTGGCACTAGATGATGTTAATGATCCAGGTAATTTAGGCACTATTATCCGGCTTGCTGATTGGTACGGAGTGTCAGATATATTACTCAGTGAACGCACCGCCGATGTTTACAACCCCAAAACAATAAGTGCAACAATGGGCGCATTTACTCGAGTTAAAACCCATAGAGTTGATCTAGTTAGCTACCTATCGAAAGTAACTCAACCAATCTATGGCGCTTTTTTAAATGGCGACAGCGTTCATTCATGTAAATTTAACACAAACGCGATTATTGTAATGGGCAATGAGTCCCATGGCATTAGTAACGAAATAGAAGCTTTAATCACTCAAAAAGTAACTATTCCCTCTTTTGGTGCATCTGAATCACTAAATGTTGCAATGGCAACCGGTATTATTTTAGATAATGCCCGAAGAACACTATCATTTAATCATTAATTTTTGCCAAATACTGATATTCGTCTAACTTTATCTAAAGAGCAGTTCACTTTGTTTATTTAGGATTTTTATATGAAAATTAGTATGGGCACGAGTATTAAGCAGAAACTCCTCATTAATGCTGTTTTGGTCGCGTCCGGGATGGTCCTATTACTTATTCTGTTAATATTCTCTAACTACAAAAACGAACAGTTTGCCACTGCAGTACAGTATATAGATAACATTAATCGACATATCATGCAGTCAGATATTGAGGAGAAAGTGTTTCTTCAGTCAAAAGACCTATCACACCTTGATAATTTTGAGGCACTTCAAGCTAAAATTGCACAAGATAAAGCTCAATTTATCATGCTGTTACAAAACGAGTCATTTAGCACTGCTGAAATCAACCGCTTTACACTTGCCCTCGAAGAATACAAAAAACAGTTCGAAACACTCGTTGCCCTGCAACAAGTTATTGGATTAAACCCAAAGGACGGGCTTTACGGTGAACTGCGTGCGTCGGTTCATAATATTGAGACTATTCTCAAATCACAAAATAGTAATAAACTTTTAGTGGATATGCTTCAGTTGCGCCGTGCTGAAAAAGACTTCATGCTTCGCAACGATATAAAATATTTGGACAAGTTTAACGACGGCGTCGCCAAGCTTAGCGGCAATTTAAAGACCGAAGATTTTGACGATTCGGTAAAAAAGAATATATCGACTTTATTGAAGGACTACCAAGCTAAATTTAGTAATTTAGTAGAGGCTCAAACAAAAATTGGTTTGAACCAAGATAGTGGAGTCAAAAAACAACTCGTTGATGCGAAACAAAAACTCAAAGCCACCCAAGATGCAATGGAAAGTACAATTACCAAAAATATCGCTGATGCTCAGTTACAAACCCAGCTATTTGCCTTTATAGTATTTATCGCCCTTATAGTGATAATTATGTCTTCCACTTTTGTAACAAGCAGGAAGGTACTTGGCCCTATCAATCAAATATCAACCACAATAGATAGTGTTCGTCAGAACAACGACTTAACCGGAGACTCTAACTTTGAAGGTAATGATGAGATTTCCGAAATGGGCCGTCAATTCAATTCATTAATATTAGACTTTAGAGAATTGATTTTACGAGTAAACAGTGCCGTAAAAACCCTCGATGGTGCGACAAAATCATTAGTCTCAAACTCAAACGATAATCAGAACTCATTGGACATTCAATTAAGAGAAACGGAGTCGGTGGCAGCTGCGGTGACCGAAATGGGTGCGACTATTAGGGAAATAGTTACAAATACTGAGGATGCGGCTCGAAAAGCATTAAGCAGTAATGAAAATGCTGAACAAGGTTCACAACAAGTGAATCTGACGATCGATAGTATTAACTTTTTATCCGATAAGCTAGATACGGCAGTTAATGACGTAAACGCCTTAGCCGAAGAAAGTAAAAACGTCGGATCTGTACTTGATGTTATCAGAGGTATCGCTGAGCAAACGAATTTACTTGCATTAAATGCGGCAATTGAGGCTGCTAGGGCTGGAGAACATGGTCGTGGCTTTGCTGTGGTAGCAGACGAAGTGCGCACTCTGGCTATGCGTACCCAAGAGTCCACAAAAGAAATCGAAACGATAGTAACGTCGTTACAGAATAGAATAAGTGGTATTGTTAGTGTTATTGATCAATGCCAAGAGCAAGGATCAACATCTACATTGCGGGCTTCTGAAGCTGGTGAAAAACTAGTCTCAATCACCGAAGATGTAAAATCAATCATGGATATGAATACACAAATTGCTACCGCAATTGAACAACAAAGTAAGGTAGCAGAAGAAGTGAATCAAAACGTAGTGGCCATTCGTGACGTTGCCGACAATTCGTTTCAGCGCGCGAAGGAGAATGCAGCGAGTAGTGAAGACATATCAAAGCAGGCGGTTATCTTGCATTCATTTATCGATAAATACAAAGTTTAGCCTGCTGTTTTAGTTATTTATCTAAATGCTTCTAGTCTTGCCAATAGGCTAGAAGTATCCCAGCGTTGTCCGCCAAGCGCTTGCACTTCGGAATAGAACTGATCTACTAAAGCTGTTAAAGGCAATTGTGAACCATTGCGTCGTGCTTCATCAAGAGCAATGCCTAAATCTTTTCTCATCCAGTCCACAGCAAAACCAAAATCATACTCGCCTTTCCACATAGTTTCATGACGATTATCCATTTGCCAGCTCCCTGCAGCTCCTTTTGATATGGCTTCGACAACATCAACCCCATTTAAACCTGCTGAGCGAGCAAAATGTAAACCTTCGGCAATGCCTTGCACCACACCCGCTATACAAATTTGGTTAACCATTTTTGTTAATTGACCAGCGCCTGATTCACCCATCAATTTGGTAAATTTTGCAAAACTTTTTATAACTGGCTCTGCTTTTGTAAAGCTCTCTGAATTACCTCCAGCCATAACCGTTAGCTGGCCATTTTCTGCACCCGCTTGACCGCCTGAAACCGGCGCATCTATAAATGACAAACCTTTCGCCAAGCAAACAGCAGACAATTCTCTTGCGATATCAGCGGAAGTTGTTGTGTGATCGACAATAATACAACCTGGTTTTGTGCCAGCTAAAACTCCATCTTCGCCAGACATGACTTCCTTGAGATCGGCGTCGTTGCCAACACAAATAAACACAATACTCGAACCTTGTACTGCTAGTTTGGGCGTTAATTTATATTGGCCTTTAAACTTTTCGGCCCATGCTACAGCTTTTGATTCAGTGCGGTTATAAACAGTTACATCATGTCCTGCTTTTACTAAATGCCCTGCCATTGGAAAGCCCATGACACCCAAGCCTATAAAACTAACTTTCATAGAGTTAACCTTTTAATTTTCGTCAATCGCAATTTTGTATAGTTGTGTTCCAACTTGCACTGCGGCTGATGGATAATGAAGTATGACAATACCGGAACTTGGTGCCGTTATATTAACTAAGCCAGAGTCGCTATCAAATTCCAAAGAGTTTAACACTCGAGCTATTGTCTGCCCTTGCGAGACACGATCACCCGCTTTAGCTAAATACTCTACCATGCCAGCATGTTTTGAATATAGCGTTTTGTAATTTGTTAATGGCGTAACCGTTATTGCTTTTTTGACGATGCTTGGGCCACCGGAAACCAACTGTTGTGACCTCATATAATTAACAATACCAGCCATATCATCAAAAGCTTGCGTTAGGCAGATATTCTCTTGGGAGCCAAGTTCAACTGTGAACGCTTTCACTCTGTAATTAAACTCAACTCCATATTCTTTTAACGTCTCGCTCAAGTCTATCCAAGGCGTAAAACTGGCTTCATCCAACGCACCAGCAAAACTCGGTGGAATAGAAATAATATTTTCTATATTAAAATATTTAGCGTCATCTACTAAAAAGTCTGGACTATATATATGCCGTGTTGATGATGGTCCGGTATGCAAGTCAATAACATAGTCAGCCGTGGTGGCCAGTAACTGAAGTTTATGGTTAAGGTATTGAGCTGTATTTACTCCCCACTCACTATTAATCGACTGCACAATTGATGCTTTTAAGTATTGTCTAAACTTATCTCGCAGGTTTTTCTGTTGATGTTGGCTAGCAACTAACTCATTCTGTCCAACCGATGCGAGAAACTGTTTCACCATGTCTTTACGATAATAGTAAAAACGGTTCCAATTATTCCCTGTCGTTGCATCAAAACGACCTTGTAAATACTCTCCTGCTCTTTGCGTCCTACCAAACGGATTACAATTCGGCACCAAAATAAAATTAGCCTGCAATTGCAATTTAGGTAACATCTTTATTAGTTGGTAAATAACTGCGCTACCCTGCATTTCGGCTGCGTGAACAGCACTCTGAATGTAAACCGTCGGGTTTTTATCATTGCCACTGTCTATGTGGTATACAGGAATGCCAATCTCTTGGCCGGCTATATCTTGGTTTAATGTAAGCAGCTCTTTTGTAATCTTCATTTTGAACGTCCTTTACCCAAATATCTGATCATGAATGCTAGCCACTATCTCTTTGCCGTCACTTTGCTTAACTAAAAAACAAATATTATGCTTACTCGCACCATGGCAAATCATTCTTATTTTGTGCCTACTCAAAGAGCTAAATAAATGGCCTGTGGTGGATTGGCTATCATGCTGCGCTGTATGGTTTCCAATTACAGCGACTAGTGAAAGTTGTTTTTCGATAGCTACACCACAAAAATCTTCTAATTCAATAATACAAGCTTGAGGTAGAATATTTTCGTTTTCGTCACTGCCGTTTACGTTATCTAACGTCAAAGCAACCGAAATTTCTGAGGTCGTTATTAAATCTACAGATAATTCATACTTCGCCAAAATTGCGAAAACACGTGCTAAAAAACCACTTGCCAATAACATATTAGGGCTTGTTAACGTTACCAATGTTTGGTTTTCACGTAATGCAATTGCCCGTATACCCGGACTCGATATTTGATTTGTTAATTTGGTTCCACCGGACTCTGGTGATTGGCTAGAGCCTACGAATACATCAATTTTAGCTCGTATTGCAGGTAATAATGTTGCTGGGTGTAAGACTTTTGCTCCAAATGTTGCCAGTTCGGCAGCCTCACTAAAGCTTATCGTTTGGATTGGTTTTGCGTTCGCCACAATTCTTGGATCTGATGAGTATATTCCCGCCACATCTGTCCATATTTGTAATGTATCTGCACCTACCGCTTCGGCTAATAGCGCTGCCGAAAAATCGGAACCGCCTCGGCCGAGAGTGGTTGTATTACCAAATTGATCTTGGCCTACAAAACCCTGTGTTACATACACATTGTCAGCCAAATACGGCGACAGTTTTACGTCTGAATTTGCCTGTATGGCTTGCAAATCTGGTCTAGCATGACTGAAGCGACTATCAGTCGTAATTATTTCTCGGGCATCAATACAAGAAATTTTTGCACTCTCTGCCTTAGTGTTAGCGCGCTCGATCAGTATTTTAGTGAATATGTAGCTTGAGAACCTTTCTCCAAAGGCAAGGATTTCATCAGCTAGCTTTAGGCTGTACTGCGATTGCAGTTGTTCGGAAAAACTTTTCAGTAAATCTAATTGGTTATCGATATACAATCTGCTTTCAAGCTTATCCGATAGAGATTCAATTATTGAATATTGAACCTGTTTAATATCAGCGATTAACTGATTTGATTGATTTACGCTTGTTTCGCGTGATGCTAATTCTACAAGCATATTAGTTACACCTGCTGACGCAGAAACAACAACCAGTCTGATAGACGGATTATAAAGCACAATATCGGCGCAGCGTAACATTGCAGCATGATCTTTAAGGCTAGTTCCGCCAAACTTGGCAACAGTTAAAAGTAGGTTTAATGACATACAATTCCCAAATCTAAAAATAAGTTTTGGGGAGGGATCAGGCACAATAAGAGGAAAAGTGAAACACTAGTGACTTACTGGCCAGAAGCGCTCCACCATTTCGGTGACAACCGCTAGAAATCAATCTAAACGGCCGAACAACCCTCTTCTCAATAAGTGTTGTCCTCGGCGATATTTCCCTCATAAGTATTCATTAAGGTTGAGACCTCTCCTACTTATTACCTAAACACCGCACCTCTTCTGACATTGCTTTATGCAACATATCGAACTTTGTCGACGGCGCCACTTTAATAAACTTTAGAGTAAAAAGTCAAATTAAATTAGGTAGATATTTTTCTGCCTTTTGGCACCCGTTCAACAGAATTTTATTTATACAGTTTTAGTCTGTTTTAAACGCACTCTAAGCTAATACAACCAACTGAATAACCCGCTCCAAAGCTACACAAAATACCTTTATCACCAGTTACAAAATCATCTTTATATTTGTGTAATGCCACTATTGAACCTGCTGATGCCGTGTTTGCATATTCATCTAAAATTAATGGTGCGTCTAAAAATTCAGGCTCTCTGCCAAGTAATTTTTTAGCGGCGAACAAATTCATGTTGATGTTTGCTTGATGTAACCACATGCGTTTAACATCGCTTACTTGCCAGTTATTTTTATCTAAATGACTAGATATTGTTGAAGTTACGATAGGTAGTAACTCCTTAAAAACTTTTCGCCCTTCTTGATAAAAATAAGAGTTATCTTCTGGTAACTCATCATAACAATGATCGACATAACTATGGTTACATCGAATATTATTTGAGAATTGTGTAATTTGATCTGTTGATACAATACCTAACTGCTGGGCAGATGTTGCAGTTTCTTGTTTTTCTAAAATAACGGCTGTTGCAACATCACCAAAAATAAAATGACTGTCACGGTTTGTATAATCGAGTTGCGGGGTAGTAAATTCTGGATTAACGACCAATACACATTTTGCAGTCCCCGCTGACAAGGCATTATATGCATTTATAATGGCAAAGGTTGCAGTCGAACATGCAACATTCATATCAAAAGCAAAGCCTGATGCCCCAAGTATTTGTTGTACTTCAACAGATAAGGCTGGATAGGCACGTTGCATATTAGAGGAACCAAGGATAACTAAGTCAATGTCAGCTGCATTTTTATTGGCATTGGTTAACGCTTGTTTGGCAGCCTCTACCGCCATTAAAACCATCTCTGGTGGCTCGTCTGGCAAGTTTTTCTGCATTTTTGGGTGTAATACACTTAGGTCAGTAATACCTTCTTTAACCATCGCATAACGCGACTTGATTCCAGATGCCTTTTCAATAAACTCTACACTCGAACGCTTTTTTTCTTCAACCGTTCCAGCTTCGATAGCCAATTTATTTTCTTCATTAAATTGGTCTGCATATTGATTTAAAACATCCACCAATTCTTGGTTTGATATCTTATGAGGAGGGGTAAATAAACCAGTACCCGAAATAACGATAGATGACATAGTGAGACTTTCCATTTAAGAAATCATAATGTCGTTATTATCTAAGTCTAGTAGCAATAAGGCAAATTTAATTGAAAGAGCCTACAATAGGCTCTTTACCAGCATCACCAATTAAAGATCGTTTGCAGATGTGTCTAACGGAGGAAAAGATTTAATTAAGTCGTCAACTTGCTTCATTTGAGTCAAAAAGCCCTCCAGTTTAGCTAGCGGTAATGCACATGGCCCATCACAAAGTGCTTCATTTGGGTTTGGATGCGCTTCAATAAATAATCCAGCCAATCCCAATGCCATTCCGCTTCTCGCTAATTCCGCTGCCTGTGCTCTACGTCCGTCCGCTGAGTCAGTTCTACCTCCTGGTCTTTGCAAGGCGTGGGTCGCGTCAAACATAACTGGAGCCATTCGCTTCATGTCGTCCATACCCAACATATCAACAACTAGATTGTTATAACCAAATTGACTGCCACGCTCACAAAGAATAATTTTGTCATTACCCGACTCATGAAACTTTTTAATTATATGCTTCATTTCATGTGGTGCTAAAAATTGTGGCTTTTTAACATTTATAATGGCGTTGCTTTTTCCCATCGCGACAACTAGGTCAGTTTGACGTGCAAGAAACGCTGGTAGCTGAATAATATCTACAACGTCAGCAACCGGCTTAGCTTGATGCGGTTCATGGACGTCAGTAATGATAGGAAGGTCAAATTGCGTCTTAATTTCTTCAAAAATTTTAAGCCCTTCTTCTAGGCCAGGGCCTCTATACGAGTTAACCGAGGAACGATTGGCTTTATCAAAGCTCGCCTTAAACACATAAGGAATACCAAGCTTTGCTGTAACCTCTTTATAAGTCTCGGCAATCTTTAACGCAAGATCTCTAGACTCTAATACATTCATGCCTCCAAATAATACAAACGGCTTATCGTTCGCTAGTTCTATACTTTTTCCGATTTGTATTACCTGAGTATTTATTGCTGAAGTCATTATATATTCTCTACTATTTATCTAAATTATTTGGCATCAACAGTTAACTGGCAATGACCTGTAATATTTGTCCACAAAACCAGGCTGCATATGTGCCAATGGCATACCCTAATACAGCAAGTAACACACCGACTGGTGCGAGTGCCGGGTGAAAAGCTGAAGCAACAATGGGAGCAGATGCTGCTCCGCCAACATTAGCCTGACTACCAACCGCCATATAAAACAGTGGCGCTTTAATTAGTTTAGCTACGCTCAACATTAACGTAGCGTGAATAACCATCCAAATCGCACCTAACAGAAAGTATAGAGGACTTTCAAAAATGGCCAAAACATCCATCTTTAAACCGATTGCTGCAATTAAAAAATACAAAAATGCAGAGCCAATCTTTGATGCCCCAACCGCTTCTATTTTTCGTAATCGCGTAAACGACAGAGCAATACCTATGGCACTTGCACTCACAATCATCCAGAAAAATTTACTGTGAAAGCTTAATTCTTTACTGTCTGGGTAATGTTCCATCATAAATGGTGTGACGACATCTGCAAAAATATGAGCAACGCCAGTAACTCCAAAGCCCACTGCGCAGATAATCATTAAATCATCCAGATGTGGAATTCTTGCGTGCCTCTTTTGAAACTCCACAACACTAGCCTTGAGGCTTTCTAATGCACTGGTATCAGCGCCCGTTTTTTCATCGATTGCTTTTGCATTACCCGCTAATAGCAGTAAAACGGCCATCCATATATTCGCCATAATAATATCTACAGCAATCATGGAAGAGAATATAGTGTCACCTACTTCATAAATCTCTTTCATAGCGGCTTGGTTAGCACCGCCACCAATCCAACTTCCTGCAACGGTCGTCATCCCCCGCCAAACATCTTGTGGACCATTGTTACCGAGTAATTCAGGAGAGAAAAAGGACAAAATAAGCAGTGCAATTGGACCACCAATAACTATCCCAAATGTACCGGTAAGAAACAGAATAATCGCCTTTGGTCCTAGTTTAAGTATACCCGGCAAATCAACACTGACGGTCAGTAATACAATACAAGCAGGAAGTAAAAAACGTGATGCAACATAATAAATGCTGTTTGCTGCGTCGGTGCTAACTAAACCGGCAGAATTGAAAATAGAAGGAATAAAATAACACAGTAATAAAGCAGGGACATACTTATAGAATGATTGGAACTTAGGGTTCGGACTTCTACTTGTATAAAATACCGAACCCAAAATTAATGCTAACAACCCCAACAACGTGGCTTCATTTGTTATTATTGGCATTGAGATTATTCCTTATTATTATTTGGATACAAGGCTCAAACTACCGCAACTGGCATACCTTACTAATGTATCGTATGAATTGGGAGTACTTGTTCTTCTAATTGAGACCTAAAAAAGGCAGCCATAGGATCATTAGGGCATGCTTTTAAAAAGTATTTGATATCGTCTGTTGCGGCTTGATCACAATCTAATTGTTGTAACACTATCCCTCTATCTCTTCTTTCATAAGGGTCTTCAGGTAATATAGCCATAAGCGTCTCAACACACAACAAGGCTTCTTCATAGAACCCCTCAGCCAACAAACATAGCTTCTGTTCACTCACAATTTCTTTAATTAACTCTTCACTATCAATAGGTTTGGCAAATACAGCTAAACCGTTTAGCATGCTTTCATTCATATCATCGCTAGTAATAATGTACTCCGTCGCGCCTGACATGGAATCAATAACAATAAGCTCGGAATTACTCAGTTTTACAACCAAGGCGATATCATCTTGCAACTCTGCAATAAATGAGTTGAATCCTAATTCTCTTAAAAGGTAATCCATCACTATCGCTAGACTTAAGTGATTGCCGGTTCGAGATTGTACGCAATAGCTCAGTGACCCTAAGGCTGACTCCGGCAAATCTTGTAAACCTGGACCAGAAAAGGCTAACTCATCAAAGATACTGTCTATTATGTCATATAGCTCTTGTTGAGTTGGCTCGTCAGACACCTGATATCTAGACAAATGAGTCACCATTTCATCCAACGTTTGTTCTAACGCCGTTTTTGAAAAGCTAGTTTGCCAGTTTTCTTCAAGTTCAATAAGCTCAAGCAACAAACACTGACCATATTCGCTTTTTCTAAACCAATTTGCTGACATATTCTCTCTTACTACACTTCAATTGAAAGGTTATGCCAACTTATGAATAGCCATAAATGCGGCCATTATAAGACTGACCGATGCACCAGTTAGCATGGCTATTGCACGTTGTTTATTCGTTGCTTTTATTGCAAGGGCTGCAAACACGATATAAGCAATGACAAATAAAACTTTTATTGTCAGCCAGTTTTGCATAATTGGGTACTGTTGAATCACAATACATAAACCAATTGCCGTCGCAATAAGTAATGTATCAATGATATGAGGTAGGATTTTTAAAAGTTTTGGTAAAGTCTGGCCTGCTATTTGTACTTTATAAAAGCGGAAATAAAACAAAACAACGCTTAATAAAATAAACGTCAAGTGAGCGTGTTTTAAAGCGATATACATCTTAAACCCTTAAATAAATTTTATAATTGTAAAGCGCGTACTTCAGTGAGTACGCGATAGTAACAAATTTATTTAATTTTATCTGCTAGCTTTTGTAAACACGGTCAAATTCTTGATCATTTTTTAAAACCAGCTTGATAAGATCCGGATCAAACTGCTTTGACGATTCCAATTTAAGATACTGAATTGCTTTATCGTGCGACCAAGCTTCTTTATATATTAAAGCGCTTCTTAACGACTCATATACATTGGCTACTTTTACAATTCTAGCAAACAAATGGATGCTTTTGCCTTTGATAGCTTGAGGGTAACCAGTGCCATCCCAATTCTCATTATGTTGATGAGCAACAATGGCGGCATACTGAATAATTTCACTTTTAGAGCCTTCTAATATCTCTAAGCCTCTTATTGGGCATTGCTTAACCTTTTCCCATTCAATATCATCAAGATCATATTCTTTTTTTAGTAATTCACTCGATAAGGAAATCTTACCTATATCATGCAAGGGCGCTGCTTTTTTTAACATTTCGAGTTCAGATTCACTAAGCCCAAGCCACTCACCTAACATTGTTGATAAACGGGTGACTCTTCGGATATGACCACTTGAATCATTTAAGCGTTTCTCAACGGCGCCACCTAATCGCTCGAGCAATTCAGTTTGCGATGAATCAAGTTCAACTTTAAGTTGAATACTCTCGTAAGCTATTTGTACATTCTTTGCAAACAATTCAACGAGGTCTTTTTGACTTTCGGAAATGTCTGAGGGTAAACCTGATACAAACAACAATGAGTTAGTGGAGTAACGACTGTGACAATAAGCGATTAAGTAATTGTCTTGATATACAATGGATCTTGTTGTGATGGCTTGGTTAAACGCGTTGTTAAGATTGTTATCTTTAACAACGTCTAGATCTGAAACTAACAGGCCTACTTTATCTGCAAACTGTCCTTGCGCTGCTATTACCTTTAAATCATTCTCTTTTTTCCTAGCTGTACAATTAACCATAAAACTATCAGTGGCGTATATAGCTTGCTCCTCGCCACAGCCTAAAACTGAGGTTAATTGCTGCATTACACCGTCAATAAACTGATCCATTGAATGAACACTGAAAATATCCGCGGATGCAGATATAATTTTTCGAAGACCTTCATGACTTTTTTCTAACGCTCGGATATCTCTATATGACCGTAAACCAGATAACACTACGGTAAATAATTTTTGAGCCGTTAGTTCTGTTTTAGATTTGTAATCGTTTATATCGTAATTAACGATAACTTGTTTTTCAGGTGCCTGGCCTGGTTGGCCGGTTCGAAGGATTATACGGACTTTATGATTATTTAATTCATTACGAATGTAGTTAGCTACATTTAAACCAGCGTCGTCTGTTTCCATTACCACGTCTAATAAAACAATGGCGATGTCATTGTGCTGGTTAATTATCTCTTTTGCTTCAGTGCCACTATAAGCGCTAATAAACTCAATGGTTTTATCTTGAAAAACAAAGTCACTCAGCGCAAGCTTGGTTACCGCATGAACCTCAGGTTCATCATCAACGATTAAAACTTTCCAACAACCAATTGTTTTTACTGGCTCAACTTCTGGTGCATCACCTGCAAACAAAAAATCATCAACCATGATAACAGACTCCGTTTAATCTTAATGGTCAACCACGGTGCATATTTAGCACCTGTATAGATATTAGACTAAACGCAAACTTTAAAAATAGCCAATTGTTATGCGATCATTTTGACCTAAATCAACAAATGTCTTTATGTTTTTAAACAGGTTTTTATTAAAAATCTGTCTTACTATAGCGCCTTGATCGTAACCATGCTCAACAGCCAGTAGCCCGGGAGAAGTTAAGTATTTAGGAGCGTTAGCAATGATATGCTCTAGATCAGCAGTACCAGACGCCCCAGCAACAAGCGCACTTTTAGGTTCAAATTGCACATCACCTTCTGATAAATGTGGATCTGTTGGATCAATATACGGAGGGTTACTCACTATAACAGCGTATTTTTCAGCGCCTACATTTGAAAACCAGTCACTTTGTATGAACTGACAATTTTCAACTTTATTTCGTTGCGCATTTCGACGCGCTAAATTAACTGCGTCGTGATTAAAGTCAGCACCAAGCCAACTCATCGATGGTAATTCGCTAGCCAAAGCCAAAGCGATTGCGCCTGTGCCCGTACCTAAGTCTAATCCTTTACTCTGATCGGTTATATTTAGATTGTTAATTGATTCCAAAACAACTTCAACTAAGGTTTCAGTATCTGGGCGTGGAATTAGAGTGCTGTTATTAACCTCTAAGTCTAATGTCCAAAAGTCTCGATGACCTATAATATGGGCAACAGGTCGTCCTTTTGCTCTCTCAGCAACTAATTCAAAGAAGGCTGAATATTGAGCGTCATCTAGGATTCTATCTGGCCAAGTAAACAAATATGACTTTGGTTTATTTAAAATATGTAGCAGCAACAACTCAGCATCTAGCTTTGCTGAGTCTGAAATCACTTGGAGAGAATCGGCGGCCAGTTGAATAGCCGCCTCTATTGTAACCAGCTTTGTCACTACTCTTCTGACATCGACGCTAATAGGTCTGCTTGATATTCAGTCATTAATGGCTGAAGTACACAATCAAGATCACCCTCTATTATTTCGTTTAGTTTATACAAAGTTAAATTAATACGGTGTTCTGATAAACGCCCTTGTGGAAAATTGTAGGTACGTACACGTTCTGAACGATCACCACTTGCAACTAAATTACGACGCATACTTGTTTCTTCAGCATTGCGTTTTTCATCTTCAGCGGCTTGGATTCGTGCACTCAACACCGACATAGCTTTAGCTTTGTTTTTATGCTGTGAACGCTCGTCTTGGCACTCAACTACAATGCCTGTTGGTAGGTGGGTAATACGGACAGCAGAGTCAGTTTTGTTAACATGCTGACCACCTGCACCTGATGCTCTGTAGGTATCAATTTTTAAATCTGCTGTATTTATTTCAATCGCTTCGGCTTCTGGTATTTCTGGCATTACTACTACAGTACAAGCAGAAGTGTGAACGCGCCCTTGCGACTCGGTTTCAGGCACACGCTGCACTCGATGCCCACCCGACTCAAACTTCATCGTTCCATAAACATCGTTGCCAGTAAAATGAGCGACGATCTCTTTATATCCGCCATGTTCACCTTCGTTAGCGCTCATAACTTCTACTTTCCAGCGCTTTGATTCAGCATAGCGACTATACATACGGAATAAGTCGCCCGCAAAAATTGCAGCCTCATCACCGCCGGCACCGGCACGTATTTCTACGAAGCAGTTATTGGAGTCATTAGGATCTTTTGGCAGCATAAGTACTTGAAGCTCATCTTCAAGTCGCTCAATTTCTTTTTTGGCAAGTTTGATTTCTTCATTCGCCATTTCTCGCATTTCAGCGTCATCTTCTTCCAGCATTAATTTTGCTTCTTCTAGATCGCTAACAGCTGACTGAAATTGAGTAAATGCTTTGGTAACGTCTTCTAGATCAGAGTACTCTTTAGATAACGTTCTAAAGCGCTCTTGATCTGAAATAACACTTGGGTCACTAAGTAATGCTTGAACTTCTTCATAACGTTCTACTAGGCCTTCAAGTTTTCTTTCTATTGATTCTTTCATTGGATCCCCAATACGGTTTTCATAATAGCCAACTGTTCACTGTTCTGATTTTCTGCGGCTTCTTTAAGCGCTGATGTTGGTGCATGAATAAGTCGGTTTGTTAATTTATTCGCCATTTCAATGAGTACCGCTTCTGGATCATTGCCGGCTTGAATTTGATTTAATGCCCTGCTTAACAGTTCATCTTTAGTTGCAATACTTTGCGTGCGATAGTCTTTTATGAGGTCTACTGAGTCCAGGGAGCTTATCCAGTCTGCGAAAATACTTGCTTTACCGTCTATTATTGCCTCAGCTTCAACAGCGGCCTCACTTCGTGCCTGCATATTGCTAGCAACAATGTCCTGCAAATCGTCGACTGTGTATAAATATGCATCATCTAGTTCAGCAACTTCAGGCTCAATATCACGAGGAACCGCTAAATCCACTAAAAACATAGGCTTATGTTTTCGCTGTTTAAACACTTTTTCAATTAAGCCTTTGCCAATAATAGGTAGCGTGCTTGCTGTTGAACTAATAACAACATCTGCAGTTAGAATTTCTTCACTAATTTGGCTCAACGTACAAACTTTAGCGCCAAACTGTTCTGCTATGCCTTCTGCTCGACTAAGCGTTCTATTTGCCACTATGATATCTTTCGCACCCTGCTCGTAGATATGTTTCGCGACTAGTTCTATTGTTTCGCCCGCGCCAACCAATAATACTTTCTTTCCACTAAACTCACCGAAAACTTGTTTAGCTAAGGTTACAGCAGCATACGCAACCGATACCGCATTTGTCGCAATATCCGTTTCGGTTCGAACTTGCTTTGCGACAGAAAATGACTGCTGAAACATTCGTTCGAAGTAAGTTTGAACGGTACCGATAGATTTGGCTTGCTGATAGGCTTGTTTTACTTGCCCAAGTATTTGCGGCTCACCTAGAACCATAGAGTCCAGACCACTCGCAACTCTCATTAGGTGCCGGGTAGCCTCTATATTTTGGTGAATGTAAACATGTTGATTAAGCTCGTCTTCACCTACTTGATGAAATTTTGCTAACCAATTTACAACATCTTGTGCTTTTGCTTGTTCACCAAAGCAGTAAATTTCTGTACGATTGCATGTCGATAGGATCACTGCTTCATCACAACCTGCATTGCTTCGAATGGTTTTTAACGCTTCTGGCAAACGCTCAGGCGTAAACGCGAGTCGCTCCCGAAGTGCTACCGAAGCAGATTTGTGATTTATTCCTAACGCGATTACGGACATAAAATACTTATAATGATCCAAGATGTGAAAAACACGCAATTCTACGAAAATCGCAGACTTTTTGAAAGCCTGTAACTCGCTTAATTACAAGATATCGTAGTAAAAACATAAAATAACTTTAGCTGAGACTAAAATGACATACTTTAAATCTACCTTTCTAACGATACTAACACTTGTTTTGATCAGTGCGTGTACAACACTACCTGACTCGTCAAGTGTGCTCAAAGTAAAATCAGCAACGGAATTATCACAGTGGACAGCGCGTGGAAAGATTTTATTGGTGTCTGGCAAAGAAAAAGAAAGCGCCTATTTTTATTGGCGACAAGACAAAGATGATTTTCAATTTACTCTATCGACGTTTATCGGCGTAGATGTACTTTCACTAAAGTATGAAAATGGCATTGCCACTCTGAAATTAGACGGCAAATCATACAATGATAACGACCCACAAAGATTAGTTGCTCGTTTGACCAATAAACAAATTCCATTCAAAAAACTACCGCTGTGGTTATTAGGCTCAGCGGTAAAAAAAGATGTTATTGATCCGGTTTATATAAATAAAACTGAATTAAAATCTTTTGCATACAGAGAGTCTGGATTTAATACGCAAACTTGGCGCATAAATTACAGTGAGCGCGAGCCTGTTTTAAAACTACGATTACCCAAAGGTATGACAATACAGTCTTCTGACTCCCGAATTAAAATCGCCATTTCCAATTGGCAACTCGAAGGTTAAAGCAACCTAACTATTGTATTTTAAGGCTAAATAGTAATGACATTGACAAAACTGACCCTACTTTCCCCTGCCAAATTAAATCTCTTTTTGAATATCAATGGACAGTTAGAAAATGGGTATCACGAACTGCAGAGTCTATTTCATTTTTTAAACTATGGGGATGAAATGACATTTATTGTCTCCCCAAGTGAAAACAAAACTGGCGCAGTCAACTTGTCCTGCAACATTAAGACACTAGAGTCTCAAGATAATTTAATATTCAAAGCGGCAGATAAATTAAAACAATATGCGTCTGACACTGGACTTGCTAGTGGCTTAGAGCTATCAAACATCCAAATTGAACTAGATAAAAAATTGCCAATGGGTGGTGGTGTCGGTGGCGGTTCATCGAATGCAGCAACCACATTGTTAGCTTTAAATAAGTTATGGAACTTAAATTTAAGCATTTCTACGTTAGAAAAAATTGGTCTAAGTATTGGAGCTGATGTGCCGATTTTTGTTAACGGCAAAACGGCCATAGCGGATGGTGTAGGAGAAAAGCTAACTAACTACCCGATAAAAGAAAAATGGTATTTGGTTTTAACGCCAAAACAAAATGTAAATACTGCTGAATTATTTTCTTCTCCTATTTTGCCGCGAAATTCGCCGAAAATACCGCTAGATGAAATTAAATACCAAGGTATTGAATCGCAATTTAAAAATGATTTTGAAAAGTTAGTTTATAATCGTTATCCAAACGTTGCCAAATCATTAGACTGGTTGTTAGAATATGGGCCGGCCAGGATGACTGGCACTGGCGCTTGTGTTTTTGCTGAGTTTGATACTCAGAACGAAGCAAAAGAGGTACATAATCGACTGCCTGTCGACCTGACTGGATTTGTTGCAAAAGGATGTAACACTTCCCCGACGCACCAAACGTTGTTTGGCTAATAATTATTAGAGGTTCGGTTAATTTAGGCTAACCTCATTATAAAACTAAAAGCATTTTTGCTATAGGATATCTCTGTGCCTGATATAAAGCTCTTCGCTGGAAACGCTACCCCAGAACTTGCCGAAATCATCAGTAACCGTCTTGACATCGACCTGGGTAACGCCACTGTAGGCCGTTTCAGCGACGGTGAGATTAGTGTTCAAGTAAATGACAACGTTCGAGGATCGGATGTTTTCATCATTCAATCCACTTGTGCTCCTTGTAATGACAATCTAATGGAATTAATTGTAATGGTCGATGCGCTTAGGCGTGCATCTGCTGGTCGAATTACAGCTGTTATTCCATACTTTGGTTACGCGCGTCAAGACCGACGAGTTCGTTCGGCACGTGTTCCAATTACCGCAAAAGTTGTAGCCGATTTTCTTTCAAGTGTAGGGGTAGACAGAGTTTTAACTGTTGACCTTCATGCTGAACAGATTCAAGGCTTCTTTGATGTACCCGTTGACAACGTGTTCGGTAGTCCAATCTTGGTAGATGATCTACGTAAAAAAGGTTTCGATTTAGCCGATGACGTTGTTGTTGTCTCACCAGACATCGGTGGTGTTGTAAGGGCTCGCGCAATTGCAAAACTACTAAACGACAAAGACTTAGCGATAATAGACAAACGCCGCCCGCAAGCTAATGTTGCACAAGTTATGCACATCATTGGTGATGTAAAGGGTCGTGACTGTATTATGGTTGATGACATGATTGATACTGGTGGCACACTATGTAAAGCAGCTGAAGCCCTCAAAGCTCAAGGTGCAAAACGTGTATTTGCTTATGCAACACACCCTGTTTTCTCTGGTAATGCCATTGAAAACTTAAAAAACACCGTAATTGATGAAGTTATTGTTACTGACTCTATACCTCTGCCTGCGGACATTGCCGCATTGCCAAATGTTAGACAACTAACACTAGGTAATATGCTTGCAGAAGCCATTCGTCGACTCAGTAATGAAGAGTCAATATCGGCGATGTTTGATCACTAAACAACGCTAAATGGTTGCAACAAAAAAGCGGCCATGGCCGCTTTTTTTAATCAAACAAAATACTATCTTTTATTTGCATTCTAATGTGATGTTAGCTGACTTAATTTCTGCCACGTTTTTGTAACCTAACTCTCCTGCACGCACTGCATCATCTGAGGCAATTTGAAAAACATTAATCGTGCCTTCGTCCTGACCGCACGCTTGTGGATACATCAAACCATCGTTACTACGTTGCGAACATCGAACGTTGATATTGGCAGACGTCAGCTCTGTTTCCATTTGTTGTAATGAGATTCCTTCAGAAAAACACTGTTTTTTGTTTGCATCTTTAAAAACATTTATATAAGTGACTCCTTCGTTTTTATTTCCAGTATCGTCATTGCTAACTGCTTCACACGCTACAAGCGCGAGTGCCGATAAAACAAGTAAACTACTTTTCATTATCAATCCTATATTCTGTTGGGTTATCAAACGATGAAAACACATCTGTGCTTTTATTTGAGTTCAAAAACTTGTCATACACAATATCAATAACAACAATTAAATACACCGAGAGTAAATAACCGATAAATATAACTGCGGTGACATTGTCAATGCTTTTAACGAGTAACGAAGATATAAACAGCAAAAAATTAGCAATTATTCCTGAATATAAAAGGCCAATAATACCATCTCGGATATTGTCTAGTTTTATAAATGCTGCTGGTAAACTTATCATCGCTACTACGAGCCAATAATAGTCCGGAATAGTTTTAGGGGCGCTGATAGTTACTTTGTAAATAACAAGCACAACTATTGTTAGCATGGGTAAAAGCGCAATTAAACGTAACAACCTTCGCATTGTATTACTTCTCCAAATGTCAAAGTCTTCTTTGATCGTGTTATTGTGTCTTCTCTTTTTTGCATATTAGTTTTAATTTATTTATGCGACAAGAATTTTATTTCTGTTAGGTTTTAGTTTCACAATCAATATTACTTATTGATTGGACTTCTGAGAAAACATCTTCCTACGCACAAAAATGTTGAGTAAATAAGCGCTTTCAATTAGAATACCGCGCCCCTGATATTTGGGGATATGAGTTTTCTCTTGGTCGCGGGAGAAAACATAAACTTTTTATTTTTTGGAGAATTCCATGTCTGAAGCTATTTATACATTAGAAGCTACAGTTCGTACTGACAAAGGTACTGGTGCGAGCCGCCGCCTACGTCATGCTAACCAAGTTCCTGCAATCTTATACGGTACTGATAAAGAAGCACTTAACCTTGCTCTTTCTCACAACAAAGTATGGCAAGCACAAGCACACGAAGGTTTTTACTCGCACATTCTTACTCTTGTTATCGACGGTAAGAAAGAAGAAGTAATCCTTAAAGACGTTCAACGTCACCCGTTTAAGCCATTGATCATGCACTTGGACTTCCAACGTGTTGATGCTAAGCAGAAACTACACACTAACGTTCCAGTTCACTTCATTGGTGAAGAGTCTGTAACTAAGTCTGGTGCTGTTGTTGCTCACACTATGACTGAAATAGAAATCACTTGTTTACCGAAAGATCTTCCTGAGTTCATCGAAGTAAACGTTGCTGATTTAGAAATCGGTCAAACTATTCACATCAGCGATCTTAAATTGCCAGCTGGTGTTGCGTCTGTAGAATTAGCAAAAGGTGAATCTCACGATCTAGCCGTTGTTACTGTACACGCACCAAAGACTAAAGCAGAAGATACTGACGAAGCTTCAGAAGAAGCAGATTCAGAATAATCTGTGTTGAATAGACGTACACTAAAATGAGTACCGATATTCAACTAATCGTGGGCCTGGCTAATCCAGGCCCCGAATACAAATACACCCGCCATAATGCCGGTGCCTGGTTTATCGAAGAACTATGCCGAGCACAAAATGTTACCCTTAAAAATGATCCCAAATACTTTGGCTATACCGGTAAATTACTCATTGACGGTAATGAAGTTCGAGTGCTAATTCCCACCACCTTTATGAATTTAAGTGGAAAGTCTGTTAGTGCACTTGCTAACTTCTTTAAAATTAAGCCAGAGCAAATCCTTGTCGCGCATGACGAACTAGATATGCCTCCAGGCAAAGTAAAGATCAAACAAGGCGGTGGTCACGGCGGTCATAACGGCTTGAAAGACATAATCGCTAAATTAGCGAATAACAAAGAATTTTACCGACTCCGTATCGGAATCGGTCATCCAGGTAGTCGTGAAAAAGTGACTGGCTGGGTGTTGGGCAAAGCCCCTCAAATAGACCAAGAAAAAATGGATGCAGCAATAGACGAAGCAACGCGTTGCATGGACATTTGGTTTAAACAAGATTTAAAAAAAGCACAGAGTAGATTACATTCATTCAGTGCCGAATAAATTAGCTAAAATAAGCACAACATTGATTTTTATTGTAAGGAACCATCATGGGTTTTAAATGTGGCATCGTAGGCTTACCAAATGTTGGTAAATCAACTTTATTTAATGCATTAACAAAAGCAGGTATCGAAGCTGCAAACTTTCCATTCTGTACTATCGAACCTAATACTGGTGTTGTTCCGGTTCCAGACCTTCGTTTAGATAAACTAGCAGAAATTGTTAACCCTCAGCGAGTCATTCCAACAACAATGGAATTTGTAGATATTGCCGGTCTAGTAAAAGGTGCATCTAAAGGTGAAGGCTTAGGCAACCAGTTTTTGGCCAATATTCGTGAAACAGATGCGATTGGTCATGTTGTTCGTTGTTTTGATGATCCAAACATTGTTCACGTTGCTGGTCAAGTAAACCCGCAAGAAGACATTGACGTTATCAATACTGAATTAGCGCTTGCAGATATGGATTCAATTGACAACGCGATGTTCCGTAATGCTAAAAAAGCAAAAGGCGGTGACGCAGATGCTAAGTTTGAAATCAAAGTACTTGAAAAGTTAAAGCCTATCGTTGATGAAGGTGGCATGGCCCGCTCTGTTGAGCTTACGAAAGAAGAATTAGCGGCCATCAGCTATCTAAACCTACTTACTATGAAACCAACTATGTATATTGCAAACGTTGCAGAAGATGGATTTGAGAATAATCCGTTTTTAGACAAGGTTCGAGAGATTGCTTCAACTGAAAATGCGGTTGTTGTTGCAGTATGTGCTGCCATCGAGTCAGAGTTATCTGAATTAGAACCGGAAGATTTAGCCGAGTTTATGGAAGATTTAGGTTGGGATGAACCTGGTTTAAACCGAGTGATTCGTTCTGGTTATGAGTTATTAAGACTGAATACATACTTTACAGCTGGTGTAAAAGAAGTAAGAGCTTGGACATACACGTCTGGGTCTACTGCACCACAGGCAGCTGGCAAAATTCACACGGACTTTGAAAAAGGCTTTATTCGTGCCGAAATCGTTGGTTACGATGATTTTGTTGAAAATGGCGGTGAATCTGGCGCAAAAGAAGCCGGAAAATGGCGCCTTGAAGGTAAAGATTATATTGTAAAAGATGGCGACGTCATACATTTCCGCTTTAATGTTTAAACTTTAACTAAAATATTCGCTTCCGTAAAAAAGCCTTCTTATTTTGAAGGCTTTTTTTTTGAACAAATGCCGAGTTTGAAACGTAACACCATTATCGGCTGGCTAAACAAGTTCCGTTTTTAATGGTCTATATTTTATTTTTAATAATAATTTTTACGTTAAAATTTCGCTGAAAACGGCTCTTTTTATACAAAAAACCACCGAGTTGAACAAATTAAAGCCAAACGATACGTTAAGTGACATTTTCTTTAAAAAAGCAGTTGACGACAAAGGGTCGCATCAGCATAATACGCCACATCGCTTGAGGCGGTAATCGAAACAACGGAATGGCTACGTAGCTCAGCTGGTTAGAGCACATCACTCATAATGATGGGGTCCCCTGTTCAAATCAGGGCGTAGCCACCATTCGATTACACTACCAAACCTCAAGGCAAAAAATTTGCGGGAGTGGCGGAATTGGTAGACGCGCTGGATTTAGGTTCCAGTATCTTCGGGTGTGAGAGTTCAAGTCTCTCCTTCCGCACCATTTTAAGACATGTTTTCACATGCAAAGTTTAGTTGGGATATCGCCAAGCGGTAAGGCAGCGGGTTTTGATCTCGCCATTCCCAGGTTCAAATCCTGGTATCCCAGCCACTTATTGTTGGAGTATCGCCAAGCGGTAAGGCAGCGGGTTTTGATCTCGCCATTCCCAGGTTCAAATCCTGGTACTCCAGCCACTTTTAAAAGCCTCGCTCTGCGAGGCTTTTTTCTTTGTCAAAATCATCATGACTTTTTCTCCCAGTATCACTTTGCTTTTTATTTGATTTTCTTTACGATATTTTTAAAAGTGTCATACACTTATTTGATATTGAATTCAGGGAGCATAATCAGTTTGCGTAATACAATCATAACCTCAGTCTTGTTGGGTATTTTTGCTACTCAAAGCTTCGCTGATGAATACCATTACAAAAACATATTAATTGGTACTAAAGCCATTGGCCTTGGTGGTGCATTTACTAGCATCGCTGACGACATGTCCGCTGTTTTCTATAACCCTGCTGGATTATCAAGATCTAAACTCAATAACTCCGCTTCTCTCAGTACTTTTTCATGGGAGTCCAGCGAACTAAACGATGTGTTCTCAAACCAAGCTAACTTTTCTCGTTCTTCTTTTTCAATTATTCCGAGCTTCTTGGGAACCGGTAAAAATACCGACCTTTGGCATTGGAGTTTAGTATTTGCGGTATCAGATTTATCAACTGAGCGTAATTTTTCACAAGTAGAGGTACCGTTTTTATCTGAAACTGGTGCTGAAATCGGCAGACAAACGGAGTTTGGCAATATCGATCTTGATAACGCATCTTATGACCTAGGCATAGGTGGCGCGTTAAACATTAATAGTAATTGGTCTTTTGGTGCATCAGTGATTGCCAAATACAAGCAATTTGAGACTGTACAGGGCTCAGGTATTGATATTGCGATTCCGCTACCGCAAGGCTTGCTTAAAAGTGGTTTTACAGCGACAAGACGTTTAAAAGACGAAAATATTATAGCAACACCTCAATTGGGATTATTATACAAAAGTGACAGTTTTAATTGGGGGTTAAAGTTTGCTAAAGATATCGCCCTAAATCGTAGTTTTACTGGGAGCCATCAAATTACGGTATCGTCACTAGTACCTCTTCCTCCATCGGTAAAGACATCAAGTGTCGGAACAGTTACTGGTACAAAAAAGCAAGAATACGGTACAAACGTTTCCACAGGTTTTTCATCTAAAGTCAGTGATCTACTGGTTAGCTTTGACGTTGACTATTATTCTGCAGTCAATGTCGAGGAGTTTAGTGTCTCCTCCACGCAGCCGCCGATAAATAGAGATTTAAAAAAAGTTATTAATTACTCTATTGGATTTAGCTACCCATTATCTGACGAAAACTTGCTTAGGTTTGGTATTTTTACCGATAATTCAAATGGCGAAATAGATATCAGTCAACCTTTTCAACGAATGGAGGTTGTAGACATGGTTGGTTTTAGCCTTGCAGTAAATACCAACGCATTTGGCTTCCCGCTATCTATTGGTGGTTATTACAAACATGGTGAAGGCCAAGTTAGACTTGCTGATATTCGAGTGGTTGAAGACATAGTCGGCATGCAACTTTACCCAATGGCAAACGATAATGACATTAGTACAATGAAACGTGACTCTTTTGTACTCTACATTAGCGCCAACTTTTAAGACATTAGTGGTACAGCTAAAACCCTAATGCCTTTTTCATTACTGCCACTTTAGCTTGCGGAAATAAATTTGCGGTATTTAGCAAAATACTCCTAGCAGACTTATGTATGGTTTTTTCATTAGAAAATAAGTGATAAAACGTATCCATAACCGAAGACATTAAAAGGCTGTCTGCTTTTCGTTTTAGATTGTATTTTGTCAACGCTATATCTAACTGAGATTTTCCTGATTTGCCATTATTTAACAAGGAGTCGTTCGACAAATCTAAACTACTGAGCAACGACAATAATTCTGCATTATCTTTAAACCCTAAATTAACACCTTGACCGGCTAGCGGATTAATTGTGTGGGCAGCATCACCAACGAGTACAACTCTATTGTTAAAGTATCGATTAGCTTGACGCCGAGTTAACGGAAAAGATGCCGTTTGTTCAATATCAAAGTCACCGGGTAACTTTGGAAAAGTCGCTACTATTTGCTTTTTTAACGATACAAAGTCTAGTGCTTTTAACTCTTCAACTTTTTCTTTGCTGTCATACCAAATCAAACAGGCGTAATTGTTGTTTAAAGGCAAAAAGGCTTTAGGCCCACTTGGTTGAAATTGCTGCCAAGTTATATCTTGCTGTTCAAATTGGGTATTAATAGTAATACTAAAACACTGTTGTTGATAATCCCAACCAGAGGTACCTATATCGGACAACTGACGAACTTTACTATTAGCGCCATCTGCGCCGACTAGCAAACGACAGGCTATATCTTGTTCGACCTCACCATTAAGCAACTGGACTTGGGTTTGATTGGTAGGCAATGACTTTATTTGTCCAAGATGACAACCAAATACGACTTCAATATTAAATTGACTTTGTTTGATTGCTTCATACGCGGCTAGTTGAATTGCTTCGTTACGAACTAAAAAACCTAAATGACTTTCTTTAATATCAGAGGCACTAAATTCTACCCTTGGCGCGCCCTGCTCCCACGTGGCTAACCGAGTAAATTGACACATTGCTTTTGATTCAATTTGAGACCAACAGCCAATATCCTCTAACCAGTTTTCACTAAACCTGTTTATTGCTGACACCCTCAATGGTGGTTTAGCTAACCAAGAAGCGTCTGGCTTTAAATGCTCCACTAATAGCACTGACTTACCCTGTTTACCAAAGCCTAACGCCAAAGAAGTGCCAACCATTCCGCCTCCTATAACAACAACGTCATATTCTGTTTTATTCAGTGTATTTAGATTAGACTCAGGAAATTCCATGCAGTTTCTCAGTTGATTTAGCTCGCTTTATTATGCCAGAAACACCAATAACACCAAGGTCTTTACGGTAATTTTCTTTAACCAATTTATGCTGTTGCCATTTAGTGGATTGAATTCACTTTCAGTTCTATCGTTTTCACTGTAAAATACGCGACCTTTTTATGAACAACTTTTCCATACGATTTACGAGAGAAGAATGACAAAAAAACTACATATTAAAACCTGGGGCTGTCAAATGAACGAGTACGACTCGCAGAAAATGGCAGATCTTTTGGATGACAGTCATGGATATGAGTTTACTGAACAAGCAGAAGATGCCGATGTTATTCTACTGAATACCTGTTCTATCCGTGAAAAAGCACAAGAAAAAGTATTCCATCAACTAGGTCGTTGGAAAAATCTTAAAGCTAAAAAGCCTGACTTAATTATCGGTGTTGGTGGCTGTGTTGCCTCGCAAGAAGGCAAACACATACGTGAGCGTGCTCCATATGTTGATATGGTATTTGGCCCACAAACACTGCATCGCCTTCCAGAAATGATTGAACAAATCAAAAAAGGTGATGGCGAATCGGTCATTGATATTTCATTCCCGGAAATTGAAAAGTTTGACCGTTTACCACAGCCGACGACGGATGGCCCAAGCGCATTTGTATCGATTATGGAAGGCTGTAGCAAGTATTGTACATTCTGTGTTGTACCTTACACTCGTGGTGAAGAAGTATCTCGTCCAGTAGATGATGTTATTTTTGAAGTTGCACAACTTGCAGAACAAGGCGTTCGCGAAGTTAATTTACTTGGTCAAAATGTAAATGCATTTCGTGGAGCCACACACGATGGCGACATCTGCCATTTCAGTGAATTATTACGGTTAGTTGCATCAATTGATGGTATCGATAGAATTCGTTACACAACGTCACACCCTGTTGAATTTACAGATGATATTATCGCAGCCTATGAAGACGTTCCTGAGTTAGTTGATCACCTTCACCTACCAGTTCAGTCTGGAGCAGACCGCATCTTAACGTTGATGAAACGTGGCCACACAGCCATTGAATACAAGTCTCAAATTCGTAAGCTACGTAAAGTCCGTCCAAATATTAGTATGAGTTCTGACTTTATAATTGGTTTCCCTGGCGAAACAGCCGAAGACCATGCAAAAACAATTAAATTGATTGAAGACATTGGCTATGACCATAGCTTTAGCTTCATATACAGCGCACGCCCTGGCACACCAGCGGCTGACTTACCTGATGATGTACCAGAATCAGAGAAAAAAGAACGTTTATACGAACTACAAAATTTAATTACCCACCAAGCAATGCAAATTTCGCGTTCAATGTTAAATACTGAACAACGAATTTTAGTTGAAGGTCCGTCAATAAAGAATCCAATGGAGCTTCGCGGACGTACTGAAAACAACCGTGTCGTTAACTTTGAAGGTCCGCACACCTTAATCGGTGGTTTTGCTGATGTTAAAATCGTAGACGTCTACACCAACTCATTACGTGGCGAGTTTATTCGTGGCGAAAATGAAATGGGCCTACGTCAAGAAGTTGCACCGTCGGACATTATTGCGAAACGACAAACCAATACTGATGAGCTAGGTGTTGCCACTTTTGCTCCTTAGATTTATATTCGTAGTATTGGTTTAATATCTTAAAGTGCCATGATTCGTCATGGCCTTTTGCTTATATAATTCAGGGGAATCAAACAAATTGCCTAAAAAATTGAACAGTGTGGAATTATTTTTAGAGCCAGCGAACAAAGATCGTCTGGCGTCATTAATCGGCCCTTATGATGACAATATTAAACATATTGAGCGACGTATGGGTGTTGAAATAACCTACCAAGGCAATAAGTTTAAAATCGTTGGCAACCCGGCTAACGTTGTTGCGGTTAATGAAGTTCTAAAAGATTTGTACATAGAAACCCAGCCCGATCCTAAAGAAAAAAATAAAGTTAAAGCCAAAGAGCTTTTACCAGACCATATTCACTTAGCGTTGCAACAGTCAAAAATCTTGGATCAAGAGATTGAAGGTTACGACAATGAAGTTGTTATTCGTACTCGAAAAGGCAACATCAAGCCTAGAAATAGCAATCAAGTTGAATACGTTAAAAATATACTTAATCACGACATTACATTTGGTATTGGTCCAGCTGGTACAGGTAAAACCTATCTTGCCGTAGCTTGTGCTGTTGATGCACTTGAACGTCAAGAGGTAAGGCGTATTTTGTTAACTCGTCCAGCCGTTGAGGCGGGTGAAAAACTTGGCTTTTTACCTGGTGATTTAAGTCAAAAAATAGACCCATATTTACGTCCCCTTTATGATGCCCTATTCGAAATGTTAGGCTTTGAAAAGGTTGAGCGACTAATTGAACGCAATGTTATTGAAGTAGCTCCGCTTGCTTACATGCGCGGTAGAACGCTAAATGATGCTTTTATTATTTTAGACGAGAGCCAAAATACCACCGTTGAGCAGATGAAAATGTTCCTTACCCGTATCGGCTTTAACTCAAAAGCTGTGATCACCGGTGATATCACTCAAGTTGACTTACCACGCGGCGCAAAATCTGGTCTTCGTCACTCGATTGAAGTGTTAGCTGATGTAGAAGATATTAGCTTTAACTTCTTTAAAGCCGATGATGTTGTTCGACATCCCGTTGTGGCGAAAATCGTTATGGCCTACGAGAAGCAAGAAGAACAAGAACGTAGAGCTAAGGCTGAACGAGAACAACAAGCTAAAGAAAAAGCTGAGCAAGAAAAAGCGCTTCGTGAAGCGGCTTTAAAGGACATTAACCGTGAGCGTTGAACTGGATTATCAAAATGTCAGTACTGATAAATCAGTACCCTCAGAGCAACAATGTTTAGCTTGGTTAAATGCTTTTTTGCCACAGTTCAAAGATTTGTCTGAATTGACTGTTCGTATTGTTGATGAAGATGAAAGTCAGCAACTTAACAGTGACTATCGAGGGAAAGACAAACCAACTAATGTTTTGTCTTTTCCCTTTGAAGCGCCGGCGCATATTGAGTTGCCTTTATTAGGCGACTTAGTGATATGTGCTCAAGTTGTTAATAAGGAAGCTGTCGAACAAAAAAAATCATTTGATGCACATTGGGCTCACATGTTGCTTCACGGGACCTTGCACTTGCTCGGCTATGACCATATCTCTGATGCAGATGCTGATGAGATGGAAGGTTTAGAAATCGAAATATTGAAAGAAATGGGCTTTGAAAACCCTTATTTAGAAACTGAATAAACTAAATAATAATCTAATTGACATTTTGTATGGTTATCTAACAAAATGGCAATTGTTGTGTTTAATAACTATAGGAACATTCTAACTAGAATGAGTGACGACAACCCACATAGTAGCAACGGTTCATCGAATAAAGGTTGGATAGAGAAACTTGGCCAGCTCTTTACTGACGAACCGAAAAGCAAAGAAGACGTAGCCAATATCATTGATGTTGCTGCGCAAAATGACCTAATCGATCTAAATACTAAAAATATGATAGACGGTGTAATGGAGATCGCTGATTTGCGGATCAGGGATATCATGATACCTAGGTCACAAATGATAACTCTCGATTTGTCTGATACACCTGACAAATTTATTCCATTAATGATCGAATCTGGCCACTCCCGTTTTCCTGTAGTCACCGAAGACAAAGATCATGTTGAAGGGATATTATTAGCAAAAGACTTATTAAGTTTGCTAACAGACCGAGAGCAAGAGATTGATTTACAGTCTTTATTACGCCCTATTGTAATTGTTCCAGAAAGCAAGCGTGTTGATACGCTTCTTCGTGAGTTCAGACTAAATCGTTATCATATGGCAATAGTCGTAGACGAATACGGCGGTGTTTCTGGTCTAGTTACAATCGAAGATATTTTAGAGCTAATTGTTGGTGAGATTGAAGATGAGTTTGACTCAGAAGACAATCAAACCGATAACATTCGTAAAGTTTCTAAACACGTTTATATGGTACAGGCTCTAACAGAACTGGATGACTTTAATGAGTTTTTCAAGTCTGACTTTGACGAAGAAGAAGCTGATACCATTGGCGGTATTGTCTTACACGAATTTGGTCATATGCCGGAAAAAGGTGAAGAAGTTTTAATTAATAATATTAAATTTAAAGTTCAATCTTCAGATACTCGCCGAATCCAGCAACTTATGGTGACCCTTCCAAAGAAAAAAATAACCAAACCATAATGGATTTTTAAGGCATGGAAGCGATAACGCTAAAACGTTATATTCCTGTTGGACTTATGTCGCTAGGTGTTGCAAATACCCTAGCGTACTCTCCCTTCCAAAATTGGTGGCTACCTTTTGTCACTTTATACTTTTTAATAACTGCAATTAACAGTGCAGGCACAGCAAAACAAGCTGCAAGATATGGATTTTATTACGGTCTAGGTTGGTTCGGCGCTGGTATCAGTTGGGTACATGTTGCCATCGCCGATTTTGGTGGCTTACCCCTAATTGCGTCGGTCTTTCTTATGGCATTATTAGTTGGTTACCTTGCTCTTTTTCCAGCCTTAGCATCTTGGTTAACATTTAAAAACATCAAACGATTTCAACTTTGGGGTTTTCCCGTATTTTGGCTTGTCGCCGAATTTCTTCGCGCTACGCTATTTACCGGTTTTCCATGGTTGTCTCTTGGTTACAGCCAGCTTGAGGGGCCGTTTAGAGCACTGGCACCTATTGTTGGCGAATTTGGACTACAAGCTGTTGTTGCCGTTATGGCGGTATCCGTTTATCAATTTATTTTTAATGCTCGACAAGCGCTAGGTCGAAAAATAGATGGCTTAGCGATTACCTTAATAATATTTATTTTGGGTTTAAATATTTATAGTACTCAAAAAGATTGGACAGGAGATTTAAACCGAACTGTTCGTTTAGCGTTAGTTCAAGGGAATATAGAACAAAGTATAAAATGGCAGCCGGAAAACGAATTACCAACGATGGAAAAATATCTGTCTATGTCAACAGAGTTTTTTAGTCAACACGACCTGATTATTTGGCCTGAAGCTGCTATTCCAAGGTTAGAAATATTGGCAAACGATTATTTGCGTGAAGTCGATAAACTTGCCGCTGAAACAAATACCGCATTAATTACTGGTATTGTTGATTACCAACCAGAGACGAACCTTGCGTATAATAATATTATTGTACTTGGTAAAAAACTTGCCGATGATCAATTTGGCCACTATCGCTACCTACACAACAATCGTTTTAACAAACACCACTTGTTGCCAATCGGTGAGTTTGTGCCTTTCGAAAGTGTGCTTCGCAAGTTAGGCCCTATTTTTGACTTACCAATGTCCTCTTTTTCTCGAGGTTATTATCAACAGGACAATTTGATTGCACAAAGTTTAAAAATCAGCCCGGCGATTTGTTTTGAAATAGCATTTTCAGAGCAGGTTCGAGATAACTTGTATGATAACAGCGACATCATTCTTACCGTTAGCAATGATGCATGGTTTGGAGCTTCTCACGGGCCTTGGCAACATTTACAAATTGCTCAAATGCGCGCGCTTGAATTTGCAAAGCCGGTTGTTCGAGTAACCAATAATGGAATTACCGCTATCATAGATCAAAACGGCGAAATAGTTAGTCTGTTACCTCAATTTAAAGCTGCCGTATTAAGCCATAAGCTGGATATATATGAGAGCAACACCATCTATAGAGAATTCGGTAATTCCATCGCATGGCTCAGTGTTATTTTAATACTGTTACTTTCTTTAATCTCTCGACGGCTTCAACCAGCATCTCTCTTGAACAAGCAAAGTTAATTCTAGCAAACTGAGGCCAACCAAAGTCTATACCTGGCGACGGCCCTAATCCTAGCGATTCTAAATAAAGCTGTAAGTTTTTGCGATTAAGCCCACTGCAATCAATCCAAGCTAAGAATGTCGCCGCGGAAGGTTGATAAGTCAAACCAGAAATATCCTTTATTTCTGAAGCTAAGTACTTTTGATTTTCGCGTAAATACTCGAGTTGTTGTAAATACCAATCATCACATTCGTTAAATGCCACCGTTGTTGCCAACACACCAAAATTATTCGCTGACGGCGCTATTCCACGTCCTGCAGCTTTGAATTTTGCTCGGGTTTGTCTGTCTTGAATTACCGCAAAGGATACGCCAAAACCAGCCACGTTAAAGGTCTTACTTGCGGCCATCAATGTCACTGCCTGTTCGCCAATTTCAGTTAAACTACCGGCTGGAATATGTCGTTGGCCTTGTTCTAAAATTAGATCGGCGTGAATTTCGTCTGAGCACAACTTTACATCGTGTTTTAGGCAGATACGTTGAATAACGTCTAGCTCAGCGCGAGTGAGTACCGAACCACAAGGGTTCATGGGATTACACAATAAGAACAATTTTGTACTAGGCTTCGCGGCTTTTTGTTCTAACTCGTCTAAATCTAGTTGCCAACGACCATTAATGAAATTTGTTGATATCGTTTCTTGAATAAGGTTGTTTGATAATGGCGCGTTGAGCAACGGCGGATAATTTGGCACTTGAACCAACACGCCATCACCTGGTTCGCAAAAGGCCTGACACATCATATTGAAGGCGGGCACGACACCAGGAGTCCACACAATCCAATCTGACTGCACGTGCCAATTATATTGTTTGACTAACCAACGTTGAATGGCCGGAATTGCGGCTTCATTTTGGTACGGGTTATGATAACCAAATACACCATGCTGTACTCTTGACGTTAAAGCTGAAATGATTGCTGGTGCGCATTCAAACTCTGAGTCAGCGACCCATAAAGGTAAAATATCTCTATAGCGATACTTTTCCCACTTTAAGCTGTTGGTATCTCGGCGGTCGACATATGGATTAAAGTCACCCGTTTTTATTGTCATGCTTTACTGCCTATTGTTTACTAACGTAAAAATCACTTTATTCATTTACAATAACTTCAAATCCGCCGTAGATAAGTCTTGCGCCGTCAAAAGGCATGTCACTAAATAGGCCTTCTAAATCTTTGTCTTGTTCTATTGCTGGCCACGCAGCTTCTCTGGTGGCTTTATCTGGCCAGATTATCCATGAAAATACCACTGTTTCATCTTTTTCACATTTAACCGCAAGAGGAAAAGAAGTCACCTTCCCTTCCGGAACATCATCGCCCCAACATTCTACTGCTGATAGTGCGCCATGTTTTTTAAATGCTTGCGCTGTTCCTTGAGCAAACTCAATATACTCTTGTTTTTTATCTGATTTTACCGCAACTATAACACCGTCAATATATCCCATGAACTTTGTCCTTATTCTGCATTATTTAATGTTCTACCTAAAGGTAAGTCTGAACATTGATGTTGTTTCATACTATTGTTATTGAGTAACTCTACAAGCTTTATTTCGGCGGCTGCATCCGGCAGGACGATCAACTTTATTACTCGTGCTACTTCTGTTGCGCCGCTACAATGATTGGATTTCTTTTTACTCATAATTAATTGTGGCTCTATGTTCCCAACCACATAGGCTCCTAGTAACAAACCTTTAATTGGATCACTTACACTCTGGTGTGTTAACCAAGGTGTATTTTCTGGACTGACTTCAACCAAAACATCTTTGCTTGTCTCTGCAAAGTTTAATATTTTCCGAACGGCGGAAAAACCAGTCTCAGATATAGGAGCTTGCTTGTATTCTGAAATAAGATTTAATACTTGCGACTTACTAATAGTGTGGTCATCCTTGCCAAAAGCACTCACTGACAGCATTAATAAAATTAATAATAAGCTACGCATAATTGCTCCTTTTTAACCATATGTTTAATAAGTGTAGTTAATTTAACTCAAGATGAGCAGGAAATAAAAAACCAGTGAATTATCACTGGCTTTTACGAATTAACTTAACGTAAGCAAGATAAAATACGCGTTAGGCGAATTGCATTTCTTTTACGTCATCAGGTACAACAAGCTTACCTGCCGTTTTTTCCTTTATTTCTTCAACCGACACGCCGGGCGCTGTTTCACGTAATACAAACGCGCCATCTTCCACCTCAAGTACGGCCAAGTCAGTCACTATTTTAGTAATACAGTTAACACCGGTAAGAGGTAATGTACACGAAGATAATAGCTTTGATTCACCGTGTTTATTTGCGTGTGTCATGGTAACAATGATGTTCTCGGCGCCAGCGACCAAATCCATAGCACCACCCATGCCTTTTACTAACTTGCCTGGGATCATGTAACTTGCAATATTGCCAGCTTGATCTACTTCAAACGCCCCCAGTACAGTTACATCAACATGCCCACCACGAATCATTGCAAAACTTTCTGCCGAGCTAAAGATAGCAGCACCTGTTGCAGTTGTGACTGTTTCTTTACCAGCATTAATCATGTCCGCATCAACTTGATCTGCTGTTGGATAAGGCCCCATACCTAACAACCCATTTTCAGATTGCAACATTACCTCAATGTCATCAGGCACGTAGTTTGCTGCTAATGTTGGGATACCTATACCTAAATTTACGTAGTCACCGTCGTTAAACTCTTGTGCCACACGCTGAGCGATTTGTTCTCTTGATAAAGCCATGGTGTACTCCTTAATCTCGTGTGGTTACTTTTTCAATTCGTTTTTCAAATGACCCTAAAATAACACGGTCAACATAAATGCCAGGAGTCTGAATTTGAGATGGCTCAATCTCACCTGGCTCAACAATTTCCTCAACCTCAACAACAGTAATTTTTCCAGCTGTCGCAGCCATTGGATTAAAATTTTGTGCGGTATGGCGGTACACACAATTGCCATATCGGTCTGCTTTCCAAGCCTTAACAATGGCAAAATCACCGGTGATGCTTTCTTCTAATATGTAGTTTCTGCCGTTAAATTCGCGAACTTCTTTACCTTCGCCAACTAATGTTCCATAACCTGTTGCAGTATAAAACGCTGGGATACCCGCACCGCCAGCACGCATTTTCTCGGCTAGCGTGCCTTGTGGAGTAAGTTCAACTTCAAGCTCGCCATTTAATAATTGCTTCTCGAACAATGCATTTTCACCTACATACGAAGACACCATTTTTTTTATCTGCTTGTCTTCAAGTAAAATGCCTAAACCAAACCCATCAACACCACAGTTATTGGAAACTACAGTTAGGCCTTTGGTACCTTTGTTTTTAATTTCAGCAATTAAGCCTTCTGGAATTCCACACAAGCCAAAGCCACCAGCGATAACCGTCATATTATCTTCTAGTCCTGCCATTGCTTCGCTGTAACTGCCCACTACTTTGTCAAAACCTGACATAATTCTCCCCTTCGCTAATTACTAATGCGACTGATTTTTAGTTATATATTTATCTGACTTATACTGGCATAAAGCCGACTAAAACACTTCTATTTATTAACTTGAATGAATAAAAAGAAGCCAGTAAAGAGTAAACACTATTTGACACTATCAAAAGTGGTAACCGGCTGATTCACAACGATTAGACGATAATCATATCAAGTGGTCAATTCTACTTTAGTGCCCTAATTACACTAACCAACCTGTACTAAGGTAGTAGTTTTTTACATTTATGACTTTGTTAACATAACGTTAGATTATCATTGTGAACTTAGAGAAATATATGTACTTATCGTTAGCTAAACAACTTTCAACGGGCACTTCACTTAGAAACAAAGTCGCGTTAATAACTGGCTCTACAAGTGGTATTGGCTTGTCAGCAGCTCACCATTTAGCCGCACAAGGTGCACATATAATCATCCATGGTTTAGTTTCTATTCATGAGGGATTAGAGCTTAAATCCTCTTTTGAAAAGCAATATGGCGTGCAAGTCATGTTTAGTGATGCCGATATAGCAAATGTCGAGCAAATCGATTTACTTATGTTAAATATTAATAATCAATTTCAGCGACTCGATATTGTCATTAACAATGCTGGCATTCAGCATACTGACAGTGTTGTGAATTTTCCTCGTGATAAGTGGAATGCCATTATTGCAATCAATTTATCGGCTGCTTTTCATATTATGCAACAAGCTTTACCTCTCATGAAAAAAAATAACTGGGGTCGTATTATCAATATTGCTTCCGTTCATGGGCTTGTAGGCTCTGCGAACAAGTCTGCCTATGTTGCCGCCAAACATGGACTAATTGGTTTAACAAAGGTGGCAGCAATTGAACAAGCCGCGGCGAATATTACGGTAAATGCAATATGTCCTGGTTGGGTTGAAACTCCGCTTATTAATAATCAGATAGAAGATCTCGCCAAACAGCAAAATATTGAGGTCACAGAAGCAAAACACAAACTTATTACACAAAAACAACCCCTACCAGCGATGGCTACGCCGTCTCAAATTGCAGATCTCATTCTTTTCTTGTGCACGGATACCGCCCGAAGTATTACTGGCTCCTCACTTCCCATCGATGGGGCGTGGACGGCCCAATAAACGAAAAAAGCCACTTAAAGAATGAGTGGCTTTTTGCTTTTTGTGTGACTAATGTTAAGTTTTTATTGCCAATAGCTAACGATTAACAAAGGATCCAATTAAACTGTATAATTCTCTGCACTCTTCACTAACTAAGTCTTCAATATTCATAAATGCATGGATCATATTTTCAAACTCACGAACCTCGACATTGACTCCAGCTAACCTTAGTTTTTTTGCATACTCAAGTCCTTCGTCACGCAGTGGATCGCAACCGGCAATTACTACTAAGCTCTCAGGCATAGTGGCATCAAATGGACCAAATAACGGCGACATCTCCGCACGGTCTTCATAATCATCAAAATAGTTATCGAAGTACCATTGAATTCGTGTTTTCTCTAATAAAAATCCTGTGCCGTTCTCTTCTACCGAAGGCATACTAGAAGTGTAATCAACACTTGGATAGATCAGAATTTGTTTGTCAATTTTTAACGACTTATCCGTCATCGCGCGAATGGCAAGAGTTGTACATATTGCACCACCAGCGCTATCACCGGCAATGAGCACCTTATTTCCATATTGAACATTCTTTAAAACTTGATGAAAGCCTTTAACCACATCTTCACAATCGTTAATACCAGCGGGATAAGGAAACTCCGGCGCTAAACGATACTCGACACTAATTACAATACAGCGAGCAGCAATAGCTATTTTTCTGCACATGGGATCGTATAGCTCAGTGCTTCCACACATATGGCCACCGCCATGAAAATAAATGAGAACTGGTAACTCTTCTTCTGGTGCTGGACTATAGACTTTAACGGGTATTTCCATTTGATCAGCAAATACATAACCTTCTTCAGCATATGCCAACTTTGGAACTTGCGTAACGAACGCGGCTAGTTTTGCTAAATTTGCTCTCGCTAACTCTGGAGTTGCAACTACACCATCTTCTTTAGCTTGAGCGATTGCTTGATTTACGCCAGTAATAAATTCATTTAAATGTTCAGCTAATTCACCACGCATTTATTGTTCCTTTTTTGGATTGGTTTCAGGCAAAAAGAAACTGCCGATAAAGAAGCTACTACTTACTAAACCAATGAGCAAGAATGACATAGTGTAGTCGCCCATGTTTAAATCTACTAATTTACCAAATAACCACAGTACTATTGTGGCAACAAGGTAACTAATTGACCAAAACAAACTAAATACAACCGTAATTTTATCTGCCGTCATGCCTTTTAATTCGTGAGGAATAGACACTAGCGCCGTAATAGGAAAAAACACAAAAAATCCAAGCAACATTGCCGCGACTATTTGAGCTTCAGAGTTAGTAGAAAAGGAAAGTACAAACACCATTGCCGTAACCATTAGACCTGAGTATTTAATCACTGGTACTCGCTGCTTAATTTTTTTACTGTAAATCATCCCAGCGATTGTACCAACAATACCAAAGCCAATTACTAATGCACTTTGGCTAATTCCAGCTTTCGGATAAAAGGTAAATAGACAGATATAAAACGCTAACAGTCCCGAGTAACAAAGAGAATAAGTCCAAGTAAACTTATCCATAAAGCCCTGACGATAGCCATATACTTCTGGCGGAGCAACATCAACTGCATCAACAATGTCGTTGGCCTGGTTAGCAACATCAACACTCTTTTTATTGGGTTCACTAAAATCTGCCAGTAACCAAATTATCGAGAGTACTAAACTAGCCACACTAAAAATAATAAGACTATTTTGCCAGCTGCCTGTTATAGCGTTTATTTCAGACATCGATGACAAAATCACAGCAGTCCCCACATTAAACGCAACTGCATTCAGACCATTAATCGTTGAGCGCTCCTCAACGGAAAAAAATCGCATGACGATTGGATTAAAGTAAACAATCATTAATGCACCACCCAATCCCATTAAAAATCGAGAGACAAGCAATACATCATAGGTTGCCGCTAAGGGAGTAAACACACCGATGAAGACAAGGACGCCACTTAAGAAAAAAGCATATTTAACGCCCATTTTTAATGCAATCCAAGCCGCTATAAACGTGCCTGCAATTTTTGCTATTGTAACCGCTCCGCTAATAAAGCTGGCAGACGCTAAACTGTCCACCTGCATCGAGGCCATAATTTGCGTCATACTTGCAGTACCGCCAACCCAAGCCATTGCAAATAAAACATAACTTATAAAAACAACGCCTTCTATCAAGTATTTGTTACTAATTTTCATATATGATAATTTCAAACTTAGTTATTGATTGAATGCAGGTTAACCTAGTGTTTGAAAAAAATAACTACTACCTTAGTGCACTACGGATCTGTGAGGGAACACCTTGTTAGTTTGGCTGTCTTTAGATACATGGTTGATTTCATTACTGTCTATCGGTTATTTGATCTTGTTGTTTTTTATTGCGTTTTGGGCGCAGAAAAAGCACAAAACATGGCAAAATAAGTCTTGGATTTATAGCTTGTCGCTTGGTGTTAGCTGCTCTAGTTGGGCGTTTTATGGAACGGTCAGCCAAGCTGCCGCGACAGGAGAGTGGATAGCACCGATATACATAGGAACCATTGCCTGCTTCCTATTAGGGTGGCCCATCTTATTAAAGCTTCTTGCTGTTAGCAAAAAGCTAAACTTGACATCTGTTGCTGACTTTATCGCCTGCCGTTTTGATAAGGCTCCGCAAATTGCAGCCGTTGTTTCAATTATCGCCCTACTTGGAACGCTTCCTTACATCGCGTTGCAACTGCGCGCCGTCAGTCACTCTTTTGACTTAGTGACAGGTAGCTACCAGAGCGGTTCAACAACCACTTTACTCGTCACTGTAGTACTTATTGTATTTAGTATCCTTTTTGGCGCACGTCACGCCGAAGCAAATAAACAAAATACAGGATTAATTGTCGCTATCGCATTTAGCTCATTAGTTAAATTATTTGCTATTTTAACCGTAGGCTTATTTGTTACCTATGGTCTGTTTGATGGTTTCAGCGAAATTTTGCAACAGGCAAACGCCGTCATACCGCAAGATAAAAGTGATAATCGATATTTAGTGGTTTCTCAAATTTTAATTGGTTTTTTGACTATTTTCGCCACTCCGCAACTTTACCATATGATAGTGATCGAAAATGACAGCGAAAAACAACTTAAAGGCGCTCGCTGGGGTTATCCACTTTATTTAATTCTTATTAATATTTTTGTCTTACCAATTGCAATTGCCGGACTCATAACATTCCCTGGTGGCAGTGTCAGCGCTGATACATTTATGCTAACGATTCCCTTGTTACATCAACAAGCCTGGATAAGCATTTTTGTATATATAGGTGGATTAGCCGCGGCCACGAGCATGGTCATTGTTGCTGCGATAGTACTAAGTACCTTGATCACAACGGAAATTGTAAGCCCTATTCTATTAAAACTAAGGTTTTTGCAAAGCCGTATTACCTCACCCTTACAAAAACCGACGCAAAACCAAGAAATATCCGGCTTACTTTTATATATTCGCAGAATTAGTATCGCCGCTATCTTGCTACTTTCATTGCTATTCGATTATGTGTTTAACCAAAACAGTCAGCTTGCGTCTATAGGTTTACTGTCATTTGTATTGCTAGCCCAAACGGCCCCAGCTGTACTTAGTGCCTTGTACTGGAAGAATGCGAGCTCTAAAGGAGCAATGTGGGGCCTGATTACAGGTTGTTTGTTATGGACATACTGTTTACTCATTCCGACTATTTGGCCAAATGCCCACTGGATTCATCTAGGTCCATTTGGTGTAGATTGGTTAGTACCAAGTGCATTATTTGGTATGTCTTCACTGGACTTTGTGAGCCACGGCTTATTTGTAAGCTTATTTGCTAATACGTTAGTTTTGTATATTCATTCTATTTATACCCAGCGCAGTGTTGGCGAGAGCTTGCAGGCGAACCAGTTTCTCCGCAGTCACTCTAGTAACAAAAATAAACAACATCATGACTACTACATTACCATCACTGATCTCATTGATTTGTTAACTCGATTCATCAATGTGGATGCAGCCAATCGCTTGAAAAAATTGGTTCCAGATGGGGTGAATATAAATAATAAGGCACCTGATTACCTTATAGAGTTTACCCAAATGACATTGGCATCTGTTTTAGGTAGTGCCAGCACAAAAATGGTGATGTCCGCCGTAAATGAGTCTGAAGAATCCCGCAGTGAAGCACTAGATCAAGTGGCTAGTATTGTTGATGAAGCAAACCAGATTTTTGAATTTAATCGTGAGCTTCTGCAAGCCGGAGTTGAGAATATTGAACAAGGCATTAGTGTAGTTGATGCTGACATGCGGTTGGTTGCTTGGAACAGTCGTTATAAAAATCTGCTGGCGTTTCCAGATGGTTATTTAAAGGCGGGTATGCCAATCGCTGAGCTAATCGCGTTTAATGTTGAGCGAAACATCATTGCCGGCGAAGATACAAAAACACTGATAGACAAGCGATTAGAATATATGCGTCAAGGTAATGACCATTATTATCAGCGTACATTGCCAAGCGGTATTGTTTTGGAGATCCGTGGCCAAGCTATGCCGGGTGGCGGGTTTGTTAGTACTTTTAGCGATATCACTCGACACATCGAAGCTGAAAAAGCATTGCAAAAAGCCAATGAAACGCTTGAACAGCGAGTAGAAGAGCGTACTTTGGAGCTTGAAGTTGCAAAAGCGGATGCCGAAGCCGCCAATTCCAGTAAAACGCGTTTTTTAGCTGCAGCTAGCCATGACCTAATGCAGCCCTTTAACGCACTGTCTTTGTTTAACTCTATGCTACAACACAAAACTAGAGATACAGACTTAGCGTCACTAGCGGATAATATCGATGGCGCGCTGACCTCAGCAGAAAGTCTACTAACTGATTTGGTTGAAATTTCTAAACTAGATAGTGGCGTCCAAAAAGTCGATATAAGTGACTTTTATATTAGTGATATTCTATTGCCACTTAACAATGAGTTTGCTGTGCTATGTGAAGAAGCAGGCATTGACCTAAGGTTCCAGCCCTCGTCACTTGCGATAAATACCGATAAACAGCTTTTACGTAGGATTTTACAAAACTTTTTAACCAATGCTCTAAGGTATGCGCCAGCTATCAAGCAACTGCACCCATCAAAGAAAATTAAAATAGTGCTTGGTGTAAAAAAGGACAAGCACTGCGCTCGTGTGATGGTGCTCGATAACGGTCCAGGTATACCAAGATCAAAATTGATCACTATTTTTAAAGAATTTGAGCGTTTAAATACACACCAAGAGCGCCCTGGTTTAGGTCTAGGATTGGCAATTTGTGAGCGAATATCCTCATTGCTCAACTTACCAATAGAAGTGCAATCGATAGAAGGTCAAGGTGCGAATTTTTCTATACGTGTTCCACTAGCCACAAGCAGTCCGTTATTAAAGACTAACGTACCTTTACTTCAAGAACCTTTAGGCTTGTCATTCACAGGACTTAGCGCCGCAATAATAGATAACGATCCACTTATTGTCACCGCGTTGTCACAACAATTGGAAGTGTGGGGATTTAACGTGATCACTGCGGGCAATAGAGCTGAACTATTAAATAAGATGAGTGATTATGGCCCATCACTTATCAATGTAGTGATTGCGGACTACCACTTAGATGATGATGATGGGCTTAGTGTAACGGCTAAATTAAAAGAACAGTTTAATTGGCATGGCTTAATTATCGTTTGCTCCGCGGATCCTTCAGACTCTTTGCGCCAAGCTTGTATCGACAATCGATATGGCTATATCCGAAAGCCAGTGAAGGGCTTAGCGTTAAAACGTTTACTTAAAAGTCAATTGTTGGAAAGCTAAGCCTGCTAGGGTGCGGTTGTTAACACCTAGCTTCATTAAAATAGCTGATACATGTTTTTTAACAGTGGTCTCTTTTATATCTAGTTCAAAAGCAATTTGTTTATTCAATTGCCCGTCCGCTATCATACTGAGTACTTTGTATTGCTGTGGTGTTAGTTCGGCTAATTGTTGAGCAAGTTTCTGCTGAGGCGTTTTTTGATCGTCATTTGAACGTTTTGGCAAATCAACGGGAATCCAAGTTTCACCATCCAAAATAGTATCAATCGCTGTTTGAATTGTTGATAAGTCAGAGGATTTAGGAATAAAGCCGGCCGCACCAAAATCGATAGCTTGGTATATCATCTCGGCACCGTCATCAGATGACACCATTACAATCGTCAGATCAGGATAGTGATTGCGAAGCATCATTAACGTAGTAAAACCATCATTGCCTGGCATGTGGAGATCTAAAAACAAAAGCTCTAGTTGTGGATTTGCATCAATTAAAGCCTGAAGCTCACCTACGTCTTCAGCTTCTAAAATAGACTGTTGAGCAAAGCTATGCCCTACCGCCTGCTTTAACGCAGCTCTAAATAACGGGTGGTCATCAGCAATTAAAACAGTGGCGTCTTTCATTATTTCACCTTGAAAAGTTTACTTCGGCAGACATCTGTTTGCGATAATCTACAATAACAAGAAAAGCACATTGCAAAAACAATGTGCTTTGACGCCTATGAATATCACAGACTTATGTATAAATATCAATTAAATCAACACTCGATTGATTAAAATCGATATCCCACTTTCACATGGATTGTTCTTGGATCACCATAGTAGCTTGCAAGCGTAGTGTCACCGCCTAAGCCCGGTTGCCAATTACCATTCGCATCTTGAGCAGCAAAGTTGTAACCACCGATCATATATTCTTCATCAGTTAGGTTCTTGCCATAAATACCGCCATACCAATTACCCTCTTCACTTTCCCAAGTTACACCAACATTAAATGTGCCGTAGCCTTCTTGAAACAATGCATCACTGTCTTCAAATAAACGATAATCGTCACGATAGTAATAGCCGCCATTTATTACAAAGTAACCCATCTCTGTTTCTAGTAGGTAGTTCGCTGATAATGCAAAAGTATAATCAGGTGTATTTGACAAGCCCAATAATGGCGTTGCTACTGTAGGATCATCTTCAATTTCACCGTCTAATAAGCCAACCGCTAAATCAATAGTTAACAAATCTGTTGCGGCATAGGTGATTTCAGCTTCTAAACCTTTAACAGACGAACCTTTTATATTACCTAAGTTTTGATTTAGTACAGTTGCATCATTTGGATCCGGTGTCACCGTAATGTACTGGCGATCTTTATGCTCAATATTGAACAATGTGATATTAGTTCGCAGTTGCTCATTCCAATCTCGCTTAATACCAAATTCAATTGAGTCAACGATTTCTGGATTGGCTGCTTCTTCGTTACTACTTGCTCTTGGATTAAACGTGCCGGACTTAAAACCCTGTGAATAGCTAGCGAACATCATCGTCTTATTGTCCAACGCGTACTCAAGCCCAACTCGTGGAGTGAATTGAGACCAGTCAGCTGATTTCGGTGCATCTAAAATACCGTCGGCATTTGTGTCTTCACCCAATACTTGTGGAAAAGCTAGCCCAGGATCTCTTTGATACCCTGGTATCCAGCCTGACTCTGGGTAAACATTAAATATCTGCACACCATTATTTACATATGCTTGTTTTTCTTCATTGGTGTATCTTGCACCAAGGGTCATAGACAATTGCTCTGATAAGTCAAAACTTGATTGTATATACGCAGCTTGGCTTTCAGAGTTATTACAACCGGATACTTCACGGGCAAATCCGGTTGCAATCCCAGGGAACAGTTTACGACCTAAATCACCTAATACTGCATCAAATACACCACAAGACTCTGCATCATATATATACAAACCCGCAACAACAGAGTAGCCGTCACCTGAGTATGTCCCTTGTAATTCATGACTGGTATTTTCATCGTCATAGATGGCTGGAACATCAAAAATATCTAACGCAGTGTTATCAAAGTCAATGTTAGTCGACGAGTAGCTTTCGCGTTTAGCTGAGATAAACTTAATGGCTAAGTCTTCATTAACATTCCAGTCTACGGTTAGGCTTAAGCCGTCAGTTTCTACTAAATTATCGGTAGGTAAACTTGAGTATGAATCAAATACACTATCCGGAACCGGTGCGTCTGTTAATATACTTGGGAGAAGGCGATAGCCACCTTTAGCATTCGAGTTGTCTTCTGTCGTATCCCACGCTAAACGCATAAATAAATCCGCAGTTGGGCGATACTCTAATGTTAATCTTGATGCCGTAACATCTTTATTATAATTTTCTTTATCTTGAGGGCCTAAACCATCTGCAATTTTAAGGAATTCACCAAAACCATCACGCTTGAACATACCATGCCCAAATCCAAGATATAACTTGTCATCGATAAGAGGTATTTGACCTGTCACTTTCAGGTCTGTTTGGCTGTAGGAACCGAATGCGCCTTCAATATTAAATTCAGTATCACCGCTCATTGGCTTAGAGACATACTTAACCGCGCCACCAATGGTGTTTTTTCCGTATAGTGTTCCTTGAGGCCCACGCAATACTTCAATTCGTTCTACATCCATTAAGTCTAAAACTGCGCCTTGTGGACGAGCAATGTAAACATCGTCAACATAAATACCAACACCTGGCTCATATCCCCAAAGCGGATCTTGCTGACCAACACCACGAATAAACGCCGTTAGTGTGGAGTTGGTGCCACGACTTGCTTGAAGTGTTGTATTTGGTGAAAACTGCTGAATCTCTGTCATCACAGTGATACCACTCTCTGCAAGATCTTGCTCGCTTACCGAGGTGACAGAGACTGGAACTTCTTGTAGGTTTTCAACGGTTTTACGTGCCGTTACTTGGATTACTTCTAAGCCTTTTTTCTTTGCTTTAACACCCTCTTCTGCGGCATAAGACAAAGGAGAAGCTGACAGTGCCGTGGTGACAGCAAGCGCAATAGCGGTGATATTCGTTGCTTTAATTTTCATATGGTTACCCTGTAATTCTTATTTTTATAATTTGACATGGATTACACTAGCGCACTTCAAAACAAATTTAATTTGTACCTTAGTAGTATATAGCGACGCTAGAGGTACAAATTTCTAGAACCATCTATCCATAATGATCGTCGCAACGCCTTTTTCTGATGGTATATAAAACGGTACTTGTGTTTGTTCGTCATCAAGCTTATCAATTGGTATACCATGACCGAGGCCTTCATATGAAAATAGTGAAATGGCAGGTTGGTTATTTGACATCAAATAAGTAGTCTCAGTTAATTTTTTGTTCGTACCGTGTTGTATAGATTTATCCAACGTTAAATTAGCTTTACCTATTAGTGCTGCGTACTGCTCCGCCATTTGATGCGAATTTTCCGCGTTTACAATTGAGTCACTATCACCGGTAAATACCATTAGTGGTGGCCAGGGTGTCTTAGATGCTTTTAACGCTTTGGCTAGCGCTTCTGCTGATATCGACGAGCCACTTTTCATACAAGAAATAGCTTGGATTAAGTTGTTCGCGCAAGGATATGGTACACCTGCTACGACCGCCGCTCCGTCGAACAATTCAGGCCTTTGCAGCAGTAATGCGCTCGCCATTGCACCGCCCGCTGACAGACCCAATAAATAAGTAGGTCGATTTGGATATCTTTTTTCCACTAGCGTCATAAAAGCTTCGATAGAGGCCAACTCGCCCTTTCCAGCTGTATTGTCTTGCTCGGAAAACCAATTAAAGCAGGCTTGGACATTATTGCTTTTACTTTGCTCAATACTAAGCAAGGCTATGTTTTTATTTTTTGAGGCCTTTAACATACCGCTGTTTTGTGCAAAGCCCAGTCCATCTTGACCGCAACCATGCAGCATTACGACAATGCCATTTGGGTTTATGATTTCACCTAGCAGCTGAGCAGATAACTCTCCTGGATTTTTGTCAATGGCCAACGTCCCTTCACTAGCACTCACAGAGCCGCTTACGCAAGACACGTATAGTGTTGAAATTAGTACAACCAGCTTACTTACCTTATAAATATTCATCTTTTTTCCTTAAAGTTTCGTTGTACAAATTTCACTTCATCATAGCTTTTTTAACAATGCTACTTTAGTGCAGTGGTAAAATGTAAATGGATATTTCACAAACACTAATATTAATGCCAGAATAAGACGAATAATAAAAATACAATTAAAGGTAACATTTTGAGCATTCAGTTTTTGGCCAAACAACCTATTCTAGACAATAAGTCTGATGTTATTGGATACGAATTGTTATATCGCGACTCTGAAAAAAATGCATTTCCAGCTGGCCTAAGCGATGAAGAAGCCTCGGCGCGAATGTTTTACGAAACGGCGCTATTTCATGGCATCAATAATGTTACTGAACAGCGAAAAGCTTTTGTAAATTTATGTGACAAAAGTGTTTTACGAAAGTTACCTAACCTTATCCCACGAGATAACTTAATTATTGAAATCGTAGAACGCAGCACTATCGATAATGAAACGATTTCTGCAATAAGCGACCTCCACGACTTAGGCTATATTTTTGCGCTCGATGATTATGACTTTGATCCTAAGTGGACTGAACTAGCGCCATTTATAAGCTATGTGAAATTTGATATTCCTGAAGACAATGCTGAAATTGCACCTACCGTAAATCAAATTCGACAAACCTTCCCTAGTGTAAAACTTGTCGCTGAGCGAATTGAGACCAAATTGCAAGCTGACTTCGCCTTTGAGTGCGGAGTTGATTACTTACAGGGTTACTACTTTGCTCGACCTCAGGTGATGCAATTTCGAAACATAGATCCATCAAAAGCAGTAGCGTTAGAGCTAGTTAGCTGCCTATCAAAGGCGCTACTTGATTTTGATAACGTAGCACGAATTTTAAGCCGTGATATAAGCCTCACTGCACGTGTTATTAAATTAGCAAATGTATCGTTGGCATTTCGGAACCTAAATATCTCCAGCATTAACAAAGCCGTTGTATATTTAGGGGAAGACACTATGCGCAAGTTTATTTCAGTCGTAGCCGTTACAAAACTTGCTAGTGATAAACCAGATGAGATAGTGTTACTTGGGTTAAGAAGAGCATTATTCATTCAGAATTTACCAACATTAATAGGACAAAAAGAGGCGCCTACAGGCTTTCTTGTCGGCTTGCTGTCGGTATTAGATTCGATACTTGACTGTACAATAGAAGATGTTGTTGAAAAATTGCAACTTCAAGAAAAAATGGCCAATAGTTTACTTAAGTACGAAGGCACCTATGGGTGTTCGTTGCGTTTAGTAAAATATGTTGAACTTGCTGATTGGGATAATGTCATCGCACTTCTTGCTGAAAAGTTTCCAGGTAAAGAGTTTAATATTGACGGTTTATATGTAGAGGCATCTAAACAGTCAGAGGCACTGTTACGTTAATTTAGCCTTGGTTTTATCTTCTGCAAATTACACACGACTAATCAAAGCTAGTTTTTGTTGGCGTGACAACTTTTTTATTTGATATTCCCTTTTCGACGCATCACTCCTAGACTCTGCGTTTTCGGTGTATACCATTACGACAGGCAGTCGACAGCGAGTGTATTTTGCACCAACCCCAGAGTTATGTTGTTGTAATCTGCGAGCACAATCTGTGGTAATTCCTGTATATAAACTCTTGTCTGCGCATTTTAATATATAAACAAACCAACTCATTAGTGATTTATGGCCCTATAATTGTCCGTGTTGATTGCTAAAAGAGCAGTTTTCAGTTAGTCTTCAGCGCCTTTTGCCCTTGAGCAAATTCTAATTTTTTTAAAGTGAGTGTTAATGCAATTTACCGACTTAGGTCTTTCCGACGCGCTGTTGAGTGCGATCAACGATCAGGGTTACACCAGCCCTTCTCCAATCCAAGCCCAGGCAATCCCAGCCGTGTTAGAAGGCCAAGACGTAATGGCCGCCGCACAAACGGGTACCGGCAAGACTGCAGGTTTTACACTCCCTTTATTAGAGCGATTATCCAAAGGTCAACGCGCAAAAGCAAATCAAGTTCGAGCTTTAGTACTTACACCAACACGTGAACTCGCTGCACAAGTTGCACAAAGTGTTGAAACTTATGGTAAAAACCTACCTCTCCGCTCAACAGTTGTATTTGGTGGTGTTAAAATAAACCCACAAATGATGGCCTTACGGAAAGGTGTTGATATTCTTATCGCCACGCCTGGTCGTTTGATGGACTTATATAGTCAAAATGCAGTTAAGTTTGACCAACTAGAAGTTTTAATTTTAGATGAAGCCGACCGTATGTTAGATATGGGCTTTATTCATGACATCAAAAAAATACTTAAAATCTTACCGGTCAAACGTCAAAACTTAATGTTCTCAGCAACATTTTCAGATGACATTAAAGAGTTAGCGCAAGGTCTTATGAACAATCCTGTTCATATCTCAGTATCGCCTGCAAACTCAACAACCGCCACTGTTGAACAAACCTTATACAATGTTGATCAAAGCTTTAAAGCTCGTTTATTAATAAAGCTAATAAAGAAAAACGATTGGCAACAAGTGTTAGTTTTCTCAAGAACAAAGCATGGCGCAAACCGCTTAGCTAAGAATCTTGACTCAAAAGGTATTACCGCAGCTGCTATCCATGGTAATAAAAGCCAAGCGGCACGAACCAAAGCACTTGCCAACTTTAAAGATAAATCGATTCGCGTTTTAGTTGCAACAGACATTGCGGCGCGAGGCTTAGACATAGAGCAATTGCCGCAAGTGGTTAACTATGACTTGCCTCAAGTGGCAGAAGACTACGTTCACCGAATTGGCCGTACAGGCCGTGCCGGTGCAGAAGGTAAAGCAGTTTCATTAGTATCGGGCGATGAATTTAATAGTTTGACTGACATTGAGCAATTAATTCAAAAACATATCGAACGTCAAGTGGACGAAGATTTTGTGCCGCAAATGCCACTGCCTAAAGCGCGTGACATTAGACCGCCTAAAAAGAAAAAACCTAAAAAGAACAAGTCATTAAACGACACCTCTGCTGAAGACAAAAAACCTCAGCGTCGTTCAAATGGTCCAAGGCCAGCAAATTCTGCAAATAAACCAAGCAGAAAACCAGCCGCTAAGTCTGGCTCAAACTCAGGCGCCAAACCAAACAATAGATCAAACGGCAAACCTGGCTCTAAACCATCAAATAGACCGGCCAATAAGCCAGGTCAAGGTCGCCCAGCAAACAAAAATACCAATAAGTCTTGATATAGATCAGGCATCCTAGCCTAAACCTTTGTTTGCTTATTAGTTAAGGGTTACACTTAAACGGTTCTTTATATGGAGTCGATTAAGTGCATAACCCTTTAATTTTAGAAATCATCTACCTTCTTCTTGCCGCCGTTATAATGGTGCCCCTGTGCCAAGCAATTCGTTTAGGTGCGGTACCCGGCTTTTTACTCGCTGGTATTATTATTGGTCCGTCTGCTCTGGGCCTAATATCTGATGTAGCTCATATCACTCATATATCCGAATTTGGTGTTGTTTTACTGCTATTTGTCATTGGTATGGAAATGAAGCCTTCTTTTTTATGGAAAATAAAGCGACTTGTGTTTGGCTTAGGCTCACTGCAAGTGTTAGTAACAAGTCTGGTTTTAATCTCTATAGCTAAATTTATATTAGGACTTAATTGGCCTGCCGCTATCATCATTGGCTCAGCATTATCACTTTCATCAACCGCATTCGTGTTACAAATACTTACCCAACAAAAATCATTAAACTCAGAGTTTGGTCGTTCAACCGTTGCGGTTTTACTAATGCAAGATCTGGCCGTTGTGCCTTTATTGGCACTGATTCCACTGCTATCTGAATCTAATGCAGTAACACAAAGTTTAGGTTTTGCGGTTATGCAGTCGGTAGGGATTATCGTGGCCGTCATTATGATTGGTAAGTATTTGTTGAACCCATTACTTTACCGAGTCGCAAAGTCTGCCAATGCTGAGGTATTTACCGCTACTGCAGTTTTAATCGTTTTAGGAACGGCCTACTTAACAGAAATAGCGGGGCTATCTATGGCCATGGGCGCGTTTTTGGCGGGTTTATTAATTTCTGATTCGGCCTATCGCCATCAAATAAAAGCCGAAGTGCAACCGTTCAGAGGGTTACTGCTCGGCGCGTTCTTTATTTCTATGGGTATGTCATTGAACATCCCTTTGTTGTTAGAGTCGCCTTTGCTGGTATTTTCGTTAATGCTTATAACCATTGCAATTAAAGTCATTATTCTTGCGGTACTTGCTCGAGGCTTTGGCCACAATTGGACAAAATCAGCGTCTATCGCCTTTATTCTAGGCCAAAGTGGAGAGTTTGCTTTAGTGCTGTTTTCGCTCGCGTTTGCCGCCGACATATTAACTAGCTATCAGTTCAATATTGCTATGTTAGTTGTGCTAGTTAGCATGTTAGTCACCCCTTTGTTAGCGGTCATTGCTAATCGATTTAATAACAAACAAGCTGCATTTGAAGGCGCTCATAATGAGATCCCAGAATGTTCAGTCGTCTTAGCTGGTTTTGGTCGCGTTGGCCGAAGTATCGGCGCTATTTTAGAAAGTGCCGGCGTTAGCTATGTTGCCTTTGACCGTTCCAGTGAAATTGTTAAAAAGTATCAAGATAGTTATCCTGTATTTTATGGCGATGTAAATCAATCTCACCTATTAAATTCGGCAGGGATTCATCATGCAAAACTCGCCATTGTTACTTTAAACGATACGCATGCGGCCCTCGAGCTTGTCGAGTCACTTAGACATCGCTTTGCAGATCTTAAAATCATTGCAAGGGCTCATAACAGTGATAATTGTTTGGAGCTTCTTCAGCATGGGGCTAACGAGGTTGTGTCTGAAAATATGGAAGCGAGTATCGAACTTACAGAATTAGCATTAAAAGCGAATAACATCGACGATAATGATATTCAGCAACTTTTATCGGTATTTCGATTAAATTACTATAATAAAATAAGAGATATGACCGATAACCTATAAGGGTGCATTAATGCTCCTACAATATTGGGAGTTGAAATTAAAATATGTGGTATTCAACAATAGCGAAATTCTGTCTATTAATTGTATTTTCGAGCCTTTTTCTTGTTGCCTGTAGTTCAGGCGATAGTAACAACGAGCCAACTGACACAGATACGGCTATTTCTTTTTCGGTCGCTGTCTCCCCTGTTGATTTGCAATTGTCAGTTGGTGAAGAAATTCAACTTAGTTATGCTATTACCGCAAACGGCACTATATCAGTGCAACCAAACCTTGTTACCCAACCCTCTCTTGCACAAATCACCTTTAATACTCAAAACCAAACAATTACCGTTGCCGCAGGTCAAATCTCGGGCACTGAACAGTTTAATTTGAGTTTTACTTCAGGCGAAACGGTAGAAACTACGTTAATTACTCTAACGGTAAACGACTCACCAGATCCAGATGGTGACGGCGGCACAGATAGTGGCAGTGATGACTCAACTACATACCAGGTGACTTGGCCAACAGACTACATAACCCTTTTTGAAGATGAAGTGATCGCTATTAACATCAACCGAAATTATTCGCTTGGCAATGACGTAGTCGAAAACTTTTATTTAAACGCTGCAAATCTAAAAGGCCAGTTATCACAAGACGACAGTCAGTATTTAATTTCAGCTGACGAAGCGGAACAAGATACATACGGTGAGTTACTGGCGGTCAGTGAGTACAATGGTGTTGTTACCGAACGCGCTATGCAGATCATTTATTACAATAAAAATCGTAATTTGGAAACACTAGAGCCCCCTGTCATCGCGCTTATTGAACCGTCAATGGAACTGGATTTATACCAAAGTAAAACACTTAAGTTTGATATTTATGACCCTGACTCTGATCGAATCGCATATCGGGTTTTGTCGGCCCCAAGTAGTGTATCAAGTCATGTAAATAAAGCTCAGTATGGATATGAGTTAACCGTTTCATTAAACGAGCCTTTAACTAACGCCAGTGAAACACTAGTGCTAGAAGTTAGCGACGGTCACCTTACCGATCAAATCGATATTGAGTTAACACAATCTGACATAAACAACTCAGAAAACGATGCGCCCGAGTTGCACATTGAAGAAAACGTCACCCTAAGTTTAATTAAAAAATTAACGGGTAATGAAACAGATAAAATCGCGCAATTTGCCTATAACTTGTCTGACAATACACCAGACTTTGTTGATTTGTCCTTTTCCTCTACTAACCCAGATTTTACTATCACCAATAATTACCCATACTTTTCAATCTTTGCTGATGACGTTTCAAGCCTGCAATATGAACAAGTCACTCTTTCAGCCAAAGATGCGGGCTATGAAACTAAACTAACTTTCCACCTTTACATTAAAGATAACTTTTTAAGCTTTTTAGGTGGTAATCCAAATCTAGCGCCCTTGTTTGATGTCCCGGTGATACCGCCGTTACTCGAATCAAAGTCCTACACTTTTTCAATATTAGTCGAAGACTTTGAAAGTCATCCTTATAACATTTCACTTGTAGCTGACGAGGGCGAGCTTACCTATAGTGTCGACGGTGATTCCATTACGATAAACGCTGCACTACTAGCCACACCAATCGATCTTATAACCGAGTTTGATTTAGTCGTAACCGATGTTTTTGGTAGCGACCGTATTGAAACTATTCCCTTGACTATCTACAAAAACACGCCTCCAAGCATTGACCTTGATGCTTCCGCAATTGACGTTGTGGAAACGGGCACACTTGAAATTGCACTATCTGTTAATGACGTGGATGAAGGCGAATTAACGCCTCAACTTATTTACGATACGAGCAAGATGCAAGCTACTTTTAGTGCGGGCGTTCTTTCTGTAACCGCTTTTGACCTAACAGAAGCCTATACAGATAGTTTCATTATTAGGGCTGAAGATGAGTTTGGCGAAGTCTCTGAGGTAGAAGTACCGTTAATAATTAGAATAGATAACTCGCCACCTGTGATTACTTTTAGCGAGTCACAAATTGAAATTGCCCCAGGCCAGTCTGCAAGTTTACTTGTTAATTACTTTGATGCAGATGGTACGGCATTAACCATAACTCGCTTTACTAATAACTCCCTATTAACGGAAAGTTATGACCAAAATACTGGCATATTAACGCTCTCTTTAGATGCCAGCGCCGCTTTCCAACAAACCATGACATTTACCACGACGGCCTCAGATGGATTTATCACAGTGTCAGAAACACTCACAGTTATAGTGCCTGTAGCCCCGTCACCACCTGAATTAACGATTAATGTATTTACACCAGAAGTAGACGAGGAAGAAACCCTCATTATTAATTTCGTGAAGTCTGATCAAAATGGCGACAACGTAATAATTACAGTTGCTGATGGTGGCACATTAAACTTTGATACTTTAAATGTGACAGTATTTGACAATTACTTAAAAATCGTAGCGCCTGATAATGTGAACAACATTACTAGCTATGCAATAGAGATTACCGCAACTGATGATAGCTCAGCGGCACTGAGCACTCGTCAAGTAATACAATTTGTTGTTACCCCGGTTAATGATGCTCCGGAAATAGGTCTAGACAGCAATGCTATATTATTAACCAATGACTACAGCACTCGAATTGATTTGAACATTACAGATGTCGATAATTTACCTGCTGATTTTACCGTTGAACTGCTCGCTGGTAATGGCAATGCGATTCCCAATACATTAGAAATTGTAGGTTTAGATGTTTATTCATTAAGACTTAAAGCCGCATCTAAAGGCATAACAATGGTAGACCAACCTCTAAAGTTGCGAGTGTTTGATGGACAGACCTATGCAGAAGAAACCATATTAGTTACCACCGTATTACAAAATAGTCCGCCAGACTTTGGTAGCTCAATCGACTCGGCACAAGTGCTAGAAGATTACACAGACTTTTTTGATATTATGACCAACGATGCAGACTCAAGCACCGATGGCGACACGGTTACCATTAAAAAAATTAATGTCGGCAATGTATCTGGTGCCAACCCGACCATAGTTACCACTATTGATGGCGTAACTGTTGAAACGCAAACGGGTGTTGGTGTAACCATTACCCAAATAGAGCAATTTATTGCAAATAACAGAATTCATGTTCAAACAGATTTAGGATCTGGTGGCTCGAACGTAACATTATCTATAATTGCAACCGATGGTTATGTTGATGCCGTTCACTCATTGCAACTAAAGATTGTTACACCATAGCCGTTTTTGCACTTGCACAAGTCAGTAAATAAAAGTTAAATGGCTTATTATTTATTGGCTTGGAGCCGCGAATGAGTAACGAAGCGCACTATCCTCTTACTGACTTTATTGAATACCCTGAACAAACAATGGTTGACCGCTCAAACGAGTTTTACCAAAACATCAAACGACGTCATAGTATTCGTAAGTTCAGTGATCGCCCTGTTCCTAGAGAAATTATTGAAAACTGTATCAAAGCGGCCGGCACAGCGCCAAACGGTGCTAACCATCAACCATGGCATTTTGCTGTATTAGGTAGCCATGACATAAAAAAACAAGTTAGAGAGCAAGCTGAGCTTCACGAACAAGGCTTTTACGAAGGCCGTGCCGGTGAGGAATGGTTAGAAGCGTTAAAACCATTAGGTACCGACGCCAACAAGCCTTTTTTAGAACATGCGCCTTGGCTCATTGCCGTTTTTTCACAGAAGAAAGGTGGTATTAACCCTGGCGATCAAAATACCAACTATTATGTTCATGAGTCTGTTGGGCTAGCCACTGGATTTTTAATCAATGCCTTACATCATAGTGGATTAGCTACGCTAACTCATACGCCAAAACCAATGCAATTTTTAACTAAAATATGTAACCGCCCAGAGAACGAGCGCCCATTTATGTTGCTGGTTGTTGGCTATCCTGCTGAGGATGCGACTATTCCTCATCATGCTACGATAAAAAAACCACTTGATGCCATTGCTACCTTTTTATAATTTGGATTATTAAATGAAATACAATAAGTTAGGAAGTAGTAACCTAGATATTTCAGAGATTTGTTTAGGCTCTATGACGTGGGGTGTACAAAACACACAACAAGATGCCGATCAGCAAATAGAATTTGCTTTATCACAAGGTATTAACTTTATTGATACCGCCGAGCTTTATCCCGTCCCTCCCTCTGCAGATACCTACGGCGACACAGAGCGAATTATTGGCAACTGGTTTGAGCGCAACCCTCAACGCCGAGGAGATGTTGTATTAGCCACTAAGATTGCTGGGAACGGACTGCCATGGATTCGTGATGCTAACGATATTGATGGCGAAGCAATTATTAAGTCCGTTGACGCGTCTTTACAGCGATTAAAAACCGATTACATCGACTTGTATCAATTGCATTGGCCAAATCGAACTTCTCCGCACTTTGCCAAGCATCGCCCAAATAAGATCCGCTTTTCTGAGATAGACAAAACTCACGAAGTAAATCAAATGCTAGAAATTCTTCAAGCTTTAAACGACTGTGTAAAAGCCGGTAAAATACGTTTTTGTGGTCTTTCTGATGATACAACATGGGGCATTAATCAATACCTTAAATTAAGTGAAAAATACGCCCTTCCAAAAATGGTATCTATTCAAAATGAGTTTAGCTTGTTACACACTAAAGACTGGCCATATTTGATAGAAAACTGCATTCACGAGGACATTGCTTACTTGCCTTGGTCGCCTTTAGCCGGAGGAGCATTGTCGGGCAAATATCTTAATGGCGCTCGCCCAGAAGGCAGTCGCTGGACATTGACACAACGAAATGGCTTGTTTAGAGACAGCGCACAAAGCCAACAAGCAATAAGTGAATATACAACTATTGCCAAACAGGCTGGCATCACACCGAGTCAACTTGCACTGGCTTGGTGTAAACAGGTTGATGGTGTTTCGTCGACTATTATTGGCGCAACGTCACCTGCGCAACTACAGGAAAATATTGATGCGTTTGCCATTACGTTAGATAGTGACCTGCTAGAACAAGTTGACAAGGTGTTACAGCACTACCCCGCACCGTTTTAAATTGTTATCAGTTTAACTTTTACCTATAAAACAAAGCGCTACCTATGTATGGCGCTTTTTTTTATGCCTTTTAGTTGCTTAATTTTTGTTCTGGTTATAACATTGATGTACCATTTGTGGTAATGGTACAACTAACTCAAGGTAAATAAATGATCACCATTGATGTTGATAGCGCTGAACCTTTGTTTAGTCAGCTAGTTAATCAAATAAAGATCGCTATACAGCAAGCATTAGTTGCTCCCGGTGATGCGTTGCCGTCTATTCGTCAACTCGCTACCGACTTAGATATTAATGCTAAAACTGTGGCTAAGGCGTACCGAATTTTAGAACGGGATAACGTTATTGAAACGAAAGGTTACAGAGGTACTTTTGTTCATAGCAATGCCATTTTAAACAGTCAGTTTGATTTAGATGCTTGGATTAATGAACAGTTGTTTGACGTTATATCGACATTTAAAGACGCTGGTGCGACCGACTCTGAAATTCGAATCGCCTTTAATAATATTATGTCTCAACAGCCAAAAGGGAAATAACAATGACTTACTCAGATCCCGCAATACTCGGGTTTTACACGGCCGTGATTTTACAAATATTAATCACAACCGTTTTAATTCCAATTAATGTCAAAGGTCAATTTAGCCAGTACTTGTTGTCATTTAGTGAAGAGACCTATCCGCAACTTTACACAGCCTCATCGGAGGTAATAAAAAAATACCTATCTTATTATCTAACTCTAAGTTTTGTTATTTCTTTGATCAGCTTTTATCTCATTTACTTGTCTATATCGAACCAACAAGAACTATTTAACTGGGACAATCAATCAGGGATCATCGTTCTTTTTGTAATGTCGTTATTACCACTTTTCTTTTTAATATTTATTAATAAAAAGTTCTTCCAACTCTTAAAAGACTTTTCGTCTAACAAACGGAGTGCTTCATTAACACATCGCCGTTGGCAAGATTTTATATCAACGCCGTCAATTGTTTTATTAGGGCTGGGCCACGTACTTTTTATTGCTGTAAATAGTTACTTTCAACAGTTTCCATTTCAAGGGTTTGCCGGTTATACAAATTACCTTGGCTTACTGTTTTTGGATACGGTAAACGTCATAACTATAGCTTTGATTGTAAGAGGAAAAAACCTAGCACAATTGAAAAGTGAGCATAAAAAGCGTTTATTTCAGGCGAAGGCGATCAACGTAAATGTCACCATTTGGATAATTGCGGTTTACTACATCACAATGACACTTATCTTGGCGGGTGCTGAATTAAGAGACTTTTCATTAATTATGCAAAGCGTTTACTTCATCTTTGTGTATATCATGGCAAACCGTTTATTTGTTGGAGGAGATAAATCTAACGACAACAAAAAAGTCTTGGACGACAGCAACGATGATGGTTTTAATGTTATTTAAACAAGTAGAAATTTAGCTCTCGGTAGAGTTTATTTAACTCTACCGGCTTTCCAATGTGTGCTGAAAACCCAGTTGCCATATATTTTTCTACATCATCTGGCATGACGTTCGCAGTTAATGCAATTATAGGTACATTGGCATTTTTTTGTTTTATTTTACTGCATGACTCTAAACCATCCATAACGGGCATTTGTATATCCATAAATACGATATCAGGACGGGATTGACTAAACAGTGTTAACGCTTCTTGACCATTATTTGCAACCACTACTTTGGCGCCTGTTGGCTTTAACATCGCTAAAAATACGGTCTGATTAATCTTATTATCTTCTGCAAGTAATACTGTTTTTCCTTTTAAAACTGGTGTCTCAATCTTGGCTTGCCTTTCAATTATTAAGCTTTCAACTTCCGCTTGTTGTAACGGCAGTAGTAACTTAAAGGTCGTACCTTTAGATGGTTCACTATTTACATTAATGGTTCCACCCATCAATTCGACTAGCTGACTGGTAATAGCCATCCCTAAACCTGTACCACCATACCTTCTAGTAATACTCTTATCCGCTTGCTCAAAACGTGAAAACAAACCGTCTAGAATCGCTTGCGACATGCCGATACCAGTGTCTCGACACTTTAAAAGTAACTGACCATTATCAATTTTAACGTCAATAAACACACCGCCTTGTTCGGTAAATTTAATTGCATTAGAAAGTAGATTTAAAATAATTTGTTTAATTCGAACAGGGTCGCAAAACCAACCTTCCTCGTAGCTACTGTCAAAGTTTAGCTCTATTGAAATGCCTTTAGATTCTGCTTCAGGTTGTAATTCTGCTATCGTCGACTCTACTATTTTACCTACGTTAGTTGGAATCATTTCCAACTCTAATCGTCCAGCCTCAATTTTAGAAAAATCTAGGATGTCGTTTACGATTGTTAACAGCATTTTTGACGATAATATTCCTTTCTCAACTAACTCTTCAGACTCGCCAGGTAACTTTTGCCTTTGTAATATTTGCAGCGTGCCCAATATCCCGTTCATCGGTGTTCTTATTTCATGACTCATATTGGCAAGAAAATTAGCTTTCGCTTGTTCTGATACCTGCGCTCGGTTTTTTTGTTGCTGCAAGTCTTCAAACTGGTTATTAACTGTTGCTGACATATGATCCATAGCGCTAAAAACACTATCAAACTCAATAAACTCTGACTTCATATTCGAGACCACATAATTACCACTTTTTATAGACTCCGCAATATTTTCTAGGTTGTTCAGTGGCGCTTTTAAACGATTAGAAAAGCGTTTTAAGTAAATAAATAAAGCAAAGAAGGTTAGAATTATGACCACTACCGAAAACAATAATGAGTTAAGGACTTTATCAGTATAAAACTCTTCATCATGGGTGATCTTAATATCCAAATTAACCCCATCTTTTTGCTGACTAAATGCGCGTTGCGTAAAGGATAGTGACGAATCAAAATTGTCCATGCCTTGTGAATACCAAGGTAGGCCATTGATCAAAACAGATGTTCTGCTGTAAAGAGTCATTAAATCATTGGTTAATAAAAACTTTGGATTAATCAATAGGTACAATACGCCAGTAGTTTGAAATGGGTTAACTAAGGAGGCGTTCGATTTTCTTAGCACGATAGATAAAAACAAACTGCCAGACACACCATCTTGAATACCTTGAATTTCATCGGGAGAGTAGATCAACGACAGCGTTTTATCTTTACTATTTTGTTTAATAATCGTACTCGTATTTTGATTTAGCCTATCACTGTTATACTTGAGCGTACTCAGCGGGTATCCCTCAACTAAATACTCAGACCCATCGCTGATAAACGCGGCATCAACAAATGGATTTTTATCCACTAACTGCTTTAACTCACGAAATGCGTATTGGGTGTAGAGTAAGTTAAAAGGCAACTCCACTAACACCTTGTTGTGTTCTAAGTCACTTAATATATGTAGCTGTTTACCCATTTCGTTTTGTATATCTAAACTAACCGAACTGCTGTGACGCTTAACATCTTCTAACGCTAACGACATACTCTGCTGATAGGAGTCGATGCCAAATATAACCAAACATACCGAAGTTAATACCAAAATAGTCAGAGAGAGTTTGAGTCGAATTTCCTGCAGCACACTACGTTTTTTTTGATTAGTTATTGTCATTGGCGTGCTCTATTGATTTGTTGGCAATGTGTTGCATATATTTTGCCGCTGATTTGGCATCAAAAACATCAGCCAGAAAACGATTTGTTCCCTTCAACATCGCTTCCCAAACAATCGCCATATTGTGATCGTTAGGCATAGGCTCAGACAATTCCAGCTGCTCTAATAATATATTGAGATCTTGGTTTCCCTGACTTTGAATGTAGCTCAGCGTGTTATTGTTCGTAGGGATACTATTCAACATTCCCCAAATCATCGCTTGTGCTTTATCCGACTGAAAAAACAGTGCTAGTTTCTTTAATGATTCAGCTTTATTTCCTTGCAAGCTTTTGTCTGGAAAGGCAAGTACGTGAGATGAAAAGTACGGTTTCATAGCGAGGTCGCCCAACTTTGGCAATAGCGCAATTCCTAAGTCATCATTTAATATTTGTTTGTATTCACCTAAAGCCCACGAACCATTAATTGTGTACGCTAGTTTGCCTGATAGGAACTTGTTTTTTGCACAGTCGTAGTCGCAATTTAAGTCCACTAATCCGTTGGTATTTAGGTTCTTATACCACTTAAGTGCTGCTACCATACCATCGGAATCAAGCGTTAACTTTCCATTAATATATGGAAAGTCACCATAAGTGCCAAGAAACGGGATAAACCAATACATTTCGAGATAATTCCAGGCGATTAAGTCGAATTCATTTGATAACTCAGACCCTTGTTGAAGTATTTCCCTCCAACTTTTTGCCGGTGTTTTTACAAGCTTTTTATTAAAATAAAGTACTAGGTGATTGCCGTAAACTATGGGTATCCCTAAACTTTTACCAGCTACGACTGTCGATTTTATAGCCGTTTGATTTGTGCTTTTACTGAATAAAGTATTGGGAATTGGACTGACTTGGATTGAATCTAAACCAGCAAAGTCAGAAGGTACGATAATTACATCAGGTAATTGCTTGTTTGTAGCACGTTCAATTAACTCAGCTTTAAGCTCGTTGTTTTTAAATGCTGCGACATTGATACGAATACCAGTTTGCGCACTAAACTCATCAAATAATGGCTGTAGATTGTAATTTTCAAGACCATAAGCCAAGGTAATCTGATTGCTGGCTTGTGCGTAAACATAATTACTTTGCAGCACAAAAACATATAAAAACGCCAAGAACAAAGTCCTAACTATGGTAAACAAATTAACAATCCTAATTCTTTCGTATATAGCTTAACTATAGGAAAAGAAGGCTAAGTTAGCCATTAAGTGATTTTTAAATCTAAATTAAGATTAAAATTATAGATAAAAAAAGGGCTAACTAATCGTTAACCCTTTATAAACTATCTTAATGTTACGGCAGGCTGTACCTAACAATACGCCCTACAACTTCACCAAATTGTTTAAATATATTACCGTTGTTGTATTGAATGCCATGCTTTTTGCAAACCGCTTGAACTTTTGGAGCAACTTCTGCATACCGATAAGATGGCATCGTTGGAAATAAATGGTGCTCTATTTGGTGACTCAAATTACCACTAAGTATATGGAAAATCTTGCCACCTTTAATGTTTGAAGATCCTAATATTTGACGATAATACCAGTGCCCTTTTGATTCGTTTTTAAGTACTGAGCGATCAAATATGTGGACATCTTTAGTAAAATGACCACAAAAAATAATTAAGTAAGTCCATAAGCTTCGAACCACATTGGCCGTCAAGTTACCCAAAATAACAGGAATAAACATAGGACCAGCAATAATTGGGAAAAAGATATAATCTTTAAATAGCTGACCACCCATTTTACGATAAGCTTGTTCGTCTTCTTTTATAAACTCTTTAAGTGGTACTTTCTTTATAAACAAACGTCCCAGTCTTAAGTTTTGAAGAGCAACCCCCCACTGAAATAATAACGCAAAAATGATCGCATAGATGGGCTGGAACAAATAAGCTGGGTTCCACTTTTGTTCTTTAAATATTCGTAAGATTGAATAGCCAATATCGTGATCCATCCCTTTCACATTCGTATAGGTATGGTGACTATAATTATGTGTTTTGCGCCAGTTGTCTGAAGTACCAGCGATATCCCATTCGTATGTAGAGCCATTAAAACGCTCATCATTCATAAAGTTGTATTGGCCATGAATCACGTTATGGCCTAGTTCCATATTTTCCATTATCTTACTAATGGACAATAAAATGGTTCCTAGTAACCAGCATGGAGGAAACCATGACAACATTAACAATACGCGTCCCGCTGCTCCGCTATAACGGACTACTTTTTCGATACGACGAATATAACGCGCATCTTCAGAGCCGACTTTTGCCATCGCCTCGTCTTTAATTTCATTAATTTCTTTTTCTAATAATTCAAAATTCATAGTTCTAACTCCAAGTCTGTACTTGGGAATGTTGTACATAGCTGAATGGTTTTGTTAACGTCGTTTAATAATGATGCTGCCGACACTCTGCATGTACATTCATGACATATGCCTTGTTTACAACCATGCTTTGCTTTTATTCCGGCGTTTAATAAGCTGTCTAATAAAGACGTCTTATTATCAACAACAATAGTTTTATCCGAGTTAATGAGCTTAACTTGAATATCCGTTTTAATTTCATGCTTGACTGGCGCTGCATTCGTCGACTTAAAGCTTTCAAACGAAAGTGATATGTCAGGCTTAGCCAAAGAAACTTGAGCATTGATGACTTTATTAAAACCTTCTGAGCCACATGAGATCGCTTTTTCCGACCCCTCTAAAAACTCGCCAACATTAGCTGAATCCGACAAAAATGAACGGCCATTTTCAATTACAACTTGCCCATTTTTATAATATTTCGAGGCTTTAATTTCTTTTAACAATGCCGCGGATTGACTGCCATTATTTATTCGCGTGAGGTAAAGCAATTTTGCATCTTTATTGTTTGATGCTTTGAACAACGGCCACATCGCCGTAATACCAATACCACCGGCTATAAAGGTATCAAAGCTTTGTTGATGGTTTTGACCAAACGGCTTAGAAATGTCTAAAACTAATCCTTTTTTAACCGTTTCTTTTATCGACTGACTAACTTGCCCCTGCACTTTTATAAATAATTCAACCAAACCTGCACGATTTGGCAAATTAGCAATAGAGTAACAACGTTCCTCTCCGATGCCGTTTATTTCAAGTTTTAGACGAACGTGCTGACCCGCTACAAAGTCGCCAAATGCCTTACTTGGCTTTAGCACAAGTTTAACCACATCGTTTAATATCGTTTTGCTCACTACTTTAACGGTTGGAGTATGTGTTTGATAATTAATATTTAGTTGCTTAAACCAAAAGTCTAATGCCTGAGGTAAACATATGCTTTCAATCATTTTAGTTACTGTTCTTTTCACAAAATCACGCCTTAAATACACAGTATTTTCTTAACTAGGTGTTCGATTATACAGATTAATATACAAGTGTATACGAATGTGTATATAAATTTGTTCACAATTAGTTTTAAGCCAATACTAGTAACTTGACGGTGAGTATGGAAAAATACCCATATTATCCATTTACGATGTGTAAAATGTGAAAACTGTTGGTCGAAAAGCCTCAATAAATAGTCAAGAAATAATCGCGGCGGCACTCAATCTAGTGGGGCCTCATCGTAGTATTTCCTCTCTTAGTTTACGTGAAGTCACGCGAGAAGCTGGCATTGCGCCAAATAGCTTTTATCGTCACTTCAAGGATGTAGACGAATTAAATATCGCTATCATTGAATTAGCCGGGCAACATCTTCGTGCCATAATTCGAGACGCTAGATCGCTTATAATCAACGAACGTTCTGTGGTTCGTGTGTCTGTAGAATGTTTTTTTAATGAAATGCGCAAGCCTGGTTCTACGTTACCCATTTTATTACGAGAAGGTACTGTTGGGTCTGGTAATTTCCAAGATGCTATTAAAAAGCAGTTAGATTTTTTTGCCCACGAACTACAAACAGATCTAGAACGCGCAAATTCAATAGCCCCTCGTTATAAAACAGAAGAGACCTTGGTGGTCGCCAAAGCTGTAACACAACTGGTGTTTGCTATGGGTGGTAACGCATTAAATGCGCCTGAAAGTGATTTAGATAAAACGGTGGAAGAGACGGTCTTGATGGTTAAGTTTATTTTGAAAGGCGCATCAAGCTATAAAGGTTAGCTATAAAGGTTAGCTATAAAGGTTAGCTAAAGTGGTTAGCTACAGTGGTTAGCTACAAAGGCTAGTTTAAAAGATAGCCTAGGGTTTGGGGTTAGCTTGAATTCGGTTTCGAAACGAGCCCACGGAAACCTCGTCGCCATCCATCAGTACTGGCACTATGTGTAAATCGTCACCGTCAACCCAAAAGATAGCATTTTGATTATACTTTTCTGCTAATCCAATTGCGGCCGCCTTAGATATTTGCACTGCAAAACTAGGCTCTTGGTGACTGGCATCGAGCGAACGCCCATTTACGGGCAAATGAAATACCTGCGACAGATCTTCTTCAAGCGCTTGATTTGCTATTATATTATTACTTTCACTGAAGTTTTTACTTTGTGGGTTGTAGGCTGTAATTATGGCAAAAGGGTTTGGCAACTCACTAAGTGGACTCATCAATTCGAATACAGTTTCGCTGTAAATCTTTATTAATTCAGTAACATTTCTTGTCATTCTTTCTCCAGTATTAGCGCTATAAATTTTATTATTAATACTTATAAACGTAGACCAAAATAGAAGTACTCGAAAGTGTACTAAAACAAATTAACTTTACTGAAACTGATAACGAGTAATAAAAAAGTCGCCCTTTTTATAGAGCGACTGATTAAATTGAATTATTTATTAGAGTCGATTTGGCACTACCGTAAGTTACGCACGACTAACAAACTTAAGCTCTTCGGTGTTGATCTTAATGCGATCACCGGTGGAAATATGCTCTGGCACTTGAATAACTAGACCTGTTGTTAACGTTGCAGGTTTTGTTCTTGCCGTTGCAGAACCACCTTTTAACGCCGGTGCAGTTTCAGTGATCTCTAACTCAACAGTCATTGGCACTTCGACTGTCGCGGCAACATCTGCAATTACAAGTACCATTAACCCTTGTGTTTCCTCATTGATGAACTGCAACTGCTCTTCAATTGTGTCTTTATTTAGGTGATATGGCGTATAGTCTTCATTATCCATAAAGATGTACTCATCGCCATCTGTATAAGAAAACATAACCGCTCGGCGAGAAAAATCTGCTGCGGTAAGCATATCTGAGTCTTTAAACGTTTCGTCAATTTTAGCGCCAGTTACAACATCGTACATGCGCATACGGTATAAACTGCCACCTGCTCGTCCTTGTGGAACTGAACGCTCAATATCTTTAATTAGTACAACACGGCCATTATGTTCAATTGCTGCGTTCTTTTTTACTTCACTTGCCTTAGGCATGCCTTGCTCCTGATAACACTTTATTCTAGTTTTAATGCCGTGGACTTTAACCGTACCGACGGCATTTTGCAAAATTTAAGCGTTCATTTAATTCCAATTGCTGTAATTTAGCTTGATTTATTGTGGTCTCTAGTTTGGTTCTAATGTGGCTATTAAAAAATACCTGATGTCGCCAACATCCATATTCCGGCTAAAAACATAAATACATTTTCAGTTAAGGATACAAAACCAAGCGGTACATTACTGTTCCCGCCCACACACGCACACTTCAACTCTCGTTGGTCTATATAAACCGCCTTTATCACAGATATACCACCAATCAGCCCAATAAAAATTGATACCGGTGCAACATAAAGTGCTGGCAAGCCCGCTAACATAGCGAGGCCTGCGTACGCTTCCAAAAACGGATACAAATAACCGTACCTAAGGTAACGCATTGCTAGTATGTCATAGGTGATAAATGAGTTTGTAAAGCTGTAAAGATCTTGTAGTTTTTGTAGTGCTAATAGCACCATGGCATAAGCTACAAAAGTTAATAACGTTGCCATAGCTAAAACTGGACTACCTGTTAAATGAGTCTGCACTAACGCTAATAATAAAGCGATGGCAAAAATAGTCAGTACAGGTCGGTAAGTTAGCCCCTTAGTTACCGCCGGAGCCATATTAAAATACGAACGTAAATCATCATAACCGCCAATACGTTGGTCATCAATAAAGACTTGTGGTGTTGTTTTTACGTCATATTTATTTTTAAACTCATCGGTTTGCTCACGATTGTTAAGTCTAACATCGGTAACTTCGTAGCCTTTTCTTTCTAATAAATCTTTGGCTCTAAGCCCAAATGGACAAATATGCTTATCTGTCATCATTCGATATAAAGTTGCATGTTTACTCATTAGCTTCCCTCTTTAGTTGAAATTTAATATTCAACAAATAAATGATTGGCAACACCAATAACGTCAAGACTACGGCAGATATCATGCCTCCAACCATAGGTGCTGCAATTCGACTCATTACCTCCGAACCTGTGCCTTGACCAAAAAATATAGGTAATAAGCCTAAGATAATTGCCGTGGCCGTCATAAATACAGGCCTTACTCGAGCTGATGCACCTGCTAATATGGCAGCGACAGCGTCTGTTTCATTTGTTATAGGATAAGTTTTTACTGCTTGTTTTAAATACATAAGCATGATGACACCAATTTCAACAGCAACACCGGCCAGGGCGATAAATCCCACACCGGTTGCCACCGAGAAATCAAAGCCTTGTGAATACATAAACCAAACCCCACCAATCAATGAAAATGGTATGGTTAACAAAATGACCGACACTTCAAACCAAGACTTAAAGTTTAAGTACAATAACAACACGATAATTGCCAATGTCATAGGCGCAACCAAACTCAGTTTTTGCTGAGCACGAAGCATATATTCATATTGCCCAGACCAATTTATTGAGTATCCCGCAGGCAACACCAGCTGCTCCTGCACAATGCGCTGCGCATCTTGTACGTATTGACCTAAGTCTACGTCATCAATATCAACAAATACCCAACCATTGATTCGAGCATTTTCACTTTTTATTCCAGCAGGCCCTTCTTTTATCGCAATTGATGCTACATCTCCTAACATAACTTTTTGTGCCATTTGAAACGACGAGCTTGCGCTTAGAATCGGTAAGCGAGCTAAGGACTCAGGCGAGTCGCGATAGTCTTGGGGCAGTCGGATATTAATGGGATACCGAGCCTGCCCTTCCACGGTTTGTGTCACTAACTTACCACCAACCGCATAAGCTAATGTCTCTTGGATCTGCGCGATACTAAGTCCATGCCTTGCAGCCATAGATCTATCGATATCAATAGCGATATATCGCCCTCCCGATACGCGCTCCGCATAAACAGAGGCTGTGCCAGGCAGATCACTAAGAATTGTTTCTAATTGCTTTCCAATCGTTTCTATTTGGGCAAAATCATTCCCGGCTATTTTAATTCCTACCGGCGTTTTTATTCCGGTAGCAAGCATATCGATCCTTGTTTTTATGGGCATGACCCAGGCATTGCTAATGCCTGGTAAAGCTAACTTTTGATTTAGTTCTGCTTTTATATCAGCCAAACTAATACCAGCACGCCATTCACTTTTGGGTTTAAATTGGATAATAGTTTCAATCATTGTTAGGGGCGCAGGGTCGGTCGCCGAGTCAGCTCTTCCAATTTTACCAAACACCGTTTTTACCTCAGGCACCGTTTTTATTAACTTGTCGGTTTGTTGCAAGATCTCTCGGGCTTTTCCTATTGATAAGCCGGCATAGGTGGTTGGCATATACATAAGATCGCCTTCGTCTAACGTTGGCATAAATTCACTACCTATTTTATTAACCGGCCAAAAGCCAATAACCATTATTATGGCAGCGATGGTTAATGTTAATTTAGGTAAACGCAATAATGTCTTTAAAACCGGACGGTAGGCTCGTAGTAATAAATTATTGATAGGGTTTTCTTTCTCTGACTTTATTTTTCCTCGAACAAAATACCCCATCAATACAGGAACAAGCGTAATTGCCAAGGCAGCAGATGCAGCCATTGCGTAGGTTTTGGTAAACGCTAGTGGAGAAAACAACTTCCCTTCTTGTGCCTCTAAAGTAAACACCGGAATGAAGGAAACGGTAATAATGAGCAAACTAAAAAATAGTGAAGGCCCAACTTCAGCGGCCGCTTGCCCTACCACTTGCCAGCGATTCGTTTTTGTAAGTGGCGTTTGCTCTATGTGTTTATGTAGGTTTTCTACCATAACTATTGCGCCATCTATCATTGCTCCTATGGCAATAGCTATACCACCTAAAGACATAATATTAGCGTTGATGCCTTGCCAATACATCACGGTAAACGCAACTAAGATACCAACTGGCAAGCTTATAATTGCCACAAGTGAAGATCGAACATGAAACAAAAACACGATACAAACGAGCGCAACAATCGCAAACTCTTCTAACAGTTTAATCGTTAAATTTTCTACCGCTGAGTCGATCAAATTTGAACGATCATAAACCGTCACTACCTCTACGCCATCGGGCAAGCTTTTTGTAAGTTGTCCTAATTTTGCTTTGACTGCGTTGATAGTTTGCTGTGCGTTTTCACCCGATCGCATAACAACAATCCCGCCAACTACCTCACCTTCGCCATTTAACTCAGCAACACCTCGTCTCATTTGTGGGGTTTCAATAACATTTGCAATGTCAGAAATAGTAACCGGCACGCCCTGTACGTTCGTACCGAGTGGAATAGCATTAATATCTTCAATATTTTTAATATAGCCAGATATCGTAACCATATATTCAGCTTCGGCCATTTCTATGACTGACGCACCAGTCTCTTGATTTCCTTGCTGTATTGCTTTTACCACATGACCTATCGGTATTTGATATGCTTGTAATTTTAATGGCGAGACTTGAATTTGATATTGTTTGACCATGCCGCCCACTGTCGCCACTTCAGATACGCCGGCGACGCTTTGCAACTCAAACTTTAAAAACCAGTTTTGTATGCTCGTTAACTGAGATAAGTCTTGTTGCCCCGTTTTATCTACTAAGGCGTATTGATATATCCAACCCACTCCGGTTGCATCAGGCCCTAACTCAGCCTTGGCCGAGCTTGGTAAAGACTCTGAAACTTGCGCAAGGTACTCTAGCACTCGAGATCGGGCCCAATATAAGTCGGTTTTTTCGTCAAAAATAATATAAACAAAAGAGTCACCAAAAAACGAAAACCCGCGTACGGTTTTTGCGCCAGGAACCGACAGCATTGCGGTAGTAATTGGGTAAGTAACCTGATCTTGCACTACTTGTGGTGATTGCCCCGGATAACTTGTCTTAACAATTACCTGAACATCAGACAAATCAGGAATCGCATCAACTGCGGTATTTTTTACGGAATAAATACCAGCAACAACGAGTGCTACTGTCATTAATAATACTAATATTCGGTTTTTTATGGACCAATAAATGATCTGCTTAATCATGGGACATCTCCATGTCCGGCATTGCGGTCTTGCTCTCTATGCTTTGCATCCTCATAAAGTCAGAGGTTTTACTCGACTCAGAGTCGATCAAAAACTGTGCTGATACTACAACCATGTCACTAGGCTCAATTCCATTTAGAATTTCATAAACATTTGCCCCTTCTTGACCTAACACTACCGCTACCGACTTAAATTCACCTTCACCAAGTACAACTACAACCCGATCTTGCGTTCCTGTTCGGATAACTGCTGACTTTGGTACCAGCATAGAAAGCTGTTCAGCCTCAATCTCTAACTCAACTTTCGTGAACATATTCGGCTTTAATAAACGTTTTTTATTGGCAAAATTAAACCGGGCTTTTAGCGTTCTTGTTGTCGCATCTAAACTAGGATATATGAAATCAACCATGCCATACCAAACCCTTCCTGGTTCATAATCCAAGGTCATTCTTGCAAACTGGCCAAGCTTTACTCGTTCACTATCACGCTCATAAATGTCCGCTTCAACCCACACCTCATCTAATTGCGCGATGCTCATCATAGTCGTACCTGGTTTTACATAAAAACCGTCTCGGACTTGCAAACCTACTACTACGCCATCCATTGGTGCATAAAAGGTTACAAATTGCTGTACTTGTCCAGTTCGCTTAAGGTTTTGTATGGTTTTATCACTGATATTTAGCGCCAGTAAGCGCTGTTGAGTCGCCTGAATTAATTTTTTGCTTTGCTGCTGCAATGCCAATACAAACTCTTGTTGTGCATTTACGAGTTGTGGTGAATAGAGTTGGTAAATTGGATCACCTTTTGTCACTTGTTGTCCTTCCGTATTGACATACAAGGTCTCTATCCAACCGTCAACTCTAGGGTGTATATGCACTAAGTTGTCTTCGTTATATTTTACAATTCCTAACGCTTCTATGGTTTTGACAAGTTTTGCCATAGACACCGCTTCGGTTCGTACCCCTAAATTATTAACAACACTTGGCGATATTTTTATTACGCCTTTGTCGCTGCTTGATTGCGCATATACAGGCACTAAATCCATGCCCATTGGTGACTTACCTGGTTTATCACGGCGATAATTATCATCCATCGGTGCAACCCAATAGAGAGGTTCCTTATTGGTTGCTGTTTCAATATTGTTAGAAGTAGTTACTTGCGTGTGTGGTTCGCCGTTAATCAACGAATGGTATAGCCCAGCGCCAAAACCTGCGCTCACTAGGATCAATAGCGCAACTTTCCAGCTACCACTTAACTTATTAATTGCCATTATTAGCCCCTACAAGAAAATAATTAATCTCTGCGATTGTTTTTAATCGCGAAATATCAATAGATAAAGCCGCGAGTTGAGTATTGTTTTCAGTCATACGTGAACGCAATACATCTAAAATATTGCCATTGTCATTACTGTAATCTGCTAGTGACGCTTCACTTTGTTGGCTTGTTAAGTTAAGCCAACGCGTTTCATAAATACTTTTCCTCTGTTCAAGCATTTTTAACGTTTGCCATGACTGAGTGAGTTGACTCATTAGGTTTTGTACCAACAATAATTTCTGTGTTTTTATACGATTTTTTTCTGAACGTTCGGAAGCAACATAGTTGTCTTGTTTAGAATCAGTAAATAACGGCAAATCAAAAGTTACACCTATTGAAAAGAAGTCAGGTCGCTCAACGCCGCTAGGACTATTTTCTCGAAAACCATAGCTTGCGTTCATTTGCCACTGGGGTTTATAAGCTTGTTTAGCCAACTCAACTTTGCTTTGAGCAACCATTACTTGCTGAGTGGATGATAAAACTAACGGATGGTTTTCAAGTAAACTTGCAAGATATACCTCTTTGTTTGCGTATACTTGTCTCTGGCTGTCGCCTATGTGGCCACTATCTCCAAAAACATCATTTTTCAGCGCTTGGTTCAAAACTAAGTTTGGAAGTTCATCAGTTATAACCAAACTTGACTCGCTTGGTCGTCCAATAAATCGATTGAGCTGGGCGCCAATTCGCTTAAGTTCTGTTTGCGCATTGAGTTTTTCATCATCGAGTTCCAGCAACTTTATCTGCATACTGAGCAAATCTTGCTGTCGCGCGCCGCCGATTGCACTTCGATATGCATCCTCCACTACACTTGACAGTTGTTGAGCGATCGCTTTGTTTTGTTCTATTATCGATATCTTTTGAGTTACAAAATAATAATCAAGCCAGCTTTTACTTACCAACATAGCTAATTCCGCTTTACGGGCTTGCCTAATAGTACTTTGGCGATTTGCTTCAAGGCTTAAGCCCTGCTTTTTTAATGTCGCACTATCACCTCGTGGAATTGTTTGAACTATGCCGACTTTAAATTGACTCATCGCTTCTTGATCCAGCGTCCAAGAGTCGGTTGGCATATTGATTAGGCTTATAGAAACCTTAGGATCATCGTAACTGTCAGCGGCCTCAGCTTGGTTTTGCAAAGACAATTGTTTATGACGATTAGACATCAACCAAACATCCTCTGATACGGCTAATGCAATCGAGTTATTTAATGTTAATGGCTGTTGAGTTGAGAGTTCGTTAGCAAATACGCTACTGCCACTAAAAAGCACTAACGGTGCAACAATGAAGGCTGTAAAACATTTACGTTTTAAACCACTTATACCTGAATACCTGTACACAGGATTCTCCAATAAAATATTGTGTTTTTGCCAAAACGGCAGATCTAGATAGAGGTAGAACTTGATCTATCAATAAATTGAATGTGCAATCCCAAACGTTAATCTTAAACAATGATGTTTATGACTAAGAAATTTGGTGAATTTTAGACACAATTATCCTAGGTTAAGATAAGTTCGGTGGGCGATAGAGCCCTAATTGGTGGGCTAGAGTAGTCATTGATTTCACTTTGCCATAACGACTAGGTGGAAATGCTTGGTTGGGGAAATACGCCACTGATGATAAATACGTGGCATTGTGGCAGCTATTATGAGGACAGCTGCATTCGTTATCTGTATCGCAACAGTCCATATTGGCATGGTCAGCATTGTTGCTATCATTATTTGCCATACTTTGAGTCGAATGTGACATACCTTGCATCACATGGCCTACATCTACAGACTCGTGGTTAACATGAGCTTCATTTGCGGTTTGGTGGTCACAATTTGTCATTACAATCGCGCTAGCAGATACCGATTGTCCAATAAGGACAAGCAGTAACGTAATTGCTATTACTATGTTTTGTTTTAATGACATTATGTGCTTTATTCGCTCTAATTAATTCGTTTACTCATCAGCTGTAACTGATACGCTAATGCTCTAAGAACCATATTACTTGCGCTTCTTACTCTAGGCAAGAGAGATCATAGTTCAATGGGTTATGATAAATTGCAAAACCAAATCTTAATCTATCACCACGATAATCTGTTTTGATACCCTGGTTCGATAAAAACTCAGCTAATAACTGAACATCTTTTGGCTCCAGCTTGAAGGTCAAAAAATGGCCGTGTAAACCTAACTCGTTAACTTCGATTTTATTTAAGTCTAGTTCACTCTCAGCGTCGTCGTATTGCTCAAATGGTCTTTTATCAGGCAAAAACTGATGTTGCATCAAATTATCAAGGTTTAATAGTGGATGATTTAATGCTTGTAGTTTTTTTAAAAAAGACAGCTGACACTGTTTTACATACTCATGAATCTGGTCAACTGACAGCCCTTCATCTTCAAACAGCTGCAAACTGGCATTGAGACGATACATCGGCGACATATCCATGGTTGCCCCAGCAAACTGCTGACCATTTTGTGCATACCCCACATAACCCTCTTTACGTTGGTGTAAATCACCAAACTCGGCAAACCATCCTGTATAAATCGGCTCAAAGTTACCGTCTGGTACAACGGCAAAACAAGCACCTTCGCCACCTTGTGCGTATTTATAACTGCCGGACAAATAAAACACCTGGTGTTCAAGTTCGCTCAAGTCTGTTGGTATGGCAAAAAAACCATGATAACCATCAATCGTTATAAGAGGCTGTGTTGGCAAGGTATCAACAAAAGTTTTTAAATTTTTAATTGCAAAACCGGAATTAAAAAATACCTGACTCACAAATATCCAATCAAACGACTGTTCGTGGGCTGCTTTAGCAAATCGTTGTTCAAAAGTGTCAAAAGGCACAGTTGAAACGCGCACTATCTCAACTAAATCGCTTTGTAACCAGCGCTGAGATTGACGCTCAAAAGAGTAAAACTCACTATCTGTCGTTAAGATTTTAACTTTTTTGTCAGCGTCAAACGACGAATGGATACGCACTAGAAGTTCATGCGTATTGGGCGCAAATACGACTCGCTCTGGATTTTTAATATTTAAGGCATTAGCAACTAATGCCTGAGTTTGTGGCATCTTTTGGGAAAAAATATAGTTCCATTTGTCATCGGCCATTTGTGCAGTATCGTCCCAGTACTCTAACATTGCCTCGCGAGTTACGTCTGGCCAGTAATGATGGCTATGACAGGCAAAGTGCTGAATATCAGGTCTGGCACTCAAAAATCGTTTATACAAATGTTGGTACATAATTTACTTCCATAAAAAGAACGATGCCACCTTATTGAAAGCTAAGCTAAATTGCAATTATAAGCGCGATATAATGCTATCCATTGCACTCCGTGCAGTCGCCAAACCTTCCTCTTTATTTGGCATGTTTAACCCTTCTGCGTATACGAACTCTACGTTTGTTAAACCAATAAACGCAAATACATCTTTTAAGTATTGGCTTTGTGTGTCAGCCGGAGTGCCCTGATAAATACCACCTCGAGCAGCAATAACAAAAACCTTTTTGTCTGTCAGTAAGCCTTGTGGGCCTTGCTCTGTGTATTTGAACGTAATACCAGCGCGAGCCACTCTATCTATCCAGGCTTTGAAAGCTGAAGGAATACCAAAGTTATACATAGGCATGCCAATAACTAAGGTGTCATGTGACTTTAGTTCATTGATCAACTCATCGGATAAAGAGGCTAACTCAAGTTGCTCCTTGGTTCTGCTTTGAGGCTCAACCATCCAGGCGCCTAACTCATCGGCCGATAGATGTGGCAGTATTGGATTAACCAAATCCCTTGTTGCAAACGTAAGCTTGCTGTTCGACTTCTTAAGTTTTTCTACAAACTCATTAGTAAGCATAGTAGAGTTACCAGCATCGCCGCTAATTGAAGATTTAATTACTAGTACGTTATTCATTTAAATGCTCCTTGTATTAAGTATCGACAATTTAGCTTCTATTTTTAAAAATGAATATTGCGAAAAATCGCCACTATCTTTCGATTTTTTTGAACTAATCTAAAAAGTGTCTTTGAGGAATTGTCATGTCTGCGTTACTAGCTTTGAGTCTTTTTGCCTTGTCTGAATCCAATCTGGCTGACGGAGCAATAAAAACGAATGTCACTGATAATATTGAGTTAAGGCTGAAAAAGTCCGCACATCAGGCCCAATATCAGCCAGTTCAACAGTTATTTGATGGCATGCGTGAACACAATGCAGAAAAGATAGCGAACGCCTTTGCTAAAGACGCAACATTGGTTAGAGCGAGACAGAACGGACTGTTAAAAATGACCGATATCCCCCAGTTTGCAAGCAGTATAGCGAAACGTAAAAAAGACTACATGGATGAACAAATCATTAACTATCGCATTGAATCATTTGGTAATTTAGCCAACATTTGGACATATTTTGTTTTTTACTTTAACGGGAAAATAAGTCACTGTGGCGTTAATTCAATTCACGTTATTCAACAAAACAGTGACTGGAAAATAGCCCACCTTATGGATACGGCACACCAAGGCAGTTGTGAAGAGTTTATAGCGCAAAATCAGTAGTATTAGCAAAAGAATTGGTGGTAGTTAAAGCAGAATTTAAAAAATATTAAAGCTAACAATAGGCGTAACGAAGGGTCTTCGAAGATAATAGGATAAACGCAACGTCTTTGCCGCGCTCATCCTATTTGAAAATCTACTTTTGCTCTATTTGCCACACGGCCACTGAGCCAGATATTTCATTGCCAATAATTAGCAAGGCTTCACCTGTTGGACTGTCTTCAGCTGCAACAAACTTCATGCCTTCAGGCGCTAAATCACCGGTAATATCAGCACCTTCCGTCAGACCTCTGTTATAAAAGTAATCAACAAACTTAACGTTATATGGATTGCTAATATCGTACGCTAATATGCCACCCATTCTTTCTAAACCAACAAACGCATAAGTTTGCTCACCAATTTTACCTAAGGTTAACGCTTCTGGTTCAGCGCCTTTAGCATCTGAGCGCGTATCTCCGGTATTCTCATCTTCATCATTATTAAATGACGCTCCGTGAATAGAGGCGGTAATTCGAGCAATGTCGTCACCTGAATCAAATACTACCAAACCATTTTGGTCCCAAATAGTAAATGACCGAGCGCCATAGGCGTATAGCTTTTCATATTCTCCGTCAGCGTTTTTACCTAAAGCGTTGGTAACAAGCAGTCGCCCTAAACCATCTTTTCCGCCCTGCTCCGAAACATAAGCATCTAATTCTGCAGTAACAGGCGCAAAGTCCTCTAAGTCTTTAACACGTGACTCGTCGGTATAAGCAATACATACTTCCTCACCATCATCCCATTCGTAAATGCCATCAGGAAAGTCCGTTTCACACTCATTTTTACCTTCATCTTCAGCAGCGTCACGCTCAAATGCAATATACTCTCTACCATCGCCTTCATTGGCAGATACGATAAAGTTCGCACCTTGCCAATTAAATGAAGCAATGGTGTCAGGTTGATACATGCCGTATAAATTGTCATAAGACTTTAAGTTAATTCCATCGTCCTTATCAGACACATCCAGTTTATATTGGCTCCAGTCTTTAAACCCTAAGCCAATAACTTGAACGCTATTATCTGATAAATCTACGATGGCTAAGGCGTTGTTCTCTTGCAACGAAACAAAGGCCACAGAGTTATCTTCTGAAACCACTACGTATTCAGGCTCTAAATCTTGTGCCACTGTGTAGCTTCTCACTTCACCTTTTATGGTCTGACCCGTTGGATTTGAGAACTTAGCACCTTGTGCTTCTAATGCTTCTTGTTGATCATTAAAGCCAGTAAGTGAAATCATTGTAGCAACGTCTGCTGGGGCGCCATCAAGGATATTTATGATCGAAATAGAGCCTTCTGGGTCAATGGTATAGTCACTAGACGGTTCACCTTCATTGGCAACAATAACTTTTGCGCCATCGTGCGTGAAGGCAACGTTATCTGGCAGGTCACCAACTTCTACGTTTTTAATAAACGCGGGCGCTGCGCCAGAAATATCAAAAAACGCGATATGGCCATTAACACCAGGCGTACCTGAAGCTACGGCAACGGCTAACAATTCATTTACGTCATCTACAGCAATGCTATTTGCATCGCCATTTAGATTTGCTGTGTCGCTCAGATTAATTGTAATTGCTGACGTAAGGTTGGTATTTGTGACCACACCTTCGGCGTCTTTAGAAAGTGCGTTTGGATCGAGGTCATTAGTATCTAAAATTTCAACAACGGCTGGTGATACCGAGCTGTTAATGGCGTAAATCCATTTAGTAGACTTTTGAAAGGCAACAATTTCTGCCGCGCCCTCAGGCGAACTTGCATTTAAAACACTTCTTGCCACTAAAGTTGAAACCAACGATGTTGGAGCGTCTTTTCCCGCTTCTCCATTCACGCCATCAATGCCGTTAGTGCCGTTTGCACCGCTTACGCCATTTTCACCATCGTTGCCATCAAGATCACAACCTGCAAGAGCTGCGATCAACGCTACCATAATTAAAGATTTTGCCTGTTTCATTTTATTATTTCCTTTCAAGTGAATGTTAGATTTGTGTCTAACTTGAAAGAAAACTGTTACCGCTATATGACCGCACTATTAAAAAATGATGACCTGACAACCAGCCCTGCTTAAATCCTTTTTTGGTCTGGGCTTTGTGCTGCGTTAAGCGTCGGCTTAAATTGCCAGCGGCAAGTGCCCCGTTTTTACTAGTATGACGGTTTCTTTACGAACAAATGGAGTGTGTTGACTCATATGAGGGTTTCTGATCCACGTGCCTTTTGGGTACTCGCCGTTTTCGTCGCAAAAACAACCAGATAGAACTAAAATTTCTTCACCTCCAAAATGGCGATGTGGATTAAAGACTTCATTGGCTGGCCATTTTACTAAAGCAACGTGTTCATGTTCAAAGTCATGCAGAGGCATAACCTGCAATCCTCCGTGGCCTTGCAACCAAGGTGTTACATTGGTATCGAGTTTAACGTCGGTTAAATCACGCTGATCAAATTGATTAAGCTTTACCAGAATAACACAACCTTCTTTGCTAAATGGCGCGTGGTGACTATTAGGTGGGTTTCGAATATAAGTGCCCGCAGGGTAATCGCCGTTTTCATCTGAGAAAACGCCTTCTAGCACAAATATCTCTTCGCCAAATGGATGAGTGTGTGTTGAAAAAGAGGCACCTGCATCATACTTCACAATGCTTGTGGTATGCCCAGACTCTTTGGCCTCTCGTTCTAGTGGCTTTCGCCAAACGCCAGGCGCGGGGCTTTTTATCCAATCTACTTTTTCAGTTTCAATAACAAGTCGTTCTGAAAAATCCATATTAAGCATAATAGAACCTCAAAAATTAATGATGTTGATACTGACCGTTAGACTGATTTGATCACTTAAAGTCTGCTGTTTCTAAATAAACTGGCGTATTACCTAAACAAGCAACAATTTCATTTAATATTACTGTAGCTTCTAGTGCAGGCTCTGTTTCAACCGAAGGACACGTTATCGATTTTGCTTTTTCCGCTCGACTTTTAGCTACCCAAGTCAGTGCATCAAAAGACGGCTTTTCACTTATTTTTTTAATCGCTAAAAGATTTTGGTTATTTTCTATCGATACTAAATCAAAAGTCATAATTGAATTTGTTAGCTGGCCTTTGGTAACAATTGGCTCAACGTATAAGGCTTTTTCAAACAAAACGTTAGTATCAAACAACGGCTTTCCACCTCGTTCAAAATGACCATCATACACTTTGGCCTTTACTGAAAAGCGGGTTTTATTAATGAGTTTTAACAAATCAAAATTATCTGGAAGAATAGTAACAAGCGGTTTTGTACTTAAAGCAAGTAGCTTTTCAAAGTCCGAATTCGAGTTAACTTTTATTTTATAAACCACCTGATAATCGTGCGGAAAATAAAATAGCGGCAAAGGATACTAAAGTTATTAGCGCTATAAACAATGTTTTCAATTTTGTTTTCCTACTTGTACAAAAAAGGTGAGCCAAATACTCACCTTCATTTCAACCCATGTAATAACGGGTCAATTATACAACACGCATCTCGATATAGTTATTGCGTTCGTATAGTTATTGCGTTCGTATAGTTATTGCGCTTGTGCTGAGTCAGCCTTATTTTTATAGTATTTAAACAAACCGATTAGCGATGCTGCTATCCAGAATATTTCAATGACAAAACTCGCTAAGTTAAAGTTGTAACACAAACTAATTAGCAACAAGATCGCCCCCGATAAGTTCATCATGTTGTAAACTAAACCAGTAGGTGCAACTTTATTTAACTGTAATAAAAAGAACGCGCCCACTACTAAAAAAGTACCAGACATGCCGATAACGTCAAAAATGACATCTATCATGTAAAACTCCGAGATATATAATGATCCAAAAGACTGGCCCTATCCATGGGAAGGATCATTCTCGCTCCTTGAAACAGCACATTTAATTTTACAATGCACATTCAAGAAATATAGGCATTGTTATCAAATAACGAGTCGGGCGACCCGCTGTTCAGGCGGATTATAGCAACCTATATATTGCAATGGAAAGACTTAAAATGCTTCTAATTTTAATACAACTCTATTCCGTCCACCATTCTTTGCTTTGTACAAAGCATGATCCGCACGTTCAAACAATTCTGTCATGGTAATAGGCTTATTTTCATTGCCTTGTAACTCTGAAGCACCAATACTGACCGTTATGTGAAAGCTACATTCATTCGTTTCTATGGTTAAACGCTCAATATTTTTTCGTATTTCATTTAGAACCTGTTGAGCTGGTTCGCCGCTTACATGATTTAAAAAGATGCAAAACTCCTCTCCGCCCCATCTACATACCACATCTGAGTCCCTTGCTCTTCGCTCAAGCTGTTCTGCAACAGCGCATATAGCTGTATCACCAGCACTGTGACCGTATGTGTCATTTACTTTTTTAAAGTGGTCAATATCTAATACGGCTAATGTCGCTGGGACTTTATGACGAACATTCAATTCGATTTGACTATGTAAATACTCATCCATGTAGCGTCGGTTTTTTAAACCGGTTAGCGGGTCGTGTATGCCATCTGATTGAAATTTTCGAATGAGCTTTGCATGCTCGCCCAATTCGCTTGTATGGTGTGTTTGCATTTGGTTAAATTTAGATACTTTGTCATCAAACTGAAATAGTATCGCTACAACTTGATGATCAAGTCTAGACCTTAACGATGAAAAGAATGTCAGGCATTCCTCTCCATTACTTATTTTTTTTAGTCTGCACACCTGCAAACCGGTGATCTCTTTTGCTTTAGACCTAATGGCATCAAAGGTTTTGAATGAAGAAACCTCTTCGACTAAGTCGTTAAATGTCTGACTTTTAGTATATCGTTCAAGCAACTTTTTGGCACTGGCATTACAACGCTCTATTTTACCCGACAAGGTAACGATGACTGCAGAGTCTGTTATATTGGTAATAATACTTTCTGTGTCCAAATGCTGTTCTAAATCTATATCACTGTTGAACATCATGAAAATACTCTCTTAACACTTCCGTATCGTTATAGTCCGGTTCAAGCAATATTTTTACATGACAATGGCCGTCACCATTTGCGATGGATTTATCAATTTTGATACCTGCATAGCCGTTACTATCCGCAACTATTTTGCCAAACACCGTTGCTGTCATTTGGCACATAGAGGGACGGCCAAGTACAGCATTACCAAAGGGACACATAGTATTACCTAACACAATGTGTTTATTTGTCACTCCAATGATTGAAAAGCTACCACCAATTCGACGTTTTAAATCAACTAATATTTCCGCAAGTTGGTGTGGCGTAAATTGAGTTTTTTCAGTCCCTGTTTGATACATGTTTAAAAACAAATCGGAAAGATGTTGTGCGACATGATTCATAAAAGCCGTACTTTCAGACTCACCTACAAAGTTTTCTAAAACACTATTTAACTCAATAAGTGTTTTTAAATAAAAGTCGCTTTGGTTTATAGAAATAGGAATCTGATGTAGATGTAATTTTTGGCCAGAGTCCATCAGTTAAATCCTTATATTTTATAAAAACACAATTAATTTTAGCTAGGTTAAACTCAATCTAATCGAGTTAGATTAAACAAATTTACTTGTAGTTATTAACGATTAGAAGACTAATTAGTTAATGTCAAAATATTTGTTTCAATATGGGGAAAAACCTTAGAGGGTCATTGATTAACTTTATACATCTTGATTAGTAAAACACCTCGAGAGATGATACTCATGCCATTTAAAATCAGTAGTGGCCAGGCACTGCTAAAAGGCATTGTTAAGGCAAATGCTAACGTACTAACATCCTTAATTAGGATACTTTTTATTAATGGGAACGACAGACTCCCTAGTGAATTTGATTTGTGCAGAAGCCAATATTGATGAATTGTACCTTGGACGAGAACTAGGGTAACAACTAGCATCAACATATCAGTTGCTACTTTTGCGAAAATAGGAAAAGGTCGATAACCTATTGAAAGTAAGCCCATCAAAAACGCCAATACAGCACCATAATAAACCACAGAATTAACGCGCCCTTTACGTTCTTGATAAATACGAAACAATATTGCAATGAGCAGCACTAATGCTCCAAAGCGAGTCCAGACCAAATAATGATTAAATGGTTCTATTGCGATACCAAACATAAAATTAGCGTAAAACGCAAAAAAACTAGAGCCAAATTGGTTAATCGATAAGTTTTCTGTGGCTAACAGTTTTTTAGATTTTCGATGGTTTATTAAGTTGAGTTGCTTTGACAAGCCATACCAGGTTAACAAAAACAGGATAGAGCTAACTGCACCTAAAATATGGTAAAGCATTGGGTTATGGTGACCTTACTGGTATTACAAGAATATAATATAAAAAAAGCAAAATAGCATGGCGTCGAAACGACTTACTATTTTGCTCCTTTTTTAACTTTTGGGTATTAACCAATAAAGTTTAATTAGATGTTTTTGACGCCCATGTTATAAAGCGTAAAACCATATATATCAGCGTATTGCTTGATAGTTTTGCTTATTGGTGTTCCCGCTCCATGGCCCGCATCGGTTTCAATACGAATTAACACTGGGTTTTTTCCGTCTTGCTTGTCTTGCAGTTCAGCCGCAAATTTAAACGAATGGGCTGGTACAACTCGATCATCATGATCGCCAGTCGTTACCATAGTTGCTGGATACTCGACACCAGGTTTTACGTTATGAACTGGCGAGTAATCTAGCAAATAATTAAACATCTCAGCATTGTCATCAGAGCGACCGTAATCATATGCCCAGCCTGCGCCAGCGGTAAAGGTGTGATATCTCAACATATCTAATACACCAACTGCCGGTAATGCAACTTTAAACAAGTCAGGGCGTTGCGTCATTACTGCACCAACCAATAATCCACCATTTGAGCCACCCATTGCGGCTAACTTACCTGATGACGTAATATTGCTCTCTATTAAATATTCAGCGGCTGCGATAAAGTCATCAAACACGTTTTGCTTTTGCATTTGAATGCCTGCATCATGCCATTTTTTACCATACTCACCGCCACCACGTAAGTTCGCAACTGCGTAAACGCCGCCTAACTGAAGCCATGCTGCACGAGTAGAACTAAATCCTGGTTGTAAGCTCACATTAAAGCCGCCATAACCATATAAAATAGTTGGGTTTGAGCCGTCTAACTTTAGGCCCTTTTTATGAGTAATGATCATGGGTACTTTAGTGCCGTCTTTTGACGTATAAAATACTTGTTTTGACTCATAGTTGTCGCTATTAAAGTTCACAGCAGACTTGTTATAAACTTCAGAATTACCCGTTTTAACATCCAACGAGAAAATAGTACGAGGCGTTTTGTAGTTGCTAAACGAGTAGTATACTTTTGCCTGTGAATCTTTGCCGTAGAAACCACCAGCGCTGCCCACTTCCGGTAGGGCAATATCCCTAACTTTATTGCCCTTTGAGTCGTACTGTTGAATTAGAGAGGTCGCATCTTTCATATAACGCGCAAATATATAACCGCCACCTTTTGATACAGATAACACATTTTCAGTTTCAGGGATCACATCAACCCAATTTTCAGGTGTCGGTTTGTTTGCATTTAATTTAACAACACGTTTGTTTGGGGCATCACGGTCCGTTAATAAAAATATGCTTTTGCCTTTATTAGCCAACAGTGAAATATCAGACTTTGTGTCATCAACAATACTTTTTAACTTTGAATTTGGACGACTTAAATCTTTTAACAATAGTTTGTTGCCGTACGTAGAAACAGAAGCCGATACTAATAAATAACGACCATCACTGGTTACATCTGCACCAACATAGCGATGTTTTTCAGCTTCAGTTCCACCGTAAACTAGTTTGTCTTCAGCCTGTGAAGTTCCTAACACATGGAAATATAATTTGTGCTGATCCGTTTTTGCTGACAACTCACTGCCCTTAGGCTTGTCATAACTAGAGTAGTAAAAACCAGAATTTCCTACCCATGCAATACCAGTAAATTTTAAGTCGACAAGATCATTGCCAATTTGTTTTTTCGTTTTGGTATTGATAATACGCGCTTTACGCCAGTCACTGCCGCCTTCCGATATCAAATACACGGCATAAGAGCCATCTTCAGAAAATGTGATGCCCGACATAGAAACCGTACCATCAGCACTGAACGCATTTGGATCTAAAAAGACTTCAGCTTCGCCGTCACCTTTCTTACGGTATAAAACACTTTGGTTTTGTAGCCCGTCATTTTTGTAAAAATAAGTGTAGTCGCCTTCAATAAATGGCATGCCCACTTTTTCATAATCTAATAACTCGCCTAATTGTTTTTCAATCTTGGCGCGATAAGGAATAGAGTCTAGGTATTGGTACGTAGTTTTGTTCTGCGCTTTAACCCAGTCTGCTGTTTCGGCACTCATATCGTCTTCTAACCAACGATAAGGATCGGCAACATCTGTACCAAAGTAATTATCAACTACATCACCCTTTCGTGTGCCCGGATAGGTAACTGCAGTATAATTTTCTGAAACGATAGGTTTAACCACTTTTTTTTCTGAAGGTTCTGATTGAGGAGTTTGGCAGCCTGCGATCATTAACGATGATAACAAGGCACTGCCTAAAATTAGTTTTTTACTATTCATTTATATCCCTTAAAAAATGTTCTTTTTATTGGTTTGATACAACTTTACCTCAAAGTTACTCTAGCACCAATAAATCACCGCCTATTATTGGGCTAAAGTGATGGTTTAATAAGTTATTAAGGCAAATACTACAGAATATTTAACGCTTTTTGCTTAAACGACTTACCAATTTTTATTTCAATACCGTTACTTAAGCACAAACATTCTTGATCAATCGCCGAAACTTTTGACCTTGATACTACATAGGACTTATGAACTTGCGTAAATTGGGCTTCGGGAAGCTCCGCCAATATATTTTTTAGTGTGCTATTAACCAATACCATCTGTGAACCTTGCCATACTTTTACGTAATTGCCGTAAGCCTCAATATAATCAATATTAGAAAACTCAAACTTGCGTTTTTCTCGGTTAACTCTTAAGACAATAAAATTGTCGCGCGTCTCAGTTTCAGAGGCTTCTACATTGCTCTTATTATTCAATTGTAGCGCGCGTCTATGTCGAACTTTATCGATAGCCATAGAGAGTCGGTCTGCTGATGTCGGTTTAAGCAAATAATCGGTCACATCGAGCTCAAAGCCTTCAATCGCATATTCTTGATACGCACTGACTATGATGATTTGGGGCCGATTAGCTAACACCTTTAGTAAATCGATGCCATTTAACAACGGCATATTAATATCTAAAAAAATTAAGTCTGCTCTGTTATTGGCTAACCAGGACAGTGCTTTTACTGGACTTGTAAATTGCTCAACAACGTTAATGTCACTGTGTTCCTTTATGTGATGAAGTAAAACTTGGTGTGCCAAAGGCTCATCATCAACAATAATCGCGTTAATCATCCTTAGAATCCTTCCCTTTTGAGTCTACCTTTGGGGCTATCGTTCTCTTTTGCTTGTCTGCACTAACTGGTTCCAACTCTATCTGCAATCGAGTTTGCCAAACTTCATTTTTGCTCGATGTCGATAACGAATGTTGGTTTGGATACAGCAAGGACAACCTGCGCTTGAGGTTATCTAATCCTACGCCCTTTTGATGATGTTTAGGCTCTTTGATAATCGGATTGTCGCAAACCAGCAACAAGCTATTTCCTGTTAGAGTTAACGTTATTTTTATTGGCGTAGCTGTGTCACCACCGCCAGACTGGACACCATATTTAAAGGCATTTTCAACGATATTAATTAATAACAACGGCGCAATTACATACTGTTCTTGGTGTTCTGGCCAAAACGTTTCTACTTTATGATCATTGCCTAGCCTGATTTCATGTAACGCGATAAAGTCTTTTAAGTAATTAACTTCTTTCTCTAACTCAACTAATGTTAATTGACCGTCGTATACGGTATATCGCAGTAAATTAGACAATTTCATCACCATCTCAGGCGCCTGTTCAGACTTAGTCAGTGTTAACGCATAAAGATTGTTTAACGTGTTAAATAAAAAGTGTGGATTAATTTGTTGTTGCAGCAACTTCAATTCTGTCAATGTTTGCATGGATTTAATACGGCTGACTTCTACCTCTTGTTGCTGTCGTTCAAAGGCTAAAATAATAGGTGTTGATATCGCTAATAAAAAAAACGTGAATTGGTAATTAGCCATATCAAAAGGGTTTTGATCACCAGAGGGTATCAACGTAAATTTGTATTCATTTAATGGCAATTGTAAGGCAAGCCATGACAGCAAGGGTGTTAGTAAAACGATAAAAATAAGTGAAGATGCTAAAAACGATAACACGCCATATTTTGCAAGTAGCTGACGGATAAAAAAGTAGCGATTAACAAAATACACTACTCCTATAAGAAAGCCTAAAGTTAAAAATTGCCAAAAGTAGCCCATAAAAGTAGCAAACTCAGAAAAAATTAGCATGACATCAATCACTAAGTTTAACGGTTGACTGGCCATTGGGTCTTGGTAACCATTAAATACGCCTGCCATCAAAACGCTCCAGCCGATAATACCTAATATTACAATCGCGTTTAGTGAAAATAAGTTAGTTAAAAAGTCACTGGAATGGCTTTTATGCGTTGCCGATAAAAAATGATTTAACATGCAAAGAACGCTGGCAATAATAAAGAACAGCCATGCCTGAAAGCTAAATAAAATCGACTCAAATAACTCAAAGTGAGAAAACTCTCCTATGTCCATACTGATCAGTATTGGAGGATATAAAAATAAGGAGGTGAACCATAAAGCAGGTTTTAACAATTGATGAATTAGAGGTCTTAACTTTTTGTGCCAAACAACAAGTTCAACATTGGGCCCTGCATGAACGAGCGTGTTGACTTGATTACTCTTGTTATTGTGTGTCTGCTTTTTAACCGCGGGTTTAAAAATAAAATAATGTACGATAAATATTGGTAAAGACTCTAGTATTAGCTGAATTGCGATACCAATAAAATCTAAAGAATTTGAGGATCTGAAACTCAAAAAGCGAATGTGCGCTTCGATCAAAATTGCGGCCCACAAAGGTAATAAACAAATAAAGCGACTCATCACAACCCTGTTATAAATTTTAGCCCGAATAGTCGTCATCTTCTTAGGTTTTTCAGGCAGTTGCAAATAAGCAATGACAAAAGTATCAATATAGATGATAAACGTACAAAACCAGCCCATTAATGGCAATTTTGCCCTTTGTCACGTCAACGTGTCCTTTCATCATTTAAAGCTCGTATTAAAATTTGTCTTGAGTAAGCTAATTCCATAGCGGTTATTTGCAAAAGGATTCACATGCTTACGTTAAACAATGTTACCAAAACCTATGCCGATGGTACCAAGGCGCTACAAAACATTACGATAAACTTTCCAAGTGGCATGGTCGGTTTGTTAGGGCCAAACGGCGCCGGAAAGTCATCTTTATTACGCACAATTGCCGGACTGCAAACGACAGATTCTGGTTCAGTGGTATTTACTAACGAAACTAAAGTCATTGATGTGCAGCAACAACCAGATTGTATACGTAAAACGCTGGGCTACTTACCACAGGAATTTGGCGTTTATCCGCATATGTCGTGTCTTGCTTTACTGGAACATATGGCGGTATTAAAAGGCTTAACCGTAGAACAGCGTGAACAGCAGATCCCTCATCTGCTTGAGCTAACTAACTTAACCAGTTCAGCCAAAAAATCTGTGGCCAATTACTCAGGTGGCATGAAGCAACGCTTTGGTATAGCCCAAGCCTTGTTAGGTGATCCCAAATTAATAGTTATGGATGAGCCCACAGCAGGATTAGATCCAGTTGAACGCCAACGCTTAAACGATGTGTTAGTGACCATCAGTAAAGATCGCTTAGTCTTATTATCAACACATATTGTTGAAGAGGTAGAAAACCTGTGTCGATTTGTGGCAATGCAGTTCAATGGCAAAATAGTGGTTAGTGGCGATATTCAAAGCCTACTTGAGCCTTTACACAATAAGGTATGGCGTTCTTCGAACCCACCTAACAGCACGAGCCAAAGCGATTTGCCTGATCAAGCGCCAGCCATTGTGCTTAATAAGACGTACAGTTATGGCGACCCTGTCTTTCGTATTTTCAGTAATAAGCAGCCGAACAAAGACGCAAGTCTGTCAACTCCCACGCTTCAAGACAGATACTTTTTAGAACAAATAAAGTCGAGCAAATAACTATGATTATTAACGAACTAAAGTTTCTAATTCGACAGCCAATCGTTGCCGTTGGTGGCTTATTTCTCATTGCGTTTGCTTATATTTTTGCAAACGGAGTATCCATCGACGCAGTTCAGCCAAGCAGTCAGTTAATCATTAAATTGCATGGTTTTGTATTGCTCGTTTTACCGATTATGACCTTAGTCATTACCAATTCGCTATTTTTACGTGATATCAACAGTGGTATGGATGGCCTTATTGCCGCAGCGCCAATTACACATACTAAAAAGTGGTTATACCGTTGGCTTAGTGCTGTAGGCGTTTGTTTTATTGCTATATTTATTACTGACCTAATGATACTTAGTTCATTCATTCTGCAAACTAATCACCTAGATGGTGTTGTTGTTCTTACCTTACAAACACTATTTATCTCTCAACTGCCGTCAATTTTAGTGCTTTCTACATTTTCACTTTTTGTTTGTTTAGTTTTAATTCAGCGCAGCACCAACGTACTTAATGTGACACTTATTTTAACCGCAATATTAGGCGTAATTTGGATTGGCTACATTGTTATGAGTAGCACGCTTGGCTCACCTATATTAGCTGGTAGCCAAATTAACAGTCCTTGGTTTTATGAGGTCATGTTATGGCTTGACCCATATGGGCTTACCGCTGTTTTCGATAACATCAACAGACCTAATCAACACTTTAGTTTCACCTATTTTGTCAATCGAGCTTGTTTCACTATTTTCAGTTTAATCTGGCTGTATTACCTGCTTAGACACCCGTTACGTATGTTTTCTCGTAATCCCGGTAAAAATACTGACAAAATCAACACTCATGACACAAAACAAAGTGCGAGTAAAACTATTACTATCAATAAAAACGCGACTGTTTTTACAACGTTGGTTCACACTTCGTTATTAAGCTTGCTTCGTACACCTACCTCTATTGGCTTACTGGTACTTTGGCCGTTTTTATGTTTCAGCGAAATTGCTTCAGGCATTGATTATGTTGAGGCAATGTCGCGGCTGTTGCCCACCTCTGTCGACGCATTAAATCGAATTTCATCAGATATCATGCCGGTATTTGGTGCAATTATTATTTGCTTTTGGAGTTGGCAGCTTTGTTGGCGCGAACATACCGTTCGTTTTGCTGAAATTCACGCCACTGCCAAGTTTAATAACCTTCAACTCGTCTTATCACATGTTGTTGTAATAACAATAATGGCGCTACTTTTAATCAGTCTTGCCACTTTAGCTAGTCTTAGTGCTGAAGTATTTACCAACAGTAATATATTATTAAGTCATTATGTTGTGATGATGACTTATCAGTTATTGCCTCTGATTGTTTTAGGTACATTAGTCGTTTCAGTACAGCACATTATTCAAAACAAAATGATCGCAGCTTTTACCATTTTTTTACTTATTATAATTAAGTTTACACCTGTAACCACCGCGTTTGGACTCACACATACCCTTTGGAATATCGGTGGAACCCCTCTTCAAGACCCAGACTTATTTTGGGGTTATGCTCGAAGTGCTTCCGTTTATTGGCCGTATATGACGTTTTGGCTGCTGGTGAGTGTGAGCTTTGTGTTAATTGCTATTACCCTAAGTCATCGAGGGACAGGTATATCGAGTTCCAAACGTCGTCTATTTACAAAACGAGTGTCTCAACCTATCACCGCAATACCCTTGCTCCTCTCTATCGTGGCGACCACATTTGTTGGTTTGAATTTGCACTTTTCATTAATATCAGAAAAGCCGTTAACTAATTCTCATAAACGAGAGCTTTGGAAAGCGTCTTACGAAAAAACATATAAAAAGTGGGCGACTCAGGCGCAACCTGTCATTGTTAATATAGAATCGAACGTTGACTTATATCCAGCAGAACATAGAGCAACGTTTGCAATTAGCTACCGTCTAGAAAACAAATCAAGTACCAACATTAATAAAGTGCTTATTTCTCAATATGGTAATCATGAACTACCTGGCATAGATGCATCAAACTATGAAAAAATTGAGCTCGATGAAACGCTTAAACAAGCAGTCATTCATTTAGCGACGCCACTTACTCCAGGTGATGAAATGACAGCAAGTTTTTCCTTTACCTATGAACAACCACGTTTGTGGCCTGCGGGCGGACACCAATTTATCGATCCATCGGTTAGTTACTTACGCGCTATTCCTGTCCTCCCAGTCATTGGTTTTCAAACCACCTATCAGCTTAGAGATCCTTTACTTAGAAAACAGCATGACCTTGTTGCACTAAACTTAGCAAAACCAAGTGAATTAACACCCGAATTTTTTGCTAAAAATGTTCATGCATATCAGTGGGCTAACATGCGCACGGTTATCAGTACTGACGCAGGGCAAACCGCCTTAACACAAGGACAACTTATCTCGTCTTCTTATAATAAAAACACCGACCGCAACGAGTTCGTTTATAAAACATCTAAACCAATTAGAGTAATTCCAGCTTGGTTGTCATTCCCAACCTCATCCTTGCATAACGAGTTATTTGTCGATGAAAATACCAAAACAACAGAGACAAACAAGCAGGTACATATCAACATTGTTGCTCCAAAGGGAACTGAGCTAACAGACGCTTACAATGCAAATTTGACCGCAATTAAACACACCCTATCCTGGTTTTCGACGCATATTGCAGCATATCCGGCTGAGCAACTTACCTTAGTTAGCCTTCCTGAAGTTGGTACAACGGGATATGCCCTACCACAAATCATGTTCGTTTCACATCGATACGCCTTTAGATCTATACCCAATGAACAAGCAACCTTTGATCAGCGTTACCGCCGCGCGGTACACGAAACGGCGCACCAATGGTTTGGTCATCAACTCGGTAATGGTGTAATTGAAGACGGCTCTTTTTTGATTGAGGCAATGGCGAAATATGTTGAGCTTGTCGTTATCGAAAAACATTACGGGAAACAAACAATGCAAGGCCTCATTGATTATGAACGTCGTCGATTTGAGTTGACCGAACGTACTAATTCGCTTAAACCAAGTGCCATCATTGATGAAACCCAACCACATCACCAGTATTCTAGGGCAACACTAGTGTTTGCGAAGTTACGCAGTGAACTTGGCGACCAAGCCATTATTTCGGCTATACAGCAGGTATGGTTACTACATCAACCACCGAATCGTCCTGCTGTTGCACTTGATTTTGTTTCTGCATTAAAAAAAGTGAGTTCTCAAGAGCATCAAAAACTAATCGAACAACTATTGATGACAAATGACTTGTCAATTTTATAGAACTAAACCTTGCCACTTCGTTTTGAATATTAACGTCAAAATTAGTTAAGTTTGTTATTTCATATCCACTTTTGATATATAAAAACAATTATCTATAACCTTTCTAACGGTTACTATCGCCCCTTAAATTTAATTAGGGGCATAATACAGTGACTCGTTTTTTCTCATGGTCTTTATCTAAACAAATTTTATTCGCTTTTGTTGCTGCAATAGCGTTTGGCCTATTATTTGAAAGTGCCGCTTTAGCTATAAAACCTATCGGTACGGCATACATTAACGCCATTAAAATGGTCGTAATCCCATTACTGTTTTTTTCCATCGTATCGTCAATTTTTAACTTCTCGGATCCACAAAAGTTAAAGCGACTGGGATTAAAAACGGTTGCCGTGTTTCTTATTACAGCCTTTATCGCCAGTTTAATTGGCTTGACCATTGGCAGTGCAATAGATTGGAGTTCAGGAATAAACTTAACTCCTACTGTTACAAAAGAGAAAGTCATTCCTAGTGTTGCAGAAGTGCTCACCGGTTTTATTCCTGCAAACATCATTGATGCAATGGCGGATGGAAAAGTTATACCTGTGGTCGTCTTTTCAGTATTACTTGGCATTGCGGTATTAAAAACAGGTCCATCTGCAACGCCTTTTAAAGCTTTTATTACATCTGGTAATGATGTTATGAGCTCGTTGATGAAAATAATTTTAGCAACAACGCCAATTGGGGTATTTGCAATAATGGCCGCCACAGTTAGTCAATTTGGTTTAGATACCATGCTACCGCTGGCTCAATTTATATTAGCTGTTTATGCTGCTTGTTTACTTCATATGGCGTTTACATATTCATCGCTTGTATCCTTGTTTGGCAAAATGAACCCCATTGCGTTTTACAAAAACATTTTTGAAGCCCAAGTTACTGCATATTCTACATGCAGTAGTTATGCGACTTTACCCGTTACCACTAAAGTTATTGCCGAAAATTTAAAAGTAGAAAAAGGCTATGCCTCTTTTGTCGCAAACATTGGATCTAGCGCAAATATGGATGGCTGTGGCGGTATTTATCCTGCTATCGCCGCTATTTTTATCGCCCACATCTATGGTATTTCACTAGATTATACCGATTACGCGATGATTTCATTTACAGCTGTGATCAGCAGTATTGGCACCGCTGGTGTACCTGGTGCTGCGTTGGTCATGTTAACCGTTACACTAAACGCCGTTGGTTTGCCATTAGAAGGCATCGCTTTAGTTGCCGCAATTGATAGAATTATAGATATGATGCGTACGGCGACAAACATCACTGGCGATGCGGTAACGGCACTGGTTGTGGGGCAATCAGAGGGGCTGGTTAATAATGATGCTCAGGGCTTCAATTCAGGAAAAGAGGTGCCGTCTTCAAATAAGCTGGCTTCAGAACTTGGTGTATCGTCTTAGTAAACAAATCCAAGTCTGATTTTATAACTTGCCGTTAAATGCGTTGTCATATCTGAATATAAAAAACCCCAACTATTGGTAAGTCCAATGATTGGGGTTTGATTGACAACGAGGTATATAATTGTTGTTTTAAGCATCAACCTTGAATAATACTTCAGGGTTAACCATCGTTTTCATTTCTAATACGTTACCGTTTGGGTCTTCGATAAAAAACGTTTCTTGCTCATACTCATCACCAACAAAACGACGATAAGGCTTATCTAAATACTCAAGCCCAGCACTTTCAATGCGTTGCTTTAAAGCTTGAAATTCGTCTTCTTTTAAGTGAATACCAAAATGCGGAACGGCCACCGCGCCCATATCTACATCGTGACGAACCGTAGGCAATCTTTCTTTACTTTCATGTAACGTAAGTTCGTTACCCCAAAAGTCGATATCAACCCAACGACCTTCTTCAAAATTACCCGTTTTACAGCCCAAGATGTCACAATAAAATTTCTTCGCTACTGACAAGTTACCTGCGGGAATTGCCAAGTGTAAACAGTTCGACATAAGTTATCCTTGAATATTTGTTTCAATCTAATTTTCAGCATTATACATTTTTTATAGTTATGGAATAGCGATCTATATCAACCAATAAGCATAAGATATTTCCAAATTGTGATACTTAAAATTTTCTACCAAATAATACCAACTTGAAGATTACATACTGATAGGTACAATATAACGGTTTACAAATTTTAAGGTTAACCACAAATGACAAGCGGACGAAAAAAATCATTTAGCGAGTTAGAGGCACTTGAAGCCGCTATGCATGTTTTTTGGAGTAAAGGCTATGTTGGCGCCTCTTTGTCTGCTTTAACTGAAAGTATGGGTATTAACAAACCCAGTATGTATAGTACTTTTGGCAATAAAGAAGATCTTTTTGTTAAGTCGACTTCTTATTATGTGGAACAAAAAGTGAAGCCTCATTTACGTTTTTTGTATGAGCCAAACGTTGATATTATTCAGCGTCTTAAAAATTATCTCTATTCAATTATCGCTATGCAATGTGAGCCAAAACACCCTAAAGGTTGTTATTTAGTACTTTGCCAATCTGAGCTCGCTGGCGGCGATATTCCAGAATCTGCGGCGCAGCAGTTACGAGAGTTAGATGCGTTACCCCAAAATGTATTAATCGACTTGCTAACCACAGATGCGCAATCAATCAAGCAAGGTCTAGATAAGAACGCCAATAATATAGCATTGACCTTGTATACCGTGTTAAAAGGCACAGCATCAATGGCTCGTTCAGGCGCAACACTCGCAGAATTATCATGCGTTGTTGATAATGTCCTTGCTGGTGTTTCATATCAAAAAAATTAACAAATAGTCTCATTAATTCTATGCTTGACTTGAAAATACCGATCGGTACAATTCATTTCATACCAACCGGTACAATTAAGTTAAGGAACATGAAATGACACGATTAACAATACAATCTCTTGAGTCTGCCCCTGCTGATAGCAAACCTTTAATTCAAAAGTCTATTGATGCCTATGGCATGCTACCAAACCTACATGGTGTATTGGCTAGCGCACCTAGCACCTTGGACGCATACCAACAAATGCATGAGTTGTTTGTAAACACGTCATTTGACGCGGAAGAATTAACCGTTGTTTGGCAAGGTATTAACGTTGAACATGGCTGTACATACTGTGTTCCAGCTCATACCGGCATTGCTCACTCGATGAAAGTAGACCAACAACTAATTGACGCATTACGTAATGAACAGCCATTACCATCGGCTAAACTGCAAGCTTTATTAGACATGACACTAGAAATTGTTAGAGAGCGCGGCCGTGTTTCTGAAGAGTCGTTAAAGGCGTTTTATGATGCTGGTTATGGCGAGCGTCAAGTGCTAGAGATCATTTTAGGTGTTTCACAAAAAGTAATTAGTAACTACACCAACCATATTGCGAACACGCCTGTTGACAAGCCATTTGAACAGTTCGCATGGCAGAAAAAAGCTAAATAAAAGTCAAATAATCGTCTTAGTCTTTCAATAAATGCAACCCTATACGGTTGCATTTTAAAAAGCAATCAAATTTAATTGCCTTTAAGTTTGCAACCTTATATAGTTGCCACAGAGGTGATTAAATATGATTGCAGTGTTAACCGGTGACGTCGTTCATTCTAGTAAAATGTCCAGTCGTCAATATTCACAAACGATAGAAACGCTAAAGAAACTTATATTAACCGAATATAAAAAAAGCAATGCCAGTGGGGATATATATCGCGGTGATGAGTTTCAGCTTCATTATTTAAAACCAAAATTTGCACTGACAAGCGCATTACGATTTAAACTAAATATTCCATGTACCTTATCGCTTGCGTTTGGCCCTTATGATTCATTTAATGACTTACCAAGTACCTCATCAGGTCCAGTTTATGTCGCATCTGGACATGGCTTAGATAACGCTAACCGTGGTGACTTATTGCTACAGTTCGTTACTAGTACAGATTCTTCTCAAGTAAAAAAGCAATCGTCTAACCTTTCTCCTGAAGGGTTTAAATTACTCAACCAGTTTTTTAATCAATCATTAAACAATTTAACTAAGTCACAAGCTAATTTGCTACTAACTTATATAAATAATGACTTTCCTGAACACAAACATCTAGCAGAGTTGATGGGAACTAGCCGGCAAAACATTAGTAACCGGTTGAGTAGCATGGGCGCACATTTAGTGAGAGACTATGTGAATTACATAAATGAGTTATTGGACTAGTTAGGCTGGATCAGAAATGGATTTGTTTGTTTTTTTATTACTCGCACATTTTATCGGTGACTTTTACTTACAGCCAAAGGCGTGGGTTGATTGTCGCAATGCCAATCATGTTTCGTCAGCAGGTTTGCATAAGCACACCGTTATTCACCTAGCCCTAAGCATATTGGCCGCGATAGTGAGTGACATGTCTTTATTTACGGCCTTATTAGTAGGGCTAGTTATTGCAACAACACACTTTTTAACTGATCTTTGGAAGTCGCATCAACCGGCAACGTTAACTTCGTTCCTTATCGACCAGCTAATTCATATCTTGGTTATTTTATGCGTTGGGTTTGTTGTATCTGACATCACTTTTGAACAACTAAGTAACTCTTTTGATAACCTACTTACAATCAGCAATATCATTTTTGCCGCGGCCTATTTATTGGTTTGCAAACCGGCCTCTGTACTCATTAGTTTGGCCCTAAACAAACACACGCAGCATTTAGCTGAAGAAGCTGGCGATAAAGGCTTAGAGGCGGCAGGCGCATGGATAGGTTACCTAGAACGGTGTCTAACCATTTCATTTATTTTTATGGGTCAGTTTGCTGGTATCGCTTTTTTAGTGGCTGCGAAAACCATATTTCGCTTTGGTGATTTAACAAAAAATACCGACATGAAGCTAACAGAATATATGATGTTAGGTACACTACTTAGCTATTCTATTGCGATTTTTGTAGGCTGGAACGCGCTGCACCTAATGCGCGTTAGTAGTTAACTCATCTAAGTGTTTTACCGAACGATCGACGCCATTTTTACTTGGCATTATCAATACTCCATTCTCAATGTATGCCTTGTATAACGGCGCTAATGGACGCTTAAAACTGTTGACACCCGCAGACCATAATTGCTCACCATTAAGCTGATTGTATACGCTTATAGAGTCTCTCGTTTTTAAAATGATTAAATCACCATAACCTTCACCTCCAACTGACTCCCAGTTAACTTCTGGTGAAAGTTTTGACTGCCAAGTTACCCTGCCATTTTTGATTTTAGATAATACGCCAAAGGAGTTAGTCTGATATTTCGTTTTTCCATCCAAAACCGCTTCGTAGTAGTGGTTTTTATAGGAAACAGTATAGACCTCATTGTTATCGCCTAGCCATAGATGGCTAACCGCATAACCATTTAAAGATTCTGATAAAGCATCGTCGTAAGACCAACATAACGTTTCATCTAAACGCTTCGACGAAGAATCATCCAAGCTACATAATTTTATATCACGTATGCCATCATCTACTTTTGCTCTAAAAGACAATAAATACTGAGCATCATCACTAATTAAAAACTGAGTATGGCCATGGTAGTGGAATGTTATTTCGATAGACTCTGGGAACAAAACCTGTTTTTCAGAGACCTTTTTGTCTCCTAGTTTGTAAGTATAAAAAGTGCGTTGAGTTGATGATATTTCAGCAACCAATATAGAGTTGCCATTTTTCGAAAAAACAACATCTGTATAGAGGCCCTGCCCTTGCCAAATCACTTTTTCATTATCAACAATGGCAGCCTGAACCACTTTTGATATGTCATTGCCATTACCGAAATATTTGTATTTAGTCAGCACTTTTACGCTGCTTTTTGGGTGTGTGAGTATGGCTTCTGGAACAAAACGAAGTTGTGATAGTAATGTTGGAGATAAGGTTGATAGATGTTCGAGCTCCTCTTTACTCAACTGCTGGTAAGCTTGGGCATTCATAAACACAGCCTGGCTTGAAAAAGAAAGTAGTAACAAAACCATTAAGGTTAAAACTGTACAATGATTACGCACTATTACTTTTTTCATGGTTCTATTCTTATAGTTTTACTAGACGTGTTTGCGTTAACATCATTACGGTACATAGTTTCCGCGGACGCTGGACCTATGTTAAAGATCCCTGAATGACGTACTCTATTAAAATATATTAATGACGTAGGCTTAGTCGTTAGCGTTTTCAAGTAAGCAAAAGCCTGTCCATTCCTAAACTCTAATTGATTTGATGCAAACCAGCCAGAGTCTCGGCTATCACGGTAAAACTGATTATCATAGTCTGGGTTAATGGGCTCAAATCCTGCTGGTACGCTATCAACCATAGAAACTTGCGAGCGTTCAATCGGAGAGCTAAGGTCTATTTCTACTTTTACGATATCGCCAACTTTGACCAACATCGGATCAGAGAGTTTTATCCACTCGCCACTGTTATAAACAAAATATTCTTTAGATAAACTCATTCCTTGCTGATGCTGAGTTATGTCTGTTAGTTTCTTTTTATAGCGCAACTCCAAAGCAACATTGTTGTTCTGAGTATTGTTCTGATAAGTGTGGCCTTCTTTTTCCAGAACCGCCTTGAGATCAAAACTTAATATACTGCCACCTACTTCGCTCTGTTTTGATACATCCACTTTATAATCTATCGACTGATACTCTCTAATTCCTGTTTTACCTTTGAATAACTGACTACACACAGCATTCGCAAATGTAGAGCCGAAGTGTCCACTTTTTTGTTGCTCCAATAGAAGTTCTAATTCCAGTGCAGCCTTTTCGGGATCTGTCTTGTCGTAAACCATCGCCATAAAACACTTCTGACTATTTTCATTAAAAATATTCTGGTGTGTATCAACGTAACGATTGTGACTAAGCGCTTTTATTTCATTTATATAAGTAGTCCTATCTGCACCTAACTTTTTGAGCGCCAACGCTTGAAGCACAGTTGCGAACGGTTCCGAAGCGCCCAAACTCTGCCTTTCTATTAACGCTTCTTGAAGATCTATTTGGCTATTTTCAGCTTGTGCTAATAAAAACATACTCTTTACGGTGTTTAAAGAACTGGTCCCTTTGTTAAACATGGTGTAAATAGAATCAGTCTGATTAAGTCGTTCCGACGCTTTAGAAAATACTGACTCATCAAACGGAAAATCAATATCGGTGTTTTTTAACCACCCCAAAACTAGATAAGTGTACATGCCCAAAAACAAATCTGGGTTTTGATTAGGGAAATAGGAAAACAGGCCTTCTGAGGCATAAGGGTTAACGAAGCTATTGATCTGCTTATTTAAAATAGCTTTACCTTCTGGCCACATTTCTCTAGCGTAAGCGTTGTTGCTATATAACACCGCACGGGAAATATTTTGCTCCCAACATTGATGGGTATAATTTCTATTAAAGTTTGATAGCCCTAACCAATCTGGGCCAACTTCTGAGATTGGCGACGCCGACAATATCATGTGTTGAGTTTCTGTCTCTAACGGTACAACAATTTTGTTTTGCGTACTGTCTAATATGAAACGCTTTGTACTGTCGATTTCACTACTTTTTACTAAAACCGTTTGTCGTGTTGCAAAGCTACTTTGCCTTTTGCTAACCAGTACAAACTGATAGATACCAGGCGCTAAGTTCGGCATTTCGATAACACGTTTACTTTGCTCATCAGGCCGTAAAGATACAACGAAGCTTTTAAATGGTTCATTATCTAGCCATAAAGTAATTGTGTCGGTCACTGCTGAATTGGTTTTATTGATCTGTTCTATAGACAGCACACCTTGGTCATTTTCATAAATACTTTTCGGCGCTTGTAAACTATATTCTATATCTTGTACGGTTTTTAAGACTTTGTTATCAAGGCGCACATGATCATTTTGTGCACTTAGTACCATAATTTTCCAACGACCTATTAGACTAGGCAGTTGTACATTTATAGTTTTTACTTCACCCGCAATAAGCCTTTGAGATTTTACAAATACTGACTGAGACATATCGATATTTTTTTCATCTTGAATATCAATGCTAGGAAAATTAAATGAAGCGGACATACCAGCGGCTTGGGCTGGAGGTGGTGGTACCCGGTTTCTTCTCTGAACGCTATTTTTTCCTGTCGGGTTCAAAGTTGCGTCATCAAACACCAAGTTGTCACTTAATGAAGTGATTTGTACTGACCTATCAAACCCCCAATGACGCCATAAGTCTTGAGCAAAATCATAGCTCGAATTTTGCTTTTGGAGCATGGGAAGTAAAGCATCATTGACCAACCAAACTTGTGCATCAGCATCGAGTGTCGAAGTAAGAGATATTTTAATTTGTTCTCCGGCCCTGACTTCATCAATAATTGGTATGCCAGTATTGTCTACTAACGCTATATTTAACTCATGCTCTGCATTGTTGCTACGAGTTTCAATTTGAATAGAAGTATTTAACAGTCGTTGGCGATTTAGCTTATTTTTCACCATGTTTTTATCGGCTTCGTCCGTTTCTGCACTTAACAAACTCGCTACTTTCTCTTTAATTGTAGCGTGCCCTACCGCTAAAAATGCATAGACTCGAGCATAGGGTAACCACGCTTGAGTGACATCAAAAGAAACTTTGTTTTGTCCTTTATGTAACCGTTTATAAACCAATGAACTTTTTGTGCCTGCTTGGACAATAAACGTTGCTAAACCCTCAACATCCGAACTTAATATCAGTTCAGCTCTTTGTCCTGCTATTAGTTCCGTCTTTAGAGACTCAAATTCAAATTTTAACAATTGACGTTCCGTATCAATATTGACGTTGGATTGAACATTAATAGAGCGATACCATGTCACCGAATCGTTATCACTTTTTAAAAGTATTGTGTAGCTTTGAGCTGTGTCTGTATCAGTAATATTTAATGCGTTAAGATCACAAGAGCTGGGTAGTTTAGATAGTCGACATGAGGTTATTAAGTCTTTTTTAGCCGGTTCTTCATTACTTCTTGGGTAAACTTCTACTAATACGTTTAGGTCGTTGACGCTTTTTCCAAACTTATCAACAGCAACTACATTCAGTGTTTGTGTATCTTGGTTAAATTTAGTTCCAATATAGTGCTCTCTTGAAAAATATCGCGCGCTACTGCCTTTATATTGCGACTCCCCTGACTTAGAAATCACTATCGTATTAAAGTTTATCTTCGCCATTGGCAAAGAGCTACGGACTATTGGCATAGTCGCTTTACCTTGACCTGAAGAGTCCAACTCTAAATCTATTACACCACTTTGAGATGAACTTGTGTCATTTTTGTCATAGTCTTGCCAGGAAATAAACTCATAGCCTCGAGGCCAATGTTTGGGTACGTCATAACTTCGAGAAAAATGATATTTAACTGTTGCTTTAGCATTGGAAAGTCTGCCACCGTTCATTCGTCTTGCTTTTATATTCACGAACGGTGCTTCACCTTTATAAGCAACATCTAGGTTTTCAACATCAAACTCAAATTCAGGCGGGGTAAACTCACCGACATAAAACTCGCCAATCTTTTTCTCTAACCCTGATGAAGTGTGCACGATATAAAAAGAATAATTCCCTAACTGAACATCTGAGTTAAGGTCCAAACTAAGATCAAAACGAGTCGATGAAAAACCTTCTTTTGTTGGCTTCTCCATTTGTAAAACATATTCAATATCTCGGCCATCCGGCTTCAAAACAACGACGTAATCATCAAAGCTGTTAAGAGGTTTTAGTCCATTTTCTGTGCGAACTCTAGAAATAAAGTTTATAAAAACTGTGTCACCTGGCAAGTAAACAGGCTGAGTACTCCATGCCTGTGCTTTTATTATTGAAATCGCGTTATTGCTTGGCTCTGGTAATTGTGACGCCGCTTTTTGATGCTTTTTTTCGACCCATAACCAGCAGTTTTCCGATAGTTTGTTTCTTAACTCTTCATGTTCTAACCATAGTGAGCCATTTTTATCTGTTTTTCCCAAACTTTTTACAGAGTCGGACAAACTGCATACAAGCGATACAGATGCATTCATGATGGATTCGCCACTCCAATCAGAAACCTTTACAAACAAATTATGATCACGCCAAATCGAAATATTAAAGTCAGCAGACTGCAGAATATGTTTTCGTATCTTGTCACTTAAAATAGCGCTATCCCAGCCAGCACTCTTTCCTGAAAGAGTGACTTCTACAAGCCCACTCGAGTTATGTAGTTCAGACAAAAATGGAACCGGTTGCTTAAACCATGAATTCTCAACCCCTGTTGGCGCCTCAATAGATTTGAAAGTTCCCTCAAAGCGTTTTTCACTAACCGTCCCATTTAGGAAAGCAAGTAATGATTCGGCTGATTTAATAACTCTAGATTGGTATTTTATAAGCTCTACATTTTTTCTATGCAGTAAAGGACCTGACTGGCTTTTGTTTCTATTTTCGACGACTGTACCGGCCGCATCATCGAACTCCCAAATAGGTGTTGCATGTTCAGTTTTGAAATTAATTGTTTGAGGGTTTATGATTTTTTTACCCTCTAGCGATGTCACTTTTTCTAAATTCAACTGGTACTGCGTATTGCCCTCTAGACTCATACTGTGCATTCCACGCCCTTGGAAATTCCTAACAAACCTATTTGTTGCTTCACCACCTGTTAGCCAATCTAAATCCAAGGCTTTTCTTGAGTTTCGTCCGTAAGCGTTTTCGTAAAGTATTCCATTAAAGGCTAGCGCTACTCTTTCTGGTCGGCAGGGTAATACACCACTTTCGTTCACTACAATCGGTATATAGGTCCAAAAGTTATAGCCAGAAAGGCAATAAAAGCCTAAAAATGTAAGTTCTTTCCGATAAGAGAATGTAAAAAGTGTGACATCTTCAACAATGGCTAATGACGACGCTGACAATTTTGAACCCGCAGGTAATACCAATTCATATTCGCCTTCCTCTCGCCCTGCTTGCGCAAGTACTTCCTTTTCACCTTCTGACGGTTCAAAATAAAGACTGTGCTTTTTTTGCCACGAATCATCATGAATTTTAACTATGACGGATTCTAAGTTTCCACTTGGTGTTTTAAGGCGTATAGACTGTACAAGCTTATCTACAAGCTCTTCTTGCTCTGATTTTTTGATATCAGACATTTTACCAAAAACTCCATACGGCTTACTTTCAATCAAAGATATGCTTGAGGGAAAGTCATTCCATTTACCGTTTGGTTCAAATTTAAAGTTTGGTAAGCCCGATATAAACTTCGCGACAAACTCTTTTTTTAACGATTGTCCAAGTGCTGAAAAAGAAGGCTGTACTGCAACTGAAAACTCAGTTTGTGGAGTCAGTGGGAATAAGAGTCTGCATGATAGTTGAGTCAGTGTGACAAAATGCCAATTACACTGCTCTTTTGGGATGTTTGACGTAATAATAGACCGAAGCTGACTATTTACTGGAACAGAGCCAGGAATCGCAATTTCTTGATTAAACGAAATTAAAATTTGTGTGACGTTGTTATTATCTTTTTCATTATTTGAATGCTTGTTGAAAGTTATGTCTGTTACCAATAAATTTTCATCTTTATTAGCTGGTTCTACTTTCTTATTGAGGCTAACCTCTGTCGTACAAGAAGCTATTAAAATTGTTAAAAACGCAAGTACAACAGAAGTTAGTCTCGGCATTACATTATTGCCCGTCTTTGTTTCTTAAATCCATAATTGGCATCGCGCCCTCACCCATCATAGTTGAAGGCAGCTTTCCGTCCCAAGCTTGGGCTTCGGTCAACTTAACAATTAGTGGGTTGTTTTTAAGTGCTTTAGCTTTTGCTTCAATAGCTTGTGCCTCGGCTTTACCTTTCAGTAAAATCGATTGTGCTTCTGCTTCTGCTACTTTTAAAATGCCCTTTGCTTTAGCATCTGCGGTATTTACTGCACGTAACGCTTCTAGACGTTGACGCTCAAGCTTGTGCTCTTCTGCGGCCGCTAAGTTCTTTTCTGTTTGTTTAATTTCTATCGAATTAATGTACTTAGTAGGCAACACGATATTTTCTATTTGTATGTTATCAACAATGACAGGAAAACCTTCCATTTCTTCAGCTAAGCGACGTTCAATGCCTTGAATTGCAGATGCTCGGTCTTGAATTAACTGTTCAGCTTCAAACTGTGGAATTGTATCCTTGGTTGCAGAGCGGAAACGTGGATCTAAAATACGTTGCTCAAATTGCGTTAAGCCACCATAACGTTTAAACAGGTCAAGTGCAGCTTCTTTGTTTACCGTCCAGTTTACTGATACTTCAATGGTGACTGGCATTTGCTCTTTTGTGCTCGAAGCCATTTTTTCAGCGTTTTTGCGGGTTCTTACTTCAATGTTTTCAACGGTTTCAATAAATGGAATTTTAAAATGCAGCCCTGGGTTTTCTTGGTGCATGGCTTCGCCAAAACGTTTAACAACGCCAACATGCCCTTCTATAACAATAAAGTATGAATTAAACACACCTATTACTATTGCAAGAACTGGTAACACTTTTTTGAATGAAATTGATTTGAAAAATTTATTTTTAGAATTGCTGTTTTTGGTTGGGTTTGTCATGTCCATTGAGGATCGTCCTTGTTAGTAATGCTTTTATTTTCAAGATTATACTAACAAGTCGAAGTAGAAAACAATATCAACAACTTTTACGTTTTTCTAGCTCGTAAGGAATGACCACTCTATCGGTTGCACGAGCTATGAATAACTCTGCTGCACTGCTGCCTTTTTCTTCATTATTCTGGTGTACCGTGCTTAATGGTGGATTTGAACGAGAAGCCTCATAAATACCGTCAAAACCAACAATACGAATATCTTCCGGGATTTTAAGCCCCATGGAATGTATTTCTTCAAGGGCGGCCAATGCTATTAAATCACTCATACACAACAACACGTTGGGTCTTGGTACAGAGGTAAGCGCTTCTCTAGCAGCAATTAACGCATAATGGTTGTTACTTTCCGGTATATTCCAAATTCGATCCGATCTGAGTATAACGCCGCACTCATCAATAGCGCGGTGATAACCTTTTAAACGCTCATGAGCAATCGAACCATCATAGTCAAAGTTTGCGAAGTTATAAACACGACAAGTTAAATTGGCGTCTAATAATCGCAACCCCAGTATCGCAACATCATCATCTTTCGATTTCAGCGCGAGCATTGCAATATCATAGGCAGCTTGTTCATTGTCAATCCCAACCGATGCTTTTCTATCTATATCAAAATCTGCAGTTACGACTTTTTTTGAGGTGACTTTTAACTGTTCTACCAATTTGGTATTGCGTGGACGACCATAACAAATAAAGCCATCCACAAAATCAGAGACCTCATTAATACTTTTTGATGCTCCGGAAAATAGCAATAAATTTATACTGTGCTTTTCGAGTACCGATGCAACACCTTTAACAAACTTGCTAGCCACAGGGTCTGAAATCATATATTCAACACTGTCAGGTAAAACTAACGCTACTATATTCGAGCGCCCACTTCGTAATGATTGTGCAGCCTTGTTTGGCCCGGAGTAACCTAGCTTTTTACATGAAGCTAATATTTCTTCACGACGCTTCTTCGATAATTGATCAGGTCGGTTAAACGCATTTGAAACTGTCGCGTTTGAAACGCCAAGCTCTTTCGCAATACTTTTTAATGTCCATACTTTTTGTTCAGCCATTACTACGTTTTACCTTACCTGATCATAATTTTATAGTTTGATTAGTGGCCTAATAAGCTTTCTAAGCGAACTAACTTCGTATCTCTAGTACCCTGAGCATCAAACTGTTCTGTTTCAATCGATGCCGCCCGAGCCTCTAGGTCGACAAGCAAGGTCGCCCTGTTTGCCTCATCATGCCATACCATTTTTAGCGTTGGACCATTTGATTCAATTGAAAAGTCCCCGTTAAAAGCTTCATTGTTGTTTCGAATTGAAATCAGCTCAACCATAGCTCGGGTAAATGGTTTTTCTAACGCTTGCTCAATATGTGCGACATCCAAATAAGGTCGGTTAATATCACGACCTACATTTGTTCTCGCAAGCAATTCCAAATCATTCGTTTCGGCGAACAAACCAGCATAATAAACTTGAGGTGTGCCCGGCGCAAAAAATTGAATAGCCCTAGCAACCAAATAGTCAAAGTCATTTTTAGCCAACGCATCGTAATAGGTACAATTGACCTGATATAAGTCAACATTACTTGCTGCAGCACCCGTTGCTAATTTACTCTCACCTGAGCTGTTTTTATGGATGGTTTCAACCAAATTATCAATTTCAATGTTAGTCAAAAGACCTGCTTTTCCATCCATTGGCCCTACATCAATGATACCGATACCGTCGTGAGTATCCAGCACTGTTATGCAATTTTTAGGTGAAATAGATAACCACTTATTAAGTGCCGAAAAGTCTTTACTAAACAAACTATGCAAAACAAGTGGAGGTAGCGCGAAATCATAGACTTTGTCGACTCGCTTCGCAATTTCTATTTGTGTTTGATAATAAGAGTGAATTTCCACCAACGTTTCGATACCAAGCTTATTTGCTTGTTTAGATAGTTGGTCAATAAATTCAAAGGTATCATCTAACATAAAGCAACTCGTCCCCGCTTTCTTAATAGCGTAACCAGCTGCATCTAAACGAATAATTTTTATCTTGTTGTCAGCAAACGTCTGTAAAATTTTGGCCAAATATTGCTGCCCAATAGGTGAAGTAACATCAATATCGATTTGGTTATCTGTAAATGTGGTCCAAAACAATTCATCTTCATCGTTAGGCAATTCGAATTTTGTAAAACAACTTCCAGGTCTTGGACGATAAATTTTCGCCTTATCAGATTCATTCAACCCATTTGGAAAGACTTTATCTTTAGTTAAGAACAAATCCCAATATGGAGACGACTTTCCGTTTTTTAAAACATCTTTAAATTCCCGAGACTGAGCTGACATATGATTAACAATTAAATCGGCCATTAACTCAGACTTTTGGCCTAACTTCTTAACGTCTTGCCAATTGCCTAAACGACTATCTACTTGAGTGTGGTCGATAGGATCAAACCCTGCGTCACTGCCATCTATCGGATAATAAAACGGTAGTAAATGCACCCCAGAAAATAAATTAACCAATTGATTATTCAAAAGACTAGTGAGTGATTCAACACCAGAGCCGGTAATCCTGTCTACATATGTTATGAGCTGAACATTATTTTTCATAATTTAACCATAAAGTTTGAATTGCGTCTTAATCGATTAAGTTGTATGTTATATACAATGCAACTTTTATCAAGAATATTTTATATATTTTGAGATATTGAAGTTGCTTTACATAAACTAGACTAAAAATATAAAGCCCGCCGGATTAGTTAATTAATAACTGACAGAGATGGGCAACGTTAATATCAAATAATCAACACGGACAAACTTATGAACCAAACTAAAGGCTTAACAGCAGGTCTGGCGTCGCCGAGTGATACTGTGGTAACACAAATAAAAATACTTACCTATATGATGTTTTTTGTGTTTGCTATGACATCTGACGCTGTTGGCGTAATCATTCCTGAACTCATTAAAACCTATGAACTAAGCTTATCCCAAGCAAGTGCCTTCCATTATATCCCAATGATATTTATAGCTATTAGTGGACTTTTTTTGGGATTTCTTGCCGACAAATGGGGCCGAAAAGCAACTATAGTTAGCGGACTATTATTATTTTCTGTTGCCTGCTTTTTGTTTTCAATTGGTAGTTCCTTCTACTATTTCTTATCGCTTTTAGCTCTGATTGGTATTGCGATAGGCTTGTTTAAAACGGGTGCGATTGCATTAATTGGCGATATTTCAGCAAACCACAAAGAGCATACTTCAACAATGAATACGGTTGAGGGCTACTTCGGTGTCGGCGCTATGGTTGGCCCAGCGATAGTTAGCTACTTACTGATCAGTGGTATGTCTTGGAAATATTTATACATATGCGCTGGTGTAATTTGCGCCCTACTCTGTTTGGCTGCATTAAGAACTAAATACCCAATAACGCAAAAAAGCGCAGAAGGAAAGATAAACCTCAAACGCTCAATGAAACTAATTAAAGACCCTTATGCGTTAGGCTTTTCTCTCGCTATTGCCCTCTACGTCGCAACCGAGGTGGCGATTTATGTTTGGATGCCAACGCTTTTAGCAGATTACACAGGCTCACTAGTTTGGTTGTCAACTTACGCACTAACAATATTTTTTGCATTAAGAGCCGGTGGGCGCTTTTTAGGTGCATGGATGTTAAAACATTTTAAATGGCAACATGTCATGTTTTGGTTCTCTCTTGCTGTGTTCTTATGCTATCTCGGCACTGCAATTTGGGGCGTCGAACTCGCTGTAATTTTACTCCCTTTGTCTGGCTTATTCATGTCGATGATTTACCCTACGCTTAATTCAAAAGGCATTAGTTGCTTTCCAGCGGCAAAACACGGCGCTGTTGCTGGTGTAATATTGTTCTTTACCGCAGTCTCTGCTGCTCTTGCACCACTACTAATGGGTATTGTGAGTGACATTATGGGTCACGTTTCCTATGGCTTTTATTTAGCAACGGGATTTGCTGCGTTGCTCGTTTTTGCTGCAATTTACAACTTAATATTTGATCCAATAAAGAATAAAACAGCTGTTTAAACAACAAGATAAAAAAATACTTGCAATGGCTAATTTTTGCACCAATAATATTCTTAATCGATTAAGTTAATCGCTTATTTAATTTTTAATAACAATATAACTATAAATAGTCTACAAATAGACAATCAAATACTCTTAAGTAAAGGGGAAAGAAATGAAACAGGTTTCTTACAAAAAATTTATGTTGAGCACACTTGCTCTTGCTGTATGTTCAAATTTATATGCTGCTGAGGACACTGACTCATCGGCAGAAAAAGCTGAAAAGAAAGGTTTGGACTTCGAACGTATCATGGTCACAGGTGTACCACGAAAAACCACGGTTATGTCCTCAACCGTTTCTGTAAGTAGTTTCTCCAATGAACAAATTGAAGTAACTACCCCGCGAAGCACTGCAGAAGCATTTAGAGCTATTCCTGGTATTCGCTCAGAATCTACTGGTGGTGACGGCAATGCCAACATCGCGGTTCGCGGTTTACCGGTTGCATCAGGTGGTGCAAAGTTCTTACAACTTCAAGAAGATGGTTTGCCAATCATGCAATTCGGTGATGTTGCATTTGGTAACGCTGACATTTTCCTTAGACTCGACAGTACAATGAAAAGTGTTGAATCAATTCGTGGTGGTTCAGCGTCAACTCTTGCAAGTAATGCCCCAGGCGGAATTATCAATATCATAAGTAAAACAGGTCAGGATGAAGGTGGCAGCGTTTCAACGACCTTTGGCTTAGATTACGACAGCCTTCGAACTGACTTCGAGTACGGTGGTGAAATTAGCGATTCCCTGTACTTTCATGTTGGCGGCTTTTTACGCCAAGGAGAAGGTCCTCGAGATCCTGGCTATACTGCAAACAAAGGCGGTCAAATAAAAGCCAATTTAACAAAAGAGTTTAGTAAGGGTTATGTTCGCCTTTATTACAAACACTTAGATGATAATACAATTGGTTATTTACCGATGCCAATGAAATCAAATGGCGACTCCTTACCGGGCTTCGATTCAAATTCAGATACGCCTCATTCAGCCTACTTCTTATCTACTTTATCTTTGGGTGCCGATGGTCAAATTAGACGTGGCGACATGCGTAGCGGAATGAGCCCTTTAGTTGACTCAATAGGTTTTGAAGCGGCTTTTGACTTAGATAATGACTGGTCCGTTGAAAATCGATTTAGAAAGTCAAATGTGTCAGGTGGCTTCCTATCTCCATTTCCAGCTGAGGTTGGTGATTCTTCAGCTATTGCGGAAAGCATTGCGGGTCCAGGTGCAACTTTAAGTTATGCAAACGGTCCTTCTGCTGGAGAGGCATTCGGTGACAGCAACCTAATGAGAATCCACACTTTTGATGTTGAAATGAATAATTTCGATTCTTACGTTAATGACTTTAAATTAACAAAAACTATCGACGATACCAACATTACCTTCGGTTACTATAAAGCACTACAAAACATCAGTATGTCGTGGTTATGGAATTCATATTTGATGGAACTCAAAGGCGATAACGCGGCATTAGTCAATGTTGCAGCTGCTGACGGTACCAGTTATTCAGATAATGGCCTATATGCTTACGGCACTCCATTTTGGGGCAACTGTTGTCAACGAAACTATGATACCGAATATGATATTAGTGCGCCTTACGTTGCTATTTCGTCACAGTTTGATGATTTAACCATAGATTTCAGTTTGCGACGAGATAGTGGTACTGCGACAGGCTTTTACGCCGGCGCAGTTGTGTCAACGGTAGATATGAACCGAGATGGCGTAATATCAGTGCCAGAACAGAATGTAGCTTCGATTGATAATGCAAATTATTCGCCGGTTAATTACGATTGGAGTTATACGTCTTACTCAATTGGTGCTAACTATAAAATTGATGACAACTTGGCTATTTTTGCCAGTAACAGTCGAGGCGGCAGAGCGAATGCTGATCGTTTAGCATTTGGTAAAATAAACCCAGACGGCTCAGTAGCAAAACAGGACGCGGTAGACGAAGTTGATCAATTTGAGCTAGGTGTTAGATATCGCCAAGATACACTGTCATTATTTGCAACTTTATTCCGTGCAGAAACGGAAGAGCAAAATTTTGAAGCAACAAGCCAAAGGTTTTTCGACCGCAAATACGAAGCAACAGGTATTGAGTTTGAAGGCGCGTATTACATTAATGATTGGGATATTAAAGGTAATATTACTTGGACAGATGCTGAAATAGCAGCAGACGCCATTAATCCAGACTTAGTTGGCAATACGCCTAGACGTCAAGCTGATTTCGTTTATACATTAATGACTCGCTATAACTTTGAACAAGGTACGGCTGGCGTTAGTTTAATTGGTACAACTGACGCGTATGCACAAGACAACTTAGATCTTAAGTTTGACGGCTATACTCAAGTAAACTTGTTTGCTCAGTATTACCTATCTGAGACATTTAGTGTGTCGTTAAATGTAAACAATTTGTTTGATACAGTTGGTATTACAGAAGCAGAAGAAGCGACTGTACCGGCAAACGACATTATTAGAGCTAGAACAATAAATGGTCGCACAAGCAGCGTATCATTTAAATACGAGTTCTAATTTACAATTGCTAAACATTAAATAAGCCCATTTATGGGCTTTTTTTTAAAGGAAATTCTATGCTTGCACTATTAAGCTACGGCGAAGTGTTAATTGACTTCTTGCCTTTGAACACTCAACCAATAAGCTATGCTCCGCTTGCCGGAGGCGCACCAGCAAACGTTGCAGTTGCTTATTCAAAGCTTGGCGGCGATAGTTATTTTGCCGGTGGCCTTAGCTCAGATCACTTTGGGCAAGTACTGTTAAATGAATTGCAAAGTAATGGTGTAAATACATCTAACTCTGCAATTATAGATAATACAAACACGGCTATTGTGTTGGTCAATTTAGACTCGGACGGTGAACGCTCGTTTAACTTTTATCGAAACAACACGGCCGATACTTTATATAATCAAAGTCACATTGCGTCTATTGATTGGTCGAATATCGGTATTTTCCACTTGTGTTCTAACACCATGACCACGGATGATATGCATGAATCAACAATGCTAACGCTTTCTAATGCAAAGGAAAATAATGTCTTAGTAAGCTTTGATGTTAACTTGCGACATCAACTATGGCCGGATTTATCGCTTCTGCCAAAACGAATAGAGGCAGGCATAAAGTATTCCGACATAGTCAAAATGAGCAGAGACGAAGCTTTATACTTAGCCAAGCAGAACAATTTAGAATTAGATGAGTATTTACAGGTTATTTTGTCCTTTGACGTAAAAGTTATTGTAATAACTGATGGTGCGGAGGCCGTACAAGTACTAACTCAGAACTTTACCACTACAGTGGCGGTGCCCAATATTACGGCAGTAGACACAACTGGAGCCGGAGATAGCTTTATCGCTGGATTTCTTTTTTATTTAGCGGAACATTTAAAGCAAGGTGAGTCCATTATCCAAGCAATAGCAGATAAAAGTTATATTATAAATGCCATTCACTTTGCGTCGAAATGTGGTGCATATACCTGCCAAACAAAAGGCGCTTTTGCGGCAATGCCGTTATTTGAGCAACTTTAAATGAGCACTTAACCCCTAGCAGTATAAGACTAGGGGTTAATATTCAGTTTTTAGTGTAAATCACAATATTGCTTTGAACATTTCTTTAAAGCTAGGCTCTTTGCCATACATGTTCATGCCCATTTTAAATACTCGTGCGGCAAACACTCGTAAATAATAAAAACATGCAATGCTTATGATTAACGATAATATTGGCTCCCAAACTGGTAAATCAACCAACGACATTCGCACAGGCATTGCTGCAAATGCTGTAACTGGTAAATAGCTCATAATTATTGTTAGTAGGCTATTTGGTGCATCCATTAAGAAATACGCTATCACAATAGGTGCAACAGGGAGCATCATCAAACCACTTTTACCGCTATGATTCGGATCATCAATAGCCGCAGCTATTGCAGCCATGAAAGCAGCAGAAATCGCTAACCCTGATATCGCAAACGCAAAAAACCAAGGTAGTAATGACCAATTCACAAAGTTTAAGTCCAGACTTTGTTGTTTAATAACGACAGTGAAAAACAACATCGAAAGCACGATAGACAATAGCGTGCCAATCATCGTCTTAATAGCTAATAAAATTTGTCCGGTAAGCTTACCATCAATCCAAGTTTGAGGCGTCATTGTTGCCATTAACTGCTCTGTTACGCGATTTTGTTTTTCACCAGTGATACTTACAAACAGCTGACCAAACATTCCAAACATGCCTATAAACAATAAAATCAGGACTCCAAAGGCTGTCAAACTCTGACTTTTATCAGCTTGGTTTTTTATAACATCATCAAGGATTTGCTGTTCAACAATTATTTGTTTACTTAACCCTTGCTTCTGAACATCCGTTAATTGCAATTGCTTAAACTTTTCCTGTTGTAATTTAGATGTTACCTGCATTGTAAGTTGTGTCTGCCACGTCTCTTTTTCGACACTAATTAAAGTGACCGTTCCAGCGTCAAACTTGAGTACCGCATCAAACTCACTGTCATCACCCAGACCATCTATAACCTTGTCGATATTTGCAACTTGGACAAAATTAAACGGCGTCGTTAAATCCCCTCTTTCGGTGCCTGTGTCACTAGTTTGTTCTAAACCTAACGAAAAGGTTTGATTAGTCGCTATGGTGTAACTTTGTTCGAGCTGTTGATTATTCATCACAAAAATATAAATAACGACGCCTACCGCCAGCATGATTAACTTTGAGATAATTTCTTGCTTAAGTTTGAAAAAATGCATGAACTCCCACTTTGCTACTGTCCATACCTGTGTTGCCGTGAGTGACTTTTGAGTGCTCATGCTTTTTCCCCCGCAACTATCTTCGCTTCTGATAGAGTCTCAGATTTGGCAAAACTAGAGTTATGCGATTCAACCGCATTTAAATAAATCGTATGTAACGATTGAGCTTGATTTTTTAACTCTACAATTTCACCCAAGGAAACGAGTGACGGAAGCAGTTCGTTTAATGTTTGGTCATTTTTTAATTTGATTTTAATTTGGTTTGACTTTATTGGCTCAACAACATAGTTTTTTTCAAGCGCCGTTAACGCTCCGATCGGTTTGTCATTGCGATAACGAACATGAATAACGCTTTCCTGTTTTGCTAACAGTACTTCTTCTAAGTTGCCGTAAATAACACTTCGTCCCTGATTTAACAGGAGCACTCGGTCAGCCAATTTCTCAACCATCGCCATTTGATGAGCGCTTAAAATAACCGTCATGCCCTTTTGTTTCAATTCCGCTAAGAACTTTACAACTAATTCTTGATTTATTGGATCAAGTCCGGAAAACGGCTCGTCTAATATCACCCACTTAGGCTCATGTAACACTGCCGATATAAGCTGGACCTTTTGTTGATTGCCTTTTGACAATGACTTCAGCTGCTCATCGATACGATCAGACAAGTTAAATCTAGCTAACCAATGGTTGCAGCGAACGTCAAAGTCCTTGGCAGTAACCCCATGTAATGTTGCGAAAAATGCCAAATTTTGCCTTACCGTTTTCTCCGGATACAAACCTCGATCTTCTGGCAAATAACCAAGTAAATGCGCAGGTATCGAGTTGTATTGATCATTACCATCGGATAAATGAATAGTACCCGCATCTGGCTGAGTAAAACCCACTAGCATTTTTACTAAAGACGATTTGCCGGCTCCATTAGGGCCCAACAACGCAAACACCTCACCAGGTTCAACAGTAAATGACAAACCATTAACGGCTATTAAACTATGGTAATGCTTTTCCAACTGACTCACTTTTAATGACATTACATATCTCTTTTTTGTTATTTATTCTAAATGATGTTGGCGTTTTATTATCAGGTCTGCCATTACTCAACGACCGGATAACAAGGCTCACCTCAAACGGCTGAAAAAACTCATTGCCCTGTGCACTCTCAGCCCTAAGTTTGAAGAATAGTGCTTACGATCCGCCCGTTGGTGCTCTTTAATATTGAGACAAGTCGTTACACACATTTAACATTCCTTGTCTAATCGAGGCTAATTTACCAACATCATAGTTACCGATAACACATTAATAGTAAACTAAAAAAATTTAGGATTGCGTTCTGTAAATAACCGAACTAACATATAACAAATATCATATATAACAAATTAATTATATACATGAAAAATAATTCTCCCGTTACTTTTTATAAAGCATTGGCCGACGAGACACGTTTAAAAACGCTATTACTTATTTTGCTTGAAAAAGAATTATGCGTTTGTGAATTGATGGTAGCGCTTGATGAAGAAAGTCAGCCTAAAATATCAAGACACCTAGCGCAATTAAGAAACGTTAACTTACTTTCTACGCGAAAAGAGCGTCAATGGGTGTTCTATTCGATAAACAAAGACCTCGATGACTGGATGCAACAAGTGCTTTTAACCACACTGAACAACAATGCTGTATTTGTTAAAACAGAACAAAAAAGGCTCGCATTAATGGGTGACAGACCAACACGAATTGAAACGTGCTGTGCCTAAAGTTCGGCACCTTAGATTAGATACTTCGTCTTAAATTACTTTTTTATTAGCTGTTTAAAAAACGGTTATAAACACACTTTATAAACTATCAATGAACAAATATTGGAGATAAATATGGCTATAAAAGTAGGTATTAATGGCTTTGGTCGTATGGGCCGCCTAACACTTCGCGCTGCATTCGGATGGCAAGATATTGAAGTCATTCATATTAACGATCCTGCCGGAGACGCAGAAACCTTAGCTCATTTATTAAAGTATGACTCCGTTCATGGTATTTGGCCAAACGAAGTAACGGCTAGTGACGGCGTTATCAAAATTGATGACCACGTTATTAACGTAACTCAAAATAAAACCATCTCGGATACGGACTGGTCTAAATGTGATTTAGTTATTGAAGCTTCTGGCAAAATGAAAACTAAAGCCCTGTTACAAAGCTATTTTGACCAAGGTGTTAAAAAGGTTGTAGTGACGGCTCCAGTAAAAGAAGACGGCGTACTGAATGTGGTGATGGGCGTCAATGATCACCTTTATTCAAGTGATGAATTTGATATCGTTACAGCCGCTTCGTGCACCACAAATTGTCTAGCGCCTGTAGTGAAAGTGTTACAAGACAAGATTGGTATCAAACATGGTTCAATGACAACAATTCATGACATCACCAATACCCAAACTATTTTAGATGCACCGCACAAAGACTTACGTAGAGCAAGAGCATGTGGCATGAGTTTAATCCCTACAACTACTGGCTCGGCAACTGCTATTACTCATATTTTTCCTGAATTAAAAGGTAAATTAAATGGTCACGCCGTGCGTGTTCCATTAGCAAACGCCTCGTTAACCGACTGTGTATTTGAAGTAGAGCGTGAAACCACCAGCGAAGAAATTAATGGTTGGATGAAAGAGGCTGCTGAAGGCGATTTAAAGGGCATCTTAGGTTACGAAGCAAAGCCGCTTGTATCGATAGATTACAAAACTGATCCTCGCTCAAGCATCGTTGACGCTCTGTCCACTATGGTTGTAAACAGTACTCAAGTTAAGCTTTATACATGGTACGACAACGAATGGGGTTACGCTAACCGAACGGCAGAGCTAGCATTAAAAGTCGCGCGTTCCATTAGTCAGTAAATCTGCTATTCCTGTAAAATTACTCGAGACATAAGTTTATGCAACGACTAGCCAATTTACCTTCCGAAATAAAACAGTACCTAGTAGTAACAGGCAACTACTGGGCGTTTACTCTGACCGACGGAGCATTAAGAATGCTCGTGATTTTGTATTTTCATCAGTTAGGATATACGCCATTAAGTATTGCCATGCTGTTTTTGTTTTATGAGGTATTTGGAGTTGTAACTAATTTAGTTGGCGGCTGGATTGGTGCAAAGCTCGGCTTAAATAAAACCATGAATATTGGTTTAGCCTTGCAAGTAGTTGCATTGCTTATGCTTGCCGTACCAAGTGGCTGGTTAACCGTGGCTTATGTTATGGCTGCCCAAGCGCTTTCTGGTATCGCCAAAGATCTCAATAAAATGAGCGCAAAAAGCTCTATTAAAATTTTAGTGGCACAAGGCCAAGAAGATACTTTGTTTAAGTGGGTTGCGATTCTAACAGGCTCTAAAAATGCGCTAAAAGGAATTGGCTTTTTCTTAGGAGGCGTATTGCTTACTACACTTGGCTTTAAAGGCTCAATGGTATTTATGGCTACCATATTAGCCTTGGTTTGGTTGTTCAGCATGATTGTGCTTAAAAAAGATTTAGGTAAGGCCAAAACAAAACCCAAATTCACCGACATATTTTCTAAAAGCCCGTCCATCAATATACTCTCTGCGGCACGCCTCTTTTTATTTGGTGCTAGAGATGTTTGGTTTGTCGTTGCCCTGCCAGTTTTTCTCTCACAAATTTTTAACTGGGATCACTGGCAAGTTGGCGGATTCTTAGCGTTGTGGGTAATTGGCTACGGCATAGTTCAATCATTTGCACCTAAACTCATAAAAACCAACAAACCATTATCGCCAGCACAACAAACGGTAAAGTGGGCTTCTCTTTTAGCTGTTTCACCGCTGGCTATCGCTCTGGCCTTGCACTTTGGTTGGTGGATTGAAGTGTCTTTAATCGTTGGTTTGCTAATTTTTGGGGTTCTGTTTGCCATTAACTCGTCACTGCATAGCTATCTGATTGTTAGCATGGCCGATGCGGATGGTGTGTCGCTCGATGTTGGTTTTTACTATATGGCTAATGCGTTAGGCCGATTACTCGGAACCGTTTTATCCGGCTTTGTGTACCAACAATATGGCCTAGAATACTGCTTAATTATATCATTTGTGTTTATCGCGTTGACTGCCTTAATTTCAATTAAGCTGCCTAACGACGTGGCTAGGCCCGCTTAACAAACTTTGCTGTCACCATCATTTCCCCAATACCATCAACTTTACAATCAAGTTGGTGGTCTTTACCGTCCACAATTCGGCGAACTATGGCTTTAGTGCCGACTTTTATCACTTGAGAACTGCCTTTTATTTTCAAGTCTTTCGCCACCGTTACTTTGTCACCTTCATTTAGTAACGTGCCGTTGGCATCTTTAACAACAATTTTTTCTTCAGCGGCTAACTCAACTGGGTTCCACTCATAACTACATTCAGGACACACAAGGTGTTGCTGGTCTTGATATACAAATTCAGACTTACAGCTTGGGCAAGGAGGAAGCGACATTTTATTCCTTTATAAATTTTGGCTTTGCCTAGGTTTAAACTTAAATTCTAAAAGTTGGTTTTCAGTTTTCAGACTTTGCCTGGTTCTTTAGTATTTTGACAATTCGGTTGATGGTAATTTCAGACAAATTCCACTCGTAACCTTCAAAATCCGTCGTATTTATAAACTGCACAACAACCGTATCTATATCTTTGTGGTATTCCGCATAACTTTGATAGCCGATCACAAGTCCACCATGTTCATAAACATATAGTTGGTCGTATAGTTCTCTTTCACCATCTTCAAACACAGAGCCGTCATTTAATGCTCGAAGAAAAATACCAACATCTTCAGCCGTTGCCATCATGCCATAGTCATGGGCTTTTTGGTCTTCTTCATAACCAACGTAGTAGCCACTCATCACATCATCTAAATTAACATCATTAATAGAACCATAAGTATTTTGAAGTCCTAAAGGCTGTATGATCCTTTCTACTATAAACTGATAATGATCGTAGCCTACCGTTTGCTCGATTATTTTACGTAGTAATAAATAGTTAGTATTCGAGTATTCATAACCTTCATTTGGCGCAAAACTCGCTGGTAAGTCTAGTGCAAATTGTAAACTTTCATCGGTGGAATGAGGGTGATCAAGCCAAAACTCAGGATTGTTTGTAAAATTAGGAATGCCACTTCGATGCTGTGCCATCATTTTAATCGTGATGGATTCTAGATTTTCAATTCGACCTACTAATTCAGGAAAATACTCGGATACAGGCGTATCAATAGATAGGCGACCTTCATTCGCAAGCTTTGCAATAGAAACCGCTACGTAAAGCTTACTGATACTGGCAATCTTAAAAAGTGATTTGGGATCAGCTGGGATTTTGTTGGCTCTATCTTTCCAGCCTCCCGTATAATACTTGGCGGGCTCAGTGCCCTTTTGAACATAAACAATCATGCCATCGAAGCCATGCCCTATTGCTTCATCAACTTGTGCTTGAACTGTGTTTGGTAGCGGTAACAGCCAGGCATAAACTAATATCCACGGCACAAAAAACAGCGAAATTACGGTCCCAAATAATAGGCTCAACCTAATGATTAGCAGAGTTGCGGGTGCAGCAGTTTTAGTTTTGTTTTGAGCTTTTGTTGAAGCCGAAATTGATGATGAACTTTCCATAGCGTAACCAAATTAAGTTTTTCTAAGAAGTATTAAGGCAAATACTATAAACATCTTTTAAGCCTGATGTAATGCCTATCTACCAAACTTTTTTAGCTTTAGTGTGTTTACAAAAATTTCTGGGTTGGCAATTTTCGCTAACAAGGTTTCATTTGGCAAACAGTCATCATCTACGTAATCAATAAAGTCTGCTGACGAGTCAAATACAAGAATATCTAAGGCAAGTCTGTCTAACCCATATATACCGCGATGGATCATATCAGCAGAAAATACCAACAAGTCTCCAGCCGCTAAGGGGATTTTTTTGCCTAAAGGTAAGTCATCATGGCTTTGATGACCATTGAGCTCTTCTCTAACATTTAACTCTAACTCATTGTCCCAGCGCGCATGGCTGCCAGGTACTAACTCCATGCCCAGCTCATCAAACAAAGGAACTCTAAAATGCACAACTTGGGTTTCTTGTATGACCTTTTGTTGACCCTCTAAATCATGATCATACTGACAATCTCGATGCCAGAAGTCTTTTTGTTCGGGCCTTACAGGGTTAAAAAACAACTGAGTGTTCATAAACGCCGGTTTTTTTTCAATAACCGTATTAACCACCTGCATAAGCTTGGAACAACTAATGAAGTTAAATAGAACAACACGCTCATTGCTAGCCAAATACTGGCTACCAGTAATAAGAGATGAGTTAAACGCTTCTTCGTTATAAAACGTTTCGTTATCAAGTTTCCAACGGTCGTGGAATTTTAAAACCACTTCCCTGAGTGAGGAAATTTCAGAGGCAGTAAAATAATTTCTTAAAACAAAGTAACCGTGTTCGTTATAGTCACGATTACACTGTAGTAACGTTTCTAACATTTACTTAAACTGCCTCTGTCTTTATCAACAATTAAGCTTTCTAAATTTGCACAATGCTCAATTATTTATAAAACGCTTCTACTGTACCTGTCTTTTTAATAAGCAATGGTTGGCCACGACGGTCAAGTGCCTTAGCAGATGCTACTTTTACCCAACCTTCACTAATACAATACTCTTCAACGTCATTGCGCTCTTTGCCATTTAAAGTAATGCCAATATGGTGCTCAATAATTTCAGCATTGTAATGTGGGCTACGAGGATTAATAGATAGATGATTTGGTAATTCAGGTAAATCAGTTTTGTCGTTCATAATATAAAATTCCGCTACTTGTCACATCAATTACAGGCATGACATAAAAAAAGTGCGCCATTGTAGTCAATACTCAACAATGGCTCAAGGTTTAGTCACTAACTGTAATTAAAAGTCGCTTATAACTGCCTTAGGCACTATCGCCAATATGCTTTTAAACTTCTTTAACCGAGTTAAATAAGCTCTTTTGATATTATGAAAATGGCAATAACAAGTGTAAAAAACGCAAAGAATTTTTGTAACCTTGCACCATCTAGCTTTTTCGCCAATTTTGTAGAAACGGCCATTCCTAATAAAGTTGCTACCAACATAAGAGGCAACAATGGCACTTCTAAAGGAATTCCAGCTTGTAGATCACCTATAAAACCAATTAGAGATTTGAGAGCAATAATAAATAGCGATGCACCAACGGCATTTTTTATTGGCATGCCTAAAAATAGTACCAATGCAGGAATAATTAAAAAGCCGCCTCCTGCGCCTAAAATGCCCGTGACAAATCCCACTACCGCGCCTTCAAACATTATTAAAGCGACTTTGGGTTGTTTAGGTTGATGACTGATATCGTCGCCCATAGACTCTGTTTTTCGATATGCCTTTAACAACATCATCACGGCGGACGCCAGCATTAACGTTGCAAAGAGCAACATGATGGCTGTGTTTTTCGATAATTCGAAGGGAGAGCTAATTAACGTATCAGGGATATTTGGCATTACAAATGCGCGAGTAAGATACACAGCAAGGATTGAAGGCGCTGCGAATAAGAGCGATGCTTTAATGTCAACAAGCCCATCTTTAAAGTAACGATATGCACCAAAAGCGGCGGTAGCACCAACTAATAATAAAGAATAGCCAGTGGCGATGTCAGGTGAAACCCCCATCAAATAAACGAGTATAGGCACTGTAAGGATGGAGCCGCCTCCACCTATGACACCTAAAATGATTCCCATGACCACGGCCATGAGATAACCGAGTACCATCATATTGTTCTCCTACCCAGTTAGTTTTAGACTATTCAAAAAATCAGGCAGTATTAGTTAACAAGTTTAATTAAAGCTGATTTAGTGGGATTTTTAGGTAGCGAGTTCCATTGTCTTCTTTTGGTGGCTCTTCACCTGCACGTATATTCAACTGAATAGAAGGAAGGATTAGTCTTGGCATTGCTAAGCCTTTGTCTCTTGTTTCACGCATTTCAATAAACTGCTCTTTTGAAATACCATCGTGTACGTGCTTATTTGACTCTTTTTGCTCTTTGACTGAAACATGACTGCGATGACTTCGACCTTCAGTTGGGTAGTCATGACAAACATAAATTAAAGTATCTTCAGGCTTTGATAAAAGCAGTTTAATAGAGTCGAACAATTGAGACGCACTGCCACCTGGGAAGTCACATCGTGCTGTACCGACGTCTGGCATAAAAATCGTATCGCCAACAAACATGACTTCGTTTTCTAATACATAAACAAGATCTGCAGGTGTATGCCCTGGAGTATGCATGACAGAAATGTGCAACTGGCCTAGCGTGATAACATCGTCATTGTCAAAAAGCTGATCAAACTGACAGCCATTGGGTAGGAACTCTTTTTCTAAATTAAAAAGTGTCTTAAACGTGTCTTGAACTTTAGTGATGTGTCTACCAATTCCAATTTTTGCACCGTATTTTCTCTTAAAGTAAGGCGCTCCAGAAATATGGTCCGCATGAGCGTGCGTTTCTAAAGCCCACTCTAATGTAAGTTTATTGGAATCTATATATTCTGCGATTTGCTCAACACTCTTCTCAGACGTGCGTCCAGACTTGTAATCAAAATCAAGAACCGGATCAATCACTGCCGCTTTTTTTGTTGTCTTATCAAAGACTACATAACTAAAGGTTTCACTGTCTTCATCCAAAAACTCTTTAATCGTATATATGCTGTTGCTCATAAAGTATGTCCTTAATTCCAAAATAAGATTTTAGGCGTAAACGATACAAGCAACCACTATATTAGAAAGTACTAAAATAATAAAATACTAATTAGCCTTAATACTTAGTCTTTTAATAACGGCATGCGTACTTTAGATTGAATATACACTTCCATACGACGGTTTTTATTTGCGTCATCGCTTACTAATTCAGTTTCACCCTTACCTACAGCATTGATAACTGAAGGGTCAATTCCGAAACGTTTAGTTAAAAACGAAGCCACTGACTGTGCACGTTGTAACGATAGTTTTTGATTATAAGCCGCTGGTCCAGAAGCAGATGTGTGGCCAACAACGTTAAGCGTATCTACTTTATACTCTTTGATAAAGGCCGCTAAATCCGCCAACTCTCCATAATAACGTTCATTGATTTCAGAGCTGTTATTGGCGTATAAGATCACAACTCTTTTATCTACTGGCTGAACGACATATTGCGAACAACCATCTTGATCAACAATGTGCTTAATTGGCGTGTCCGCGCACTTGTCTTTGTCGTCATAAACACCATCACCGTCTGTATCTACTGGCTTTGATACTGGAGTAGGCGCAGCTTTAGCAACTGGAGCCGGCGCTACAACTGGAGCTTCGTTAACAACTGCCGCTGGTTTTGCTTTAACGGGCTGATAAGTTGGTCCCTTGTCGTCAAAGAAGTAACGAAAACCTACAGATACAACGTTAACGTCATCATCTTGTAACGGAATATGTTGATAGCTAACATAAGCTTGAGTGTTGTAATTGATGTGGTAGCCAACTTCACCGCCTAACCATATACCTGAGTCAGATCTTTTTTCTGCGTTTGGATTTACAATAGTTACGCCCGACAGCTCCGAGGATATGGCATCCATTTCCCAGTCATAATAACCAAGCTTACCCGTTAACGTGAAGCCATCTTCTAAAGGTATAGTGCCAAGTACACTAATTGATATCCCGTCAGCAGTTTCTGGATAAACACGTTCAGATAAAACGTAGTAAGACTGTAAATTAGTCGCAGTTCCAGAGAAACTCGCTGCGCGGTCACCTAAGTCTTGATATCCACCCTCGACACTAAAATATTCATTAAAGCGATAACCAACAAACAAACTATAACTGGTGTCGATTCTATCAATCTCACTTGAGTTTGTGCTTAAACCTGAGCTTGAGTATAGGGAATCTAAATTTTGTGAGGATACATCCGTTTTAGCTTGCCCTAATTGACCACCAACATAAAAACCAAGAGCATATGGCCAATTATTGTCTTGTTGTTGCGTTTCAGCTGCATTAGCGTTTAAAGCTAAGCCGGTTAGTAGTGCAATTGTAAGTTTGGAAAATGGTATTTGTTTTCCTAATTTCATTTTTAATTCCTTTGTTTTTTAACCGAAAATTACGCAATGACGCAAAACAACATCGATATCACTTTGATTTAGAAGTATCAGACTTATCATGAGGCAAGCTGTTACTTTGGTCAACTTTAAGGGACACAACTTTGAGTAAATTTTGTTATTGAGTTAACTGCCAACTTAATTACAATGTAATCAACCTCGAATGACGAGAATAATAATGCCGGCCGATCGATTTATTCCTTTTAGAAAACAAGACATTGTTGAGATGTGTCGTAAAGAATTACCAAATTCACATGACAGTGACTCTTTTAAACAATTTAGCGACTTGCTTTCAAGTTATATTCATTTTGATTATCACAGTGTTTTAGAGTCGCTTAAAAATGATTATGCGCCTTTTGATCCCAACGCCGATACCAGATTATTAAATGCGTTAAGCGATGAACAAAAGCGACAATGCCAGCAGTCTTTTGCCACTAACTTTGCCAATGTTTTAAATGCCGCCAATTATGAAAAGATCACAGAACAAGACCTACAAGATGCATTAACGGAAGAGTCGTTGTTTAAAGTTCGCTTGGAAGTTGAATTTGAAGAATTTGAGCAAGTGGTCTTTTACCGACGCGGTGAGTCTCAAAAAAGTGAAACACTTAGATCGTTTTTTGGCTTACGTAAACAACTTATTGAATTCACTAATTACGACCGAGTTGCAGTTTTCATTACTTTAAAAGACGCCTCTCATTTTAGCAAAAAGAACAAAGCTCCTGTTGGTTTTGAACCAGGATCAACAATAATCAAACTGTTTCAAAACGTACCTAAAGCAGACTTAGAAATGCTATTTCCTAATAGTGAAGTTAGGATGCGTCGCATCGACAAAATCCTAATTGGTGCATCTGCAGCGGTTGGTGGTTCTGTTGTTTTAGCGACTAAATTAGGCCCAACATTACTGTTACTTGCTGCCCTTTTTGGTTTTTGGCTTGGCCTAAAAGACACGCCCGTTCAATTGACTAAACAACACTTGCTTACTATCGGCATGGGTTTCGGCGTATTAGGCGGTTTCATTTTCAAAGAATGGAGCAAATTCAAGAACCGTAAAATCAAATTTATGAAAGCCTTATCTGATAATTTATACTTTAAAAACTTGGATAATAACGCTGGCGTTTTTCATACTCTTATTGACTCAGCAGAAGAAGAAGACGTAAAAGAAGCTCTGCTCGCCTATACTTTTTTACTAAAGAACCCTGCTGGCCTAAACGCAGCTGAATTAGATAAAACCATTGAAAACTGGTTTGAGCAAACCCACAAATGCAAACTGGATTTTGAAATTGAAGATGCGCTCGATAAATTGGAACGCATGGAGCTAGTGAGTAAAAGCGTTAACTTTACTAAAGACACCGTCGCCGATGAGCAGCAAGCTATTTTTGTTGCTAAGCCTCTCAAGGAAGCTAAGCAACAACTTGATAAAAAGTGGGATAATATTTTTAGTTACAACATTGACGGTTAGTTTGAATTTCACGAACATTTAGTTCATAACTTACCTAACAAACCTGAAGTTGGTATTTAGCTTAAGTCATGCTTTTCGGTTTTCGCCAAACACAATATACGCCATAGCACCGCCATACATATCAACCAATACATGTAACAGAATTGGCACTAACAATGACTCCGTAGCTAAATAAATCAATGCCATGATTAAACCAAGTACCGCAGTGCGGATCACGTGAATAGGCCCTTGGTAAATATGAGGCAAACCAAATAAAACACTAGAAATAATGACCGCTCCATAAGTCGGTAAATAATCACCTAGTGCTTGTATTAAATAACCTCGAAATAGAATTTCCTCACAAATTCCAGCACTAATAGAAACACCATACATAAACCAACGATACTCTTTAGGATTAGCTGGTAAAAACCACTGAATGTAAGCCATTTGAGACTTTAAAGCCTGTTGCTCTTTGTCGTCCTTTTTAAGTTTTTGTAGTGAATAATAAAAATACCCTGCCAACAAAAAAACAAGAAATAATCCTAGAAGGTTTGCCCAGTCCCACTTAAAAACAAATCCAATATTATCTAAAGCAAGGCCGTTGCCAGCGCCACTCTGAAATACAACAAACATAAGCACGAGAACAGGCAGCCATAGCATTACAATGGTACTGCCATAAACTGTTATGCGTTTCTCTGGACTAGACAAGACCAGCCTTTTATCGCTCTCCCAAGTGAAGTAGATATAAACTGGGTACAAAAAAAAGTAGCTCCACAATAAATATTCCATAAATTTCTCTTTGTTTTTAAATCAGGGTTGAAATTGAATCTCCATAGTACCTTTCAAAAACAATAAACAAATACTATTATAGTTTTAAACAACCAAACCAAAAGTTTATAAATGATGTTTGAAAAAGGTGTTTATAAATGATGTTTAAAACAGAAACTCTCATTGCCTTTGTACTTGTAGCAAAACACCGTAGCTTCACATTAGCGGCTGAAGAACAGCAACAAACCCCCATGGCAATCAGCAAACAAGTTTCGCAGCTTGAGCAACGCTTAGGCTCCGCCTTATTTGAACGCACTACACGTAAGGTCAACTTAACGCAATTTGGTCAATCGTTTTTGATCAAAGCAAACAACATACTTAAGCAACATGAAGCACTTCAAGACTGGCTAGAATCACAAAATGGTGAATTTACTGGCTCGTTGAAGATATTAAGCCAAGATATTCAGACTTATGAAGAAACGATTTTTCCCTGGTTAGCAGAGTTCAACCAGTTGTACCCTGATATTGAGTTATCGTTTGATGTGCAAGAAAACGCGATTGATATTGAACAAAATCCCAACGACATCTACTGGGGCGTCGCTGAATACCTGGGCCAAAATCATCCAGGATTAAAAAGACGTTCTTTATGGAAAACGAAGTTGGGGATATTTGCGTCACCTGAATATTTAGCAAAGCATGGAATGCCTCAAATACCAGCAGACCTGCGTGAACATCACATGATAAGTCATACTCATTCAAAACCAGATAATGCCCTTGCCGTTAACCAAAAGCCCAACAGCGCGCAAATAGAAATGGAGTTTGAACTGCTAAAGGCCCCAATTAAAACAGTGGCTTGTCATTCTAAACTTGCCATTGATGGATTAGGATTGATTAATGCGCTTCACGACAACCAAGACATAAAACAAGCGGTTCAAAATAACCAGCTTGTTCCTGTTTTAGCTGATTATTGGTATCAAAACGCAGAGATTTATCTTTATTATCATAATGTAAAAATAGAACAGCCTAAGGTAAGAGCATTTATAGACTTTTTCTTATCTAAAAGAGCACTTTGGTAAATATATACTCTTTGGTTCACCGCTTATCAAAAGTACATTTTACAGAGGTACTTAGCTCGTTTCCAAAGTCTGAGCTCAAGCATTGATATTCCATTTAATGGTATCTTCATGATACCTCAGGTGATAATTCATCTATTGAAACCACCTGATTTCGACCTGTTTTTTTAGCCTGATATAATGACTCATCCGCTCGTTTTACTAACTCTTCAAAGCTAATTTTATCAGCGGTACCAGTAGCGACACCAACACTTATAGTGATCTTAGAAAAGTCATTTACATTATTTTCATCAAAATAACGCCGCATCTCCTCCGCTAAACTTTTTGCTTGCGCTATGTCAGTATCTGGTAAAAATACAAGAAATTCCTCTCCTCCCCAGCGAAGGATAATATCAGAAACTCGCAGTCGTTTTTTTAGAGCACGTGCAACATGTTTAAGTACGTCATCACCTACTACGTGACCAAACTCATCATTAATCCGCTTAAACCAGTCCAAATCTATTAACAAGATTGACATTTTACTCTGCTGGCGATCACCTAGTTTCCATACAGGATATACAAGTTCATTTAAAGCTCGGCGGTTATACAAACTAGTGAGTGGATCTATTCTGGCATAATGTTCTGCTGTTAGCCGAGCGTCGTACGCCACTTTAAAGTTAAACCCAAATGATACAGACAACAAAGACATCTCCAAAAGCATGCCTATTTCTATGCCTCTAAACGCCCACTGCGTATAAGGGAAAAGGCCCCATGTCGTCATGCTCGAAATAAAAGCACCGCACGTTCCCATTAATACTGCAGGCACAAAAAATTTAGCTAACGGATTGCCGTTTTTATAAGAATAATAGCCAATGACTAACATCCAAACGGCCATCGTAGAAAGGATGACAAGCTGCACCATGACGGCAAAAGAAATACTACCAACAAATAGCATAATGCAGCCTATGGCGGCCAGCGGTCCGTATATAAAGTGGCGGTAGGAATATAATCTTGGCAAGTATTTTTTAATCTGCAGATATTCAATCGTAAACAAAACGCCTGAACATATATAAACAAACATCAACAGGGGCATTAACCATTGTTGTTTCAAAACATCTGCAGGCCAGAGCAACCAAAAGCCATGCCCAGTGTAGGTAAAGTTAAAAGCGGTGAATGAAAACAGATAAAAAGAATATAAGCAGTACCTCAACTCTTTAGAGTATGCATAAAGAACTAGGTTGTAGATCAATAAAATAATTAACGCACCGTATAACGCACCATAAAAATAAGCATTTTTTTGCTCAAACTTATCGACGCTCTCCGTATCACCAAGATAGACAGGTATGGTCATAGGATCGGCTGATTTAAATCGAATTAGGACATTAGTCACACCTGGTTTGAAGGTATAAACCACTGATGGCATTCGCTTTTGACGTTCGCGACTAATAAACGCTGCAGTATCACCAAGCTTTACACTTTTTGCTAAAGCACCTTGCTCATAAAAGAAAACGTCAATTTCATCTAACCAGGCATTATCAATTTTAACAATTAAGGGTTCTGCGTTGTCAGTCGAATTTGTAACAGGCAATACCGCCCATATCGTACTGTCTGTGAATCCAAAGCTAACCTGATTTTTGTCATTTTTTGAAAAACTACCGAGCTTAAATTCTGTAAATGCCTCATCTATGCTCAATAACTGTTTGTGATCTTTTAGAAGGTAGAGTTCAGAGTTTACAAGCTCTGTGTCAGTAATAGTAGAGAGTGTTTTAGCAACCGCAACATTGGAAAGTACGACGAGCAATACTAGCCATATTCTAAAAAGTGGTTGATAAATCGTTTTCAATGAATTCACAGTCTCATTTGAAGTGATATTGTCAGCCCCGTATGGTTCACGGCGCGTTAAGCCCTATTGGTATTAGCTTTCCATAAATTGATTATAAAAGATACAAGATAATGATATTTTTTGTCAGTTACATTTTTACTTTTTGGAAAGAAAAACGCCTGCCAAAAGTGCAGGCGCTTCATTCAGATGAATTGCGTTACATAATATTTAGTTCAATTAAAAGAACATGATTACAGCAGCGCTTATTCCGTCTGTATCTTCGCCACTTTGATAACCAAGTGATGCAGAAAACTTATCATTAAAGTGGAAAACACCTTTCACACCAAAACCGACTTCCGATTCATCTGCAACATCTACGTAGCTAATAGAGCCCATTAGTTCAAATTGCTCGTTTAATAAAGAGCGAACACCACCTTCAAGGCCAAAGCCACTCTCACTAGCATCGCTTGACGTACCAAAACCAGATACGTCAGCGGTGTAGTCTACGAATGAAACAACACCAAAAAAGTCAGTATCGTTTGAAAGTGCATAACGATAACCTGCGCCTAGAGAAAGAGTACTTACTTCCAGATCAATCGTACTTCCAAATACCGTCATGTCGTCAGATACTGATACGTAGCTACCTGTTAAAAATACATTTTCATTTAATAGCTTTGTGCCAGAAACGCCAAAGCCAGCAAACTTTGACCCGTCTAAATCTAGAGACTCGTAAGACGCAGAAACGCTATCCCAACGGACCTTATCTGCAGCTTGCGCTGAACCCATAGCTAATAACAAAGCCGATGCCACTAATAATTTTTTCATTGTTGTTCTCCATGCCCATTTAAAAATAGTCAGTACGTCGAGCATATGTACTGACACTTCATAATATTGTGAGCGAACAAGTTAATCCATTGATAAATTTATAAAAAGCATTACTCTTAGAAAGTATGTAACAAAATATTTCTAGTATTAGACTTGAACACGTATGCCCGCATTGACAAGATTTTCGAGCTTTAACGAAGACGTTAATTTAATGCTTCTGTCTGAATTTATTTTGCTTAAACCATCCGCAACCTCTTGAGTATTGAATAGCTTCAAAATCCATCCTGGCATACCTTTAGCACTTGTAGAGTTTGCATTAATAATAACGCTTGTGTAACTTTTGCCTTCGAGTCTAGCAATAGAAAAATGCAGTTGTTTACACGCTCTAACTAAAAATAGCTTTTGAGAATCCAGTTATGCATGTAAATAAAAACAAAGTTGTAAAAAGTAACTTACTAGTTTTCATTTATATTATTATTGTGAAGTTTGATAGATGAAAAATACGTGGGCAGATGCTGAGGATTTTCAGGTTAATACACGTCACTCCCAGTAAGGGGTATCTCCAAAATATTCAGTAAAGTAATCGATAAAGGCTCTAACTTTTGGGGCAAGTAACCTAGAGCTAGGATAAACAGCCCAAATGGCAGTGTCAGTAGCAATAGGATAATCGCTGAGTATTTGGATGAGCTCTCCATTTTCAAGGTGTTTATACACACTCCATTTAGAGCTTATGGTAACCCCTAAACCATTAATACAGGCATCTCTTACCGCTTCTCCGTTGTCGGTTCTCAAATTACCTTTAACTTTAATATTTACTTGTCCTTGTGGGGTATGAAACGCCCAGTCCTCCAAGCCTATTAAGGTTATACATTGATGCAAATTTAGCTCTTCGGGAGATTTTGGCTCTCCATTTTTGGCTAAATATGTTGGCGATGAACACAATATCCTTTTGTCTGGTGCTAATTTTCGCGCAATTAAACTCGAATCCTTCAAGGCCGAGTTACGAACGGCAATATCAAATCCACCTTCAACTAGATCGACAATGGTATCAGAGAGCTTTAAATCAACATTCAAGTCAGGGTATAAGGCCAGAAAGTTGGTTAGCGCAGGTAATATATGCATGCGTCCAAATGAAGCTGGAGCAGCAACACGTAATGTTCCTCTGGGGAACGCATTACCCGCTCCGACAGATGCTCGCGCTGCTTCAACACTAGAGAGCACATCTTCAGCGTGTGGAAGAAAAGCTTTGCCTTCTTCTGTAAGTGATACCTTTCGTGTCGTTCGGTGAATTAACCTTACACCTAATTCTGCTTCTAATTTATTGATATGACTACTAGCTACTGCTGGAGATAATCTTAACTCGCTTCCCGCTAAGCTAATGTTATGCGTCGCTGCAATTCTGATAAAAAGTTTAAGGTGTTCAATGTTCATCATTATCAATGAAATCTATAAAGTAATTCTTTATTTAAGTCTATTATCAAAATAATAAATAGTAAATATACTGACTTCATTAAATGACATCTATTAGTTAACGACCTAATCAATAAGGTAAACCTCATGAAAGCAATGATCATTAAAAGTTTTGGCGGTTCGGAAGTATTTGAAGTTACAGATGTAGCAAAGCCACAAATTAAAGCAGGACATGTTTTAGTTAAAATTAAAGCGAGTAGTGTAAACACGGTAGATACCATGATACGCCAGATGGGTGATGATTTGCCTCTCGCTCCCCCATTACCTGCCGTTTTAGGAATGGACTTTGCAGGAATCGTAGAAGCTGTAGGCACAGGTGTTACTCAGTTTTCAGTGGGGGATGAAGTCTATGGTTGTGCGGGTGGATTAGCCGATTTACCAGGCACTTTGGCAGAATACATAGTGGCTGATGCAAATTTAGTCGCTAGGAAAGCAAAAAACTTAAGCATGCGCGAAGCTGCTGCCATTCCTTTGGTCGGTATTACCGCATACGAAGGCTTAATGCGTGCTAATACCGGTAAAGGTCAAAATTTACTGGTACATGGCGGGTCAGGTGGAGTAGGACATATTGCTATTCAACTAGCTAACTACATGGGTGCTAATGTTTTTGCCACAGGTGGTGGTGACAAACAACTTGCATTAATTAAAGAGCTTGGCGCAAAAGGGATAAATTACAAAAGCGAAACAGTTGAAGAATATGTTGCTAAACATACTGCCAGTGCTGGTTTCGATGTGGTATTTGATTCTGTTGGGGGCGAAAATATGACTAATTCATTTAACGCAGCAGCGCTAAATGGTCAAGTTGTCTCAACGGTTGCTATGGTGGAATTAGATTTAAGTGTGGCGCATTTCAAAGGCCTATCATTGCATGTCGTATTCATGTTGATCCCAATGCTACATAACTATAAACGTGAAACTCATGCGCTAATTCTAAATAAATTAACTGAAATTGCAGAAGCTGGTGCCTTGCGACCCGTAATAGATGAAAACACCTTTTGCTTAGAACAAGCAGGTCAGGCACACGATCGTCTTTCAAGTGGTCAAGGCATGGGTAAAGTAGTAGTCGAAATTTAAATAATTTTTAATATTAGAAGCACCATATTGAAAATACTGGTTGGCTTACATCTGCTAAGCCAACACAAATATTTCAAATGGAAGCTAGTCTGTCTATTTGTGTAAACGCCATTGTGTATTAGCTTCACATTAGCTAGTTGACGCTTTGCCAGATGACCTTTAACCCATATTAACCAAACTGCCTAAAGTTGGTACTCGGCATCTTATTACTTATCTAAAGTCGTTAGAAAGCATAGGCATAAATCACGTTGCACTTAACTTACGATTTAATCAACTAAATGTACCGGCAACGTTAAAGCGTATTGCTGATGAGGTATTACCTAATTTTACTAGGTAACTTTGACTATTTTAAGGAACAAGAACATGAAAAAAACCATCCTAATCACCGGGGCAACTGACGGCATTGGCTTAGAAACTGCGAAAATTTTGGCAGCTGATGGGCATGATTTATTGATACATGGACGTAATCTTGAAAAATTAGACTCAGTTAAAAGCCTTTTGGCTGCCACACCAAATGCAGGCAACATTAACAGCTATTTAGCGGATTTATCTGTTTTTTCTGATGTGTACAAACTTGTAGATAATATTAAGCATGAACATAAAAATATTGATGTACTGATCAATAACGCGGGTGTATTTAAGACCAAAAACTCAATGACACTCGACGGACTAGATGTGCGCTTTGTAGTAAACACTATTTCGCCATACATTTTGGCTAAGAAACTTTTAGTTTTACTGGGAAATTCAGGGCGAATTATCAACCTTTCTTCTGCAGCTCAATCGCCGGTAAATATCCTGGCATTGCTTGGAAAAACAAAACTGAGTGATATGGAAGCCTATGCTCAAAGCAAATTGGCCATTACCATGTGGAGCAAAACTCTTGGCGACAAACTGGACGGCAAAGGACCAACAGTTATTGCCGTTAATCCTGGGTCTTTGCTTGCCTCACAGATGGTGAAAGAAGGCTTTGGGGTTGAGGGGCATGATTTAAGTATTGGCGCGGATATATTAAAACGTTTGGCATTAGAAGAAGGTATTTCTGAACATTCTGGCCAATATTTTGATAACGACCGTGGTCATTTTTCTCAACCACACCCAGATGGATTAAACCTAAAAAAATCTGAAGAAGTTGTAGAAGCAATAAAGACTATTATCAATAAGGGCTAAATTTCTATCTTAAATAATGCCCATTACGTTATCGTAAAATTAAGCTAATGCTTACGCTTTGCCGGGCAATTGCTAACTATTTTGTTCTAATTATTGAGTCTGCGAGAGCAGAGCCGCTGGCTCTTGCTTCCAGATTATTAATATTCCAAAGACCGCTTCACTCTGTAGAGCAGATATTGAAAAGAAATGGCGCAAAGACCGGCAGGTATACCTACAGAGCTGCCCGTTGCTCTCACGTATTTCTATCCCAAAATGTTCTAGCGCGAGCATTCATTTCTCGCTCAAGATAAAGCAAAACCTATTAAGTTTCCTTTTATAAGCTCGACAATAAAAAAGCGAACCATATCTGGTGTCGTGCTCGAATAAAGTTTGTGAGTCGGAGGTCTAGTTTATAAGGATTTTTTCAAGCTAAAAATCGAATATAGTTTGTGAGTATTTTTTAATTTTAGTGAATTTAGCCTTATCGATATTAATAAAGTTTGTGAATCGTACTAATGTTAACTGAGAATTTTATATCCATTTTCAGGATAGGGTGGAAGACCGATATTACTTATGATCAAGTTAATGTTGGTGTTATTCGTGGGTTTTCCAATTGGATACCCATGAAATTTACAATCTTCGTGGGCGGGAAACTGATACCACTTATCATTATAAAAAGAAAAAATAGCGTTTTTACTAAGTAAATGAATTCCTTGATCCAAAATTTGTTGAGCAACTTCGATCGTGATATCCATCTTTGTATGTACCTTTCCTGCTACCGCTTTAGATTCTTTTATTTCATGTTTAGGATTTGGTTCATATTGCCTAAGAAATGGAGTTGCGCAATTTTCGGAGAATAAGTTGATAATCTTTTTGTTACTACCCTCGAAAGTAATTTCTGAACAATTATACCCCTCTGACATTTGAATAGAAACAAAAGCTGGAAAACTAGAATAACGTTCTGATAAAGCAGCATGAATTAAACTATCTTCGATCTTTCTATTACACGGAGCAATTAGATCTTTGATCGTGAGATCTAGAACATTCATATCAACGAATGGACCTTGAACGATATGCTGTAAAACTAATGTGGATACGTCTTTATATTTGGGTGATGTACTAGATTTGGCGAGTAACCATGCCAAAAATTCATAAATCGACTTATCTTGACAAACAGGCATAGTCTTTAGAGCTTTTGTCCTTCTGACAGGAGTAGAGCCTCTCATCATATTTGATGAACTAATAGCTTTAGCTAGTATTTCAAAAGCTCCAATTGCCTCTTCAAAATCCTTAAATTGACCTTGAAATGAAAGGTCATTTATATACATATCCATTTAAAATAATTTCATTAAGTCATTATTAATCTGATCGAAAAAGCCAATGTCTAAGTCCGTAAAGTTTCCATCACTGTCTATTCTTATTTCCTTAACTTTTCTTTCTCCGTTTTGTTCAGATATTGAGTAAATGATATTACTGTTAGTATCCAATGAATTCTCTTTAGCGAACACTCTTAATCCATTCACTATATGGTCGCTATGAGTCTCAATGATAACCTGAACCCCGCTTTGGGATAAAGTCGCCAAAATTCCAATTAGTTGAGACTGAGCTGAAGGGTGAAGATGAACTTCCGGGTTCTCAACAATTAACATTCCCCCCGGTTCAATTGTTGAAGCGGCTATAATTATTGGTAAGACATAACTTACACCGAAACCTGTATTAATAGGCCTAACAAAGTCTTTGCTTGAACTCCCCCCATACAGGTGATAAACCTTATCAATATTTTCAGCTTCAGTTACTTTCATCTCGAATGAAGGATATATCTTTTTCATTGCTTCCCGAACAACTACATCTGTAAATACTAGTTTTTCAGGCTCAGATGGCTCTTTTAAGTGGGAGCAAATTGATTTTGCAAAAACTTGATTTACGCATGGATGTTCTTCAAATCTGGCAAACTCGGAAAGTGCATATTCACCATATATTCCAAGGTCAAGTTTTTCACTATTTCTATTTACATCGTAACTAGCTCTAGGCCCAAACCTCTCGGCACATAAGTAAACAAAATCATGTTGAAATTTTGTAGTTACCTCTTTAACTTCATCAGTCAATTTAAGGACATAATCTTGTTTTTCTTTTATTGTTACATTGGCTCGGATAGATAAATCATCAATAGTTATTTCAAAATCACTGCTTTCGGCATTGTGATTAAAAAGATCTACAACTTTTCCGAAATTAAAATAACTTCCAAAAGTACTAAAGCATCCCTTAAATATATTTTCCTTATTTTGAACAACGGACAAGACAGCTTGAATCGCAGTTGATTTACCGGCAGAGTTAGCACCACAGAACATAGTTAAAGGTGCAAAATCAAATGGCTGCTCTTTAAAGCACTTAAAATTCTTAACATTAATGTTACTAATCATAACTCTAATTTTTTACCTAATTGCCATATATGCATGTCATTCCTAATAAGAGGAGTATCTCGACCAAATAGTGCTTGAAGTAGGCTAGGACTTCGCTGTTTATGTATTGGCAAAATACTAATAATTCCAACTTGATTCAGAAACTGTCCGTCTTTACTTATTAAATGATAAACTTCATCAAAAATGCTGGAAAGTTCATTTGTTAGGTAGGAGTTATGCATATTTATTTCAAACATGATTTTATCAAGAGCTATATCTAATTGATCTTCATATGAAATTTCTAGGTCAGAAAACCCATGCTCATAATGATCTTCAAATTGATTAAAATGCTTTCGCCTATACATGCTGATTTCGTTTTGCAACTTTCTATCTTTTAGAAGCTTTACTAACACTAAAACCAATATATCTTCTTGTAACGCAAGAATAAAAGAAGTGCGTTGTTTGGTTTTGCCTAAATTATTTGCAAGATTGAACTCTTCGTATATATGAATTGTAAAATCTCTCAATCTTTCTTCAGCACTTGGAAAGCAGAAGTTCCTTGCACTTTGATTAGAAAATTTAATATTTTTTTCTTTGTTTTTATTTTTAAGAAATAAGCATTTGAGTAACGGATTCAGACTATGGTCAATTACATTCAAATTAATGTTGGTTTGAAATAAATCATCTCTGTCTGAATAATCAAAGGTACGAAAGCTATACCCTTCTAGATTTCGAAGATAACGTAACCCCGTTAATCGAAACTTACCTTCTTTGAAGTCTATCAATGTTGAAATAACATCAATTCCAGTCAGAATGTTAATCTGTCCGAACTTATCTTCCTCTGCCCAAATTTCTTCATTGGGCAAGCCTAACAACATTGTTTCGATTAATTGAGATTTATAGCGATTATTCCATCTTGCATGCAATCTAAAAAAGGACCTATAATCCAAGCGCCCAATTTCAATCATTTTAACAAGTTCGTACAATGAAACTTGTTTTGTCTTAAATCTCATTCGAGATAAATTTTTGCCCATAAAACAATCTAGTTACTTCAGAAGAAATCCAATAAGTTACAAATAGTTAATCATATAAAAACTTAGCTTCATATTAGCATAATTAATACACATAAATCTTTAGTTATTTACACTTCAAAACATATAAAAGGAATCTATTTGGTGCGAGTTATTTGTGTTGTTTTCCTTGTTCAGAATTAATTTCCAACCACTTTCGGCATTCATCCAGCAGATAACTAAGAAACTTCTGTTCTGCTTCATCTCTAGGAAGGTCTTCATGGCAAATCAGCCTTGAACCGTCACGACAATCCCAAACTTCTCTCAACCAACAAAATACCTGCTCAAGTTTTAGGTTACTACCCAAATATTTGCCATCAGGTAGTTCGGTATCAATCTCATGGTGAACATCCCAATATATGAAGTTCACACCTTCCATTAGGTCGATAGACCTTGATGAGATTCGTTTCATTATATCTTCTGTTACTAACCATGCAGCAGCTACTCTAGTCGGAACACTAACGTCCATTTCTTCCATAGCTTTGATAAACAATTCTGACGCTTCCGACATTATTGGATCTTTATCCATCTGCAAAAAATTTATGCTATCTGTATATATTCCTTGATTTAGCCATGTATCCGCCAGCATTACCAAGTCAGTTGATGAGAGCAAACCTAGCTGAAAATAAGCGATTGCAATATCAGGAGGTAAAGGAAATATATTATTTGCATTCATTTAATTAAACCTAGGTGTCTAGTTGCCACGGATAAGCAACATAGCCTTTATCTTGGAAAAACTGTTTAGTACTGTCGTTCCATTTATTGCTGCCAGACCAGAGTGAAATAACCTTAAGTGGACTAGGCCAGTCATTCTGTTTCAAAGCATCCAAATCCAATTTAGTCCTACTGACACTTAAGCGAAATAGCTCTTTTTGTGAGGTTAAGTTTGATACATTTGATAGGTTCTTACAGTTACCAATGATTAAGCTTTTCAAACTTGCTTCGCTGAGGTCGATAAATTCTAACTTTGTCTGATCTTCAATATGCAAACACTCCAGATTCGGGAATTTTGCAAATGAAGGTAGCTTTTCGAATCCTCGGACTCGCAATATGCGTAAGGTTTTTAGTGTAGGGATAGATAACTCATCAATATCATCTCTTCCTCCCAACAATATCTCTAACTCTTCCAATGCCAATGTTTCATTCAAAAATTCCAAAGACACCTTTCTGTTAATTTGACTTAGCTTAAGCTGCTTCAAACTTGATATCGATTTTATAGATTCAATATTTTTTGTATGCCCAACAACGCTCAATTCCCTGAGTGAAGTTGCGTTTTTTAGAGCCTTTAAATCAAAGTTCTTTTTTCTGTTATCAGAAATTCTCAATTCTTGCAGGCCAACTAATTGAAGCTGGCTTAGAAAATCTTTATCGGCAAACTCAAATACACCAAATGAAAGAACCTCAACATTCTTTAGCTGATATAGATGTTCGATGCTCTCGATTTCCGACAAACAATCAATAGACAAATTAACTACGTTAGGGATATAAGAAAGCCAAGTTGCATCAAAAGCACCAGAATAATGACCGTAAAATCTAACTTCTAAATTAGCTCCATATTTCAGGCATAAATCATCAACCTGCTTCAATAATTGTGAGTTATATACTGGTTCACAGTACTGAATAACTGGATATTCACCGTTATCAATTATCTGTCTTATTTCTTCCTCAACAATGTTGGTTGGGTCGTTTAGTCTATTAAATTTTTTAACCAATTCACTTTCCTTACAAAAACCAGCTATTTATTACAAGGGATTTCAAAATCAACATGATAATGCTCATCATGCCTTACCCATGAACGCTTCTTTGAAAACTGAATGTTCTCTTTCAAATAATCCGCATATTGAGTATTAAATAAGTTAGGTTGTAACTTAGGGTCAAAAATCACGCGCCACAAGTCATAGCCATGTTTAACAGACTGTTTGTGTAACGCTACAATGTGAGCGGCAAGCGCTTCATAATCAATCGACAAGTTTTCATACTTGCCTGACTCATTAAAGTCGATGTCATATCCAAACTTATTCAGTGGATGTGTTGGAAGGTGAGTCGATTTTCCTTTTGAGTCCATTACTGGTGTCATAAAATCTACAGACAAACCGTTTTGATGGGTCTTGTGAGGTTTGAACTTCCCTCCCTCTTCAAAGCCAGTTTCTGCATATTTGTATAACTTTTGGGGCTGCATAACCTCTAGGTCAGAATATGCATCAACAACAATATCTCTCACTTTTGAATGAACATAAGTTCTGCCAGCTAGTCGTGCAATATTGCTATAACCGACATAATTATTGCCTTCATCAGGAAGCTGGACACCGTGTTCAAGCCTTCCTACCGATGTGGTTCCAAAACAAGTACTTTCCATAGAGGCAAGATTGAAACTAAATGTAGTTAGAACAAATAGAAAGGTAGTAATTGTTTTATTCACCATAATGCTGCTCCCACAATTTATTACTGAATCGATTATCGGGATCTAGCTTTTTCTTTAATGCAAAAAATTCATTAGCTCTTGGGTAAGCATTATGGAACTGCTCTGTCGTAGCGTGCAGTTGGTATGGTAGATAATATGCTCCACCTTCAGAAATTACCGCATCAATCATTTCCCTACTCCACGCTTTAACCTCTGCTTTATCCTGATCTGATGTTCCTTGGCGGTAATAAACAACAAATGCAAACACCTCTTCTCTTGCCCACGCTAGTAATGAACCAGTATCTGGCAAAGCGTGTCGAATTGAAACATTAAGCACATTTACTTCATGAGCTTTAAAAATGGCTGACATTTTTGCAGAGAAGCTATCAAACCTATCAATAGGAACGAAATATTCCCTTAGAACATAGGTTTCATTTTTTCGGCTTTTTGGTTCTAACTCTCTAACATCATAACTGGCTTCATAGTTTCGCCATTGAACCGCTTCAGATGAGTACTGAATCGGCTCGATAATGTGTTGTCTCATCCATTTTCCAAGATCAGTATCAGCAACAAACTTAGCTGCTTTAGGTTGCCACCAATAATCCTTGTCGCGTGAAATCAGTTTATCTTGCACAGTAAGAGGCTTGTTAGTTTTCACCCAGCTAACACTATTCACATGTGTATAATCTGGCGGGTAAATATCAGCATTATGAAAAACGACACTTGGGTTATTTTTCACGTTCTGTTCAAAGAAAGATTTGTATTGTTCAATCGTCATGTAGTCAGTTTCTCGACCAACTTTGACATTTGGAACTAGCTCAAGAGTTGCCTCAGCGATGACACCTAAACCGCCATAGCCACCAATAACACCATAAAACACTTCAGAATTTTCGTCTGGTGACGCATTTACAATAGAGCCATCGGCTAAAACAACTTTTATAGATTTAACAGATCTTATAATTGGACCTTCATCCATATAGCGTCCATGCACATTAACGCTTAATGAGCCGCCTACAGTGAAGTTAGAATATGACTGCATAATTTTTATAGAGAGACCTTTTGGATCAATAACATCCTGAATGTCACGCCAGCGGATACCGCTTTGAACAGTAATTTCCTTTGCTGTGGGTTCAAAAGAAACAACTTGATTAAACTCTCTCATATCAAGGTGCAGGTGTTCTTCTAGTGCGATTTGACCGCCTTGGCTATAGCGACCACCCCCAATGGCTATTTTTCCTTTTGTTGCAATGATGGCAGCCTGAATCTCCTCGACAGATTTAGGCGAAATTACTTTCGATACTTCTATTGGATTAAGTTGAGTTACATCGTTTACTACATTGACGTTATTGGGAAAAGGCTCTGGTTCTGGCGCAAAGTCCACTAGTACATAGGCAGCAAGCAACAAAACGATTGTCAATAAGACAACAAAAATTGTAGAGAGGTATTTAAGTAACCTCTTCCCTGCAATGAACATAAAATCCCTTTATTTCTATAATTTTAGAGCTGTTAGATTACCACCTTAATCTCAACTTTGTCCAAAAGTGACAGTTCTTTATGTTTGGAACCAAAAGAATATTTATGATGTTTTACTAAAGCAAAAAGGTGAGCACTAGGCTCACCTTTTAATTCAGGGACGAATTAATGTCTAAGATTAATGGACGTATTGTTCTTAGACTCTATTCACCGTAGACACAAGTTTTTACTCGTCGCGATATGAATCAATATCCGGACAAGAACAGATCAGGTTACGGTCGCCGTATACGTCATCTATACGAGTTACCGTTGGCCAGAATTTGTTTTGCTTAACCGCTTCACATGGGAATGCTGCATAGTCACGGGCGTATGCGCGATCCCAGTTAGGGTCTAACACGTCTTCCGATGTGTGCGGTGCAAACACAAGTGGGTTGTTGTCTAATGTCCAATGGCCGCTCTCTACTTTCGCAATTTCTTCACGAATAGAGATTAATGCGTCGATGAAACGATCGATTTCAACTTTAGCTTCTGATTCTGTTGGCTCAATCATTAACGTGCCAGCAACTGGGAATGACATAGTTGGCGCGTGGAAACCATAGTCATTTAGACGCTTAGCAATATCCATTTCTGAAATGCCTGAGCTTTCTTTTAATGGGCGAATATCAACAATACATTCGTGAGCAACACGGTTGTTGCGGCCACGATATAAAATTGGGTAGTGCTTGCTCAAGCGCTCAGTAATGTAGTTAGCGTTTAAGATTGCAACTTCTGTAGCTTGTTGAAGACCATGTTTACCCATCATGGCAATGTATGCCCAAGAAATTGGTAAAATACCAGCAGAGCCATATGGAGCCGCTGAAACCGCACCGTTATCAGCACCACCATTAATTGTCATGCCGTCAATTTCATTGTCACCAAAGAACTCAACTTTTGTCACTTGGTGATTTGGTAAGAACGGCGCCAAATGCGCTTTAACACCAATTGGGCCCATACCTGGACCACCGCCACCATGTGGAATACAGAATGTTTTATGCAAGTTTAAGTGCGACACGTCAGACCCAATGAAACCAGGCGCTGTAAGGCCAACCTGTGCGTTCATGTTGGCACCATCCATATACACCTGACCGCCATTGTCATGAACAATATCACATACTTCACGGATGCTTTCTTCATATACACCGTGTGTAGACGGGTACGTTACCATGATGCAAGAAAGTGCGTCTTTGTGCTCTTCTGCTTTGGCTTTAAGGTCAGCCATGTCGATGTTGCCTTGCTTGTCACACTCAACAAGCACAACTTTCATGCTGGCCATTTGAGCAGAAGCTGGGTTAGTTCCGTGCGCTGAGCTTGGGATCAAGCAGATGTTTCTGTGATGATCGCCACGGCTTTCGTGGTATTTACGAATAGCGATAAGACCAGCGTATTCACCTTGCGCACCAGAGTTAGGCTGCATTGAAATGTTATCGTAACCAGTAATTTCAATTAACCAATCAGACAATTCGCCAATCATTTTGCGATAGCCTTGCGCTTGAGACATTGGCGCAAACGGGTGCATGTTGCCAAACTCAGGCCAAGTAACAGGGATCATTTCCGCAGTCGCGTTTAGTTTCATCGTACAAGAACCAAGAGAAATCATAGAGTGGTTCAATGACAAATCTTTGCTTTCTAATTTACGAATATAACGCAGCATTTCAGTTTCAGACTGATAGGCATTAAATACTGGGTGCGTAAGAATATCTGTTTTACGAGTATATTCTGCTGGTACTGAATCAAAACCTTGAGCTGCATTATCTAATGCTTCTACTGTAAGACCATGACCTTCACCTAAAACAACATCAAATAACTCAATGATATCTTCGCGAGTTACTGTTTCGTGCATAGATACTGATAACTTGCCGTCTAAATCTGAACGGAAGTTAACAAGCTTGTCCGCAGCGCGTGCAAGAATTTCATCTTTGTTTGTAGCTTCAAACGTTACCGTGTCAAACCAAGAGTCATTAACCAGTTTAACGCCCTTTTCTTTTAAGCCTAAGGCAAAAATATCAGCTAAACGGTTAATGCGTTGCGCAATGGCTTTTAAGCCTTTTGGTCCGTGGTAAACAGCATAAAAAGATGCCATGTTCGCCAGTAAAACCTGTGCAGTACAAATGTTCGAGTTGGCTTTTTCACGACGGATATGCTGCTCACGAGTCTGCATAGCCATACGCAATGCTTTGTTACCACGACGGTCTTTAGAAACACCGATGATACGACCTGGTAATGAACGTTTGAACTTGTCTGTTGTTGCGAAGAATGCAGCGTGTGGACCACCGTAACCCATTGGCACACCAAAACGCTGTGCAGAACCAAGTACAACGTCCGCACCAAATTGCGCTGGGCCTTCTAACATGATTAAGCTCATGATGTCGGCTGCCACTATGGCAATGGCTTTTTTCTCTTGCGTCGCTTCAATTAATGGTTTGATGTCATTAACCTGACCTTCTTGGCCAGTGTAATGGAACAGTGCACCAAAAATGTCGTATTCAGATACTTTTTCAGCAACATCAACAACAATCTCAAAACCAAACAATTCAGCGCGTGTTTTAACAACGTCGATTGTTTGTGGGAATACATCATTTGCTATAAAAAATGTATTGGCTTTTTTTGCTTTCGCAACACGTTTAGCTAACGCCATTGCTTCAGCAGCTGCCGTTGCTTCATCTAATAAAGATGCGCTTGCTAGCTCTAAGCCAGTTAAGTCTATTGTTAATTGTTGGAAGTTAAGCAGTGACTCTAAACGACCTTGTGCAATCTCTGGCTGATAAGGCGTATAAGCCGTATACCAACCTGGATTTTCTAATACGTTACGCTGAATCACGTTTGGAACTGAAACCGGGTGATAACCTAAACCAATATAAGACTTGGCAATCTGGTTTTCACTGGCTACCGACTTTAAATACGCTAACGTTTGCTCTTCTGTTTGAGCATCGCCAATATTTAAGGCTTCTGGCAAACGAATAGAGCCAGGAACCGTTTGGTCAATCAATTCTTTAACTGAGCTAACGCCCAAAGTTTTACACATCTCAAGCTGCTCATCTTGGCTAGGGCCAATATGACGACGGATGAAGATTTCATTTTGCTCAAGTTGCGATAGGCTAAATTTTTCTGACATGGCTAACAGATTTCCTACAATTAAAATAGACAAAACCTCGCAGGATTATCCGAGCGAGGCTTTAAAATATTCTGACGTTGACTTAGTCTTCGTCGATAGAGTCGGCGTAACCACCGGCATCTAATAAGTCGTCTAGTTCTGACTCGTCTTCAAGCTTAAGCTTGAATAACCAACCGTCACCGTACGCGTCTGAGTTTACATTCTCAGGTGCGTCTTCTAAATCTTCGTTAATGGCAATGACTTCACCGCTTACTGGTGCATATATGTCAGAGGCCGCTTTAACAGACTCTGCAACTGCACAATCGTCGCCTGCAGCAAACGTATCGCCAACATCTGGTAAGTCTACAAACACCATGTCGCCAAGAAGTTCTTGTGCGTGCTCTGTGATACCAACAGTAACGATACCGTTACCTTCGTTACGTACCCACTCGTGAGACGACGCGTATTTTAAGTCCGATGGAATATTGCTCATTTTAAGTTCCTTAGGGATCTTTCTTTATTAATCTTATAAGTTGTTTAGATAACTAGGTTGTCTATTTTGTTAGCCACCTGCAAAGATAATGGCAGTTGGCAGAATGTTCAACCTAGCAAATCAAATATTTATTGTGATATTACAGTACTGACTTACCGTTACGCACAAATCCAGCTTTCACGACTTTTACATCTACTAGCTTTTTACGCATTTCTACTTGTACCGTGCTACCTAACTCAACACCTTTTGGAACACGAGCCATAGCTACTGAATAGCCTAAAGTTGGTGAGAAAGTCCCTGACGTTATTACGCCATCGCCTGCCTCAGTGATCACTTTAAGACCACCACGAAGCACGCCTTTTTGCTCCATAACTAAGCCAACAAGCTTATCTGAGCCTTGTTCTTTTAACTTAATTAAAGCTTCACGGCCAATAAAGTTACGTTCTGCTGGCTCCCAAGAGATAGTCCAAGCCATATTCGCCGCTAATGGCGAGATAGTCTCATCCATATCTGAACCGTATAAGTTCATACCTGCTTCTAATCGCAACGTATCACGCGCGCCCAAGCCAGCTGGTTTTACGCCTGCTGCAATTAGTTTTTGCCAGAAATCTGCGGCTTGCTCAGGAGGAAGAATAATTTCATAACCCGCTTCACCTGTGTAACCCGTTGTTGCGATGAATAGGTCACCGGCTTGAACACCAAAAAATGGCTTCATGCCTTCGACAAGTGCTTGCTGTTCAGCGTTAATAACGGTGGCAACCTTTGCAATCGCATTTGGGCCTTGAACGGCTATCATTGCATAATCAGGTTGTTCAGTAACGGTTACGTCAAACCCTTCACTTTGTTTGTTTATCCAAGCTAAATCGTTCTCACGAGTCGCCGAGTTAACAACCATACGATAAAAAGTTTCGTCAAAGTGATAAATGATAAGGTCGTCAATAACGCCACCTTCTTCATTTAGCATGCCGGTATAAAGAGCTTTACCTGCCACTTGAAGTTTAGCAACGTCATTTGTTACTAGTTTTTGTAAGAATACTTTTGCGTCTGCGCCTTTAATGTCCACAATAGTCATGTGAGAGACGTCGAACATACCTGCATCTTGACGAACTGCATGGTGTTCTTCGATTTGAGAGCCGTAGTTAATTGGCATTTCCCAACCGTGAAAGTCGACCATCTTAGCGCCCGCTTCGATGTGTTTATCAAATAAAACCGTTCTGTTGCTCATGAACATTACCTTTTAATAAAAGAGTGCTGTAAAGGACTGCAGTAAAAATTTGCGCCAGAGTATACCGCATAAAAAAACAGAACTCTACGCGTTGGTGATTAGTAATATTAATGACAAATAAACGGTAACTAACTTACCAAACTGTTTGAAAGTTATAAAAAAACGCCGACGACGCGTGTCTGGCTTTCGCTATATATTATCTTTATTTTCAGCTAATACAGGTAATTCACCCGTTAATCCCATTGCTTGTTGGATTATTTTATTTTTTACGAACGGCGTTTTGTCCGTTAACTTTAAGCCAACGCCTCGAATTAGTTTTTTTATCGGATTCTTACCTTCAAACAATTCTTTTAACGATGCCATTGCAGCGATATAAGTTTGTGCTTCCGATTTGCGCCATCGCTCAAATTCTCTCAGTTGTTTCGTTAAGCCTGTGGAGCTTGATGTGAGACTTATATTTGTTGTATCGCCATTTTCAGTGGTTACTGTTAAACATTGAGCTAAGCTTGCGGCATCCAACAAACCAAGGTTCATTCCGAGTCCAGCTAAAGGGTGAATTGTGTGTGCTGCATCACCGATAAAAATAACACGCTTAGTTAGCCACTGTTGGGTATAGCGCATCGTTAGCGGGAAACTGGTGCGTTCGGTAATCACTTCGCAAGGACCAAGCACGCTATCTGTCGCCGCTGTAAGATGTTTGTTAAATTCGACCTCACTCATTGCTCTAAGCTGTTGTGCATGTTCTGGTGCCGTTGACCAAACAATGCTACAAACATTTTGCTCAACGCCAAATAAAGGCAATAGCGCTAGCGGGCCTTGTGGTAAAAACACCTGCCTGGCGCACAGTTGATGCGGCTCAGTAGTTTTAATATTGGCAACTATGGCGTGGTGATCATAATCGGAAAATGTGGTTGGTGTTTTAAGTTGTTTTTTCACCCAAGATTGCGCACCATCGGCTGCTACCGCTAATTTTGCCATCATCAAGCCATCTTGCAGTGTCAGTACCACTTGTTCTTCATCATTGTGTATAGCGTTAATTTCGGTATCAAATTTTAACGTAATTAATGACTCTTCCTTGGCGGCTTTAATTAAACCATTACGAATATTATTATTCTCGACAATGTGACCTAAGTGACTTTGGTTAACGTCGTGTGCGTCAAAATTGATATCACCAAAGCTTTCTTTATCCCAAACGCGCATAGATTGATAAGGAGCCAATCGCGTCGCATCCATATTTTGCCACGCATTCAAATTAGATAATATCTGCTGACTTGCGATTGATAAGGCACTGACTCTAGGTTCAGCATCACGTAACGTTACATGCTCAGACGCTTTATCAATAACAGTGACTTTATAACCCTGTTGCGCTAAACCAAGCGCTGCCGTTAAGCCAACACAACCGCCACCTATTACTACTATATCAGTCAATATCATTTTAAAACTCTGTCTGTTATGTCGTTATTACATTGGTTAAAAGTCATTTAATGTATTGTCATTTATCACGGCAAATTAAGCTGTTTATGGCTGCCCATAAAATGCAACGCAAGCCATTGTTGTAAAGAGTCACACTTTTGTAAAGACATTAGCCCTATCGTTCGGGTAAAAGCCGGTAAACGTCCCGGCAGAGCAAAAATTCGAACTAGCATATCGGTAAACTCGGTAATACGTTCAATGTCATTTAAACGATTTTCTTGGTACGCGTTTAGTACCGAAAAGTCGCCAATATCTTTGCCCTGCTCAAGTGCTTGTTTAATTTCAAAAACCAACACGCCAATATCTCGAACGCCTAAATTAAAACCCTGCCCTGCAATTGGATGAACAGTGTGTGCCGTATTACCCAATAACACAGTTCTAGGACTAACAAGACGCTCAACTTTAGTAAGACTTAATGGGTAATGTGCACGTTTTGAACAAGCTGTAATGCGACCTGCGGAATAACCAAAAGCCAGCTGCAGTGCTTCACAAAATGCGACATCATCAAGCGCCATGTTTATTTGAGCTTCATCGGGAGATTGCGTCCAAACAACGTTGTATTCGTTTTCGCCAATTGGCAGAAATGCAATTGGACCGTTCGTAGTAAAGCGTTCAAAAGCCGCATTACTATCGTACATTTTTAATATTTTAGGCGATTGATCAATACGGACATTAGCAATTATCGCAGCCTGTTGATATTCACTAGTGTCGTTCGTAATGTTCAGCTTATCTCGGGTTGGTGAGTTTCCACCCTCTGCGACCACCAGCAACTTGCCTGTTAGCATCTGTCCTGAACTTAATGACAGCAAGACATGATCATTTTGTTGGGTCGGCATAGTTAAATCCGTAATATGATCTGGACAAAACCAATGAATATCAAAGTGCTTGGCTACGCTTTTTAACGCACAACCTAAATTATGCATCGAGGCGACATGGCCCATCGCATTTAGACCATAGTCTTTGGCTTGCATAATAGTTTTGCCAATATGGCCACGATCAGAAGTGATAATAGTTTCAATAGGCCAGCCGTTACTTTTAAGTTCCGGCCAGACTTTCCAATGGTTTAAAAGTTGGAGTGAGCCATGTGATAACGCTAGGCAACGTTGATCGAAGTTAGACTGAACCTTGTCTTGGCTTGTTTGCGTCACTGGCTCAACAATAGCCACAGACAAAGACGGCGTTTCTTGTTTTAAGCCAATGGCCGTTAACAGTCCTGACAGTCCGCCACCAGATATTACTACGTCAAACAACAATGCCTCAGCCACTTACTAATCCTTTGCGTTTAATATTTTTGCGAATATAGATTCTATTTCGTCAACGGTTTTTGGTACGCTCTGTGTTAAGTTTTCAAACCCGTCTTTAGTAATCAAAATATCGTCTTCTATACGAACGCCAATGCCATGCCATTTAGCGTCACAGTCCGCTTCGCTATCTATATATATGCCTGGTTCAACGGTAAAAACCATACCTGGCTCTAAACTACGTTCGGCGCCCGCTAAATTGTAATCGCCAACATCATGCACGTCTAAACCTATCCAATGTGAACAGCCGTGCATATAAAAAGCGCGATGGGCGTTATTTTTAATTAATTCATCAACATTGCCAGATAAGATACCTAATTCCACCAACCCTTCCGTAATGGCTTTTATCGATGCATTAGTAATAGATTTCAGTGATGCGCTTGGCGAAATAGCATCAAATACCGCTTGTTGAGCGTTTAAAACAACGTTGTAAATCGCTTTTTGCTCATCGGTAAATTTACCATTTACTGGCCACGTACGTGTAATATCAGCTGCATACCCCTCGAGTTCACAACCAGAATCAATTAACACTAAATCGCCACTTTTCACTTCATCTTGGTTCTCTGTGTAATGCAAAATACAGGCATTCTCACCGCCACCTACAATAGTACCGTAAGCGGGATGACGAGCACCGTTCATCGCGTAGTGATGGTGAATTTCAGCTTCTAATTGATATTCATAAACCGGTAGATTTTGTTTAATCTGATTGGCCGAAAATTCCATTGCACGCTGATGTGCCGCCGCTGAAATCTGCCCTGCCTTGCGCATTACATTAATTTCAGCATCAGACTTAAATAGCCTCATATTGTGCACAACGGGGCGTAAATCTAAAATTTCGGTCGGTGCAGACCAGCCTTTTTTCGGCCCCATACGTAATTCGTGCATGGTGTTAAAAACCAATTCATCGGCATAGTCATATTCACCCTGTGCAAAATACAAGGTCGTTTTGCCATTTATTGCGTCTTTTACAGCCTCATCAAGTTCCGTCGTATCAAACGCTCGATGAACCTTAAATTGAGAAACCGCCTGTTCTTTACCAATTCTGCGACCATGCCAAATTTCAGCTGATTTATCTTTTACTCGACAAATAAGGGTTGAGGCATGCGCACCGTCAGCCTTCTCAACAATTAAATATGCATCCGGCTCGGGAAATCCGGTCAAATAGTGAAAGTCGCTATTTTGGCGAAATGCAAACTCTGTGTCTCGACTTCTTGTTAACTCTCGTGAAGCTGGAATGATTGCCACACTATTGTTTTTCATTTTGTCGGCAAGCGCTATACGACGATTTACAAATTCGTTAACAGGAATTGAGTTTATCATTTACACCTCTTTGTGATTTGCGGAATTAATGTAAGGTTTTTTTAGAGTCATCTGGCACTGTTGTTTCAGTTCCAAATTCTTGATGGCATAAAATAGCGGATACACGAATAAACTCAACCACTTCATAAAAGTCTGCTTGGTTTTCGTTAGTATCTTCCATTTCCGAGTCCATCCGTGTGATGTTCGTCAAATCTTCTATTACTTCGCGTACATCATTACTAGCTAATTTTAAGTCTCGTTTATTTAAACCAAAACCTACTAAAAAGTACTGTACCCAGTTAATTAATTCTTCGGCTTGATCGCTCAACGGCTCATCGTCATCCATCATTAATATTTCAAACGCCATTTCACCAGCCTCAAGTTGCTCATACGTCTTAGAAACAATATCTTGGGCTGCAATTTTAATTTTACCTTTAATCGTCATGCCATTATTAAACAGCTCAGCCAAATGTTCTTGGTAATCTTTTGAGCCTTTAAACATGCCACCTGAAATTAAACCGACTAATAGGCCATGAAATTCACTGGCTGTGGCGGTAAAGTCTTGTTCATTTAATATTTGCGCTAGTTCTTGATGCGTCATTGGAATTCGCTACTTTGATTCATTTGCATTGAGTGTAATAGAAACCAAGTAAAATCAGAAGTATTGAGCGAATATTGCTATCCATCTCTACGGTAACCGTGGGATTTTCGTTCAGTTTGTAAAAAAAATGGCCACTCGAGTCATCCAAATCCCTATTTTCATTGTACTGAATGTTTGAGATGTTATATTCCGCTTTGACATAGATAAGCTAATTTCTGGACTCAAGTATTCTGGTAATTTTGTTGCGCTGTTCTATGTTTAAAGTTGTACTTTATTATGGTACCTGGGGTGTTTGACAGGAAACACATATCCCTGAGCCGATACTTTTTATAAAGGACGTCATCTTCCTTGCTATTGCGCAAGCTCGGCTCGCTTAACAGCGTGAATCGAGAAGCCTACGGCGAGGATATGCTGTCCGCCTTGAACACGTCGGTTGTTCAAGGGTTTGGTTTTCATCGGCACCTTGGGACCACCATAAAGTAGAACTTAACTTCTTATACACATCACTCATTCTCGTATGTTCATCGCTTTAGTGTTTCTATTTACTTCCCCCTTTATCACTAGTTTGTTAACTTAATCGATAACTGTGTCAAAAAATAATAATAAAGTAATAGGAATAACATGAAAAAATCCCTTCTCGCAATCTCAGTGGTCAGTGCGCTTTTTACGCTGACTGCTTGTGAACAAAATACAACTGCAAAAAACCAAAGCGCTGATACAGCTGTTGAAGTAGCTAAAGTTGAAGCAGCTAAACAAGCTGAACTTGGTAGTTTTGGCGTTGATCTTTCTGCCCGTAACGAAGCTATTAAACCAGGTGACGACTTCTTTATGTACGCATCAGGTACTTGGTATGACAATTATGAAATGCCAGCAGATAAGACTCGCTACGGTGCGTTTACCGCATTAGCGGAACGCTCTGAAGAACAAGTTAAGGCTATTATTGATAGCTTAACTTCTGGTAAAAACCTGAATAAAGAAGAGCAAATGGTTGCCGACTTTTATGCGGCTTATATGGACACTGAAACGCTAAACAAAAAAGGCATTTCACCGATTCAACCAGTGTTAGATAAAATCGCGAATATTGGTTCAGTCACTGACTTAACTAAAGTATTTGGTCAAGCTTGGTTAGATGGCACAACAAGCCCTATCGGTGGCGGCATGTGGTTTAACCGTTTAGACCCAGATGAATATCAAATGTCAGTAGGTGTGGGCGGCTTAGGTCTACCAGATCGTTCTTACTACTTAACCGACAGCGAGCGTTTCCAAGACATTCGCGCGGCTTACGTTGCACACATCGCTGAAATGTTAGCGTTTGCAAAAGTTGAAAATGCTGAGCAAAAAGCCAAGGAAATTTTAGCGTTAGAAACAAAAATCGCTGAATTACAGTGGCCACGTGAAAAACGTCGTAACCGCGACTTAACGCTTAACCAAATTGAACGTGAAGACTTAGCAAAAGAATATCCAGGGTTTGATTGGGATACTTTCTTTGCGCAAACTGGTTATAAGGTGCCACATTTAAACGTGTCTCAACCTGAGCCAGTAAAAGATATGATTGCCGTGATCAACTCAGAATCACTAGACGTTTGGAAAGACTACCTAACGTACCACACGATTTCTAACAACTCGGGTCTATTATCTGAAGAAATTTATGCAGCCAATTTTGCATTCTTCGGCACTAAGTTAAGTGGCCAACAAGAACCTCGCCCTCGCTGGAAACGTGCACTTGGCACTATGTCAGGTACCGAGTCTTTAGGTTTTGCTATTGGTAAAATTTATGTTGACCGATACTTCCCAGAAAGCTCAAAAACACAAATGGCTGACTTAGTGGAAAACCTTCGCAAAGCGTTAAGCGAACGTGTAGAAAAGTTAGATTGGATGGGTGAAGAAACGAAAGTTGAAGCGCAAGCTAAACTAGCGGCGTTTGTACCTAAAATTGGTTACCCAGATGTATGGCAGTCATTTGATGGCCTCACAATTAAATCTGATGATCTTATTGGTAGCATTCGTAATATTCGTCAGTTCTTCCAAAACGACAGTGTTGAACAAGAACTGAAGAAAACAGACCGCAACCGTTGGGGCATGACACCGCAACAAGTAAATGCATATTACAATTCATCGTTTAACGAAATTGTATTCCCTGCTGCTATTTTACAACCACCATTCTTTGATCCAAATGCAGATCCAGCAGTTAACTATGGAGCGATTGGTGCCGTTATTGGCCACGAAATGGGTCACGGGTTTGACGACCAAGGTTCAAAGTCAGATGCAAATGGTATTCAACGTAACTGGTGGACTGATGAAGACCGAGCGGCTTTTGATGCTAAGGCCGACATGTTAGCCGAGCAATACAGCAAGTATGAGCCAATTCCTGAAAACTTCGTTAATGGACGTAATAGCCTAGGCGAAAACATTGGTGATGTTGGCGGTCTAGCAATGGCTTACCATGCATACAAACTAAGCTTAAATGGTAAAGAAGCACCGGTTATTGATGGTGTAACAGGCGACCAACGCTTCTTCTTGGCATGGGCACAAGTGTGGCGAGAAAAACGCACCGAGCAAAGCATGTTGCAACAGCTTCGCGCTGGTACTCACGCGCCAGGTCAATTCCGTGCATTAGCACCTCGTAACCACGATGCTTGGTATAAAGCATTCGATGTGAAACCTGATGACGCTTTATACTTAGCGCCAGAAGATCGCGTACGTATTTGGTAATAAATTAATTACCAGCATTAAAAAAGCCGCTAGTTTTATGAAAGATTTCATGACTAGCGGCTTTTTTGTATCTGGTCAGAAAGTGAACAACCTAAACTTCATCCCTCATTTACATCTTGTAAGCAACTAAAGTATTAAAACTTAACCACTAACTTACCTTTGTTGTCACCGGTAAAGAACAAGTTCAAGCCTGTTATCGCTGACTCTAACCCTTCTAATGTGTGTGCGCGATATTTAACTTTACCGCCCATTACATAAGGCGTTAATGTTTGCAAAAGTTGCGGTATTTCACCGAAATGATCCGGCATCGTAAAGCCTTCGATTCGAATGCGTTTTTTAATCACATTTAACCAGCTTGGGCCTGGCGCAGGTTCTGCTTTTGGATAGTCTGCAATTAAGCCACACACAACAACTCGACCATGCGCGTTCATTCGTTCAAAGATATGATGTTGGATTGGACCACCGGTATTTTCGAAAAACACATCTATGCCGTTTGGTGCAAGTTCCTCTAATTTAGCCGCTAAGTCATCCGTTTTATAATTAATGGCGCCATCAAAACCTAATTCTTTGGTTATCCATTCTGCTTTTTCGTCGCTACCGACAACACCAATTACATGTAAGCCTTCTGCTTTTGCTAATTGTCCAACAATAGAACCTACCGAACCTGCTGCGCCAGTCACTATTAACGTCTCGCCTGACTTAGGTTGGCCTACTCTAATTAGCCCTTGAGTTGCCGTTAAGCCCGGAAGCGCAAATACTGATAACACAGCTTCATCTGAAACAGGCGCTTCAATTTTATTAAGCCCTTCTGCGCTACCAACAAAGTAGTGCTGCCAACCCATCATGCCCATTACACGGTCGCCAACTTGAAACTTATCACTTTTACTTGCAACTACTTCACCAATACCTGAGCTACGCATTACATCACCCAGTTCAACCGGCGGTATATAACTCTCTGTATCTGGACTCATCCAACCAAACATCGCTGGGTCTAAAGACATCATGTTTTGTTTAACTAACACTTCTCCGTCGTTAATTTCACGAACGTCATTTTCTCTGATCTCAAACAAACTGTCGTCAATCGGGCCGCCTGTAGGACGTTTCATTAAATGGATAGATTTATTCGTAGTCATTTTTATTCCTTGTATTCAGTGTGTTAACACAAAATGTAGTGGATACAGCGTCAAGTTTAAACGCGGTAGCTAGGTTTCCTCTATTTGACGCTTTTATTTACTTTTTCAAGGGCATTAGAAAAATTAATAACCCGCATGAAAATAAATTAGAGTTAATACTTAACTTTTAATTGACGAAACAAAAATGAAATATAATTATGCACAAAATTAATATATTTATTCACTGGAGAATATAAATGCATCACACCTCACACTTTCTTTTTAAATCGTCAGTTCTGTCATTAGCCATTGCATCAAGCTTTAATATTTATGCAGCCACAGGCAATGAAAGCAAAGGCGTTAAGGAAATAGAAAAAATTGAGGTAACTGCGAGTCGACGATCAGGAACCGTACAAGAAGTGCCGATGAATATTTCTGCACTTGACGGTGACATCATGAAACAACAGAATATTTATTCTCAAGAAGATATGGCTCGTTGGGTGCCAGGATTAACAATTGCTGATCAAGGTGGCCGTGAAGGTGCTTCAATTATTGTTCGTGGACTTAATACCAATAGTTCAGACCGTGCTGCCGATGGCGGTACGGTAGCCACCTATTTAGGCGATATTGCGTTTGATACCGACTTACGTTTAATTGATATACAGCGTGTTGAAGTATTAATTGGCCCACAAGGAACATTATATGGAACTGGCTCGCTCGGTGGTGCGATTCGTTATATTTTAAACGAACCAGCGTTAGACGAGAGCAATATGGCCGTGTCATTAGATACTTTTTCTTTGGCTGAAAGCGAAGATTTAGGCACTGAAGCGAGCGCAATTATTAATCTGCCACTTATTCAAGACGAATTAGCCGTTAGGTTTAATGTTAATAAACTATCCAGCCCTGGTTTTATTGATTACACCACTGTACTAAAAACTCCGGGACAATCTTCAGCTGATCCTGACTGGAGTGATTCAAGTGCCGTTAATGAAAATTTAAAAACCGTTAAAGATGCCAACACTGAAGATACTTTAACCGCAAGGGTCGCCGTAAGGTGGGCACCGACGGACAATTTTAACGCATCGATAAATTACATATATCAAAACAAAGAAGTTGGTGGCAACGCCATTGATCAGTTTAATACGCTATCAGCAGAAAATCCTTTATCATCGTTTGTTCAACCTTATCAAAATGTAATGCGATACGAAGAGCCTGGTGAGCAAATAGATCACCTTGTTAGCGCTGAGTTATCGTTAAACCTAGGTTATGCCGAGCTGGTTTCTGCGATTGGGTTTACAAAATTTGAACAAACCGGACAACGTGATCAAACTGATCTCCTAATGCAGGATATTTGGACCGGCTATGCAGACTTCCCTGCCTACACTCGGGACTTTGGAGAAGGCGATTCTTTTAGCCAAGAGTTCAGATTAGTATCAAATAATGAGCAAAATTTAAATTGGATCGTGGGTGTTTTTTATTCTGACTCACAGTATGACTTCGATGACCGTGAATATATGCCAGGCGCAACACTTGAATGGTATAACGATGATTACGAAAACCTAGATTACGATCTTGAATATATAGCGACTGGATTTAACAAAAGCAAAGAGTCCGCTCTATTTGGAGAGCTTACTTACGCGGTTTCTGAACAATTGGAATTAACACTCGGCACTCGTCTATATAAATACGATGTAAATACTGTATCCGCAGCAGCAGCCCCATTAGATGTTGATACTGTGGTTACTCTGGACGATCTTCATTTTGAAACCGTTACCGCCTCTGATTCTGGTAATCTTTTTAAATTTAACGCTAGCTATCAATTCGACGACAATGTAATTGGTTATTTTACCGTTAGTGAAGGTTTCAGACTTGGCGGTGGTAACGGCATCATTGCTTGTACCGATCCAGTAACTGCACAGGTATGCGCATTGCCAAATGAAGTTGAATATCAACCAGATACAACACAAAATACAGAGCTCGGGCTGAAGAGTACTTGGTTTAACAACAAGCTTCATTTAAACGCATCAATATTTAACGTTGATTGGAATGATGCTCAAATTAGTGCCGCTACCGTTAATGGTGCCGAGCCAATAACTTTGAATGCCGGTAAAGCAAAGTCTCAAGGTTTTGAATTGTCTTCGCGAACCACGCTTTTGAAAGACTGGGCAATATTTGCGAGCTTTTCTTATGCAAAAGCTGAGCTAACTGAAGATGCACCATTCCTGTTTAAAGTTGCAGGTGATGCTGGCTCTGCGTTACAAGACTTTTATGATGGTAAAGATGGTGACCGTTTGCCTGGCGCACCTGAACAACAATTTACATTTGGAGTGAACTACCAAACAGACGTACTTAACGACAAATTACTAATTGTAAATTACGGCCTAACGGCTCAGAGTGATGTTTATACTAAGGTTGGTTTAAGAGCTGATGGAGAAATATTACCGGGTTACGCGTTAAGCAACCTCTCGGCAACCCTGTCTGATGACAATTGGTCGATAACCGCCTACGTTGATAACTTATTCAACAAGTACGCTTACACAGCAAACAGACGAGACCCGTCTTGGTCAGGAAATGCTGTTTTCGCAAGTGAAAATAAAGATTTGACTGAACTTGGTCGTACTTATGGTCACTATGTCATTAAACCAAGAAGCGTAGGTGTTAAAGTCAACTATCAATTCGACTTATAATCAAGCGCACATCTAAACAAAAAGCCTGCTAATGCAGGCTTTTCTTTTCGGCTAAAGGTTAACTGAATTAACAGTCTTTATCCTTCGCATCCGCTTTCTCTTTTACGTCTTCACACGCATCTTCAATGGCGTTACCTGCGTCAGTCATTACTTCATCAACTTTCTCACCGGCTTTTTCGCCTGGTCCTTTTTCACACCCTTGCAGAACAAATGCTGATAATACTAATGGTGTTGCGATAAATAATAGTTTTAATAACTTCATAATATATCTCCTGTTTACCTTTAAAGGTTTGTTTTACGTCCGTGGAATGCATTCAAAATTATAGAAACCACAAGTCCGACTAAAAATATGAAAAATAGAATTTTTGCAATACCTGTTGCAGCGCCAGCGATACCACCAAAACCAAAAATACCGGCAATAATTGCAATCACAAAAAACGTAATGATCCAAGATAACATGCATGCTCCTTAAATAAACTTTAATGTTGCTGCTTATTCTTGTTTAAAAATTCAAATTCATTTGTTTACAGATTTATATGTTGCCACTTGTGTGCCAGTTTATAAAAACATTAAAAAATAAGTAAAAAACATATTATTAACAATGGGTTGTAGTTGAAATTCATTTTTCGACTGATAGTAGGAGAAATAATTTATTTGAACAATATAAAAAATATTCACACTTACCCTGCAACTTTTTCAAACCAAACTAGCATTAATACGTAAAACTCTTTTATTATGAGTGCCTTGTTGTAGTCATCTCGCCATTTTATTTAGGGATATCCATGTCTTCACCTTTAAGAAAGCTCCAGATAAGTACGCTATTACTATCAGCGCTTGCGGCATTGCCCGTGGCTGCAGGAGTAGACGATATAGTAAAAACCCCGGAAGAAATTGCACTTGAGCAAAAAATTAAAGCCTGTGCGCAAACACTAAAAGAAACCGGTTTTGTATCTGCAGACGACAAATTAATTTTTCGGTACTGTGAAACTCGCATATTGTCCCGTGGAATTAAGCAAGGGCGACTTGCACAACGTATCATTAACGAACGGACCACAGAGTTAAATCCTTTTGTTATTACTCCTCATAAGCAAAGTTATATATTGCCATTTACTATATCTGATCGATTTAATAGAAAGCCTTATGAAAGCAATGAGCTTATTTCAGGGCAATTAGAGGAATATGAGTCCAAGTATCAAATTAGTTTTAAAGTGCCGTTAAGAAGTAGCACATTGTTTATACCTGGTGACGGATTATACTTTGCCATGACAATTCAAGCTTGGTGGCAAGTCTATTCTGATGAGATTTCCAAACCTTTTCGTGAAACAAACTACACGCCGGAAATATTTTATGTTGCGCCACTTCCTTGGAAGCCTAACGACGGCAACATGGCCTTTACATTGCACTTTGAACATCAGTCAAATGGTCAAACACAGCTACTTTCAAGAAGCTGGAACCGTATACTGGCCTCTGTTGTTTATGAAAAAGACGACTTCGCTGTAGGCATCAAGCCTTGGTATCGATTAAAAGAAAATGAAAAAACCAGCCCGTTAGACCCATCTGGTGATGACAATCCTGATATTCATAAATTCTTGGGGTACTACGAACTATTTGGTGCATACGCCTTTAATGATGAGCACAAGCTTTCTTTTAACCTTCGTAACAATTGGAATACCGGCAATGGTTCTATTGAATTAAACTATTCTTTTCCGTTTCCAGGATCATCTCGTTTAGTTGGTTTTGCGCAGTATTTCAGCGGATATGGCGAGAGCTTAATTGATTATAACCATAAACAGCAGAAAATTGGCTTTGGTATCGCTGTTAATGATATTTTTTAATCTGTTAAGAAATATTTGAAGCTTCAACTTTGTGCTTTTCGGACAAATAGAGTTCCCAACTTGGGAGCTCTAATATTTTGCTTAATTGTCGATATGAGATGGTCATAAAAAAACTATATGCTGTGCTAAATAAAAAAATAATCGCAAATAAGTTTATGGTGATGTCTGAATGTAACGCGAAAATATAATGTAATGAAAACAAAATACATAACATGATAAAAGCAAAACAGAGTATTTGAACTAACAAGCTTCTTAAAAAGCCAGTAAAAAATGGGGGTGGCTCTAAAATCCCTATCGCCCACAAGCCCCGATATAAAAAAGGGGCAGCAGAATATTCAGATACCCCTAGGTATTCCATTTCGTCTCTAAAGTGACAAACTTTCTCGGTAAAATCCATTATATACTAGACTAGTCGGCTTATTTTTAGACATTGTCGTACTTTTTAGATAAGGCTGCAAACGAAAAAAGCAAAATTTCAATTTTTACTTTTTATAGGTACATCAACACCTTACATTAAGATGGCACACCACTGTGAAACTTAAAGTCTTCATCGGCGCTCGTTATTAACGCCGCTTCTACTTCCCCAAAATATGCCACTCGTTCGCTGATATCACCACCAGCAATTTCTTCAGCTAGGGATAAATAATCTTGAAAATGACGAGCTTCTGAGCGAAGTAAAGATACATAAAAGTCGCCTAAGCGCTTGTCGACATAAGGTGCGAGCTTTGCAAAACGTTCACACGAACGAGCTTCGATGTACGCGCCACAAATTAGCTTATCAATGAGAGTTTCAGGCTCGTGAGTTTTTACATGTTTCATCATTCCTTTCGCATAACGAGCTGGGGTAATGCTTCGGTATGCAACGCCCTTTTCTTCCATAATCTCTAGAACTTGGTAAAAATGATGTAACTCTTCTTTAATTAACATCACCATTTTATCAACTAACTCTTGCCCGTAGCGGCTGTTTTCACGCAGCGTTAGCTTTTTATTAATTCCCTTTAAGTTACCTAAGTCGGACAACTTACCTTCACGTTTATAAATGAAGTCTTCATAGGGTGTTAACCAAGCTAACAACTCATCACCACTAGCCTTATCTACAGCATACTTTCTAATTAACCACATTGCTGTTTGTGCTGCTTTAAGCTCACATATCAGATGATCTATTAATACAACAGGTAGGTTTTCTTTCTTTACCGCTTCTGCAATCCACTCTTCTGGCGTCTCGCATTTCAAAAAGCTTTTAATCGGCGTTAATAATTCTTCCAATTTTCTTTCTCTACTTAAGTAATTATTTTCAAGAGTTACTAAAAATCAGTGTGTCTAATTGAGCGATATCCTAACACAAACAAGCATAATTTGGGTTAACACGGATTAACTTCATTGGGGCAAAATTTCATTGTTGTCGATAGGCAATCAATCGTTCATAAACATATACGGAGGGTAATGATGTTACTCAAGAACAAAACGCCTCAAATTGCAGTTGACGAGCTAGTCAGTTATTGCGATATGAATTTCTTTAAACCATAAGCCGAAACTATCATAACGATAATTATAGGCAGCGTGATTGAGAAGCGACTTACGTGGAGGGTTAGCCCCGATGACTTCTGCAACCTAGAGAAGAAAGAGTTTGAGAAATATTAAAGAAATAATAAAAGCAACACCTGCGTTAAAAGACCTCAACAGCTTTAACGACGCTAAATTGATAGAATTATGTCTAGGGACAATATTATATTAGTTTAAAAAAGGTAAAAGCCGCTTTAAAACATAATACCTTCTGAGAGGGCAATACATTTTGTCAGGGTATAAAAAAAGGCACCTGATTTGGTGCCACTTTTCTAAAAAACTATTAGGCTTTTTTAGCTCTGATTCGTAATAAACCTAAAAGACCAGCGGCAAAAATAGCTAATGATGAAGGTTCTGGTACATCAGTACTTGGAACTGACGGTCCCGCTGTTGAAAAAGTAAATGTTTGTAAAGAATGAACAGTATTATCCATAAAACTTCCCACTCCCCCATAAGCACTGCCGGAGTCGCCAAAAACATCAATTCGCCCCTGAGTAATGTCATACGTGTAACTAAAAGTATAAAACACATTACCAGCACTATGTGCGGTTAAGTCATGACCACCACCAAAAGTCGCAAAATATCCACTATTAGTATAAATCGCGTTGCTTCCATCAGAATATCGATGTGTTTGCATTTCACCTGTTGATAGATTAAAGAGAAACGCATTAGAATCATATCGATAGCCACTTCCACTCCAGTCCTGTTCAGTGTATCCACCAATCAATACCTGTTCATTTAAGTAATTGGTTACTGAATATATGGACACTGTAGGGCCAACACCATCCACAGCTTCATGCCAAGATTGTGATGTACTAGCATTGTTTCCTATTTCACCATACCAAATACTATCCCAATCAAGATCGCCAAGGCCTAACCAAGATTCTAATTGTGTCGCACCTGCATCATCAAGCAACACGCTATCAGCGTCTATGATTCCAGCAGAAGCCGTATGCGAAAGAGCCAATAGACAAACAGAGGATATTAGTGATTTTAGCTTCATTCCTTTGTTCCTTGTTTAAATTTTTGAAAATTGTTCGGATTTAACAAAGCAAAAAAAGATCCAATATTACAAAAGCCTTTTCTCAAGCGCTATATAAGGTTTAAGTCACTGAAAAAAAATAACACTGTAAAAAAAGTTGACATTTTATTACTGACAATAAAATTTAAGCATACAAAAATAACCTCTTTAACTTTTTTGGTATTAAATAGACTAGTTATTTACAAGTATTAAATTTTTAATATTAAATTCATGGTTTTTATTTATTAAATTTTCCATCAGTAGTTGCATAATTTAACAATCTTAAAGTGCACCATGAGCTGGGAGGTCAGATATATCAACGCTGTGCCGCTTGCAAGCGTTGATCAAAGTTTACCGACGATAATCATCGTAATTTAGCGTGTAATCGCCCCAAATTTCTACATCCCAGTCCGTAAAACAAAACGCACTTTCTGTAAAATTATTCGACATCACAAGGCCATACTTTTCGGCATTTTGATTTAAAAACGCATATCAAAATTAGCGTTGTAAATAAAAATGTGTTTACCCGTTTAAAACAGTTACTATTGTGATATCGGCTTTCCACGCTTGTGGTGTTGTGCAATGCAAAAAAGACTTTATGGGATCTAATAAATTGTCAAAACTCATAGCTAACCATTTTTACGACTCTGTTAGCCTATTCTAACCTTTTCATTACTATTAAACTCACCCCTATTTCGAGTTTGTTTTTGCCGGTATAGCCATGGCACTCTCCTCAATTTGCTCGGCAAGTTCCTCTAACTGATAAAACACAGCGACACTGGCTTTTTCCATTTGAGATAAACACTCTAACGATTTTTTGTGATTGCCATTTGAAAACGCAGTTAATGCCTCTTTACCAAACGAGTGAACTTCGCTATGGGGCTTCTCAACTTTGGTAAATGCAGAATAGCTAGAATACTTTTCCGCCCCTTCACCGTGGTAGTACCATTTTCCTAATCGACAAATAGTATGATCTGAAAAGTCATCTATGGACTTACTCGAGAGTCCTAGCATATATTGGTACACCTCTGACTTCCAAACCACATGATCCATTTTAACCGCATCAATAAAAGAATTTGCGGTTGAATATGAAATAACTGAATACATGTTTTTCGACATCGAAACAATTTCATTGGCTTTTTTCTCAATAAGAATTGTGCTGTCGTTAATTTCACTGCTTTTTTCACCAACACTGTTGATACCAGCAATAACTCCTGTCATTTGTTGATTTACTTGCTCAATCAATCCTGAAATTTCATTTGATGCTTCAGATGAGCGCTGCGCCAGTGTTCTTACTTCATCGGCTACAACAGCAAAACCTCGACCTTGTTCACCAGCACGGGCCGCTTCAATTGCTGCGTTTAGCGCTAACAAATTGGTTTGGTCTGAGATGCTTTTGATGATGTTTACGAAATCATTTATGCCAGACATAACGTTTTTTAACTCATCTGCAGACGCGGAAGCCTGTTTGGTGTTTTCAGCAATCTCTAGTGTTGAATCAGTTGTCGTCGATAGCATTTTAATAACGGTATCAAACAGTTTATCGGATGCTTGAAAATTGTCTCTGTGGTGAATAAGTTGATTTGAAGACTCAGCTAAACTCTCTCTAATTTGGTTAACAACGTTTGACGATTGCACCCAGAGTTTACTGTAAGATGCCAGACTTTCATTATTTTCAGCTTTTGACGCTATCTTATTTAATAGCTGACTATGCTCATTTTTAGCTGTGGTTAAGTCACCTTCTAATTTGCTATTTTGTAATTTTAAGTCCTCTACTTGTCGCTTTAGTTCTTTTATTTCTTCTTTATTTTGCGATCCGAATATCATAGCTACTCTCTAGTAATTGGAAATGGGTTCCTAGTTGAAGAATAATTTAGCAGGCAACATCAATAATATTTAGCGCGGCCACGACCTGAGTATAATCTCGATATCAAAAAACGCTCAAAAAATTATCTTTTTTTTTGAATGATGTTGAAAAATATATGACGGCCAAAAATAAGTCTAAAATGCCAATAGCTTCAGGTAATTGAAGGTCTTTTTAGAATAAATACTCTTGTCGTATTTACAGACTGTATATAACAATAAAGCATATAAAGATTACTTTTTGAGCAATTCTATTCTTGACTCTTGATCATTTTTTGCCCATAACATACTCATATTGTGTAACATTTGCGCAATGTAGCGATCACTAGACAGTAAGGAACATAATTATGATACTAAATCACCTATGGGGTCTGTACGCGCATCCGGTTGAAGAATGGCATACCATCGACAATCGACATGAAAGCTTCAAATACTCAATGTCTCACATCATGATCATCGCGTTAATACCTTCTATTTGTGGATACTTTTCAGTAACACAAATGGGTTGGAGTGTTGGCGTTGGTGAACCGCTCAAAATGACGTCCGAAACGGCTCTGCTGCTTTGTACAGGCATGTATTTCGCCTTAATTGCCGGTGTATTTTTGTTAGGCTATTTGGCACATTGGATGGCTCATACGTTCGGTTCAGAGCCAACCTACACACAAACATTAGAACTAGCGGCTTATACGGCAACGCCTTTGTTTATGGCAGGTTTTGGAGCGTTATACCCTGAAGTATGGTTTGTGATGATTGTTGGACTAATCGCTTTATCTTATTCAGTGTATCTTCTGTACGCTGGAGTGCCGATTTTAATGCACATACCAGAAGAACGCGGCTTTATGTACGCAAGCTCTGTTGTAACATGCGGCCTTATTTTATTGGTTTGTATTATGACTGCATTTGCAATGTTCTGGAGCTCAGGTTACGCCCCAGCATTTAGCCATTAAAAATTAAATTCCAAAGACCAAAAAAAACCGGCTTAAGCCGGTTTTTTTATTTATCCTTTTTTCCACGTTGTGCCATTCGCACCATCTTCTAACACAACACCTAACGCATTCAGAGCGTCTCTGGCTGCATCAGCCGCGGCCCAATCTTTATTGGCTCTAGCATCGTTACGTTGAATAATTAACTGCTCAATTTTAGCAACTTCATCGTCATTTTGTTCACCTTGGAAAAAACTTTCTGGGTTACTTTGCAGTAAACCAAGAACTTCACCAAACTTAACTAAAACACCGGCCGTGTCTGCAGCTGATGCTTCATTATTAGCTTTCTCAATATTTAGCTTTTTCACTAAATCAAAGAGTACTGCTAACGCTTCTGGAGTATTAAAATCATCATCCATAGCAGCATAAAAGTCAGCTGACTGCTCAAATTTAGATACATCAACATCTAGGTTTGGCACAACATCTCGTAACCCAGAGTATAAGCGTTCAAGACTAGACTTTGCTTGTTTCAAATTGTCATCAGAGTAATTTAATTGACTACGATAATGCCCAGAAAGTAAGAAGTAACGAACGGTTTCTGCATCGTACGTTTTCAAAACTTCTCTTACGGTAAAAAAGTTACCTAATGATTTAGACATCTTTTCATTGTCAACTTGCACCATACCAGTGTGCATCCAATAATTAACATAAGGCGTATCAAACGCACAGCATGACTGAGCAATTTCATTTTCATGGTGAGGGAATTGTAAATCTGATCCACCGCCATGAATGTCAAAATGTGTTCCTAAATGCTTTGAGTTCATTGCCGAACACTCTATATGCCAACCCGGTCTGCCATCACCCCAAGGAGAAGACCAACTAGGCTCGTTAACTTTAGCTAACTTCCACAGTACAAAGTCTAGCGGGTCACGTTTGCTCTCTTCAACGTCAACTCTTGCGCCAGAAACCAATTGGGTCAAATCTTGACGACCTAACGCACCGTACTTTTCAAAAGTGGAAACTTCAAATAACACATCACCATTACCAGCCACATATGCATGACCTTTATCAATAAGGCGTTGAATTACGTCAATGATTTCAGGCATATGAGTTGTCACTCGCGGTTCAATATCCGCTGGCAACATTTTTAGTGCATCAAAATCTTCATGCATCATAGCAATAGTGCGGTTTGTTAACTCATCACAGGTTTCATTGTTTTCGATGGCACGCTTAATAATTTTATCGTCAACATCCGTTATGTTACGAACAAATGTAACGTCATAACCCGTATGTCTAAAGTAGCGTTGCATCACATCAAACGCCACGTAAGTACGACCGTGTCCCATGTGTAATAGGTCATAAACAGTAATACCGCACACATACATTCCAACCTTGCCGGCCTCTAACGGTTTAAAAGTCTCTTTGCGACGGGACATAGTGTTGTATATGCGTAACATGAATATTCCTGATTAAATTTAGTATGTTTGTTTGACGCGGCATTTTAACAAACCAACCGCGTTTTACACTTGTTAATTTTAACTAATTAAATATAAAAGCTGATCTAAGCCACCATGGGAAACTGAAACATCTGCTTGCTCGCGAACCTTTGGTTTAGCGTGAAACGCAACACCAAGATTTGCGACAGCCATCATTACTAAGTCATTTGCGCCGTCGCCCATAGCAATAGTCTGTTGCATGGGAATATCAAACTCTTTTGCTAATTCGACAACGGCATCCGCTTTGGCTTGCGCGTCTATAACTTTACCACTGACGGTGCCCGTTAATATGCCATTATTTACGTCTAAGTTATTTGCTATTGTTCTATCTAACTTTAACTGTTGTTTTAACGCTTCTGTCATCGCGGTAAAACCACCAGAAACTATCGCTATTTTCCAACTATGCTTTTGTAATACGCTCACCAAAGCTGTTAAGCCCGGCATGAGTGGTAGATTATTCGCCACCTGATCAATAATACTTTCTGACGCGCCGTTTAATGTTGCCACTCTAGCATGCAAGCTTTCAGCAAAATCAAGTTCGCCACGCATCGCAGCGGCAGTGACACTTGCAACTTGCTCTCCTACACCGGCAAGCTTAGCAATTTCATCTATGCACTCAATTGAAATTGCAGTGCTATCCATATCCATAACAAGCAAACCTGGCGACAACAGGGATGGACATGGCGCAGTTGAACCTTTCTTATCAGGCATCACAACAATCTCTAGTGAAAGTTCTTTTGCTATTTCTGCCAGCTGTATTTTTAGTACATCAATCTTTGAAGGCTCTAGTTGTCTACCTTTCGACTGACTAACAATAAACTCAATCGCGCCAGGTAAGTCTTCAGTGGGTTTAATTAATCTAGCTAATACATTATCAGATTGCGCATCAATGGTCTTAACGATACGTTCTAACGCCTGCCAATTGAATGTAGAAGTGTGGTTAGATGCAGTTGCTGCGTTAGAACTTAGGTGACTAGCTAACGAGTTTTCATTACTTGCAAAGGCAACAATTTTAATTTTATCCGTTGAATTTACGAGGTCTTGATTTCTTGTGCTGCTTAATCCTTCAAGTTTTAGGTACTGCAATGAGTCAGCATTGTCCTTTATCAAAAAAAGCGAGCAATAGTCTGTTGTTTTTAGCTCAACAAATATGTCTGATAAGGTGCAGTCATGCACAGAGAAAAGGTGACTGTAAGTTAGATTTTGATTAGCGACCATAACAACACTTGGTAATTAATAATTATGAACAGAATATACCAAACTACATTGCTTTTTCGTCATAAAATGCTCACTATTTAACATTAAATTTTAGATTTTAACGTTTCAAACGGATCTTAATGGCCACTAAAGTCACTTATATTAAAACATCGTCAGTGAGCAAAAAGTTGCTACAGCTTTTGGTTGCCATCGCTTTGGTTATATTCACACTCAGTTTATGGGCCGACATTAAAACTAAAGGAAATAATCTATTAGCTGAAAATGCCATTGTTCTTGCCGATAACCTTTTGCAACAAACCGGTCATAGCGCAGCTTATTACATCCTTAAGGGTGATACCGAAGCATTAGCGGTGCTTACCGAATCGGCGCTCGTTTCTGAAAATATCTACGAAATGTTAATTTACAATAAATACGGTGAGTTACTTAGTAAAAGCGAAAATGCTATTCCAGCAAAAGAACGGTTTATAAACATCTCAACTGACTTACAGAAGTTTCTTCCAACACCTTATGTCATCGATGTAAAGTCAAAAACAGGAGAACTATTAGGTTTCATCAGAGTTACGGTTCTTACAAAAAACCTGCAGCGCTCTGGCATCAGCTATATTTATACTATGACCAAACAAGTGCTATTAATCATGCTGTTGTCGGGTTTTATTGGATACTTGCTTACCAATGGCCTAAAACCATTTTCTGCAAACGCCTACATGGTAAAAGATTAAAGTACAGCTTGAGCTTGATTTTTGCTAAGTGAATGTCGCTAAGTGTTTATCGCGTGATGCCTAATGTGCGCATCAAATTATCACTCGTTGTAGCTTCAATAGAAGCAAAAGAATCGTTTCTAAGTAACGCCAATGCTTCGGCTACATCTTTAATGTTTTTAGGCTCATTTCTTAACCCTTGTTGTCCGTTTAATGGCATATCTGGCGAGTCCGTTTCTAGTACTATGTCAGACAAGTCTATTTGAGTAAAAACGTGTCGTGTTTTTTGAGCGCGAGGATAGGTTATGGTTCCTCCACACCCTAATTTAAAACCTAAATCGATGTAACGTTTGGCATCGTTAAGACTGCCACTAAAAGCATGAATAATTCCACCACATTTTGGAGGGATCCGTTTAAAGCTTTGCAATATTAAATGGTGGGACTTTCGATGATGGACAATAAGCGGCTTGTTCGTGATATTGGCAATGTCAATGTGAGCTTCAAACACTTGTTGTTGATGGGGTATCAAGAAGCCATGAGACTTGCCCTGCTCCGCCAAATACCCATCAATTCCGCATTCACCAATGGCACAAACCCAATTTTGACTGGCTAATTGAGCGAGTACCTCTAAATCCTTATCCGCAAATTTATCTAAAAAGTATGGGTGACAACCCAGTGCAATAAAAACGCTATCATGTTGTTGTTGGAACGTTTTTAGCCTTGACCATTGGTTGCTCTGTACACCAGGCACTACAAACGCCCGCACATTATTATCAACAGCTCGCGAAATTACCGCATCAATGTCTGCGGTAAAATCACTAAAATCTAAATGGCAATGCGAGTCAATTAACAAGTTAGTCACCAAACCACTTACTGTTAAGCACTACGGAGCTAGTCGTTCTATGTTCCATTGATTGCCATTTTTAGTATATAAAATACGATCATGTAAGCGATGTTCACCGCCTTGCCAGAACTCAATTTTTGACGGTTTTACACGATAACCGCCCCAGAAGTCTGGGGCAGGAATTTCACCTTTTGAGAATTTATCTTTCATCCGCTCAAATCCTTGCATAAGTAAATCACGCGATTTAATTGGGTGAGACTGATGAGAAGCGTACGCTGCGAGTTGGCTTTCTTTCGGGCGGGATAAAAAGTACGCCATATTTTCTTTTGTTGATAACGGCTCTACTTCACCAAATACAATGACCTGACGTTCCAATATATGCCATGGAAAGTGCAAGGATATTTTTGGGTTTTTCGATAATTCTTGGGCTTTGCGACTACCTAAATTTGTAAAAAAGACAAAACCATTGTCATCACAGTGCTTCAGTAACACAATTCGTTGTGACGGCTGGCCTTGCCCATCAACCGTTGCTACAACCATAGCCGTTGGGTCGGGTAATTTAGCGTCGATAACTTGTTGAAGCCAAGATTCAAATTGCGCAAATGGATTTGAGTTTACATCTGACTCGCTGAGCTTGCCTTGACAATACTCGCGTCGAAGGTTGGATAATTCCACCTGTAATTCCCCTATAACAATAACTTAGCTACAGTATACGAATATTTTTCGAATAAACGTCAGCGAATTTTAACTTTTATCCAAAAACAGCCACTACTTGTCGGCACAACGCGACTAACCTGCCGTTCTGATCCCAAAAGTTTGCTTCTTCATGACCATAACCCTGATTTACATGTGACGCTTTAACAACGCAAGCTAACCAATCAGTTGGAGATATTTCACTAATTGGGTGTAAAAACTCAATGTCCCAACTCATTGTACTTGCTGGCGCTGGTAGTTTCATCATTTGAAACATCGTTGGTGGCCAAGCATCCATCAATGCAATTAAATAGGCCATGCGCATTTTCTCAGGCGCTTGGCTCAATCTGCACCAACCATGCATTTCAGGATCTTTGCGAGTCCCGACCGAAAAGCTACCTTTGTCTAACGCCAAATCAAAGTGACGAATAAACTTAGGTACAATTTTTGGAATCTGTGGAATATATTTGGCTTTTTTAGGTATCGTCATGTCATGACGCGGATGATCTGCATGATTAAGTTTTGAGTCGCGACTAATACCAAAACAAACTTGTGCCATGACACCGACTTGTCCATTTTGAACTACTTTTGCTAAGATTTGTGTAACATTTTTACCCGTTCTTAATATTTCTGCGGTCACCTCAATCGGCTCTTCCACATTAACTGGGCCAATAAAATTACAATGAAACGCTCTAAGTTCTCGTTCATCTTCAATCAAGTTTTCTGCAGCCTGATATGCCAAACCTGCCGATAAACCGCCGAACACAGTTCGTCCTTGTGACCAATGATCTGGAATAACCAAATGATAAGTCTCTTTTTTATCTTGAAAGACGGTAAATATTTGATCGATATTCATTTTTAACTATCCTTAACTAAACTGGTCGGATCTCAAAACTTAATCAGACAAGTCTAGCCAATAATATTGGCATTGAAAACAAAACTTTATTGCTATTTGTTTATTAATCGGCCAAAATAAAGAAACACTGTTATTTGTATTTAGGGGTTAATAGTGAAAAACTTTATCAAAAATAGCGCTAAAAACTGTGCTATCGCAACAACACTTTTGCTATCTAGCACCGCATTTGCAGGACCAATCACCTACGAATTCGATATCAATTACACTGGTGATACAACTATTAACGGTGAAGCATACCAAGTAAGTGGTACGGGCTTTTTCAGCCTTTTTGGCGAATTAGATTTTGGCATAAATGCAATTAATGCAACTGACTTCTCTAATTTTAATTACCAAGTTAGCTTTGATTTTTTGAATTTAAACTCACCAGGTAATAATCTGATGAACTTAGTTTCAATCTCTCGTGATACTTTTACACCAGACATGATCAATTTTAGCCTTTTTATTGAAAACAATTTAAACACTGCGTTTTGGGGTAGTTCTGGCGCCGGTGAAGGTTCTTTTGTCTTGAGTGGTTCTAACGAATCAAGTAATGGTAACTTTATGACTCTTTATCACGAACCAACTACTGATTTGGATAACTCTGGACAGTTCCTGCTAGTTTCGGTGTTTGACGGCGTAGTTATCGACGGTGATAATCGTAATTACTCAATGTCGATGCGAAATGGCGCTTTAGGTAATCCACTTCCAACGCAGTCAGATGACGTTCCAGAACCATCTTCATGGATGTTATTATTGGCTGGTTTAGCGCTAACGGCCCGTAAATTAAAATCGAAATAAAGCTACTCTGTCATACAAGAAGAGCGACTACGTGCTCTTCTATGTAATAAAAAAAACGCCTCTTTGGGCGTTTTTTTTATTCTCATTAACCTCGTAAACTCTTAAAAACCAAAGTCTTTAAGCTTGCCTTTTAGCTTATCTTTTAATTTGTCTTTTACGCTGTCTTCGTATTGCGACTTTTTCTCATCAATGAATTTATCGAGTTGCTCTTGACCAAACTTTTTCAAATTTGACTCAGCGTTTTCATATTGAGCTTTTATCTCATTAAATTTCTGTAAGTCATCGTTGTTCAAATTCAATTCTGTTTGAACTCGCTCGTTTAGTTTTTCTTTTGTCTCTGCTTTAACGCTAACCCAACGGTCTGACACTTGCTGTTTAAATGCCGCATTAATTTGATTATCAAGATCAGACTTGATGGACACATCAGGTGCAGAAATATTGCCATCCACACCAACGTTAAGATTAAACGCAGATACCTTGCTTAACGTGTCTAACGTTAATTTTGCTAGGTTTGTATTCGCATCACCAGAAAGCACGACATCATCGAACTTCATAGTGTGAATACTGCTAAGTTGTTCTTGCCATTTAAACTGCCCATTGCCTTTTAACTCCGCGTTACTCATAACAATGGACAAGTCATCGCTATCTGATAAAGATTTATCATTGATAACTATTCCCTTGGCAACCCAGTCACCTTCTGTCGTTATATCAGCTTTTTTATTGATAAAGTATTGGCCATTTAAAGTAAATGACTCACCTTGTCTCTCTGACACTAAATCGACTGCATAACGACTTGCGGTGTTGCGAACATAGTTTTCACTAGTAATTTCTTCGCCTGTCACTTTATAAGTCTGCTGATTCGGCGCGATGACATTTAACAATAGTTGCTTAATCATCCAGCTCGGCCACTGTTGGTCAAGCTTAAACTCAACAAATACACCAGTTTCATTCTCGTTAGCTTTGAGTTTATCCTGGGCTTTCACTTCTTTGTTTGCATCAATAATGGGTTTAATTATTTGATACAGTTCCTCTGCTTTTACAATGTAACCTGTAATCTCATCACCAAATATCAGTTTTGATATTGCAACAGCACTGGGATCATCAATCGGTAATGTCGATTTAATTTTGTCCCAGTCTTGATCGGGCGCAGCTTTTAATTCTGAATATGCTTGATCAACATTATTCTTGCTTAATTTGTATTGTGACTTTAACTCGTCAATTGCGCTTTTATCTTTCTTAATGTCTGCCTTAAGTTGATCAACCTTTTGCTTAAGCGCTTCCAAGTCTTCTAAAGATTTTATTTTGGTATTTTCTATTTCTTTCCAGCGCGCCTCATAACTTTTTAATGAGTCTTTACTTGGCAAAGCTGCCAACTTCGTTTTTAACGCCTCATTTTCTTCGCCCCAAACGGCTTTCAGTTGCTTCGCTTTTTTCTCAGTAATTAGGTCCGCTTTAGCCAATAACTGTTTTGCCGAAGGAACTTCTAATCCGCCTGATACAGAGGACTCATCACCCTCTTGTTGTTCTTCAGAGCTGTCGGAAACAATTGCCTCACCCATTTGTTCTCGTTTGGTATTAAACGCCAATTTGTCGACTGTTAGCTCATCAACAAGCACATTGCCTAACAATAATTCCCATAAATTCACGCTGGCTGATGCCGTATTAAACTCAAATAAGTTTTGTGAAAGTTGGTCTGGATCTGCTTGCTGTAGTTGGTTTATTGCAATACCAAAGGGCTGCCAATTTAAATCAACTGATTCAATATTTGTTTCTGCACCAAATGCCTTTTCCATACTGCTTGTAATAATGCTTTTCGCAAATGGTTCAGCCAGAAAATAACCAAGTGCACCCAAAGTACCTGCTGTAACGAATAATGCCGCGATGCCACCTGTACGAATTGGCCCAGGAGCTTTTTTAGTAGATTTGTTTTCCATAAACTTAACCTCTCCTTAGCTTTGCGTTGCCGCATAGATACGATAGAACTTCGACGCTTTTAAAGTTTGCACAACCTTAAATTTGTTCACAAATTGCATCAATGAATTACGATATTTAATTACTAGAAATAGGCTAAGTAAGTACACCGGAATAAACAAAACAATAGATAGTGCAAGCTCTCCCATTTGAACTGTATTATTGAGCTCATCTAATCTGAACCAATATGTTTGGTAAAGCGCTGTCAAGGTATCTTGTAATGCACTGTTATTAAGTATCGCGGAGCCTAAAGTGTGAGATATAGAACTTATTAGGGCAGAAACTACGCCAAACACGGCAGAAAATGCTAAAAATATCGTTAAATTACATCGTATGATAAATAGCAACAAAATTACGACCAAACCAACGACACTAATAAAGCCGTTAAATCCTACAAGCATAGCCAGTGCGATAGCGAGTGCAATCTGACTTGGTTTTGTATCTGAATTTAATACATTGAGCAATTTAGCCAATAAACTAATCACATAAACTCCTTGTTTATTTTAAATTTTGCTTACTTTGTTAATACTATTTAACAAGATCATCAACTTGAGATTCCAGCTTGTCGTCATCTACATTGCCAAGCAACAAGCCGAGCCATTTACTATCGTCATTTGCTTCCAATGCAATCTTAACAATCATAGTCAATGGAACCGACAATAACATACCTACGGTACCTAATAACCAACCCCAGAATATTAACGACAAAAACACAACTAACGTAGACAAGCCTAATCCGCGGCCCATAAACTTCGGCTCTACAATATTACCCATTACGGTATTGATGCCGATATAACCAATTGCAACTAAGCCAGCAACAGCTGGGCTTTGAACCACCACAGCCAGTAATACGGCCGGAACCGCTGCTATTATCGAACCTATATTAGGAATAAAATTAAATAGGAAAGCAAGTACCGCCCATAGCAATACATAATCGACATCAAGCACCCATAACAATAGTGCAACCAATAAGGCTGTACCTAAACTAACTAACGCTTTAATCGCCAAATAGCTGTTTACCGAGTCTAAAAAGCGATCAATATGGTGTAATTTCATCTTTGGATCGTGCAAGGCTATATGAATTTTTTTGTTAACATCCGGTGCCTCAAACAACATAAATACGACCGTTAACACAATCAAAAACAGATTGGCCATAACGCCACCAAAGCCACTTAGTAGATTGCCAACCATTTGCATAGCAACACCAGGATTAAAGTATTCGGTTAACTGCGACTTATCTACATTGATATCGAATAAGGCCAACTGCCCTACTAACCAATGCAATTCTGAAGCTAATTTTTCTTGATACTCAGGTAACGACTTCGAAAAATCGTTAAATGATTGACCAACTACGCCAGCTAGACTTAAGCCAGCCACGAGTAGCAAAGAAAGTACGATTAAAACAGCAACGACTCTTGGGACTCGCCATGAAACAAGTCTGGTTACAATTGGGTTAGTGATAATAGCGATGAAAATAGAGAGTAAAAACGGGACTAATATCGCACTCGAAGCTTTAATTCCGGCTAACAAAATGACCAAACAGGCCATTACGAACAGAAATTTTGTCGCAAAATTAATTTCTAGCTTTGGCATCTACAATCCTTTAAATCTTTTTAATAATTAATGACCGTTTTTCAGCTAAATACCGTAAAAGAACTATGATTAATTAACAAGTTAAATCCTTTTAATACGGCATTTTATTATGAATTATTTTCTCTCGGGCGGTACAGGTTTGATTGGTCGTTCATTTATCGAACAACATCACGAAAAACACCCTGACGATCAGTTTACTGTGCTTACTCGAAATAAGGAATCTGCAAAAAACATTTTGCCGCCTTACGTCACAATAATTGAGGATTTATCGGAAGTTAACTTCTGTGATTTTGACGTTATTTTAAATCTCGCAGGCGAACCCATCGTGGCTAAACGTTGGAGTGAAAGTCAAAAACAGAATCTTTGCAAAAGTCGTTGGACATTAACGGATCAAATAGTTAACAAAATCAGTAAAGAGCGAAGCGAGGATAATCCTATCCGTTTTATTAGCGGTAGCGCCGTGGGTATTTACGGCCGACAAGGTAATGCTGTTATCACAGAACAATTTACCAGTTATTTTCCAGAGTTCAGCCACAAACTTTGCCAACAATGGGAGGACATAGCGATGCATGCTAAACATGCCAATGTTGCCCTGTTACGGACCGGTATTGTATTAAGCCATCGCGGTGGTGCGCTTGATAAAATGTTGTTGCCTTTTAAGCTAGGACTAGGTGGTCACATTGCTTCAGGTAAGCAATATATGCCTTGGATTCACATTGAAGACATGGTGGCAGGAATCGAATTTTTAATCGAACATCCTGTACTCACTGGGCCATTTAACTTCACCGCACCAAACCCGGTCACTAATAAAGAGTTTAGTAAAACGCTGGCGAAAACATTGAACCGCCCTTGTTTGTTTCCCGTACCAGAGTTTGTACTTCGAATTCTCATGGGTGAGATGGCTGACTTAGTTCTTTACGGTCAAAATGCCGTGCCACAAAAGTTACTCGACGCTGACTTTTCTTTTAAGTACGAAAACTTAAACGAAGCCTTACACGAAGTCGTTAATAAACACTAGTGCCCTAATGGCCAGTCGTGTTGACGGGTCATTTTTGTAACTTAAACAAAGTATTTCGTTTAGTTTAAGGATAATCAGAGGTGTATTGTGAAAAAACAGACAAATAGTAATAAATTCCTGCTGTTTTACGATGGCTGTTGTCCTTTGTGCGTTGCTGAAATGAGCAAATTAGCTAAAGTTGATCACAATAAAAAAATCGAATTTATAAACACTCAAAACTCATCTCAAATGGAGTTATACCCCCAAGTTGATGTTGCGCAGGCCAATAGAATCCTCCACGCTATTGATCAAAGTGGAAGGCTACTACTAGGTTTAGACGTAACTTATAAAGCGTGGGAAATCGTCGGCAAGGGTTGGTTATTCAAACCTTTAACTTGGCGATGGTTGCGATTTTTTGCTGATCCTATATATCTTTGGTTTGCTAAAAATCGCTATTCCATCTCTGCGTTTTTAACTGGAAATGCTCGATGCGAGTCTTGCCAAATCGGCCGACCTGGAGAAAAATAAGTATGTCAAAGGCTCACTCGTGTTATTTAATATTTGGCGCATCCAGCGCAATTGCGAACGCTGTAATCCAAAAGCTGATCGAACAACCAAACAACGACGTTTATGCATTTAGTCGCAAGGCCATCGACGTTTCATCAAGTCAAGTTCATTCAATTACGGTTGAGGACTACTCAGCGATAAATCTTAAAGCAGCTCTGAAACCATTAGAAATTAGCAAGAAAAATATTGTCGGTGTTTATATTTTTAACGGCATACTCCACTCAGATAAATTCAGGCCTGAAAAAGCGCTCAGCCAATTTAACCCTGACACTTTTTCCGCTGTTATTGCAGCAAATACAATCACACCAATATCAATTATTCAGGCAGTTTTAAGTCTTTGCGAAAAATCTCAACAATTTAAAATAGCAGCGTTATCAGCACGTATTGGCAGCATATCTGACAATGGACTCGGCGGATGGCATAGCTATCGCGCCAGCAAAGCAGCATTAAATATGTTATTGCAAAACATTACCATCGAATGTGCCAGAAGTTACAAAGGTATAAAGTTAATTAGCTATCACCCTGGTACAACGGATAGTCCGTTATCAAAGCCCTTTCAAGCTAATGTGCCCAGCGAACAGCTGTTCTCCGCCGAAAAATCGGCTGACTTTTTTATAAATGTGGTTGAAAAACAACCCTATGATAATCAATTAAGCTATGTTGATTGGCAAGGCAACATAATTAACTGGTAATGACATAAAAACGCCAATTTACCGTCACAATATTAGACGGAATTAGCTGTAAAAAGGATTCAAGATGAAAATAGCAATTATAGGCGCAGGTCTAACCGGGGCCGTTGTCGCAGATAAGTTATCAAGGCTAGGACATAATGTTACTGTGATTGAAAAATCACGTGGTCGCGGCGGCCGTATGAATACCAAACGCCTGTCTTGGGCAAACTGTGACATGGGCGCACAATATTTTACCGCCAGAGATCCTCACTTTGTAGCTGAAATAGAACAATGGCAAACTCATGGCCTTGTGGAACCCTGGTCGTTCTCACCGTCATTGTTAAGAGCAAAAGTTCTTGCTGCATCCCCTGACGCCGAGCTTAGATATGTCGCCACGCCAGAGATGAATTCAATTGCTAAGCACCTTTTAAAAGATAAAAAATTAGAACTCAATACAAAAATAAACCATATTACAAACGACGACGGTAAGTGGTTGTTGTGGCGAGATAACATGGAGTTAGTGGGTATCTATGACTGGTTGATTTCTACTATTCCAGCCGAACAAGCTTTTGAACTTTTTGCCGATATTCCTTCAATCCAAAATCAAATTCCACGCGGTGCCCACGAGCCTTGTTGGGCCGTCACACTAGCAACCCAAGGTGAGGTGAGTGACGTATTGCAAGGGGTGTTTAGTCGAGAAAAGGTATCTTGGTTAGCAAGGCAAAACCACAAACCACAACGACAAATAGAAAACCGATTAACTTCTGAAGTTAAGTCAGGTGCAAAACCTCAACAAAAAATAGACGATCTTTGGAATATTCACTTTGATGCCGCATTTACCAAACAACACATTGGTGTCGATTCCAAAAACATACAAAACATTGCTCTTGATTGGCTTAATGAGCTAATAATTAATAACAATCTTGGTGATGGTGTTCGCCTGGTTGACGGTTACGCTCATTTTTGGCGATACGCTCGCCCTGCAGAAAGTTATTTAGCAGAGTATGAGAAAAACAAGCCGACAATGATATTTAACGCCAAGCAGCAATACGCAATAATTGGAGATTGGGCAAAAGGTGGGCGCGTAGAAGGTGCGTATCTGAGTGCCATTGAGTGTGTTGATGCTTTTAAGCTGAACCACTGAACATAACTTTACTGCATCGGGGGCATAGTTGGCACAGAACCGCTGAACATAACTTTACTGCATCGGCCGCTCAAGTTCTTCCCTGAAGCGCTTAGCCAAGGCATCCATGCCTTGGAGACCTCTTGCGTAAAGTTATGTTCATCTGTTCTTTGGCGAAGTGAGTCGTTGCGGTATAGAAAGTTTGTTCGAACTTGAGGCGACAGGTTCGATGTAACAAATCCAGCGAAGCGATATACTCAAGGATTTCCAACAGCGGTGCTGGCATTTGATTATCAGCGACGGCGTCGCGATTCACGGATGAATCGCCAAGGCTACATGGACGTATTTATGCCGTCCTCGCTGCATAACAAATCCAGCGAAGCGACATACGTAAAGATTTCAAGAGCGGTGCTGGCATTTAATTATCAGCGATGGCGTCGCAATTCAAGGATGAATCGCCGAGGCTTCTCTTCATAAATTGCAGATACAAAAAAGCCCAGTCAATGACTGGGCTTCGTTGTTTGGCGGAAAGCGAGGGATTCGAACCCCCGGAAGGTTTAACCCTTCGCCTGATTTCAAGTCAGGTGCATTCGACCGAACTCTGCCAGCTTTCCTAAGTCGAACTCATTAAGTTTTAAATAACAAAACTCAATGTTTGTATAAGTGGCGGAGAGGGAGGGATTCGAACCCCCGGAAGGTTTAACCCTTCGCCTGATTTCAAGTCAGGTGCATTCGACCGAACTCTGCCACCTCTCCACTTGATGAAGCGCATATTAGAGACCTTGATTCGCCTTGTAAAGTCTAAACGTTAAAAAAAACCAGTTTTTTAGTTTGTATGGCTATTTTTAAAACAAAGTGGGGCTTTTTTAATTCGAAATTTCAAAAAACATTAAAATTTAGAGTAAACCTTCAATATTAAATTGAACCTTTGTAAACTTTATTTATCAAATAAGCATAATGCGAAGTAACCAAGAATAATATTAGTTAACTTCATTTGTGGTGATAATTAGCACAAAGCCCTAACACAATACATTTGGGTGTTTATAAAAAGGTTGATTTAATCGCGTTTAATTTAATCAAAATGCGTATTAATGTCGTATAAATATCTTGAAACTAAATTGTTTACCTATATATATTGACCAGGAATACAATTTAATGAAAACTATCGAAAGTTTTTAAACAACGTTTTATTTTATGAAACAACAGGAGTTCAAAATGGACAGCAGAATGGCGTATCAAGGTACTCAAACCTCTGTATTAGCGCAGAACAAGGTACTAAGAAACACTTATTCATTATTAGCTATGACTTTAGCGTTTGCCGCTATGGTTGCTGGCGGTGCAATGGCATTAAACTTACCTCACCCGGGGTTAATTGTGACGTTGGTTGGTTTTTATGGCTTACTATTCTTTGTCCATAAAGCAGCTAACTCATCAATGGGTTTAGTTGCAGTGTTTGCATTCACAGGTTTCCTTGGTTACACACTAGGGCCTATTTTAAACATGGTAATTGGCGCAGGTGGCGGTGAAATCGTAATGATGGCACTTGGTGGCACAGCGTTAACGTTCTTTGGTGTTTCTGCCTATGCATTAACAACTAAGCGTGACATGTCATTCTTAGGTGGAATGATGGTAGCAGGCTTCTGGGTATTGATTGTTGCGGTTGTAGCAAACATCTTCTTACAGTTACCGGCTTTATCATTGGCAATTAGTGCAATGTTTATCTTGTTCTCGTCTGGTGCGATCCTTATGCAAACACAAGCGATTGTTAAAGGTGGCGAAACAAACTACATCCTTGCAACTGTGACTCTGTTTGTATCTATCTACAACATTTTCATCAGCTTAATAAATATCTTAATGGCATTCGGCGGCAACGACGACTAATAGCCAAACTTAAGGAAAGCGCTACTTAATGTGGCGCTTTTTTTTGTCTTAAATTTGTCGTTGACGACAATATTAAACACCGATATTGACAGTGCGGCCTTGGTGATTGATGTTGTGATTGATTCTTTGTTTTTAGTTTTTAGTTTTTGTTTTTTGTTTTTTGTTTTTTGTTTTTTGTTTTTTGTTTTTTGTTTTTTGTTTTTTAACTATTTTCTGATGGTTACATGGGTTATCTACAAAATTTGCTTTAAACTATAACTATCGGAATCAAAAAATGAGAAATTCATGCGTTATTTATTAATGTTGCAAGGCAAAGCATGGTCAGAGCAATCTGTATTATCCGCTTGCCAATTTTGTGAGGCAGCCATTGCGCAGGGTCATATTATCGATGCCATTTTTTTGTATCAAGATGGGATAACCAACGCCCTTCCATACCTAGACATTAGCTCAGATGAACTTAATGGTCAGCAAGCATTATCTGATCTTCACATTACTTATGGTGTACCACTTTGGTTGTGCGTAACGGCTGCAGTAAAACGAGGAGTAAATGAAGATAATGTGATGCCAGGCTTTAAGATAGCTGGCCTTGCTGAGTTTGCTGAACGTTGCACCCTTGCCGATAAAGTTATCCAATTTAAGTAGAGCGATTATGAATACCAAATCAGTTTTAGTCATTCACACTACACCTACCTTTAATGACTTACAGGGTAAAGAGGCGCTCGATTTGAGCTTGATACTTGGCTCATATGAGCAAGATGTTGCCGTCGTTTTTTTTAAGCAGGGTGTATTTCAAACACTAGCTCATCAAGATGCAGAATCCATATCACAGAAGGATTACATAAGTACGATTAAAGCGTTGGATATATACGATATTGACAAGGTGTATGCGCATAGTGACAGCTTGAGTGAATTTGGCTTGAGCAACAATGAACGATTAGCGAATATTGAGACTATTGAGCATAGCGACTTTATAAAACTAAAAAGCAACGCTGACCATATTTTTGTAATTTAATTAGGAGTCTAATATGCCCTTTTCATCACATAGTTATAGCCTCCACATGATTTTCAGTCCAAACGGCTGGCTACAGGCTCAATCTATGGTTGCCCCAGATGACCGTGTTTTGTTTTTACAAGATTCCGTTTATTTGCTACAAAGCGAGCTTAACAGCCCCTCTCCTCTGCTATATGCTCGAGCCTTAGACATCAATGCTAGACGCATAAACTTATCGGCACAAGCTGACAAGGGTGTTGATATTGAGGCTATTGAAGATGAGCTTTGGGTTCAGCTCACTGAACATGCTAAAAATATAATATCTTGGTAATAAGAATTAAGAATTAAGAATTAAGAATTAAGAATTAAGAATAATGATTGAATTTAACGGTACGCAGTACGCAACAGATAAACACGAATATTTAGCGAATATTGACGACTGGAGTGTGCCACTTGCTGAGCATATTGCTGAGCTAGAAAATATAACAATGACCGAAAATCATTGGGAAGTCGTTAATTTTGTTCGTGACTTTTATAAAGAATACAAAACATCACCTGCAATTCGAATGTTAGTGAAAGCAATGGCAAAACAGCTTGGAGCAGACAAAGGCAACAGCATTTATTTATACAAGCTATTTCCAAAAGGCCCAGCAAAACAAGCGACTCGTATCGCAGGTTTGCCAAAACCCGCGAAGTGTATATAACAGGCACAAAAAAGCCCGCTCAGGTATGCAAAATATCACCTGTCGGGCTTAACATTTTACTTAGTTAACTACTTTGACTACGGTAGCTGGATTACCTCTTACGACAGACATCGCCGGTATATCTTTTGTAACTACGCTATTTGCCGATACAATCAATCCTTCCCCTATTGTAACCCCAGGAAGTACAACTACATTGACTCCAAGCCAAACATTATCTTTGATACAAACAGGTCTGCTTCCACCTTTAGTATTAATTCTATTTTCAACATCGTCAAAGGAAGTTGCATGCCCGTTCCCATCAAATATTTGGCAGTTCGCTGCAATTAAACAATTTTCACCTATTTCAATTGACTCAAACGCGTGAATTGCTGAGCCATGTATTCGGGTGTTTTTTCCAATACTTATAACAGCGCCAGGCTTATCTGCAAATAGTTTTACCGGGGCAAACATATTTAAGTGGTACCCCTTGTTCCTTGAATTTAAAACTACGCCATCTTCTAGAATAAGACTGGTTCCTGAACGTAAATCAATTATTGGAACTCCAGAAACTCTAATTGAGCCAGCAATAATCACTTTAGAGCTTAACTTCATAAATAAAATTAATAGCTTAGACCTTAAAAAGTCAAAAACTTTTAACGGGTCGTGCAAAATAAGCTCTACGATTCTCTTCATTGCATCTTCCATATAATCATAAATTAACCGCTAGCAATCTACGTTTTACGAAAGTAAATGTAAACAAACAAATTAGCTTTAAGGGTACTTTTTAAACCAGGCTAAGATATTTTCAATTTTCGCCACCATTCTTGATGGACGACTTGCAATACCGTGCGGTGAGCCTGGAACGCGGACCATTATCGTATCAACTTTACGAAGCTTTAATGCTTGATAAAACTGCTCGGTTTCGGACATTGGCGTACGGCGATCGTTCTCACCGGTAATTAACATAGTTGGCGTAGTCACATTGCCCACTAGCGACAGCGGCGAACGCTCCCAGTAGTGTTCAAAGTTATCCCACGGCATACCTGGAAATTGAAATGGTATCTGACCCAAATAACTATCAGCGGTCAATACTTTTGATATCCAGTTTATCACTGGCTTTGCAACTACAGCGGCTTTAAATCTATCTGTTAAACCAATTGCATAAGCAGAGGCAATACCACCAGCTGAACCACCAGTAATATAAAGCTTGTCTGAATCAATAAAACCTTTGTTAATCATCGCGTCAACGCCCGACATATGGTCGGCAAAGTCCCATTTACTTGAGTACTTATTTTGTAACAACAACGCAAAGCGCTCACCATAACCAGTTGAACCACGATGGTTGTCATAAAAAACAACATAACCTTCTGCGGCAAAACGTTGCATCTCAGCCGAGAAATGAGGACCGTACGCTAAGTGAGGGCCACCGTGAATCTCAAGAATTAATGGGTACTTCTTAGCTGGATCAAAGTTTGGTGGCAACAAATACCAACCTTGAATTTCTTCGCCATCAATAGACGAGTTGTATACTACTTCCTTTACTTCCGCTAAGTTTTTGTGCCCAAGTAAATCTTCATTCAATTGTGTTATCTGAAAGTCTTTCCCTTTTCTTCTTACAAAAATATCTGCCGGTCGTTGAGCGCTGCCTTTTGTGTAAGCTATAACATCGTTATCAACATCATAATTAGCAAATGCATAAGGGCGGCCAATTGTGGTTCCGCCTAACCCTTCAACAATTTTCATATGACGGCTTTCTAATGTCGAAAAACCAACCGTAATAAGCCCTCGTTCGGTCATTTGATAATATAAGCCTGAGTTGTTTTCACTCCACTTTATGCCACTTACGGAGTTATCAATATCAGCAGTCACCGCACTTACTTTTTTACTCGATAAGTCCATCACTTCTAATATTCTATTTCGATACGCAAGTGGTTTATTATCAATTGAAACAAACGCTAATTTTTTCCCGTCTGGCGATACCACTGGCGAGTATTCACCACCTGGTCTATCAGTAACTTGAATGAGCTCGCCGGCCTGTTCGCCATTAACTACAACAGAGTAAATATCTGATTCACGTGTCTGATATTCCCAGTCTGCATTACGATAAGCTGAAAAATATATTCGACTGCCATCTTGAGCCCAAGATAAGTTGCCACCGTGATTAAAATTACCACTAGTAAGTTGTCGAGGCGTTCCCCCGTCGGCTGGTATAACAAAAATATGACTGAATTTTGGATCTAAAATACCCGCGCCATCAGCTTGATATCGAGCTTTTGTTACATAGGTAACTGATTCCGACCATTTTGCGCCCTTAGGACGTTTTGGCATTTTTACCGATAAAGGTTTTGTAGTGTCATCAACTGACATAGTAAACGCAATTTGCTGGCCATTAGGTGACCACGAAACATTACTGATACCCGATTGCACATTAGTTACTAGCGCGGTTTGCCCAGTATCCATCCAACGAACATAAAGCTGTGTTCGACCCTCTTCGTTCGATAAATAGGCAACTCTATCGCCATTTGGCGACCATGACGCTCCCATATAAGCCTTTTTCCCTGACAACAATGGACGATGTAATGAGCCGTCTGTTCTAGATATCCAAAGATTAGAACGAGTCCCGTCGGTCATAACATCATGACTACGTCTGGTATAAATAACCCATTTTCCATCAGGAGAGACTTGCGGAGCACTGGCATATTCAAGTTCAAATATATCTTCAGCTTCAAACTTTTTACTCGTTGCTGCCTCTTCTGTTTGAGACGTAATGGCTGTCGAATTGTTACCTTCCAACGCATAACTGTACCCAGTAAGGTGAGTACTAAGTAAAAGTAGCGCGATAGAAACGTGTGTTCGTTTCATATTAGTTCCTTTCATTGTCATTTCTTGAAATTATTTCTAACTTCAGTGTAATCGCATTTATGGCTTAAAAACAAACAGGTAAGGAGTTTTATCGGCCATAAAACAAAAAAGCGCGACAGAGTTAACTGCCACGCTTTCACATTTTTTTGCTAGTCGTGTTAACGAGTCATTTTTACTGAGTCGTAGTTAACAAATAGCTTTGTAGATTAAAAAGGCCAAGCTTTATTTTTCTACCTTTGCCCAATCACCTGCCGCAAAAATGTTTAACTCTTGCTGAGCAATATACTTAGCAAAGGCCGCGTTTACTTGCTCAACAGTTACCGTTGGTAGTTTTGCTTGGTATTCAGAGAACCATTTCATATCACGGCCCATTTGCTTGTTGCCGTTTAACATGCGAGCAATATATGCTTCACTTGACCATGTAACTCGAAGTGACTTGAGTGCACCGTTAATAGCGTCAGTCACCTCTTTATCAGAGAAACCTTCGTCTAATACTTTTTGCACTTCTTCTTTATAAGCTTCAACTACTTTTTTCATGTTCTCAGGAGCCGCAATTGCAGACATGATGAACATCCCCTTCTCTTCATCAAACTCCATTTGTAACCAAGAGCCCGTACCGTAGCTGTAACCTTCTTTAACACGGATACGCTGCATTAGACGAGAAGCAAAACCACTGCCACCAAAGATTTGGTTTGCAATGTAAGTCGCATAGTAATCATCTTCTTGTGGGTTTAGGTCAACTACATGCGCAATATATAACTGAGCATTTGCTTTGTCTGGCGTTTCAATCCAGTTTTCTTGACCCGTTACCGCGTTGATTTCATCTTCAAGTTTCGCATACTTTGCCTTACCAGCTAATTCGCTTAAGCGCATTTCTAATTGAGTAGAAATAATCTTAGGCTCTACATCACCAACAACGGCTACGTAGCCATTACTTACGTTGAAGTGTGTTGAATGCAGCTTTTTAAGACGCTCAGATGATACCGCTTTTAAACCAGCAATTTGCTCATCAATCGTTTGAAACGCTGATGGGTGACCAGCTTCATGACCGTTAAAAGTTTTACTTAGCACTGAAGCCGCAACTGCTTGAGGCTCACTACGGTTCATCTCAAGACCTGTGATCATTGCTTTACGATCAATTTCAACTTCAGACTGTTTAAACGTTGGGTTAACTAATAGCTCCTGAATAAAGTCTAACGTTTTATCTAAGTTTTCTTTTACTGCTTTAACTGAAACGTTGATTTCACCTAAAGTACGCGTAGAAATATTAATGCTCGCTTTTAATTCATCTAACTTAGAAGCAATTTGCTCTTTGCTGTACTTTTCAGTACCGCTCATGATCAAACCACCTAACATCTTAAAGTCAGCCTCATAACCTTTTAATGATTTCTCAGAACCAACAGGGAAAGTCATTGCAATATTCACTTCGCCAGCGCGTAGCTTCTTCGGATAAATACTGACCTGTGTGCCGGTTGCCCAAGTAAACTCCTGTAAACGAGCCAAGACATTTTCAACGTTATTGTCATAAACTTCGCCATTAGCAACAGCTTTACGGCCTTTATAGTCTGCTAATAGTTCTGAAATATCTTTTGCCTCAGAAATTTCCGCACGCACAGGCTCTTTGGTTGGGATAAAGCGCCCTAGCGTACGGTTACTTTCTACAAAGTATTGCTCTGCAACTCGCTGAACGTCAGCAGCTGTTACTTTTTCTACTAAGTCACGGAAATAGAAGATATAACGATAGTCACCCATCGCGATGTATTCTGATAATTCCATACCTACCGACGTCACGTTACGCAACGCTTCTTCTGTTTCTTTTAAAATAGCAGCTTTGGCAACCGCTACTTCCGACTCTGAAATTGTATTATCTTTAATACCTTCAACCATCGCTACTAATGCTTTTTCCATCTCGGTTGTATCTTTACCTTTTGAGCCTTGAGCTAATACGGTAAAAGTTGATGGATCTTTTAGTAGATAAGAGTAGGCGTAGGCACCTGTCGCTAAACCAGGCTCGACCATTTTCTTCTGCATACGGCCACGAGCGTTATCAGATAATATCTGCGCTAACACTTGTACCGCTGGCGTATCTTCATGAAGCGCTGATGGAACATGATATACAGCCGCAATCATTGGCACGTCACCTGTACGACGTAGATTAACCTCACGCTCGCCGTCTTGAGTCGGTTCAACGGTATATAGCTTTTCTATTGGCGTTTCAGGTTGCTGTAACTTGCCAAAAGTCTTTTCAATCATTTCGATTGTTTTTTCTTTATCAAAACGACCTGCTACTGTTAATACGGCGTTGTCTGGACGGTAATGACGCTTATAAAAGTCACGTAAAACTTGGAAAGGAAAGTTTTCAACGTCTGAACGTGCGCCAATCGTAGAGTTTGCATAGTTGTGCCATAAAAAGGCAGTAGATGCTAATCGCGAAGACAACATACGGAATGGGTTATTTTCACCACGCTCCATTTCATTACGAACCACGGTCATTTCAGACTCAAGTTGCTCTTTAGTAAAGGTCGCATTAACCATACGGTCTGCTTCCATTCCTAAAGCCCACTCTAAGTTAGCTTCATCATATTCAAATAATTCAAAATAGTTAGTACGATCTAGCCAGGTTGTCGCATTTACGCGCATACCGCGCTTATTAAATTCGGTGTCGATTGCTTTGTAGCTTGTAGAGCCTTTAAATAACATGTGCTCTAAAAGGTGGGCCATACCAGTCTCACCATACTTTTCGTGGACTGAACCTACTTTATAGGTGATGTTAACCAGAGTTTTTGGCTGCGCTTCGTCTGGGTACATCAGTACTTTCATACCATTTGACAAGGTATATTCATTGATACCTTCTACATTTCGAACGAATTCCATTTTAGCGTTAGTCGCAACAACTTCTGGCGCGACACTTTGCTGAGTCGCTGAACACCCTGCTAGGGCAAAAAAGACGGCAGATGCCAGAACCGTTTTTGTAAACTTTGACTTGTTATTGCTGTTAAAAATCTTCATTCAATGAAGCTCCCTGAATTTATAATAATATGTCGACGTTCTATTACGCGTTTTATACCAAATATGGCTATTAAAACTAACTTTTAACTTGTAACACTTTGTTAACAATTTAGGACCATATAAGTGTTTAGACGTCTAGGCGTAAAAAAGTAATATGCAAAACCGAAAAACTTAGCTAAAATTACCGCAAAATTTACGTAATTAAAGAGATAGGTTAAATGGCACAACATTTATTCACATCGGAATCAGTATCTGAAGGTCATCCAGATAAAATCGCAGATCAGATTTCTGACGCAGTATTAGACGCAATTTTAGAGCAAGACCCAAAGGCACGTGTTGCGTGTGAGACATACGTTAAGACAGGTATGGTTATGGTTGGTGGTGAAATTACCACTTCAGCTTGGGTTGATATTGAAGAGTTAACTCGTAGTACAGTTCGTGAAATTGGTTACACTCATTCAGATATGGGCTTTGACGCAGACTCTTGTGCAATTTTAAATACAATCGGTAAACAGTCTCCAGACATCAACCAAGGTGTTGATCGTAAAGACCCTAGCGAACAAGGTGCTGGCGACCAAGGTTTAATGTTTGGTTATGCATGTAACGAAACTGAAGTATTAATGCCTGCTCCAATTGAGTACTCGCACCGTTTAGTAAAACGTCAAGCACAAGTACGTAAAGACGGCACACTTCCTTGGTTACGTCCTGATGCAAAATCTCAGGTAACTTTTATCTATGAAAATGGCAAACCAGTTGGCATCGATGCAGTAGTACTTTCTACTCAACACTGTGACACTATTAGTCAAAAAGACTTAGTTGAAGCTGTAATGGAAACGATTGTTAAGCCTACTCTGCCTGCAGAATGGTTATCAGCGAAAACTAAATACTTCATCAACCCGACAGGCCGCTTTGTAATTGGTGGACCAATGGGTGACTGTGGTTTAACAGGCCGTAAGATTATTGTTGATACATACGGCGGCATGGCTCGTCACGGTGGCGGTGCGTTCTCTGGTAAAGATCCTTCAAAAGTTGACCGTTCAGGCGCATACGCAGCACGTTACGTTGCTAAAAACTTAGTAGCGGCTGGCCTTGCTGATAAAGCTGAACTTCAAGTTTCTTATGCGATTGGTGTTGCAGAGCCAACGTCTATCAGCGTTGAAACATTTGGCACAGGCAAGCTTGAAGAAGACAAACTAATCGAATTAGTACGTCGTCACTTCGACCTACGTCCATACGGCCTAACTCAAATGTTAGACCTAGAGCGCCCTATTTATAAAGGCACAGCTGCATACGGTCACTTTGGTCGCGAAGAGTTCCCATGGGAACGTACTGACAAAGTAGAAGCATTGCGCGCTGACGCTGGCTTATAAGCAATAAGTTTTTGCAGCAATTGAGTTGAGACAAGCGCTGCTTTAAAAAAAGGACCTTCGGGTCCTTTTTTTATGCCTGCTTCATCGGCCGCTCAAGTTCTTCCCTGAAGCGCTTAACCAAGGCATCCATTTGTTTGGGTTTATAGAACCGCTGAACATAACTTTACTTCATCGGCCGCTCAAGTTCTTCCCTGAAGCGCTTAGCCAAGGCATCCATTCGTTTGGGGGCATCGAACCGCTGAACATAACTTTACTCCATCGGCCGCTCAAGTTCTTCCCTGAAGCGCTTAGCCAAGGCATCCATGCCTTGGAGACCTCTTGCGTAAAGTTATGTTCATCTGTTCTTTGGCGAAGTGAGTCGTTGCGGTATAGAAAATTTGTTCGAACTTAAGGCAGCAGGCTCGCTGCATAACAAATCCAGCGAAGCGATATACGTAAAGATTTCCAACAGCGGCGCTGGCATTTGATTATCAGCGATGGCGTCGCGATTCAAGGATGAATCGCCGAGGCTACATGGATGTATTTATGCCGTCCTCGTTGCATAACAAATCCAGCGAAGCGATATACGTAAAGATTTCCAAGAGCGGTGCTGGCATTTCATTATCAGCGACGGTGAAACAAAAAAGGACCCGAAGGTCCTTTTAATAGTGTCGCCTCTAGGCGATGTTCAAGTTAGTCTGGTTTAAGACTTAAAACTTGAATCGTCGAGTTTAGGTATTAAAGCTTAATGACATTGTCAGAGCTGTCTCGGTCAATCAACTTAACGAATGGATCAACACCAGCATACTTAGGTTTTAAATCAACGATAAGTTTGAAGATGTTTTCACCCTCAATAACCAAATGTTTCTTTTCGTACAAAACAGTAACTTCAGCATTCAAATCTTCTGGATCTTCACTAAATAGCACAATATCAACGTACTCTTTAAGCTCAGCCGGTGTTTCAGCACCCTTGCCATCAGCATTATAACGCTTACCATCAACTTTAAAGGTTACTTCATACTTACCGTTATCTAACTCAACAATGTCTGCTGTTTTAGCTTGTAAATCATAAAGTGTAATTTCCTCAAACAAGTCTTTGATAAACGACTGCTCTTCGCTATTACTTACGCCGTTTAAACTAGCAACCAGATCCAAAGTCGTTGGATAAGGATCGCTCTTAAATTTAAACTTCTGCAATAAGTTTCTTAGCGCCTGATTTAAACGCTCTTCACCTAGCCTATCTTTAATCGCCATCATTACCACTGAACCTTTTTGGTAATGAATATACCCTTGGTTTTCAGCTCGCATTAGTGGCATTTCCTCAATTGATTCTTGAGTTCGGCCACGTAGGTAACGGTCTAGTTCATATTTCAAAAACTTACGTAACTTATTATCACCATACTTATTCGCCATCACCATAATCGCACTGTATTGTGACAACGACTCAGACAGAATTGCACTACCCTGTACGTCTGCACTGCCAACCTGATGCGCCCACCATTGGTGCGCCAGTTCGTGCGCCGTTACATAATAAACAGGGTCAATATTGTCAGGATCACGTAGGTCTGTAGTAAAACCAATGTTTTCCGAATAAGGCACTGTATTAGCAAAACTTTGAGCAAAGCCTCTGTAACCAGGGAACTCAATGATGCGCATTTGTTTATGCTGGTATGGACCAAATGCTTCAGTGAAGTAGTCAATTGAATCTTTAGTGGACTCAATCATTACATCCACATTCATAAAGTGTTTAGGGTGGTAATAAACCTCAATGTTAATACCTTTGTGAACTTCTTTTTTGACATCTAATCGAGCCGACAAAATGGAATAGAAGTTAATCATCGGCGAGTCCATTTTATAATGGAAATAACGCTTATCACCTTCAACCCACTCTTTCTGCAAGTAACCAGGAGCTATAGCCACTTGGTCTAGCTCAGTAGAAATTGTCGTTTCAAAGTCTATGAAGTCGTTTCCTTTACCAAAGAAGCTTTGATTATAAAACTCTTCATCCTCTAACTTGTTCGCTCTTTTCGGCGCAGGCAAATCGCGTTTTCTGCGCTCATGTCTGTCGGATAAATAACCTTGTGTGTTTACACCAAAAATTGGGAATAACTCAAAGTTATTAATGAAGGTGCCGTTTTTAACTAGCTGTACATCAAAGCCTTTATCTTTAAAGCCTTTAACGGTTCGAGTTACGGTAATTTCACCTTCCAAAGTCTCGCCAGGTTGTAAAGGTTCATCAAATACGAACCAAGCTGAGCCTAAACGTGAATCAACCTCCTGCATCGAGCCATTAGGAAGCTGTACGTTCCAAGCCTCTGCGAAACGAGGTGCATTCACTAAGAAACGAGATATTGGCGTGTCGAACTTGTTTTTAACCGTTATTTCAGCGGTAGCAACAATCGTTCTTTCACTTGGCGTAATATCAACTTTTGCATTAACACGAGTAATAACAGGAATCGGATCGTTTACATACTGATCAAACTGCTTTTCATAATCAGTGCGGATTTCCATCATCTCATCACTAGAGTAATACTCGTTAACAACCGCTGTGTTGTAGTAAATGTAACTACCAGAAAGTACAAACACCAAAGCCGCAGAAGCAATTGTAATTTTTCCTCCGGTTTGCATTTGATAACCCATTTGCTTAAAACGATGTTTTAATGCAACTTGAGGGCCTCGCTGCCAAAGGGCATAGCTAATTGTACTTAAAATGACACACATAGCGCCCCAATAAATGAGATACCAAGCCTGTGTTTCTAAGTACCAGCCGTAACCATTTAAGTCCGAATACTGCATAATTGGATGTGAAGCAAAATTCAATAAATTATGCTCTAGCCCTAATTGGTAAAAGCTTAAGCTTGCTAAAAAATAGCCAAGGAATAAAAGCATACCAACAAACTTGTTTGGGCTTAATACTTGAAGGAAAAACGCTAAAACCACCATCATCAACATGCCTGGTGCCTGGAAAAAGAACAGACTGATAAAATACTGGCCTAGTTCAATATCATTCACACCAGCAATCAACTGATAAGTAATAGTGACACACATACCTATAACAAATAGTGATAAAAGCGTTAGCCAAACAGCAATCAGTTTAGACAACCAAAATGTCATATTAAAAACAGGCATGCTATCGACAATATCGCCCATTCCAGAACTGCGTTCACGCCACACTACTTCACCACTATAATAAGTGATGATGACAATCATCATTAAGCTAAAGCTACCAGATATCTTTGTAACCATAGACTTAGTAAGTGCCCATTCTGAAGTACCGTAAAAATCACCATGACCAAAAAACGATGAAACAATGGTAAAACCAGAGAATATCAACAAGATATAGAACGGCGGGCTAAACATAATTTGTTTGATTTCAAATAAAGTTCTTGTTTTGAATTTTGCCCAAGTACCTGACGCTGCACTTTTATATTTTATATTTGCGTTAACTGGTGCAACTTCTTCTTTTTTAGCTTTTTTCTTCTTAGGATTTGCTTTTGGCGCTAATGTTAACGGTGAAGCAATTTTTCCAAATAGCGCAATAATAGCAACACTAATACCGATCCAAATTAGACGGTTATATAACAATACGCCCTCTAAATAGATTACTTGGCTGTCTCGCTCAACCGGCGTCCAGTAACGAGTAATATCGGCAAAGGTTCTAATACCAAACGGATCGGTTAACGCTCCGATATAACGATATTCGGGTTCACTAATGAAGTTGCCGCTAACGATGTACAAGATAAACATTGCCACTGCAGCCAAGTAAACCGACATCATCGATTTAAACTTTTGCGCTACCGAATAAAATATAGCCGAGAAAACAAATAACGTAGGTACAGAAAAATAGAAGTACGTTGTTAAATAGAAAGTAAGATCTGTAGGACCTAGTCGCTCTGAATCAAGCCAAGGCATCCAAGAGCCTATTAAAATGCCTAATGGCACCATGGCAAACACAACTAGTATCACTAGGTATGTACCAAAGAAACGACCCAATTGATATGTTAACGGGTTCATCGGTTTGGTATAAAGTAACTCGGCCATGTGAGACGAGTCATTTTTAGTCGCGGTAGTGGCCATAAAATTAACCACTAAAAACATGGAGAAAATCCCTAAGATCAACATGGTTTGTGCAACTGCGTAAGAGCCATTAAACGTGGTATTCTGACCACCTATTATGACCGAATCGCTCACCATCGCTAAAAATGGCAATAGGAAAAACGTTAAACAGGTTACATAAAACGACGGTTGACGAACGTAATATCGCCACTCAAATTTAAGCATATTTAAAAACATACGACGCCCCTAAGCTGCAGTGCTGTTAGATGGAGCTGATTGACGAGAATTATAAAGTGTCGAGAAATAGACATCTTCTAAATTCGCTGGCGCCGCTTCAAAACCTTCAGGTTGAGTATCGGCATATACGTGCACAATCGTTTTACCGGCAAACAGTCGCTGTGAAATCACTGGCAGATTAGCTTCAATCTCAGCAAACTCTTGCTGTGAAACTGTTTTTCTCCAGATCTTTTGGCCTAGTTGGTTAGTTAACTCTATCGGATTTCCTTCCAACAGAATTTGACCTGCGCCTAATACGGCCATGTTTGGACACAATTCAGTCACATCATCAACAATATGCGTAGAAAGGATAATGGCTTTTTCTTCACCTAAACTGACTAGCAAGTTGTGAAAACGATTGCGTTCCTCTGGGTCTAGTCCAGCCGTTGGCTCATCAACAATTAATAAATCTGGGTCGCCTAATAAGGCTTGAGCAATACCAAAACGTTGACGCATACCGCCTGAAAATCCGCTTACTGCATTGTCTTTATGTTGAAATAAGTTGGTATGAGCCAATAAGCCCTCTACCGCCTCTTTACGTTCAGCTTTATTTTCAAGACCTTTCAAAATAGCTAAATGATCCAACAGGTCATATGCGCTAACACGAGGATAAACACCAAAATCTTGTGGCAAATAACCTAAGCGCTTACGCAGCTCATTTGGGTTGTTTAGTACATCGATACCATCAAAAGTTATGCTACCTGAGTCTGGCATTTGCAATGTAGAGATGGTTCTCATTAAAGATGATTTACCGGCACCGTTTGGTCCAAGTAATCCGTACATACCTTTAGGTACCGTCAAGTTGACGTTGTTTAGTGCTTTCACACCATTGTTATAAGTTTTTGAAAGATTTGAAATTGATAACATTTGAATTCCGTTTAGTTATTTTGCCTTTTCCTAGAATGGCATAATGTGACGAATAAAAAAACAGCCCGGATTAACTATTAGTCTCTAATTTGTAACAAGATTTTGGGATTCCAAACCGCTGAACGTAACTTTACTGCATCGGTCGCTCAAGTTCTTCCCTGAAGCGCTTAACCAAGGCATCCATTCGTTTGGGGGGCATAGAACAGCTGAACATAACTTTACTCCATCGGGGCATAGTTGGCACAGAACCGCTGAACGTAACTTTACTGCATCGGCCGCTCAAGTTCTTCCCTGAAGCGCTTAACCAAGGCATCCATGCCTTGGAGACCTCTTGCGTAAAGTTATGTTCATCTGTTCTTTGGCGAAGTTAGTCGTTGCGGTAGTTATGTTCATCTGTTCTTTGGCGAAGTTAGTCGTTGCGGTAGTTATGTTCATCTGCTCTTTGGAGAAGTGAGTAGTTGCGGTAGTTATGTTCATCTGTTCTTTGGCGAAGTGAGTCGTTGCGGTAGTTATGTTCATCTGTTCTTTGGCGAAGTGAGTCGTTGCAGTAGTTATGTTCATCTGTTCTTTGGCGAAGTGAGTCGTTGCGGTATAGAAAATTTGTTCGAACTTAAGGCAGCAGGCTCGCTGCATAACAAATCCAGCGAAGCGATATACGCAATGATTTCCAAAAGCGGCGCTGGCATTTGATTATCAGCGATGGCGTCGCGATTCAACGATGAATCGCCGAGGCTACATGGATGTATTTATGCCGACCTCGCTGCATAACCAATCCAGCGAAGCGATTTACCTAGAAATTTCCAACAACGGCGCTGGCATTTGATTATCAGCGACGGCGTCGCGATTCAAGGATGAATCGCCGAGGCTACATGGATGTATTTATGCCGTCCTCGCTGCATAACAAATCCAGCGAAGCGATATACGCAATGATTTCCAACAGCGGCGCTGGCATTTGATTATCAGCGATGGCATCGCGATTCAGGGATGAATCGCTATCGCCCATCCCCTTCCCATCTAAACATCACAGTCCCCGCCGTTAAAAACACGACTATCATGCCTATTAGTGTCAACACATGGTGTTTTATGTCCATCAAGCTAGCGCCTTCAGTCATAATCGCTCGGGCTCCTTCAACCAAATGCGTTAGCGGAAGGGCCTGTGAAATTGTTTGAATAAATTCTGGACTGCCTTCAAGTGAGAACCACACTCCAGACAGTATCATCATCGGCCAGGTCGCTAAGTTTAGTAAGCCACCTGTAAGCTCTTCACTTCTCGAGCGAGAGGCGATCATTAAGCCCAAAGAAATGAGTGAAAATGCGCCAAGTGCAGCAACAACAATAAGGTCTAGATAGCTACCCAACATATAAAAGTCGAACAATAAATCGCAGCCAATAAATACCATCGAGGATAAAAACATGACAATCATTAAACGCGAAACCACCTGCGCCGTTAAAAACTCTAGCGCCGTGACCGGTGTTGCATTTAAACGCTTTAATACCATGTTTTTACGATAACGAACAATGACATAGCCTACTCCGAACAAGCAACTAAACATCATATTCATACCTAAAATACCAGGTAAAACCCAATCTAAATAACGAATTTGTCGCCCATCAACCGTTTGCTGCTGCCAGTTTGTTGCAGTTTGTTGATTCGAATCCAAGTCATTTGAGTTAAGCTGGCCTTCAGCCGAATTGTTAGTGCTACTTTCTTGTACATTAAGGGACGATGCCAACAGCAACTTTTCTACAAAATAGCCATTTGGTGATGACTCATTTAGCCAGTATTGACGTTTGTTAAAATCCACTAAAAGATCAAGTCTATGCTGGTGCAGCTTTGATAATGCCTTTTTAGAGTCGTTATAATCGACAAACTCAATGTATTTTGTTTGTAAAAATGGATGAGGTTGCAGTTGAACAGTTGATGCTGATACAGATTTTGATTCAGAACTTGTTGAAGTTGGTTCAGAGGCTGTTGAAGTTGGTTCAGAAACTGTTGGAGTTGATTCAGAAGCTGTTGAAGTTGGTTCAGAGGCTGTTGAAGTTGATTCAGAACTTGTTGCAGTTGGTTCAGAAGCTGTTGGAGTTGATTCAGAAGCTGTTGAAGTTGGTTCAGAAGCTGTTGAAGTTGGTTCAGAAGGTAATAAAGTCTCTGAGTTTAAAACACCAACCTTGTATACATCTTTGCCATCACCAGAAAAAACCACGGCAAAACCTACTAACAAAAGTACGGGAAAAATCACACTCCAAGCGAGCGATGAACGATCTCGAAAAAACTCCAAATTTCGAGCTTTTAAGATGGCATAAAATCGGGTGAAAAAGACCTTCATGGCTTCTGAGCCTCCGTTAATTGGTGTCCGGTCAACTTAATGAATAAATCATCAAGGTTTGCTGATTTAACCTGCAAACCGTCTAATTTAACACCTTTTTTAAGTAAGTCTGAGATAGAAACCTCAACATCTTGTGCATCAATATCAACATGATGATGGCCAAATGGTCGGCCAATTTGCTCTACGTCATAGTCGCCTAGATTCTCAACGGGCAAACGAATAATCGCGCCTGAAAAATGCTGATTCAACAAACGCGATGGCGTATCTTGCGCAATGATGGCACCTTGATCCATGATCACAATGTCATCACACAAATACTCCGCCTCGTCCATATAATGCGTCGTTAAGATCACCGTTTTGCCTTGCTGTTTAATCTTAGTGATTAAGTCCCAGAAATTTCGGCGAGCATGAGGATCTAAGCCAGTTGTTGGCTCATCTAAGAATAGAATTTTTGGATCGTTTATAAGTGCCAGGGCCAATAACAAACGTTGCTTTTGTCCACCTGATAACTTTTGATGACGGCGTTTTTCAATTTCGACAAGATTACACATCTCCATCACCGCTTGCTTGCTTGCCGCATTTGGATAAAACGAGCCAAACAGGTCTAACGTTTCACCAACGGTTAAAAAGTCTTGCAACGCAGTATGCTGAAACTGAATACCGATTTCTTTCAACGACTCCTTATCTAGCGGTTGTCCGAAAAAAGAGATTTCGCCACTAGACGGTTGAATCAAGCCTTCCATCATTTCAATAGTCGTTGTTTTGCCCGCACCGTTTGGGCCCAATAAACCAAAACATCGCCCTTGTTCAACGCTAAATGACACACCTTTGACGGCTTCAACATCATCGTATTTTTTACTGAGGCTTTTGACCTCGACCACTGCTGGCATGTTAATTTCTCCACATGGCGTGATTAATTTTATTTGTTAGCGACTTGCCAACATCATTAACACGATTAGACACCAATTCTTCATTTCTATCTAGCGCTTTGATTGCTAGAATAAAGCGATTAAAACTCAACTATTTGCAAAAGTATGCGGATCCCAAGAATATATCACCCTTCTCAAATTGAATTAGACACGCCTTTTGAACTCGACGCCGATGCGGCAAATCATGTTGGTCGTGTACTACGAATGACAGCCGAACAAGAGCTAGCCTTGTTTTGTGGCGATGGTTTTGATTATCAAACCGTTATTACCAACGTGACCAAAAAGCATGTGGAAGTCGTTGCAAAAAACAAAACATCCGTACAAAACGAAAGTCCTCTTTCAATTCACCTTGCCCAAGGTATTTCACGCGGTGACAAAATGGACTTTACCATTCAAAAGTCAGTAGAACTTGGAATTACCGACATCACACCTATCTTTACGGAGCGATGTGGCGTTAAGCTCAAAGGTGAGCGACTAGATAAAAAACATCAGCAGTGGCAAAAAATAGCCATTGCAGCCTGTGAGCAGTCAGGTCGAGCGTTTGTGCCTACCATCCATAGGCCAATTGAGTTTAAAGAATTTATTGAACAAAAAACTGAACAGCTAAAGTTGAATTTGCACCCTCGTGCCTCCATTTCCGTATCATCACTTACAATGCCTGAAACCGGTGTAAGATTTGTAATCGGCCCGGAAGGCGGTCTTAACGACCAAGAAATTGAAGCTGCAAACAGCGCAGGATATCAAGACATTCTAATGGGGCCTAGAATTCTGCGTACAGAAACGGCCGCTTTAACTTTGTTAACCGCGCTGCAAGTAAAGTTTGGTGACTTAGCTTAAGTAAAGTTTGGTGACTTAGCTTAAGTAAAGTTTGGTGACTTAGCTTAGGTAAAGTTTGATGACTTAACTTAGGTAAAGTTTAGTGACTTAACTTAGGTAAAACTTGCTAACTTAGCTTAGGTAAAACTCGGTGACGTAACATCAGTACAAAACGCATTTCAAAATGAACTAAAAACGGAATAACTATGACAATTAAACTCGGTATCGTGATGGATCCCATCAAAGACATTAACATCAAAAAAGACTCTAGTTTTGCGATGTTACTTGAAGCTCAATCTCGGGGTTATGAGTTGTTCTATCTAGAAATGAAAGACTTGTATCTACGTGACGGGCGTGCGTTTGGTAAATGTAAACCGTTAACCGTTCGTTACGACTTTGACGACTATTACTCTCTTGGTGATGTTAAAACGATGCCACTGGGCGATCTTGACGTCATTTTAATGCGTAAAGATCCTCCGTTTGATACTGAGTTTGTTTATGCAACCTACATGTTAGAGCGAGCAGAAGACGAAGGCACGTTAGTTGTCAACAAACCACAAAGCCTGCGTGATGCCAACGAAAAGTTATACACCAGCTGGTTTGCCGAGTTTATTCCACCAACACTAGTTACTCGCGATGCCAGTTTAATAAAAGATTTTTATCAGGAACACGGCGATATAATCTTAAAACCACTAGATGGTATGGGCGGCGCATCAATATTTAGAGTTAAAAAAGGCGATCCTAATTTATCGGTTATCATCGAAACGTTAACCGCGCACAGTGAACAGTACGCCATGATACAAGCCTTCATTCCTGATATTAGCAATGGCGACAAACGTATTTTAATTGTTGATGGCGAACCGATGCCTTATACCCTTGCTCGTATTCCGGCCAAAGGTGAAACACGCGGTAACTTAGCTGCGGGAGGCCGCGGTGAAGCGCGACCGTTAAGCGATACCGATTGGAAAATCGCAAACGCAATTGGACCTAAGCTAAAGGAAAAAGGGTTAATCTTTGTTGGTCTTGACGTGATTGGCGAATGCGTTACTGAAATTAATGTGACCAGCCCAACGTGTATCCGAGAAATTGAAGGCGCATTTGATATAAGCATTACCGGCCACTTATTTGATGCAATAGAAAAGCGCATCACCGCAAAATAGTCACACAATTAACAGTGAATTAAATATAGGCGTATTGAATTTCAATGAGTATAAAAATTAACAGTAGTCTTAGTCTTACTAATCAATTTCTTATCGCCATGCCGTCGATGGACGATGGTTACTTTGAGCGTACGCTAACTTACATTTGTGAGCATGACGAAAATGGCGCAATGGGTTTGGTGGTTAATAAGCAAACCGACATGTCGGTTCGACATCTACTATCCGAGATACAAATTGATATACCAGAGTCTTCACCACTACAAGAGCAAAAAGTCCTTTCTGGCGGCCCCGTGCAAGTAGACCGTGGTTTTGTATTACATAACGGCAACCGTCTTTGGTCATCCAGCTTACAACTCAAGAATAACTTTGTGGTAACCACCTCAAAGGACATATTAGAGAACTTAGGTACAGATGAAGGGCCGCTGGACTTTGTTGTCACCCTTGGTTATGCCGGTTGGGGTGCTGGCCAGTTAGAAGATGAAATCGCCAACAACTCATGGCTTACTGTTAATGCCGACCCTGAGCTTATCTTTAATGCACCAATCGAACAGCGCTGGGAATTGGCCGTCCAAAAGCTTGGTATAGATAGCAGTCAATTGTCTCACTTTGCAGGGCACGCATAATGTCAGAGTTTCCAAATCAACCACAAACCATTATGGGAATCGACTTTGGTACAGGTAGTATCGGTTTTGCCATTGGCCAGTCATTAACCGGCACCGGTTCACCAATCAAAGCGTTAAAAGCCAAAGAAGGCGTTCCAAACTGGGACGAAGTAGAAAAGTTGCTGAAAGAGTGGCAACCCGACTTAGTGGTAGTGGGATTGCCTTTGAATATGGATGGTACGGAGCAGTTGGTGACGCAGAAGGCGAAAAAATTTGCCAACCGCGTTCATGGCCGATTTGGTGTGCAAGTTCATATGCACGACGAACGCCTTAGCACCACCGATGCTAAGGCCAGCTTATTTGCCAGTGGCGGCTATAAAAACCTTAAAAAAGGCAATGTAGACGCGCAATCCGCAGTGGTTATTCTAGAAAGCTACTTCGAGTCTCTTTATTAATAATTTTCCAATTTGTTCGGAGATTAAATTAATCTATCTCGTCCAGTAATGCATCGTCTAACTGAAACTCTTCTTTGATTGGCGGATTTCCATCATAAATTTTGTAATTCACGTTTTGAAAATAGGCCTCTTTCACGAAGATGTAAGAGTCTGTTGAGTTATTGATCATTTGCTCTTGTTGGATCAAGTCAGCACGAGTGTAAACTGCTTTAATACCCGTCTTCACCAAGTTCCAAGGCCAATCAATTAAATACATCGGGAAAATTTGGCCGTCAACAAAGTCACCTACACCATCTCGAACGGTTGTTGGACCATAACCAGGCAACATCAAAAATGGACCATCGCCTACGTTAGCCGTCACCGCTAATGTTTGGCCAAAATCCTCTTTGTGCTGAACTAAGCCCATATGATTAGCAACATCAAAAAATCCAAGTAAGCCAACGGTCGAATTAATTAAAAAGCGCCCTGTTGCAACGCCTGTCTTTTTAAGTTTTCCCTGCAATAAGCTATTCAATGCGTAACCCGGCTCTTCTAGGTTAGTCACAAAACTACGAACGCTTGTTTGCGCACCTTGAGGTAGAGATGTGTATCCAACCGCTAGTGGTCGAAGCAAGTATTTATCAAGTATCTCCCAGTTAAAGTGCCATAAATCACGGTTAATACTCTCTAGCGGATCTCGCTCATCGGCATAAGTCGGGATCGACGCTGTTAGTGGCGCATCTTCTATTTGCGCATCAACGGGAACAGCAGCAATTTTCGGCGATTCATTGACCGTAGATTGAGCATCCTGCTGGGCTTGGGTGTTAGTCGGTTGTTGTGCACATGCTGTTGTTAGCGCCAATAAGGCTGCTATAAAAAAAACTTTTAAAGAGGTACTCATTTACCTTCCTTTTTAATATTCAGTACTACTGTGTCATCGCTTGGTAACGTCAAATTAGCAAGTGTCGCTTCTAAGTCGCCGGTTTGAAGAGGCGCTTCATCATCTATCGACAAACGAGCAAATAGCTCGACGCTAGGCTGGTTTGCTAAGGACATTGAAGGCACCATTACATCACTTTCAGTCAACGTAATGTTGAATGTGTTATTTGTAAACATGTCCTTTGTAACAGGAATTTTCTTAACCGCTAAAGGCATAGGCAAACCTGGCTTTTTAGCGAAAACAAACAAAGTCTTAAACTCGTTCAAATTAACATTTGGAGAAATAGTGACGTCTATCTTTATGGTAACCGCATTTTCCACTGCTGTTGTATTAGACGACAAGTAATCAATTCGTTGCTGCACGGCTTGATATCGATTGTCATTTGGCGACATCACTCGTGAGACCAGCTTAAATCCGGTTAGCGACTCAGTAAACTGCTCGTCTAACATTTGCCCTTCTGCAACGAGTATCAACGCAGTTAGGTTTTGTGGATCAAGCCTTAACACATTATTTAACACACGAATTGAGCGCTTATAATCGCCCGGCTCGCCGTTTTGCTGCAATGCCGTCGCTAAGCTAACCATATTGCCAATACTGTTTGGATCCATCCGATAAGACTTATCAAACGCATCAATGGCGCCATTTAAATCACCTAACAGTTGCAAATTGCGACCGAGTAACATCCAGCCGATAGCTTTTGGATCATGTTGCAATTTAGTTCGTAAACCTAGCGCAAAATCACGTAAATCCTCATCAGACGGTGTTGCGTTTTGGTCGTTTAATACTTGAGACGTTAACACTGGCATACGCTCTAACGCGGCTTGCCATTGTACTAACTTGTCTTGCTCACCGTAGTAGTGATAAGCAGGAAAAACGACTGCAGCAACAATAACAATCGCTGCAATTAAGTAAGTACGCATTAAACCTGCTCTCGACGCCTCTGATGGAGCGGAATGTTTATCGCCGGCAACATCGCCGGAAACAACGCCAGCAACATCGCCACTGACTTGTTCTAGCTTTAATTCTGCTGTGGCCGTTAGTTTAAGCTCAGTTACCGCAGCATCAAACTCCTGTTGGCTAAATTGTCCTCGCTGTAACTCACCTTCTAGTTCCTTAAGGCGACTTTTATACCAGTCTGACTTTAAGCCTTTTGCGCTTTGTGCACGGTTAAACTTCACAAATGGGATCACAATAAATAAACACGCGACCGCAAACATTAAAATAGTTAAGGTCCAAAACATCGAAAAATTTAAACTCATGATTTAACGGTTCTCTTGACGGTCAGAAGTTTGATCAGAATTGCTCGCATCATCCAACAATTGTTCTAATTCAGCATCGATTGCACTTTTATTGATTGCAGATGCGTTATTCGACGTCTTATTTGAAGATGACTGGTCTAGCGAAGAGTGACGATAGTTTTCATCGGCATCATTTTGAGTCAAATCTTTATTTTGTGTACGACGTAACAACACCACTACGCCAAATAAAATAAACGCAGCCGGCACCAACCACAGCATGCTTGTTGCAAGCGTCATAGGCGGTTGGTAATGAGCAAACTGACCGTAACGGTCCACCATGTAACCGATTACTTCGTCTTTTGTGTAACCTTGATCGAGCAATTCTTTAGTTTTTACTCGCATATCACGGGCAATAACCGCATTACTATCAGCAATATTCTGGTTTTGACATTTTGGACAACGCAATTCAACAACCAGCTCTTGGTACTGCGCTTTTTGAACATCATCTTTAAACACAATCGTTTCTTCAGAATGTGCATTAAAACTAGCACCAAGCAACAAAACAAACGTCATAACTGCGCTAATAACTTTAATCATAGTGACACCTCGTTCCAAACTGGTGCTATTTTATCTCGCCAAACACGCTCATTTACGTCACCCATGTGATGAAGAACAATAACGCCATTAGCATCAATAACAAACGACTCAGGCGCACCACTGATGCCTAAGTTTAAAGACAAACTACGATCTAAATCTAAAATATTAAACTCGTATGGATTACCTAATTGCCCCACCATATTAGTCACGTCTCGACGAATTTCGTTTACGTCGGCGAACTCACCAAAAGCCGGAGCATGGTTTTGGTCATAATAAACACCAACAATACGAACGCCGTATTCGGTTCGTAACTTAGTTAAATAAGGCAACTCATATTTACAAGTTGTACACCAAGTGCCCCAAACATTAATAATCATCGGCTTACCAATGACACTCTGGCGAGTATGAATTAAGGATTCATCGTACAAGTCTGGTAACGAAAACTCAGGCATAGGTCGATTAATTAAGGCCGACTCACGCTCATTAGGATCGCTGAATAAGCCTTTTAATAAAAACACGCACAGCACGGCAAAAATCACCAAAGGTAAAAATGCGAGCTTGTTCTTAAATAAACTAGAAGACTGCTTATCCGACATGATTAGGCTCCTTTCACTTTGCCGCGATAACGACGGTCAAACAAGGTTAAAAAGCCACCAAGCGCTACTAAAATACCGCCAAGCCATAACCAGCGAACGTAAGGTTTTACATGAATACGAATTGCCCACGCATCATCTGGTAATAACTCACCTAACGACACATACAAATCGCGAGTAAAGCCATCATCAATCGCTGCCTCTGTCATAGTATTGCGTTGCACCGGATAATAACGTTTCTCGGCCAACAAATTTGCCTCTAAATAATTACCTTTGTATACCGACATATCCGCGGCCCACCCTTCGTAATTTGGGCCAATCACGTCGGTAATTGCATTAAACTTATAGGTATAACCCATTAACTCAGCTGAATCACCTGGCCACAACTTCACGTCTTTTTCTTGCGTGTATTGTGACGTTAAACCAGCACCCGCAATTACAAAGGCAATACCAATATGACCTAGCGACATCGCATAATGACTAAGCGGAACATTACCAAAACCAAGTTTTAAGCGAGTATTGTTATATTCAACAAGCGTAAACATAACAATCCACAAACCTAAAACGGCGCCCAACCAACCATAAAATAGCACTTCACCAAATTCTGCATATAACCAAACCGCAGACAACAACATAGCAATTAGCGCGATGACGATAGGCTGCTTAACAAATTTATTAAGCTTGTCTTGTTTCCAGCGCACCAGCGGCGCAATACCAAGAAGTAACGCAAATGGTACAGTAATATAAGTAAACATTTGGTTAAAGAATGGCGCACCAATCGAAATAGAACCTAAACCAATTTCTTTGTGAACCAAAGGCAGTAAAGTTCCAAGCAGAACAATAATTGTAGCGGCCACTAAAAAGATATTGTTCGCCCACAACATAGTCTCACGAGAGAAAGCAGAAAAGCGTCCAACACTTTTAATTGAGCCCGAACGAACAGCGTACAGAGTTAAACTGCCACCAATCACCAAGGCTAATAAAATAAGAATAAACACACCACGCGATGGGTCGGTCGCAAAAGCGTGAACCGATACGATAACGCCCGAACGCACCAAAAACGTACCCAATAAACTCAAAGAAAAACCAGCGATAGCTAAAAATACCGTCCAACTTTTAAAAGCATTACGTTTTTCTGACACCGCTAAACTATGCAACAACGCGGTGGCAACTAACCAAGGCATAAAAGAAGCATTTTCTACTGGATCCCAGAACCACCAACCGCCCCAGCCTAATTCTGAATAAGCCCACCAGCTACCAATTGTGATGCCTAACGTTAAAAAGGCCCACGCAGCAGCCGTCCACGGGCGCGACCATTTAGCCCAAGTAGAATCTAATTTTCCACTTAACAAAGCCGCAATAGCAAAAGCAAAACTTATAGATAAGCCAACATAACCCATATATAGCAAAGGCGGATGAATGATCATACCCACGTCTTGCAGTAACGGATTTAAGTCGCGGCCATCAACAGGAAAGTAAGGTAAAGTGCGCTCAAATGGATTAGAAGCAGTGATAATGTAAGCGTAAAAACCGACGCATATCCATCCTAGTACCATTAGAACTCGTGTACGCATTTCCGCCGGTAACGTTTTAGACTTTAATACAACGGCAAAAGCCCAACCAGACTGCATCACCAGCCACAACAAAAATGAGCCTTCGTGACTGCCAAAACTGGCAGCAAATTTATATTGAACAGGAAGTAAGGAATTAGAGTTTTGCGCAACGTTTAATACGCTAAAGTCGTCGGTTAAAAAGGCAAATACCAAACAACCAAAAGAGAATAACGTAAAGGCAAACAAGCCAATTGTTAAGTTTGGCGCTAACTGCATCAATTTTAGATTATTTGTTCTTAATCCAATCGCAGGAAAGATTGACAGCAACAAACTAAATGCAAACGCAATAAATAGAGCAAAATTACCAAGTTCAGGGATCATACTTCTTCTTATCCAAAATTTAAGCGGCAAAATTGTAACATAGCGAAAACAGCTTGCCTATTTACCAAGGGCGCTCTAGCATTGTTTTTATTATGGAATCTAAAACTTTTCCGATTGTCTCGACACAGGCAAACACCAACAGCAATTCAAGCACTAGTCAGCAAGCTTCGGTGCTGTTTACCTATTTGGTCCAACACTTACAATCTAAATCGAATCAGACGACACAGCAAGCCTTTGTTATTCCTAGCGATCTTAAAGCATCGTTAAGTCAATGGCTCAGTCTCACACCACAACCAAATATTGAAACCATGCCAACCGCTATCAAAAACTGGCTGGTGACATCGCTTAATAAATTCCAAAACCAACAAGGGCTAACAACACTTACGGCCTCTCAGTGGTTGCCACTCATTAGCAAAATGCAATTGTTGTCAGGAACCATTAACAATGCAAACCACACCGTACCCGACGCATTACGCCTATCCTGGCTAATTGGTTCATCTAGCCTTGCAAGTAAAAGCAGCGCAATTCAACAGTCTGGACAAGCCATGATTGGTGGATTGTTAAAGTTACTAATCCCTATAGCCATGCAAGATAAAGCCAGCCTCATTATAAGAGAACTGCCCGGTAGCGACACTTCTAGAAATGCCCAGAGCGAACAAACCTCAGTAAATCCTCTCCACCAGGAGGATAAACATGCAAAACAACAAAAAGTCTCGGAAAAACAGCATGAGCAACAATCTAATAACAAAGTGCAACACGGCATTTCACAAACGTTGCGTTTTACTCTTACCTTTGACCTTGATCAGCAAGGAATACTTTCAATCGACGTTGACTTAAATGAACTCAACTTAACCTCGGTTTGTCATTGCAGTCATCCTTCACTCGTTACTAGTGTTGACAAGCACTGGCCATTATTAGCGAGTCGCCTTGAAATGTTTGGTTTCAAAATAGAAAACAGTGTGCAGTTAGATGAGCAGCTTACTGAAACGCAAAACAGTAGCAGCCACCGACTGATTGATATAAAAGTTTAACTATTTAAACAATTAACTATTTAAACAATTAACAATTAAAAGGAGGGAACATGGAAAATGAATTAGGTGCCTTATCGTTATTATACGATGGTAAAAATGCACCGAACGTCGCAATTAAAGGCTATCATCATCTAGCCGAACAAATTATCGCAAACGCAAAACAAAACGATTTGCTCGTTCACCAAGACCCTGAACTTTTTAAACGCCTTGAACACTTACAAGCTGGCCAGTCTATTCCACCTAATCTTTATGTGGTCATCGCCGAATTGATCGCCTTTAGTTACGTCTTACGCGGTAAGTTTCCAGAAAGTTGGAAATAAGCCTTTTTTCACTGCACTCGCTCGTTTAGAATACAAAACAACTGCTCAATGAAGAGCCCGTATTTTGCCAGGAATTTTCAATACTATGACGCGAAACTTGTTACGTGCAGCCTCTGCCTTTATCGCTTTCTCTAGTTTTGCCACGACAGCCGCAAGCGTGTCGGGCTACACTCCTTTAAATCAAGACCCTTTGCTCGAATCTCATATCGATCGCATTATGATAGCCGCAGAACGTGGCACAGTAAAAAAGCCCCTAGCAATAAACTCGCTAAAGCCGGCTTATCATAAAGTCTGTAATGTACAACAGCGACGCGCCCCAGCAGTACTTCGAGCATGTTTAGAAGTCAAAAAATACCTAAAAAAGGTCGACAGTGGCCGTTATATTAATCATGCAAGTATCGATTTAAAACTACGCAAAAGCTCAGATCTCTATGAGATGCAGCCGGCTATGACGTTAGCAAATCGTCGCGGTGAATCCTTTGACTCAAGCTGGTCAGTTCAAGGCCAAATGGTGTTAAATTTTGGCGAATACCTAGCATTTAGTGGTGGCGTGAAAGGATGGCAAGGCGAAACCAACTTAGAAGATACTTATATTTCAATTGGTGTACCCCAAGCGCAACTCGATATCGGCTACAAACCACATTGGTTATCACCATTTAAGCAGTCAGCAATGTTATTAAGCACTCATGCCCCTAGCTTTGCCAATATCTCACTTGCCAACAATGTCCCACTTACTAGCTGGAACATTAATTACGAATTGTTTGCAGGTCAGCTTTCAAATTCCGATAAAATTAGATTTGAAGGCCAATACACCAGTGGCAAGCCACTTATTACAGGCATGCACTTATCCATATCACCTTTTGATGGTTTTACGCTTGCGGTAAATCGCGTTTTACAATCTGGCGGTGATCAGCGCGGTACTCCTAGCATAAGTGAAATTATTGATGCTTTTTTAGACCCTAGTGGCGCGGACAATACACGTGAGGGTTTGAACTCAGATCAAGAGTTTGGCAATCAAGCAGCTTCAATTGTTTCACGTTTTGACTTTAACGCCGCCGTGCCCTTCTCTATTTATTTGGAGTATGCAGGCGAAGATACGAGCCGAGGGACTAATTACCGCCTTGGCAATACCTCACTGTCGGCCGGACTCGACATCCCGTTTATGTTTAACAGCCTGTCGTTAAATTATGAGTACAGTCAATGGCAAAATGCCTGGTATGGTCACCATGTGTATGTAGATGGGCTGCAAAACGAAGGTAGCCTCATTGGCCACTTTGCCGCGGAACAAAGACGCCGTTTAAGCTCAATTGCTGGTGAAAGTGTTGGCGCAACGCACCATAATCTTACTTTAGGCTGGCAAGTTTCACCTTCAAATCGTTTTGAATTCAATTATAACCAGACAAAAAATGAGCCTCTGGCCAGTTATGACTACGTCACTGGACGCCAATTTGAAGTAAACTGGTTTGGTGTAATAGATGATTGGGACACGCGTATCATACTATTTACCGGAAAAAATACTCTGGCAGAAAAACACTCTGGCCTAACTCTATCAGTTGCGTGGTAAATCAATGCGCTTATCTACAGGAATAAAAATGAATAATAGTCATCCGTTTCGCCGCTTTGCAATTTTACTGGCGTTAAGTTCATTTGCCTTTGTCACAAATAGTCATGCTATTGATCTTAGTAAAGTAAATACTATAAACGGTCGTATTGACTTTGGTTTTAGTGTGCTTAAAACCAAGGTGCTTGAAGATCACAGTAATGCACCCGACAGCTACGGCGATGCAACTACTTCACCTCTAGTTGGTTTTGCACTCAACAAACGAGTTGGCGAGCAATCCCTGTTAGGAACAAAAATTGAGTTTCAACATGTAGACGGTAGCTTGTTAACGGCATTTAGAGCAATTGATTATCGCTATATCATTGATGGGCAATGGCAAGTCGGTGCTTATATTGGTGCCGCACGTTACGACTTCCGATCACCCGCATACGGATACACTCTTGGTTTTGGTGCGTTTTATCAACCTACACACTGGCAAAACTGGTCGCTAGGAACTGAAGTGCAATTTATGGACAAGATGGCACGCGATAAAATCCATCCAGATGATATTCCTGCTAATGCAGAAACTGGGCCTGACACTTTCACTAATATGGCAGGTCTAAGTTTTACCCTTTCATATCATTTTTAAGTGTGCTCTCTGAGTAATACTGCTCAACGGCGTCAATAAGCTCGTATACACGAGCTTTTGATAGCTTATTAATGCCTCCGGCAGCCGCTCTGCCCCCACCAGTCTCAAACTGAGCACAAATATCACCGGCCCCTTTTTTGCGATTTCGTGGCGCTCTTAAACTCACAAGATAATGCTCGGCATCAAGGGTAGTTAAAATTATATGCGCGCGAGTCGGAAACTCATTGGCAAGCTCATTGCCATAAGAGCCACTGATGCGCCTGCTTGGCCCGTTATTTTCAAGCAATAAGCAATAACAACTTGACGACTGATGAAGTATTTCCGCTTTTGATGCGCGGCGATAATCCTCTTCATACAAATCTTTTAACCTGTGATAGGGAGAGTCGGCGTCTGCAATACATTCAAAGGGGCAGTTGTATGACAGCAATAGTTCAAACAATACAGCTGGATGATAGGCAAGCTCATCGGTGTTGGCGCCATAACCATTGTAATTAATCAAAGTACCAAGCTCTTCTAGCAATTCTTTTTGCTGCTTGTTCAGGCCCGCGTCCGAGGCTAACTCATTCGCCACTTGTGTTAAGTTATCACCATAAGCAGCTGTTATAGCCCAGTTATGAAACTTTCCTTCAAGTAAGTCATCGATAATAAGCGCGGTGCACTTTCGAGCCGACTGCTCGATATGTGTGGTTAAATTAGCTGTATTTGGAATGGGACCAGGCTTGTGGTGGTCAATGTACAACACCTTAGCCTCAGTTTTAAGCAAAGCAACAAGCGCTTCTTTGTTTTTACGAAGTGAGATATCTAAAATAGTGATCTGAGAATTCGGGTTTACGGCGTCTAACGGGATGTTTTTTACTAGGCTGATGTCACGCTTAATGCCGGTAATTAATTGCGCCGGCCTAGGCTCATGCAAACGTAATTGCAATAACGAAATAATACCGTCGGCATCGCCATTAAATACATCAAAGTTCATATTGCGCCCAAATCACATTATTCAAACCGTTGCATCACACCTATAAATCGTTAATTTTAGTAAACATAACAACTATAAACTTGAGCTTTATTTTTTGCATGGCAAAGCTCTATTATTTCGTTGTTATGACGCTTGAGTGTAGTTTGCCGATGGCAATGTGTCATAATACGACTCTGCTATCGCTCGTTCTAATTCTCTATTACTTTCACGCCAGACTAAATCACAAATATCGTCTTTTGGTCTAAAAGCCGTTGGTGCTTCCAAAAGAATATGACGCAACATAATTTGATCGCTGTTCAAACATGCTTCTTTCAACTTATTAATTAATATTTCCAACTCCGACCAAGGCAACATCACTTCTTGCGCGGTTAAAATTCGTTTGTGCTCGGTTCCTGAGACATTATCGCCAATGAGCAATTCTTCATAGAGCTTTTCACCCGGTCTTAGACCTGTGCATTTAATTTCAATATCACCATTTGGGTTTTTAAAGTCTTTTACCTCTAAACCACTAAAACGAATCATCTTTTTCGCTAGATCGACAATTTTGACCGAGTCACCCATATCCAAAACAAATACATCGCCACCGACAGCCATCGCTCCCGCTTGAATAACTAACTGAGAAGCCTCAGGAATCGTCATAAAATATCGAGTAATATCCATATGAGTAATGGTCACTGGGCCACCATTGCGTATTTGTTGTCTAAACAACGGGACTACCGAGCCCGATGAGCCTAATACGTTTCCAAAACGCACCATACAAAACACAGTGCTTGACTGGTCATGAGCAAGAGCTTGTAAAACTAGTTCAGCCATTCGCTTACTCGCACCCATTACATTGGTTGGGCGTACCGCTTTATCAGTAGATATTAATACAAAGTTTTGCACCTTGTAGGTGATGGCCGCAGAAGCAAGATTTAACGTACCAAATACATTATTTCTTATTCCTTCCGTCACATTATGCTCAACAATAGGAACATGTTTATATGCAGCAGCATGATATATCGTGTCCACAGTGAACGTCGACAAAATGGAGTCCACTCTATCTTTATCCTGCACACTGCCAATAAGCGATATGATTTCAACCTCAGGCAATCCCAAACCTTTTAATTCTTTGTCGATTTCGTACAAAGAAAACTCATTTAACTCAAACAATAATAACTTTTCTGGTTTTTGCCTTATGATTTGTCTACATAATTCAGAGCCTATTGAGCCGCCTGCTCCTGACACCAATACTACTTTTTTATATATATTTTTCGACATCAAGTCTTGCTGAGGTGCGACTGGATCTCGGCCCAACAAATCTTCAATATCAACATCTTTGAATTCATTCAAACTGGCTTTGCCGGCGATAATGTCAGACATCGGAGGAACCGTTTTTATTTCTACCGGCAGTGACTCTAATTGCGACAACACTTCCCTTCTGTAGCTTCTATCTACACTCGGAAGCGCTAATAAAATAACCTTGGCACTATAGGCTTCAATAACCTCATCAATTTCGCTAGGCTTGTATACTTTTATTCCTTGAATAAAGTTATTCTGCTTTGATACATCGTCATCCAAATAAGCACAGACAGCATAGGTAGGATCATTTTCTAAAGATAGGGCTAACTGCCTTCCTGCAGAACCAGCTCCATAAACAATAACAGAGGTTTTATTGTCAACATTTCGCCGAGTTACTACCGACTTAACTAGCATTCTCGATCCACCCACAAGCAATAAACATAAAATAACGTAAATGAATGGAACTGTTCTAGGTACCCCAACTTTCGACAAAAACTCTATCGTCACTAAGGTAGCAAATGATAAAAAACAGCCTGTTAAAATCGCCCACATAGCTTGTACATTTACGTATCGCAAAATAGCTCGGTACAAGCCAAGTTTAGTAAAAATAATTAGGCTAACTGGTAATAAAATCGAAAAGACCAACCACATTTCAATATCATAAATAGTATCAAAATGCTCAAGACGCGTTGCAAAAGCGCCAAAAAATGCAAGGAATATAAACAAAGCGTCAAGGAAAACAGTGATCAGTCGTTTAATGGTTCTGGTGGAATTAAATATATTGCTCCAAAACGAATCCATTATCTTACCCCTGAGCCAATGAAAATATAGTCTCTATCACGGCACAAGTTTGTTCCATTTCTTGATTCGTTAATGTCGGGTGCACTAAAAACATCAAGGACGTTTGACCTAATTCAACGGCCCCCTTCAGTCTAGTCGGTGGCGCAAAAGGAGTGTTTTCAAACGCCTTTTCTAAATAAACTTCAGAACAACTTCCTTGATAGCACGGTACTCCCTTTGCGACTATCTCGTCGACAATTCTGTCTCGAGACCAACCTTCTGCGAGTCGCTCAGGATTAACAAACAAATAATGTTTATAAGCGCCATGAGTGATATATTCTGGAACATCAACGACACGAACTAATGGAAATTTTGCAGCGACTTTATTGATTTTTATTGCATTTTCATTTCTAGCCTTGGTCCACGTCGGCATTCTGCTCAGTTGAATTCTGCCAATAGCAGCCTGCATTTCAGTCATCCGCCAGTTTGTTCCAAAGCTTTCATGAAACCATCTAAAACCAGCAGGGTGAGACTTATTAAAGACGGCATCGTAACTTTTACCGTGATCTTTATAACTCCACATTTTAGACCACAGAGCTTTGTCATTCGTAGTCACCATTCCACCTTCACCACCAGTAGACATTATTTTATCTTGGCAAAATGACCACGCACCTATATGTCCTATTGAACCAACTGGCCGATTTTTATAAACAGCACCGTGCGCCTGTGCACAATCTTCAATGACATAAAATCCGTGCTTTTCACTTAAAGCCATAATGTCATCCATTTCAGCTGGCATTCCCGCTAAATGCACAACAATAACTGCTTTGGTATTTTTAGTGAGAACCGCTTCTATCGACTTCGCTGTAATAGCTTGAGAATTAAGGTCAACATCTGCAAATACTGGTGCAGCGCCGACACTTACAATACTACTTGCTGAGGCTATAAAGGTGCGGGGAGTAGTAATTACTTCATCACCCGGCAGAATATTGAGCGCTTTGAGGGCTAAGTCTAATGCAAGTGTGCCATTAGCAACGGCCACTGCATAATTTGTTTGACAATATTGGGCAAATTCTAGTTCAAAAGCTTTAATTTCTGAGCCTGTCCAATAATTAACTTTGTTTGATAATAATACGTTTTGAACCGCAGTCGCCTCTTCAGCCGTAAAACTTGGCCATGGCGAAAAATTCGTATTTAACATTTAAGAGTCTACAGCCTTTATTATTTTTGTTGGTGTGCCGTATGCAATAACATAATTCGGTACATTCGATACTACAGTAGAGCCCGCTCCTATGACAACAGACTCTCCTATCTCAATTAGGTGCTTTGTAACAGACCCAATCCCTATCCAAGACTTACTACCAATCCTTGTACCACCACCCAAAGCAACATTAGGACTAATATGACAAAATTTTCCTAAATTACAATCATGTTCTATTACAGAATTAGAGTTTATTATGCACCCGGCACCAATTTTAGAAAAACTGTTTATTATTGCACCAGGAAAGACAACCGTGCCATGGTCTATTTGCGCATAACGACTCACAACAGCCGATGGATGTATTAGTGAGGTCGATATTAATCCATGCGTCTGAAGAACAGCCTGTTTTGCTGCTCTTATCGTATTATCTCCTATTGCTACAAAAGCGCAGTCAAATTGATTTTTTACCCTAATAAGATCGGCGGTATTGCCGTTAACAGTCCAATGCTCAATCCCTTTCATTTCTGGATATCTATCATCAAAAAAGGTTACCTGGAAACCACATGATTCCGCGATATCTGCAACAACTTTACCATGACCACTAGCGCCTAACACTGCAACCCTCACTTTATATTACCTCTGAAAGGTAAAATAGTAGCGTGGCCTTCAGCACTAATCCCGTCTCTGATCAGCACCTTTTTTACTGTTAAAAATAGTATTTTTATATCTAACCAAAAGCTCTGGTTGTCGACGTACCAAACATCAAGAGCAAACTTTGTTTCCCAATCAATCGCATTTCGCCCATTAACTTGCGCCCAACCAGTTATACCCGGTTTAACATCATGCCGACGAGCTTGTTGTTCACTATACAAAGGTAAATACTCAACAAGCAAAGGCCTTGGTCCAACTAAGCTCATATTGCCATTCAACACATTAAACAGACCTGGCAACTCATCTAAACTTGTCGAACGCAGAAAGCGACCAAACTTTGTTAATCGCTCTTCATCGGCCTTTAAGTTACCAAGTGCATCCGTTTCGTCAGTCATAGAGCGAAACTTAACCATTTTAAATACTTTGCCATGAAGCCCTGGACGACTTTGTGTAAATAAAATTGGAGAACCAAGCTTAAAACGAATTAATAGGGCCAGAACCAACAATAAAGGCATAGTTACAATTAGTACACTACATGCACAAACAACATCAAATACCCTTTTCATTGCACACCTCGTGATTTATAAGAGATTGATAAAAGTTGATTTGGCAAGCCGTTAACACATCTGGATTAAAAAGATGTTCAACACGCTCTCTTCCAGCCTTGCCATGACGCTCTTTTAAGCCGGAACTGGAATAGTAAGACCAAACCGCACTCACCGCTGCGTCTATTTTTTGGTATTTCACAAGAGTCGCACTTTCGCCATCGGCAACCGCATCTTCTAAACCAGGAATTTGATAACACACAACTGGGATTTCTAACGCATTTGCTTCGGCAGCAACCAAACCAAAACCTTCCCGCTTTGAAAGTAACACCAATACATCAAAACTCGCTATATACTCATTTACATTACTAACATACCCAATGTGGACAATATTAGGTATGTCATTAAGGTTATTGTATTTAGCATCTTCTATTGGGCCAACAATCAAGCCAGTAAAAACGTCCGCTTGACTATTTAAGATGCTTAGCAATTCTAAAAAGTCGTCAATTCCCTTGTCTACACATACCCTACCGGCATAACCAACAATAAATCGTTGTGCTGGCGCGTGGTTAGCAACAGGCCATATAGGTTTTACCTTGCTAACGTTATATTTTTCTGTGGTATCTACACCACAAATGGAGCCATGCGCTAGGGTCGAAATCTTCGAGTTTTGACAATAACCATGATCGACAACCCACTTTTGAAGACTCGCACTCACACACAAAATATGGGTTGAAAGTTTAAACGGTAACCGTTCTACAAAACTCACCACAGACTTTTTTTCTAGGCCAGCTTCCATAGCAACTAAGCCATGCAAATGATAAATAATGGCTTTTACCTTACATAAGCGCGCAGCAAAACACCCCAACAATGATGCTTTTGGTGTGTGAGTATGTACGATATCGGGTTTAATCTTTTTGATTAAGCGAATAAGCTTAAATAAAGACTTAATGTCTTTTGATAAACTAATTTCCCGTTTAAACCCCATATCATGAACCGTAACTCCTCTTGGAAGTGCACGGCGCACAGTTGCAGTATTAACCGCTAAATGCACGTCGATACCACTTTCTACAAAAGCGTTAAACTGGCCTTCTAAAAAACTTTCAACACTTAACGCTGAGGTTACTACAACCAACACTTTCATTTATGACGTAGCCACCTTAGAAACAACCGTCTTTATAGACGAACTATAATTTAAGGCATTATCATTTTTAACAACCTTAATAAAATCCGCTTTTTCCATAAGTTGACTCAAAAGTGCCTGCTCTGTATTTAGAGCCGACTGAATATTCGCCTCTGGATTAAAGTACTCATAAGCTATAATGGCAGGTGCTCTCATGTAGTTAAATTCGTATCTATCTAAGTTTAAACACATATTAAAAGCCGTTTGGGCGTCGATATCAGCAACACTGTCAGAGCCTCGCTCTAATATAAAGATTCCCTTAACATCAGCAACTTGTGCTATTTTAGCCTCATCAACATACTTAGTAATTGGTTCTATCTTGCCAAACCCAAACAGCTCAATAACCGCAACCTTTTCGGTGAGCCAATTCAGAAAACGGCTAAATTTGCTATTATCGACATCACTGTAATACCTAAAAGTACTAGTCCAAGGTACTGCGTGACTTTGCGTACCATCGGTTACCGCTAAATCTTCAGCTACAAAACGATAGCCATCTTCCATACACAGCTTCATGCTCGATAACGTTTTACCCGTATTTGGTGGAGCAAATATTAAATAAGAACCTGTTTCATCGGCGATGCCAGAACAGTGAAGCGGAGCCAATTTATTATGCAGAAGTTTTAAATTAACTATGTCTGTTAAAATATACCCTACCGAATGAACATTCATAAAACGATGAGTCACGAACCTAAGGTAGTCTTTATTTACTTTGATTTTTATCTCATTTGTTTCCAATCCAGAAAGTTCATATTGAAGTTTTCTACCAAAGAAAAAGTTACGATTATAAAATATTTTCCCAGCCTTTTTATTACCCGAAAAATAGTGAAACTTACCTGTTTCTTCATCACTTGGTGGGGTTTCCCACAAACGACCACCGACTACTTCTATCTCTATTTTAATTAGTGCGTTATCAAACTTCTCACTCGTAGATTGTGGCATGCATAGTCCATAAGACCATTTAAAGTCTTTCAGATTGGTTTTAACCGCAAGAATGTTGTCAATAGGTACAAAATAATTCATTTAGCTCATTGCCCTTCTATAGTTCTGTAAAATTCATTTCGCCTTTTTTGTAGGAGGCTGTTTTTATATTTTTGTGCATGTTCAAAATTTAATTGGGACTGTTCATTTCTCAGTGGGTACTGCTCTAATACTGTTAATAGGCGGCTTGCCAAATCATCCACATTATCTGGCGGGGCAATAAGTTTGTTCGTTATTAACTCTGCTACTCCACCAACATCAGTGCCTACACAACACATTGAACTTGCCATGGCTTCGATCATGGCTCTTGGTAAGCCTTCCTGTCGTGAAGCCAATACAAATACATCAGATGTTTTGTGCCATGTCTTTATTTCGTTAAAATCACAAAAACCAACAAAATTAACTGCATTACTCAGCCCAAGCTCATTAGCTAACCCTTTAACCTCTTCTAGCTTTATCCCTGCGCCAACCCAAACTAAATTAACGTCTAGGCCTTTCTCTCTTACTTTTTTTAACGCATGTAATAATACATCTGGACCTTTGTAATAATGCTCTAAACTTCCAACGCTTAATATTTGATAAGAGTTTTTGTTTGCCGATTCAGGTTCTCGTAAAAAGTAGTCCGTATCCAGCAACGCTAAACTTGAATAATTGGTGGAAAAGGTCCCTCTCTTAGGAGGGTAAGTCTTTTGTAGACTATGCTCAGTAACAAAAGAACTTGCGTAGGCGCCTTTAACTTCCCATTTCATTTTAACCTTCAACAACCAGGCAATCATTTTAGAACTAACTGTTCGTCCTGCCACAGCATCGTAAGGGTCGCCAACAACCTCTACAGAGTACTTGTTAAAAATCATTGGAATTACTGCGGTTAATGACAAAGGTAGCCGAAACACTAACGTCGCATTTTGTTTTTTTATTCGCCTAGAGAGTGACCACCCTTTTTTCACCATCTTAAGGATATTGCGAACAAAACCACCTATGCCTCGATAGTTGCACAAATGTTCAAAAGTTACGCCTTCACAATCCGCTTTTTTATATTCTGAGCTGACTTCACTCACTTCAGCCACTCTTGAAACTACCACCACTTTATCGAACTCTGATAAATAACGTTGCCAGAAAAAGGCATCCGCTTTTGAACGGGTGTAATATTCACCATTTGGCAGTACGACAAACCTGGCATCATGAAAAACAAAAATTACCTTTCCCAACTAATTTTCCTTATTATAAAACGGCCATAGGTAATGCTATAAAAGAAAAACCAAGCTAAAACACCATATACAATGCCTTTAAGCATCATGTTGAAGTCGCCACGAATTGCGTAAATTGCAATGTATGACGCGTAGACAGAAATAAATAACGCTAAAGAGTCTCCTGCTATCGCTCTTAACCAGAAGACTCTAAACAAACTTCCCACACAAAAGAAAAAAGCAAACACCCCAATGTAACCAAAGTTCATGAATGCCTCAGCTTCTATTGAAAAACCAAATGCACCCGGTCGTACGTTCGCCCCATACATTTCGGTAAACCAAATTGTTAATCGGCCTATAGTTTCAAATTGCTTTAGCTGGACAAGTGATAAAACAGAATCTACGTATGTTACTCCATAGTAAAAATCAAAATAACCAACCTCTATCCACCTCAACACGTTAGTTACAATCATAAGGTTACTACCTTGGCTTAAAATGGCTTTTAAGGCTTCCAGCACACTGTCACCCTCTAGATTAGCTCTCAGTAGACTCAGTGCGGTAAATAATATCGAACAAACGAGCAATAATAGACCTAACTTGGTTAAGCTTATTTTTCGATAAAGGGAATAAGTTAAAATACATGGGATAATAATGAGAACAAAGTCGCGTTCACCAATTAACAAGCAATACCAAGTGAATGCCATAAAAATAACAGCATCATACTTAGTAAAGGATCTTTTAATAGATAGGCGAATACACACCAATAAAGGAGCTATATACATAACGATGTAATGTAGCGCCCCTATTTTATCTAAAATGTCAGACTTTTTTGATGCACCACCAATTTTCATCATTAAATTTAAGTAGGCTAAACCCAATACTAAACTCAATGCGATAAGAACAAGCTGAACATGCCATTTACTTCGGCTAGATTCACCGACTAAAATTTTGCTCGGTCGACTTTGCACAATTTTACTAACAAACAAGCCTAGTAAAGCAACACAAAATACGGTGACGGCGTCAGCTATATAGGTTTCTTTAATGCCTGAATATATTCCAAAACCAAGGTAGTAAGCTAAAACAGGTCCTAACGTAAAATAGATATAAAACAATATATAAAACATTAGTGGTGAAATAAGCCGGTTGTTATTTGTCACTCCGGCCTCCCAATAATAGGATGTAAGCTCCAAATACTCCTTTTAAAGCAAAAATAATCAGTAGCAACAAACTTGCGCTAAAGAATGCCTGTCCATTTGGTAAAAATAGACATGCCAACAAACCTATACCTAGTATTAAAATAGTTGTTCGAGCTAATACCTTTTCTCGTTTTAACATAATATTTAATGCATTTAACAAGTGAGAATAAAAATTTAACGCAAAAGCAACATTAATAATTAACCATTCAAAAAAATAAGATTGCGCATTTATATTAAATACAAAAGAAACAAGCTGAATTGAAACAAAAGAAAAGCATATGACTGCCAGGGACACTGCAGATATTAATAAGACTAGTTTTTTAATATCTGCGTTACCTAAGTGAGAAATAGTGGGCGTTAAATTTTGAGCAACGCTAATCTTAATTTTACCCCATTGATAATTTACTAAATTAATCACTAACATATTTACAAAAGACATAGCTTGAAAAAAAATCGTAAATAAAGCTAACTGTTCAATAGTCGAAAATGTCATTAAGTAATATTTAGGCAAATTAGCCAACACAGCCGTAAAAAGCGCAATAAAGACTAGATGGGAAGAACGTTTAAAAACATACCGGCCCAATACCTTATGTTGTGTTTCACTGTTACATAACTGCAATGGCCGCAAAACACTAAAGTAATGAATAAATAAAATAAGGCTACCAAATGCAAACAACAACGATAGTTCTAAATCGGACAGCATTACTAACAACGAAATTAAAACGTAAACAGAAAACTTAAAGGCATTCAATTTATCAATAGCGTGAGTTAGATTTTGATTTTGATACTTGCCTAACTCAAGCTCGTGGTGAGACTCAATAAACTTAAATAAACATAAGGCAACAAGAAGCGGAATTGAAACATTGACGGAAAATTTGGTTATTAAATAGGTAGCAACCACTAAAAAAGTTAAAAACAAAGCCGAATGAAAAATAAAACGCATTTTTAACACGTTATCAAATGCGCTAGCGACGTTTACTTCCGACGCCAATAATTGTTTAAAACCAAACAGCCCCAACACATTGAGTGGCACGCATATGGCTAATATATAGGAGTATTCTCCAATTTCTTGTAAGCCACGAAACTGTGCGATCACCACAATAAGGAATACTTGTGCCAATGCAACTAAGATACCGCTCGCTCCAAGGCTTTTTATTCTTTTTATCAATGGAGTCTCTAAACTACTTTGTACTGCTATTTTTTATAGTTTCTATACTATATTTATAACGAGTAACTTACACCTATAAACTGCAATAAAATACAAATAATTTCTAAGTCGGGTTAGTCATAATTATTTCATGAACTCCTTCCGATATATTGCTATAGTGTGAATGCTAACCATACGTCGTAGTGAAGAACTAACTTCAGCGACTTACACATAAGCATTAGCATAAACAAAAGATTTTCATTGAATCAAAGGACACATAGGAGTTTTCAATGAGTACAAATGCAAAAACATTATCAAAAGTTAAAAAGGCCATTATTCCCGTTGCTGGACTTGGCACTCGCATGTTACCGGCATCAAAAGCCATTCCAAAAGAAATGCTGCCAATTGCAGACAAACCTATTATTCAATATGTTGTTAACGAGATCATTGCTGCCGGCATTAAAGAAATTATCTTAGTTACGCACTCTTCAAAAAACAGCATAGAAAACCATTTTGATAAAAGCTTTGAGCTTGAGTCTATTTTGGAAAAACGCGTAAAACGTCAGTTATTAGACGAAGTACAGGCTATTTGCCCAAAAGACGTTACCATAATGCACGTTCGTCAAGGCGAAGCTAAAGGTTTAGGCCACGCCATTGCTTGTGCGCGACCATTGGTAGGTAATCACCCATTTGCCGTTGTATTGCCCGATGTAATGATCAACGATTACGACTCAAACTTAAAACAAGACAACTTAGCCGACATGATCAAGCTTTATGACGAGAGTAGAGCGAGTCAAATCATGGTGGATGCAGTGCCAAATGAAGACGTGAATAAATACGGTATTGCTGATGTAGACGGCGTTAAAATAAAAGCCGGCGAATCAAAAGCCATGGTAGGCATGGTTGAAAAACCTGATATCGATGACGCACCGTCAAACCTAGCTGTTGTTGGCCGTTATGTTTTATCTGCAGAAATCTGGGATATTCTTGAGAAAACGCCAGTTGGCGCAGGCGATGAAATTCAGCTCACCGATGCCATCGCTACGTTAATGGACTGGGAACAAGTCAATGCTTATGTATTAAAAGGCAGCTACCATGACTGTGGCGACAAGCTTGGTTACATGAAAGCGTTTGTTGAATACAGCAAGCGTCATCCGGTATTAGGCGAAGCCTTTAGTGAGTACTTAAGCCAGTAACAATGAACTAGGCCAGAGAGCAAACTAAATATCAGTGAGCTCTTCTATCGCTGAGTGCCAAACAAAACGCTGCACCGTCATACGGTTATTAACGCAGCGTTTTTTTTATGCCTGACTAAAATGGAAACACCAGAGGTATCACGGTTAGCGCAGTAACAGCATAAGTGAGCGATACCGGCCAACCAAAACGAATAAAGTCTTTTAACTCATAACTGCCAGCATTAAAAATCATTAAGTTAGTTTGATAACCGTAAGGGCTAATAAAACTGCCACTAGCACCAAAAGCCACCGCCATCACAAAGGGCATGACATTCACATTTAAACCAAGCGCAACAGAATACGCCAAGGGCAACATAAGCGCAGCGGCGGCATTATTGGTAATTAGCTCTGTCATTAACACTGTTAGAATAAATATGCCCACAAAGGCCCACCACACGCTGTAATCGCTTAACGTCTCTTGTATCCAGTTGGCAAACATTAAACTGGCGCCGACGTTATCCAACGACGAGGCAATCGTTAACGCGCCCACCACAACTAGCCATAACTCCAGCGGAAAGCGTTGTTTAATTTGATGGATACCTAAACTGCCAATCGCGGTAAGCAAAGCAAGATAAAATACAAAACACTTAAGCAAGCTTATCGAAAAGATCACCGAAATACTGATGCTACCAATAAAGCCCCAAAGCGCCGTTTTTTCGCGCCAGCCAGACAAGGCATTATCAACGCGCTTACCTTTTAACAAAAAGAAGTTTTTCATAAAGCTATGACGGCCTTCAATATCACCCTCGACGGCCAGCACCAAAAAATCCCCAGGCTTAATACGAATGTTGCTTAGCTTGCCCGACAGTCGACCACCTTGGCGTCTAATTGCTACCACGCCGGCATTAAACCGAGAACTAAAACCCGACGACTTTAACGTTTTGCCAATCAACGAACTCGATGGCCGAACCATCACCTCGGCGAGTTTACGACTGATCTCCCCTTCTGAGTCGGCGTACATGCTCAAACCGTCAAACTGCTGCAATACCGACACCTTTTTAACATCGCCAGAAAAAATAAGTCGGTCGCCACCTTTAATTACTTCATCTTGCTCCACTGGCGATATCACGAGTCCGTAACGAACGATTTCTACAAGCTCTAGTTGGTCTAAATTTAATAAGCCACTGTCTTCCATACTGGTATCAATTAAAGTTGAAGCCTCTTGTACCACCGCCTCAACTAAATAGCCTTCACTGCTATCGCTAGTTTCTAATTCACCTTTTAGACGCGGGATCTGAATTAGTATGACAATTAAGCAACAAAACGACACGGCAAGACCAATATATAAAAAATCAAAAAAGGCAAAACCAGGATGGCCTTTTTCAATCAACATAGAGTCAACAATTAAATTGGTTGAGGTGCCGACTAAGGTCATAGTGCCGCCAAGAATGGCCGCATAAGAAAGAGGAAGCAGCAGTTTATTAGGAGGAATGATTTTGTTAGATTTGATGGGGTTAATCAGTGTTGCAACCACAGCGGTATTATTTAAAAACGCCGACGAAAACAAAGTGGTAATAAGTGTTTTAATATAAGTGAGTGAGGAAACTCGGCTCAATAAAAGTTGAGACAAGCGGCGCAAATAACTCGTTTGCTCCAAAACAGAAGCACAAATAATTAATAAAATGAGGGTCATTAAGCCGTTATTAACAGCATTAGAAAGGACATTTTCGGTAGAAACAAAGCCACACAAATAGCAGGCTAAAATGGCGACACCAAAAACCCGCTCCGGCACTTGCTGAAATCGAATGAGGCCACCAATGGTAGCCACCAATATAACAACTGGACCAAACGGCTCGAGCACGATTTACTACCTTGTTGATTATTTATACTAAATCAACTGTAGAGTAAAAGTGCTCTTTTTCCAAAGATTTAATAAGTGTTTTTATTAAAATTAACCGTTTACCTTCGCGTATAAATCACTAGTTTTAACTATGGTGAACATTAGTTGGCAAAACCAGTAAAGAACAACAATACTAAAATAAAATTGATGATGCGAATAAATATCAAAGTTTAAAGAGTTGCTTGATAAAAATTGAAATAGCTAAACTGAATAGAGTTGATACCCTAGAGGCGACTTCAGAATTGGCAATTTAAAGAACTCCAATCATAGCAAAGACAAGAATTATTTGGTGGCCAAAATCACTGCGCCACTGCAACGTATTGCATGACCTACCTTTCGTAGCTGTATACGTCGGTAAGCACTGAACAAGCGAATGAGCACACCCTCGAGTCGAGATTAAGCCACCAAAGCAAAAACTTAATTGTGTGCAATTAGTTGCTTAAATTGTATATTGCACTCTTCAAAGACACCATGAACCCTATATTATTTTTTAAGTACGGCTAACTACCACGTTGCTGAAATACCCTCGCCCCAAAGTCTTCGTGTTTTCACACCTTCGTTATATTAACAACGAGTATTAAAAAGCAACGTATAAAAAGGTTAATCTAAGTAGTATTTATGTTTACAATAGAAAAGTTACGTTATTTGGTAATATCCGATTTCTGAAGTAGGTCACATAAGGCAAGTTCAAAATGAATAAAAAACATATTCTGGTTACTGGTGGGGCGGGCTATATTGGTTCACACACATTAATTGAATTGCTACAGAATAATTATGATGTCGTTGTTATAGATAACTTAAGTAACTCCAACCAAGAGTCAATTAGGCGCGTAGAAAAGATTACAAAACAAAATGTACGTTTTTATCACGGTGATATCAGAGATAAAAACTTCGTAATAAAAGTGTTAGAAAGTCATCCCCAGATATCAGCCGTTATTCATTTTGCTGCCCTCAAAGCTGTTGGCGAGTCTAACGAGATACCGTTAGACTATTATCAAAATAACGTGTCAGGCACGTTAACACTATTAGAAGTCTTGAAAGGCGCTAACATCAAGCAATTTGTTTTTAGCTCATCTGCCACTGTTTATGGCGATCCAGCAAAGGTGCCAATTACCGAAGATTTCCCAACTAAAGCTACAAACCCTTATGGTCAAACTAAACTAATTGTTGAGCATATATTGCAAGATCTTTACCACGCAGACAATAGTTGGTCTATCTCAATTTTACGTTATTTTAACCCTGTGGGTGCACACAAGTCTGGCTTAATTGGTGAGAGCCCTAATGGTATACCGAACAATTTAATGCCTTTTGTTCAACAAGTTGCTATTGGTAAAAGATCACGGTTATCTGTATTTGGGAACGACTACGCTACCAAAGATGGCACTGGTGTTAGAGATTATATACATGTAGTGGACCTTGCAAAGGGCCATATTAAAGCGTTAGAGGCATTACAACCGAATGGTAACTTACTTATCCACAACCTAGGGACTGGAACAGGGTATTCAGTATTGGAGATTGTTGAGGCGTTTCAAAAACAAACTAAGCAAAGTATTCCTTATGAAATTTCGCCACGTAGAGCCGGCGATATTGCAAAGTGCTGGGCCGCTACTGACAAGGCCGAAAGAGAGTTGGGTTGGAAAGCAGAATTAGGCTTAAAAGAAATGGTAGACAGTGCTTGGAATTGGCAGGTTAATAATCCAAATGGATATGACTAATTATCACATAAAGCGCTATAACGTTAAGTGTTCTTCATTTAGCGTTACAGCGCAATTTCAATTTAGTTATTATTATTTATTTGATGCGGCTTAAGAGTACACATCTGTCGTAAAGTTAGATGGTAAACAATAAATGTAAAAATAAACGAAACAAACATAATTACTTCTGACACCTTATATATTTCGCCTATTACGCCGAAACCACATAATATTACTGCAACACCACAAATGATAGTAAGCGACTTTAAATCAGAAAATTTAAACCTCTGAAGAATATGATGAATATGATCACGGTCTGGGTAAAAAGGGGAGTGCCCTCTTCTCAGCCTTCGCATAACAATTGAAGCCATATCAAATAAAGGGATAGCAATTAACCATAAACAGGTTACTGGCCTTATAGTATTAACTGAATGCTCTTGACTTGCTCCGAGCAACAACCAAACAACAGTAAAGCCTATCATCATACTTCCAGCATCACCCATAAATACTTTACGCTCACGGCCGATTATGCCCAAATTTAAAAATATGAAAGGAATGATTGCAACCAAAAATAATAAACTGATGTAAAGTTTAGCTTCTTGTCCTGTCCAATTCATCAAAACAGCAACTGAAGCAAAAGTAACAATAGATAAGCCACCTAATAATCCATCTATACCATCGACCATATTAAAAGCATTAATTGCACCAACTACAGCTAGAACAGTTACAGGCCAGCCTAACCACCCCAATTCTATATCACCTAGGTTAAATAAATTACCTAAGTCGGACAGCATTATCCCGCTGTAGTGGATCATTATAATAGATATTAGCGCCTGTACCAAAATTCGGAATTTAAAGCTCACATCAAAACGATCATCTACTGCGCCAAGCAAAGTAAGAATAACGATAGACGCAATAAAAAGGTCGTTATAGGCGTTTAACACAGGATTAAAGTATAAGTAGTGAACGACTGTAAAACAGATAGACACACCACCAACAAGAGGAATTGAACCATCGTGCTTTTTCCGTTCGTTTGGCTTATCTACCAATCCTACTACTTTACCGATTTTTCTAAAAATATAGAGCGACGAAGCCGCTACAAAAAATACAAATAAAAACTCTAAAAATGGGTATTCCATTTATCCCTCTTTAACCTGGTTAGCAATACACTGCGACACACCGCATTTTAACTAATAAAAAGCACCTTTGCACGAGTTAAAACATTGAAACTCTAATTCAGCTAAAGTGAAATTTTGATTCAAGAAAAGCCGAGAGTAAATTTTATATAAATACAACTTTGTAATTGTTCTAAAAAATGTATTCAGTAATAAAGGTTCTGCTGTTTGAATTTTTCTCTATGCTATGCTTTTGTGAAGAAGTTTGTGCTCCAACTCTTCTACTAGAGGCTTTAACTGATTAGACCAAGAATACTTTTCTTCAATAACTCTCCTTCCGCTTACAGAGATATTAAACGCAAAATCCATATCAGAAAGTAACCTTCCAACATGCGAAACATACTCTTCAGCACAATCTGCTTTTAGAATATCGATTCCCTCTACAGCATCTATTCCCTCAAGGCCAATTTGACTTGATATCGTTGGTATCCCAAGGGCCATATACTCTAACACTTTATTTTGAACACCGGCCCCTAAACGCATTGGACATACAGCAATGGCAGCTCCTTTTGCTTCGTTTACGATAGATTCTACACTGCCAGTAGCTACAACGTTATTAATTGCGTTTAATTGAGCGATTGTTGATTCATCTGCTCTACCAATAATTTTAAGCGTACAACCATACTTTTCAAATAGTGTGGGCAGAACCTTTTCAGAAAACCAAATTACTGCATCCAAATTCTGAACGGTTGTCATATTTCCAATGAAGATAATAGTCTTTCCGTCTGGGTTATAGCTTCCATTTATTTGGTTAAATTCTACACCGTTAGATGAGACGATCGTGTTTACAGTGTTACTTTCTTTGTATAAGAACTTTTTATCGACTTCAGAAATAAGAGATACTATATTAAACTTCGAACCAACGTTGCGTTCATACTTTAGCAGTTTAGGTTGCTCTATAGAATATATTATTTTCTTTAGGCTTATTCCACCCTCTGAATCTCTAACCCTCTGATAGTTAAGTGAAATTGCATCCGTCATTTCTAAAATTTTAATATTTGTACTCTGCTCTGCATATTGTGCCGTCCTAACCAAGTGTGGCATCACAGCGTCACATTTTGATGACAGATCTTTGACAAGTTCTCTAAACTGACTATTTTGATAATAAGCTACCTGCATTGGAACAGAAGTAAATAATGACAGTAGCGAATTTAAATATGATTTCCACTTGGGTTGCAGAACCCTCACAACGGATTTAAATACTAAGTCTTTTGGTATTTTATAAACTAATTCACTTTTCGTTTCACAAAGACTAGCTAAATGAATATCGTAGTGTTCAGATAACTCTTTACATATATTGTAAATTCTTAAACGATCTCCACCTATTACTGGATAAGGGAATCTTGGGGTAATCACCAAAATACTTTTTCTCATATTATTCCACCTCTATTTAATGCAAGCTTAACACCTTTAATTCTCGTTAATTGACAAATTATAATTAACGGTATCCAAAAACCGAGAATACTTGAACTTACAAGCATAACTAAAGCACTATTCGTAAACATATTTACCAGAAAACCAACTGGCACTTGAATGAAAAATGAAAATAAGTAAACAAAAAACATCTTCGAAGCCAACTCATTAATCTTTTTAGTTTGAGTTAAATTAACTGCAATCAAATTAGAAGCATAGTGTATAAGCCAAATGATAAAACAAGTGAAAAGTATCTTTAACTCAAAATTATTGATTATTGATATAACTGCACCAAAAGAAATAATAAATACAATTTCTTGCTTTTTTCGAGCCGCGGTTAACATACCTATATAAAAGAAAATAAGATTGTGCAAAACACCTGTATAATTAAGCAACGTGGCTGGGTTGGCTTCATGACGAAAGTTATAAAAGGTGATGACAAATAAACATCCTAAAATTGTTCTAGAAAGTCTATTATGGCTGACCTTAAATAAAATATAAAAAATGACAAACGTCAGAAACAACGTAGGTAAAAACCAATAAAATATTACCGGATTATTCCAAGGAACCAAGAGCCTTTCTATATAGTCGATAAAAGAAGGAGATATAGGCCTCATTGCAAAATTTGATAGGAACACTTTTAACAAATATCCCATTGTGCTAAAAAGCACATAAGGAAAAAGTAACCTTCGAGCTTTCTTCAACATAAACTCGTTAAATGGAGACGCACTTTTATTTCGTGAAAATAAGAACCCAGATATGTAAAAAAATAAGGGCATATGGAAATAATAAATAGCCTCAACAAGGTAATTAAAAAATCCCATATAACTACTATTGTAATCAAACCTACCTGGCAAGGAATGACCAATTACAACTAAGATAGTCGCAAATATTGTTAAGATAGAGATATCAACTATTTTATTTTTCATCTAAAACTCTTTTCGTATAATAGCAGCTGATTAACGCGGGAATTAACCAATATGAAATAAATAAATAACTAGCCATTTGAATCATATTGGCAAACATAAAAAACATTCCAAAGAGTAAACACTTTGCAAAATGGTCTTTGGGAAATTTTTTTAGTATGTGCTTTATTTGCAGGTAAGAAATTAAGTAAAAAGCAACAATAAATAAAAATGTAACCAAACCATTATCTGTAACTAATTTAGTTATAAAATTTCTTTGGTCGGCGTTTTTCTTTTCTACATGTTTATTCACTGTATCGTTTTCGAGTGCGTAGTCCATATTACTCTTCACATAATCGGAAAAATGGGCGCCATAATTTCCTAAACCAAGTCCCTCTGGGTTATCCAAAAATATATTAAATGATATTATTGGGTATCCGAGCCTTATGAAGGCAGAACCATCGAGCTTTGACAAGCTCCTCAAATTCATAACGTTTTGAACGTTGTCTAAGTTAGCAATTTTATCGATCCTTGATACGTAATATCCCCCTGATTCTTTTATAGAGTCAAAGACGATAGCAAATAGTTGCATTATTACTAAGCCATATAATAGCGTCTTAACTATATTACTGATGGAAAATTTATTTAGTAAAAATGCAACTACGAAAAATGCTAAAATTACGATACCCGACAAAGAAAAAGTGGCTATGAAAAATATGATCAAAGAGTAAAAAGTAAATTTACTTCTTACTCTTTGATCAACCTTTAAGAAATACCAAGCAAAAGGTAATAATAGGGAAATCAGTCTACACGCCCACGCGGGTTCAGATGTTGTCAATACAATCCTACTTGGAGTTTTCCCAGATAACACCAGTGAAAGTGACTCTCCTAGTATCTTAGGAATAAAACCTGCCCAAGACAAAAGATCAACCCAACCAATTAATACTGTAACGTAAATGGCAGATTTAATCAGTGTTAATGCAAACTCAAAACCTTTGTAATTAAGCAAATATTTATAGCCAAAAAACGATAATGTTCCACACAAAAACATTGAAAAAGCTATAACATTGTTCACGCCAAAAGAACTATATGAGAGAAGTACTCCAATCAATAGTGAAAAAGCGATGTAACAAATTAAAACGAAATCTAGTCTTTCTAACTTACGAGTAATAAATAGCCGCTTAATTAGATAAGGAACGGCTACAACACTGACTAATAAGGTCGATACAGGTTTAAATAGACCTGGTATAAACGGCAGCGTCCAAAACGGTATTAAAAGCCAGCAAAGCCGATAGTATGCATACTGAAAAATCATATGACCTTTACAACTCTATATTAAATAACTTAAGTATCTTTTGAGAAAAAATGTCTATAGAGTACTTTTTATCAACGTTAATTTTATTTTTTAATAATAAATTTTGCTTCCGATCTAACGGTAGGTTGTCCCACCACTTAATTTTTCTGGCGAGTGATTGAAAACTGTCAACTTCAAAAATGAAATCGTTTTCAATTTCAGTGTCTTTGCACTCTCGGATATTACTACATAAACACGGTATAAAAGAGGCCATAGCTTCCAATACTACATTAGGAGTACCTTCGAATTTTGAGGGGTGTACTATTAAATCCACATCTGCGTATATGCTCTCTACCGGTTTTGCTCCTTTAAAAAGCACTCTTTCCTCTAACCCCCTTCTAGTAATTTCCACTTTTAAAAAATCGAAATATAAATCATCAACGGCCGTATAGTATAGGTTGAGAGTGAGAGCTGTGCCCTCTATTGCCTGAATTGCTGAAATAATGTTTTTTTCACTCGAAATTCTAGCTACCAATCCGATTTTTGTAACTTTTTTAGAAGTTACGGTACTCTCATAACGAATAGGTTCCACAAAATTGTGAATCAAAAAAGTGTTAGTTTTTATATCTTTAAAGAATTCATACAAAGACTCACCATTAACTACAAAACTGTCAACTAGCAATGACATAACCTTATAAAGTGGCCTTCTAGAAATCGTTTGTGGCGACAGAATTCGTTCAGAGTATATAATTTTTGAAGCTGATACGAGTTTCAGTAAACACAGTGGCATAAGGTATAAAGTATAAAAATAAATAAAGTCAGGTTTTCCTTTTCTTACAAGCAGCAGTACCTTCAAAGCTGTTATTAAAACACTAAATGTCTTTGAGTTGATTGCGTCAATATTGAAGTGCTTGACATAAATACCTCTTGCTACGAACTCTTTTCCCTTCTCAACACATTTAGAATTTGAACTCAATACGTATAAACTGAGCTCACATTTTTCACCCGCTAAAACCTCTACTAGTTTACAAAACTGCTTTTCCGCGCCACCATATGACAGGTAAGGGGCTACTAAACTTATTTTCATGATATTTCCATCACTTTTTTTGCAAAAAAACGCTCTTGTTTAATCAACGTTGACTCTAAAGAAAAGCAATTGGCCGCCAGTTCTCTATTATTTGTTTTCTTATCTAAAGAAAAGCCATTAATTAAACATATCTCAAATCCCAAACCCGTTAGATATTCATAAGATGTACTATCTCTGTTTAAATAGACATCTGCTCCTGTAGACAAAAGAAACCTGATATTCCCCATTCCTTGTTGCCCGAGATGATGAAATATAGCTATATCCATTGACGCCAATATTTTACGATATTCTTCTAGGGTCATAAATTCATCCAAAATTACAACATTGTTTGCACCTAACTTTTGTTTTGCAATTTGAGCGATAAAGTCACCATAAACTTTATCACCGTACGATAGTGGAAAGTAAAATTTAACATTTTCCTCGAAGCTACAGCTTTCTAAGTGTTGAATAACAAAAATATGATTATTTCTAGCTAAAGCAGAAGTTCCAATCAAAATATGTTTAGCCTCTTTAATGTCGACAACGTCATTTATTTCTATAGGCTCAACACTATTACTCGGATAAAACCCTCCTAAATCGACGAACTTCACTTTGTATTTGCATAATTTTCTCGCCACTTCATAATCATTTTTTATATATGTGATAAAGCCTGAGAATAAATTCAAGTATTTCCTGTAAAGCCTAGATTTTATTTTATCTTTTAATGACTTACCCAAGTGATAAATCTCTCCTCCCCATAAGACCAAATACAATTTAGCTCGAGATGGTCTGGCAATAAGCATTGCCAAGATTAATAGAACAAGTGTATTAAATCTAGGCACAGAGTGAAACACAACTTTATCAAACTTTTGAAGTCCAAATACCAGTTTAAAAACAGAAGCGACATTACTGGGGATAAATTCTAGTTGACTCTCCTCCTTTCGAAGCCTATCACCTAAGTATACGAATCGGTGCGTGCTTTCTTTAATATGCTTGTGTACCATGTTGGAATATGCGGGAACAAACTTATTTTCGTCGGCTCTATTATTAAAAAAGACATGTAAATTTAATGTTTCCAAAAAGAGTTCTCCATTATATACATCTATAGCTCCTGAGATTTTAAGAAGGTTAAAATCCTTGAACGTTCACTTCTATACAGAATAGGCAGCAAAAGCAAACCAAGAAATGACCAGTTTAAATAATCGATTTCTTTTCCGAAAAGCAAATAAAAACAAGACCCAAAGCTCATTACTACAGTACTAGTAAATGCATACCCAGTATCAAAATCTAACCATAGTGTTTTGCTAGCATACGTTCGAAAAACAAAATAAAGAAAAAAAGTTAAAACACTCGATATTGCAGCACCATCTATACCTTTATAAGGTACTAAAATCATATTACTAAAAATGCAAAAAGTTAATGTAAGCACCGACAACAAGAGTGAATAGTTTGTTTTTTTTGAAACCGCAATTCCAACAACTGTGGTTTCTGAGATTATAAATAAAATTGGGCACAACGAACATATGACAATTAAGAAAGGTAGGTCTTCATAACCTACAGGAAAAAAAAGAGTTATCGCTGGAGAAAACACACCCACCAACGCGAAAAGTATAACACACGTAGAGACTGTCAAACCAATCACAGAATTCAATTTATCAATATTTATTCCCTCGCTAACCCATTTAAATAAAGTTGGATGCCAAATTGAAGAGAAGAAACTAGAAAGTATATTGAAAGCTCCTCCCACTGTTACTGCTATAGAGTAAATGGCTACGTCTTCTAATGAAAAATAGTGATTCAAAAAAAACCTATCGATTACTTTCACTAACCAAAACGCTAAACTCCCAAACATTAAAGGTAATGAATACCTTAGCAATCGCTTAATTCGCATCATATTCGGGGGAGGGGTTAGCCAAAATGTTTTTAACGTAGCGCTATAACAATAAAGCAATAGTAAAAAAGTAGATATAATTGCAACTAAATGAGCGCTGAATAATGCCGCAAATGTCCGACTAATCAAAAGCAGAAATAAAAACATAAACAACAAGAAAAAAAACCTAGGAGCGACCAGGCTAATACTATAAATTAACGCTCTTTCTTCCATGCGAAAAACATGAAGAATTAAATTATTTATTGTTAAGAAACAAACGGCTAATATTACGAAAAGGTCTAACCAGTAGCCGCTAAAATTAAATAAGTATCCAGATAGACTAAAACCACTCCACTTATACACAAGCCAGTGAACTATTATTATAAAAACGGTTAACAGGAGAGAAGGTATTAATGAATCTAAAAACAACCCTTCTTTATCTTTTGTTTCATGATAATCACGTACATACCCTTGAAACAAACCCAAACCCATCACAACACAAGATAGATTAAGAAACACTTGAAACATTACAAGAGAGCCGACAGCCTCTTTTGGAAAAAACCAAGTGGATATTGGGAGGGTTATAACTCCCAATAAGGCGGTCACCACAGGACCAATAGCGTAGAGTTTTAGATTCGACAGAGGGGCGATTTTCAAAAAGTATTTCCTTCAATACAAAGTATCTCGAAATCAGTATTTTCAAGGTTTCAATAGTTCGGTTAATATGCAATTTTAGAACTTTGAAAACCTGCATTTCGATACCGACTTAACATGGCAGTTAAGTCGGTATATCTACATTTATTAACTAGAAGCCAAGAATTCTTTGTTAACTGCTGTGCGCTGAACTAGTCAGTAAAAAATGATTTTACTGCTTCTAACACTTCAGTTTGTTCAACATCATTCATCCCGAAATATAAAGGTAAACGGACAAGCTTCTCACTTTCTTTAGTAGTATGAATGTCTTTATCTTTAAATCGACCAAACACTTTTCCGGCGGGACTTGAGTGCAGCGGTACATAATGAAAAGGGGTTACTATAGAACGAGCCCTCATATATATTATAAATTCATCCCTTTGGTCTTTATCCTTACATTTTATGTAAAACATATGGGCATTATGTGAAACTTCCTGCGGAATAAAAGGTAATTGCTTATTGGAGAGCGTTAAACTTAGTGAGTCAAAATAATTTTTCCAAATTCTTAGTCTCATTTCGTTGATTGCGCTCGCTTCTAAAAGTTGAGCATACAAAAAAGAAGCCTGCAATTCACCAGGCAAATAGCTTGAGCCAACATCCTGCCATGTATATTTATCAACCAATCCATTTATAAACTGACTTCGATTAGTACCTTTTTCTCTTATTATTTCAGCTTTTCCGATAAGGCTCTTGTCATTTATTAAAATTGCACCACCTTCGCCACCTGAAGAATAGTTTTTAGTTTCATGGAAACTAAAACATCCGACATGGCCTATAGTGCCTAATGCTTTCCCTTTATACTCTGACATGACCCCTTGCGCGGCGTCCTCAATAACCCATAAGCCGTAGCGATTAGCAATGCTCATGATAGTGTCCATCTCACAAGCCACACCGGCATAGTGCACTGGTACTATTGCTCTGGTTTTACTTGTTATTGCGCTCTCTATCTTACTTTCGTCAATATTCATCGTGTCGCGCCGAATATCAACAAATACAATATTGGCGCCTCGTAAAACAAATGCATTTGCTGTTGAAACAAACGTATAGGAAGGCATAATAACTTCGTCGCCTGGCTTAATATTAACTAGCAGCGCTGCTAATTCTAAAGCAGCAGTACAAGAAGGGGTCAATAAAGCTTTATGTGTCGCAAATTTTTCTTCAAACCATTTTTCACATTTTTTTGAAAATGGTCCATCACCGGCAAGTGCATCTGAGCTCAAAGCTTGCTCTATAAACTCTAACTCTTTTCCTGTCTTCGGTGGCCTATTAAAAGGGATCATATTATTTTCCTATTATTTCACTACAACAAATCGGCCAAACGATTCCAATAAATCATAACCATCCCAAACTAAGTCAAAGTTTAAAGCCTCTCCACAAGGAACGACTCTATCTGGTAGAGTTGACCAGTCAGACATTGCAGATTGAATACATTCTTTCTTAATTCCTGCATATGTAATTGTTTGGGTATTGCGATCTATAATTGAACCCAATTCCTCTAAACTAGCTATTGAGTCTTCAAAGAACAGGCCTCCACCACAATGTTCAGCTTGCTGACCGAATAACTTGCTACTTCTATTAACAATACGTGCAGTAAGCATGTTGGAGTAACTTGAATTTTTCACTTGGTTTGTGGCGGCAAAGTCACATTGAGATACATATTTATTAATAAAGTCTGCGTCTGTCAAAGAGTGCGGAAACTGTTCTACTTGATTAAACACTTCAGGCCAAAACATCCTTTGTGCTTCTTCAATATCATTTTTGTTTCCAACCCAGTACACATTCCTTGGAGAAGAACAGCCCATTTGTCCAAACCAATAACTGTCATTGACAAAATGTCTAGCTAGAGTATTCAACTTTTCATTAGAAGACTGCATAACTTCATTTGCTCCGAACAGTGCAAAAGAATATTTATTAGCAAACTTTATATCTATTGCTTTAGGGGGCAGTGGCAAACTTGAAATTTTTTTTACCGTGTCATCACCACCCCATATTATTCTAAGATCACAAATTGATGATAGTTCAGCTGATATATTATCGTTATGAGGGTAGTTGAGTATGACGATATATGTTCTTAATGAGATATACTTTTCTTTATTCAAAATGCTGTTTATGGCACTTACAATTAATAATTGTTGCTCACTTTTATTTTTTGAAACCCTAACAATATTTTTATTACCGATTAATAGAGAGATAAACAACGAATATATAAAAATTGTATCTACGTTTGCTGGGGCAAAGTGAAGCGCTATACCACGACTCGCAACTAGTCTAGTTTCATTTCGCTCATAAAGCTGGGAGGCCAATTTTTTAATGTGACTCTTTCGCATCCAAAAAGCCAGAGAAATGACCTCAGGGAACTTTTTAAAGCCAGGGTCTGATAAGACTTTTTTAGAAAAGTCCTCTATAAAATCCATTAAAATAGGTGAAAAAGGCTTTATTTGTTTTGTATAAACTGGGATGGTCTCCAGATCATCGACAATCGTTGCAAACTTTATTTCACTTGCATACTTTTGAAATATTTCATTTATTTTATTTCTTTTCATGGGTATCACTACATCCTCGTACTTCTGCTTTTGGTAGCCTTCCGTGAACTAAAAAGTATTTACCTTTGCGACCACACGTACAATCGTCTTCTCCAAACACAGTTCCTGTATCTTCGGTTAAAAGTATATGTCCTGGGTAACTTTTTGGAATTACAGATTCAACTTGAATTACACCCGACTCTTTCATAGCTTTTTCACTAAAGTTCACAGGATCTATGATTTTGATATTAGCAAAATTGGGGGTGTGTAAGTACCCAAATTCACATTCCACGAAAATTGAGCCAACTTGCTCTACCATACCATAAAAATTATAAACATTTCTTATACCAGCATACTCTCGTGTGACATTTTTAAATGTTTGATTATCAACAGCTTCATCTATCAACTTTTTCCAGCCACCACTATGTATTAGAGTAGACTCACTAAAGTCAAGTTTAACTTCCTTATTAACAAGCTCTTGTATAAAATATTTCCAAACCATAAAAGTAAACCCAAAAACAAACTTCGGCTTTCCCTTGTGCTTCTCAAGAAAAGAGTTTACTGCCTCTAAATCCAACTCCATATTGTCATTTAAAGCGTATGTATGGTCTCTTCCAAAGTTTGATAAGCCGAGGATGCCAGCACCTCGAGCAGAAAACGACTTTCTATTTTTGATAACATTTGGATGGTCAATAATTAACATTGGTAAACGCTGCTTACCAAGATACGATTGCATTATTTTGATTAATACTTTCGTTTGTAATCCCGCTGTTTCTTTGTCGAGTACAATTTGACTCACAACTTGTGACGTTGTGCCCGATGAGGTTAAAACCTTGAAGATGTCTTGCTCGGGAATGCTTTGTAACTTATGTAACTTAAACAGTCGCACTGGAAGCGGAACTGGCGTGTTATCCTCTGAACTAAAAGAGTTAATAATATTAGCGTATACATGACAGTTATCTTTATGAAAACTGGTAAGGTTAGCAATTTCTTTATTCAATAATTGTTGCTTTTCATCTTTGGACAAAGAGTAAGGAGACTCTTCGTTTAGTAGCCGTTCTAAAACATTCATATTATTTTTTCTCACCAAATAACAGTTGATAATCAACTTTTCCATTGGACTTCAATGGTAATTTTTGAACATGAAAGACATCTACTGCACGATGATTTATCTTGAACTTTTTCAAAATATAAGTTTTTATTTCTTTTACTCTATCTAGTTCTGTTGTGGCAATCTTAAGCATTTCATCGAAGCCTCCTGCAACTATTTCGAATCCATTGTTGATTAGTTCATTTTCGATTTGATCAAGACTAAACCTTAAGCCAAAAAGCTTTATAAACCTGCTCTTGCGTCCAGTAATAAACAAATTGCCATCATTATCTTCAAAGCCAATATCACCAGTATTTAGGATGCCATTTAATTCATCACCAATGGATAGATCTTCAACGCTCTTTGCATACCCCATCATTACATTAGGCCCTCGGTAAACAAGTTCCCCCTCTGCACTTAATGAATTTAGTTTCTGTACTTCAAAACTACCTCCAGGTATTGCTCTACCTATTGATCCAATTTTGTTTGGTAATAGGTCTGGTGTTAAATAACTCATTCGAGCAGTCGCTTCAGTTTGTCCGTACATAACGAACAAATCCCAACCTTTGTCGTTACTAACTTCATAAAACTCTTTCGTCATAGCCTCCGACATCTTACCACCTGCTTGCGTTAAAAATCGGATATGCGGTAAAAGCATATCTTTAAGCTTAAGACGCTTGAACATTTCATAGGTGTAAGGAACCCCCGATAAAGATGTTACCTTAAGTTCGTTGACAGAAGTCCAAAAACCTTTGCTAAACAATGTTTCTTTACTGACCAAGACGCTGGCACCACTAAAAAGGTGTGAGTTTAAAATTGACAAGCCGTATGAGTAATGAAGAGGAAGGCTAGTAACCGCCCTGTCAGAACGTTCCAATTTTAAGTACTCGGCAATCGAGGATCCATTTGCAATTATATTCTCTATCGTTAGTTTGACTAACTTCGGGGTTCCTGTACTTCCAGATGTGGATAACATGAGTGCTAAATCTGGATGTAAGTCGTGAATAACATTACAGTATGATAATAAGTTACCATTTTTGAAAATGTAGTTTGGACTATAGTGACGGTATAGCGAACCTTTAAGATCGTCAGATAATTCAGGGTCAAGTAACATTACAACATGTCCGTTAATTAACCCCCCAACATATGCGCAAATTGTATCAAAAGAAGAATCTGCTTCTATAAATATCAAATTGCGCTCTTGACTTAAACTAGCAACGATATCATCGGCACGATTTATCAATTGCGAATAGGTTAAAAATTCCAAACTGTCTTTAATTAAAGCTACATTAGAGGAAAACGCACACAAACGCTCTCTTAGCGTCATAAAACCATTCCTCCATCTACACCTATATTCTGGCCAGTGATATAAGAACTCATTTCAGATGCTAAAAATAGCGCAGTATTCGCAACATCTTCAGGTTTACCTGCCTTACCTAAGTGTATAGAACTTATACGCTTTTCATAGTCAGCTTTACTCAAAGCTTGAGTCATATCAGTATCAATAAAGCCTGGGGAAATCGTATTAACTCTAATGTTATATATCGCAAGCTCTTTAGCTAATGATTTGGAGAAGCCTAAAATTGCGGCTTTGGACGAGGAGTATGCGGATACACCCTGCGCCCCATTAGTTCCCATAATTGACGACATATTGATAATGCTTCCTTGTTTATATCGCATCATTATTCTAGACGTTAACTGACATATTTGAATTAGTGAAAACACATTTACCTCAAACTGCTCTTCAATTTCTTTTCGAGAAATCAGTCCGAGCATATTCGAGTGGAGTATACCAGCATTATTCACCACTACATCTAACGGACGCTTAAGTTTATTTATGTTAAGAATCAATTTTTTTACTGAACTTGGATCAGATAAGTCCGCGCTGAAAGTGAATACATTGACTGAGAATCGGTCCTCAATTTCAGAAGCAACTTCTATTAGTTTTTCCTCGTTACGTCCTGTAATAATAATATCAGCACCCTGTTCCGCAAATCTCAACGCAATTGCCTTTCCTATTCCTTGGCTTGCTCCAGTTATAAAAGCAAGTTTTCCTTGTAACATTAAAACGTCACCTCTAAGTCTTTTAAAATATCACGAACTTTTCCAACAGAGCTCATTTCTATAATCTGATCGGTATCAATCATAACGTCAAACTCACCCTCTAAGTCTGCTATTAATGTCATATGAGCGACAGAGTCCCACTCGGGGATAGTGTTATATTGAAGATCGTCCACAACTTGCGCTTTATCAACTCCTAAGGCTGACGAAAAACATCCAACTAACTTTTCTTCATTTGTCATTTCATTCTCCAGTAATTTATAAATTTTTGTGAAAACCAAACCAGCTTCCATCAATTCTAAATGGAAACTTGTTATATAAATTCAATACTTTTGTGTTCGAAGCGGAAATCATAGTTGTGATTTTTTCGACTTCGTTATCTTTTGCTAACTCAAATGCTGCACACCATAACGGCAGCGCGTAAACTGAATACTGAGAAGCTACACCAGTTAGAATCCACTCTACACTTTTATTACTATGGTTAACTTTTTCTGCATGAAAACCGATAATTTTACCCCTAAATGTTGCTTTATATAAAGCAAAAGGAGGTTTCAATAAATCATCTATCCAATTTGCTGTTCTAGTGCGCCCATGAACTTCTTTAATGTGGACATCTTCGAGAAGTCTACCGTGATGAAAATCGCTATATGCCACGGCTTTGATAAAACTAATGGAATCAAAGTCATTAACATCCATTTGTTCCAAATCAACCTTCATTCTATTTATACTGTCTAAATTAAGCCTCAGAGGGTTATTAAAACTCAAAGACAGTGACATCTCTCCCACATAATAATTTTTCTTATGTAACAAAGACTTTATAAGTCTGCTATTTGAGTCGCATCTTATTTGAACATATTCGAAATTCTCACTTTTTAAGTACTTCTCTGCTTCTTCTAATAGCTCACATATTGCTTTAACATCATCGCCTTTACAAATTAAAGATAGCTCACATGTTTTCTTATCTAATACCTTTTGGTCCCAAATAGTATTTATTAACGTGATTTGATTACCAGCTAAGTCACTGAACTTTCTAAGCACCTTTTTTCCTCACCAAGCTTGACAAATATTTTCCGTAACTATTTTTTGACAAAAGTTGAGCACGGGCTTTTACGTCATCTTCAGTAAGCCACGAATTATTTAATGCAATCTCTTCGAGGCAAGCAACTTTGTACCCTTGTCGCTTTTCAATTATTTCAACAAAATTAGCAGCCTCTAAAAGACTTTCATGCGTCCCTGTATCTAACCATGCGAAACCACGACCTAAAATTTCTACGTTCAAGTTTCCCTTCTTTAGATACATATCATTTAAACATGTAATCTCTAACTCTCCTCTTGAGGAAGGCTGAACATCTTTAGCTAATTCAACAACCGAATTATCATAAAAGTACAAACCGGTAACAGCCAAATTTGATTTAGGCTCTATTGGTTTTTCTTCAATTGAAACTGCTTTTTGGTTTTCATCAAATTCTACAACTCCAAATCGTTCTGGATCATTAACTTCATACCCAAAGACTGTTGCCCCGAGGCCGTTTTTAGCTCTTGAGACGGCCTTTTTTAGCTTAGGTGAAAAGCCTTGCCCAAAAAATACATTATCTCCTAATACTAGGCATACATCCTTATCTCCAATAAAGTCTTCGGCAATAATAAAAGCTTGCGCTAATCCATCCGGCTTTTCCTGGACTTTATAAGATAAATTAACACCGAACTGACTTCCATCACCTAACATTCTCTTAAAACCCGAACTGTCTTCTGGGGTAGTTATTATAAGGATATCTCTAATACCAGATAACATCAGGACCGAAAGTGGATAGTAAATCATCGGTTTATCATAAATAGGCAATAATTGCTTGGATACGCCCATAGTTATGGGAAAAAGTCGTGTGCCGGATCCACCTGCTAGTACAATTCCTTTCATTTTTAGAATCTCAATTTTTTAGTTAAGCTAATTTATATTTAGTCATTGGCTTCATGAACGCTGTTCCACCAACCTCTATTATCTAGATACCACTCTACTGTTTTTTGTAATCCAGACTCAAAACTTTCAAGAGGCACCCACCCCAAGTGCTTTTCTATTTTACTAGCATCAATTGCATAACGTCGGTCGTGCCCGGGACGGTCTCGCACAAATGAGATTTGGCTTGAGTAGGGCTCCCCCTTCGGCACCAACTTGTCCAAAATTTTACAAATGCTGTTAACAACATCAATATTTCTTTTTTCGTTATGACCACCTATGTTGTACGTTTCGCCTATGCGGCCTTTGGTCAACACTAGGTAAAGAGCTCTCGCATGATCATCCACATAAAGCCAATCTCTAATCTGCTCACCTTTCCCATAGATAGGAAGCTCTTTACCATGAAGAGCTTTTATAATTACTAGTGGGATTAGTTTTTCTGGAAAATGGAATGGTCCGTAGTTATTCGAACAGTTAGTAATTATAGTTGGTAAACCGTAAGTTTTAAACCAAGCTCTAACTAAATGATCCGAGCTCGCTTTGCTTGCTGAATAAGGACTACTAGGGGAATATGACGTGTTTTCAGTAAATAACGGAAGATTCTGGTTCGCATCGTTATCTTTTACATCATCTGGGTGTAAAAGGTCTCCATAAACTTCATCTGTAGATATGTGATGAAAACGAAAAGTACTTTGACTTGTCTTATCCAAGGTTTCCCAATAACTTCGAGCTACTTCTAATAAGTTGTATGTGCCTACGATGTTCGTATTAATAAACTCTGAGGGGCCGGTGATAGAACGGTCGACATGGCTTTCAGCCGCTAGGTGCATCACAACATCGGGTTTATGAATGTTGAACACTCTATTTAATTCCTTTGTGTCACAAATGTCTACTTGTTCAAATTTATACCGTTTATTATCTTGTATACTTTCTAAAGTCTGCAAATTTCCTGCATAAGTTAACTTATCAATGTTCACTACAGAGTCCGATGTATTATTTATAATATTACGTATGACCGCTGAACCAATAAATCCAGCTCCGCCAGTTACAAGAATCTTCATTAAATTTGCCTTTTAATTCGCGTACTTTCAATTTTGCTTTTATATAATCGAGGGTTCTGATTATTTAAAATATTTTAGGACCTTTTTTGAACAGGAATATTAATATTCGTAGTGCAATCCGTACATCTTACTTAATGATGTTAATACCTTTTCTGCCAATTTTCTGGCGTCATCATACGTGTCCGACTCAGCGTAACACCTAAATTCAGGTGCATTTCCAGATGGACGCAAATGTATAATGTTAGAAGAGTCTAATTGTAACCTTACACCATCAGTCTTATCTATGCTTTTTACAATATTTCCAGAGATACCGATCTCTCTTAATAGTTCAGAAGGTATCGTAATAGCCTTACTAATGACTTCTTCGCTAGCCGCTTTTGGAAAGTTTTTAAGTCTATCACTAAAAGTAAAACGTTTCGGTAGACTTGAAACAGAATCCGATATTTTTCGCGAGCGGTGTGATGCCATTAAAATTAATGCTGGAAGTACAGCATCTCTAGTAGGTAAGGCTTTAAGATCTACATTATTAATTTTTAAATCTGTAAATAAGAGAAAACCACCATTCGCTTCAAAGCCAGCTACTGTGTTAAATCTATTAGTTAAAGCATTTGCAGCATCGATTACATATGGAGACCCAATTTTGGTCCTAGTAACATTTTTGACAAAACCGGAAGACTCTATAACAGAGTTGCAGCTAACTGGAACAGCGACTGCTTCAACACCCAATATTTTAGAAACAATCAACCCTAAAATATCTCCTTTTAGCCAAATTCCATTTTCGTCTGCAACTAGGGGCCTATCACCGTCTCCGTCTGTTGAAAAAATCATATCAAGATCATAGGTCTTTGACCATTCTATTGCTTTCTTTTGGTCTATTTTTGAAACGGCCTCAGTATCTATTGGTACAAATGTATCCGTTCGTTCAAGGCTTATTGCTGTTGCGCCTAGTTTCTCAAATATAATTTTATATATATCTCTTCCTGAGCTTGAATGCTCGTAAATACCGATCCTTTTTCCTGTAAGAGTATTCTCATCAAAAAGATCAGTGAAACGCTTGATATACTCTATTTCAGGACCTTTATTTAATGAAAACTTTCTGTTTGCATTTGAAATACTAAACTCTGTATCTATTGAACATATCTCTTTTTCATCATCTTTCGAAATTTCTCCATCTGGATTATAGAATTTCAAACCATTCCGGTCGAAAGGTATATGGCTTCCCGTGACCATTATACTAGGTAATCTATTACGGATAGACCAAAGTGCTAAAGCAGGCGTAGGCAGAACCCCACAATAAACGGGCTCTATCCCTGCATCGACAAGCGCGTTAGAGATAACTTCCGCTATTTCACTGCTACTTGGTCTATTATCAATCCCGACAGCAACCCTCTCAAATGAATACTTACGCTTCATAGAGTTAATGAAGCCAAGGGTGAAAGCTATACAAACCTCAGGTGAAAGATCAGAAACTAACCCTCTAGCACCGCTAGTACCAAATTTAACATCACTGTTGGTTAAAGTTGTTTTCGTACTGTAAATGTTACTCATCAAATTCTACCGTAATTATCTTTTAAACGAACGATGTCATCTTCACCTAGATATGAACCTGTTTGAACTTCAATTAACTCCAATGGCAATACACCTGGATTCTCTAAAGCATGAATTTGCCCTACTGGTATATAAGTAGATTCATTTTCAGTAACCAAAAAGGTTTTTTCTCCGTTAGTTACTTTAGCAGTGCCCGACACAACGACCCAATGTTCGGCTCTATGATGGTGCATTTGAATTGACAGTTTAGCTCCAGGATTAACTGTAATTCGTTTTACTTGATCCCTTTCTCCAAAGTCAAGAGAATCATATTTCCCCCATGGGCGATACACCTCTCTTTGGTGTTTATATTCATATCGCGCTTTCGATTTAAGTTCATTTACTATTTCTTTTACATTTTGAACTTTATCTTTTGATGCAACCAATACTGCATCTTTTGTTTCAACAATTACTAAGTTTTCGATGCCGACTGTCGCAACAAGCCTATTACTAGAATGAATATAACACCCTTCAGATTGATGACTAATTACATCTCCGCTCTTAACATTGTGATCTTTATCTTTTTGTGCAACTTCCCATAGAGAGGAAAAAGAACCAACATCGCTCCACCCGACATCCAATTTAACTACGGCACCCTTCTGCGTTTTTTCCATTAAAGCGTAATCTACTGATATATCTGGACAAGCTTCAAACACAGAGGAGTTAATTCGAACAAAATCAAGATCGTTTTCTTTAGCAGCAAAGGCTTCTTTACAACTTAAGTAAACTTTAGGGGAATGAATTTTCAACTCACTCAAGAATACAGATGCTCTAAACAAAAACATTCCACTATTCCACAAGTACTCTCCTGAATTAAAATATTGTGTAGCTTTTTTTAAGTTAGGCTTTTCGACAAACGAGTCTATTGTAAACGCTACATTTTCACTCGCAGAGTCATTAAGTATTGAGTTGCCGTGCTTTATATAACCGTAACCAACTTCAGGGTGTGATGGCGTAACACCAAATGTAACTAATTTTCCATTTTGCGCTAAGTCTGTAGCTTCTTTTATTATCTTTCTAAATTCATCATTATCCTTTACTTCGTGATCGGCTGGTAAAACTAATAATAAAGGATCCTCACCAGCATCAATCGCTGAAAGAGCGGCTAACGCTATTGCTGGTGCAGTATTTCTTCCAAACGGTTCTAGGATTATAGTCGGCTTCTTATTGATATTCCGCAACTGTTCCGCAACTATAAATCTATGTTCAGTATTACAGACTATTATCGGCGACAGGCTTTGTTCCCCAACTCTATATAGAGTTTCTTGTAGCATTGTACTTTCGCTTATTAATGGTAAAAACTGTTTCGGGTGTAATGCACGAGATAAGGGCCACAATCTACTCCCGCTGCCGCCAGAAATTATTACCGGTAAAATTTTATTATTCATACATCTTCCAAACTTAAATAACTCTCTTAAAATATATTGATTACTTACTATTTAAAGTAACTTGTTTGAATTCATTGCAACAAACGAATTCATTTAACTCTGCTTATTAGGTTCCTTACGAAAGTAAACAACGAGAACAAATAGAAGTGAACAAAATAAGCCTAAAACGCCCCCTACAGCTATAGAGATAGCTCTATTAGGAAAATGTTTTTTTTCGGGTATTATTGCCGGATCCACGATTTTAAAAACGTATTCATCACGAACTTTTGCTAACATTAATGACCTATGTTGCTGTTCAATTAGCCTGTAAAATACCGATTTAGATCCAACAACATTGGTTTCCTTAAGTTCACGCTCCAAATATTCAATACTTTTCGAAGCATTCTCAACATCTTCCTGCTTAATTGTATGGTTGATAGCCGCCACAATCTTATCTAAAACGCTTTTAGCAAATATCGGAGAATAGTGAGTAATTGAAATCTTAACCATTCCAGTTTCACTACTTTCATGTATCCCTAAATTCTCTTTCCGAAAAGTTTCATAAACTTCGTGATTTGTAAAAGTGGTAAAAACACTTTTTCTAGGTTTAATTTGGTTAGTACTATTTTCAAATAACAGCGTGTTTGATTGCTTATCCCACCCGGTACTAGCAATAATTTCACGTTTAATATCATGGTCATTAAAAAAGGTATAAAGAAATCGACGAGATTTAAGTACTTCTAAAGCGTACTTTGTTTTACTAATCATTGTATTGCCTACGTCGATTCCGGCTAAAGATGCTATGCCCCCTAACTGCCCAGCTAAACCACTAATTCCGGTTTTATTTTCCTGTTCGTTTGGCATTAAAAGCACCTCAGATGTATATCTGTCTGGCTGAGAGAAAGTATATAAAACTGACGCACAAATAAATGAAAGTGTAATTAATAATACAACTAGTTTTTTTGACCAAATTACATCAAATAATGCCACTAAATCTATTTCTTCGTTCCTATAAGATGTCATATTTTTATTCCTGAAAATTGTTAGCCTTACAGCTTGTAATAAGCTTTCTTCTTAAAATTGAATTTACTCATAATATTAAGCTGTACACCCATTAAAGTAGCAGATCTCATAGACGCCACTAGCAGTCTTGCAAAGTCTTGTTCATATGAACCAACTGTATATTGATTTTATTTATCGCATCTACTAGTGAGCTAATGCAAAAGTCTGTTATCTTTTAATCACTCCCAAACAAATCTCGGGTATAAACCTTGTCAGTAACGTCAATGAGCTCATCAACCATGCGGTTGGCTACAATCACATCACAGCTTTGTTTAAATTCATTTAAGTCTTTAATCACCTTAGAACGGAAAAACTCGTCTTCTTCTAAAACAGGCTCATACACTACAACTTCAATGCCTTTTGCTTTAATGCGTTTCATGATGCCTTGTATTGCTGACGCTCTGAAATTATCCGAACCGGTTTTCATGATTAATCGATACATGCCCACTCGCTTGGGATTGCGTCTAATAATAGAGTCGGCAACAAAGTCTTTACGGGTAGTATTAGCATCAACAATAGCGCGTATAAGGTTTTGTGGCACCGCACTAAAATTAGCGAGCAACTGTTTGGTGTCTTTTGGCAAACAATATCCACCATAACCAAAAGATGGATTGTTGTAGTGACTGCCTATTCTTGGGTCAAGTCCTACACCTTGAATTATTTGTTTACTGTCTAGGCCATTAATTTCTGCGTAGCTATCTAGCTCGTTAAAGTAAGCAACACGCATGGCTAAATAGGTATTCGAGAATAACTTGATGGCTTCAGCTTCCGTGGAATCGGTAAAAAGCACATCAACGTTTTCTTTGATGGCGCCTTGCTCAAGTAAACCTGCAAATACTTTGGCTCGTTCTGATTGCTCACCGACAATAATACGAGATGGATGTAGGTTGTCGAATAACGCCTTACCTTCACGTAAGAACTCGGGTGAGAATAGAATGTTATCAGTACTAAATTGCTGTTTAATATCAGCGGTAAAACCAACCGGCACTGTGGATTTAATCACCATAACAGCGTTTGGGTTAATTGCTAATACATCTTTAATAACCGACTCGACAGATGACGTATTAAAATAGTTAGTTTCCGGATCATAATCCGTTGGCGTGGCAATCACCACAAAGTCTGCATCACGATAAGCGAGCTGTTTGTCTGTGGTGGCGGTAAAGTTTAACGCATCATTTAATAAAAACTCGCTAATTTCTTTATCCACAATTGGCGACTGGCGGTTATTGAGCATAGCGACTTTTTCGTCAACAATATCCACAGCTACAACGGTATTGTGCTGTGCAAGTAACATGGCATTTGAAAGACCAACGTAACCGGTTCCTGCTATTGCTATATTGTATTTTGTCATTGTTCAGTCCATTTTAAACTACATTGGATTTCTAAAGTTGGTAAAAAGATTTGTACCAAGATACAAATTCCTTTACGCCAGTTTTTATGTCTACTTTAGGCTTATAACCTACCGCATCAAATAAATCTTGCGTATCGGCCCAGGTCTTATAGACATCACCGGCCTGCATAGGCATTAAATTTTTATTAGCCGATATACCAATTGCCGCTTCAAGTTCATTTACGAAATCTAACAACTGAACTGGCTGACCATTACCTATATTAAATATACGGTAAGGTGCAGAGCTATTTTTTACACTCCCCGTTTCCGGCGTCCAACCTTGACTTGGCATTGGTATTTTATCTGCAACTCGCACTATGCCTTCAACAATGTCGTCAATATAGGTGAAATCGCGACTTAAGTTGCCGTTGTTATAAATATCGATTGTATCGCCATCAATGATCTTTTTTGTAAATTTAAACAATGCCATATCTGGTCGGCCCCACGGGCCATAAACAGTAAAAAAACGTAACCCCGAGGTTGGTACATTATACAAATGAGAATATGTATGACTCATTAGCTCATTTGCTTTTTTGGTCGCTGCATATAAAGAAATAGGATGATCAACGCTGTCGTCACAACTAAAGGGCGTTTTAGTATTTAAGCCATACACTGAACTAGAAGATGCATAAACAAGATGTTTGACTTTCGTTTGGCGACAGCCCTCTAGTACCGTTAAGTGCCCTACTAAATTAGCATCGGCGTAGGCTAATGGATTATCGATGGAATAACGAACGCCGGCTTGCGCAGCCAAATGAATAACAATATCAAATTGATGCTGTTCAAATAACTTGGCCATGCCATCGCGATCAGCTAAATCGAGTTTAATAAAAGAAAATTCTTCTATCGGGTCAAGTTCTGCTAATCGAGCTAGCTTTAATGCTGGATCATAATAATCGTTAAGATTATCGATACCGATAATTTCATGACTTTGATTTGCTAGGGCACGCACTACATGGAAACCAATAAACCCAGCTGCGCCTGTTACGAGGTATTTCATTTTAAAACTCACTTTATTCTTTAGATGCAAAAACTCATTATAAATTTTTAGCTACTAACTTACGGCTTAAAGGCGACCTAAAGCTGCTAATCCGACTGTTAACTGATAGAAAATAGACGTTGCTTTTTCCCATAAGGTTAATTGGTCGGTGTAATTTGCATCAAGCGGTACCACAACCGTATCACCTGGATTAATGATAGTTTCGTTGCCACCTAACCAGGTGTAATCAGGAATATCGACAAGACCGTTGGCACGAATAATATAAACGCGGTCTTCGTCAGCTTGTTGGCGTAAACCACCACTAGAGCGCAAGTAGTCTTCTAGTTCCCACTCAACGTTATGAATATGAGAGGTAGCCACTTGCACTTCACCAATAACATTAACTTCACGACGGTAAGTTGGAATAACCAGCTTGTCGCCATTTTCTAATTGAATATCGTAGCCGTCATCACCGAGCACTTTTTCTAGATCAATAACTAAGCGACCAACGCCCTCTACGGTTGTTAATTGATTAACTAAGGTTTGTACTTCACCAACGGCAATGCTGGCATACGACGATGAGATAGACTTAAAAGCTAACTCTTTGCTTAAGTTACGTGCTAAATCGCGTGCTTGTTTTTGTTCTAATTGTTTTAATGATTCACGCGTAAAAAACGCAGCTTCTGATGACGCAAAGTTAGTCAGGCCACCTGCACGCTGAATCACGTTGGCTAAACCTTCACCTTCGCGAATTGTATAAGTACCCGGGAATACAACTTCACCGCTTAATGTAATACGAGACTCTTTTTGCCAATTGGCTTGCTGATAAACGTTAACAACATCTTTAGGTTGCACGGCTATGTTGGCCGACGCATCGCCATTTAAGGCTTGATGTAATGAAAAGCGCACATGAGTGCTGTCTGGTGCATTCACGCTATTATTGATACGCGTAATTTCACCAACGTCTAAATTTGCAGATTCTTGAACGCCGCCCGCTGAAGCAATTACGTCAAGTATTGTTGCATTTGATGATATTGGATAAACACCCGGGAAATTAACTTGTCCAGTTACTTCTACCGTCGGAACGAGTTGTCCTGGTAATACATTGGCTTGCAACAACTTAACAATTGGCAATATAAGCTCTTGGCGGCTTAATGATTTTGTTGAGTCCAGTGCTTGTTGTTGAATTTGCAAGTCACCGGTTTTTAACTTGTATAAATAGTTTAATTCTTGATCATCTTTTAATGCAGCGATGTTAAGTTTTAATAATTCTTGCTTTAACGAGTTTGCTGCACTTTGTTGCGCTGAATAAGTTAGGTCTAACTTTTCATTAGTTGAGATATTTGGAATATCATCCAGTTTTGCCGCAACTAGCTCACGCTTTTTCAGGCTATCGGCCATAAAGTCGTTTTGGTCATAACGATTAAAAAACAAGACTAAATCGTTGGCAGATAATGTCACGCTTGAACCAGCTAGTGCAGCTCTTGGAGCAAAATTATTTAAGCTGATAGTGCCATCGTTATTTTCACTAACAATAAGCGCATAATTCATATCAGTAGACTGAGTTAGGTCATCAGCATTGGTTATGAGTTCATTTAAGGTCATCCCTTCGACAAAGGCATAACTGCTCGGTCTAGATACTGCGCCCGCAACATGCACCACTTGGCTAAATTGCTGAGATATAGGCAACACACGAACCACATCACCGGCTTTTACGTTTTGTTTTGCCGACGATTCTGTTAAGTCGATGCGTTTTACAACGCGCTGATAATTTGTATCTAGTGTCGTTAGCAATACGTTTTTTGGATACGCTAGCGAGGTTAAACCGCCGGCTAATTTGATTGTTTCGGCAATGCTTTCATTTGCCTTAACTTCGTAAATCGCTGGACGACGTACTTCACCGTAAACTTTAACTTGTGACTCAATTGCATTTACAAAAACCACATCACCTTGTTGTAAGCGAGCATCGCTAGTTACATCGCCTTGAGTAAACAATTTATAAAGGTCGAGCTTAGATACGGTTTTACCTGCGCGTTTTAGTTGAATATCACGCAATGAGCCCACTTCGTTTGGTCCACCACTGACAAACAGGGCGTTAGTCATTGTTGATAGACTAGATAGTTGATACGCACCGGGTTTTTGCACACCTCCAACAACATACACTTGGATATTACGTAAGTTGGCAATTGAGACAGAAGATTTTATGCCTATCATGCTCACTTCAACAAGTTCAGCAATGCGTGTTTTTACTTCTTGGTATGTTAAACCTGAAACGTTAACTGGCTGTAATTCAGCAAATGTGATCTTACCTTCGTTATCAACAGTAACCTGTTGTGAAGATGACTCTTTACCAAACAAGTTAATTTCTAGCGTGTCACCAGGGCCAATAATGTAATCGGCCGGCACTGCAGTACTTTCACCTGGAACAAAGGCCGTTTGCATGTCTTCGAACATGTCGTAGCCAAAAGGTTTTAAGTTGTTTAGGTTGTGTTTATTCTGAGTTTTGTTTGTGTTAGTCAGTGCTTGGTCTAACGCACTATTGGCATTTTGGTTGTTTAGATATTGTAGCTCTGGTGCTTGTTGTTGACCGTTCTGAGTTTTATTACCAGACATATCAAAGCTATCAAGGTTGATACCAAACTGCTTGGCCAAGGCTTGTTGTTGCGATTTAGGAAGTTTTTTAAACTGCTCTATTTGCGCGGCGGATGGTGTGGTTGAAATTTGCGCGCTGGCAAAGCTTGAACATAACAACAATGTAGATGAAAAAAATGTTGTTGCTAAAAGCGAAACGAACCCTTTGGAAAAGGCCTTGTTCATATATCTATCCTCAGAAAACTACTAACACGTTAGGTAAGGACGCCGTACTGTAATCCTTTACCTAAAAATCGACGTTGAATAATACATTAACTGATTATGACTTGCACCTAGTTTGCCTAAGTAATTTAAACAAAAAACCAGCCGAAGCTGGTTTTTTAATTAAACTAAATTTCTTACTAAACTGCGTTTGTTTATTGAGACGGTATTAAACGGTATTGAAACGAAATCGTCTCGCTACCTCAGCATCTCAAAATTACAGGTGCTTCTCTTGGGTACCTTCGTGAGTACCAACAACAGATAGTTCTTCATCAATTTTTGCCTCAACGTCTTCAGCCGGTTTGAAGTCTTCTGCACCGTGCATCCAGTCTACAAGCTTGTCGCTTAGTAACCATAAGCAAATACCGCCTAGGAACGCCATAACTGCAACGCCACCAAATGTAGATAGTGGACCTGCGTCACCAACTAACTGACCAATAGCGGCCGCCGCATAGTTACCTAAACCAGAGAACAAGAACCACATACCCATTAGTAATGAAGTATATTTAAGTGGTGCTAAACGAGAAACCATTGATAGACCAATTGGTGATAAACAAAGCTCACCCATTGTGTGGAAGATGTACGCCATCACTAACCAGATAACGTGCGCTTTCATGTTCGCATCGTCACCAATTTGAAGTGCAGCACCTACCATTGAAATAAAGCCTAAACCAAGGAAGAACATACCTAAGGCAAATTTCTTTGGTGAGTTTGGCTCAGCTGCGCCCATTTTTAACCAAATAGCGGCAAACATAGGGGCCATGATGATAATAAAGATTGGGTTTACTGACTGTAACCATGATGCTGGCATTTCCCAGCCAAAGAATACAAGGTCAGTTTTATATTTTGCGAATAAGTTCATTGAACCGGCCGCTTGTTCAAAACCAGCCCAGAAAATAATAGTGAAGAAAGACATGATAAGGATAACTTTAACACGGTCGCGCTCTTCAGGCGTTAGCGGCTTGTTTGCAACTGCAGCGTTGTCGCCTTTTGATTGTTTAGCTGAAGGCTCGACACCAACATCACCTAAGTATTTATTAGAAAGTGCAAGTTGTAGCAACACACCTAACAACATACCAATACCTGCCACTAAGAAGCCGTATTGATAGTCATACTTCTCGCCAACTGTACCTACAACAAAATAACCTAAGATAGAACCAGTATTAATACCCATGTAGAAGATAGTAAATGCTGCGTCACGACGTTTGTCGCCTTCGACGTATAAGTCGCCAACCATAGTAGAGATATTTGGTTTGAAGAAACCATTACCCACGATTAATAGGGCAAGACCTAACCAAAGGAAAGTTTGTTCCATGCCGGCAATATATTCGTGCGGTGTACCTAGCGCGAATTGGCCAAACATCATTACGACGCCACCAAAGATGATTGATTTACGCTGACCCCAAACATTGTCGGCCATCCAGCCACCAAGTACTGGTGTTACGTAAACTAACATTGCGTAGGTACCTAAAATACCAAGTGCTTTTTTCTGAAGCTCTGTTTGGTACAAGTCATCAGCGCCAGCTGCTGCTGCATCAATACCAAAGTAAGCCATGTCCCAACCCATTGCCGTCGCCGTAGCTAAGCTTGATAGATATAAAACAAAGATACCACGCATACCGTAGTAGCTCATGCGCTCCCACATTTCCGTTCCGAATAGCAGGAAGAGGCCCTTAGGATGGCCTAACATTTCTCCTGCTGAGGCAGATTTATTCATAATTTACCCTTTTATTTTTATTTTGTTTTTATAATATTTTTTATTTATTTTTATTATTAAAAAAATTGACCTCAAGATTTATACAGTCATCAATGACGGGTTGCAAGGCTATACCTGTACATTGCATAAATATGAAGCAAACTGTTTAGCGAATAGTCGGTTTTTACACCTAATTTGTTATTTATATCTGGTTTGTTATTTACATCTGGTTTGTTATTTATATAAAAAGCTTAATGAGATGCGCGGCCCACACTATACCGGCAATGATAAGTGATAATGTCACTGCGGCGCTGGCAAGATCTTTTGCTCGCCCTGACAATTCATGATGCTCTAGTCCGACTCGGTCAACCACAGCTTCAATGGCCGAATTAATAAGCTCAACAATCAGCACGAGTAACATCACGACAATAAGCGACACAAAGTCCATCATCGACTCTGTGATAAACCAGGCTATAGGCGCGAGCAGAATGAATAAAATGAATTCTTGGCGAAATGCGGCTTCATGTTTAAAAGCGGCTTTAAATCCTAAGATTGAGCATTTTGTTGCTTTTAAAATACGGCCAATACCGTTGCCATTTGGCTTTTCATTGTATTTTTGAGTCTGGTCTTGAGTCTGCTTTTCAAGCGGCGGTTGTTGATTTAAATTCATTGATTTGGTCTGCTAATTTTTAACGGCATGTTTTGACAGCTTCAGTTTAGATATAGCGCTTAATTATTACGACTCAAAATATCATACTTTCGTAATTGCGGTATTTGATTCTGTAGTCTTGCTTCCGTTTTATCGAGCGTTTCAAAACGTTCGCAAAAAGCGGCCGCTTTGCCGGCCAGTCGGTTGGCGTTGTAGGCTAATGTTCGCTCAACACTACTACTTAGCTTCTCTACACTTTCGTCAACGTCGAAACCTTGACCTTCTACAGAACCTTCACTTTGGCGATAAGCCTCGCCCATGGCTCCTAACATGACTCGCATTGAGTCGGTAACGACTCTGGAAATTTGTTCTGAAAGTTTGTCAGTAAAAAAGTCGTCGAGTTCATTTAAGCCTTGCGGAGCAATATAAAAATTATCACCACTGCGGGCGAATCGCTTTAATAAGCCGTATCTAAGTTCTAAAAAGTGATCTTCAATTTCTTGCGCCGCGTCGGTACCGGCAAAGTCTTTGATCACTTTATTTAATGCGTCAAAGCCAATGTCTAAACTGTCCATGGCGATGGTGACGATTTCTGGTAGTTCTTTTCGTAAACCTAAACTAAATTCACGCAATAAGTAGCGTTCTTGATCGGTAAGTGTGATGAGTTCGCCGCGAATAAATAACTCAGAGTCGTTGTTAATTTGCATTTGAGTGCGCCCCATTTCCATAATTCGGATGTGGTCTGGCGAGATCAACAATCCAAACTTTAGACGAATTGGGCACTCTTCCGCCGTAGCTTGCGATGTGAATACTAAGCTACATAGCGTAATCAGTGTTATTAAAATACTTTTGATAGGCAAAACTTCGACCACTTATAGGTTGCGACAATCAGGCGCAATTAAACACGATGTTAAGTGTGCGAGCAACCAGAGTTTAAATCCATGTTATTCAGCGTATCTGACCATGCGTACATAGAAATCGCTATTTTTGTCGTTGCTGTCGATTCGACCATTAAAAAAGCCTAATGCCCAAGCTTCGTCTTTTTTAGTGGCTGCTGTATTAGGTGTAGAGGACCAGTAATGCTGCGCGGGGGCGCCGTTAAATATGGTTAAGTTTGTTGCAGGATTGACACAGGCACGCTCCACAATCGAAGCTAATTCTTTGATATTCGGTACTCGCCAGTCGTCAAAGTTACCCGCTTGATAGGTAGATGAGGCTTGCAACGCTTCTTGCCAAGTCAGCCTTAGTGCCTCACCAGTACAAGTTTGAGATGTGCCATTCCATTGTTGCCCAACCACGCATCGCGCCCAGGCAAGACCTGTGGTGGAGTCAATAACCATTTCCTGGCTAATATCTTCGGTTATAAAGATGTCGGTTGGTAATGTCGCGTCTTTTCCTGGACAGTCTTGAGCCCAAGCATTTGATACCGACAAATTAAACACCGCTAACAAACCGGCTAGCGTAACAGAAAGTATTTTCTTCATGGATTTCTCACTAAACGTATATATGCGCCAGATGTGCCTTTAATTGCCGAATCGTCACCATTTCTAACGTCGATTACCCATTGCAATGTTTCATTGCCACCTTCGATATTTATTTCCGATACCCAATAAAATAAGTGATTGAGTACTGCAGGATCCGGTGAGTTTGGGAAAAAGTCAGTTGGGAATAAGTTCGCTTTATCAAGTTCACCATAATCAAGAATTTGCATTAATTCTAAGTAGGTAGGCAATCGCCAGTTAGCCCCGCCACAGAAGGTGTCATCATTCACTTCTTCAATAAAGGTTTCGCTACCGCAGCTTGATGGATGTGAACAAGATAGTTGGCCGGGCAATGTGTCGTCAATGCTGTAATAATTTTCTACGCCATGTAATTCGCTGTATTGCGGAGTCGCATTAGCAACTTTAACTTCCCATACTAATCCGGTGAAATTATCACGAATACAACTAAAAACGAGTGCATCATTTGGCAGTTCATCACCGTTTATATCAAATTTTGTAAAGTCGAAGGTTTTATCGCCAGCACCACTTTTGTCAATGGCATCTCTCACTGAGTCACGACCTGAGTCTGCATCTTGATTTGGGAAGTTTACGTTATCACAAGGCACAACGTCGGTTGCGCCATAACATTCAATGACTCCAGAGTCGTGCAAACTGCCTAAATTTAGCGGGTTTACTGTGATGTTAACGGTATCTGATTCGCTATTACTGGCATTATCAATAACCGTCACTTGAAAAGTGAGTAACTCTGTTGAGTCAACGTTTGGTGCAAAAAATTCGGCAATACACTGGTCGGCATTGGTCAAGGTTACGGTAATGCCCGTTAACTGCTCCCACTGGCAAGACAAAACATTATCTATTGAAACACTGTCGGAGGCATCTAGTGTGACTTTTGTGAATTCGTCAACAATTTGATCTTGGCCTGCAGTTGCTACTGTGCCTTCTGCGGCGGCAATTTGAATGTCTATCGTGTTGGTCGCTGTTAACCCAAAATTATCAGTCACTTGTAACTGAAAAGTGTAATTTGTTATTTGTGTTACATATGGCGCTTGAAAGGTGATCTCTCTTAAATTATTTGGTGAGAGTATTTGCAGCGCAGGATTACTATCCACTTGTGTCCATTGGTAGTAGCGAATTTCACCGTCAGGATCGATACTGTCTGCAGCCGATAACGAAATAACTTCAAAGGTTTCATAAGGTGCAACAGCATCGGTATTATTAGTAATGCGCGCAATCGGCTCTTCATTAACGTTAGTAACACTGATGTTTATTGAGTCATCGACTCGTTGGCCATCTGTTGTGGTGTAGGTTGCCTTAACCACTATCATGGTATCAACATTAACCGTTGGTGCCACCAAACTGACTTCTAGTGCTGGATCTATCGGAAAGTCGCTAATACTAGGCCCTTGAGTTTGAGTCCAAATTACGGAGCCATTTTCTGGATAAATTGATGCCGTTAAGGCAAAAGTTTGCCCTTCTAATACGGTAATGTCGTTACCTATATTAATGCTTGCCAAATTGTTACCAGACTGATCGGAAGATTCACTGCCAGAACAAGCGGTGAGTATTAAGGTAAATAACAATACAAATATTAAATAATGACTTCTCATTTAATTGGTTATCCAGTTTTAACGTTATTTAATGATTTTTGTTAGGCTAAATATTAACTGCCGGAGAAACAAAAATTCATCTCTGTTGCCAATACGAAGCAATAATTACGCCAGCGCCTATTAAGGCTAGTATAAAAAAAGGCCAGTTGAATAATCAAATGGCCTTTTCTGAAGTTCAGTCGAATATAAGTTTATTATTCTGCGCTGTCTTCTTCTGTTTTATATTTTGCTGCAGTTTCTTGAATTAATGGCTGTAGTTCACCTTTTTGGAACATTTCCATAATAATGTCACAACCACCAACTAATTCACCGTCTACCCATAACTGTGGGAATGTTGGCCATTCTGCATAACCTGGTAATTCAGCTCGAATATCTGGGTTTTGCAGAATATCAACATACGCAAACGGTTCGCCCACTTGCATTAATGCTTGAGAGGCTTGTGAAGAAAAACCGCATGATGGCAATTTAGGGCTACCTTTCATGTAGATCAAAATTGGGTTTTCTGCGATTTGTTTTTTAATTTTATCAATGGTTTCCATTGCAACCTCTTCTTTATGGTAAATTTTTACACGACGACTAGACTTATGTCTGATCTTAAAAATAAAATACGGCGTTTTATAACTTTAGACTTGAAAAACAAACTTTAAGTCATATTTATTGATAACGTTACAAAACTGATACTTGAGTAAATTAGTCAAGTTTTATAATCTTATCAGCAAACATAAACAAAGCCAACGGAGACAACCATTATGGCATTCGAATTACCAGCACTACCATATGCAAAAGATGCATTAGAACCACACATTTCAGCGGAAACGTTAGACTTTCACCACGGTAAGCACCACAACACTTACGTTGTAAAGTTAAACGGTCTAATCGGTGGTACTGAGTTTGAAGGTAAGTCATTAGAAGAAATCGTTAAGACTTCTGAAGGTGGTGTATTTAATAACGCGGCACAAATCTGGAACCACACTTTCTACTGGAATTCATTAAGCCCAAATGGCGGCGGCGCACCAACTGGCGCACTTGCTGACGCTATCTCTGCAAAATGGGGTTCGTTTGAAGACTTTAAAGCGGCGTTTAACGACAAAGCAGTAAATAACTTCGGCTCAAGCTGGACTTGGTTAGTTAAACTAGCTGACGGTTCTTTAGACATCGTTAACACGTCTAATGCTGGCACTCCAATTACTGAAGCAGGCGTTACTCCGCTAATGACTGTGGATCTTTGGGAACACGCTTACTACATCGATTACCGCAATGTTCGTCCTGAATACCTAAACGGTTTCTGGGCACTTGTGAACTGGGAATTTGCGAATAGCAACTTTGCTTAATTCGTAATTATTTGAAGACATTAGTCAGGATTGAGCATTTAGCCAGCTTGATTTTTAGTCATAAAATAAATAGTAAAGCGCTGAGTTTATTGTGAACTTAGCGTTTTTTTTTGCGTATAATACCCCTCATACAAATAAGTAGGGAAAGTAAATGAAAGAGTTATTACTCGCTTCGGGTAACCAAGGCAAAGTAAACGAATTACAGGAAATCTTGAGCCCTTTTGGTTTTAATGTTGTAGCGCAGAAACATTACAATGTTGACGAAGTGCCCGAAACAGGCACGACGTTTGTCGAGAACGCCATTATCAAAGCACGTCACGCATCTAAAGTGACAGGCTTACCATGCGTTGCCGACGACTCTGGTTTGGAAGTGGATGCGTTAAATGGCGCACCAGGCATTTATTCTTCTCGTTTTGCAGGCCCTGATGCTACAGATGGTACCAATATCGATAAACTGCTTTCGGTACTTGATGGTAAAACTGTCGCACAACGTAAAGCCCGTTTTGTTTGTGTTATCGTATTTATGCGTCACGCCGATGATCCTTGCCCTATTATTTGTGAAGGCTATTGGGATGGCGTTATTGCTGAAAAGCGCTCTGGTGAGAGTGGTTTTGGTTACGATCCGGTTTTTTATCAACCACAATTAGATAAAACCGCGGCACAATTATCACCTTCTGAAAAACATGCGCTGAGCCATAGAGGCCAAGCGTTAAAGCAACTTGTTGATAAATTTAAAGAGCTAGGAATATAAGTTGCCCTCAAATTCATCCAACCGTGTGTTAATAAACCAACTACCACCTCTTTCTCTTTATGTACACATCCCATGGTGTGTACAAAAGTGCCCTTACTGCGACTTCAATTCACACGCTTTAAAAGGTGGTATTCCTGAAACAGAATATGTTGCACACTTACTAGATGATCTCAGTGCTGATTTGCATTTTGTTCAAGGCCGGCAATTACAAACCATTTTCTTTGGTGGTGGTACGCCTAGTTTATTGTCAGAACAGGCGATGGCGACACTTTTAACCGGCATAGAACAGCGTATTCCTTTTTCTGAAAATATAGAAATAACGTTAGAAGCGAACCCTGGCACCTTGGAAACTAACAAGTTTGAAGGGTTTGCGAAGGCAGGTGTGAACCGTATTTCTATTGGTGTACAAAGTTTTGAATTAGAAAAGTTGGTTCAATTAGGGCGTATTCATAACAGCGAAGAGGCGTTAAAAGCCGCTGGTTTTGCTCATAGTTCGGTGTCTACTTTTAATTTAGACTTAATGCATGGCTTGCCAAATCAATCAGTTGAACAAGCGCTGGCCGACGTGAAACAAGCCATCGCCTTAGATCCTTTTCATATTTCTTGGTATCAATTGACGATTGAACCAAACACCCTATTTCACTCTAAACCGCCTGTACTGCCAGATGACGATGTACTTTGGGATATTCAGCAACAAGGGCATGAATTATTGAGCCAAGCAGGATATGAACAGTATGAGATATCGGCTTATTCAAAACCTGGCCATCGCTGCCAACACAATTTGAATTACTGGCAGTTTGGTGATTATTTAGGTATTGGCTGTGGCGCCCACGGCAAAATCACGGTTAAAACACCGGAACCGTCGTCTTCCGTCGAAGTTATTCGAACCGAAAAGATTAAGCATCCTAAAGGCTATATGGACTTAACAAAACCTTATGCATATAAGCAATGGACAGTTGAACCTGACGAATTACCATTTGAGTATTTCATGAATCGACTGCGCCTTAAGTCTATGTTTAATATGGAAGAGTTTGAGCAAAGGACGGGGTTGGCGAAAGAAAGTCAGTTAGCACCACTAACAAAAGCTTTAGAATTGGGGCTTTTAACTCAAATTGATGCTAATTCTTACAAAACCACCAGCAAGGGAATAAGATACTACAACAACTTAGTGGATCTTTTTTTGTAACTAAGTGGTGGTTTTTAACCTCAGTAAAATTAACATTTCAACTGTGACAACTTACGTCATAAAAAAAGCGACCTTTTGGTCGCTTTTTTGTTAAACGTAGAGCTACGCATCTTTGATGCAGTCTTAGCTTCGCATTAATGTTATTTCTTTTGCGAGGCGCGAGCCACTTCTTTTTGCTTACGCTTTTGTTCTTGGCGCGCAGCAATAACTTCTTTAGCTTCTGAGCCTATATGCTCTTCACCACGCGCTTTCGCCAATTCTATTTGCTTTTGACGCTCTGCAAAACGTGCACGCTGCTCGTCTGTTACTTTGTCAATACAATGCGGGCAAGACACGCCTTGTACGTAGTGCTCAGATTTCATTTCGTCTTCGGTAATTGGCATACGACAAGCGTGGCACTGATCATACTGACCTTTGTTTAGGTCATGATCCACGGCAACACGGTTATCAAAAACAAAACACTCACCTTCCCACATGGTTTCTTCTTTTGGCACTTCTTCTAAGTACTTCAGAATGCCGCCTTCTAGATGATAGACTTCTTCAAAACCTTGTTCTTTCATATAAGCTGTTGATTTCTCACAGCGAATACCGCCTGTACAAAACATAGCTACTTTTTTGTGTTTGGCCGGATCCATATTTTTAGCGACGTATTCAGGAAACTCACGGAAGGTTTCTGTTTTTGGATTTACTGCCCCTTCAAAGGTACCAATTTGAATTTCGTAGTCGTTACGAGTATCAACTAAAATCACTTCTGGATCTGAAATAAGTGCATTCCAGTCTTTTGGTTTCACATATGTACCAACGACTTCACGAGGGTCGATGCCTTCAACACCCATGGTCACAATTTCTTTTTTCAGTTTTACTTTAGAGCGATAAAATGGCATTTCTTCATCAAAGCTTTCTTTTGATGAGATATCAGCTAAACGTGGGTCTTGGCGCAACCAGTTTAATACGGTGTCGATACCTTCGCGACTACCAGCAACAGTGCCGTTAATGCCTTCCTCGGCTAATAACAAGGTGCCTTTAACGCCATTGTCTTCCATTACTGTTTGTAACGGCTCACGTAACTCTTGAAAATTTTCTAAGCGCACAAACTTATACATTGCGCACACTACAACTTGTGACATATTTTTTTCCTCTTTGCCGCCCGAATCGTAAATCCGGAGCATTGTGGGTAAATCAGGGTTGATTTAGCGAGCGCGCATTATACGGATTAAACTTTGAGCTGACAAACGACAGATAAAAAAAATCCAAACCGCTATAACACGATTTGGATTTTACTTGTTTCAGATCAATATTTGATGATGTCGATGTTTATGCGATATCGCCAATAATTGACCTTGCAGTTTTTTTCGTTATTTAGTCTAGCTTATCCGTGGCAATTTTGTAGCGCGGATCTTCATTAACATTAATTTCAACGAATTTTTGTGCTTTGTTAAGTAAGGTACGACACTCTGGACTGATATGACGAATATGTAATTTCTTACCTGCTTTCTGATACTTATCAGCAAGTCCGTCTAGTGCATCTATACCTGAACTGTCCCAAATACGAGAGTCTTTAAATTCAATAACAACATCTGAAGGATCAGTATCCACTTCAAATAAGTTGCGGAAGTATGAAACTGAGCCGAAGAATAATGGCCCATCCAACTCGTAAACTTTCCAACCTTCGTCATCAATATGAGTACGTGCACTAATATGTGAAGCGTGTTTCCACGCAAATACCAACGCCGAAACAATTACACCAACAATAACGGCAATTGCTAAATCAGCAATGACAGTCACACCAGTTACTAACAGCAGTACAAAAGCGTCTTCTTTGTTTGCTCCACGGAAAATGCGGAACGAAGCCCATTCAAAGGTACCTAAAACAACCATGAACATTACGCCAACTAGTGCCGCTAGAGGAATAAGTTCAATCCATGGCGCCAAGAATAGAATAAAGGCTAACAATACAACAGCAGCGGTAATACCAGATAAACGACCACGACCACCAGAATTAATGTTGATCATAGACTGTCCAATCATGGCACAACCACCCATTCCACCGAAGAAACCATTTACGCTGTTTGCAACGCCTTGGCCGATACACTCTTTGTTTGAACTACCACGAGTATCAGTAAGCTCGTCAATCAGCGTTAATGTTAGTAACGACTCAATCAGACCAACAAGACAAAGAATTATCGCCGTTGGTAAAATAATGTATAGCGTTTCAAGTGACAACAAGCCTGTTTCAGGCGTTGGAATAGCAAAACTTGGTAGTTCGCCCGCTAGCGTTGCCGTTGCTTTTTCAGCTTCTGGTAACATGTCGCGAACAAAGTCGATTACGGTACGTGCTTCTAAGTCCATACCATGCACTATGCCTGTTACTGCTAATATAGCGACAAGTGATGCTGGAACCGCGGTCGTAATTTTTGGTAGGAAATGAATAATTGCCATGGTTAAAGCGACGAGACCTAGCATGATATACATGGCTTGGCCTGTCATCCATTGAGCATTACCCAATGAATCTAAAATTTTAAATTGGCCCATTTGCGCTAGGAAAATAACAATCGCTAGTCCGTTAACAAAACCAAGCATTACTGGATATGGCACTAGTCTAATAAATTTACCGAGCTTAAATACCCCAGCGAGTATTTGCAGTATGCCCGCCAATATTACGGCTGCAAATAAATATTGAACACCATGTTGAGCAACTAGTGCGACCATAACGACTGCCATTGCGCCAGTTGCACCAGAAATCATTCCTGGACGTCCACCAATTGCAGAAGTGATTAGGCCCATCATAAATGCGGCGTATAAACCAACCATTGGGTCGACCCCTGCTACGAAAGCAAAGGCTACGGCTTCTGGAACCAGTGCAAGTGCAACGGTAATACCAGATAACACGTCATTTTTTACGTTTGAATCACTTTTCGTGATCAGGTTAAACATGACAACTCCGTTTTTGAGCGAATTTTAAGGCGCGAGAGTCTATCAAATTCAGCGTAACTGTTCATTAATTAAGTCAATTTATCTTAGTCTATTATTTAAAATTATGTTTTTCGCGGCAGCTTCTATACTTAGTCATAAATATTTAACTTTTAAGCTCGGTATTTCTTGCGTATTTTCAATAAATACATTATTTATCGCTTAATTGTTGAACGCCAAAATTGAACACGTCCGTTTAATTACGAACAACAATATTTTTAGTATTTTTACTGCGGAAAGCAAATGAACACTGAAACAACACCTTCATTACCCCAACTAGGTTGGCGCCCTTATTTCCAACAACAACTGTCATTAGAAGAATTTGATCAATTTCATATTGGTCGCGTTTCTGAACAGCATCGAAATAACAATGTTATTTTGACGGATAAAGGACAGCTTAGCTTAGTTTCAACTCCATCTGACGAACCCGTTGCGGTGGGTGATTGGGTACTTTATGACGACAACAATAGATTAGTTAGAGTTTTAGAACGACAGTCGCTATTCCAACGAAAGGCTGCGGGTACTCGTTCGCAAGCACAGCTTATTGCCGCTAACGTTGATAGAGTTTTTATTGTTAGTTCGTTAAATGAAGATTTTAATTTAAATCGAATTGAGAGATATCTAGCGATTGCCAAGGAAGCGGAAGTGGAGCCAATTATAGTGCTTACTAAAGCTGACCTGTGTGATGACATTGATACCCCAGTGGAACAAGTTCAAAAACTTAATCCTCTTATTATTGTTCACGCACTAAATTCATTAAATCCAGAAGACCTAACTCAACTCGAGCCTTATTGCCGTGTTGGTAAAACTTTGGCTTTATTAGGCTCATCGGGTGTTGGTAAATCTACCTTAATTAATGGCTTGATGGGAATTGATGTCCAGCAAACAGCAGAAATAAGAGAGTCTGACGGCAAAGGTCGCCATACAACCACAGCCCGTTCATTAAAGTGGTTGCCGGCCGGCGGTATCTTTATTGATACCCCTGGAATGCGTGAATTGCAATTAGTAGATTGTGAACAAGGCGTCAATGAAACCTTTAGTGAGATAGTGACCTTGGCCAGAAAATGCCGTTTTAATGACTGTTCTCATAATAAAGAGCCAGGCTGTGCCGTTCAAAAAGCGATTCTTGATGGTAATTTAGAACTTAGAAGGTTGCAGAGTTTCCAAAAACTGTTGCGGGAACAAGAGCTAAATAGCGATAGCGTTGCTGAACGTCGCTCAAAAGATAAAACTTTAGGTAAAATGATCCATCGTGTGCAGGCTGAATCTCGTCATATGAAACACAGAGAATTAGATGTGTAGCGGTTGAGTATTTGAGTATTTGAGTATTTGAGTATTTGAGTATTTGAGTATTTGAGTATAAAAAAAGTGGGTTGTTTGGCTTTACTAAACAACCCCACCTCCATAGCGAACATTGTTTCGGATTAAATCCTACGTAGTAAAGCCAACAACCAAAGTCGTGCGCTGTAAACTAAATCTGTTAACGAAGCTGCAGGATAGCCTGCGTAATCGTTGAGTTAACCTCAAGTGCTCTTGAGTTAGCCTGATAGTTTCTTTGAGCCGTAATCAAATCAACCAGCTCAGTAGTTAGGTTAGTATTTGACTGCTCTAACGTACCTGAACGAATTTGACCAAATGTACCTGAGTCAGCTTCACCCGCTAATGGCGAGCCAGACTCTTGGCTTTCTGTCCAAGATGTATTGCCTATTTGGGTAAGGCCTTGATCATTGGCGAAACGTACAAGAGAAATTTTTGTTACTGGAACCGAATCACCGTTTGAGTACTTAGCTTCAATCAAGCCATCTGTACCAATCGTCACGCCTGTTAATCGCCCTACCGTTTTACCATCTTGGCTCAATGCCGAAACTTCAAATGGCGCAGAGAACTGCTTTAGGTTGGTCATATTAATGTTAATACGCTGATCTGGATCGGCACCATTTGTAATTGCATTCGCACCGTCATATGGCGCTACAGGTGGCGGAGCAATAGTGGTTGCTGCTGTCGTTTCACCTAATCGCTCTGTTTGCGGGTAAGGGAAAGTAGAGTTGACTACCGCGCCTGCGCTATCAAATTGCAATAACATACCACGTTGACCTGTACGTGACTCAAACGTGACACCCGTCGCACCTAAAACGTTGTCGTTTTGTAAATCAACAGGAATAGTGTTGCCTTGTTCATCCGTAACCGTTGCGTACATAATCCAACTATTGGCATTATTTTGTTCAGCGGCTGGTACGGCACCTAGGCCACCAACAAAACCATCGGTCGCAGAGGTTGCATCAGCTGTTGCAGCTGCATCAACATTGGTTGGTGACGCGGCTTTAACATAATAAATTGACGCGATGCGGCTATTACCTAGCGAGTCATAAATGACCGTTGATGTTGATGATGTAAATGTATTTGTGTCATTTGGGTCAAATTGAGTTGGGTCAATTGGAAACTCGTTACTGTCTAAGTTAAAAGACATATCAATTTGACTAGTTTGTTGAGGTGCACCAGCAGTATCAGGTACTTCAATTGGATTAGTTGTACTCAAACTAACCGACTTTACTGAGCCATCATCGTTTACCGGAAAGCCCTGCAAAAAACTGCCGTTTGAGTCAACAATGTAATTCTCAGCATTTAGCTTAAAGGCACCAGAGCGAGTGTAAGTAATGTCTCGGCTTAACAAGTCATTAGTCATGGCAAAAAAGCCACCACCTGAGATTGCCATATCAAGTGAGTTTGATGTAAACAACAAGCTACCTTGAGAAAATTGCTGAGCAACATCATTAACCAAAACACCTTCACCGTTCGCTGTTTTAGCGTTAGTAAAAATGGATGAAGAATATACATCGGCAAATTCTGCGCGAGACTCTTTAAAACCGTACGTATTTACGTTGGCTATGTTGTTCGCGGTAACATCTAAATCTTTTTGCGCTGCTTTTAAACCACTAAGGGCGATATTAAAAGACATAGGATTCTCCTATTTTACTAATCTATTCACCAACTGCTAACACGTCAGCAAGTCGGATTGAGCCTAAACCTTGAATGTTTAATTCAAGACCTGTGCCATTCTGTCCTAAAGTTACAGAACTTACGTTGCCATAGCTTAATACCGCCATGCGTTCTGCTTCTGTTGCACCAGCTGGTAAGCCGGTTACATTAATTTCATAACGCCCTGGAGGCCATGCTTGACCATCAGGACCTTTGCCGTCCCAGGCAAAATCCATCATGCCGGCATTTTGATTGCCGTATGGAATGACCATAGTTGCGCCATTCTCGTGTTTAACTTCTACCAAGACATTTTGTGTCGCGCTTTGCAGCGGAATCTGGCCGCTTACACCAGAGCCGTCAGAGTATGCGACAGGACTTGCCGTTAGGATATTTCGACCAACTAAAGATGACGCCTCTAATGCTTGGTTTGAAGTCATTGATGCGGTTAACTGATTCATCTTGTCGCCAAGATCTGAAATGCCTTCCGCCATAGTAAACTGCGTCATTTGCGCAATCATGTCTTCATTCGTTGTTGGGTTCATTGGGTCTTGCATCGACAGCTGTGTCGTTAACAATTTAAAGAAATCTTCTTTACCTAACTCACCGTTCACTTTATTCGTGGTTACGCCATCTTCCTTCCAACGGAGGTTGTCAACGGCAGGATTTGAAATTGTATTATCAATCATTGGTTATTGTCCTATCGTTGACCCATTTGTAAGGTTTTGCTTAACATGGTTTTTGCAGCATCAGCGACTTGCACGTTAGTTTCGTACGAGCGTGATGCAGAGATCATGTTGGCCATTTCTTCTACTACGTTTACATTTGGTTTATAAACGTAACCATCTTTATCCGCTAAAGGATGATTAGGGCTGTACTCAATCTTTAGCGGCGCATCACTTTCTACGATACCTAATACATTTACCCCTGCCGACTGAGCATTTAGAGCTTTACTCATTTCTGCTTGAAATACTGGGTGGCGTGCACGATACGTTTCATCAACGCTACTCGATACACTATTTGCATTAGCTATGTTACTGGCAGTGGTATTCAAGCGAACAGACTGTGCGCTCATACCAGTGCCTGATACATTAAATACGTTATATAAACTCATAATTACTGCCCTCCACTTAACGCTTTATTAAGTGATTGAATTTTTCCATTTAGGAACCGCAAGCTCGTCTGGTATTCCATGGAGTTCTGCATAAATTGATTCCGTTCTACTTGCACATCAACGCTGTTACCGTCGCCAGTATCAGGTTGCATAGGATTACGAAACTTTGAACTGGAGTTAACATTTATTGACAGGTCGTAGTGCTTCTCGTGAGTTTTACTCATTGAGTAGCCAGAACGTTTTTGGGCATTAGCCAACGCATCGGCAAAGTCGATGTCTTTTGCTTTATAACCCGGAGTGTCAGCATTGGCGATATTACTCGCGAGCACTTCAGCTCGTTCTGAACGAACTAATAGCGCGTGTTGATGTATACCAAATGCTTTATCTAGACTGATTGCCATAAGTGCTCCACCAGTGGAATTTCTATATGACAAAAGAAATGCAAAAAAAAGGCCAAAAATTTTTGGCGCTTATTTTTTCTTGTAAATGATACCTGGATTGCATCGAATCATTTCAAACTTATCACTCAAGCCTGACATTGATTCTGAGGCTCCTAAAATCAAAAAACCGTTAGGATTTAATTGTGCTGCAAACTTATTAATGATCTGCGATTTGATTTCTGGAGAAAAATAGATAAGTACGTTTCGACAAAAAATAATGTCAAATTTGCCCATTAAACTGTAGTTATCCAATAAATTTAGATGTCTAAAATTAACTAACCGGCGAATATCTGCCTTCACTTTCATCATACCGTTACCGCTGTCTTCAAAAAAAGCTTTGCGACGTTGGTCCGACAATCCTCTCGATAAAGCAAGATTGTCATACTCGGCATTTTTACACAGGTCTAGCATAGTGTTACTGATATCAGTCCCTACTACGGAAAAATTAGCCCGACTTTTTGATTTTGCCTTATATTCGGTAATGGTCATGGCAATTGAATAAGGCTCTTGCCCCGACGAACTCGCAGCGGACCAGATCTTAATGCCTTTGCCCTGATCTATTTCGGGAAATACTTTGTTTTGCAAAAGGTCAAATGGATAGGTGTCTCTAAACCATAAGGTTTCATTGGTGGTCATTGCATCTACGACCGCTGAGCGCAGTTGTCTTTCCGTTGGTTTCAGCGTGCGGTTGACCAATTCCGTTAGTGACTCTATATCAAATCGAGCCATTAGAGGCGACAGGCGACTTTTAACCAAGTACATCTTACTGTCGCCTAATACGATTCCGCACTGTTGCTCAAGAAAATTGCAAAAAGTGCGATACTCGTTATCAGCTAAGTTATTATTTCCCACTATTAAACACTCTACTTAATTTTATCAATGTTTAATCCGCATGCAGCCATTTTTGAACGGCACCGGCAAGCTCATCTGGGTTGAATTTCGCAATAAAATCATCAGCGCCCACTTTTTCAACCATAGCATGGTTAAAGACTCCACTTAATGACGTATGCAAAATAACATGTAAGTCGGTTAGTTTCGGTCTAGATTTCACTTCGGCTGTTAGGGTGTAGCCATCCATTTCTGGCATTTCAACGTCTGATATAAGTAAACCAATTTTCTCAGTTACTGAGTTGTTACACTCCGCGCCAACTTCAACCAAGTAATCCAGTGCTTCTTTGCCGTTTTTCTTAGCTACGATTGGCAAACCAACTGCTTCAAGCGCACGTTTTACCTGATTACGAGCAACTGATGAGTCGTCCACTATAAGAATGGTTCTATCGCCCAACTCGTCTTGCATTTCTTGTGAGTCAGAAATAAGGCCGTCACTGACTTTTGTGCTCGAAGGCGCTATCTCTTCCAGAATTTTTTCAACATCCAGTATCTCGATAAGTTCTTTATCAATTTCGGTTACAGCTGTTAGGTAGTTTGTTCTGCCAGACCCTTGTGGTGGTGGCATTACCGACTCCCAGTTGAGGTTAACAATTCGCTCAACAGAGTCCACTAGAAAGCCTTGGATTGTTCGGTTGTATTCGGTAATGATAATAAAGCTGTTTTTGATATCAACAATTGGACGACCGCCAGTCGCTAACCCCATGTCAATAACAGATATTGTTTGACCACGAATATGTGCAATACCTTTAACGAATGAGTTAAGTCTTGGCATAGAAGTCAAAGGTGGGCACTGTAGTACCTCTCGGACTTTAAATACGTTGATGCCGTAGCGTTGACGTCCTTTCAACTTAAATAATAGTAATTCCAGTCTATTCTGACCGACTAACTGGGTTCTTTGATTGACTGAGTCAAGAATACCCGCCATAAATTTTTCTCCAAAACTAGGAACGATACTTGCTAACTATAACTAATACTGTGTTATCGATATTTTCGCGTCAATATTTCGACGAATTTGAAACTCAATAATTTCATATCTTTAACTATAAGATACAGCATAGTAAAAAGGCGATTAATATGTTGAAAAATTTGTTAATAATTCTTCTTTTAAGCATAAATTTTATTTTTGTGGCTTTTCCCCTATCGGCAAAAACCGCAAATTCTTTAGCGCATGATGCTCTTTTACAACAAGTTTCTGATTTTGTTCAGGAACAAGTGAATCCGCACAATACGCCAAACATCACGGTAAAAGCAATGCCTCTCGATAGCCGAATCCGTATTACTCAGTGTCAATCTGAGCTTGAATTCGAAATGCCATCAAGACAACGCTTTACTCGACACTTCCCAATAAAAGCAACTTGTTACGACAATGGCGCTAATTGGAAAGCCTATGTTCAAGTGCGAGTTTACGAATATATAGAAACTATAGTCACCACTACGCATATTGCAAAAGGAGAAGTGGTTTCTAAGGACATGATTAAAACTGCTCTAGTCGATAAGTCAAAGGTTCGAGCAAAGTCTACCGATGCAATGGAGAATATAATTGGCGGACGTGCAATGCGAAATATTTCAAGGGGCTTTCAAGTTTCTGGAAGTGACGTTTGTTTGGTTTGTAAAGGTGATAGTGTTTCAATTATTGCGGACTATAATAACTTGAGTATTAAAACTTCAGGAACAGCATTGGAAAACGGTTCATTTGGAGAGTCGATTCAAGTTAAAAACAACTCTTCGGAGCGTATTGTGAAAGGTGTTATTGGCGATTTGAGACAAATATTCATTAAACTATAAAATATGTTAAAGTTTACGGTAATAAAGCCGATAACGATGACAGAGAAATTTTATAAATCGGGTGATGTATGGTTAATAATGTAAATAACAATTCGGTAAATGGAGCTAAAGCTTCAGCTTATCAATCGCAAAATCAAAAGCTTGAACAAGCTAAGCAAGAATCTGTGTCAAATACAACACAGCAAGCGAGTAGTGCGAAATCAGCGGAAAAAGATTCCGTTGCATTAACACCACAAGCGAAACAATTAAAAGATTTACAAAAGAAGATCACCGAATCTGAAAGCTTTGATCGTAAGAAAATTGACGATATTAAAAAAGCGATAGCCAGTGGTGATTACAAAATTAACTATGACAAGCTAGCTGAAAAGCTGTCTGCATTTGAGTTTGATTTATAATATGACTACTGAGCAACCTACTACTTCTGTCGACGTTTTATTACGTCAACAACTAGAGTCTTTAACTAATCTAAAAGCGCTGTTAGGCAACGAGCTAGATGCCGTGAAGCGACGTGATGGTAATGATTTAGTTGAGGTTGCAAAACAAAAAGAACTGATGCTGATAACAATCCAGCAGACTGATCATCAGTTAAGCCAACACCCGGCTGCCGATACTATTAATAACGATGAGGCACACGCATCTTTGAAAAAAGACATCACCCGTCTATTAGAAGAGTGCCAAACACAAAACGAAGTAATTTATTTAACTGCAAAACAAAATGAAGTTGTTATCGAGCAAGTCAAACATATGCTCATAGGCGGCAGCAAAAACACCACCTATGACGCGTATGGACAGAAAAAATCAGGTCCAAGCCTTACAAAAGGTATTAAAGCTTAAAACTTTCTAATCTTCTCAATGTAATGACGTACTCTAAGTACATCAAGTCGTTGACGGTTGGCATCTAATACATAAGCATCAAATTCATCCGCTATTTTCTTCGCTGCGTTGTGCATCATATTAAACGTTTGCAACGCCTCTCCAGCATTTGGCAATGTCATAAAAATACTTAAACCGCGAGTACTTACCTGCTCCATGTTATCAATATCAAACGTGCCTGGGTTATACATATTCGCTAAGCTAAACAATATTTCGCCATGTCCTGAGCTCTGTTCGTGACGATGAAAGAAGTCCATCTCACCGAACTTAAAACCTAAAGTTAATAATAGTGGCAATAATTTGGCACCATCGATCATGTCACCTTCCGGCTTATCGATATATAAAATCAACACTTCATTTTTCTTAGCTGGTTCTGCTGTTGTTTCTTTTTTTGTTTCTTCTTGAGCTGCTGCTGGCTCGTCAAAATCTGATGTAGCGTGTTGTTCGAACTGAAAATTAGAATCATTTTGTTTTGTTGACGCTTCATCATCTAAGGCCGAAAAACTTGGCATTTCATCATCGTCTAACAGCGAGCCTTGACTATCATCTCTGGTCAATTGCGGTGCTACTTCATGTTCTATTTCAGGTTCTATTTCAGGTTCTATAGAAATTTCACTCACGTGACCTTGTACCCTAAGCCCACGCTCGTCCTTGGCGGCTTTATCATGATGGTAAATGGAGTCCACATCTACGTCTACAACTGGCAGGCCGTGCTGACTATCGGCGCCCAAGGTACTAAAGTCCATTTCCATCTGCTTTATTTTTAACGACTGTATTTCAAGTTCTTCTTCGTTTAAGTCAACCTCTTCTGGCTCTGAATCTTTCGCGTGTAATTTACGCTCTTCGTTGACATTTTTTCGCACTGTCCAAATACCATGTAAAACCACTGCACCAATTGCCAGTGAGCCTAATAAAATAAGTGCTAATCTAAGTTCTTCAGCCATGTTAATTAAAAACCCTATTTACGTTCCATTGCATTAAATAGCATCTGCCATTTCTACTGCTTGTTGAATATCTACTGCGACCAATCGAGAAACCCCGGGCTCTTGCATAGTTACACCCGTTAAGTGAGTCGCCATTTCCATTGCCACTTTATTGTGGCTTATATATATAAATTGCACCGATTCTGACATTTCGTTGACCAGTTTACAGAAACGTCCAACATTTGCATCATCTAGTGGTGCATCAACTTCGTCCAACATACAAAATGGTGCCGGATTCAGTTTGAAAATTGAAAAAACCAATGATAATGCGGTCAGCGCTTTTTCGCCACCACTAAGCAAGTGAATTGTCGAGTTTTTCTTGCCCGGAGGACGTGCCATTATCGAAACCCCAGTGTCCAGTAAATCGTCACCTGTTAACTCTAAATATGCAGCGCCACCGCCAAACACTTTAGGAAACAGAGTTTGAAGTCCTTCGTTAACGTTGTCGAAGGTCTCTTTAAACTTGGCACGAGATTCCCTATCTATTTTTCTAATTGCTGACTCTAGTGTTTCAAGGGCATTTACCAAATCAGTATATTGCTCATCTAAATACCCTTTTCGTTCTGCCTGTATGTCATATTCATCAATTGCTGCCAGATTAATTGCCCCTAGGCGTTGAATTGACGATGTCGCTTTTTCTAGATTATCAGTCCATAGTTTTTCTTCAGCATCGTCTGGCATATTCTCAAGTAGCGCTTTTAATGACTGTTCCATATCTTGAAGAGACTCAATCATGCTTTGCGCTCGCACTCTTGCGCCCTCACATTCCATTTTAATGTCTGTAATTTGCTCACGCATTTTATCGAGTTTCGCTATAACTCCCGACTGCCCTTGCTCTAAGGTCTTAATTTCGTCATCTATTATCGCGGCTTCACTATGCAATTGCATGAGTTGTTCTTCACTTTCTAGCTTATCTAACAGCGCTTGCTCTAGTTGTTCAGCTAAAAGTTCACTCGATTCATTTTGCTCATTGCCCGATAACAAATCATTCTTTCGCATTTGTAATTGCTTGATTTGAGTCGACGCGCGATGAATATTTTGTTGTAGATTTGATTTGGTATTTTGTAACGATTGTACCTTTAACGACAATTGATGAGTTTCTTGCTTTAGTCGCTCCACTGTCATTTTTGCGTTAGTAAGGGTTTGTTGCGCTGATGCTTTGTGTTGTTCAGTTGTATCGCTTTGGCTTTGAAGTTCTATTTCTGCTTCTTGCGCTTGTAATTGTTCTTCTAAAAGCACTTCTAGTGTCAGGTTCAACTCATCAACGGTTTGAGTTAAAGATTCAATTTGTGACTGTAGCTTTAGTTTCTGTTCACTAAATTGCTGGGCTTGTTGCTCTAAAAAGCCATACTCTAACTGGGCTTTTTGTAGTGCTTGTTTTTGTTGTTCTAGTTGGGTTTTAATTGCCTGATAGTGAGCCTGAGAGTCTCTAGTTTCTGCAATCGAATTTTCCAGCAACATCTGATTATTATACGTTTCTTGTTCAATTACCGATAAAGATAAGGTTAAGGTTTCTATTTCGGCCAAACGTTTTAATACACCATTATTGCCAGCGTCATTATCGGCGTTTTGTACACCACCTAATCCAGTCCAGTTTTTACCTAGCCACTGCCCTGACGGTAAAAGTACAGCCAACCAATCGTCATTATTTATAATGTGTTGAGCTTCATCTAAATTGTCGGCTAGCGCGACCTTGGCAAACCATGCTGGCGCTACGCCCGCTGAAATCACTGACATAGCATTTGGCACAAGACTGTTTGACGAACGTTTAGGACTTTCGTCAATGTCGTTGCTGTTAGCAGTTAAAACATATTGTCCTGGCTGTGTTAACTCCGCTGTTGGCAATTCAGAAACCATTAGCGCGTGTCCATGATGACTCAGCAGTTGCTCTATAGCATTTCGCCACTTTTCCTCGACATTTAATTGGCCAACTAGCAGCCCAAGCGTTTCTATTTCGCTAGTGTTATTACTACTTTGATTAGCAAAGAGTTCGTCACGCCATTGTTCAAGTTGCTCTAATTTTATTTGCACCCTTTCTTTTTGTCTAAGTGTCTGATCCACTTTCTCTTGTGCTTTTTTTCTATTTTCTTGATGAAGATCATCAAGATGAGCAGCCTCGGCATATTGCTCTGACAATTCGCTAATCGCGGAGTTTAACGTGCCAATAATTTGGTGTTGTTCGGTAAGTTGCTGCTGATAATCGTTTGTTGATAGCTCTGCCAATTCAGTTTTGAGATCTGTTAAACGCTGATTACTTTTTGATAGTTCTAATTGTTGATGATGTAAACGAGTATCAATAATCTTTATTGCTTGCTGAGCTTTGGCAACAGCCTGAATTTGTTGACTAATGCCTTGTTGCGTTTGTTCGTAATTTTGCTCAGCGTCATAAAGTTGTTGCTCTGCTTGACTAAGTTGCTCGTGAAGTAATTCTTGTTCTGGCTCAAATGATAGTAATTGTTCGCTAATGTCTTCTAACGAAGCTTGTTCTAATTCAAGGTGTTGCTGATTTTCAACGATGCTTGTTTCTAATTGCGCTAATTGCTCTTGTTGACGCGAGCGGTTTTCTTGTTCAAAAACAATTTGTTGCTCGAGTTTGGTAATCTTATTGCCAGTTTGATAAACAATTTGCTGCTTTTCTTGAACTTTATCGGTTAATTCCTGCAATTGTTGTTTTTTAGTAATTAAACCTAGCTCTCCACCACGTTGTTGGGCCATGAAGGCTTCAAGCTCAGTTTCTTTTTCTAAACGCTGCCTGTCGTGAAAGTTAAGCTGTTCGTTATATTTGTGCCACTTCAATGCGGCTAACTCCGCTTTATATTGGCGCTCTTGCTTTTTTAATTCTTTAAAGCGTCTGGCTGTTGCGGCTTGACGTTTAAGTTTCTCTAGTTGAGTACCGAGCTCTTCCCGAACATCGGCTAAACGCTCTAAATTCTCTCGTGTATGCTTGATGCGCGTTTCGGTTTCTCGTCGACGTTCTTTGTATTTTGAAATACCAGCGGCTTCTTCTAGAAAAACGCGGAGCTCATGTGGCTTAGACTCAATTAATCTCGAGATCATGCCTTGTTCGATAATGGCATAACTTCGGGGACCTAAACCCGTTCCTAAAAATATATCGGTAATGTCACGACGGCGACATTTCGTGCCATTTAAAAAGTAGGTCGATGTAGCGTCTTTAGTTACTACACGTTTGATTGAAATTTCACTTCTACTGGCGAGCTGACCTTGCAACTTTCCTTCGGTATTATCAAATAACAGTTCAACACTGGCTTGGGATACAGGCTTTCGATTGGTTGAGCCGTTAAAAATGACGTCGGTCATTGCGTCGCCACGAAGGTTTTTCGCTGAGCTTTCACCTAATACCCAGCGTACGGCGTCTATTACGTTAGATTTACCACAGCCGTTTGGACCGACAATAGCGGTCATCTGTTCCGGAAACGGAACCGTGGTGGCATCAACAAATGACTTAAATCCAACCAGTTTTATATGTTTTAGACGCATTTACGTTTGTTACTTGCTTTTAGTTATTATTATGGGGGCAAACGATAGCAAATTTTGTTGTACTTTGTAACACTTGCCGACTTGCTTAGTCTTCAAACAACTTTATACTTAAGACTTTGTAAAATAAAGTTTGTTTGGGGTTTTTATAATGACAATGAGTGATGGCGTTAGTTATTTTTTTCGCGGTTTTGGTTTATTAAAGACTAAAGGCTTGAAACGTTTCATTTTAATTCCGTTAATGGTTAACTTTGTTCTTTTTATTGGCGCTTTTTATTACCTTTTTGATGTCCTTGGTGCCAACATAACTTGGATGCATGAACAAATACCTGATTGGTTAAGCTGGCTAGAGTTTATTATTTACCCGTTTGTAATTTTATTGATGGTTTTATTGTTTGGATTATTCTTCACAACGGTTGCCAACTGGCTAGCCGCACCTTTTAATGGTGTATTAGCAGAACGAGTAGAAATGCATCTAACTGGCCAAGCTCCGCGTCAAGACTCTGTTGCCGCTTTAATTAAGGCGACGCCTCATACCCTGCTCCGAGAATGGAAAAAGCTCGTTTACTTTATTCCTAGAATGATTGGGTTCTTTCTAATTGGTTGGTTTTTTCCGGTTATCGGTCAATTGATTTGGTTTGCTTTTATTGCGTGGGTTTTAGCAATTCAATACTGTGACTATGCTTTTGATAACAACAAATATAGTTTTGATTTCATGCGTTATATTCTTAGTCAAAATAAGTCAGCCTGTTTTGGGTTTGGCGCTTCAGTTTCAATTATTACTTCGTTACCCTTTATCAATTTACTGGTAATGCCCGCTGCTATTTGTGGTGCAACGTTAATGTGGGTTGAACAACTTGAAGAGCAAACTCGAAGTCAAAGCATTTCAGAACAAGACTAGCCTTTTGTAAAATTTGGCGTTGCCAGTCGTTCTTGTTGCAGGTATTTTAGTCATCAATTAATTTATATATGGATTTAAAGTCTCTATGGGTTCGTTTTCTAAAGCCGAGTTATCAAACCTAACTGCCAAGGATGAAGGTAACTTTTCTATTGTATTGACGCTAGGCTTAATATTTTTGCCAGCCGTTGTCGCTGCGTTAGCATATCTATTTTTTACTTATGGCGTAGTCGCACCGAGTGAAATTGGCCAAATCGGTGAGTTTTTTGGTGGTTGGTTAACACCTCTGGTTGGCTTGTTCGTATCTTTACTTTTAATATTTACTCTCCGTTTTCAAATTCAACAAACGCGCCTAATTAGATTAGCTATTGATAAGTCTGCCGAAGTTCAGAATAAGCTCGCTGATACCCAAGAGGATATTTTAGCTCGCTCGCATATTAATTTTGAACTTGAATCCAGTGCAAAGGGCTTAATTAGCCTAGTTGAACAGGCTGATTCTATTTTAAATACCAAAGTAAATATTTACGTTGATATACTAAATTTTGATAATAAATTACCTCACGAAACTCGACTGTTTAATGTCATTGATTCGTGGAATCAAGATCTGCAACACAGCAAAGAGTTTAATATCAAATTTAGACATGATCGTGATGCGAAGGTCATCGCTAAATATCTTCATAATGTTCACCACGAAATATATATTTGTCAGTCACTCATCAAAAACAAAGGTTGGGTCTATATTTCTCCCTATGTTAAGTCAATTACTGAGCATGTTGAGGCAATCATAACCTTAAACGCAGTTAAGTTAGTTACCGACGCAGAGATTTGGAAAATCAAATTAGCGATACATAATGCCTTGGAAAAATTAACCAGCGGTAAAGAAGGTAAAGTGATTCTAAGCAGTGAAATTATTGCTGAACTGATAAAAGATAAGTTAGAGCTGCTCTATCATGAGCTCCCAATACCTGCGGGTTTTGAAGAGCAAGCAAAAAGTTTGATGCCTGAGCAGATCGAACAAAACGTTGATAATCTTTTCTAGCGCCGAATTTAATTTGCTCTTTTGTTTCATACTTTTGTTGCGTACTTTTGACAAAAAAGCGACCTAAATCATTAGTATTAAAATTACTTTATAAAAAGTCACTGCGGTGGCTTTTTTACTACCTGCCACTTATCAAGTCCCGCTCAACACCTTATCAGCATGAAAAACAGGGGTAAATTCGATCTTTAAATTAAGTCGTGTTACACTTTTTCGCAATTTCATTCCTTAAACAAACATTAGAACTCTAATAAAAAAGGTGTCCCTTGATTAGTTATACATTTTTGTCAATTTTACTGTATTTTTTGCTGATGCTAGCCATTGGCGTCTATGCAATGCGACATTCTACTGCAGATAATAGTGAGTATTTATTAGGCGGTCGTAATGTCAGTCCTAAGGTGACTGCTTTATCAGCTGGTGCTTCTGATATGAGTGGCTGGATGTTGATGGGCCTACCTGGTGCTGCTTTTATAAATGGTTTAGATAGCATTTGGTTGGCACTAGGGTTATTAATTGGTGCATATGTTAACTATATTTTAGTGGCGCCTCGCCTGCGAGTTTACACTGAAGTTGCCGATGACTCGCTGACTGTCCCTGAGTTCTTTTCAAAACGTTTTTCGTTGAATAACAGTTCCGTTCGTATTATTGCTTCTATTGTTATTATCTTATTTTTCACATTATATACATCTTCAGGTTTAGTTGCCGGCGGTAAATTATTCGAGAGTGGCTTTGGTATGGGTTACGAAACAGGGGTATTGGTAACAGTGTCTGTTGTTATTTTATACACAGTACTCGGCGGTTTCCTTGCGGTTAGTTTGACCGATTTTGTTCAGGGTTGCATTATGTTCATCGCACTGGCCATGGTTCCGTTATTTGCAATGGGTCAGTTAGATAACTTGTCTGGTATCTCTTCGATGATAACGAGCGACTTTGTTACTGAGGTAAGTAGTAAAGATGCATTAGGTTGGCTTGGTGTATTAAGTTTGATGACTTGGGGTTTAGGCTATTTTGGCCAACCTCACATCATTGTCCGGTTTATGGCGATCAATTCACATAAGCAAGTAAAAACAGCAAGACGCATTGGTATGTCTTGGATGACGGTAACTATTGTTGGTGCAGTGTTAACTGGTATTGTCGGTCTTCACTACACGCAACAACATAATATTGCTATTGACGATCCTGAGACAATTTTCGTGATGTTGTCACAAATTCTATTCCACCCTTTAATTGCTGGTTGGTTATTAGCGGCGATTCTTGCGGCTATAATGAGTACGGTATCGTCTCAACTATTAGTATCATCAAGCTCATTAGTTGAAGATTGTTACCGTATATTTATACATAAAACAGCAAGCGATAAGGAACTGTTATTAGCCAGCAGGTTATGTGTGGTTATTGTTGCTGCCGTTGCTACGGGAGTTGCTTTTAATTCTAATAGTGGCGTACTTGATATAGTTTCTAGTGCTTGGGCTGGATTTGGTGCTGCGTTTGGGCCGGTCGTGTTATTTGCATTGTTATGGAAACGCATGACAAACGAAGGCGCTATAGCGGGTGTTTTAGCTGGTGCTATTACGGTTATTTTCTGGAAACACGCACCTGTTTTAGCTAACGGTGATGCGTTATCTACTCTGTTTTATGAGTTATTGCCAGGTTTTGTTGCGTCTTCAGTGGCAATCTATGTTGTGAGTATCTTCTCTAAAGAGCCGAGTGAAAAAACCTTAGCTCAATTTGAAGAAACACAAACAATTATAAATTCTTAGTTTAGTAATTTAACGATTTTAGGTGGAATAATTTTGGAAAAGTATGAAGAGTTACTAGTTGCAATTCGACGTGTAATTCGCGCAATCGATTTGCGCTCTAAGAAACTAAGTAAAGATGTGGGTATCACTGGCCCACAATTGCTCGTTCTGCAAGAACTTGGGGCTGATCCGGGTATTACTGCAAAGCAAGTTTCAGATATAGTGAACCTTAGCCAAGCTACAGTCACTAGCATATTAGATAGGTTAGAAACTAAGTCTATGGTTGAGCGCGTGCGAAGCGAGTCAGATAGACGACGTATTGCGCTTTACTTAACCGCACAAGGTAAAGAAACGTTAAAAAATGCGCCTCGTTCAATGGAAGATAGTTTTATTGAAAAGTTTAATACGTTGGAAGACTGGGAGCAGTCTTTGTTGTTATCGAGCGTACAACGAGTTGCAAATATGATGGACGCTAATGAATTAGACGCCGCACCAATTTTGAATATTGGTGATATTACGCCTAAATAAAAATAACTGATACGTACTGAAACCGGCTTAAATAGCCGGTTTTTTTATGCCTGAACGCAAACTATAAATAGAACTAATAACAGACATAAGTAACTTGAATATTATTTAGTACAATAATGATTAGACTTCTAAGTATTAAGCTGTATACTTTACAACCTGATTCGAGTAATAGGATATAAGTAATGAATACAAACTCTTGGAATGACTGGAACCGAATCGTCTTGAAAGTCGGAAGTGCGTTAATTGCCCCTAGTGGCAATGGCTGTAGCGCTCACCAATTATTTCCAATCGCCCAGTTTATTATTGAATGTAAAAAACAGGGTAAACAAGTCGTGCTGGTTTCTTCTGGTTCAGTTGCTGCAGGTCGTCACGTTTTTTCTAGTCCTGAGCACCCTTCACTAGCATTGAAAAAAGCCATGGCTGCCGCTGGGCAAGCTGAAATGGTAGCAACCTGGGATCGTCTATTTGATTTTCCGACCTCACAAATACTATTAACACATGGTGATTTGCGCGATCAGGAACGTTATCAAAGTATTAGAGATACATTAATTACCTCTCTTGAACATGGCGTAATGCCCATTGTTAATGAAAATGACACGATAACCACCGATGGCTTGAAGGTGGGTGATAACGATAATTTATCGGCCATGGTAGCTGCTGCGGCTGGTGCTGATGCATTGATAATGTGTTCTGACATTAATGGCTTATATAATAAAAACCCTAACCTTCATGATGACGCAGAATTGCTTAGTGTTGTAAGCGAAATAACAGATGAAGTGAAGAAAATGGCCGGTGGAGCTATTAGTTCAATGGGCACCGGTGGTATGTTGACAAAACTACAAGCGGCAGAAAAAGCGACGGCGCATGGGATTACTACTTTTATAGTTAATGGTTTTGAAGCAGAAACCTTTTCGAAGCTAGTAAGAGGCGACAATCCAGGCACCGTATTTACGCCATATAAAAATCCAATGCAAGACGATTTACATTGGTTGACTCACACTACTAGAGCGCAGGGTGAAATTATCGTTGATAACGATGGTGCGATATGTGTATTAGACGACGATAAAACGCTTTCTAGTGACCAATTAGTTGATGTTAAGGGCAACTTTAACATTGGAGATACGGTGTTAGTTAAGACTGAAAATGGTCACCGCGTAGCAAAAGGTGTTGCAAATTATAGTAGCTGTTTAATGGCCTATATTTCTGATAAACAGGCTCCAGAAGAGTCTTCTTTTCCTACTATTGACTCACTTATTGAAGATACAAATATTGCCGTATTAAAGGAAGCCTAATGAGCTATATCGAAACGATTTCAAAAGCAGCTAAGTCTGCATCTAAAAAGTTAGCTATTTTATCGGAACAAGACAAAAACGAAGTTTTGTTGTCTATGGCAAAAAATATTAAGAGTGCTGAAGCTGACATATTAAAAGCGAACGAATTAGATTTAAAACAAGCGGAAGAAATGTCCTTAGAGGCCTCGTTTGTTGATCGCTTAACATTAAACGTTGAACGTATTGATGACATGGTCAATGGAATCAAAGAAATTGCTGAACTTGACGATCCAATTGGCAACCGCAAAAAGGTCACCACTCGTCCAAACGGACTAGAGATCGAAAAAATGCGCATTCCGCTTGGTGTCATATGTATGATTTATGAATCTCGTCCAAACGTAACAGCAGACGCCGGCGCCCTTTGCTTTAAGTCTGGTAATGGCGTAATTTTGCGAGGTGGTAAAGAAGCATTGCATTCTAGCTTGGCAATTGCGGCAGCGATGCACAAAGCGCTAGAAGAACATGGCTTGCCTAAAGAATTAGTTTCTGTGATTGATAATCCGGCGCGAGAACTCGTATTGGAACTAATTTCGCAAGTTGACAGCATCGACTTAGTAATTCCTCGTGGTGGCGAAGGCCTTATTAAGTTTGTGAGTGACAATAGTAAAATTCCAGTTATCCAGCACTTTAAAGGTGTTTGTCATTTATATGTAGATAAAGAGGCTGACTTTGAAAAAGCACTTCGTATTCTAGAGAATGGTAAAACACAGCGCACTGGTGTTTGTAATGCACTAGAAGGCTTATTGGTTCACAGTGATATTGCCGCCGACTTTTTACCTATTGCTGCAAAAATGTTGCAAGATAAAGGTGTTAAAGTGAATGCCTGTCAGCGTTCACATGGCTTTTTTCTGAGCCCTCGTCTACTGCCTTATGAAGATTTTGGTCAAGAATACCTAAGTTTAGAAATTGCTGTACGTACTGTAGATGATTTTGAGCAAGCGTTAGAGCACATAGATCAATTTGGTAGCCATCACACAGAAGTTATTTGTACCGAAAACAAAGCAACTGCTGAGCTTTTCCAGCTAGCTGTAGACGCTTCTGTTGTTATGGTAAATGCAAGCTCTCGCTTTTCTGATGGCTCGCAGTTAGGCCTAGGTGCAGAGATTGGTATTGCTACAACTAAGCTTCATGCTTATGGCCCTATGGGTTTAGAGTCACTTACTGCAGAGAAGTTTGTTGTTAGTGGTGAAGGTCAAGTTCGCGCTTAATTGTTTTATTAATAAAGAGTGTTTCTTAAGTAATTACGCCAAAAGCGGCGCTTTCTAAACCTTAATTTATAAGTTTATTTCTCCTCTATTTTTAGGCCCTTTTAAAAAAAAGGGCTTTTTTTTTATTTGATTCACTGTTTTTTAAGCAAATTCTTGAGTGTCGTCTACACTTTCATTGTAAATTAACAACAATGAGACAGGGTACTATGAAAAAAGTATTGCAACTTGGTTTTCCAATCGGGCTTATCGCCTTATCGACTGCCAGCTTTACCGCTAACGCAGATATACGCTTTAATGGGTTCGCTTCGATAGTTGCTGGTCAAACGCTTAGTGATAACGAAACTTATCTGGGTTATGACAACGACTTATCGTTCAAAAATGAATCTTTATTTGCGCTACAAGCTGTAGCGGATTTAGGCGATGGCTTATCAGCAACAGCACAAATAGTGTCACAAGGAAGCGATAACTTTAACACCGAATTTGCCTGGGCCTACATTTCTTACGAAGCGAGTGACTACACTACTGTTCGCGCAGGTCGTTTAAGAATACCGTTTTATTTATATTCTGATTATCTAGATGTTGGTTATGCATACCCATGGGTAAGACCGGCTAATGCTATGTATAATTTACCATTTAGCAATTATGACGGGGTCAGCGTCGTTCATAATAAACTCGTTGGTGACTGGGATTTTTCATTTAACTTCTTATACGGTGAACTTTCAGATACCTTCTTTGAGGATACAACTCCAACAGACGGCTCATTGAATAATATTTTCGGCTTAGCGACTAGTTTTACAAAAAACTGGTTTAGTGGTTATTTTACTTTCATTCAAGGTGAAGTGGATATCCCAGTTGCCGGAATAGAGTCTTTCGCTTCGTTGGCTCAAGCGTTAGGTGCATCACAGTCAGCTGCTGATGAACTTAGGATCAATGGGGACACAGGTACCTTTATAGGTGCTGGCTTTAATATTGATTATGAGAAATGGTCAATAATTGGTGAGTACTCGCAAAACGGTACGGATAACTCGGTACTTCAAGAAGACGACAAAGGTGGTTACATTAGCTTTGGTTACCGTGTGTCTGATTCAACCATGCCTTATCTATTGCTCGAAACCTTTGAAACTAGCGCTAACTCTAGTATTGCGGCAGGCTTACCAAACGTTACAATTCCAGCTTTAGGAACTGCCTTTGATGGCGCACCTTTACGTGCAGCTGCTCAAAGTGTTGTTAACCAAACTAACAGAAATGAATATACATCTACCTCTGTTGGTGTTCGTTATAACTTCCATCCAAGCGCTGCATTTAAAGTCCAATACACTATGACTGATAATGATTACAACGATGCATGGGATGCAGATACTATTGCGTTTGCTGTAGACGTTGTATTTTAAAGGAGGAAGGCATGAAAAAACTTACTGTAGCTCTTATAGCAACATTATTTAGCTTTCAAACCTTGGCGGTTAATATTGTCGTCCACCCGTCAAATACAGATGCGCTTGATAAAGCTTCCATATCACGTATCTTTTTAGGAAAAGCTAAGTCATTTCCTGGCGGTGGCGCAGCAACGCCCGTTGATCAGGCCGAAGGTGCAGCGGTAACAGACGAGTTTAATGATAAAGTATTAAGTCGTTCTGCTAGCCAACTTAAAGCTTATTGGTCTAAGTTAGTATTTACTGGTAAAGGCACACCACCTAAAAAGTTAGATAGTGATGCAGCTGTAATTGACATGGTTTCTAAAAACCCTGACATGATCGGTTATATTCAAGGTGATGGTGGCGGCGCTGTTAAGGTAGTCGCTAGCTTTTAATTAACCAGTCTTCAAAAATAAATGGATTACTAAACACGGATGTTTATCTCCCCCTCTTAAAAGCCCATAATACCGATTGTAATTTATATTCAGATTTGTTTATTTTCTTCCTCTTTTTCTTGATGTTTGTCATTAGCATTTAGTTTTAAAACTAATTTCTAGTTGTAAATTTACCGTCTTGAAATGCTTATACATTAATCAAATTTTAATCATTTTTTTTATCCTGTACCTATACCTGTACCGTTAAAAAAACGGTAACATTGGCGCGGTAAAATTAACCTTTACAACAATAATTCCGCCTCCAATCAGGAAATAATAAGATGAAATACCTAAGTTTAACGGTGTTCGCATGCTTGGTCTCAGCTACTACGCAAGCAAGCGATATAACTTCACCTTGCTTTAATTGTCCAGATTTAGATAAGGTTGCCGATGCGTCAACCTATGTAGATAGTGATTATTATCGTGATGTGATTAATGCAATTAATAGTGGTCAAAGTCAGCAAGAGATAAAATCTTTACTGTCAACAGCAATTAGTTTGAACCACAAGCAGTTAACCTACTCTGAAGTATGGAGTGCATTAACCAAAACGGATGAAGACCCATCCAATCCGGATAATGTGATGTTGCTTTATAAGGGCATATCGATTCCCAAATTTTCAAACGGGAGCGGTTCTCAAAGCACCAATCCTGATAATTGGAATAGAGAACATGTTTGGGCCAAGAGCCATGGCTTTCCATCCTCCTCTCTAGAAGCTTATACCGATATTCACCATCTTCGCCCCTCTGACATCTCAATAAATTCCTCCCGTAGTAACCTCGATTTTGACAATAGTGACAATCCTCTTAGTGAAGCCCCTTCTAACCGATACGATAGCGACTCTTTTGAACCACGTGATGCTGTAAAAGGTGATGTTGCGCGTATGGTCCTATACATGGACACTCGTTATGAAGGTTTTGACTCAACCCCTAACCTAACGGTTGTAAATGAAATTACAAGCTCAGGTGAGCCTTTACTTGGAAAGCTATGTCGTTTATTAGAGTGGCATGAAGCGGATCCAGTTGACTCGTTCGAAACAAACCGAAACAACACTATTTATGAATATCAAGGCAACCGTAACCCTTTTGTCGACCATCCTGAATGGGTAGAGTCTGTATTCCCAAAAGCAGAATGTGCGAATGAACCAACGGATCCAACTGACCCGACAGATCCTACAGATCCAACGGACCCGACGGACCCAACTGACCCGACCGATCCAGAAACACCAACAACACCTGTTTCTGCACCGTTAATTATTTCAGCAGCCTACGATGGGCCTTTAACTGGCGGTTTACCAAAAGGTGTTGAGCTATATGTTACTCAAGATATCGCTGATTTAAGCGTATGTGGCTTTGGTTCGGCGAATAATGGCGGTGGTTCTGATGGTCAAGAGTTTACATTCCCAGCTGACAGCGCTAGCAAAGGCCAATACATTTACTTGGCATCTGAGTCTGCACAGTTTGAAGCTTTCATGGGTTTTGCACCAGACTACACGAGTAGTTCAGCGAACGTAAACGGCGATGATGCATTAGAACTATTCTGCAACGGAGAAGTTGTTGACGTTCTTGGCGACATTAATACCGACGGTACTGGTCAAGACTGGGAATACATGGATGGCTGGGCTGCTCGTAAAGCAAACTCAGTTGTTAATGGTGGTGTTTATGACGCTTCTCAGTGGGTATTCAGCGGTAAAAACGCACTAGATGGCGCAACTAGCAATGCAACAGCAGACGATGCAATTCCAGTTCAAGTCTTTTCTCAAAGCCCTGCACTATTAATTAGTGGTGTTATTGACGGACCACTAACAGGCGGCGTGCCAAAAGCGATTGAAATCTTTATTGCGACAGATATTGCCGACTTAGGTAATTGTGGCGTTGGCTCTGCCAATAATGGCGGCGGTACAGATGGAGAGGAATTCAGTTTCCCTGCGGGTACATCGGCGTCGGCTGGTAGCTTTATTTATGTTGCTTCTGAGTCTACTGGATTTACAAACTTCTTTGGTTTTGCTCCTGATTTTGTTACTGGTGCCGCTGGAGTTAATGGTGATGATGCCGTTGAACTTTTCTGTGATGGCGAAGTGATTGACGTTTTTGGCGATATCAATACTGATGGTACAAATCAACCTTGGGAATACCTAGACGGTTGGGCTTATCGTGTAAACGGTGCCGTAGCAAACGATGGCGTGTTTAACGTCGCAAATTGGCTTTTCAGTGGCAAAAATGCACTAGATGGCAGCTCTGATAATGCAACAACAAGCACACCATTCCCATTAGGTAGTTTTTCTACCGAAGGCGAGCTTGAGCCTGAACCAGACCTATTAGGTCAATGTTCTGACGAAGCGACATTTATTAATGTTATCCAAGGTAACGGCTTTGAGTCGCCATTATTAAATGAAACTAAAGTTATCCAAGGTGTGGTGACGGCTAGCCTACCTGCAATTGGTGGATTTTTTGTTCAAGAAGAAATAGCAGACCAAGACCTAGATTCATTATCTTCTGAAGGCATTTTTGTGTCTTACGAATTAGCGGGTGAATTACCGGCAACCGGCGATGTGGTTCGAGTTTTAGGTAATGTAGTTGAAAGCTATGGTAAAACACAGTTAACGGCAACAAAAGAAGCGTTAAACTGCGGTACTGATACAATAGCACCTGTAGTTGTAACCTTGCCATTTGTTAGCGCAGAGCAACAAGAGTCGTTAGAAGGTATGTTTGTGTCGTTTTCTCAAGACCTTACAGTGACTGATAACTACAACTTAGGTCGTTATGGTGAAGTAACCTTATCAAGTGAACGTTTATTTGTTCCGACTAACTTGTACTTACCGGGTTCGGAAGAAGTTGCAAACTTAACGGCGCAAAATAAGCTCAATAAAATCTTACTAGATGATGCTGTTAATGGCTCAAACCCGGAGTTTATTAAATACCCTTCAGGTGGCTTGTCGGCTAATAATACATTACGCTCAGGCGATAAAGTTGCAGCATTAGAAGGCATAGTTGATTACAGCTTTGGTAACTACCGCGTATTGCCAACTGCTGAACCTACGTTTATTCAAGAAAATGCTCGTGAAGCAACACCAAACTTGGAAACCGGAAACTTACGTGTAGCAAGTTTTAACGTATTAAATTACTTTAATGGCGATGGTTTTGGCGAAGGATTCCCGACGAGTCGTGGTGCGGATTCACTAGTAGAGTTTGAACGTCAGCGCAGCAAAATCCTTAACGCAATTACTACAATTGATGCAGATATCATTGGTTTACTTGAAGTTGAAAACGACGACTTTAGTGAAACAAGTGCAATTCAAGATATTGTGAATGGCTTAAACGCTATAGCGCCTGCTGGCAAACACTATTCATTTGTAAACCCAGGTTTAGATCAATTAGGTACTGACCAAATTAAAGTAGCTTTAATCTACAATGACCTATCAGTGACTGAAATTGGTACGGCAGCGACGATTACTGGTTTCCCTTTTGAATATCATAATCGCCCACCACTAGCTCAAACATTCAGAAGCTCAGTATCTGGTGAAAAATTGACTGTTGCTATCAACCACTTCCGTTCAAAGAGCTGTTCAAGCAGCGGTGGTGTTGAGAATGAAGATAAAGGTGATGGACAAGGCTGTTATAACCTTCGTCGAGTGCAAGCCGCTGAAGCTGTAACAGCTTGGTTAGCCACTAATCCTACAGGCGTGGAAGATGAAGACTACTTGATTATGGGTGACTTAAATGCCTATACAAAAGAAGATCCAATTACCACAATCGTTAACGCTGGTTACACTAACCTCATAGAGTCTCTAAACGGTGCGGGTACTTATTCTTATACTTACCAAGGTGAGTCAGGGACTATTGACCACGCTTTAGCGAGTAACTCACTTGCCGAAAAAGTCGTAGATGTTACAGAGTGGCATATCAACACTGATGAACCTCGTATCCTGGACTACAACGTAGAGTATAAGAGCGATGATCAATTAGTAACGTTATTTGATACTGAACCTTATCGTGCTTCAGATCATGATCCAGTTGTTATTGAGATAAATGGTGTAACGCCTGTTGTAACAACAACGAAAGTAATTGAAGATATTGATAAAGTTCGCCGTTGGTTCTGGTGGTTCTGGTACAAGCCTCAAAATACTTTTGCCGTGAACGTGCCTGAAAATGCAACTAGCTTAAAAGTAACATTGGCCGGTGGAACAGGTGACGCAGACTTATATCTTCGCCAAGGTAAAAAACCAAACAAACGTAAATTCGATTGTCGCTCTGTGAATAACGGCAACGACGAAGTTTGTGAAATTGAACTGCCAGAAGCAGGTCAATGGTTTATTAGCGTTAAAGGCAAGAGACTGTTTTTTGACGTAACAATGACGATTGAAACAAAAGCATTAGAGTCATTAAATTAATTACTCTATTTGCAATAAAGACAAACTAGGCTGATTAGTTAAAGCCTAGTTTGACAAAAGCCGCTGTAAAGCGGCTTTTTTATATCTGTGAAAACTGTCTAACCATATTGTGATACACATTGTGTAACTGATCTAAGTGCTCTCGACTCGCCGTTTCTGTGGCAATCAAGCCTTGGATTGTTTGATCTAGCTGATACAAAGATTGTCTTGTTGTTACGTCACTTACCATACTTTGCATCCATGTTATTGCCGCAACACGTTGGCCTTTAGTGACAGCCGTGACTTTGTGTAAACTACTTGATGGGTAAACGACAACATAACCTGCAGGAAGCTTTACTTGTTGCTCGCCAAATTCGGTTTTAATAATGAGCTCACCACCTTCATACTCATCAGGTTCGCTTAAAAATACTGTCATTGAAACGTCGCTACGAAGTACATCATTGCTATTCGGTAATCGCATAATCGCAGCATCAACGTGATAGCCATACTCTTCGGACTCGGAGTAGCGATTAAAACAGGGTGGAAAAATTTTAAGAGGCAATGCCGCTGATACGACTTTAGCCGCGGAGCCGATTCGTCCTAGAAGCTCATTAGCTAAATCTCCAACGATTGGATCACTAGGGTTAGCTTGATTATTATTTTTTACTGACGCGGCCATGCCCATTGCTGTTTTATCACCATTTTGCCACTCAGCTTTTAATAAAGCCTCTCTAAATACAGCCACTTCTTTGGCACTAAGTAGTTGATCAATAACAACCATACTGACTCCAATTTTACTAAAAAAAAATGTAACACCAATGAAAGACACTGATGTTACATACTTCTTGTTATCTACTCGTTTTATTAAATTCGTTTAGAATTGGTAATTCATTGTAAAACGAACATTTCGAGCATCTCCAAGATACATAAATGCACCTGAGCGATAAGCCGCAGTCCAATACTCCTTGTTCATTACATTACCAATATTTAAACGTAATGTGACGTCTTCATTCATATTGTAGTTCGCGAATAAGTTAACTACTTGATAGCTTGGAACAACAATTGAGTAACGTTGATTCGCTGCATCAAAACTAGCCGCCGTATCTGGCTGACCGCCATACATTTCGCTTTGATAAGAATAGTCACCACCAAAAGCAAAGTCTTCCGTTGGCTGATAACGAAGTTGCAGGTATAAGCTATTATCAGCAAAGTTGCTTAATGTTAGTCCAACATTATCTTCGTTATACGACTCCATCACTTCTGACGACATAGATGTTGCAGAAAATTGCATGCTTATTTGTTCGTTAATATCACCAACTAAACCAAACTCCACACCTTTTACTCGGTTTTTACCCGTGTTTAGAGTTCCTAAAGTCGAATAGCTATCACCAACACTTTCCATAACATCGCTTTTAGTCATTTGGAAAATTGCAGCAGTTGCCATAAATTTATGGTCAAACAATTGCCATTTAGTACCAATTTCTATGTTTTCAACAATTTCAGGATCAGCTTGTTGAGCTTGGACTGGATCTCCGCAAATACCGCCATAACCGCAGTTGGCACCTAGGTCCGACTCGCCACCATTAATATTTGTTGCGGTACTAAAGTTAATATACACGTTGCCATCTTCAGTAATACTGTGCAACAAACCTATATGTCCGTTATACATAGTATCTGAGTATTCATATAGTACATCGCCTGAACGTCCACTGGTGTCATTGCTATAATCAAAGCTATCTTGACGAAGTCCCAAGAATAACTGGGTTGCGTCGGTCAATTCAACCGTGTCCATAACGTAAGCAGAAATGGTTTCAATATCAAATAATGCGTCGGTATCCGCTTTGGTGTATTCACGTTGTAAAAGGTGAGTGGCGTTTTCTAACAAAGCACCATTAGCATCTAAAATACAATGACCATCTGAAACACCTCCTCGGCCTGAAATGCGACAATTGCTATCGCCCATTATTGAGTAAGTATAAAACCCATTATCTACTGACTCACTAGTAAACTCTAAACCGTAAACCAGTTTATGTTTCATACCTAATGCCGAAACCGTATCAATTAGGTTAAACTGTGTCGCAAAATACTCTACTTCTTGCCAGCCTTGATGAGTACTGATTCTGATTGTTGGCGCACCTGGCGCTACTACGTCACTCTCATGACGACTCGTGCCACTAGCCCCCGTTGTAATGTAACCATTCTCGGTTTTACCAAAACGAGTCGAGTTATAAAATCTTGTATTGTCATCAATTTCATATTCTGTACGTAAAGTGAGAGTGGATACTTCTGATTCTAGAAAGTCCTCTTGTTGCGCATAAACAGGAATATCTGCAACTGGTTTACGTGTATCTCTGTCAAAATAGCTACCTAAGTCAGGACGATCATCTGCGTTTAAATAGTAAAAGTCTGCAATAAAGTTGAGCTTATCGTTAACGTGATGAACGCCTGATAATTGTGCTCCTTGACGTGAACTAGTAATTCCATCACGACCAGGCTTAGTTTGATCGGCAGAAAGTGCGTTTATTCGTAGGGCAGTATCATCACTAATTGATAGGTTGTAATCGGCTGTTAAACGGTAGTAATCATCGCTACCTACACTGCCATCTACACGACCAAAGTTATAAGATGTTGACGCTTTTTTAGTAACGCTATTAACCGCACCGCCTGATGAACCGCGACCAGCAAACGTTGAGCTTGGCCCTTTGGTAATTTCAACACGCTCTGTGGCAAAGCTTTCACGAGTAGTCATGCCAGGATCACGTAAACCATCTACAAACACGTCACTTCTAGCTTCGTGACCGCGAATAATATAACGATCGCCAAATGCGTTGCCGTTCTCGCCTGTACCAAGCGTAACTCCAGACTGGGCAGACAAAATATCTTTTAAATCTGTTTTGCCTGACTCTTGGATTTGATCTTGAGTCAAAATATTGATGACCTGAGGGGTTTTAACTAATTCATTAACTCTGCGTAAATCACCCGACTTATCAACATGGTAGATTGAGTTTCTTACACCATGTACTTCAATACGCTCTATCGCTTCTGCTGATTCACATTGCTTATCTTTATTGGCTTCACACTGCACATCAGTTGGTGCCGCATAAAGTGCTGTCGAACCTAACATTAATGACGCTGCTAGTGTTTGTGCGCCTAAATTAACTTGTTCACCAAGATACTTGTTTTTACTGTTGTTTGTTTTTTTCATTTCCGTTCCAAAACATCGTTGCTGACTTAACGAAGTGGAGAATAAGATAAAATCTTTCGAATGTAAATGATAATAGTTCGCATTTAGATTAAAAATATACTTTTTAAACAAATCCAATGATAAAAATTGCAACTAAACTAGTAATTGATTAATCAAGCCCTTATATTAGTAATAGCTAATTAAATCTATCATTTACAATTAAAGGATCGATATGAAAACATCACCAGAGTTAGTTGCGGAAGTAAGAAAGACTATTAACGAAATCTCGACCGCAGAACTAAAAGACAAGCTACAACACGGAGAAACAATCGTTATTGACGTGCGTGAGCCAGGTGAATACGCAAGTGGTCATATAGCCACGTCGGTTAATTTTCCGCGAGGCGTACTTGAAATGAAAATTCATACTCACCCTGCCGTAGGTTATGAATGCGATACCCTACAAGCGATGCAAGAATTAAATAAGCATGAGCTATTCCTAGTTTGCCAATCTGGTGGGCGATCGGCATTTGCTACAGAAGCATTGCAGCGACTAGGGTTTAGTAAAGTAACATCTGTTGCTGGCGGTATGAAAGATTGGCAAGACCAGGGTTTTGAAATCGTAAAACCAAGCTAATCCCCTCCAAAGGTACAAGATAAGGATCAGTTTTTAACTATAAAATTGCCTTTTATCTAAATTCACTAGTATGGTTATCTAACAATTAATGTATCAAGGATAACCATGACTAGAGGCGTAAATAAAGTAATTTTGGTGGGCACATTAGGTAATGACCCTGACGTAAAACAACTATCAAATGGCAATAGTGTAGCGAACTTAAGTTTAGCGACAAATGAAAGCTGGAAAGACAAAACAACAGGTGAAATTAAAGAAAAAGTAGAATGGCATCGAGTCTCTGTTTTTGGAAAGCTCGCTGACGTTGTTAAACAATATTTAACTAAAGGCTCCCATGTCTATTTTGAGGGAAAACTTCAGACTCGAAAATGGACAGATCAGAATAGTGTTGAGCGATATTCCACCGAAGTTGTTGTTGATATGACAGGCCAAATGCAAATGCTCAGTCCTAAGGCGGCCACCTCCCAATCACCAGATCATAAAAACTCAGTGGAGACCACATTGTCTGGACCTAAATCTAGACCACCAACTCCCGTTATGGAAATGAACGACGGCGTTCCTTTTTAGGAAACCTAATATTTCTAATTGAAATAGGTTTAAGCCCCGCTAGTTTAAGTACACTACTTAACTCGCTGTTAGCTGGGGATTAGGTGAACATCCTTGTTCCTCGTCGTTCCTAGGCCGCTAATTTACTGATATTTACATGAAGTTCAATAACTGGACATAAACACACGTATGGAGTTTTTACATGTTTAGTATATGGATAGACCTAGCTCTTCCGCAATATTGGCGACGACTTTCATACCGACGACTGAGTTACCAAACTCATTTAACGGTGGGCTCCAAGCGCAAATGACACCATAATTGGGCACGATAGCAACAATACCGCCACCAACACCACTTTTTGCTGGCAAGCCCACTGAAAATGCAAACTCACCAGATTGGTCGTACATACCACTGGTAGATAAAATTGCGTTTACCCTATGTGTATCTTTTCGAGAACAAATAGTTTGATTATTTATTGGATCTTTACCTTTGTTAGCTAAAAACAAAAGACTTCTTGCCAGTTGCTCGCAACTCATCGCTACGGAACATTGTGTAAAGTAATGACTCAATACCTCTGGAATTGGAGCTTCGATATTACCAAAACTCTTCATCAAATAAGCTAAAGCAGCATTCCGACTGCCATGTTCAAGTTCAGACTCGTAAACGGCGTGATCAATGTGAATAGAGTCATCGTTTGCTAACGTTCTCATAAAGTTTACAAAGCTCAACTTACTAGCAGAATAATGACTCACTAACACGTCGGATACTAACAAGGCGCCAGCATTAATTACCGGGTTTCGGGGTATGCCCTTTTCCCACTCTAGCTGAATTATAGAATTAAATGGTTGTCCAGACGGCTCCATATGAACGCGCTGCCACAGCTCGTCGCCTAGCCGGTTCATAGCTAAAACAAGACCAAATACCTTCGAGATACTTTGTATAGAAAACGGTAAGTCGCCATTACCTGCTGAGACAAGCTTACCGTCGATTGTTGCAACCGCAACACCTGCTAAATTACCTGGTACTTCGGCTAATGCAGGTATGTAGTCTGCAACTTTACCGGATTTAAAACATCCTTGATTAGATACTAATATGTGCTCTAGTTTGGCTTTTAAATCCGATATATCTTTGATCATAAGTACTTTATTTTTACCTTTTCTAGTTGTGCTTGTGTTGTCGATTTTTTAAAGGTGTATTGTGAAATTTTACGTTCTGCTAACTTAAACTCTTTATTTGCATACAGTGCTTCTACGTAATTTACGAACACATCATCTGTGCTTTGAGTATTTTTATCAGTTACAGCGGCAGCTAAATGCTTTAGCGCTTCTTCGTAGTTGCCTAATTTGAGCTCAATAGCGCCTATCGTATCTAACACGCGACCATCATTTGGACGCATTTCTAATGCTTTTTGTGCATGACTTAACGCCAATTTGTAATCTTTCGACTCAGAATAAAGGTAGGCTAAATTATTATGTGCGACAAAGTTTTTAGGATTTAACTCAAGCGCTTTTTGATAATACAATTTAGCTTCAGGCTCATCACGCGATGTTTGCATTTGTGCGTAGCGCAAAATGTTTAACTCGTCAGTTGGAAGGCTTTGAATGTGTTGTTTTGTCGCGGCTATCGCTGCATCAATACCTTGGTGACGAGCGATTGCATTGATCATCCAGTTTGCATTCATCGGCGACGGGTTTGCTTTATATGCTAAAGACAAATTACTAACCGCGTTGCCTAAATCCCCTTCTGAAAGCTGAATCAGTCCTGTGGTTCCTTTAACAAAAGGTAATGCTTGAATTTGCTGTGGCAATTCGGCAATTTTAATTTTTGCTGATGGATATTTTCCGGCTCTTGCTAACGCGTATGCATGTAAGGCAATTATTTCGAAGTCTTTACCGCCAACTTCATTCGAGTAATGATCGGCTAGTTCAATTGCCTTATTTAACTCACCTGTACTATCGTACAGTTTCATCATTCCAATAATAGCTTTAGGGTTATTTGGTTGCGCATCAAACCATTGTTGGTAAAGGTTTTTAGCGCCATCAATATTTTTAGTTTGAATAAAAGCATTCGCTAATAGCTCCCAATAAGGGGCCGGTGAACTATTAATTGTTTTTGCTTTTTCAAATGATGCGAGTGCTTGATCAAACTTACCCTCGGCTGTGTATAATCGCCCTAATGTTATATGTAAAATAGCGTTGCTATCATTTTCCGAAATTAGTTGCTTAACATGAGCTGTCATCGTTTCTGGCTGTTTCAATACTTTTGTCAGTACGTAGTGCTTTGATACGGCTGGTAAAAAGCTCGGTGCATCTTTCAGGAGTTGGTTTAATTTAGCCAACATCTCGAGTCTTTCTTGCTCAGTCTTAGTTGGCAATAATTCTATTAATTGAAACTGTATTACCGTGTTAGTCGGTTCAATTTTTAAGCCTTGCTGCAACGCGTTTTGGGCTTCAACGGTATTGCCTTGAATAGCATGTACTTTTGCCGCTAACATCCAACCTTTTACCGCTAATTCACTATCCTTTTGCCACGCTTGTGCTACCTCTAGCGCTTTATCATACTGCTTAGTAGACATGTAAGCTTGCACTAACGTAAGCTCCAGCTGTTCAGTCGCTAATGGCGTTTGAGTCGCCTCCATTTTTGCTAATGCCTGCTCTAAATCAACTATACCTGAAACATCATTTAACGATAATTTCAGTGTCGCTTGTCCGGCAAGCGCGTATGGCGAGTTTAATGTGTCAGGTTGTTTATTTAACACCTCTTTTGCTTTTTTGATCTCACCATCTTTTAATAACGCCTGTCCTAGTCCAGACATTAAGCCTGAGTCTCTTTCAGATATGTTATCAAACATTTGAACCGTTTCATTTGCATCAAGTGCGCGACCAAGGCGAATTTGTGAGTCCGCTAACATTCTTAACGCAGGGTGATTAGCTGGCAGTAAACTGGCCACCAGCGATAAATGCGATTCACTTTTTTCAAAGTTTTTGTTTAAGTAACTGCTGACACCTGCAATTAAGCGCGTAGCGGTATCTTCTGGATTTATCGCTAATGATTTTTCGGCGTATTCAAATGCACCGGCATAGTCTTTCTTTTGTAGTAATGCTGTGGATTTAATTTGAAGTAATACTGGTTGTTTCGGGTAATTTTTTAGTAGTTCTGTAACCAGCGGCTCGGCGTTTTGTGGCTGACCAAGGTCGCTATAAAGTTGCGCGAGTACGTATTTGACTTCAGCTTCGTCTGGGTAGGCTTCAATATATTGCGCATAAGTCTCAGCAGCGGCCTCACCTTGTTGCAATCGTAATTGGATATTTGCTTTTATTTTTAGCGCATCTTGTTGGTTTTTATAAGTCGCTAATATTTGATCAAGTTGGGTGACCGCGCCATCTAGTTGATTTTTTAAAATTAGATCATAAACAAAGGCTAACTTAGCAAACGGACCGCCACCTGAGATCCCTTTTAATTCGTCAATTAGGGATTGAGCTTTTGTATCGTTCCCTGCCGTTACGTAGGCTTGAATTTGAAAGAACTTTAATTGTGCTAAATCAATCGGCTTTAGGCCTTTTGCTTTACTAGTCAATTTAAATAATGACTTATTAGCGCCATTTTTTTGATATGTCTTTGATAGTAATGGAATAACCTTTTCAGGCGAATAACCAAACTCTAACGCACGTTCTAATTCTTTTTCAGCAAAATCATACTGCCTTAGCTTTAAGTATGTTTCACCTAATAAAAAACGAGCTTCAGCTTGTTCTGGTTCTTGCTTAATTGCATTTTTCAGCTCAATTATAGCCGTTTTGTAGTCGTTAGTTTTAAGTGCTGTATTTGCCGATTCGACATATTCAAAACTCGACTTTTCACCACATCCAACAATCGCAGTCGCCAATACCGCTGATACGGCTAATTTTATTAATTTGTTATTCACTTTAATCATCCAATTTGCAAAAACATTCCTGCACACAGGTTAATCTCTCAGAGTAGAATGCTCAATAGAAAGTTATTTATTATTGTCACTTTATCCGTTAGCTTAGGTATAGTTTTGTTGTTTAAGAACAAGAGGGTAATTAAATGGAACGTTATAAACCAATAGTCATATTGGCACTAATATCAATCTTCGCATCAGTGCTTATATTAAAACCGGTCATCGCCGACGAAAAATCTACATCATCAAAAATATTCACGATGCAAAAACGAGCAGCAATTGTTGATTCACTTTTACTAGATAAGTTAGAAAATACCTTACCCTCTTTGATGCGACGCTCAGGTATCGACATGTGGGTGCTTATTTCAAGAGAGTACAACGAAGATCCCGTATTAAAAACAATGTTACCTGCGACTTGGATTAGTGCTCGTCGAAGAACCATTTTAGTACTGTTTGATAATGGTGAGCGCGTGGAGCGATATGCTGTTGCTCGATATGGTGTTAGTAACCTGTTTGAAAAAGCATGGGACAAAGAAAAAACGCCTAACCAATGGCAAGGGCTGGTTGAATTAATAAAAGCTAAAAACCCGAAAAAAATTGGTATAAACCAAAGTACTCACTTTGCCTTGGCTGATGGTATTACCGTTACCGATAAGTCCGAGTTTATACAAGCCTTACCTACTGATCTTTCCAACAAGGTTACAAGCGCAGAAGCGTTAGCTATCGCTTGGCTTGAAACCAGAACCGCAAAAGAAATGGCTTATTACCCTGAGCTAATTAAAATTGGTCACCAAATTATTGCTAAGGCTTTTTCTAATAAAGTGGTGTCGCCGGGAAAAACAACAACGGATGATGTTGTATGGTGGTTAAGAAATGAAAGTCGTCGTTTAGGGCTCACCAACTGGTTCCACCCAACCGTGTCTATTCAACGTAGTGATAATGAAAGCTTTGATCAATTAAAGGCCTTTAGCGATCGTCCTGCTGGTCAGTTGATTATGCCAGGTGATTTATTGCATGTAGATTTTGGCATTACCTATTTAAGATTAAACTCAGACCAACAGCAACATGCTTATGTCTTAAGGCCAGGAGAAAAAGATGCTCCTCAATATTTAAAGCAAGCCTTAGCGAATGCTAACCGTGTTCAAGATATTTTTACCAATGAATTTAAACTTGGCCGAACAGGTAATGAAATTTTAAAAACGGCCCGTGAAAAAGCAATTAGTGAAGGTTTAAAACCGGCTATTTATACCCATCCAATTGGGTATCATGGCCATGCAGCAGGACCAACTATTGGCATGTGGGATTCACAAGGTGGTGTGCCTGTGAGGGGAGACTATCCTCTATACGCAAATACCGCCTATTCTATAGAGTTAAACGCTGCTACTTTTATATCTGAGTGGAACAAAGAAATTCGTATCATGTTGGAAGAAGAAGCGATGTTTGACGGCCAAAAAGTTTATTACTTAAATGGCCGACAAACCAAGTTTCACTTAATTAAATAAGTTTTAATATAGTTACAGGTATAGTTGGCGAAGTTTTTTCTTGTCTAGCTTGCCTGTTGCTGTGTGTGGTAACTCATCTACAAAGGTTACTTTTTCTGGTATACACCATTTCGCTGTTTTACCTTCAAAACTTGCTAATAACTCTTGCTCAGAGATATTGGCACCACTGGCTTTAATAGCGAATACAGCTGGGCGTTCAGTCCATTTTGGATCCGGAATACCTATTACAGCAGCTTCTTGAATCTTAGGATGATCCGTTGCTATATTCTCAAGTTCTATCGAGCTAATCCATTCACCACCAGACTTTATAACGTCTTTTGATCTGTCAGTAACTGTCATGTAGCTATGCTTATCAAAAGTGACGACATCGCCAGTTGAAAACCAGCCGTCATTGTCATGGGCCTCTGAGTCCTTTTGATTAAAGTAACTGCTACACACCCATGCTCCTTTTACTTTCAGATTGCCTGAAGTCTCTCCATCCCATGGTAGCTCATTGTTTTCATCGTCAACTATTTTCATTTCTACGCCGTAAACCGGTAAGCCTTGTGTGACTCGTACGCCATCGAGCTGGCCTTCATCCAAACCCGCTAACTCTGGTTTAAGCACATTAATGGTGCCTAATGGACTTAGTTCCGTCATTCCCCAAGCATGTTGCATTTCAACGCCATACTCAGCAAACCCTTTCATTAGTCCAAGTGGACAAGCTGCACCGCCAACAATAAAGCGTTTGACTGATTCGATACGTTTTCCAGACTGGTTCAAGTAGTTCAGCAATGCTAGCCATACCGTTGGCACGCCGGCCGACATGGTGACATTTTCGGTATTAATAAGGTCTGTTAACGTTTCACCGTCTGCCATTTTATTGCCTGGGAATACCAACTTGGCACCAGACATGGGGCAAGCATATGGCAAACCCCACGCATTTACGTGAAACATAGGAACAATCGGCATGATGACTTCATTATTACCAATGGACATGCTATTTGGCATAGCAATACTAAAGCTATGCAGCACCGTCGAACGGTGACTATATAACACGCCTTTTGGATTTCCGGTTGTACCCGATGTGTAACATAGTGAACTTGCTGCATTTTCATCTAGCTCAGGATAATCAAAACTAGCTGGCTCGTTGGCTATTAATGCTTCATATGACAATAATGGCAGGTCAGATTCCGGTAAATCCAATTGTTCACATAACACCACAATTGCCACCAGCTCAGACAGTTTATCTTTTACCTGCTCAAGTACAGGAAGGAGTGTTTTATCAACAAATATGACTTTATCGTTCGCATGTTGGAGTATGTATTCTAATTGATCGGCATAAAGCCTTGGGTTAATTGTATGACAAACGTAACCCGAACATGAAATAGCATAATAAAGCTCAAAGTGACGATGATCATTCCAGGCTATGGTTGCAATTCGATCGCTACGCTGCAATCCAAATTTTTTAAGAGCATTGGCGAGCTTGTCTACACGTTTAAATGCGTCTTTATAAGTATATTTGAACCTGTCGTGGTCGTGGGTAACAGAGACAATCTCAACTTCTCCGTATACCTTTTTAGCGTAAGACATGATTGAATTGATTGTAAGATCCGCATTCATCATAGCGCCAGCTAACATAATAACTCCTTAGATTTATTTTATTCCATTAACAATAACTTACGCTGATTTTTCAGCTATGTCACCCGTATAACCGAGTATTTAACCCGTAAAATAACGATGTTATCGAATCAACTAACCGCCAAATACAAAGTTAATATTCATTGAGAGTCGAAACACCTCAGCTTTATTAAACCGTAAGCTATCGCTGTGAATTTCAGTACTAAACCAGTCATTTTTGTATGCCAAATATATCGCTTTATTTTGTACGTCTAAACCGGCTTTAACTAATCCGTGATTTAGCGCTCTACCCGCCCCAATTAAAGTCACCTTGTTGAGGGAGCGTTTTTCATGTTGAATAAAATATAAAGTCTGTCCAGAGTTATACTCAAGATTAAATAAAATAGTTTTAGGTGTTTTCCAACTCAATGATTTAGTGGTCTCAACACCTGAATAAGCTGGATTAAACCGTAAAATATTATTCCCATCTCTAAACGTGGTTTCACTATTCAATGCACCGGCGCTGTACCCGACATCGTCAAATTTAACGGTATTGTATGCATCTTCTAATAGTGCCTGTAAAAGTATTTCAGGCGTCGGTCGCCACATCAAACCAACGTCCCAAGAGTATCCGTGCCCGTTATTCCAGGCATCGTTGACAGGTCGCTTTAGTAAATTTTTATGGCTATACCATTCCTCTAACTGCGCTTGGCCTGATATTCGCTTATTAGATTGAACAAGGCCCGTTAGCTCACTTACCCTCACCTCTGAAGGTTGCCATAACCCCAACACATTGGTAATCGATAAGTTGTTTGAAATAGACCATTGATAGCCAAACTTAATGCCTTTGGACTGTAACTTTTGGTACTGAAGATCTAGCTCATATTCAGTTTTACCAACAGGAAACTGCGTTTTTGAGTATTGATAAAGCGATGCAGAACTGGGGTTAGTTATTAAAAAATGATCATTACGACTTTCGACCGCGATGAACCAATGATTGTATTTTAACCTTAGGCCAACTTTGGACTGAGATAGTCCGTAATCAGCGTCGCCATTTACTTCTTGTTGCCAATTGTCATCTAAAATAGATTTGATCGGCTGGATGTTAGTCGCATTAAAACTGTCGGCGTAAAACTCAAGCTGATAGTTCTTTGAATACGGATCTTCGTTAATCCCTTCAGCAACAACCTGTAAAGGTATTAAACTAAAAAATATCGCGACCAGCGACTTTGTTATTCTCATTATTATTATTCTTTTATTAACATTTTTATTTGTTTCAATAACATAAAATAGTAAAAATTTATTTAAACATTAAAAAGCGCCATTTAGCTATGCTAAATGGCGCTTTAATTTGAAACACTATGGTTGAAGCACTTTAAATTATAATGTTTCTATTGTTCCGGCTTCATCTTTGTATTTAATAAATATTGCTGAACCACGTTGAACCACTTCTGCTGCCAATTCGGCTTGAGCACCAACACGAATTTCACCAATTACTACTTCAGTCTCATCATCGACATCTACTTCTTCACCATTCATGCGAAGAACCACTGCTTCGGAGTTCGTTGCAACAATCGAATTACTATCTAACGACTCAACCATTACCTTAAACGAACGTTGTGATTCAGACTCCGGTGTTTTGTATGCTACATCTAACGCAAACTTGCCATCGTCAAATCCAGTGCGTGCACCGGAAAGCATCAAGGCTATTTCGTAATCTTGTAACACTACGCCAACCGATAAGGATGCGGCAATATCAAGATAGTTATCTTCGCTTTCTAACCCTTGGTCGTTTTCTGGCTCAATCACATAAACATCAAAGCTATTGGTTGCGCCTGGCGAAAACACGTCACTTGTTGACATTTCTTCTAATAACTCAAATTTGCCTATTTGACCAACACCATCAACATTGCTCCACTGGAATGAACTTAAATAATTGTTATATTCACTTATCTTATTTTCTTGTAATGTAACGAGAAGTGAACTTGCAGAATTAGTTCCTGTAGCAAATTCAAACATGCTAATGCCATACTCTTGCTTAAATTCAGAGTCTACATACACGGCCGAATTTACATATCCTGAATTAACCACATCGCCCAACTCATCTCTTAATTGTCCAGTTTCATCAATATAGCTACCGTAATAAGAAGTAACTTCCCACTCTTCTAACGATATTTCACCATCTTGATTGCTATCTTCCCCATCCACATAATAAATTACAGCGGATTGGTAGACGTATCCATCACTATATTCATATCGAGACTCACGGAAAAGGTTAAACGAATCAACTGTAGCAACGTCATCGTTGGAAAAACTATGTATTTCATTGCTATACGAAAAGCCATCTTGCGAAAACATTGAACTGTATTGTAATAAGTAGTCATCTTGGTTTTCTATCGAAGCGACTTGCCATTTTGCACCACCATCAACTGATATAGAAAACTCAGTGTCAGCATCATTAATAGACAATGTCATGGCATCTTCTAAAATTGGCTGTACTAAAATTCCGCCGACCAACTGATTTTCAGCGCCAGCTTTAACAGCTCGTAAATCGGCCTCTACCGACATAACGATACCCAAATTAGTACCCCAAAGATCATAAACTTTATTATCTGTTTTTAACTCAAAGCTGGTTTGAAACCAATCAAGGGCACTAACTACAGGATCTTCTATATATAAGTTCAAATTCACATAATCATCAAACAATCCGATAAACTGACCATTTACTGAATCATAACTTTCATAGACCTCTTCTGGTAATACCGTTATATTCCCATCGCTATCAATAAATGCATCAACACTAAATTCACCTTCATATAGCTCTTGCTCGTACAAGCCCTTTGAAACGGTTTCATGCATATCTGCAATACCATCATTATCGGTATCTAACTCTCTGGCAACTTTGTAATCTACGTAAATATATGGGTTGTCAGAATCAACTTTTATTAAAACGGTTTTTCTATATTCATTTAGTATTGTACCTTGCGCTGTTTCGTGCTGTATGTGTTGCACTTCAGTAATACGGTCGCTTACATAATCCATTTGACTAAAAGAACGAGTGATATTGTCATGTCTCAAATCGTTTTCAGATAGGTTTTTATACACCGTAGTGCTAGTACCTGCATCTTCAAAATAAGCTGGGTTATAGGTATATGACAAAGTGTTGGCATCTTGCGAAACATCAAGTGATATTACATAACCATCAATTAAAGAGCCTGTTCCATTTTTAAAGCCACTTGGGATAAATGCGGCTACTTCGTCCACGTCAAATGTAAGCGCTGCACTAAAGCTTTGCCCTTCCGCAGAAGAAAATACGCCGGAAAAGGTAACCGAGTCAGGAATCGGAGTTAGCTCATCTTCTGGCGAAAACAGCGGATTGTTAGATAAATAGAATGATTGATAATCGTCATAATCAAAATATTTGGTTTTTAAGGTTGGCACTGAAACCATAACTAAATCGGCGGCCAGTTTGCCTTCAAACATAACGGGGTTAGTAACTGCATCAGTAGCTTTTTGGGATATCGCAATTTCTAAGTTAAGTCCGCCACCGGCGATCTCAGCGTCAGCTTGTCCGTTTTCAAGCTGTTCTCTTGTCACAACTTTATCTAGAGCAATGTAGACACCGCTGGTTTCTTTTATTTCAAATTTCGCATTATTGCTTTCCATTGTACCTGACAAAGCGAGCTGAATTTTATCACCTACTTCGTCTAAGCCTAGTTCCACCGCTAACTTTAAACGTTCGCCTTGATTACCGGCTGCATCAACCGAAAATATAAAGTCTTCTGGTTGTAAAACGACGGTACCCGTCACACCCGTTTGAGGCTCCAAATAATCCGCTAAATCAAACGATGTCTTGTCACCGTTATCTTCCATAGAAATAATAGCAATCGCTTCAGAAACATGAGCAAGTAACGTGAAATTATCACCTTCTAAGTTAACCATAGTCTCGGCATCATCAATGAGCGTCATAAGAGCTGCGCCCTGATTATTTATACCTTGATTACTAGAATGATTTGCATCGAATAAATTAGCAAAAACACGGACATCGCCGACCATAGCCTTTGCCTTGGCAACCGCATCACCTTCAGTTTGTTGTTCAGATTCAGCTTGTGTTCTGCCTTCTTCTCCAGCTAACAACACTTGATTCGCCGATTCGTTTTCTAGATTGTTTTCTACTTGAGCAAGGCCAGTAATTGCATCGGCACCATTCTCTATTGAAGAGTCTGCTGCAATATTTTCTGCAACTAGGCTAGCCGTTTTAGACGCCCCTTCAAATATATCAACTAGATTAAATTCAAATTCATCATCACCATCGGGAGATATTAAAAGATCACCATCATTTTCAACCAAATCAGTTGTTGCTGAAGCAAGCTTACTGGTAATTGTTCCATCGCCATTAAATAGCGACTCAGCAATACCCGCGTTTATTAAACCGTAACGAAGCTCCTGTGCGTTATCTTCATTCGCTACGTCACCAGTACTATTCACCGAGGTTGGCTCTAACTCAACAATACTGCCTTGAATACCGAAGGTGTTTGCAACTTTTGATACATTTTGTTGAACGCTTTCTGCCGTGACTTCAGTGCTGCTTTCAACTAAAGCCGTTGCAATATGTGTTAAAGGAGAAACGTTCACTTTTACCGGCGTACCAGATTGAACTGAAGAGACTGAATTCAGAACAAAATCCGGCGCACTTGTTGTTAAATTAATTTCCTGTCCAAAACTAACGCCAGCACATCCGCTAGGCGCATCACATAGCATGGTTGTCGGGGCATTTGCATCTGTCGATACCGACACTTCTACTTTGATTGGTCCGTTATAGTCCAACACTGTAAAGGTATAATTGCCTTGTGCATCTGTAACAATATTGGAATCTTTTAATTCTGCTGCGGTTAATTCTACAGCTGCATTGTCAACGTATTTAAAGACCTTTACTACGGCGTTTGTCATGACGCCTTTGACCGATTTACCCGATATCGCGGTTTCAACCGGCGGTACCACTTGCTCGTCAGGTATATTGACTTGTGTATCATCATTGCCACCACCACCACAAGCGGTGAGCGCGGATATTGAAATTGCGAGAAAGAGTTTATTAAACTTCATGCAACGTTCCTTGTTTAGTTTTTTGGAGGAGGTATCAAAACAGCTATCTTGATAGTATTGGATGATTATTAACCAGCAACCCTGTTTTAGCAAGTTCCATTTGCTTTGAGACTTAGCTCTTATAGCTTAATAATTTGTGATTTAGCTCTTATCACGTTGTGATTCTAGGTTTTCAATCTCCGACCATAAGGCTTCGGCTTCAGCAGAAAGCATCGCATAACTTTTAATGTCACCACGCCTTTGCGCATGCATTGCCTCTTCTAGTTTCATGTCGTAGAGCTTTCGCTTCTTTTTTACTGGGTCGAACCAGCCAGAGAATAATCCCATTTTAATGACCTTTTAATATTTAAATATAAATATGAATCGTTAGTTCGGATATACGCTCGCTTTGCCAGTTAAGATTGATTTAGGTTTTATATTTGCTTCGTATTGCCTTAATTATATCTCTCCACGTCACTATGCCTAAAGGTGACCAGTTATCATCGACGATAGGAATGCACGATATTTTGTTTTCATCAAATATCTCTACAACGCGTTTAACTCGGTCTGTGGGTTTTAGACAAATTGGCTGACGAGTCATTATTTGGTGAATTCGCTTGTTTAATGTCGCTATGTCTTGTTGCTTCTCTGATGCAGTTCCAATATTAGGACTTAATGCCTTTAGTACGTCTCTATCAGATACTACACCCAACAGTTTGTGATCCTCAACAACGAGTAAATGATGAAAATGCGTTTTAGCAAAGATTTCATTTGCTACTGCAATAGAGTCATCCAGCTCCACTGTGACAACCGGTGTCGTCATTATATCTTGTACTATCATCTTAGTTATCTCGCTAGTTACTTGAAGTTCAATTAGATTTTTAGTTGTTATCCTATTTTTTAGAACATCATCTTCACATAATCTTAATATCAAACTTGCAACTTCGCGACTATAGTTAACGAATCAAAAGTTGCAACAATAAGTCGCAGCAGAAAATACAGGCACGGAGAATAAAATGGATAGTAACAAATCATCAGGTCAATGCCCTTTCATGCATGGTGCAAATACAAAGGTAGGTGGCCAAGGTACAAAAAATGTCGACTGGTGGCCAAACCAACTTAATCTAAAAATCCTTCATCAAAACAGTGAAAAATCAGATCCTTTAGACCAAGAATTCGACTATGTCGCAGCATTTAACAGCTTGGATTTACAGAAAGTAAAATCAGACATCGAAGCACTTTTGACTGACTCTAAAGAATGGTGGCCAGCAGATTACGGACATTACGGACCATTTATGATTCGTATGGCTTGGCATGCTGCCGGGACCTACCGTGAAGGTGATGGCCGAGGTGGTTCCTCAACAGGTAATCAAAGATTTGCGCCACTTAACAGTTGGCCTGACAATGCAAACCTCGACAAAGCTCGTCGCTTGTTATGGCCTATTAAACAAAAATATGGCCAAAACATTTCATGGGCAGATTTATTCATCTTAACGGGTAACGTAGCGTTGGAGTCTATGGGATTAAAAACCTTTGGTTTTGGCGGTGGTCGCGAAGATATTTGGGAGCCTGAAGAAGACATCTATTGGGGAGCGGAAAAAGGTTGGTTAGACAACGAACGTTATGACGGTAACGATCTTTTAAAACGTGAACTAGAAATGCCACTAGCAGCTGTTCAAATGGGCTTGATTTATGTAAATCCTGAAGGTCCTGATAGCAATCCAGATCCAATCGCATCTGGCAAAGATATAAGAGAAACCTTTGCTCGTATGGCGATGAATGATTATGAAACCGTTGCTTTAACCGCTGGCGGTCACACTTTTGGTAAATGTCACGGTGCAGCTCCAGAAAGTAATTTAGAAGCGGAACCCGAAGGCGCATCAATTGAGCAAATGGGTTTTGGTTGGAAAAATAACTATGGCAGTGGTAAAGGTCGCGATGCAATTACCAGTGGTATTGAAGGTTCGTGGACACCAACACCAACTAAGTGGGATATGACCTATTTTGACGTTTTATTTGGTTACGAATGGGAGCTAACCAAAAGTCCAGCTGGCAAACATCAATGGACACCAAAAGGTCTAGACGACGCACACCATGCACCTGACGCTGAGAACCCTGACCAAAAAGTTGGGATCATGATGACAACAGCGGATATGGCAATGAAAATGGACCCAGAGTATCGAAAAATCTCAGAGCACTTTCATAAAAATCCTGAAGAATTTGCCGATGCTTTCGCACGCGCTTGGTTTAAACTAACACATAGGGATATGGGGCCTAAATCGCGTTATTTAGGTAATGAAGTGCCAAACGAGGATCTTATTTGGCAAGACCCTTTGCCAAAATCAGATTCAAAAGTCATTGACGATAAAGATATCGAAGCTCTGAAACACGAGTTATTAAACTCTTCGCTTAGCTCACAAGAATTAATTTACACGGCTTGGTCTTCAGCTTCTACCTATCGTGGTTCTGACAAACGCGGTGGTGCGAACGGTGCTAGAATTCGATTTGCACCTCAGAAAGATTGGCCGGTAAACAAACCCGAGCAATTAGAGAAGGTACTCTCAGTTCTTGGGTCGGTGCAACAAGCCTTTAATCAGCAACAAGCGGCTTTGGGAACGAATAAATCGGTTTCTTTGGCGGATTTGATTGTACTCGGTGGCACTGCAGCAATTGAGCAGGCCGCAAATCAAGCTGGTGTAAAAGTTGATGTACCTTTTGCTCCAGGTCGAGTAGATGCCACTGAGGAACATACCGATGGGCCATCCTTTGAAGTGTTAGAGCCGGTGGCCGATGGATTTAGAAACTATTTGAAGTCGGACTTTGCTGTGTCAGCTGAAGAAATGTTGCTTGATAAAGCGCAACTTTTAACACTAACTGCACCGCAAATGACGGTTCTAGTTGGTGGTTTGAGAGCATTAGGTATCAATGCAGACGATAATGGTCACGGTGTATTAACAAATAATGTTGGCGAACTAAGCAATGACTTTTTCAAAAACATTTTGGACATGAATATTGAATGGCAACCGAAAGATGCGCACGCTAGTAACTCAAAAGCAGAATTTGTTGGCTTAGACCGCAGCACAGGACAACCAAAATGGTCTGCTACTCGTGTTGATCTTATTTTTGGTTCAAACTCACAATTACGAGCAATATCTGAGGTATATGGAACTGACGACTCACATGCTAAGTTTGTTCGTGATTTTGTTTCTGCCTGGACTAAGGTTATGAATGCAGATCGGTTCGACTTGAACATCTAGATTTAGCATTAGCTTTATCCGGTTATAAACCAACCATTATAATGGCTCTGTTTTCGATTGCTCTGACACATAATGAGTGAAAGAAATAGAGCCTTTTTATTGCTAAAGTGACTATTTTAAACGTCCCCTGGCGCCCCTAGCCTCATTTTTCTCGATTTTAGCTAGTAAGGTTTTCTCTAAATCAATTCCTTGCCAATGTGCTAAATCCATTACTCTAAGTACAATATCCGCCAACTCTTCTGCAAACTCAGCGGTAGGTTTTTCGTTTCGACATTCATTCACTGCCTCACCCACCTCTGATGCGATTAAAGCTAGTGCTTCCAACACCGATTTATCTTTATGCCAGCCCATGCTCTCGACCCAGTCATAATTTCGTTTTGCCATATCATTAATTTTCAATAGGGACTCCAACCATTTGGTTTAGTTAGTAATTGTGCTTTGAATAACACATCATTTGATAAACCCAATATATAACCATTCACATCGTAACAATACTAAAACACATTTGCTTTAGTTCCTAACCTGCAAAATTAGTCAAATAATAGTCAATGTTATGTAGGTTGATAAGTGGATTTCCTGTATACTGCGCCGCCTTAAATGCCATACGCAATAAATTTTCAAGTAAATAGGAATACCTTTTTGATCACTACCTCCAACATCACAATGCAATTTGGCGCAGAGCCGTTGTTTGAAAACATCTCAGCTAAATTTGGCAATGGTAACCGCTACGGTTTAATTGGTGCGAATGGTTGTGGAAAATCGACGTTCATGAAAATACTGACTGGGGAATTAACACCGAGTTCTGGCAATGTGTCTATAAGTCCTGGAAATAAGGTCGGTACGTTAAGTCAAAACCAGTTTGCTTTTGAAGAATACAGTGTTATCGATACAGTGATCATGGGTGACGTTGCTTTATGGAAAGTAAAACAAGAGCGTGATGCTATTTACGCGAAGCCCGAAATGAGCGATGCCGATGGTATGCGGGTTGGCGACTTAGAAAGCCAATTTGCTGAAATGGATGGTTATAGCGCGGAAAGTCGTGCTGGAGAAATATTACTCGAAGCCGGAATCGAAGAGTCATTTCATTACGGTTTAATGGAACAAGTAGCACCAGGTTGGAAACTTCGCGTTTTACTTGCTCAAGCCTTGTTTGCTAACCCGGATATTTTATTGTTGGATGAACCGACCAACAACCTAGATATCCATACAATAAGTTGGTTAGAAACCGAGTTAAACAAACGTAAGTGCACCATGATAATCATTTCGCATGACAGACATTTTTTAAATGCCGTTTGTACTCATATGGCTGATATTGACTACGGCGAATTACGCATTTATCCGGGTAATTATGAATACTTTTTGGCGCAGTCGACTTTATTACGTGAACAATTGCTCGCAGGAAATGCTAAAAAAGCAGCAGAGATTGATGAACTTCAAGACTTTGTGAACCGGTTTGGTGCAAACGCTTCAAAGGCTAAACAGGCTAGCTCTCGCGCTAAAAAGATGGAAAAGATTAAGTTAGACGATGTTAAAGCTTCTAGTCGTATTTCGCCTAATTTGAAGTTTCAATCTGGAAAAAAATTGCACCGCCAAGCTCTAGAGCTAGAAAACTTAGGCCATGGTTTTGATGGCGAAGTATTATTCAAAAACGGTAATTTATTGCTTGATGCAGGAACTAAGCTAGCAATTATTGGTGAAAATGGTGTTGGTAAAACTACTTTTTTACGTTGTTTAATGGGAGAACTCGCTCACCTTGAAGGCGTAGTAAAGTGGTCGGAAAATGCCTCCGTTGGTTATTGCCCACAAGATAGTGGTCACTTTTTCCAGAACGATTTGTCGTTAATGGATTGGATGTCTCAATGGCGCAGGCCTTGTCATAATGACTTAATGGTTCGTGGTATGTTAGGTCGCCTTTTGTTTACCGAAGATGACGCTAATAAAAAAGCCAAGAACTGCTCTGGTGGTGAAAAGAACCGCTTACTATTTGGTATGCTTATGATGCAGGATATTAATGTTCTCATTATGGATGAACCTACCAACCATATGGATATCGAGGCGATTGATGCACTAAATAACGCATTAAAAGAATTTGAAGGCACGTTAATTTTTGTCAGTCACGACAGAGAATTTGTTTCCTCATTAGCAAATCGCATTATTGATATAAAAGATCAAAAGGTAATAAATTTTGACGGCACCTTAGATGAATATCTGGTGAGTCAAGTTGGCGAGAAAAAAGTCGCTTAACAAGGCTAAAGATCTGTAACTTTTTAACCTACCGTAAGGTTAAAATTAATCAGGATTTAGTCTAGAATATTATAGCGTTCTTATTAAAGTTAATAAGGGCGCTTTTAGATAGAGAATATTATGAGTACTGAAGAAATATACAAAAACAACCCACTTCACGGCACCAGTCTTGAGCAAGTGGTAACTGAGCTTATAGAACATTACGGTTTTGAAATTTTACATGCCTATTTAAATATCGCATGTTTTAAAACGAATCCTAGTATTGCGTCTAGCGTTAAGTTTTTAAAGAAAACGACGTGGGCAAGAGAAAAAGTCGAAGCGTTTTATATGTATAAGTTAAAAAATCTGCCAAAGCCTGATGACACGCAATATGACAAGCCGCCTCGAGATCGAATTGTTCCGCTCACCGACAAACCTCGAGCACCTCGTGAATTGAGTATTAAAGATGCGGAGCGCGTTAAATACAATAAACAAAAAGCCAACGCAGCTAGAGCCATTAGACAAAAACGTTCAACTGACTTTAACCCTTGGGGGGTTTAACGTAGTTATTAAAGAAAAGCCTTGCTATCGATAGAATAGCTGTTATTCTCCTTGTTATCGGGTTTACAGAAAACCCTGTTTATTTGTTCGTACCACGTTGTTTTATTTTTAAATCTTCGCGTTATCCTCAAGTTAAATATATGTTTTCTTCCTGTGTAATGCCTATTTGAGGCGCATTTTTAAAAATTTTTAGGATATCTATTATGTCTACTACTACTGGTACAGTTAAATGGTTTAATGAAGCAAAAGGCTTTGGTTTTATCGAACAAGAGTCTGGTCCTGACGTGTTTGCTCACTTCAGCGCAATTGCTAGCGATGGCTTCAAAACTTTGGCTGAAGGCCAACGTGTTGAAATCACTGTTTCTCAAGGCCCTAAAGGCCCACAAGCTGACAAGATCGTTTGTATCTAATCAGCCTTGTAATTAGTACGTTTTAACGTATTACAATCCCATTCATAGGTTTCTGTGAGTGGGATTTTTTATATCTGCCTAACAAGAAATCGACCTGCATCTATAGCAACCTACCTACACCCTAAGTAATCTGTCTACACCTTAAATAATCCGCCTTTACACCTTAAGTAATCTGCCTGTCCCCTATTCAAGTCAGCTAGGTGTCCTCGGTATTACCGTCCCCCGCTAATCAAAATCTAAGTATTGATTTTAAGTTGGTTTAATTACTGATAACCTATTAAAAAATTTCATTTCAAGTAGTAGGGAAAGCAGTGAATAAAACGAACAAACAGCATGGTTTTACATTAATAGAACTTATTATCGTCATTGTTATTTTGGGAATTTTGGCTGTTACCGCCGCACCAAAGTTTTTGAACCTGACAGGTGACACACATAAGGCAACATTAAATAGTATGGTTGGCACGCTGAAATCAGCATCTGATTTAGTGTATTCAAAGTCAATCATTCAAGGTGTAAACAAGTTGGAAACTGGCTCTGTTGACATTGATGGCGATGGAACTGGTGATATTAATACTGAGTATGGCTATCCAAGTGATGACCGTGCTACAGGTATTACACTGGCGATGAGCGATGATTTTGCAACTGAATGGGCTTGGTCAACGCGAAATGGCCCACAACGTGTAGTACTAACTTCTGCTAAATTATCTCAAAGTGGTGCAGGCCAAAAAATTAACAATGTACCAATTACTACTGGTGATTGTTTCATTACTTATATTGCACCAACAGCCGTTGATACTAAGCCGACAATCACAGCGACTTTAACAGGCTGTAATTAAGTTCCCACGTTGTCGTTAACAACGTAACTATATTTTCAATTTTATTAGGCTGCCTTAGTCACTGCAGCCTTTTATTTTTTTACCTTTTGCTCTGCTCTTCGTCGATTTCCTATTTGTATTAATTTTAATTTTCCTCTACTCGGGTTCTCATCCCAATCTCGAGGCATTAAAAAACCAGCCTCTTGGGCTGGTTCTTTTTGATGCTGGCGGAGAGAGAGGGATTATAAAAGACTCCTGTCTTTTACCCTTCGGGCCAGCTAAAGCTGTTCTAAATTGCTCCCGGCAATTTAGTCGAACCTCTACTCGGGTTCTCATCCCAATCTCGAGGCATTAAAAAACCAGCCTATTGGGCTGGTTCTTTTTAATGCTGGCGGAGAGAGAGGGATTATAAAAGACTCCTGTCTTTTACCCTTCGGGCCAGCTGAAGCTGTTCTAAATTGCTCCCGGCAATTTAGTCGAACCTCTACTCGGGTTCTCACCCCTATCTCGAGGCATTAAAAAACCAGCCTATTGGGCTGGTTCTTTTTAATGCTGGCGGAGAGAGAGGGATTCGAACCCTCGTTAGGTTTTACCCTAAACACACTTTCCAGGCGTGCGCCTTCAGCCACTCAGCCACCTCTCCGCAGGTTGATTGTTCGCAGACAATCTAGCTTTTTATAAAGCTGCGCTAGTCTATTCATTTTAACCAACTTAGGCAAGTGGTTAACGCGACAAAGCTATTAACTGATGATTTATCACACAGATAAATAAACTAAGGAATGAAATAGCTGTTTTTAAATAAACACAGCTATTTGTGTTCAACTATTACTTTTTGGGTTTTTCTGATATCCAAAGATTTATATAACCTTCCACAACCACAATGCCATTAGTATCGTAAGCTTTAACTTCAACAGGCATGTCACCTGGTTTCCAAGCTTCTGCGTCAACTTTTGCAACACATTTAATGTCAGTACCCGCTTTCGCTGTGTAGTTCACACTCATTCCTTTTGGAATCCAGCGTAGGTTTTTAGGGATAGACGCTTCTGCCATTACTCCCATTGCCATTTCAAGGCCATTACAAATAGCGATAACGTGCACGGTTTTAATGTGGTTATGAACGCGATGGGCCTTTTTTATCATTACCGTACATTCGTGCTCTTTTAAATCTGATACGAAAGGCTTAACAGTCCCAAAATACGGTGCCATTCTGCAAATTAGTTTTGAAAATATTTGTTTACCAAAAGGCCAGTTTAATAACTTTTTATATATGCCCATGGTTTTGTTTGGTTTTGCCATCTCTATATTCTCCATTCACTAGGATACATCACCCTAGTCAACTCATCTTACCAGTTGAAATTTTTATGCATGTTAACAAGTTATATTGTGAACTTCATCTAAAACCTAACGCTTTATCTAAACCTTCAGTCTAGTTAATCTTCTCGGTATTATTTTCAGCAGGTATAAAAAAACCGACGTAGAGTCGGTCTTTGTATAATCTGTAGTTTAACCTAGCAAAAGACTTTTACATGAGCTTTAAATAAAACTTAAGCATTACCCTTTAGTGCTACTTTGTTTTTTGCCGCAAAGTTAAGCATTTTAGTTAGCGGTTTCATTGCCTCTTCTGCAAGCTTTTCGTCAACAAAAACTTCATGACCATTTGCGTCTGTTAAAGCAGCTTCAATCGCTTTTAAGCCGTTCATTGCCATCCAAGGACAATGAGCACAGCTTTTACATGTTGCGCCGTTACCAGCGGTTGGGGCTTCAATAAAGGTCTTATCAGGGTTTAACTGCTGCATCTTGTAAAAGATACCTCGGTCAGTAGCCACAATGAAGGTATCGTTTGCCATTTCATTAGCGGCATTAATTAACTGTGAGGTTGAACCAACGGCATCTGCTAACTCGACTACTGACGCAGGCGATTCTGGGTGAACCAATACCGCGGCTTCTGGATACACGTTCTTTAAATCTTTTAATGCTTTGGCGCTGAACTCATCATGAACGATACACTCGCCATTCCATAACAACATATCAACGCCCGTTTGTTTCGATATGTAGCCACCTAGGTGACGGTCAGGTCCCCATATAATTGGTTTTCCTTCGCTCTCTACATGCTCAATAACTTCTAGTGCAATACTTGAGGTAACAATCCAATCGGCACGAGCTTTAACAGCCGCTGATGTATTCGCATAAACGACAACCGTATGATCAGGGTGTTGATCACAAAACTCGCTAAACTTATCGGCAGGACAACCTAGATCTAACGAACAAGTCGCTTCTAGTGTTGGCATTAATACTGTTTTTTCAGGTGTTAAAATTTTAGCTGTCTCGCCCATAAACTTAACACCAGCAACGATCAAGGTGCTTGCTGGGTGTTGATTACCGAATCGAGCCATTTCTAAAGAGTCTGCAACACAACCACCAGTTTCTTCAGCTAATGCCTGAATCTCTGGATCTGTGTAGTAATGAGCAACTAGTACTGCATTTTTTTCTTTTAATAACGATTTAATACGTTCACGGTATTCCGCCTTTTCTACTTCACTTAAAGAAGCTGGCTTTGGCGGAAACGGATAGTCAGTTGTTGCCGACGGGATAACGCTTGCTAATGCTGATTCTGTAGGGTTCATAGGCCTAAAATAACTGCTAAAAATAATGGTCGACATTATACTTGCTGTAACGTAAATGTCACGAGAATAAGGCTTTGATAACAATTCTGAAATATTAATTTTTAGTAAGGTGTTGGGATAACGAATATATAAAACTTGAGGATATTTGATATACCTTTGGTGGGTATATCCTAGAAGTGGTGGGTCATGATGGATTCGAACCATCGACCAATTGATTAAAAGTCAACTGCTCTACCAACTGAGCTAATGACCCACTCTAGGGATGTACTTCTTATTACCTTTCTGTCTGATGGTGGGTCATGATGGATTCGAACCATCGACCAATTGATTAAAAGTCAACTGCTCTACCAACTGAGCTAATGACCCATCAAACAGGACAAAAAAAGTGGTGGGTCATGATGGATTCGAACCATCGACCAATTGATTAAAAGTCAACTGCTCTACCAACTGAGCTAATGACCCACAATTTTTGTACAGCATCAGAGTGACGAGTCATTCCGTTGCTGCGGGCGCATATAATACTTATTTAATTATTCAGTGCAAGTATATTTTGAAAATAATTTAATTTTAAGCGCTTTCGTCTAATAATTGGACAAAAGCGTTAAAAAACATACTTTTCTAGCCCTGACTTAACAGTCTAGACCTTGCTAAATTTGCAGAGTTAGATTCTGGGTACTCATCCACTACCTGTTGGAATAATTTTTTTGCACCGGCTGAATCGCCTAATTTCTGCAAAACTGTTCCTTGTTTTAATAAAGCATCACTGCGTTTATTAGAATCCGGGTAAAGACGAATTACCTTATCAAAATGCGATTGTGCTTCTGGATACATTGCTTTATTAAATAATAGCTGACCTAACCAATAATGCGCATTTGGAATGTAGATAGATTTCGGAAACTGATCGATAAATGTTTGAAACGCAGGAATCGCATCGTCGTAACGACGTTCTTTCAAGATCAAATTTACCGCTTGATCATACGCTTCGTTTTCGCTTAACGAGCCGCCGTATTGTTCATCTTTAGTATTTTCAACAACAGGCTCTACAACTTCTGGAGCGACTTGCTGAACGTTACTTAAACGACGTTCGATTTCTAGATAAAGCTCACGCTGTCGATCAACAATTTGTTCTAGCTTATAAGTGTGCGTTTCAGTTACGCCACGTAACTCACTAACTTCATCTTGAAGATCATTAATTTGCTGTTGCAAATTGACTTGAGCTGCACCACGCGCCTGTATAAGGCGTTTAAGTTGAGTAACTTGCTCGGTTAACTGACTATTATTGCTCAGGTCAGTAACGGGTGCATCTGCAATAGATGCACCGCTAGCAAGAAGAACGGCCAAAAGAGATAATCTCATAGACTGTCGCTTCTATTTTTATTAGTAAACTAAAACTGCACGACGGTTTTTAGCAAAACCTTCTTGAGTACGAGTTAAATCAAGAGGTTTTTCTTCACCGTAAGATACAGTAGAGATTTGGCTTTGCATAACACCTAAATTTTGTAGGTATGTTGCAACTGCTTTTGCACGACGCTCACCAAGAGCAATGTTGTACTCAGGCGTGCCACGCTCATCACAGTGACCTTCAACCATAACCGTTTGGTTAGGGTTTTTGATTAGGTAGTCAGCGTGTGCTTGTAGTAATTCTAAGTATTTAGCGTCAACTTTTGAATCGTCAAAGTCAAAGTAAACTGTTTGCTCTTGACGTAATGCTTCAAATTTAGCTTGTTGCATTTCTTCAACAGTTTGAACTTTTTCTACAGTTGCAACTTCAACTGCAGCTGCATTTTGGCCCATACCTTCAGATTGAACTGTTTCAGAAGCTGAATTAGTCGCCGCTTTGCTTTCATCGTTAACAACTGAGCTTGAACCACAAGCTGTTAAAACAAGAGCTGGGATAGCGATCAAAAGACCTTTAGTAATTTTGCTAAATTGCATTCTTTGTTTCCTTTTTATTCACAAATCGTTGTTAGAACTAACGTTTTATTCCAAACGTTTATTATTTTAAAAATGGTGACCATGCAGGGCTTTTTACTTGTCCGCTTGATGCCGGTAATCTAGCCTTAAAACGACCATCAATAGAAACCAAGGCTAGCACTTGACCACTGCCATGCATAGTACTGTAAATTATCATCGACCCGTTTGGTGCAATACTTGGACTTTCATCTAAACGAGTTTTAGTCAGTATTTGAAAATTCCCTGACTCCAATTCCTTTTTGGCAATATGATAATTACCTTGCGTTCGATTAACCATAACAAGATGATTGTTATCAGGTGTTATTGATCCACCTAAGTTCATCTCACCGTCAAATGTTAACCGTTTTATACGCTTAGTGTCCAAATTTACGCTATAAAGTTGAGCATTACCACCCCGTTCTGAGCTGAATACAATATATTTACCGTCTGGTGACCAACTCGGCTCCGTATCAATAGCTCTATGTCTGGTTAATCGCGTTAATGTTTTGTTATTTAACTCTAAAACGTATAACTCAGGGTTACCATCTTTTGACAACGTTAAAGCTAGTTTATTGCCATCTGGAGACCATTGAGGAGCGCCATTTATTCCTTCGTAAGATGTAATCAGTTGGCGTGTACCTGTGTAGATATCTTGAACGTAAATTTGAGAACGATTGTTTTCAAATGTTACGTAAGCCAGCTTGCTAGCGTCTGGTGACCATGAAGGCGACATAAGTGGTTCTTTTGAACGAAGCAGAACTTGTTCGTTAGCACCGTCGTAATCAGCAACAATAAGCTTATAAACATATTCGTCGCCGTGATTTACCGTAACGTAGGCAATTTTTGTTAAAAAAGCACCTCGTTCGCCAGTGAGTTTTTCGTAAGCTAAGTCGCTGATGCGATGTGCATAACGACGAAACTGTTTAGAGCCTATGGTAACTTGACGGTTATCTAAAATATGATCTTTGGTTTCAACTAGCTTGCCATTAACAAGTGCCTGTACCGTTCCGCCAGTAATTTGGCCACGTAAAACATCAATTAGTTCGAAACTGACAAGAAATCTATCGGGTGAATGATCTTGAATAGTACCAACTAGAACAGCTTCTACATCCAATGACGCCCATGAGCCGTAATCGACTTCTTCGTCTTTTGTTGGCATTTGTGGCATTTCATCTAACGCAATAGGTTTAAATTTACCACTACGCATTAAATCGGCCGCTATAATCTCAGAGATCCTTAACGGGAGCTCAGCTGTACCCTCATATTTAAAGGGAACAATGGCAATCGGTCGCGCACTGTCAATACCTTCGGTAATTACAATTTCTAATGAAGCTTTAGCGGCTTGGCTAATCAATAAACTGACAAACATCAGCGCTATAGTAAATTTTTGAATCATTAACGTTCAGGCTCCACGGTTAGATTAATATCTTTTAATTGCTGGTATACGTCTTCTTCTTTTGACACTGGCAAAGTTTCAGCCTTTAGTACTGCTCTTTCGGCGGCTTTACAGGTGTTGTTTTGGCCTTCTAGAATCGTTACTTTCGTAACTAACCCACTAAATGCCAACCTTATGTTCAAACGACAAGACGTACCTTTCATGCTCGGGTCAGTAAGAAAGTTCTGTTGAATTTTCGATGATATCAACGCTTTATATTTTTGAACTTCTGACATCACTACCTTTTGGCGAGCTTGTTGACGCACACTTTGTTCTCGAGCTAATTGCTCTTGCATCATTTTCTCTTGCAATGCTTTTTCACGAGCTTCTTGTTCACGTTTCAGCTTTTCGGCTTTTGCTTTCTCTTCTGCTTCTTTTGCTTTGCGTGCTTTTTCAGCGGCTTCTGCAGCTTCTTTTTCACGTTGCTTTCTTTCAGCCTCGGCTTTAGCAGCGGCTCTTTGTTCGGCTTCTTTTTGTTGTTTAGCTTTTGCTGCTGCATCTTTGGCTTTTTTAGCTTCCGCTTCACGCTTTATACGCTCTTGCTTGGCTTGTTCTGCTTTTTTCTGCTCAGCATCTGCTTTTTTCTTTTCCGCAATCGCTTTTTTCTTTTCTAATTCTGCTTTTCGTTTCGCTTCTTTGGCTTCTTTCTCGCTTTGTTTTTGCTCACGATTTAATTTGGTTAAGTCCTGTTTAGCTTTGTTTGCACGTTCTTCTAGCTCTCGAACGCGCTTCTCTTCTGCTGCTTTTTTATCGGCTTGTTGTTGCTTAACTTTGTTTACTTGCTGTTCTAGCGCAGCAGCGTCAATTACCACAGCATCAATTGCCGAAATCTCCGGTGCTTTTTCTGGTTTAACTGCAGGAGGTGAAAAATTAAAACTTAACACTAATACGATGGCAAAAATTATATGCAACCCAATTGACATAGCGATAAATGGTGAATAGGTTTTGTTGATCATTTTTGAGCAGGCTCCGTCATTAAACCAACGGAAGGAGCCCCGGCTCTTTGTAACAATACCATCAATTCGATAACATTGTTGTAAGGGATAGTTCTATCCGCTTTCACAACAACAGGCGTTAACGGATCGATTTTTAATTGCGCAGCGACAATAACAGCAACATCGGTAGCCGACATTGGCTCGTCACTTTCACTATCACCTGTAGAAACAAAGTACTGACCTTGCGCATCTATTGAAGCAATAATGGGTGACTTACTATCATCTTCTAGTGGCTCTGCGTTGGCTTGAGGTAAATCTACCTTTACACCCTGAGTCACCAGTGGGGCGGTAACCATAAAAATAATAAGTAGCACCAACATAACATCTATGTATGGGACCACGTTTATTTCTGCGACAGGCTTTCTACGACGACGAATTGGCGTATTCATAATAGTCTAAGCCGTTGCATTTACGTTAGCAGTTACTTGACGATGAAGAATATTTGAGAATTCCTCTGTAAAGTTTACGTAGCTTACTTCTAGCTTTTCGACTCTGTGAGCAAAACTGTTATAGGCTAAAACCGATGGTATAGCGGCAAAAAGACCCATTGCCGTTGCAATAAGCGCTTCTGCAATACCAGGCGCTACCATGTTTAATGTTGCCTGTTGTACTTCACCTAATGCTAAAAAGGCATTCATAATACCCCAAACCGTTCCAAACAAACCGATGTAAGGACTGATTGAGCCAACAGATGCTAAAAAGCTTAAATGGCGCTCTAAATCTTCAACTTCTCTAGATAAACGAACACGCATAGCTCTGTGTGTGCCTTCTAAATAAACTTGAGCTGTGCCAATGCTATTTTTCTTAAGTCGTGCGAACTCTTTAAATCCGTCTTTAAATAAAGACTCTAATCCATTTACCGATTGTCTTGCTGTAATTTCACTATACAAGCGACTTAAGTCGACGCCAGACCAAAAACGATCTTCGAATGTTTTAGTTTGTTTTTCTGCTTCAACTAAAACTTTCCTTCTCTGAAAGATAATTGTCCAGGAGCTAATCGACAATCCTAGCAGTGTTATCATTACTAACTTAACTATAAAGCTAGCTTCCCAAAACAATCCCCAAAAACTAATTTCAGCTTGCACTTTTTAACACCTCTAAAATTTCCGGTGGAATTGCCACTGGCTTTCCTTTTACCGGATTAATACAGGCAACAATGACATTGGCGTGAAACACAATGTTTTGCTGCTCATTTAATATGATTTGGCTAAATTCAATTGACGCCCGCTTTATTTTTAAAATCTTTGTTTGCACCATTAGCGATTGATGCAAAGTTGCGGGCAATTTAAAGTCAATCGCCATATTGCTAACTACGAAACCTATATTCTGCTTAAGATAGCCGTCTTGTTCAATACCTAATGACAGTAAAAGCTCAGTTCTTGCCCTTTCACAGAACTTTAAGTAGTTTGCATGGTAAACAATACCACCTGCGTCAGTATCTTCGTAGTACACTTTTACTTTAAATTCTTGCACAAATTCTCACTTCTATAACTTTTAAGAAATATTTTTATGTTGCTAATTCTTATAATATGCAAATTTAATGAATATTAATCTAACATTCGACGATTCATTAATAAAATTCAAGTTGTTCAAAATACCACCAACTAACGCAAACTCTTGTTTTATATAACACAGAACTCATTCATAAAATATAATTACGTAACTTTTGTAATTTAACTAGCTATTCAGCATTAGTAAAACTAATTAAAAAAAGCAAAATTTCTTGTTTGAAGTATTTACTCTAACTTCTATAATGCGCGCATCTTCTGAACACAACCTGTTCAGAGCGAAGAATTAGTTTTCTTCTCCTATTCATGTTCCCTGGAATTTATTCCTTATTTCGCCCATTCATTTTGAATGGGCATTTTTTTTGCCTAAAATTTATGGTTTCACATTGTAACGTGAGTTTGGCAAAAAAAAACGAGCAGATGCTCGTTCAATTATTCACTGGGTAAATCAAACCCTAAATGTGTATAAGCTCTAGGAGAGGCTATTCGTCCTCTTGGTGTTCTCTGTAAAAAACCTTGTTGAATCAAATAAGGTTCAATAACATCTTCAATTGTGTCTCGTTCCTCTCCAATGGCGGCTGCGATATTATCTAAGCCTACAGGCCCCCCATCAAATTTTTCTATCATGGTTGCTAGCAATTTTTTATCCATATAATCAAATCCTTCGCTATCGACATTGATCATATCTAGTGCTTGTTTAGCAACATCATCATTAACCTTGCCATCGCTTTTAACGTCAGCAAAATCGCGTACTCTGCGAAGCAGCCGATTAGCTATTCGAGGCGTGCCTCGGGAGCGACGAGCAACTTCAATTGCTGCGTTTGGTGTCATTTCCATGTTAAGGCACTCAGCACTACGTTCTATAATTCGAGCTAAGTCAGCGACTTTATAGAACTCTAAGCGTTGCACTATACCAAAGCGGTCTCGAAGCGGTGACGTCAAAGCACCGGCACGCGTTGTAGCACCAATAAGAGTAAATGGAGGCAAATCAAGCTTAATAGAACGCGCAGCTGGCCCTTCACCTATCATTATATCTAACTGATAGTCTTCCATTGCAGGATACAAAATCTCTTCAACAACAGAGCTCAAACGATGAATTTCATCAATAAATAAAACATCATTTTCTTCTAAGTTTGTTAGTAATGCCGCTAAATCGCCTGCCTTTTCTAACACTGGGCCTGACGTTGTTTTAATACTAACATCCATCTCATTAGCAACAATATTTGCTAGCGTTGTTTTACCAAGCCCTGGAGGTCCAAAAATCAACAAATGGTCCAGTGCTTCATTTCTATTTTTCGCCGCTTGGATGAAGATTTCCATCTGATCTTTTACGGTTGGTTGCCCTTGGTAGTCTTCCAGCATTTTTGGTCGAATGGCGCGGTCGATAACCTCATCTTCACCAAAAGATACTGCACCTACTAGGCGATCTGCTTCTATCATTTTATTGATTCCATGTTACACCTATCACTATGCTTTACTACAGCATACTCTTAAGAGCGTTTCGGATAACAACTTCACTATCATCGCCTTCTGTATAAACAGATTTCACGGCTTTTTGAGCTTGTTGAGGGGAATAACCTAAGGATACCAGAGCTGAAATTGCATCGTCCATCCCATTTGCTTGGATCAATGGTCGGATCGTTTCACCACCAATAGCTCGCTCGCTAGTTGGGGCCATGTTTAGCTCTTTAATTCGATCTCGCATCTCAATTAATAGTCTTTCCGCGGTTTTTTTACCAACCCCAGGTAACTTAACAAGCGTCGTTACATCATCATGTTCTACGCATTGCACAAACTGCTCTGCTGTTAGTCCTGAAAGGATGGTTAATGCTAACTTAGGTCCAACCCCGTTTGCTTTAATCAATAAGCGGAACAAAGCTCGCTCTTGCTTGGAACTAAAACCATACAGTAGTTGTGCGTCTTCACGTACCACAAAGTGAGTATAAACCGTTGCTGTTTGGCCAATGTCTGGCAGTTCGTAAAAGCTAGTAAGAGGTAGCTGCACTTCATAGCCAACACCATTAATGTCAATTAATAAGTCAGGTGCTTGTTTATCTGCAACCGTGCCTAAAAGTCTTCCAATCATATAATTTGCTTATTTGAACTATCAATAACTGTAAATATACACAGCATTTTTAACGACGTAAACGACCACGTACAGTTTTTTTAGCAACGCCAGCCATATTGATTAAACTTTGGTTGGTATTACCATGACAAATAGCAACAGCTAGGCCATCGGCCGCATCAGCTTGTGGTTTTCCAGATAGCTTTAATATTTGCTGGACCATATGTTGAACTTGCGCTTTGTCGGCAGCGCCTGTGCCTACAACCGCTTGTTTAATTTGACGAGCCGAGTATTCAAAAACAGGTAAGTTACCCTGAGTAGCAGCTACAATAGCGGCGCCGCGGGCTTGGCCTAGTTTTAATGCTGAGTCAGGATTGTGCGCTAAAAACACTTGCTCTATAGCAAAGGTTTCTGGCTGATATTGTTGGATTATTTCGCTGAGACCATTAAAAATGGTATTTAATTTTATTGATAAGTCAGCATCAGGAGTTCGAATACATCCACTACCTAAATAGGTGAATTTCGCCCCCTGTTGCCGAATAATGCCGTAGCCCGTAATTCGTGAACCTGGATCGATACCGAGAATAACGGGCATGACGTATACCTTTACTTAGCTTCGTCAGTAGCTTTGGTTTTATCTACCTTAGGTAATACAGAAATGCCTAAGTCAACAAGCGCTTCTGGATTGGCTAAACCTGGTGCAGAAGTTAATGGACATGCCGCAGTTGATGTTTTCGGGAACGCCATAACATCGCGAATAGAATCTGCACCAACCATTAGCATTACCATGCGATCCAATCCAAACGCTAAACCTGCGTGTGGTGGAGCACCGTATTGTAATGCATCTAATAAGAAACCGAACTTCTCTTCAGCTTCTTCATCACTTATACCTAAAAGCTTGAATACTTCAGCTTGCATGTCTTGATTGTGTATACGAACAGAACCACCGCCTAACTCACAGCCATTAAGTACCATGTCGTAAGCATCTGAAATCGCATTAACTGGATTTGCTGCTAATTCCGCTGGTGTCATATTGCTTGGCGCAGTAAATGGATGATGAAGAGGTGTTAATGCTCCACCTTCCAATTCTTCAAACATAGGGAAATCAACAACCCATAACGGTGCCCACTTGTCTTCAACTAAGCCGAAGTCTTCGCCTAGCTTAAGTCTTAACGCACCAAGCGCGTCTGTTACTGTGTTGTAAGTGTCAGAACCGAATAATAAAATGTCACCATCTTTTGCTTCTGAGCGTTCTATAATCTGTGCAGCAACGTCTGCATTTAAGAACTTAACGATTGGTGACTGCAAGCCCTCTAAACCGGCTGCAACATCATTAACTTTAATCCAAGCCATGCCTTTAGCACCATACTTGCCAACAAACTCTGTATAGCCGTCTATTTGTTTACGAGTCATTGCCGCACCGCCTGGTACTTTAATAACCGCAACACGACCTTTTTCGTCATTTGCTGGGCCACTGAAAACTTTAAAATCAACATCTTTTAAAATATCAGCTACATCAACTAGCTCTAGTGGGTTACGTAAGTCTGGCTTATCAGAACCAAAACGACGCATCGCTTCTGCATAAGTCATCGACGGAAACTCGCCAAGATCAACAGACAACAACTCGTTGAATACAGAACGAACCATTTTTTCAGTTAAAGACATTACATCTTTACCAGACATAAACGTCGTTTCAATATCGATTTGAGTAAATTCTGGCTGACGGTCAGCACGCAAGTCTTCGTCACGGAAACATTTTACAATTTGATAATAACGGTCAAAACCAGCAACCATTAACAACTGTTTAAACAGCTGAGGTGACTGTGGTAAAGCAAAAAACTCACCTTTGTGCGTACGACTTGGTACTAAATAGTCACGGGCGCCTTCAGGGGTTGCTTTAGTTAGAATTGGCGTTTCTATGTCTAAAAATGCATTGTCATCAAGAAAACGACGAACGGCACTAGTTACCTTTGAGCGGAACTGAAGTCGCTGATTCATTACAGGACGACGTAAGTCAAGATAACGGTAACGAAGACGAGCTTCTTCTGAGTTTTCTTGATTAAAATCTAATGGTAATGGCGCAGACGCGTTTAAAATAGTTAAATCTTTAACATAAAGTTCAACTTCACCGGTTGCCATGTCTTTATTTACTTGGCTATCAGGACGTGCACGAACAACACCTGTAATCGAGATACAAAATTCATTACGTAATTTGTTTGCAGCATCAAAAATAGCAGTTTCATCTGGATCAATCACGGCTTGCACAACACCTTCACGGTCACGCATATCAATGAAAATTAAGCCACCTAAGTCGCGACGTTTGTTAACCCAACCACATAAAGTGACTTCTTGATCTACTAAACTCTTGTTGAGTTGACCACAATAATGAGAACGCATATTTAACCTATTATTAAAAAGTTGAATTTTGTGACAAGACCAATAGAAATATTGATCTAAAAAGTGGCAGACATTATAAGGATTTGAAAGGCAATGTCACCGATTGAAATCGCCTTTGTGCAAATTAAGTTACGCAAATTGATAACTGTTTTTACCGTTTGCTTTAACAGCGTACATGGCGTCATCGGCTGCTTTAATTAGACTCGTTGCATCATGGCCATTCTGTGGATATCGTGAAATACCAATTGATACACCAATATTGACCGTTGCTCTGGATAAAACAAACGGTGTGCTTAATTCTGAAATAATTTTTTCAGCAACTTTTGTTGCTTGATTCACATCGTCCATGTTAGTGGCCAGCATTACAAATTCATCACCACCAAATCTCGCAACTGTGTCGGAATTTCGTCCCAGCCCCTTTAACCTTTCACTTATCTGAGTAAGTAACTCATCACCAACGTCGTGACCGAAACTGTCATTCACCTGTTTAAAACCATCTAAATCGAGAAACAATATGGCAATATTTTTGTTATTACGAGAATGATGTGACATCGACTGCTTAAGTCTATCTATTAATAGTGAGCGGTTTGGTAATCCTGTCATTGGGTCATGTGACGCTAAATGTCTTAGCTTTTCTTCCGCTTTTTGACGTAATAATATTTCACTTTTTAAACGTCGATTCCATATCAAAACAATTAGAATAATGATTGATGCTATGCCTATCGCGATAGTGATATTACGCCAGTAAATTTCTGCTCTTATACCTGCAAATGCGACCACATCCACTTTATTCCATTTTTTCAGAATATCTTCTATGTCGGTTTCTGACATAGATTGCACAACCTTATCTAAAATTCTGCCTTGAATACTAAGTGGCTTTCTCACCCCAATGTGAGCATTATCACTTCCTAAGTCTTCAAAACCATGAATTTTAAATTGATACAATGAGTTGTCTTGAACGTAATGTGCTGCGATTGTCATTAAATCAAGTATTCCGTCAATAACACCCGCTTTTAACAATTCATTTGCTTCATCAAAATCTTTTACGACATGAATAATAACTTGCGGATGATTATCGTGGATCTCTTTGATTATTTGATAACCTTGTATTATTGCAAGGCGTTTTCCGTAAAACTTTTTTATACTCGATACATTGTCTATAGACTTGTGAGTAACCACTGACCATGGCGTTCGCCAATATGCCGAAGTGAAATATGCAAATGCTCTGCGCTCATCTGACGCTGTTATATTAGCGACAATGTCTACTTTACCACTCGTAAAATCTTCGTAAAGTTCATCCCAAGTTGGATACACCTTAAACTCGTACTCTTGCCCGGTTAGCTTTGTTGCTATAGCGAACATATCGCGACTGATGCCAGAAATTTCACCGTCCTCATTAACAAACTCATAAGGCTTCCAATCTTCGACAATGGCAACGGACATTTTAGGGTTATCTTTTAACCACTTTTTTTCATCTGTACTTAGCGAAAACTGACTTCGACGAGCACCGAAATACCTAGACTGTACGTCACTTATCCAACGATTTTCTATTTCAACAAATTCTTGTTGTGATATCAGATCAAAACCATCGTTAACCTTTTTAATTAAGGATTTGTCGGCTTCACCTACAAGTGAGTATATTTTTGCTTGATATCGAACGTCAGTTACTTGCTGGAATCGCTCTAGAATATTATTTTCTTCTAATCGCAATTTTGTCATTATTGAAGAATTAATAAACCCGCTGATGCGCCCTTCTATTGATGCGTTTATTGCATCATCTAGGTTATCAAAGAAAATAACGTTTATTTTCGGATAAGCGGCTTTAAATTGCTCTTGATACGGAGAGCCAACATACAGCCCTATGTTTTTACCATTTAGTTGCTCAATAGATTTATCAAAATCGTACGTGTCATAAACAAACAGTGTAGACGTTGTTGAATATAAATGTTTAGCGCGCGGCAAGCCTGTATTGGTTGTCATACTCTCGGGGTATCCGATATGAATATTAGTGACCCCCTCTCTTAGCGCATTCATTGACAACTTCGCAGTATTAGGAACAAACTTTATTTTGGTCTTGGTTTTATTCGACCACAATTTCCACATATCAACAAATAAACCGACGGGTTTGCCGTCGGCATTAACGCCCATGAAAGGCTCGGCTCCTACGGACAAACTTAGTAACAAGGTGTCGTCTGGCGATTTAGTAGCTAACCACTTATCATCCAGTGCTTTGCGTTCTTGCTCTGAAATAAGACTAAAGCCTGCATTCAATTTATTAAGTAAATCAATATTACCCTTAGTGACAGCAAGTTGTGTTTTAATCTCACCTATTTTAAAGCTTTTATATGAAGGGAAAAGGTCGTTAATTCTTAAGTGGTCTTCATAACGGAAAACGAAAAAATCATAAGAAACAAACGTTTTAATCTCGCCTCGATAGATTCCCTCAAGCATATCTTGCCAGCTTTCATAATATCTAAAAGACAGTTTAGGATTTTTGTCGAGTAATAATTGGTGAGCGTTAGAGTCAGCTATTGCCCCCATCAAAAACGGCTCTAGTTCTTCAATGCTTGAAATCATCTGCAAATCTTTATGGACATATACATTTACCGGCGCAGAATAGATTTCATGTCCAAAATCATAAATGTCGACTCGATTTGATCGCACAGCCAGCCCAGAGTGAACATCCGCCAACCCACTAGTGACATTCACTAATGAACTCTCCCAGTCAGAAACAACAAACTCAATATCTTGATTGGTCTTTTGAGCCCATAGTTTCCATAAATCCACCACTAAACCAGTAGGCTGGCCTTTATCAACATAATAATATGGAACAAGATCAACTGATGTTGCGACTTTCAAAGGGGGAGTTTTAGTTACCGATATGTCGTTAGCATCAGCATAGTTCGCTACAAAAAAAGCAAATAAAAGAGTAAAGCGCAAAATCCTGGCTAAAAACGACTTCATTGGTGGTAGGAATCTTATTGAGTTATTATTATAATTGTCCGTAATGATGGTAGTTGTAACAAAATTTCACAGCAAAACCAAGTTTAATTTTTCAACGATTTGTTTAAATTCACGGCAGAGTATTGCAAAGTTAGCCCACTAAATAATTAGGTTATATATGCGCGACAACATATACGCGAGCCCTCAAGCAGAAGTAAAAGATTTCACATTTGACCGTTCGGTAGTAGAAGTATTTCCGGACATGATCCAACGCAGCGTCCCAGGATATTCGACTATTGTTAGTTCTATTGGTCAATTAGCCAAACAATATCAACAACCTAACTCTACTATTTATGATCTAGGCTGTTCGTTAGGTGCCGCGACAATTTCTATGCGCAAGTTCGTCGACGCGAAAGCTTGCAATATTATTGGTGTCGATAATAGTGAAGCCATGGTTGAGCGCTGCAGATTACATGTAAACTCATTCAAGTCTGATGTGCCGGTAGAAATTGTCTGTGCTGATATAAAAGACATAGAAATTGCAAATGCATCTGTTGTTGTGATGAATTTTACCTTACAATTCATCCCTCAGGAACAAAGGCTAGATTTATTAAAAAGAATCTACGCTGGATTAAAGCCTGGTGGCATCTTTATTTTGTCTGAAAAGTTTATTTTTGATGATGTGAAAATTAATGATTCTCTCAACGAATTACATCTCGATTTTAAACGTGCTAATGGTTACAGCGAATTAGAGATCAGTCAAAAACGAAGTGCGATTGAAAATGTTATGAAAGTTGATTCATTTCAAGCGCATTTAACTAGATTATCAAACGTGGGTTTTAACCATGTTTCAAGTTGGTATCAATGTTTTAACTTCGGTTCTTTTATTGGTATCAAAAAATAACGTGTGAATTAAAAGTGAATCGCTACACGCATGACTGATATTTTTAACGGCTTCTACGCACAAATAGCTCAAAATCAACTATCTCATTGGTTAGAGTCATTACCAAAACAATTGAACGATTGGCATAGCTCTAATCTGCATGGCGAATATAAGCTATGGATGAAAAATATCGATCTGCTTCCTTGTTTAACACCGGCCAAGATCAACCTGTCTAATCGGGTAGAAGTATTAGGTGCGGAAGCCTTGCCTGAGGGCTTAAAGAAAAAAACCATCCATCACTTAATGCAACTTAAGCCTTGGCGAAAAGGCCCTTATCATATCCACGACATTCATGTAGACACAGAATGGCGCTCTGACTTTAAATGGGAGCGTTTAGCGCCTTATATTTCAGATTTAACGGACCGATTTGTATTAGATGTTGGTTGCGGTAGCGGATACCACTTATGGCGTATGAAAGGTGCTGGGGCTAAATTTGTAGTGGGTATTGATCCAACGCAGTTGTTTTTCGCCCAATTTATGGCTGTTCAACATTTTATTCAAGACCCGACCGTAAACCTTCTACCACTTGGCGTAGATGACTTACCACCACTCAAATCATTTGATACGGTATTTTCAATGGGCGTACTATATCATCGCAAATCACCTATCGACTTTTTACAACAACTCAAAGCGCAGTTGGTAAAAGGTGGAGAACTTATTTTAGAAACACTAATTATTGAAGGTGACGAAAACACGGTTCTTGTTCCTGATGATCGATATGCCAAAATGAGAAACGTTTGGTTTATACCAAGTGCAAAAGCCCTGGAAGGTTGGCTTAAAAAAGTAGGGTTTAGCAATATTCGCCTCGTTAACATAGATCAAACAACCTTAGATGAACAGCGCAAAACAGACTGGATAGATACCGAGTCATTAGAAGACTTCCTAGATCCAAACGACCCCAACAAAACGATTGAGGGTTATCCCGCTCCTCTTCGCGCTATTTTTGTCGCGAACGCTTAAGGAATTACGATGCCTCTTTACCGTCCAAAATCAACTATCGAGCAATGGAGAATTTTACAAGCGGTAGTTGACTTTGGAGGTTATGCTCAGGCGGGTGATGCATTAAACAAAAGCCAATCTAGCCTCAACCACGCAGTTTCTAAATTACAACACACACTAGGTGTTCAACTTCTGGAAGTTAAAGGAAGAAAAGCTTACTTAACTAAAGAAGGTGAAGTAATGCTGCGTCGCTCTCGTCTATTGACCCAAAACGTTGAAGAATTGGAACAGCTTGCTGACAATATGACATCAGGTTGGGAGCCAGAAATAACCATCGCATGTGAAACTATTCATCCCAAAGAAAAACTGTATTCCGCATTAGAAGAGTTTTATCCGCAAGCGCGTGGCACCCGAGTTCGTATTGCCGATGAGGTATTAACGGGCACAAAAGAGCGTATTTTAGAACATAGCGCAGACTTAGTGATTATTGGCGGTGTTATTCCTAAAGGTTATTCGGCTGAAACGTTGGAAACTGTTTCTTTTATCGCATACTGCGGTAAATCACATTCGTTGGCTGAGCGAACGGAAGTTGATATAGAAGAATTAACCCAAGAGCTACAAATTGTTATCAGTGACAGCTCGAAAAAGCCGGAAGAAAGTGGCGGTTGGCTCAAAGCCGAACAACGCTGGACTGTCAGTAACTTTTTTCAAGCTATTGAAATATTGAAGCGCGGAACCGGATTTTGTTGGATACCAACGCATTTGGCAAAACACGAAGTTGAACAAGGAAATATTACACCAATTCAATTAACATCAGCTCGTGAAAAAAGCGTGCTTACACATTTAGTAACACCCACACCGAACCAATTGGGCCCCGGTGCAACATTGTTAAAAAACCTATTTTTAAAGCAGTACCAAGAATGACGGCATACAAGTGAATAAATTTACGATAGTATTTTTCACCGTAGCCATTACCACCCCACTTTTGAGGACATGAAATTGAGCAATAATCAATCATTAAGTTACAAAGACGCTGGTGTAGATATAGACGCAGGCAATGCTCTAGTAGAACGTATTAAAGGCGCTGTAAAACGCACACGACGCCCAGAAGTTATGGGCGGCTTAGGCGGATTTGGCGCACTATGCCAATTACCGACTGGTTACAAAGAGCCTCTTTTAGTCGCAGGTACCGATGGCGTTGGTACAAAATTACGACTCGCTATCGACTTAAAAAAGCATGACACAGTTGGTATTGATTTAGTGGCAATGTGTGTAAATGATCTTATAGTTCAAGGTGCAGAACCTTTATTTTTTCTAGATTATTACGCAACAGGTAAATTAAATGTCGATGTTGCAGCCGATGTAGTTAGTGGCATTGCCGACGGCTGTGAGCTATCTGGATGTTCACTAATTGGTGGTGAAACTGCTGAAATGCCGGGTATGTACGAAGGCGACGACTATGACATGGCTGGTTTTTGTGTTGGTGTTGTTGAAAAATCAAAAGTTATAGATGGCACAAAAGTGAAACCGGGTGATCAACTAATAGCACTGGGTTCATCAGGCCCACATTCAAATGGTTACTCACTAGTTCGTAAAGTAATTGAAGTAGCCAACGCTGATTTATCAGCTGATTTTCATGGCAAACCCCTTGCGGATCACTTAATGGCTCCTACTCAAATTTATGTTAAGCCTGTACTTGAGCTGCTTAAACAGGTTGATGTGCACGCTCTTTCACATATTACTGGTGGTGGTTTTTGGGAAAATATTCCGCGCGTATTACCTGAATTAACAAAAGCGGTTGTCAATGAGTCATCGTGGCAATGGCCTGCTGTATTTGATTGGTTACAAGAAAATGGCAACATAGATCGCCACGAGATGTATCGTACTTTTAACTGTGGCGTAGGAATGATTATTGCTGTTGACGGGAACGATTTAGAGAAAAGTTTGTCAATATTAAAAGACGCCGGTGAAAATGCCTGGCACATTGGTGAAATTCAAAGCGCTTCTGACGCTGAAGAACAAGTAGAAATAATCGAGGCGTAATTAGTGACAGCTAACAAAGCAAGAATAGTCGTGCTGATTTCAGGTAACGGCTCTAACTTACAGGCTATTGTTGATGCATCTGAAGCTGGGAGAATACCTGGCTCAGTTGTTGGAGTTATCTCCAATAAAGCCGATGTATATGGTTTAGAACGAGCTAAATTGCACAACATTGATAATCAAGTGGTTGATCATAAACAGTTTGAAACGAGAGAAGCATACGATGAGGTATTGGCAGCTACGATTGAAAGCTACCAACCCGACGTTGTTATTCTAGCTGGTTTCATGCGCATTCTTACCGCTAAATTTGTTGATACGTTTACAGGACGTTTGGTTAACATACACCCGTCGTTACTACCTAAATATCAAGGCTTGAATACGCACCAACGAGCGCTTGACGCCGGTGACGAAGAGCATGGTTGTAGCGTCCATTTTGTAAACGAACAATTAGATGGTGGTCCTGTCATCTTACAAGCAAAAGTACCTGTATTTAGCGATGATGACGCGGATAGCTTAGCGCAGCGTGTACATGTTCAAGAACACCTCATTTATCCACTTGTTGTTAAATGGCTATGTGAAAAAAGGTTACGTTTACAATCAGATGGCGTATATTTAGACAACTCTCTTTTACCAGAACAAGGTTATGCGAATGATGAATAATGGTCGTACTGCAGTCCTCTCTTCTTTAGTTTTGAGTTGTGTAACACTCATGTCTAGTTTTTTTACTAGTGCCACTGAGGTATCTAACGATACAGTTAAGCACTCTGAAACAATTAAGCCTTTTGTTGCTGTTTATGACATGTATCGACAAGGCGATCGCTTAGGTCAAGGCGAAAGAAGATTAGAAAGACAGGCAAACAACCAATATTCTTTATCACTAGAAAGTGAGCTTAAATGGCTCATTTTCTCGGATAGACGAAAAGAAACTAGCGTATTTTCTGTTCAAGATGAGCAAGTTGTGCCAAGTTCTTATCAATTTAATCGTTCTGGTACTGGCTCTGACGATGAAATCAATATTCTATTCAACAAAGACAATTCATTAGTCATTAATCCCAAAGCAAGGAAAGATGCAGCGCCTGAAACCTGGCAACTGGGATGGCAAGACGAAATGTCATTGCACGCTCAAATTCAGTTAGATTTGATAAACGGTAAAAAGCTATTTGACTACACTGTGGTAACAAATAATGGCAAATTACGTGATTATAATTTTGAAGTTATTGGTGAAGAACTTATAAGTACAGGCTTTGGTCGTTTTAAAGCGGTTAAAATCGCTAGAATTTACGATGACAAAAAGTTTTACGCACAACACGCTTGGTTTATTCCTGAGTTAAACTTTACCCTTGCTCGTTTATGGCGAATGAAAAAAGGTGTTGAGCAATACGACTTAGTCATTAAAAGCTATACCGTCAGTGAATAACGTTTAAAATGGATACTCGTCAACAATTACGAACTCTTATTCGCCAACGTCGTAATTCGTTGAGCGATGAGCAACAGCGCACAGCCTCTTTCGCATTAAGAGATAGACTGTTATCAATTGTAAGTGCTCAACAAACTATCGCGTTATATTTAACTAATGATGGTGAAATTGATACCTCACCTATTATTGATAGCTTAAAAGAGCAAAATACTCGTCTACTATTTCCGGTATTGCATCCGTTTAAAAAAGGTTATTTGAATTTTCAGAGCGTCAATCGAGAAACTCAATGGACGCTAAATAAGTACAAAATCAACGAACCTCAACTAAACTCTATAACAACCACTCCTATTTCCAATATAGACGTTATATTAATGCCACTGGTTGCATTTGACCAACAAGGAAATAGGCTCGGTATGGGTGGTGGCTATTACGACAGAACATTAGCTCAAATCCAATCTTTACCTGCAAAACCTAAATTAATTGGCCTAGCTCATGATTGCCAAGAGGTAGATAGCCTGCCTTACGAAGACTGGGATGTTCCAATTGACGCAATTGTTACCCCAACCCGAATTATTAATGTTTCACCACAAAGACTGAGAACACCATGACTCAAGATGAAATGAAAAAAGCCGCTGCACTTGCAGCTCTCGATTACGTAAAATCAGATTCCATTGTTGGGGTTGGTACAGGCTCAACCGTTAATTATTTTATTGATGGACTTGCTGAAATGAAGCAAAACATCATAGGTGCAGTTTCAAGCTCTGAAGCCTCGACTGCACGATTAAAACAACACGGTATAGAAGTTTTTGACTTAAATAACGTCGCGGATCTTGACATATATGTTGATGGCGCAGATGAGATAAATTCAGATAACGCTATGATAAAAGGCGGTGGCGCCGCGTTAACTCGAGAGAAAATTGTCGCTGCTGTCGCTAAACAGTTTATTTGCATTGTTGATGAGACAAAATTGGTCAGGCATTTAGGCGAGTTCCCGTTACCAGTTGAAGTCATCCCTATGGCGAGAAGTTATGTCGCTCGTGAAATAGTGAAACTTGGTGGTAGCCCTGTTTACCGTGAAGGTGTCGTAACCGACAATGGCAATGTTATTTTAGATGTTTTTGACATGAAAATTGCAGAACCAAGAAAACTTGAAGAACAGCTTAATAATATTGTTGGTGTTGTAACTAATGGATTATTTGCGCATAGAGCCGCTGACCATGTTGTGATTGGAAGTAAGAATGGGGTTGAGAAACGTTAACAAATAGAGTATTAATTCTAATTAACATTTGCCTCGTATAAATTGAACCTCTAAAAATTGGATTCCTAGTATGGAAAATATTTCGCTTGCCAAGCATAAAATCAAAATTTTGTTGTTAGAAGGTCTGCACCCTAGCTCTGAAGAAACACTTAAATCCCAGGGTTATGAGAACATTGAAACACTAAAAACCTCGTTACCTGAAAACGAATTAATCGAAAAAATAAAAGATGTTCATTTTGTTGGTATTCGATCTCGTACCAATCTTAATGCCAATGTTTTAAAACACGCCAATAAGTTAATTGCTATTGGCTGCTTTTGTATTGGTACTAACCAAGTTGATTTAAATGCAGCAAAAGAGAAAGGCATTGCGGTTTTTAATGCGCCATTTTCTAACACTCGATCTGTTGCAGAATTAGTACTGGGCGAAATACTACTTCTTATTCGAGGCATCCCAGAAAAAAGTGCCAAAGCACACCGTGGTATTTGGCAAAAATCAGCTATCGGTTCATTTGAAGCGCGAGGTAAAACTCTCGGCATAATTGGCTACGGTCACATAGGTACTCAGCTTGGTATTATGGCTGAAAACATTGGTATGCGGGTTCAATTTTTTGATATTGAAAACAAATTAACTTTGGGGAATGCAAGCCAAGTTTCTACACTAAATAAATTGCTCCAAAGCTCAGATGTGATTTCTCTTCACGTTCCAGAAACAGCTTCTACACAAAACATGATAGGCGCTGCTCAGCTTGCAAAAATGAAACCCGGTGCAATATTAATTAACGCTTCACGCGGCACTGTTGTTGACTTAGATGCCCTTACAAGTGCATTAAAAGACAAACATATCGGTGGTGCAGCCATTGATGTGTTCCCAATAGAACCAAAGTCAAATGATGAAGAGTTTTTATCGCCTCTTCGTGGTTTAGATAATGTTATTTTGACGCCTCACGTAGGTGGATCTACTCAAGAGGCACAAGAAAATATTGGTATTGAAGTAGCTGGTAAACTCGTTAAGTACTCTGATAATGGCTCTACTTTAAGTGCAGTTAACGTCCCTGAAGTATCGTTACCTGAACATACAGGGCGCAGCAGGATATTGCATATCCACAAAAACCAGCCTGGTGTACTAACAAAAATAAACGAAGCCTTTGCTAAGCACAATATCAATATTGCTGCACAGTACCTGCAAACTGATGAGAAAATCGGTTACGTAGTTATTGATGTTGAGACTGATGATAGTAACACCGCGTTTGATGAATTGAAGTTAATTGAAGGCACTGTAAAAACTCGTTTATTACACTAACCCCTAGTTTATTTAGTTGATAGATATAGGTTCGTGATTACATTCTTCAACAAGCGATAACTTACAGAGTGTCCAATTTTCCTTTTTAAGCCAGTGATTCATTCACTGGCTTTTTAATTTGATATATTTTCTTTACAGACAAATGTTTTACTGTATATTTAAACAGTAACAATAAATTGATTTTCCATAAGCTAGATTTACAGGAGATAGCAATGGCTGTTGAAACTAGATATGTCGTGATCCGAACCGACAAAAGCAATAAGGAACAAGACGTCATGACTTTTACCGACAAACGTGCAGCTGACGAATATGACAAAATGTTAGACATGGCTGATGACATGTTTGAATTGTTGCAGCAAAGCGGAGTTAAGGTCGACGATCAACAAGCCGAAGAGTTAAGTATCTTTCTAGCTAAGCAACGAGAAGATGTGCTTGTTGCGTTGCAAGCGAAAAAGAAACCTGTGGCTAAAAAACCAAAAGCAAAATCAGATAATCAAGCTGACTTAGTAGATACAGCAGATGAGTCGGAAAAAAACGAACAAGCAAATAGTGTAAAAAAGACTGAGAGTGAGTTGCAGTCCGATACTCACTCTGATGAATCTGAGGACAATTTAATTGATTTTGTTATCGAAAAAGACGATGCCGCTTGAAGTCATTTAATTTATCCACATAAAGGTGACATAGCTTATAATGGCAATGTCACTTTTACAGGAGAAATACTTTGAACAAAAGCGTTGTTACCAATGCACTTGCAGCGATAGGCTGTATTGTTGGATTTGGACTTAAATTAGATTGGTTATTTTATTTATCTTTATTTGCACTATCTGGAGCGCTCACTAACTGGATAGCTGTACATATGCTGTTTGAGAAAGTGCCAGGCTTGTATGGTACTGGCATTGTTCAACTCAAGTTTGAAGAGTTTAAGGCTGCTATCCATAACTTAATTATGGAACAGTTTTTTACTCAAGAAAATCTGGACAAGTTTTTGTCTGAAGAAACAGGTGATGCACACCATTTTGATTTAGCACCGCTAATCAAAGAAACCGATATGTCGCCTGCATTTGACTCTTTAGTCACGACAATACAGCAAAGCTCATTTGGTGGCATGTTAAGTATGTTCGGTGGTACTGAGGCATTGGCGCCTTTAAAAGGCCCTTTTGAAGACAATCTTAAACAGTCGATAACGGATATCACCGCGTCTGATGAATTTGCTGAGAAGCTAAAATCTCAATTAGGGAGTTCGTCAAACTTTGGGGATATTAGATCAAAAGTAGACTCAATTGTACAGCAGCGCTTAAATGAGTTAACGCCCAATATGGTCAAAGAGCTTGTTCAGCAAATGATAAAAAGCCACTTAGGCTGGTTAGTTGTTTGGGGTGGTGTTTTTGGTGGCCTAATTGGTTTACTAGCTTATTTTATTGGGTTGTAGGGTTGGTTAAGTTAACTTAATTAAAACAGCGCAATTTGCTTATCAACCATGCGTTCCCAGAATAAATTAGCCAGTCTTTGTGAATACAAATTTAGACTGGCTAATACGTTGTTTTTATTCAATGCAAAACAGCAGAAATTAAATCAACTTCTCTATTCGCTTCACCATTTTTATATCTAGATCGCTAATGCCATCTACATCATGCGTTACAAGATCTATAACAACCTTGTTCCACACATTTGACCATTCAGGGTGATGGATAAGCTTTTCTGCATGAATAGCTACTTGAGTCATAAACCCAAATGCCTGAATAAAGTTTTTAAATACAAACTCTTTGTGAAGTTTTCCATCAACAATTTGCCAATGTTTATCATCGTCTAGTAGTGAGTTTATTTCTAATAATTCCTGAGCTATTTGCTCGCCAGTCAATTTATTTGCAGCCATAACACTCCCCTTTTCACTTATATTTTTATTATATTAGTCTTTCATATGAACTTGCATTCGAGTTAACAAGTCTCCGGTAATCTCAACTGCTTTGCCCGTTTTTTGATCCATTACAACAAACGTAATGTCCGCATCCACGACTACTTTGTCAGTACCTTCTTTGGTAATAACTTGATGGAATACCGCACTTTTATTACCTATTTTTGATAGTGAAGTACTTAATTCTAGTGTGTCGCCCATATAAGCACTGGCTCGATAGTTAATATTGATATTAACGATTGCCCACGCATAACCAAGAGAGGTGAAATACTCAATATCACCACTGTCCTCTAAATATTGCCAACGAGCCTCTTCTAGGAATTCCAAGTAACGAGCGTTATTTACGTGCTGGTAAATATCTAAATGGAAACCACGAACTTTTATTAGACTTGTTTTATTCATCTTTAACTTCCTTATACAACCTTGGCTTTAAATATACGATTACTTGCGACGACGACGTTTTTTCTTCTTACCGTCATCCTCTGCCGCTTTTGCGGCTCGTTCTGCTTCTTTTTCAGCAATAATTACTTTGGCTTCTTCTGCCTGCTCTACAGTCTCTAATGTAATGCGGCCTAATGTACCTGAACGATATTCGTTCAATATTATCTCAGACACCTTATATAGATCGGCAATTCCGCCTTTACGAATACAAGCTCGTTGCTGGGCAATGGCATCCATTACGTCAATAGGTTGTTCTGGTAACTCTTTTAATTGATAGCGATCCACTAGCAATTGAGGATAGTGTTCCATCAAATATTCAATGGCGTAGTAGGCTATGTCTTCTTTTTCGGTAACTGTATCTTTGATACCACCAGTAATGGCTAAACGGTACCCACAGTCTTCAGGCTCTAACTTTGGCCATAAAAACCCTGGTGTGTCGTGTAGTACAATATTATTGTCTAGGCGTATTCGTTGCTGAGCTTTAGTAACACCAGCTTCATTACCGGTTTTAGCAATAATTCGATCAGCTAGAATATTTATTGTTGTCGACTTACCAACATTTGGGATACCGCAGATTAGCGCGCGAAGCAATTTGTCTTGGCTTACTCGATGCGGCACCATTTCAGATATTACTGTAAGCAAATCCTTTACTGATTTAGGATCATGCTGTGTCACCGCTATCGCATCAATACCTCGCTGCGCTTTAAAATGTTGTAACCAAATATCGGTTTGCACAGGATCCGCTAAATCAGACTTATTCAGTACTTTTAACACTGGCGTGTCGCCACGTAGTGCAGGTACTAGCGGATTTTCGCTTGAGAACGGAATGCGAGCATCAAGTATTTCAATGATGACATCAACCTGAGGCATTATCTCGGCAATTTCTTTTCTTGCCTTATGCATATGTCCAGGGAACCAGTTTATTGCCACAAGCAACTCCGTTAATATTTTATGTCTTAATAATGGGCGCATATTCTACCCGTTTGCGAAGTTAGTATAAACGACTTATTTATTTACAAGGTCTTAATTGATACATGTCGTTGAAAAACCGACTTAGTGGACCCACACTTAACTACATAAAACCTACCTACACAGCTTTTAAAATTTATTAAAGTTAAGGACATATTATGAAAACAGCAGTAATTACCGGTGCTAATCGAGGTATAGGATTAGCCATGGCTCAACAATTATCTGAACAAGGTTGGGAAATCATTGGCATTTGTCGTTCTGATTCTGAAGAGCTCGAAGCCATCGCTAGTATGGTAATAAGTGGGATTGACGTGACTCAACCTGAACAGATTCAACAAGTAACAAAAATACTTGGTGGCACTAAGGTTGATTTATTAATCAACAATGCTGGACTACTGCAAGATGAAAAGCTGGGTGAAATTGATTTTGATTCAATCCGTGAGCAATTTGAAATTAATACCATTGCGCCACTTATGGTAACTGAAGCTCTATTACCAAATATGAGTCAAGGTAGTAAAGTTGCGTTAATTACAAGCCGAATGGGCTCTATTAGTGATAATGGTTCAGGTGGTCGTTATGGCTATCGAGCCTCAAAAGCAGCATTAAATGCTTTTGGTAAATCACTAGCAATTGATTTAAAAGACCAAGGCATTGCTGTTGGGCTGCTTCATCCAGGGTACGTGCAAACGCGAATGGTAAACTTTGGTGGCCACATTACACCGGAGGAAGCTGCTGAAGGTTTATTAGCTCGTATCGATGAGTTAAACCTTGAGAATACAGGTGGATTCTGGCACAGCAACGGAGAACAGCTGCCATGGTAATGAGCCTGATGTACTCGATGTTAAGGAAAACCCATTCGGTATCTACTTAATATTTTGAGGTCTTCACCTTAAAAATTCGATACAATGCGCGCAAACGGGCGATGTAAGACATTTCCCACGATTTTTATTTAAATTATTAGGATTTATCATGGTTGTATTAACGACAAATTTTGGCGAAATCAAAATTGAACTTTTTTCTGAAGAAGCACCCGTTACTTCTGAAAACTTTTTAAACTACGTAAAGTCTGGGTTTTATGACGGTACAATCTTCCACCGTGTTATTCCTGGTTTTATGGTACAAGGTGGCGGCATGGCACCTGGCATGGAAGAAAAAGACGGTAACGCTCCGATTCAGAACGAAGCAAACAACGGTCTTAAAAATGAGCGCGGAACGCTTGCAATGGCTCGAACTATGGATCCTCACTCAGCCTCTTCACAATTCTTTATTAATAGTGTCGATAATAGCTTTTTGAACTTTACGAGCGAAAGCTCACAAGGTTGGGGTTATTGTGTATTTGCTAAAGTTGTTGAAGGTATGGATGTGGTAGATAAAATCTCTGAAGTATCTACTGGCCGTTTTGGTATGCACCAAGATGTTCCAAGAGAAGATATCATTATTGAAAAAGCTGAATTCATCGGTTAATCATCAATAATGTCTAGCACTCTTGTTATCGCGGATCTCCACTTGTGTCCAAGCAGACCTGAAATTACGGACTGCTTTTTTCGCTTTTTAAAGGAAAATTTAGACCAACATGACGCCTTATATATTTTAGGTGATTTGTTTGAAGCTTGGATTGGTGACGATGACAAGAGTGACTTTAATTTGTCGGTTGCAGACGCAATCAAAGCCTTTAGTTCAAATACTCCCGTCTATTTTATTCATGGTAATAGAGATTTTTTAATTGGCCATGAGTTTGCAAAGCGCAGCGGGATGAGCCTATTACCTGAAGATTACAAAACGACGTTATATGGTCGTCCTGTTTTATTTATGCATGGTGATCAACTTTGCATTGATGACATTGATTATCAAGCCTTTAGAAAACGCAGTCGCTCATGGTGGTGGAAAAAATTAATGTTGATTTTGCCTCTTAAAAAACGCCAAAAGATTGCCGCTAATATTCGCAAAAAAAGTAAAGAAAGCCAGCAAAACAAATCTATCGATATCATGGATGTGGCCGAGCGAGAAGTGAATCGTGTTATAGACTATTACCAGTGCGAATGGCTTATTCATGGCCATACTCACCGCCCTAATATTCACCAATTAGCTCATAACAAAAAGCGCATGGTCGTGGGCGATTGGTACGAACAAGGCTCTGTTCTGATCATCACCAAAGAAAAAGGCCAGTTATCAACGCTTCCTTTTCATCAAAACGCTAATTAACTGGCCTCCTGTTAGAGTTGCAAGTTAGTCTGCCTTACGTCTCTACGTTTTAAATTTCTCAAGCATAGACTCTAATTTAGCTACAAACTTACCTAAGCTATTTGTAGCTGCAATTGAATCCCTAACATTTTGATCGGTAACTTCAGAGGTTTTGCTAATAGATGATAAGCTTTGCTCGATTTCCTTCGCAATGACTTGTTGCCTTTGTGTTGCTTCTTCAGTTGCAACGTTTTGCTCACTAATTTGCTCTACCGACATACTGATATGATCAAGCGCTGTTTCTAACTTGGCAGACTCTTCAATCGTTTTTAAAGCTTGCTCATCTGAGCGAGTCATAGCTTGAACCGCATTTTGAACGCCACTTTGTAAACTATGAATTGTGCTTTGTATCTCTTCAGTAGAGTCTTGTGTACGTTTTGCCAAACCTCGTACTTCATCAGCTACTACGGCAAAACCACGACCCTGTTCGCCCGCTCGAGCTGCCTCTATTGCGGCATTTAAAGCCAATAGGTTAGTTTGCTCTGCAATACCTTTGATAACGGCAAGAACATCATTAATACTCTCACTCTGTTGTGATAACTTATTAATAACATCTACTGAGTGTTTAATTTCACGACCTAACTCGTCAGTAGCATGTCGAGCATCTGCTAATGTTAATCGTCCCTGTTGGGTTTGTTCTGTCGCGCTATTTAATGAATGCACTACTGTCGCACTATTTTCCGAAACAACAGATACGGCTTCTATTAGTGACTCAATTGCAGAGGTAATTGTTTGTGTATCGCCAAGTTGAGACGCCACCGCTTGACCAGTCTGGTGTGCAAGCTCTTCTACAGATTGAGCTTGATTGGTCACACCATGAGACGCTTCTTGAACTGCCTCAACCAATTGATGGACGTTTTTAGCCATTTGATTAAACGCTTTGATGGCCTCTGCCAATTCATCTTTTGTTCTTACTTTGGCAGAAACTCGTGTATCGCCTTCTGCTAAGCTAGTTGCCACTCGAGTTAAACTTCTTGTGGTGATAGAAATAGACAAACTCATCCCGACAAATAGATACACAACAAGCAACAATGAAACAACAACCAATGTAACTAGAATGTAAAAGTCTTGACGATTATTATCGATACGGGTATTCAAACGTGATTCAAATTCACTGAATAAACCTTCTTTACTTTTATAGTATTTTGTAAGTTCAGCGGCAAAATGTGCTTCAAACTGATTTTTTGTTTGCGTAATTTCGTCAGCAATTACAAATTGTTCTTCTAAGTACATCAACGCATCATTCATAATTGCATCTAGTGTTGCAACATCATTGGTTACGGCTTCTTTTAATGCATCATCTTGATCGCTTACTAAATTTTCTAATTCCGCGATTTTCGGCATTTCAGCAGCCAATTCATCTGACGCTAGACTTAAACTATCGAACGTTGCCGAAGACACCTGCGGCTCACCAATAGCGTACATTGCCAAACCATAGGCCGACAGCAACTGTTTTAGTGCTGCTTGGCGTTTTTCAATAATTAAACGGTTTAGTAAAACAGTATCAATATCAGGATCGTTAGTAAGGCCTTTTATATTCGCCACCAGCGGATAGAGGGTGTTATATTGATCAAGAATTGACATTAAATAAGTCATTTTATCCGTCGGCGAACGCCAAACCGCTGAGCCTATTGTGCTGGTTTTCTCAAGAATTGTTTTTTTGATTTCGTTAATCTGAGTTTGTACTTGTTCTAAGTCTTGCTCTTCAAATGCATCAGCAACATTTAACGCATTTAATTGATCAACATAAGCTTTTATTCGTTTAGTTTGATCTTGTGGAATCGTTTGACCCGAGCGCCAATGCATATCGCTAGCAATCAAGGCGACTAATTTTTGCTGTTGTGCATCAATTTGTTTGATATATGACACAGCCTGCAACTCGTTTTCACTGTGAACTATCTCAGTTTTTACTAGGTTTACGTATTTATTCGCCAAAATAATAAAAGGCACGAAAAATAAAATGACGATAAGGGTAAATTTGTGCCCAAATCGTAACTGGTTCATAAAAGATGTAGCGGGTCTAAACAAAATTTTAAACATAAGGCTCGTATTCTTTCTTTTTGTTATTATGAATATAGAAGTTATATTGCAGAACGTCTAAATAATTAAGTCATTCTGATTAACGAACTTTTATCGGAATTATTACCTATTTCTTTAACATTTAACCACATTAAAGTGTTTTTTTGTTAACTTTAACTGAACTAGAAGAGCTAGAGGCTCACCTTTGGATACTAAACACACAATTGAACCAATAGGTTACATACAAACGCCTTTTAAAGAAAAATTTGGTATACCTCGACAACCTAATTTGTGCGCGGCTAAAGGGACCATTGTACTTAACGAAACTTTGTTCTCAGCTGATTCGGTGAATGGATTGCTTTCTCATTCCCATATTTGGTTGCTGTTTTTGTTTGACCAGAATATAGAAAAAGGCTGGAAAGAGACTGTTCGCCCTCCTCGCTTAGGTGGTAATAAGAAAGTTGGAGTATTTGCGACTCGTTCAACTTTTAGACCAAATGCAATCGGAATGTCAGTCGTTAAATTATTGAGCGTTGAACAAGTAGATAAACAGCTGCATATTGGGGTGCAAGGTGTCGACTTAGTTAATAATACGCCTATTGTTGATATTAAGCCTTACATACCCTATTCAGATGCCATCATTGATGCAACGTCAAGCTTGGCCAATAACGAACCATTACAAACGTTAAATGTGGTTTTTTCACTTGATGCTGAAGCCTCGTTAAAAAATCTCAAAATAAAAGATGAAACTAGAAAACTAATTGTCGATGTGTTGTCGCAAGATCCCAGGCCGTCATATAAAAAGAATAAACTTGATTCCAAAATATATGGCATCACATTAGAAAATATAAATATTACGTGGCAAGTGACTAACGAAATTTGTGAGGTGGTGGATGTTAAAGCAATTTAACGTATTTATATTTATTGTACTTGGCTCTATATTAAGCTCGGTATCGGCCAACTCCCAGACGGCTCCCTTTATCAATGCTCAAACTACGCCTACAAACGACCTCGTCATATCTAATGATATAGATGTGACGAATGATGCTGGTGAGCCTAGTGAGCGTAAAAAGAACGAGGATCTGTTTGTTCTTCCCCCTTTACCGAAACCTACAACAGCTAACGCATCTGTCACTGTGACTACTAATAGCACCACTTTTGTTTATAGCTTTATGGGCCTTGAACAAACCGATAAAGGCTTAGACGTTAGTAGTCAAGCTTGGAAACTGGACTTATCAGATACTCCCCTGCAATGGAAAACAATTTCAGCGGTACCTACAATTCAAAAACAAAAAGGTCGTTTTGCAACAACGGCTACAACTTTAGATAATATTATTTATCTACTTGGTGGTTACAGCACCAATAGCGTAACTCGCCCTAAACTTACACCCAATTTACAAAACATTACCGACTTTTATAGTTATGACCCCGTAAATGATACTTATCAACATCTAGCAGACATGCCTGTACCTGTGGACGATACCGTTATTCTTCCATACCAAAGTCGCTACTTGTACGTAATATCAGGTTGGCATAAAGACGGTGCGGTTAATTTGGTGCAAGTGTTCGACACACACAAAAACAGTTGGTTTCAGGCTAGTCCATTATTAGGCAATGGTCGTTTTGGTCATGCAGCAGGCATAATAGATAATCAAATTGTACTTTGCGATGGGATGGAGCAAACGCCACAATTAGCTTCAGCACCAGCTCTTAATATAAAAGCCTCATGTTTATTAGGTGAAATAAACGCCATGGACCCAAGTAAAATTACCTGGTTTCAATGGGTGCACCCTACAGACTCTGGTCGCTTTCGTATGGCAGCGTTTTCTGACGTCGATCGTGGCTCTATAAGTTTTATAGGTGGCTCAACAAAACCGTATGATGTTAATGGCACGATCAATGGCGGTAAATTAGCAGAGCCGAACGCTGAAATTTGGACTTACCATGCAGATAAACGCAGTTGGAGTATTACTGAGTCAAGCAACCCAGTCTTTGATATTAAAAACGTTGTAAAATTAAATAACCAACTCCTAACGATAGGTGGCCGCGAGTCTACTGGTATTTCCAATAAAGTCTTGAATCATAGTGAGCGTTAAATATGGCAATGCACTAATTTCATGGTTTTAGTTAGTTTTTAAATTGAGGTTGAAACTTAAATTTACTTTGACCGGCTACTGCCAGTCCCAGCTAATATTCGATAATAACTTGCACGAGTCACATTTAAAATCAAACAAACCAAATAAGGGTTCAAGCTCTTGCTCTGCGTGTTCATTAGCAGCCCCAACTCGCCAATGACTATCACAACTTGGGCAGCGTCTTGTTGTTTCTTGCTCAAAGCTGTCACCACCAACACGGTATAAATATTGAAAACATGGTCTAGCCGTTACCAACTCTATTTGGTCTAGCAGCTCTCTTCCGATTATCGACAACTGACTATTGGGTAACGAGAGTTGTTCTAACATTAAGGTTTCGACATCTGACATTTCATTCATTTGTAATTGGTCGCATGCAGCCTGACTTTCTTGCCATTTTATTAATGGTTTGCGGACCACCTCGGGCAATTTATACAAGGGAATTGGCATGAAATGTTCGCTACAACGAATTGGTGAGCAAGACTGTACAAAAGTAGAATAAAGAATGTAACCCTTGGGTGATTGGCAAACATCGGTAAAGTCTGACTGACTTTCTAAACCGGTAACCTCAGTGTATGGCCCTGCGATGCCTAAGTCTTTTAACTCAGCGATAATTTCGGCTATTGTCGGCGTAAAATACTTAGGGTCCATAGCGTCTTGTTCTGGACATACTAAATGGCAAATAAATGCTTGATTAGTTAAAGTGAGAGCAAACTCACGCCCCAATATTTGACCGTTATACCTGAGTTCATCTAATAACTCAGAGATGACAGTTTGAGCTTGTTCAAGCGACATTTCTCGCTGACAAATAAATTTAACTTGGCAGACAACCATTAATTCGCCTTTTATTTTGTATTAGTTATTTAATCCGATGCATTTGATTGCTAGAATCCTTGCCCATTCTAGCCCATTTTTGTGGCAACTAATTAAGTAAATTTAATACGAGAGCAGAATCCAATGCGTACCAGTGATTATATTATCGCAACATTAAAAGAAACGCCGTCCGATGCTGAGGTCATTAGCCACCAGCTAATGTTACGTGCCGGCATGATCCGAAAGTTAGCATCTGGATTGTACACTTGGTTACCGACAGGCTTAAAAGTCGTGCGTAAAGTTGAACAAGTTGTTCGTGAAGAACTTGAGAAAGCCGGCGCAATTGAAATGTTAATGCCTGTTGTACAGCCTGCTGATTTATGGGAAGAGTCAGGTCGTTGGCAGGAGTACGGCCCTGAGTTGCTACGTATTAAAGATCGTCACAATCGTGACTTTGCGTTAGGGCCAACGCATGAAGAAGTGGTTACGGAATTTGTAAGAAAAGAAATAAATAGCTACAAACAGCTTCCGTTAAACCTTTATCAAATTCAAACTAAGTTTCGTGATGAAGTGAGACCTCGCTTTGGCGTTATGCGTTCTCGCGAATTTATCATGAAAGATGCGTATTCTTTTCACCTTACAAAAGAGTGCTTGCAACAGACTTATGATCGCATGCATAAAGCCTACTGTAATATCTTTGAACGCTTAGGTTTAGATTATCGTCCAGTATTAGCTGACACTGGTTCAATTGGTGGCGATGCATCACACGAGTTTCATGTATTAGCAGAATCAGGCGAAGATGCCATTGCCTTCTCAACAGTAAGTCAATACGCAGCAAATGTTGAAAAAGCTGAAGCTGTTGCACTTAAAGCTGTGGCTGATGCACCTACCCTAGAAAAAACACTTGTTGATACACCAAATACAAAAACAATTGCCGATTTAGTTGCTAACTTTGATGTAAAAATTGAACATACTTTAAAAACGTTAGTGGTAAAAGCATCTGATGCCGTTGATAGTGATTTTGTAGCATTAGTGCTTCGTGGTGATCACGAACTTAATGAAATCAAAGCAGAAAACTTAGCAGAAGTTTTTGAGCCATTAACCATGGCTAGCGAAGAAGATATTGTGAAAGTAATGGGTGCAGCACCTGGTTCATTAGGTCCAGTTAACAGCCCTATTCCTGTTATTGTTGACAGAACTGCAGCAGTAACATCTGACTTTGCCGTTGGTGCTAATGAAGATGGTAAACATTACTTTGGCGTTAACTGGTCTCGTGACCTTGAGTTAGGCGAAGTGGCTGACATTCGTAATGTTGTTGAAGGTGATCCTAGTCCTTGTGGTGAAGGAACATTAACCATTAAACGTGGTATTGAAGTAGGACACATTTTCCAACTAGGTACTAAATACTCAAAAGCGATGAACGCAGGTGTATTAACCGAGTCAGGTAAACATCAAGTTCTAGAAATGGGTTGTTATGGTATTGGTATTACGCGTATTGTGGCTTCAGCAATTGAACAAAATCATGATAAATTTGGTATCAAGTGGCCTGCAGCATTAGCTCCATTCAGTGTTGCAATTGTACCTATGAATATGCACAAATCTCACCGCATTCCAGCCATCGCTGAGGCCGTGTATGAAAAGCTAAAAGCAGCGGGTGTTGAAGTTTTATTTGATGATCGTAAAGAGCGCCCTGGCGTTATGTTCAACGATATGGAGCTGATTGGTATTCCGCATCAAATCGTTATTGGTGAACGCAACTTAGATAACAATCAAATTGAATATAAAAATCGTCACACTGGTGAGAAAGCACTTCTGTCGGTTGATGAAGCCGTCGATTTTGTGCTGAAGCAAATAAAAGCGTAATTGAAGTACGCAGGATTAATATGAAATTATCATTAAACAACATTAGCCAAGTTGATTGGCAAAAGATGGGCGACTTAGTTCCAGCTATTGTTCAAGATGCAACAAGTGGCACTTTGTTAATGCAAGGCTACATGAACAAAGTAGCCTTAGAAACAACCTTTGAGAAAGGTTTAGTTACTTTCTTTAGTCGCAGTAAACAACGCTTATGGACCAAAGGTGAAACATCAGACAACACCTTAGAGCTTGTCAGCGCGCACGTAGACTGTGATAACGACAGTATTCTTGTCTTGGCTAACCCAAATGGACCAACGTGCCATACAGGCACTGAGAGTTGCTGGCAAAATAGCGAGGCCACACCGTCTGTTGGGTTTATTGCCGATCTGGAGCGTGTTATTGCCAGTCGTAAAGGTGCAGATGCAGACTCATCCTATACAGCTTCACTTTACGCAAGTGGCATTAAACGTATCGCACAAAAAGTAGGTGAAGAAGGTGTAGAGACAGCGCTTGCTGCAACTGTTAAAGACCTTGAAGAGTTAAAAAATGAAAGTGCTGACTTGCTTTATCATTTGTTGGTATTGCTGCAAGCAAGTGATTTGTCGTTAAACGATGTTATAGACGTACTTAAAAAGCGTCATCAAAAGTAGCGTATTAACAAAAAGGTTATCACTTTTCTTAACCGAATAAAAAAGAGCGTGTTGGTTAAACCTAACACGCTCTTTTTTTATTCTACACCACAGTTAAGCTTTATGAACGTAAGCTCGAACTTGGTTACGACCATTACTTTTTGCCACATATAGCGCGCTATCTGCAGCCTCAATCCATTTCTGGTGTGAGTTAAAGTCACTGTGGAATTCCGCGATACCTAAACTAACCGTGAATTTAATTTCAACTTCATTAAATATAACCGAGGAGGCTTCAACTGAACGTCTAACACGTTCAGCAAATACGGCGGCATGTCGTGCATCTGTCTCTGGTAATATAACGGCAAACTCTTCCCCACCATATCGACCACCAATATCAGTTTCACGTAAGTTTTGCTTCAATACTTTTGCTAAGTGAAGTATTGCTTCATCTCCAGCTGCGTGACCGTAGCTATCATTTACATTTTTAAAGTGATCGATATCGAATATTAATAGCGAGCTGATGTTATGGGTTCTGCGCTGTCGTTGAAACTCTTTTTTCAAACACTCTTCCCAAAAACCTCGGTTGTTTAGATTCGTTAAACGATCCGTTTGACTAAGACGCTTCAATTCTGTGTTTACTTCTTCTAACTCAAGCTTTGACACCGCAACATCAGTAACATCGTAGATAATGATACAAATATGAGTAACCGCACCCATAGTGTTTGTAAGCGGAATAAAAGTCGCGTTTTGGTACATAAAAGGAGCGACACTGGTAATTGGCCGATAATTCTTAAACTTAAAAATATGAGGTGTCTGTTCCCAAATCGTAAATGCTCTGTTTTTTAATACAAATACAGGATCAGTTTTTTGTCGAAGCCATGTTTCATTGAGCTCTGGAAAAGTTTCAAATAGCGACTGGTTTCTCACATCATAAGGCGAGCGACCGCTATGGTTTTCCATAAATCCATTCCAAACTTGAATGCGATAATGATCGTCTAATACGACCAAACCAACATCTACCGACTGGAACATATCCATTAACCAGTGTATTTCTGATACTTCAATTTGTGCTGTTTGGTTTTGATCACTCATGATTATTCATCAAATAAAAAGTTTAGTTTATTGCGAAGTGTAGGAATTGAGTCTTCAGTTATTAGTAATAGTAAGTCACAAGTAACATCAAGACCTTCTAGACCATAACTAATTTCTACCGTTAAAGTTTTTTTCCAATGCGTCGAGTTAGTATAAATTAACTCAGATACATTGCAGTGTTGCCCTAGTACAACCGGGTGCCCTTGGCTGAAATTGAGATCGAGTTGCTCCGACAGCCCTTTTAATACTGAGCCGATTAGAATATTGGCAATATCCATCAACAACTCTAGCTCTATGGTATCGTTTATTTGGCCTTCGTATTTCATTAGCTTAGCTAAATCTTTAAAGCCAGAATCACCTAAGATTAATAACGCCTCTCCAGCAACACCACCACTTATAAAGCCTTGGCATACCCCTGAAGTCGATAAGTTAGACTCCACCGATTGAAGGGCCATTGACAACTCACTAACTTCAAGAATATTTACATTTGGAATTGGCAGCTTTACAAATACCTTTAACACTTCTGCAAGTAAACTACCCGCCTGTCCCATGGCAACATTAGTGACCTCCTGCAAGACATCGCGCATTTCCTCATCAAGCATAGTATCAACCGAAGCACCGCGTTTGGTGAGGTCGGCCTCGCTACTTACGCCGTACTTAGTAAGTAAATCTTGGAGTTTGTCTTTATCTATAGGCTTTTTAATAAAGTCGAGGGCACCAAGAGACTTAACTCTTTCGTGTGCTTCTTTTTGAATGTCACCTGATACAACGATAGTTAAAACTGGCAGGTTTTCTTTTTTAATCGCCTCTAACACGCCATATCCATCAAGAATAGGCATGTTTAAGTCAAGGAATAACACACTACCCAATCCTTTGCGCAGTTTGTCCATAGCATCTTCACCATTTACGGCAAAGGTAATATCTACTTCCCAATCATCCGGTAAAGATCGAGCCATTTGTTTTCTGGCAAGGTTTGAGTCGTCACAAATGACTACCGACGTTTTCATAGTTAAAATTCAATCCATTAGCTAACAGTTAAAGGCGTTATCAAATATTCAAAAATGTTTATAGAAAAACTATAGCAGTTAGTTAACAATAGTATCTAGTAAAATTATTTTATTTCTCATTACGTTGGTAAATTTTTATGAAGAAAGCTCTAATCTCTTCTCTAATGCTCGTATCTACATTCAGTTTTGCATACGATATTCAGAAGAACCTGCCGGTCAACTTAGATATTGTAAAGGCAAATGGTAAAGCAGTAGTACTATTAGGTAACCAGGTAGAAGTAGGAGACATTGCACCTGACTTTAAAGTCGTTGATGCTAACTTTTCTTTAAAAACGAAAGCGGACTTCTCAGGCAAACCTCTGTTAATTAGCGCAGTACCTAGTTTAGATACAGGTGTTTGCAGTATTCAAACCAAGCGATTTAATGAAGAAGTCGATAACTTGCCGCAAGATGTTGTTATGTTAACGGTGAGCGCGGATTTGCCATTTGCGCAAAAGCGATTCTGCCAAGCAGAAGATATCGACAAATTAATGACATTATCGGACTCCGTTTGGCGCGATTTTGCAATGAACTATGGGCTACTCATTAAAGACATGGGATTATTAGCGAGAGCCATCTTTGTAATTAGCCCTGATGATAAAATTGTATATAAAGAAGTTGTATCAGAATTATCCGAACAACCGAATTATGATGCAGCACTAGCGGTGTTAAGAAGTATTTCGGAGCAACAAACGGAACCTGACTCTTCATTAGAACAACCTGACGTCGTTGTTACCGAACAATAGCAATTTCAAAAATAGATTATTTTTCAATTAGATATAAATTAATTAATTTTTTTACTTGAAAAAAAAACCTCAGTCCTTACATATGTAGTGAGCTTGAAATGATGCCATTAGGGTCAGCAAGCTCACCGACTTGTTCATAAGAAAAGTCGGCAATTAATTAATAACTTATTGCTTAAAAATTAAAGGATAAGAAAAATGAGAAATATCGATCTATCACCACTTTACCGTTCTTTCATTGGCTTTGATCAATTAGCTTCAAAGTTAGATGCTGCAAATCGTAGCGACAAAAATACTGGTTATCCTCCATATAATATTGAATCAATCGCTGACGACAAATATAGAATTACTATGGCGGTTGCGGGCTTTGTAGAGTCTGAATTAGAAATTGAATCTGAGAATAATAGTCTCATTGTCAAAGGTATTAAAGCTGAAGACAAAGAAACCAAAAACTACTTATATCAAGGCATTGCTGAGCGCAACTTTGAACGTCGTTTTCAACTAGGCGACTATATTAAGGTTATTGATGCCCACATGGAACACGGTCTGTTACACGTGAACCTAGAGCGTGAAGTTCCTGAGGCTTTAAAGCCAAGAAAAATTGCAATTGGTAAAAACAATTTAATTGAGCAGTAAACTTTTATTCCCGGTTTGTTAACCAATTAAGCTAAAAGTAAGCCCAGTTTTAAACTGGGCTTTTTTTGTTATATGGCTTCGTCGTTTTCTTCACCGGTACGAATTCTGATCACCCGTTCAACTGGCTCCACAAATATTTTGCCATCACCAATTTTGCCCGTTTGTGCTGTTTCTAAAATTGAATCTACGACTTGGTCAAGCATAGTTTCTGCCACTACTATCTCAATTTTCATTTTGGGCAGGAAATCAACCATATATTCTGCTCCACGATATAACTCTGTGTGCCCTTTTTGACGCCCAAATCCCTTAACTTCAGAAACTGTCATACCGTTGACGCCTAAATCTGATAATGCCTCTCGAACATCGTCTAATTTAAAAGGTTTAATAATGGCCGTTACTTTTTTCATATCTTGCTCTCAATTTGTAGTTTTCAACTAGTGGCTTAAGTTCAATTGTCATAGAATACGCTTACCAGACAAACATGAGAAGTTTTAAATCTATGAATGCCAATGAAATTCGCAACGAAATGAGAGTGCTTCCTGAAATAGACGCTGCCTTTGAAGTAAGACGAAGAGTTGATTTTATAAAAAAAACCTTAGTTGAGTCGGGCTCAAAAGTTTTAGTTTTAGGCATCAGCGGTGGTGTTGACTCTTCAACTTGTGGCCGTTTAGCACAATTAGCTACTGACGAGCTTAACAACGAGACAAACTCGGTTTATAAATTTATTGCCGTAAGACTGCCATTCGATGTCCAAGCTGACGAAGATGAAGCACAGCTTGCGTTAGGTTTTATAAAGCCCAGTGAAGTTGTTACCGTTAACGTTAAAAACGGCGTAGATGGTATTCACAATGAAGTCATGAATGTTTTACCCGCCTCTTTGAAATCGAATCTTGATCAAGCAAAAATAGACTTTGTGAAGGGTAACGTAAAAGCTCGAGCACGCATGGTTGCTCAATACGAAATCGCAGGTTTACTCAATGGCCTTGTTTTAGGCACAGATCACTCAGCTGAAAATATTACGGGATTTTATACCAAGTGGGGTGATGGTGCCTGTGACTTAATTCCTTTATTTGGCTTATGTAAACGACAAGTAAGAGCTATAGCACAATATCTAGGTGCGCCTTCAGTATTGGTCGAGAAAGCGCCAACAGCTGATTTAGAGGAGCTATCTCCAGGTAAAAAAGATGAAGATGCGCTAGGTATGAGCTATGACGATATTGACAATTTTTTAGAAGGCAAACCGGTATCTAAAGAAGTTGAAGATAAATTAGTTGCTATTTTTAATGCTACTCAACATAAAAGAAAGCCCATTCCAACTATTTATGATTAGTCATTAGGCTCACGTTATTAACGTTTATGCTGAGCAGTCAATGTCCGCCGGGTCTCGAACGATTCGAACTCGGCCCACATTTGATAACACCAAAGCTCGGGCAAAAGCACTATTACCCTCTTGAGGACAAATCCTAATAGTTGTGTTTACCGTTTGCGCTGTATTCACTGGTGCAAAACGAATCAGGTTGCGAGTTGACTTGATAAAATATCCTTTTACCATATCTGCACTACCAATAACTTCTTCATTTGCACCTAAGCTATCATCACCATCTTCATCTATAAAAATCATTTTTGTTAGATTCCAGTCGGTCTCGCAGGTTGACATGTTTTTTGTTGGACAAATCACCACAAAACGGTTTTGCGAAATTGCAGTATGTCTAGCTAATTGCAGCGCAGCGCTATGGTTGTTAACAATTGCAGCAACCTTATTGCGTTTGAAAAAATTGCCAACGGAAGGTGCAACAGAAGTTGTGATGATTGCAAACAGCGCCAAAGTAACGAGCACTTCAATCAATGTAAAACCTTTACTCTTATGAAATAGCATCACTTAGCAATTCCAACAATATTCGTCTTCGGAATAATTGCCATCTTTATTGGCATCATAAGCTTTACGCCCATCAGAGAAGATACTCATTATGCCATCAGACATAGGATCACCGTACGTCTGATTCACTGGTGTCGCCCTAATTTCGTAAGAGCGACCATTATTTTCTATTGCTTCAATAGTAAGTGAGTATTTTTTGTCAGCGGCAGCTTTATCAGAGGGAGAATGCGCTGCAAATATCCAAGGCTCTCCTGTATCTGCCGGAGAACCTTGTGTTCCCGCGGCACCAGCATAACTAAAAGTTGTTGCTTTGTGACGTTCCATTGCAGTTGCAAATTCAAGCATATCTGCTTGCGCTTGTGTTCGATAAGAACTAACAACATAACGCGTATAACTGGGGTATATAACAGAGCTCAAAATACCGATAATAGCTAGGGTCACCAACATTTCTACCAAGGTAAAACCTTTCACAAACCGCCTATACATATTAATTATCATCCTTTGTCGTTGGTTCAATTTCTGTTGACCATGAATTTGTAAACACTTGGTTAAGACGACTTCTAGGGCCAGATATTGTACCTAACAAAGACTTAAAGTCGTCATTCACATCGTCGTCTGTTTGCACTGTGTCTGCACATTCAGTACCGACGCACAAAGTAGGTGCTTCTGGATCGGTAATAATAAGTCTTGGCTCTGCTGGGATACCTGATTTATCAAGTTTCACATAGGTATCATCAAAATCGATATCGCCATCACCATCATTGTCTAACAGCGCGCTGCCATCCAATAAGTCAATGACATATATGCGACCACCACCTTGCGCGGCTGAACAGGTATTTTCTATCAAGCCAGCGGTGCTAGGATCATAGGTAGTAAAAACTAATTTACTATTTATGATAGTTACACCTGTAATAACTTTTTCGCCTCTGGTTAAATTAAATTCATAGCCATCATAAGCTGAAATATCGTCTACCGAAGGTGTACTTGCATCAAGTTGCGCTATATTCGTTAAATTGGGGAATGTATATTTTCCATCGTTATCTTTAGCGAACACGCCTTTGTCTTTGAGCATTAATACCGAATCATCAATATTCTCATTTAAAGGATGTGCACGATAACCAGATCCAATACTTACAGCATAGTAATGCTCTTGTTTATGCACAATTTCTGCAACGTCAGGCGCATAATAAAAACGTCGATTTTTACTAATAGAAAAATTTTGCGACGTGGTATAAATTTTTTCGCCTTCAAACATATTGCTTAAGGACTCGCCATTGTATACATCAACACGGAACAAATTACCGCCCATGTCACCAAAATACATATGATCCATAAGGCCATCAAAATCTCGGTCAATAACGGCGATTCGAGCTGGAATGCTGTAATCCATGCCATCAACTCTATGCTGGCCACTATCCTTTATCTCTGCGATTAACGATCCATCAGAAGCATCAACTATAAATACTGAAGCGCCCTCGTTGTCACGATCTCGCAGTGTATTGCTATCTTGATTTGTATCATAACCACCACCAAATACTAAAACGCGTTTTATTACACCGCCTATTTCAATTTTCGTAATTGTAGGTTTAGACCAGGACTGAGCAAGCTCATCAAAATCGCCTTCTCCACCTTCTATCATATATTTAAACTCAGGCTGAGTACGATTAGTTACATCTAATACGTAGTAGTTTCTTCCACCTCGACGTTGCCCTACAATAATGTAGCTACGACCATCTTCGGTCCATGCGTTTATCGCGCCGTCCATCCCGTAGGTTTTAGAATTAAATACATTATTATTTTCATAATATTTGTGAAGATTAGGTAGTAAATCCTCTGGTATAAATGCCCAGTTTTCTTGGCCTGTTTCAGCATCAATAGACAATAAATAACCTTCGTTTGTGCCAATAAATACCGACGCTTTGTCACTGTATTGAAAAAATAATGGCTCAGAGTGCAAAGGATCCGCCATCTGATAACGAGGCTCATTTAATACGCCATCGCCATCCAAGTCGGTAGCGTCGTAACCACGAATCCAATCAACCATAGAAAGCCTTAATGAATCCGAGTTCGGTTCGCTATTAATGTCTAATTTTCCTTTAGATAAACGACTATCGCCATCGCTAAACGGCGTATTCGGATTAGACATGTTGCTATAGACATTACGAGGAGTTGCCTGACGAGCAGCTGCACCGCCTCGGCCAACAAACGGCCCATTCAACTCACTAGAAGTTGCCCACCAGTCATGTGCTGTATCTTTAAAGAAACCGTCTGTAGAAATAGCGGGGGTACTGGAATTATCAAGAACAACGCTGTCTATTATCTTATATTTTTTGAGATTTCCAGGCCAATATTCTGTGCTCTTCGGGTCAAATAATGCATAGTAAATATCATTCGAATGCGTGAGTCGGTTAAATTGGTTAACTGATATACCCGGTGCTACAAAGGTACTTGCGCCTTTTTTTGCCTCAATTAAAATTGACGTAAATGCATTAGCCAAGCCGTTAATAGTATTGTCTGAGTAAAATTGACCTTCACCTGCCGTTGCAAGATCTCGTAGATAAGTGTCGTTAAAACCAGAAGAGTCAAATCCTACTGTATACGTAAATACTTGGGCGTCATTATTATCATTTCCACGCTCTGAAGGCTTAGTCGCCATATACTCGGCTAGCGCATTTCCGCAACTCGTGCCACTACAGGCCGTCCCTGTTAGCGCTGATATTGCTGCTGTTTCTGTAGTTGCGTTTGGTTGTCCGTCACTAAACAGAACGATGTAGTTTGCTTGACATTGACCAATTTCAGGATCAATCGGTGTATTATATATTGCATCATTTGGAGAGGTTAATGACATAAAACGACACTCTCTTGACGATAGTTTTTCAGTATCACAGTCAGCAGGAATATTAACAGTTGAACCGCTATACGTGTCAGGATGACTAACCCTGGTAACTAGGGAAGTCGAATTATTTGTGTCACCTCGATTTTTCCCGGCATTTACACCTTTACCATTAATGTAAAGATATGCTTCATACATAGTGTCTACCACAGGTGTAGAACCGTCGGCTACAAACTCCTCTAATAGGCTAATGAAATTATCTTTAACTTGATAATCATTGCTTGTTCCAAATGAGAGTAGCGGAGGAAAAATCCCTGATGGCATACTATACCTAACTCGTAACTGGGGCGATTTTAGCCTTTCCGAAGAGTTATTTGCGGCGCCATGACTGAGTGCTGCGTACCTTAATAGAGCTGTTGTATTATCAGCTACACCAAACAATAGAATCGGGTCGCCTTTTTCCCAGTTTGATTGATCGATGACTTCTTGAACAATTGGCGAGAGATCAACGGTATTGACTGGTAACCCTGTAATATCCCACGCAGGCGTTGGCCAACATACCACTCCGCCATCACTACAGGTTTGTCCGTCTCCTGTTACAGCAGCACCATTCGCCGGGTTATAGTCATTAAAAAACAAATCACTAAACGAAGAGCCATTTTGAAATTCAACTGGGTCGTTACCTGTATACCCAATGTACCCAAAAGAAACAGGCGTATCTGTAGTACTGGCGGCTGAAAAATAAGTAATATGTGCACTCTCTATTATTGCACCTTTTGGAATTTGCATATCGGTAAACCGCATTGCATGCACACGATTATGGTCGGGATGCGCTAACCCTCCTGCTGCAAACTCCGTTGCTAACACTCCTCCAGGCAGAGAAACGGCAAAATCGGAGTTCCCAAATAAAGTACGCACTATTATGTTTTCATCGGACTCTGCATTGACGTCTTTAGCTTCCATCAATACAGGACCACCTTTTGGTGAAAACCTCATGAGAGAAACGTTTACATCTGAAATATTGTTGATAGCTTGTTTTAGCGCTTCTCTGGATTTGAACATTCGACTTGACGCCGTACCATCTGTATTTGCCATACTACCGGAGGTATCAAAGATAAAAATAACATTTGGGTTTACCGTTCTATTTTGGTCTGATATTCCATAATAAATTTCAATATCGTCGCCATAGGCTGAAAAGCCGATAACCATAGAAAAAGCAATAGACTGAGCAATTGTTTTGAGCTTAGTTAGAAATCTAATCTCCATATTAATTTTCTCCTAATTCAACAGACTGTCTAGAAACCACAACAGTATTAGCCGCATTCACAACCGTGCCAGAAACGTGTCCACATCCTTTAAGCATAAATACTTCAAAAATGGTCCTGTTTCTTGCGCCATCTGTATCTACAATACTAGAAACCAAGCCAGAACTTGGATCTGTTATATTTTTTAGACCAACAAAAGCCGATTTTGACCAAGCATGAATCTCAGGCACCGTCATCATTGCGCCAGCATTATTGTGAATAGCATCGTTTTGCAAACCAGCTGCATTCATTCGTCGTTGTGTCCATAATGCATTTGCAATTTGATCGCACGTTGGCAATTGGTTTAAATCAACCAAATTATTATTCGTGATGGCACCAGAATTACGAGCAGCTGTTAATACATCTATCTCTGGGTTACCCGCACCATTCATTACGTTTCCCGCTCGCAGATTAGCAGAGCTCCCTTCATGAATAATTCCTTCCACCGAGGCATCTGCTGCATCAAAGGCTAGCGCTACGGTATTTTGGTTACTCGCCATTTTAGTTTGCATCACACCTGATGACACCGAACTTACGCCTATTACTGTCATTGACGTCAGGATCACTAGCGCAATAATTAACGCTATGCCTTTTTGAACAGTTATTCTAGATTTCATCTATTACCCACCAACAGTCAAGTGTGACCACGAATTACGGAACAATATAACAGTTTCAAAAACTCGATATAAACCATCATTTCGCTGTGCGAAGGCGTTGTTCCCGAGCATTTTCAAATTTCGTGTATTATTAAAATTAATATCGTCGTCATTCTTTATTAATACGGCCAATTTAATCGCGACAACAGCTGACGTTCCGTCTGGCCTATCAAATGCATTAACTCTATCAGCTGTCACCCAAGAGGTGACATAACCTGTTTCAACATTCCCCGTAGGTAAACTGATTCCATACAACACTTGAAAATCAAACACATTTTCCAGCAAGGTTACCGATTGATTGGAGGAGCCATTGCCTTTTAACCCACGTAAATATCTTCCATCATGACCACGGCATTTTAACGAATTATTATCAAGGAAGTATTCGTTCACAGTATGGAACTCATCGCCTTCAACAAAATCAAAATTAGATCCTGTGCAACTGTCTTCGGACATAAGGTTCACAACCAAAGTGTCCGGACCTGCAGCCGCGCCATCTTCTGATCCTACATTGATATCAACTAAATAATCCCCGGGAAAAACAATTGGACTATCTTTGATAAAAGCTTTTTCAATTTCAATGTCCACTGATCTATCAAGATTGGCTGCAAACTCATTGTAACGACCAACTTCCATTAAACTATTACGTAACAACGAAATAATGTATCGACCGTCTTGCTGTATATTAGAAAGTGCGTAGTTGTAGCGTTGTAAATTGTTATTACTTTGATAAATACGCACGAGTGCTGAAGTGATAATTAACCCTAAGGTGAGTGAAATCAACAGTTCCACCAGCGTAAAACCAGCTACCTTTCTTTTTTTAGAGGTAGACCTTACAAAACTCATAACGAATTACCTACTATGACGTCCATGTAGACACACTCATAATCACCCTCTATGCCTTGTTCATCAAGTATATCGGTACACATTTGATTAGCGGCTCGATCTAAGTTTTTCCAGATGGTCGCAGGCCATGCAACATAAACAGTTAAGGTAGAGTTCGGTGGCACTACGTCGCCATTCGCACCAGGTACTGCATTTAAAGCAACCACGCCAACTTCCATATCATCCATTACTGCGGCGGCCATACAGCTGACTTCATAAGCGTCGAATACGGCGGATTGTTGCGCTGAACAGAGTTGGGCGTCAACACCGCTCTCATCTCTGCAATTCACTATGTTGTTTGGGACATTTTCACAAAAACACTCAAATTCAGAGCGATTGCAATCGCCATTAGCTCGAAAGTTGTAATTATTTAGGGTCGTGTACGCGTTGTCGGTTCCATCTATAGGAGGGAGTGTATTGTCATCACGGTTTTGGTACTGTCGATTAATGCGAATTCGGTCGGCAAGACTTTCATTTATTATTGTGGCTTGTGATTTTACATAAGCGTCTTGGTTAGAAGTAGATACTGTAAACTGCAAACCAACCAAGCCAATCAGACCAATTGATATCACGAACAACGAAATGAGGATCTCTATTAATCCAACACCTCGTTGCTGTTTAATAAACAACTCTTTTGAATTATTTAACGGTTTATTATGTTTTGTCATTGTCCGCCTTACCACTTAATCGACAGAATCCTATCTGACTAAGTTTAGTTCCTTTTTAGTACCCGCTGTATACTTTTTCATCGTACTATATAAAATTATTAATGAAAAACTATAGTTAGCGAAAAATACTGTCCCTATAACAAAAACTCTGTACCTAGTTCTATCTTAATTCTGCCGGCACTGCAAATACGATATCTTCTTCTTTCCCTGGGTTTTCAACAACATTGGTCGCACCCAACTCTTTTAAGCGCTCAATTACGCCCTGAACTAAAACATCTGGCGCTGAAGCCCCGGCTGTTACACCAATTGCAGGTTGTGTAGATAACCAATCAAGTTTAATGTCACTGGCATCATCAATTAAGTAAGCCTTAGTGCCAACTTTCTCTGCCAACTCTCTTAATCGATTTGAGTTAGAGCTATTTGCAGCTCCGACTACTAACATCAATTCTACTTTTTGTGCCAATTGACGAACGGCATCTTGACGATTTTGCGTTGCGTAACAAATATCATCTTTTCGAGGTCCCTCAATTTTAGGAAATTTCTCTCTTAGCGCGTCAATTACGTCTGCAGTATCGTCAACCGATAACGTCGTTTGACTGCAGTAATAAAGTTCATCGGCATTTTTTACTTCAAGCGTAGCAACATCGGCTGGCGACTCTACTAAGTATATGCCTCCCTCATCGTTGCTATATTGCCCCATCGTCCCTTCAACTTCAGGATGGCCCTGATGACCAATTAAGATGCATTCTATACCCTTTCTCGATGCGCGTGTTACTTCCATATGAACTTTGGTAACTAATGGACAAGTTGCATCAAAGACTTTTAAACCTCTATGTTTAGCCTCTTGGCGAACAGCCTGAGACACGCCGTGTGCTGAAAATATAACGATGCTATTGTCTGGCACCTCATTTAACTCGTCGACAAAAACAGCACCGCGATTTTTTAAACCGTTTACCACAAACTTATTATGAACGACTTCATGACGAACGTAGATTGGCGGTTGAAAGATTTCTAATGCTCGTTCTACAATTGAGATAGCTCGATCAACTCCAGCACAAAAACCTCGTGGGTTTGCTAATAAAATATCCATCGTTATCCCCTATGCGCCTTGTTCGGTTTGCGTTTCTGGTTGATTAACTTGTTGAATCTCGACTTCAAACGTAAGTGTTTGACCCGCTAACGGGTGATTAAAGTCAACCGTAACCGATTGCCCTGCTACTTCTCGAATCAAGCCAGGTAAGTCATTGCCATCAGGTTGTGTAAAGGCAACTATTGTTCCGACCTCTGGTGTAACTTCGCTAAACTTAGTTCTATCAACGTAGTAAATATTATCCGGGTTTGGTTGACCAAATGCTTGCTCTGGTGGCAATGTAAACGACGCTTCTTGACCGGCTTCTAGCCCGATCAAACAGTCTTCAAAGCCTTTTGTTAAACTACCATCACCAATTGTCAACTTAGCCGGTTTATTGCTTACTTTTGTACTGTCAGCAACCGAGTCATCAGATAGCTTAATAGTAAAGTGAAACACGACTTCACTGCCAGCTTGGATATTATTTTTACTCACAATTACACCTTATAACTATAAATCTTAAGACTCTTTTACAGAGTCAGTAGATTTTGAATTTTTTGCTTCTAAAATGCCGTCTAAAATTAATAACGCTGCACCACAGCTAATCGCCATATCCGCAACATTAAACGCAGGGAAGTGCCAGTTTTCATAATAGAAATGTAGGAAATCCACTACGTAACCATGCATTAAACGATCAGTAACATTACCAATAGCGCCACCTAAAATAAGTCCGTACGACCATAATTGACGCTGCTCACGCCACGGTGTTTTGGCCATCCAGTAAATAAGTAATGCACTAATAACAAAAGCAATTCCAGTAAAGAACCAACGCTGCCACCCGCCTTGATCACTTAAAAAGCTAAAAGCAGCGCCGTAATTTCTAACATAAGTAATATCAAATATAGGTAAGATATTAATGTCATAATAAAGTGGTACGTTGACTAAAATCCAAAGTTTGCTGGCTTGATCTAAGATCACCACCAGCACACCTAGTGCGATAAACCATAATCCATTGGCATTTAAGTCCTTAAACGACATTACGCAAATTTCCTTACTTCACCAGCGCCTTCTACGTTTTCAATACAGCGGCCACATAAATCTTTATGTTCTTCATTTTGGCCTACTGATTCAACGTGGTGCCAACAACGCTCACACTTCTCAGCTGAACTTGCTGCTACGCTAACAAATAACCCATCTACCTCTGAATCAAAGGCATTGTCTGCTTTTTCCGCCAACGGCGCGATAGAAACAGTAGAAGTAATTAAAACAAATCGTAGTTCGTCTTCTAACGTTAGCAATACATTTTTAATCTCATCACTTACATAAAGTGTCACGTCAGCGGCTAACGAAGCACCCACTAGTTTGTCTTTTTTAGCAATTTCTAAAGCACGGTTTACTTGCTCTTTAACTGCTAATACTTGAGACCAGTAGTCGTCACCCAATTCGCCATCAGATGCAAATTTCTCAATTCCTTCGTACCAAACACCTGTGAATACAAACTCTTCACGCTCACCTGGAAGCTCTTGCCAAATTTCCTGTGCAGTAAATGACAATACCGGTGCCATCCAACGCGTCATTGCTTCTGCAATGTAGTAAAGCGCTGTTTGACAAGAACGACGAGCTGTAGAGTCTGCTTTCGCAGTGTATTGACGGTCTTTGATAACATCTAAGTAGAAGCTACCTAAGTCTACTGAACAGAAGTTCATTAGCTTTTGCATTACGTTATGGAATTGGTACTTGTCATATGCCGTTACGATTTCGTTTTGTAAACGTGCAGCCTTGCTTACAATCCAACGATCAAGTGCCACCATATCTTGTTCAGCAACTAAATCCGTTTCTGGATTAAATCCATTTAAGTTAGCTAATAAGAAACGAGACGTGTTACGAATACGACGATAAGTATCTGCCGAACGTTTGAAAATTTCTTTATCAACGGTCATTTCGCCAGTGTAGTCTGTTGAGGCTACCCATAAACGAAGAATATCGGCACCGTACACATCTGTGATTTCTTTTGGCGCAATGATGTTGCCTAATGATTTAGACATTTTATGGCCGTTTTTATCAACGGTAAAACCATGCGTTAATACTTGATTATATGGCGCTTTGCCATTCATCGCCGTACCTGTCATTAACGACGACATAAACCAACCACGGTGTTGATCTGAGCCTTCTAAATATAGATCTGGAGCGGTATCAAATTCATCACGCTGATCGACCACAAAGTAATGTGTAACGCCTGAATCAAACCACACGTCTAACGTATCTTCTACTTTGCGATATTGACTTGCTTCTTCACCAAGTAACTCAGCTGAATCAAGATCCCACCAAGCCTGAATACCTTCTTTTTCAACACGCTGAGCAACTTTTTCCATTAGCTCAATGCTATTTGGGTGCAGTTCATCTGTTTCATTATGTATGAATAGCGTAATTGGCACGCCCCAAGTACGTTGACGTGAAATACACCAGTCTGGACGACCTTCAACCATACCTTTAATGCGGCCTTCACCCCATTCAGGTAACCATTCTACGTTTTTAATCTGTTCGATAGATTGCTGACGAAGACCCGCTTTGTCCATGCTGATAAACCACTGAGGTGTTGCACGGAAAATAATTGGTGTTTTGTGTCTCCAGCAATGTGGGTAACTGTGTTCAAACGCAATATGTTTAAGTAACTTGCCTTTTTCTGTCAACAAAGCAACAACGTTATCGTTTGCTTTAAATACGTGCTGACCTTCAAAAAATTCAGTACCTGGTACGTAGACTCCATTTGGTCCAACTGGGTTTGCTACTTCAATGTTGTACTGTAAACCAACGGTGAAATCTTCTTGACCATGGCCTGGAGCTGTATGCACACAACCTGTACCAGCGTCAGTTGTTACGTGATCACCTAAGATCATTGGGATAGAAAAATCATAGAATGGGTGATTAGCTTGAACTAATTCTAAATCAGCCCCTTTACAGTGCCCTAAAACACTAAATTCAGTGATATCAAAACGTGCCATACAGTCGGCAACTAAGTCAGTTGCTAGTACTAATCTAAATGGCTTATCAAAACCTTCAGCAGACTTAACTTGAACTAATGAGTACTCAACATCTGCGCCCAAAGATATAGCACGGTTAGCAGGAAGTGTCCAAGGAGTGGTTGTCCAGATAACAAAAGAAACATCACCTTCGCCTTTTCCAGCGTCTAGTTCTGAAAACTTAGCTGCAACGGCTTCACTGTCTACTGCAGTGAACATAACATCGATAGCGGGAGATACTTTGTCTTGGTATTCAACTTCTGCTTCAGCAAGCGCCGAACCACAATCTGTACACCAATGAACAGGCTTAGCACCTTTTTGCAGGTGATCATTGTCGATGATTTTGCTTAACGCACGAATGATATTAGCTTCAGAGCTAAAATCCATTGTTTTGTATGGATTGTTCCAGTCGCCTAAAACACCTAAACGAACAAAACTAGCTAGCTGACCGTCGATTTGCTTTTGTGCATATTCACGACACTTCTGACGGAATGTTGCAGCGTCAACCTTCTTGCCAGGCTTGCCAACTTTTTTCTCAACCATTAGCTCAATTGGAAGGCCGTGACAGTCCCAACCAGGTACGTATGGCGAATTAAAATCAGATAACGTTTTAGACTTTACAATAATGTCTTTTAAAATTTTGTTAACCGAGTGACCTAGGTGAATATCACCGTTTGCATACGGAGGGCCGTCATGCAAAATGAAGCTCTTTTTACCTTTTTTTGCTGCACGAATTTGACCGTACAAATCTTTGTTGGTCCATTCGTCTAACATTTTTGGCTCGCGTTGTGCCAAGTTACCGCGCATAGGGAACGCAGTTTCAGGTAAATTAAGAGTATGTTTATAATCACTCATGGTTATTTGATTCCATATTGACTTAGTTTGGATTTAGCCGTTGCTACATCCAGTTTAATTTGAGAAATGAGTTGTTCTATCGACTCGAATTTTTGTTCATCTCTAATTTTACTTAGAGGTTTAATCGATAACCTTTGCCCATACACTTGTTGGTCAAAGTTAAATATATTTACTTCTAACACAGGCTTTACGCCATCTAACGTTGGCTTATTGCCAATATTTGCAACGCCATAAAAGGTCTGATTGTTCAATTCAACTTCAACAACAAACACACCTTTGATAGGTAGCACTTTCCTTTTCACAGCAATGTTCGCCGTAGGAAAACCAAATTTACGACCATTTTTTTGGCCATGAATCACACGGCCCTGCATCACAAATGGTTCACCGAGTAAATCTTCCGCTGCTTTAAAATCAGCGTCTTGTAAATACTTTCGAATTGCCGTGCTGCTGGCTCTTTGGTCTGAATAGTTAAACGTTTTTGTATCTTCAACACTAAAGCCACAAAGCACTGACTCTTTTTGCAGTAATGCAAAGTCGCCACTGCGTTTCACACCAAACTTAAAATCATCGCCGACAATTAAGTGTTTTACACCTAATTGCTCCACTAACAAAGACTCAATAAACTCGTCCGCCGCCATCGCTGCGAACTCTTTGTTAAAACGGACACATATAAGACGGTCAATACCGAGCTTTTCTAACTTTTTAAACTTGTCTCTAAAGGTCAACACTCGCGCAGCGGCTTTATCGCCTAAAAATACTTCCTGCGGTTGAGGTTCAAAAATCATCACGGCAGATGGAACACCATGCTTTTTAGATTCAGTTTTCAGCTTGTTTAACACATGTTGATGGCCCATGTGTACACCGTCAAAATTACCTATCGTTAAAACACAGTTTTTGTGTTTTTCGGATAAATTGACTAAACCTCTAACTAACTCCATTTGACCTTCATAAACTGTTAAAAAAAACCCAAGAATTATAACGGCAAAGCTAGGCTAATTACTACCCAGAGCGTTCGATAAAGCAACAATTATGTAATATAAATTGAGATTAAATTAAGCGCCCTGTCTAAAATGCCGTTTACGTGTTCCAAATAAAATTAAACTCACAAAATAAACCACTACAGCAACGCCAATTAATGAAAACAGCATCACTGATTCCTGCCAAAACGACTCCGTTGCAAACCAACCTGAGCGTTTAATGTATTCAAGTGTAATTACCATAGCAGTTGTCGCGGCAACTAGGCGCGCAATCCAACTAATGGTGGCCTTAGAAAGCCTGTAGACGCCTTGCTGATGCAATCCCCAATATAACATGCCGGCATTTAACGTTGCTGACATAGCCGTAGCAATCGCTAAGCCTACAAAACCATAAAATGGCGCTAACATAAAGTTGAACACTATATTGGATAACATAGCGATAATACCTAGCCGCACCGGTGTTTTGGTGTCCTGTCTTGCAAAATAGCCAGGGGCTAATACTTTAACGGTCATATAGCTAACTAACCCAGATGCATAACCAATTAGCGCAAAATAAACTTGCTGGCCATCGGTAGCTGTGAACTCACCATGGGTATACAAAATTTTAATAATTAAAGGACCTAAAACAATTAAGCCTGCTAGTGCAGGAAACGCCATTAATAGCACCATTTTTAACGCCCAATCCATGGTTTCTTGAAACTTCGCCGGATTATTGGTGCTATGCAGTTTTGATAAGCTTGGCAGAATAACCGTGGCGATACCGATTCCAAACAGCCCTAGAGGAAATTCAATTAACCGATCTGCGTAATACAACCAACTAATAGAGCCAGTCATTAGAAAAGAAGCGATAACGGTATCAACCAATGCATTTAATTGATGAACCGACACACCTAATATCGCCGGCAACATAAGAAGACGGATACGCTTAACATGTTCGTCATTCCATCCCCATTTGGGCCTGACTAGTAAACCGGCCTTAGCCAAAAATGGCCACTGGAAAAAAAACTGGACTAATCCGCCAACAAACACACCGATAGCAAGGGCATAAGCAGTATCACTAAAAGTGTCTTTAAACAGAATGGCACAGGCAATAATCGAAATATTGAGGAATACCGGTGTAAATGCTGCCACTGCAAATTTGTTATAAACATTTAAGACCGCCCCGGATAAAGCAACAAAGGTAATAAAGAATAGATAAGGAAATGTGATTTTTAATAATGCGGAGGCCATATCAAATTTAGCGGCATCTTCGCCGCCTTGCCACCAGTCAATAAACCAACCAGTACCAAAAACCATGACAATAATTGGAGATGCGACAATAGCAAAAGCAGTCAAACCCAGAACAATGACACCTAACGTGCCAGAAACTTTAGCCACTAGCTCTCGAACCGCATCGTCTCCATGTTTTTCTTTTACTTCTGATAAAACAGGAACAAACGCCTGAGCAAATGCGCCTTCGGCAAACAAGCGCCTTAAAAAATTAGGAATGCGATTAGCAAATAAATAAACATCAGCGTTAACGCCCGCCCCTACAAAGGTAGCAATGACAACATCCCTGACTAATCCTAATACCCTTGATATAAGAGTCATGAACGAAACGATCAGACTCGACTTTAATAACGCCAAAATATTTCCTTTAACCGCAACATAATAAAACTCGCATAGCTTGCCAGACTTTTAGTCATTTATAAATTAGCTTTTCCATTTAAAATGATTTGACAAAAGCGTTACAAAAAGGCAAACTCCTCGGCCTTAAAAAACCGGTTATTTGAATTAAAAAGTTTAGGAGTCAGCCTTGGCTAACATTAAGTCTGCTAAGAAACGCGTTATAACTTCTGAGAAGGCTCGTCGTCACAATGCAAGCCGTCGTTCTATGATGCGTACTTTCATGAAAAAAGTTGTAACAGCTATCGAAGCTGGTCAAAAAGAAACTGCACAAGAAGCATTCACTGCACTTGTACCAGTTCTTGACCGTTATGCAACTAAAGGTCTAATTCACAAAAACAAAGCAGCACGTCATAAGAGTCGTTTAAACGCTCAAATTAACGCGCTATAATTTTTGTAATTATGCTTTTTAAAAAACCGGAACTCGTTCCGGTTTTTTTATATCTAAAATTTGGCTTTGCTATAGGTTCTAGTAAACATCAATAGCTAAGCAAACACCTATAAATCACTAAATAAATTACCAAATATCAAAAGCCTAATAAACCGCTAGAATATTTAACAACGCGGCCGCCAACATCATCAAATAAGTTAAAACTCCACCAACAGTACGGGCAATTGACGTACCAGCGCTTTTGCCTAAACCCATTGCATGAAACAAACGTCCAATTAGTAATGCCGTTCCTAAAATATTAAGCTCCCAAACCTCTGCCTTGTTAAGCTCTAAAAAAGCTAGTAACAATAAAGCCAATGGCACATACTCGGCAAAGTTAGCATGTACTCTAATTGCCCGGTGCAACGTATTAGACTCACCATGACCAATGCCAACTTTGTGTACTAGTCGTAGTTTTATAATACGAAACGACAGAGCTACATAAAACACGGCTAACATACCGGCATAAAATGCAGTGTATTTAATTATCATCATTGTTCCCTTTTCTTATTATTTGTATTCATTTGGATTTATATAGATATCGTTTTATGACTACTACGCATCAAACAAATCGGCTTTTTTAACTACTATTATTTGTTAACTTACCAGCTTTTCTTTTAAAACCAAAAAACGCCACATAAGCGGCGTTTTTATTACTAGTTAGCGTTAGGTTTACGCTAAAATTTCGGCAAGCTTAGCGCTTACACTTTCAACAGCTTGTGTGCCGTCAATTGTAGCAAACTTAGTATTTCCAGCTTCCGCTTCTGCTTTATAATACGCAACTAGTGGTTGAGTTTGCTCATGATAAACGCCTAAACGCTTACGAACCGTTTCAGGTTGATCATCATCACGAATCAACAAGTCATCACCGGTTTCGTTGTCTTTACCTTCAACCTTTGGTGGGTTGTAAACAACATGATAAACACGACCAGAGGCAGGATGAACTCGACGGCCAGCCATACGGTCAACTATCACTTCATCTGGAACATCAAACTCTAAACAGTAATCTACAGAGATACCATTTTCTTTCATGGCGTCAGCTTGAGGAATGGTTCGAGGAAAGCCATCTAATAAAAAACCATTTTCACAATCGGCTTTTGCAATGCGCTCTTTCACTAAACCAATGATTAAATCGTCTGATACAAGTTGACCTGCGTCCATTACCTTTTTAGCTTGTAAGCCTAACTCAGTTCCCTCTTTAATAGCAGCACGTAACATGTCACCAGTAGAGATTTGTGGAATGCCAAATTTATTCATTAAAAATTGGGCTTGTGTACCTTTTCCGGCACCTGGTGCGCCTAATAAAATAATCCGCATGAAATGTTCCCCTGCAAATCCAAATGATATTTAATTTTTATAGCCAGAATCTTGGCACAATAACCCATTGATAACAAGCCGATATGGTAAGGATTCATTCACAGTTTTGTTAATTTTACTTTGCATGCCTATAAATTGAGCATAAAAAAGGGGCAACCGAAGCTTCCCCTTTCATTTAAAACTATTTTTATTTCATAAAGCTAACGTTATACGCGTCGCTTTTTAAACAATTACTTTGCTAGCGACAGCATTAATCTATTTAGACGCTTAACAAATGCACCTGGATCTTTAATTGTGCCTCGTTCAGCCAAAGTAGCTTGGTCAAGTAACACTTCAACCCATTGTTTGTATTGCTCTTCATCTTGTACTTGGTCAACATGCTTCACTAATTCGTGCTCCATGTTAACTTCAAATACAGGCTTAACATCTGGTACTTCTTGACCCATTTGCTTCATCAGCTCAATCATTTGAGGGCTCATGTCGCTGTTACCCGTAACAATACAAGCTGGCGAATCAGTTAGACGGTGAGAAACTTTAACTTCTTTAACTTTTCCGTCTAGCGCTGACTGGAAGCGCTCAATGCTTGATGCAAATGCTTTGTCAGACTCTTCTTGAGCTTTTTTAGATTCCTCATCTTCTAAGTCACCTAAATCTAGATCTCCACGCGTAACAGAAACGAGCTGTTTACCATCAAAGTCAGTTAAATGAGACATTAACCACTCATCGATACGATCAACCATGAGCACAACTTCGATACCTTTCTTACGGAAGATCTCTAATGCAGGGTTATTTGCAGCCGCTTCAAATGTATCCGCAACAAGATAATAAATTTTATCTTGGCCTTCTTTCATGCGCTCAACGTAGTCAGGGAAAGACACAGATTGAGTAGCATCATCATTGTGAGTTGACGCAAATCGTAATAACTTAGCAATTGCTTCTTTATTTGCGAAATCTTCTGCTGGTCCTTCTTTAAGGACTTGGCCAAACTCGTTCCAGAATACTTGATAGTCTTCTTTTTTGTTTTTACCCATTCGTTCTAACATCTTAAGAACGCGTGATGTACATGCTTTACGTAAGGCTTGTGTTATTTTGTTGTCTTGTAAAATTTCACGAGAAACATTTAGTGGCAAATCGTTCGAATCAATTAGGCCCTTAACAAAACGTAAGTACGTTGGCATAAATTGTTCAGCATCATCCATAATGAAAACACGTTGAACGTATAATTTCAGACCGCGTTGTTTATCGCGATTCCAAAGATCAAAAGGTGCTTTTTTAGGAATATACAATAATGAAGTGTACTCATTCGTTCCTTCAACTTTATTGTGTGCCCACGTTAGTGGATCTTCAAAGTCGTGGCTAATGTGCTTATAAAACTCTTTGTAGTCTTTATCTTCAAGCTCTGATTTATCTAATGTCCAAAGCGCGTCCGCTTTATTGATAACTTCCCATTCGCCTGGCGTTGCTGCGATTTTTTCGCCGTCTTCAGCTTCCGATTCTGGTGTACCCTCTTTCCACATTTCGACAGGTGTAGAGATGTGGTCTGAGTACTTTTTAATAATTTGGCGAAGCTTATAATCTTCAGCAAACTCTTTTTCATCTTCTTTTAAGAATAATGTAATTTCTGTGCCACGTGTCGCTTTCTCAATCGTTTCGATTGTATATTCGCCTTCACCTTCACTTGTCCACTCAACGCCATTATCTTTGCTGTCACCGGCCTTGCGAGAGCGAACAGTTACTTTATCGGCAACAATAAATGCCGAGTAAAAGCCAACACCAAACTGACCAATTAGTTGCGAATCACGCGCCTTATCACCCGTTAAGTTTTTGAAGAAATCAGCTGTGCCTGACTTTGCGATTGTACCTAAGTGGTTAGCAGCATCTTCAGCGTTCATACCGATACCATTATCTTCAATCGTTACGGTATTTTTTTCGGCATCAAAACTTACACGAACACGCAGTTGTCCATCATTTTCGTATAAGTCATTGTTAGATAACGCTTCAAAACGAAGCTTATCTGCTGCATCGGCTGCGTTGGAGATAAGTTCACGCAAGAAAATCTCTTTGTTTGAGTACAAAGAGTGGATCATTAATTGTAATAGTTGTTTTACTTCGGTTTGAAAACCGTGAGTTTGTTTACCTTGAGTGGCTGCTTCTGCCATTGTCAGGGTCTCCTTTATGTTTTACGTATTAAGACTTTAATAGTTTGATGACAAGTAAATAGGAGTGCACTGAGGGCTTTTCAAGGTCTGTAAAAGTTTATTCTTGAAAAAAGTGATATTTAATTAAAAAAAAGCGGGTGAGGTTAAAATTTAGAATTGTTTACGGCCCATTAACGCATGGCTCATTGTCGATGTATCGACCATTTCTAATTCACCACCTACTGGAATACCGTGAGCAATACGCGTAATTGAGACATTATTAGACTTGCAGATATCTGCAATGTAATGAGATGTAGCTTCACCTTCTACACTTGGATTTAATGCGAGAATAACTTCTTCTACTGCTGGTTTTGATGGGTCTGTTCCATCACTTGCTAACACTTCCTCTAACTGAGATAAGCCAAGCTCCTGTGGACCAATTCCGTCTATCGGCGATAAACAACCGTGTAACACAAAGTACCGACCTGAATAATGACCGCTTTGTTCAACCGCAGCCAAATCTGATACTGACTCTACAATACATAATAAGGCGTTTTGAGTTCGACGAGTATTAGTGCATATATCACACAGCTCTAACTCTGTGTAATTTCGGCATTGCTGGCACTGACCGATATCTGCCAACCCCTTCGCTAATGTATTAGCTAATTCAGTACCCGCTTGACGCTTATGCTGCAGTAAATGATAAGCCATGCGTTGTGCCGTTTTTGGACCTACGCCTGGTAAACACTGTAATTGCTCAATCATTTTCTGTAATAAACTAGCTTGCACTGAATTAACCTCTTAATTTACATGTAATCTATCTTGTGGCTTAAAATGGCATCTTCATGCCTGGAGGCATGCCCATACCACCGGTCAATTTGCCCATTTGCTCTTTATTCATTTCTTCCACACGACGCACAGCATCGTTAACAGCGGCAGCTAATAAATCTTCAATCATGTCTTTGTCATCTTCCATTAAAGACTCGTCTAACTCAACACGCTTGACGTTATGGCTTCCCAGCATTGTTACTTTAACAAGACCTGCACCAGACTCACCAACAACTTCCATTTTTGCCAAGTCTTCTTGCATCTTTTGCATTTTTTCTTGCATTTGTTGGGCTTGTTTCATGATGTTGCCCATTCCGCCTTTAAACATAATATTTTCCTCTCAATTTTATCCGCTTAGTATGCGGTCTAATTTGTGTAAAACAAGGCTTTGTACCTTGCTATAAAGGTTTAATTGAATTGTCGATTAATTTTGCGCCAAATTCGTTAATCAAAGTGTTCACCATAGGATCTTGATGAATACTATCCTCAGCGCGCTGCTGTCTATTTAAATTAATGTTTTGCTGAATATCAGCTGGGGCTGTTGTTGTAATAGCGCTTTTGTTAATTATAAATTCAGAAGCCGGCGCTAGTTGTGCAACTACAGCTGTTAATTCTTGCTCAGACTTTTCATTTAGTAAGTGAGCGAATTCTTGGCGAACTATCAATTCTATTCGATCACCATCTATATTAACTTCACTATTTAATGCCAGTTGGCGACCTAAGCCTTGTAGATGAGATTGCTCTATCATCGCGGCCCAGCGGTCGACTTCGTGCGCATAACGCACAGATTCACTCTCTACGTCTTGTAAACTGGACTCATCTATTACTTGAATGTGCTCGGCTTCTACCAAATTAGCACTATGTTCCGCATTTTGCTCAGAGCTTAATGTTTCAATTGGCGCATTTGCATTTGCCAAAGTAGCATTTTGTTCGCCTGTTTGATGAAGAACTTCTTCTGTAGCTTGATGTTCGGAATTTGTTATATTTGTCTGTTCAGCTAAATCTGGTTTAGCTTTGTTGACGTTCCCTAAGTCTATGCCTCGACTTGCTAATATAGCGAGAACAGGGTTTTGCTCAGCATCGTCTGGAAATACAGGATTTTCTGAAGCTAGAGTTTGCTCGGAGTATGTACTGGCCTGTGATGAAGTATCCAAATTGAAATCGACAACAGGATCATTGCCAAACGAATCGCTACTTTGATATTGGTACTGTTCGCTGACATCATTTTCATCATACATGACATGACCGTAATCTGGGACAGGTTCAGCAGGTTCAGCAGGTTCAGCAGGTTCAGCAGGTTCAGCAGGTTCAGCAGGTTCAGCAGGTTCAGCAGGTTCAGCAGGTTCAGCAGGTTCAGCAGGTTCAGCAGGTTCAGCAGGTTCAGCAGGTTCAGCAGGTTCAGCAGGTTCAGCAGGTTCAGCAGGTTCAGCAGGTTCAGCAGGTTCAGCAGGTTCAGCAGGTTCAGCAGGTTCAGCAGGTTCAGCAGGTTCAGCAGGTTCAGCAGGTTCAGCAGGTTCAGCAGGTTCAGCAGGTTCAGCAGGTTCAGCAGGTTCAGCAGGTTCAGCAGGTTCAGCAGGTTCAGCAGGTTCAGCAGGTTCAGCAGGTTCAGCAGGTTCAGCAGGTTCACTCTCAAGTTGAACTGACTTATTTGCAACCGCTACTTGCTCTATTTCATGCGAAATCTCAGGAACTTTAACCTTAACTTGGCTCGGCGAAGCTACCTCATTAAGGTTTTTTTTTTCTAGCTCTTGAGGCTGTGCAGGACTGAATGCTAATAACCTTAAACACGCCATTTCCAAAGCTGAAGCTGGGTCTGAGCTATAAGGCAGTTCTTTTTTGCTTTGAATGAGAAGCTGATAGTTTACTTGAATTTGCTGTGCCGATACGGCTAACGCTAAAGACTTTATTAAATCTTCGTTTGTTTCGCTTAATTGGGCAGCACTAGAAAGTAACTGACACATGGCAACTTGGTGAGTCAAGGTGAGAAGATCATCAAATATTTTCTCAAAGTCTGGCTGTTGTTGTCTCAACCTAGAAAATAGATCAACTAGTTGTGCAGAATCCTTGTTTGCTACCAAAGATAGGATTTGCTGACTCCATGTTTGATCTACCGTACCTAACATTTGTTGCACTATAGACAGTGTGACATTTTGTCCTGATTGAGCAATCGCTTGGTCCGTTAGACTCAAACCATCACGCATACTTCCCCTAGCATACTTCGCTAGCAGCACAAGTGCTTCAGGCTCATAAGGGATTTTTTCTGCATTTAATATATAAGTAAGTTGATCGCCAATTTGTTGAATTGATAGGGCTTGTAAGTTGAATTGCAAACACCTAGATAAAATAGTCACCGGTAGCTTTTGCGGATCTGTAGTCGCAAATAAAAACTTCACGTGTTCTGGCGGCTCTTCAAGCGTTTTTAACAACGCGTTAAAGCTATGGCGCGATAACATGTGGACTTCATCAATTAAATAAATCTTATAACGACCACGAGTTGGCGCATACTGAACATTATCTAAAATTTCGCGAGTATCACCAACTTTGGTTCTTGAGGCAGCATCTATCTCGATTAAATCAACAAAACGCCCTGCATCAACATCCAAACAAACAGGACATTGCCCACAAGGCTCTGCAGAAATACCGGCCTCACAATTTAAACTTTTAGCAAATATTCGAGCGATTGTGGTTTTACCAACACCTCTAGTACCAGTAAATAAATAAGCGTGATGTGTGCGTTGTTGGGTTAACCCGTTAATAATTGCTGATTTAACGTGATCTTGACCAACAAGTTCAGAAAACTTAGTGGGCCGCCATTTTCTTGCTAATACTTGATAACTCATGACAGCTCACCCTTCATAAACAATTACTCACCTTCAAATGAAGTTAAGCTATAACAGTCAATACCTAGTTTTGATAGTCGTGATTCACCACCAATGTCGGGTAAATTAACCACAAAACAGGCATCAGAAACACTCGCACCGACTTTTCTTATCAACTTCGTGGTGGCTTCAATTGTTCCACCCGTTGCCAATAAATCATCTACCATCAGAACTTTATCTGTTTCTGTTAGTGCGTCAGTATGAAGCTCTAGAATATCTTCACCATACTCTAACTGATAAGACTGGGAATATACTGCTCTTGGTAACTTGCCTGGCTTTCTTACAGGAATAAACGATACATTAAGCTTATACGCTAAAGGGGCGCCAAAAATAAAGCCTCTTGCTTCTGTTCCAACAATAGCAGTAATGCCAGAATCTTTATAACGCTCATAAAATGCATCAATTGTTGCTGAAAATGCCTCGGCATTCTGCATGAGGGATGTAACATCTCTAAACTGAATACCTGGCTTTGGATAGTCTGGTATTGTTTTAATACTATTTTTAATCAAATCCGACATTTCGGCTCTCTTTGACTTAACTTAAGGCAAGTATGCCAGAAGCCTTTGATATGAAAAATACCTTTCCAAAGATATTTTTCTATTCGATTACAATTACGCCTTTATCGGAAAAATCTTTCAGCGCTGAACGCAAGAAATTTGATATTGTTTCAGGATCAGAATCTTGCTCATTTGATTGAAAATATGAAAGCAAATCGTTAAATGTCGTGTTGTTTCGTTGTTCAATATAATTGAGCAAATAGATTGAAGCGTGATTAGTATGTAAAAAGCACACCTCACCCTGGTGATCCAAATACACAACAAGACAAGTGGCTATTGGTTTAAGTTCAGCGATGCGCTCTGCTTTAATTGTATGAACAGGATAATGATAGGCCAATGCCCATGTTGAGTCCGGAACATTCAAAGTGCTGCGTTCATGCCATTCATCATTTTTTGTAGGAGGTTCTTGCAATGAAACGGTTAATTCAACCCATTCATAGTGAGCTAATTCATGTAAATACGGCGGTACAACCACTCCACTTTCTTTGACATGCTGTCCTGTTAAAAATAGCAAAAACTGCTCGGCAATATCCACAAAGTAAGGCGATGATTTTTCACCATAGATTAAAAATGCACGAATAAGACTATGCCACTGTGCGTCGGTGAATACTGTCTTTAGTACGGGAAATGCATTAGCACAAAAGCCTTCCGCATTGTTAAATACAAGCTCTTGGTAAACTTTTAGACGCCTCGCCTCAAAATGATTAGACTCAGCGGGATTAATAATGGCTTCGGTTAAAGACTTTTGTAATTCACGAAAACCTAACGACTGGCTACTCGCACTTTTAGCAGATTGTGTAAGATTTTTATGATCATTTTTCATACCGAGGATTGTCGCTTACTAAACTTGTTTTGTATTGCACTAATTTGGCCTGTTTCACCTAACATTTCTGATAATTCTGGAATATTAAAATCGCGTTCTAATAACGTAGGAAATACACCGTGACATTGGTAAGCATACTCTAAAAGAGACCAAACTTCGGATTTAACTGCACTACCATGAGTATCTATTTTTAAGTCATCATCCTCATCATAATGCCCAGCAATATGACCACATGAAATGGCAGTTGAGGGCATAGCTTGAATAAACGATTTGGCATCATAATTATGATTAATACTATTTACGTAAACATTATTCACGTCGAGTAACAAATCACACTTCGCCTCCTCTAATACAATTTGCGTAAACTCTATTTCATTTAATTCATTAGATGGCGATAAATAATAGGATACGTTTTCTATTGCTATTTTGCGCTCGAGTATATCTTGGACATGTTGAATTCGTTTTGCTACATAACGTGCAGCATCATACGTAAATGGTATGGGCATTAAGTCATAAACATGACCATTAGACGAGCAGTAACTTAAGTGTTCAGAATAAGATTCAACGTTGTAAGCGTCTAAAAACGATTTTACATTTTTTACAAATTCAATATCTAGTGGATCAGGACTACCTAAGGAAAGTGATAAGCCGTGCGTAGATAAGGGTATATTTTCTGTGAGCTCCTTTAACGGTTTTTGATATAAGCTATTCATTCGCATCCAATTCTCTGGCGCGACTTCAACGTAATCAATATTAGCCGATAAAATTTCTTTATTCATACTAACCATTTCGCGTCGATAACCTAACCCAACTCCCTTAACCATTACTGCCCCTTTAAAATTAAAAAAGCAGCCAGCAATGCTGACTGCAACTTAAGGTCCAACTCAGTTAGAGTGTGCCGCCACATTTACCTTCGCCGCACTTACCTTCTTTGGCCTTATTAGCCTTGTCTTTCATTTTTTCTTTCATTTTGTCAGCGCCACATTTGCCTTCGCCACACTTACCTTCTTTAGCCTTGTTAGCTTTGTCTTTCATTTTTTCTTTCATTTTGTCAGCGCCACATTTGCCTTCGCCGCACTTACCTTCTTTGGCCTTATTAGCCTTGTCTTTCATTTTTTCTTTCATTTTGTCAGCGCCACATTTGCCTTCGCCGCACTTACCTTCTTTAGCCTTATTAGCCTTGTCTTTCGCTTTTTCTTTCATTTTGTCAGCGCCGCATTTACCTTCACCGCACTTACCTTCCATATTTTCTATTTGATAACCAGTTTCAAGTGTTGTTGCTTGAAAAGACATTGATTGAGCAGAAGCGAGTGAAGACGTAGCTAGGGCAGCCAGACCTAATGCTGCCAGTGTTGCTTTTTTATTAGTATTCATATTAATCCCGTTAATTTTATTTAGTTGAAATATTAGATAGTTATTAAAAAGACCGACAAATACCAACTAATATTTCATTATCATCTCTAGTTTTATTTAAATTAAAAAAATAGCAAGTGTTTAATATTGACTATAATTAGGTAACTAGGCATTAGCGAGGTTTTATATGATCTTTAACCATTTAGATACGTCTTTTAGAGATCGTTTATCGGGTTTATATAGTGAGGAATACTTTGTTCAAGTATTCCATCGTGAATGGCATAGGATGTTACGCGAGAAAGATGCTCTGTCAGTATTAATAATTCACCCGCACTTAAATACAAACCGAGAAGACGATAAACTAGCATTTAAACTTGTATCAGAGTCAATTAAACGCAGTACAAAACGATCTACGGATTTAGTGTGTCGTTTTCACTCAAACGAAATTGCAATTGGCTTATTTAATCTTGACGAAAACGGTACTGAAGCCGTGGTAAAACGAATTATCAAAGATATTAACGAAAGCTTAGAGAGTTTTACTTACCCTATAGACTTGTCAATTGGTGCACTGAATCTTTTTCCATCACCCACTATAGATCTAGAAGAGGTATTTCTAAAAACAGAAAAATTAGCTGATGCTGCGGAGCTTGAAGGAAAAAATGCATATAAGCTGGAATACTTAAGCTTACATTAGACGAGCTATGTATTAAGGTTCATGGAACTGTTCGTTAATTAAATGTGCATAACAACGTTGAATAATTTGACATAAAAAAACCGCCAGAAGGCGGTTTTTTTAATAACAATAAAGTTAAAGTTTCACACCATCACGTTCAGCAGAATCTCGTATATACGATTCCCAGCTGGCTGCGGATTTAGCAGTGTTCTTTTCTTTCATTGCTAACTTAATGGCTTTATGAGCAGGCTTCCATTGTCTAAGATAAAAGTTTGCCTCAGCAACTCCCATATAAACAATACCTTTTCTTTTAACGCCTTTCGCTAACGCTGCATCATATGCTTTAATCGCAGATTTAAAGTCTTCTACGGCCATTAACATATTTGCTTGATCTTTAAAATACTCACCGTCATCGCTAAGGTTAGCGGCTTTACCAAAATACTCGGCTGCTTTTCTAAACTCTTTTGCGTTTCTGTAAGTACTAGCAAGAACCGATAACGACTGCTTAGTAGACTCAATTAGACCTTCTTTTACGAACTTTTCTTGAATAAGCGCTGCTTTGTAAGGAATACCATTTGTCGCATATAGCTGTGCTAGTTGCTTGATTTGATTTTCCGTCTCTAAAAAGCCTTGTTTATACGCTAATTCCATAGCTGAAAGTCCACGTTCATAGTCTTCAGTAGCCATGTAAAAAGAACCCAGTTGAACCCACCATCTAGGGTTCTCTGGGAACGCTTTAACCAATTCCTCTACAGCCTTAGTCGCTGACTTCATGTCTTTCAACTCGAAGTATGACGCCATAACTATTATGTATGGATTTTGGTTTGGTTCTTTATACAAAGATATCGCTTTACGAGCTGGTATAATTGCATTTTTGTAATCACCAGATTCATAATAAGCGTTAGCCATACGAAGGTATATTTCAGGGTTTTCATTTAAAGAAAACTCTAAATATTCCTTATAGTTTTTCAACGCTTCGTCAAAATCTCGTTCTTGCAAAGACAAGTGCCCAATTAGTTTAAGCGTGTCAGCGTGGTCATTAAAAGGCAAAACGTCAGCAGCTTTTGCTTTTTGCAAACGCTCAATAGCTATTTTCGTTTTACCTTCGATACCCGCATACATGTTACCAATAAAGCGGTCAACATAAGCTTTATCAAAAGCACCTTTCGGTTCTAGTTCTAACAAAAGTTCTAAAGCTTCATTTATTTTATCTTCAGAATAAAGCTCGAATGCTGTGCCTATTTTTTTACCTACACGCTGACCAAGAACTTGTCCGCCACGTTCTTTCTTACGGCGTTCAACTTCTTCTAACTTATCACTCGGTACTTCGGCGCTTGCAGGAAGCGTTGCAAATATCGATAAAGCAGTTAATGAAACTGTTATAAACTTAACTACAGTTTTCATGTTAGTTGCCTCCGTCTAAGTTGAAGTCTAGTTGAACTTGTAAACCTGTCTGTCTTTGTGGTTTCCCATCAACTACTTTTGGTTTGTATTTCCAACGTTGTAATGCCTTTCTCGCTTCCCTATCGAATACTCTACGAGGCTCTGAATTGATAACTTCAACATTATCAACGCCCCCTAATTCATCGATATCAAATCTAAGCTGAACCCAACCTGATATACCGTCACGCTGTGCTTTAGCAGGAAACTTAGGCTCAATACGAACGATAGGCGTTGCATCACCGTCTCGTATTAAAGCACCAGGACCATTAAGACCTGAGTTTGCACTGCCTACGTCTACCGACGGCATATTAAAGCTAGGGCCTGACGCATTAGAAATTTGCGGTTCAGGATCAGGCTGCTGCGGTTTAGGCGGCTGTTTAGGTGGTGGAGGTGGCGGTGGCGGAACACGATTACGTTTCTGCGCTTTGCTCTCCGGCGGCGTAGTATTTATTTCGACTATGATATTCTCGAATTCATTCTGGTTGGACTTACCTCCACTAGAGATAAGTTCAGCCATGAATACGAACAAGCCGAATGTGATTACTACACCAACTATTATTGATGCAATAAATCTCAACATACTACTTCTTCTCCGCTGCGATTGAAATTTTCTCTATACCAGCAGACTTAATCGCATCCATTACTTTAACAACTACACCATGTTTTGCTTCTTTATCAGCTTGGATAATAACTGTATCCGTTGGCTGTTCAGCAATCATACGCTCAATGTTCGCTGCTACACGTTCTACGTCTACTTGACGTTTATCCATGTGCACTTCACCATTTGGTCTGATTGCAATAAAGATATTCGCTGATGGCTTGTTTGTTGCGTTAGAAGCTTTCGGCTTCAATACATCAATACCTGCCTCTTTTACAAAAGACGTGGTAACAATAAAGAAGATAAGCATGATAAATACGATGTCTAGCATCGGAGTCATATCAATTGCTGCATCGTCGTCATCACGAAAACGTTGTTTACGTGCCATAGTTCAATCTCCTAGTGATGTGGCAAGCTATCTACTAGCTTCTCTTTTGCCACTTTAACTCTTGTTTCAAGCCTTGAGCTGAAAAATATTCCAGATAAAGCTGCAACCATACCCGCCATTGTAGGGATAGTTGCCATGGAAATACCAGCAGCCATTAGGCGTGGATTACCAGTTCCTTGTGATGCCATAGTGTCAAAAACAGTTATCATACCTGTTACCGTACCTAAAAGGCCGATTAGAGGACACATTGCAACAAGAGTTTTAATAATTAACATTCTTGCATTTAATAGTTCGGATGCTTCAGAAACCCAAGCTTCACGGATTCTATGAGCACTCCAAGATGTGGTATCTGCTCGAGCGTCCCAGCTCGCGATAATATTATCGCGAACTTTAGGAAATTCAGCGGTTAAAAACCACCAACGCTCAATCATTAACGCCCACATAATTAGAAGAGCTGCGGCGACAAAGTAAAGTACAAAGCCGCCCGTGCCGATAAAATCCCTGACAGATTCCCATAGGCCTATCAGGTAAATCATCATTACGCTTTCTCCTTCTCAGCATGTGCTGCAATGATGCCTGCGCTTTGCTCATCTAATACATGAACAATTGATTTAGCGCGCGCTGCTACAACACTGTGCACGAAAATTAATGGTAATGCTGCGATGATACCCATAGCTGTTGTAACCAACGCCATAGAGATTGAACCAGCCATTAATTTCGGGTCACCAGTACCAAATAACGTGATTTGTTGGAACGTTTCGATCATACCAACAACCGTACCTAGTAGACCTAGTAGAGGTGCTACTGCAGCAAGGATCTTGATAGTGTTGATACCACTTTCTATGCGAGGAGTTTCACGTAGAATTGCTTCGTCCAACTTCAGTTCTAAATTCTCAACATCAGAGTCTTTGTTTTCTTGGTATATTTTAAGAATACGACCAAGAGCATTGTTGTCTTTTGGTGTTGAAGTATCTTTAAGCTGAGCTTTCATCTTAGAACCTTCACCTAGTGTGATCACTAAGCTACGCAATGCTAGTAAGAAACCAAATGCTAAAACAACCGTAATTACATAACCTGGTGTACCACCTTGGTGATAACGATCTTCAAGTGTTGCTTTCTGAGTGTTTAGACGCAAGATACCACCACGTGAAGGGTCAACGTAAAATGCCACTAATTCACCAGGAGTTGCATTCGCAAGATCTTCTGCAGATGAACGGTAGTGAGATTCAGCAGCTTTACCTAAGTGCTGTACGATTTGTACGTCAGAATTGTAGATAACATAGTCACCAGATTCTGTAACTAAGTTAAATGCACCAACTCGAGTTAGTTTTTCAACAGCAGAACCACCAGCAGTTGCCGATACTTCTTTGTCAAAAGAAACAACTTTTGCAGACTCAGTCATTTCAGTCTGTAAAGCGATCCATAACTCTTCTAATTCACGAGTGGTAGGAAGTTTTTTAGCTTCAGCCAATTCTGTTAATAGCTCTGCACGACCTGGGTACTGAGCAGAAATAATAGAAGCAGAAACTGAACCCATAGTATCACCAGCAGCTTGACGAACTACGCCAAACATTTCACCTAGCGTACCTTTAGCATTTTCTAGTTCTTGAGCACGAACGGCTAGTGTTTTTTCGTTTTGCGCATATTGCTTCTGTAAACGAACACCACGGTCTTTCTCGTCAGCTAGTTCTTTTTTAGCTTTATTTAACAAAGCTTGTTTATCAGCTTTAACTGCATTAAATTCTTGCTCACGCTTTTTGTTTAAAGCGCCTTCAGAAATTCTGTCTTGTTTTACTTGCTTTAACAAGTCATCTAACTTGCCTTCAGCACTTACATTAGCTACGAAGCCAGCTGACGAAACCACAGCCGCTAAAACCAATGAATTAAAAATCTTTTTCATGTGTTATTACTCCGCGGCAAAGATTGGTAATTTGATTAACTCATATGGCGCTTGCTTACGAGCCATACGTATTGTCAATGTCACATCTTTTAGGTACTCATCACCTAGTTTAGTCCAACCGCGAACGCTGTTGTCCCAAACCCAAGCACTTTTAAGATCTTTCGACTGAGCAATCAGTGCAATTCTGCCTACGTGAACGAAGTCAGCTGTAATTTCTTGGCCGCCTAAGTTCTCAGTAGCTTCCCAAGCTTCAACAGCTGTACCGTAATCTTTTTCAATTTGGTAAGCTTCTAATACTTGACGATATTTCTCTGACGTACTTACGTTAGGATTGATCATAGTTGCGCGAAGTTTTTCAACACGTGCTACACGACGATCCAGTTTGATTGGCATATCAGCTTCAACAAACTTTTCTAGCATATCGATCATACGATACATTAAAGGAACAACGTTACGTTTAGTGTTTTCGATCTCGGCGATTTGATCTTCTAAAGACTTGATCTCGTCGTTTTGAGCAGATACCAACTTAGCTACGTGGTCGTTGTAAACTTTGTTAATCTCAGTTTCTGCAACAACATCTCTGTATTCAAACAACAGTTCAGTAGTTTGCTCTTGAATAGCATTAATTTTAGTTTGTGACTTAGCAGCTGCTTTATGAATTTTTTGCTCTGCAGAGTGTAATTGCTCTAGAGGGTCTGCGGCTAAAGTTGGCGCGGTAAAAACTACCGCCCCTACTAGCGCAGAAGCTACTAGACTTAGTTTCATCTTTGACATAGTTCCCAACCAATGTATGTGTTTAAATTATCTATTTAGAGTCTATGCTCTGTATTTGCAGTTTCTACCCGCAAATAATCACTGTCGAGTCTCCCAAACAAACTTCTTAATGTCAAATGACTTAATATAATTAGATTCAATTTGTTATAACACTGACTTAAAAGAACACAGATAACGTTCAAATAGTATGCAAGTTTATTTTTATATTACAAATATGTTTAGCGCTTTAATTAAAAAAGCCTCAATATTGATTGAGGCCTCATAGTAATTCTAATTTGTCATATTAACCGAGTTCTTTAGAAAGGTAGTCATTTAGTAACCTTGTTTCATAGAAAAATCTCGATGAATCAAAACCGCGATTTCTAAACATTGTTACAGTAAGTGCTTTTGCTCCAGACTTTATTTCTTTACCAGAATCATCAACAACTATATACCCAACTGACAGGCCTGGTGGTGTTTCGTCTTTAACAACTCTTCTTAAACTTAACCTTCCGTTACCATTAGCTAATTGCACACTGCCAGCTAGATCAACATCATAAATAGCAATAACTAACTTTTGATTACTAGGCAAGTTTTCCTTCGCAAACTTATTTGCTTCTTCTTGCATCGTTTTAAAAAACGCTTGTTGAACTCTTGCTTCGTCGGATTTCGTATCACCCTTCAGATCCGTGTACTTATCCGCGTTCACCCACTTAATTTCGGCTTCTCCGCTCACCGCACCAAAACTCAGAACTGCCAGACTTAAAACAAGTAATTTTTTATACATTTTTCTTCCTTAGTTTATAACGCATCTATCTTACTGAAATTACGAGAAGTATCTTGCTACCTCTTCAAAAAACTTCCTCTGTACTAATAATTTAATAGCACTCAATTAATTTTATGTCAAAAAAAAAGCTCCCTATGGGAGCTTTTTGTCTTTATTTAGTGTTCATTAGAAACGAACTGATGCACTAAACTGAACGCTACGTGGCGTTTGGAACGAGATAGGTGTTCCGTAACGAGCATCAGGAGAACCGTTAAGTGAAGTTTCACCTTGCTCGATTACACGCGTCGCTGTGTCAGCATTAAACACGTTGAAGATATCAACTGCTAATGTAACGTCAGCTTCACCAACTGTAGTTTCATATGTTGCATTTAAGTCTAACTGGTAAGTAGCGTCTGTACGACCTTGGCTACCACGAGAGTTAAACTCACCGTTTGCTTGGTAGTAAGTTTCGCCGTAACCGATGTCTGCCCATTCAGCTGAACTTGGGTAGCTATAACCAAACTTGTTGATTGGACGACCAGAAGCAGCAGTGAAGTTTGCACCTAAGCGAATTTCTTCAGTTACTTGATACGCACCGTAAACTTTTAATGCATGAGTTCTGTCGTTCGGCAAGTAACCGTACGCGCCATCCATCAACTCAGGGAAATCCCAGTCAGTTGTTAGACCAGCATCGTCTTGACCATTATCTGACTTAACATAACCTTCAGCATTACCTTTAGATTGTGACCAAACGTAAGAAGCGCTTAGAGACCAAACATCATCCCATGCACGATCTAAAGATACTTCAACCGCTTTATAAGTACGTTTTGGCTCTGGGTAACCTAGATCTTCAGCAGAAAGCGTAACTTTCTCTAGAGGACCATCTTCAGTTTTATGTACATAAGTTGTGATATCAGTACCAGGGTTAGTTAGTACATAGATGTTGTGATCGTAGTACCAATCGTTCGCAATAATCGCTTTATCGATTGTAACGTCGTCAATAACTGATGCTAGGTCACGATAAGTACCTTTAACGCTCATTCCCCACTCGTCATTCAGCATAAACTGATAACCTAGGATGAACTCATCTTGGTACATAGGTTCAATAGATTCGTCTAATACTTCTTTAACGTCAGGAACTGTTCCGTCTGAGTATACTTGAGAGTCAAATAATGAACTTTCGCTGTAAATTGGAGTATCGTCTGCATTCAAGCCATCTAAGATATAGTAATCTTCTGTGAATAACTCTGCACCAGCCATACGAATGTTTGTGTTTGCAGCGATTGGTAAGTGGTAACGACCATAGTTAGCAAATAGTTTAGATTCACCGTCACCGTTAACGTCCCATGCCACACCTAAACGAGGTGCAATTTGGTTGTCAACTTTAATAAATGACTCACCTTCAGCATTTTTGTTATCGAACGATTCGCTACGTAGACCAAGTGATGCTGTAATGTTATCCGTAACTGTCCAAGTGTCTTCGATGTAGAATGCATTTGAAACAGTTTCGAACTCACCACCTGATTCGTATACACGAATACGGTTAACTTCGCCACCATCAGGGAATGCACGACCACGATATGTCTCACCTGCGTCTACTGTAATATAACGGTAGTAGATGTGACCAGAGTAGAACGTTTCTGCAATTGACGTGTTTGTTTCATAGTCGAAACCAGCACGGATGCTGTGATCGCCAAGAACATATTCACCATCAACACGGAAAGCTTCACGAGTGTCTTTACCAGATGAAGGTACTGAGTTAGCCCAACAGCCAGATGCTGTAGGATTAGTACGAACGTCGATGATTAATGGACACGTTAAGTCGTTTGGTGACGAATCAGTAAGGTCTGCTTCGTTTTTACCCCATAACGCTGATAATGTGAAATCGTCTGTGATATAACCAGTATATTTTACAGAGATGTTTTTACCACCACGTTCACCTAGCGCATCATCACTGAAACCTTCGCCAGCTGCAATAGCTGCAGTTTCGAAGTCATATCCCACGAAGTTGCTTACTGTTGTACGCTTATCTGAGAATGCTGTTAATTCTAAGATGTGATCGTCTGTTACGTTCCAGTCGATTTTAGTACCCCAGAAGGCATCATCTTGTTTTGTTTTGTAGAAGTCATCACCAGATACGTATTCTTGCTCAAGATTACGTGGGTTATATAGAACATAGAAGAATAATTTATCTTCGATGATCGGACCAGATAGGTAGATGTTTGCATCAAAACGATCTGTTTTATCTTCGTTAGAATAAATAATAGGTTGCGTACGACCTTCACGCGGATCAGCAACGTTTGGCGCTAATTCACGGAACGCATCAGGAGTGAAGTAAACGTTCGCTCCGTATTCCCATTCGTTTGTACCAGATTTAGTTACACCGTTGATTACACCACCAGTAGAACGACCAAACTCAGCAGAATAACCACCAGTTTTAACTTGGAACTCTTTGTAGAATTCGAAAGGAATAGTAGAACCACCTAGACCGTTACGGAAGTTAGTTACGTTTAGACCGTTTACGAAATAAGCGTTCTCTGCAACTGATGCACCACCAAATGATGCTAAGTTACCGAAACGATTATCACCACGAGCGGTACCAGGAGCAAGTAGAGCAACGTCTGTAGAGTTACGAGCCACTGGAATACGAGCTAGTTCAACCGCGCCGATGTTTAACGCAGATTCTGAAGAAGTCGTATCGATAACTGAAATTACGCTACCAGTTACAGAAATACGCTCAACACCTGATGCGAACATTTGGTTTGTTACGTTTGTTTCGCCGATTCTAACAGAAACGCTTTCTACAGTTTCTGTAGAAAAACCGTCTTTAGAAGTAGTCAGAACATATTCACCAACTGGAAGAGCTGGGAAACGGTACTTACCTTCAGAGTCTGCTACTACAGTTCTTGTAAAGCCCGTTTTAGGGTTTTTAATTGTGATAGTTGCACCGGCAATTACTTGTGCATTTGAGTCAACTACTAGGCCTTTTAAAACACCGTCGTTGTTGCCCGCAAGTGCTGCAGATGACATACCTAGCGCTGCAGTAACTGCAATAGCTGCTAAGCTTTTATTCAGTTTAAACATGATTTTCTCCCTGGATCACATTAGTGTGATTCAATTTTTAGTTATAGTAGTTTTAAGCCTACTCAGGCCTTCGGAAATAGAATTTCCGAAAAATCGACCTTGATATTAACGTCATTAAATTAACGCCGTCAACCTTTAGTTCAACGTTTTTATGTACTTTTTACTTACAATGTAAAGTTTTTGATAAGTTTTTTATATTTAATAGAAATACAGCATCAAAAAAGTAAAGTCATTTGTTGTTCAAACAAGTTTAAAACGTCAATTTCGCTTGTATGCAAAATTGATTCCGCAATTGGATAAAGTTGTTTAGATATGTAATGTTCATAATCTAATGCATTAGCGTTAGAGTTATATTCCACAGGCCCTGTAATGGATATTACATACTGAATTAACGACCCTTTTTGATAAACATCGCGCTGATAGTATTGGTTAGCTAACCTTGCAGCTTTGATTTGTGGCGGTGTAGTTTTGACATATTCCGATAAATGTTGCCGTATTCGTTTTCGATAAATGCATAAATCGTCGAGTTTCCCTTCCCGTAAATCTTTAATCGTATTTTCGACAAACTCACGACAAGGCCGTCCATCGAATATAAGTTCAAATAGAGTTCGTTGAAATGATTTAGCAAGAGGCGTCCAATCACTACGGACAGACTCTAAGCCCTTGAAGATAATTTCGCTCGTGCCGTCGTTATGTTGTTTTTTGCCCGCATAGCGTTTTTTTGAGCCAGCATCGGTGCCTCGGATAGTGGGCATGAAAAAGGGTGAGTAATAGGTTTCAAATTCCATCTCAAGTTTACTATCAAGTCCGAAGTCACTTTCTATTTTGTTTTTCCACCATGTGTTTAATTTTGATTCCAACATCTTTCCGTCACTGTGGGTGTAATTAGAGTTCGCTAAACTAATAAAGACAGAGTCGGTATCACCATAAATTACTTCTAACCCGTTTTCGTGAAACCATGCTTTAGACTCATTTAAAACCCAATGACCTCGCATCGTAATGGAACTAGCTAACTTGGTGTCATAAAACCTGCAACCTGCTGAACCCAGGACGCCATAAAAACTATTCATTATGATTTTAATGGCATTCGAATGAATTAAATTTTGATTTTTTTTAGCCTTTTCTCTTGCCGTCCACAAGGTGTCCAACATTGAAGACAATATACTTTTATTTCGAGTAAACTTGCCGCCTCTAAACCCAGGGATCAAAGTGTCATTGTTTGTATGTGTCGCTTCCACGAGGGTAATGGGGTCGATATTGAAAGTTCTGATAATGCTTGGATAAAGGCTTTTAAAATCAAACACCAATACATCGGAGTGAATGCCCGGAATTGAGTCCATAACAAAGCCGCCAGGACTGTGAACGTAATCGGACATATTTACCAAATTTGGCGCAACCCACCCCCTTCGATGCATTTCAGGCATATATAAATTGGTAAATGCAGCTACTGAGCCACCCGTCTTATCAAGCTCTAAACCTGTTAGTTTCGTGCGTGTTATCAAATATTGAACGAGCTGTTCTTGCGAGAAAATTCGAGATACAAGTTTAGCGTCTTGCAAATTATATTTAGCTAGTTTGAGCGGGGCTTGTCGATGTAAACGTTTTATTTCCTCTAATTTATCGCCGCCCTCTTCGGTTAACGTTAACTTTTTATCGTCTAATAATTCACTGGCGACGTTATCTAAAGAAAAACTCGCGAAATGATACGTGGCATTTTTCATGACATCGATGCCATCAAGCACTAATCTCCCAGCGACGTATGCTCTATCAGGGAATCGTTGTTGACCTTTTTGGCCATCAATAAATTGCAATAAGGACAAATCTCGGCCTAGTGCGAGTGATACGCCGTTTCGCTCACATGATCTAACAATTAATCGAACGTCGAAGCTAATAAAATTCCAACCGACTAGGCAATCAGGATCTAGCTTTTGGACTTCTCGAACAAATCGCTCTAACAACGCTTTTTCTGTGGGTAACCATTCAATAAATTGAAGGTCGTCAACTTCTTGTTCGGAAACAGCTTCGTTCAAAGCAGCGTCTTTTACACCACTGGTGTTATAGAGGACTTTTTTATACTCACTCCTGGCACGCTTGCCCTCTTCTGTAACATTACGTTCAAAATATTGATGTAAGCCGATAGAAAATAGCTCACCTTTTTCATTACACTCTATGTCAATTGACAGTACGCTTAAATTTAGCTCTTCAGCCTCTGCAGCTTTTACTTTGACCTTATCAAACGCTGAAAAGCTATCTTGTTGCGAAAGCGTTTCTCCAACGAATGTTAAACCGCCTTTAATAAAACGCTCCATTAAGAATCTATCTACAGGTTTAACGTCCGCTTCAAACAATTCAATTTGATAGGTTTGGGCCACTTGTTTAACTTTGTAGTAGTTGCGCAAAGACCTGCTATATATTGCCACCATAGGTTCGTTATCAAAGCTTTTAAGCGGTATTTCCTTAAAACGAACAAATATGTTCTGTGATTTTAGCGCCTCTTGAATTGCACTAATGTCTTGTAATCGAACAAAACACACGGCTTCTTGATCTCTAACTAGCAACTTTATTAGCTTGGAGGGACTATCATAGGTCTTGATCCAAATTTCAAATACGAGTTTACCCGCCAAATCATATTGATTTCGAGTAATAATAAAACCGTGTGATGGAATAGATTGATATAAGTGAGTCGACATCGGCATATCAAAAGTTTGAGATGGTCGTTATAATACCCTTAAGAATTAGGTATTCAACTATTGCCTGATAGTAAAAGTGGAGAAGTCTTTTGGAGTGGTTGCTTAACCTTTTTGAATTTACTGAATTGCCAAATAGTATTATTGCCTTGTTATTGGTTTCAGCCTTTTTAGCTGGTTTTATTGATGCTATTGCCGGTGGCGGTGGTTTACTGACAGTCCCAGCCTTATTAGCCTCTGGTTTGCCACCTCATGTAGCCTTGGGTACCAATAAACTGGCCGCGACATTTGGTTCACTTACAGCAAGTTATGCTTTTTATAAAAAGAAGTTGTTTTCGCCTAGCTTTTGGCGTCTAAGCCTCATTGCAACAGCTATCGGTGCAGTGCTTGGCACTGTAATGGTGTCATTTATTGATGCTAACTTGCTTAACAAGATACTGCCTTTCCTCATTGGCTTTAGCGCGCTTTACACATTGCTAAACCCAATTAAACCAACGGGGAACACTCAACTTCCTGAAAAATGCCAAGGCTTAACTATCAAAAAAGTATCACAAGGTTTAACGCTTGGTTTTTATGATGGTTTTGCGGGTCCAGGAACCGGCGCCTTTTGGACCGTAAGCAATTTGTTTTTGTATAAAATGAACCTACTTATGTCCTGTGGCGTTGCTCGAGCTATGAACTTTGTTAGCAATATTTGCTCTTTAGTTGCTTTTATTATTCTGGGCCACGTTAACTTTGCCATTGGAATCGCTATGGGTGCCTTATTAATGTTGGGTTCATACACTGGCGCTCATTCTGCTATTCATTTTGGTAACAAGTTTATTCGCCCGATTTTTACTATTGTAGTTTCGGTAATGGCGGTTAAACTAGCTGTTGATGCTTGGTTGTAATTTAACTTAGGAATACGAAACGTGTCAGTGCAACAATCTATTGCAAATTTACAGTCGCAGTTGGCCATACTTGAACATGAAGTAAAACAGAGTAAGTTGACTCAGCAAAACTGGTTTCGTTCTTCTGACATATTTAACTCAAGTAGTTTTCATACTCAAAGTGATGAAGTTATTGATTACCTAAAAGAGCTAAAAAATAACATCAACCGATTGGCGACAGTAAAAGAGCAGTCACACGCAGATTACCTCAGCGAAAAGATCACAAATCAGTTTAATTGCTTTAAGAATCTTTTGAATTCAAGCAAACTTAATTCAAAATACGCAGCCCATCGAGGCAAACATATTAAGCTTGAACAACGTGTAAAAAAAATTGCTCAACAAGCGACACAAACCAGCCAGTCATTATACGAAGAGCTCTCTCAGCTGCATGAGTACGAAAGACGATTACTTGATATGGTCGCAGACAAACAGACTATGCTGAATCAATATAGTGGCTCCGAGAAAAGCCATCTTCAGCAACAAGTATTATTAACACAACAACGATTAGGTCGATGTCGACAAGCCATTACTGGTGTAGAAGATAAAATTCAAAAATTAGATAGTCGTCAGTAATATGAAACAATTACAAACGGTTTTTCACCCAATTTATAGCCAATTAACACTCCCTAAAAACCACCGGTTTCCTATCCAAAAATATCAATCGTTGCATGATCGCTGTTTGAAGGAGTTTCCGACTAAAATTAATGTGAATTTAGTTGAAAAAAAAGTAACTAAAAGTGAATTACTGTTAGTCCATGATGAACGCTACATAAATGACTTTTTAACTGGTCAAATTAGTGAAAAGGAAATGAAACGCATTGGTTTTCCGTGGTCCCAACAGTTTGTTGATAGAACTTGCCATGCTGTTGCAGGGACAATTAAAACGGTTAAGCTCGCCAGCGAATTTGGCGTTGCGGTTAACTTTACCGGTGGTTACCATCACGCCCACGTAGATTTTGGTTCCGGTTTTTGCGTTTTTAACGATTTAGCGCTTGCTGCCAAAGTAGCCATTAATGAGCAACTAGCGCATAGAGTACTAATTTTTGACTGCGACGTTCACCAAGGCGATGGAACAGCTACCTGTGTAGCAAACGAGCCTGATATATTTAGCGTGTCAGTGCATTGCGAAAAAAACTTTCCCTCTCGTAAGCAAACAAGCGACTTAGACCTAGGATTAGATAAGTATCTAACTGACAGCGACTATTTATCAGCTATAGAAGACACACTAGAGACATGTGTTCATGGCTTTAAACCAGATTTAATTATTTATGATGCTGGTGTTGATATTCACGAGAATGATGACTTAGGTCACCTTAATATAAGCACACAGGGCATTTATAAACGAGACCTGTTATTATTCCAAACGGCCAAAAAACTAAACATCCCAATTATGGCTGTTATCGGTGGAGGTTATCAGCGGGATATTGATGCCTTAACAGACGTTCACTTTCAGCTCATTAAAGCTGCGTGTCATACATTTTTGTAATTTTTGCCCATTTCTCTAATTCAGTGTTATGTTTATAAACAGAAATTAAAAAGGAAATCGCAATGCAACTATCAACAGACATTCATAATTACTACGAAAAATTAGTCATTGACTATATTGCATATAACAAACTAGACGATAAATATAGCGAAGAGTTTATCGCAGATATGTGCTGTATTGTATTAAACCAGCTGCCTTCTAAATACATCCGCCATGAAGTTGATATGGCCTTTTACTTACCGCAAGCCGAGCGTTACGAAATGGAGATGCAAGTTAGAGAAGCCATAGGCCGCGCACTAGAGTTTATGAACTCCAGAGAAAACAGAGAAATATAAGGTTATTCCACGTTGTCCGATATTGAAGTAGCAGAAAAAACATTAGCAAATGCACCTGAACACGTTCAACTAGCTGTCGATTTAATCATGCTATTAGAAGATAACAATGTTGATAGCCACATTGCATTGCAAGCCATTGAGATTGTTAAAGCTGATTTACTCAGAAAAGTAGAAAAGTAGAAAAGTAATTCGTAAAGATTCCATTTGGAGTTTTTATAAAGAAAAAGCACAGCATTGCTGTGCTTTTTTATATCAGAGGTCATTCTACCTGAATGAACACTTCCACTAAAGACCAAGTACTACTTTTTCAGAGCGTAAAGACTTTGAGGTAAATAGCACCAAGCCATAAACAAATAATAAAGTAACAACAAACCCACCAATTACTGGGGTTAAATCTGTTAACTCGCCTCTTATTAATTTACTAATAGCCTGCTGTTGCGCAACTATTGGCAGATAATCTAGTGCGGCATGCTTATATTTACTGAACTCCAACGCCATTGGGACAATTAGAGGCAACATTATCGTATATTGAATATAGGTTTGAGCTTCTTTAAACGATTTAGCATGGAACGTAGTAACTAGCTGAAACGCTGCTGCAAAAAAGGCTAACGGAAAGATGATTACCCACATTGTTAATGCCACTTCAAGGTCAAAATTAAACGCCATACCTATTTTATGAAGCGGAATAAACGGCACAACAAACGCAGTTAAAGCGATGCTTAACGTACCTGCAAATAAACCAAACAATCCGGTATTTATTGTTTTAGACGCTACTACATCAAAAGTGGATACGGGTTGCATCAACAATAACTCTAATGAATTCCGTTCACGCTCACCTGCAGAACAGTCAATCGCAACATTTGTTGAAGAGACAAAAACTGAAAATAAGATAAATACACCCAGCATACCTAATATAATTGCCGATTTAGACCCTGGTGTACTGGTATCTTGTTCATCTAAGTTAACGACATTTGTTAACACTGGAGAGACACCTCGTGCAATTAAACGCATGTTGACAACAGCACCTTCATATTGTTCCAAGACTCTTTTAACGCGGCGTATACTTGCAGATCGTTCCTGATCTGAATAGTCCGCATTCAGCGTAACCAGCGCAGGTTGACCATTTGATAACTGAGCATCAAAGTCTTCATCAAATGTTAGCGTAATTTTTGAATGCTCATGCTTTTCGCCATCAAGCTCAAAGGTTTTTCCTTTTTCTGGAGTTGGCGCGTTATAAATATTTTCGCGATTTAAAAGTTCGACAATTTGTGGTGCTAACTCTGCATTGTTTATCTCAATGTAGATATCGTCTACTGAGCGAGCCTTTTCGATGTTAAACGTCATCATGGCCGCAAATAACAATGGTGTGAATAATGCTCCAAACAGCGCGGCAAAAACGGATCTTTTATCACGAATAGTGTCAATAAATTCCTTTTTAAATAATGCTTTAATCATGCTGCAATCCCCTCATCACTGCCAATTAGTGTCACAAATGCTTCTTCTAATGATTCTTTACCTGTGCGTTCACAAAGCTCAGCAGGTGTTCCTTCGTCTGCAATTTTGCCGTCAGCTATCACGATAACTTTGTCACACAATGCTGCAACTTCTTGCATTACGTGTGAAGAAAACAGAATACAGGTTCCTTGCGCTTTTAACTCGATAAGTATGTCTCTTAAAATCCGCGTGCTCATCACATCTAAACCGCGAGTTGGCTCATCAAGAATTAGGTTTTTAGGCTCATGGACTAAGCTCTGCGCTAACACAACTTTCATTCTTTGACCTTGAGAAAAACCAGCACAACGGCGATCAATAATGTCACCTATGTCTAAGCGATCGATTACTTTCTCAATCGCCTGATGTTTCTTATCACCATTTAAGCCATGTAAATCGGCAAAATAAGCAATTTGCTCACGAGCAGTTAATCGCTCATACAAGCCAAATTTATCTGGAAAAATACCAATTTCACGTCTCGCGCCGATTGGGTCAACTTGGCTATCAATACCATTGATAAAACCAACTCCCTGGTCTGCTTTTAGTAAACCATAAAGTACTCTAAGTGCCGTTGTTTTACCGGCACCATTAGGACCAAGCAACCCTGTAATTTGTCCATCTTGGGCGCTAAAGCTTAAATCTTTTAACGCTTCAACATCACCAAACTTTTTGACTAGATTTTTAACTTCTAACATACCGTTTCCTTACTTAATTTGGTTCATGTTGGTAAAGAATAGCTGCGGGCGAACTTCTTCAGCGCAGCTAAAATCCAAGTTTTCTAACGAGGAGGTTTTTAAGAACTCTTGAATTGGCTTTAAGCAGGTTCTAAATGAAGCAACATGAGAACCTTGTTCGATTACAATATGTTTCGCATTTTCCAGTGTCTCCATCGCCATATCACCATACTCAGGAGGTGTTACAGGATCATATTTACCAGAGAATAAAAGTACTGGAACAGAGGTTTTTAACGGTTTATTAAAATCAGCATCAACCGCCCAACGAGGCCAATAGTCGCAATACGTGCTTAATGCCGAGTAACCGCGCTCACCGTTAAAGTAGTTATCCGCATCATTAAGATAATCAGACTCCGACGCTCGAGGAAAGTCTTCATTACATAAAATGTTAATAGTAAGTCCGGCATACAACTGACCTGGCGCTCTTTTAGGATCATCAGTCTGACCTATCATGGCGGCAATAGCTCGATAATCACCATTAGCGGCTTTATTCACCGCGTATGGAAGGATAACGCGTGAGCCCAGTGCATATAAGGTGCTTCGAAGTGCATCGGTAACTTTATCGTGGGTCAGTACCATATCAACTGGTTTGCCGCTTAATGGATGATAAATACGTTCAGTAACCGGCTGTTCTTTTAAGCGACTAACTAATGTTAAATAGTCATTTTTAAGATTAGGAAACGATTTATTACATTCTTCATGCGCTTTGCAATCTTCCACTAATAAATCAAAAGCTCGCTCAGACGTTTTACCAAAGAAACCAATGACTAGTTGCATCGGTGCATTACTGTCTAATGTTGCAGTTTCAATAGACTCTGGAAATTGCTGTAAATATGTAAAACCCGCTCGGGTACCGTAGGAACCACCAAACACATGAACTTTTTTATGGCCTAAAGCTTCTCGTACTGCCTCTATGTCTTTAATTGACTCAATAGAGTTATAACTCGGCAAATGCTTACCTTTCGCCGAGTCGAGACACTTAGTTACTTCTTTTTGTAAATCAATTTTTCTTTCGTCAAACGATAACGGTTCGATACCCTCTTGATCACACGCTATTGGAGAAGACTTTCCTGTACCACGCTGATCGACCAAAATGATGTCATGCTGTTGTCTTACATCATTCAACATCATATTAAGACCACCAGCAAGTTCTGTTGCTGCTTGTCCTGGTCCGCCTGCTAAAAAGACTACAGGTAGTGCTTTACTCTCTTCTTTAAACCTTGGCAGTACAACAACATTTAAGTCTATTTTATTGTCGTTTGATAATGCTTTGGCTCGATTCTCCGGTACCGTATAAGTGCCGCACAACGCTTTACTTTTTACACCATCTACAAAACACTTTTCTAGGTTCAAGCTCTCTGTTGTATTTAATGCATGAGCAAATGGCGAGATTACTAATGCTGTACTCAAGAGTACAAAAGCACGTAATTTAGCAGGGTTCATAACGGATAACTTCCTTTCATTGTTGTAGTTTTTTACTCAGTCACTTTATATTTTTTGTACTGTATTGGCAATCTGATACATACTTCAAGTGTGGATATTGATACTTGTTTTTGTAACAAAGTATGGCTAAGTGTTTTGTAAACAATTTTGTCCAATTTATTACTATATATCGTAAGCTAAATACTTGTATTTATTAGTCAGAATATCATTCTTAAACCTTAGTAAAAGAGGACAGCAAATGCAGCAATATACGGTAATTGGACTAGGTCGATTTGGACTAGCGGCAAGTCAGGAGTTGATTAGACTTGGGCATCAAGTTATTGGCATTGATTTTAGTGAAAAACTTATCAACAAAGTCGCAGATAAGCTGACTGTTGCTGCCGTTATAGACGCGACCGATGAAGAAGCCCTAAAAGAACTCAACGTAAACGCTTCAGATGCTGTTCTGGTTGCCATTGGTGAAAATTTGGAAGCAAGTATGTTGTGTGTACTTACATTAAAAACCATGGGCGTAGAGGAAATATGGGTTAAAGCTACGTCTAAACAGCATCATATGATTTTAAGTAAGCTAGGCGTCGCACGAGTTATTCACCCGGAAGAGGAGATGGGTATTCGCGTTGCACAATCTCTAAATTATCCAATGGTTAATCAATACATGAGCATTGGCCATCAGCAATATTTAGTTGAAGTTATTGTCACTGAAAAACAAGATGGCTCAAAACTAAAAGAGTTAATTGAGGACAAGCAAAACAATATTTCGGCTTTAACGGTTCAGAGAAAAACTGACGCTTTTAATCACCCTGATAGTGACTTTATACTTAATTGTGGCGACTCTTTAATACTCTCGGGCTCCATCAATGCATTAAAAGGCATTGCCCCTAAGTTACTTAATAAATGAAAAACTGGGATCCAAACTACTTACCTTATCAACCGAGCCCAAAGATTCCATCAAAGTGCCGAACCATCAGTCCGCCGCTCGTCTTATTTTGGGGGTTTTCGACAGTAATACTTATCGGCGCGTTACTGTTAATGATGCCATTTTCTTATGTAACCCCAATATCCTGGAACCAGGCTATTTTTACAGCTGCATCCGCGGTGACGGTAACAGGCTTAGTGGTGGTTGACACAGGTTCACAGTTTACTATTTGGGGCCAAACCATTATAGCTTTACTCATTCAAATTGGTGGGCTCGGCTTTGTTACTTTCGCTATCCTTGCGGCCACTAGTGTGGGTGCTAAATTTAACATTGGCCGTATGAAAGTTGCTCAAGAGGCGCTCGGCCAGACTAGTCTCGAACAAATTACCAATATTGCTAAATTTGTAATAATCATAGCGTTAGTGATTGAGTTCATTGGATTTATCTTGCTCACATTACTATTTTTACAACAACAATCAATTGGTGACGCCACCTATAATGCATTCTTTTACACTATTTCAGCATTTAATAATGCCGGTTTTGCCTTAAGCGCCGATAGTCTTACCGCCTTTCGAGGTGATGCTGGAATTAACTTAGTCATAACCTTGTTATTTATTATTGGTGGATTGGGTTTTATTGTATTGATTGATATTAAAGACAATCGCCGTTGGTTTAAATTCACGGTAAATACCAAAGTGGTGTTGATCGCAACCCTAATAATTAATGCTCTTGCGTTTTTACTTTTTTGGTTGATTGAAAAGAACAACCCAGCGACGCTTGCCACGCTTCCTCTTTCGGAACAATTATGGGCATCTTGGTTTCAAGCGGTCACCCCCAGAACTGCCGGGTTTAATACTCTGCCAATAGAGCAGCTAGAAAACAGTAGTACCTTATTAGTTATTTTATTGATGTTTATAGGTGGTGGTTCGTTAAGTACCGCGAGTGGGTTAAAATTAGGAACTTTTGTTATTTTACTATTGGCTACTTATCACTTTTTGCGACAGCGCTCGCAAGTTACGATCTTTTCACGAAGTGTTAAAAACAAGGCGATATTTACCGCGCTTTCGCTATTTGTCGTTTATATATTTTTAATCTTTGCAGGGATCTTTTTATTGACATTAAGCGAAGATGCTCCCTTTCTTGATATCGTATTTGAAACGGTGTCGGCAATTGGCACTGTTGGTCTATCACGCGGCTTAACTGGAACGTTGAGTATTTATGGCCAATTTATAATAATTTTTTTGATGTTGGTAGGTCGAGTTGGGCCGTTAAGCTTTATGTACCTGCTTGCGACTTCTAAGCGAAAACACGTAACTTATGCTTCTACATCTATCAAAGTGGGTTAATTGAAGATTGTTAACACTGAGGAATTCAGGTGGCAACCTCACCAGCGACATCTCGGCACACGAATCACTAGCTATGGCTGCTCCCTTCCGGGCCTGACCAAGTTTACCAGCTATCGTTGCGAGAGAACCAATGAGGTCACCATAACGAACTGTTGAACTACATTGCGTTACCTCAACGCCGCGAATTATTACGCAAACCAATACCAGTTGCAAGGTGTAAAAGGAAAACTGCCGTTAATTGGTCAATAATTGAGTCGCTCAATTATTGCATTATTTTATAACATAGCGCCTTGTCGTTAAGGTACACTATGTTATCAAAAGTAAATGCTCGTTATGATAAGGATAAACTAGCCTCATGCTTTTTAATCAAACTAAAGACCCAAAACAAATTGCCTTGGTTTTAACTGGCGGCGGTGCTCGGGCCGCTTATCAAATTGGTGTTCTTAAGGCAATTACGGCACATTTACCTCGTAACCAAAAAATACCATTTAAGATTATTTGTGGTACATCTGCTGGTGCCATTAATGCAGTTACATTATCAACGCATGCATCTTGTTTCCATTTGGGCGTAAAAAAAACAGAGTGGGTTTGGAAAAACTTTACGACTGATCAGGTATACGTTAGCTCTTGGACTGGCGTATTTACTTACCTCTTTAAAAACTTTTTATCACGCTTCACGAAGCGAGGCCTAGATAGAGCTACGAGCCTATTAAACAACGAACCTTTACGGAATTTGTTAAAACAAGTAATAAACTTTCAGAGAATTGATCGAAACATCTTAAGTGATCATCTCACCGCAATTTCAGTATCAGCATCAAGCTATAGTAATGGCGACTCTATTTCTTTTTTTCAGTCAAGCGAAGGTGAAGAGTGGCAGCGGGCAAAACGTCAAGGGGTTAAAACCGTATTAACAACACGACATTTAATGGCGTCGTCGGCAATTCCACTCATGTTTCCTAGTATAAAAATAGGTGATAGCTACTATGGAGATGGTGCAATTCATCAATTAAGTCCCTTGAGTCCTGCGATACATTTAGGAGCAGATAAAATATTAATCATTGGTGTCGAGCAACCGAATAAGGATAAGTATTACGGTCAATCTGAATTCCACCCAAACTCAGCTGCCATTACCGGACACTTACTCGATACTGTTTTTACCGACTCTATGAATGCAGATTTAGAGCGATTACAACGGATAAACAAAACGCTAGAATATGCGCCAACTGAAAAAACAGGGCTGAAAAAAGTGGACACGCTTCTTATCAACCCTTCGAGAAACTTCAATAAACTTGCTCGTCACTACTATAAAAACTTACCACCAGCGATTAAGTTTCTTATGCGCTTTTTTGGTGTGAAGCAAAATGCCGAGTCAGCATTATTGAGTTATATTTTGTTTGAAAAACCCTTTACCGAAAAATTAATTCAAATTGGTTACGAAGATGGTGTCGAACGTATTGATGAAATTCTTGAGTTTCTTGAGTTAGAAGCCAACCCCAAAGCTATGAAAAAGATGACAGGCTAGCCTGTCATCAAAAATCGTTCAATTCTCTCTACTCTTCTAGGTTTACCCTTCACTACGATAATATCTTGAGCTTGCACAATTGTATTTAAGTCTGGATTGGATATTTCTTGTCTATCTCGACGTAACCCGACAATATCGACGCGTCGTTCAACGATACCGAGTTCTGACAATGTTTTGCCTATTGAGTATGCGCCTGCAGGTATAGCAATAGCGTGAATAAACTCAAGTAAGTCTCTTTTATCGTTCGATACCTCGGTACCCTCGCCTTGATAAAAACCGTGCATCTGACCGTAGCGGTTTTCGCGCTCTTTGCGTATACGCCTTAATACTCTAGACATAGGCACGCCTGATTCAAATAGAACCTGAGAAACCAACATCAAGCTACCTTCAATTGCCTCAGGAACCACTTGATCCGCGCCTTCCTCTAATATGAATGCCATATGTTCGTCCGATTTAGTACGTACCATAATTCTGGCTGAGGTGACGCATTGCTTTACATTGTTAATAACAGTTTGAGTTTTAGCTAAATCCCCAAATGTAATAACTACGAGTTTCGCCGCCTCTATTTTTACCGCTTTTAATATAGCCTTATCTCGAGCATGTCCGTATTGCACGTTTTCACCGGCGGCCTGCGCCTCTGCTACTCGAACCGGGTCGACATCTAATACCACATATGGCACAGCTTCAGATTTTAAAAAGCGACTTACTGTTTGGCCAACGCGACCAAAGCCACAAATAATTACGTGATCTTTCAAATCCGTTTCAAACTCCGCCTCGGCTGTCTCTATATGTTCTTGTTCTGTGTTACCAAATAAACGACTACCCGCCAGAACTAACCTTTTGTCATTGCTAATTATAGTTGGTGTAACCGCCATACTCAGTACACCTATCCCTAACAATGCAGCGGCCAACTCAGACGAGATAAGATCAAACTGTTGAGCCAATGCGACTAAGACAAAACCAAATTCACCCATTTGAAAAAGCATAAGACCTGCAGACCAACCATCGGCGCTCGTCTCGCCAGCTAAAACGGCGACATGTCGAATCAAAATAGTCTTAATAAGTAACATGATGACTATGCCTGATAGAATAAATACCCATTGGTGTAACATAGCTTGAATATTCAGTTCCATACCAACAGATATAAAAAACAGCCCCATTAAGATGTCACGAAAAGGGCGAATGTCAGCTTCGAGTTGATGTTTATACTGACTCTCACTAAGCATCATACCGGCAAGAAATGCTCCCAAAGCCATAGATAAGCCAAAAAAGCTGGTTAGCGTGCCGGCTAAAACCGTGACCAAAATAGCGGTTAATACAAATAACTCATCCGTGCGCACTTGCGCGACCTGATTAAAGATTCTCGGTAAAACCCATTTCCCTACCGACAGTAAAATAGTTACTACCAAAGCCCCTTTTGCTAGTGCAATGGCGATAGCGACTAATACGCTTGTTTCACCGTCACCGCCTAGAATTGGAATAGCGATTAAAAACGCGACAACCGCAATATCCTGAAACAGTAAAATACTAATGGCTATTTGTCCGCGTTTTGTCTGTGTTAAGCCACTTTCATTAAGCGACTTTACAACAACGGCAGTAGACGATAGTGCGAAAATACTGCCTATAATGAACGCACTTTCCCAAGTTTGATCTAGGCCAACAAACATCAACATAAATATAATAAGAGTCAGGACGACCTGCGCACTGCCGACCCCAAATACTAAGTGTCTCATGGCTACTAATTTAGGTACCGAAAACTCTAAACCTAAACTGAATAACAAAAATACAATGCCAAGTTCGGCTACCAAAACCAAATCTTTAGGCTCTGCAATGATACTGAAAACCTGGGGGCCGGCGATAACACCAGCAACTAAATAGGCTAAAATTGCTGGTAACTTTAATCGTTTGAAAAGCCAAACCAAAAACACCGAAGTGGCCAATAAAAAAATCAATTCAAGAAAAAAACCATGGCCCATAACTAATCTACTCTCATCCTAATTTTGGCAACCCATTGCCGACAGTATTTTGTCAGTGTAGCAGAACAAATTTCAGTCATATCATTTTTCTATATTTATCAGCTTATTGCATAAGTGGCACGACTTTCGCTTATACCAGTCAGGTTTACTTTTTTATTATTTATTTACGGAGGCATCAGTGGATTATATTAGTCATTTGGACGTTATTAACCCTGACTCAAATGCTGCCTTATTGACGAATTGGTCAGGCTACAACACCTCATATGGTGATCAGGTTTCACTGTTAGAGCAGTTACAAACAACGCTGGATATTACCCAGCAGCTGTCTATATTTCTGCGTGCCTTATCTAGTAGCTTCAAAATTACTGGTATTGAATTAGAAACCTACCATGGAAAGTTTGAGGCTGGAAATGCAAGCGATGATAATGAAAGGCTTTCATTACCGATTCGTATACATGACCAGTTAATGGGACGAGTAATTTACTACTCGCAAAAGCCGATTACTGACATATTTTTGTCGTCACTAAGTAACTTTCAAAAGCGCTTGGTTTTTCCATTGCGTAATGCGTTGGCGTTCTGGCAATTGCAACAACTTGCATTGCAAGACTCATTAACTGGTATTGGAAACCGAGCTAGTTATAACGATGGGATTGGCAGAGCTTTGTTACAAGCGAAGCGTCACCAGCAACCTTTTGCACTGTTAGTTCTGGATTTAGATAATTTTAAACAAGTTAACGATCAATACGGCCATCAGATTGGCGATGATTTGCTAATTCAATTTGTTGCTTTAACAAATGATTGTTTGAGAGGAACAGACCAGTTCTTTCGATTTGGTGGTGATGAATTCGCTATTATCCTAGAGCATGATAATCATGACTCAGCATCGGTAGTTACTAAGCGCTTACTAGATGCTTTAACTGCTTCATCTGTAGTAAAAAAGTATGATGTCAGCGTTAGTATTGGCTGCTCATATTATAAAGACGGTGATACTGAAGCTAGTTTATTTGCTCGAGCCGATAAAGCTTTGTATCAAGCAAAATCAGCTGGTAAAAACCGCGTAGAATTCGCTTAACGCGGAAAATCAAGCTCAATATGCGATTGGAACGGATACGCAATCGCATAACCAACTACTGACACCAACTCACCATTCAAATATAACAGCGGCACACGACTTCTTAACCAAGCTGGACAGCCCAGTTGTTTTAGTAACTCACTGACTTTTTTGTTTCCAGAAGACTGGTTAGGCTGTATTTTATCGCCAACCTGACCCCACCTCACAACTAGGGTATTTGACTCATTTAACTTGATACTGTTATGCAGTTTAATTTCAATTCTTTTACCTTGATACAAACTACCCTCTGGCAATACACAATGAGAGTGAACCACAGCGCTATTCCCATTGATGTTACCGGGTGAACAAGAAATTAATTGAGGTAATGGAGCCTGTTCAATTTGTTCACAATATAGCTTATTTTTAAATCTTCTTATGGTGAAGTCCGACATAACGACTTTCGGCTGACTATCATCTTTACTCGCGATAACATTAGACATCACTTCCGCTAAAACGTTTCTTGATGGTGCACGACTTGTTCTACGTTTGATAAAAACACGAATCAGCTCAGCTTGCTTAAGTGTTTGTAATTTTTCCCACTTTTCTAAATTTAGTGCCTCGAAATCACATACTCCAGGCTCAAGTAATTGCGCTAGTTCTTCACTAAGGTAAATTCCAAGTAATTCGTTTTCTTTAGATAGCAATTCTGTGGAAGTTTTGATGGATGAGCCTATTTTAGGCCAGCGTTTTTCTAGAACTGGAGTGAGTTCATGGCGAATGTAATTGCGATCAAAATGAGTATCTTGATTGCTTTCATCTTCAATCCACTCAAGAAATTGTGATTGCGCATAACTCTGTAACTGTCCCTTTGATAACGATAACAAAGGACGAACAAGTTTTATTTGTTTGTGTTTGCCTTGATGATTGGGTAAGTCACTAACTGCTGTCATAGAAGCCAAGCCTTTGCTACCCGAACCTCTGGCTAATCTGAGAAAAAACGTTTCCATTTGATCTTGTAAATGATGCCCTGTAAACACGAAAGTACTCGATGGCAATGTTTTGGCAAAAACCTCGTACCGAGCGTCTCGAGCTATTTGTTCTAGTGAACGTTGGGGTGTTTTTTCTAGAGACAATTTATGTGATTGCAATGGAATTTGATTAATCTCACAATACTTTTCTACACTTCGTTGCCAATTATCTGCATTAACACTTAAACCATGATGAACGTGAATAGCGCTAAATTGAATATCAAACTGGTAACGTAATTCTAGCATTAAGCGTAACATCACCATGGAGTCTAACCCTCCACTTAGTGCCACCACAAAATTACTAGTATTACCATGTTGGTCAATCTGCAAATTATTTAGCTTAATAAACTGATAAAGCTCTTTTGCATCAGGTGAAGTCATAGTAGCGCTTGTTTGTTTCATTTCATTAGAGTCTTGTATGCTGCATTACATTAAAATTCAGGCATAAAAAAAGCCATCTTGGAGACGGCTTAATAATACGATAATTTTTTATTTATAAATAGCCAAACGCCATTAAACGGTTATAACGCTTATCGAGTAATTCTTCTTTTGATAGCGTTTTTAAGTCCGTTAAATCTTGTTTTATACGCTGCTTTAAATTCGCTGCCATTTTATCCATATCGCGGTGAGCGCCACCTAAAGGCTCTTTTACGATATTATCTATTAAGTCTAGCTCTTTGATCTTAGTGGCAGTTATACCCATGGCTTCAGCTGCTTCAGGCGCCTTGGCCGCACTCTTCCATAAAATAGAAGCACAACCTTCTGGCGAGATAACGGAATACGTAGAGTATTGCAACATATTAACTCTATCGCCAACCCCTATTGCTAGGGCTCCACCAGAACCACCTTCGCCAATGACAGTACAAACAACTGGTACTTTTAATCCTGACATTACTTTTAGATTACGAGCAATAGCTTCACTTTGACCGCGTTCTTCTGCACCAATGCCAGGGTATGCTCCTGGTGTATCGATAAACGTAATAATTGGCATGTCAAAACGCTCTGCCATCTCCATTAAGCGCAATGCTTTACGGTACCCTTCCGGTTTTGGCATACCAAAGTTACGTTTGATTTTTTCAGCCGTATCACGACCTTTTTGTTGACCTATAACCATGACTGGCTCATCGTCCAATCTTGCTATGCCGCCAACAATCGCTAAATCGTTTGCGTAGGTTCTATCGCCAGCTAACTCATCGAATTCAGTAAAAATACGTTCAATATAATCTTTTGTATAAGGACGTAAAGGGTGTCTTGCGATTTGCGCGACTTGCCAAGCCCCTAAGTTGCCAAAAATTTTCTCAGTTAATTCACGGTTTTTGTCTTTTAGATTTGAAATTTCTTGCTCTAGTCCTAAATCTAATTCACCACCACGATTAACGTTTTGTAGCTCATTAATTTTTGCTTCTAGTTCTGCAATCGGTTGTTCAAACTCAAGATAATTGAGACTCATTGTTCCACCAGTATTTACTTTAATTTTCTATCCATGATTCAAAGCATGAATATTTAGAATTCTAATTTAGGCTCAATAGCCAAGTTCTCGTTGATGTCTATAAACAACTGTTCATCCGGCGTAACCCGCCATGCTGTTCCTAGCTCCAACTCCGCACTTGCCAATTCATTTTGATAGCCAATTCGTATTGGTGTTGTTCCATCTTTGTACGGCAGTAAAATTCGTTTTAAATGTTGTTTAAGGCTTGTTGCTTGTGCCTCTCCTGTTACATTTAACTTAATGTTTCGAACAAATTTTTCTCTTGCCATAGTCAATGACATAACATCACGTCCGGTCATTGTATTGCCGTCACTGTAATTATCAAAGCTGACCTGTCCAGAAACGACTATAATTTCACCACTTTGCAGTAAATCTTTAAATTGTTCAAACTGTTCTGGGAATAATCTGAAGTCTAACCGTCCACTTTTATCATCCAAGGTGACCAGCGCCCATTGGTTACCCTTTTTATTAACTAGCACTCGCATGTCTATAATTAACCCACAAACAGTGACCGTTTGATCACGGCGAGTTGGTTCAACTTCCGATAATTTAAGCTTTGTGTAATGCCTTAACTCTTTGCGATAGGCATTTATTGGATGACCAGTTAAAAACAGTCCTAATGTATCTTTTTCACCTTGCAGCCAAATCGCATCTGGCCATAGGCTTGCTTCTTTAAATTGTGGCTTTACTTCTTCATGCTCTGTTGCGAACAAACCGAATAAGTCCGACTGACCTAAATCAGCATTTTTTGCGTGTTGCGTGGCGGCCTTCATCGCATCTTCGAGAGACGCCATAATGATGGCTCTATTCTCTTGTGTGTGCGGTTCTGGCCCAAGTTGATCAAGTGCGCCTGCTAAAACAAGCTTTTCCATTACGCGCTTGTTTATTCGCTTAACGTCAACTCGAGCACAGAAATCAAATAAGTCAGTGAACTTGCCACCTTCATTTCGAGCTTCCAAAATGGCTTCAACAGGTCCTTCACCCACGCCTTTTATTGCGCCGATGCCATAGACGATATGCCCTTCGTCATTTACGGTAAACTTATATGAACCCGAATTAACATCAGGTGGCTCAATCGTTAGCTTCATGCGGTCGCATTCATCGACCAAAGTAACAATCTTATCCGTGTTGTCCATATCAGCAGACATTACCGCCGCCATAAACTCTGATGGATAATGGCACTTCATCCATAACGTTTGATAGGAAACTAACGCATATGCTGCTGAGTGAGATTTGTTAAATCCGTAGCCGGCAAACTTTTCTACTAAGTCGAAGATTTTCATCGCCAATTCTGGGTCGATATTATTATTCTTTGAACCTTCCGCAAATGATGAGCGTTGCTTTTCCATCTCCTCGGGCTTTTTCTTACCCATAGCACGACGTAGCAAGTCAGCGCCACCTAACGAGTAACCTGCCATTTCCTGGGCGATCTGCATTACTTGTTCTTGGTATAAAATAATGCCGTAGGTTGGCTCTAAAATTTCTTTTAGGCATTCATGCTGATATTCATGATCCGGATAAGCAACCTCTTCTCGACCGTGTTTACGCTCAATAAAGTTATCTACCATGCCCGAATCCAATGGGCCCGGTCTAAATAGCGCTACTAATGCGATAATATCTTCAAAGCAGTCAGGTTGAAGTTTTTTAATTAGGCTTTTCATACCTGACGATTCTAGCTGGAACACAGCTGTTGTTTCAGCATTCATCAACATTCTGAAGCTAGCTGCGTCAGCCATATCTATAGATGCAATATCAACGTGTTGCTCTGGATCATCGATACGGCTATTGGCCATATCAATCGCCCATTGCAATATGGTGAGTGTTCTTAAACCTAAAAAGTCGAATTTAACGAGCCCTGCAGTCTCGACATCATTTTTGTCAAATTGCGTAACCGGGTTTTTACCTTCATCGTCACAATAAAGTGGCGCAAAGTCTGTGATTTTAGTAGGTGCAATTACAACACCACCTGCGTGTTTACCGGCACCTCGAGTCACACCTTCAAGCTTTCGGGCCATATCGATCAGTTCGCGAACTTCTTCGTCTTGATTGTACAGTTGCTCTAACTGCGGCTCAGCTTTAAATGCCTTTTCTAATGTAATACCCGGATCGCCTGGGACTAGTTTTGATATCCGATCGAAAAAACCAAATGGTTGACCAAGTACCCGACCTACTGACTGGATAACGGCTTTGGCAGCCAAAGTACCAAATGTGATGATCTGTGATACTGCGTCTCGGCCATAAAGCTCGGCAACGTGGTCGATAACTTCATCGCGTCGATCCATACAAAAATCGATATCGAAATCGGGCATAGAAACACGTTCTGGGTTCAAAAATCGCTCAAAAAGTAATGCGAACTCAAGAGGATCTAGGTCAGTGATTTTTAACGCATACGCCACCAATGAACCGGCACCAGAACCACGACCTGGACCAACTGGAATATTATTATCTTTACTCCACTGAATAAACTCAGCAACAATTAGAAAGTAACCAGGAAACCCCATTTGGTTAATAACTTTCAGCTCTATCTCTAAGCGCTCATCATATTCGACTCGTTTTACCGCTCTTTCTTGTTCATCTGGAAATAGAAACTCTAATCGCTCTTCTAGGCCATCTTCAGACAGTTTTACTAGGAAATCAGCCTCTGTCATGCCATCAGTAGGACACTCAGGTAGGAAGTAAGTGCCTAACTGAACGGTAACATTACATCGCTTAGCAATCTCAACGGAGTTTTGTAAAGCCGACGGCACATCAGCAAACAACTCACACATTTCTTGTTCAGATTTTAAATATTGTTCTGAGCTATAATCTTTAGGTCGGTTTTTATCATCAATCGTACGCTTTTGGTTGATGCAAACACGAACTTCATGTGCCTCAAAGTCACTTGCATCCATAAATACAGCTTCATTCGTTGCGACAACAGGTAAATTTGTTTGCTCCGCTAAATCCAGCGCTTGCTCAACATACATTGCCTCATTAGGCCGCCCTGTTCGCGTCAGCTCTATATAAAAATGATCAGAAAAATGTTCAACGTAAAAATCAAGCACCGAGGAAAGTAGCTTTTTATTGTGCTTGCTAAGTGCATAGGCAATATCACCGGCCGTTGCACCCGATAAGATAATGACGCCCTCTTTGTGTTCTATCAGCCAGTCTTTATCTATCGCAACTTTACCCAGCAGAGAGCCTCGTAAATAAGCTTTTGAGATTAACGTGGTTATATTTTTATAACCGTCATTATTTTTAGCCAATAGCGTCAATCTGAATAATGGTTCATCGTCTTCACGCTTTACCCAGACGTCGACGCCAATAATTGGTTTTATACCTTTGCCGTGGGCGCCTTCATAAAATTTAACGAGACCACAAAGGTTCATCTGATCCGTAAGCGCAATTGCCGGCATAGATTGCTCAGCGGCTCTTGCAAGAATCACTTTTACTTTGGCTAAACCATCCATCATGGAGAAATCGCTGTGGACACGTAAATGCACAAATCTCGGATCTTGATTGGACGTAATAGGCAAGTTTGACGGTTCTGACATAAATTATAGTAATCTTATATAGTAATTTTACTGAAATACGGGCGACATAAGGCTTAGCACATTGCCAGCTATTAACTTATACCTAGTGCTTTTTGCACTGGCTTAAAACTTTTCCTATGGTGCGGTGTTGGACCGAATTTGGCAAGCATTTCAAAGTGTAATTTTGTTGGATAACCTTTATGTTTAGCAAAGCCATATTCAGGGTGAATCTGATCTAACTCGTCCATTTCTTGATCTCGAGCAACTTTTGCTAATATTGATGCCGCTGAAATCTCAGGGACGAGCGCATCACCTTTAACGACCGCATTTCCAGCCATTGGCAAGTTAGGAACACGATTTCCATCAATTAACACATGCTCTGGTTGAACATCGAGTCTAGCCACAGCTCTTTGCATTGCTAACATGGTGGCATGTAGTATATTTAATTCGTCAATCTCACTTGGATCTGCACGTCCTATCGACCACGACAGCGCATCTCGCTTGATAATTTCCGCTAATGCATTTCGCTTTTTCTCTGATAGCTTTTTCGAGTCCGTAAGGCCTTCTATAGGCTTGTTTGGATCTAAAATCACCGCAGCTGTAACAACATCACCCACTAAAGGTCCACGACCAACTTCATCGACACCGGCGATTAATAATACGTTAGGGCGTTGAAAATTTTGTGCATTAAAGATAACAGACATCTTACTTATCCTCTAATACTTGCCATATTGAACGAGCGGCTTTGGCACTGGCATCTCGCTTTATATCGATATGCAACTGAGTAAACTGCTCTATCATTTCTGTCTGTGGAACTTCCAGCATAGGCTTAATGTGAGAGACTATATTCTTAACTGACGCTTCTTCTTGAATCAGTTCGGCAACGATCTGTTTTTGTGCAAGTAAGTTAGGCAGGGTAAAAAATGGGGTTTTAATTAAGCGTTTAAATATTTCATAACTTAGCCAACTAACCTTATAGGCAGTAACCATAGGTGTCTTCATTAACATGGTCTCTAGCGTAGCTGTACCAGACGCTAATAGAACTACATCTGCTGCCCCCATAACCTCTCGAGCATTGCCGATAGATACGGTTATATTCAATTCAGGGAATTGTGTATCTATTTGAGCTTGAATTTGCTGAGCTCTGAAGTCATTCACCGCTGGCACTAATATTGTCAACTGAGGAAAATCTTGTTTGAGTTGACTCGCTGCTGCTAAAAAGGGCTGTAACAGAAATTTAATTTCCGAACCGCGACTTCCAGGCAGAACCGCTAACACTTTATCATCTGTAGCCAAGCCCAGTTTTGTTCTACATTCAGCTTTTTGACTCTCAACTGGAATTTGGTCGGCAAGTGTATGACCCACAAAATCACACGGCACACCATGTTTGTCATAGAAGGCTTTTTCAAAAGGCAGCAAAGCTAACACCTTATCAACCGCTTTCTTGATTTTTTTTACTCGAGATTGACGCCAAGCCCAAACGGATGGGCTTACGTAATGAATGGTTTTAAATCCTAAATCCTTTAACTGTAGCTCCATGCCTAAATTAAATTCTGGGGCATCGATACCTATTACAACGTCAGGTTGCCAAGCGGCAAGGTCTTTTATTAACTGCTTGCGCTTTTTAAGCAATCTAGGCAAGCGCTTAAGTATTTCAACCACTCCCATCACAGAGAGCTCTTCCATATCAAAGTAGCTATGCGCCCCCAGTGAAATCATCTTGGGACCGGCTACGCCACGAAATTCGATGGTCTTATTTTGTTGTTTGGCAAGATCAGAAAGCGCCGACATTAAGTCAGCGCCCAATAAATCGCCGGAGTGTTCCCCAGCTACTATGCCTATTTTTAGTGTCGACATAACTCTCTTTCTTTTATACGTCTATCATCCGTACGCATGCCCTAGCAATAAAACAGTTACTTTTTGATTCTAGGTCAGTAACGTGGCTTAACGAATAATGCCTCTTGATGAGTTTTTTATAAATGAAGTAAATAACTCTACGGCAGGATCTGATGAGTCTATACTAGACAAGGCATCAGCCACGCTCAAGCCTTTTCGATAAGTTGTACGATACGCAGCCTTTATTGCACTGATTTGCTCTGAACTAAAACCTCTACGCTTCAGTCCTTCACTATTCAAGCCTTTCGGCTCAGCACCGTTACCGGCCGCAAGTACATACGGAGGCACGTCTTTTACCACTATACTATTTAGCCCGATAAAACTATGTGCGCCAATGTGAACAAATTGATGCACGCCAACCATTCCACCTAAAATAGCCCAATCACCAACATGTACATGTCCTGCAACACTTGCGTTGTTTGCAAATATTACGTTGTCACCGATTACGCAGTCGTGCGCTACATGGGTATAAGCCATAAACAAATTGTTGCTACCAATTTTAGTTAGGCTTTGATCTTGAATTGTACCACGATGGATAGTGACGTTTTCACGGATAATATTATTATCGCCAATTTCAAGCCGAGTTGGTTCACCAGCATACTTTTTATCTTGGCAATCTTCACCTACCGATGAAAACTGATAAATTTCATTATTTTTCCCGATAACACTTGGGCCTTTAACTACAACATGGCTATGAATTACGGTATTGTCACCAATGACCACATCATCACCAATGATAGAATAAGGCCCGACACTTACATTTTTGCCTAGTATTGCACTTTTAGAAATGATTGCAGTTTCGTGTATCAAATCAAAATCTCTTTTATATAGTTGTTAAATTAAAGGACACGACGGGCGCACATGATTTCTGCACTAGCCGCTAATTTTCCATCTACTAAAGCTTCACCTGAGAACTTCCATATACCGCGACGTTCTTTTATAAACTTCACGTGAAAGTGAATTTGGTCGCCTGGCGTAACTGGGTGCTTAAAACGAGCGTTGTCTATTGCTGCAAATAAATATAGTTCATTTGGATCTACTTGGCCTTTTTGAGCTTCAATCGTCTTAAAACCTAGTAAACCTGTAGCCTGGGCCATCGCTTCTAAAATCAGTACACCTGGAAATACAGGTTTACCTGGGAAGTGGCCTGTAAAAATTGGTTCATTAATACTGACGTTTTTTATGGCGTGCAGTGTTTCACCAACTTTATAATCAATAACACGGTCAATCAGCAACATAGGGTATCTATGTGGCAGATATGACATGATTTCTTCGATTTCAAATGTATTTAATTGCTCAGACAAAATATGTCTCCTTACAAGCTGCAATCAGAACTATTTTTGTATCTTTTTTTCTAAGGTTTTAACCCGTGAAAATAGTTCAGTCAATTTTCTATAGCGTGCCGCATTATTGCGCCACTCTTTATTTGTTGTTGCAGGCATCCCTGATGAATATACACCTGGCTCCATTATATCGTTAATTACAAAAGTTCGGCCAGTTATAAACGCTCGATCACATATATTAAGATGACCAGCTATACCAACGCCACCACCTATCGTTACGTTGTGGCCAACTTTTGTGCTTCCTGCAATCAAAGTACCAGCTGCTATTGCCGTGTAATCACCAATCTCGACATTATGCCCAATTTGAATTTGATTATCGAGAATAACGCCTTTACCAATTTTAGTGTCAGCTATAGCGCCACGATCAATTGTAGTATTCGCGCCAATTTCTGTACCATCACCAATACTAACTCCGCCTAATTGCGGAATTTTAATCCACTTTTGATTGTTGTTTTCTTGAAGAGGTGCGTAGCCAAAACCGTCGGCTCCAATAACAGAGTTTCCTTGAACCATACATTTGGAGCCAAAAGTGACGTTATGATAAACGGTTACGTTTGGCCATAATCTTGTGCCTGCTCCGAGTATTGTACCTTGTCCTATGTAGCAACCTGCTCCGATCTGTACATCATCACCAATTTCAGCACCGTCTTCGATAACTACATTGGCACCAATGGCCACATTACATCCAATTGTTGCTGTTGCACCAATAATTGCAGAAGGGGCAATCGTTTTTACTTGCTGAGGTGTGGTATCAAGTTTTTGCGCAACAAGTGCAAAACCCACGTAAGGGTTTTCCATTACCAGCGCATCTTTGGTCCAGTTATCAACCATATCTGGTGCTAAAATTACGCAACCAGCTTTACAAGTTGTTAAATGTTTAGCGTATTTTTTATTCGCTAGAAAAGTAATATCACTTCCTGAAGCACCCTCTATGGTAGCGATTCTTTGAATTAGCAAGTCTGCGTTACCTTTTATGCAAACTTCTATTCCTGACTCATTAGCTACCCATGCTGCTAATTCTTTAAGTGTATATTTCATTTATATTGCTCCAGACACAAAAAAGCCCACTTTAGAGACTAAAGTGGGCTTCACTATAGTAATATGATTTTACTTAACTTTACTTGCTTTTTCGATTACAAGTTGAGAAATGTCTTTCTCAGGAGTAACAAACGCTACTGATTGCGCTTGGAACACCACATCAATCTTTTTCTCAGCCGCAACTTCGTCAACCGCAGTCTTAATGATAGCCATTATTTTATTGCGCTCTTCAGCTTGACGACGACGAATGTTTTCTTGCAACGGTTGAGCTTTAGCTTGATAAGACTGCTGCATAGTTTCAATGTCTGAGCGCAGTTTATCTTGTTGTTCTTGGCTCATTGTCATTGATTCACGCTGAAACTTTTCCATATTAAATTGGATGTCGCTTTTTAGTTTTTCAACTTCTTCAGCTGCACCAGCAAACTCTTGTTGCAATTGTTGTTGCATAGCCGCCATTTGCGGTAACTGTGCTACAACTTTTTGCACGTCTACTACTGCTATCGACTCAGCCCAAGCTGTAACCGAAAATAAGATACCTGTTGTTAAGGCTAAGATTTTTTTTGCTAGTGTCATTTTCTACTCCAAAATTAAAGAACTGTTTTCCCTAAAAGGTCGTTCCGATATTAAAACTAAATACTTCATGTTCGTCTTCTTCATATTCTTTAAGTGGCTTTGACCATGTGAATACTAGAGGTCCCATTGGTGATAACCACTGAAAACTTACGCCGGCAGATACACGATAACGACCCGCATCAGAATAATCAACTATCTTTGCTCTTTGATCTGCGGCTAAGTTATCGTAATCACTAATATCAAACTCCGTATCCCAGACATTACCTGCATCGATAAATACTGATGTTCTAACTGAGTTAGCAAAATCATCCGATAAGAATGGTGTTGGAGTAATTAACTCAATACCACCAAATACCGACGCATTACCACCTGTCGCGCGGAACGTTGGTTGAATGGAATCATTTTCAGACCCTATAATAATACTGTTTATGCCACCAATTGTATTTGGACCACCACTGATTGTTTGTGATACTCGTTGAATACCTTTTGGACCAATTGTGTTGCTTTCAAAGCCACGAAGGTCATTTGAACGTTGTTGCATATTTTCCCAAAAAGGTAAAGTCTGTTCATTACCATTTAGGTCCCCATAACCATTACCATAGTTTGCCTCAAACCGAGCCAGTAGAGTCCACTTATGGTTATCTGTTAGAGGGAAGTAAAACTTGGAGTCAAAGTTAAACTTAAAGTACTCAACATCTGAACCAGGCACAGATACTTTGAAGCCATAATATTGACTTGAACCATCCGATGGGAATACACCTCGGTTCAATGTATTTCGACTCCAGCCGATATTTGCTTCAACACTTTCAAAGTCAAATTTTGCATCTGGATCTGCAGGATCAATATATGCTTCTGCAAAACGTCTAATTTGGTCATAAGGCTGTAACGACGATATTTCGATATCTTTGTAAGCCACACCAACACTTATTCTGTTGTTTTCCATAACAGGCCAACTGAGAGTTGGACCAATCGAAACGGTTTTTCGAGAATATGTTACTAGATTTACTTTCGAGGCATCGTAACTACTGTAAGATATCTGACCACCAAGTGCGACACCGTCGTCTGTAAAATAGTTATCTGTATAGTTTAGAGAGATAGTTTGTTGTGCTTTCCAAGTGTTCAAGCCAATGCCAACAGAGTTTCCTGTTCCAAGAAAGTTTTCTTGCTGAATGGATGTGTTAAACGCAAGTCCAGTGTAATCACCATATGAAATACCCGCCTGGAAAGTACCCGACGCTTGTTCTTTTATTCTGAATACAACATCGACTTGATCGTCTTCACCTGGTAACTCTTGAATTGCAAAATCTACACTTTCAATATATTTGAGACGTTGTAGAAGAGTTTTAGACATTTCTAACAAATTATTCGATAACGTGGCACCTTCAAATTGGCGCATCTCTCTACGTAATACTTCATCTGACGTTGAAAAATTACCTACAAATTTGATTCGTCGAACATAAACTCGTTTACCTGGGTCTACAGATATTGTCAGTTTTACTTCTTTTGTTTCATCATTTGCGTCTGGAATTGTATTTACTTTTGCATTTGCATAACCAAAACGACCAAGGTACTTAGTTATCATTTCTTCTGTATAAGTAACTAATGCTCCGTTATATCGCTCGTCCTTACGAATTGGGACAATCTTTCTAATAAAATCTTCTTGCCCTAATAGATCACCAATAAAATCAAAACCAGTAACTGTGTATGGTTCACCCTCAGAGACGTTTAAAGTTACATAGACAGATTCTTTATCTGGAGCCACCGACACTTGCGTTGAATCTAAGTTGTAACGCAAATAACCACGATCTAAGTAATAATCGCGAATCGTTTCCATATCACCTTTAAGTGCTTGTTTTTGATAACGGTCGTTATCCATAAACTGCCACCAGGAAAGATTCTGTTTACTTTCAATACCGGCTAACAACTCTTCGTCATTAAAAACTTCATTTCCTACAATATTGATTTGTTTTATCGATGCAGCATCACCTTCATCAAACTCAAACTTCAATTTAACTCTATTTCTTGGTAGGTAGGTAACCGTTGCGTTAATTGACGCATTATATTTACCAACACTATGATAAAAATCTAAAAGTCCAGACTCAACGGTATCAAGAACAGTTTTATCTAAAGACTCACCAACTCTGATATTACTGTCGTTTAAGCTCGTTTGTAGTTGATCATCTTTAATATCACTGTTGCCGTCGAACTCAATGTCACTAATTGTAGGACGTTCCGTAACTTTAAATATAATTTTATTACCGTCACGGAAGGCTTCTATATTGGCAAAAAAGCCCGAAGCATAAAGTCGCTTTATAGATTGAGCGACGTAAAACTCGGATATCTGATCGCCTACGGTGAACGGTACATGAGTCAATGCAGCACCGAGTGCAACACGCTGCAGGCCATTAACTTGAATGTCTTCTATGACAAACTTTTCATCATTGGCAACAGATAACCAACTCGCACTTACTAAAAAAATACCAATTAAGACTTGTTTCATTATTATTTTAATTCCAATACAACTACTACGGCTCGTTTACAACGCACTATAAACGACCAAAATCATTAAATAAGGCGATTCCCATAATCAACATCAGTGCAATTGCACCAAAACGGAATCCCAGTTCCTGTACCCTTTCAGAGACAGGTTTTCCTCTTATAAGTTCAATAATAAAATACATTAAATGCCCACCGTCTAAGACAGGTAAAGGCAACAAATTAACTACGCCGAGGTTTACACTTATCAGCGCCATGAAGCTTATAAAATAAATAAAACCGCTTTGGGCACTTATGCCGGCCCCCTGTGCAATTGCAATAGGGCCACTTAAATTTTCTAGACCGATAGCGCCAGTCACAAACTTCCCAATCATATTAAAGGTCAGTTTTATCAAGTCCCAAGTTTTCACAAAAGATTGATTGATGGCGGGCAAAATAGCATATTGATTAGTAAATACATAGTCTTTTGGCCATTCTTCAAACTTTGGCGAGACGCCTAAATAACCGCGTGAAAAACCTTCTTCCGTTGGACGGTTATTTGGTGAGACCTCAAGCGTGACTACCTCGTTGCCTCGCATTACTGCGATAGAAAGTAATTTCCCTGGAGAGTTTGTAATTATGGACACGGCCTGTTGCCAAGAACTCAATAGTTCGCCATTAATTGATAGTAAAGTATCATTTTTAATTATACCGCCAGCAAAAGCTGCGCCTTGCTCGTCGATATAGCTAATCGTTAATGTCGGCTCTGGTGAAAAAGGCGTAAAACCAAGTGACGACATTAGCTCGCCTTCTTCAATTGACCAGCTCTTTGTGTCTATTTCAATAAGCGATTCTTTACCATTTCTCTTTACTACTAATGGAATTGTGTCGTTACCAATCAAATCAATTAACTTATATTGAACGGAAGACCAATCTGTTACTGATTCGTTATTAATTGAGGTAATTAAGTCATTCGTTTGCAGCCCTGCTGTTTGCGCTGCTGAGCCTTCTTTAACATCGCCTATTACCGGTTTTACCGCAGGTACACCGACGACTAGCATTATAAAAATCAGTACTGCAGCAAAGATGAAGTTTGCTAGTGGCCCTGCCGCAACAATTGAAATACGCTGTAATACATGTTTTTTATCGAAGGCTAAGTGGTGCTCCTCTGCGGAGACACTATCAACTCTGCCATCTAACATTCTAACGTAGCCGCCCAATGGAATAAGCCCAATTACATATTCAGTGCCGTCTTTGCCAAGCCACGAATAAATCGGTTTACCAAAACCAATGGCAAAACGAATAACCTTAACGCCATTGCGTCGAGCAACCCAGTAATGACCATATTCATGCACAAAGACTAAAATGCCTAACGCGACTAAAAAGCTTATAATATTAATTAGAATATCCATTAGCAGGCATTACCTTTACTTATATTAGCTATTGCATATTCCCGAGCGCGGCAGTCTAACTGTAGGATATCGTCTATCGTTGTCGGTGATGCGCCGCCTAACTCAGTTAAGCAGTACTCGTTCACTGTCGCTATGTCGGTAAATCTAATATTGCCTTTTAAGAACGCATCCACAGCAACTTCATTACTTGCATTTAAAACAGTTGTTGCGCCCTGACCCTTTTGCGAGGCTTCTAAAGCTAATCTTAGGTTAGGGAAACGCTCGAAATCAGGCTTACAAAAAGAAAAGTCCGCTAATTTACTAAAATCTAATGGCTCTACGCCTGACTTAATTCGACTTGGATACGCTAATGAATGAGCAATCGGCGTCCGCATATCTGGTTGGCCCATTTGAGCTAGCACCGAGCCATCAGAGTACGAGACCATAGAATGAATTATACTTTGCGGGTGAATTACGACTTCTATTTGATCAAATCTTGCATTAAATAACAGTCGAGCTTCTACAAACTCGAGCCCTTTATTCATCATAGTTGCAGAGTCTACTGATATTTTAGCGCCCATACTCCAGTTTGGGTGGGCAACAGCCATCTTGGGCGTAATGTTGTTAAACTCAGAAATAGGCGTATTTAAGAATGGACCACCGGAACCGGTTAATAATATTTTCTCCACCCCTGCCGACTCCAAGGCGCCGCCTTGTTGTACTTCGGCAGGCAGAGACTGAAAGATCGCATTGTGCTCGCTATCTACCGGCAATAATTCAGCGTTATTATCTCGAACGGCGTCTAAAAACAGCTCACCACTCATTACCAGTGCTTCTTTGTTAGCTAGACAAATTCGCTTTCCAGATTGAGCGGCCGCCATTGTTGGCATTAATCCGGCACCACCTACGATCGCAGCCATGACTATATCTACTTCATTACAACTAGAGACTTCGATTAACGCATTTTTACCGCTTCTAACCGTGACATCTAGGCCTAACTTGAGGACTGCTGTTTGTAATTTTTCTGCTGCTTGTTCATTTGCCATAACGGCGATAGAAGGGTGATGTTGCTGACACAATGCGATCATGCCATCAACATTAGTATTGCCAGTTACAGCATACAAAGAATATTCAGAGCGGTGACGAGACATCACATCTAATGTAGATAAGCCTATAGAGCCTGTGGCACCGAGTATAGTAACGGATTGCATTAAGTTCGCTTACAAATAGAAGTGACTAAAGAAAACCAAAAATACTGGCATTGCGGCGGTCAAAGAGTCAATGCGATCTAGTAGACCACCGTGCCCTGGAAGTATATTCCCGCTATCTTTTATTCCCGCGTCTCGTTTAAGCATACTTTCGCTTAAATCACCAAATGCCGACACAACACCAATGACAACACAACATGCTGTTAGTGCTAACCAGTCAGTAAAATCAACGTTATTGTTCCAAAGGACTACCAGAGACAAAACGACAACTGCTACCATGCCACCAACAAAACCTTCAATAGTTTTACCTGGGCTTACATTCGGCATAAGCTTATGGCTACCGAACTTCTTACCCGCAAAGTAGGCACCGATGTCCGCCGACCAAACAATACTAAATACAAATAGCGCTAACCAAGCACCGCTATCTTTATCCAATAGGTAGTGATATTCCCGAATCGTCAATAACGCAATCCAAGCAGGTACTAGCGTTAAGTAACCAAATATAGATTTTACGATTGGTTGATGTTGCCAGACTCGGTTACCTCTTGGGTAAATAAGTACAAGTACAGAACTAATGGTCCACCATATACACGCTAGCACCATTAATAAGTAGTTATTCTGCGTCAATTGGCCAGTTAGCGTCCATAAAGAGAAATCGAGTACACCAGCGTACAGGCCGATGCCAACAACCACAGCTCCAGCTGCGTAGAGTAATTGATACTTAAATTGCGAAATTTCAGCAAATTTGCTCCACTCGTAGGCTCCGTAACCAAAGACAGCAAGCGAAGCCCATGCAAAATAGTCGAACGGCATTGTGAACAGTGCCGATAATAAAATTGCAGCCAATATAACTGCGGTAATAATGCGTTGTTTTAACAAACTAATTTCCCAATTCTAAAATTCATTAAGTTTGACCTGTTCACCTGTAAGACCAAAGCGGCGTTCAGTTCCTGCAAAAGCTTCTATCGCTTGTGCAAAACTGAGCTGATCAAAATCCGGCCAATAAATAGGGGTAAAGTGTAATTCTGCATAAGCGAGTTGCCACAACAAAAAGTTACTTACGCGTGACTCCCCACCCGTTCGAATAAGTAGGTCTAACTCTGGTTGCTCCGCTAAGGACATTCGATCACCAAACAAAGCTTCATCTATACTATTAGGGTCTAATTTACCTGACTGAACATCATTGGCAATACTTTTTGCCGCATTAACTATGTCCCAGCGCCCACCATAATTGGCGGCTACATTGAGAGTTAGTCCCGTATTTGAGTCAGTTAAGTGATGCGCGCTTGCGACCTTTTGTTGAATCTTGTCGCTAAACGCAGAAATATCCCCAACAATTTTTAACTTCACGTTATTTTTATGTAACGTATTAACTTCTCTAGTAAGCACTAGCATGAAAAGCTCCATCAAGCCGCTTACTTCGTCCTCAGGTCGTTTCCAGTTCTCACTAGAGAAAGCGAACAGGGTTAGTGATTTAACACCAACCTTTCGCGCAAAACTGACAGCCTCTCTAACTGAGTCGACCCCTTTTTTATGTCCATAGACCCTAGGCATTCCCTTTTGTTGTGCCCAGCGTCCATTCCCATCCATAATAATCCCAACATGCTTTGGGATAGAGCCTGAATAGTGTGAAAGAACCTGTTCAACAACGTCTTTTTTTGCCATTTTTAAAACCTGCTTGATAATAAAAACGCCGTTCACTTTGACTGTAACGGCGTTTTTATTTAACTTCTGAGCCGCGGATTATATTTCCATCAACTCTTTTTCTTTTGTTGCTAACATTGCATCAATAATTTTCATTTTAGCGTCTGTAAGCTTTTGGATTGCGTCTTCAGACTGACGAGCTTCATCTTCAGAAATCTCTTTATCTTTCAACAGTGACTTTATGTCACCATTTGCATCACGACGAATATTACGTACCGCAACACGACCGCCTTCAACTTCACCCTTCACAACCTTAACTAGGTCACGACGACGTTCTTCAGTTAGTGGTGGTAATGGGATTCGAATTACAGTGCCTGCAGACATAGGGTTTAAACCTAAGTCTGATTTCATAATTGCTTTCTCTACTGCTTGCGATAAAGATTTATCAAACACAGTTAGAGATAACGTGCGGTTATCTTCAATAGTCACGTTTGCTACCTGGTTTAACGGCGTATCAGCTCCGTAATAAGAAACTTGAATGCCGTCTAAAAGACTCGGGTGCGCGCGACCGGTGCGAATTTTATTTAATTGAGACTGAAGAGACTCAATACTTTTGTCCATGCGAGTGGCTGCATCTTTTTGAATTTCATCTAACACAGTAAATATCCTTCGAGTTATTCTATTATTTATTTAATTTGGTAACTATTGTGCCTTCTTCTTCACCCATGATAACTCGACGAAGCGCGCCAGGCTTGTTCATGTTGAAAACACAAATAGGAATATTATGGTCTCTAGCTAGAGTAAATGCTGCTAGGTCCATTACTTTTAATTCTTGTTCAATTACGTCTTGATAATCTAGTTCACGATATAAGGTCGCTTCCGGATCTTTCACTGGATCTGCAGAGTAAACACCGTCAACTTTCGTTGCTTTTAATACAACATCGGCTTCAATTTCGATTCCACGTAAACAGGCTGCAGAGTCAGTTGTAAAAAATGGGTTGCCTGTACCAGCAGAGAATATCACAACACGACCGCTTTTGAGTAAGCTAATGCCTTCTGCCCACGAGTAATCGTCACACACTCCCTTAAGAGGAATGGCTGACATTAATCGTGCATTAACATGAGCTCGATGAAGAGCATCACGCATCGCCAAACCATTCATAACAGTTGCTAACATGCCCATATGGTCACCTACAACTCGGTTCATACCGGCTTCTGCCAGAGGCGCACCTCGAAAAATATTACCGCCACCCAACACAACACCAACTTGGATATCATGCTCAACTAGTTCTTTAATTTCTTGAGCCATACGGTCTAAAACTTTTGGGTCAATCCCAAAACCTTCGTCACCAACTAAGGCTTCCCCGCTAAGTTTCAATAAGATGCGTCTAAAAACTGGCTTTGTGCTCATTAAGGCTCCCGATATGATTTAACAGAGGTGCAAATTGCGGCGTATTCTATGCCAATTTTGATAATTTTACAAAACAAAAAAACCGTAACAGGTTGCCCCATTACGGTTTTGTATTGCTTTTAAAGGCTTAACGAATTAAGCGTTTTTAGCAGCTTCGATTTGTGCAGCTACTTCAGCAGCAAAATCTTCTTCTTTTTTCTCGATGCCTTCACCAACTTCTAAACGAACGAAAGAAGTAACTGATGCGCCTTTTTCTTTAAGAATTTCGCCAACAGACTTTTTAGGTTCCATGATGAACGCTTGACCAGTAAGAGAAATCTCACCAGTGAACTTCTTCATACGACCAGAAACCATTTTTTCTGCGATTTCAGCTGGCTTGCCTTCGTTCATTGCGATTTCGATTTGAATACGCTTTTCGTTTTCAACAACATCAGCTGGAACGTCAGAAGGGTTAACGAATTCTGGCTTGCTTGCTGCAACGTGCATAGCAACGTGCTTAAGAGTTTCAGCAGAACCTTCACCCGCAACAACAACACCAATTTTCTCGCCGTGACGGTAAGACGCTAAAGCAGCACCTTGAACGTACTGAAGACGACGAACGTTCATGTTCTCACCAATTTTAGCAACTAATGCAACACGCTCTTCTTCAAACTTAGCTTTAAGATCGTCGATAGTTGTTACTTCAGCAATAGCAGCATCAGCAACAGAGTTAGCGAATGCTAAGAAGCTTGCGTCTTTAGCAACGAAGTCTGTTTGACAGTTAACTTCAACTAAAACAGCTACGCCGTTGTTTTCTTTGATGATGATCGTACCTTCGGCAGCAATGTTACCGGCTTTTTTAGCCGCTTTTGCTTGACCGTTTTTACGCATGTTTTCGATTGCTAGCTCGATATCACCGTTAGTTTCAGTAAGGGCTTTTTTACAGTCCATCATGCCCGCGCCAGTGCGATCACGAAGTTCTTTAACTAATGCAGCAGTTACTGCCATGGTCTTGTCCTCTAATTTGTATGATTATCGCTTCTAAACAAAACAGTCTTGAAGCGCTAATTTATATAATTTGGAAAAGGGGCCATATTATGACCCCCAAAATTGTTGTAATGATTAAATCGGGATTAACGATTTGTTACAGCAATTATTACTCAGCTTCTACAAAATCTTCAGCTTGAACTTCGATGTTCTTTGAACGACCTTCTTTGATCGCTGCAGCTACAGATGATGTGTATAACTGAATAGCGCGGATAGCGTCATCGTTACCAGGAACAACAAAATCGATGTTGTCTGGGTTAGAGTTTGTATCAACAACAGCAACAACAGGAATACCTAGGTTGTTTGCTTCAGCAATTGCGATGTGCTCGTTGTCTGCATCGATGATGAAGATAACGTCTGGCAAACCGCCCATGTTCTTGATACCGCCAAGGCTCTTTTCAAGTTTTTCCATCTCACGAGTACGCATCAAAGCTTCTTTTTTAGTTAGCTTTTCAAAAGTACCGTCGTCAGATTGTGCTTCCAAATCTTTTAAACGCTTGATTGATTGACGAACTGTTTTCCAGTTAGTCAACATACCACCTAACCAACGGTGATTTACGTAGTATTGGTCGCTAGCAATAGCCGCTTCTTTGATCGCTTCGCTTGCAGCACGCTTTGTACCAACAAATAAAACTTTACCTTTACGTGCAGAAACAGACTTGATGAAATCAAGCGCTTCGTTGAACATAGGAACAGTGTTTTCTAAGTTGATGATATGAACTTTGTTACGTGCGCCGAAAATGAAAGGTTTCATTTTAGGGTTCCAGTAACGAGTTTGGTGACCAAAGTGTACGCCAGCTTGTAGCATGTCACGCATAGATACGTTTGCCATTATATATAATCCTCTATATGGGGTTAGGCCTCCATATATCCCATTCCAATCCGACCGCTTCACTTTTCAGTGATTTGGCACCCCGGAGAATGTGTCGATATATGTGTGTTATTTAAATTAAAGTTAAGTGTTATCGTCCCTAAAGAAGACAACATTCTTACTAATACAAAAATGATTTAAGGAAAACCTGAAAAAACCTTTGTAAAAATAAGGCGCGCTTTATACCATATTACCCTAATGAAACACAACAAAATCACATAAAAACTGTTCATTTTTTGACATTTTTACCGATTTCATTGGTTTTGTGATTAATAACTTCTTGTGAGGGTAATATGGGCGCGGTAATAAAAACACCGGAACAAATAGAAAAAATGCGAGTTGCTGGACGCTTAGCGGCTGAAGTTCTAGAAATGATTGAAGCTCACGTTAAACCTGGCGTAACAACCAACGAGCTAAATACACTTTGTCACAACTATATTGTTGATGTTCAAGGTTGTATTCCTGCGCCTTTGAATTATGGACAACCACCATTTCCGAAGTCAGTTTGTACCTCTGTTAATCACGTAATTTGCCACGGCATTCCTGATGACAAGCCTCTTAAAGATGGCGACTGCGTTAACATCGACGTTACTGTGATTAAAGATGGTTTTCATGGTGACACCTCTAAAATGTTTTTTGTCGGCAAGCCAACAATCATGGCAGAACGCTTGGCGAAAGTTACACAAGAATGTTTATACAAAGCGATCGAGTTAGTTAAGCCTGGTTGTCGTTTAGGTGACATCGGTTCTGTAATCCAAAAGCACGCAGAAGGTCATTCTTATTCAGTCGTTCGTGATTTTTGTGGACATGGTATTGGTGAAGGTTTTCACGAAGAGCCACAAATTGTTCATTATGGTCGTCCCGGCACAGGCGAAGAGCTAAAAGAAGGTATGTGTTTTACTATTGAGCCTATGATAAACGTTGGTACTCACAAACTGAAAATACTGCCTGATCAATGGACAGCCGTAACTAAAGACCGAAAGCTTTCAGCACAGTGGGAACATACACTACTAGTTACTGCAAACGGTGTTGAAGTATTGACGCTTCGTAATGATGAAGACTTTCCAAGAGTGATAGAACACTAATTAAGATGGGAGCGCGTGTCGCTCCTTTTTTATTGCCAGATATAATTTTGAAAAGCTAAGGCCAATAAAACCGTGAAATCAAAGATCCCTAATCATTTGCTTGCCCCACTACCTCTGCCTTTCGACATGACAACTTACCGTCAGCGTTTAACGGAGTTTTCACTTTGGAGCGAGGAGCATTTTAATCTAATTTCTGTTAGAAAATTAGTGCAAGCAAGGGCTACCTTTGTCGATTTCATGTTATTAAACATCTGGCAACATTGTGGTCTAAATGAAGAAACGGATGTAACCCTGCTAGCAGTTGGTGGCTATGGGCGAGGTGAATTACACCCAGAGTCAGACATCGATTTGTTAGTACTTACAAACAAAGAAATCAATTCCTCCACCAGTGAAAAAATCTCCCAATTCCTTACGCTACTTTGGGATTTTAAGTTTGATGTTGGTCATTCGGTAAGAACTATTACTGAGTCCATTAACATTGCAGCTGAAGACATTACCATTGCAACAAATTTGATGGAACGCCGCTTATTATGTGGGAATAAAATAAACTTTGATTTGCTCGAATCTAATTTGACCGAATCCAACTTCATGACCAGCAAAGAATTTTATTTAGCTAAGCGTGAAGAACAAGAAAGAAGGCATAAACGTTACTTTTCAACCTCCTACAACCTTGAGCCAAATTTAAAAGCCAATCCAGGCTGTCTACGAGACTTACAAACTATTTCTTGGGTTGCCAAAAAACATTTTAATACGCAGCACATTACAGATTTAGTTAAAGAACAATATTTACTCCAAGATGAATATGAAGAAATGCTGGAGTGCCAAGACTTTCTCTGGCAAATGCGATTTGCGCTGCATATAGTGGCTAAGCGAAATGAAAACAGATTATTATTTGACTATCAGCCTTTAGTCGCTGAAACCATGGGATTTGGTAACGACGGTAAAACAGCTGTAGAGCGTATGATGAAACGCTTTTTTCGAGTAGCCCGTCGAGTTATCGAACTTAATACTATGTTATTGCAACGCTTTAACTCGGCAATACTGGGCACCAAAGAAGAAACGATCAACATTGATGAGGACTTTGCAACTCACGGTCGCTCTTTGCTTGTAAGACACAACGACGCGTTTTTCTATCGTGCCAATATAATAAAAATGTTTATTCATATTGCCGATAACCCGCAAATTAAAACGCTCCATTCAGACACCATTCGTTTACTGCGTAGAGTTCGTCGTCGTCTCATGGGTGATTTACATGATCTAGAAAAATGTCGTTCTATGTTTATGACCTTTTTGCGTCATCCAAATGCACTAGGCCATGCCTTTACGCTAATGGTCAAACATGGCGTTCTCGCCTATTACATGCCGAATTGGCGCCACATTGTAGGCCAAATGCAGTTTGACCTTTTCCACGCATATACAGTTGATGAACATACTCATAGATTATTGAAAAATATTCATCGTTATTCTCTCGTTAAGTATAAAGATGAGTTCCCATTATGTAGTGAGATCTATAAACGATTAGACAAGCCTGAGTTATTAACACTCGCTGGCATTTTTCACGATATTGGTAAAGGACGAGGCGGTGATCACTCTAAGTTAGGCGCCATTGACGCTATGAACTTTGGTACTTTGCATGGTCTTCCAAAGTCAGATAAAAAGCTCGTTAGCTGGTTAGTAGAGAATCACTTACTAATGTCTATTACGGCGCAAAAGAATGATATTTACGATCCTGATGTGATTGCAGAATTTGCAAAAAAAATTAAAGATGAAACTCGATTAGACAACCTATACTGCCTAACGGTTGCCGACGTAAGAGCAACAAATACCAATTTATGGAACGAGTGGAAAAACACGCTACTTTCTGATCTCTACCTAGCTACGCGACGTGCTCTTAGACAAGGCTTAGAGAATGCGAAAGGCATGAGGGAAACAGCAGCATCGCATAAAGAACAGGCCTTAGCGTTATTATCGAAAGAAAATTTAGACTTAGAAAGAGCAGTACAAATATGGAAACAATTTAGGACAGTATATTTCACTCGACATAGTCCACAACAACTGGCTTGGCACACTAAGCATCTATTAGCTCATAAAAATAGAACTAAGCAACCATTAGTATGGATCAGTGAGCAGTCTGTCAGGGGTGGCACTCAGGTGTTTGTTTATGCAAAAGATCAAGCCGGCCTTTTTGCGAATATAGTGTCCGTTTTCCATAACAAAAACGTAAACGTTGTTGACGCCCATATTATGAATACCAAAGATGGCTATTTAATCGATACATTTATCGTTTTAGATCATGATAATACTGTCATCGATTCTGCTAGTCGTCGCAATGATATAAAAGAGACAATTGCAAAAGTACTTACAGGCGAATTGTCTATAACACGAGCACAAAAACGTGTCCCTAGACAAATAAAGCAGTTTTCGATGCCACTGCGTGTTCGGTTTATGGATGCAAAAAGCAACAAACGAGACATGATGGAGTTTACAGCGCTAGACACTCCAGGATTGCTCGCTAAAATAGCCAAAGTATTTAGTGAAATGAACATACTCTTGTATTCAGCAAAAATTTCTACAAATGGCGAAAAAGCAGAGGATATTTTTAAAATTTCCACGGCGACAAGAGAAAGACTGAACGAACAACAAAAACAAGATTTAGTAGAAGCATTACAAGCTGAAATTAACGACTGAACAAAGGAAGAATATGAGCCAGCTACAAAATATTATTGAGAATGCGTTTGAACAACGTGACAACATTACCCCAGGCACAGTAAGCCAAGAAATAAAGACAGCTGTTGAAGAAACACTGCTTATGCTAGATCGTGGTGAAGCTCGTGTCGCTGAAAAAATCGCTGGCGAATGGGTCGTTCATCAGTGGCTTAAAAAGGCAGTTTTATTATCTTTTAGAATAAAAGACAATGAGTTGATGGACGGCGCTGAAACTAAATACTGGGATAAAGTAGACAGCAAATTTGCCAACTACACTGCGGATGACTTCAAAGCTCAAGGTATGCGAGTTGTTCCTCCTGCGGCAGTTAGAAAAGGTGCGTTTATTGGTAAAAATGTTGTCCTTATGCCTTCTTATACAAATATTGGCGCTTTTGTTGATGAAGGCACTATGGTGGATACTTGGGCGACAGTGGGCTCATGTGCACAAATCGGTAAAAACGTACACTTGTCTGGCGGTGTTGGTATTGGTGGTGTTTTAGAGCCATTACAGGCAAACCCAACAATCATTGAAGATAATTGTTTTATTGGTGCGCGTTCTGAAGTTGTAGAGGGTGTAATTGTTGAAGAAGGCGCCGTGCTTTCAATGGGCGTTTATATTAGCCAGTCAACACGTATTTATGATCGCGAGACAGGTGAGATTACCTATGGTCGAGTTCCAGCTGGAGCTGTAGTCGTTCCAGGCTCTTTACCTTCAAAAGATGGCTCACACACATTATACGCAGCTATCATAGTTAAGAAAGTAGACGCTCAAACCCGTGCTAAAGTGGGTGTTAATGCCTTACTACGAGGCATTGACGAGTAAGTTAACTGATATTGGCGACTTCGGTCGCCTTTATGTGTATCAAACAGACAAAGCCTATCAATACCTAAGAAATGGTTTAAACAAAAGAACGTTAACTATATGCTCGATAATCCAGAGTTTCTTACCAAAGCAATCAACACGCTAATGCCATTTGGCAAGTATGCCGGTCGTAAACTTATTGATTTACCAGAACCTTATTTAGTTTGGTTTCATAAGCAAGGCTTTCCAAACAATCAATTAGGTCAACAGCTAGCGCTCATGTATGAAATAAAACTAAATGGATTAGAGGGTATGTTGGCAAGACTAAAAACCCCCTATTAACATTTTGTAATACTTTTTTTTATTAGTTTTATTTATTTGTAATAATCGCGTTTATATAACCCTGATGTCTTTACCTTCAACGCCTGCACGATAGAATATTATTCCCATCAAACGCACCTCAACCCGTCATTTTGTGTAATCAACCTAATCTTTAGGAAAAATTTTCTACAATTATTGTAAAAAACAAGCTAGTGTCTGAGTCTACATTTTTAACAAGCACTCCATTGAAGAGAGTGTAAATGTGGTCTCAGGACAAAGGAATGCATCTAACAATCTTGTGAAGCGCAAAGCGACACAGAACATGAAAAGAGAAGATAGATGACAAACTATAATAAAAAACAAGCGCCAGCCATGACTATAGTGGCATTGGCAACGGCAGCGACCCTGTCTATGGGTGCAGCAAACGCTGCGAACCTGCAAGAAGTAGAAAAGAAAGAATACGTTGGTACTCACGCTGATTTTGCAGAGTGGAAAGCCAAACAACGTGAGTTAATTCTTGAAGATCAAACAGATCAATTCATTATCGAATATTTAGACAACGTAGACACAAAAAAAGAAGCTAAAAAATTAGCTAAGCGTTTACGTAAGATGCTTAAAAAAAGTGGTGTTAAGCATAAAGGTAAGCTTAAAAACAAAAAGCACATTTTTAAACTAGCACAAAAAATTGGCAGTAAAGAGCGTAAAGCATTCCTTGATTTAGTTCGCCAAGATAAAAATATTAAAATGGCCGAGATGGACCCTGTTCGTTTCTTAATGGCTGAAAACGTTCCTTGGGGCGTTCCTAACATTCAAGCCGACCAAGTATCAGATGCAAACGCAGGTAACATGACGGTTTGTATCATTGATTCTGGCTATCAAGCTAACAATCCTGATTTAGCATCAAATAATGCAACTGGTACAAATGATCCAGGTACAGGCAATTGGTACCAAGCTGGCGGTTCACATGGCACACACGTTGCCGGTACTATTGCAGCAGTAAACAACAACGAAGGCGTTGTTGGAGTTATGCCAAATACCAATGTAAACCTTCATATTGTTAAGGTATTTAACGAAGCAGGTTGGGGTTATAGCTCTGACTTAGTAACAGCAGTTAATACCTGTGTTAACAATGGTGCCAAAGTTGTAAACATGAGTTTGGGTGGTCCTTCACAAAGCACTTCTGAGCGTAATGGTTTAGAAGCAGCTACGGCGCAAGGTGTATTACTAATTGCAGCTTCTGGTAACGATGGTGATTCAAGCCTTTCTTACCCTGCATCCTACGACACGGTAATGGCAGTTGGTGCTGTTGATGAAACTGGTAAACATGCTGAGTTTTCTCAGTTTACACCACAAGTTGAAATCGCCGGCCCAGGTGAAGCTATATTATCTACGGTAGCTGGTGACGGTCGTTTAGGCTCTATCACAGTGGGTGGTACAACATGGGCAAATGATCGTGCAGCACCACAAACACGCTTTGTTCAAAGTGGTGGTAGCTATGTTGTTCAAGACGTGAATGGCTCTGCATCTGGCGTTCTTTCACAATGTACTTGGTCAGGTTCGTCTTACAACTGTTCAAACGTAGCAGGTAATATTTGTATTGCGCCTCGTAATGACAACCAAAAAGGCAGCAATTATCCTGAAATCAACCCAGCTAAAGCTTGTGCTGATGCTGGAGCGTCAGGTGTTATTGTATACAGTAACAGTGCTCGTCCAGGTCTACAAAACCCATTCTTAGTTGACGCGACTGGCGCTGTGGATGTCCCTACTGTATCTGTGAACCGTGCGTTAGGTTTAGAGCTTGCATCCAGAATTGGACAGTCTGCATCATTAAGTGTTGTAGCGAACCAAGACTATGCATATTACAACGGTACATCAATGGCAACTCCGCACGTTGCTGCCGCCGCTGCTTTAGCTTGGTCTAACAATATCTCTTGTACTGCATCTGAAGTGCGTACAGCTCTTAAAGCAACTGCTATCGACTTAGAAACTGCAGGCCGTGATAATAAAACCGGTTTTGGTTTAGTACAGGTTAAAGCTGCTTCTGATTATCTTGCAGCAAACTGTGGTGGCGGAACAACACCTCCTCCAACAGGCGGCAACGCACTAACTAATGGACAAGCAAAAACTGGCTTATCAGGCTCTGCAAATCAAGAACTCGAGTTCACACTTGAAGTTCCGGCTGGTGCAACTGGTTTAAGCTTTGATATGACGGGTGGAACTGGTGATGCCGATCTTTATGTTAAGTTTGGTTCTAAACCAACAACATCTAGCTACGACTGTCGTCCATATAAAGGTGGTAACGTAGAAAGCTGTCCTATCACTAACGCGCAAGCAGGTACTTACCACGTTAAAGTTATTGGTTACTCTGCATTTAGTGGTGTGAGCTTAACAGGCAGCTATACAGCTGGTTCAACAGGTGGTGGTCAAGGTTATGACACAACTATTAATAATATCTCTGCAACACGTAACAACTGGAAGTATTACACAGTTGACGTTCCTGCCGGTATGTCTTCGTTTGACGTAAACACATATGGCGGTTCTGGTGATGCCGATTTATATATTCGCTTTGGTGCTCAACCTACAACATCTGCGTACGATTGTCGTCCGTATAAGTCAGGTAATACCGAAAACTGTTCGGTAAACAACCCAACCGCCGGCACATGGCACATAGGCGTTCGCGCTTACAGCACATTCTCAGGCTTGAGTATGGACGTTTCATACCAGCCTTAGTTTAAACACGATGTTCCCAATCGTTAGTTCTGAAGCCCGTTCGCGGGCTTTTTTTTATCTAAAAAATATATCTAGACTAGTATGATTTGGGTTTAGGACTGGCGTATCAAAAAAAGGTAAGTATTCGCTTGGCAAAGTAACGTCAAAGTACTCCATGGGTGACAAATATGGCTGCTTTTTAAACGCGTTATTATTAGTCCCTTTGCATGTATCAGCCGGCCACAGAGAGTGATTAAAATGTTGCTCAAGTGTGCTTTTGGCGTAACTCGTTGGCGCGATGACAAGATTAAACCCCAATTCAGTGGGAGACGATTCGTTACAAAATATTTGTTGATGTGAGCGGGCTATTTTATATTCATCATATAGATTTAACCAATGACCAATTTCATGAAGTAGAACTTGAGCCGTATCCCGATAGTCTAGGTAAATCAACGGTCCAACACTATTAGCTCGACCAGTTTCCCCTACTATTAACAAACGAAGCTTTTTATCTTCTATTGAAATAGGCAACGCTTCTTGCACCATGTTTCCCAGACTTTTCTTATCACACGTAAGTAGACCATGATTATTTTCATCACAAATTCTATTTAAGCGATAATCCACGGTAATTGGTGAGAAACAAATTGCTTGTTGAGAGTTGGGCAACAAAGAATAAAACTGTTCAATTAACTGACCGCTGTGCTCCGCTAGTTTTAGTGAAGATGAATATATCAGGACTTTGACTTCACAACTGGAAGCCATTTCGAATTCGGTCCAAGCGCTATTATACCTAGAGTCATTAATGGTTAGATTAAAGCGTGTTACGCTGCTTTGAGAATGTTTATCTGCTTTCGAGTCGGGCTTATCACTACCCAAATTATATACTGTGTCTTTCAAGTGCTCTAATAACGCAACCGCACTTAAATCTTGCTCTGCAAGTCGTTCTTTTTCTAACTCAGCGAATAAAAACGATGCTCTTTGCCACTCTTTTAACGTAACAAGTTGCTCTATGCGGTTCAGTATCGCTATCGGATGACCGCTTTTTAATGCAACCTCTAACCAAATATTATTATAATCGACATCTTGCTGCGCTTTCTTAAGATGTAGTTCCCAAATAGCGTCGATGTGGCCAGCCATTGCCGCCTCTTCGAGCCAATAACTATTTTGCTTTGTCTGGTAAAGTTGATATGCGGCTAGCCCCTCTCCAGAGCTAGCCGCGGCATATATATAACTTGATGTTTTATTGAAGTGATATTGAACTTGACTAGCTGATAGAAGAATACTGTCAGCCACCAGTAAGCTTATGGTAGAAAGTGAAACTACTTTGCATGCAGTTAAATATTTTCTGGACATGAAACCTAACTAATCCATGGTTTTTAGACTTTCTCTATTATTAAAACGCTGTCGGGCTAATTCATATAATTTTGATAACTCTAGTTTTGAATATTTGTGTTCAACAAACTCATGTACGCCAGTAGTTAGTGCTAAACGAAAATAATTTTTAGCAGACTCTTCTTCACCGAAAAGCAGTTTAAATTTAGCCAAGTAAAAATAGCCTTCACACAACCGCTCGGTTAATTCTCGCGAACTATTTAGGTTTTTACCCATGTTATCAATAAAGGTTTGCTCTGATATATTGCCTAGCAATAAGTCGACAATTTGATAGGACCATTGATTTGGATTCAGCTGACTTGCGTTGTAAATTAGACGTAATTTAGCACCGTTTAAATCTTCAGATGCTTCGCTAAAATACAGCCAAATAGCTCGATAAGGATCTTCAGGTTTTTTTACATAAAACTGTTCTAAATCTTCCATTGCCAGCTTATTACGTCCGTAATAATGAAGTGCAATGCCACGATTTAAATTTACATATTGATGATTAGGTTCTATTTCTAATGCAGAGTCAAAAGCTTCAAATGCTTGTGCGTATTGGCCCATTAAAGTTAAATGAATACCGATAAAATTGTATGCATCGGCAAAGTCCGGTTTGTGCTCTAATGCACGTCTAAAGTCTAACTGAGCCAGAGAGCGCAAACCTAAACTGTCATACATTACGCCTCGGTCGTAGAGTAGCTGCGCTAACTTTTCTTTTTCAAGTTTAGCGTGATTAATAATTTGAGTAAGTTTAGCAATTGCTAACTCACTCTTATAATCAACGTTTAAAGGCTCAGAAATCAATACATTATTGACAACATGTGGCTCACTATTGTTTGCTACTTTTTCAGTTGACGCACAACCGGTTAACAACATGGATAGCAACACTAAGGACAAACCAGCTTGTTTCATAATAACTCCTATAAATTATAGTCATTATTAATAACATAAAAGTAAACTTAGCATAAGCCTAGCAACAAAAAAGAGAGCCTAAGCTCTCTTTTATTTTACTCTTTAACAACAAAACAATGTCTTGTTGATAATTTTAGTCAGAAAATTATTCTGCTGCTGGTGCTTGTTCCGCTACCGCTTCTTTCATGCTTAAACGAACACGACCTTGGCGATCAATCTCAAGGACTTTAACAACAACTTCTTGACCTTCAGAAAGTACGTCAGATACATTTTCAACACGCTCTTGTGAGATTTGAGAAATGTGAACTAAACCGTCTTTACCAGGTAGTACATTTACAAACGCACCAAAATCTACGATACGAGCAACTTTACCGTTGTACGTTCTACCAACTTCTAGATCAGTTGTTAATTGCTTAACACGCTCAATACAAGCTTGTGCGCTTGCACCGTCTGTTGCTGCAATCTTAACTGTACCGTCGTCATCAATTTCAATTGTAGTGCCTGTTTCTTCAGTAAGTGCACGAATTGTTGCGCCGCCTTTACCGATAACATCTGCAATTTTCTTTTGAGGGATTTTAACTGTGTAGATACGTGGAGCAAACTCAGACATTTCTTCACGGTGCCCACCGATTGCTTCGTCCATTACCGTTAGGATATGTAAACGAGCTGCTTTAGCTTGTACTAAAGCTTTGTCCATGATCTCTTTAGTGATACCTTCAATTTTGATATCCATTTGAAGTGCTGTAATACCTTCTGCAGTACCAGCAACTTTAAAGTCCATGTCGCCTAAGTGATCTTCGTCACCTAAGATATCCGATAATACAACAAAGTTGTTATCATCTTTAACTAGACCCATCGCGATACCAGCTACAGAAGCTTTGATTGGAACACCCGCATCCATTAGTGCTAGAGATGAACCACAAACAGAAGCCATTGAAGATGAACCGTTAGATTCTGTAATTTCAGAAACTAGACGCACTGTGTATGGGAATTCAGCTTGTGAAGGCATAACGGCAGCAACACCACGCTTCGCTAGACGACCGTGACCAATCTCACGACGCTTTGGCGAACCGATCATGCCAGTCTCACCTACACAGTATGGAGGGAAGTTATAGTGAAGCATGAACGGGTCACGACGTTCACCTAGTAGCGAATCGATGATTTGAGAATCGCGCTCTGTACCTAAAGTACAAGTAACAATCGCTTGCGTTTCACCACGAGTAAACAATGAAGAACCGTGCGTACGAGGTAAAATACCTGTCTTAACGTCTAGCGCACGAATCATATCTGGTTCACGACCATCAATACGTTTTTCGCCTGCTAATATACGAGAACGAACAACATCTTTTTCTAAGTCATGAACTAGTTCAGATACTTCTTTTTCGTTGAAGTCTTCTTCGCCAGCTTCTTCCGCTAACTTAGCGATTGTTGCTGCTTTAACTTCACCAACGGCCGCATAACGGTCCATTTTGTCAGCAATTGCATAAGCAGCTGTGATGCCTTCTTCTGCAAGTGCTTTAACTTTGTTTTTAAGTTCTGTATTTTCAGCTGGTGCTGACCATTCCCAAGCTGGGTTGCCAACTTCAGTTGCAAATTCTTTTATTGCAGTAACAGCGGCTTGCATTTGCTCATGACCATATACAACAGCGCCAAGCATAGTTTCTTCTGATAAAACTGCAGCTTCTGATTCAACCATAAGTACTGCATTGTCAGTACCGGCAACAACAAGATCAAGGTCACTTGTCGCAAGCTCTGTTTGAGAAGGGTTTAATACGTACTGACCGTTTACTACACCAACACGCGCAGCACCGATAGGGCCGTTAAATGGAATACCAGAAATAGTTAATGCTGCAGACGCACCAATAAGTGCAACAATATCAGGTGCGATTTCTGGGTTTACCGACATTACTGTACAAACAACTTGTACTTCATTTTTGAATGAATCTGGGAAAAGTGGACGTAATGGACGGTCAATTAGACGCGCGATTAACGTTTCTTCTTCAGAAGGGCGACCTTCACGTTTAAAGAAACCACCTGGGATTTTACCGCCTGCGTAGGCTTTCTCTTGATAATTTACAGTTAAAGGGAAGAAGTCTTGACCTGGCTTAGGTTCTTTCTTTCCAACAACACTTACGAATACTGAAGTATCACCGATACTTGCCATTACGGCAGCACTTGCTTGACGTGCGATTACGCCAGTTTCAAGAGTGACCTCATGCTGACCGAATTGAAATTTTTTGATAATTGGAGTCACATTTATTTCCTTTATATAGCGATTCAGTTTTTTTCGTTTAGCGCTTTTTTATTGGCTGTATATTACTTTTCTTACAACCACGCTGACTGAATCAGATTTTTTCATTTAAGTTCGACGCATATTATACGTAGCTCAAACTCTATTGCTATTAAAATTAAGTTACAGGCACAAAAAAAGGAGCAAAAATGCTCCTTCTTATAAATCTGAAATCAGATTTTATTAGCGACGTAAGCCTAAACGTTGGATTAGGGCATTGTAACGCTCAAGGTTACGACCTTTTAAGTAATCTAAAAGTTTACGACGTTGGCTAACTTTGCGTAAAAGACCACGACGTGAGTGGTTGTCTTTTTTGTGTGCAGCAAAGTGACCTTGTAGCTTGTTGATGTCTGCAGTTAATAATGCAACTTGTACTTCAACAGAACCAGAATCTTTTTCGTTTGCACCAAAATCCGCTAGGATTTTAGCTTTATCTTCAACGCTTAGTGACATAAGTCTCTCCAAAAATAAAATATGATGTGGTAGCAGCCAATCACTAACTCAGCCACTACAGGATAATCTCGAATTAACGAGAGTCGCGCATTCTACGCAACTACCAGTAAAACTCAAGCGTTTTTTACTACCAGACGCTTAACTTTAATATGTCCTTGAGAAAAACAAACAACACCTTCAAATTCTCCCGTTACGGAATCAAAGGCAACAAACTCAGTGTTTTCATCTTTCACTGTGTATTGTTTAAATAAAGCGTCATTCTCTTCTACAATAATAGCGTCAATAGGCACTGTTTGGCCATACCGTAAAGTCTCAAAGGCTCTAGGTGCTAGCTTTATTTCTGGCATACCGATTAAAGCGGTTTGCATTGGCAATAAATGACTATCAAGCGCAGTATAATCAACTTCATTTTCTGGATTACCGTCAATAAAGTTATCGTCTTTTAAACGCTGGATTTCATCTAGTGTTAGCATTTTATCAACTGGATAATTGGCGACTTGAGTTCTACGTAAAACTTTTACATGTGCACCGCAACCTAACAGCTGCCCTAAATCATCCACTAAGGTTCGAATATAGGTGCCCTTCGAACAACGAACTTGAAAATCAGCTTCATCACCTCGAAATTCAAGCAACTCAAATTCATAAATTGTTATGGGTCGCGCCGCTCGTTCAACGGTGATGCCTTGACGAGCTAACTTATAAAGGGGTTGACCGTTATGCTTTAAAGCTGAAAACATTGTTGGAACTTGTTGGATATCTCCGGTGAGCGACTTTTTAAGGTCTACAATTTGTGCTTCCGTGATATCAACATCTCGTACCTCAACGATTTCACCTTCAGCATCACTGGTATCTGTCCGCTCACCAAACTTAGCCGTCACAAAATAACTTTTATCCGAGTCCAATAAATATTGACTATATTTTGTCGCCTCGCCCAGACAAATAGGCAACATTCCCGTTGCTAAAGGATCAAGCGCTCCTGTATGCCCTGCTTTTTGGGCATTAAAAATAGCTCGCACCTTTTGCAATAGATTATTTGACGATCCACCTTCAGGCTTATCGACAAGGATAATGCCGTTGATCGCACGGCCTTTTTTTCTACGCGCCATGCTAATTAATCGTCCAGATTTTCCGCAGGGTTCTCACCTGATGCTTTACGTAAAACCTTATCTTTCTCAATAGCTTCATCAACCTTGTTCGACATCTTGATACCGGTTACTAAGCTATTATCGTAGATAAACTTAATTTCAGGAACGATACGTAAACGCATACGTTTTCCAATTTCCATACGGAAAAAACCATTTGCTTTGTTCAATATCTCTAAAGCCTCAGCAATTTCTTCGTCTTCTTTGCCAAAAAACGTTACAAATACCGAAACGTAAGCAAGGTCTTTTGTTACTTCTACTTCTGATACGGTAACCCAACCAATTCGTGGATCTTTAAAATCACGTTGTAAAATCATCGCAATTTCTTGTTGCACTTGTTGCGCAACGCGGTCTGTTCTAGAAAAGTTTCTATCCACTTTTCTCTCCTATAAATTAGGGACTAAAAGTTAAAGACAAAAAAGGGGCACGTTAGCCCCTTTTATACGTCAGCCGTTAAAAGGCATTTACAAAGTACGTTGTACTTCAACAATCTCGAATACTTCGATCATGTCGCCAACTTTAACATCATTATAGTTCTTAACGCCGATACCACACTCCATGCCGTTTCGAACGTCTTGTACGTCATCTTTGAAGCGACGTAGAGATTCTAGTTCACCTTCATAGATAACAACGTTGTCACGAAGTACACGGATAGGGTTGTTACGTTTAACATTACCTTCGGTAACCATACAACCTGCGATAGCACCAATCTTAGGCGATTTAAATACGTCACGAACTTCAGCTAGACCAATAATTTCTTGTCTAAATTCTGGCGCTAACATACCTGACATCGCTTGTTTAACTTCATCAATTAGATCGTAGATTACGCTGTAATAACGTAAGTCAATGTCTTCTTGTTCCATTAAGCGACGAGCCGTTGCATCAGCACGTACGTTAAAGCCAACTACGATTGCGTTTGAAGCTTGTGCTAATGAAGCATCAGTCTCAGTAAGACCACCTACGCCACTACCAACAATGTTCACTTTTACTTCATCAGTAGACAAACGAGTAAGTGAGTCAGTGATCGCTTCTAGTGAACCTTGAACGTCCGTTTTAAGAACGATATTTAGTTCAGAAACATCACCTTCTTCCATGTTAGCAAACATGTTTTCAAGTTTAGCTTTTTGCTGTCTAGCCAACTTAATTTCACGGTATTTACCCTGACGCTTATTAGCTACTTCACGAGCTTTACGCTCATCACGTACAACAGTTGCTTCATCACCAGCTTGTGGTACACCTGATAAACCAAGTATTTCTACCGGAATAGATGGACCTGCTCTATCAATCTCTTTACCGTTTTCGTCTTTCATCGCTTTAACACGACCATACTCAAAACCACAAAGAACGATATCACCGCGCTTAAGCTCACCTTCTTGAACAAGCACCGTAGCCACTGGACCACGACCTTTGTCTAAACGTGACTCGATTACAACACCATGTGCCGCACCGTGGTCAACCGCTGTAAGTTCAAGTAGTTCAGCTTGTAAGCTGATTGCTTCAAGTAAGGCTTCAATACCTTCACCCGTTTTTGCAGATACGTGCATAAACTGGGTATCACCGCCCCAATCTTCTGGGATTACGTCAAGTGCAGACAATTCATTTTTAACACGATCTGGATCCGCAGACTCTTTATCAATTTTGTTGACTGCAATGATTAAAGGAACGCCAGCCGCTTTAGCATGCTGAACCGCTTCTTTAGTCTGAGGCATAACACCGTCATCGGCTGCAACCGCAATAACAACAATATCCGTCGCTTTGGCACCACGAGCACGCATCGAAGTAAACGCCGCGTGTCCCGGAGTATCTAAGAAGGTAATCATGCCATTTGACGTATCAACGTGGTAAGCACCGATGTGCTGAGTAATACCACCTGCCTCGCCATCTGCAATATTAGCTTTACGAATATAGTCTAGTAATGATGTTTTACCGTGGTCAACGTGACCCATTACCGTAACAACTGGTGCACGAGGTACTGCATCGCCTTCACCTGATGCACGATCAGCTAGTACCGACTCTTCTAATTCATTAGATTTTGTTAGTACGAACTTATGACCCATCTCTTCAACAACTAAGCTTGCTGTTTCTTGGTCTAGGACTTGGTTAATGGTAACCATTTCACCCATTTTCATCATCGTTTTAACAACTTCAGCACCTTTAACGGCCATCTTATTTGCTAATTCTGCAACGGTAATGGTTTCACTAATTTTAACCACTTGCTCTACTGGAGAAGCTGGCTTTTGGAAGGCATGTTGATTTTTAGATTGCTTGCCTTTTTTACGACGACCTGTCAGAGGAGCTTCTTCTTTATCGCCTTTTTTCTTAGCTTTGCGACGAGACTTTTTCTCTTCTTGCTTATCTTGATCATCTTCAGCTAGCTGAGCATAAACTGAACTGTGCACGTGAAGATCTTCTTCTTTTTCGTGTTCAAGTTTATATTTACGCTGTGCTTCTTGCTCCTCCCACTCTTTTGCTTTTTCTTCAGCAAGTTTACGAGCTTCTTCAGCTAGCTTAGCAGCTTCTTCTTCCGCTTTTTTAAGAGCTTCTTGTTCAAGCGCTAAACGAATTCTTTGCTCTTCAGCTGTTTCAGGTTTTTCAGCTTTTTTCTCAGAAGGCTTATTCGCTTTTGCGTTTTTAGCTGCTTCTTTACGCTTCTCATCTGCTTCTTTTTTAGCTTTTGCTTCAGCTTCGCGCTTCGCTTTTGCTTCAGCTTCGCGTTTCGCTTTTTCTTCTGCTTCACGTTTCGCAGCTTCTTCAGCTTCGCGTTTCGCAGCTTCTTCAGCAGCGGCCATTGCCGCTAACTCTTCAGGACTACGTTTTACAAATGTACGTTTTTTACGAACTTCTACTTGTACGTTTTTAGACTTTCCTGAACCACTGTTCACACTTAACGTGCTTTTAGTTTTACGTTGCAGAGTCATTTTTGTAGGTTCTGCGCCCTCGCCACCATGAGCTTTGCTTAAGTGGTCAAGTAATTGCTTTTTCTCAGCTTCATTAACCATATCGCCAGCAGACTTTTTGATGCCTGCATCTGCGAATTGTGAAACCAGCTTCTCAACCGGAGTGCCCACATCTTGGGCTAGTTTATCTAAACTAACTTCTGTCATATTTCTAAATACCTCCGTTGAACCTATTGCTCTTCACTAAACCAAACAATGTTACGCGCTGCCATAATTAGCTCACCCGCTTTTTCTTCAGTAATCTCTTCAATGTCACTAAGTTCATCAACACCTTGCTCCGCTAACAATTCAAGGTTAGTAATACCTTTGCTTGCAAATACATAAGCTAAATGACGATCGACACCTTCAAGGTTTAGTAAATCTTCTTCCGGTTCTGAATTTTCGAGCGACTCTTCATTAGCGAGTGCTCTTGTTGTAAGTGTTGCTTTTGCACGTGCGCGCAGTTCTTCAATTGTTTCTTCGTCTAATCCATCAACTTCAAGTAACTCAGAAACTGGTACGTAGGCAACTTCTTCTAGTGATGAGAAACCTTCTTCAACCAACATAGTTGCGAAGTCTTCATCGATTTCCAATCCTTCAGTAAACAGCTGAATTGTTTTGCTGTTTTCTGCTTGATGTTTTTCAGCCATGTCGGCTTCTGTCATTACGTTTAATTCCCAACCAGTCAATTGACTAGCTAATCGAACGTTTTGACCACTACGGCCAATGGCCATAGCAAGATTGTCTGCTGCTACTGCAATATCCATCGACTTGCGGTCTTCATCAACAATAATTGATGCAACTTCCGCTGGTGCCATCGCGTTGATAACAAATTGTGCTGGGTTGTCATCATATAATACGATGTCAACTCGCTCGCCATTAAGCTCACCAGATACCGCTTGAACTCGTGCGCCACGCATACCAACACATGCACCTACAGGGTCGATACGACGGTCGTTTGACTTAACCGCGATTTTCGCACGAGAACCAGGATCACGAGCAGCTGCTACGATATCAAGCATCTCTTCGCCAATTTCTGGAACTTCAATACGGAATAACTCAATTAGCATTTCAGGTTTGGTACGGCTAACAAACAATTGCGGGCCACGTACTTCTGGCTTAACGGCATATAAGTATGCACGAGCACGATCGCCTGGACGGAATGTTTCACGTTGAATCATATCTTCACGATATAAAACCGCTTCGGCATTTGCCCCTAAGTCTAAAATCACGTTGTCGCGATTAACTTTTTTAACGATACCTGTAATTAATTCACCAACTTGGTCGTAGTATTGCTCAGCAATTTGACCACGTTCAGCTTCACGTACTTTTTGTACGATTACTTGTTTCGCCATTTGAGTTGTAATACGGTCAAATTTTATAGATTCAATTTGCTCTTCTACGTAATCACCCAGTTGTAACTCAGGCTCATCGTATTGTGCAGCAGAGATACTCATTTCTGCACTTGGGTTTTCCATTTGATGATCATCTGGAACAACTAACCAACGACGGAAAGTATCGTATTCACCAGTTTCTTGATTAATAGAAACTCTAACTTCAATCTCTGCTGTATGTTTTTTCTTTGTTGCAGCGGCTAAAGCAAACTCTAGCGCTTCAAAAATCTTTTCGCGTGGTACGGCTTTCTCATTCGATACCGCTTCTGCCACCAGTAATAGTTCTTTTGCCATTATACTTCGCTCCTTTAGTCTGGTTAGTCGAATCGAGCAACTAAATGTGCTTTCTGGACATTATCAATTAAAATAGAAAACACTTGGTTATCAACGTTGATGTTGATCATATCGCCTTCAACTTCGACAAGTGTTCCTTTAAAATTACGACGGCCGTCTTGCGGCACATTTAATTTTACACTCACTGTTTCGTTTACCACTTTGGCGAAATGTTCAACTGTGAACAATGGACGATCCATGCCCGGTGACGAAACTTCTAAGCTATATTCGGTAGAAATTGGATCTTCAACATCTAAGATCGCGCCAACTTGATGACTTACATCCGCACAGTTATCAACCGAAATACCATTTTCATGATCAATGTAAACGCGCAACGTTGAATGATTACCAGCACGCAAAAACTCAACACCTAACAATTCAAAGCCTAAAGCATCAACTGCAGGTTGTAACATTTCAGTCAAACGCAATTCAAGGTTAGTCAAATCACCACTCCTATCACTAATTTTAAATACAAAAAAAGGGCCTAAAGCCCCAGTTGCATGTGCAGTTCAACAGCACACCACATAAACTGTTACAGAAACTAAAGCGCCCCGAATGTTTCGAGGCCTAGCTTCTGGGTCTACTAAAATACAAAGTTGCGATTGTTTTATAAATAGCTTCCTGTATTGGTTGCGGGAGCCGGATTTGAACCGACGACCTTCGGGTTATGAGCCCGACGAGCTACCAGGCTGCTCCATCCCGCGCCAGTAGACTAAAAACATTTTAAGTCGGTTTTAACGACTACTTTACAGAGAATTTCGTAAATAAATTCTGAGAAAGATTTGATGCGGTGGATTATACTCGCTATTAAAATACATTCAAGCTAAACCTTCTTTATTATTAGTTAATTTTAATTAATAAAATCTTAATTTTTGTTTTATTCGATTTAGTAGTAATTAATGCCAAATCTAATTTGTGGTATGGACCGATAACTTGTCATAATAAACACTAGTCATACTCAAGAGATTAAATTTATGCCAATCAATGGACACGCCAACAAACTCTCTGATCTTATCGGAAATACAGACCTTTTTACTATTCCAAGCTTAAGTCGCATCACACAATGTGATATCAGCGTAAAGTGTGAGTTCCAGAATCCCGGTGGTTCTGTAAAAGACCGTGCGGCGCTTCAAATGGTGTTAGCCGCAATAGAGTCCGGTGAACTAAAGCCGGGTATGACCATAGTTGAAGGAACAGCTGGTAATACAGGAATAGGCTTAGCAATTGTTGCTAAATCTTTAGGGTTTAATTTAAAAGTTGTCATGCCAAAAGGGCAAGCCAAAGAGAAAGAGCAGATGATAGAGCTCCATGGCGCTGAACTTATTCTGGTTGATGCTGTGCCATTTTCAAACCCAAATCACTTTTACCATACGGCAAAGCGGATCGCCGAAGAAAATAGCGATTATTGGTGGGCAAATCAGTTTGAGAATACGGCAAACGCTGATGCTCATTATCTAACAACTGGACCTGAGATATTTACCCAGACATCAGGTAACGTAACTTGTTTTGTATCTGCTGCTGGCACCGGTGGCACAATCGGCGGTATTACAAAGTATCTAAAAGAACAAAATGAAGCAATCAAGACAATTTGCGTAGATCCGAATGGTTCTGGTGTTTATAATTTTTTGCAGACCGGGGAATATAAAGCAACCTCTGGAGGTTCATTTACTGAAGGTATTGGCATAATGCGTTTGGTTAATAATTTTAAACAAGCTCGTATCGACGAAACATTAACGTTACCTGATAGTGATATTGTAACCTTAGCAAATTATGTTCGCCAACAAGATGGCCTTGTATTAGGAAGTTCCAGTGCATTAAATGTTACTGCCGCTTTTTATTCGGCACTGAAATACGGCCCGTTAAGTGGTGGAACAAAACAACACGTTGTGACTCTTGCGTGTGACTTAGGAGAACGTTCTGTTTCTAAACTTTATAATGAGGATTTCTTGAAGACACGTGATATTGATTCAGCGAATGAAACGATGGAACAACTAACCCAACGTTATCTTCAAGACAATGACATATTAAAAACTGTGTCATTTGATTATCGTTAATAGACTTTAGAAAAAGGCGATACATTGTTATCGCCTTTTTAATATGTCGAATTTCAAAATTATCGTTTTTAATTATCTGAGTCTTCTGCTGTTTTTAAAGGCGGAAGTACTGTCTTTAAAGCCCTTATACATTTCTCTATGTCCTCTGATGTATTCATTAACCAGGGACTAAATCTTAAAGTACCTAGGCTATGTATGTGGTCATGTAATGGTTGTGCACAATGAAAACCGGCTCGAACACAAATACCATCTCTCTCGCTAAGTGTATTAGCGATTATTTGTGCCGACATAGACTGAGGGGCCAATGTAACAGGGCCTGGAGCATCGGAATCTCCCAATAGTAAGCCGGAATAAAATTTGTTTAACGCCAATCTTAACTGCATAGTAAGACCATGAACGTGCTGGTGAACATTTTCCATACCGATATCTAACAAAAAGCGGGCTGCAGCTCCTAAACCTATAACGCTCTCCATTGCAGGAGTGCCAGGCTCAAAGCACCATGGTACCGGTTTAATAGCTAAGTTACGTTGACTGACTTGTTCAATCATCGAGCCGCCCCACTGAACAGGTTGCAGTCGAGAAAGAGCTTCGGTTGTGCCCCATAACACGCCCACTCCGCTTGGGCCTCCTATTTTATGACCACTAAAGACCAAAAAGTCGACGCCCAGATCATTGGTATTAATAGGCATGTGAGGAACCGACTGCGCAGCATCCAATAAAACTTGGCAATCATACCTTCGTGCTAAAGACACAACCTGCTCCACATTTAAAAGATTACCAGTAACATTTGATATATGTGCCAATGTCACAAGACTTTTGGGTGCGGACTGCATTGCCCTCTCGAGGGAAGTCATATTGATATGAAGGTCATCGTCTAGCTCCACAACTATCTTATCTTTCCAGGGTAAATAATTAGCATGGTGTTCGGCTATGCTTGTTATTACTTTTGGACTATTTGGTTGTTGAGCGATGAGGTTTAAACATTCAGTTGTATTTCTTAACAGCACAATATTACTTGGCATTGCACCAATTAAACGAGCAATATCAGCTCTAGCTCGCTCAAATTCATCTGTGATTGCATCGCCTAAAAAGTGTGCACCTCGATGTACATTACCAGTAACTTGGGAAAGGATACGAGTAACTTCTTTTACAACATATTCAGGTTTTGGTGTAGTTGCTGCGTTGTCTAGGTAACAAACTGGCAGCCCAAGCGGAGTGGTTACTTGTCTTAACGGAAAATTTTCAGCTAACGAAAAATCAAGGTTACTGTCTCGATTAGGCTTTATGTTGTCTTGTATAGATGATGACAACATAGTTGTTTGAGAAGGTTCACTTGCAAGATACTTTCCACTACTTTTAGGCGTTAAAAAACTTTCCTCTACAATAGCTAAATCAATTTCATCACCACCTAGAACCTCTTTCAGCGCCTTAAAAATACAAATTTTAATTTCACCGCGAGTAGCGATTCTCAAAGTAAACTCATAATCACTGCGCTGTTCTAACAAAAAGTTAATAATATTGGGATGACACAGCACTAAGTTTTGTAAGGTCCTAGCGGTCACGGTTTGCTTGTGAATCGTAATTATATTTTCAGATTCTCGTCCATGTAATAACAGTGTGCGCTGTCCATTGGCAAAGCGTTGCCACTGCCCAACATCACCAATCGAGTACCGTATAATAGGCATTACAGTATTATTAAGATCAGTAACTACCACTCGCCCCAGTAGCCCTGGTTCATCAACAGGCTCGTCATTATCGTCTACAAGCTCTAAAAAGATATCATCTTGGTAAACGTGTACGCCATGCTGATCTTTTGAACTTGCTCCGATACTGCCAACCTCTCCGGTACCGTATAGATTGATAAATTGAACATCTAATGCTTGCTTTATGGTGTCAACCATACTTTCTGCAGCTAACCCGCCATATGGAATCACCGTAGACAACGATGGTAAAGATGTCTTAAGTTCGGCAGCTCGTAGTGCTATCCAATACAGAAATAGTGGATAACCACGAAGAATCTCTATCCGTTCTTTAGCCAGCTTTGTAAGTAAGGGATCTATTTGCGTACAGATATGCGCCCAATTGCCAGGTGTTATAGGGCTTGCCGTCGTTCTTTGCATTAACCATTGACGTTCAACACGGCCCCTCAAGTTACTGAGTGTATCGGGGTGTCTCCACTGCTGTTGTTCAGTGGCCCATTTTATAAATGCGAAAATTGATTCTGGCCCTTTATCCATAAGCCCGCAAGTTACATTACACGCAGATGGCGGAATATCTAAGGTCTTTCGTGCCCAAAACGCCTGATGACTCAATGCAACATTGACGTTCTCTAGCGCTCTTAACCTATCTCTTTTCGCAAAATCGGTTACCACTGTCATTCTTTCACTCGTTCCTCCCGACGCCAAAGTCTGATGTTCAGTTTGACGATGGGGTAAAACAACATGAGTGGGAAAACCAGTAATATAATCTTGTTTATATGTAACAGGAACATCTTGCAGTGATGTATAGTTCTGTAAACGCGCTTTCCAAAAAGGAAGTAATTGTGCTTGTTTGAATATCGCTTGAAGTTTTTCTTGCCGATTCTGGCTCTCGGTATAGCCCGAAAAGTGATTGCGTAAGGTTTGTTGCGCGTCAGACCAGCATGATGTAGCCGAAAAGCGTTCTAATAAGGGGAATAGGCCGTATTGACCAACAACAGATTTCATGTGCATGCTAAACCCCTGCTTGGATAATTATTAATCATCCTATCACAAAGATTTAGCTTAACAATATGGCTGCGTGGTTTGTGCCTAACGCAACTAATTAAAACAGTTAACTATGGTTATCGCTTACGATAAACCTTAACGTCGGTGTATCCATGCTCATGAAGAAGTAGCGCTTGTAATCGACTCATTACACCTCTATCACAATACAAGTAATACGACTTAGACTGATCCAAGTCACCAAACTGGGTGGCGATTCTGAAAAATGGCATCGTAATAACATCTATACCCTCGATTTCAAGAGGCGAATCTTCTTCCTCTTCCGGGCTTCTAATATCAATCACAATTGAGTTTTCTGACAGCTCTGTAACTTGCTCTACCTCTGTTACTTCCTCATGAGACTCAGTTTCAATGTCGCGCACATCCATCAGTGATGCTTCTGCAATTGCTTTATCTAAAATTCCGAAATCAAAATTCTCTTCGGCTGCTTCAATTTCACTGAGTACTGCGCGTGTTGTCGGCTTTTTAGAGATAACGCCACAATACTCAGGCATAGCTGCAGCCAAGTCATGGCTACCTATTTTACGAGCCGTGTCGATAATTTCTGACTTATCTATATGGATTAACGGGCGCAATATAAGCATTTCAGTTACACGGTCGATCACATTTAAGTTTGTCAATGTTTGAGACGATACCTGTCCTAAACTTTCACCAGTTACCAATGCTTTAATATTTAATTTTTCTGCTACTTGCGCTGCCGCACGCATCATCATTCGTTTTAAAACAACACCCATTAAGCCGTTGTCTATTTTAGTTAAGATTTCTGCAACCACAGGTTCAAAGTTGACCGAAACAAAACGTGTTTTATGGGAACTACTGAATGCTTTCCATATTTGATGCGATGCTTGTTTTACGCCGATTTCATGTTCTTTCCCACCCAAGTTAAAGAAGCAAAAATGTGTTCTAGCACCGCGTCGAATTAGATGATACGCCGCTACTCCAGAATCAAAGCCACCAGACATTAACGCTAAAACATCTTCTTGGCTTGGCAACGGCATCCCGCCTAAACCCTTATGATTTGCTTTTATAACATGAAACACATCTTCTCGAAGTTCAGCTTTGACAGTCACTTCAGGCTTTTTTAATTGAACCCGAGCCGTTTCCACAGCTTGGTTTAGGCCGCCACCTACATAACGCTCTAATTCAGAGGAAGTAAAATCATGCTTACCCGTACGTTTGATTCGGACACAAAATGACTTGCCAATAAGTTCATCTTGCCAATGACGAGCAACATCTTTAAACGCTTGATCAAAGTCTACAAACGGATATTCAACCACTTCATTAAATTGATCAACACCAGGGATTTTTACAATAAGATCAAGTAATTGTTCGCGTTCTTCAGGAGTGGCGTGAGGTGCATCAACTAAAATATCTGTCCAGCGAGAAATAATATGAGCTTTAGGGTGAACCTTTTTCAAAATAATGCGTAAATTAGATTCAAGTAGTTTATAAAACCGTTTGCGAACCGAGCGGCTTTTTATATTTATCTCTGGGTGGTATTTAACAATTAACTTCATAATATCTCATTTGTAGGTCAGTTCTCGCGTTTCAGCGCGCGCATATTATACACACACGCCTCACTTACGAAAAGCGACATTCAAAAACAATGGATATACTACTGATTTGTAATATTAATCTGCTCAGACTCTTTGGCTTTACCTTGCATAATAGATACCTCGACTCGGCGATTGACACGTCTATTAGCGGCAGATGTGTTTGGTAATAATGGCCTAGTATCCGCGTGACCGACTACTATGACGCGGTTTTTATCAAACCCAGGTACTTTAATCATTTCAGTAGCCACAGCGACTGCACGTTGTGAGGATAAGTCCCAATTGTTAAAAAACAACTCATTCGTCACATTAATGTCATCGGTGTGACCCGATACTGTAATCTCACCAGGAACATCATTTAAAACCCGACCAACCTTTTGAATAATTGGTTTAAACTGGTCCTGCAAATAAGCAGATCCTGATGGGAACGAGCCATTTTCTCTTATTCTGATAATAATTTGTTGTCCTAGCGATTCTAATTCGATAGCACCATCAATTATTTCTTGCTGCATTTGTTGAGCTATTTTTTTAAGAAGCTCATTCACTTCTTCTTGCTCTGCAGCCGCTTCAGCAGACGACTCTGATTCAGCTTCAGCCGTAGCTGAACTCATACCACCTCGCATTTCAGCAGTTTGTTCTTGACGCCCACCGGCAGATTCGTCCTCACCCTCTTCAAATTCCAAAACCTGTTGGGTGATTTCTATGGTTTGCTGTTGAATAATTTCAATCGGAGTTGGTTCTGGTCGGCCAGGTCGGAATTCTTGAGCAATGACAGAAGTACCCTTTGGAATATCTTTCACTTCAATTTTATTTTGCACACCAAAAGCAAACTTCATCGAACCAGCAATTTGTTTAAACTTCAACACGTCCATTTCGGCAAAGGATAGAAGCAAAACAAAGAAGCACATCAACAAAGACATTAGATCAGCAAATGTTCCCATCCACGCTGGAAGTCCCTCTGGGGGACATTTTGGGCATTCTTCTTCAGACATCCGCTATTCCTCGGTATTTACTTCTCGTTTAGAAGCGGCAAGGTAATTTCTTAAAACACCCTCAATGACTTTTGGATTTTGACCATCTTGAATACCAAGTACACCGTCCATTATTAAGCTTTGGTTTAGCTTTTCTTCGCTCGTACGCAGATTTAGCTTAAATGACATAGGTAACGCAATAACATTGGCTAAGAAAGCACCATAAAGAGTAGTTAGTAGTGCTACCGCCATCGCCGGCCCAATAGACTTTGGATCATCCATGTTTGATAACATCGCAACCAAACCAACTAACGTACCTATCATACCCATTGCAGGGGCGATATCACCTAATGTTTTAAACATTCCAGCGCCCATCTCATGACGCTCTGTGGTTAGTGAGATGTCTTTTGACAAAGTAGCTCTTACTACTTCACCATCATGGCCATCAACAAGCAGATCGACACCTTTTTGTAAAAATGGATTACCAATTTCTGCTTCTTCTAGGGCTAAAAAGCCACCTTTACGTGCAGAGTCAGCTAACTCTACAATTTTCTCTATAAGTTCTTCTGGAGTTTCGATTTTAAATGAAAATGCTTTACCGGCAATTTTACCCGCTGATATAAATTGCGGCAGTGTGTAATTAGACATTAAAACGAATGTTGAGCCACCAAATACAATAGCTATTGAGGGAACGTCGATAAACATTCCTAGCCCACCACCTAAAATCATGGCTAATACAATAAAGCCTATGGCTCCGATCATGCCAACAATACTAGCTAAATCCACAATTTACTCCTGCAATAGATGATGTTCCACTAAGTTTAATTATCGACAGCAAAACTAGCAACTTAAATATTATCGGTAACTTAATGACTTAACCGAACAAAGTTTAATCAATTTATAGTTATTCTAGCTCAATATAATTGAATAACCATGGCATTTACGATACCTTTACCGGCTAATTTTGGCAGCCTATATGCAAATGAAAACAGACTTATGACTACTCCGAAAAATTTAACGTTTGAAACTGCGATAACTGAGCTGGAAACAATAGTAAACCAACTTGAATCTGGTGACTTAGAACTAGAGCAATCGTTAGCGCTTTTTGAACGAGGTATCGAATTAACACGTTTAAGCCAAAGTCGTTTGCAAGAAGCTGAACAAAAAGTTCAAATTTTAATGGAAAAGCAAGGTAATTTAGAGCTTCAGCCATTTAATGAAAATGTTGGCCAGGACGACTAAAGCTAATGACTATTCAAAACGTCATTATTGATACGCAACAACGAATTGAAAGCGTCCTACAGAGCTTTTTAGCTGAGTCGAGTATTTCAGACTCAAAATTAAAAGAGGCAATGCGTTATTCGTTGCTGCTTGGTGGCAAACGAGTTCGACCATTTTTAGTGTATACCACAGGTGAAATCTTAGGTGCTCACCCAAAGGATTTAGATGCCTCAGCGGCCGCAATCGAATCAATTCATACGTACAGCTTAATTCATGACGACTTACCAGCAATGGACGATGATGAGCTTAGGCGTGGCAAGCCAACATGTCATAAACAATATGATGAGGCAACGGCTATCCTAGCAGGCGATGCACTGCAGTCATTTGCATTTGAGATCCTGACCGGACATAGTTTTCAAGGCACAAATATTTCCAACCAACTCGCGCTTGTGAGCTTGGTCGCTTCCTCTGCGTCTCAAATGTGTGCTGGCCAAAGTATCGATTTAGAAAATACCAACAATGCTAATGTGTCTATCGAACACTTAGAAAATATGCATAAACTAAAAACAGGTGCTTTAATAAAGGCATCTGTTCTTGCAGGCGCCATTTGCGCTAATGCAACATCCGCTCAAATACAAGCCTTAGGTCAATATGCTGATGCTATTGGATTAGCATTTCAAGTTTGGGATGATATTCTAGACATTACGTCGGATACCGAAACGTTAGGAAAACCGCAAGGCTCTGATGAGCAATCAAATAAGTCGACCTATCCTGCATTGTTAGGACTAGAACAAGCAAAAATTAAAGCACAGCAATTGATTGATGAAGCAAATTTGGCATTAACGAAAATTGATGCTGACACTTCAACATTAAGTCAATTGGCGCAATACATCATTGAAAGAGATCATTAGTAATTTTATGACAGTTAATATGGCGGATTATCCGAATTTACAAAAGGCGTTATTGCCTACCGACCTGCGTCAATTACCTCAGGAACAGTTAGTTTCTGTTTGTGATGAATTACGTGCGTACCTTTTAAACTCGGTGAGTAAAAGTTCAGGGCACTTCGCGTCCGGCTTGGGAACCGTAGAATTAACGGTCGCTCTTCATTATGTTTATAACACGCCTTACGATCGTGTAATTTGGGATGTTGGCCACCAGGCTTATCCTCATAAAATCATTACTGGAAGAGCCGATAAAATCCATACAATTCGTCAGAAAGATGGCTTACATCCATTTCCTTGGCGAGAAGAAAGTGAGTACGACACATTAAGTGTCGGCCATTCATCAACGTCAATTAGCGCAGCTTTAGGAATGGCTATTGCTGCTGAAGCACAGCACAAAGCTAATCCTGCTGATGCAATTAGAAAAGTGTGCGCTGTTATTGGTGACGGGGCAATGACTGCTGGTATGGCTTTTGAAGCGATGAACCACGCCGGTGATATTAAGCCCGATATGTTAGTCGTCCTGAATGACAACGACATGTCTATTTCAGAAAATGTTGGTGCACTTAACACCCATATGGCTAAGTTACTCTCAGGGAACTTATATACAACTTTTCGAGAGAGCGGGAAAAAATTACTTAGTGGTATTCCTCCAATTAAAGAGCTAGCAAGCCGTGCCGAAGAACACTTAAAGGGTATGGTAGTTCCAAGCACTATTTTTGAAGAATTAGGTTTTAACTATATTGGACCTATTGATGGCCATGATGTTGATGCTCTTGTAGATACTTTACGTAATATGCGAGACTTAAAGGGTCCTCAGTTTCTTCACATCGTTACGAAAAAAGGCAAAGGCTACGATCCAGCCGAGCTTGACCCGATTAAATACCATGCCGTTCCAAAGTTTGACCCAAGTTTAGACTCTTTGCCTAAATCGGTATCAAGTGGCCCAACATACTCAAAAGTATTTGGTGACTGGTTGTGTGATATGGCGGCGAAAGATCCTAAGTTAATGGCCATCACACCTGCCATGCGCGAAGGTTCGGGTATGGTTCAGTTTGCAAAAGAATACCCAGACCAATACTTTGACGTAGCTATTGCTGAACAGCACGCTGTTACACTTGCAGCTGGCATGGCATGCGAAGGCTACAATGCTGTTGTTGCTATTTATTCCAGCTTTTTACAGCGCGCTTATGACCAGTTAATACATGACGTCGCTATCATGAACTTACCTGTGCTATTTGCCGTTGATAGAGCTGGCATTGTTGGCGCTGATGGTCCAACACACCAAGGCTCATTTGATTTGAGTTTCATGCGCTGCATACCAAACCTAGTTATCATGGCGCCTAGCGATGAAAATGAATGCCGTCAAATGTTATACACAGGTCATAAACTCAATAAACCATCGGTAGTTCGTTACCCAAGAGGGACGGGTATGGGCACCGAGGTAATCGAGACGATGACCGAGCTGGAGATTGGTAAAGGTCGAATTATATCTAAAGAAACGGCTTCAGAATGTAATGAAACATGCATCGCTATACTCAGTTTTGGTACATTCCTAGCCTCAGCAAACTTCGCAGCAAAAGAGTTAGATGCGACCGTTGTCGATATGCGATTTGTTAAGCCGTTGGACGTTAAACTCATTGATGAATTAGCCGCTACCCATGATGTGCTAGTAACGCTCGAGGATAATGCAATAGCAGGTGGTGCAGGTTCTTATGTAAATGAATACCTAAATATGCGTGGCCACGATAATCGCGTATTAAACTTAGGTCTTCCTGATAACTTCATCAAGCACGGAACACAGCAAGAAATATACGAGGAGCTTGAATTAGACGGCAAAGGTGTTGAAAACCAAATTCGTCGATTCATGATTAGCTAATACTAAAAAACCCGTTAAGAGTTAGGCATCTCATCGATGATTTACTTAACGGGTTTCTCCAAATTACACGCTTTAGTCTAGGTCTTTTAGCGGCCAAACAACAATATAATCCTCAAATTGCTCCTCTGAAATCATATCATCAAACACAATTTTTCCTCTAACTGACATACCAGCTTTATGCATAGCAGACTTTTTGCCTTTATTCAGCAAAGGGTGCCAACTCGGTAGCCCTCGTCCTTCTTGAAGACGACGGTAACTGCAACTGGTTGGCATATAAAAAACTTGCTCTAAATTGTCCTGAGTAAGCTGAATACAACTTGGGACTAATTTAGTTCGTTCACTATAAACACTGCATTCACACTTTTTATCATTTAAGTATCGACACGCCACTGACGTAAAATGAAGCTCTTCTTGTTCATTAATATGTGTAGTATCAACCGCATCGTCATACCCTTCATCATCAATCAATTTGTGAAGACAACATTTTGCACATCCATCACAAATAGACTCCCACTCTGTGCGAGTCATTTCTTTTAACGATTTTTCTTTCCAAAAAGGTGCTGCGTTATTCATTGTTGTCATATTAAATTTTTGGATATCCTATACGATCCGCTAAATACCCCACAGAGGTCACAAAGTAATACGAACGATTCCAGTGCATTAACGATTTATAATTATCGTAAGCTAAATACATACGGCCTTTCGCATCATCTGGCATAATCAACGCTGCAGTTATATTAACATTTGGTAATGGCTTTCCATCCATACGTTTAATGCCCAGGTCTGCCCACTCTGATAATGGCTTTTCATTTTTAGCAAAGTTTTCTAACCAACCTTTTCGACCTTTACTATTTTTCGCCATGATTAGATTCTTATCAAAATTTTCTGGTAAAAGTACCTGGCGACCCCAGGTTTTATTGTTATCCCAACCTTCTTGTTTCAAGTAATTGGCGATTGAGGCGAAAACATCGGTTTTATTGGTCCAAATGTCTTTCTTACCATCTTTGTCACCATCGGCAGCATAGGCAAGAAATGACGTTGGTATAAATTGACATTGCCCCATTGCGCCGGCCCAAGAACCCACAAACTTTTCTTTACTTATATGGCCTTCTTGGAGAATTTGAAGTGAAGCCCATAATTGACGTTTAAAGAAAGCTTCTCGTCGTCCGTCATAACTCAGTGTTGTTATCGAATCAATAATCGGCATTTTGCCTTGTATACGACCAAAATTCGTTTCTAATGCCCACAAAGAGACGATAAACCTAGCTTGAACACCATATTCAGCCGCAATCTTTTCTAATAACTCGCGATTTTCAACATAAGCTTCTCTCGCTTTTTTTACCTTCCACTCCGGTACTCGTTTTGGTAAATAAGTATCAAGTGTTTCAACAAATTCAGGTTGATTTTTATCAGCTTTAACGACACGTTTTAGGTAAGTCAAATTTGATAAATGAGTTTCAACAAAACTAGATTCAAAACCTTTTTCAATTGCTTCTTTTTTTAAGCCTTCAACATATTGCTCAAAAGATGGTTTGTCAGCCGCTAACGACGAAAATATAGGCGACGACAAAAGAATTCCTGCAATGATAGTTCTTAACTTCATGTAACCTCTCTTATACATCCTCTTTAGAATGTGTTTGGTTCTTTTTAAATGTATCTAATAAGTTTTCTTGTGGGGGTGGTATTTGTAAATAAAACCCTTTCTCTACTAACTCTTCTTTTACTTTAGGTAGGTCGGCAATTGCAAGATGTTTACGACGATCTAAGTCTAAAGTCATGACGAGTTGCGGACGACCAATTAATTCCATCAATGCTTCTGGAACTTTTGAAAAGTCATCGGCTTTCTCTACATATAGATAAGTTTCGGCCTTTTTTGAGCTTTTATATATTGTACATAGTTGCATAATTTAGCCTTTCTTTAAGAGTGGGTTGTATGAGAGCTTTCCGATATCGTACTTTTCATTCCAAATTTGCAAGCTGTCTTTTAGCAGAGCATAGCGCCATGGTTGGGAAAAGTCTGGTTGTTCTTGACCCGGCACTTGCCATTGCCATTTCACCCATTGATTCAACTGTTTTTTTGTCGCTAAAAGTGGCAGAGGTACATTATGTTTAACACTTGCTTCTGTCACTAACTGCTTTAATAATTTAAAAGCCTGCTTATAGTCTGGGAAGTCAGTTAGTCTTGGAATTATTAAAGGGCAATCTTCTAACTCCACTTCTTTACCTTTCGAAATACAATCTAACATTGCCTTGCCATGGATACGAACTTCACTTGGATGAATATCCGGAATGTTTTTTAAACTGTTTAAATCTGCTGGTCGGCGCTGCGAAAGCGTAAATAATGTCGCGTCCTTCGCCACAAAGCCTAACGCTAAGTTTTTCTTAACCGCGACGTCATAGCGCCAAATACATAATTCTTTTAAAACAGCGAGTTCTCTTCGTTTTAACTGCCATGCATTTCCAAAATCTTGATACAAGTTCTCTATATCTTTGTCTTTACTTTTTTGTTCAACTTTTAGTTCGGCTTCAATCAAATTGTACTGATCCAATTTACGAGATTGAAGCTCCTCATTAAACGCATGATAAAGCGGTAGTAAGTACTTAACGTCGTTTGCGGCATAGTGGAGTTGAGTTTGTTCTAAAGGTCTTTTTAACCAGTTCGTTCTTGCTTCACCTTTATCTAATACCACACCTAGTGTTTTTTCGACCGCAGCACCAAAACCTAACACTGTTCCGTCATTTAAAAATTGGCCTGCAATTTGCGTATCAAAAAGGGGTTGTGGTAAGCGGCCTGAATAAACCTTAAAAACCTCAAGATCTTCGTGACAAGAGTGTAGTACTTTAGTGATGTTTTTATTTGTCAATAATTGCCAAAACGGCTCTAAGTCTAATCCTACTAGTGGATCTATAAGCACTAGTGACTTTCCATCGTAAGCCTGAATTAATCCTAAATCAGCATAAAATGTTCTGGTACGAACAAACTCCGTGTCGAGCGCTAAAACACTGGCACTTGATGCCTGTGAGCAAAATGCATCTAACTGCGCTTGGCTATCGACGTATTGGTATTCAGATTGTGACTCTTTCACTATATTATTCACTCTTTAAAACAAAAAAAGCTGACCTTAGTCAGCTTTTAATCAAATTGTAGAATCAATTATTCTTTAAGCTTACGACGTAAGATCTTGCCAACATTAGACTTTGGCAATTCGTCTCGGAATTCTACCAGTTTAGGAACTTTATATCCTGTTAATCTTTCACGACAATGTTCAATCACTTGCTCTTCCGTTAAGCTCGGGTCTTTTTTAACGACAAATATCTTAACTACTTCGCCAGACACTTCATGAGGAATACCAATAGCGGCCGCCTCTAAAACGCCCTCGTGAGTAACCACTTCGTCTTCAATTTCATTTGGAAATACATTAAATCCAGAAACTAAAATCATGTCTTTTTTACGATCAACTATATACAGTAAGCCTTCATCATCAATTTTAGCGATATCACCAGTAGACAACCAACCATCTGTCAACACTTCGTCAGTCGCTTCTTGTCGTCCTAAGTAACCTCGCATAACCTGAGGCCCCTTAACTAACAGCTCACCTGGCTCACCTGCTTTGACGTCTTCACCGTCTTCACCAACTAAACGGATATCCGTAGATGGCACTGCGACACCGATACTGCCCGTATATTGGCCAATATCAAAAGGCACAAATGAAACAACTGGTGAACACTCTGTTAAGCCATAACCTTCCAATAAATCACAACCAGTAACGTTTAACCAACGCTCTGCTACTGCGCGTTGAACCGCCATACCACCACCAATACTTAAATTAAGTGATGAGAAGTCGAGTTCAGAAAATCCAGGAGTATTTAACAAGCCATTAAATAATGTATTTACACCACTAATCGCTGTGAATTTTACCGTGCTAAGCTCTTTTACAAAACCCGGCATATCTCTTGGATTTGTAATTAGAACGTTCGTTCCACCAAACTTTAAGAAGAGTAAGCAGTTCGCTGTTAATGCAAAAATATGATAAAGCGGTAATGCTGTTATTATCGTGTCTTTCCCTTCTTCCAAGCACGGCCCTAACAATGCTGAAACTTGCTCTAGGTTCGCGACCATGTTGCTATGTGTAAGCATCGCTCCTTTAGATACACCTGTGGTACCGCCGGTATACTGTAAAAAGGCCAAATCTTCACCAACAACTTCCACAGGGGTAACTGAAAGTTGGCGTCCCTTTTTAATCACGTCTTTAAATGGTATCGCTGTTGGTAAGTTATAATCAGGAACCATTTTCTTAACAAACTTAACCACAAAATCAACAACAAAGCCCTTCATTCCAAGCATGTCGCCCATTTTAGTAAGCACCACATGTTCTACCGCGGTCTTATCTAAAACTTGCTCTAGTGTATTGGCAAAGTTTTCAACAATAATGATGGCTTTTGATTTGCTATCGTTTAACTGATGTTCTAATTCGCGAGGTGTGTAGAGTGGATTAACATTAACAACAATAGCACCTATTCGATGTACGGCAATAAGAGCTACCGGATACTGCAATAAATTTGGCATCATAATCGCGACTGCATCGCCCTTTTTAATACCAAGTTCATTTTGAAGATATGCGGCGAAAGCTTCTGCTTCTCTATTTAACTCATTATATGAAATGGATTTACCCATATTCATGAATGCTTCTTTATCGCCAAATTTTGCGACGCTGTCTTGAACAACGTTTAATAACGAATGTTGCGGATCTAGGTCTATTTCTGATGCTACATTTTTAGGATATTTATTTAACCAGATCTTGTCCAAAACGCTCTCCTGAATCAATTTTCAATGCTTTCAATTTTTTAAGACCAAAATAATCCGCTACAATACTCCAACTCATCCGATCAGACAAATTAGATAGAATAAAAAAGCATCAAACCATCATATTAGTTTAATTATTCGGCAATTATAGTAAAAATTCACCAATATGCTGAGCTGTTTGTGAAGGGTTTTCAAGATGGCAATGGTGGTGACCTGATACTTTTACCAATGTGTGTTGTTTATAACATTGTTGAAACATAGCATAACTTTCTTTCATAGTTTGATAACCATCATCCGCTAATATTAACAATGTTTCTGCTGTAATCGCTGATATAATTTGCTCAGCCGCAACTTTGTTTAACCGAACTGGTGAGCCTGTTTTTAACCTTAGGTCCGTTCTCCAAGTAAATCCACCATCAACCAATTGAGTATTTCGATGGATTAATCTTTTCGCCGCTAAATAACTTAAGTTACCGGCCTCTTGCCGAGCCTTTATAGCCAGTTCAATATTTTTGTGAATTCGTGGTTTCTTATTAGCGATTAGCTTGCGAGAGTCCATAGCACTTCTAATATCACTGAGGGCTAAAGTGTCGTCTTGAATAATTAAACCCGCAGAATCTATGAGAACAAGCTTTGCGATCGAGTCTGGATACAAGCCCGCGATAACTGTCGCTAACATACCACCCAAAGAGTGCCCTACCAATACTGGTGGCGAGTCAAGATCTAGTGCATCAATGACTTCAATTATGTCTGAAACCCAGTCAATAAAATGATAATAACTATTATTGGCACGATGAAATGAATAGCCATGACCTGGTAAATCAATAGCGATCCAGTTTACGTTCGGTAATATATCCATAAGTGGAACAAAACTCGCGGCGTTGTCGAGCCAGCCATGCAATGCGAGTACTGTAGGAGAGTCAGGCGACGACATATGTTCTATGGCAGTAACTTCGCCACCCGATATTTTGATAATTTTTTTGTTCAATGCTTTATTGCTTTACAAACTTCAGAGTCATACGATCACTTTCACCAATGGCCAAATACTTATCTTGATCCAATGCGCCCATTGCTAAAGTCGGAGGCAGAGTATATACCCCTTTAGGGTAGTCTTTGGTGTCGGCGTCATTAGAATTAACTTCACTGGTTTCTACAAGCTTGAAACCTGCATTTTCAGCTGCTTTAATCACATAATTTTCAGCTAAGTAACCTTCCGGCGCAGAAGATGAAAAGTCAGAAAACTGAGTTGAGCGATGCTGTATGACACCCAAGATTCCGCCTGGTTTTAACGCCTTATGAACTGACTCTAAGCCTTGTTGCATTTGACCAACCTCATCCCAAATGTGCAACGTGCGAACAATAATCGCAATATCAATCGAGTCAACTTCCGCAATATCAATTTGCTCAGGTGGTTCAAATTCAGTAAAAAGCACCGTGCCATACAATGCCTGGTCCGACATTTTTTCTCGATACTCTAGTGCGATTTTACTCCAAAATGCTAAACGCTTATCGTCTGAGTTTTGATTATTCAACCCGAACGTTGCTGCTACTAGTTGTCCATTGTCTTTTAGGTAAGGCGCAAGTATTTCGCTATACCAACCATTTCCAGGCCACACCTCAAGTACAGTACTTGACGGTTTTATATTAAAAAATTTAATAACGTCAGCCGGATGACGAAAATTATCACGAGCTTTGTGTTCAACACTACGGTGATCGCCATTGAGAATTTCTTCAATATTTTTGCCTGGTTGACTCGCAGAAGTTTGTGCCGAATATACAGCGACCGCGCAATAAAGCGCGGTCAATAAGGAGCTTTTAAACATTAAGTTCAGCCTTGGTAATTATTAATTTTATTATTGTTTGTTGTCTTTTGACTTAACCACACCAGTGGGCTTTGTTTTGTTATTACCGCCAATTATATACAAGTGGCGTGTACCGCCTTGCCAATACCATCTAGGGTTATAACCGTACCAACCATAATGAAACTGAACTCTAGTTGGTGCAACCGAATTTTTCCATAAGTGCAACTTAGCGTTCGTTAACGTAGGATAAACATATTCATACTCATCTATCTTCTGCGATTCACTAGCTTTTATCTCACCTAACGCTGTCACAGATTTACCTTTTTTAAACACCTCAGGGTCTAAAAAACCATCCACATACACTCTAAAACGGCCAGCAGGATCATCTTTCAAATCAGGTCTGCCATTACTTTTGGCTGGATAGTACAGAACATCAAAGCGAGTTTTGTCTGCTTCGTTTTTAATATCAGCAATCACACCGCTCCAACGGGCTTGCTGTCCGACCAATTTAACATCGTCGGCACTGGCAGATGAATACTCCGTTAGCTTAGTATTTTCAGGAACACTAACTAAGTCTGGGTAACTTGCACACCCACTGAGTAATGCGAATGTTCCAAGTACCATTAAGCTTTTTGTTAATAACTTCATTTACCTACCTCACTATTTTGTAACGGCTAGTATTAGGCAAATTACGCTGTAATATCAACCTTTATTTTTCTAGCTATATCTTGGCTACTTTCATTAACTTGTAGACTATTGTATGAATTCACCGCCGTTTGACCTAAACCTGAGGAGTTTTGCTGTTGCTCTCGACGGGTTGCGGCGTTGAGCTCGAGTTGTTGAATTGTTTGAGCATCAGGAGCCCTAAGTTGATTGGATGTATCCGCTGTGTCAGTACGTAAACGCTCATCTCGCTGGCGTTGTTCACTTCTACCAGCCTCTGATTGCAAAGCCTCTTGTTGCTGAATGTTCTCAGTGTTTTGACGACTTTGCACAGCGTCTTCTTGCTGCTCTCGACGTTGAACGCTCGCGTCTCTGTTTTGATTCTGCTGTTGGATAAGTTGCTGTTCAGCTCGAACATTTCCACCAACATTTGGTCCGTAACCGATACCTTCTGGCATAACTAACTCCTAAAATAATCTAGTTACTTTAAGTTTAGTCAACGATTTTAAAACTGCGAATATAATCCGATAATGCGGATGTGATCTCTTTAAAAACATCTCTATTTTGACAGCTAGTTACCATTTGTGGCATTCCGTTCAGGGTACACATAATTAAAGTTGATACTCGTTTGCTGTCAACTGTGTGACTTACCTGATTTAACTCTTTTGCTCGCTCAATGGCATTCAAAATTGAGCTTTGTGCAGAACAAAAGATGCCATCAATTCTGACTCTTAAACCATCATCTGTAGCACCAAGCTCAGCAAGAAGATTGTGAATTGGACAGCCATTGCACATGTCATCTTGAGACGCATTTTCAGAGATTTCCTCTATTGAAAGTGCCATTGCCTCCATTGGATCATTGGCTTTTGCTAATGGCTCCCAACGTGCTTTTGACTGCTCTTTAAAAAGCTCATCAACGACGGCATACAACAACTCTTGTTTGTTTGAGAAATGATGATAAAGCGCACCCTTAGACACATCAGCTTTGTTGATTATGTCCGACAAACTTGTGCCGTTATAGCCTTTTTGCTGAAATAGGCATGACGCAATTTCTAACAAATTTTTTCGGGTTTTATCTGGATCTCTTAAGGCCATAAAATTTATCTCTAATAATAACAACCAACCGGTCGGTTTTAATTATGCACTAACTTTGTCTTAAAAATAACCAAAAAGTTCAAACTATCTGCCTGGTAATTTTTTCCAAGTGACTTCATCTCTGACATAATTTGGTTGAGCTATCTCGGCAGGAAGACCTTCACCATTCTTAAACTTGTCTTCAACTAACGTAAAACCAAATTTAACATCTGGTAGTAAAATGTTGCTGATCTCACACTTTACTTTAGACGATAGAATTTCCTGATATGTTTCCCAACCAGTTCCTACAGCAACGGCATTATCTGACAGTTTAAAATCAGACAAGTCAATTGTCTCCGGTTTACATACTGTATCCGCAAGGGCTGCTACAGCAACACCATCAATATTGTTATAAATAGCAAAATAAACTTCAGACATCCTCGCGTCTATTGCTGCAATGACTTGCTCAGCGCCATGCTCTTCAATAGCTTGTTGTGCCATAAGCGCAAGATTAGAAACGCCTAAAACAGGTAAATCAGCACCAAAAGCAAGCCCTTGTGTAATAGAAACGCCGATTCTAACGCCAGTAAAACTACCAGGGCCACAGCCGTATAAAATGCCATCAAATTGCTCTAATGAAAGCTTCGATTCTTTAAGTAATGTTTCTACGCCAGGCAATAGTTTTTGAGAATGTTGCTGAGGGCAAACTTCAAAGTAACTAAATACTCTTTCGTCGGATTTTATTGCTACCGAACAAGCTTCCGTAGCGGCGTCTAAGGCTAATAATTTCATATTTACACACTATAAAGTTTTTAAAAAGCTAGCTACTCGATCAGTATCTCTTGTACGTTTCATATCGGGTAAACTTCGCATAAAAGTCTCGCCATATTGGCGCGTCACCAGTCTTGGATCGCATATTACCAGAGCACCGCTATCTGTAACATCCCTAATCAAACGACCGACCCCTTGTTTTAATGAAATAACAGCTTGAGGAATTTGAACATGCTTAAATGGGTCTAAGCCTTTGAGCTTACAGTCCTCCATTCTCGCTTGCAGTAAAGGTTCGTCCGGGGATGCAAAAGGTAGTTTATCTATCATCACTAAAGATAAAGCATCACCTCTTACATCTACACCTTCCCAGAACGAACTGGTCCCCAATAACACGGCATTTTTGAGCTTGGTAAACTTTTCCAATAATAATCGCTTACTGGTTGTTCCCTGCACTAACAGTGGTAACTTGGTTTGATCTTCTAACATTTTAGCAACTAAAGACATGACTCTGTGGCTAGTAAATAACAAAAATGCACGGCCTTTACTTGCTTCAACAAGTTCTAATGCTAATTCGGCAAACGCTCGCACAGCAGCCTTGTCGTTTGGTTCTGGGAAATACCTAGGAACACAAAACAGCGCCTGTTTTTGATAGTCAAATGGACTACCAAGAATTTGGGTGCGAGCTTCCGGTAAGCCTAATTGACTAGTGTAATGTTCAAAGTCATCATCAACCGAAACGGTCGCCGAGGTAAAGATCCAGCTTGAATCCGACTCTTTTACAAAACCACCAAATTTGTCAGCAATTGAAAGCGGTGTGGTATGCAGAGTGAAATGTCGTTTACTGGTCTCATACCAATAACTGTAACCTGTTTCTTCTATTTGATTGACCCTATCAAACTTGCCTCGTAATTGGACCAATCGCTCAAAACAGGAATCTATCGCCTCTGTTCGTGAAACAGCTAATTTTAAAACGTCATATATGAAGTCGAACGACTTGTGTACTAACTGCATAGCAGCAACAATCTCTTGTTGTGATGCTTTTTCGCGCCAGTTACCTCGTTCACTATCAAAAGGAAATGCTAAACGCATATCCAAAATATTCTTTTCTAAATTCATTGCTGCTTTATTTAATTGCGACAAATCACGCAGGTTAGTTTGATATTCTGCTTGTATATCTTTACATAATTCAAAAACTTGACGAGAAGAAAAGTGATCACCAAAGTATTCCGCTGCGATATCAGGGATTTGATGCGCTTCATCAAATATAATGACATCAGTTTCTGGGATTAATTCGCCAAAACCTGTGTCTTTAAGTGCCATATCTGCAAAAAACAAATGATGGTTCACAACAATTAAGTCTGCTTCTAATGCGTTCTTTCGAGCATTAACTACGTGGCACTCGCCAATATTTGGACAATCTTTACTTAAACAGTTATCAACACTGCTCGTTACATAGGGAATTGCACGGCTATTTTCTTCAATAGAAGTAAGTTCACCTAAATCTCCGGAGTCTGTCTCTGAGCTCCAACGGCGAACCTTCGATAAGTCTGTGATAAATTCGGGATCATCAAATGGTGGATGCTGACCATTTTGGTTCATACGATAAATACAGAGGTAATTACTTCGACCTTTTAACAAAGCCGTTTTTAAGCGTGGTTTTATCGCTTGCTTTACCAAAGGTAAATCGCGATGAAACAGCTGTTCTTGTAATGCTTTGGTTCCAGTAGAGACAATGATTTTTCGCCCGTCTAAAATAGCAGGTGCTAAGTAGGCAAATGTTTTGCCCGTACCTGTTCCGGCCTCCACTACTAACTGCTTACCGTCTTTAATTGCTGCAGCGACCGCATTGGCCATGTCTAGTTGCGATTGTCGGGCTTTAAATCCAGGGATAGCCTTAGCAAGCGCCCCTTCATCTGAAAAACACTGATTAACTGTTTGTTTCACCCAAGCTCATCCAAAAATAACAAATTCGAACTGCAGTTTACCAAATGTAATGGAAGTTAAGAATGTACTCTTTGAGATTTATTTTGCACAAAAAAAACTCCCGGCAAGCCGAGAGTTTTTTTTATGTATTAAGGAGGCTGAATCTGCTTCCTTATTTAAAACTTAATCTTTAATTATAAAGAATCAGAGTTTTCAGATAAGAACGCAGCTACGCCAGCAGGAGTCGCGTCCATACCTTTTTTGCCTTCTTCCCAACCTGCAGGACATACTTCGCCGTGCTCAGTGTGGAAGTTTAATGCGTCAACCATACGTAGCATTTCGTCGATGTTACGGCCTAAAGGAAGATCGTTAACAACTTGGTGACGAACCATGCCTTCTTCATCAATTAAGAAAGATGCACGGAAAGCAACGCCAGCTTCTGGGTGCTCAACGTCGTATGCTTTACAGATTTCGTGTTTAACGTCTGCTGCTAGTGTGTAACCAACTTGGCCAATACCACCGTCTGCAACAGGAGTGTTACGCCATGCGTTGTGGCTGAATTGTGAGTCAATTGAAACACCAATTACTTCAACACCGCGCTTGTTGAACTCAGCTAGACGTTTGTCAAAAGCGATTAGCTCTGAAGGACAAACGAAAGTGAAGTCTAGAGGGTAAAAGAAAACAACTGCTTTTTTACCTTTAGTTGCTTCAGCAAAGTTAAATGTATCAACGATTTCGCCGTTGCCTAATACTGCAGCTGCAGTGAAGTCTGGTGCCTGACGGCCTACTAAAACGCCCATGGGTTTCTCCAATGTGGTTATTGTTAATAAATTCTTGTGCACAGTATATATAGTTAAAATCCCATAAACCAAGGTGAATTTTCGATTAAACCTATCGAAATTATCAATATAGGTAATCCTTTACTGTTATTTTCCAATAGCGGGATAATACAACGCTTAAAAATAGCACAAAAATAAACAAAAACACTTGCCAACAAGCTTAATGAGAACTATTATCACTTGCATTAACAAAGTGCTCAATTCCCAGGGTTATTAAAATGTACGTTTGCTTATGCAAAGGCATCACAGATAAAGACATTCAAGATGTAGTAAATCAACATGGCGTTGGTAACTTACGTGAACTAAAGCAGCACCTGCCTGTTGGTTCTGAGTGTGGAAACTGTACCAAAGTTGCGCAAAGCGTTATTGATAAAATCATTATCGATGAGTCTTTATTTAGAGAAGTCAGTTAGTTACAAATTAGCAATCTAATTAATAATGATTCGCATTATTAAACTGCTGTTTTTATTAGATATTTTTGCAAATCCCTCGTTTTAATCTATAATAATCCTATACGCAATTAGTAGGATTTTTTTATGCAATCAAATCGCACCATCCTTACCACCTTAAACGATATTCTAACGGTGGAACTTACCTCTATTAACCAATATTTTTTGCACGCTCGTATGTACAAAAATTGGGGATTTAGCAAACTTAATGATAAGTGCTACAAAAAATCGATTTTAGATATGAAGCAAGCTGACAAGTTAATAGAGCGTATATTATTTTTAGAAGGCTTACCTAACCTACAAAAATTAGGCGCTCTATCTATTGGCGAACATACTGTTGAAATGATCAAATGTGATTCACAATTCCAATTAACACAGATTGCGCAAATGCGCGCGGCAATTGCCGTCTGTGAAGAGCAACAGGACTTCGTTTCAAGAGATCTACTCACTGAAATTTTAGAAGGTGAAGAAGAACACTTGGACTGGTTAGAGACTCAAGATTACCAAGTGGAAAATCTTGGTATAGAAAAATACTTACAAGCACAGTTATAAAAAGGTATCCATCATGAAAGGCAACAAAAATATAATCGACGCACTAAACGGTCTGTTGGCATATGAACTAGCAGCGATGGATCAGTACTTCATTCACTCTCGTATGTATGACGACTGGGGTTTCACTAAATTATTTGAGCGAATTGATCATGAGTTTGATGATGAAAAAGGTCACGCCTCTCTACTAATCGAGCGCATTCTTTTTTTAGAAGGCATCCCTGACATGGTGAATCGCGATGGTTTACATATTGGTAAAGATGTACCTGAAATGCTTGAAAGCGACCTTAGAGTTGAATACGCGGTAGACGCAGCACTAAAAGAAGCCATGGCGCTATGTGAAAAAGAACAGGATTATGTTACTCGCAATATGCTTCAGGTTCTTATCGACGATACAGAAACTGATCACGCACATTGGTTAGAGCAACAGTTAGGCTTGATTAAGAAGATTGGCCTACCTAACTACTTACAAGCGCAAATGTAAGGCAATAACTTTAAACGTATTTAGTGTAAAACGAATCGTTACTAGCAGTGCTGACATTAAATATTTATAAAAAGCAGAACATTTGTTCTGCTTTTTTGTGTAAGGTGTTAGGTTAGTTATTCCAAATTAACAAAAGGAAGTTTCAATGGCCGACGAAAATAAACCAGTAAAATTAGAAGTGGGAATTGGTGTTGGTGTTGCAATAGGAGTCGCTGTTGGTGTCGCTACTGATAATGTAGGCTTGGGCATTGCACTCGGCGTTGCTTTAGGTGCGGCTTACTCAATGAGCACTCAGCCCAAAACAGAAAATAGCTCACAAGATGTTGAAGATGATCGTAATGATAGTGATACCGGTGGCCAAAGCTAAATTTGACCAACGCAAACTTATCGCTAGTGAAAAATATTTACTAACTCAGATAGGCAGTCCAACCTGATTAGCCGTTTAATGCCAATGGCTTTTCTTTTTAAAGCTAACTTTCTAAATTAACCGTGCGTATTTTCTGTTTTTTTTGCATAATTAGGCGTTGTTATTAATTTAAAATCGGTACCTGAAATAGGATGTTTTAATGAAAAAAACCTGTGTAATTACCGGCGGCTCATCTGGTATTGGCCTCAGTTGCGTTGAAGCATTCTTGAACGACGGATACGACGTTTTTAATTTAGACCTTCTACCTAGTGAACTTGGTCACTTTTGTGAGTGTGATATTACTGACTTGAATAAAGTGCGAACCATAATAGCTGATATTGCAAAACAACAAAAAATTGATGTTCTAGTTTCTAATGCTGGCATTCACTTTTCAGGAACAATTGAAACCACCAGCGACAGTGACTTTAATCGAGTATTTGATATCAATGTAAAAGGGGCTTATGCGGCGATACAGGCGGTGTTGCCAAGTATGAAAGAAAACCAATCAGGGTCAATCGTCCTCATAGCGTCTGATCAAGCATTAATCGCAAAACAAAACTCATTTGCCTACAACCTTAGTAAAGCCGCTTTAGCCTCAATGGCAAAAACTACCGCGCTTGATTATGCCAAATACAATATACGATCTAATGCATTATGCCCTGGAACTATTGAAACGCCTCTTTATCATAACGCCATCAACAGTTATGTTTCAAAATCAGGGGCTAATAAAGAAGAGGTTCACAAAGAAGAGCAGTCGCTTCAGCCTCTTGGTCGTCTAGGCCAACCTAAAGAAGTTGCCGATTTTGCGCTATTTTTAGCCAGTGATAAAGCATCTTTCATCACGGGAAGTTTACAGGTTATTGATGGCGGATATACAGCGCAATAGCTTATCTTGGCAGCCATTAATATGACTTATAAAATTATAGATCCACACCTGCATTTTTTTAATTTAACGGATGGCGAATATCATTGGTTAAAACCTGCAAACCCGCCCTATTGGCGTGACAAACAGAACATCCATCGTAGCTATTCTGAACAGGACTTAATATTGGCACCTGAGCTTAAACTAATGGGATTTGTTCATATTGAGGCTGGATTCGATAATCGCCAACCTAGTCGGGAATTAGAATGGTTAGAAAGCAGCTGTCGACTCTCCTTTAAAACAATTGCATCAACAAATCTAATGTTAAAAACGCATGAGTTTAAGCAACAAATCGACGAGCTCATTGCTTATAACTCGCTAGTTGGTGTTCGCCACATTTTGGATGCTGACGCCTTATCGATCCTTCAATCCAAAACAAGTTTTACCAACTTAAGTTATCTTGAAGAGTGTGGCGTTATTTTTGAACTCCAAGCCGATTTGGCCGATAGTGAAACTGTTAATTTAATTGTTAAGATGTTAGAGGACCTGCCACTGAAGTCATTAAATGTGGTGATCAACCATGCCGGTTTTCCGCCAGTTCCACAAAACAAAACACAGTTTATTAATTGGACAAACAGCATCAAAAAGTTAAGCCAAAACCCCAACGTATCGATAAAATGTTCTGGATGGGAAATGACTGACAGGCATTATTCAAATAAGTTTATTGCAGAAGTAATTGATACTGCAGTTCGTATATTTGGTTTTCGTAGAGTTATGCTGGCGAGTAACTTTCCCCTATGCACATTCAGCAAATCTTATGAGGCTTTTTGGTGCGAGATTGTTTCGACACTTAACAAATTAGACGTTACTGAAGAACAAAAAAAAGCATTGCTTCACGACAATGCTTTTTCCATTTATTTTGACCGGTCTTAACCAAGCCAACAATGCCCAAAGGCATCTAAATTAAGTTCGCGCTAAGTTTCCTCATCGCTAAAAACGGCCTCTATTTGACACTTAAATAGTCGTGCCATTTTAAATGCTAATGGCAAGCTCGGATCAAATTTTCCTTTTTCAATTGCATTTACCGTTTGTCTAGACACATCTAGCTCTTTCGCTAAGTCGGCTTGCGTCCAATCTCGCTCAGCTCTCAGTACCTTTAGCCTGTTTTTCATAGATATCGTTTCCGACTAATTAACATGCCAACCATGTAGCTAATACCCATTACAAATAATAAGCCAGAGGCGTTAGGCTCAAAAGAAATCACTTTAACCGCTTCTAGCAAACCATACACGGCTCCGCACACCATGGTGGTTCCAAGTGAAATAGCCATGGCTTCTAACATTATCCGCTGTTGCATTTCATCTAAACCCTCTAAATGCACTTTATTTGCCCAAATCATTTTAAAGCCAAACATTAGGTTAACTATAATCACGGCTGATGTTAATGCTAAGTTATAGTCCCATATATACTTTGGACCAAAGCTTACAAAAGCCAATGACAGTAGCCAAAGGCCCGTCCATTTGGCTAATAATTTTGTATTGGTTGCGGTTCTTGAATTTAAGTTGCCGCATAAATCATTTTTAGTCATCTTCTTACCCTCAATAAATATACGATTTGAAATATGGTCTGCTTGTCATAATGACAAATACGCTTTACATTGAGCAAATAGTAGACGCACAACAAAGCAATGTCAAACACGTTTTACATTAAGATTATTAAACTTTACTTACCGAGTGCGAAACCAACTTCGCGTACTTGCCTCCATTTCAACTTTTTTGTGTAACTGCTGCAGTAAAAGATTGCGGATATAATCGTTTGCACTAAACATGTCGCCAAAACAGGGTTTGCGAAAATAAAACGCTACTTTATGGTAAACTTTGAGCAATAATTAAGCCTTTTAAGTTAGTAGACACCATAGATGCGCAAATCAGATAAAAAAATCGATAATGACATAAGAGTTGCCCTTACCTCTCTTTGTGAGTCGCTACTTGAATCCTTTGAAGGTTTTGAATGGCTGACCCATAAAGCAGAGTATAAGAATTTCCCAAATAGTTTACGTATACTTGTTGTGTTTGATACAGACGCTCGTTTGCAATCGATTATAAGCTCAAAAATAGAAATTCAGATCGTTAACAGCATCAGTCGCCATTTAGAAAAACTAAATATTAAACTCAAGACTAATAAAAAGTCAGATCAACAGATTGTATTTGACAGTGAGGAATCTTGTAGACGTGAAAACAATGGTAACTGGTCTAAACGTCTCGATAATTTGCGATAAACCAAACCTTCTATTATTTCGTAATGATAACTAATAGTTTTTGTCTGATCTTGCAGGTTTATAGCAGTAAGACATTTTAACGGTCCATATTGGGTTATCAATGCGAGAAAAAATTAATATAGTTTGGTTCAAAAGAGATTTGCGCCTTTCTGATCATGAGCCGATAAAGCAGGCATTTAATTCTACCCTGCCCACATTACTAATTTATAATTTTGAGCCAATATTACTAAATGACAACCATTACAACGAACGTCACTGGCGATTTGTACACCAATCCCTTCAAGATATTAATCAACAACTAGTCCGTTTTAGTGCAAAGGTTTATATATTTAGCCAAGATATGCTGTCTCTATTAGACTCTCTCGCTACGCAATTTGATATTAGCTGCATATATAGTCACCAAGAAATCGGTTTAAATAACACTTACGAACGTGATAAGCAGGTCCAACAATGGTGTACTAACAAGCATATAACTTGGTACGAATATCAAACAGGAGCAGTTGTAAGGGGCAAAAAAAACCGAAAATCATGGAATAAACTATGGGAGCTCTATATGGATGCATTCCCAGCGACACCGAACTGGAAAGGTGTCAATACTGTAGTGCTTAATAACCATATAGAACCTGTTTTACCTGACAAATTTACTACTCCTAACGACTCGTTCCAGCAAGGCGGACCTATGCAGGCTAGAAAAGTGTTAGAGTCGTTTCTGTCGAGCAGAGGTGCTAATTATCAAAAAAGTATTTCAAGCCCAAGTTTAAGTCAAACTGGTTGCTCTCGACTTTCGCCCTACCTTGCATGGGGAAACATAAGCCTACGCCAAGTATTTCAGGCTACAATTCGAAAGATGCAACAGCTAGAGCCACATCAAAACAGTTGGAAACGCCCTCTATCGGCATTTATTTCTAGGCTACATTGGCATTGTCACTTTATGCAAAAGTTTGAAAGCGAGTGTCGTATGGAGTTTTACCCTGTTAATTCTGGTTACAATCAGTTTCCGTATCGCTCCGATTCAAAAGCGCTAGAACAACTGCAACATTGGCAAGATGGCAACACTGGAATTCCTATCATTGATGCGTGTATGCGGTGCTTAAAGCATACAGGCTATGTTAACTTTAGGATGCGCGCCATGTTAGTGAGTTTTGTGACCCATCACTTAAACATCAGTTGGCAACAGGCTAGTCTTCCCCTTGCTAATTATTTCTTGGACTTTGAGCCTGGAATTCATTATCCACAAATTCAAATGCAGGCCTCGGTCACTGGCATAAATACAATTCGGCTTTATAACCCAATCAAGCAATCTGAAGACAAAGACCCAAACGGTCACTTTATTCGACAGTGGTGCCCTGAATTAAAAAACCTACCGGATGAGTATTTACATCAACCATGGACTCAGCCACCGCTAGAAGCAATCTTTAACGACTTTCAACTAGGGCGCGATTACCCAGAGCCTATTGTTAATTTAGAGGAAGCAAGTAAATCGGCGAGAGAGCGTTTGTGGGAATTTAGAGACAGACCTGACGTCCAACGTGCTATTCCATCTATACTGAGAAAACATGTCTCATAAAAAGCTAAATTTACCGTTTAAAATTTGCCCCGTTTGCAACCGGCCTTTTAACTGGCGAAAAAAATGGGAAAAAGAATGGGATAACGTGATCTATTGCTCAAAACGCTGTAGAAGTACAAAGTCACAACACCGGTAAAGACCTGAATTTACAAGCTCCTTAAAAAGGAAGTAAAGCATGATTAAAAATGCTCAAAAGTATTTAGTGGCTACAAATTTAATTTTATTCACCTACAAAAAAGTCGCATTGTAAAATGCGACTTTTTGCTTTAACTGCCTTTAAAACTGATAAAAGAAGCTTACTTAACCGTCACATTTGGTGAGCGCTTAACAACATCATCATTCAGTTCAATACCAATTCCTGGTGTATCAGGAGCTTGGAAAAAACCGTCTACCGGTTGTGGGTCTTGAATACAAAGTTCACGGTTCCACGACTTGATTGCATAAGTATGATGTTCATGAATTAAGAAGTTTGGAATCGCCGTTTCTAAATGTAGTGACGCTGCCGTTGCAACTGGCCCACCGCAAACGTGTGCTTGTACTCGAATGTCGTAAACATCGGCATAGTCACACACTTTTTTCGCTTCGGTGAAACCACCACACAAGCCAACATCTGGTTGCAATACGTCAATGCTTTGATCTTCAAAATAAGGACGCACATCCCAGCGATGATACAAACGTTCGCCACCAGCAATTGGAACATTTACATTTTCCGAAACCTTTTTGTGAACCGCTGAATTTAAATAATTCACAGGCTCTTCATACATCATACAACCAACTTCTTCGACTATCGCACCCATTTGAATAGCTGACGCTGCACCCATTAACGAGTGTGATTCAAATATGATATCCACATCTTCACCTACTGCATTTCGGATTGCACGAAGGCGATCACCAAACAGGCGCATTTGTGGTTTGGTGAATAACTTAGTTCTATCAAACGACGAGCCGCCATCTGCATCATATACAATTGGGTCAACTTTCACTGCGTCATAACCTTCAGCAACGGCTTTTAATGCCGCTTCTGCATATTGCTCAGGTTGAATAAGCTTGGTGATGTCTTTGTCCCAGTCAAATTGTAATTGGCTAGCATAAGTTCGTAACTTGTCGTTAGTTTTACCGCCCAACAATTGATAAACCGGAACGCCAAAGGCTTTGCCTTTGATATCCCACAGAGCCGTATCAATTGCACTCATTGCAGAGTATAAAACTGGTCCGCCACCTAAGCCCCAAAAACTTTCGCGCAGCATACGACTCCACAACAATTCAGTATTAAACGGGTTAAAACCAATTAAAACCGCTTCAGCGATTTCTTTGATCATAGCAGCAGCGGCACTGTGCCCCCAGTCATAGGCTAAACCAGCCTCACCGACACCAGTAATGCCTTCGTCAGTATGAATGCGGACAAAAACGGGGTTCCATGGTGGGCGCTCAGGGCAGTGAATATCAAATATTTCGACGTGAGTGATTTTCATTTTTGTCTCTTTTAATTAGGTTCTTTGTTGTTTTCAATCATGACAATTAGTCACGCTTTCAAATTAAATGTCGGTCTTTATTAACAGACTTTACTTATTCTATTTACATATCAAAGTCAGGGTAAGCGCGCTTAACTTTTCGCATCATAGCTGGCCATGCTTTTTGACCACCAGTTTGACCTGAATGAACAATATTGGCTTGCGCCTTTATGCCATCAACTATACTTTGATCGACCATAAACGCAGATTGCCCCGTTGCTTGAACTTGCAACTGAATCTCACAAGCACGAATTAAATCGTACATATGCATAAAGGCATCGCCAATGGTTTTACCTAGTGTAATTGCACCATGGTTTTTAAGCAGGAAAAAATTAGCATTACCCAAATCATCTTTGAGTCTTTGCTTCTCTTCATCATTAACTGCTAAACCTTCATAGTCGTGGTAAGCAAGTGAAGCCAAGGCAAACATTGAATACTGACTTAACGGCAATAAACCTTCTTCTAAACTTGCAACCGCAACGGTTTCATTAGTATGAACATGTAATGTGCATTGATCTTCATGCCTTGCTTCATGTAATGCGCTATGAATAGTGAAGCCAGCTGGGTTAATCGTAAAAGGACAGTTCTCTTGAACAATGTTGCCTTCAATATCAATCTTTACCAAATTCGACGCCGTGATTTCGTCAAACGTAAGACCAAATGCATTCAACAACAAATGATCGGTACCAGGAATACGAGCTGAGATATGAGAGTGAATTAAGTCATCCCAGCCGTGCATGACCAATAGTCGATAACATGCGGCCAATTCCACACGCGTCTGCCATTCTTGTTCAGACACTGAGCCTTTTAAGCTGACCACAGGCAAGTCGTACATAAATGTTCCTTAACGCTCTGATTTAGTTGGCAGTATATAGGATAGTCTTTACCAACCTTAATAACCGATAATAATAATATATAGCGTGAAAATTTTATATATTTGAATTTGATACACCTCAAAATAGTCGTTTATTAGTTATCCCCCTCTAGTTATCTAGCAAGCCATACACCCAAATAATATTTAATCAAAATTAAAACTTGACCCAACTGATTACAAGTGTAATCTTAATTGGACTACATTTGTAATCTTTAACATACCAGGGTAAAGAAATGATCGATAAAAACAGACGCCCAGAAATTTCAAACGCCGAATTTGAAGTGCTCGATGTAATTTGGGATTCATTCCCCGCAAGTGCCAGCGAAATAATTGCCAGACTCGAAAAGAAAAAAGAGTGGCATGACAAAACCGTGAAAACCCTATTAAGCCGTTTGGTAAAAAAGGAAGTGCTGGGTTTCGAGAAGCAACAACGCCAGTATTTGTATTTTCCGTTAATTGAACGAGAAGACTACAGGCAATCTGAAGCATCACATTTTGTGGGACGTTTATTCAATGGCAAGGTAGCGCCGTTAGTAACGGGATTTGCATCACAAAATGCCCTCTCAAAACAAGATATTGATGAATTAAAAGCCTTAATCTCAGATTGGGAGCAAGACAATGATTGATTGGTTAATCGCACAACAAGGTCCATTGTCTGTTGCACTCATCTTGCTTATTACAATGGAAAAGGCCCTAACGCCAAGCCTTGGTCCAAAGCGCGCTTATTATTTTTGGGGATTTCTTCCAGTCGTTATACTGCTCACTAACTTACCAGAGCAATGGACAGTTGCTGGCTCCAATACAATAAGCCGATATACGGTTGGTCTCATGCCATCTGTCTCAATTTCTACCTATAGCCCTTACCTTCTGATTTGGGGTTTAGGCGTCATTGCTATCGCCGCTTTTATCTTGATGCATTATAAGAGTCTTAATCAATCAGAGATTGATGACCTCGACGTACAAGTAAGCCACAACATTCATGTTAAACAAAACCATAAAGCTATCTATTCAGATATAGCTGCAACGCCTATGGTTTTTGGGATGTTTACGCCACGTATTTTGTTACCACTTAACTTTAATTCCCTTTACAGCTCAGAACAGCAGAGTTTAATCCTGGAGCATGAACTCGTTCACCTTCAGCGCTGTGATCATTTATGGAATATTCTGGCACTAATAATCGCCACACTATTTTGGTTTAACCCTTTGGTTTGGTTTGGGTTACGGTCGTTCCGAACCAATCAAGAACTTGCTTGTGATCAACAAGTATTAAAAAACAAAAACAAACATGAAAGAGTTTCTTATGCCAAAGCACTTTTGTTGTGTGCTCAGCATTCATCAACCCACACGTTATTACATCCAACTCTCGGAGATAAAAACACTATGTTAAAACGTTTAACTATGATGCAAAAAGCACAAAAGCCAAGCAAAGTCATCACGTCAGTCGCTATCATTGTTGCGGCCTTATTTAGCACTAATGTTGTATTTGCTAAATTTACTGAATCACCAAAAATAGACACTGAAATGTTTGCAGCGACACCAATTGTAAGAGTTGAGCCAAACTATCCAGCGCAAGCTGCAAAAGAAGGAGTTGAAGGTTCTGTTATTTTACAATTTGACGTAACGGAAACTGGCGCAACAAATAATATTAGTGTCATCAAGTCAACGCCAAAAGGTTTGTTTGACGAAAGTGCCGTAAAAGCGCTTAAAAAGTGGAAGTATAAGCCTCGTATTCAAGGTGGCAAAGCATATGCACAGGAAGACATGCTAGTACAGTTAGACTTTAGACTCAGCCTAACGAGTAATGGGCCATCCAAAAATGCTGATGTTGAAAAGATCAAAGTTGTTTCACACTAAAACCCATCCCGCCCTTTTACTATCTAATTTATTTATGTGATGGTTCAAGGGCGTATTAGTGCATCGGTAAATGTTTCCATTCACCTTAGCCTTGCTTGCGGTATACTTCACCAAAGAATCAGATTCCTTGGAAATTGCTTAAAACTATATATGAACATTGATAAATCAGCCGTATTTTCAGAACTCTTTATCCAGTTAGAGAAGTCTTTTTTAGCAGCGAGCGATGCTGCTGAAGGGGCACGTCAATTAGCGACTCACGAACAAAGTAAACCAGAAACTCAGTACGATACGGTTGGGCTCGAGGCTTCCTATTTAGCCCATGGTCACTCACAACGTGCAGCTGACCTAGCCAGTGCCATAGAAAATTGGAAAACGTTGCAACACAAAAGTTTCAGTAGTGAGTCTACTATTGACGCGGGGGCTTTGGTGGAGCTCGTTGACTCAAATGACGTGTCCAAGATGTTTTTAATCGGCAATTACTCTGGTGGTTTAAAAATAGAGGTTTCAAACGAAGTTGTTACCGTTATCACATTCTCGTCACCCCTAGGCGGAGCTTTGAAATCCAAACAAGTAGGTGTTGAATTTCAACATCCTGTTAATGCCAAGCTTACTTTGGAAGTAACTCACCTAGTCTAGCTTCAGGACGCGACCGCAATCTTCATCGTCTAAAGTCTAAAGTCTAAAGTCTAAAGTCTAAAAAAAAAACGGAGCACTAGGCTCCGCTTTTCCGCAAATACATGATAAATCTAAACCCAACGTTTGAGCTCAGGTTTATACATTTTATACTTACATTTTTTCCATTGTTTCAATGCCAAGAAGATCAAGGCCTTGCTTCATAGTACGTGATACTAATAAGCTTAATGCTAGACGGCTTTGTTTTGTTTCCTCTGGCACGCCATCTTTTAAGATTGGGCACGCTTCATAGAATGTCATGAACAAGCTAGCTAATTCGTAAAGGTAAGTACATAAAACATGAGGCGTTAAGTTTTGGCTAACCGCATTCATTACTTCAACAAACTGCAATAGCTTCATTGCTAACGCTTTTTCTTGAACTTCTTCAATAACAACATTGGCAGCAAAGTCTTCGGTATTAATACCTGCTTTACGGAAAATACTTTGAATACGCGCAAATGCATATTGTAAATAAGGAGCCGTATCGCCTTCAAAGCTCAACATGGTATCCCAGTCAAAAATGTAATCCGTTGTACGGTTTTTGCTTAAGTCCGCATATTTAATAGCGCCAATACCTACTTTACGAGCAATCTCTTTTTGCTCGTCCGCTGACAACTCACTATTACGTTCTGCTAAAAGTTTACCCGCGCGCTCAACGGCTTCATCCAACAAGTCGGCCAGTTTTACAGTGCCACCCGTACGAGTTTTAAAAGGTTTGCCATCTTTACCTAACATCATGCCAAAAGGACCATGCTCATAGGTCGTTTCTTCACGTAACAGTCCGCCTTTACGGCCAACTATTTCAGCTTGCTTAAAGTGGAAGGCTTGACGAGCGTCTGTAAAGATAATGATCCTGTCCGCATTTAAATCAAATGAGCGATACTTCATGGCTGCTAAATCCGTAGTGGAATATAAGTAGCCGCCACCTGATTTCTCAACAATATAAACCGCCGGCTCACCGTCTTTGTTCGCTAACTCTTCAATGAATACAACTTGCGCACCTTGGTCTTCAACTACAATGCCTTGCTCTTTTAAGTCAGCAACCACACCTGGTAACATTGGGTTATAAGCACTTTCGCCCATAATGTCATCGTTAGTTAGCTTAACGTTAAGCTTCTCGTATACTTCTTCTGAGTGTTGAATAGACACTTCAATAAACTGCTGCCATAGAGCTTTACATTCTGCGTCGCCACCTTGCAGCTTAACAACATATTCACGAGCTCGGTCAGCAAACCCTTCTTCGTCATCAAAACGCACTTTTGCTTCACGGTAAAAGTCTTCTAAATCTGACAGAGCGGTAGTTGCAACTTCAGATGCTTGTAACTTGTCTTGTAAATGTGCGATTAGCATACCGAACTGTGTTCCCCAATCGCCCATATGGTTTTGGCGGATCACATCGTGACCTAAAAACTCAATAACACGAGCAACGGCATCACCTATAATCGTTGAACGAAGGTGACCAACGTGCATTTCTTTAGCTAAATTTGGTGACGATAAATCAACAACAACTTTTTTAGCCAATTCTTTTTCAATGGCTAAACGAGGATCTGCCAGTGCAGTTTCAACCTGTGCAGCTAACCACTCAGGGCGAAGCTTTACGTTAATAAAACCAGGGCCAGCTATTTCCAAGCTTTCAGCCATATCGTCTAGGTTTACTTGCTCAACAATCGTTTCTGCAATATCACGAGGCTTTTGCTTTAAAATTTTAGCCAGTGCCATTGCACCGTTAAATTGATATTCACCAAACTCAGGTCGAGTACTGCGAGCCAATGGTGCTGGTGCGCCTTCTGCGCCTTCAATGTTGCTTAATGCTTGTTTAAATCTGTCTTGAACTAATTGAAATACATTCATTTTCTTAGGTGCCTAATTAGTGTTCACGAGTTTCTAAGAAACGTACATCTGGGTAACGTTCCATCGATAAGTTTAAGTTCACTCTTGTAGGAGCAATGTACGCCAAGCTGTCGCCACCATCTAACGCTAAGTTAGTGGCACATTTACGGCGGAACTCATCTAGTTTTTTCTCATCGTCGCACTCTACCCAGCGAGCAGTTGCCACGTTTACATTTTCATAAATTGCTTCAACGTTGTATTCCGACTTTAATCGTTGAACAACAACATCAAACTGAAGTACACCCACCGCGCCTACTATCAAATCGTTGTTTTCAAGTGGACGGAATACCTGTACGGCACCTTCTTCTGATAATTGAATAAGGCCTTTTAATAACTGCTTTTGCTTCAGTGGATCTTTAAGACGGATACGACGGAATAATTCTGGTGCGAAGTTTGGAATACCACTAAATTTAAAGTCTTCACCATGGGTAAAAGTATCACCAATCTTAATAGTGCCGTGGTTATGCAAACCAATGATGTCGCCCGGCCATGCCTCTTCAACTTGAGCTCGATCACCAGCCACAAAGGTTAACGCATCTGAAATTCGAACGTCTTTTCCTAAACGAACGTGTTTCATTTTCATGCCTTTTTCATACTTACCGGAAACGATACGCATGAATGCAACACGGTCACGGTGTTTAGGGTCCATGTTTGCTTGTATTTTAAAGACAAAACCACTAAACGTTTCCTCACTTGCTTTTACAGGTCGTTGATCTGTATCGCGAGGCATTGGCGTTGGTGCCCACTCTGTTAAACCATCTAGCATGTGGTCTACACCAAAGTTACCCAAAGCGGTACCAAAAAATACTGGTGTTAATTCACCCGCTAAAAACATTTCATGGTCAAATTCGTGTGAAGCACCAACAACTAGTTCTAATTCTTCTCGTAATTGCTCAGCTAAGTCTTCACCAATTGCAGCATCAACGTCTGGATTGTCGATGCCTTTAACGGTGCGTACTTCTTGAATGGTGTGACCTTGACCTGTTGCGTAAAGGATTACTTCATCACGTAAAATATGATAAACGCCTTTGAATAATTTACCGCAACCTATTGGCCAGGTGATTGGCGCACATGCAATTTTTAATTCAGATTCAACTTCATCCATGACTTCCATTGGGTCACGTATATCACGGTCTAATTTGTTCATGAATGTTATGATTGGTGTATCACGAAGGCGTGTAACTTCCATTAACTTACGGGTTCTATCTTCTACACCCTTAGCGGTATCAATAACCATTAAACAAGAGTCAACAGCAGTTAATGTGCGGTAAGTATCTTCAGAGAAGTCTTCGTGTCCTGGAGTGTCGAGTAGGTTCACCAAACAATCGTTATATGGGAACTGCATAACAGACGTAGTAATTGAAATACCACGATCTTTTTCCATTTCCATCCAGTCAGACTTTGCATGCTGGTTTGATCCACGACCTTTAACCGTACCAGCTGTTTGAAGATGTTGTCCGAACAACAATACCTTTTCGGTGATAGTTGTTTTACCGGCATCCGGGTGCGAGATGATCGCGAATGTGCGTCGAATGTCGACTTGCTGTTGTTGCGCAGACATGCAAATTACCTGTTTTAAAATGGATCGAAAAAGAGAATAAAATTTTAGCCGCGCATTATAGCCGAATTACGATTAAAAGTAAGGCGAAGAGTGTCCATAACTTCGATTTTTATGACGTTAGTTTTCGCTTTGTAAAGGCTATATACTACTCACTTTTACTCCGAAACCACTTCACTTGGTTTCTACCAGCATTTTTTGCCTTATACAGCGCACTGTCGGCATTTTGCATATCATCGTCATAACTACTCCCTACTCTTCGTAATGTTGCGCCAATACTAACGGTCACATTGACTTCTATTTCATCAATTTCTATGGATTGTTTTGATATGAAAAGACAAAGTTTATTTAAGGTTTCCAAGGCTTCCTTCTTATTATCTGTATGCATAATAATTCCAAATTCTTCACCCCCTAAACGCGATATAACGTCATCTGTTCTCAGTTGATTTTTTAACATTTTAGCTACCGACATCAATACCTTGTCACCGGCATGATGACCATAGGTATCGTTTACTTTTTTGAAATAATCAATGTCAGCGATAGCAAGGCAAAATGATGAGGATTTATTTGAATAAAAGTTTTCTAGTTGCTCTATAAACGCTCTTCTATTTGACAGTTGAGTTAATGAGTCAGTTTCAGCTAGCGCTTTAAGCTGCTGCTCTGCTTCAAGTCGAGCTTCATTCAACTCTAGCGCGTAATAAAGAGAGCCTAGAGTGTCTAACAATGGCTGTAAAAATTCCGCATTTTGTTCGGTGTAGTTGTCTAACTTATTGGCAAAGCCAATCATACCTCTAACCTTTTGATTATATGTAATAGGTACTCCCATAAACCGAAAAAGAGGCGGATGCCCTTCCGGTAAACCACGTGCAGCATGATGTTGAGCAGGCGCATTGCTAATTACCGGTTTACCACTAGAAATGACATGTCCAAATAAATTGTCAAATGAGCTAAAATAGAGCTCTCCTCGGTTGTAAGCTTCTATAAACTTTTCACTTTCATCAGACCAACTGATATCAGTAATTGCATGAATGAGTAACGCATCTTTATTTTCGTGCTGGCATACTTGCCCAATAAAACCAAAATCGCTATTGGCTAATTCAAGAAGTTCAGTAAATATATCTGAACAAGCCTCTTTGATATTTTGTCGCGCCAAAAATATTGTTTGCACATTATTTATAAAACTTAATAATTGTCTTTGTTGGTTGTCCTTTAACTCTGCTTCTTTTTTATCTGAAATATCTCGATGGGTGCCTGCTAATCGATATGGTTCGCCGTTCTCATTGTATGCAACAATTCGCCCAAACGTTTCTATCCATATCCAGTGACCATCACGGTGGCGCATCCGGTAAACTGTATTAAATGCATCAGTCTTACCCGATAGGTGTCTTTCTAGCTCCTGCTCTAATTTCTTTTGGTCTGCTGGGTGAACTAAATTCCGCCAGAACGCTGACGAGTTATCAACATCATCAATATTTAGGCCTAACATGTCACACCAACGTTGATTAATTCGGTTAACATCTTTTTGTATGTCCCAATCCCAAGTCCCTAATTCCGACGCCTCAAGTAATAAACGCATTCGTTCATTAGTTTCTAACAGCCTTTGCTCTAGGTATTGTGATTGAGTGTTATCTAACAGCATAATTTGTATCGCAACAAGTCGATCATTTTCATCTAAAACAGCACTGCTAATCATTTGTACTAAATGTACCTTCTTCTCGCTTACTAGCCGAAACCGGCAATCACCGTTTAGTACTCCGTGTTTATGGTTATTGATGGTGAATAAAAACTCTTTCAGATCCTCTTCATGAATTAAACGTTCAAAACGTATACTTTTATTTCGTAAGGATTCAGTATCAAGGTTAAATAAATAGGACGCATTTTCTGAAATAAAACTAAGTTCCATCAGCGCAGACATATCAAAACGCATTAATACTGCCGGCGAATTATTGAGTAGGCTGTGTTCCTGCTCCGCTAAAATAGCCTCAGACATTAACTCTAAACAGCCAGTCACATGGACACTTAATGCTTCAAGTTGCTTTATTTCTGTTGCCTTCCACTTTCGTGGTTTCGAATCTACTAAGCAAAGCGCGCCTATTATATTTTTTTTAAATGTAATAGGGACTCCAGCGTAACCTCTAATTTTCGGTTCACCTTGAACATAAGGGTTATTTTCAAAACACTGGTCCTCCGCAGCATTTTCAATAACGAACGGCTCTTCGTTCACTACAACTTGATTACATAATGTATCTTTTTTTGGTATATTTTTTGCGCTAAAACCAGCCGCACCTTTTACGATTTGATTGTGCTCGTCCATTATTGAAATAATCACAATAGGTACATTAAATATCTCTGCAATAGACGTAGCTAAAGAGTGAAATGTCTCATCTTTTTCATGACGCATTAATTGATAGTGAGGCACCGCTAAAGCTCTTTTATTCATAAAGCCAATACCTTTTTTATGTCGATTTTCTTCAGTATAGTAGGAAAAATTACCCTTACTGCTCCATCATTTTTAAAAAGCCGTGTATCATCTGGGGTTTGGTTAAATAACTCATAGAGCAATACGTTTGAAACTCATTTTTTTGATTACTATTTTTTTAAGTTCATTTTTGTTGTTTGCTGTTCAACCAATGTATGCAAAATTGCTGTTACCTAAATTAGGTGGTGGTAGTAGTGTTTGGACCGCATGTTTGTTATTTTTTCAAACAATGTTGCTAGCTGGGTATTTATACTCGTTCTTAATCAGTAAGCTTAACTCTACTGCTCTCCAAGCTAAAGTACATACAGCTGTTGTGTTAATTGCAGCAACGCTTATGCCAATCTCAAATGTATGGTCTCAATCCGCATTTATTGAGCTGCAATCACCGTTTTGGAACATTTTTTCGTTACTCTTTTTTAGCATCGGCATCCCCTATTTTGTATTGTCAGCAACGGCACCATTAATACAACATTGGTTCGGTCAAACCGATTATAAGTCACAGACCTACAAGCTATATTCAGTCTCTAACATTGCCGCTTTACTCGCGTTATTTAGCTATCCATTTTTAATTGAATATCAACTCACGCTAAACCAACAAACGGTCTACTGGTCAATAACTTATCTTGCATTCACTGTTGCAATCAGCTTGAGCATTTATACCGTCTACAAGCAGAGTAAAATGACGTTGAGTAATGTTAATTTTGAATTGATCAACCGGGCTGAACCAGCAGGCACGGGACAGCAACAAAAGGTAGAATCACAAAGCACTGGATACTTAACGATGGTGACTTGGTTTTTATTGTCCGCAACCGGCGTTATATTATTAGTGGCTACCACTAGCAAAATGACACAAAACATTCCCCCAATTCCATTTCTATGGATTATGCCTCTGGCCATCTATTTGTTAACTTTTATATTAACTTTTCACGATGAACGGATTTATGTCAGATGGTATTGGCTTATTACCTTTGCCGTGTGTTCACTCATTGCATTACTGCTATTTTTTATCGGCACCCATTTTGGCGTTATTTCTCAGATTGTGTTGTATTTAGTAGCAATGTTTGTTGCTACTATGATTTGTCACGGTGAGCTTGTTAAAACAAAACCTCAGACTAATCAACTTACCTTGTTTTATCTTATTTTATCTGCGGGTGGATGCGCGGGAAGTATATTTGCATCTATTATTGCCACCGAAATTTTCAGCTTATATTACGAGTTTATTGTTGGCTTTGCGGCCGTTTTTGCTTTTACCGCATTATCAATTTTTGCAAACAACACGAATCACTCTAATGACCGAAAAGTCGCTGTAGCCAGTCTATTTGGTTTAGGTATTTTCTCCGCCTTTTTCTTATTTTTAAATAATCAATTTAATCAATTTAATGTTTATGAAACACGTAGTTTTTACGGCACATTAGCGGTCAAAGATTTAACACTTTTAGAACAAGCTGAACGAAGATTAGTTGATGGGTATACATCGCATGGTGCTCAAAGACTGACTTCTACGGCAGACAACCGTCATTTAGAACCGCTAAGCTATTATCGACCAGACTCCGGTATTGGTTTGCTGTTGCAAACACCGTATTTTAAAAGCAAACCTAATAATGTAGGTTTAATTGGGCTAGGTGTTGGTGCATTGGCCTATTATGGCCAACCTAACGATACCTACACTTTTTACGAACTTAACCCTGATGTCGCTGATGTTGCATTAAATTACTTCGACTATTTAAATTCGTCTAAAGCCAACACCGCAATAAAGTTAGGTGATGCTAGAGTAACGTTGGAGCACGAAATGACGTTAGATGATCGCCAAGCCTTTGACCTACTGGTTGTGGATGCATTTTCCAGTGACTCAATTCCAGTGCATTTAATAACGAAGGAAGCTATTAATCTATATCGACACCATTTGTCTGAGCAAGGCCTTTTAGCATTTCACATATCAAACAGCTATTTGGACTTAAAGCCGGTTATGAGAAATATTGCCACACAGCTATCGATGACGGCACTGTATTTTAAAGCAGAGTCGAAACAAAGCGACATTCACACGACGGAATGGGTCATCTTTACCAGTGACAATACCTATTTACAAGAGCCTCATATTAAGAGGGAAGCATCTTTGCAACTTATGCAACCAGGTTTGAGTGTGTCTTGGACCGATGATTTTTCAAGTTTGTTATCTGTGATGAAGTGGTAATTGGGGTTGTTAGCTTTTGACAACTATAGCGTTTTTTTCATCGACAAGGCATGTTCTTTTTCAATGCTATTAGGCACAGAGTAGTAGTTTTTTCTAATACTCTGTGTTTCAAAACCCAAAGACTGATAGAGTTTAACCGCTGGCAGGTTTGACTCTCGAACCTCTAACCATATTTCTTCGGCGTTTATACTATTTGCATGTTCAAACAAACTTGCCATTAATATGCGGCTGTGGCCCTGTCCTTGATAGTCTTTTGAAATACAGATATTTTCTAACGACACTTCTCCAGCAACGTGATCAGAAAAGTAATATCCAATTAATTGATATTGCTTTTTTTCCACTTTAAACAAACCCATATTATGACTTCTTGGGCCAAAACTTTGATTAACGATTCGTTCGGTCCAAGGCGCCAAATGGGCCTTCAATTCGATCTCCATTATCTCTGCGATATGCGAATGATTAAGGGGTTCTAGGCGGGTTTTCATTGAGACGCTGACACCTTATCAACGCTTTCTTGAAGCTTATCCCAAATTTGTTTTTTATGAGCTATTGATAGCTTTTCAAATGGGGTCGTTATTAATTGTGTTTTAGTCGCGATCACTCTTGTTGTTCTGGCTTCAATCAACCATACAAAATGCTCAGTTAAACGGATTTTGTTGCCATCAACTTTTAAGGCAGGAAATAACACCTTTAAGTCTTTTAATAACGCCTCAGGCAATTCAATACGGCTAGCAGTTTCGCTTACTTGTATAGAGGCAGAATCATGTTTGGACGGCTTTTCTGGATCTGATTTTAAAAACTGGATTCCCAACTTTTTTAAGCAGTCTATTTGGTGAGATGTATACACTGGCAATCCGATATTGAAATAAAAACCGATGATATCGAATTATATAGGCTTCAACCAATTATTTTTGTCTCCAAATTCCAGGCACAAAAAAACCGCTTCAATGAGCGGCCTATTGTTTACTTTGACTTGGCAGGGGCGGAGGGACTCGAACCCCCAACCATCGCTGCTTTTGTAAAGAGCGGAGACCTGGTCTTCAAATTCTAAGCACAAAAAAACCGCTTCAATGAGCGGCCTATTGTTTACTTTGACTTGGCAGGGGCGGAGGGACTCGAACCCCCAACCATCGCTGCTTTTGTAAAGAGCGGAGACCTGGTCTTCAAATTCCAAGCACAAAAAAACCGCTTCAATGAGCGGCCTATTGTTTACTTTGACTTGGCAGGGGCGGAGGGACTCGAACCCCCAACCATCGGTTTTGGAGACCGCTGTTCTACCAATTGGAACTACGCCCCTGCATCAAAGTCCGGCAATTATACTGTGCCTTTGATTAAGGTAAAGAGTAATTTTGAATTAATTTAGGGTTTACCGCTCGTTCGGACATTTAATAACCAAAGTCTGAACCTAAACTCCATTTAATTTAAAGCTGAGTGGGTTATAATTCTCTGTCTTTAATTTTTTAAAAAGCAACTTCATGAATGACCAACCAAAATTTAGCTGCCCTATTTGTTCAGCAGACTTAGTCAAAACAGATAAAATGCTAAAATGTGCATCAAATCATAGCTTCGATTATGCCAAAGAAGGTTATGTCAACTTGTTGCCTGTGCAGCTTAAAAAGTCACTTCAACCTGGTGATGATTTGAAAATGGTTGTTGCCCGTCGCGAATTTTTACAAGTTGGACATTATGAATTTATGCGTAACAAACTTATCGAGCTTGTTACCGAGAATGACCCAAAACTGATCGTTGACCTAGGATGCGGGGAAGGTTATTACACCAACGAAATTAAAGCTCAGCACAAATCCAAGCAAGTATACGGCGTCGATATTTCTAAATCAGCCGTAAAATACGCTGCCAAGCGAAATAAAGAAGTCCATTACGCCGTTGCGACAAATGCTCACTTACCATTTTGTGATAAATCCGTAGACCTAATCGTTAACATTTTTGCACCATTGATTGGCAAAGAATGTCAGCGAATTTTAAATAACACGGGAAAGATTTTAGCGGTTTCACCAGGACCAAACCATTTATTGGAAATAAAACAGGTTATTTACCCAACAGCCGAGTTACATGAAGCCCCTCGCCCACCGGAGTTTTTTGAAAATAGTGGCAGTTGGAATGTTAAAAACGCCATTACTATTAGTAGCTCTGAGCAGCTAAGTAATCTACTTACCATGACTCCGTTTGGCTGGAAAACCAGTGAGGAAAGTTTACAGAAACTACAAGCGTTATTACCGCTAACTGTTACACTGGATTTTATTATTTCACAATATATACCAAACGCTTCTCTTAACTGATCGGTTAACGTTGCTAAGGCGTAAAACGGATTAGTTTAATTATAAGGAAAAGTAATATGTTACAAAGACTAGTAAACACATTAACACTCGCTGCAGCATTGATATTTAGCGCCTCATCACTCGCATCATTAAAAGTAGGTGATCAAGCGCCTGATTTCACCATGCAAGGTAGTGACGGCAAAACCTACTCATTATCAGATTACAAAGGTAAACAAAACGTTGTACTAGCTTGGTTCCCAAAAGCCTTTACATCTGGCTGTACTATTGAATGTAAATCACTAGCTGAAAATGGTCATTTATTAAAGAACTTCAACGCACAATATTTCATGGCAAGTACCGATGATGTTTCTGATAACAAAAGATTTGCGCAAGAAACAAAAGCCGACTTCCCATTACTAAGCGATCCAAAAGGTGAAGTAGCAGAAGCGTATGATGTCAGTTTTATGGGTTACGCAAAACGTCACACTTTTTACATAGACAAAACGGGTAAAATCGTCATGATAGATAAAAATGTTCGCCCTGCTAGCTCAGCGGAAGATATGGCGAAGTATATGAAAATGCTAAGTTTTGAGGCAGTTAGTGACTAACAAACCCCAACATACATGCCCATTGTGCGACCATCTCGAGGTCGCACACTTCTGTAAAGACAAACGCCGAGATTATTTTCAATGCCAACAATGTAAGTTGGTATTTGTGCCGAAACCCTTCCACTTAAATTCTGAAAATGAAAAAGCAGAATACGATAAGCACGATAACCAACTTGAAGACATAGGCTATTTAAGCTTTTTGAGTCGGGTTGCGAAACCTGTAATTACGAAACTTAGCAACGCTGATATCGCCGAATGTTTTGCTGATAATAGTCGAACGACTGATGGTTTTTATCATAGCCTCGCTGAGATTGAGGGATTAGATTTTGGTTGTGGTCCGGGACCAGCTCTGGCTACGGAGCTATCAAGACTTGGTTTTAAAATGTCCCTTTATGATATTTATTACCACGACGACAAATCTAATTTAAATCGACAATATGACTTTGTTACTTGTACTGAAGTCGTTGAACACTTTAATGAGCCAGCAACTGGCATTAAACAGCTTTTCAATTTAGTTAAACCTGGCGGCATGCTGGCAATAATGACAAAGCTAGTAATAAATCAGCAACGCTTTAAGCATTGGCATTATAAAAATGATCCTACGCACATAAGCTTCTTTAGCGAATACACTTTTTCTTACATCGCACAACAATACAATTTAGAAATTGAGTTCACAGATCAAGACGTCATATTGTTAAAAAAACACCTATAATAGGTGCTTTTTTAACAAATACAGAAAGATCATCGATTACGTGATTTACGTTTCTGTTGTTCTAATTCTTCTTCCAGCTCATACGGCTCAATAACGATGCCATCTTCATCAGGCAATGGAAAAGCGACAACTAACAGTTCATCATCTTCTAAGCCTCGTGTCCATTTAGCCTGCCAATCTTTTAAACTAATCGATTTAGCTTCAAAGCCTTGCCAATCACCAGTCGCCCACTCAGCGGCAAACTCTTCGTGAGGCCATACAGGAATGCAATCTTCATCGTCTGTGGTCAGCATAACCGCGCCATGCTCGTCTGTTAAAATCCATACTTCTTGTTGTTCTAACATCTGCGTTAACAAATATTTTAATCGCTTATCTTGGTCCCAACTTTTAATTTCAACAAATCGGCTTGAGTCAATTTTACTGTGTGTCATACATCACCTTTTTCTTTTCTGATGCATAGTGTAAATCATTTCTTTAGCTTACCTGAGGAAAACTTGCTCTTTGGTGTAATTAACAAAAACTTTATTAATTAACCAAAAGTGTAACGCTAGCAATAAATGAAACATTGCCATACTTAAGTCACTACTTATATGAAGCTGAGTACTGGCAGGAACCAACACTAATGCTACCATTGCCCCATAAACTAAAGCTTTCTCTTTGGTAATTAGGGAAAATAATAAGAAACCCAAAATTACTGCAACATCCGACAGAAGGTTAGCGGCTTGGATATCGAAAATAATAGCTAATACATTAAAGGCAAGTATTGCCACCATCGCCGATTTTGCAAGTTTTATGACTTTGAATGGGCTTATGGAAAAATTGATACTGAGTTCATCTAAGTCTTTATAATTCCGATTAAGCACTTGAGATAACATTACAATAGGCAAACTAAATACATAAATCACCATGGCTAACTTAGCGCTAATTAAAGACAGTAAATCGTGAATACTAATTACTTGTTCTACACCTGCAAACCTCGCTGCGCCAAATGATGCAGTCACAACGATAAACAATAACGCTACAGTAAGGTAGTTTCGAAAAGGTGAATCAAATTGACTTGTTTTATTGATGCTAATAATAAACATTAATAACGAAACAATTAAAACAAGCTCACCAAACGTATCCAAATAACTCATATATTTCTCCCTGAACTATACATAACGCCCCTTCTATGGGGCGATAGATTTTTGCATATCAAAAAAGCAAACTTCTAAAACTCCATCCCGAACTCAATCCCAAACATTCGTGGCAAACCAGGAGTGGCGATTGGAGAACCTAACGCCATTGCCTGCCCTCCGGTTTGGAGTAAATATTTTTCATCCAGTGCGTTACTGATAAATAAAGCTGCATAAATTGGATGATTATCGCTTTGCCAGCTAACACGAGCATTAACTAAAGAGTAACCTTCTATGCGATTGTCTGCATTCAGGCCAGTCACAGTGCCTGGTTCAAATGGCATTATCGCCAGAGTTGGGCCTTCTACGCCTTGTGTTCTATCGCCTGTAAAGGCATAGCTTATATGAGCATTAAACTGCCCACTGAGCCCTTCAAAATAATAGTCTAAACGCAAATTGCCCTGATTTTCCGGCATCCCTGAAATTGGTTCTCCTACACGGCTATCACTGAGTGTTTCACCCTCAAAAAAGTCCCACTTAGTGTACTCGGCAATTGTTTTACCGTAATTAGCCGTCAAGATTAAGTCCGGAGTAATTTGTACTATGGTTTCTATATCAAAACCCTCGCCTTCCGCATCAACGTTTCGTAGGTTGTAAGTTGGAATTGGCGCGCCAAACAATTCTAGTTGCTGTAAATTTTTATACTGATAGTCGTATGCCGAAATATTAAAACGTACACGATTATCTAACCACGACGACTTGATTCCAACTTCAGTATTAACAACGGTTTCTTCCTTTACTGGCGGCGCAATACCTACACCATTAAAACCACCGGACTTGAACCCTTCAGCATATGAAATAAATGTCATGAACGTATCTGTCCATTTATAATCAACTACAAACCTTGGTGTCCATTTATCCCAACTTTCTTCTTGTTGTGCATCTTCCGGCTGGAAAGCAACCGCCAATGGCACTTCACCAACAACGTTACCATCTGCACCTTGATATGGAACAATGTAACTATTTTGAGGCTCTGAAAACAGTTTAAAATTCTTATCGTCATAGGTGTAACGCAAGCCTAGTGTGACATCCATTTTTTCGGTAACCGCGTAGGTACCGTCAAAATAAGCTGCGATACTTGCTGTAGTAGCCGCGTGATAAAAACGCTCTTCATGTTGGCTAAATAATTTATTGATGTTAGCACCAACTAACTCCATTCCTACTGAAGACTGAGCATCGTCAAAGCTCATTCCCGAGATCATGCGTCGTTGTATTTCAAGCGCAATAGCTTGTTGAGCTTGAACAGGGCCTAGGGTCATATACGCACCTGCAACACCCTGTCCAACTGGCATATTAGGTACCATACGAGGATCTAAGCCTAATTGCACAGCAGCTAAAGCGTCAAAACTTAATGTATTAAAGTTAGCAACGACGTCTTGGTCAATATTTTCATAAAAGAAGGTAGTACCTGCAGTCCACTTAAAGTCCCCTTGCTCACTCGACACTCTAAACTCTTGACTAAACTGACTTTGATCTTCGTCCAACAAACTTTCAAAATAGGCACGTTCAAAAGCCGAACCATCATCTTCCATGGCGTTATAACGTGTAAACTGACGATAAGCAGTTATAGAAGTAAAAGTTAATTCGTCTTTATAATAATTTACTTCGGCCGAGATGCCGCCTGCTTCGCGCGTTTCCTTTCCTTCAAAATCAAATTCAATAGGCGCAAATGGGTCACCACTACCAAATCCTGTATTTAAAGTAATTGCGGGGCGACCTTGCTGATTTGTGTCGTTCCAGTCGGCTCTAAAAGTAATGTCGATATTCGATGCCGCATTCCACAATAAGGCCCCTCTTGCTGACCAGTCACGCTGATTACCATATTGTTCATGGCTATCTTTAATATCTAAATATCCACCGCGATGGTTGGAATTAAAACTGCCTCTAAAAGACCACTCTTCATCTATTTGGGTATTCGCCGACACTTCAACTTTGCGTTTATTGTGGCTGCCAATAGTAAAGCGGATGGCACCTTCATCATCATCAGTAGGCGCTTTGGTGATAATGTGAATAGCCCCTGCAGCTGCGTTTCGTCCAAACAAAGTACCTTGTGGCCCTTTTAAAACCTCTACTCGCTCTACGTCGTTAAAGTTTAAATTGGACGTACCTCTACGACCAACATATACACCATCGATATATACAGCAACCGCGGCATCTAAACCAATACCCATATCGTTTGTGGTGATACCGCGAATGTTAAATGTCGTTTGCGTCGCTGTTGCGTTATTTGTTTCCAAACCAGGTGTTATTAAGCCGAGATCATTGGCATTTTGAATACCCATCTTTTCTATGTCGGCTTCGCCAAATGCAGAAATCGTTATTGGTACATCTTGAATACTCTCAACACGCTTTTGCGCACTCACTTGAATAACTTCAAGACCTTTATTTTCAGCAGGAGCTGACTCAGTGGGGTCGTTAACCATATCGTTGGCAAATGCTGGGGCTGACAACATACCTAATAGAGTTGCGAGATAAATTTTATTTTTATTAAATCCTAGTAACGAAGCGTTATTTAGCATATTTATTCCCTGAAGCTATGTGATCTACATGCGCTTTATTATTTTTATAATATTGAATAAGTAACAGGCCACCGAAGCTGATTATTGCGTAACACATCACCAACTCCAACGTCCATATAAACTGGTAAGGTGATAGCACTATGAATAAACACCATGCTATTACTTTTAAAATCTCTAATAATGTCGAAAACTTAGTCTTTTGTTGATAATAACCAAGAGAGAGCAAACCAAAGCCAATCACGACTAAGGTAATAACATTAAACTCTGCCGCAACACTTGGTGCTTGATACAACACAACAAGCGAAAGCGCTAATGTAAAAATATGCTGTATTATCACGTACCAAGATCTGTCTTTTGAGCTCTTAACATCAAATTTAACTTGCTGATAAGGATCAAAAACTGGATACGGGTATTTACTCGCAACATCCGCTGGTCGCCAGCCTGTCTTTTTATACCAGACACGCAATTTGTCGGACCATCTTTTGGTATGGAAAGAGTCTAGTAATAGTCCCCAATAGACTTCGACGTTAGCCCAAATTGGATTCCAACTAGCCAAAGGTTTTGTCACTCCAAAAATTACCGGCTCGTGTGACAACTCTTCTTGATAAGTACCAAGCATTCTATCCCACAATATAAATACACCGCCATGGTTCTTATCTAGGTAAACTGGATTTTGACCATGATGCACCCGATGATTACTTGGCGTAACAAATACAAACTCAAACCATTTGGGCATTTTATCAATGTGTCGTGTATGTACCCAAAATTGATAAACTAAATTCAGCGAGCCAACAGCAATAAATACAATGGGCTCAAAGCCTAAAATTGCTAAAGGTATATAAAAAACAAAGTTTACAATGCCACCACTGGTTTGTCTTAATGCTGTGGTTAGGTTGTATTCTTCGCTTTGATGGTGAACAACATGAGAAGCCCACAGCCCATTTATTTCATGCGAGCAACGGTGGTAAAGGTAATAACAAAAGTCATAAACAATAAATCCAGCAATCCACACCCATACAGACTGGCTGTTTAGTTCAAATACTGAAATATATGGGAAGATCCAAGCATAAACAGAAAACTGAAGCGCTTTTTTAGCAAGACCTGTAAGCTGGCTTAATACCCCCAAGTGTAGGGAGTTTATAGAGTCGTTAAGTGAAAAGTAGTTGGATTTTCGCCACCAATTTACTAACAACTCTATACCAATCAAAAACAAAAAAAAGGGAATAGCTAGCGCTACAAAGTTCATATCGCCACTCTGGTAAGTGAAATACTCTAGTGAGCATAATATTAATTACTTTAGCCTAACATAAGTTATTGATTTGTCTATTGTAGGCACATAGCTGATTGCGCGTTAAGTCAATTAAAAATGTTACAAATCTTAAACGGAAAACGGATATTTAATCGCGTCATGACTTTGGTAACCAATAACTTCAAAGTCATCTAGTGTTACCCAAGTCTCAATATCTTCCAGTGATTTTATCTTAGGGTTGATATGCAACTTAGGTGATTCAAAAGGCTCACGCTTTAGTTGTACATCTCTCATCAACTCTAATTGGTCTTCATAAATGTGTGCATTTACAATTTTATGATAAGCCTTACCTGGTTTGTTCCCAGTAATTTGCGCGATAAGTGCTAGCAATACAAAGACTTGTATCTGATTAAAGTTAAGTCCCAGCGGTACGTCACAAGAACGCTGATAACTGGTTAAGTGCAAGGTGTCGCCCAACAAAGAAAAAGTATGAGTATGCATACATGGACGTAAACAGCCCATATGAAACTCGCCTGGGTTATAAAATGACAGTATTTCACCGCGATCATCGATACCGTTTGACAAGTCGTCAACTAACTTTCTTAATTGATCTACAAAACCACCATCAGGTTTAGCCCAGGCTCTACCTTGAACGCCATAAACTCGACCCATATCATCTTCACCTTTACGATGAGGATTGTTTAACCAAACATCATTCTCGTTGGCATTGGCATTCCAAGTGTTACAGCCTATAGCCCTAAAGTCAGCGGCACTATCATACCCACGCAAATAACCTAGTAATTCGGCTATTGCGGCTTTCCAGTAACTTTTTCTAGTTGTGATGATAGGGAACTTATTGCCGGCTACGTCGTAATTTAGCTCCGCATTAATAACCGTTAGGCAACGTTTGCCTGTGCGTTTATTCTCTACCCACTCACCTTCATCAACAATTCGACGACACAAATCTAAATACTGTTTCATAATGTTTCTCTAATAAACTAATTGTTAATGATTACGGTGTAACTAATTTACCATTATCGGCTTTAGGGTTTGTCTTTATTGACCAGACCATTAAGCCAAGTCCAGCTAATGCCATCGGCAGTGACAACCACTGTCCCATAGACATGCCTAATGTAAGTAAACCTAAGTGATCATCTGGCTGTCTAAAGTATTCAACAATAAAACGGAAAGAACCGTACCCCATCAAGAACAAACCACTTGCTGAACCAACGGCTCTTGGTTTTTTTGAATACCAATAAACCACAAAAAATAAAACAAATCCTTCTAAAAAGAATTCATACAACTGCGACGGATGGCGTGGTAATGGGCCTGCATTTGGAAAAACAATGCCCCATGGCACGTCAGTGGTTCGTCCCCAAAGTTCAGCGTTTAAAAAGTTACCTAGCCGACCTGCACCTAGACCAATGGGCACTAGTGGCGCAACAAAGTCACCTATTTGTAAGAAAGATAGTTTCGTGACACGGCTGAATATAAACAATACCGCGACAACACCCAGTAAACCGCCATGAAAAGACATGCCACCTTGATGGATCATAAAGAGATAGGATGGGTCTTCTATGAATCGCTCAAATTGATAAAAGAATACGTAACCCAATCGACCGCCTAACACAGCACCCATAAAACCATAAAATAATAAATCACTGAGTTGCTGCTCTGTAAAAGGTGAACGTCCACTTTTTACTGCTTTCATCCCTAAAAAATAAGCAAAACCAAGACCTACTAAATACATTAGGCCATACCAGCGAACTGCAAAGGGCCCAACAGAAAAAATGACTGGGTCTATTTGTGGAAATATAATTGGATCTACCAAACCTGCAATACCTCTAATAATAATTTAATTGAAACCAACATCATAAAGACGGCAAATACCTTCTTTAGCTGTGCTTGTTGTAATTTTTGTCCTGCTTTAACACCCCATGGCGCTGAAAAATATGAAAATGCCATAATCATTAATGCCGTTGGCCAGTGCACGTAACCTAAAAAGTCAGCTGAAGATGTCCAATTCCATCCTGCCCATAGATACCCTAACGTACCAAACACCGCTACTACCACACCGGCAATTGCCGCCGTTGCAATAGCCTGTCTTACATGAACACCAATAAAAGTCATATATGGAACTAAAATCGCTCCTCCACCTAAGCCGGCCATAGACGCTAATGTACCAGTAAGTATGCCTCCAAAGCCCAAACTAACTCGATTTACGTCATAGTTATCGTCTGCAATGTCATGTTTACCTCGCCACATTAATAGGGCGAGAACCATAAGTAAAACAGCAAATATTTTAGTTAACCAAGCGGATGATAATTGCACGGCTATTTGTGAAGCGACAACCGCAGATATACCGACCGTCAATACCACAGGTTTAGTAATTGCCCAATTGACGTTGCCATTTTTATAATGACTTCGACCAGAGGAAAACGCAGTAATACAAATAGTAAAAAGCGACGTCGCAATAGAAATAATGGCAACATTTGAATCATTGACCTGAGGTAATTGAGGCAATAGATATAGCAAAACCGGTATGATAACAATTCCGCCACCTATACCTAACAAGCCAGATAAAAAGCCAGCTACGATACCTAAAAGAGGTGTAAAAATAAGAAGGTCTGTCACTAAATTTCCAAATTAATTGCCTGCTCGGAGTATTCCTGCAGCACCAATATTCAATATTGTTCGGTTTACTCTAAATTTGACTTGGTCAGGCCGTGTACATTGTAAAACATCATCTACCAGCGTTTCTAATGTTTTAAATGGTGCTTTTTTCAACACCCATTTCACTCTAAGAATGTTTTGAGTGTTCATACTCAGTTGATCAAACCCCATGCCCGTCAATAACATAGCTCCACCAGGGTCGCCGGCTAACTCGCCACAAACACTACAAGGTATACCAATTTTTTTCGTTTCATCCGCAATCATCTTAATCGCGGTCAGTACCGTTGGGTGGTAGGCATCATAAAGACTTGCAACTTTATCATTATTTCTATCTACGGCTAACAAGTACTGAGTCAGGTCATTGGTACCAATTGAACAAAAATCGATTTTACCCTTTAATTTGCTAAGCTGAAAGATCATGCTTGGTACTTCTATCATCACACCTATTTTAGGCTTATGAACATGAGCTCCGGCGTCTGCTTCCTGCATTTCCTTCTCAACTTCACGATGCGCTTGTTTAATTAGCCTTGATGCCTCTTCAATTTCACCAATATCAGACACCATAGGTAGCATGATATGCAAATTATTAGTGAGGATGTTGGCTTTTATCATGGCACGGATTTGCACCAAAAAAATTTCCGAGTGATCGAGTGTTAATCGAATGCCACGCCAACCTAAAAAGGGATTGTCTTCAACAATTGGAAAGTATGGTAACTGTTTATCACCGCCGACATCTAAAGTCCGCATCACGACAGGCTTACCTTCAAAGTCGCCTAGCACTTCTTGATAAAAAGACTGTTGCTCTTGTTCTGACGGAAATCGCTGGCGCATCATAAATAGGTATTCAGTGCGATACAAACCTATACCTTCAATATGAAGTTGTTCTGCAATATCGCCCTCAAACCCCATGCCTGAGTTTATATACATAGATATTCGTCGACCACATTGCGTTTGCGCAAACTCGTTGGACTCTTTTTTAAGTAAGTCTGCAAAGGCCTTATCTTCCGACTCTAACTTTCGGTATTCATCCACAATTGCTTCGTTTGGAGTAATGAATACCTTACCGTTATAACCATCGACAATAAGCTCAATATCATCTAGCTGCAAAATAGGGACATCTCTAAGACCAATGACAGCTGGGATGCCTAGCGCCCGAGCCATAATCGCGGCATGAGAATTTTCAGCGCCTTTAATTGATACTATACCGGATATTTGATCTCTTGGAATTTCAGCCAACATTGATGCTGTGACTTCTTCGGCAATAATAATGGCTGACTTGGGAATCGATAATTCTCGATGCGCTTTTGCCGTAAGATGTTCGAGTAGTCGTCGACTTAAGTCTTTAACATCAACGGCTCGTTCCCTTATATAGGGATCATCCATTTTTTCAAATTCTGCTATATATTTTTCAACTACGATTTTTAATGCAGAAACGGCGCACCAGCCTTGCTCAATCTTATCTACAACCTCATTACCTAAACTTGCCGCTTCTAGTAATTGTTGATAAACATCAAAAATAGCCAATGCGTCTTTTGGAAGCTGATTAGCCATGCGCTGCGTCATTTCGATAATGTCAGCACGAGTGTTTTCTACAGCGTTAAAGTATCTAGCCTTTTCAGGTTCTGCTGAGCCTACTTTTTTTAATGATACATCAGAAAACTCAATATTAGTTTGTACCAAATAAGAGTGGCCAATACCGACGCCTCTTGCACCTGAAACACCTTGAAGTACAAGAGCACTTTGTTGGTTCAATTCATCGGGTTCTGAGCGTAGTCGTAAAGTGACATTTGCAAATGTAGAGGCGAGTTGAGCACTTAAGGTCACTAAAAATGCTTCTTCTTGTTGCTCAAAATATCTGGATTCAGATTGCTGTAGGGAAATAACACCTAAAATTTTACGGCGATGCATAATTGGCACCCCTAAAAATCCAGAGTAGGTATCTTCCTCAATAGTTGGGAACTGTTTGAATCGAATATGTTGCAGTGCGTTGTGGACTTTAATAGGCTCACCACGCTCCGCTACCCAACCGGTTAATCCCTCATCAAAACGCATAATAGTTTTACCTACCGCGTCAGGGTTTAAGCCGTCAGTTGCTTTAAGTCGTAGTAATTTTTGATCGGGGTCGGCAAGATAAATAGAGCAACAATCTGTATTTAGACAAAATTTAATATCACTGACGAGACTGGCAAGAGCCAAGTCTAGATTTGGCTCTTGCACAAAGTTGTGGGTGATACGTCTCAGTTCGTCTAGCATAATATTTTAGCGTTATTGTTGCTGTTGCGGCTTATTCCTTTGTTGTTGAGACTTTTGATTTCGCCTTTTAAAACGGTGGTTAACCGTCTTTCCACCAGCATGCTCTCCACGAGGAAACTGCTGTCGGCCCATTGGCATAACAATAGGAGCGAACTCTTTCATCACTCTTCGATAGACATCTCTCTTAAATGAGACGACATTTCGAATTGGATACCAATAACTTACCCAACGCCAATCATCAAACTCAGGATGATTGGACTTTAATAAATCTACATCGGATTCTTTGCATCGCAAGCGCAGTAAAAACCATTTCTGTTTTTGACCTATACAAATCGGCATACTTTCTCGGCGAATAAGCCTTTTTGGTAATCGATAGCGCAGCCAGTTTTTACTCACTGCCAGAATCTCTACATCATCTGGCTTAAGCCCCACTTCTTCCTCAAGTTCACGATACATGGTTTGTTCAGGCGTTTCACCTTCATCCACGCCACCTTGAGGATATTGCCAAGAGTGTTGTCCGTAACGACGGGCCCAAAACACTTGACCTTTGTGGTTGCAAATCACGATGCCAACATTAGGTCGAAACCCTTCGGCATCAATCACAGTTTCACCTGTCTTTTTATTCTATTATATGAATTGATTCTTCCACAAACCGCGTATTAGCGCAAACGTAAATTAGCACTAGCATCAATTAATTGGACGTTAGATAATAACTATTCAAAATAACAAAGTTAATTGATATGAATTTACCCAATCCACCAAAAACTATTACTGAGTTGCAATATAGAATTGATGCCATCGCTGGTATGTCGTTAGGAGAAATTGCCGAAGAGTTGCAAGTCATGGTGCCGGAAAACTTGCTGGTAGATAAAGGTTGGAGTGGTCAATTACTAGAGGCTTATTTAGGAGCCACAGCGGGTAACCTTCCAGAGCCTGATTTTCAAGAACTTGGTGTGGAACTTAAAACGTTACCTATTTCAGCATCAGGCAAACCTTTAGAAACTACCTTTGTATGTGTTGCGCCTTTAATCATGACGGCTGGCCACCACTGGCGAGACAGTGTTGTTTATAAAAAGCTCAAACATGTACTTTGGGTGCCCATTGTAGCGGAGCGCCATATTCCTGTTCCACAAAGGCAAGTTGCTATGCCCTTTTTATGGGAAATGGATGAGCAATCAGAATTATTATTGCAACAAGACTGGCAAGAGCTCACCGACATGATAATAATGGGCGAACACGATAAGATCACCGCACACCATGGTGAAGTCATTCAATTGAGGCCAAAAGCAGCAGACTCTAGCGTCAGAACCGCCGCGATAGATAAATCAGGAGCGCCCACAATGGCTCCACCAAAAGGCTTTTACTTACGCAGTCAATTTACGCATAACCTTCTAAAGCAAAAGTTTCATTTAGATTAAGACATATCAGTTATTAGCACGAGTAAATACAATGAACATGTCAACTGAACATCAGAATATTGAAAGCCAAGTTTGGCAATGGCTTGACGATGTCGTCATCGGCCTAAATTTGTGTCCCTTTGCCAAAAAGCCTCGTAGCCAACAGCAAATAGAAATCGTGATTAGTCAGCGAAACTCCATGTTGGATATTGGAGAGGATTTTGCTGCGGCTTTAGCTAGCTTACATAAAACTGCCGCTGAAAAAACCGATACAACTGTATTTGTTATCCCTAACTTGCTAGAAGATTTTTATGTCTACTTAGACTTTTTAGATACTGCAAACGTTGTCAATGAGGATTTAGGTTTTGAAGGTGTTTTTCAGCTGGCAAGCTTTCATCCGGACTACCAATTTGACGGTGCTGAACAAGACGCTCGAGAGAATTTAACAAACCGAGCACCTTACCCAATCATTCACATTATTCGTGAAGACAGTATGAGCCGTGTATTAAAACAATACCCAAACCCAGAGCAAATTCCGCAGCGTAATATGAATTTGATGGATGCGTTAAGTGAGCCGGAGATAGAACGCCTATTTCCACATCTGAATGGCAATATATCCGAATAGCGACGTATTTGGACAATAAGTATCTAATAAAAAAATATGAAAAAAGGCGCCTAGGCGCCTTTTGAATTAAAACTCTCTATCCTCGCTCATTATAGATTCTTGATAAAGAAATCTCTTAACAGCGTTTTTAGGTGAAGTGTCGTGTTTTTACCTTCATAAATGCCATGGCTGCGATTAGGGTACGACATGAATTCAAACTGTTTATTATGTTTAATCAATTCATTAATTAAACGTTCAGCTCCCTGATAATGAACGTTGTCATCGCCAGTACCGTGAATGAGCAACAACTTACCTTCCAAACCATCAGCAAAGTTTAATGCCGAGCTGTTTTTGTAAGAATCTGGGTCGGTTTTAGGGTTGCCTGAATAGCGTTCTTGATAAATAGTGTCATAAAGGCTTAAATCAGGAACCGCTGCAACAGCAACACCGACTTTATATTTATCGCTATGACGGAATAGTAAGTTTAATGTTTGTGTACCACCGCCTGAATGTCCCCAAACACCAACACGATCTGTGTCAATAAACGACCAACGTTTAGCCATTTCATCTAATGCATCGGCCTGATCACGAGCTGTAATATCGCCTAGCTTTTTATAAATCGACTTACGCCAGTCTCGCCCTTTTGGAGCTCTCGTCCCTCGGTTATCTACTGATGCAACAATATAACCTTTTTGCGTCATCATAGAATCCCAAAGGTAGCTATTACCCCTCCAGCTATCTTTTACTGTTTGCCCCCATGGCTCACCGTAAACATAAAAAATAATTGGATATTTCTTAGTTTTGTCCATATTTGGCGGGAACATAATATAACCATCAAGCTTAACGCCATCGCGTGCCTCTACTTGGAAAAACTCATGCTTCGGTAAGTTTTCTTGTGCCAGTTGCTCTTTTAGTTTTTCGTTTTTCACTAAGCTTTTTATCGCCTTATGATCATTAACCGAAATAACCTGACGAGTATTTGGTGTCGCAAATTGACTAAAGGAGTGACGCGCCCAAGATGTATCTTCCGACATGTAATAGTTGTTTGTACCTGCATATTGTTCTGGAGTAATACGCTGTACAGGTTCAGAGCCGTCTAGTGTTGCTTTAAATAAGTAGCGTTGCGATACGTCCTTTGGAGACGCTGTAAAAAACAAAGCATTTTTCTCTTCGCTAACCCCTAACATATCAACAATGTCATAATCGCCTGGTGTTAAATCAACAATACTTTTACCATCGCGAGATACTTTATAAAGATGACGCCAACCGTCACGTTCACTATGCCAAATAAAGTCCTCACCATTATTAATAAACTTAGCGTCATAGAACCACTCTAAAAATGCTTCGTCTTTATCTGTATAAATATTCGTTAAATCACCAGCCTGCCAATCAAAAATCCATAGTTTATTGGTATTTTGCGGACGGTTAACATCTTGAATTAGCAGTGACTGGCCGTTGCCTGCCCAGCTAATGCGTGGAATGTAACGGTCACGATTGTCACCTTTTAAGTCAGCCCATCGAGTTTTTTTATCTTCCAGATTAACAACGCCAACTTTAACCGCTGAGTTTTGCTCACCCGCTTTTGGATATGGGAATGTAGTTAATGTAGGGTAAAGCTCGTCGGTGTTATTAATCATGATGAAGTTTTTTACGCCAGACGTATCTAACTGCCAATAGGCAATACTTTTGTTATCTGGGCTCCAACGGAAACCATCGCGAATAGAAAACTCTTCTTCATAAACCCAATCAAAATTACCGTTAACAATAATATCGCTGCCATCATTGGTTAGCTGAGTCACTTTATTGCTACCCACGGGCTGTACAAAAATATTATTGTCTTGTACGTAAGCAACTTTTGAGCTGTCTGGTGAAAATTTAGCAAACATCAACTTAGCATCAGCTGGTGTTTCTCCACCTAGTTGCATTAGTTTATTAGTTTCTAAGTTTAATAACCAAAAGTCACCACGGCTTCTTGAACGCCAGACTTTCTGACCATTGGTAAAAACCATTAACCATTTGCCATCTTTTGACCAATCATAGCTTTCTATACTAAGAGGCTCTTTATGCCCATCCGGTATCAAGTGTTCAAAATTAACTAATACCTTACGACCTGTACTGTCTGGGTTATAAAAAACGATATCATTGCCCGATATACCATTTGCGCTATCGGCATCTTTGTCTTCAAGGGCATCAATATCGCTTGCCACTTCACCATTTTTATTCTTTGCTGGGATGACTTCCGCTTTACGTCTTTCTAATACCGTATAACCAGATCCATCTTTTAGCCATTTAAAATAAGTAGCACGTTCGCTTTTAAATTCGCGATCTTTATAAATTCGTTCTAATGATAATTCCTGAGGCTTTTCTTGAGGTGCTGTTGTGCTATTTAAGTTTGCACAACCAGTTACGACCAAAGCTGCAGTCATTAGCAAAGTAAGCTTTTTCACCAACATTGCTAGGCTCTCCCCTTTATGTGTGTTTTATAATGATTAAGAATAGTTTGAAAATTGTTATTACTATGATGCCAACATTATCATTGATTTTGTTGATTGTGCGAAATTGCCCGATCAAATAACAAAAAAGCCAGTCTAAGACTGGCTTTTATAACTCATCAATGATGACAACTAATTAAAACGTTCTCAAATTGAACTAGATAAAATTCATTTTACGTAATTCAATTTTATCTCATCTAACTATCAAGGTTAGCCTAAGGTAATTTTAGCGAACTTGCGTTTTCCTACTTGGAAAATTTGCGGTGCACCTAACTCAACCATCATCTTGCTGTCGGTTACCTTTTCTTTGCCGTCAAGTTTTACGGCACCTTGCTTGATCATTCGCATTGCTTCAGATGTACTGCCTACTAAACCAGCTTCTTTTAGAACATTTGCAATGCCCATTGCTTCTGTCGCCGAAACATTTATTTCTGGGATGTCGTCTGGTAACGCATTTTTTTGGAAACGCTTAATGAAGTCATTGTGCGCAGCTTGTGCATCATCTTCTGAATGGAAGCGTGCGATTAACTCTTTCGCCAAATCAATTTTGATGTCGCGAGGGTTTGTACCTGCTTCAACTTGTGCTTTTAGCCCAGCAATTTCCTCTAACGGGCGGAAGCTCAATAAATCGTAATAACGCCACATCAATTCGTCACTAATTGACATTACTTTACCAAACATATCGTTTGGAGCATCCGTAATACCGATGTAGTTATTTAATGACTTAGACATTTTTTGAACACCGTCAAGGCCTTCAAGTAATGGCATCATTAATACTGACTGCGGTGTTTGACCTTCTTCTTTTTGCAGTTCACGACCCATCAATAAATTAAAGCGTTGATCTGTACCACCAAGCTCAACGTCTGCCTCTAGCGCTACTGAATCCCAGCCTTGAACGAGTGGGTATAAAAACTCATGAATCGCAATTGATTGACCACCAGCATAACGCTTTTTAAAGTCATCTCGCTCTAACATACGAGCGACGGTTTGACGCGCGGCAAGCTTAATCATGTCAGCGGCACCAAATTTATCAAACCAGGTGGAGTTAAATGCAATTGTCGTTTTTGCCGGATCTAATATTTTAAATACTTGTTCTTTATAAGTTTCCGCGTTACGTAACACGTCTTCTTTTGTCAGAGGTTTACGTGTTGCACTTTTTCCAGTTGGGTCACCAATTAAGCCCGTAAAGTCACCGATTAAAAATATAACTTCATGACCTAAGTCTTGGAACGTTTTTAACTTATTAATAAGAACTGTGTGGCCTAAATGTAAATCAGGCGCAGTAGGATCAAATCCGGCTTTAATTTTTAATGTTTTACCGGTTTTAAGTTTATCGATTAAATCTTGTTCTGGCAGGATTTCATCTGCTCCGCGTTTAATCTCTGCAAACGCTTGATTGATATCTGTCATGGCTTAGGCTTTTGATATGAAAAAATAATGGCCTGCAGTGTACTGCAAGCCGAGTTTGTTTTGAATCCCGATAAACAAATTTTGTTAAATAGCGGATAAGTTATTTGCTTCTTCTAGAGCAAATTGGTCAGTCATGCCACTTACAAAGTCTTGAATAAGTCGGCATCGGTAATAAAACTCGAATAAAGCAAAGTCGTTACTATCGCGACGTTCCTTTAATGCTTCTTGATAGGCTTTAAGGTGTTTTTTAGGTAAGCGCTTGTATAAACGAGCTTCGATTAAGCCTCCACGCTCACTACCTTCAACCATAGCTAAAAACTTATCTTTTGGATACTTTAATAACGGCGAATATGCATTAAGTAAACCCGTAATAATTCGATAACCTTGAAGTTCTTTCGTCTCTACTTCATTTGTACTAAAAATATAGCGTATGGCCACCGATTTAAATGTTTCAATCATGTGATGATAAACGCTGTCATCTTCTAATAATGCACGATTAAGACTGCCGTCAAAACACGCGTCACCGTTATCAATAAAAGTTTGTGCTGCATGTTCGACTAGAGGATGTATCAACTGTACTCTAAGCCAAACAAAAAATTCATGAGCTTTGTTTATTGGTTCTTTTTCACTGCGGCCCAACGCGTAATCAACTGCTTCAGAAAACATTTTATTTCTTGCCAAAGGCTCGTCAGCTTTGTCACCGGCTAATTCAGCAAACGTTTCTTTTAATTTGCTAGCTAACTTTTGGCAGTCTAATAAGCCCTTTTCAACACCATCTTCAATATCCGCTAAGCAGTAACTTATATCGTCTGCGGCTTCCATCAAGTAAGCTAAAGGGTAGCGATGCCCAGGCTTAATGCTGAGGTGTTTACTCATCGCGTTGATATCATCTAATTCAGAATAATAATAACCCACTTTTTTCTTTAGATACGATAGCGGTTTATCTTTCTCTGGCTTACGTTCTAGACCACTTCGGGTGTATTTTAAAATACTCGCTGCTTGTGAATAAGTCAGATTAAGCTTAAGTAAGTTAAAGATTATGCGGAATGCTTGTGCGTTGCCTTCAAAGCTTTTTAATTCCAACTTTAACTGCAGGCCTAACATTTTGTCGTTAGCTTGGCTAAATACCACGTGATTATCTAATTCTTTTTCAAACCAATGATTAATTGCTGACTCACCAAAGTGGCCAAATGGCGGATTGCCAATGTCGTGCATTAGACAAGCCATCTCAACAAGCGTTTCAACTTCTCGCTCGTAAGGTAGTAACTTCCAACTCTCTGCAATGGCTTGCGGTAGACGTTTAAAAACCGTTCGAACTATATGCCGGCCGGTTTGTTGTACTTCAAGTGAGTGGGTAAGCCGACTGCGAACGGCTGAGTTTTTTTCTAAGGGAAATACCTGGGTCTTTTGCTGCAAACGTCTTATCGCTGCTGACTGAATTATACGCCCACGATCACTTTCGAATTGTTCAGATAGATATTGCGGATCCGTCGAGGCTGTCGCGTTTCGACTGTATGATCGAACCGCTGATATTTTTTTTGAATAGTCTGTCATTATTAGTATCGAATGTTCCAGCCAACGAGCAATTTGGTGCGGTTATCAAAAGTAAGATCCGCCTCTTTAAATTTGTCGTTTGCACAAATAGGGGCTTGTTTATACGTAAAGTAAGTGAGTGATGATTCTCGACTGATACTTTGCTTTTGATCTTCTGGCAACACGTTCCACGCATAATAAACTTGCTTGCGGTTCATGCCACGAATGATTTTGCAATCTAAAATCGCGTCTCTGATGGTGCTAGGTATAGCTGGATAACTCTCGATATAGGCTTCCGCTCGAGCGCGTTGTTCGTCTAGTTTTTGTTGTAACTTTTCGTTTTGACGAGTGAAGTAGGATGACATCGATTCAGATCGGTTAATATCATACTCTTCCTGCGAAGCTGGATCTTTGCAAGGATAGGCTGAAAATTTAGCAACTCCATTTTCTAAACACTTGTATATTTCAGCTTGACTGAACATGCTTATTCCCAATAAGCCAATAGTTAGCAACAACTTAACCGTTTTCATGAAACTTCCATATCAATTTCTAATTAGATGTATCTAGCGTTTTTAGAGTATGCCGTGGCATAATCCCGCTCATTCAATTTACTGCACCTAACTTATCAGTATTTAAAACAAAGTTAAACCCAACAAATTAGAGTCTTTAATGCGATATCAACTAATTGAGCCCGTTAAAAACACACTTGAAATAAAAAAGAGTCAGTTTATAACATGGTTGGTACCAATTTCTGATCGTGCCGATGGGATGAAATGGCTGCAGGAAGCCAAGTTACAATACCCTGATGCTCGTCACCATTGTTGGGCTTATGTTATTGGGGACTCACCAAATTCTCAATCAGCGGCTATGTCTGATGACGGAGAGCCGAGTGGAACTGCCGGTAAACCTATGTTAAATGTGCTCCAACATAAACCAACTAATAATGTTATGGCGATTGTCATTCGCTATTTTGGTGGCATAAAACTTGGCGCTGGCGGCTTAGTGCGAGCTTATTCTCAAGCAGTTGAACAAAGTTACCAACTTGCTTCGCTTCAGCCTGTTGTTGAGCGCACTGAAATAGCCGTTACTGTACCCTTTTCAGATGAGCAATGGCTTCGACATCAGTGCCAGCTACTATCGGGTACCATAGAAGATGTTTTATACAATAATCAGGTGCTTATAACGATAGAGTTGCCCAAAGACAATATTGACGCCCTGTGCGCGTTATTAGTTGCTAAAAGTTTTCAATTTAAGATAACCGAGAAATAAACATAATGAGCCTTAAGTCATTTCAAAATACACTACTTCGCATTCGTCATAACAAAGCGTTTGAGCTGTTTGTCATATCAGTAATTATTGCCTCGGCACTGCTCGTTGGTGTAAAAACTTATGACGTGTCCTCCACCATGCATAAAATCACCGTCTATCTTGACTGGTTTATTACCGTATTCTTTATTATCGAAATTGCGATACGATTTGGTACTGAAGAAAATAAAAAGCGCTTTTTTCATGACTTTTGGAATCTATTCGACACCATCATAGTCGCCGTTAGTCTGATCCCTATTGAAAATACCGACATGGCATTAATTGCTCGTTTGGTACGTGTTTTTAGAGTTCTTCGGATGATCTCTTTTATTCCTGAGTTACGCATTTTATTAACCTCACTGATTAAAGCTATGCCTCAGCTTGGTTACGTTATGCTGCTGATGTTTATAATTTTTTATATCTATGCAGCAATCGGTAGTACCTTATTTGAAGATATAAACCCTGATTTGTGGGGTGATATTACCATTTCACTACTAACCTTGTTCCGCGTTATGACATTTGAAGACTGGACCGACGTAATGTACGAAACCATGGCCGTTTATCCTATGAGCTGGGTTTATTATTTAACGTTTATATTTTTTACTGCTTTTGCGTTCTTAAACATGGTTATCGGAATTGTGGTTAATGTAATGGAAGAGGAACACCGTAAGGCTCGTTTTGAAAAAGAACTGGCATTAAATGAGGAACATGCATCCGAGCAAGAAGATAAAATGGACGATATTTTAAAGGAGCTCAGATATTTAAGAGCTAAGCTCGATGAAAAGTAGTTAATGAAAAGCAGTTAATGAAAAATGGGTGATGAAAAAAGTCGCGGATAACTGCGACTCGATTCGGTAAGCGATTAGTTATTTGTTGGTATGTCTGAGCCTGTTGTTAAATGGCAGGCCGATGTATCGACAATAACGTCACTAATAAATTTATTTTCGTCGTCATGGTAGGAATAAACTAATATCACACTGTTTTCTTTGAAAAAAGCCATGTCATCTGAAGAACAAATATAGCGACTGGTGGATTGTGACATTTCACGATTAAATACATCAACGTCAATATTATCGACATAATAATTTAATAGTGTGCTTTTGTAGTAAAATCGATTCCCTTTTACATACGAAGCGTCTAGCCTAGTTTCGGTATCAATCATTTTTGGCAGTGTTGTATTGAGCTGATTAGAGGCTACCGTTAGCATTTGTTCCACGGTAATGACTTGCTCTAAACTATTTGAAGAGTCTGGTGTCGATGAACACCCCGATAACAGTATCAAACTGGCGGTAGTAACTAGTGGTAATACTTTGAAATTCATAACCTTTCCTTGTTATAAATAATAAAAAACAGGCTTGAGTTTAAATACTCTTCACCTGTTTAGCAAGCTTGCCTGTAATTACGCTACTCGGACAACGGCTCTTAGATTAGCTCATTTCATATGTTGTACAGATATATTTTATGTTCAAGTAATCATCTAAACCATACAACGAGCCTTCACGACCAAAACCAGATTGTTTCACCCCACCAAATGGCGCAGCAGCGTTTGAAATAAGCCCTTCATTAACGCCTACAATTCCGTATTTAAGCCCTCGGCTTACCCTTTCTATTCGGCTGGCATTTTGGCTATAAAAATAAGAAGCTAATCCAAATGGAGTATCGTTCGCTAATAAAACCGCCTGTTTTTCAGTTTCAAATTTCTGAATGGCAGCAACGGGCCCAAAAATTTCTGTTTTGGCAATTTGCATTTCGTTATTCACATTAGTAAGCACGATAGGCGACTGAATGGTTCCGCTTAATAGTTGTCCATATTTGATCGTTGCACCTTGCTCAGTTGCCTCACGTACAAGCTCTCTAACATCATCCGCAGCTTTTTGATGGATTAACGGACCAATATCAACATCATCTAAACCGTTACCCACATCTAATAACTTTACTTTCTCGACAAATTTTTCAACAAAGTCCTCATGAACCGAGGAGTGCACCATTATTCGATTTACACAAACACAAGTTTGACCTGCATTTCTAAATTTTGCTTTTATTGCACCATCGACTGCAGCATCAATATCCGCGTCTTCAAACACAATAAACGGCGCATTACCACCGAGCTCAAATGAGACTTTTTTCACGGTCGATGCGCATTGCTCCATTAGTAACTTACCGACATTAGTCGAACCGGTGAAACTAAATTTATCTACGTCGTCGTGAGTTGTCAGTACCTTTCCTACTTCCTTAGCGTTACTGCCAACAAGAATATTTATCACACCTTTAGGTATGCCAGCTCGATTAGCTAACTCTCCTAACACTAGAGCAGACAATGGCGTCAGCTCGGTTGGCCTTGCAACAACGGTATTACCCGCTGCAATTGCAGGGGCAATTTTTCTAGCCAACATTGAGTTGGGAAAGTTCCACGGTGTAATTGCAGCAACAACGCCCACAGGCTCCTTTATGACTTTGATAGTTTGGTTAGAAGCTAAAGCCGGTATTGTGTCACCGTAAATACGTTTGCCCTCTTCAGCAAACCACTTAACGTAACTCGCTCCATATTCAACTTCACCTCGTGACTCTTTTAAAGGCTTACCTTGTTCTAGCGTCATAATAGTGGCGAGATCATCTTTGTGCTTAATCATCAAATCAAACCAAGCCATCATTAAATCAAAACGTTCATACGCTGTTTTCTGCTGCCATTCCTGCTGCGCTCTTTTAGCAGCTGCAATCGCCTTTTCTACTTGGCTCATGTCATCTTTGGCAACTTCGCTAACCGAAACCAATACTTCTTGATCAAAAGGGTTGAGTACGTCAAAAGTAGCATCAGACGAGTGCCAGTCACCATTAATAAGCGATCCAGTTTTGACTAAACTAGGGTCTTGTAACAACTCAAACACCTTGGCAGAAATTGTCGTACTCATGCTAAATATCCTTGTAAACGTTCAATAGTATTATTGTCGGTTAGCGTATGTTGCAGTTGCGATTATGCTTTTAAACGCTCTACCATTGCATCGGCAACTGCGTGAGCAGACGCAGGGTTCTGACCTGTGATAACACGATCCTGTTTAGAAATAAACTCGCCCCATGGAGCAGTTTTAACATAGCTACCCGCTGCACGCGTTAACTTTTCTTCTAAAACGTATGGAATTTTATCGATAGTTCCAAATTCAACTTCTTCTTCGCGAGTGAATCCCGTAACCGTGATATCTTCAATAAGTAACTTACCGTTAGATAATTTAATTGGTAGAAGGCCAGCAGGACCATGACACACAGCACCAACTACTGCACCATTTTCAAATAACTGTGCGGTTTGTTTAGCAACATCTTCGTTGCTGGCTAAATCTGTAAGTAGACCAAACCCGCCCGGATAAAATACCGCATTGTACTCTTCAAGATTTAATGATGATGCTAATTTAGTGTTTTCGATTTTGTGGCTGAAATTTGACTCTGCAAGGATAGCTGCATTTACATCGTCACCTTCCGCATCCGTACCGTATAGTGGCGCTGCACCACCTTTTATTGAAGCAATATCGTAGTCTAAGCCAGCTTTGTTAAATACATTTATAGCGTGTGTGATCTCCGGAGCATACGTGCCGTTTGCTTCATTTGTGTCACCTAGCGTTGCGTGATTAGTTACTAATACTAAAATCTTTTTTTCTGTTGCTGACATTTCCAATCCTTAATAATTTATTTGAGATACTTTACAAATATATAATAGACCCTTTCTGATTCATTGATAATAACCTTTTATTAGAAAACATTATTGTTATAATGCAACAATTAATCATCAAAGGTTGACTACATGATCACGTCTTTATCGTTCGACGGCATTTCAGAATTTGTTGCTGTTGCGGAAACACAAGGTTTCACAAGTGCAGCAAAAAGGCTCAATGTTTCTACGTCGCATATCAGTAGACAGATCGCTAAATTAGAAAAACGTTTAGGTGTTGCACTTTTTGCGCGAACGACAAGACAGGTAAAATTAACCGATGCAGGTCATAGTTATTACCATCGCTGCCAAAGCTTATTGGACGGACTAGCTCAAGCGAACGAAGCTATTAGTGATCATCAAGTGGAACTAGCTGGCACTTTACGCGTATCAGCCGCAGGCGAGTTTGCCGAACTCTATATAGTTCCAGTGTTGCTGGAGTTTGCAAAGCTGCATCCAAAACTAAATATTGATATTGATTTTAATTCTAAATATGTCGACTTTGTTCAAGAAGGAATCGACTTTTCTATTCGCTATGGTCAGTTAAAAGACTCTTCGCTAATTGCAAGAAAGCTCGTTGATAGACAATTAGTGGCCGCGGCCAGTCCTGGTTATTTGCAAAAGTACGGCATACCTCAAACACCGCAAGATTTGGTGAATCATGACTGCATAGTGGCAATATCTGATCATTGGCGATTTGAGAGTGAAAATAAGGAAATTACCGTTAAGGTAAAACCGAAATGGCGATCAAACAGTGGTCGAAGTTTAGTCCAAGCTGTTGAGGCGGGAATGGGCATTTCGTATATGCCTCAATCGAGTTACGGTAATAGTCTTATAAATAAAAACCTTGTGCCAATTTTAGAGCCATTTTGGAAAAAACAAATTCCCACTTGGATTGTTTACGCTAATAAGCAGTACTTACCGGCCAGAGCAAGATTAGCGATAGACTTTCTTGTTGAACACTTTAAGGATTGGCGGGACGATCAACTTCCATTGCTAAAATAACGCTTATAAAAAAGGAGACTATTGTCTCCTTTTTTGCATTTACTCAAAATAAAATAATAAGCATTACTAAACTTGCTATTACCACATCAGATCATCTGGAATAACATAGTCCGCATACGGATCGTCTTCATCCGGCTCTTCAATTTCATTTTGTGAAACCAGAACCGAATCATCTCTAATTGCAATTTTGTCTGATACAACAGAAGGGATAATTGCATAGTCATCTTTATAATTAACGATAGACAATAATCCGTTAGCCAACTGGCGCTGTATTGCTGCGGTCACCTTCAGGGTTTTAACTTTGTTGTCGTCCATGAAGTTGTAGGTAACATCGCCACCAGCCACTTCAAGCATATTCATTTCAATCAGTTGTTTTATCTGTGCTTTTTGCGCTTTTTGCTCAGCTTGCTGTTTAATCTGATTGTTCAGTTCTTTATCTTTTGCTAATTGCGCTTGACGCTTTTCTTCCGCGGCTGCTTTTACGTCGCGTTTCATATCACGAGTTTTTTTACTCGCTTTTTTTGCTTTTTTTGCTTTTTTTTCGTTTGTTAAGCCAGCTTTTAATAGCTGCTCTTGTAATGACATCTGGGCCATGATTAACCTTTTATTTTGATTCTTTCGCTTTAGCAACAATATTGCGAACGTCTTGTAACAATTGTTGGGCATCATAAACGATACCATCTTTAATTGTATACTTTAATCCATTAACACGTGTTGGTTGATTATCGGCGTTTAACTGATAATGACCCGTTCCGTATAAAACTTTAAAATTATGTAGTGGGTTTTCTGAACTGATCACTAAATCAGCGCGCTTTCCTATGCTAATGCTTCCAATTTGCTCTGCCATTCCTAATGCTTCTGCGCCATTTAATGTTGCTGATTGAATAACTTCTAACGGGTGAAAACCAGCTTCTTGAAGCAGTTCTAGTTCACGTATATAGCCAAACCCAAATATTTTATAAATGTAGCCCGAGTCAGATCCTGTAGTCACTCGTCCGCCATGATTTTTATAGTCATTTAAGAACGCCATCCATTTATTAAAATTATTTTTCCAGTTAATTTCATCCGCTGTTGTCCAATCAAACCAATAACTCCCGTGTGCATAACGGCTTGGTTCAAAAAACTTCCACAGTACTGGCAATGTATATTCCTCGTGCCATATAGCTTGTCGCTCTCTCATTAAGTCTCGACTCGCTTCATAAATTGTCATCGTAGGATTTAGGGTGAAATCAAGGGCGATCAACTCATCACGCACTTCTTGCCAGTGTTTTGAATTAACGTCTGTAGCTTGATTCCATAGTTTTCCGGCTTCAGCAAAACGGTGTTGCTCATTATTGTAGTTATAATTAGCTGGATAATGCTGAATAACTTTATCTTCGAATAAAGCTTCTGGTAGCCCATACCAATGCTCCATGGTTGTTAAGCCAAGTCGCGCTGAATCTAATGCGCTCATACTCATTACATTAAGCTGAGCATGATGCATCATGGTTCTTAGACCTTGTTTTTTTGCTTCATCTAGCGCCGCTTCCATAACTTTAGGTGTTGCGCCAAAAAACTTTATTCCTTTTGCACCTTTACTTGCGATTAGCTCAACCCAGTCCCTTGCCTGTTTAGCAGTGTATATAGGACCTTTATGTCCCATTCCAAAACCAACATAAGGAACAATTCTTGGCGCAACAATCGTATTATTGTCACTGCGTTTTTTATGCTCTAATACCCACTCCAAACCGTTGAAGCTACCTGGTTCTCTGATCGTTGTGATGCCATGCGCCAACCATAACTTAAATACATACTCTGCAGGCACACCTGCCGTTGAACCACCAATATGGCCGTGCATATCAATAAATCCAGGGAGGATATATTGACCTTCAATGTCAATTTCGACATCGCCTGTTTTGGCTTTGAGGCGCCCACCATCTTTTATTGGTACACCTGGATAACCTACAGACTTAATATTCTTGATTCGACCTTTCTCTATGAGTATATCTACGGGACCGCGCGGAGGTGCACCCTCACCATTTATTAAAATACCACCCCGTAAAATTATACGCTCAGCTTCAATACCTTCTGTAGACTTCCTTTCTGGTGCCTTTTCTCCTGGCTCTGCGAGCGACAGTGGCGAGAATACAAATACGGCAGCTACCAAAAATGCCCGACGCAAACAGCCACTGATTATGTTTTTTAAAGATAAAAGATAGCTTTGCTTAGCTAGATTCCTTGCTACTGTCATAAGTAAATCCACATATATTAAATTAATTACTCAGGGTGATTGTTCATTTGCTTTGTTAACTCGTTACTTACTGCCTGCGGCGAACCTGTATTACGAGCTATCCAAAAATAAGCCATTGGAACAATGTATAAGGTTAACATTGTTGAAAATGCAACTCCTGAAAAGATAACAACACCAATAACTTCTCGACTCTCTGCACCGGCACCACTTGCGAGCATTAGAGGGACCGCACTCATTATAGTTGAGAAAGAGGTCATCACGATTGGGCGAAGTCTTTGTTTTGATGCACGAATAAGCGATGTTTTAAATTCACCACCTTTATCTCGTAGCTGATTAGTAAATTCAACAATTAAAATACCATTCTTAGCAGCAAGTCCAATTAGCATAACGAGCCCAATTTGACTGTAAATATTTAAACTCAAGCCAGCAAACTGCAATCCCATTAAGGCACCTACCGCCGCTAATGGTACCGCAAGCATAATAACTAACGGATGAACAAAGCTCTCAAATTGTGCGGCTAATACTAAGTAAGTAATCGCCATCGCCATTAGCATAACAAACGCAATGGAACTACCTGACTCTTTGTAGAGCGCTGATTGGCCTTGGTAATCGACTTGTACTGCATCAGTTATATTTTCGGCTACTACTTGGTTTAAGAAATCCAGTGCTTCACCTAATTTATAACCGTCAGCTAAGTTAGCTTCAATAGTGATACTACGCATTCTATTGTAGCGGTTTAGTGTTCCGGCAGTCGCCTGCTCTCGAACTGTCACTAAATTTGACAGTGGAATAAGCTGCTGAGTACGAGCCGAGCGGACGTACAAATCATTTAAGGTTGACGGTGTCGCAAACTCTTCATCAGGTCCTTCTAATACCACTTCATACTCTTGGCCACGCTCGATATACGTTGTAGCGCGACGCTGTCCAAGTGTTGCTTCTAATGTTCGACCAATATCTGCAACTGATACACCTAAATCTGCGGCACGTAATGTATCAATTTCCACTAATAGCTGTGGCAATGTTTCTTTATAATCGCTGTCGAGCCTTAGTAAATTAGGGTTTTTTCTTGCTTCACTTAAAATAATATCTCGCCATTGGGCAAGTTGTTCGTAAGTATCACCTTGTAATACAAATTGTACTGGACGGCCAAGCCCTCGACCACCTAATCCGCTTCGCATTATCGCGAAGGCCCTAACGTCAGTTAATGATTGCATCTCTGCTGATATTTCGCCCATCACCTGGTTAGTTGACTTAATTCGGTTGTCCCAGTCTGGCATACCAATAATTGCAATTCCGGCTCCGCCTCCAAACCCTGGCGTTCGAACGATGACACGATCAACTTCACCACGCTCATAATATTTTAGTAGTTTAGCTTCCACTTCATTCATGTTGGCTAGGTTACTGTCGTAACTTGCACCTTCAGCCGCTTGTACAATCATAAAGAAGTTACCTCGGTCTTCTTGTGGTGCAAGCTCCTGAGGAATCACTTTGAAAAGTCCATAAATTAATGTCAAAGACATTAACATAACGACAACTAAACCAACTTTATTTGATACCGTGCTGTTAAGTTGTGACTCATAACTTGTTTCTAGCTTATCAAATCCGCTATCTAGCCATTTACCAACTTTAGATTCACGCTTTCGATAGGTAAGAATTTTAGAACACAACATAGGCGACAATGTTAGCGCAGTAAAACTAGAAAAAATCACGGCGGCAGTGACTGCAATTGCAAATTCAACAAACAATCGCCCTACATTGCCTTCTAAAAATACTAGGGGAATAAACACCGCAACTAAAACAAGCGTGGTGGCGATAACCGCAAAACCAACTTCCCTTGCCCCACGATAAGCGGCTAATAAAGGTGGCTCGCCCTCTTCCATACGGCGGTAAATATTTTCAAGAACGACGATGGAGTCATCGACAACCAGACCAATTGCCAAAACTAAAGCTAATAACGTTAGTAGGTTAATCGAAAAACCTAACACCATTAGAACTGTAAAGGTGGATACTAAGGCAACAGGAACCGTTACCGCAGGAACAAAAGTAGCTCTTACGTTGCCCAAAAATAGATAAATAACAAGCACAACAAGAAATATGGCGATAAATAGTGTGTTGTACACTTCATCAATTGACTTAGCGATAAATACTGACGAATCATAAGAGTCCTCAATATGTGTCCCTTCAGGCAATGTTGCACGGATATTATCCATTTCGACTCGGGCGGCTTTAACAACATCTAAAGTATTGGCTTTTGATTGTTTGATTATGCCCAAACCAATCATGTTTTCGCCGTTACCACGGAAGGTATTTTCATCATCTTGTGCAGTTAACTCGACTCTGGTGACATCACCGAGGCGAACCAAATAACCATCATCGCCTCGAGCAACGACCATAGATTGATATTGTTCTGGGGTTTTATATGCCCGCGCAATTCGAACGTTAAAATTACGATCGGTAGACTTAATTTCACCAGCAGGCAACTCGACGTTTTCTCTTCGAAGTACATTTTCGATATCAGTGACGGTAACGCCACGCGCAGCCATTGCATCCTTGTCTAGCCAAACTTTCATTGAATAATCACGGCTTCCGCCTAAACGAACGCGAGCAACGCCGTCAACCACAGCAAAGCGGTCAACAATATACCGTTTTGCATAATCAGTTAGTTCCAATGCGTTCATGGTTTCTGAGTTTAAAACGAACCACACCACCACATCTTCATCGTCATTTGCTTTGTAAACCTCAGGAGGCAAGGCTTGGTCTGGCAGACTACGAAGTGCTCTTGATACACGTTCACGAACATCATTTGCAGCGGCGTCAATATCAACGTTAGTATTAAACTCAATACTGATGTTTGAGCGACCGTTTCGTGAGCTCGAGTTAATATTTTTAACACCCGAGATTCCTGATATTCGAGATTCTAATATTTGGGTAATTTTGCTCTCTACTATTTCAGCTGACGCTCCAGGATAGGAAGTACTTACTGATACAATGGGAGGATCAATGTCCGGGTATTGCCTTAAAGCCAACATGAAGAAGGCAACAATGCCAAATGTGACTAATAGTAAGTTTATTACTGTTGCAAAAACAGGGCGTTTAACTGACACATCGGAAAGTAACATGATTAGCTCTCCTTAGGCTTATTCTTGTTGTCTTCCGGTGTCATAACACTAGCGCCATCTCTGATCTTCAAAACCCCTTTGTGAATAACTTTGTCGCCACTCGTTAAACCGCTAATTACCTCTGCTGTTCCAGGTTTACGACGGCCCACTTCAATTTCAGTTTTAGTTACTGTGTTATCGTCGTTGAGAACATAGACAAAGTGCTGATTATTAATTGGTACAATTGCAGACTCAGGTATAACAAGCGCACTGCTAGCTTCGGTCGTGATCTTTAATTGAAGCAACATACCTGGACGTAATGACTGTGACTCGTTGTTAAATATGGCTCGCACTGAAAAAGCTCGTGACGTTTTATCAACGCGAGATGAAATACTATCAATTTGACCGAAAAAAGGTTGTTTGAACGCGACGTGTTGCGCTTGTACTTGTTGACCGACAGTAACTTCCGTTAGGTATTTTTCAGGAAGCTGAAACTCGACTTTGATTCTGCTCACATCGTCTAAGGTAACTATATTGGTGCTATTGGTAACAAGTTGGCCGGGACTAATTTGTCGAAGACCTACTTGGCCAGAAAATGGAGCTACAATGAATTTTTCGTTAAAGCGAGCTTCTGCAACTTGTTGTTGCGCTTCCGTTGACTCGATGAGGCTTTGTTGTTTTTCTATTGCGCTCGCAGCAGTTGCGCTTTGCTTTTCTAAATCTTGCAGACGCCTTAATTGACGGCGATGTTCATTGAGCGTGGCTTTGTACTCGTCAATATTTGCCTTTTCTTCATCATGTTTCATTGTGACAAGTAGCTGACCTTTTTTTACAAACTGGCCGTCATCAAAGTGAACTAATTGAACCCTATCTGTGCTGTAGGCTTTTAAATCTATAGATTCGTTAGCTTGTGCATTACCTAGTGCTGAAATCTCCTCATTATACGGTAACGAAGATACGACAGAATATTCGACTAACGGTGTACCGCCTCTTCGCTGATCTTGCAGTTTGTCTTCCATTGGCCAAAATACAAATGCCAACATGCCTATTAATAAAACTACAATCCATAAAACAGGATTTTTTAACATACCGAGATCCTACTAATCTTAAGCTGATTTAAATAATAGTAGAATCATACTTGTTTGGTTTTATTCAACCATGTGATTTGCCTTGAGTTTCAATCGTCTTGTCTGAATCTCGTGGGTAACTAGTAGTATTCTACATTCTTAATTTTTCTTGGACGGGTATTGATACGGTACAAATCAAAAACTAGTTTCATATCAAGTTCTAATTCCGTGGCGTAGGTATCTCCAACGGGATAAGATTTCACTAATCTTGCACCTCTTATAACTCCCTCTACTTTAGCTCTCATTTGATCATCTTGCGCAACTAAATTTTTTACTTCAGACTTACCTTTAATTTGATAGCCATAAACTTGCTCTGCTAATTCTCGATAAGCATCTAACTTAGATGCACGCATTGCCATTATTTGCCGAATTTGAGGATCATTGCCGGTTTGTGCTGAAATTGGTGCATAACCCACGGCTCTTAGAATGGGGAACTGCTCAGGCTTTTCATATTCCCAACTAACATGCTTATCCAGTAAGGACGTACATCCACCAGCACTTAGTGCTACAAATAAAATAATAATAAATCGAATAGTCATCTTGTCGTCTCAAGCACGGATCATAAAGTAAATATTGTTATTCAAATTTTAGGCCACTTCCACCAACCCCAATAATATCAAACGAACTTATAAGACTGGTCTATAAATTGCAGTTTTACACTAGTTTAAATGTAAGGCCTTTGTCGCTTGGTTTGTCAGGTGACAATAGTTTGACGGCCACATCGTAGAATTTAGCACTGAGACCAAAGCCATGACTAATTCGTTTGTAAAATTTATCGTATTTATGACTCTATCAGCATTTTCAGCAACAACGATTGCTGATTGGTACGAGGCCACCGGGCAAGCTCGAGTTCGCCACGGTGATGTAGCGAGCGCTAAAAATCGAGCGATGCAAGATGCCGTTAAGCAAGCAATGCTATTTTCTGGCGCGAATGTTTCGAGTATTCAGCAAATCTCAAAAGGTCTTTTGGTCGATGACTCAATCCAAGTGCGATCAAACGGTGCAGTAAATAGAATAGAAATAGTCAGTGAACTACAACGCGGTGACTCTATTTCTGTAACTATTCGAGCTGATATATTCCCGGAAGAACGAGCTTGTTACGCTGCTGAATTCGGTAAAAAAGTCGCCATTACTCAATTCCCTATTCAGCATTGGGAACATGCAAAAATTGGTGGTTTATACGGCCTAGAGAAAGAAATCCCTAGAAAGATCTTATCTATGTTGCAATCCGGGAGTTCAACAATATATCCCGTCGCTTGGTTTGAAAAAAAGCTAAACGTAAATATCGATTTTGAACAGCAAGGGCGTGTTCGACATGAACTTATCGACGCTGTTGCACAGAATGCAAATACGCAATTTGTAATGTTTGGTCGTATTAGCGACTTGTCATTCGGCGATGTATCGAACAGTTTTAGCTTCTGGGAAGATGATGAATTTGAGCGGTTTTTTACATTTGATTTAATGATTGCCAATGCGCTTACGCACGAGGTCATTTATCAAAATCGTTTTAGAACAGAGGCTGACTGGACGTTTGATAAAAGAGACTCGGTTAATGTGAGCAGCCGTAAGTTTTGGAACTCTGAATATGGTAGCGCAATAGAACGAAACCTTACCGATATGCGAGACGATATATTAAGTCAATTGAGCTGCCAACAGTTACAAAGTAAAATTTTAGCGATACAAGAAGGTAAACAAATACAACTTAATATTGGCCGTGGACAAGGTGTATATGTTGGTCAAGAGTATAGAGTTTCGTATCGTGCTGATATCGTAGATAATAGTGGTAATTTACTTACCAACTTTGTTATTAGTCCATATAGAGTGAAAATCACCCAAGTATATGAAAACTCGGCTATTGCTGAGTCTCTTGATAAAGACTTTATGAGCAACGTTCAAGTAAATGATGTAATTGAGCTTAAAGACTGGGCAACTGATTGGTAACCGGGTTTTAGCGTCATTTACTATTTGTTATAGTCTATAATGAGTTACCAAGTATCTAATCGTTTTATATTTAGATTAACGGTTCTTTAACTAAACACTTAAATGGAAATATAAGAATGACAATCGATGCATTACAAACAATAGAAGGTTTAGATACGAAAACTGGACTAACTAATTGTATGGACGATGAACAATTATTCAATGACGTTCTTGCTATGTTTATTGTGCAATTAGAGCAAGATATTCCCGTTATTAGACAACTTTTTAACTTAGGTGATTGGATTGGGTTTGGTAAGGCATGTCATAGTATAAAAGGTGCAGCTGCAAGCGTTGGTGCTTTTAAAGTACAAGAGCAGTCTGCTATTTTAGAAAAGGCAGGTAAAGAGCAGGATGAAACAACAATAAAGTCTATTTACGATAATTATATCCTGTTGTTAGAAACCACTAAGTCTGCAATCAAAGAGTCACTGTAAGAAGATTTGTTCGGTACTAATAACTTGTTATTAACTTTTTGAGGAACCGGCCATATCGGTTTCACCTCTATTAACGGCTTTGACGTTGACAAAGGATTGTCCAGTCTAATTATTTTTCTATTTTTAACATTCACCTTCTTCGAAATTTCGTCAACTTGAATAAACTGCTCAAACAGTTCCTCTAAACTTCCGTCTTTATGAGCTAACAATAAACCCTTTTCAATTCGTTTTGCTAAGCGAACGTTCTTTTTACCTACAAAAAAGTAAATATACGACGGGTAATACAACATGAATTTTGGCTCTAAGGTAATTGCGGAGTCCTCTCTCTGCTCAACTTCACGCATTGCTTCCTCAACTCCGCGAGGAAAGTGATCAACTCGCTGCTTGTGCAGTAATTCCAAAATAGAGTCATACACACTTATACCTACAACATTAAACTCATTATGCTTTAAAATTGAATAGTCTGGCCAATCATAACCTTGCGCTGCAATTAACTCTTGTAACTTCCGAGGATCATTTAAGCGACGGAACATCGCATATTTTTCTTTTAATATTAGAGATATTCTATACCCCAATAGTCCCTTTAGTAGAGGGACTTTAATCGCCGTGGCCTGCTCTTCTCGTTTATCTGTAGCTACACTCCAATAAACATTAATACTGTCTTCTATATCCAGTTCTTGTAAAGCCCTGCTCTGGTAAAACGGCAAATCGACAAATGATATTTTATAAGGCCCAAATTCTTTTTGTGTCTTTATTAAGGCCAACTCTAAAAGCCTTAAATAATATTGATGAGATTGATATTCGAAAGGTACAGATGATGGAAGGCGAACTTCATCGTGTTTTTCGTAGGCCGGTAGTGCTTGTATTTCGAAGGATATAGTTTCGCCATTAAGCGCAAATATACCTGGTGCATAAAACACTATGGTAAATACTAAAAGAACCGATATTTTGTTCAATGTTGCACTCCAACTTCCTATACCTATCTTTTAGCATAGTATAGAAATGTTTGGGCGCGATATTAAAAACAAACGAGGTGCAAGATAGGTACAAACTTATACCTACCTTGCATGTAACACTGTGTTATTTGAAGTTAATTATTATTGAAGTCTTCGTGTGAGTGACGTTCGTGCAGTTGTTCACTTTCATCACCCCATGTTTTATTGACGATTTTTCCGCGTTTCACTGCAGGTCTTTGTTCAATTTTTTCAGCCCAAGCAACCAAGTTTTTATAGCTACTTACGTTTAAAAACTCTGCTGCGTCATAAAGGTGGCCAAGTACTAGTGCGCCATACCAAGGCCATATAGCCATATCAGCAATTGTATAATCTTTTCCAACCATATATTCATTGTTGGCTAAATGTTTATCCAAAACATCTAACTGACGTTTTGTTTCCATCGTGAAGCGGTCGATTGGATATTCAAATTTTTCTGGTGCGTAAGCATAAAAGTGACCAAAGCCACCACCTAAGTAAGGGCCGCTTCCTACTTGCCAAAATAACCAAGACAAACACGCCGCACGCTCCTCCGTTGAACTTGGAATAAAGGCGTTAAATTTTTCTGCAAGATGGAGCAGTATTGCACCTGACTCAAAGATATTAATGTCTTTATTGCCAGATTTATCGACTAACGCAGGTATCTTAGAGTTTGGATTTACAGATACAAAACCACTACTAAATTGCTCTGCATCTTGAATTTTAACTAGATGTGCATCGTATTCCGCCTCTTGAAACCCTGCTGCTAGAAGCTCTTCGAACATTACCGTAACTTTTACTCCGTTGGGTGTTGCCAATGAGTACAGTTGAAAAGGATGCTTGCCAACGGGTAACGACTTGTCAAATCTAGCGCCTGAATCAGGTCTATTGAGACTAGCCCATTCGCCACCATTTTCGTTTTCCCAGGTCCATACCTTTGGAGGGTTGTACGTATTACTCGCCATAAAAACTCCTATTTTTTTATACTTTTACGTTACAACTTAATTTTTAGATGAACCCTTTGTAAATTAATAAATATCACCTATCAACTCTAAGTGAGTGAGGAAAAGGCGGACATCTAACTCAAGTTGATGATAATCCGGCAACATATATTCGCAAAGCTTATAGAACGCTTTGTTGTGTTCTGCTTCTTTAAAATGTGCAAGTTCATGAACCACTATCATAGCTAAAAATGGTTCTGGTGCATTTTTAAATATAGAACTAATTCGTATTTCATATTTACGTTTTAATTTATTTCCCTGCACGCGAGCGATACTCGTGTGTGTACCAAGGGCGTTTTTAACAACGTGTAACTTGTTGTCGTATTCGACTTTGCTAACAGGAAGACTTTTTTTTAAGTGTTGAGACTTTTTATCTAACACGTAGTCTCGCAACAATTTATCATTTTTGAACGAATGTACTTTTGGATACTTATTTCGTAGGTACGCAGTTAAATTTTGTTCGCTAATCAAGCGTTCCACCGACGTAATGATCGACGGTGGATAGTGGCTGATGTATTTAAGCGTGTTACTAGTCAAGTTTAATGTATTCCTATCAGCTAAAAATGGTTTCAGCCCAGCGACTTAAACCTGCAGTGACACTACCAAAATGATCACCAATGACCACAGGTTTATTATTAAACTTCGATTTAATAAAGTCATTAATAACAGGAGATTTAGCTGTACCGCCGGTTACAAATATTACGTCGGGCTCAACGCCACCTTGCTCAACAGCATCAGTCATAAGTGTAGCAATACTGTTTAATTGATTTTCAGATGCGGTTAGAAACAATTCACGATCTACATTTTGCACTAAAGAAGGTGTTAGGTAACTTAGGTCAATATTAACATTTGAAGCATCTGTTAGGGCAATTTTTGCTTGTTCAGCGCTGTTCACTAGCTGATAGCTAAGTTTTTCATCGTACGCTTTGAGGAATCTAGATAATATTTCTGGTTGTTCCGAGTCTCGCATCAATTGCTTTAAAAATCGTCCATTACTGTCACTATAAAAGTCAGTTTGTGCATTAACATCATTAATTGCAACCGCTTTAAAGTAGCTGTTAACTGGCATCGGCTTGCCAGACTTCAACTTTCCGTTCATACCTAAATTAGGCATGACGCCTTTGAGCGCTAACTGGATATCAAAATCATTACCACCAACTCTTAAACCACTATGTCCTAATAATGCATCGCTTCGGTCAGTTTTACTCTTTAGTTCTGGCCCCATAAGCAACATAGAGCAGTCCGTTGTACCACCGCCTATGTCGACGACTAATACTCGCGTTTCTTTGGTTAGGCTTGCTTCGTATTCGAAACCAGCCGCTACAGGCTCAAATTGAAATTCAATATCTTTATAGCCAACATGTCTAGCAGCATTTGTGAGAACGTCGATAGCTTGTTTGTTACTTTGTTCACTATTTCGTCCTTGGAAGTTTATTGGTCTACCAATGACTACTTTTGTTACCTCGCGTTCTAATTGCTTTTCTACTAAATTTTTTACATGCGCCATCATAGAGGCAACAATATGTTCAAAAAATACAATTTGTTGAGGTAACAGCCCGCTCGTACCTAAAAATGATTTAGGTGACTTTATATAATAACCTTCACTTGGGTCTTCTAAATACCTTGCCAAAGCCTGTTTACCAAAAGATAAATGTTCAGCTATACCGTCATAACGAAGATCTTCTAGAGCTTCTTGCCCTTTTGATATGAGGTATCTGCGTGAGTCTAAGAAGGTTTGTTGATGAGCAGCATTGATATTTTTATGTAACCAGTTCGCGATAACGTCACGACTAGGAGCATATAGCGACGACGCCATGAACTTCCCATGATCGCCCAATGTTAACATTTCCGGTCGCCCATTATGCATGGTCGCAACCGCGCAATTCGATGTCCCGTAGTCAAAACCTATCATTAAAACTGCTACTCACTTTGAAAATAAAGGGCGCGGATTCTACAGGATATCTAACTTACTTTCACCTTTAGTTTGTCGTGCAGATAGCGTCATTGTCCGTAATTAATTTTCATTGGACATAAAAAAAGCCAGAACGCTGATTTTACCTAGCTATTCTGACTCTTTGTGGTTCTACATGAACCTAATAATGGTGCGGTTGGAGGGACTTGAACCCTCACGTCCTTTCGAACACAGCGACCTCAACGCTGCCTGTCTACCAATTTCAGCACAACCGCTAAATTATTATGCGTTACAGTTAGTTTACAGGAACTTCGTCCGAACCGTCTGTTTTAGGCGCATCACCGACAGGAATTTCTGCAGGTAATTCTGACTGTGCAGCTGGCGCTGTTTCTGTAGGTACAGAAAGGTCACTAAACTCATCTTCTTGCTTAACAGAATTTGCTGTCATGCTTCCTAAGAAGATACTTAGGATAAAAAATGCTGTCGCTAAAAATGTTGTGGTTTTTGTTAAGAAGTTACCAGAACCGCTTGAACCAAATAATGTTGCTGACGCACCGGCACCGAATGATGCACCCATATCAGCGCCTTTACCTTGTTGAATTAAAATTAATCCAACTAGAGCGATCGCTATGATCAAATATACTACTATTAAAATCTCGTACATGCTTTTACCTTAAGCTACTGCGTTTTTACAAATGTTTGTGAACGCTTCCACATCTAAACTCGCGCCACCGATTAGGCCGCCGTCGATGTTTTCCTTGGAAAACAATTCTTCACTATTTTCTGCCTTAACGCTACCACCATATAAAATGCGCGTTAAGTCTGCTAATTCTTGGCTATATCCCGCTAATGTTTTACGAATCATTGCGTGAACTTCTTCAGCCTGTTCGCCACTAGCTGTTTTACCTGTGCCTATAGCCCATACAGGCTCATAAGCAAAAACAACACTATCAGAGTAATTTGGTAATGCGTCAATAGCTGATTTAACTTGTTCAGTTATAACGGCTGTTGTTTCACCATTTTCTCTTTGCTCGTCTGTTTCACCAACACAAATAATTGGTATAAGTCCGGCAGCAAGTGTTGCTAAAACTTTCTTCGCAACGACATCATTTGTTTCACCAAATAAAGAGCGACGCTCTGAGTGACCTACAATAACATACTGACAGCCAACATCCCTCAACATTCTTCCAGAAATTTCGCCGGTGTAAGCACCAGAGTCATGAACGGAAATCGTTTGAGCGCCTTTTTTAACGCCTTGTGTATCTTCAGAAAGATAGACAAACGGAGGACATATTACTGTCTCTACACTATCAGCATCTAATTGTTGGATACTGCTAACCATATCTGTTAACAATTGGCGGTCGCCATTAAGCTTCCAATTCGCTACAACAAGCGGTAATCGAATGGCCATTAGCCTCTCCTTTATTTAAGCGGCGAGATATTAACAAACTGCGCCAAAAGTACAAGTAATGGATTCGTTATTCTGCATGAGCGGCGACTTTATCGGCGACTTTTTGTGCAACTTCTTTTATTAATTTCGCATCTTTACCTTCAGTCATCACTCTTATTAGCGGCTCGGTTCCAGATTTACGTATTAATATGCGACCTTCATCGCCAAGTTCTACCTCAGCTGCTTGTATTGCAAGCTTAACTTCTTCAACTTCCAATGGGTATTTATTAATACCAGTTCGAACATTGATAAGTTTTTGTGGGTATTTTTCCATTCCTGATTTTAGTTCTGACAATGTCATACCAGTATCAACAATCGCCGCTAATATTTGGACTGCGGAGATTGTGCCATCGCCCGTAGGGATATGGTCTAAATTAATTACATGACCAGACGACTCACCACCGATAGTCCAACCGTTTTCTTTGAGTAATTGCATAACGTAACGGTCGCCGACATTAGCGCGTTTAAAAGGAATGCTGAGCTTTTTCAGCGCAACCTCTAAACCTAAATTAGACATCAATGTACCAACAACACCGCCTTTTAATTCGCCTTTTTTCAATGCTTGACGGGCGAGGATGAATACAAGTTCGTCGCCATCAACTTCAATACCGTTCTCGTCAACCATGATAAGTCGGTCACCATCACCATCTAATGCAATGCCTACGTCAGCGTTATGCTGGATTACAGCTTGTCTTAAGGCATCTGTATGAGTTGCACCACAATGATCGTTAATATTTAATCCGTTTGGCTCGGCAAAGATCGAAATTACTTCAGCGCCAAGTTCTCTAAATACATTCGGTGCAATATGATACGTTGCACCATTGGCTGTATCGACAACTACTTTCATGCCTTTTAATGAATCTTCTGAGAAGCGACTTTTACAGAATTCTATGTAGCGGCCAGCAGCATCATTTATTCTGAATGCTTTACCCAATTTTTCCGACTCAACACACGTTAAAGGTTGCTCTAACATGCTTTCAATTTCATGTTCTACGTCGTCTGGTAATTTAGTTCCCTCTGCTGAGAAAAACTTTATTCCGTTATCGTAATAAGGGTTATGTGATGCACTAATAACAATCCCTGCGTCTGCGCGGAATGTTTGTGTTAAATAAGAGATAGCAGGCGTTGGCATAGGGCCTAACAAACCAACATCGACACCAGCAGCAATTAGTCCAGATTCTAAGGCGGTTTCCAACATATAACCTGAAATACGGGTGTCCTTCCCAATGAGTACTTTGCGATTACCGTTGCTAGCAAAAACTTTGCCTGCAGCCCAACCTAATTTTAACGCAAACTCTGGAGTGATTGCGCCTTGACCTACTAAGCCTCGAATACCGTCTGTACCGAAATACTTTTTACTCATTAATAATTCCTTTGCTCATTGCATTGTATATAGTTACTGCCTGTTGAGTTTCTGCAACGTCGTGAACTCGAAGAACATTAGCGCCTTTTGTCAGGGCTAATGTGGCAGCGATTACGCTTCCCAACATTCTATCATTTGTTTCTACATTTAATAAATTACCAATCATGGATTTTCTTGATAAACCAGCCAGTATGGGCAATTTATATGTAACAAATTGATCAAGATCATTTAGAAGCTGATAATTATCGGCTAATGTTTTACCAAAACCGAAACCAGGATCAAGCCATAACCTGCTCTTTTCAATGCCTGCATCGCCACATTCTCTGATTTTTTCATCAAAGAATATTTTTATGTCCGAGATTAAGTCTCGATATGTGGGCTTGTTTTGCATAGTTTGTGGCGTGCCCTGCATGTGCATTAAACAAATTGGAACATCCGATTGTGCTACTACCTCCATAGTGCCGGGCTGACTGAGAGCACAAACGTCATTAATAACGTCAATGCCTGCCGTTAAACCCTCTGACATTACCTCTGCTTTTGAGGTATCTAACGATATTTTACAATTGAATTCAGACTTGAGCTTTTTTATAACGGGTATAACTCGAGCAAGTTCAGTTTGAACATCAACTTTAGGTGCTCCCGGGCGGGTAGATTCGCCACCAATATCTATTATGCCTGCGCCTGCCATTAACATTTGTTCGGCTTGCTTAACTGCTCTATCAATTGAATTAAAACGCCCACCATCGGAAAAAGAATCTGGTGTTACATTTAACACGCCCATAATGACGGGGCTTGAAGTTACGTCTAATACTGACATAATTCTGGTCTCTAAATAGATTGTTTACATACCAATAAATCAAAAAAGGCCCCTTAAAGGAGCCTTTTCAAACTAGAACTAACTTAAGCGTCTTTTGGTTGCTCAGTGTTGGATGACGCACCTTCTTCAGACTTTTTGTCTTCCGATTTCGTTTCATCTGAGTTACTTGGCTTGTCGCCTTTATCACTCCAACCCGCTGGTTCACGTACTTCTCTACGGGCCATTAGGTCGTCGATTTGTTTCGCATCAATGGTTTCATACTTCATTAATGCATCTTTCATCGAGTGAAGAATATCCATATTATCCAGAAGAATTTGACGCGCTCTATCATAATTTTTATCAATTATTGCACGCACTTCTTTGTCAATTAGACGCGCGGTTTCGTCTGAAATATTCTTATGTTTCGCTGAGCTTCTGCCCATGAATATTTCACCTTCTTCTTCTGCATACAACAACGGTCCTAGTTTATCCGACAGGCCCCATTGTGTAACCATTTTTGACGCTAAATCTGTCGCTCTTTCAATATCATTTGACGCGCCGGTAGATACTTTTTCATCTCCGTAAATAATTTGTTCAGCAAGACGACCACCGTAAAGACTAGAAATGTTACTCTCAAGGTGTTGTTTCGAGTGACTAAAACGATCCTTTTCAGGCAAGTACATCGTCACACCTAGCGCACGTCCACGAGGAATAATACTCACTTTATAAACTGGGTCATGTTCTGGAACCATACGACCAACAATTGCATGGCCGGCTTCGTGATATGCAGTCATTTCTTTTTCTGCATCATCCATAACCATGGTTTTACGTTCAGCACCCATCATGATTTTGTCTTTTGCTTTCTCAAAGTCGGTCATATCAACTAAGCGTTTATTGCTTCGCGCTGCGAACAACGCAGCTTCGTTGACTAAGTTAGCTAAGTCTGCACCAGAAAAACCAGGTGTTCCTCGGGCTATTAATGCAGGTTCAACATCATTACCAAGTGGAACCTTACGCATATGAACATTTAAGATTTGTTCACGGCCACGTACGTCTGGTAAACCAACAACAACTTGACGGTCAAAACGACCTGGGCGCAGTAACGCTGGATCTAATACGTCAGGACGGTTAGTTGCCGCAATAACGATTATACCCTCGTTCCCTTCAAACCCATCCATTTCAACAAGCATCTGGTTAAGCGTTTGCTCTCTTTCATCATGACCACCGCCCATACCAGCGCCACGTTGACGACCTACAGCATCGATTTCATCAATGAATATAATACAAGGTGCAGCCTTTTTAGCTTGCTCGAACATATCTCGTACGCGAGATGCACCTACACCAACAAACATCTCGACAAAATCAGAACCCGATATTGCGAAAAACGGTACTTTCGCTTCACCAGCAACGGCCTTAGCAAGTAAGGTTTTACCGGTACCAGGCTGTCCAACCATTAAGACGCCTTTCGGTATCTTTCCGCCTAATTTTTGGAACTTAGAAGGATCTTTTAAATAGTCGACTAACTCTTGAACTTCTTCTTTGGCTTCATCACAACCTGCAACATCTTTAAATGTTGTTTTAATCTGATCTTCACCCATTAAACGAGCTTTACTCTTACCAAACGACATAGCGCCTTTGCCACCGCCGCCCTGCATTTGTCGCATAAAGAATATCCAAACGCCTATTAAAAGTAGCATTGGGAACCAAGAAATCAGTATAGACGTAAACAATGATGGCTCTTCTGGCGGAACACCTATGATTCGAACATCGTTTTCAATAAGGTCGTTCAACAAGTCTTTGTCATAAGCAGTTGGGATTAACGTTTCGAATTTGTCTCCGCTACGCTTTATGCCTTTTATTTGACGATCTGATATTTTTACTTCACGAATTTGTCCTTGACGAACATCCTTTATGAATTGGGTGTAGTTTTCGGCGCCCCCAGCAGACTCGCTCGGTGTAATGTTGTTAAACACTGACATCAACGCGACGGCAACTACTAACCAAATTATTAAATTTTTAGCCATATCACTCAAAGGAATAACCTCTTCCTGTTATTAATTAATTAATTGAAGATTACTACAGTTTGTAACCTGTCGCTACTACGTACACCTCTCGAGACCTTGCTCGGGACGAATCCGGTTTTCTAACTTTTACTGTTTTAAATGCAGCCCGAATATCTTTAACAAACTGATCAAAACCTTCACCTTGAAAAACTTTAACAACAAACTTGCCGTCTTTACCTAACACTTGATTACACATATCTAACGCTAACTCAACAAGATACATCGAACCAGACTGATCAATTGCATCGTTGCCACTTAAATTAGGAGCCATGTCTGACATTACAAGGTCTACTGTTCGTCCATCAATACGTTCAAGTAATGCATTTAGAACACTTTCTTCTCTAAAATCGCCTTGTAAAAAGTCAACGCCTACTATCGGGTCCATAGGCAAAATGTCACAAGCAATTAAAGTTCCTGAGTCACCTATAAAGTCGGCCGCATATTGGGACCAACCTCCAGGTGCTGCACCTAAATCCACCACTGTATCACCAGGCTTCATTAACTTGTCTTTTTTTTGAAGCTCTTCTATTTTGAAGTAGGCACGTGATCGCAGTCCACGTTTATTAGCTTCTTTTACGTACTTGTCATTTACGTGCTCTTCTAACCAGCGTTTACTGCTAGCCGAACGTTTATCTTTTGCCATAAGTATGTTTATAAATTGGTAATAAGCTTAAGGTGGGGTAGAATATCGTTAATTCAAGTAATTATCATTGTTAAATTTGAGACTAGATGAAATTAACTAATAAACAAATCCAATTTTTACGTGGTGAAGCTCATTCACTAAAGCCTGTTGTTCAACTTGGTGCTAACGGTTTCACCGAAGGTGTTTTAGCTGAAATAGAAAACTCTCTAGAAATTCACGAACTTATTAAAGTAAAAGTACCAGCCGAAGATCGTGAAGAGTTGAACTTATATGTAGACGCTATTGTTCGTGAGAGCAAAGCCGTTAAAGTGCAGCTAATAGGTAAAACTTTAGTATTATACAAGCAAGCTAAAGAGCCAAAAATTGTGCTTCCTAAAGCAAAGTAACGCCTGAATAAATCAAGCTTATAGCATTCAAAGCCGGTAGTAATCTAAACTATCGGTTTTTTTATGCCCATTTATTGTCCTTTACTCTATTCCACAAACTCTTTCTTATTTTCTATTCATATCAAATTTTAGATTCGAATTTCAATACAATATTCGCGTACCTCGTTCAGAAAATAGGTCTATATTTAAAGAACCTTAGTCTAAATTAAAGACGTACTATGACCTTAAGTTTTTTAAATAAGTTCGAATCTAATGACTCATCAGGCTTTTGGAAGGTTTTAATTGTTGACGACGAGCCGGATATTCATTCCATTACCAAGCTAGCGTTAAAACGATATACATTTGAAGGTAAGGAAATCGAATTTATTAGTGCTTATAGTGCTAAAGAAGCGAAAGACATTATGTCTACCCACGCACACATCGGCTTAATATTTTTAGATGTAGTAATGGAAACGGACGACGCCGGACTTCAGTTTGTAAAATGGTTACGCCTACAACAAAAGAATAATTTAACTAGAATTATTTTACGAACAGGTCAGCCAGGACAAGCCCCTGAAGAACAGGTGATAATGGACTATGACATTAACGATTATAAACAAAAAACAGAGTTAGACAGAAGACGGCTGTTTACTGCTGTTACTTGCGCCCTAAGGGGATATAGAGATCTTATTGAAATAGAAAGTTCAAGACAACATGAACAACTGTTTAAAGAAGGATTAAAGAAAGTAATTGAAGCTACAGCACACGTAATGGAAGAGCAAAAATTAACTAGCTTTTTTCAAGGTCTCCTGCAGCAAGTGTTGTCTATTTTGAGATTTGAGCAGCAAGGTGCATTAATCAAAATAACGAATGCTGGCGGCACTATTTATGATAACAGTGACTATAAAGTGATTACGCAGATAGGAACGAATGTCGATAAACACCTAGATGATGTTGTAAAGCGCTTAATGAATACTGCAATAAAGCTTAAAGAGTCCGTTTTTGAAGATGATATATTCATAGCCTACCTCCCTTCATTATCCACACAAGAAAGCTTAATTTATCTTAAAGGTGTTGATATTGATCATATTGAAGAATTAGATATTCAATTACTTCAGATGTTTTGCAGAAGTGCGGGGATTGCTTTTGATAACCTCATGATGAAAAGTGAAGTTCAGCGGACACAAGCAGAAGTTATAAATAGACTAGGCAATGCAGTTGAATCTAGATCAAAAGAATCAGGCAATCATATACGAAGAATGTCATTATTTTCTGGGATCATAGCTAAACGATTAGGTTTACCAAGTTATGATTGTGAGATTTTAGAGTTAGCGACCCCAATGCATGACATAGGTAAAATAGCCACGCCCGATAGCATTCTATTAAAACCCGGTAAATTGGAAGTATCTGAATTCGAGATAATGAAACAGCATGCGCATATTGGTTTTGAGATACTAGGAGGATCAGACCTTCCCATTATAAACGCTGCGGCAACTATAGCTTATCAACATCATGAAAAATATGACGGTAGTGGTTATCCGCTAGGCTTAAAAGGTGACGAAATTCATATATTCTCAAGGATAGTAGCTGTCGCCGATGTCTTCGATGCGTTGCTACATAAACGTTGCTATAAACCAGCTTGGACTTTAGATGACGTATTAAAGTTAATAGAAAATCAAAAAGGAAAGCACTTTGATCCGATTGTCGTTGACGCTTTTTTTGAATCCATTGATGAGCTTATTACCGCGAATGAAAGTCTAACTGAGATAGAAGGAACTTAAAATGGAGACAATAGATACAATTCCATCTTCCGTTTCTGATAAACAAATAATTCATGCTTTAATTAAAATATCTGCACTAATTACAGAGCGATATAAATTATCTGAATTATATAAAAAATTACATGCGATCATAAGTGAAGTAGTATTTGCTAAAAATATTGCGATTGCTGAAATTGATTCAGAGTCTCATATTATGAATATTACGTATTTTGTAGATGAAAAAGACGGTAATACGTTCTATGGCAAAAAAATAGATATTGGCAGAGGCCTATCCGCATACGCAATAAAAAGACAAGCTCCGATTAGATTAAATGAACAACAAATAATTGAGCTACAAGACAAAGGTGAGATCGATCGTATCTACGGCACTATGTGTAAAAGCTGGATAGGCGTTCCTATTGTTGACGATGGAACGGTTATTGGTTTGATTATTGTGCAAAGTTACACATCTGAATACGTTTATTCAGAGCGCGACTTAGAAGTATTAACATTTGTTGGCTCAAATATAAATATTTTAGTTAAGCAGAAAAAGATTGTAGAAGAAGAAAAGCTTTTAAGAGCCGAAATTCTTCAAAAAGACAAAATGGCATCACTCGGCGGTTTAGTCGCGGGAGTTGCACATGAAATTAATACACCGCTAGGTATCTGCGTTACAGGTATTTCAAACTTGCTAGAGGAACATGTTAGATTCAGAATGGCAGTCGATGCGGGTACGGTTACCGAAAAACAATTTAATAATTTTGTTGACGACGTAGGCGAGACTTGTGAAATCATAAAAAGTAACGTAAATCGTGCTGCCACGTTAATTTCTAGCTTCAAACAAATTGCAGTAGACCAATCGTCTGAAAGCAAACGAGTTATTAACATCAAGACCTATCTTGAAGAAATTATCCATTCCCTACATCCAATTATCCGAAAGACAAAGCATAAAATCGTCATTGATTGCGCAGACGACATCGATAGTCTTACACACCCTGGCGCAATATCTCAGTTATTTACAAATCTTATTACAAACTCTCTAATCCATGGTTTTGAAGATATAGAAAGTGGAACAATAGAAATTAAAGTATCTAAGAAGAAAGGCAACCTCGAATTTATATACAGTGATAATGGCAAAGGAATGGATAAAGAACAAAAAAAGAAATTCTTTGATCCTTTTTACACAACAAAACGAGGTAGTGGCGGAAGTGGTTTGGGAGGTCATATTATCTTTAATATAGTAGCAACGTCATTACACGGAAGCGTTGTACTCGAAAGCCATAAAGCTAAAGGAACTCAATTCACTATTACTTTCCCAAGCTAGGCCGCCTTGATGGTTTTAGGGAATTCTAAACGAAATAAACCGCGACGAAGCAGTGAATCGTGGTGGTTGGGTATAAATTTGAGGCAATAAAAACCCCGGCGCAGAGCAGGATGCTCAAGTGCCGCGCAGGCAGGATGCCCAGGAGCGGCCACCTTGATGGTTTTAAGGAATTCTAAACGAAAAAAATCCCACAACCTTTCGGTTATGGGATTATTCAATTGGGAGCCTGGCGGTGAGCTACTCTCGCATAGCAAATGCTACACTACCATCGCCGCAGCTGCGTTTCACTTCTGAGTTCGAAATGGAGTCAGGTGGTTCCACAGCGCTATTGCCACCAGGCAAAGCTGTTTGTAATCGATGTTTAATAAACACCGCTTACTTAAATTGTCTTAACAATTAGAAAGCCAGCACCGCATCAGCAGTACTTTAAAATAAGGTAATATTGTTTTAATAATTTTGACCATCAGTGCTCAAGAACACTTAAGCGTTGTATGGTTAAGCCTCACGGGCAATTAGTATAAGTTAGCTTAATGCCTCACAGCACTTCCACACCTTACCTATCAACGTTGTAGTCTTCAACGACCCTTTAGGACAGTTAAACTGTCAGGGATGACTCATCTCGAGGCTCGCTTCCCGCTTAGATGCTTTCAGCGGTTATCGATTCCGAACGTAGCTACCGGGCAATGCCATTGGCATGACAACCCGAACACCAGCGGTTCGTCCACTCCGGTCCTCTCGTACTAGGAGCAGCCCCTCTCAATCATCCAACGCCCACGGCAGATAGGGACCGAACTGTCTCACGACGTTCTAAACCCAGCTCGCGTACCACTTTAAATGGCGAACAGCCATACCCTTGGGACCGACTTCAGCCCCAGGATGTGATGAGCCGACATCGAGGTGCCAAACACCGCCGTCGATATGAACTCTTGGGCGGTATCAGCCTGTTATCCCCGGAGTACCTTTTATCCGTTGAGCGATGGCCCTTCCATACAGAGCCACCGGATCACTATGACCTACTTTCGTACCTGCTCGACGTGTCTGTCTCGCAGTTAAGCTTGCTTCTACCATTACACTAACCGTACGATGTCCGACCGTACTTAGCAAACCTTCGTGCTCCTCCGTTACTCTTTGGGAGGAGACCGCCCCAGTCAAACTACCCACCAGACACTGTCCACAACCCCGATAAGGGGCCAATGTTAGAACATCAAACATACAAGGGTGGTATTTCAAGGATGGCTCCACCTGAACTGGCGTCCAAGTTTCATAGCCTCCCACCTATCCTACACATGTAGGCTCAATGTTCAGTGTCAAGCTGTAGTAAAGGTTCACGGGGTCTTTCCGTCTAGCCGCGGGTACACAGCATCTTCACTGCGATTTCAATTTCACTGAGTCTCGGGTGGAGACAGCGTGGCCATCATTACACCATTCGTGCAGGTCGGAACTTACCCGACAAGGAATTTCGCTACCTTAGGACCGTTATAGTTACGGCCGCCGTTTACCGGGGCTTCGATCATGAGCTTCTCTTGCGATAACCCAATCAATTAACCTTCCGGCACCGGGCAGGTGTCACACCCTATACGTCATCTTTCGATTTAGCAGAGTGCTGTGTTTTTAATAAACAGTTGCAGCCACCAGGTCACTGCGACCCACTTCAGCTCCGACAGCAAGTGCCTTCACCTAATGTGGGCGTACCTTCTCCCGAAGTTACGGTACCATTTTGCCTAGTTCCTTCACCCGAGTTCTCTCAAGCGCCTTAGTATTCTCTACCTGACCACCTGTGTCGGTTTGGGGTACGGTTCTTAATCATCTGAAGCTTAGAGGCTTTTCCTGGAAGTATGGCATCAATGACTTCATCACCTTAGTGACTCGTCTCGTATCTCAGTATTAGCCGCCCGGATTTACCTAAGCAGCCTACCTACATACTTTCACACGGACAACCATCGCCGTGCTCACCTAGCCTTCTCCGTCCCCCCATCGCAATGATTAAAAGTACAGAAATATTAATCTGTTTCCCATCGACTACGCATTTCTGCCTCGCCTTAGGGGCCGACTTACCCTACCCTGATTAGCATGGGATAGGAACCCTTGGTCTTTCGGCGTGGGGGTTTTTCACCCCCATTATCGTTACTCATGTCAACATTCGCACTTCTGATATGTCCAGCACACTTCTCAATGCACCTTCAGCCACTTACAGAACGCTCCCCTACCTAGCGAATAAATTCGCTACCGCAGCTTCGGTGTTATGCTTAGCCCCGTTACATCTTCCGCGCAGGCCGACTCGACTAGTGAGCTATTACGCTTTCTTTAAAGGGTGGCTGCTTCTAAGCCAACCTCCTAGCTGTCTAAGCCTTCCCACATCGTTTCCCACTTAGCATAAACTTTGGGACCTTAGCTGGCGGTCTGGGTTGTTTCCCTCTCCACGACGAACGTTAGCACCCGCCGTGTGTCTCCCGGATATTACTTTACGGTATTCGGAGTTTGCATGGGGTTGGTAAGCCGGGATGGCCCCCTAGCCCAAACAGTGCTCTACCCCCGTAAGTATTCGTCCGAGGCTCTACCTAAATAGATTTCGGGGAGAACCAGCTATCTCCCGGTTTGATTAGCCTTTCACTCCTAGCCACAGGTCATCCCCTAACTTTTCAACGTTAGTGGGTTCGGTCCTCCAGTTGATGTTACTCAACCTTCAACCTGCCCATGGCTAGATCACCGGGTTTCGGGTCTATACCTTGCAACTTATTCGCCCAGTTAAGACTCGGTTTCCCTACGGCTCCCCTATTCGGTTAACCTTGCTACAAAATATAAGTCGTTGACCCATTATACAAAAGGTACGCAGTCACAGAACAAGTCTGCTCCTACTGCTTGTACGTATACGGTTTCAGGTTCTATTTCACTCCCCTCACAGGGGTTCTTTTCGCCTTTCCCTCACGGTACTGGTTCACTATCGGTCAATTGGGAGTATTTAGCCTTAGAGGATGGTCCCCCTATCTTCAGTCAAGGTTTCTCGTGCCCCGACCTACTTAATATGTCCAACATGGCTTGTCGTGTACGGGACTATCACCCACTATCGTTGCACTTTCCAGAGCATTCCACTAAACCATGCTGATTCGGCTGTTTCCCGTTCGCTCGCCGCTACTTAGGAAATCTCGGTTGATTTCTTTTCCTCCGGGTACTTAGATGTTTCAGTTCTCCGGGTTCGCTTCGCATAGCTATGTATTCACTATACGATACCCTAAAAAGGGTGGGTTTCCCCATTCGGAAATTCTGGTTTATAACGGTTTTTATCACCTTAACCAGACTTATCGCAGATTAACACGTCCTTCATCGCCTCCAATTGCCAAGGCATCCACCGTATACGCTTATTCACTTAACCATACAACCTTAAATGCTCTCGCAAATTCAGTCGTAGTTTATGTGTCATATTTATTGGTTACTTGACTTGTATAAGGTCAAGAACCTGACATAAATAACGCTTGAGTTTTCTCTTACAGTGATAATCAAAATTATTTTTTAGTTGTTGAATAACAAATAAATAAACAATAATGTTTACCTTATTTTTTTATCAGCTTTCCAAATTGTTAAAGAGCATGAGTTTATAAAAAACTCTAAACGATGCACACTAACTAATGTGTATGGTTTAGGGTTTTGAATCGAGAAACTGAGTGTCAGTATGGTGGAGCTACGCGGGATCGAACCGCGGACCTCTTGAATGCAAATCAAGCGCTCTCCCAGCTGAGCTATAGCCCCATACTGAAGTCACGTCATTAAAACGATTGTTCCAAATCACATTTGACAAGGCATTTTGTTACGCCGTTTAGACTATCTAAACAAGTAACGAAATAACGCAGTCAGGTGAGATTTTGGTAGGCCTGGGCAGACTTGAACTGCCGACCTCACCCTTATCAGGGGTGCGCTCTAACCAGCTGAGCTACAGGCCTATCGTTTATGCTACAAACTCTCGAATGCAGCTAACAGCTTGCAGCTTTCTCGCTCATTATTCGTAATTAATTATTTGTGTGAACACTCTAAAGGTGTAACTTCGTTTATAAGGAGGTGATCCAGCCGCAGGTTCCCCTACGGCTACCTTGTTACGACTTCACCCCAGTCATGAACCACAAAGTGGTAAGCGCCCTCCCGAAGGTTAAGCTACCTACTTCTTTTGCAGCCCACTCCCATGGTGTGACGGGCGGTGTGTACAAGGCCCGGGAACGTATTCACCGTGGCATTCTGATCCACGATTACTAGCGATTCCGACTTCATGGAGTCGAGTTGCAGACTCCAATCCGGACTACGACAAGCTTTATGGGATCCGCTTACTCTCGCGAGTTCGCAACCCTTTGTACTTGCCATTGTAGCACGTGTGTAGCCCATCTCGTAAGGGCCATGATGACTTGACGTCGTCCCCACCTTCCTCCGGTTTGTCACCGGCAGTCTCCTTAGAGTTCCCACCATTACGTGCTGGCAACTAAGGATAAGGGTTGCGCTCGTTGCGGGACTTAACCCAACATTTCACAACACGAGCTGACGACAGCCATGCAGCACCTGTCTCATAGTTCCCGAAGGCACTAAAGCGTCTCTGCTAAATTCTATGGATGTCAAGAGATGGTAAGGTTCTTCGCGTTGCATCGAATTAAACCACATGCTCCACCGCTTGTGCGGGCCCCCGTCAATTCATTTGAGTTTTAACCTTGCGGCCGTACTCCCCAGGCGGTCTACTTAATGCGTTAGCTGCGCAAGACAACTCTTAAGAGTCAAACTGCTAGTAGACATCGTTTACGGCGTGGACTACCAGGGTATCTAATCCTGTTTGCTACCCACGCTTTCGTACATGAGCGTCAGTGTCGACCCAGGTGGCTGCCTTCGCCATTGGTATTCCTTCAGATCTCTACGCATTTCACCGCTACACCTGAAATTCTACCACCCTCTGTCACACTCTAGCCATCCAGTTTCAAATGCAGTTCCCAGGTTGAGCCCGGGGCTTTCACATCTGACTTAAATGGCCGCCTGCGTACGCTTTACGCCCAGTAATTCCGATTAACGCTCGCACCCTCCGTATTACCGCGGCTGCTGGCACGGAGTTAGCCGGTGCTTCTTCTGCGAGTAACGTCACACCTAGCCGGTATTAACGACTAAGCTTTCCTCCTCGCTGAAAGTGCTTTACAACCCGAAGGCCTTCTTCACACACGCGGCATGGCTGCATCAGGCTTTCGCCCATTGTGCAATATTCCCCACTGCTGCCTCCCGTAGGAGTCTGGACCGTGTCTCAGTTCCAGTGTGGCTGATCATCCTCTCAGACCAGCTAGGGATCGTCGGCTTGGTGAGCCTTTACCTCACCAACTACCTAATCCCACTTGGGCTTCTCTAAAGGCGGGAGCCGAAGCCCCCTTTGAGCCGTAGCTATCATGCGGTATTAGCAGTCGTTTCCAACTGTTGTCCCCCACCTAAAGGCAAATTCCCAAGCATTACTCACCCGTCCGCCACTCGTCAGCAACTAGCAAGCTAGTTCTGTTACCGTTCGACTTGCATGTGTTAGGCCTGCCGCCAGCGTTCAATCTGAGCCATGATCAAACTCTTCACTTAAAAGTTTAATCGCTACTCATTGAATTCTGTTCAAATAAATTTTCGTTCAGACACTCAATCAATAGTTTACAAGTGCTAGCCTGTTTCCTAAGAAACTCTAGCGTGTTTGTTACTACTCTTCGGAGTGCCCACACAAATAATTAATTACAAATTGTTAAAGAACGTTCAGAGCCTTTCTGCTCTTGGTCGAGACCTTGTCTCAACCGGGATGCGCATTCTACACTTCCCTAATTCGTTGTCAACGTTTTTATCAAATCTTTTTCAATCTCTTTCGAGGTATTAGCGAAGAAGTTTTCTAAACCGTTTTGAGCCTTATCTCACAACCTTTACTTAACGTTTCGAGCTGTTTGATGTCTCCCTGACAACGAGGCGGCATTCTAGAGATTTTATAAAAGAGCGCAAGCACTTTTTTAATTAAATTTGCTAAAAAAGGTTTAAGTGAACAACAATTGCACAAACAGGGCGAAAGTTCATCAATATCTAGTAAAAAAACGATAATAAACTTGATGAATAGCCTTATTTTTATATTTCTTTTGATCGTTGTTTTTAATTTTTGTTAGTTATTAAAGATGAAAACTTTTTAATAAAGTACAATAACCTTAATTAACATAAACGGATATATAACTAGCCTCCTTATTATTAAGCGGTCTATTTATGTTTGTCTTTATGATGGAGAGATAAGTTGAGCAAGTATTTAGTTAAACAACTAAGCCCCGAAGATTTTAATAACGTTATCGAGCTGGGTAATAAAGTCCATGGTGATGGATACTTGGATGATTCTGCAATAGCAAAGATTTTTGAGCAAAGTCAATCTAACGGTTATAACGCTAGCTATGTAATGTACGATAAAGAGCGTCTTATCGGATTTAGGTTATCTTATGCGCCAGGTAAGTGGCCTCTCGATAAATGGTGCACCCCTGACAAGTGGCCGGTACAAAAAGATTCGGTCGCTTATTTCAAATGCAATACAATACACCCGGATTATCAAGGTCAAGGTTTAGGTGGTCAATTACTAAAAACCTCTATAACGACTTTGAAACAGATGGGTGCAAAAGCTGGATTGAGCCATATCTGGATGCAAAGTCCTGGAAATGCTTCGTTTAAGTACTTTACCAAGGCCGGCGGACAATTAATAAAGACCCATGCACGCAGATGGAATCAAGACCCAACTATTCCAGATTATATTTGTATTCTATGTGGAAAGGATTGTTATTGTGACGCCTCAGAAATGATCTTGGTATTTAACTAATGATGTACGACCCCTTTGTAGACAAGTTAATTCCATCTCATCAGCCGTCGACAGACTCGTACTGGCAAACTACTGCACAAGCAATTAATACAAATGAAGTACATAATGACCTTAACACCGATGTAACGATAATTGGTGCTGGATATACCGGTTTAAGTTGCGCTATAGAACTAGCACAATCAGGTATTTCAAATATAGCAGTAATAGACGCTAATCATATTGGATGGGGTTGCAGTAGCCGAAATGCCGGTTTTGTATTACCAGGGAGTGGAAGATTAAGTTATCAAGAGTTAGTACAGCGCTTCGGTAAAGCGGACACTTCTAATTTGCATGAGCAATATATGTCAGCTATCTCCCTTGTTGAACGAAGGGTAGCTAACTTATCGGGCCAAGCCGATCGAACAGAGACGGGTTATCTAAAACTTGCGCACAGCAAAGCGTGGTTTACTAAACTTATAAATAGTGCTGATTATTTAAAAAATAATTTTGATTACGAAGTAGAAGTTATTGATAGAGAGCATTTTAATAACAACTATGTTAATCACGAGCAAGTATATGGCGCAATTCGCTATAAAAATGGCTTCGGTATAAACCCTCTAAAATTAATAAACCATTATGCTCATTTAGCTTCGGAACTTGGGGTTAAAGTTTATTCAAACTCTCCCGCATTACAGATAACAAAAACAGATAAAGGCTTGCATCAAGTTATCACTCCAAATGGTGTGATTCGTTCACAAAAGCTAGTTATCGCCACAAATGGATATACTCCTAAAGCTTTGAATTCTCCGATAAACGGAAAAATACTACCAGTATTAACTAGTGTTATAGTTACTAGACCGCTTACCCAGTCAGAACTTCAGCAAAGTAATTTTAAAACTCATCAAGTTATGATGGATACACGAGAATTAAAGTATTACTACCGTTTGCTACCTGACAATAGAATTTTATTTGGCGGAAGAAGTGCAATTACAGGTAAAGCTTCATCAAATCCAAAATATAAAATTAGACTTTTAAACGAGTTGAAAGCTAGTTTCCCAGGGCTAAATAGCGTTACTATTGATTATGCGTGGAGCGGTTGGATTTCAGTTGCTTTTGATCAAATGCCACACATATTCAAAACTAATGACAATATATTTTACGCTACTGGCTATTGTGGTTCTGGCGTTTCGTTTAGCGCTTGGGCAGGTAAACAGCTTTCTGATTTAATTTGCGAACACAATGTTAGTTCGCCACTTATAACAGAACTCCCCACATTCCCCTTTGCTCCTTTACGGCGGTTGGGACAACGATTTTACTATCAATATGGTAGGTTTAAAGATTGGGCGCAATAGCTTAGCCTTTAATGCACCCAAACTAATATAGCTAGTATAGTAATGTGTATAGTTGGCGGCGATATTTGGTCGCCAATTCATCTCCCTCAGGCAAGCTAGCAATAATGTCCAGATAGGTTTTTTTTGCGTCAGCAAAACCAAGATCTTTTTTAAGTACCTTCAACAATAACTCTAATGCGTCGTCATGCCTTTTCACACTATGGTAGGCAATGGCTAGTTGACACATAATCGTTAAATCTTCAGGACTTTCTTCTAAACTATTTTGCAGAGCTTGGATCTCTGGAGTGTCGGCTGCTTGTTCAGCCAATTCAAGCTTCGCGACAACATGGTGATATTGCGCATTCTGATCGGCTAATTTAAACAAAGATAATAGCTGTTTCGCTTCTTCCATTTTTCCCAAATCGACACAAATATCTGCTAACAGTATTTTAAAATCTTTATTCTCACTATCAAATTCGATGGCCTGTTTAATTAACGGATAAGCTGCCAACTTGTCACCACTTTGATGCGCCGCAATTGCCTGCTCAAATAACGCATGCTCTGGTTTGGGCAAATGCTTTTCTAATAGGGCTCTTATTTCTGATTCGCTTTGTACTCCAGCAAAACCGTCTATCGGTTGACCATCTTTAAATAGCATAACGGTAGGTAAACTTTTAATACCAAACTGCATAGCTAACTCTTGTTGTTCATCACAATTAACCTTTGCTAGAACTACTTGCCCCACTAATTCACTCGCTATTTTTTCTAATACCGGCATTAACTGTTTGCATGGCTCGCACCAGTCGGCCCAAAAGTCGATTATAAAAAGCGTATTTTTTGATGGCTCCAATAAATCTGTCTGAAGATTATTAGCGGTTAGATTAAATATATTTGAAGACATAAGACATGAAACTCGTTTTATTCGTTTATTAAAATATTGGTCTGAAGATACCAATATCAAGGTGAAAAGTAGTTTTTAGGTAAATTAAACTATAAAAAAGGCCAGTGATAAGCACTGGCCTTATATCTGTCTAAATAATATAAAAAGACATATAAAAAAGTTTAGATATATTGAACTTCAATAATTTCAAACTCAACATTGCCTGCTGGAGTTTTTATTGTGACAACATCATCAAGACATTTTCCAATCAGTCCCCTAGCGATAGGTGAGCCAATTGAAATTTTACCTAACTTTATGTCAGCTTCATCTTCACCAACAATGTGATACGTTGTTTCTGCATCCGTGTCACAATTAACGATAGTAACGGTAGTGCCGAATATTACCTTACCGGTATTAGTCATTTTTGTTACATCGATAATTTGTACATTAGATAGTTTTGCTTCAATTTCTTGAATTCTACCTTCACAAAAACCTTGTTGTTCACGAGCTGCGTGATATTCAGCGTTCTCTTTTAAGTCTCCGTGCTCGCGTGCTGATGCTATATCAGCCACTATTCGAGGACGAACTACTGTCTTAAGTTCATGTAATTCCTCGCGAAGGGCTTCCGCGCCCTTCACTGTCATTGGAACTTGAGTACTCATAATTATTGAATTCTCTTATGTAAGTTTTGTACTGAATCTACTGTACCACGATCATCCGCTGTATTTGCTAAACATGTTGCAAACGCCGCATTTAACGTAGTTGTATAATTCGCCTTATAGCGCAATGCACCACGACGTAACACTTTAGAGTCTTCAATTGCTTGGCGACCTTCAACAGTATTAATGATATAGCTATATTCGCCATTTTTAATACGGTCTAGGATATGAGGTCGGCCTTCGTAAACTTTGTTTACTTTACGACAAGAAATCCCTGCTTCAGTTAGCACTTTATGCGAACCACGTGTTGCGTCTAGCTCAAAGCCAGCTTCAATTAGCTTTCTAGCTAAATCGATTACACGCACTTTATCCGTATCGCGAACTGAAATCAATGCTCTACCGTCACGAGCTAATTCAATACTCGCACCAAGTTGGGCTTTTGCATAGGCTTCTTCGAACGTATTACCTACACCCATTACTTCACCAGTTGACCTCATTTCAGGGCCTCGCATTGGATCTACACCGTGGAATTTGTTAAATGGAATAACAACTTCTTTCACAGAGTAATACGGTGGAATAATTTCTTTGGTCACACCTTGGGACGCTAAACTTTGACCAGCCATTACGCGTGCTGCAATCTTAGCAACTGCCATGCCTGTCGCCTTTGAAACAAATGGAACGGTACGAGCTGCACGAGGGTTAACTTCGATTAAATAAACTTCGCCATCTTTAACAGCAAACTGCGTATTCATCAGACCAATAACGCCTAGCTCCAATGCCATATCACGAACTTGCTTACGCATTACGTCTTGAATTTCGTTAGATAAAGAGTATGCAGGCAATGAACATGCTGAGTCACCTGAGTGAACACCTGCTTGCTCAATGTGTTCCATAATACCCGCTATCACGACATCTTTACCGTCACAAATCGCATCAACGTCTACTTCAATAGCATCATCTAAGAAACGGTCTAATAAAACTGGCGCTTCATTTGAAACAGATACCGCTTCTGTCATATAACGACGCAAATCATTTTCATCATAAACGATTTCCATTGCACGGCCGCCTAATACATAAGATGGACGAACAACGAGTGGGAAACCGATTTCTTTTGATTTGCTGATCGCTTGTTCAACAGAAGTAACTGTAGAGTTTTCAGGTTGTAACAAGTCTAAACGCTCAACCATTTGTTGGAAACGCTCACGGTCTTCAGCGCGGTCAATTGCATCTGGAGAAGTACCAATAATTGGAACGCCATTAGCTTCAAGCTCACGAGCCAGTTTTAGTGGTGTTTGACCACCGTACTGAACAATAACGCCTTTCGGTTTTTCAACTCGAACAATCTCTAGCACATCTTCAAGAGTAATTGGTTCAAAATACAAACGGTCTGACGTATCGTAGTCGGTAGAAACAGTTTCTGGGTTACAGTTCACCATGATTGTTTCGTAACCATCTTCGCGCAGTGCAAGAGAGGCGTGAACACAACAATAGTCAAACTCAATACCTTGACCTATACGGTTAGGACCGCCACCGATTACCATGATCTTGTCTTTATCTGACGGTAAAGACTCACACTCGTCATCATAGCTTGAATACATATATGCCGTATCAGAGCTAAATTCAGCTGCACAAGTATCAACACGTTTGTAAACAGGCAGTATTCCAAACGCTTGACGTTTTTTACGGATTTCTGATTCACTTACCGCTAAAACATCAGCAATACGTTTATCAGCAAAACCCTTGCGTTTTAACGAGCGTAGGAAATGCTCATCTAAGCCTGCAAATCCACGTTCAGCAACTAACTGCTCTTGTTTTATCAAGTCTTCAATTTGAACTAAGAACCATGGGTCAACATTAGTTAGCTTAAATACAGCTTCTAAGTCCATACCATGTCTGAAGGCATCGCCAATGTACCAAATTCGTTCAGCACCTGGCTCTTTCAACTCACGAATTATTTTTTCGTGAGCATCTTCGCTTGATAAATCAATAATTGGATCAAAGCCTGATACGCCAACTTCTAGACCACGTAAGGCTTTTTGAAGTGACTCTTGCTGGTTACGGCCAATTGCCATTACTTCACCAACTGACTTCATTTGAGTTGTTAATCTATCGTCAGCACCAGCAAACTTCTCGAAGTTAAAACGAGGGATTTTTGTAACAACGTAGTCAATGGTCGGTTCAAATGATGCCGGAGTTGCACCGCCGGTAATGTCATTGCTTAATTCATCTAACGTATAACCTACCGCTAACTTAGCGGCAATTTTTGCGATTGGGAAACCAGTAGCTTTAGATGCTAACGCTGATGAACGAGATACTCGTGGGTTCATTTCGATGATAACCATACGGCCATCAACTGGATTAACACCAAACTGTACGTTTGAACCACCCGTTTCAACACCAATTTCACGTAAAACTGCGCAAGACGCATTTCGCATGATTTGGAACTCTTTGTCTGTTAAGGTCTGTGCAGGCGCAACAGTAATTGAGTCTCCAGTGTGAACACCCATGGCATCGAAGTTTTCGATTGAACAAATAATGATACAGTTGTCGTTCTTGTCGCGAACCACTTCCATTTCATATTCTTTCCAACCAATTAAAGACTCATCAATTAATAACTCGCTGGTTGGTGACAAGTCCAAGCCGCGTCGACAGATTTCGTCAAATTCTTCTTTGTTATACGCGATGCCGCCACCGCTTCCACCCATAGTGAACGAAGGACGAATAATACAAGGAAAACCAATTCGACTTAGAACATCGTAAGCACCATCTAGAGTGTTACATGTTTCTGCTCTTGGACATTCCAAGCCAATCTTTTTCATTGCCTTGTCAAAACGACTGCGATCTTCTGCCTTGTCAATTGCGTCGGCAGATGCACCAATCATTTCAACGTTATACTTTTCAAGTACGCCATGCTTTTCCAAATCTAATGCACAGTTCAGCGCTGTTTGGCCACCCATTGTAGGTAGTACTGCATCCGGACGTTCTTTTTCTATAATTTTTTCAACTACTTCCCAATGAATAGGCTCGATATAAGTCGCATCTGCCATCTCTGGGTCGGTCATAATAGTTGCAGGATTCGAGTTTACTAGGATAACTCGGTAACCTTCTTCTTTTAATGCTTTACAGGCTTGCGCACCTGAATAGTCAAATTCACAAGCTTGACCAATAACTATTGGGCCCGCACCCAATAATAAGATACTTTTTAAGTCGGAACGTTTAGGCATAGTGTAAGTCTCTTAAATTCGGTGAAATTAGTTACGTTCGTTCATTAATTCAATGAAATGATCGAATAACGGCGCAGCATCATGTGGACCAGGGCTCGCTTCAGGATGACCTTGGAAACTAAATGCAGGCTTGTCGGTTCGTTTTATGCCTTGTAGCGTTCCATCAAATAATGACTTATGCGTTGCTACTAAATTGTTTGGTAGCGAACTTTCTTTAACTGCAAAACCATGGTTTTGAGCTGTGATCATTACTTTCTTATTCGATAGATCTTGAACCGGATGGTTGCCACCGTGATGACCAAATTTCATTTTTTCTGTTTGAGCGCCGCTTGCTAAAGCTAATAGCTGGTGACCTAAACAAATTCCGAAAATAGGGATGTCGGTTGTTAAAAACTCTTTAATTGCTGTGATTGCGTAATCACATGGCTCTGGATCACCAGGTCCATTAGAGAGGAATATACCGTCTGGTTTTAACGCTAATACTTCTGCAGCAGATGTTTGTGCAGGCACAACCGTTAATTTACAACCACGGTCAGCTAACATACGAAGGATATTTCTTTTAACACCGTAGTCATAAGCAACAACATGGAACTTTGGATTTTCTAATTCAGAAAAGCCTTTACCTAGTTGCCAACTTTGCGATGTCCACAAAAATGATTCTTTACAAGAAACCACTTTCGCCAAATCCATTCCTTTTAAACCAGGGAAAGCTTGTGCTGCTTCTAATGCCTTTTGTTGCTCTTGCTCGTTAAATTCATTAACAGTAACAATACAACCTCTTTGTGCACCTTTATCACGCAAAATTCGTGTTAGCTTTCGCGTATCAATATCCGCTATAGCAACAACATTTTTTGCTTTTAGGTACGAGCTTAAATCCTGTTCACTTCGAAAATTACTTGCCAATAAAGGAAGATCACGAATAACTAGGCCTTTTGCCCAGATAGTGTCATTTTCTTCGTCTTCAGAGTTGGTGCCGTAATTGCCGATATGGGGATAAGTGAGGGTGATGATTTGTTCTGCGTATGAGGGGTCGGTGATGATTTCTTGATATCCTGTCATTGAAGTATTAAAGACTACTTCTCCAACAGAAATACCTTCTGCACCGATGGCGGTTCCTCGGAATATAGTTCCGTCTTCGAGAACTAATAGCGCGGGTTGAGTCAAGATAACCTCCTAGCATTAATGAGCAGAAACGGGGTATTTCTGCTATCGGTTAACCTTAGCCTTAAAAACATTAGGCAAATTCCGGTTATTGTAGCTAAGAGATCGACTTTAGGCTAGAAAAAAAGTTATAAATTGTAAAAATAGCGGTCTTATCTAAAATAAGACCTTTAGATACTATTAACCTAAACTTAATTACTTAAATCCAAGTACATCCTGCATATCAAACAAGCCTTTTTGTTTATCACCCAACCAAGCGGCAGCCCTTACCGCCCCTTTTGCAAACGTAAGTCTGTCCGTTGCTTTATGGGTAATTTCAAGCCTTTCTCCTATATCAGCAAATAAAGCAGTATGTTCACCTACTATATCGCCAGCTCGCAGGCTTGAAAACCCGATGCTACCAGCTTTCCTCTCACCTACAATATGGTTTCTATCATATTCAGCAACATCCGTTAGGTTTACACCTAACCCTTCCGCAATAAATTCACCCATTGTTATCGCTGTGCCAGAAGGTGCATCTTTTTTAAACCTGTGATGAGACTCAGTAATCTCAATGTCTGCATATGTACCCATAGTTTTAGCCGCGGTACGAAGTAAACTATTCATTAAATTTACCCCCGTACTAAAGTTGGTGGCATAAACTATTGCAATATCTTTCGCTGCGTTTTCTAAAAGTTTTTTTTGCTCGTCACTTAAACCTGTGACTCCAATAACCATGTTACTGTTACTGCGCCGACATTTTTCAATATGGGCTTCTAGAGCTTCTGGCAAAGTAAAGTCAATCCATACAAGCCTGCACTTGGATTCGTTTTGATCATTCTCTGCACTATGTTCATTCTCTGTACTAATCGCCACACCATATTTTTCACGGCCAACTAACTCGCCCACGTCAGTGTTAATTAAACTAGAACCATCACGAACCGTCGCTGCTCCAATGGATACACTGTCAAACTCAAACGTTGCTTCAACCAGCTTTCTACCCATACGGCCGTTTACGCCAAAAATACCGACTTTAGTCATTATCTATTCTCTAAAACTGCTTTGTTCCTTCACTAAATAATACAGTAAACCGTTCAAACTTAAATAAAACATATTCAAATAAAAGTAGTTTTTGCCGATACGTTTCTTATACTGAACTTTGTACAAAAAATAATAAGTGAGTTTACTGTGAAATTTATCAAAATATTGGCCCTAGCCTCAGCTATTTTTTCATTAACGGCTTGCCAGTCAGCCTATTACGCAGCGATGGAAAAGGTAGGAGTTCATAAGCGAGAAATTTTAGTCGATCGCGTCGAAGAAGCCAGAGATGCTCAGACCGATACCCAAGAAGAGTTTAAAAGTGCTTACGAGCGTTTGGTTTTATTATCAAATTTTGATGGCGGTGAAATTGAAAAAGTTTACCAGCAACTTAATGACGATTATGAGTCGAGTTTAAGCTCAGCCTCTGTTGTGAGTAAACGCATAGATTCTGTAGAAGATGTTGCAGAAGATCTTTTTGATGAATGGCAACAAGAACTAGCGCAATATAGTAATGCATCTTTACGAAATGCCAGTGAAAAAAAGCTAAAACAAACTGAACGCCAGTTTTCACAGCTACTTAGAAGTATGCGCCGAGCAGAATCAAAAATGGAACCTATCTTAGCAACGTTAAAAGATAACGTTCTTTATTTAAAACATAACTTAAATGCAGCGGCTATTTCAGCTATAAAAGGCGAGTTTGATTCGTTAAAGTCTGAGATATCTTCTTTAATTACCGATATGAGCAAAGCTGTTGACGAATCAAATCAATTTATTGCGGCACTAAAACAGTAGCTACAATCTCACTGGTAATCAAAACAGTTCGATACAAAAAAAGCACCAATAACGGTGCTTTTTATTTAAACGGTTAAAACGTGACTCGCAACTAGTCCGCCGCTTTAGATACCATTACCATTGCAGGGCGTAATAAACGACCATTTAATGTAAAACCTTTTTGCATAACAGCAATAACCGTATTTGGCTCCACATCTGCTGAAGGTTGCATTGCCATAGCTTGATGAAATTCCGCATTAAACTTTTGACCTTGCGGGTCTACAATTTCAACACCAAACTTAGCCACTGCGTCAACAAACGACTTTTGTGTTAACTCAACACCTTCAAGAACCGGCTTAAGTGTCTCGTTTTCCTTATCAGAAAACTCAATGGCACGTTCCATATTGTCAATCACTGGCAATAATTCATTAACAAATTTTTCTAATGCAAACTTATGAGCTTTTTCTACATCTTGAGCGGCACGGCGGCGAATATTTTCAACGTCGGCTGCTGCTCTTACTACTGACTCTTTTTGTGCATCAATTTGTGCATTAGCTGCAGCAAGTTCAGCTTCTAATTTTGCGATTTGATCGTCTGCTGTTTCTACAGCACCATCAGCGCTTTCAGTATTTACTTCTTCAGTAACCACTTCGGCTTCGTTAATTTCTACTTCTTGCGCATTTTCTGCTTGTTTATTAGGCTCTTGTTCAGACATGAGTCTTACTACTCCAAACTGATGTGTTAAATAAAATGTGTATGGTCCGTATTATGGGGATTACTGCTGATGATTCAAGGCTGAAGTTAGAATATTAGTCGACAAATCGACGGAAAGTATCACTGATTGATAATCCATTCGTTTTGGCCCAACAACCGCCATTACACCCGCTACTTTATTATCCTTGTAAAATGACTTGGCGACAATTGAGCAGTTACGCAGTGACTCTATGCCAATTTCATCACCTATAAATACGTGAATATTAGGGCTTGTGCAGCAGGCAGAGAATAATGGCTGCAGTGTATTTATGCTTGAGACACTTTTTAAAACTTTCCGTAAACTCACGGTATCATTGGCTATTTCGTCGTGGATCAATCGAGTTTCCCCGGCCCGAAACAAAACTTGTTCATTTAACTCCACAGAATTACCAAATAAAGCCTCTTTAACCAGCGCTTGAACTTGTTCACTACTTTGTTTCATAAAATATGAAAGCCTTTGTTGACCTTCATCTAATGAAAAACCCGCCAACGCAGAATTTAACATATGTAATGTGGTTTGAAGCAACTCGTCTGTTACGACAAAAGGTAAGTCTACAACTCGGTTTTGAACTTCATCATGTTGATCAATTAGCACACATAATAGGCGCTGATCCGCCAAACGAACTAACTCCAACTGTCGAATAATAATGTTGTTGGTCTTTGGCATTGCAACTAGACCGGTGAGGTTTGTCATATCGGCGATCATTCTAGCGGCTTTATTACACATTTCTGGAGGGGTGCGTGCTTTTTCTAAACTCGCGCTAAGTTGCTGAAGAACGCCATTATCGGCAGATGCGAAACTAAGTAACTGATTAACGTAATATCTTAAACCGGCAGTAGTAGGAATACGCCCTGCGCTAGTGTGGGGCGAAAAAATAAGCCCATCATTTTCAAGTCCCATCATTACGTTACGAATGGTCGCCGGGCTTGCATTTATCTCAGACTCTGCCACGATGAATTTTGACGAAATAGGGATCCCAAGCTTTAGATAACTTTCAATAACAAGCTCTAATACGGCTTCAGTTCTTTGATTTTTATTTATTTTTGTCATCTAAATTAATACTCTGACTTCATTTTCAGGGTGAAACAAGCTATAACGCCTTTATGCTAATATCTGGGCAACTTGGAAATATTCAATGGACAAACACTTTAAAACAATTGGTTTGATAGGCAAAGCAAATCATAACGCTACTATGCAAACCGTTAATGAACTTTATCAATTTTTAATTGATGAATCATTAAACGTGATTGTCGATGAGCAAATTTCCGAATATGTGACGGATAAGAAGATTCAATCTGCAAATTTGGTCGAGCTTGGACAACAATGTGATTTAGCTATTGTTGTCGGAGGTGACGGCAATATGCTCGGTGCAGCCAGAGTGTTAAGTCGTTTTGATGTTGCCGTAATTGGCGTTAACCGAGGTAACCTTGGTTTCCTTACAGACTTAGACCCCGAGAATTTTGAAGACACACTAAAATCTGTTCTAGAAGGTCACTATAAAACAGAGATGCGTTTTCTACTGGATGTCAGTGTTCATCGCCATCAAACAGTAAAAGCAAGTAATTCAGCCATGAATGAAGTGGTGCTGCATGCAGACAAGATCGCGCACATGATCGAATTTGAAGCTTACATTAATAACAGCTTTGTTTTTCATCAACGTTCTGACGGGTTAATCGTGAGCACACCGACTGGGTCTACGGCCTACTCATTGTCTGGTGGCGGTCCAATTGTGCACCCAGACCTTAACGCCATATCACTAATACCTATGTTTCCTCACACATTAAGCAGTCGCCCTTTAGTCATAGATGCTGATAGTGAAGTAAAAATTGTTGTTTCAAACTCTAACGATGCTCAACTTCAAATAAGTTGTGATAGTCATATTATGCTTTCGGTCATGCCTGGTGATGAGGTAATTATTAAGAAACATCCACTTGGTCTAAGATTAATTCACCCTGTTGATCATGATTATTACGACGTACTAAGAAAGAAGTTAAACTGGGGTCGGCAAAACTACTAGAACAAAATATAAAAGTTTGTGAATTAAAATTGGACAGAATAAAAAAACTCAATTACTGTATGTAACAACAGTTGTTTAATTTAATGATTATTCTTTTATGTTAGTTTCTATCGCTATTAAAAATTTCGCTATTGTTCGCCAATTAGAAGTGAATTGGCATAGTGCTATGACAACCATTACGGGTGAAACAGGTGCTGGTAAATCTATTGCTATAGATGCTCTAGCTCAAGCATTGGGTGAGCGCTGCGATGCAGGCATGGTTCGCTCTGGTGCTGATAAAGCTGAAGTTATAGCTAGTTTCGATATTGAAAACCTTCATACTGCAAAAGCTTGGTTAAAAGAAAACGACTTATTAAGTGATAGCGATTGCATATTACGTCGTGTTATATCTAAAGAGGGTCGCTCAAAAGCTTATATAAATGGTACGCCGGTTCCGGCATCACAATTAAAGTCTTTAGGATCTCAACTGGTTAGTATTCACGGCCAGCATGCTCATACATTATTAACCAAAGCCGATTATCAACGTAAGTTACTCGACGAGTATGGTGATTCTGAAATACTTGCTCAACAAGTTAGCGACGCTTATCGTTTATGGCAAAATAAGGGTCAAGAGTTAAAAGAGTTACAACTCCAACAAGAAGAATTTAGTGCACAGAAACAACTCCTCGACTATCAAGTAAATGAATTAATTGAAGCAGAGCTAGTTGCTGATGAGTATATTGAGATTGAGAAAGAACATCAAAGGCTACACCACGGACAATCTTTACTTGCCGACAGCCTAAGCGCATTAGACATTCTATACGAAAGTGAAAACGGTAATGCCTATTCTGCATTGCAAAACGCAATGTCTATTTTAAGTCGTGCAGCCAAAATTGATGAACAACTAACCCCCACAGTGGAGTTAATCAACACGGCAATTATACAGCTTGAAGAAGGTGCAAGTGAACTACGAGGTTATTCAGATAATTTAGATATTAACCCAGAGCGCTTAAATGAAATAGAACAACGCCTTTCAACGTTAGTTGATTTAGCTCGCAAACATCAAGTTGAACCGAACCAACTTCCTGAACATCTAGAGATATTAACCGCAGAGCTTGAAAGTTTGTCATCAACCGATGAAAGACTTGACGCTTTAGTGCTAGAAATTGAACACGCAAAAGCACAATATTATGAATTAGCGACTAAACTCAGTGCTATTAGAGCAAAAAATGCAGCGAAATTAACCACCCAAATAACAAAGAGCATGCAAAGTTTAAACATGTCTGGAGCTAAATTTGAATTGCGAGTTCGCAGCGACCAGCAGGCTATGGCAAAGTTTGGGTTTGATAGTGTTGAGTTTTTGGTTTGCGCAAACCAAGGTCAATCACTACAGCCACTAGCAAAAGTAGCATCAGGTGGTGAACTCAGTCGCATTAGCTTAGCTATACAAGTTATTATCGCTGAAAAGGTAACAACGCCTACATTATTGTTTGATGAAGTTGACGTTGGTGTTTCTGGTCCAACAGCAACTGCAGTAGGAAGATTGATGAAAGCGCTAAGTAAAAATACGCAAGTAATTTGCGTTACTCACTTACCCCAAGTAGCAAGCTTTGGCCAGCAACAGCAGTTTGTAAACAAGTTTAATGTAAAAAACGTGACTGAAACACAAATGTCATTGTTATCTGAAAATGAACGAATTGAAGAGTTAGCTAGGCTGCTTGGTGGCGATATTATATCGGATACCACCCGAGCGAATGCCAAAGAATTATTAGCGGTGGCGCAAGCAGCTTGATGTTATTTGAGTATTTGATCTGTAACTAAGGAAACTATGAACCTGACTTTTGTAAATAGATTCATGCTCTTAATCTCGATTGTTTTGCTGATAATGGTATCACCTGCCATTATGGCAAAACAGCTCAGTTTTAATCAGACAGATTTGGGCGCTAGCATCAACTTTAAGTATCATTGGTTAGATGAGAATAAAAACCAGCAAACGTTTGATTTCAACCTGTCTAAACAAAAACTCAGTAATGAATTTCGGCACTTTAAGGCATTAAGACCTTCTTTGTTAAGGATGTTCTCGCTTAAGCAATTAAAAATAGCGATAAGTGAATTAAATCCTAAGGAAGGCCAAGTAAAAATACTACCTAGCAACAACAACATTGAGTTTAGCTTACGAAGTCGGGACCCGGAATGGAATCGTAAAACTCAGGAGCACTTAAATAAAGTTTATACCGACTCTTTGAAAGCCTATCTCAAAAAAGAATATTATATTGAATTTGACAACATTGTCGGCACTGGGCAATCAAATGACTTGTACTTTAAACCAGATCATCATCGTTTTGTTTTAGAAGGTACCGAAGCTACTCTTCCTATTGTTAATGCACTGAAAGAAAAGCTTCCTGGAGCCTCAGCAAGAAAAATGGCCGAGTTTTTATTAAGTTGGATTCAAACGATTCCATACGATGAGATTGAGGATAGAACAACAAGTAACGGTGCGGGATATTTACCTCCCATTCATGTTATTAGCAATAATAAAGGGGATTGCGATAGCAAAGCCACCTTGTTTGCGCATCTAATGAAACAAATTTACCCGAATCTAAGAATGGTAATGATTTATCTGCCACAACATGCCCTACTAGGGATTAATATGTCAGTGCTATCAGATGATGAAGTTATAGAACTTGATGGTTTAAGTTTTGTGTTGACAGAACCCGTCGGTCCCGCATTAATTCCTATCGCAAAAGCATCTCCAAGCTCATTGCGATATATTGACGCTGGCATTTACCAATTGGAGAAGTTGTACTAAGTCGTATTTAACTTTTGCACTATCATTATTGTATAAAAGTTATTGCGATATTATTGTATTTATTTCCTTAATTAACCGTTGTAAAGAGTCTTCCCAATTTTTAGTAGCAACTGTAATCATGTCAGTATCATCGGCTTTTAAAGCAGTTCTAAGCTGCTGAATGACCAGGACACTCTCGCTGGCTCTAATATTCGCCAACATTCCTTCATAGTTGTGTAGCTTAGAAAATAGCGCCAAAGAGTCTAACTCTAAAACGTTAGATTGAAGCATTTTTAATTCATCTAACTTTGACTCCTTGAAAAGAGTTAATAACTTCAACATTAATCCAAAGTTACCTCCAACCTGTGCCAATAAGTTTTCTTTATCTAACACTTCTGTTGGGTTTGTTTGCTCAACTAGGGCTGGTACAGGAAGCTCTTTAGGATTAACACTTTTGTCAAACTCCAAGAAGGTTTTTAATGCCTCAATTAAACTACTTCGCTCAATGGGCTTATTAATATGTAACGACATTCCAGCTCTCATAGAGCGTTGTTTGTCCTCAGGGTAAGTATGTGCAGTCATAGCGATAAGTGGCAACGACTCAAAGCGACTTTGGGACCTAACTTTTTTTGCAAAAGTTAATCCGTCCATCACTGGCATCTGAATATCAACTAATGCGGCATCATAACGATTACTGTTGACCAGCCTTAGTCCCACTAAGCCGTTTTCTGCAATATCGTAGGTCGCTCCAATTGAGTCCAAAATTAAAGCCGTAACCTGCTGATTAACTATATTATCTTCAACAATGAGTATGTGACTACCTTCGCAAAGCGCTGTCTTCTCATCAAGTTTATTATCAACTTGCTCGTTACTAACTAATAGTTCGGTACTAAAAGGCATAGATAAGATAGGCCTGTACGGTAATGAGCCTAACATCGATTTAGTGAAGTTCGATAAGTTAAATACTATCGGTTGGTATTCCACTTTACCTTCCGTGATTGCTTGACGCCAATCTTCAGGCAGCAACTCTAGCAATGCGGGTTGGCAAATCAACACTGTATTGCCTGCTGCAGCTTCAACACCAGCGTCTGTATCTTGCAACTTAACAACTGTCTGTTGATCGCCGTTTAATTTATCGAGAAGAAAACCTTCCAATTTTTGGTTAGTCGCAAATATAACCCAAGAACGTTTTTTAATTGGTTTATTCTCACTTGCTACCGACAACTCTAGCGGCAATATAACGTGAAAACTTGTACCGACTCCCTCTTCACTTTCTAATCTGATTTCGCCATTCATCAACTCCACCAGCTGAAATACAATCGCCAAGCCTAATCCTGTACCACCATATTGTCGTGTTATTGAGGTATCCGCTTGAGAAAAAGCATCAAATACAATGCGCTGTCTATTGGTAGGGATCCCTATGCCGGTGTCGGAAATACTAAAACATAACATTACCTCGTTATCTTTTTGAGTCATCACGCGACCTTTAAAGGTTACACTCCCCTCGTTTGTAAACTTAACAGCATTGTTAATTAGATTAGTTAATACTTGGCTTAGGCGAATTTTGTCAGCTCGGTAATGCACCGGAAATCCAATTGGCAGGTCGATATCTAAAATTAAACCTTTTTCCATTGCTGCACTTAAGCTATTTGCGAATGAAACATCTAAAACATCGTATAAATTCACGTCATCATAATTTAGCTCTAGCATTCCGGCATTCATTTTAGAAAAATCGAGTATATCGTTTATAACTTGCAATAAGTGCCTTGATGATGACTCTGCAACACCTAAATACGTATGTTGAAGAGGCGTCGGGGCAGTACTCGATAACAATTCAAGCATTCCCATTACAGCGTTCATCGGCGTTCGAATCTCATGACTCATGTTCGCAATGAATTCACTTTTTGCTTGGTTAGCCTGCTCCGCGTCTTGCCTAGCTTTTTCCACTTGCCTAAAGTTTGCTTCTTGTTCAGTTATGTCTCGTCCTAAACCTACCGTACCTAATACTTCACCATCAGCATTTGTGATTGGCGCAACTAACCAGTTTACATAAACGTCGTCGGTATTAATTTTTTGCCATATTTTTGCCGAGAACAACCTTTTCGACTTTAATGCCTGAAAATCAAAATTGGATAACTTTTCTGACGTCTCAGCACTAAAAATATCTTCCACCGTTAACGTCACTAAATCACTCTCTGCGACACCACAAAGCTTTTCAAACGCTTTGTTGCAACCAACAAAACTACCGTCTACATTTTTATAGTAAATCATATCGGGCATAGAGTTGATGATGGCCCGGTTTAGAGCAAGGTTTCGATCTTTTGAGATAGTTTGTAGCTGCAACTCATGTGTACGCTGTAAAATTTTCTCATCAAGCTGTTTGTTTTTTATAACCAACGAATTAAACAGCTTCCTGTTGTCTTGGTACGACAAAGCTATTTTTTCGAACCATGGCTCCCAGCCTTTCGGTTTTTTCACGAACTGATTGTCGTATAAGCTATTTTGTTGTTCAATAAAATTCAAAAAGTTAGATATTGGCTTGGCGAACATATAAAAGATGAGCAAATAGATAATGGTTAGTCCAACACCGCCAAACATCATTAACTTGATGCCTTCGATCATCGATAGTCGCCAAACTTCGTCAATAAACATTTCATTTCTTTTAAAAAAGAATGCGAAATAATTTGAGTGTTCTATATTTTCTATTTTTAAAACATACTCTTGCTCATCGATTGTTGAATAGCGAGCATCACTTTGTTGGCTCAAAAAAATAAGTTCATGCCACGGTTCTGGTACATAACGAGTTAATAAATAGTTTTGTACATTTGAAGAAGATTCAGTATCAATTGCTATATTAGAGCTAACTACCCGACCGTTATTTTTTTGCCACAATACATATTTAGTCTCACTCTCAATATCAAGCATCAGCTCTGACTGATTTAATTCAACCACAAGATAGACTGGCTTTTTGTTGGTAACTGGAATAGCAACTAATAGATAATTTTCCAGCGCATTTCGATTTGCTAATGGCGGAGTAAAAACCACATCACTCAACTTACCTTTTGCACTAATTTTATCGCTATTTATGTTAAGCCACTCCATTAGAGAGACGGATATATCTTCTTTTTTCGAATGAATTGCTTGAAAACCATAATTCCCCATATCCGCAATTACAGATATAGAGTCAACAATTTTACTGCGGGTTAACATCTCAATTGCAGGATAAAACTGGCTAGATTCAGTCAAAACATAATGCGGTGGCAAAGTGGATGTTGGTGATAACGACTTTGTCATATCCGATGACAACAAGGAGTAATGTTTTACCTTTACCGCATTGGGGTTTAGTAATGATGTTTGATTTACAGCGAGGTTGTAGTTGCCAATTCCGTTATCGCTATGACCCATCTCAGATCGTATTTTTAAAGTGTCTACGATAACCGAGCCGGCATTTATAAGCTGCTCTTTGGCGAAGGCTATTTTAAATTCAATCCGTTCAAGACTAATTTCTTCTTCAACAAAGGCTGTTTGCAAATAGTTTTGTTTTTGGCTTTGATAAAAAGGGTACATGACTAAACATACCAAGAAAATAACCAGCAAAATGCTGGTTATTGCAATTTTATCAACTTTACCTTTAATAAAAGGATTCAAATTACTACCTTTTGAGAGTCACCAAAATTTAACTACTTACAAATTCTCCTCAGCAAATTGAGCCAAGCGACTGCGCACAACGCCATTTAGGTTTACCGTTGCACTACCTTCGAAGTCTTTAAATCGTTCAACGATATAGGTTAAACCAGAAGTGACTGCAGTTAAATAGTTACTATCAATTTGTGACAAATTACCAGAGCACACTAGCTTTGTACCCTCTCCACAGCGAGTGATGATTGTTTTTAACTGTGATGCCGTTAGGTTTTGACACTCATCAAGCAAAACAATCGCATTTTGAATACTACGACCCCGCATAAAATTCACCGATTTAAACTGAATGTTTGCCTTTTCCATGATGTAATTAACGCTTGAACTTGGATTCTCATCTTGTTTATGAAGCACTTCAAGTGAGTCAGTAATCGCGGCTAACCAAGGAGCCATTTTCTCCTCTTCCGTTTTCCTAAGATCCACACCTAGGTTGTCAAAAAGTTAGATAAAAAATCATTACTATATTGCAACTTAATCGAAACATAGTTAGTCTCATTCTATTTTAAAACTTAGCCAACCTACCATCAATTTTTTAAAATCCAGCTTATTAATTCAAGTTATGGCATAAAAAACTACTATTGCAACCTTTGGAAGAACGAATCTGTCCTATCACCTAAGGGTCCAATTTCATTTGGCACTGAATTAAAATCAATTAAGTTACTTGCGACAATAACTTTCAAGTCTAAATTAGGTACACTTTCACGTACATTAACGATTACTTCATCTAGCTTACTTTTATATTCATCAATACTTGCTAGTTCCTGACAATATTGCTCGCAGATTAGAAATGCTTTATCAGGAGCTAGCCTTTTCAGTTCATCTATAAATTTAGCTATTTCATCAGAAGAATCAACGAAACTAGCTGCACTTAATTTGACTTCTGCGGCTATGAACTCTCCATCAATAACGGCCAACAAATCGACCTCATTTTTGTCATTGTCATCACGATTTTTATAAAGGTTAACTTCTGGCAAATAAAAAGACTGTGGGCGACGGAATACATCCATTAGATGATCAATAGCCCATAAAACCGTCAACCCATTTTGCTCTATAAGTGCAGAAGTAATGAATGGGGCAATTTTGTATCTCCACTCCATATCTATTGGTGTATTATAATTTCGGTCACAAATGGAGCAATGGTTATTCAATTTAATTGTGTCCAAAGTCAAACCATTTTCATTACCGCAATATGAGCAACGCCATCTATACTCCTGAAGCAAAACGCCTTGATGAACTAAATACTCTATTGTGTCTTTTAGATTACTTCTTAAATAATTTTTCGTCTGACCAACGTTGGTAAATCTCATTTGTTCCGTTATGTGGGCAAGGTTGTCTTGATTATTCTGGTCAATCTTTGATATTAGCTTGTTCAAAGAGAATGAAGCCTTATAATTTTTTATAGATTTACGAACTATTCCACGCCAAAAAGAATTCGTTAAGATCTTGGCTTTAGATAGTTCACCATCAAACAATGAAATAACGCCACGATGTTTCTGACCTTTATCAGATAACTCCAAGTCATAATATTTAGGTTTAACCAAATGAGAACGCATGTCATGTTCAAACCTGAAGCGATGAATATGATCTAACACGAGGCATCGAATTACCTCTTCTTCATCTGGAATTCTTAATGAAACGGATAGGTCATGCTGTGCTAAACCGTTGAAAGGCTGTTGAGGTGCATCAGGAATCAATGAAATAAAACCATGTTTAGTTATCTTAGCAGGATTACTTGTGAATGCTGTCGTAACTTCAAGACGACGAGGTAACTTCCAATCATTGAAACCTCCAGCGACTATATAATTCTCTTTAGGTTTTTCTATATGTACGTCTGCTATGCTTTGCCCTAATTTAAAAATCAATAATCAATATCAGATTCTTTGTCAGACCACATAGCTTTTCCTTACTTTTTATTCTTCTTCGTTCCTATTCTTTCAATGGTGCGGTGAACCGTAGGGCGACTAACAGAATATTTTTTAGCTAAAGCTGAAATCGAGTCACCATTTAACTTGTCTTTATATAATTCTTTCGCTTGTTTGTCAGATAAAGCTGGCAATCTTCCCATATGTTTGCCTTTAGCCTTAGCTTCTTCACGGCCTTCTGCTGTTCTTGCTTTTATCAAATCTCGCTCAAGTTGAGCGAATACTCCACACAGGTTAATCATAGCGGTGGAAAACGGATTATCATTCTTTGTATTGAGTGAACCGTCAATAATGTTTAAACAAGCACCTTTATTATGGATGCTTTCAATAGACTCAAGAATAGATTTTAACGACCGTCCCAAACGGTCGAGGCGAGTAACAATAACTTCGTCACCTTCTCTAATAAAATCTATTAGCTCTTTTAATTTTTCTTCATTTCTAACTGAAGCACCTGACTGCTTTCCTTGAAAAACCTTTTCACAACCAAAGTCAGTCAACTTTGACAGTTGAGCTGCTAAATCTTGTTCATGAGTTGATACTCGTGCAAAACCAACTTTCATATGTACGAAACCTATAACTTTCGTACACCTTACCAACTAAGTGTACGAAAGTCTACAAAAGCACTTTCGTTCATGAACGAAAATTAATAGGTACATTCGTACACTTAATATACTTAAAATGGTTTATATGAAAATTAAATTACTTTTAACACACCGCGATACATTTGCATCTGACAATGAAATTCATGCTCTCCCGGTGATAAGTTCGATAAGGTAATTTGAGTAATTTCATTTAATTTGAGCTGCTCGCTTATCTCCAATGATGGAATAAGCATTGTTTCAGCGCAGGGGGATTGATCTTTGCGCATAAACTTCAAGGTGACAGGTTGGCTAGCAGACACCTGAATTGAAGATGGGGAATACACGCCATCTTTCACTTCAATTAACACTTCACTGTTTTGCACAATTGTTTTGTTAGGCTTGTACAGCCAAAACCACCAAACGATCAGCGCGATTAACATTAAGCCTAATAAGTTAATTATCATCATCGTGCTTCTCCTTAATGCTATTTTGCTTTAAACAAGCGAAGTCGATTTGCATTTGACACTACGGTCAATGACGAAAACGCCATTGCAGCACCTGCAATTACAGGGCTAAGCAGAATGCCAAAGAAGGGATATAGAATCCCCGCAGCAAAAGGAATCCCAGCTACGTTATAGACAAACGCGCCAAACAAGTTTTGTTTGATATTTCGTAAAGTGGCTTTGCTTACCGCTATGGCATCAGCAAGGCCGTGAAGTGAGCCACGCATCAGGGTAATATCAGAACTTTCGATTGCTACATCAGTCCCTGTGCCTACTGCGAAACCAACATCGGCTAATGCAAGTGCAGGCGCATCGTTAATGCCATCTCCTGTCATACCAACAGTTTCGCCGTTGTCTTGTAGCTCATTAACCTTGTTGGCTTTGTCTTCTGGCAGCACTTCAGCAAAAAACTCACTAATACCCGCTTTTTTGGCAACAGCGGCGGCGGTTTCCTTGTTATCGCCCGTTAACATGATGACGCGAATCCCATTGGTCTGAAGCCGTTTAATCGCGGAAATTGAGTCTGACTTAATAGGATCTGCAACAGCAATAATTGCTGCCAGCTCGCCATTAACAGCAAAATACATAGGTGTTTTGGCTTCTTTTGCTAAAGACTGCGCTTGTTCAACAAAGCCAGTAAGGTCAATACCTTTTAACTTCATTAGTTTATCGTTTCCGAAAAGCAGGGCTTTATTATTGCAGCTTGCTTCTACACCAAAACCCGTAATAGCGTTAAACGATTCAATTTTTAGTAACTCAATATCCTGATCTAACGCACTTTCAACAATCGCTTGCGCTAAAGGATGCTCTGAGCCGCTTTCTAAACTTGCTGCAAGCTGTAGTACGTCTTTTTCGTCAGTAGCTTTTGCTAAAACAATATCGGTTACCTTAGGTGCCCCTTCAGTAATAGTGCCCGTTTTATCTAAAATCATGGCAGTGATTTTAGAGGCGGTTTGTAACGCTTCTCCGTTTCGAATAAGCACTCCGGCTTCTGCTGCTTTTCCTACTCCGACCATGACAGACATGGGCGTTGCCAAGCCCAAAGCACACGGGCATGCAATAATGAGTACGGTAGTTGCTGATACGATGGCAAAAACAATAGCAGGATCAGGACCAAAGTTAAGCCATGCTAGCGAACTTAATATAGAGATGATCATGACAACAGGAACGAAATACGCTGAAATAACATCGGCCAAGCGGCCAATCGGTGGTTTTGAATTTTGCGCTCGTTTCACCATATTGATGATTTGCGCAAGCGCCGTGTCTTTGCCTACGCGTGTCGCTTTAAACAAAATCATGCCTGACTTGTTTAACGTTCCTGCAACAACTTCATCTTCTTCGGCTTTTTCAACAGGCATAGGTTCGCCCGTAAGCATGGACTCATCAATAGAGGTGTGCCCTTCCAATACCACACCATCGACGGGAATTTTTTCACCCGGTTTTACCTTCACAATATCGTTAAGTAAAACCTGCTCGATACCAATCTGAACTTCTTTGTTGTCACGAACCACGGTTGCTGTTTTGGCTTGCAAGCCGATAAGACGTTTAATGGCCTCAGAGGTTTTGCCTCTGGCTTTTATTTCTAATGCTAGACCTAAATCAATTAAGCCAATGATCATGGCGGTAGCTTCAAAATAAACATGCCGTGCCATCAATGGAACGGCTTCAGGTGCAAACACGACAACCATCGAATACACCCAAGCTGTACCTGTTCCTAAAGCTATTAGAGTGTCCATATTAGCGGAGTGGTTTTTAAAGCTTTTCCAAGCACCAACATAAAAATGCTTACCTGAAAAATACATAACACCAAAAGTTAAAATGCCTACAACCAGCCAAGACATGCGTTCAAGGTTTGTTTCAACCGTCATTTCTCCAACCACAATGCTGTAGATCATCAAAGGAACGCCGAGTGAAAGGGCAATAAACGTATCGCGCATTAGCTTTTTGTAATATGCCCAATCCGCCGCCTCTTTCTCGTCAAGCGCATCTGTTGCTGAGCTATCATCAATTGGCTTCGCGTTATACCCCACAGACTCAACAGCTTTGATCAATTCTTCTGTCTTAGCTGCCCCAGAAACTGTTACAGTCCTATCAGCAAAATTCATTTCCGCACTGACTACACCAAGAGTTGCCTTTAACGCCACTTCAATTTTGCCTACACAGCTAGCACACCCAGCTCCTTCAATGATGAGCTGTTGGTTATGTGATACTTTCTCCAACGTATTCTCCTTACTTTTACACGAAGAGGATTGAGCTTTTGCCTGACAGCAACAGCCTGATTCGGTTTCTATATTTGTATTAGTAGTCACCATTTTTCCTCCTATGCCTTTTTAATTTGTTCAAAGTTTTCGATGAGATGACAAACCATGTTTGCAGTCGGTGCTTTGTCTTCCATTTCTTCCCATTGAGAAAGAGCTGAAGACATTTTTCCTCGAAGTGCCAACATTGCTTGAAACTGTTTTTCTGTTTCTTCAAGCCGCTCTTTGATCAGGCTTCTGACTAATGGGCACGCACTTTTACCATCTTCAGATTCATTAAGAATTTGCTTGATATCAGCAACGGAAAAACCAAGGTTTCTGGCACTTAAAATGAATTTAAGTCTCGATACCTCTTTATTCGAGTACGACTTGTAGCCGTTCACTGATTTAGCAGGTTTTAACAGTCCCAATCGCGTGTAATAGCGCACCGTATCAGCAGTCGTTCCAAGGCTTTTTGCCAGCTCTGTTACTTTCATATTTACTCCTTAGTTTTTCACCTAAGTTTGTACTCTCACCTACAGCTTAGACCTGTGTCTAAGACACAGGTCAAGCACTTTTATTTGTGATTTAAAATACAAAAGCAAAAAACTATTTTTTGGTGAAATGAGGGAATATCGGCCAAAATCGACAGTATTAACTACTGTAAATTGCAATAATTTGAGCATGTTCATCATGCCTCCCAAAAATATTGTGCTAATTGTTCAAAACAGTTGGTTATTTAAACCAATGAATATATCGTTCTATTTTTGATGGGAATGGCGAAAAAAAGACGCACTGATCCCATGATTAGCTAATAATAGGGGGACGATAAGGTAAGAGATGGATGCCAGAGGCTGGCGGGGGTATCCGTTGAAAAATTAAGTCTAAGTTAATATTGCTGCTACTTTCTTCTTCCTCTTGCACAAGATAGGCAGTTAAATGAAAGCTTGCACAAAAGCCACCTTCGCAGCATAGACAATCACCAGCTTTACATTTTTCACACTCTTCATCGGCATGATTGTGTTTAGAATCTTGCAAATTTTCAGTGTGATGGTGGGTATTGTCATGCATTGTTTGATGGTGCATATTTTTGCTTGGTTGCATAATATGCGTATCGGAAGAGTCCTTATGATGTTCTTCACAATTCATTGGTTTAGCAATAGCAAAGCCATGCTGCGTGAGCAACACAGTTATCATCACTATTTTAAACCATCTGAAAAGTTTAGACATTTTAATTCCTTCTATAGCACCATAACACTAACAGATTATCAAAACACTTTCATGACACAGGTCAACATTTGTACTTACAGCGATATATTTAGTCATTTAAAATTCTCCGTTGTTTGACTATTAAATTAGTGTGACCAATGAATGTGCTTGATTTTCCATTCACCGTTTTGCTTTTCGAGAACCATTGTTTCCATGCCTTGATAATCACGCTCTTTGCCTTTGTATGTACCTTGAGTGTGGCTACGTCAGGCAGATATAGCGGTGTTTCCAAGTACCGTCACTTGGTGTTCTAGTGTTTTGCTCTTCATAGAAGCGAGATATTTCATATCCGACAGCATATGGTGATGTGCATATTCATCAGCACTTCTTTCAACACGGCCACCCTCGTAGATGGTCACATCATCAGCCAACTGTACTCTTGCTAGATCCTTATTACCCGTTTCTAGTGCTTGATGAAATGCCAAAACAACTTTTGCGGCAGGGGTATCTATACCTTTAAACAAACCTTTGTCTTTGTTCTTATCACCATGAGCGTTTGCTACGAAACTAAACGTCATTAATAAAACGAGTAATATATTTATTGTTTTCATTTATATTTTCTCTTTTAAGTTTTAATTTGCAGGGCCAACAACACTAGTAAGCCCTGCCGTTACAGATAAAATGGCACAAGCGACTACCATTTCTATCGAGATAGATTTAGATAGTGCTTCTCTACCATCGCTATTTTTAAGTTGTGGGACGAGTTTTAACTTGTGCTTAGCTGCAATGCCCAATATCGAAGTGACGAGAGCTAATTTAAGCAACAGTGTTTGCCCATAGCTTGAACTAAAAAGCTCACCAACATTTCCGACTAATTGAAAAGCTAACCAAAGGCCAGCAATTAACAATAGACTCACCGCGATACTTGCTTGCCTTCCAAACTTGTCCATCAATGAGTAGAGCTGCTCATAGTCCTGTTCATGGCAAGCTTGTTTAAGTGGAAACAACGCTCCGAACCACCAAGCCATAACAAGCACATGGAGCATCAACAATACTTTTTCGAACACTTCTAGTTCAGATACATGACCGAACAAGCTAAAGGTGTAGGAAAGTAGTAAAAGGCTAAGCCCTAACAAGCTTTGTTTTATGTTGTTGCTCAGCGCAACAGATTTGAATTTAATGTGTGACGTAATCGCGAATATCGCTAGAACTAACCCAAGTCCTCTAAGTAAAGTTCCATCACCGATAGAAGAGTCCCAAATAATACCTAACATATCAGGTTCAAGTGCACCTTGAATGCCTTCTTCTACCATCGCACCAGTACTAGCGAAGAACCAAATGGCATTTGCAATCAAAGCGACGATTATAGAAGCCCTTATCCATTTTAGGTTCGCTATTGCCAAGTTATTATGAGGCTCACTTTGTTCAAAAACTTGCTTGAAAAATGTATAACCAGCAATGCAGGCAAAACCGACGTAAAATACAATTTTTGACAGTACAATGACTGTATTCCAGATATACATTTCCATAGCAATCACTCCATTAGATTAGTGAACCATAAAGCTAAAACTATCTTTCATTTTATGCCCATCTTTACCTAAGAAAGTAACATCAACAACATAGTTAGCAGGTGCAAGTTTCGGTAGCTTCCACGTAAATTCGGTATTGGTTTCTTTAGTAGGTTTGAAGCCAAATTTAATCTTTTTACCTTGCTTATCTTTCAATGTAATTTTGACTACACGAACCTCTTTGCTAAATGCCAACGTTAACTCTTCTGGAGTCTTCATTAACATTGCATTATCAGCAGGCACACTTTTTTCAAGATGAACATGCGCGAACACCGCACTACTAAAAACAATGCTGATTACGGTTAAAAATTTAATTAATATTTTCATATTTACCTCTATTTAAATTATGTATTAACGACTAAATTTGTCTTTGAAAATTTGATTACTGGGTATACCAACATCAGTAATTATTTGTTCCACTTCACTCATCATTGCTTCTGGGCCGCACAAGTAAAATTCTGTAGACAGGAATTTTACTTTCTGGCTCAAATGCGGCAGAAGTACTTGCTGTACATAACCAGAGTGCCCTTGCCATTGTTCTGAAGGGTTAGAAAGTGTAGGAATATAAGAAAAGTTTTTATGCTGCTCACTCAATAAGTTCAACTCATCACGGTACAGCAAATCATCTTCAGTTCGCGCACCATAGATGAGAGTCAAGTCACCTTCATCTTGGCGCTTTTTCAACTGTTCAAAAATGATAGCTCTGAGTGGGGCAAGTCCTGAGCCAGCGCCAATAAATATGCGAGGAACCTTTTTACCTGAAGTAGCATAAAAGTCAGAAAAAGGACCTTTTGCGATTATCGTTTCACCAACTTCGAGTGACCCTAAATAGCTTGAACCTATACCTGCTTTATAACCATCCTTAGCAGTTTGCCAGCGGATGTTGAAGGTTAGCTCATCTGTTTCTTGATCAAAGTTAACCAAGGAGTAATGGCGAGTTACGCCATCATGTGAAAACTTTCCATGAGAGTAACTTTCCCAATATTTTTCATAGTGCTCTGGCATATCATCTGGGCGTAAACTATTCATCCCTGCTGGCACGTTAAATTGCATATATGCACCAGCTTTAAATGCTAATTGTTTGCCTGATTTCACCTTAAACTTCACTTCCTTGATAAAAGGAGTAATGAAGTTAGTCGTAACCACAACTAGCTCATGATTTTCAATATTGAGATCCGTATTAACTTCAATTGAGCTAATTTCAGAGAATCTGTGCTGACATCCTAACCGATAGCCTTCCTTAAGCTGCTCATCTGATAAATGTTCCTGCTCAGAAAGTGTGATAGGTAATTGAGTTGAACTTAAGAACATGCATTTGCCACATGTACCGCCTCCACCACAACTTGACGGAAGGTAAACATGTGAACTAGCTAATCCTTCTAATACTGTTGAGTAACCAGTTGCTGAAATGTCAGTAATGGTATTTTCATTGGAAAAGGTCACAGCAACTTTTTGCTTATTGCTACCCCAAACAGGCTTTAGGAAACCGTTTTGATATTGCTGTATCAGCCAAGTTACGCCAGTAACTGAAAGTAATAGCGTTGAGAAAGCAAATGCAATGATCAACCAATGGTTAAACCCTCCAGAGTTGCCATAGTCCATAAAGTGAAGCTTCATCATCAGATCTTTCAATCTGAAATCATCATTGGCATGGCGAAGCACTTGGCCTGTAATACTATCTAAATAAATAGTTGTATTATTCTCATCCTCAACGACAACTTGCCACATAGGATTTTGTTGCCTTACGTGATCAGAAAATGGGGGCTGAGATAACACTGGTGTAGTTAGCTTGCCCTCACCTGAATAGGAGTTTTTTGCCAAAGTTAGTACTTGTTCTTCAGACAGGTTAAATGGCTTTCCTGTTAAAGCATCAAATAGCTTTGAGTGGCGTTCTTGGTAGCTATGCTGGCCCTTATCGAACACAAAATGATAGTAAGGCTGATGTAAAATCCATATAAGTTTTACTTCTTGAGGTGCTTCACTAGCAATGTCTTTAATAGGGATAAATCTAAAGTCTGTAATGTTACCTTCATGATGAGAATGAACTCTAAGCTCATTACCACTGGCTTTACTGTGATCCATCAAATTGAAGTAAAGGCCCGTTGCCAACCAAATAAGCAGTTGTAAACCAACAAATAAAGAAAGCCATTTGTGTAACGTTGTATTCAACTTAAATAGTCGCATCAAATGACTCCCTTTTTATTTGGGGAAAGCACTCGATAATAAGTCAATACTGCACCAGCAATAGCGGCCATTAGACCTAAAGTTGCAACTAAGAACAAAAACCAGTTAGATACGTTTTCACCATCATCGTAATCCATAATGTGAAAACGCCACATCCAATCGAACAAGCGCCAGTAATCATGACGCTTGGCAACAAGTGCGCCTGTTTGTTGACTTATATAAAATGTTGGTGTGGCGAATTGGTCAAAAGTTACTCTCCAAACGGGTAAGTGTCTTGGAGATAACTCAGCAGGCATATCTTTGACTGATTGAATCAGCCTTATGCCGTCGATTTCATGATTCATTGCATAGTGGTATTGCGCGATTTTTTCAGCTTTGATTTCATCAACAAGGGCCTGAACAGCCCCGGTTTTAACATCAATTGCTACTTTCCCCTGTTCTCCATTAATAAAAGAATACAAAGGGTCGCCCATACTTTGAGTAAGTGTGACTTGACTAGCTTGAGGATAATCCGCAGCTAGCTTTGCAATGGAGTAATCCACACTAGCTAAATCAATTTTGGCTTCCTCACTCTTAGCCAAGGTTTCACCGTGTATATAGTGAATATCCATAGTCACCATATACACACCAGTAATAGACCAGAACAGAAATTGCATTCCGACAAATGCCATAAACCATTTGTGGTACTTCCTAACTCTGCTAAGCATTATTCTTTAGCTCCGCGTTAGAAAGCTCTTTATTAAAGGCATTTACTTCAGGCTTTTTAACGATTGAATAAATGGCTGGAAGCACAATTAGTGTTAACAAAACAGCACTTGTCATTCCGCCTACCATAGGTGCTGCAATACGACTCATTACCTCAGAGCCTGTACCTGTACCATATAAAATAGGCATTAAACCGATAATGATTGTGGCAACCGTCATCATTACTGGGCGGACACGTAAGCCAGCACCGTGTAATAATGCATCTTGGTAAGCATCATCTGAAATACGTTCTGCTCGCTCTTCGGCTTTTTCCTTCAGCTCAGCAAGCGCTTGATTAAGATAGACCAGCATTATCACGCCAATCTCAACCGCAACACCAGCCAGCGCAATAAAGCCAACACCAACGGCTACTGAGAAATTAAACCCTTCCAGATACATCAACCATAAGCCACCTATCATTGCCATTGGCAAGGTAACGATAATGATAGCCACTTCGCTAAACGCTCTGAAGTTTAAGTAAAGTAGAATAACAATAATGGCGAGTGTTAAAGGCAATACATAGGTGAGCTTTTCTTTCGCTCTTTCCATATATTCGTATTGCCCAGCCCAAGTAATTGAATAACCTGCTGGTAGTTTTAGATTATTAGCCAAGTGTATTTTTGCACTTTCAACATAAGTACCTACGTCAACACCGTCTATATCGATAAACGTCCAGCCATTTAAACGAGCATTTTCACTCTTAATTCCCGGCGGACCGTTCTCAACTCGAATATCTGCGACATCACCTAGTGCAATGCGTTGACCACTTGGTGTTACAACAGGTAATCGTGATAGCTGCTCAGGAGAGTCTCGATAGTCTTGCGGATAGCGTAAGTTAACAGGGTAACGCTCTTGACCTTCTACCGTTTGGGTAACGTTCATACCACCAATAGCTGTAGAAACCACTTGTTGAACATCTTCGATGTTTAACCCAAAGCGACTTGCCTTATCGCGTGAAATATCAACCTTGATATATCGTCCACCTGCAACTCGCTCTGAGTAAACTGATGCTGTGCCTGTAACTTCGGGTAAAATTTGCTCTATTTGTTGGCCGATTTCCTGAATCACATCAAGCTCTGGTCCGGCGACTTTAATACCCACAGGCGTTTTTATGCCTGTTGCTAACATGTCGATTCGGGTCTTGATTGGCATAACCCAAGCATTCGTTAAGCCCGGAAACTTAACCAATTTATCAAACTCAGCTTTTAACGATTCTGTTGTAACTCCCTCACGCCACTCTTCTTGAGGCTTCAACTGAATAAAGGTTTCAATCATGGTTAAAGGTGCAGGATCGGTTGCAGTTTCAGCTCTTCCTACTTTACCAAACACTGTTTCAACTTCTGGCACAGTGCGAATAAGCTTGTCTGTTTGCTGCAATATCTCCCTTGCTTTACCAATTGAAATACCGGGGTAGGTAGTAGGCATATACATGAGATCGCCTTCATCCAATGGCGGAATGAATTCACTACCAATTTTATCTACAGGCCAAAAGCCAACGATAGTCACTAATATTGCTGCTACTATTGTCGATTTTGGAAACTTCATGACTTGCTTTAAAACAGGCATGTAGATAGCAATCAATAATCGGTTTAACGGGTTTTTCTTTTCAGAAACAACTTTGCCTCGAATAAAGTAGCCCATCAAAACAGGCACCAATGTGATCGCCAAACCTGCTGATGCCGCCATTGCATAGGTTTTTGTATAGGCGAGCGGAGAGAACATTCTTCCTTCTTGCGCTTCCAAGATAAATACAGGTAAGAATGAGACTGTAATGATCAGTAAGCTAAAAAATAGTGCAGGGCCTACTTCACTCGCAGCCTTAGCAACAATTTGCCAGCGATTTTCATCTGTTAGTGGTGTTTTCTCCATATGCTTGTGCATATTTTCAATCATCACTATTGCACCATCAGTCATCGCACCAATCGCAATAGCGATACCGCCTAAAGACATAATGTTGGCATTGATGCCTTGCATATACATGATAATGAACGACACCAAGATACCTAATGGCAGAGTAACAACTGCCACAATAGATGAGCGAAGATGAAATAGGAAAGCCACACAGACAATAGCAACGACTGCAAGCTCCTCTAGCAACTTGCTCCAAAGATTATCAACAGCACGATCTATTAACTTCGATCTGTCATAAACAGGGACAATCTCCACCCCCTCTGGTAGAGAAGATTTAAGCGATTCAAGTTTTTCTTTTACCCCGTTTATGGTTTGTTGAGCGTTTTCACCAAAGCGCATAACGACAACACCACCAACAACTTCGCCTTCACCATTTAGCTCTGCGATACCACGGCGCATTTGAGGCCCTAAATTAACGGTAGCAACATCACCAATACGCAATGGCGTGCCTTGTTCGTTAATACCAAGTGGAATTTTCTCAATGTCTCCAACTGATTGAATATACCCCGTAGCAGTAACCATATACTCAGCTTCCGCCATTTCCACAACAGATGCGCCCGTTTCTTTATTGCCTCGTTTAAGTGCCATTTGGATATGACTTAACGGCACGTTATAAGCTCTGAGCTTGTCGGGATCGACTTGTACCTGATATTGCTTAACCATACCGCCAACGGCGGAAACCTCAGACACGCCCGGAACAGTTTGCAATTCATACTTTAAAAACCAGTCTTGAATACTTCTTAATTGGCTTAGATCATGGTTTCCTGACTTATCTGTTAAAGCGTAAATGTATACCCAACCCACACCTGTCGCATCAGGTCCTAATTGTGGTTTTGCCGAATCAGGCAGGCTTGATGCTACTTGGCTTAAGTATTCAAGTACTCTGCTTCTAGCCCAATACAAATCAGTATCATCATCAAAAATGATATAGACGTAGGAATCACCAAAAAATGAGTAACCACGAACAGTTTGCGCTCCCGGTACTGACAACATGGCTGTAGTAAGGGGAAACGTCACTTGATCTTGCACTACTTGTGGTGCCTGTCCCGGATAGCTCGTCTTAATTATCACCTGCACATCAGAAAGATCGGGGAGTGCATCTACTGGCGTTTTTTGTAATGAATACAAACCACCAAACGCGATAATTAAGGTAATCAACAAAACAAAGAAACGATTGCCGATAGACCATCTAATAATTGATTCAATCATTATTTTTCTCCCACTTAATGATTAGAATGATCAACAGCAGCTTTATTTTCCTTGCCGTGTTGTTCATCTGATTCAAGAGAAATGTCAGTGATAACTAAGTCATCTCTAACCTCAAAAGTGAAAGTGACATTATCACCGACATTGAAATCAACCATTTCTATATTGTCCGCGATGATAAAATCCATCGTCGCAGCAGGTCTATCCCATTTCTCTATTGGGCCTCTGCTAATATTTAGAATCCGTGTATCAATATCAATCGCATTGATCAAACCAGATACTGTTGCTGATGATACTTCAGGCTCACTCATGATATGAATTCCAGTAATTTCATATCCACCGTCTTCGGTTTTGCTCACTTCAAAGTGCAAAGATTGACCTGACTTTAATGAGTCAATATCGACTTTTTCAGCCACAGTAAAATCCATAACCATTTCAGGCCAATCCCAAGCTTCAGCAGGGCCATGTGAAATATTAACCATGCGGTGCCCAGCCATAACACTATTAACATCACCTTGCATCCAAACAGAGTTAGGCACTTCGTCATGAGTCATTCGTTTAAAGTCAGAGCTTTTACTTGATTCAGAATCAATCAAGAATTGAGCTGATGTCACCACAACATCATCTTCATTAAGACCCTCTAAGATTTCGATACTATCGAGATCAACTCGGCCAATCGTCACTTCGATAGACTTAAATTGCCCATCACCTAACGCAAGTACTACTCTGTCCTGTTTACCTGTTCTAATAACGGCTTCTTTAGGCACGAGGATGGTGCTATCAGCTTGATTAGCGTGAATAGAGACTTGTGCAAACATATTTGGTTTTAATTGATAGTCTGTGTTATCAAATTTCAATCTCACTCGGAGTGTGCGTGTTTTACTGTTCAATGTTGGATAAACATAATCAACGACACCAGCCCAGTCCTCACCGGGTAAATAATCCAGTGTCATTGATACAGGAAGTCCTTTTTTAATTAAGGCTGCGTCACGTTCAAACACTTCTGCTTCAACCCAAACTTGATCTAGCTGGCCAATGCTTAATAAGGTGTTTCCCGGCTTTACATAAAAACCTTCTCTAACCTTCAAACCATCGACAACACCTGCTTGTGGTGAATAAAAGGTAATTGTTTGCTGAACCTTTCGTGTTTGCTCTAATTCTTTAATAAAGTCTGCTGAAAGCTGTAACGCTTTTAGGCGATCTTTGGCTGCTAAAATTAAAGAACTATTGTTGCGCTTTAACGCTATTAACAGCTCTTCCTGAGCATTAACTAACTGAGGAGAATATAGTGTATAAAGAGGCTGCCCTTTCTCTACAGGGTTACCTGCTGCTTTGATGTAAAGTTTATCAATCCAGCCATCAACCCGTGGGTGGATATGAATTAGCTTATCTTCATCATATTGAACGTAACCTACCGTTGAGATTTCAGTATGCATATTTTTCAGTTCAACAGGTGCAGTGCGAACCCCAAGGTTATTCACTACATGAGGCGCAATTTTTACTGCTCCGGGGCCAAAGTCATCACCAGATGATCCTTCCTCATACACAGGAATTAAATCCATCCCCATAGGCGACTTACCGGGCTTGTCCCGGCGGTAATTAGAATCCATCGGTGCAACCCAATACAGCGGTTGTTTCTCTGCTGATGTAGCTTCATCAGTATCACTGTTTGAGCCTGCACCTTGATATAAGCTCAATGCTCCTGCACCTAGTGCTGCCCCAATAATGACGGCAATAATTGTTTTCGTATTCGTTGACATTATTTTTCTCCAAATTGCTTATTGGATAAGTGCTGATTAGTTTTGTGCGAAGTGTGCAATGGCTTATGTTCAGCATTTGATTTAGATTGAGAATGCGCAAAGAAATAGTTGATGCGAGTAACTGTTTTAAGTGCATCAACATCAATTCTTAAAGCTGATATTCTGGTATTTAATTCGGCAATTCTTGCTCGAACAACTTCGGCAAAATCGCCATCATCATTGGTGTAAGCCGTCAAAGACGCTTCCGCTTGGTCATGAGTTTGTTTAAGGAGTTGTTCTTGATAGATAGATTGTCTATCAGATAAACGCTTAAGCTGTCTAAGCTCCTTTTCCACCGCACTGATCATTTGCTTTGTCAGCAATAGTTTCTCGGTTTTAACAGCCTCTGAATCTGCAATAGAAGCTGCAACTTGCTTATCTTGTCTGTTCTCGGTAAACAACGGTAAATCAAACGTTACACCAACAGAAAATAAATCAGCTCGGCTATCACCAGAAGGCATATTGTCACGATAGGCATAGCTCGCATTAACACCCCATTGCGGCTCATATTTCTGTTTAGCTAATTCAACACCTTTTTCTAAAGATTTGCGTTTTACATCAATTGCAAGTATGGCTGGATGATTAGCAAGAGCCTGAGCCAATAGATTTCTTGAGTAATTAGATGCTTTTAGGACTGTTGGATTATTCAATTGAATCGAAGGCAATTCTTTTGAGACGCTAAACTCTAGTGGTTGCGCGTCAAAGTTGAATGATTCATTCAATCGGTCAGCATCGTAAATATGAAGCCACTCATTAAGGCGAGCGATTGTCGTTTCTAGTTTCTGCTTTTGCGAAGTTAATCTGTCATCTAACTGCACTATTTCCAATTGAGCACGAATAACATCTTGCTGTCTAGTTTTACCAACAACGTTTGAATAGCTAGCTTTAGCCACTTCCGCCATCTGCTCAAAGAGAGACCAATCATCTTCAATCAATTTAATAGTTTTCTGGGCTAAGTAAGCATCTAACCAAAGTTGTGACACTTGGCTTTTCAACTTAGCTTTACGATCCTCTCGTAGCAGTGGAAATTTCGTGGACTCAATTTGTAACTGATCTTGCTTGATCTCTAGACTGTCGCCTCTCGGAAACATTTGAGAGACGCCAACCTTTAGCTGAGTCATTCCTTCCTGATCTAAATCCCAAGTATCTGTTGGTAAATTCATTATCCCTAGCGATACTTTCGGATCAGGCAAAGTACCTGAAGCAATACTTCTATTTTCAACTGCACTTTGTTTCAATCGGCTACCATGAAGCCAAGGATCATTTTGCTGAGCTAAGGTGATAGCTTGTTCAAGCGACACTACTTTCTCAGCTTGAGCTGAGAATACAGATAAGCCGAGTATTAATGCAGTTGAAAGTGAAGTAAGGTTTGAAGAGTTCAATTTCATTAGAATTGCTCCTCGTATGTCTTAACTTTTGCATAGACTTTGCTCGTTCCATCTTTAAATAGAATTAACACGTTGTATGGCATAAAGCGGTCATCGACTTCCATACCGGGAGAGCCAACTGGCATTGCTGGAACTGAAAGCCCAATCGCATTGGGATGTTCTTCTGATAAGAACTGCTGAATAAATTTAGCAGGTATATGACCTTCAAAGGCAAATCCATTTCTACTCACTGCCGTGTGGCATGAACGGTAATTAGGTTTGATACCATACTTAGTTTTGATGTTGCCGATGTTTCGGAAATCTTTGGAATGCGCAACGATCCCTTTGTCTTCAATATGAGTTATCCATTTTTTACAACACCCACAAGTAGGGGTTTTATAAACGATTAACTCCAAAGGTGTTACGTCGTTATTGTGTGCATGGTTATGTTCGTTGGCGTTTGCAAACGCAGGTGAAAGCAGCATTACTACTGCTATTTTTAAATACTTATTGATCATTTTTGCCCCCAGACATCGCTGGAAAATATCTATAGCGCTACGACGCTATATTGACTAACAGAAAAATTAATTACATGTGCGCGAAATTTGGACGCACTAATCCTGTATTAGGCAAAAATTGGTGGACGATAAAGGGAAGTGGAAATTGAATGAGGTTGTTTAGATTGCAGAGCAGCTACAGATTCACTGAATATTTGAATATCTGTCGAATCAATACTGGAATTTAGGACTGTCGTAGATGAGCAAGCATTTGCAGGACAAATACATTCAACGTCACAACAATCTTCTGATTGACCATTACTGCTTTTATTCATATCCCCATGATTCATTCCTTCATGATGACTCATTTTGGAATGATCCATGTTCATGTGTGATTCGTGAGAACCTGATGACATTTCACAAGACATAGCAGTATAAGCCAATGCTTGCCCAACAAAGGCAATCAGCATAGCTACAACAACTAAGACTTTTGAAAGTGGTTTAAACATAAAGTTCTCTTACAAATACACAACTCCAATACTAATGTAAATTTTCGACTAAGTAAATTGATACTGTGTAAACATTTATGAATATTTGATTATCGTCAGTTTTTTCAAAGGGGTACATGTAGCATTCATAATCTCATTTGACGGTTAGTAGTCAAAAGTTATACCAGTGCACATGGTTGATACATCTCTAATTCTGACTCGTTTATCTTGTAAATGCATATACATCCCCGTCAAAGGTATTGATATACAGCGAAGGAGTATGCTCGCTTATTGATAAACAATACGTCCTTAATGACATTAATTTAATGTCTCATAGACTCAAAATGGTCACGTTAGGTGCTCACGATACTAGCGACAAATCTGTATTGTTAGTTGAGAGAGTTTGTCGGGGAACTCAAATCTGTTCGTGTGGGTAAGAAAATAACTATTAATTAGCCTGTATCAATAATCAAGGTGAGTTAAAAAAGAGTCTTTTATACATCACTTTAGCTATCTAATGACTTAATTATCCCACACCCTTCAATGGTATTATCAGAATTACACGTACTAGCCATTTGTTGTAATTCGTTTTTTAAGGCTTTTAATTCTTTCATGCGTTTATTTACCAAAGCTAATTGTTGCGCAATCAGCGCATTTACACTTGAGCAACTTTCCTCTGGTTTATTTTTTAGGTCGATAAGACGTTTAATATCTATAAGAGAGATATCGAGACTGCGACAATGTTTTACGAATTCTAATTGCTTCAAAGCGGTAACGTCATACAACCTGAAGTTACCTTCTGTACGCTCTGGATCAGAAAGTAATCCTTCTTTTTCATAGAATCTAATAGTTTGTATAGAACAACCGGATGTTTTCGATAATTCACCTATTTTCATAATATTTCCTTTTTAAACTTGACTCTATAGTTACTATAGGTTTTACACTTGAATTATACAAGTAAGGCGGAGTTAAAAAATGAGCGGTTGTGGCTGTGAAGTAGAATTAAAAGATGACCAACAAAAAACAGTGCTTTATTGGCTTTTAGCTATAAATGCCACGATGTTTGTATTTGAAATTGGTTTAGGTTGGTTATCTGAATCAACCGCATTAATTGCTGATTCGTTAGATATGCTAGCTGATGCTATCGTCTATGCCATTGCCTTATATGCCGTGGGGAAGTCAATCCAACATAAAGCTAATGCAGCATTAGTTAGTGGTTATTTCCAATTGGGGTTAGGGGTTCTAATTTTTCTCGATATAGCTAGACGAATAGTTGGAGAAAGTGAGCCTCATTCTTGGTTTATGATTGGAGTTGGTTCTGTGGCTTTAATCGCTAATGTCATTTGTTTGATGCTTATACGAAAACACAACAATGATGAAGTGCATATGAGGGCTAGCTGGATATTTTCAGCTAATGATGTGATCGCAAACCTTGGTGTCGTATTCGCTGGCATACTTGTCATGGTGCTAGAACAACGCTGGCCTGATATTGTTATTGCTAGCATCATTTCAATGTTAATTCTTCGAGGCGCTTACATGATATTAACGGATGCCAAACAAGAATTAGTATCGGCTCAATATACATCTGAAGTATCAGATAAAAAATAAACCTGCTGCAATTCAAGGTAAGGAAGCTCTTATGAATCAAGAATATCTTAAAAAAACTGAGATAGTCAATTTTGAACACCCCACTATCCAATCATTAATAACAGAGCGAAAATGGCATGAGCTTGATGACTACAACAAGATTGGCACTGCTTATCAGTTTGTAAAAGACGAAATACTATTTGGCTATAACGAAAGCGACGATATTTCCGCAAGTGAAGTTTTATCTGACGGATACGGGCAATGCAACACTAAGGGCAACCTTTTAATGGCCTTATTACGTGGATTAGGAATTCAGTGCCGATTTCACGGGTTTACAATAGATCAGCAATTACAAAAAGGAGCTATTCCTACCTATGTCTTTTGGTTAGCGCCCAAATACATTATTCACAGTTGGGTTGAAGTTTACTTTGAAGGACGTTGGATCAATTTAGAGGGCTTTATTTTAGATAATCAATATCTCACTTCAATACAGCAAAAGTTTAATCAAATAAAAGACAATTTCTGTGGTTATGGTGTTGCAACAAAATGTTTTTCATCACCAGATACAGATTGGCGCGGAACCGACACATATATTCAAAAAGAAGGGATTCACGACGACTTTGGATTTTATAATTCCCCTGATGAGTTTTACCTTGAAAAAGGCACTAATTTGTCTGGAGTCAAACGCTGGATGTATCAAAAAGTGATCCGCCACCTAATAAATTTCAATGTCACTAATCTAAGAAAAAATAAAGCGCTGGAGGTACAAAATGCATAGTCATAGTCATAGTCATAGTCATAGTCATAGTCATAGTCATAGTCATCAACATGGAACAGACGACAGAATTGGTTGGGCATTTTTTCTGAATGTTACCTTTACGATCATCGAATTTATTGGTGGTTGGCTCACCAACAGTACCGCTATTATGGCTGATGCGGTGCATGACTTAGGAGATAGTTTATCGATTGGCTTTGCATGGATATTAAGTCGTTTTTCAAACAAAGCAGCGCCAGATAAATACAGCTATGGTTACCGCCGACTTACACTGTTCGGGGCATTGGTAAATGGCGTTGTGTTAGTAATTGGCTCAATTTGGGTGTTGTTTGAAGCAATTCCAAGGTTATCTAACCCTGAAATGCCTGTGGTTGAAGGAATGTTAGGGCTTGCGATACTCGGTGTTGCCGTCAATGGATATGCCGTATTCAAATTAAAAGCTGGTGAAACTTTAAATGAAAAAGTACTAACTTGGCATTTACTAGAAGATGTTTTCGGTTGGGTCGCTGTTCTAATTGTTTCAATTGTATTGTTATTTGTAGAACTGCCAATACTAGACCCACTGCTATCAATTGGTTTTACATTATTTATCTTATTTAATGTTTTCAGAAATCTAAAATCTACACTTGTTTTGTTTCTTCAAGCCGCACCAGATGAAGAAACTCAACAAAATATCAAACAAACTTTAATTCAATTACCTGAAGTTAATGGGGTTCATCACATGCACTTTTGGTCGTTAGACGGAGAAAGTCATGTACTAACAGCTCATTTGGAGTTATCTAAAAACTCAAGTGTGAATGAACTCGTGGCATTAAAACAAACTATCGCAATTGAACTTTCAGAATATCATTTGTCTCATACAACCATTGAGTTTGAGTTTCCCAAAGAAACTTGCAGAGATGAGCATGAAAAAGAAACATAGAGCTAGTCTCAACTGTCGCTTCTTGTTATAGTTTTATCTCACAATTTTATGGGTGTCTATTTTGAATTTCACTGTTGCTTTAAGGATAATATTAGTTCTTTCGATTGTTCTACAATCGATAAGCTCTATTGCGTCTGCAACTTCTGAGAATCATCAAATCGATGTAGAGCACCTGCAAACTCAACATGACCATAAAGTTGATCGCGATATTTTAAATGAAAACGCTGATGATGAACCTCATGATATCAAGGATTGTCATCATTGTGGTCATTGTAGCGGCAGCCACTTATCTTGGATATTAATTAGCAATTCAAATAGTGCAACAAAGTTATATAACAACAACCTAATACCTTATCAATTCGATCAAACAAAAGAATTTTTAGACGCTATATTACGCCCTCCTATTTCTTAAATTTCTAAATTTATATCCGTCCATTTATCGATTAAAAATCGGTAAATGAGAGATGATTAATACTTAAAATTTAAGAAGCCTTATGTATAAATATATAAAAAATACAGGCACTTGCCTGTCATTCTGCCTGCTTGTAAGTATTTCATATGCCGCTTACAGCAAGCAAAAAAGTGAGTCGTGGTTAGACACACAAATAAATAAAGATCCCGAAATAATTGAAGCAAGAGAGTTGTTAATCGCAAGCAATCATCATGCAAAAAGCTTAACTCAGGCAATATATAACCCTGAGCTTGACGCAAGTTTTGAGAAAGAAGGTGATTTTAATAACTATTCAATCGGTTTGAGTCAGACCATTGATTTTTGGGATAAACGCTCTGCCAATACGTCAATTGGCGAGATAACTCTTTATGCCAGCCAGCAGCACTTATTGAATTTAATCGGTTCAAAAAAGGCCGATGCGTTAATTGCTTTGACAAATTGGCAATCAGCGAAAGATACTGCACAGCTATCTACGGAGAGAGAAAGTCAACTGCAAACCTTACTTAGTATTGTGGAAGACAAACAAAAGGCGGGAATACTTGAGCCTCTAGATGCTGAGCTGGTTTACTTAAACTTGTCTCAAGTTTTTAGTGAAATAGCTGAAGATCAAATCGAGCTAAAAAATGCTGAGGTTAAAGTTAAAGAGCTGCTGCCTGATTGGACACCAGAGTTAGCCAGTAAAATCTCTATTGATTTCGATGTTGAAAACTATTCATACAAAGCTGAATGGATTGAACAACACCCCCAAGTACAATTCGCTAAAGCAAAATGGAAAGAGCAACAAGCTAAAGCACAACTAACAACCATTGAGAATAAAGCTAATCCCACCATAGGGATTAGCGCAGGAAAAAATAGTGACGATAATATCGTTGGCTTAACATTCTCTATGCCTTTGAATATCAGAAATAACTATTCCGATGCTACTAAAGCGGCATATTCAGAAGCCGTTGCTGCGGAAGCTTATTTCCAATCCATTTATCGAAAATGCTCTTTTGAAGCTCAGGCCAACTATGAATCCCTCATGATCAGTAAAAAATACTATCAGCGATGGCAAAACCTTATGCAAAACCGAATTGATAATAGCGCGAGGTTGCTAAACGCTCGTTGGGAGGCTGGAGACATCAATACTTCAGACTATCTAATAGCGTTGAGCCAAAGAGCTGATGGATTGCACTCAGGCATTCAACTAGAAAAACAATTTAGACTCTCTGAAATAGCCTTCATTTGGAGCATGGGTCAATTATCTAAGTTTAAGATTTAATTAGTTAAAACGGCAATTAGAAATCTTAAACGTTAAAAGAATATAGGTAAAAAAATGAATACATTATTTAGCAAAAAATTATTAGCAATAGTAATTAGTGGACTTTTTTTAGGTGGGACATTAAGCGGTGAAGTGTATGCTCTACAAGTAAATACAATTGAACCTGTAACAGCAAATCCCAAAAAACATAAACACGAACACTCGGAAAGTGAAGAAAATCATGTAGAAGAAGGCCATCAGGAAAATGAAGGCAACCATTCTGAAAAAGACACAGAACATGACGAACATGGTCACGACCAAGAGAGCAAAAATAAAGAAACTGAAGAGGAACATGAAGAAGGTATTACTCTAAGCCCTCAAAAAATGTCACTAGCCAATATTAAAGTTCAAAGCATAAGACCTGATTATCAATTCAGTACAATCTATGCGCCCGGAGAGGTCAAAGTAGATGGTTATAGCAGCTATGTCGTTTCTCCCCGTACCGAGTCAGTGATAATAAGCAGACATACTGCACTCGGTGAACACGTAGAAAAAGGACAAAAGCTGGTCACCCTATTTAGTGAAGCAATGGCTCAAGCTCAAGCTGACTACTTGATTGCGTCAACTGAATGGCAGCGAGTAAAGAAATTAGGCAACAAAACAGTAAGTGAAAGTCGTTTACTTCAGGCTCAAACCACATTTAACGCCACATACGGAAAACTTATCGCACTAGGGTTAACTGAAAAAGCTATAAAAGACATATCAAATAAAGACATAACTTCGTTTGGCCAATATTCGCTAGTAGCTCAGCGAGAAGGAGTAGTTTTACAAGATGACTTCACCCAAGGCCAACGAGTCGATGCGGGTGATACTATCATGCTTTTGGCAGATGAAAATAAGCTGTGGGTGGAAGCTAAAGTATCACCCAACAAAAAGCTCAATCTATCAATCAACTCTCCGGCAATAGTTAAATTAGAAGGAGAGGATTATAAGGCAAAAGTTATTCAGGAAGCCCACACGATTGATCCCATCACTAGAACTCGAATCATTCGCCTAAGTGTTAATAATGCAGATGACAATCTCCATTCAGGCATGTTTGTTAAAGTATATTTCCAATTTGCCACTGAACAAAAAGTTATGGCCGTTCCAGAAGAAGCGCTAATTAGAAGTGCGGACGGAGATTGGACCGTATTTGTTGAGGATCATCCCGGTGAATTCAAAGCGACAGAGGTTGAGTTAGGTCGTTCTCTAGGTAATTTCAGAGAAATATTTGGTTTAGAAAGTGGTACTCGTGTGGTCACTCAAGGAGCGTTTTTTGTTGCTTCTGAAATAGCTAAAGGCGGATTTGATCCGCATAACCATTAAGGAGAGCCGCTATGTTTAATAAAATTATAGATTGGTCTGTAAACAACCGACTCCTTATTTTGATTGCCTTATTTGCCACTATTGTTGGCGCAATAATGGTGATCCCAAAACTGAACTTGGATGCTTTCCCTGATGTGACTAATGTTCAAGTCGCGGTTAATACAGAAGCGCCGGGGCTTGCCGCAGAAGAAGTAGAACAACTCATCACTTATCCGATTGAAGCGGTCATGTATGCGTTACCTGATGTTGAACAAGTACGTTCAATTTCCAAAACGGGGCTGTCTGGCGTTACTGTCGTTTTTAAAGAAGGGACTGATATCTATTTTGCACGGCAGCTCGTCTTTGAACGGCTTCAAGCTGCAAAAGAGTTGATACCTGACGGTGTAGGTACGCCTGAAATGGGACCAAATACGTCTGGGTTAGGTCAAGTATTTCAATACTTGCTCGTGTCAGATAAAGACGCAGGATATGACTCAATGGCGCTCAGAAGCCTCAATGATTGGATAATCAAATTGCTAATTATGCCAGTTGATGGTGTCACAGATGTCTTATCTTTCGGAGGTAATGTTAGGCAATATCAAGTGAACATAGCTCCCTCTAAGCTCCTTGCATATGGATTGTCGCAAGAAGATATCGTTAATGCACTTGATAGTAACAATGCCAACGTTGGCGGTTGGTATATGAACCGAGGACAAGAGCAGCTTGTTATTCGAGGAACGGGTTGGTTCGAAAGTGGTGAAGCAGGCATTAGCAACATTAAGCAAGTACCTGTAAAAACCGTAGATGGTACTGTTGTGACGGTTTCTGATGTCGCCAAAGTTGAACTAGGTAGTGAAATTCGACAAGGTGCGGTCACTATGACCCGTAAAACGTCCGAAGGAAAAGTTGAAAACCTAGGTGAAGTTGTATCAGGCATTGTACTCAAGCGTATGGGTTCCAATACAAAAGCAACCATTGATGGTATTAATGCACGAATTCCACTAATCAATCAGGCATTACCTAAAGGTGTTCGATTCGAACCCTTCTATGATCAAGCTGATTTAATCGAACAAGCTGTCAGTACTGTAGTCAATGCACTAGCACTTGCCTTTATCTTTATTTGTATCGTGCTTGCCCTGTTCTTAATGAATTTAAGAGCAACGTTTCTTGTTCTTATTTCCATTCCAATATCGGTAGGTATTGCATTAATGATCATGGCTTGGTGGGGAATTTCTGCCAATCTTATGTCACTAGGTGGCATTGCCGTAGCTATTGGTATGCTTGTGGACGGCTCAGTGGTCATGGTTGAAAATATGTTTAAACATTTAAACCACCCTGATTCAACACACCAACAAAGTGTAGAAGCACGTGTTCCTAGTGATGATACTGATCCCTTTGCAATAGAAAAAGATGATCATGGTATCGAGTTGCGGCTAAAACAAGCAGGCAAAGAAGTGGCTCGCCCAGTATTTTTTGCTGCTTCTGTCATTTTAGTCGTGTTCTTGCCTTTGTTTAGCTTTGAAGGCGTCGAAGCAAAATTATTCCAGCCAATGGCAATTAGTATTATTTTAGCCATCATTTCAGCTATTGTTGTTGCCTTGTTTATCGTACCAGCACTCGCCACTTTCATGTTCAAAAAAGGCATAAAAGAAAGAGAAAGCTTTGTCGTTAAACCTTTAGATAAGCTATATAAAAAGGGGCTTAAGTTTGCACTTAAACGTACCAAGTTAATTGTTGTTACCTCGCTAATTATGGTTGTTTCGGCTTTTTCAATTATACCTTACATAGGTACTGAATTCGTTCCAGAGCTAGAAGAAGGAACAATTAACTTAAGAGCAACTCTTGCTCCTTCTTCTAGTTTAGATACTGCATTGATGGTTTCACCTATATTAGAAGAAAAGTTGATGGCATTTCCTGAAGTTACTTATGCGCTAAGCCGTATCGGGCGACCTGATATTGGCGGCGATCCTGAACCAGTTAATAACATCGAGATTTATATCGGACTTAAACCTGTATCCGAGTGGACCAGTGCTTCAAACCGTTATGAACTGCAAAACAAAATGGAACAATCGCTTGAAGAGTTTCCGGGACTTTTACTGAACTTTTCTCAACCAATTGCCACCCGTGTAGATGAGTTACTATCTGGTGTAAAAGCACAACTAGCGATAAAGCTGTTTGGGCCAGACCTCAATCAATTGGCAGTTAAAGGGCAAGAAATAGAATCGGCAATTAAAGAAGTTGAAGGCGCTAGAGATGTTGCGCTTGAACAAATAGCTGGTGAAGCTCAATTAGTTGTAAAGCCAACAAGACAAGAGCTTTCACGTTTTGGCCTATCGGTCGGTGATATAATGGAAGTGATACGAGATGGTATAGGTGGAGTTGAAGCAGGACAAATCATCAACGGGAATGAGCGTTATGATATATATGTGCGTTTAGAAAAAGAATATCGTAGTAATAAAGAAGCTATTTCTGATATTCGCATTCAGTCTCCAACAGGGGCTTGGGTTCGTCTTGGTGATGTTGCAACAATCTCTTTTGAGTCAGGCCCTCCGCAAGTGAGAAGAGATGATGTGCAACGACGTGTTGTTATCCAAGCCAACGTACAGAATCGAGATATGGGCAGTGTTGTTGCCGATATCAGACAAGTAATCGCCGAGAAAGTCGATTTACCTGCTGGCTACTCTGTTGCCATTGGTGGTCAATTTGAAAGTCAACAACGAGCACAACAACGGTTAGCTATAGTGGTTCCTTTATCTTTGGCGCTAATTGCTCTTTTGCTTTACTTCGCATTTGGCTCAGTTGGTCAAGCCATGTTGATTTTAGTTAATGTCCCATTAGCTGTTATCGGCGGTGTTTTCTCCTTATATTTCTCTGGGCAATACTTGTCCGTACCAAGCTCCGTTGGCTTCATTACACTATTTGGTGTTGCAGTGTTAAATGGTGTGGTTATGGTTGAAAGTATAAACCAGCGAATTAGAGATGGCTTAGAAGTCACTGATGCTGTTTTTGAAGGAGCAACTTCTCGTTTGAGACCTGTTCTTATGACAGCAATAACATCTGCATTAGGTTTAATACCGATGTTAATGTCAAATGGTGTAGGAGCTGAAATACAACGACCACTGGCAAGTGTTATAGTTGGTGGTTTGATAACAGCAACATTACTCACATTGTTTGTTTTGCCTGTTTTATATCGCTGGTTCTCCAAAAAGAAAATTGAGGAGTTATCCCGCTAATTCAATTTTCATCAATTGTGAAGCTTCCGAATCAAGGAATATGAATTGGAAGCTTCGCTTTATTGCTATCACTAAAAAGCTAGCTATTACGTAAAATTACTAATCTGATCGAATATTGAATTTGTTGAAGTCATTCTAGACTCCTTATTTTCGTTATTTAATGACTTTTATGTTGAGACTTAAGTTGCTCTCTCATTTCTAAAACTCGATCTGCCGAATAAGCTCCTGCTCTCATAACAACCAATTCAACAAACGAAATATCAATTAACTTGTGGTCAACATCAATCACATAGTAACTCCCATTATGTGTGGTTATTTCTAGTTTATCCTCGACAGCAGTTTTGCTAATAATCTTTGAAGTTACTATTTGCTCAAATGGCCGAAATCTGAATGTTTCATCGTCAATAACCACCCCTGATAAAAACTCGCCAATAAATGATTTTTCAAATTCTTTATAGTCATAGACTGAGACTATGTAGGCATCCTTTAAAAATGTTTTATCCATGTGTTACTCCCTACTAATAGCTAGCAGGGAGCATATCTCGCAACTCTAATAACTCATTTGGAGAATACATACACTCATGCATTAAATTGAACTCAAATACATTTACATCAAACTCTTTTGGTTCAGCATCTAAGGTATAAAAGTCAGCACCAAAAGTTCGGAACTCAAGGCCATTGATTTCGATAACTTTTGTTGTGAACAAAACTTCTCCCTTTTTACCGCAATCACTATCTTCAGCAAATGTGGCGTAAAGCACCTGTTCAACTTTTTCCTCTGTATCAGATTGAATTGAGATAAGTGTGGCGTTAGTCAGTTTGATTTTTGGTCTCATGCTTGTGCTTCCTTGTTATCCTCAATGCTAAACGGGCGAAAAAAACTTAGATATTTAACCCCATCGACTTCTAGTAAATTCTTGTCAGCATCAAAATGTGACAGAACACTAGATTGATACAACGAAATGTATTTTTCATAATCTATGGTGTTAAAAAAATTGGTATCAACGCGACGGGCATAGAAAATTAAGCTCTGCTGGTCTATACGAATAGTAAACTTTTGATCTCCATCTACGTTTTTGACCTGTAGACATAAATCGGGTTTGTGCCAATCAGATACATAGGAAGGAACCAGTGGGAAGCCATAAACCAAATAACGCATGCCCTCGATTTTGAAGGTTGTTGGACTGAACTGAGTCTTGCTTACTTTGCCGCTGTTGAATAGTTCGAGTGTCAACATCAGCCAATGTTCATGTTTCGAAAAGCTATTTCCGTCAGATATACAGCCTTCGAATTCACCATCATGGTTTACATGATTGATGTACATGTATTTTTTAATGTTATCCAAGGAAAGCTTTTCAAACGGAAACTTTGAAGCGATGAGCCTGAAATAACAACCATGAACTTTTAAATCTGCATATTGAACTATCAACGGATCATCAAAGGCATCAAAGTATGGTCGCCACTCTAAGCGGAAGTCAGCTCCTGTATTTACAATAAACTTGGCATCTTCAGGTAACCCTAAAGCTTGGTAGATCACTGAAACTAACTCTAATGTTTCGATATCTACCAGCATCAGGCTTTCAATGCGGTTTGCCATTGACTCAATTTCTTTATGAAGCGACTCAATGATTTCTTGATCATCATATTCATTGATCATCAAGTATTTCAGGGAATCGTGCTTTAGAATTGAATCCAGATTTTCCTGTTCAAACACCTCAGTGAGACAATTATGGGTATCAGAAAAATGAGGGCTGTTATAAACACCTCTAGCCCACAGACCTTGTGCGTAAAGATCAGGAAACTCTAATAACTCAGCAAACTCTTTAGCTTGTTTGTTAAGCTTATTCTTTAATTGGTATAGCGAGATCATATAGTTCTCCAAACAGTGCTTGCAAACAAACAATGGCCTACTAACACACTGTTTATCTGACTATTTGAATCACCAAATTTTTCGGATGCTCCGCTTCACTGCTCATATTTTTAACGAAAAAAATATGCGTAGGCGTAGGCTGTCCGGTCAGCCTTCATCTTATAATATCGCCAAAAAACAAAATGACAACTTACGTATTTGTACAAATTTATGTAGATATTTTGAGTTTAAACTCTGAAAAGCTAAGCCCAAAAAGGGATATGACCAATTCTTCATTTATATTGGAGCCGGGAAATTTTTTTTCAAAATTTCCGATGATGCTATCTAGGTGGCTAGCCAATATTTTTACTAAAAATATTTCCGAGTTTGGTGAGAGAGCGGAAAGTACTATCAATGGATTGTCAAAAGATTCAGCTTTTATTTTTACTAGTAAATCACTGTAACTGTCACAGCCGTATAGACAAATAGATACTCCTTCTTGGGCCTGCCCAAGGGGAATTGATAACTTTTTTGACAACCTCTTTGCCTGACGCTTTATATTACTTATAAGCGCTTCTGATTCAAAAGACATACGCACACCAAAACATAACAACTAAGGTCCACAGCACCCAAGTCATTACATCTTCAATGTATGATTAATCTTTTAAACCCAGAGTAAATCCATTTCGTCCGCATGTGTGGAAACTGGCTTCTCTGAAAAGCCACTGCAAAAAGCAGTGGCTATTGTCGCAATATTATAAGGAAATGTGAATGGTAGTTTGATGCCTACATATTCTTTTCAGTGAATTCAGCCAAGCTACTACGCTCTACTTCATCAAAAATCAGCACTGATCCTTTTTCATAATGACGATACACATTAACAGCCGCACTTGCACCAGACGAAGCAGGTGTTACAAACTTATCGTCAATCTGGGCTAGGTTACCCAATACAATAGTCCGACAATTTTTACCTCCACGACTTAACATACCCTTGATTTGCGCTCTAGTCATGTTTTGAGCTTCATCAATGATTAACACAGCATCGTCTATTGAACGGCCCCGAAAGTAAGCCATGCTAGTAAATTCTATATTGGCTTTTTCAATCACATGCTCAACTGTTGCATGAATATTTCCTTCATGATTATCATCAGAGTGCATCGAGATAAGTGCATCCGTAATACCTGCAAGCAAAGGCATCGATTTTTCAGTTAAATCACCCGGAAGGAATCCGGGATCGTCATCCATAAAGTCTCTTGACCGCACCACAACAATTTTTTTGTACTTTTTCAACTCCAATACTTGATGCAGCGCCGAAGCAACTGCCAAAAAAGTTTTTCCGGAGCCAGCAGGGCCAAGGATGATATTTAAGTCATAGTAAGGGTCTGTTAATTGGCTTAAAGCTACCGCCTGACGCTGATTTTTTGGCAATATGCCCCATACCTTTTCTTGCTTACGAGGCAATAACTTCGTATAAACTTCAGTATCGGTTACTTCTGAAATCCGGCCAATGTGTCCGGCTTCATCATACCAATACATATTCGGCTGAACTTCATCGTTAAACAAGCTTATTGGGAATGTATAAACCTCTCCTGAGACTTTGAAATCTTTATCTGATTCAATTCGATCAAAAAGATCTCCTTCAAAAGCCTGTACTCCTGTATATAACAAATCTATATCTGCGATTTGATTATCAACAGATACATCTTCAGCCATAACACCAACAGTTCGAGCTTTTAGTCGCATATTAATGTCGCGGCTAACAATAGTAACGTCTTTATCTAACTCTTTCTGAAGATGTAGTGCATAGTTAATTATGCTGTTGTCAGCATCGCTACCAATTGTGTGCTTTAACTCTTTTGCCATGTCCAATTGAGTATCAATACCAATGAACAACTTTCCTCTTTTAGCTGTTTCAGTAGAAGGCAGTGGAATACCAGCTTCCATCTCTTCTGCACTATGCCCATTTATTATGTCTTCAAGCATTCGAATACATACACGAGCATCAGCACTTACCGATTTATTAGTTCTTTCTTTTAAGTTATCTAATTCTTCTAGGACTGTTAGACAGATGTATACATCCTCACTGTAAGCGAGCAATGACTTTGGATCATGAACTAATGCCGATGTATCGAGAACACGAGGGTTTTGGTTTTCAATAGAACTATTCATTACGCTGCCCTCCAAAAGTTAGAATCGTTGCTAGAATTTGTATTGTACTCTTCTCCTAAATTACAAGTATTCAGTAAAGGTTGGCTGATGTGGGAATGCTTAGAGTCGTTACGAGAACCCATGTTTTGGGAAATTCTTTTTACTTTTGCTACAGGCCAATAAAAATAAGGCAGTAAAAACTTTAAATTATTTGTAATTCGGGGTTGTAAAATAACAATCGCATTTTGAATACTACGACCCCGCATAAAATTCACCGATTTAAACTGAATGTTTGCCTTTTCCATGATGTAATTAACGCTTGAACTTGGATTCTCATCTTGTTTATGAAGCACTTCAAGTGAGTCAGTAATCGCGGCTAACCAGGGAGCCATTTTCTCCTCTTCCGTGCCTGGCAAAAAGCCAATCGACTCTGCTATTTCTGGCGTGTTTCTAGTCACCAAGACTTTATCGTAGATGCCCTGCTCAATGACCATCTCTAAGGCCGAAGCTAACGCTAGTAGTGTTTTACCACAACCCGCTGGGCCAGTAAGAATAACCAATTCGATATTCGGATCCAGTAACGCATTTAATGCCATCGCCTGATAGATGTTTTTTGGCGATATGCCCCAGGCTTTTCTGGACATAAGACGTTGGCGCCCCAAATCAACAAGCTCCACCTCCTCATCGGAAATTGCCGATACGCGTGCCGCGAAATCTGTACTGTCGTCTAAAACATATTCATTTATAAATACACTTTGTAGAGCACTTCGTGGAATTTTGTGCACCGCATCTCGGCCGTCTTTTGTCGTTTCAACGCTTTTAATTTTGGCCCAAAAGTCGCCTTCTACTTGCTCAAAACCTTTGGTTAAAAATTCAATATCATCGATTAACTGATCAGTGGTGTAATCCTCTACATGCTTTAAGCCTGCTCCTTTGGCCTTTAATCGCATGTTAATGTCTTTGGTAACTAACACCACGGTAACTTTTGGACGTTCTTTTTGTAGATGCAGTGCTGCGTTAATTATACGATTATCATTTTCGCCACCGGGCAGTCCAGATACTTCACTCGTTATATGATGGTCATTCATGATGATTAAATGCCCAGTAACTTTACTGTCTTTTAGCTCCCCGCGATTAAGAGGCACGCCTTCTATCATTGCTTCAGGCTCTACATCATGAAGCGTATTTTCTAACGATCTAATCGCCACTCTAGCGTCACGAGAAACGTCTTTGTGTCTGTCTTTAATATGATCAAGCTCTTCAAGAACGGTCATGGGGATGAGGACATCATGCTCTTGAAAATTGAAATAGGCGTGTGGGTCATGCAACAAGATATTTGTATCGAGTACAAACAGTTTAGGTTTAGTGTCATTCTTTTTAAGATTTGTACCACTCATAGTGTCCACCTTCTTTTTATTCTTCCCTATCTATCACTGTAGCTAATAAATTTCAGATTTGATGACAATTTGATGAAATTATTTAGTTACTAGAAACAGTGTGCTACTTCCAAAAAGTACAATTTTCAGTCTGATCACTCAACAAATAATCAAAGGTGGCCTATGTTTAATACCGCAATAAGGATTTTTAACATTTAACAACGATTTTTGACGCAGAAGGGAGTAGACTACGCGCCTTTTTTTCGGCTTTCTTTACATGGGAGAATATATGAGTTTTTCGATAGGCCAGCGTTGGGTTAGCCAAGCTGAGTTTGATTTAGGTTTAGGTACCGTAATAAAAGTAGACAACCGATTTGTCCAGGTCCTATTTCCGGGTGCCGAAGAAACTCGTCAATACGCAATTGAACAAGCGCCACTTATGCGCGTTGAGTATTCAATTGGCGATACGATTACCAGTATGGAAGGTTTTGAGTTTACGGTTTCTGAAGTTGAAACCGTTGGTGATATTTTGATATACCACGGACAACGCGAAGATAACGACGAAGTAGTGAGCGTTAAAGAAATAATGCTCGATCACCATGTACGTCTAAATAATCCAGAAGCTCGATTATTCACCGGCGCTTATGACAGAAAACATTGGTTTAGCCTAAGACTAGAGGCGCACCAGAAAAAAGCAGAGTTAGAAACCTTTTCTCTTCACGGCTTATTAGGTGCTCGCGTAAGTCTAATTCCTCATCAACTTTACATCGCAGATACCGTAGGAAAGCGTTTTGCACCTCGTGTTTTATTATCTGATGAAGTTGGCTTAGGTAAGACTATAGAAGCAGGACTGATTATTCATCAGCAACTTATTTCTGGACGAGCGTCTAGGGTATTAGTTGTCTTGCCGGAAAGCTTGCAACATCAGTGGTTAGTAGAGATGTTACGCCGCTTTAATTTAAAGTTCGCAATCTTTGACGATCAGCGGTGTGACGCAGAGTCAGAATCTGATCCAAGCAAAAACGTGTTTGAAAATGAACAACTTATTTTTGTTAGCCATGAGTGGTTAAGTCACCCTGGAAAGTGGCAATCGACTTTAGCAAATACCGACTGGGATTTAGTTGTTGTTGACGAAGCTCATCATATATCTCCACCTGAGAATAACCAAAATGATGAGTCGGCAAACACTTTATATGCTCACATTCAAGATATCGGTAAAGCCACAAAAGGTTTAATTTTACTTACCGCAACTCCAGATCAATTAGGCCATTACGGCCACTTTACACGTCTACAGTTATTAGACCCAAATCGCTTTCACGATTATGCGTCCTATCAAAAAGAGGAACTTGAGTATAAGGCCGTAGCGGATATTGCAAACAAACTATTAAGTCTAGATGATCTTGATCCTAGTGAGGTTAACGCCTTATCTTTATTGTTAGATGATGAAAGTAGTTTGGCTCAAATCAATGAATACCAATCCAGTAGTGATAAGTCGTCTACATCGCAACGACTCATTGCCGATTTGTTAGACCGTCACGGAACTGGCCGAATAATGTTTCGTAATAGCCGACAAGGCATAAAGGGATTCCCGGAACGAAAAGTATTTGAGTACCCATTAGCCAGACCAGAAGAGTTTGCACCAGGAATTGAATTACTTGGGATGCACCCAGAGCTAAGGCATAAACCTCAATCCGATAGCCTGACTACGTGGTCACAAATTGATCCTCGGGTAAAATGGCTCTGTGAGTTTTTATTAGAAAATAAAGATGAAAAAGTGTTAGTCATTTGCGCCCATGCAAATACTGCGATGCAACTTGACGATGCACTATTTGAACGAGAGGGTCTTCGTTCAACTGTATTCCATGAAGGAATGACCATTGTTGAGCGCGACAAAGCAGCCGCTTACTTTGCTGATGAAGAAAAGAGTGCACAAGCACTAATATGTTCAGAAATAGGCTCTGAAGGCAGAAACTTTCAATTTGCACATCACCTTGTTTTGTTTGACTTACCAGCCAACCCAGATTTACTTGAACAGCGTATTGGTCGCCTGGATCGTATCGGGCAAACTCAAACCGTTAAGATACATGTTCCTTATATTGAGGGCAGTGCTGCTCAAAACTTGTTTAAGTTTTATCATCAGGCCTTTAATGCGTTTGAACAGACTAGCACTACTGCACGAGTGGTCTTTGAGCAAAACCTGAATGCCATTCAACAGCAGGTTTTAAATTCACAAGATATCGAAAGTTTGAACACGTTAATCGAGCAATGTGATATCGCCAATCAAGCCTTAAAGTTAGAGGTTGAACAAGGTCGTGACCGCCTATTAGAAATAAACTCAAGTGGCGGCGAACAAGCCAAACAAATTTGTGAAACCATAGAAGAAATTGATGACAGCACCGAACTTATGTCGTTTATGACACAAATTTGGGATCATTTTGGTGTTAACACCGAAGAGAAGTCTGACTATAGCTTTATTTTGAAAGCAGGTGAGCACATGATGACCGATCATTTCCCAGCGCTGCAGAATGATGGAATGACCGTCTGCTTCGAACGAGACATTGCTTTATCTCAGGAAGACCAACATTTTTTAAGTTGGGAACACCCAATGACGACAGGCGTGCTCGACATGCTAACGAGCTCCGACTTAGGTAATACGTCTGTTTGTTTATTAAAAAACAAAAAACTACCTGCCGGCACTTATTTTGTTGAAATAAACTTTTTAATAACTACTAATGCACCAAGAAACTTGCAGTTGCATCGTTATCTTCCAAATACGCCTATCCGTATGATGCTGGATAAAAATGGTAATGACCTAGCACCTAAAGTTAAGCAAGGCTCTTTAGATGAAAGTCTTAAAAATGTTAAAAAGACAATGGCGACACAATTAATTGGTGCGTTAAAGCCTGAGGTTATAAAACTACTTGAGATTGCGAATCAGAAAGTTCAGCCATATGTTGATGAGATTACCTCAGCCGCAAAGCAGAACCTTATTGATAATCGTGAACAAGAACTTAACCGAATGAAAGCATTACAGGCAATAAACCCTAGCATACGCGATGAGGAAATTGAGTTTTTACAACATCAATTAGATCACTGTGTTGCAGAAATCGACGCCGCCCAAGTTCAACTTGATGCAATTCGTTTAATTGTTGCCGATAACAGTTAATAGAGCGTGCAATTAGTTTTAAACGATACTTAAAAGCATTAATTCGTTTAGTTATTTAACGAAATTCCGACTTAAAGTACGTTTGATTATTATCGGACGCCACAAAATGGGGTAAACTTATGCTTACCCCATTTTTATATTTGAACGCTGTGGCTATATTAAATTATCAACCTCCGACATCACCCTATTTAGATATTCTTTATCAAGACGAAGACATAGTTGTATTAAACAAGCCTAGTGGGCTACTGAGTGTGCCTGGTCGTAAAATCGAGCACTTTGATTCACTAATGAGCCGAGTCCAAACTGTATGGCCTAACTCCTGTGTTGTTCACAGACTTGATATGATGACATCGGGTGTGATGGTCATGTCGATGCACCTTGAGGCTACACGTCACCTCAATAAACAGTTTGCTGAGCGTACTACAGGAAAATACTATATTGCGGTTGTCGCTGGACATATGCCAGAAGACAATGGACACATTGACTACCCATTAATAGTTGACTGGCCTAACAGACCAAAGCAAAAGGTTTGTTATGAAACAGGCAAGGCTAGTATGACTTATTATGAGGTGTTAGAACGCAGCGAGATCAAAGGCCAAGCGGTTACTCGCGTGAAATTAACCCCGATTACTGGACGAAGTCATCAGCTAAGGGTTCATTTACAACAACTCGGCTTTCCAATTATAGGTGACAGGCTTTACGCACCGGATAATATAGTTAAGCTCGTAGACAGATTGCATTTACATGCAGAGCAACTGGAAATCTTTCATCCGCGCAACGAAGAAATGCTAACCTTCTACAAAAAAAGTGATTTTTAGAAAAATAATACAAACTATTCGTCAAATGCGATTGATTCTCATTTAAACTTAAACTATAGTCCACCCATCTAATGATAACCATTCTCATTAACATTAAGTGGATAGTCTGAATTATGTTTAAAAAGTCTCTTATTGCTCTAACTGTTATTGCAACGACCCAACTTGCCGCTTGTTCTGGTTCAAGTGACGGAGAGGATCAAAAAGCTCCAACAAATATTAACATCTCAAATAACACAGTCGTTGAAAATGCAGCAGGCGCTGAGATAGGTACGTTAACTGCAACGGACGCTAACAGCGCTGATACTTTTACATTTGCCACTGACCACACCTCTTTTGTTATTAACGGCACAACACTTTCGTTAGCGGAAAACTTCCAATTAGATTATGAATACGCAACGTCTATTGACTTAGATGTGACCGTTACTGACTCTAGCAACCTGTCTTTTACAAAAACACTTACCATAAACGTTGAAGACGTATTAGACGTGTATGAATTTGAAAACAAGCTCAGTGCTACTAATAGTGTTTCATACTCAGGCCAAGTTGCTCGCCACGTTTTAATCGCTGAGTTAACAGCCTACATAGATTCAGGTTTACAAGCCGATATTGATTCTCAAACTATTTCATCTCGTTCACAAGCACTCGAAAAGCTAATGTCATTTTATAAAATGTCAGAAGACGAATTCGCTATCTACGGCGACCGCGCTTTAACCTTGTCAACCCTTGCTGAACGTAAGCAAAAGACGTTACTTGAAATCTCCAACTCACTGAAAGATTTATCTGGAAAAATTGCTGGAAACGACCCTACTGGACAACATAAAGATTGGGACGCAGAGTTTTTAGCATTTGGCGAGAAAGGAAGCTTGTCTCCTGAAGGATTGATACTCCACTTCTTTGATGAAATCGCTGACAATGTAGAAATTCAATTATCTGGTGCAACTCGAACTGATATCAACGGTGACATCATTTCAAAAGTGTATCTAGGTAGTAATGGTTTAGATTACAAACAACTTGTTCAAAAGACTCTATTAGGCGCAGTAGCTTACTCGCAAGGCACCGACGATTACTTAGACGCTACAATTGACGGTAAAGGACTAAATGCAAGCAATGAATTTTTAGTTAATGGTAAAAGCTATACCGACCTTGAACATCAATACGACGAAGGTTTTGGCTATTTTGGTGCGGCTCGAGATTACTTAAACTACAGCGACGAAGAAATTGCTATCAAAGGAGGCCGTGACGCTTTCCAAGGCATGTTTGACAGTAATTCAGATGGCATGATTGATCTAAATTCGGAGTATAACTTTGGCCACTCGCAAAATGCTGCAAAAAGAGATTTAGGCACAGCAACTAATACTTCACCAACTGACTTTACTGAAGCTGCGATGCAAGCCTTTTTGCAAGGACGCGCAATTATTAACGAGAATGTCGGCGCGGAATTAACCGAAGCGCAAATGCAGAACTTATTAGCACAGCGAGATATTGCTGTTGAAAACTGGGAAAAAGCAATTGCAGCTACGGCCGTTCATTACATTAATGATGTAACCGCAGACTACGCTAGTTTTGGTACAGATGAGTTCAACTATGCAGACCTGGCAAAACACTGGTCAGAGTTAAAAGGCTTTGTGATTAGCTTGCAATTTAATCCGTTAAAAAAAATAACGAACGAAAAATTTGCTGAGCTTAATACATTAATTAAAGATGCGCCTGTACTGAGCAATGAATTAGTTGATGGATATTTAACAGACTTAGCCGCTGCTCAATTAATACTGCAAGAAGCATATGAATTTGAAACGGAAAATGTTTCGAACTGGTAATAATAGGCTATTCAAATAGGCTGACATTTGTCGGCCTTTTTGCGTTTCTAACTATAATTTTTTTTGTTAAAAGAAATAATTGGACATCCAATGACTACAAAATTTAATAAAACTTTACAAATACTTACGGTATTTACTAGTTTAGCCATGCTAGGAGCTTGTAGCGATTCAACTTCAAGTGAGACTGGTAGCGAGTTTAATGGCAATCAAGGATCCTCTAACAACAATACAAATATAGACTTTAACAAACAAACATTAGTTGCGAATTTAGTTGATCACGTTTACTTACCGAGTGTTAGTGAATTCTCTGCTTTGGCTTCAGAGCAAGCATTAGCGACAACCGCCTTTTGTAATGAGTTGATTAATAGTCAAACCGTTGATGCGGAACTAGAACTCGCTGCGCAACAAAGTTGGAAGCAAGCAATGAGCGCGTGGCAATCTCTTGAAATGATGCAAATCGGTCCTTTAGCTGACAATGAAAACCAGCTACGAAATCAAATTTATTCTTGGCCCGTTGATAATCAATGTGCAGTTGACCTTGATGTTAGTTATTTTGAAGTCGGCAATATTGCTGGCACAGACTACAACATAAAAACTAGAACAAGTAATCGTCGTGGTATGGATGCGCTAGAACATTTACTGTTCACAGAAACATTAGACCATAGCTGTAAAAGTGATAGCTTAGGCCCTCAAAACTGGAATCAAAGGCCGGAGCTAGAAAGAAAAGCCGCCCGTTGTGCATTTGCCATTGAAGTCGCAAATGACATAAGCGATTCAGCACTATCGTTAGAAAACCAGTGGTTAGGGACAAATAATGATGGTTTTGGTCAAGCGTTAAAATCGATTTCGAGCAGTTCAACGAACGCCGCTTTTGAAGATATCGATGCATTAATCAACCACCTTACCGACGCGTTATTTTATTTAGACACCATAACTAAAGACGCAAAAATCGGCGCGCCAATTGGTTTAATTACCAATAGCTGTGGTACTGCAACCTGCCTAAAAGATATAGAGTCTCAGATAAGTAAGCATTCACTAGAAAACATTAAAGCTAACCTTAATGCACTACTAATCATATTCCAAGGTACTAGTCCTGAACAACAAATTGCCTTTGATGATTATCTCATTGCTGTTGGCGCGGAGAGCTTAGCGGAGCAAATGCGGGCTGATATTGAAAGTGCTATCACGAGCATTGATGAGTTTGCCGAACAAGATAGTTTTGAGAACGCGGTTCAAAACAACCCGGCTAGTATTCAAACTCTTTATCAAAATACTAAGAAGATCACCGACAATCTTAAGTCCGCGTTTATTGTCTTTTTATCGTTGCAACTGCCAAGTTCATCTGCAGGAGATGCTGATTAATGAAAAAATACTTTGTAGGCTCACCACTAGCTATCGCTGTACTGTCAGCTCTAACTGCCTATTCATCCTCTAGTTTTGCATTGGATGATGTGAATAACGAGGCCAAAGTTAGTTCTAAAAAAAGCGTTGAGCACATTCAAATAATCGGGCGAGACGATAAATTAAGAACCGAAGCTGGCTCTGCCACGTTACTCGATGAGTTAATCTTAGAAAAGTATGAATATGATGATATTCATCGAGTTTTAGCAAATGTACCAGGTGTTAATATACGTCAAGAAGATGGCTATGGACTGCGTCCTAACATTGGCTTTCGTGGCGTAACGCCTGAACGTTCTAAAAAAATAAACATTCTAGAGGATGGTGTTTTAATTGGTCCTGCGCCCTATTCTGCACCGGCCGCTTATTATTTCCCAAGTGTTTCAAGAATGACATCCGTCGAAGTTGTTAAAGGACCTGCAGCAATAAAGTTTGGTCCAAATACGGTGGCTGGCACTTTGAATATGACAACTCGCGAAGTACCTGACTCATTTACTGGTCAATTAGAAATTGCAGCTGGCTCAAACGGTTACAAAAAAACGCATGCGCATGTTGGAAATGAAATTCAATTGAGTGATGGTTATCTTGGCTTTGTTTTAGAGCTTTTGCATAGCGAAGCGGATGGTTTTAAAGACATTGACTTTGCTGACCGCAGCCTATTTGATGAAGATTCAGGATTCGACAAAAACGACGTCATGGCGAAATTGGCTTATCGAAATCAAATTTCTTTATTTAGTAATGATTTGAATCAATCATTTGAATTAAAAGTATCTAGTTCTAATGAAGAGTCTAACGAGACTTACATGGGTCTTACTGACGCCGACTTCTTATCAACACCCTATCGTCGTTATGCTGCAAGCCAAACTGGCGATATGGACTGGCAACAAAACCAAGTTCAACTTACTCATCAATTAGCTAGTGCCGACTTTAACTTAACCACTCGCCTTTATAACAATGAGTTTGAACGGGCATGGCAAAAAGTAAATGGTTTTAACCAAACAGGCAACGCTTCGATTGATAGAAGCTTACAAGAAATACTTGCGGATCCTAGCGGTGAGATTAATCAAAACTATTATCTAATATTGACCGGACAAAAAGACTCAGAAGAGGTTTACGAACAGCTTGTTGTCGGCACCAATGATCGTTCGTACTTTTCTCGTGGATTACAAAGTGACATCAATTGGTCTTTATCCTTTTTGGATTTAAAGCACCTAATTAGTGCGGGTGTTCGTTTTCATAAAGATAGAATTGACCGTGATCATTTTGAGCAAAATTATCTGATGAGCAGTGGTGTGATGACTCCTGATCAAATTGGCACTAAGTTCACAACGGTTGATTATGAGCAAACATCTGCAACCTCGGTCTATTTAGCAGATACAATCTCGTTTGGTAAGCTGGATGTTACACTCGGTGGTCGTGGCGAGCTTTTAGAAAGCCGGTACCAAAATGAAGCTATCGATAAGTCAAACGACTGGCAAGAGAAAACCACGAAAACATGGCTGTATAGTGCCTCAGCGTTTTACACACTTAATCAAGAGTTAGGTATTTTTGGTGGCGTACATGAAGGTTATGTTCCAACGAGTCCAAAACAACCAGCGCAACTAAAGCCAGAAGCTAGCGTCAACTATGAGTTAGGATTACGTTACAACGAACAAAATACGAAAGTTGAGGCCGTGTTGTTTTACAACGACTTTGATAATCTTAAAGAAAGTTGCTCGTTCTCTACTTCCGCTTCTTGCGCCAACCTTGGAAATTTAGATCAAGAATACAATGGTGGTGAAGTGGATGTTCAAGGTTTAGAGCTAAACATCCAACGACGTGAACGTCTTAATGAAGAATATGATTTACCTTGGTCGATAACTTATACCCGAACCGATTCAGAATTTAAATCTGACTTCGAATCGACGTTTGAATTGTGGGGAAATGTTACTGCCGGTGATCCCGTGCCCTATCTCCCAGACAACCAAGTTACTGTTAACTTAGGTCTAGAAAGCAATGATTGGCAAATCAATCTTCTGATCAAGTACATTGACGAAATGCCCGAAGCGGCTGGTGACGATGTTGCCTTATCTGGTTTATATACAGACAGCTACACTGTTGTAGACTTATCGGCAAACTACATGTTTAACGCTAGTCATACGCTGTATCTGAAAGTCGACAACATTACTGATGAGACTGCGTTGGTAAGCAGACGACCTTTTGGAGCAAGGCCTAGCAAACCACAACAAGTATTTGTTGGTTATAAGTATAGCTTTTAGGCCTATTAATGTTCACGTCTATCATTGCTGATATTGAGCCTGTTTTAAGACTCATTTGGCAAGATGTTTTAGCACATTTACTTAGCCCCAATAAGCGTTTGTATTGGGGCTACTTATTATCGACATTGTTTTTGATAATGCTTGTGTTTACCTTAGATTATAGGCGTACTGGACAATGGAATTGGCGAAAGGCATTTGGACGTGACATCCTGCTGCACTCGTCCTCGCGTCTTGATAGCAAAATTTGGTTTATCAATTTATTTATCAAAGCTTGGATAATAACGCCTTTACTCTTTTCTGTTGCGCCAATTGCCATTTTTGTTCACAACACGCTGAACAATATTTTTGGCGTGGTTACCTTTGCGCCCCCAGAAGATTGGGTTGTACTTACTAGCTTTACATTATTCCTATTCTTACTTGATGACTTTACACGCTTTTTATTACATTGGCTGATGCATAAAGTTCCCTTGCTTTGGCGCTTTCATCAGGTGCATCACAGCGCTGAAGTAATGACACCGCTAACTGTTTATCGAACTCATCCATTGGAAAGTTTTTTGTATGCCGCAAGACTATTGTTAGTTAATGCCATTACCATTGGTATTGGAGTCTATTTGTTTAAGACTAAATTGAGTTTTTACGATATAGCAGGTGCGAACGTTGGTGTATTTTTATTTAACCTATTAGGCTCAAACTTGAGACATTCGCACGTTTGGTTATCTTGGGGAAAACAATTAGAGAACTGGCTTATATCTCCAGCTCAACATCAAATTCACCACAGTTTAGCGCAAGAACACTGGGATAAAAACTATGGAACGGCCTTGGCTATATGGGATCGAATTTGGGGTACGTTAGTTAAAGGGAGTGAGGTTAAAGGTGAGCTACGCTTTGGCATTAACGATAAAAAAATAAACACGTTAAACGACGCTTATCTTGGACCGTTTAGAAGATCAAACCAAAAACCATAAAGTGTTACAAAATATAAAATAGCTTGAAACTTCTTTACCAGCCCTTATAACTTATAAAAGTTAAAATCTTAGAGGGAACATCATGTTTAAAAAATTACTTGCCAGTGTAGGTATTGGCAGCGCTAAAGTAGATACATTTGTGCTATCAGAATATCTAGTGCCTGGTGGAGAATGCAATTTAAAAGTAGTTATCAAGGCAAGCGACTCCGTTGAGCAAGACATTAATGGTTTAGAGTTAGCATTGTGCACAAGTGCGAAATCTGAAAAAGATTTAGGTGATAGTGAAATAAAAGTGAATGAAACTGTTATTTTAAGTCGTTGGGCAATGACGCCTAACGAACTTGGTTTAACTGGGAGTGTATTAGCTGCTGGTGAGACCATAGAATACGATCTGACCATTAATCTGCACCCTGACACACCTGTAACGTCTGTAACAAATAGCTTGTCTAAAGTATGGATTGCAACTGGCTTAGACATTGATAAAGGGTTAGATAGCTCAGACAAGGATTACTTAAATATTCAACCAACCCAATTTCAAAAACATGCTGTAGACGCTATGTATGAGCTTGGTTACAAGATATCTAAGGTTGACGTAGAAAAAGGGTATTTACGAGGTAAAGGTTTTCAGTCAGAGGTGAACTGTTATCAAGAGTTTGAGTTTAGACGCCAAGCTGGGTTATTTTCAAGCAGTGAAGCTGAACTTAGTTTTGTTAGTTTAAACAACAGTGTGGGTATATTGGTGGAAAAAGACCGGTTTTTAGGTGGTGATGCTTATTACAGTGAAATTTTACCTAACAATGCCAGTTATTCACAAATCAAGGCCAAATTAGAGCAATGGCTCTAACTTGATAAAAATTAAAAATAAACATAAACAAAGGGTTACTTTTCAGTAGCCCTTTTTTAATGCATAAAGTTTTGTGCATTTTATCTACATGCGATACATTAGTTTTGTAAGGGAATAATAATAAAAATAAACTCATGTAGTTAGGTAGTAAAATATGCGCATAATCAACCAGTCTATTGCTCGTCAATTGGTCTTTTGGACCGTTCTTCCACTTTTTATCTTGTCAATTATTGTCGGAACTAATCATGTTTTTAGTGTCAAGCAGGACACAGTTAAGCGTGTTGAGTCTGGTATAAATGACATAGTAGAACGCAACGCTATGGAAATAAAAAGCTTCTTTGAAGCGAAAGGCCAAGTTATTCACAGTGTTTTTGCTAGTCCACAGGTTAAGAATTGGTTTAGTGAATACAATAATCGAGGTGGGGACATAAGCTCAGACCAAGATTATCAACAAATAGTCCGTTATTTTAAATATTTTTCCGATCAAGACGCGACGATTAAAAGCGTCTTTTTTGGCTCAGCGAATACCTTTGAGTATTTCGACTTAAATGGTCGTCATAACGACTTAAGCTATTTTACTCACAAACGTCCTTGGTGGCCTGAAGCAAAGAGCAAGGGCCGCTTGTATGTCTCTGATCCTGCGGTAGATGCTAATGATGGTTCGATTAATGCAACAGTGAAAACAACGATTTACGACGAACAAAGAAAACTCATTGGTGTTGCCGGTGTTGATATTCTTATATCAACCATAGGCGAAGAGTTGCTCAGTAAAATTAAATACGAAGGCGAAGGTTTTGCATTTTTAGTCACTGATGAAGGTAAGCTTGTTTATTTTCCACGCTTTAGTGATGACTTTGCTCCAGGTTCGCTTATTCAAGAAGTCGATAATAATTTTAGGTCAGCTAGCGGCTTTAAAGAGTTTAGCCGTTTAGTAACAAACAAAAACCAAGGTAAATCATCTGTTATTTGGAATGACCAGCCTCATACAGTCCTTTACACTTCAATAGAAAGTGAATACCCACTTATGCGCTGGCGCTTAGGCTTTATTGTTCCTGATACAGTAATTGAAACGCCGGTTAACAAAGCCATTACTGAGAATATAATCTGGGTTGTCATTACTATGCTGGTTGTCTGTGGCTTAGTATACGCAGCGACCAAGCCTATCATTAAACCAATTAAAAACTTAGTCGCTGCAATGAAGGACATCTCGGAGGGAGACGGTGATTTAACAAAACGTATTGACGACTCTCGACAGGACGAAATTGGTGTTCTTGCCGCTGAATTTAATAACTTTATTAGCCGAATACAATCGCTTGTAAAAGAGTCTATTGAGATCTCGTTGCACGTTCATGACCGGTCAGCGCAAGTAGAAAAAACGTCGACTGAGATCATAAGGCTCGTTGACAAAGAAAAGTCTGAAATTGTACAAGTCGCTAGTGCGTCAGAAGAGCTTGCCTATACTAGTGAACAAATGGCTAAAAACACTTCTCAAGCTATGACACACGCGGCGATGGCAGAAGAGCAAGTTGTTAATGGCGGTAAAGTAGTAAGTAGCGCTATTGTTGATATTACCGCCCTTTCTAAAAATGTACTCGGTGCTGCAGATGTTGTTCGTAATTTACGACAAGACTCTGAAAATGTTGGCGAAGTGCTAGACGTAATTAGAACAATTGCCGAACAAACTAACCTATTAGCGCTAAATGCCGCTATTGAAGCAGCGAGAGCGGGTGAACAAGGTCGAGGTTTTGCCGTTGTTGCCGATGAGGTAAGAACGTTAGCTAGTCGTACTCAAGAGTCGACTGCGAATATTCAAAATATCATTGAGGGCTTACGCAGTAGCGCTTCGCAAGCAGAAAATGTTATGGAAGAAAGCCGTGAGTATGCAGAGCGTAGTATTCATCAAACACAAAAGATTGAAGAGACATTACGTGAAATTACAACCGCTATTCACGAGATCCAACAACAAACTGAGTCTATTTCGCAAGCAAGTACCGAACAAACAGCAACGGCTCACTCCGTATCCAAAAATGTTGGGCATTTGAAATCACTTGCTGATGATTCAGTCACAGAAACTCAAGGGGCTACAGACTCAATTAGCGATATGATTGTGGCTGCAGACCAATTATCCAGAGTAATGGGCCAATTTAAGGTGTAGTCATCGCATTTCTTAATTAAGTATATTAACAAACTTAAGTTTAAATTCTAAAAAGCCAGTCTTACGCACTGGCTTTTTTCTATCCTGCGACACCTCTAAGCTTTTATTTTTAATGCCTGATCATCGAGTCTTGCTTTGTAAAAAGACCATAGTATTATCAAATATTAAATTTAATAACCTTAAAAAGTGAGATTAGGTTGAATGCACAGTTAGCACTAATTAAGTGGTATGTAGCCCTAATATTACTTGGTATTTTTTCCTCGTCTATCTGTGCTAAAAATAACAGTGATTGTTTAGCGCCCTCAAAACAGTGCCTCGAATTTGCAAACGCTGGACTGAAAGATTCTACACCATACACTTTTAAGTGGTTCAACCTCAAAATTAATCAAATTGAGTCTTTAATTTCTATTAAAGAATTTAACTTAGCAGAACAAGAAATTAATGAAATTGATTTGGCAAAAGCGCCAGCAACATTCGTTAGCTATATAACAATGTACAAAGCAAAAGTCTTAATAGTGGAAGGACAGAAGGAGCAGGCACTTCAGTTACTTTTTGATGCAAAACTGAACTTAATCGAACTTAACGATGTTTTTTATAGTCCCCTGCGAAGTATTTACATCGCAAACTTATTGCAAGATTTAGGAAAGATGGAAGAGTCATTAGACATTTTACTCTCTATCAAAAAGAGGTTTGCTAAAAGTAATAACATGCATTTAAAGCTGGAGTTATATGGTAATTTAGGACACGCGTATCGTAGGATGCAAAATTATCAGTTATCACTTGAACATTACTTAGAAGCTTTATCATTTGCAAAGGCGTTAAATAATAATCAACAGGTTATGGTTATTTATACCCACATCGCCAATAGCTACGTCTATATGCAGAACTTTAACAACGCAGAGCCGATGTTAAAAAAAGCGCTAGAATATGCAAAACTTGATGATCATGAGATATCAATCACAACGGCAAAAATTAATTTAGCGCACTTTTTACTAAAACAAAATAAACTTAAAGAAGCCAAAAGTCTGGCGTTGACTATTAACCCAGACAATATAAATACATATCAATTAAAGACGTGGGACATTATCAAAACGCGTATACAAACCCTGCCATAACGGTTGATAAATATGGCAAACTTTAATACCGCCCACAATAACAAAAAGCCAGCAATACGCTGGCTTTTAATCCGATAAAACTTAACGATAAATTAAAACGATTATCTCGCTAAGTTATCTAACCTGTTAAGTCATCAAAAAATTTCTTAACGCCATCAAAGAAGCCTTGTTCTTTTGGACGATACTTTGATGTCTTCCCAGACATAGTCTCTTCAAACTGACGCAGTAAGTCTTTTTGTTTGTCGTTTAAATTAACTGGTGTTTCGATCATCACTTTACATAATAAGTCACCTATCGCGCCACCACGCACAGACTTAACACCCTTACCACGCAAGCGGAACATTTTTCCTGTCTGCGTTTCAGATGGCACCTTCAACTTTGCTCGGCCATCTAACGTAGGCACTTCTATTTCGCCACCTAATGCAGCCGTAGTGAAGCCAATCGGTACTTCACAATACAAGTTATTACCATCGCGAACAAAAATAGGATGTTCTTTTACGTGAACTTGAACAAACAAATCACCTGCAGGAGCACCATTTGCGCCCGCTTCGCCTTCACCAGCTAAACGAATACGATCGCCGGTATCAACACCCGCTGGGATTTTAACTGACAAGGTCTTGGTTTTTTCAACTCGGCCTTGACCGTGACAACTGTTACAAGGATCAGAAATAATCTGGCCTTGACCTTTACACGTTGGACACGTTTGTTGAACAGCAAAGAAGCCTTGGCGCATTTGCACTTGCCCAGCTCCATGACAGGTTGAACAGGTTTTTGGCTTAGAGCCCGCTTTTGCACCTGAACCGTCACATGGTTTACAAGACACCCATGTCGGCACTTTTATTTCTAGCTCTTTGCCTCGAACCGCGTCTTCTAAACTCATTTCTAAGTTATAACGAAGATCCGAGCCACGTTGCTGACGTTGTCCGCCACCACCACGACGACCACCGCCGAATATGTCACCGAATACGTCACCAAAAACGTCAGAGAAGTCGGCATGCCCGCCGCCAAATCCACCGCCACCATGACCATGTTCGAACGCTGCGTGACCATGTTGGTCATACTTATGACGCTTATCTTCGTCGCAAAGAACCTCGTAAGCCTCTTTCACTTCTTTAAATTTAACTTCTAAGTCTTTATCACCAGCGGTACGGTCTGGGTGATACTTCATCGCCAGGCGTTTATACGCTTTTTTGATGTCACGCTCAGATGCACCTTTATCGACACCTAGAACTTCATAATAATCGCGTTTAGACATAATAAAAAAAGTACCTTGTTATTTTAATTACTTCGCTTTTTATCACTTTGGCTTTACTTAAAAGCTAAGATAAAAAAGGCAAGAAATTAAACGTAAATTAACCATATTTAAGTAACAAACATGGGCGTATAAAACGCCCATGTTAATTTTTTCTAGCTTTACAGAGTGTTAACGATTATTTTTTATCGTCTTTCACTTCTTCAAACTCAGCGTCAACAACATCATCGTCCGCTGCGTTCGTTGCTTGCTCAGCTCCTTCAGCACCGGCGCCACCTTGAGCTTGGGCTTTTGCTTGCGCAATTTCCATTAGCTTTTGAGATGCTTCCATTAACGCTTGAGACTTAGCTTCAATCTCTTCTTTTGTGCCTGACTTAGACGCATCTTTAAGCTCATTAATTGCTTTTTCGATAGCTTCTTTATCGTCGCTTGGAAGGTCGCCGCCCGCTTCAGTCACTTGCTTTTCTGTTGCATGAGCTAATGCGTCTGCTTGGTTACGAGCTTGCGCTAATTCTTCAAACTTTTTGTCTTCTTCAGCATTCGCTTCTGCATCACGAACCATTGCTTCGATTTCATCATCTGATAAACCTGAAGACGCTTGGATAGTGATCTTCTGCTCTTTGCCTGTATCTTTGTCTTTAGCAGATACATGCAAGATACCATCAGCATCAACATCAAAAGTTACTTCGATTTGTGGTGCCCCACGTTGAGCTGGGCGAATACCTTCTAAGTTAAACTGACCAAGCGATTTGTTGCTTGATGCTTGCTTACGCTCACCTTGAAGAACATGAATCGTTACCGCTGATTGATTGTCTTCTGCTGTAGAGAAAGTTTGCGATTGCTTTGTAGGAATCGTTGTGTTCTTTTCAATTACAGAAGTCATCACGCCGCCCATCGTCTCAATACCTAGAGATAATGGAGTAACGTCTAGTAGTAATACGTCTTTAACATCACCAGAAAGAACACCACCTTGAATCGCTGCACCAATTGCTACCGCTTCATCAGGGTTAACGTCTTTACGAGGTTCTTTACCGAAGAACTCAGTAACAGCCGCTTGTACTTTAGGCATACGTGTTTGACCACCAACTAAGATGATGTCGTTTACGTCGCTTACAGATAAATCAGCATCTTTAAGAGCCATTTTTAACGGCTCTAACGTTGCTTGGATCATATCTTCAACAAGAGACTCTAGCTTCGCACGAGTAATCTTGATGTTCATGTGCTTAGGACCTGAAGCGTCCGCTGTCACATATGGTAAGTTAACTTCAGTTTGTTGTGCTGAAGATAATTCAATTTTTGCTTTTTCAGCGGCTTCTTTAACACGCTGCATTGCTAGCGGGTCGTTTTTAAGGTTCACGCCTTGATCTTTGTTGAACTCTTCTACTAAGTAGTTGATTACACGGTTATCAAAGTCTTCACCACCTAAGTGCGTGTCACCGTTTGTCGCTAATACTTCAAACGTTTGCTCGCCATCTACTTCATCAATTTCGATGATTGAGATATCGAATGTACCACCACCTAAGTCGTAAACAGCAACAACATTGTCGCTGCCTTTTTTACCAACACCGTATGCTAATGCAGCTGCAGTAGGTTCGTTGATAATACGTTTTACGTCTAGACCAGCAATACGACCAGCGTCTTTAGTTGCTTGACGTTGTGAGTCATTAAAGTAAGCAGGAACAGTGATAACAGCACCCGTTACTTTTTCGCCAAGGAAGTCTTCCGCTGTCTTTTTCATTTTCTTAAGAACTTCAGCAGACACCTGTGGTGCAGCCATTTTTTCGCCCTTAACTTCAACCCATGCATCACCGTTGTCAGCTTTAACAATGCTAAATGGCATGATGTCGATATCGCGTTGAACTTCTTTGTCTTCAAAACGACGACCGATTAAACGCTTAATTGCGAATAATGTATTTTTTGGGTTTGTAACCGCTTGGCGCTTAGCAGGCTGACCTACTAAAATCTCACCTTCATCAGTGTAAGCAATGATAGAAGGAGTTGTGCGATCGCCTTCCGCGTTTTCAATTACACGAGGCTTGTCACCGTCTAAAACAGCGACACAAGAGTTTGTTGTACCTAAATCGATACCGATGATTCTACCCATGAGATTTACTCCGAAAACAACTATTAAAAGGATAAATTAATTCTTGCACTATTAGTGGGGGTACTAAATAGGTTTTCAACTAAAAAAGTTAAATTTTTTTACAATTTTTTGAACTTTTTTTTGGTAACTGCAAAAGAGCTAAAAATTACATTTAAAAAAATAGCCCTAACAAGAAGTTAACTCATACCAAGGCTTTGCCAAATAGCCCTCACATCACACGCATGCTCTTCAACTAGCGTATGAGGAACGCGCTTTTCCTCTAAGTTTAACGATTGTTGATGGAACAAAATGCGATAGTCCTCGTAAGCTAACCACAACTTTTGACTATCATTATTAGAGATTAAATTGAGCTGAGCGGCCAGCTCTAGAAGACGTTTATTATCACAATAGTCCGCCAGCTCTTCAAATTGCTGGCTAAACTGTAGGACCAAATATTGGGTAATGAACTCAATATCCGCAATCCCACCGCGAGACTGTTTTAAATCGAACAAGGTGTCGCTTTCTTTACTAAGGTTATCAAACATACGCTGGCGCATTAAACTTATGTCTTTGATTAATTCTTCTTTATTGCGCGATGCCTTTAGAATATTTTTACGAACGTTCTCGAATTGAATGACTAGATGCTCACAACCGAAGACGGCTCTTGCTCGAACCAGGGCTTGATGCTCCCATGTCCAGGCTTCTTTATGTTGATAGTCGGCAAAGGTATTAATGTTTATTGCCAACAAGCCACTAGCGCCAGACGGCCTTAGTCTAGTATCAAGCTCATATAAAATGCCACTCGGTGTTCTTGTGGTAAAAAAGTGAAGGATCCTTTGAGCCAACTTTAAATAAAATTGCCTTGAGTCGATTGGCTTATTCCCGTTTGTCGCCTTGCTACTTTCGCAACCATGGATGAAAACTACGTCTAAATCTGAACCGTACCCCAACTCATGACCACCTAACTTACCATAACCAACTACGGCAAAGTTTTTATCCACGTCAGTCGCGCCGTCTGGATAACCATATTTTTTAACCATTTGACGCCATGAAAGATTCACCACCTGATTTAATATGGCTTCTGATAAAGCTGTCAAATGATTACTAACGCTAGGAAGGTCTATTATCTGGGAGATATCACAAGCCGCAATAATTAATTGTGAAGACAATTTAAACTGACGCAATATTTCCATTTGCAACTCTAAGTCGTCGTCATCAACTCTCAATAAACTACGTCTTAAGTCCGCTTCGTAGTCACTAAGTTTTGGAACGGTATACAATAATTTCGGGTCAATTAACTGATCTAAAAGTAAAGGGAAGTTTTTTAATTCTTGGCCGATGAAATGACTCGCTGAAACTAGGCTTACTAACTGAGTCAACGCGCCAGGATGTTCTACTAATAACGCCAAATAAGTTGTTCGAGCCGCTATTCTTTTTATAATTTGAAGGATATCACGACATTGCTGAGTAGATATTTGTTGGTGTTCGCATTCAGACATTAAATGCGGAACTAATAAATCCAAACGATCTCTACCTTTAGAGCTCAGTACTGCTTTAATTAAATCCGGTTTGAGTTCATTTAAACACAGCTCCAACGACTTGCGACTATCTAAGTCAGTGCTTACTGCACTTTCAGACTCTGTAGTTTGTAGTTCAACTTCTTGTGGGTCTGAAGACCAAGCTGATTGCCAATATTCAAGCCTAGGATCATTCTTTGAATTTTGTTCATTGGGCGCTTCGCCAATTAACTCAGCAAAAATGTGATGAATAACTTGGGTAACATTATCAACCTTTGTTAGTAAGTGCGTCCAGTCACTTAGCCCTAACGTGGCAAGTAATCGATATTGATTTATCTTATCCTTGGGAAGCGTCTGAGTCTGTTTATCATCAAATGCTTGTAAATATTGTTCGCAATCTCGCAACCAAAGATAACTTGCCTGAATTGCATTTGCTTCATTTTCGGTAAATATTTTTAATCTAGCAAGTTCAGGTAATACCGATAAAAAACTAGGTAGCTGCAGTTGAGGCTCTTTTCCTCCTCGCAACATTTGCAGGGCTTGTACGATAAATTCAGCTTCTCGAATTCCACCTTTGCCTAGTTTTATATTGTTTACTAAATTTCGTCTTACCACTTCCGTTTCAATCTGTCGTTTCATCGTACGCAACGACTCGATGACACTAAAGTCAATATAACGGCGATACACAAAAGGTTTTAGCAAATTAATCAGTTGGCTTTGAGCCGACGCTTCTTCATCAGAAGTAAAGTCATCATGAGCTAACGGCCTGGCCTTTAAAAGCGCGTATCGCTCCCACTCCCGGCCTTGCTCTTGGTAATAATCTTCAAGTGCAGCAAAGCTACTCACTAGTGGGCCACTGTCACCAAACGGCCTCAAGCGCATATCCACTCTAAAAACTTGACCATCAGGTGTTAACGTATCGAGTAAATGAATAATTTTTTGTGCTAATTTAGTAAAGTAAGCTTGGAAATCTTCTTGTTTTCGCCCCCCGGAAGTCTCTCCTTTTTCTCTGTAACAGAAAATTAAGTCTATATCGGAAGAAAAGTTGAGTTCATATCCTCCTAGCTTACCCATTCCCATCGCAATTAATGTGACACGGTTGCCATTGTTTAATATTGGTAAACCCCAACGAGGTGCTAAATCAGCTTCGGCCCATTGACGCGCCAGTCCGTAAAATAAGTCTGCCGCATAAGAAAGTTGACGCATGCTGTTTTTAATATCAATTTGACCAAGAAAATGCTGAGCAGCAATGCTTGTCATTATGTGCTGTCGGTGAATACGTAGGGCTTTTAACGCTTCTTGCTCATTTTTTGCTTGCCATTCTTTTTCGGTCATGGACCAGGTTGGGGTTTGCAAGTTTAAATGATTATTTGCCAAATCTTTTAGAATTTCCGGATAACGGGTGCAATTGCGGTAAATGAAGTCGCTAATAGCCAATAAATAAATCAATGTCGACGCGTTATCCTCGTCGACTCGGCAGATATTTAAGGCGCGAATCTCGTCTAAACGATGTTCACCCAATTGGCGTAACGACTCGTCTAAATGCTCTAGACTTATTATTGCACTATTGCCATTTTGCTTATTAGTGGCTTGTTCAAGCTCAGCTTCGTCATTCACAATTATAATCTACCAATACGGTTTAATTTGACTGATGCTGCCAATTGAGGCTGCTAACGCCTTGTTTAAGCTATCTTGCTTCCCCTTAACCCAAGCTAGATATTCAGAACTCACCACAGCATTTAACGATGTCTCATTATTTTCACCGTCTTGAATATCGACGGATAGTAATTTTTCAAGTCGCGTCAATAGTAAAAACTCTTCACAACCCACCAGCAAATCATGTTGGCTATTGTGCATTGATTCGCCCTGCTCTGCATATAAACTACCTAATGTAATCCCAGTCAATAAAGATTCTACAAGAGGCCAATAAAGGGCAACTAAGTTAGCTTTGTCGCTGTTATTTGTATAATTCGCTAGTGCCACCTGCACGTTTTGCCAGGCTTTTTCTAGCCACAAATTCGATAACTCAACAAGAGGCTCTTTCAACAAAGCCAAGTTTTCAAGTGGCATAGATTGTCGCCATTGTTTTTGGCTCAACCACTCTACAAAATTTACCACTAATTGGTTGTATTCAGTGGTACTAAAAAAGCCTACTGCTTTCATTAACTTTGATTCTGGTAATTGCTGCTGTGCCATTATTTCTGACAAATGCTCGCTGTTTTCTATTTCTTTTCGATACGGACTCTTGCGACTAACCAATTGGTTGAGTTGATAAAAGCTATCGACCCATTTGTGCTGATGACGGATACCTTTAAAGGCTTCAATAAAGTATTCTATTTGTGTTTGTGGTAATGCAGACGAAAAAAGCTGAAGTATATGAATAATCAATGACCAGCCATCAATGACTTTTCGAAGTGCTTTAGGTGACATTGACGAACAAAAAACTTGTTCATTGTGCTGAACAAATTTTAAAGCCTCGGATGCTGCCTTAATTAGAGCGGTTTCAAATTCTACATTTTCAGGAAGTTCTATTCGATTAAGATCGGTGCATTTCAGCATTTTGCCCGTCAATAGCTGATAACCTCGGGCGGCTTTGCTAAGGAAACCAAGACGCACATCCACTTGTGAATTGATGTAGTGAGCTAGATTAAACAGATCCTGTTCTTGGCCAGACACAAACTCAAGCTCAATTTCACTGATAATAGACTCTTGCGAACCCGAGCGAATAACACCTTGATCTAATACACATTCAATAACGGTGCCTGAAGGCATTTCAACGAGCCAAGTCGTTCTTTCAAAATCAGTCTCAAATAACAATTTCAAATTAGGCTGGATGTTGTTTACAACAAATCCTGTTGGCCATATGTTGTTATCAAATAAACTTAAGTCGGCAACTAAACTCAATGGCGTTGGTAACTCAACATTAAATTCTGGACGGCGATGAAGACCACCAATGTCTTGACCCGCTAACTTAACGGTTTGCTCAGCTTCAATATGACCGTCTGAGAACTTACTCGAGCGGATTCGAAGACCCATGTCAAAACTTCGTAACGTTTGATCATCTGTATCAAAATAACCATTACGTAGCTGCTTTTGGTGAGTTGTAGTGATATTAAAATGTGAAGAACTTAGTGCAGAAATAAACTTTGCCACTAAGTCAGGTTGGATAAGAAACTTTAACTCTATTTCCATTAATTAAGGTTCTGTTTGCTATTGGAGTGGTCAGGTTACCTAACTCACTCCACAAACTCAATGATTAGCCTATTTTACTGAAATCATCCATGATGATGGCAAGACTTCTAAGATGCCTTAGCAATGCCAAGACCACCTAGCTGTGCCTTTACTTGCCCAGCAGATAAAGCACCTACAGGTCGGCGAGGAATGTTACCTTTGAAAATAGGTTCTGGCGGATAGGCACGCTCTTTTTTGCCAATTTTGTATAAAATGCCATTTCTAATTTCGTCGACTTTGTAACCTGTTTTCACTTTTATACGAATATGAGGAATACCCGCCGCTTCTAGTGCGCCTGTTACGAACCAGTCTTGCTTTGATTTATGGCCGCCACTTGCTTGATTCACTAAATCGACCGCAGCAATGATGCGATATGTTTGAGGGTCACAAAGAACGTAATCAATAACTTTACTTGACGCTTTAATCATAGCCGAACGCTTGGCTCGACCTTTAACGCTATCTTTGGTCTCAATAATATCTTGCAGACGTACACGATTAACTATTCGGTAGTCATTCCCTACAGCTTTATCTAACAAAGCCAAAAAGCCTCGTTCAACGTTAGTAAATAGCTGTGACTTCTTTTTAAAAGGATAAGGATTGCTGGTGTCAATAAAGTGACTGGCCACTAATGCGATGGTCAAAATCAACCCTACTAATAAAACTAAAACCCATTCCATATAACTCTCCACTAAACGATAGATAATTCTCTATCGATATAAGCAGATACTGTGCCATTTAAACGTTTTATTTTTGACACCTACTTCTATTTCTGTTTTTAGTGCTTTTGCATAGCCAAGGAGCTATAGCTCTATTATAATTTCTCATAATTTCAGATTGATAGATTACTATCCAAATTTACAAGAGAGTTTGATATGACAATTGCGATTATTGGCGCAATGGAACCAGAAGTTGCCATTTTAAAGAACAACATGGAAAACCTGAACACCACAAAAATAGCTAACTATGAATACTTTTCGGGTCAGCTAAATGGTCAGGATGTGGTATTAGTTCAGTCAGGCATTGGCAAGGTTGCATCGGCTATTGCAACTGCATTGTTAATTAATAACTTTAATCCTGAATATGTTATTAATACCGGCTCAGCGGGTGGTTTTGACAAAGAACTAAAAGTAGGTGACATTGCGGTTGGTAATCAGCTTGTTCATCATGATGTCGATGTTACTGCGTTTAATTATGAGTTTGGTCAAGTGCCAAACATGCCTGCGCGTTTTAGTGCCGATGAAAAGTTGGTGGCATTGGCAAAAGAGTCAATCGCAGAAATGGATGAGATCACTTGTAAAGTGGGTTTAGTTGCTACAGGCGACAGCTTTATGTGTGACCCGGTTCGTATCGAGGCAACTCGACAGCAGTTTCCAGATATGCTTGCAGTAGAAATGGAAGGTGCCGCAATCGCACAAACTTGTTATCAAATGGATACGCCGTTTTTAGTGATTCGTTCACTTTCGGATATTGCAGGAGAGGAATCTCCAATGAGCTTCGATGCCTATCTAGAAATCGCGTCTAAAAACTCATCTGAGTTAGTGATGAAGCTTTTAAATAAATTATCTAAGTAACATTCAATATTATGATTGAAACAATGGCTGAACTTCCACACTTATTGGCTGCAGCCATTGTCATTGTTATTGAATGGATATTACCTATCCCGTTTCGATATTCGACTTTAAAATTATGTGCTCTTCTCGCCGATGCTATCGCTAAAAAGGTAAATAAACCCGGCAGCGATCGACAGCGCCAAATCTCGGGTTTCATGTCGTTACTTACCTATTTTGTATTTGTCACTGTCATTATTTGGGCATTGTTGTTTATCATGCCCTATGATGTATGGACAGAGGCGATTCTTCTATACATTAGCCTTAGTTATCACTCCGTCGCAAAAGTTAATAAATCAATAAAAGATGCCCTGCACAATAAGCAGAACACCTTAGCAAAGGACTACCTGGCCGAGCATGCTGAATTTGATACTAAACCACTATCGACCCTTGGAATTGTCAAAGGCGCTTTAGAGGTGGAAATACGTACGTGGGCAACCGCGTGGTTAACGCCCATAATACTATTTCTTACTTTTGGCGGAGTTGCTGCGATTGCGTATCGAGTATTGGATATTGCCGTTCAGCGTTGGTGTGCTTTCGACCCTAAATTTGATAGCTTTGGGTTGCCTAGCCTAGCAATCCGTTCGACACTAGATTGGCTTATTGCGGTAATTGTTGCGCCAATTTACTCTGTGTTTAAGTCGAGTCCTGGGTGGTGGCGAATGTTTCGTAAATATCAGCCTGACTGGCCAAAGCAACAAAGCTTAGTTGAACTAGTTTGGTCGTGCATAGTTGCAGCAGGTTGCAGAATTGAAATGGCAGGTCCCGCTATGTTTAATGGCGTAAAGGTAAAACGACTACGAATTAATGAGGGTCAGAAACCGTCTCAAACTACCATTGCTGAACTTCAAAGTTGGAATACCCGATTCATTATTTTTGTATTAGTGCTTATATTATTATTTTGGTTAATCGCTAATACTATTTAGTTATCTATTTATAAGGAGTTTTTATGTTAAAAAATCTATTTACCCTGCTCGTCAGTGTGTTGTTAGGGGTTATTAGTTATACGAGTACGGCAGCAGATACTGCTAAAATATCCGCTGAAGAGTATTTAAAAAACAAGGATAACTACCAAATTTTGGATGTCCGTTCGCCTAGCGAATTTGCCGAAGGCCATATTGAAGGCGCGATTAATATTCCACATCACGCCATTATTGATGAAATAGCGAAACTAAAAGGGATTGAAAAAACCATTGTTGTTCATTGCCGAAGTGGTCGCAGGGCTGAAAAAGCTGAATCTATGATGCGAAAAAATGGCCTTACCGACTTCATTCACTTAGACGGAGATATGCTTGGTTGGCAAGCAAAACAACTGCCTTTGGTAAAACCTTAATTGATTTTATTGCTCGGAAAGCGTGGCTTCAAGTAAGCCCTCTTTCTCAGTCTCTTTTGCTAACAAACTTTCATTTAACAAGTCTTTATTACGCTGCTTTAGTTCTGCCAACTTTTCATTAACGTCACTTGTAATAATAACTTTGTCTCCGTTCTCTAATAAACTATAAACCAGTTCAATGTCACGGTTTCTCAGACGCACACAACCATGAGTAGTGCGACTGCCAATTGAGTCAGGGTTAGAGGTTCCATGTAAAAACAGCGAGTTCCCAAAATGTAAGGCATGATTGCCCATGATTCCTCGCCAGCACCGCTCCCCTCTCGCTATTTTATCGGCAAATTCCACTTCCATTTTTTTAGGTATACACCATTTAATTCCATCGCTATCAAACAACTTAAACTCAACATTAAACTCACCCTCTGGCGTATAGTAACATTTACCGCCTTGGCTCTTTGGTAGGCACCTGTCATAACCGAGTGCAACGGGAGAAGTCATGATTGGTTTAATGTCTTGCATAGTTTGCTCATAAACCGTCACGTTAAAAGAAGACTTATCGATAATAACTAAACGTTGGGTATCAGCAGAACGTTTAATTTGCTTGGGCTGCGTTCTGTCTTGCAAACGCACTGGCTTTATTAACCAAACAGGCTCTGGTAATGGCTGCCATTTGTCTTCAGGAAAATGTCCGGTTACTTTCAAAGAGTCTTCATTTTCGAAAGCGCTGGTGAATGTTTTTCCCTTGTACCATTGACCAATAGCTTTACCTTGACGATCAAAAACCGTTGCATCTTCGAGCAATCGATAAGCTTTAGCTTTTTGCCTTTTAGCATTTAATAAAGTCTCTTCAGGAACATGAAATATCGTCGCAGGCGCGGAGGTCGTTTGTGGGTGCTGCTCTTCAATATTACTTGATACTTTTATATACCACATTGGAAAAATGGACTGCCACTCGCCTTCCGGAAAGTGTCCAGAGACTCGAACCCAAAGCGTGTCTTCCATGTTTGATGTAAATAAGGTGTGACTTGGCCAAGACTGAATCACCTCGCCATTGGGCTCATCATAAACGTCGACTTTTGCCGTTGTTAAATAGGTTTTTGCCGCCCAACTAGGTGCGACAAACAAGCCAAGAAATACAACCGTCATCCATAACGTTACTCTTTTTTTCATTACAAAAATTCCAATATTTGAGCGCCTTATGTTCTAATGAAGCAACGCACTTTTAAACATTCCAGGGTAATACCATGAAGAATAAAACACTTACCGCTATTTTGCTATCTCTAACGCTTGCCTCCGCACCAAGCTTGGCAAAGGACTTTTTTGTTGGCGAAATTTCCGGGCCAAGTATATTAAAAGAGTTTAAGTCTTTCGCTTCGCATAAAAATGATGTGACTTACAGTAAAGCTGATCTAGCCTCTCTTAGGGCTATTGCAGAACCAATAGAAGTAAAAGTGTTTTTTGGCGAGTGGTGTCACGACAGTGTAAGAGAAGTACCCCGTTTAATTTCGTTATTTGAGCAACTCAACAATAACAACATAAACGTTTGGTTTTATGGCCTAGATACCGCAAAGTCAGACCCTAGTGGCATAGCTCTGAAACATTCTATTAAAAAGACACCAACGGTTATCGTATATAAAAATGGCGTTGAGCTAGGCCGATTCCTTGAATTCCCAAAAACAGACTGGGCGAATGATATTGCGCAGTTGGCACTGAAAAAATAGACTAAACATGACCCATCCTGAAATAGATTGACTGACCCATCCTGAAATAGATTGACTGACCCGTCCTGAAATAGGTTGACACTTATTTCACATTAAAAAAGGAGCTCTAGATGAGCTCCTTTTTTTAATCCTTTTTATAAAAGGGCAACTTGTCTTTGGCATCTAGCCGGAAGCGTTGTTGCTCACTTCTATAACGAGCGCCTTATTCCGCTGAATCGTCCTGTTGCTCATTATTAGCAACCGGCTTCATGTGCGGGAACAAGATAACGTCTTTAATGGTTGGTGAATCTGTAAACAACATTACTAAACGGTCGATACCAATGCCTTCACCAGCTGTTGGCGGTAGACCATATTCAAGCGCTTGAATGTAGTCTTCGTCAAAGTGCATAGCTTCAATGTCACCAGCATCTTTTTCTTCAACTTGTTTCTTAAAGCGGTTTGCTTGGTCTTCAGCGTCATTTAACTCCGAGAAACCATTTGCAAGCTCACGCCCACCAACAAAGAATTCAAAACGGTCAGTAATAAACGCATTTTCATCATTACGACGAGCTAGTGGAGATACTTCCCACGGGTAGCCTGTAATAAACGTAGGTTGGTCTAATTGCTCTTCCGCTGTTGCTTCAAAGATTTCACAAAGGTATTTACCTGCACCCCAGATACCTTCTACTTCAGGCTCTTTAATGTGAAGTTTTTTAGCAATCACTTTTAGTGTGTCTAAGTTGTTTTCAGGATCTTTAATTGCAGCTGCCCATTCAGGGTTGTTTGCTGCTTCATCGTAATACTTAAGAACCGCATCAGACATGGTTAAGCGAGTAAACGGTTGTCCAAAGTCATATTCTTTAGTTTCAACAACGTTACCATCTGCATCTTTTACTGTGTTGATCACAACCGCTGTACCTAAGACATTATTAGCAACGGTGCGTAGCATTTCTTCCGTTAAGTCCATCAAGTCATTGTAATCCGCATACGCTTGATAAAATTCAATCATAGTGAATTCAGGATTATGACGAGTTGATAGGCCTTCGTTTCTGAAGTTACGGTTTATTTCGAATACACGTTCAAAACCGCCAACAACCAAGCGTTTTAAATACAGCTCAGGCGCTATACGAAGATACATGTCACGGCTCATTGCATTATGGTGTGTAATGAACGGACGAGCTGAAGCGCCACCAGGAATGACCTGTAGCATTGGCGTTTCTACTTCCATGAATTCACGCTCAGCTAAGAAACGACGAATACCTTCCACTACTTTTGAGCGGATCATGAATGTTTTACGAGTATCTTGGTTAGTGATCAAATCAACATAACGTTGACGATACTTAGCTTCTTGGTCTGTTAGGCCATGAAACTTCTCAGGCAATGGGCGAAGCGACTTTGTAAGTAGCTCATAGCTTTCCATATTTACATATAGATCACCTTTACCAGATTTATGTAATGCACCAGACACACCAATAATGTCACCAATGTCTAATACACCGTATTTTTCTTTTAAATCTTTCTGAACATTTTTGTCTGCATAAGCTTGAATGCGACCTTTCATGTCTTGTAATAACATGAACGGACCACGCTTAGCCATAATACGGCCAGCGATAGATACTTTTGTATCCATTTCAATTAGCTTTTCTTTTTCGAACTCACCAAACTCTTGTTGAAGATCGTCGCTATAATGTTCACGACGGAATTTGTTTGGATGTGCGTTAGCCGAGCAGTTTTCGCGGATGTTTTCTAACTTTGCACGACGCTCTGCAATGAGTTTGTTCGCGTCTTGAGTTTGTTCAGTCATTTATGTTCTCAATTACCGTAAAATGATTAATCTAATGATTTATGTACTGTTTATTTTTAGTGTAAGTCTGTTCTACTGTCTAATTAATATTTAACAGACTTATTAGCACGATTTATTAAAAGTCTTATAACCCTGCTTTCAAGCTTGCTTCAATAAATTTGTCCAAGCCGCCATCCAAGACTGCCTGCGTGTTACGACTTTCAACACCTGTTCTTAAATCTTTAATGCGTGAGTCGTCTAAAACGTATGAACGAATTTGACTACCCCAACCGATATCCGATTTATTGTCCTCAGCTGCTTGTTTTTGTTCGTTTTGCTTAAGCATTTCCAATTCATAAAGCTTGGCTTTTAACTGCTTCATAGCTTGGTCTTTGTTTTTATGCTGTGAACGTTCGTTCTGACACTGCACTACTGTATTGGTTGGCAAGTGAGTAATACGAACCGCTGAGTCGGTGGTATTAACGTGCTGACCACCAGCACCTGACGCCCGGTAAGTATCTATTTTCAAATCTGACGTATTGATATCAATATCAATGTTGTCATCCACTTCAGGATATACAAAGGCTGAAGCAAAAGACGTATGGCGACGAGAGTTTGAGTCAAATGGCGACTTACGAACTAAACGGTGAACACCAGTTTCCGTTCTTGCCCAACCAAAGGCATATTCACCACTAATACGAATAGTTGCGCCTTTAATACCAGCAACATCACCATCGGTCACTTCAATAAGTTCTGTCTTAAAACCTTTAGCTTCACACCAACGTAAATACATACGAAGTAAAATATTACACCAGTCTTGCGCTTCTGTGCCGCCAGAGCCAGCTTGTAAATCGATATAAGCGTCATTACCGTCGAGCTCACCGGAAAACATACGACGAAACTCTAATAGTTCTAATTTACTCGCTAAATCGTTTAACTCCGACTGCGCTTCTTCAAACGTTTCTTCATCTTCAGCTTCTTGTGCCAGTTCAATTAAACCATCAACGTCTTCACAACCTTGGTCAAGCTCGTCAATGGTTTTAACAATGGCTTCTAACATTGAACGTTCTTTACCTAACGCTTGAGCTTTAGCAGGATCGTTCCACACATTTGGATCTTCTAATTCACCACTAACTTCTTCTAGCTGCTCTTTTTTGGCAGCGTAGTCAAAGGTACCCCCGAAGGACTTCAGTACGTTCACGGATATCAGCTAATTGGTTTAGAACCGGATTGATCTCAAACATGGATTTAATAATAACCTTTAAATTAAAAACGACTCAGAAATTTGCGCCGAAGTGTAACAATATTAGTGTATCTACTCAAATACTGCTTTGCTTTATGCAATGCAATAATGCTTTTATTTTTCAGCTTCAATAAGCTTCAGTATAGGCTCATTTGCATCGGGAAATGTTAAAGCTAAAAGCTCATCTTTACTGAACCAATTCACCAATTGGCCTTCTTTCCCAGCGGGCTCACCATTGAAGCGCTCAACCAGTTGAAAATATAACTGCACGCGCTTTTCAGGGTAATCAAATTCTAACTCATGATAGCGAGTTTGGGCTGTAGCTGTGATTCCCAATTCTTCTTTTAGCTCTCGCACCAAAGCTTGTTCAACGCTCTCATCGGATTCAATTTTACCACCGGGAAACTCCCACTTTCCGCCCTGATGCAAATGTTCTAGACGTTTACTTAATAGATATTTCCCATTAATTTGAATAATAGCGGCTGCAACTCTTATCGCTCGCTTATTATCAGACATGTTTGTTTGTGTCATAACCGCCTACTACGTTACCTAATAATCTTTAATAGAATCTATATAACAAAAAAGGCGAGCTCTGCTCACCTTTTTTAATATCACCAAGCTAGTTGAGCGCTAGCTTAACTTACCGTGACATTGTTTATATTTCTTACCTGAACCACATGGACAAGGATCGTTACGACCAACCTTGACGCGGTTACTAACACTAACCTCTGTTTTTTGCTCATCTGCTAACTGGTTAGTTGACTCATGTTGATATTCCCTTTCTGCAGCTTCAGCCTTACGACGTTGCTCTTCAACAGCTTCAACATCCTCTTCAGCTTTAACTTGAACTCGACATAAAATTTTAATCACTTCAATTTTAAGTTGCTCTAGCATATTGCTGAATAACTCAAAAGATTCACGCTTGTATTCTTGTTTCGGGTTTTTCTGTGCATAACCACGTAAATGAATACCCTGGCGAAGATGATCCATTGCCGCCAAGTGCTCTTTCCAATGCTGGTCTAATGTTTGTAACATTACAGCTTTTTCGAAATGACGAATCACTTCTGGACCAACGTGTTGTTCTTTTTCTAGATACATCGCATCAATTTCTTCGCTCACTCTTTGTTTAAGCGTTTCTTCATGCAAGCTCTTGTCTTCATCTAGCCATTTACGAACAGGCATTTCGACACCAAAATCAGCAGATAATTGCTCTTCTAGCGCTTCCAATGACCACATTTCCTCTAGAGAATGAGGTGGAATATGTGTATCTAAAACCGTAGCAACAACATCTCGGCGAATACTCTCAATAACTTCGCCAATATCACCATCGTCTAATAACTCGTCGCGCTGTGAGTAAATAACTTTACGCTGATCATTCGCAACATCATCATATTCTAATAACTGTTTACGGATATCAAAGTTACGTGCTTCAACTTTACGTTGAGCATTTTCGATAGCTTTGTTTACCCAAGGATGCTCTATTGCCTCACCCTCTTCCATACCCAGTTTACGCATCATGCCAGTGACACGCTCAGAGGCAAACAAGCGCATTAATGTGTCTTCCATCGATAGGTAAAAACGCGATGAACCTGCATCACCTTGACGACCAGAACGACCACGCAACTGATTATCTATACGACGAGATTCGTGACGCTCAGTACCAATAATATGTAAACCACCGGCTTTAATTACGTCATCATGACGCTTTTTCCATTCCGATCTAATGTGCTCTACTTGTTGTTCCGTTGGGTTTTTAAGACGCGCAACTTCTGCATTCCAGTTTCCACCTAACACGATATCGGTACCACGACCGGCCATGTTAGTTGCAATAGTTACTGAGCCTGAGCGACCAGCATCTTCAACAATCTGTGCTTCTTTTTCATGTTGCTTAGCATTTAGAACCGAGTGTTTAATTTTATCTTTTTTCAATAACTGCGAAAGTAATTCAGAAGATTCTATTGAAACGGTACCGACTAGGACAGGTTGGCCACGCTCTTGACAATCTTTAATATCTTTAATGATTGCTCGGTACTTTTCTAACTGCGTAAGATAAACCAAGTCCGTCATGTCGTTACGGATCATAGGTTTGTTAGTAGGAATTACTACCGTGTCTAGCCCGTAGATTTGTTGAAATTCAAATGCTTCGGTATCGGCAGTACCTGTCATACCTGACAATTTGTCATACATACGGAAGAAATTTTGGAATGTAATAGAAGCTAATGTTTGGTTTTCATTTTGAATACGAACGCCTTCCTTTGCTTCTACGGCCTGATGTAAACCTTCAGACCAACGACGCCCTTCCATTGTGCGGCCAGTATGTTCATCGATGATAATAACTTCGTCGTCTTTAACAATATAATCAACATCTTTTTGATACATGATGTGCGCACGAAGTGCCGCATAAACGTTATGCAGCAAAGGGATGTTAACAGCACTGAATAAAGAGTCTGTCTCTGCAATTACGCCTGCTTCTTGTAAAATTTGCTCAACGCGAATTTGCCCGCGCTCAGTTAAATAAACTTGTTTGCCTTTTTCATCGGCAGTGTAGTCGCCATCACCCTCAACGCCCTCTTCATCGTCTTTTTCCTGACGTTCCAACAGTGGCACAATTTTATTTATTTCGATGTATATTTCAGAATTATCTTCGGCTGGACCAGATATAATCAAAGGCGTACGTGCTTCATCAATTAGAATGGAGTCGACTTCATCGATCAGTGCAAAGTTTAGTGCTTTTTGAACTCGTTCCTCAGCGCTAAATGCCATATTGTCGCGCAAGTAATCAAAACCAAATTCATTGTTCGTGCCATAGGTAATATCGGCTTGATATGCCTGCTTTTTCTCTTCATGGCTCATGCCAGGAACGTTACAACCAACGCTCATGCCTAAGAATTCAAAAAGAGGACGATTATACTCAGCATCACGACGGGCTAAGTAGTCGTTTACAGTGATAACATGCACACCTTTGCCTGTTAAGGCATTTAGATAAGCCGGTAAGGTTGCCGTTAATGTTTTACCTTCACCAGTACGCATTTCTGCAATACTGCCAGAGTTTAACACCATGCCACCAATCATTTGCACGTCAAAGTGACGCATTTCGAACACACGTTTACTTGCTGCACGAACTGTGGCGAAGGCTTCTGGAAGAATATCGTCTAGCGTTTCATTCGCCTCTAAACGAGCGCGGAACTCGACCGTTTTTGCTTTAAGCTCAGCATCCGAGAGACTCTCAAATTGTGGCTCTAAAGCATTAATCGCATCGACGATTTTGTTTAATTGTTTTAGCGTACGTTGATTTCGGCTACCGAATAATTTTGTTAATAGTGAAGAGATCATATTTTTCAGCTTTACTTCTGACTGTTCTTATAATGAAAACAATCGGCTAAAGGCCGACTGTTTAGTTCCTGTACAACTAGATAGACACCAATCCTGGCTTTATATTTCACTAGTTCGCTTTTCGGTAAACATAAGGCAATGGATCAATTTGTTTACCACGTTTTAACACTTCATAATGCACATGGGGACCCGTGGAGCGCCCCGTGCTACCCATCTTACCGATGGCTTGGCCTTTTGTGACTATGTCACCAACATCAACTAATAGAGACTTATTGTGTCCATATCGAGTGACCACGCCATCACCGTGATCAATTTCCACCAAGTTTCCATAACCGAAGCGACTATCTGCCCACGTTACCACGCCTGCCCCTGTCGCGACAACAGGTGCGTCTTCATCTCCGGCAAAATCTAAGCCTTTGTGCATAGCAGGCATGCTAGTAAATGGGTCTTTTCGGACCCCATAGTAGGAAGATAACCATCCTGACTTTATAGGTCGGCCCGATACAAAAATTTCTTCTTCTATATGGGTATTCATTAATATAGATTCAAGTACTGCCATTCTTCTTTCTTGGCCATCAAGCTTTTGCAGCATTCCTTCCATTTCAGCGAACAAGTCATCCACATTAGAAACTACATCGCCAGCTGTCTCTGTACTAGGCCCACCAATACTTGAATCTAAATCAAAGTTAAACTCTTCGGCGGGAATATTAGCTTGGGATGCAACCCGACTGGCGACTGCATCTAGGCGATTAACTTGGCCTTTAATTTCGCCTAACTTTAGGGTTAATGCGCTTAGTTGATGTTCGGCTTGACGTTTTAAATCAATGATTTGGAGCTTTTCGTCACTGTATTCTTTTTGCGCTAATATCAGTTGTTCGCGAACGTGATTGGTATCGCTGTTCTCAACAACCGCATAGCTGACGAACCAAATGGCAGCAACAAGGAAACCAACTGCGATAGGCAGCCATTGAGCTTTAGGCATTTTAACCTTAAAGCTAACGTTCTTTCCTTTGTAAATAAGTGTTAAACTCATTAAATACTACCTAGTCTATATGGATTAAATGTTGTGAAATCACCAAAATCATTAAATGATTTAATGTCACGCGATAAAGCAAGCGCGAATTTAGTGAACTACCAACAAAAAACGAGCAATTTTCGAGCCATTCAAAAGCTACTTGTTTCTATTTTAGGCGACAATATCGCTCAAAACATTATTGTTAGCAACTTTAAAAACTCTATATTGTACCTTGAAACCCCGTCTGCGACGATCGCAACAGCGTTTAAAATGCATCAGTCGAACATTCTCTCGCACGTTAGACGTAAAATCAATCCAGCAACCGTTACTGTCGAGATGAAGGTCAGTCCTCGTTCAACGATGTTAAACCCGTTAAAAAAGTCCAATAATTCAGAAATAGTTGCACCACCAACACGCCAAAAGTCGACGTTAATTCCTGACGAAGTTGCTAATTCAATACAGTCGATAGCTCAGTCGAGCGATGACAAACTAAAACAATCTTTAGAGCGTTTAATGCTACACAGAAAAAATAAATAACAAACTTTCGTTATTTATTAGCTCAAAACCCAACTTTGCGATTCTTCTTTTAGTTGCTCTAGTTCATCTAGTAGTTCAAATAACTCAGGCTCTAATGCCTTTATTTTTCGCAACGCTTTTAAGTTTATTTCAATTTGCTCAGTTAATGACTTTATTTTTGGTATTCCAGTATAACAACACGCGCCGTGAAACTTATGGATAGCCTTTATTACCTGCTCAGCATCATCCTCTGCCATTCCTTGATTTATTGACTCAATTGTTGCGGGAATACTCTTGAGCAATAAGTCCAACATTTGAATTGCTAAGTCTCTTTTGCCTGCTGCTCTTTGTAAAGCCATTGGCCAGTCTATATGATGGTAGCCCGCAAAATCTGGAGCCGAGCCGCCTTTCAAAACGGCCTCCTGCGCTACCACTTGGTTATTTGATACCTTATAACCATTGCCGGCAAACTCAATCAAAATCTGTTTAAGAACAGACTCATCTATCGGTTTCGCTAAGTAATCATCAAAGCCGCAGTCTGACATTGTTTCTTGTTCTTCAGACGTTGCATGAGCAGTGACTGATATAATAGGTGTTGTCTCGTTGATTGATGATGCTCTTATTTCTTTACAAGCCGTGACACCATCCATAATGGGCATTTGTACATCCATAAATATCAAGTCGTAACTATGCTTTTTAGCCATATTAACAGCTTCAAGACCATCATATGCAGTGTCAGCCACTACCGCCATTTCCGTTAGCAACGTCGTTAATAGCTTTAAATTTGACTTGTTATCGTCCACAGCTAATACCTTTAAACCACTAAAGGATATTGTTTTTATTTGCTCTTCTTGTTCGGCTACTTGATATGGACTTTTTAATGCCTCAATGAGTTTCTTGTGGTTGATTGGTTTACTAATACAGGCTATTGCACCAGAGCCAATTAACGCTTCTTTTAGATTAGGTGAAATACTGCCTATCATAGCTATTGTATTTCTGCATGATGCTGTTGCTTCTGATACAAGTTGCTGCAAGAGACCAATTGTACTTGGCGATACATTCCTAGAGATCAAAACCAAGTCAAAGTCTTGTTTCAGCTTTTCGGTAAACTCAGCTTGGCTTTCGCACGTTGTAATTTGCAAATTAGTATAATCTGCTAGTAGGTTATTTATATCGGTGAGTGATTGGTTATTGTTGTCAAAGATGAGCAAGCGTTTGTCGGTTAATACATCGGTAATAATAGGCTCTGCAACTTCGACACTATTCTCTTTTACGACAATATCGAAATAGAAACTACTACCGTGATCTTTTTCACTTTTAACACTGATTTTACCCCCCATAGCTTCAATTAACTTTTTACAAATATTGAGACCAAGTCCGGTGCCACCAAAACGTCGCGTAACTGAGCTATCGGCTTGACCAAAAGCAGAAAACAACTTTTGAATTACATCTTTTTCAATGCCAATACCTGTATCTGAAACGATAAACTTTATTTTATGACCCTGTTCATCGCCACCTTTGTATTGCACATCTAAACGAATAAAGCCCTGATGCGTAAATTTTAGAGCGTTACCCATTAAATTAAGAATGATTTGCTTGAGGCGATCAGGATCACCTCTTAGCGAGTCGGGTGTAGAGGAGTCGATGCCGAGATGAACATCGATTCCTCTATCAAAAATAGTCGGAGCCATTAAAGTCATCACTTCATTAACCGTATCTCTCAATGAAAAAGGAATCGTCTCCAGTTCCATTTTGCCAACATCTAATTTTGAGAAATCTAAAATATCATTAATAATTCTCAGTAGATTTTTTGCGGAAGACTCTATCGTTTCTAAAAAGTCATTTTGGTTGTCATTTAGAGGTGTTTTTTTCAGCTGTCTTGTAAAGCCTAATACGCCATTAAGCGGGGTTCTTAGTTCATGTGACATATTCGCTAAAAATTGGGACTTAACATCATTCGCTGCTTGAGCATCTTTTCTTGCAATACTCAGCTCAACGTTTTGTATTTCTAACAGCTCTACCGTTTGATGTAACTCTTGAGTGTGCTCGCTAATATTATGTTCGGCTTGCTCATTGGCTAAATGAATTTTTTTCCCAAGTGTATTAATTCCCTCGCGTAGTACATCTAACTCAGCCAAATACTTGTCAGTTATTCGTAACTTAGTGTTACCCGCCGCTATTTTTTTTATCGATTTGTTAATCCTTTCAATCGGGTTAACTAGCTTCTTGATAAACATTTGCGCAACGGCAAAACTAATAAATAAAGCCACAACTAACACACTTACCATTAACAATAGTGACGACTGCTGTTGTAGTAACACTTTATTACGACTTAGCTCAACGACTAGATACCCGTAGAGAGCACGATTATCACCATTGATTACAAGTAAATTCGAAGGTTTAATATTTTCTCCCCATATTGGAGAGCGGATATAAACGATATCACCGACTCGTTGCACGCTACTCACTGCTGGAACAGCTTTACCGGCTGGCAATTTAGTTTCGTTAATTCCGGCATGTTCATTAGTTGATAAAAAGACTTGATGGTCAGGGGAAAATACCGTGATGTTTTTAACCGCTGGACTGCCACGTCGATGCGCTAAATCTAATGATTTTGCTAGGAAGTCAACATCATTTTGTTGAATAGACTTGGCTGTTAACATGGCTAGAGGTTCAGCTAAAGAAAGTCCTCGCTCTATTAAAACGTTTTCCAATTCCATATGACGTTTGTAAATTAAAATGCCACCAAGTAGCAAACTAATTAGCAATGTTGGAAATATAATAACGACAAACGCCCAATGACGCATGGAAAGCTGAGATTTCATGAGGTTTTTTCGAGTATAATAAAAGCCAATTGATATTCATCTAAAATAACTCAAAGCGGGTGCACAAACAATGGCGAAATTTTTTAAGCCTACAAAACAACTTAAGTCTAGAAAACACGCATCGGCGGCGAAACAATTAAGTCACTTCGTTGGTGTTGTTGAAAAATACGATCTAAACCTAAAAGCGATCGTGTCTAATCCTCACAATAAAGTTGCGTTTGTTTCAGGTTTGTTAAAAGGTGAAAAAGCCAAAATAAAGCCAACTAGCTATACCGACAAAGTATTACAAGGCGATATAGTCGAAATTATTGAACCTAGCGCCCAAAGAATAAAACCCAATTGTCCACACTTTGGTACATGTGGTGGCTGTCAGCTACAGTATCTGTCAAACGACAATCAAGTGGTGGAAAAACAAGCCGCTCTTAAGCAATTATTAGAAATGCAATTAGGGCCGTTGCAAGCAGAATGGCAAGAACCCATTAATAGCTTACCGTGGGGATACCGAAGAACAGCTCGATTGGCCTTATGGTGGACAACAAAGAGCAAACTTACTCTTGGGTTTAGAGAGTCTAAATCAAAACATATTGTTAATATCGATTCATGTCCAATACTGACGCCTAATTTAGAAAATATAGCGTTGACCATTAAACCTACTTTATTAAAACTTGAAAATGGTCGTCATTTAACCCATTTGCAACTTTTTGATTTAAATAGTTATCAATGTGTCATTTTAAGGGCGACTGATGTTCTTTCCTTAGCCGATCAAAAAGAACTAATTGCGTTTGCAGAAGGGTTAAATGTCCACCTGTTAATTGAATATAACGACAATCGTTTTGATGTTTTAAGAAGCCATAAAGACGCAAATCAAGCGCAGTTACACTACAACACGGATAATTTAAAATTTGAGTTTTCCGCAAAAGACTTTATACAAGTTAATCAATCGGTAAACGATAAAATGATCCAACAAGCGATGACTTGGTTAAACCCTTCTGAAAATGACGTCATACTCGACTTATTTAGTGGTGTTGGTAATTTCACTTTACCATTAGCTAAACGTTGCAAACAGGTCATTGGGGTAGAGGGAGTAAATGACATGGTTAACCAACTCAAGCATAATGCTAAGCTAAATGGTTTAAATAATATCGAAGCCTATCAGGCTGACCTTTCAGTTTTTGATGAAAAACGACCTCCTCAATGGTTAAAGCCAATTGATAAATTGTTACTTGATCCAGCAAGAGATGGCGCATTAGCCGTAATGCACACGATACCGAAAATAAAACCAAAACAAATTTTATATATCTCTTGTAATCCCGCTACTATGGTAAGAGACTTAAAAGTGCTTATTGCTGCCGAATATCAGTTGAAAAAAGTCGGTATTCTTAATATGTTCCCCAACACAGCTCATATGGAAGCTATGGTGTTATTAGAAAAGTGAAGTAAGGAAAGAATGTGGTTTCAGTAACTCGAGTTCATAACCTAGAAAAAGTATTAGCCAGCCATGATATCCATGAGTGGCTGACGAACACGGGTTTAGAACCACATACGGTTGACGTCATTGATAAAGGTGTAACTTGGCTTTTATCTGAACAGCAGTCTCCAAAACCCAGCAAAGTTCATGATATCGATTTCGTGCGCCAAGGTTTGCAAATTGTAGAAATCATGCTTGAACTAAGTATGGACGATGAAAGTCTCGTCGCAGCAATGATATATCCGTATTACGGACCGCAAGCTACGGATAAAAAGCTTAAAGAAAAAATCACTAATCAATTTGGCAGCTCAACACTATCTTTACTCGATGCAGTGCGAAAGATGGCTAATTTGGGATTATTGTCTTCACGTGTAAAACACTCGGCTGCGCAAGCAGAAAAAATCAGACGAATGTTAACGGCCATGGTTGAAGATGTGCGCGCCGTTGTTATCAAACTAAGTCAACAAGTAGTCTATTTAAGAGACATAAAAAACGGCGATGAAGAAACACGAGTTTTAGCTGCAAAAGAAACCCAAACTATATTTGCTCCACTAGCAAACCGATTAGGTATCGGGCAATTAAAATGGGAATTAGAAGACTACTCTTTCCGCTACTTGCAACCGAGCGTTTATAAAAATATTGCTTCGAATTTGGAAGAAAAACGCGCAGACCGCCAACAGTATCTAGAAGACTTTGTTTCAACCTTATCGAATAAGATGCGTGAAATAGGCGTTGAAGCTGAAGTGTATGGGCGACCTAAGCACATTTATAGCATCTATAAAAAAATGCAAAAGAAAGACTACGACTTTTCACAACTTTTCGACATAAGAGCCGTTAGGGTAACAACTCAAAAGCTTCAAGATTGTTACGGTGCATTAGGTGTTATTCACACAAATTGGCGTCATATCCCCTCTGAATTTGATGACTACGTGGCGACACCAAAACCTAATGGGTATCAATCTATTCATACCGTCATTATTGGCCCGCAGGGCAAGCCCATCGAAATTCAAATTCGTACCCAAGAAATGCATGAAGAAGCGGAACTCGGTGTTGCAGCCCATTGGCAGTATAAAGAGAGCGATAGTAAAAACAAAAACGTTAAAATGTCGAGCTACGAAGAAAAGATAGCCTGGTTACGTAAACTTCTTCAGTGGCAAGAGGAGATGGCCGACACCAATGATTTTGCTGAAGAGCTCCATAACCAAGTAGTTGAAGATAGAGTATATGTATTTACTCCTGACGGTGATGTTGTCGATTTACCAAGTGGCTCTACACCATTAGACTTCGCCTATTATGTTCACACTAATGTCGGTCATCGCTGTATAGGTGCAAAAGTATTTAACCGCATTGTTCCGTTTACTTACCAATTAAAAACCGGTGATCAAATCGAAATTATCACAGGTAAGGAGCCAAACCCGAAACGAGATTGGCTGAACCCAAACCTAGATTATGTCCATTCATCTAGAGCTCGCGCTAAAATTCAAACTTGGTTTAAGCAACAAGACAAAGACAAAAATATTATCGAAGGAAAACAAATGGTAGAGCATGAACTCAACCGTTTGGATATTCCTTGGAGCGAGACTTCACATGCAGTGGAGCGCTTCAATATGAATTCTATCGACGACCTATTGGCGGCAATTGGCGCCGGTGATGTTCGCTTATATCAAGTCATTAACTTTATTGAGTCTAAAGCAACGAATCAGCCGAAACCTGAAATTGATCCTCGGTTAATTCAAAAACCACGCAAGAAGTCTAAAAAGAATCAAAATGGCGTTGTGTTACAAGGTGTTGGCAATCTTATGAACCAACTTGCTGGCTGTTGTAATCCAATAATGGGTGACGATATCGTTGGCTATATTACGCAAGGCCGCGGTGTTGTTATTCATAGAGCTGATTGTGACCAATTTAAAGTTGTTATGGATGAACATCCCGAAAGATATATTGAAGCTAGCTGGGCAGAGCAATACTCGGGTGGTTTTGTTGCAAACGTTAAAATCTTTGCCAACGACAGAAGTGGATTATTGCGAGACATCACTACGATTTTAGCGAATGATAAAATAAACGTTTTAGGTATGACGACGGATTCTGATGTTAACAACCAAGTTGTTACTATGGGTTTAAAATTAGAAGTTTATAACCTTAGTGCATTTAATCGCGTGTTAGACAAAATCAGTCAAGTTGATGAAGTATTAAAGGTTAAAAGAGTTTAAATGAATTTTCAGCAAAAGCTTTCACTGTTAAACGAACAAACAGGAATTAACAAACTTCTTACGATTATGTCAATGCTACGCGATCCCGAACAGGGGTGTCCTTGGGACTTAAAACAAACTTTTAAGTCTATTGTGCCGCACACGTTAGAAGAAGCTTATGAGGTGGCTGAAGCCATAGAGCAAGAAGATTTTGAAGAGCTACCCAAAGAATTGGGCGACCTGTTATTTCAGGTGGTCTTTTATGCTCAACTCGGGAAAGAAGAAGATAAATTCGACTTTGATAGTATTGCTCAAACTATGTCTGAAAAACTAATTCGTCGTCACCCTCATGTATTTGGTGTTTTAACAAATGAGCAACTTGACGATTCTCAGATTAAGTACAATTGGGAACAGATAAAGTCGCAAGAACGAAGTGAAAAATCCGGTCAAGCATTTACCTCTATTCTCGAAGATATTCCGGCAGCACTACCTGCATTAAATAGAGCTCAAAAAATACAAAAGCGTGCTGCTCATGTGGGTTTTGATTGGCCTGATGTTCTGGGTGCTTTGGATAAAGTAGAAGAAGAAATTGCCGAGCTTAAAGCTGAATTAAAAAGCGGGCAAGCTCACCAAAATAACAAAGAACGTATAGCTGATGAGTTGGGTGACCTTTACTTTGCACTTACTAATGTGAGTCGACACTTAGGTTTAAACGCCGAGCAAGTAACACGACAAGCAAATGACAAGTTTTCCCGACGATTTAAATCGGTTGAAGTATTGGCTAACCAAAAAGAGCAAAGTCTTAAAGCGTTGTCACTGGAAGAAATGGAATGCCTTTGGCAACAAGTAAAAGCTAACGAAAGTTAAACTTTTTCTAAAAATTACCTTTACTAGGTAATTAATTGATGCTTTTTTTATTTTTAACGCTATTCTTAAAGCTCAACGTTTAAAAAAAATGTATCGATGACTTTAAATTTTAATACTAATAAAAACAACCAGCTCCCCTCATTTTCCAATGACCTAGAAAGCATTTACCGGTTGACCTTTGATAATCTAGCTACTGGATTAGCGATTACAGACTTAAATGGCAAATTTATAAAAATAAATCGACGGTTGTGTGAGGTACTTGGCTACACGCAATCCGAACTTTTAGATCTGAACTTTAGTGATCTGGCTATGCCTGAGGACATTAAAGAATGTCTATCTTGGTCTAAATCTATTTTATCTGGCAAATCAAACGCTGACTTTACTCGCATCAAAAGGTATCGTCATAAGCTAGGCCATCTCATCTGGGCTAAGCTGACAGCCTCCTTAGTAAAAGACGAACAAAATAATCCAAGTTTTTTTATCTACTCACTCCAAGACATTGTTGAGCTCAAAGACACCGAAGAAGCGCTTGATATCGCCTTAGTAAAACTTCGCAATGCTTATGCTGAGCTTGATCGTTTATCGTCACTGGACTTGCTCAGCGGTGCCCAGAAATATGAAGCGACTAAAGAGCAGATTTTATTTTCCATACAGGAATATAAACGACATAAAACACTGGCCACTCTGGTTGTTACGAACATTGATGGCTTAAAACATATAAACAAAGAACATGGCAAAATATTTGGTGATAGAGCGCTTCGTGCGGTAGCAACCCGTTTAATGGATGAAGCCAGGAACAATGACTCAGTTTGTCGTTATTTTGAGGATGAGTTCATCATTGTATTGCCAAATACCAACTTTAGACAGGCACTAGATTATTTTCAAAGAATAAGCGATAGAGTTGAGTTTAGGCTAGAGAATGGTGATATGAAAAAAGTCGACGTATCTATTGGTGCGAGCCAGATTTCAGACCAAATAAACACAGTAAATGATTGGATAACAGAAGCTAAATCTTTAATGTTTGAGCAAAAGCTAAATAAAAAAACCAGCTAAATAACTATCCTAATTTGAACAATTACTTGCTGGTTATTTAATATCTAAAATTAAGTAAACAATTCGCTCTCAATATATAAATAAAGAAAGCGAGCATTGTTAGATAGCTTTAATTTCTGTTAGTTGCAACTCAAGCTTATCTAGGCTTTGTTGATAGTCAGCCAATTTAGCTTGTTCTTTTTCAAGCACTTCTTGTGGTGCGTTATCAACGAACTTTTGATTCGATAATTTACCAGTCACTCGCTTTAACTCACCTTTGGTTTTTTCAATGGCTTTTGTTAATCGTGCAATTTCAGCTTCTTTATCAATTAAGCCGGCCATAGGAATAAGTACATCCATTGCGCCAACTAAGCCACTCGCTGATGCTGGGGCTTTTTCACCTTCAGCTAACACGCTAATATCTTCCAGTTTTGCTAATGCAATTAAGAAGGCTTTATTTTCATCTAAGCGATCCATATCTTGCTCAGAAGCGTTGCGTAGAATCACAGAAATAGGCTTGTTTGGAGATAAGTCCATTTCGCCACGGATATTACGAATAACTAAAATAAACTGCTTTAGCCACTCTACGTCAGCTAGCGCTTTTTCATCAACACGACTTGCTTCATATTGAGGGAATGCACTTAACATTATGCTGTCTGCTTTATTCGCACCTAATGCCGTTAACGGAACAACTCGTTGCCAAATTGTTTCTGTAATAAATGGCATGATTGGATGCATTAATCGCAGTAGAGCCTCAAGAACATCAACTAGCGTTTTGCGTGTCGCTTTTTGCTGCGCCGGTGTGCCTTTAAAGATTACTGGTTTTGTTAACTCTAAATACCAGTCACAGAATTGATTCCATGTGAATTCATACATAGCGCTTGATGCAAGATCGAAGCGGTAGGCATCTAAATGTCCTCGAACCGTTTCAATCGTTTGTTGTAGCTGGCTTTGAATCCAACGATCCGCTAGTGAATACTCTAGTTCAGTACTATCAGAAGCTAGGTCGCGTCCACAATCATGTTCTTCTGTATTCATTAATACATAACGACTTGCATTCCAAAGCTTGTTACAAAAATTTCGGTAACCCTCTAGACGTTTCATATCCCAACTAATATCACGTCCAGTAGAAGCAAGCGCTGACAACGTGAAACGAAGCGCATCAGTTCCGCTTGATGTCATTCCTTCAGGGAACTGTTTACGAGTGCTTTTCTCAATTTTTGCAGCTAACTGAGGCTGCATCATGTTACCTGTTCGTTTTTCTACTAACGTTTCTAACTCTATACCGTCAATGATATCAAGTGGGTCGATAACATTACCTTTAGACTTAGACATTTTATCGCCGTTTTCGTCTCGGATAAGGCCTGTAACGTAAACTGTCTTAAATGGTACTTGTGGTTTACCGTCTTCGTCTTTAATGAAATGCATGGTCATCATGATCATTCTGGCGACCCAGAAGAAAATAATGTCAAAACCAGTTACTAACACATCTGTTGGGTGAAATTTCTTCAAATCTTCAAGATTATCTGGCCAGCCCATTGTAGAGAAAGTCCAAAGTGCAGAAGAAAACCATGTATCTAGTACATCGTCATCTTGGCGAAGCGTTACATCATCTGCAAGTTTGTGCTCTTTACGAACTTCGGCCTCGCTTGAACCTACGTATACTTTACCTTCATTGTCGTACCAAGCTGGGATACGGTGACCCCACCAAAGTTGGCGAGAAATACACCAATCTTGTAAGTCACGCATCCACGCGAAGTACATGTTTTCATATTGCTTAGGAACAAACTCAATATCACCATTTTGTACAGCTTCAGTGGCAACTTTTGCCATAGACTCAACACGAACATACCACTGATCTGTTAACATTGGTTCTATAACCACACCGCCACGGTCACCATAAGGGACTGTTAAATCATGTTCTTTAACTTCGTCTAATAAACCTAACTCATCCATTGCGGCAACAATTGCTTTTCGAGCAGCAAAGCGCTCTAAACCTTGAAAATCAGCCGGGATATCGGTGCCATAAACATCACTTTCTTCGCCATTAGTATTAAATACTTGGGCTGCTTTACGGATATGACCAGTGAAGTCTAAAACATTGATCATTGGCAATTGGTTTCGTTTGCCAACCTCATAGTCATTAAAGTCGTGTGCTGGCGTTATTTTTACACAGCCCGTACCTTTTTCCATGTCTGCATGTTCGTCGCCAACAATTGGAATTTCACGATTTACGAACGGCAGTAATATTGATTGGCCGATTAACGACTTATAACGCTCATCTTCTGGATTTACCGCTACGGCGGTATCACCTAAAAGTGTCTCAGGGCGGGTAGTTGCTACCACTAGATAGTCTTTGCCGTCCGCGGTTTTTTGTCCGTTCGCCAGTGGATAACGGAAATGCCACATGTGGCCTTTTTTATCTTTGTTCTCTACTTCTAAGTCTGAAATAGCAGTTTGTAATTTTGGATCCCAATTAACAAGACGCTTGCCGCGGTAGATAAGATCATCGTTGTATAAATCAACAAATACTTTTTCTACTGCTTTTGACAAACCAGGGTCCATAGTAAAACGTTCACGTTCCCAATCGACTGAATTACCGAGACGACGCATTTGTTTGGTAATATTACCGCCAGACTCACCTTTCCATTCCCAAACTTTGTCGATGAAGGCATCTCGACCCATTTCGGTACGAGTTGGTTGGTTTTCAGCAGCTAATTTACGCTCAACAACCATCTGTGTAGCGATACCAGCGTGATCTGTGCCCACCTGCCATAAAGTGTTAAAACCATCCATACGTTTGTATCGGGTTAACGCATCCATAATTGTATGTTGGAACGCATGCCCCATATGCAAGCTACCAGTGACGTTCGGCGGTGGAATTACGATACTGTAACTGTCACCTTCGCCACTTGGCTTAAAATAACCTTTATCTTCCCATTCTTTGTATAGGGATTGTTCGATGTCACTAGGATTATAGGTTTTATCCATTTTGATAATAGCCTTGAATTTATTTGAGTCGTTTAAACGATTGAGTCTGGAATTGGCGTGGTTGTAATATTAAAACCCGCTTGTTTAAGAATTTTGTAGCGTTCACGAGCGGCTGCTTTGCCTGCATCATCCATTGGCACGAAGTCATGCCATTCAGTTATCCCTTTCAACTGCTGGTAATAGTCAGGAATGTGCTCGTTGGTATTCACAAAACATTGACGGCGCTGCGTACTCGGCTGCCAGTTTATTTCTACTGGTGTACCATAATGCGGGCCTTCACCCGGCAAATTATGTGGAATAAATCGGTCCGCTTGAAACTGCCATAACCATTCATCTAATTGATGTGCGTGGTCTTGGTCTTTTGCACCTAACAATACTTTTTTGTGTTGCCTGTATAAATCAGCCGTTAGAACACAAGCGTAATGCCAATGTGGAATTACATCTTTGGCATCATCTGTTTTTGGCAATGTATGCTGTTCGGATAATAACCAAAAAATTACATTCATAACGACTCGACTTAATTTACTTTAAAATAGCGATTGAGCTTATTGCTCAACCGCGATACCCGCACGGTTCATCAAGAACTGTGTAAGCATTGGAACTGGACGTCCGGTTGCACCTTTATTTGGTCCACCGCTAACCCAAGCAGTGCCGGCAATGTCTAAATGAGCCCAATTGTATTTTTTTGTAAATCGAGCTAAAAAGCATGCCGCGGTAATAGTGCCAGCATCTCGACCACCTAAGTTAGAAAAGTCTGCAAATGGACTCTCTAACTGGTCTTGATACTCGTCCCACAATGGCAAGCGCCATGCACGGTCACCAGACTGTTCTGAAGCATTTAGTAATTCATGCGCTAACGGATTATGACTACTTAATAGGCCAGTTGCATGTTTACCAAGAGCAATTACGCAAGCACCCGTTAATGTGGCGACATCAATAACTAACTCTGGATTATAACGTTCAACATAAGTTAACGCGTCACAAAGCACTAAACGCCCTTCTGCATCGGTATTTAACACTTCAACTGTTTTTCCTGACATTGTAGTTAATACGTCGCCTGGTCGGTAAGCATTTGAGCTTGGCATGTTTTCACATCCCGCTAAAATACCGATAACATTTAATGGCAAATCTAGCTCAGCTAGAGAGCGCATTGCACCTAGAACACCGGCAGCTCCACCCATGTCATATTTCATTTCGTCCATTTGCGCCGATGGTTTAATCGAAATACCACCTGAATCAAATGTGAGGCCTTTACCAATCAATACAATTGGCGCATCGCCTTCTTTACCACCTTTGTAATCTATAATGGTCATAATAGATTCATTGTCACTACCACGCCCAACGGCTAAGTATGAATTCATACCTAGCTCAGCCATTTCTTTCTCACCTACCGTTGATACAGAAACCTTTGGGTATTCTTCTAACGTTTTGCCTTGCTCAGCCAAGTACGCAGGATTACAAATATTTGGTGGCATGTTAGCGACATCGCGGCACAACTTAGCGCCATTAGAAATTGCTAAACTATGTTCGATTGCCGACTCGCCTAATGCTAACTCTCGACGAGTTGGTACGTTAAATACTAATTTTCTTAATGGACGACGAGCTTCATCTTTTTTACTCTTCAGCTGATTAAAGCTGTATAGACTATGCATCGTTGCTTCAACAGCTTGTCTAACTTTCCAATAGGTATCTCTACCTTTAACATGCATTTCTGTTAAAAAACAAACCGATTCCATAGACCCGGTTTCATTTAAGGTATCGATTGTCTTTTTAATGATCTGACGATACTGACGCTCGTTAAGCTCTCGCTCTTTACCACAACCAACTAACAATACACGTTCACTTAATACATTAGGTACGTGATGTAATAATAAAACTTGGCCCGGTTTACCTTCGAGGTCTCCGCGACGTAATAAATTGCTAATGTATCCTTCGCTGATTTGATCTAATTGTTCCGCTACCGGAGAAAGTCGACGAGGCTCATATACACCTACAACAATGCATGCACTGCGTTGTTTCTCGGGACTGCCGCTTTTTACACTAAATTCCATGATCTCTCCAAAATATAAGTAAATAAAAGTAATCTACTTAAATTTAAAATTTTTATCGGTCTTTCACTGATTTACCATTATAATCAAGCCTTGCACGATTTTTTAAGTCTAGAAATGGCTTGTGGTCCGATTGTTATAGCATGAGTTTACTCTGCTATGAAAAAGTTTTCTTACTAAAATAAGAAGTTTACTCAAAAATCGGTATTATTCCAGTAAAAGTACAAGTTTTATAAGGTTTATGGGTGATAATTTTACGTTATTTAACCGCTGAAATATTTAAGTCTCAGTTCGCGGTTTTTATTGTTCTTATGAGTATTTTCATGAGCCAAACTTTCGTTCGTATTTTGGCTGATGCAACGGAAGGCAAAATTCCGGGTTATCTAGTGGCGTCTATTATTGGTTTACGCTTTCCGCAACTTGCCGCCATTATTCTTCCACTTAGTGTTTTCTTAGGCGTTATGTTGGCCTATGGCCGATTATATGCCGATCAAGAAATGAGCGTATTAAAGGCATGCGGTGTATCTGAATGGTACGTCGCCCGCGTCGCCCTTTTATTTGCCACTGTAATGGCAATTATCGGCGGTTCAATCACATTGTATTTCTCACCTATCTCTGCTGAATACGAATACCAAGTCCGCGAAAACGCTGCCGCAGAAGGGGTGTTATCAACGTTAACCGCTGGACGTTTTCATAAAGCGGGTAAAGGCGACTCCGTTGTATTTGTGCAAGAAATTGAACGACGTAATTCTGAAATGAAAAAAGTATTTGTCGCACAGGCCAATGAAGATGGTGTTGAAAGCGTTGTGTTTGCACAAACTGGTCGGCTTCAAGATTTACCAAGTGGTCAACAAGATCTTATTTTGTCTGCTGGGCACAGATATAACTTTAATGAAAATTCAGATTTACAACGTCTTAATTTTTCTCAATATCAAATTCTAATGGAAGAGCAGGCTGTAGAACGAAGAAGTCGAAATTTAGCAGCACAATCGACACTAGAACTTTTAAATTCTAACGAGGTAGAATCTCAAGCTGAATTTCAGTGGCGATTAGCGATTCCACTTACTATTCCTATTCTAGCGCTCATTGCAGTACCACTTAGCTCTGTTAATCCTCGCCAAGGCAGATTCGGAAAAATCCTACCCGGTTTAGTCATTTTCTTTAGCTATTACATACTCTTACTGTTAGCTAAATCAGCGTTAGAAGATGGTAAAATACCCCTATCTGTTGGCTTGTGGTGGATACATATTATTGGACTATGTACCGCAGCTATGATGCTAATGAAGGACCGCTCAAGTGGCGGTAAACTTCGCCAAATTTGGCTTTCGACTAAATCTAAAAAATCAGCCTCAAGTAAGGACAGTGTTTAATGTTTGGCATGACGATTATTGAAAAATATGTGGGCCGAACGGTGATGAGCTCAATCGTAGTGACCTTAGGAATTTTAGTTGGTATCAGCACCTTATTTAGATTCATTGAGCAGCTCAAGTACATTGGCCGAGCCGACTTTACAGCGGTTACAGCTGCCCTTTACGCGTTATTCTTAATTCCTCAGGATCTTGAAGCCTTTTTCCCTATGGCCGCCATGATTGGCGGTTTAGTTGGTCTTGGAGCGCTTGCATCAAGCTCAGAACTCGTTGTTATGCAAGCAGTTGGCTTATCTAAAGCGAATGTAGTTGGGGCCGTTTTAAAAACTAGTACAGTGCTTATTTTAGCGATGATGATATTTTCTGAATGGGGCGTGCCAGCTTCAGTAAAAACAGCAAACGAATTAAAAACTCAAGCAATCAGTGGTGGCGATATTTATGCTGCTGATGAGGGAATTTGGGCAAAAGAAGCTGACACTTTCGTTAACATAAAAGAAGTCACTGAAACAGGAGAGCTGCTGGGTGTATCTGTCTTTAACTTTGATGATGACTTAAAGTTAACTCGACAACTGAAAGCAGATCTTGGTACATTCGAAAATGGTCAGTGGTTGCTTACAAATGTCATAATCAAAGAATGGAAAGAACGTAATGTCGTTTCATCACATCAGGCTCAATTCCCGTGGCCAACGGACTTGGCACCAGACAAACTTGGTATTGTGTCGGTTAAACCTGAGAGAATGGCATTATCTGAGTTAACGGATTATTTAAATTATTTAAATAAAAATGGACAGAACGCTAGCCGCTATGAGTTAGCTTTTTGGCGTAAGGTAATTCAGCCGTTTAACGTCGCCGTCATGCTGTTACTTGCACTATCATTTATTTTTGGTCCTCTTCGATCTGTAACCATGGGGGCACGAATTATTTTAGGCATACTTACCGGATTTTCATTTTTCTTGGTGGACAGAGTATTCGGCTCATTAGCATTAGTATATGAACTTCCTACTGCACTTGGCGCATTTGCACCAACCTTAGTATTCTGTTTAATATCGATTCATTTGTTAACTAAAAAGCAGAAATAAGCACTGACATATCAACGCTAAGGTTCGTTTGGATCTTCAATACCGCGAAGATAAATCTGCTTGTTTTGCTCTTTGGTTAACACGATCATTTCGGTTTGAGTAAGCTTATCTTGCAGGGATAACTTGTTCTTTGGGTTAAATATCAAAAAGATATTTCCTAGACCTAACAAAGAGAGAGCTGCTCTTTTAAACGCCCTAGACAACTCGACCGGCTTACCATCAATGCGCTGTAATTTCAGGCGCCATGCTCTCATCCCAATAGTTTGCCCGCCATCATGCCAGAACCACGCGTAAAATAACCAAATCCAACAAACCAGCTCCACTTGAAACCAAATTTGATCGTTTAAATATGAAGAAGGATCGGAGTAATTAGTAAGATCGAACAATCCGAAGTCCGCGCCGTAAGAGACTGCAATTAAATTAATAATAGTCACTAGCATCGACAGTGCTATAACTGCTAACCAGTCATAAACCATGGCTGCGATCCTTTTAAAAAAACCGGCTCGGTTATTTGAAGTTGCTTTTTTTGAGTCAGTTTGAGAAGCGCTCGTTGAAGAGTCGGTCATAACACTTTCTTTTTCTTTATTAGTTTTAAATAGAGTTTAACAACAAAGCGCTTAACTCAAAATAGTTTTGTATTTATTGAGCAATATATCAACACTTGATGCATTTAGTTCATAAATAGCTTGCAGTTATAGTACTCACCGTTATAATTCTCATCGCTTTATAGCAAGCCAATCTGTGCCGGTGTGATGGAATTGGTAGACATGACGGATTCAAAATCCGTTGCCTTCGGGCGTGGCGGTTCAAGTCCGCCCACCGGTACCACTTCTCTTATTTAAAAAGAGAAAAATAAACCGACTACTCTGAAAAAGAGCGTCGGTTTTTTTATGCCTGAAATTTGGATAATAATCATGACGGACAGAATTACAGACAAACAAGTTCAAGAACTTACTAATCATATCGCTGACAAATGCGAAGCAATGGGCTTAGAGCCAGAACAGATAGTTGACGGTATTGCTAGAGCATTAATCGCGGCAGCTGACACCTTTGACTTTGCAGATCTAAACGTTGGTATTGATAACATTGGTACGTGTAAAGTCGAGCTGGTGGACTAATACCAGCTCGCTTTTGGACTGGAATGAATTATTTGAGTTTTGGCAGACTTATTTACTTTTTTGTGAAAAACTGGTCCACCGCGAATATTCATAGGGTTTACAAATTAGTAAAAATTTTGAATTATTCTGTCCAGTTATACACCACCGCTAATGTCTGTTTACTAGCAGCCCATTAACAGTAGTAACTTCTTAAACTATTAATCTTAGTCCAATAAGTTACCAAGATTAAATTTATGCTCACTATGGAACCTAGTGAACAAGTCCGCAGATATTTCTTGTTATTATTTATTAATTTATTTAATGCGTTTCCAATGAGCTTCTTGTCTTGGTCAGTAAAATCGTGCCTTTTTTCTCTTAATATAACTAACTTCAAAAACAAAGTATTTCTAGTTAATTTATCAGTACAGTTTAGCAGTGCCTTTATGTTGTTCGATAGGTCACTTCGATCTATTTCTAGTAACAAAAACCTTAATAGCATTTGCTCCGCGTCAGTTACGTCATCATCCAGTTTGTGAATTAAAAAACTCTTGAATCTGGGCTTCTTAGTCGCTAGGTCGTTGGACATCATTTCTTCAGCTACATTTGGTATTGAGGCCCTAATTACGGAAAACAAAACTCTAACGCTATTCAATATCTTTATTTTATCTCGCTCATCAATTCCTTCTTCTTTAAACTTTTTCTCAATAGTTGGAATTATATGAGGTAGCAAAATGTTTTCGTCTAATCTAGTAATATCAACTTTCATTGAAAACAAATATGACTTTAAGATCCGATCGAAAGTTGATACTACCCTCTCTCTATCCATCAATAGTTCTGTATTTCTAAATACCCGTGCAAAAAGGGATATTTCTTTTTTAAAGCGCGGATATTTGTTAGTAAAATCTTTATCCAAATTAGAAATGTTGGTAGGTTGAGATTTTTTGTATTTAGAGGGTTACTAATATCTTGCTCACTATCATGCTCTTCTCTTGTAACCTTTCTATTTTCTATCTCCCTAGCAAGATCGTCACTAGTTGATGCTATATCCAGTAACGATATACTGGTCATGTCACTTAAGTCCGTTTCCTCAAGGTTTACACAATGTTTTAATCGGATATCTGGCTTTATGGCTCTGATTGAGTTTTTCGATTAATTCAAATTGTTCAGTAAGTCCGACATCAACAGAGCCGTAGCCTTTTTTAGAATTTCCTTTTCTAATTCAATGCGTTCTATTTTCTTTTCAAGCTCACGTATCTTAAGCTGCTCTGGTGTCATTGGTGTGGCTTTAGGCGCTTTGCCTTGCCGCTCTTCTTTTAATTGTTTAACCCATTTACCGATCGTTGAAAAACCAACGTTCATCGCCTTAGCTGCCTCTTCATGGGTGTAACCATGATCGACCACCAATTGTGCCGTCTCTAATCTAAATTCAGGACTGAAATTTTTACGTGACTTCTTAGCCATTACCTTCACCTAATATTGCTATGAACGAATCATAACATCCTCTAATTAGGTGGCCAAAATCACTATGCCACTACACTTGCATAAAGTGAATTTATTTAAGAGTTAAGAGAATTATTAATAATTTTTATAGTAGACAATTATAAGCATTCATTTTTATTTCCTTTGCCACCCCGACAAGATGATTGTTGCGCAGAAAATGCGCAATAAAAAATACAAAAATACAAAAATACAAAAATACAAAAATACAAAAATAATAAAAGTACAAAAATAATAAAAGTACGTAATCATCTAGGGGAGAGGTACATGTATAAGAACTCAATTTTATTTAGAGCTATTCAGCTGGCTATTTTTACCACGTCGGCCACCGCTTTGGCCGAAGAAGAACAAACAAAGGGAAAAGAACAACAAACTGGGTTGGAGAGGATCACTGTTACTTCCAACAAAAAAGTACAGTCCATTCAGCAAATACCAACTTCCATCCAAGCTTATTCCGGAGAGCACTTGACTAAGAACAATATATCTAATTTATTAGATATGTCTGAAAGTTTGCCAAATGTACACATCACTGAATCTTCAAGTAGTAAACGAATTGTAGTTCGAGGTATAGGATCGGGCACTAACTCGGGTTTTGAGCAATCGGTTGCCATGTACAAAGACGGCATTTACTTGGGCCGGGGCCATCAAGCCAAATTTCCATTTTTGGATATGCAAAGGATAGAGTTAGTAAAAGGACCTCAAGCTATTATGTTTGGTAAAAATGCCACGGCTGGGGCTTTGAGTATGATCACAAACTCTCCTACTGATGAGTTTGAAGGCGAAGTGAGTGCAACTATTGGTTCAAACAAACAACGAGAGTTCAGTGCAGTATTGAATTTACCTGTGACTGATGATTTTGCTTTGAGGTTAGCTGCATTTAACAATTCGGAAGATGGATATATTTACAATCAAGCACGTGATCAAGACGAAGTAGATACGTCTTCTAGTGGTTTTAGGCTATCTGCATTGTGGCAACCAAGTGCTAGTTCAGAATTTAATTTTAATATTGAGCAAGGGCAGTTTGACTCAAACGGCTCTCGTTATCAGTACATCATTGATGAAGAAAGTAGAGGGCTACAAATTGCAGCCGATCCAACAAATCCGGCGAATGTGGGTTATCGAACGCTGTTATTAGCAGATGACTCAGGTTTAGATTATACCAGTTCGATTTCAGGTGCTTTCCACCCTGGTGGGTTAGACGAAGGCAGTGACACCGATTTACTCAATTCAAGTCTTCAATATGTATATTCTGGTAATGACTATGAGTTTACCTCTGTCACCACTTATAGTGAGTACGATTGGGATTCTGTATTTGACGCCGACTACTCAGAAGTTTCTTTGATCAAACAAACCTACATAGAAAACTACGAGCAATTTACTCAGGAGTTCCGAGTAAGCGGAGCCTTGGCAGAAAACTTAGATTACGTAACAGGCGTTTACTTTCTCCACAGTGAGCTAGAACACCCTAATGATGTGTTGTTAGGGGCTTCTGTGCTTATTCCAGATCTACCTGGAGTCTCCATTGGTACAACGGCTCAGTTTGAACAAGAGCAAACCAGCTATTCCGCATTTGCTGCGTTAAACTGGACTTTGTCTGATCAATGGAAATTAAATTTAGGCCTTAGGTACCAAAGTGAAGATAAAGAAGTCACCAGTGAGCAAGGTGTTTACACCTTATTTTCTGAGCAAACTCCAGCGCCAATACAAGCTTATGCAAACTCTATAGCGCCAGTATTAGCGACGAGTTTATCAGGAGCCGGGCAACACAAGTTTTCAGCTGAACGTTCGGAAAGTCATTTATTGCCAAGTGTCAGCTTAGAATTTCACGGCTTTGAAGATACTTTAGTCTTTGTCAGTGCTGGTAAGGGGGCAAAAGCTGGTGGTTTCGATGGTTCAGGTTTGAATGCTTCAATGGGGTCTGCTCCAGACCCTGATTCTGGTTTTGAGTTTGAAGACGAAGAAGCGACGAACTTGGAGTTTGGCTTTAAGTCTGAATTGATAGATCAAGTGTTAGAGTTAAACGCTACCGCCTTTTATACCAACTATGAAAACCTGCAAGTCTCTGAGTTCAACGGTAAGGCCTTTGTTGTAAACAATGCCGCAGAAGCAAAAGTTAAAGGGGTTGAGTTGGATGCGCGTTGGTACATCAACGACAACTTCGACTTAACCTCTAGTTTCGCTTTATTAGACTTTGAATATGACAAGTTTACAGGTGCATCACCTACGGTTTATCAAGCTGAACTATTAGGCATGGCAACTCAGGATCTCTCTGGCGAAACAGGGGCATTTGCACCTAAATATTCTGGCAACGTAAATTTGAACTATCACTTAGATATGGCTGGTGGTTACCTACTCGATACTACTTTATCAGTGCAGTTTACAGACGATTTTTATCTTGAGCAGGATTTAGACCCTATTGCTCATCAAGATGCTTATCAGAAATTGAATCTTCGAATTGAGTTAACAAGCCCAGAGGGTGACTTTTCGATAGCGTTACTGGGAAAAAACTTAACCGACAAAACGACATTTTCACAAGCAAATGATGTTCCTGTCTTGAGCTATGCTCATCGTTTTCTAGTTGAAGCACCTAGAAGTGTCCATTTACAAATGAACTATAGATTTTAGTTTTTAGTCGATGTTATTTGGGCAATTTGAGCTGTTCGCCAATGTCGAACAGCTTCTCTCTCATCCAAGTATTAACTGGGTCTTGTTCTGCTTGTTTGTGCCAGTACATATGGACAGGTAACACAGGTACTTCGAATGGAAGGGGGATAACTCGAACCGGCATTTCTTGCTGTAGAATATTGGCATAAGCATTAGGCATAGTCAGTAACATATCGCACTGGCTGATCACACGGGTGGCTGCAAAGTAGTGCTCACAGCGCAGTGCAAACTGTCTTTTTTTTCCCAGTTTAGCCAAGGTCATATCGACTAAATCTACTTTTGAATCTTTTAACGTGACGAGTACGTGTTGCGCTTTTACGTAATTTTCCATTGTTGGCTCAGCCAGAATGGGATGGTCATGACGACAAATCAACGAAAAACTCTCATTACAAACGAGTTGATGTTTAATGTTATCTGAGGTTGGTGTTAGTACGTCAATAACGATATCTAACTCTTGCTGTTCTAAGGCAGCTTCCATTTCTAAGCGTGTTGTTTGACGGCTATTTATCGTGATGTTTGGCGTGTTGGTCAGTAAATCTGTGACTAAGGTTGGAAAGAAAATCGATTCTAAAATATCTCGGAAACCAAACTTTATTTCCCTAGGGTATTGACGAATATCAAAGTCACTTTGCGGTATTAACGTTTCGTTGAGTATTGCTAAAGCTTTCTCTACTTTTGGTATGATCTTTTGGCAATAAGTTGACGGCACCATTTTTCGGCCATGGCGAATAAACAATGGATCGTTAAAACTATCTCGCAGTCTTGCCAGAGCATGACTCACAGCAGGTTGAGTAAGATGTAGCTTATTTGATGCGGCGGTTATTGAGCCTTCCTGATAGACGGTTTTCAACACTAAAAACAAATTTAAATCTATCTTACTATGCAGCATATTTATATTAGGCCATTAAATTACATCACTTTTATTAGTCTTGTTGATATTTAGACTGAAGTCAACCTTATTAAAATAGAGACAACGATCATGCAACAAGACTCAATCGAGCAACAAGTACTAAAAATGACGGTGGGGAGTGACAAGTTCAATGTGCCGATGCCGCCAAAGTTTACCGACTTAGAACAACAGCGTGAATATGAGAAACAGCGCTTAGCCGCAGGCTTTAGAGTTTTCGCTAATCACGGCTTTGACGAAGGCTTAGCTGGCCATATCACAGTGCGCGATTGCATTGAACCTGAAACATTTTGGGTTAATCCGGTTGGCGTACATTTTTCACAAATTAAGACGTCAGACTTAGTGCGTGTTACACACGATGGCAAGATCATCGAAGGCAATATGCCAATCAATAATGCAGCGTTTGCTATTCATTCACGAATTCATGCAGCAAGACCTGATGTGAATGCGGTAGCTCATGCGCACACCACTTATGGTCGTGCTTTTTCTGCATTAGGTCAGTTGCTGCAACCTATTTCTCAAGATGCATGTCTGTTCTACGAAAATCACGGTTTGTTTAATACCTTTACTGGTGTGGTTGCTGATTTAGAAGAAGGTGACTTAATTGCCGAATCATTGGCTGACCACACAGCTGTTATCTTACAAAACCATGGTTTGTTAACCGTAGGTAAGTCGCTTGATGCTGCGGTCGCAAATTTCTGTATGATGGAAAGTTGCTGCCAGAGTCAGTTATTAGCTCAATCGGCTGGCGACTTACAACTGATCGATCACGATACGGCGATCAAAACCAAGCGAGCCAATGGTTCAGAGCTAGTAACATGGGGCAACTTCCAACCTCTTTACCAAGTTGTATTGAGACAAGACGACAGCTTTTTGAAATAAAATAATAAAAACAAAACCTTAACATAAGTCTGCTTGAGGCTAGTCTGAATAAAAAACATAACAATGCACTCCGAGGTAGATAACGCATTTAGCTCGGAATCAAACAGCCTAGTAATACCTCAGCACAGATAACGATAAAAACAACTTATGTAGAGCGGTAGATGAAAGAGAACAAAGTGATTTTACTGAGGAGAGGCTATGAATCAAATCGACATTACAGGTGTGCGCACATCAGATGACATTGGATTGTTAGACACGTCATCAATTACAGAGCAGAAACTGCCAAACTCTCTGTATCGAGCTATTCAAGAGTCGGCACAATATTGTCCCAATCAAATCGCAATAAAGTACATCCTCGATGGTGATGTTATCAGCCAAGACAAGATCCCATTTGCTAAAAAGGTCTTGCATAAAGCCATTAAATTATTAAAAGGGCAGGAATATGCTGCCCCTTATCGAGAGGTAACTTATTCGCAATTAGCCAACAAGGTGACTCAAACTGCAAATGCCTTGAGAAAATTAGGTATTAACCGAAAGGATGTAACTTCGATAATTATGCCTAACTTTCCAGAGACTTATTACAGTCTTTGGGGGGCTTCGACAGCGGGTATAGCCAACCCGATAAACCCATTATTAGATGCCAGCATCATAAAGGAGATAATGTTGTCATCGAATACCAAGGTACTAATCGCATTAGGGCCTCTACCTGGCAGCGACATTTGGCAAAAAGTATTAGCCATTAAAGATGAGATCCCTAATTTAAAAGCAGTGATCAGTGTATTTGGCAAATCAATTCCTGCTGATAAGCAAAACAAGGTTCCAGTGCTGAGCTTCAGTGATTTATTAAAGCAAGAACAAACCGAAGAGTTAGAATTTGAAGAGCCTAACCAAAGAGATATTTGCGCTTACTTCCACACTGGAGGTACAACAGGTCTACCTAAGTTGGCCCAGCACACGCACTTAAACCAGTTAACTAATGCCGGTCAGGTGAACTTGATCTCTCCTGTATCACCGGGTGATACCATTTTTGTTGGATTACCTATATTCCACGTTAATGCTGCGGTGGCGACGGGAATTGGTCCAATAATGAATACCTCGACTATTTTGTTAGCGGGACCTGCGGGGTATCGCGGCAAGAATGTCATGGCTAACCTGTTAACACTGATAAAGAATTACAAAGTTAGCCTAATAATGGCGGTACCTACTGTTTACGCAGGGATACTTACTGAGCTTGAAAAGCGCAATGAAGAGAATTTTAGCTTACCGGATCTTAAACTGGCAATTAGCGGCGCGGCTCCACTTTCTAGTGAGTTACAAAATAAGTTTATCCGTGAAACGGGTATTAATTTGATTGAGGGTTATGGCTCAACAGAAAGCTCTTCTGTTTGCAGTTTGATGCCGGTAAGAAGCATAAATGAAGAAGCTTCTGTTGGTCTGATTATTCCAGGTATGAAAGTAGCAACCGTTGAGATAGGCAGTGACGACCAATTAATTAAGCAATGTGGCGTTGGCGAGGTTGGAGAAATTGTTATTGCTGGCAATAACGTATTCCCCGGATACTTAGATGAAGCTCACAATAAAAACTTATGGGTCACACTGGAAGATAACATTAGCTACGTGCGAACTGGAGATTTGGGACGTTTTGATAAACACGGTTATCTGTCTTTAGCTGGACGTAAAAAAGAACTGATCATTCGAGGCGGCCATAATATTGACCCTAAGATGATTGAAGACACAGCGATGAAGCACCCAGAGGTTCAGTTGGCGGCGGCAGTACCTCGTCCTGATACATACTCTGGTGAATTGCCTGTTCTGTACGTCACAAAAACACCAAACAGCACAATAACCAGCGAAGAGTTAATGGTGTTTATGCAAAAGCAGACACCAGAACGTGCAGCTACTCCTAAATTGGTTAACATTATCGAAGAAATGCCTTTAACCGCGGTAGGAAAGATTTATAAACCTGAGTTGGTGTGTGCACAAATTACCAGTGTGGTAACCCAAGAGGTTGCAAAGATACTCGATAAAGAAGATTTTAAGGTTTTGGTCACTATAGACAAAAAACTTGGTATCAAAACGATTATTGAATTATCAGATGAAAAACAAGAGGAAACAGAGAGACAAGTTAAACAGCAATTGGTTGGGTATGCTTTCAAATACCAATTGCATTTTATGTCCACAACAACACAGGCGGTTTAGCATGAGTAATTCAGTCATTATGGATATATTTTTACCTATTGCGCTGGCCTTGATCATGTTTGGTATGGGGCTTGGACTAACGAAACAGGACTTCACTCGGTTGTGGCTTACGCCTAAGCCTGTATTAGTAGGTCTGTTTGGCCAGTTGATCCTGTTACCAATTATTGCTTTTGGTATTTGTGTTTGGTTTGAGTTACCGCCTGCTTTAGCAATTGGAATGATGATCTTAGCTGGAAGTCCAGGCGGCACTATGTCTAATGTGTTGAGTCAGTTGGCAAAAGCTAATCTAGCCTTATCGGTTACCTTAACTTCCATCTGTACTTTAGTTTGTGTTTTTACCACACCTTGGTTGATTCACTTTTCTATTCAACATTTTGCTGAGCAGAACGCGCCGGAATACTCTTTGTTAGGTACTTCTATTGGACTTATTGCGATTACCCTTATACCTGTTTTACTAGGCATACTTGTTAGGCAGTTGAAAGCAGAATCAGCAATTAAATACGAAGTGCACTTTCGACGCTTTTCCTTATTTTTTATGATCTTAATGATAGTTGCATTGATGATAAAAGAGCGTCACTTACTGGTTAGTTCATTCGAACAAGTGTTTGCAGCCAGTATGACTCTCAATCTGTTGTCTGTGGTTGTTGGAGCCTTGTTAGCAAAGTCATTTTTATTAACGGATAAAGACGCACTGACTTTAGGTATTGAAGTTGGGATCCAAAACGCAACTATGGCGATACTTATCGCGGTCAGCTTTTTACATGAACCTTCATATGCCATAACGGCAGGGGTTTACGGTTTGACCATGTATTTGGGGCCATTGCCGTTAATTTACTGGAAAAAGTTTAAACAAAAACGCCAAGCGCCTCAGGTTGTGGCTGACTAACCTGAGGCAAAAGCCGCTTTTATTCTTTCTCTAAACCAAGTTAGTGCTTCATCATTGGAACTGCTTTGATGCCAATATAAGTGAGTAATTACTTTCGGTAGTTCAATTGGCATTTCTAATACCGCTAGATCTGAGTCTTGGATCTGTTTGGCGATCATGCTGGGCAACGTCAGCAGATAGGGACTTTGTTTTAGCATGAGTTTCGCGGTCTGATAACTTTGACAGCGTATATCTATCTGCCGGTTTTCTCCCTGTTCTAACAAAGCATAATCCTCAAGCACTCTGCCTGTCGCTCGACTGGAAACGGCAATGTGCTTTTGGGCTAAATAATCTTTAGCTGAGAGTCTGTTGGCACAACTGTGTCGTTTGTCCATAACGACACAATATTCATCACTAGATAATATTAGGTGTTCAATAGGCAGTTTGATTGGTAAAGCAATGTTTATTGCCGCATCGATTTTTTTGGCGGCAAGCTGACGTGTAATATCTTCTCTAGGTGTTCTGACACTGGTGAGTTTTATTTTAGGCGCTTGTGCTAACAAGGTTTTCTGCAGTTTAGGGAGAACTATTGGCTCCATAGGTTCAGGTTGAGCCAATCTAAATGTCTGTTGTGATTCTGCTAAATCAAATTCGCCACAACTTTGTAACACCTGTCTAAGTTGGACAAGTGTTTCGATTAATTTAGGTGCGAGCCTCTCACACGCTGGAGTTGGAATCATCTGACTGCCTTGTCTAATGAATAATTCATCGCCAAGTGTCTGACGCAATCGCTTCATCGCGTGGCTAACGGCTGAAGGGCTGATAAACAAACTCTTAGCTACCGTAGTCATATTGCGTTCTCGATACAAAAACTCAAACACTTTTAACAAGTTTAAATCGAGTTGTTGGATTTTATTTGGGTCAATCATTTAGCTAAAACCAACTCTTTAATGTGATGAATTATATTCACAATAGACTATCAATATACTTCACTTCATTCACTTTGTTTTTTGCTTTAGTCTGGTTTTATTCACTTAAAGGAAATCGATTATGAACTTTGAACCAAGTGCGAAGAGCCAAGAGTACTTAGCTAGACTAAAAGCCTTTATGGCGGAACATGTATATCCAGCCGAACAGGAAATTTTAGCCACCAATCGAGCGCTAAATGAAACCGCTGATTGGACTAAATGGCAGTTACCACCTCAAATAAATGAGTTAAAACAAAAAGCAAAAGCCGCAGGTCTTTGGAATTTGTTTTTGCCTGATGCTGAACTCGCCGAAGGTTTAACTTGTTTAGAGTATGCCCCGTTAGCCGAAGAAACTGGCAGAGTCTTTTTTGCTCCGGAAATATTTAACTGCAACGCACCTGACACAGGAAATATGGAAGTCCTTTATCACTTTGGTAACGACCAACAGAAACAAGAATGGCTAACACCATTATTGGCTGGGGAAATACGATCGGTATTTGCTATGACAGAGCCAGATGTTGCCTCATCAGACGCGACAAATATGCAAGCAACCATCCAAGAAGATGGTGATGAGCTGATATTAAATGGTCAAAAGTGGTGGAGTACAGGTTTAGGTCACCCAAATGCAAAGGTTGCTATCTTCATGGGGTTGTCTAATCCAGAAAACGACAAGCATTCACAACACTCTATGGTACTGGTGCCGCTGGATTCCGAAGGTGTTGAAATCAAACGTATGCTGACAGCTTATGGCGACTATGATGCACCTTATGGCCACGGCGAAGTGTCGTTTACTAATGTAAGAGTGCCAAAAAAGAATTTGATCATGGGGTTAGGTAAGGGCTTTGCAATTGCTCAAGGCCGTTTAGGTCCAGGCCGAATTCATCATTGCATGCGAGCTATTGGTGCAGCGGAAAGAAGTTTAGAGTTGATGATAAAACGCGGCATGGAACGCGTGGCGTTTGGTAAACCTATTATCAAATTAGGTGGCAATCTAGAACGAGTAGCACAGGCTCGTATGGCAATAGATCAAGCGAGGTTATTAACCTTACACGCCGCTTGGAAAATCGATACATTAGGGGTTAAACAAGCAATGACTGAAATATCGAGTATTAAGGTTGTGGTGCCTAATATGTTACAACAAGTAAGTGACATGGCGGTGCAAATATTTGGCGGAGCTGGAGTTTGTTCAGACCATCCTGTAGCCAGCTTTAACCAGATGGGACGTATCCTTAGGTTAGCCGATGGTCCTGATGAGGTTCATATGGGCATGGTTTCTCGCTTAGAGTTAGCAAAGTACAAATAGGTAATCGTGATGAAAAAGACCCGTTACTTGATCACAGGTGGCGCTTCCGGGCTAGGTAAATCCTTAGCTTTAGCACTGGCCAAACAAAATCTAGCTGAATTGAAAATATGTATTGCCGATGTAAACGATGAGCGTGGTGAAGCGGCTGTTAAAGAGTTAACTAACCTTGGTGCAGAAGCTTTTTATCAACGTTGTGATATCACCGATATGCAAGATGTTTCTGAATTGTATGATGCTGTTAATACTAAGTGGCAAGGCGTTGATGTAGTTTATAACAATGCTGGAGTTGCGACAGGAGGTTCGCTGCAAAGCGAATCTATTGAGCAATGGCAGTGGATTTTGGATGTCAATTTACTTGGTATGGTGCGGGTTAGTCAGGTGTTCCTTGAGGGCTTTAAAGTCCAGGGACACGGACATTTCGTAAACATAGCGTCACAAGCAGGGTTAACTCCCATACCTCTAATGAGTAGTTACAACTCCGTAAAGTCGGCTGTAATTGCTTTGTCTGAAACAATGAAATTAGAGCTTGCTCAGTACAATGTCGATGTGAGTGTGGTTTGTCCGAGTTTCTTCAAAACCAACCTAGATGAGTCGTTGCGCACGTCTGAAGCATCGGTCGGTAATTTGATGAATAAACTGTTTGAGAGAGCGAAGCTTTCCTCAGATCAGGTTGCACAAACCATCGTGAACAAAGTTAACCAAGGTCAGTTTTTGATCTTAACTCACAAAGAAGGCATTAAAGCTTATCGATTGAAAAAGTTGATGCCTATCAATTGGTATCTATCCATGATGTTAAAACAAACTAAGGCTTTGTTAAAAAAGGGCCAGTCGTTAAGCAGGGAACAATAACATGAATCAAGCTATTTTAGACCAAGCCAAAGCCGTGCGTACAGGTGAAGAGCTTCCTACAGATAAAATAGACAACTGGTTGAAGCGAACTTTACCTCACTTATCAGGGGTGCCAGAGGTAACTCAATATTCCGGAGGCGCGTCAAATTGGACCTATTGTTTAGATTATGACGATACTTCCCTTATTTTACGCCGGGGTCCAGAAGGAACAAAAGCAAAAGGCGCACACGATATGGGACGAGAGTATCGTCTGCAAGAAGCGCTTCAGCCGGTTTATCAATACGTGCCAAATATGCTGGCCTTTTGTGATGATAACGATGTCGTTGGTGCCGATTTTTATGTAATGGAAAAGTTAACGGGCATTATTCCTCGAAAGAACTTACCTAGAGGGCTAACTACTACGCCTGAAAAAACCGAACAACTGTGTAAAAACGTTTTGGATTGCTTGGTTGAACTGCACAAGGTTGATTACAAAAAGGCTGGATTGGATCACTTAGGTAAAGGCGTAGGATATACCCAACGTCAAATAGAGGGCTGGTCAGAGCGTTATACTAAAGCGAAAACATGGAATGTGCCTTCCGGAAAGTTTGTTATTAATTGGCTAAAGAACAACATGCCTGAAAATGAAACCATTTGTTTAACCCATAATGATTTCCGTTTTGACAATGTCGTTTTAGACCCAAATGATTATACCAAGGTGTTGGGGGTACTTGATTGGGAGTTAGCTACGTTAGGTGATCCTTTGATGGACTTAGGTAATACGCTAGCGTATTGGGTTGAGTCGGATGATGACTTCTTGGCACAGGGAAGTCGACGCCAGCCAACTCATTTAAAAGGCATGTTAACTCGCAAGCAAGTCGTAGAGTATTACTGTGACAAGATGGGAATAGAGGTAAACGACTTCACCTTTTATGAGGTTTATGGTTTATTCAGATTAGCTGGAATCGTCCAGCAAATTTACTATCGTTATCACCATGGGCAAACGAATAACCCTGCATTTAAACACTTCTGGGTATTTGTTCATTATCTATTACACCGCTGCAAAAAAGCGATCAAGGCACAAGGGCGTAAATAATGGCTGCGATCTATTTAATAAGGCATGGCCAAGCTAATACCAAGTCGGCTGACTACGATATGTTGTCTGACTTAGGTAAAGAGCAAGCTAAACTAATAGCTCAACCCTTGGCTGATAAATGTATCTCCCCCGATTCTTTAACTATAGGTGGCATGAAGCGGCACCAACAAACCGCTGACTTAGCCTTGTCATCTTGCCAAGTTGATGCCGATAAAGCGTTGAAAGATATAGGTTGGAATGAGTACGACCATCAAGCCATTTTGGCGGGGTTAGACGAGAGATTGAGAACACCTGAAGGTATTCGGCAGTACTTCATTGAAAACAATCTGCAAAAACATCAATTTCGCACTGTGTTTATTGAGGCCATGCACAAGTGGATGAAATCTAACAATTGCGAAATTTATCCTGAGTCTTGGCAAGAGTTTTCCAATAGGGTTGAGAAAGCTTTCGACTCTGTTTTAGACAAGGTAGAGCAAAACCACTTTGTCTTCACCTCTGGTGGCCCAATTAGCTTAGTTGTTGCTAGATTATTAGGACTTGATAAAGAACAGTTTATGACGGTTAACTGGAATTTGGTCAATGCTGGCATAACTAAAATATTAGTGAATAAACAGACAGGGCAATTGAGTTTGTCCTGTTTGAATGAACATACAATCTTTGACAAAGAAGAGCACAGAAACAAGCTCTCATACACTTAACTTCAGCTGTAAATACTAAAAAGAGAAATCACATGTTGAGAAAGAATATTTTAATAACGGGTGCAAGCTCAGGGCTAGGCAAAGGCATGGCAATTGAATTTGCCAAACAGGGAGCTAATTTGGCTTTGTGTGCCAGACGAGTCGAAAGGCTTGAAGATCTTAAAAAAGAGTTGGAGCAGGTTAACCCTAATATCAAGGTTTATATCGACAGTTTGGATGTAAACGATCACGAAGCCGTATTTACTGTCTTTGAAAAGTTTAAGCAGAAAATGGGGTCATTAGATAGAGTGATCGTAAATGCAGGTATGGGAAAAGGAGCTTCTATCGGTACAGGTTATTTCCATGCAAATAAACAAACCGCAGAAACTAATTTTGTCGCTGCCATTGCGCAAGCAGAAGCGGCAATGACTATTTTTAGAGAGCAAAATGCTGGCCATTTGGTGACGATTTCTTCCATTAGTGCGGTAAGGGGATTCCGCCGAGCAATGACTGTTTACGCAGCAACAAAAGCGGCCATTACGTCATTGTCTGAGGGAATAAGAATTGACGTGATGAATACGCCAATAAAAGTGAGTTGTGTTCATCCTGGATTTATCCGAAGTGAGATTAACGAAACGGTGGAAAAAGTCCCATTTATTGTAGATACAGAAACGGGGTGTAAAGCCTTGGTTAAAGCTATCAATAAAGAAAAAGCCAACAGTTATGTACCATCGTGGCCGTGGGCAATTTTGCAGTGGGTACTACGAATTGCACCACTTTTTGTGATCCGGAAAATGAGCTGATTTTAACGTTCTCATTTATATCCCATTCTAACCGTTCTTGCACTTAGCTTGAATAAATCCTATGGAGCTCTTTTGAATAATTCTCTGCTAGCTGAAGTTAACGGGCGTGATTCATAATTCTATTTTCAGGTTTGAACCCAATCAACCAAAAATCGGATGTTATTAAACGTTTTGCCAAACTCTATACTTCTAAGCTCTCCGTTTCATGTGAATGGTTTGCGAGGTGAAATTTTGACTTTATCAATTCGGTAACCTCTTAGTTTTGAAGAATACTTATCGGCCGATAATTCTTCTTCAAACATGGCTGGCACGACATGGCTGTAATGCTGTTCTATCATGGCGGTACTGGTATCACATTGTTTTGCCTTTACGCACTTTGATTTTAAAACGAACGTTATGGTCTTGCCGTGTCATTTCTATATCGCCCCAGTAAAAGCCGCCCTTCTCGTTCCAACCTCACCACCTTTAGATGTTAAAACTGGAACTTGTGCAACAATCATCCACTTGCGATCAATAGCTTCCTTGAACACCATTTGCAGTGCAACATTGTGAGTCATTAAGGTGGACTTTGATAATTGCCTGCCATTTTGCTCAAAGCGCCATTTGTCAAACAATCGTATTTTGTCTTGGTCGATCGAAGTAACAAATAGTTTGCCAAAATACGGGATGTGATATTTATCTAACGCCTGAATGTAATCTTTATAACTTACCTTGCCAGCTTTCAAGTCGAGTTGATTTTGAAGGTGTTTAATTGTTTTTCAGCCACATACTTGAATGACTTACTATCAATTGTCTCGTTTCTTTCTAGCGTTTCTTTCTAGCGTTATTTTATATTCGGCATAGATAAGCCTAGCCCGCTCAACAGCTTTTTCTAATTAAGTTTCTTTAGTTGCTTTAGCATACCACTTGCCATACAGTACAAAGCGTGTGCACCAGCGTTTGCTGTTGTTTTGAAGGTAGACGTAGAAGCCGTCTACTATGTCATGTCGTTGAATTTGTGTTGTCATAAATTCCAATATGACAGCGAGATGTTGATTTGCAAAGTGTTTAAAATTGCTCTGTAAGCGTTGATTTTATTGACATCAATTTAGACACTTTGTATTCAAAATCCGTTACCTTCGGGCGTGGCGGTTCAAGTCCGCCCACCGGTACCACTTACTTATATTTTTACTATGAGTAAAAGCAACCGACTTAATCAGCAATGAAAGTCGGTTTTTTTGTATCTATTTTTTATATCCCACCCGCAATTCAGCCATAAAAATAGGCTATTCACGGTTTTTTCAGTCTTGTTTATATTTAGTTGTTATAGGATTACTTTCTCTATTTTTACAATACGAAATTTGTTTAAAAATAGTCTTTTATGATTTGCTAATTTTATTTTACTGCCTGGAAATTAATTAAAATGAAAAACTTTGGTCGTTGTATCTTTGCTACTTTGCTATTGTCGACAGTCTTATCCACTAGTGTTTTAGCTAACAAAGAAACTAATGTCGCTTCTCTAAAACAATTCGAAGTAGCGACATGGAATGTTGAACATTTAGCTTTTCCGATAAATCAAGGCTGTCGCCCAAGAGACGCGCGAGAGTTCAATGAACTAAAAGGCTATGCCAATTCATTAACAGCCGACATTATTGCATTTCAAGAAGTTAGCTCTTATGAAGCAGTCGAGAATTTATTCCCTAGCTCCGATTGGCAAATATTTGTATCACAGCGAGCTGATACCAAATCATACGACTGTAGACAGTCTGGCTTTAAATCAACACAACAAAAAGTGGCTTTTGCGGTCCGAAAAGCACTCAATGTAAAACAAATCACCACTCTTGATGAATTTGGTATTGATAACCCAGGATTACGTCATGGGTTAGAACTAACGGTAGAATCATCACTTGGTGACATTACGATACTAAATGTACATATGAAGAGCGGTTGCTTTGTTGATGACTTTACAAAAAAAGACTCCCGAGCATGTAAAACGTTAGCAAAGCAAGTGCCTGTGCTCGATGGATGGATTGAGAAAAAAGAGAAACAAGGAACACCCTATATTGTTTTAGGTGACTTTAATCATCGCTTGTCATCAAAAAATAATTACCTTGCGGATATATTGAAAAATAATTCAGACAACTCTGTTTCGACAATGCAATTAACAACGCAAGACTCAGTTGGTTGCCACCCTCGTTATCCGGCTCCTATCGACCATATCATCTTGGGTAATGTAGACCCATCTAGCGTTAATAAACAAGTCGTTATCTTCCCATATAAAAATATGGATCCTAAAGCTATGTTGAGCGATCACTGTGCCGTTTCATTGTCGATAACGCCAGTCAAATAAGCACCTATCTTAAAATAACATGCAGATCGGCCAATGGCTGGTCTGTATGTGTTTTGGCTTCACAATATATTTAGAGTCTATAACCAACAGACAAGATGTATAAAATGAGTTCGACTTCTCGAGCAGCGCCATTATTAACCACTTATTATTACAGTTAATCTCATGAGGCATTCTTCTATTATCTTACGCAGAATAATAGACCTTCGCTAATTGCCTGCATTGGCCTGAAGCACTGTTGTAAAGATGTTTGCTTCAGCTGGTTATTTTTTATAATTTCAAGCAAGTTAAAAAATCTACGTCTACACTTTCATGGTCTAATTCAAATCAAACACACATTAAATAGGCTTATGAATAAACGAAACGCACAGATCATTAATGAAGAAGTCACTTTTTCTGACAGCGAAGAGTTAGTCTCAACAACCGACTTGCGCGGTGTAATCACGTACGCAAATGATGCATTTTGTCGAGTTGCAGGCTTTAATTATGATGAGTTGGTGGGTAAAAACCATAATCTAGTTAGGCATCCAGATATGCCAAAAGAGGCCTTTGCTGACTTATGGACCAATGTACAACAAGGTCGATCATGGCGCGGTGCTGTAAAAAACCGGTGTAAAGACGGCCGCTATTATTGGGTTGACGCGTTTGTTACGCCCATTTACGAAAGTGGCAAAGTTATAGGTTTTCAATCAGTTAGAACCAATCTTAATAAAGACTTAAAAGTAACTGCTGAATCTGCATATACAAAAATGAAAGCTGGAAAATCTGTTACTAATCCACTTGATTTTTTTAACACTCGACTTGCGATTTATGCAGTACTTGCTTTAGCATTAATTTACACAACCACCATAGTGCCTCTTGCGGCTATTGGTTTACTGATTTTACCTTTTATCACTTTTAAGCATGAATTAATCGAGTTCCCAAAGCTTAGCGAAGCAATAAAAAAACAGTCCGATAGTATTTCTCGCTTAATTTACAGTGGTAACTCAACACTTAGTACCTTTGATTTCCAACAAAAAATATTGAAAGGCAAAGTGAATACTATTTTAGGCAGAGTCTTAGACAATAGCTCAGAGCTAAATCAGCGAACCCACGAGCTTGAAAAAGCTTCGCACTTATCAAAACAAGGTGTTGAGCGCGAAACTGAAGAGTTGCATTTGGTATCTACTGCAGTAGAAGAAATGGTAGCGACTATTGAAGAAGTCGCTAAAAATACCACTAGTACTAACGAAAAAGTTCGATTCGCTCATACGAACTGTGAAAAAGCGAGTTCAGTCATGGGCGAAACTATGGTTCAGGTTAATGCGCTCGCCGTAGAAGTTTCTAAATCAGCCAATTCCGCTACTGAATTAGCCAGTGAAGCAGAAAAGATTGGTGGGATTATGCAAGAAATTCAGGGTATTGCTGACCAAACAAACTTGCTAGCTTTAAATGCTGCAATCGAGGCCGCGCGTGCTGGTGAACATGGACGTGGTTTTTCGGTAGTGGCGGATGAAGTTAGAGCCCTCTCAAGTCGTACCCATGGTGCAACAGAGCAAATTCAAAAATCAATTTCTGAAATTCAATCTGTTTTACTGTCATGGTCAGACATGATGGACAAAGGTAAGGACTCTGCCGAAGTCTGTGTATTAAAAGCAGAGCAGTCTCAAACTATGGTACAAGAAGTATATCAGTCTATTGCTGACATCTCGGATCTTGCCATTCAAATCTCTACAGCTGCAGAGGAACAAAGCTTAGTGTCACAGGAAATAAGTCAAAACATCATTAACATTAGTGACGCATCTCAAAATAATCTAACACAAGCAGAATCAGTCTTATCATCTAGTTCAGAGATAAGTATTCGAACGGAAAAATTAGCGTCTATGGCACTGACTTTCAAAGAGTGATGATAAAAAGCGAGAGTCTCCCAACTGTGACCCTCAATCACGGTAGGTCTCGCTTTTGCACATTAAACTAATTGATATAAAACTAGTCTTATAAACTATTAATCACATCATAAAGTTGAACAAATGAAGTCCTTGCCGCAAGATTAATAGGTAGGTGCAACTTCCTCGCGATGTCACTTGACGAAATTACACCTCTAATTTGATGAAGACTTCTATCAACAACCAAGCAATGCCTTAACCCATAACTTTGCAGGGCGATAACAACATCGTTTACTTTTGCTGTTTGTAACTCATCAAAATCAAAAGCATGCAAGTTATACTTAGACTGCATCAAGTCTCTTACCAGTATCTCGTCTCGACGATTGCCATTCGCTACCTCTGAAACAATTCGCTGTTCATTTAGTTCATTTGTGCTGATCAAGCCTAAAAAATCCTCGTGAGAAGAGACGACAATTTTCATTTGTACATGCGCTTTTTTCATTAATGCAAGTGCATCAATTGCCTTTGTATCACCACTAATTACAAGAGGCTCGTGCTCACTAAAATCAGTAAAGATATCAGTTGCTGGCGATGCTAATGTGGTTTTCTCATAGATCTCTGGGGTGACAATATTGTCAAAATGTTCAATATTGTATAAATGTAAGTTTTTCATATACACCTCTAGTGCACTCGATGAGTACTTAAAATTAATTAACGTAAAAATTATTTATTAACTTAGAGGTGAAACTGGTGGTGCCCTTACCTTTTGAGGATGATAGTTGCTTTTATTCGACTTAGGGAAAATTGTCGGCAATAAAGCATGAGGTACAGTGCTATAGTTGAAAGGTAAATCATTATTTATAAATTCATCTGGCTCGCCGTCATTTAGTTCAGACTCTTCACCAGCTTGTTCTAATGCACTTAATTCTAATACATAACTTACATCATGAAGTGATATGTTTTTAGGGCGCACTTCCGCATCAGCAACAACAAAGTTACTAATAACGGTAAAAATAAACGCTAAAACATAGTTATTCACAATAATACTCAAAGTTCTACATGTTGATTTTAAGTTGGGACAATTTCCAAACTTTCAATACTTGTACACTAAATATAGATTAATAGCATTATGCTAAATTGCAATATACTCGCTCAGTGACAGCATATCCTTTGGCCTTAATACGACTTATAATAGCTGACCTTAAACCTTGAACCGGTAATAACATGAACAGAAAAAAGAAAATTAATGAAACGCTTAAACGAAAAGCAAAAAAAATGAACGAGAAGCGAAACCCAAAGAAAAAAGAAAGATATATAAGTAAAGCTGAACGAGCCAAGTTAGAAACAATAAAAAGTGAAGATACTAATCAAACAGATACCGACATGGGTGCTGTTATTGACATAGGTACTGTTATTAATGAGAGTAATTCACAAACTTTTGATAAAGAATAAAAAAGCCCAACCTAAATATTTAAGCTGGGCTCTCGTTTGTTTAAGAATTGACTAGTCAAGTACCACAGTGTCAATTACATGTATGATACCGTTTGTGGTGTAAATATCGGTAATGATGACATTAGCACCACCAAACTGCAGCATTCTGGAAGTTGGGTCAATCGAGACCGAAATCTCATTACCAGAGGCCGTAGGAACGGTTCTACCATTAGCTGCGTAAGCGGCCACTGAGTTAACCTCCCCACCAATAACATGCTGTAACAAGACTTCTCTTAGCGCTTCAGTGTCTGCTAGTAGTGCCGATAACGCAGCGCTGTCAATCTTGTCAAACGCATCGTTTGTCGGTGCAAATACTGTAAATGTAGCCTCTTCATTCGCTAATGTATCCACCAAGTTTGCGGCGGTTAATGCATCAACTAATGTTGTGAAGCGCTCATCAGCCACTGCAACATCAACTATACTATCTGTTGGTTCACCAGCGTCTGCAGGCGGCATTAGCACAGTGTCAACTACATGAATAACACCATTATCCGCCATAACATCAGTTGCAGTTACTAACGAGTTATTTACATATAAAGATGAGTCAACATAAGATAACGCCAGCGCGTCCGTATTTGCAGTTGCAACTTGGTTTCCTGAGGTTTGCGCAGCTGTAATAGCCGCATCAGACATAATACGACCTGACAACACATGGTATAACAGTATGTCAGACAGCTTTTCAGTGTCAGCTAATAGTGCATCCACTGTGCCCTCTGGCAACTTAGCAAACGCATCATCACTTGGTGCAAACACCGTATAATTTGTATCAAAGTCGCCCAATGTCACATCTAGGCCGGTTGCTTGTAATGCTGCAACTAGAGTAGTGAAATTACCATTCTCAATTGCCACATCGACTAGACTCATTGGAGGTTCTGGTAGCTCTACATCGGCTATAACAACAGCATCGATTACATGGATTACGCCATTAGATGCATACACGTCCTTTACAATAACGTTTGCACCACCAAATGTAATGACATCTGACGATGAATTAATACCAACAGGAATGCCAACTTGAGCAGCTGTCGTAGCATCGGTTCCGTTGAGTGTATAAGCCGTCACAGAATCAACTTCGACACCAGCAACTACGTGTTGAAGTAGGATACTTGCTAATACATTAGGATTATCTAATAAAAGCGCGATATTTTCTTCGCCTACCATTTCAAATGCAGCGTCAGTTGGGGCAAACACGGTAAACACGGCATCTGGGTCTGCAAGAACTGTGTCTAGCTGAGTCGCTTCAAGTGCAGCGACAAGCGTTGTGAAACGACCGTCAGCAACTGCTGTCTCCACAATATTACTCGCAGGGCTACCTTTTGCTGTTGGTGGTATTAACACTGCATCTATCACATGGATAATACCGTTGTCTGTTTGGATATCTGTAGTAACGACTGTAGCAGTATTGACCAGTAGGTCATCGCCATCTAATGATAAACCAACAAAATCACCATTAACCATTTCTACTGTTGTGCCAACCGCATTTAGCGCCGCACTAGCAGCGACTTGGCCGTTAATAACATGGTAAGTAAGTATATTGGACAATGCATCTGTATCTGCTAGCAAAGCATTAATAGTATCTTCCCCTAAAAGCGCGAAGGCGTCATCTGTAGGAGCAAATACGGTAAAGGTAGCGTCAACATCTGAAAGGGTTACGTCAAGACCTGTGGTCTGTAGTGCGGTTACTAGTGTTGTGAAATTACCATCTGCAACCGCTACATCAACGATGGTTGAGACTGGCTTATCGTCATCATCGTCACTGCATGCTGAAAGTAAAAACACACTACAAAGTAAAATTAATAGAGCTTTTATTTTTATCACTTTTTTATTCCTTATGCGTATAGTTTGCCCAATTTTTACGCACTATTATTTTTCAACGATCACAAATTATTTGTAAATTAAAAATATAATTTATTCAGTGAACCCTGTTCGATTTTTAACCGTAATTGTCTAGTTATGCCTTTCCAATAGTGCCTGAAATTCTAACCCTGGCATAGGCTTATATAAAAAGAATCCCTGACCAATATCACAGCCGCGATGTTTTAAAAATGAGAGCGATGCTTGATTTTCTATACCCTCAGCAACCACTTTTAAATTTAAATTATGTGCCAGGTTAATAATACTATCTGCAATTGCCGCGTTGTGAGGTTGATCGCTTAATTCCAAGATAAAAGATTTATCAATTTTTAAAATATCTATTGGTAACTGATGTAGATATTGCAAAGATGAATACCCAGTTCCAAAATCATCGACAGCAACGGTGATCCCAAAGTCCCTAAGCTCTTGTAGGATACTTTTTGCAAAAGCGATATTATCTAAGAAAAGTGATTCTGTTATTTCTATTTCTATTGCTCTAGCAGGGATTGCAAACTTGGCAATGATACTTTTAAACTGAGCGACTAACTTTTTATTTCGGAACTCTACAGGTGACACGTTTATAGCCACCGGTAATACCGTTAAACCTTTATCTATCCAGTTACGAATATCCCTACACGCTTCTTCGAGTACCCACAGGCCAATATCATTGATCAAACCGGTCTGCTCCGCTACCGGGATAAAGATATCAGGACTACTATTAGCTCCCTCTCTTTTCCAACGTAACAATGCTTCAACGGCAATTATTTTGTTATGTTGCAGATCTACTTTAGGCTGATAGTACAATTGAAATTCTTTATTGCCTATGGCATCTCTTAAGTGATTCTCTACCTGCAATTGCTGAATAGAAGAACGTTCTAATTCTGAATCAAAGTATTGATGATTATTTTTTCCCATCGATTTTGCATGATACATAGCCATATCGGCTTTTCTCAGCAGTTCATCGGTATCGGTACCGTCTTTAGGATACATACTAATGCCAATGCTAGAAGAAATATAAAACTCACTATCTTCGATTAAAAACGGTTTAACCAGTGCATCTATTATTCGGTGACTTATCACCGTGGATATACTTGACTCTTGAAGGTTCTCTAAAAGTACAACAAATTCGTCTCCACCGAGTCGCGCTAACGTATCAACATCCCTTATACAGGTTTTAATTCGCTGCGTGACCTCTTTTAATACTGCATCACCAGCTTGATGTCCGGCATTGTCATTCACTTTTTTAAAGTCATCTAAATCAATAAAAAGCACTGATAACTGCGTGTCAAAACGATTACAATAAGTAATACCATGAGAGAGTCGATCATCTAAAAGAGCGCGATTTGGTAGCCCAGTTAATGCGTCATGGAACGCTTGATGCTGAACCATAGCTTCATTTCTTTTTAATTCACTGATGTCTCTAAAGCACCATACTCTGCCAAGTACCTCGTTATTCTCAACCTGAGGAGACGTGTGATATTCAAAAAAACGACCATCAATTAACTTAATTTGCCCATAAAGCTCAGTCATTGGGTTGTTCTTTATTTGCCTAAACTTATGGGCGAGCCTTGTTCTATCTTCAAACTGTTGAATGACCTTTTTTAATTTAAGCAAAGAGATTTTAGGACTCGTTAAAATATCAATATCAACGAGTTGTGCGGCCATCTGATTAAACTTGGTTACCGAACCTTTTTCACTAATTGCTAATATCGCCTCACCGGTGGCATCAAATGTTGCATTTAATGCGGCAAGAGAGTGCTTTAGTTCATTTTGAACTACGAGCTGCTTATCTACTTCTTTTCTGAGGGTTTCGTTTCGTGTTGATAATTCGGTTGATGCAAGCTCAAGAGATCGGTCGATCAGTGACAATTCTCGTTCATTTTGCTCATAAGCTTCATTGACAGCGGCTAAGAATGGACCGAGGCTCTCATCTTCACCATGTTCAGCTAAATACTTTTTTATTTGCCTTTTTAGTAATCGATGCATTACGTACGTCTTTCTCTAAACGTTGTGACTGTCATGGTTTGATTATGCAAAACACAATGCTTTCCTTTACCTATTGGGGATAACTCCCCATACGAATAAAAACCTCCTAATACACAGCTATTGCCTAATACATCTTGCACACTTTCCAACTCATACTCTGACTCTTGCTGCAATACCAACCGTCTTCCAACACAGCTAATTAATAAGGCAAAATCTGGTGAGTCTGATCCCGCAACCTCAAGTGCTTGAGTAGCTGCAGATTCAGCGCCATCAACCAATTTTCCAGTATTAGCTCTCATTAATTTAGCATATTTACCTTCTGGCATGTCTCCGGCAAAGATTAGGCTGTTTGTGTCTTCATCAATATTTAGAATTGTACGGACGGTAAAATCGGTGGAATCTTCATTTTTTATACAGATTGGAAAACGTAACGCTGATGCTGGCAGTTCGTTAGCAAAATCGCCTAAATATTCTTTATACAAAGCTAACGCAGATTGGTTGTCTAATTCAAACAACACATTCGCTTCTGACTTAGTTATAAGTCGATCTGGCCCAAAAGGGACCCAACCACCTAAACTTCCATGACCTATTTCGATATGGTCACCATAAAAGCCGCAAACAACGATGCGCTTTGTACCAATATCGTTATTATGCCAAACGATCGTTTCGGCAAATTTATCGGCGTCTCCAGCTAATCCTCCTGTAATCGTCACATCTTTAGGAAGCTTTTGCATTAAGCAATTCGCAAGTTCAGTTCCGTTTACATTCTGACCATCTGATATCACCAAAACATGCTTCAAATTCTGCGTTGGTAAATGTGACACCAGCTCATCCACAGCCAGTCCTAAATTAGCAAACTGCTCTAGGTTAACACTCGTAGTTTTTACCTCTGTTTTTTCGAAAATTAGCTCGTTAACAACCACTGAATCATCAAAAATTTCGACGTCTTTTATTTCACCACTTGTCGTACATCCAATAATACTGGCATTTGGAAAAGCGATTTGTAGTGGCTCATGAAAACTCTGCTTTTGCATTAACTCCCTACTGCCGAAAACTAATAACAACTGAGCTGTACTGGCTTTGGGTAAATTGCTGTTCCAAGTGCTGTCGAGATAGTGATACTGATTTGCTTTCATTATGCAGAGTCTTCCAAAATAAGTTTCCATTTGAGTTTAGCTCAAAACGAAAAAAAGCCGGACTGGTACCGACTTTTTATAATTTAACTAACTGTTTGTAAAGTTATACTTATTTTAAGTGTCTTGCATGAAACTCTATATGTTGGTCTATGAAACTCGCAATAAAGTAATAACTATGGTCATACCCATCATGAAGGTTTACTGTTGCTGCGTAATGATTATGACGCGCCGCCTCAATAAACTGTTCCGTACGAAGCTGTTCTGGATAGAAGTTATCCGCAAGTCCTTGATCAATGAGTGTTGGTAAATAATTGTCAGTTGTATTTATTAGCTCAACCGCATCATATTGCTTCCAACTGTCCTTGTTGTCTCCAAGATAAGCATTAAATGCCTTTATTCCCCACGGACATTCCGTCGGGTTACATATCGGGCTAAATGCAGACACTGACTCATAGCTGTTCGGATTTTTCAACGCTATAGTCAACGCACCATGACCTCCCATTGAATGGCCTGATATTGATTTTTTATTAGAAACAGGAAACTCACTTTCTATTAAATTAGGTAGCTCATTGACCACGTAGTCATACATTTTATAATGCGTTTTCCACGGCGCCTGTTCTGCATTTAAATAAAACCCGGCTCCTTGCCCTAAATCATAACCGTCATCATTCGCAACGTCTTCGCCTCGAGGACTAGTATCTGGCGCAACAATGACGATTCCAAGCTCAGCTGCAAGTTTGTGAGCACCCGCTTTTTGCATAAAGTTTTCGTCAGTACAGGTTAACCCCGACAGCCAGTATAAAACAGGCATCTTATTAGTATCACTAACTCCTGGAGGCAGATAAACAGCAAATGTCATATCACAATTCACACTATCAGAGTGATGTTTAAACTGCTTGAGCCAACCACCGGCACTTTTTGTTGATGAAATATTTTCTAACATTATCTAACCTACTTATCGAAGTGGATAACGGTACGAATACTTTTACCTTCATGCATTAAATCAAACGCTTCATTAATACCTTCTAAACCCATAGTATGAGTTATAAAGTCACTAAGTTTAAACTCACCGGCCAAATAGCGTTCAACGTAATCTGGAAGCTCTGAACGCCCCTTTACACCGCCAAAAGCAGTGCCACGCCATACTCGTCCAGTTACTAATTGGAAAGGTCGTGTGGATATCTCTTGACCCGCGCCAGCTACCCCAATAATTACCGACTCACCCCAACCTTTGTGGCAGCATTCTAGCGCAGAACGCATAACATCAACGTTGCCTATGCACTCAAATGAATAGTCAACTCCGCCGTCTGTCATTTCAACTATCACTTCTTGAATTGGTTTGTCGAAATCTTTTGGATTAATACAGTCGGTCGCACCCAGCTTTTTCGCTAAATCAAACTTAGACTCATTAATGTCAATTGCAATGATTCGACTGGCTTTCGCCATCGCTGCACCAATAACAGCAGATAACCCAATACCACCTAGTCCAAAAATAGCAACCGTGTCACCCTCTTCTACTTTGGCCGTGTTCATCACAGCGCCCATACCAGTGGTTACACCACAACCTAACAAGCAAACTTCTTCTAGTGGAGCCGCTTTGTTAACCTTAGCTAAGGAAATCTCTGGCATAACTGTGTATTCAGAAAACGTCGACGTTCCCATATAGTGGTAAATCGGCTCACCGTCTTTGTAGAAACGAGTTGTACCGTCAGGCATCAAGCCCTTTCCTTGTGTTTCTCTGATTTTTTGACACAGGTTCGTTTTTCCTGACGTACAGAACTTACATTCACCACATTCTGGAGTATATAGCGGGATTACATGGTCACCTACGGACACGCTAGTGACACCTTCACCAACTTGCTCAACAATGCCACCGCCCTCATGGCCTAGAATGGCAGGAAAAATCCCTTCAGGATCTTCGCCTGATAGCGTAAAGGCATCCGTGTGACAAACACCACTGGCTACGATTCGAACTAAAACCTCACCTGCTTTTGGAAGCATTACATCTACTTCTTCAATTTTTAATGGTTGATTTGGACCCCAAGCCACAGCGGCTTTAGACTTGATGAATTGTGCTGTCATTTTGTTTCCTGTTATTAGTCAATAATTGCCGTGAACTTATCAAAAACACGCAAGTATTAGTCAAAGTAAAAATTATACGCTGAGTATATGTAGATTGTTCTTATACGCTAAGTATATATAGGTAGGTCAAAATTTACAGACAGGATTGCGCCAATTCTCTTTTACCTGTCTGCAATAATCGCTTCGATTTTAAGTATTTGTTGTTTATCTTCGCTGGGGTGTCGAACGGTAAGATTTAGTTATCCCAAGGCTCAGGTTTATGAAAGTAATAACCCTGACAATAGTCTAGGCCCAACTCCACCAACATTTTGGACTCTTCGAGTGTCTCAACAAACTCTGCAACTGTCTCCATATCCATGGACTTTGCCAAAGTAACCATAGTACTAACAAACGCTTGATTTCGAGGGTTTTCGGTAATGTTCTTAATAAAAACACCATCTATTTTTAACTTTTGGACTGGCAACTTTTGTAAATAGCTAAATGACGATAAACCACTACCAAAGTCATCCAACGCAAAGCGACAACCAAGTTGAGTGATTTCATTGATAAAACCTATCGCAGACTCCAAATGAGTAATAGCAAAGGTTTCTGTTATCTCAAAAGTAACAAGCTCGGGTGCAACACCATATTGATTAACTTTTTGTTTTACAAAGTCAATCATCCCTACATCCGCTAAGGTTTGACCAGAGAGGTTAATACAATAATGATCTTTTGACTGCGACACGGCAATATTAATTAAAGTTTTTTCTATTACCCACTTGTCGAGTTCATTCGCAATACTATTTTGCTCTGCGATAGGAATAAATATAGCTGGGCTAATAATATTGCCATCAGCGCCTTTTAATCTTATTAAAACTTCATACACCTTATTTGAAACGGTATCCTTATTTCGTCGAATTTCTTGACGATAAAGTTCGAAGCCTCGGCCTTTCAAAGCTTTTTGCACCTGCCGATAAATTTCCATTTCACTTGCATGTTGAACAAGTTCGGGATCATCACTTTGATATAGTAGTACTTGATTTCTGCCTTTGCTTTTTGCTGACTTTATTGTCAGTAGCAAGGAGCTCATAAGGTGTTCGCCATCCGCTATATCATCATTTAATTGCACAACGGCAATGCAACTAGTCAAGCTGAAATTTTTTGCAATATCAGAAATATCTAGGGTTTCTACCGAACTGCGTAAAACATTTGCATAATCTAGGGCATCTCTGTGGGCTAAAGTTGGATACAAAATGGCAAACTGATCATTACTAATGCGAGAGAACTTAGCCTCATCCGGAATAATATTCTTAATAAAATCTGCAATCATTCTTAACGTCGAGTCACCCTTAGTGAAACCAACAGAATTGTTGAATAATTGAAATTTGTCTAAGTCTATAACAAACGCAACTCCTTGCTCAGACTTTATGGATGACTTTACTCGCTCAAAATAGTCGACAAATACCTGACGAGTCATTAGACCTGTCAAATTATCATGCGACTTGCTGAATTCAAGCTGTCGAATTGCTTTAAGCTGTCCAAAGCTTTTTTGTTTTTGTGAAAAGTAACTAAACAGTAACAATGTAGAAAATGTAAACCAAATCAGTAACGACCATAAATAATTGTTCCATACTAAGTTCGAGGCATAGTCGTCTGACAAGCGAATGGCAACATTCCACCTAGTTTTAGGTATCTCTTTTAAGTACGAAAATTCTGTTAACTGGGTTTCAGATAGCTGTTCATCGCTAAACTGGCTACTGCCCCTTTCATTGAGCTCTATTTCAACTTTTCTATCTTGCCTTAATAAAAAAAGCTCTTGTTGAGGTAACCGATACTTCTCAAGTATCTCTTTAAAAACAGTAGGTTCGAACGCGACGAATATATAAAGTAAGTCTTGAGCGCCCATCAAAGGTTGGAGTAAGTCATAGTGTACTGACGAACCACTACGGTGCAAAAACAGTTGTTCTTGCCCATCATTTTGAATTGTTGAGTATATTTCTTCTTTGCAATCAGCTAAAAAATCACCGGTAATATTTTTAAATACACCTTGTCCCTGCTGGTCAATTATTGAAAAGAGTCTTACGTTATCTAGTTCATTACGAAACGTTTTTAACAACGATAAATAGTCGTCTCGCTCTGTTAAGTCGCCTTGACGGTATAAATCCATTAACTCGGCTTGATTTCGCCATTGGAATTTATCAATTTCTTGTCGAAGTTGGATTAAGTGGTTTTGATACTCATTAATAACTTGCTGTGTCACAGAGTCCATTAATGACGATTGGTAGTCTTGATGTACTTTTATCGTATTGTGACTATTCCACAACGATAGTAACAGTAATATCGCAATTGAGAAAAACAGTTGTGTTTTAGCGCTTTTCAACTCTTTTTTTACATAGCTAACACGAGAACTTAAATTATTGTCCGTAACCATCTACCGCCCAAATTGAATTTTCCATCATTAATTTTAGTTAAACGTCCCAAACATAAGCATAGAATGCAAAATAATAAAACGCTAACTTTTATTTAAACAGCTCAAGCACTTGCTAATTTTAACTGTCATTGTAGTTATTAAGTAAACTTCTGCATACATAAAAGGCAGGTTCTCCTTCTACCAACTTTTCCATCATTGTTTGTAGCTTTTCTTCTATACAAGCGGTTATCGAATCCTCTGCTATTAGACTAACAATAGACGACTCTATTTCACCTAAAACTTCGGCATGAGATTCAGTTCTTAACAGAGCAATCAAAATATCAATGTGTTCCGGATAGTACTTAAGGTTTTTGACAGCAAGAACTCTAATTTGATAACTGTTTGCAGTAGCCAATGAAATTAAATCGTGCTTAGTTTGACGATTTCTATTTTCTGCATCACTTTTTGTTATTTGAGTATTACCGTCTGAAAATGCTTCGGGTGAAGCCACGTCGTTAGAATCTGTCATCACATACCTCAGGCTTAAATCGAGTTTTATATCAATTCACACAGATAACTAAGTAATTATGGCACCGACTAGCTTTAGATAAATAAGGGTTTACCTAAATAGCATCAGGAGTTCCCTTATTTTTAGTAAAAAAAAGCAGCCAATCAATACTATGAAAGGCTGCATTAGGTTGGAGAGTATCTGATTACCTTGAGAAAAGTATAGAGCGAACATAATCAGAAATATATGGGGGAATACCTAGCTTAATGCGCTCCTGATCCCTATAAGCTTGTTTTACTTGAAATGTTTAGCAAGTAGTCAACTATAGTGTAGTAATTCCACTTTTTATAGCGTATCGCACTAGCGACGCAAGGTCTCTTATTTGGAGTCGTTCCATTATTTGCGAACGATGAGACTCAATTGTTTTTACGCTAAGCCCCAAATCGTAGGCTATTTCTTTAGTGCCTTTGCCATCCGCTAACATTTTTAAAATCTCTGTTTGCCTTGGAGTTAATAGTTTTGCTGGTTGTAGATCAACTGGCTGCTTAGTGGGACTGATTGTTTCTAGAATTTGTTCCGAAAGTTTAGGACTAATATAAACTTCGTTTCTTAGTACGGCTTCAAGCGCTAACTCTAGTTCTACTTCGGCAGAGTCTTTTAGTAAATAAGCATGTGCACCACGCTCAATGGCAGTTTGCAAGTAGTCACTTGTATTGTGCATAGTCAATAAAATAACCGGTAGCTCTGGGTGTAAAGCTTTTACATCCGTTAAGGCATCTAATCCTGATTTATGCTTCATGGCGATATCCAGTACCACAACATCTGGACAAGTTTGCTCGATCAGCCCAATAACCTCGTTTCCATCAGCGCCCTCAGCAACCACTTCATAGTCACCCAGGTCATCTAATAATGCTCGTAGACCCGCTCGTACTAAGTGATGGTCATCAACTAAAACCACCTTTTTTCTATCTGTCATAAAAGCTCTCCTTGATAACCTTCTCTAGAGTCTAAACTTGTAAATGTATTTCGCAACGGTATTTCCACTTTAATATCAGTACCTAACAAAGGTTTTGATATTATTTTAAACTCACCACCAGCCAGCTCTACTCGCTCTTTCATATTTACCAGACCTACACTGTCACTTTGCGCGTGGACGTCAAAACCTCGACCGTCATCACTGATTTGCAATACTAAAACTTCGTCATCACTTCGTAGTTTAACTTTCACATTCTTTGCATCGGCATGCTTTACAATGTTGGTTAATGACTCTTGAACTATTCTGAACCCAACAATTTCGGCTTGTTTATCTATAAGCTCGTTAAAACCTGAGTCATCAATTTCGTAGTGCACGCCATCGATACTCAATAACTTATCCATTTGCCATTTTATAGCGGGTGAAAAACCTAATGAATCTAACTGCGCGGGGCGTAATAAAAGAGATAAGTTTCTTACTGTATCTAAGCTTTGACTTGCAATCATGTGAATATCCGAAATCTTTTCCAGTAGAGCCTCATCGGTAATACGACGACTAACCCACTTGGTTGCTAATAAAATTGCAGTTAAAGACTGGCCTACATCATCATGCAACTCTCCTGCAATTTGTTTCCTCTCAGTTTCAATTAACTGCAAGGTTTTCGACGATAGTGCGCTCAATCGATTATTGGCTTTTGCCAACGCATTTTTAACCCTCAAAACGTCAGTTAAATCTCGAATAACAAACTGGATAGACTCTATTCCATCATAAATAATTAAGTTAACAGCAACTTCCGCTTCAAAATGTTCGCCGGTATATTTTTTTAATTTAAAATTAGTAAATCCATAACTACGCTTTTTACCAGCAAGCATGTACTTTATGCGATCTCGTAACAGCGACTTGTCGTTATCTGAAACAAAATTTGAAATCATCATATCTTGTGTTTGTTCACCGTAGACAAAGTTAAATAGCTTTACCGCAGCCCGATTAAGAAAAACCACTTTCGATCTTTGCAATACCATAATGCCCTCTGGTATTGAGTCAATAAGCTGGTTCATTTGTTGCTCGCGTTGTCGTAACTTAATTTCAGTCTTTTTAACAGCGGTCATATCATACAAGGTGCCTAAAATGACATTTTCTTTTTCAAAGTATTGTGATTGAACAACAACAAAAAATTGATTTCCGCTACGATCAATAATCATTTTTTGTGCATTCAAAAAGGTATCTGCGCTTCCTTCCATAAAGGACTTTTCAACAAATTTAAAAATTGCGCAGTCGGCTTTTTTATCCAAATCTTCAATTAAAATAGGTGATGAAAACGTGTGATCAAGCCCGAGTAAATCACCAACTGACTCACTGTAATATAATAGTCGAGACGCCAAATCTAGCTCCCAATAAGCAGCGCCTGCGGCCTGACGAGTAACATTGATATCGTTTTTAACGCCATTTGAGTAACTTTCGGTACCTAACACTTTAGATGTAATTGCAACTTTAATAATACCTAAATTAGTATCATTAATATCGTAGGGGAAAAACGTAAGCTTCGACAATTTAGGGACCAACTTGCCGTGTCTATCTTTAACATTAACGCTTAGCATAAAGCTGGAATATTGTGGACGGGTTTTCAACCCCTCTAACCAGCCCTTCAATTCACCATTAGTTTCATCAGAGGTGACGTCAAAGAGACTAGTAATTATATGGTGTTCATTTAACGTTAAACGTTTTCTAGTCGATTGGTTGACTTCTAATATTTGCAAGTCATCTAAACTAATCAATAAACAGGGATTACTTGATTGATGTAATATTTCGCTATGTAGGATTTCTTTATACTCAGCCAGCCGCTTCTGATTTAATTTAAATAATAACTCAGCTATTAAACCGAGAAAAAAATACAATCCAGCAGTAACAAAAAGTACATTTATCCAATCAACAAGGTGATATTGGTTTTTTATTACAAATGTTGATAACAAAAGTGTTAAGCACAGGCTAAGTAGTATTTTAGTTAACTCCAAATGACGCATAAAACTCCCTTTTAATTATTTAAGCATCGTGGCCTTTACTGTCGTTATTAACTCTTTCAGTATATTTGCAACACACAATACGATTCCGACCTCGCTTTTTTGCTAGTTCCATTGCTTCATCTGCCCGGTTTAACATTTCGATAACGGTAATATCATCTTTTACATTTTTAGTTAAACCAATACTGACTGTTACGCCAACTCTTTCACCACCCAACCCATCTACTGATAACGTTGAAACACTATGTCTAATACGCTCTGCAATTGCATAACCTTCAGGCGCCTTAGTTTTTGGAAACATGGTGACAAAACTGTCATCGGTATAACGGCCAACAACATCGTATACTCTTATTACGTCTTGGATTAAACGACCAAACTCAATTAAAACTTTGTCTCCAATGTCTTTTCCAAATGTATCATTAATTCCTTTTAAATTATCAATATCGATTAAACAAACAACGCAATTATTTTCATAGCGGAGAGTTCGCTGCCACTCACTTTTCATTTGTTCTAACAGCGCTCTACGGCTTTTCATACCAGTTAATTCATCAGTTGTTGCCATCTGATCTATTTTATTTAGATGTTGAATTATCCTTTCACCAGCACGTAACCTCAACCACATTTCATTATGCCCAAAAGGCTTTGTTACAAAGTCGTCGACACCATTATCCAACGCTACATGCAACTCCTCGTCACTTACCTTTTTAGTGACCATTATAATATAGATGTGGCGTTTGGATTTTTGTCGAATATGAGCGCTCAATTCTATTCCCGACATATTGGGCAGCGACCAGTCTGTGATTACCATATTTATATCTGTATCTGACTCTATGACCGCTAGTGCCTGCTCGGCACAATCGAAATCTATTGGCTCGTGTCCCCACTGTTTTAAGTTGTTTACCAATAACAACCTAATGATAGGATCGTCATCTACTATTAAAACTTTCAATTAATTACGTCCTGTATAATTACTTAATTCATTTATAAGGGATTGCAGGCTTTTTTCGGTCTTGCGCCATTGTAGTTCAAATTCCAACATTTGATTCTCTTTGGCGAAGGTCTCAAGAGCTATAAAGTCAGAGTCAAAGCTACTGCCTGTTAAATTACTCAACATTCCTTTGAGCCTATGGCACAATTTAGCCAATGTGGTATGTTCTTTTTTATTAATTAATTCAGCCATATCACTAATTTCTTGAGGCAGTATCTTAGCTGTCATTTCAACCATGGCGTCAATGGTATCTTGTTGTCCTCCGGTGACCCTTTTTAAACCTATCAAGTCTAACCATTTATACTGAGCAACATTTTGACGGCTATCATGACTGCTTGCTGTTTGCATAGAAGTTTTTGGAGTTTCAGGGGAGTCTGAAATACGTATCGGTTGAGCTGAATGAACTTGAGAAAAGTATGACTCTAAAGTCATTAACAAGCCTCGTGAATCGATTGGTTTAGTGAGGTAATTATTCATACCCGCGTCAATACAAATTTGACGGTCTCCAGACAAAGCATGTGCCGTTAAGCCAATAATAACAACTGGTTTTCTATTTTTGTGACGTTCCAAGTCTCTAATCAACCTAGTAGCCTCTAACCCATCTAGCTCGGGCATCTGAACATCCATTAATATGACATCATAATCGCCACTCTTATACTGATCTAACGCTTGTTGCCCATTAAAGGCTAACGTAGTTTGGTGGCCTCTATAAGTTAAAATATCATGGACCAAACGGCTATTAATTGGATTGTCTTCCGCAACGAGTATATTGAGCAGTTTATTCGGTGCCGGTAATTCATCGTCGATGTTTGTCTGTAAATCTGGTCGGTCAATTTCCATTATTTTTACCAGCATGTTAAACACTTCTGACTGTTTAACTGGCTTTAAAATATAATTTTCAATGCCCACTTCATCGATTTTTAATAAAGCCGCACTAATATCTGTAGAGGTCAACATCATTATTGTTTGAGGTATTTTTGAGTACTTTTTCGTTAAGCTATCTATAAACGAAAAGCCATCCTCACCAGGCATATCCTTATCAACAATTAATACATCAACCTTGCCTTGATTTGCAATTTCATTTTGATAAAGAACGAGAGCCTGTTCGGAGCTACCCGCTATTATGGCCTTACACCCCCATGACATAATCATGCTCTTTAACCACTTTCGGTTAACTGAGTTATTGTCTACTACAAGACAGGTAATCCCAGTGAAATCGAAGTTATTAATAATGTGAGCATGTCCTTCTTCATCACTAAGCTTGTTAGGATCACCTTTTCGAACTGGTATTTTAATTTCAAACTCAGAACCAATCGATGGCTGACTGTTAACCGTTAAAGTGCCTCCCATTAGATTCACCAATTGACGAACAATTGGAAGCCCTAGCCCAGTGCCTCCAAACCTTCGTGTCGTAGTATTATCAGCTTGACCAAATGGTTCAAAGATTGTGGTTAATTTGTCTTCATCAATTCCAATGCCAGTATCTTTTATGGTTATTGAGAGAGTGAAAGGGTCTTCAACATTCAGTTCTGCTGTATCTACAGCGCTACAAAGCTCAACAATAACTTCTCCACTTTCTGTAAATTTCACTGCATTGCCGACTAGATTAAAAATGATCTGTCCCACTCTCATTTCATCTGCATAAATACAACTTGGGACATATAAATCAATATTATATTCCAGCTCTATCATCTTTTGATGAGCCGTAGGAGCAAACCCTTTTAATATGTCTCCCACTTTATTGTCTAATGAAAAATTATCTTCTACTAGCTCTAACATACCGGCCTCTATTTTTGAGTGATCAAGTATGTCATTAAGGATCCGTAGTAAAGAACCTGCAGAGTTTTTAATGAGCTCTAAGTATTCGTTTTGGATGGGCGTCAAGTTGGTTTTTTTCAACAAGTCAGTAATTCCTAACACTCCATTCATTGGTGTTCTAATTTCATGACTCATATTGGCTAAAAACTGGCTTTTGGCTAGGCTGTTTTTGTCTGCTTGGTCTTTTAACGCGATTAAACGTTCTTGCGCTTCTCGTAGTTCAGTTACGTCTATATTTCCGCCAACCATTTTGATCGGTTTACCTAACGTGTCAGTGACAAATGTGCCTGATGCGATAATATATTTAATTGAGCTTTCATCTAGATTTAAACGGAACTCACAAGACCAATCTCGACAATCTCGAACAGAAGCTAAAAGACTATGCTCAGCATGACTACGGTCATCTTCATGAATGAGCGCCAGCCATGTGCCATAAAGGTCAATTTCAGTGCATTTATCTGCATCTAGATTGTAAATAGAACACATATTACTGTCCCATTGCACCTCATCTGTCACTAAGTCCCAAGTCCAGACCCCTAACCCTGAAACTTTACCAGCCATTTCATTTACAAGCTTCACCTCTTTAATCTCTTTCAGAGCTGCTTGTCTTGCCTCGGCTTCTCTTGCTATTGCAATAGAACGCTCCCGAGTATTAACCAAAAGCTTAGATATGGTTACTATTAATCCACAAAAGATAAGTCCAAAAATAAACACTAAATTTGCTAAACTGCCATCGCTTATTTTATCTTTACTGGTATATATTTTGACTTTCCATTCAACGCTATCGAGCACCCTTGCCAATGATAATAAGCTCGTTGTATCTGCCTCTTTTGGTAACGAAATAATTTTCTCACCCAACTCATTTTCAATCTCTATAAATAAACCCATCTCTTTGTATCGTTCGGTTAAATTGCCGATAAATACTTGAGTATTTATTAATTGAAAAATATCTTTGGCTGAAGAGTTCAAACTTTTTTCATAAACTAAGAAGTAGTTTGTTCCAATATCACTGGTAATTTTTGCTGAGGTAAAGACGTTAGATAGTGCACTATTGTTAGCGTGATTTGCTAATTTTGAAGTGATTTTTTGCATTAAATCATCATCAACCGACTTACCTTTTACGTACAAGATAGACAATTCACTATTCAAATTTGATTGTATAATGGCTGTTACGGCACTGAGACTAACAACATATGCTTCCAAGTCGTCGGGATTAACTCGACCTGAATTAAGTAAATTATTGAGTTTGCTCATAGCTGATGAATAACGGTCAAACTCGTCATTTAAATCAGACTCTACGTGCTCTAAATAAAAAGATAAACGGCGCTCAAGTTGCAACCGCTCATGACCATTTAAGGTTTGCCACAGTGACAAGGTAATGGCGAGAATAAAAACAAATACAAGCGCAGGTATATCTATTTTAATGTGATTAGTAAATGCCTGCTGTAGATGAAATACAAAAGTTCCTAAAGAGACTAAGATGAATCCAATACATGTATGCATTGCCATATGAGTAAGTTGTCCCCAACCATACGCAGTAGTAACATCGCTAAAATAGCCTGCAAAAGCCACACTAGATACAGCAAATACGACGCAAGTCATTACTAATGAAATATTTATCGGTATATATTTTTTAGGGTAAGTACTCAGTAGAGTTAGTGCGACTCCTAATAAGAAAAAACAAATACCTGTATTCGGCGACATACGACCAGGGGAAGTTGTATTAGCATCAATAAAATGAGAGACAAACATTTCATCTAAACCAAGATTAACCCCTAGAATGTATTGCGACAAAGACAAACCACTTAAAAGCGCAATGATGACACCTAATAGCGCAGATAATTTAGATTGACTTTCGGTGAGCGACCATAAAGATAGACCTGATAGGAAAAACAACAGGGCAGTATTGAATTGCATCGGAGCAAAATCTTTATGTATTTGGACAATAGATTGGTTTTCAATTACCCAACCCATCATGACAAAACTGCCTAATGCCATTACAAAAATGGATAACAACGCAGGAAATGACTTTAAAACAGGCTGTCTATTTAACAACTTATTATCCTTAAATTTACAATTCTTAATCAAATTTAGTCTAATTCAGAATATCTACCAATATTTTCACCATCAGTTGGCAGACATTTTAAAAATTTGTTCTATAAATTAGTTATATAAGTGAGCAAATTCCACTGTCCAAAAAACAAACGCGTACCCAATATAAATACTTGATTTAATTTGATTTTATCTTTCTTTTGAGTATTAAATATACTAGTTTATATGTTTTGATTATTCAATCTAATGAGGAGAAGTGATGAGTAGCAATACGTTAGAAAGCTTCTTTTACAATGAGTATATGCCCCATGGGCACTGTTACATGTGGCAACCTCACATACTTTGGACTAACGTAGTTGCTGATTTACTAATTGCTCTCGCTTATTTTTCTATTCCAATCGCTTTGTTAATTTTTGCGCACAAGCGTCCAGACATCGGATACAAAAAGGTTACTTGGTTATTCTCATCTTTCATTTTATTTTGCGGTATCACGCACATATTCGGCATTATTACGATTTGGCAAGGTATATATGGTTGGCATGGCGTAATGAAGTCTTTTACTGCCGTTGTATCCATTAGTACTGCTATTTATTTATATCGCATCCTTCCAGCATTGGTCACTATATCAACCCCTGAAGAAGTGGAAGGAATAAAACAAACGTTAAGTAATGTTACAACCGAAAGAGAACAACTTTATCTGCAAGTAGAGCAGCAAAAGTTAGTTCAATTTATGATTGATACTATGCCAATTGGGGCGTGTTTATTAGGTAAGGAATACGAGATACTTCTATGTAACGATAGTTTTTGTTCAGAAACCGGTGTTAAAAAAGAACAAACATTATCGGTAAAATTAGAAGATTTACTTGCCCCCGATGATTCAAGTAATTTGAATTTTTTAAGCAAGCTTAATGACAAAAACACCTCTTTTTCGGATAAAAACAAGCTACAAGCCATACTTCAATTTAAAAATAGATTTGGCAATGTATTTCCAGCAGAAGTCAGCTTAGTCAAAAAACAGTTTGATCAACAATATTATTATATCTTTACGCTTCAAAATTTAACGGAAATAGAGGAAGTAAAACGTCAACTTGTCGACTCACATAAAAAGCTAGAACGAGCAATAAACGCTGCTGAAGATGGTATTTGGGAGTATCATATTCCATCAAAAAAAATGACTTGGTCAGATAAGTTCGCAGAATTGATTGGGGCGAATAACCATCTAGAAGAGTCGTTGGAAAACTGGAAACAACACATTCATCCAGACCAACTAAGAATTGTAGAAACACAATTAAACAGCCTCTTTAACAAAAAAGAACGGTTATCTATTGAGTATCTAGGTAAAAATTCCAGTGGCGAGTATGGCTGGTTTAATTTTATTGGTAAGTCAATTTTCGATGATAAAAACGTGCCTATTTCAATGTCGGGTTCACTGCGATATATACAAGACAGTAAAGCACTTAAGCAACAAGTTGCTGAGAAAACAGAGCTTTTAAACGCCATATATGAAGGTGCGAATAATGCTATTTGGGTCGTGTCAGTTGAAGACACTGAAAAATTTCGTTTTTTAACCTTTAACCGTGCCGCTAGCGAGCGATTAAATGCACCATCGGAACAAGTCGCAGGAAAACTACTAACCGAATTATCGGGCACAGTGCTATCTGCAGACATCGTAGAAAAGTTAAATCATCATTTCCAATCTTGTGTTGATATCAAGTCAGTATCCGAATACAGTGAAATGATCCCCTATCAAGGTAAAAACTGCTGGTATTTCACGTCGCTTTATCCAATTTTAAACGCTGACAATGATGTAGTGCGGATAGTTGGTTCATCTATCGATATCACCTCACAAAAAGAAGTTGAACAGCAACTTTCTGACAACAAAAACTTCTTAGAAAATATTATTGATGCAAGCATTTGTGGAATTAGTTTATTTGACTTAACACAACAAAATGTGGTCCGGGTAAATCAGCGATACACCGATATTCTGGGCTATACATTAGAAGACCTACGTAATGCTCAAGATAAGCTCAGCATTTATCACCCAGATGACTTATTGGATATATCAAATCAAATAGAACTGATAATTCAATCACCAGTGAATACTTCTCTGTCAAACAAACATAGATATCGTCATAAAAACGGTGGGTGGCGTTGGTGTAGCACTAATACAACTATTATCAAACGGGATATTTACAACAACCCTTTAATAATGCTTACCACATTCATTGATATTACCGAACAGTTAGAGTTGATGGATAAACTACAAGAGTCGAACGCCTATTTGGAGCGTTTTGCAATGGTGGCGTCTCATGATTTGCAGGAACCGCTACGTAAAATTTCAGCCTTTAGTGACATGCTTTCAGAACGACTCGCGACTGACTATGAGTTAGACGAAGACAGTGACTTTCAATTAAGCAGAATTCGTGATGCGGCAGGAAGAATGAGGGTTATGGTTTCTGATATTTTGGGGCTCTCACAAATAAATAGTATTGCAGTCCAAAAAACGATTTTTTCGCTAAATGATGTTGTCAATGCCGCCACCGACCAATTGCAAATGGCCATTGAAGACAGTGAGGCCAATATAATAATAGAAAATGGCGAAGAAACAATTCATGCAGATAAGTCATTGTTAATTCAGTTATTACAAAACTTGATTAGTAATTCGATTAAGTTCAAGTCGGACCAAGCCCCTGTTATTACTATTTCAATACAAAATTCCTCATATTTTACTATTATTAATATACAAGATAACGGTATTGGAATGGAGTCTAAATATTGTACTCAAATATTTGAGCCATTTAGGCGTTTACACGGTAAAGATAAGTATAAAGGAAGTGGCATAGGCTTGGCTATTTGTCAGCAGATATGCAAAGTCCACGGTGGCAAAATTGAATGTCAAAGTGAGTTGTCTCAAGGCACTAATTTTAAAGTGACATTAACAAAATAGGCGAATGACTATGAATCATATAATTTTAGTAGAAGATGATCCTGATGATGTCTATTTTTTTAAGAGCGGAATGAGAGATTGCGAGCGCGATTGCGATATTACTGTAATGGAGAATGGTGATAATCTGTTTCGATTTTTAGATAGGTCCGAAGTCTCTGACGAGATGGAAAGCTCTTTGATTTTTTTAGACTTAAATCTACCAAAAATGTCAGGGTTTGACATTTTAACTGCACTTAAAGAGCAAAAGTTACTAAATAAATTAGCGATAGTTATTTATACAACGTCAAATTACCAAAAGGATATCGATAAAGCATATGAATTAGGAGCAAAATCTTATTTTATAAAGCCCTCTAAGAGAGGTGATTTAATAAGTCTATTAAACACAACAACCGACTATTGGTTTAATTATAATGAGTTGCCAAGGATGAGTTAAGAATGAATGATCAATTATTATACTTGTTAGAAGACAGCAAAGATGATGTTTATTTGGTCAAATCGATGTTGATCGGAAACTTTAAATCAAATTTTAGTTTGAATAGTTTCGAGACCGTCGCAGATTTAGAAAATGGCATGAAAAACATGTCGCCCGATTTAATTATAATCGATTTAAATGTACCTGATAGTGTTGGTCTTGAAACACTGGTAAGAGTTAAAAAGTTTGCGACTAACTTCCCTATTATCGTTTTAACTGGTTATGACGATGAAGTAACGGGAGAGCGAGCAATTCAATTAGGCGCACAGGATTATATTCCAAAGTCTGATTTACATAAGTCACTTTTGTTAAGATCAATTCGATTTTCGAAAGAAAGATTCTCATTAGTAAAAAGCCTTGAAGAGAATGTTTTTAGAGATGCGTTAACCTTGTTAAATAACAGGGAGTCTTTTAATGCAAAATTAGACGAAATGGTTAACGAAGGTGTTCGTTATGGAAAGAGTTTTGCTCTATTGTTCATTGATTTAGATAACTTCAAACAAATTAATGATGAATATGGGCATCTAGTTGGAGACCAGATTTTAAAATCAGTGGGTTCTAGACTGAATGTATTCAATCGGGGTTCTGATTATGTTGCACGGTACGGTGGGGACGAATTTGTGTTACTTGCACCGAATATTTCTGATTTAACTAATTTGAGCCAGCTAGCCAAAATTAAGTTTGATGTTATTAGCGGTGCCTACGCCGTGGAAACCTCTCAACTAGCGGTAAAAAACATTATTGTTGAAGCGAGCGTTGGCGGTGCGATCTTTGATATGCATGGCAAAACAGCGAATGAATTAATCAAGTCTGCAGATGAAGCCATGTACAAAGCTAAGACACAACAAACCGGTATTGCCTTAGCAGATACTCCTATATTGCAAAAATATTTAGAACAAGACAAAACTAGCGATTAGTTCGCTAGTTTTGTCTAACTAAAATACTTTAGCCTTTGATAAACTCGGGGTAAGCATCAATACCACACTCGGATCGATCAATACCCTCATACTCCTGCTGTTTAGTTACTCGCAGACCTACAGTCTTTTTCAATAGTAGCCATACCGCCGAGCTGGTCACAAACACCCACAGAAAGATAGTTAACGCTCCAACAATTTGTCCAAATAGACTCACTTCTGGGTTAGTAATTGGCACAATAAGTAAACCCATCAAACCAACAACACCATGAACTGATATGGCCCCCACCGGATCATCGATTTTCAATTTATCTAAACCTAAAATTGACAGAACAACAATGATCCCAGCCAATAATCCAAATAAACTAGCCGTTAATGCCGTTGGTGTTGTAGGCTCTGCTGTAATAACGACTAACCCGGCTAAAGCACCGTTTAACGCCATAGTTAAATCAGCTTTTTTAAACAGCACCATACTTGTTACTAACGCACCAATGACACCACTTGCTGCTGCCGCATTAGTATTTAAAAATACCATAGCGACCGTGTTCGCACTGGACATATCTGAAAGTTTTAACACTGAGCCGCCGTTAAATCCGAACCATCCCATCCACAAAATAAAAGTACCAAGCGCAGCTAATGGCATATTAGATCCCGGTATTGCAACAGCTTTACCAGAGGCGCTATATTTTCCCGTTCTTGCTCCTAAAAAGATAACGCCTGATAATGCGGCGGAAGCACCGGCCATATGAACTATGCCAGAGCCAGCAAAGTCTGAAAAACCAAGCTCCTCTAACGAATACAAACCAAATACAGAAGCTCCGTTCCAGGTCCATGCACCTTCTACAGGATAAATGAAGCCTGTCATTACGACCGCAAACGCTAAGAACACCCATAGCTTCATTCGTTCGGCAACAGCACCCGAAACTATAGACATGGCGGTTGCAACAAACACCACTTGAAAAAAGAAGTCTGCAGCAGAAGAATAAACGGCATCACCTAACATAGGATCTTTTTTATCAGCGAAAGACTTTAGAACCTCAGCTTCATTAATCGACTCTATTGCGATTAAGCCTAAACCACCGTCATACATGATTGCGTAACCACAAATTAGATACATGACGCACGAAATTGAATAAAGCGCGATATTTTTAGTTAGAATTTCAGTTGTGTTTTTAGCTCTGACTAAACCGGCTTCTAGCATAGCAAAGCCAGCCGCCATCCACATAACGAGAGCGCCACAGACTAAGAAGTAGAAGGTATCCATTGCATATTGTAAATGAGAAATTTGAACGTCCATATTAGCTCCTAAATTGCATTGTTGTCAGTTTCGCCAGTACGTATCCGTATGACTTGCTCTAATTCTGTGACAAAGATCTTTCCATCGCCGATTCGACCTGTACCAGCAGTTTCCAGAATAACTTCTATTAAACGTTCAACTTGTTCGTCTAACACAGCAATCTCTAACTTCATTTTAGGTAAGAAGTCCACTTGGTATTCAGCGCCTCGATACAACTCTGTGTGTCCTTTTTGGCGTCCAAACCCTTTAACCTCTGATACGGTCAAGCCCTCTATGCCAATCTCACTGATGGCTTCTCTTACATCGTCAAGTTTAAAAGGCTTGACGATAGCGGTTACCATTTTCATATAATTAGCGCTCCTTTAAGTTTTAATCTCACAATTAGTAATAGCTTTGAAAGAAGAGTGCCAAAACTTAACTTGTTGATTTTTAAAACTTAAAGTGGAAAATAATATTTGGGGCATAAAAAAAGCACCATAGCGGTGCTTAAATTGAGTTAAATTGGTGCAATAACTCTAAAAATACACTTGGGTGATTGCTTGTTTTATTCTTACCCTCACTTTTTGATTATAAAAAGAATCGTGGGTACGCACTTTAATTGATTGATGGTGCCAATTAAGAGTGCTTTCAAAAAACTCACCAACAAAACGCTCACTATCTATCATAAAGGTAGGAGTTGTTGACGTTGTACTATTATTACTTTGAAGACCTATTTGATGCGGCCTTAAGTAAACCTTAACTTGCTCGCCTATTTTACTAGATAAGTCCGTTTTCCCTGCGTATGGCAAAAGCCCCCACTCACTGGATAGCTGACTTGGATTTTCAATAACGGCAGGAAGCCAAACACCTGGTCCCAAAAACTCAGTAACAAATTCGTTGGCGGGGTAATTGAATAACTCGCCGGGAGTGTCAATTTGAGCAATTTCTCCAGATTGCAAAACGGCTATTCTATCGCAAAACACAAAAGCTTCATTTTGATTGTGTGTCACGAATAAAGCGGCAATATTTGACGACTTAAGAATGACGCGGATTTCCTCGATTAACTCAAATCTAAATTGAGGATCTAAGTTAGAAAATGCTTCATCAAACAATAGTAGCTCCGGCTCAGTTGCCAACGCTCTCGCAATTGCGACACGTTGTTGTTGTCCACCAGATAGTTGATGAGGATAACTATGTTTATATTCCGTCATTTTTATCAGGGATAACAACTCTTCTACTTTTGCTTCACGTTTTGCTAAATCCCACCTTTTTATCCCAAACTCAATATTTTCCAGTACCGTTAAATGAGGAAACAGAGCGTAATCTTGAAATATTAACCCTATATTTCGCTGTTCAGTAGGCAAGTTAACATCATCTGCATTAAGCACTCGCCCTGACAGTAAAACATCACCATTAACTTGTTTAAGAAGGCCGGTAACTGCTTTTAATATTGTACTTTTACCACTACCAGATGGACCAAATAGTGCGACTATCTCACCATTTGAAATGGACAGGTCTAAGTCTTTTATTACAACTTGATCACCGTAACTTACTGATAAATTTTTTATAGTTAATAACGACACTTATATTTCCTAGCTCTAGCTATGTTCAATCGAGCGATTAATAAAAATAAGAGGGATAAGACCAACAATTACAATTAATATTGCACCCAGTGCAGCCTGCTCCAATTGCTCGTCACTCGCATATTGAAAAACATATGTCGGTAACGTGTCAAAGTTAAATGGCCTTAATAACAGAGCTGCTGGTAATTCCTTCATACTCTCAACAAAAATTAACAAGCCCGCCACAAAAGCGCTTCTTTTTAATAAAGGCCAATGTATCTTACGAAACAGACGACTTTGTTTACTTCCTAAGCTTTTGGCTGCCCAATCATAACTGACATTTAATTGCTGAAAGCTGGTTCTAATACTATTGTTAGCGATCGCTAAAAAACGAACAATATGGGTGAAAATAATAGCCACCACGGTGCCACTTAATATCAGTCCAGGTGTTGTCCACCCAAAAGCGCCAGCTATATCGTTAATTGTATGATCTAACCCACTTAGTGGGATAAGTACGGCAATTGCTAATACCGTCCCAGGTACCGCGTATCCAAGGCTTGCAATATTTAGACTGTTTTTAGATAAGTTCGTTTTATTGCTTCTTAAATTGACATTCAGTACCAAGGCAATTATTACACTCAACATTGACACTACTATCGCTATATAAGCACTATTCCAAGCGTACTGCAGTACCTCTAACGACCAAACTTCTTGGTAATAGTCAATGGCATAGTTAAGTAGCACGAATGCAGGAACTGCAAACCCTGCGATAAAGATCAGACTACAAAATAATACTGCTAATATATTTTTTGATCCTTTTAATTGATAAGTCAGCGGCTGGATCGACATTTTTGCACTATTACTGTCTTTACCGCGTTTATTGGTTTTATGTTCTAGTACAATTAGCGCAAAAACACCCACTATCATTAATACCGAAAGCTTCGCTGCGCTGGCTAGGTCATAATAACCAAGCCAAGTGTCATAAACTGCAGTGGTAAGTGTATTTACTGCAAAATAATGAACCGTGGCAAAATCGGCCAAAGTTTCCATAAGAACCAATGAAACCGCTGCAACGATGGAGTTTTTCGCTATTGGTAGAGAGACTGAGAAAAAGCTTCGAAGTGGCGAGTAACCTAAGGTTCTAGCGGCAAGCGTTAGTGATGCATTTTGGTTTAAAAAGTTTGCCTTGGCCATCAAGTACACATATGGGAATAGTACTAGAGCCAACATACAAGCTGCGCCACCTAAAGAACGTATATCGAAAAACCAATAATCATCCGGTGAGCTCCAATTAAACCAAGTTCGAAGCGTAGTCTGAATCGGACCAGCGTAATCAAATAGGTCAGTGTATGTATACGCAATTAAGTATCCTGGCATCGCTAAGGGCAATACCAATGCCCAATTAAATAAATGTTTACCTGAAAACTCGCAACAAGCCACCAGCCACGCAACTGGAACGCCGATTAAAGTAACAAGTAAACCTACGGCGGCCATTAGAGTTATTGTATTTACAACATAGTCTGATAAAACCGTTTCACGAATATGTTGAAAGCTTTGACCCGCTTCTGTAAACGATGTGACGACTAACGCCAGAATTGGTAGCGCTATTATTAATGCGAGAAAGGCTGACGCATAGGTCAGCCTAGAAGTTTTTAACTGCATTGGATATCTGTGTAGTTATAAATCAAATTTAACTTTATCCACAAGTTTTAGCGCCTGCTCTCGATACTTTGCGATTTCTGTTAAAGGAAGCGAGTCTTCTTTAAACGAGCCCCAACTCAATACCATTTTTGATGCACTGACTGCTGGATTAACTGGATACTCCATGTTTAGCGATGCATATTGTTGTTGCGCTGATTCATCAACTAAGTAGGCTAATAATTTTTTCGCGTTATCTTTGTTTGGTGCATGTTTAGTGATCACCGCACCAGAAACGTTTATATGAGCACCACGGTCTTTTTGGTTTGGAAACACTAGGTTTACCGCATCAGCCCAAGGCTTCTGTTTTTCATCCGTTAACATTTTGCCAAAGTAGTAACTGTTACCAAGTGAAATCTCACACAAGCCTTCTTTAATGGCTTTTACTTGGCCACGATCATTGCCCTGTGGCTTACGTGCTAAGTTTGATTTTACACCTTTTAGCCAAGATTCAGTATCTGCCTCACCGTGATGAGCAATCATTGAAGCGATTAACCCTAAATTGTACGGGTGTTTACCACTGCGAGTACAAACTTTTCCTGCAAAACTTTTATCGCTCAAGTCTTCATATTTAACAGTACTTACATCAACACTAGAATTTTTGCTTACGTACAAACCGCGAGCTCGTTTAGTAAGAGCAATCCAATGATCACCTTCATCACGAAACTGTGATGGGACAATATCGTTTACCAAATTAGAATCGATTTTCTGAGTCAAACCTTCTGTTTTTAACTGAAGTAACTTATTAAAATCCGAAGTTAACACTACGTCTGCTGGACTGTATTTACCTTCTCGTTTTAAACGTTCAATTAACCCTTTTTTAGAAAACACAACTTTTGTCTTGATACCGGTTTCAGCGGTAAATTTTTCTAAGATAGGCTCAATAAGAAATGGCTGACGAAAAGAGTAAATATTAACAGTGTCTGAACTTTGAGCCACTGTAGAAGTAAGAGAAGTGAAAAGCGTTATAGCAATTAAAAATAAACGTTTCATTGTGTACCCTTTGTTTATGTTATTCATTTTTCTAATTGAGAATGATTCTCATTTATTTTATATAACGTTTTAACAATGTACAGAAAAATTTATCGTGAAAATAAAAAAAAGCCTCCAATGAGGCTTTTTTTGTCAACTTATCGAGAGACTCGGTAAATTATGCGTTAACTGCATCTTTGATTGCTTTACCAGCTTTGAAAGCAGGAACTTTAGCAGCAGCAATTTGAATAGTTTCACCAGTTTGAGGGTTACGGCCAGTGCGAGCTGCACGGTCATTAACTTTGAAAGTACCGAAACCAACTAAAGAAACGTCGCCGCCTTTAGCAAGTTCTTCAGTTACTGTAGAAACTAGGCTGTTAAGTGCACGTTCTGCGTCAGCTTTAGTCATGTCAGCACTTTGTGCCATTTTTTCGATTAGTTCACTTTTGTTCATTATTTTATCCTTTAGTTGAGACAAGGCTTATCCTATGGAACCTATTTATAAAATTCAACAGTTGTTTTCGTATAATCCGTAAAAATAACCACTTTTTTGCAACTTTTAGGTAATATGTAGAGTTTTCAAGCCCTACACGCCTTGTGCTAACATGGCTTTAGCTAAAATATGGAAGCCTGCAACACTTGCACCACGTTCATAATTTACGTCGCCAGTATCACTTTCACCGCATTTAACACACTGACCATGTATGTGTTTCATAATGTCGCGTAAACGACCGTCTAAATATTCAAAGGTCTGACTTTCAAAGCCCGCGTTTTGTGACATCTCTAATCCAGAAACGGCTACCCCACCAGCATTTGATGCTTTACCGGGAATGTAGCAACAGTTTTTTGCATTGTGAATAGCTTCAATTGCTTCGGAAGTACAAGGCATATTTGCACCACAAATGACCACTTTGCAGCCATTTTTAATAAGTGTTGATGCTTCATCACCGTTCATTTCGTTTTGAGTGGCGCAAGGCACAGCAACATCACACTTATATTGCCATGGTTTTTCACCCGCTCGCCATTCACCATCTCGCTCTTCTGCAAAAGACAACAAAGTATTGTCTTTGATATTGTCATATTTAATTAACCACTCAATATCATCGTTACTAAAGCCATTATCTTTAAAAAGTACGCCTCGAGAGTTTGATAAAGTAATAACGTTAGCACCTTGCTCTAGTGCTTTTTTCGCTGCAAATAGGGCTACGTTGCCAGCACCGGATATTGTTAACGTTAAGCCCTCTAATTCCAGTTCTTTATGTTCAAGAACATGCTGTAGAAAATAAATAACACCAAAACCGGTGGCTTCTGTGCGAACTAAACTTCCGCCCATTTCTATTGCCTTTCCAGTTAGCACACCGCTAAACTGATTCCGTATTTTACGGTACTGGCCGTATAAAAAGCCGATTTCTCGTGCGCCCACATTGATATCTCCAGCGGGTACATCAACGTTTGCTCCTATATGACGATAAAGCTGTGTCATAAACGCTTGGCAAAAACTCATAATCTCATGATCGCTTCTACCTTTTGGATCAAAGTCAGATCCACCCTTACCTCCGCCCAAAGGCAAACCTGTTAACGCATTTTTGAAACATTGTTCAAACGCTAAAAATTTAATCACAGATTCACTTACAGTTGGATGAAATCTCAATCCCCCTTTATAAGGCCCAATTAAATTCGATTGTTGAACGCGCCAACCTCTATTCAATTGAGCACAGCCTCTGTCGTCTAACCATTCAACTTTAAATGAAATGATTCTATCCGGTTCAGTTAAGCGCTCAAAGATACGATACCTTCGGTACTCATCGTTATCCTCTAACTCTTCTGCGACATTATCTAGTATCTCAGTAACGGCTTGCATAAACTCAATCTGGTTTGGATTTCTCTCTGTAATACGATTTTTCAATTCAGAGATATACTGACTATCCGGCATGGTGACTCCTTGTTATGAATTATTAGTTGGCGCAAACTTGAACAAAATATAACCTACCACACCGGCAAACAAAGAAGTAACAAGAATTGCTGTTTTTGCAATGGCTTGCGTTTCTAAACTGTTTTCAAAACCTAAACCTGTGATAAATATAGACATGGTAAAACCAATACCGCCGAGCATCCCAAGTCCAACTATGTGTCTCATGGTTAGTCCTTTGGGTAATTGGCCAATACCTGTTTTTATCGATAACCAAACCATAAATGGAATACCTAGCCCTTTACCTACAACGAGTCCTAAAAAGATCCCCCAGGCCAAGGTGCTATTTAGCGTTTCCAATAAACTTGATGAATCTAACTGTACACCGGCATTAGAGAAGGCAAATATTGGTAAAACAAGTAACCCCACTGGTGTATGAAGTAACTGCTCCCATCTACGTAGTGGAGTGGTCGCTTGATTTGCCGTAACCTTTAATTGCTCTGCTAATTCGTGTTGTGTTTTGGAAGCAAGTACAGGCTTTCGGCTACCTTTATTGATAACGATACGCTGAAAACGTTGAGTAATTTTTGATAGTTTTTCAACCATTACGGTCGGTTTATGTTTAGGCCTAGCTGGTATTGCCGCCGCTATTAAGATACCGGCAATAGTCGCGTGAACACCAGAGCTTAAAACTGACAACCACAATAAAATACCAACGAACATGTACATAAATGGACGACGAATGCCGATAAAATTAAAGAAGAACAGGACTCCGGTTAGAATTGCTGACAACAGCAAGTAAAAGCTATTTATAGAGTCTGTGTAAAACAATGCGATTACCATAATCGCGCCAATATCATCGATAATTGCTAAGCCAGTTAAGAAAGCAAAGGCGGCCAGAGGGGCTCGAGTCCCTAACAAAGCTAATATTCCTACGGCAAACGCCGTATCCGTCGCCATCGGAATACCCCAACCCGCGATATATTCTGTATTGTAGTTGAGTACAGCAAATATAGTCGCTGGGAAAAACATACCACCAGCTGCGGCGGCTAAAACTGGTATTAAACTGCTTGGCGAACTTAAGTCACCGACTAGAACCTCTCGCTTAATTTCCATACCTAATAGTAGAAAAAATAAAGCCATTAGCCCGTCGTTAACCCAATGCAATATCGACATCTGATACAAATTATCATTCACTGCTAGCCCAAACAGGGCATGTAATCCCCCGTAAACGGAATCAGCATAGTTTGAGTTTGCAATTATCAATGCCACTATAGTCGTCACTAGTAAAACCTTACTACTCGTCGTTTGATCATCAATAAATCGCTGAAAAGGAATAAGTAACTGCTCTACTTTTTTTTCAATAACAGGGGCTTTTACTCCAACCTTAGGCATTGTGTTCACTCCTTGCTTGATTAGATAACTTTTTCAGTACTTCGATAGCATCAAAGTAAGTCGCAATTAGGTCAGCCACTCTGCGTTTTTCAACTTCAGATTTTGACAACTGATATGTGCTTCGAAGTTCACTAAGATGTTCATTCTCTATTTTTAAGCGCTGTTCAAGTAACGATAGCTCTGGTGTTGACGTATTGCCCACTCGCGCTTGATAAAAGTGATTATTCCAATTAGACATTATCAAATGAATAACATCGGTATCATGACTCGATGACATCCATTGTTTTACTTTGCCTGCTAGCTGTTGAAAAACCGTAGATACTTTTATAAGTCCGTGCCGAACAGACAAGTCTTCTACTTGATTGGCTAAGTCTTCGTAAAATTGACTAGCCTCGATAAATACTAGGGGACCTGGGTCATAATGCTGTTTCATCTTGTACAACCTACTTAATTCAGAAAAACAGAGTAAAGTAGCCAGCTTTGTGCCAAACCTACAATAAAAACACTAACAGATTGTTATTAAACGACTTTACAAACCTAGGACATAAACTATGCCTACAATATTTAGCTGAAATTCTCTGTGTTCTTGAATAAATGACCTGATGCTTATGTAATATTTACAGTAAATACAGCAGGGATCTTGTCTATATCTAACCAACAAAAATAAAAACACGCAATTTCAACAAGTTACAAATAAGGCATGGTTCTAGCTTTAGTTCTATAATTAACTAATAACCGTTGAATCCACTTCAACTGAGGTTTTTCATGTACATAGAGTATTTATACGGATTTTTTGGCGCTCTACTGGCCTACACGGCAACTCAAATCGACTCTGTGATCCTGAGTGTTTTGCTTAACTGGATCGCTATTTCGCTGTTAGTCGTGTTTGTTGCTTACATGACGAATCAGCCAAGAATTTTTAGAAAACGTACCGATGGTTCTATCCCGGTCGCGATTCGGTTTATCTTTCTACCTTTTATGGTTGGTGTACAGTTATACAACACGATCGCAAAACGTAAAGACGTTAAAAGAAACAGACACTACATTCATCACATTCAAGATCATATATACCTAGCCAGCCGCTTATCTGCGGAAGAGGCTATGGAGTTAGAAGAACATGACGTCAAGGCGGTATTAGATGTCACCGCTGAGTTCGACGCGTTAGACTGGAGTAGTCGTTTTCTAGATATCGATTACTTAAACATTCCCATTCTAGATCATCGTAGCCCAACCCCTGAGCAATTGAGACAAGCATTAAATTGGATTGATAACAAACGAAGACAAAACAAGCCGGTTATGGTGCATTGTGCTTTAGGCAGAGGTCGTTCTTTATTTTGTGTTGCTGCTTATTTGCTGGCAAAACACCCAGAAAAAGAGGTAAGAGACGTCCTTAGCAGTATCACTGATATTCGTAATCAAGCCGGTTTAAACAAAAAACAATTGAAAAGGCTGATTCAGTATCGAGAAGCTGGCCTTTTAACCTTAATGCAACCTGCTTGGTTAATTGCTAATCCTGTCTCGGGTAAAGGTAAATGGCCAAAATACAAAAATAAAATTCAGGCCTATCTAGAACAAAGGTTTAATCTAATTGTTGTAGAAACAACCGAAACCAAAAGTGCACAGGACTGGGCAAAAGAAGCAATCGATAAGCGCACATCACTTGTCATCGCGGCGGGTGGAGATGGCACGCTTGCTGAAGTTGCAACAGAGTTGACTAATACTGATATCAAGTTTGGCATAATCCCATTAGGTACAGCCAATGCATTGGCCCATACACTGTTTGGCGTATCCAGTAAAATTATACCCGTAGAAACCGCCATAAAACATATCGTGAGTAACAACACGATTGCTATGGACACCGCAATTTGTAACGAAAAAACCATGCTGCTTGTATCAGCCGTTGGTATAGAAGAAGAAATGATATCGTCTGCCGATCGAGATGCTAAAAACAAACTTGGTCAATTTGCATATTTACATGGATTTTGGCAAGCACTGAATACGTCTGAGCAATTGGATTTAATGGTCCAATTTGACTCAAATCAAGCAAAACATATACAGACGCGTAGTTTAGTCGTTGCCAACGCTGCACCTTTCTCTACGGTTTTAGCCCAAGGCGACGGCAAACCCGATTTCCACGATGGACTATTAAATGTTACTTGGTTTGATGAGAGCAATACATCTCTCGAAAACTTCACTGATGTAGCAAGCTTAATCGTCGCTGGAGTATCAGAAAACCCTGCACCTGACTCGATTCATACAGCTAAGGTGGAAACAATTAAGATTCGAAGTAAAAACCCGATTGGATATGTCATCGACGGTGAGACTTTTGAATCAACAGAAATAAACATCGCAATAAAACCGGCATCGCTTAATGTGCTCTTATCGAAAGAAGCTATTGAGCAAACTGTTGAAAACGGAGACGCGAAATGAACATAAACATTAATACTCTAATTGGCTTTAAAATTAAGACAATTGATGGCACGTATGGCTTTGTTGCAGATCTTTTATTTACTGATGAAGACCATGTCGTTCGATATTTAGTTGTTGACCCGCAAAAGTGGAATCCACTGAGCCAAAAGCTCTTAGTATCACCAGTTTCAGTCTATTATGTGAACCTGGACGCAAAAGAGGTTTGCCTAAGTATCGATACCGAAAAGTTACTACAGAGTCCAGATGTAGAGGAGCAGGAAACGGTATCTCGTCATTTTGAAACAGAGTTGTATCGTTATTATGGTTATGGCTACTATTGGATGGGCACCGACCTTTGGGGAATGAGTTCAGATCCAAGCTTACTCCAAGCAACTATTGCGAAAGAAGAGGTAGCCGATAATCGAACAGAGCAAGAGATACACTTAAGATCCACTAACGAAGTGTTTAGTTATCTTGCTAAAAGTAGCGACGAGCAAAGCCTGCAACTTTCTGATTTTGTGTTTAATACTAAATCTTGGTTAATATCATTTGCTGTGATTGACTGTCATACAGGTATGCTATCAAAAGAGCGTAGCCTAATTAAAATAGCCGCTATCAAACAATATAATTGGCACGAGCAGTCTGTTTCACTGAGTTTGCATTCGGAGCAGATCAAGGGAAACCCCCACTTTGAACCTAAGTTACTTAACAGCGAGAAGTTTTTGGCGATGATGGATGTTTCTCCCACCACCCCGGATTTTGGTGGCTAGTGTAGGATCTCCCAACAGCTTTAATAATTGCACTGAACAGTGAGTTAATCCTCACTGTACTTTTCTAGCTTGTTGTATAGCGTCTTTACGCTGATACCTAATTTTTCCGCTGTTTCAGATTTATTACCTTTATTTTTTTCTAAGTTCTTTTCAATCGCTATTTTTTCAATATCTTCTAAGGGAACGTCTAGTGGAATTCCAGGCTCGGCATTGGTTTCTTCACTCGATGCAAGCTCATCAAAAAGTATGTGCTCGGGTCCAATTACATCTTCGGCTAAAATAAAACTGCGCTCGACCACGTGCTTCAATTCTCGTACATTACCAAGCCAATGGTGTGCTTCTAACATATCTACCGCCTCTGCAGACATTGACTTAGCCGAACCGTTTTCCATATTCCGGTATGCTAAAAAGTGCTGAGCCAAACCAACAATATCATCGCCTCTATTTCTAAGCGGCGGCATTTGAATTGGGAATTGAGCTAGCCTGTAATATAGATCCTCTCTAATAAACTCGTTAAAGTTTTCACCCATTACTCTATTTGAAGCTGCCACTACCCTTACATCGCAATGCAAAGTCTTGTCGCTGCCAACAGGCCTATAGTCTCCTGTTTCTAACACTCTTAGTAATTTAACTTGGTGCTCCAGTGGCATTTCGGTAATTTCATCTAAAAATAATGTGCCATTATTTGCTTGCTCAAACACACCTTTGTGATCACGATTGGCGCCGGTAAATGCGCCTTTAACATGACCGAACAATTCACTTTCCACTAACTCTGGACTCAATGCACCGCAGTTGACAGCGACGAAGGGGCCGTTCGCTCGACTACTGACTAAGTGTATTGTATTGGCGACAAGCTCTTTACCAGTCCCGCTCTCACCGTTTACGAAAACATTAGCCTGCGTAGCGCTTACTTTGCGTAAAGTGCGATACAGCTTTCGCATTGGTTTTGATGATCCCAAAAGTAGCCCAAACTGATCTAATACACTTTTTTTCGCTGACTTTGAAACATGCTTTTGTTCCCCTAAGTCTTCCACAAGCTCATCAAGGGTAACGGTAATATTCTTTATATCGAAGGGAGCTCTAAAGTGATAAGTAATACCATTAAACATTGCCTCATCTAAATAGGCATTTGGCTTTCCATCACTAAAGATAATTATCTCAGTTTCGGTAGACTCATTTAATTCTTTTACCAAGGCTAAATCTGATGCAGAAAACCGATTGCTTTGTATAAGAGCAATGTCTGCTGGCTCTGATTTAAGCTTAGTTAGGCCCTCACCTTGTTCAGTGCAATAAAACGATTGTCTGCCTGGTCCTGATATACCGGGCTGTATAGATTTGATTAATGATGTTTCTGCTAAATCGATTAAAAAGCTAATGTTAGCCATGTGTATTAACGTCCATAGTTCAGATTAGATGGTCCATTAAAACCAAATAAAATTTGCTTATATCAATAGGCTTAGCAACATAATCGTCAAAGCCTGCTATTTGGTATTCAGTTATATCTTCAGCCATAACATTGGCAGTTACAGCAATTATTGGACTAGCGATTGACTTACTTTTCAATATTTTACAAGCCGACAAGCCATCTAAAACGGGCATCTGGATATCCAGCAATATTAAGTCAAAATCTCGTTCATGAGCTAAATCAACGGCCAACTGACCATTTTCAACTATTTCGAACTCACAACCGGTTTTTAACAATATGGCGCGAAATATCATTTGGTTCACTTTGTTATCTTCCGCAACTAAAATTCGCTTCGATGCGAAATCAGGAATATCAAGTTCTTCCTCTTTTTGTATGTTGCTAGGCGAAGAAAATGAATAATCGGGTTTTAGTGGTATTGTAATCGTAAAGCAACTGCCTTTACCAAGGTCACTCTCTACTTGAATATTTCCGCCCATTTGTTCAACCAACATATAGGTAATTGACATTCCAAGCCCTGTACCACCAAACTTTCTTGTAATCGATGTGTCTGCTTGCTCAAAGCGATAAAATAGCTTACTGACAGACTCATCATCCATTCCGATACCTGTATCTTTTACAGTAAACAAAAGCTGAGTAACGTCACCTTTATTTTCTCTCGCGCTAATCTTGATAATCACTCCGCCTGCATCGGTAAACTTTACGGCGTTAGAAATAATATTGGTCAATATTTGCTGTATCCGCGTCGGATCTCCAATCCAACCATCATGAAAATCGCTATCAATGACTGTTTCTAATGTAATGTTTTTGCTTTGAGCTAACGCAATTTGTGGTGCCAATACAGTATCTAAAATACGCCTAAATGAAAAAGGAACCGTTTCCAATGATAATTTGCCTGCTTCTATTTTAGAGAAGTCCAATATATCGTTGATAATAGTCAATAAAGATGAACTAGATATTAACGCTTGATCAACTAGTTGTTTTACATTCGCCGGTAAGTTCTCTAGCTTTATAAGTTGCAGAGAACCAAAAATTCCATTCATTGGTGTTCGAACTTCATGGCTCATGTTTGCTAAAAATGCTGATTTGGATCGCGTTGCTACTTCCGCTTTTTCTGTTGATTGTGCTAGCTCTTCATTTTTTTCTTCTAATAGCGCCACATTATGACTTAAATAGTCGTTTGCTCTTTCCAATGCTATCGTTTTATCTTTGACCAACGCTTGTAAACGACGATTAAATATCATTTGGTAAGCCAAATAGCCGAATAAAATGATTAATCCTGCGACTGACACAACTATTGCATTTGACGATAGTTGAAAAGGCTTTGCTTGGTAATCAGACAGCAACAATCCCGCTATTGAAGAACCTGCATTTGCCATATCTAAATCTATGTAGGCTTGTGCGATGCGCTCAAAACGTTCTGGATATACAGTTCCGATTGAAACAAAACGCTCTTTAATAAGCTGCTGCGTCGACTTTGCCTCAAGCTGTAACTTCTCTCTATCAGCATCTGGGCTATATTTATTTAATATTAAGTCGATTGCTTGCTCAGGATTATTCACCGCGTCTTGCCATCCCCTTCTCGCGGCTTCTACAAAACGTTTAACCCCTTCCATATCAGAACGGACGCGCGACTCTGTAGTAAAAATAAGATCTCCATAAAAGTCGATTCCATAGCTACTAGGGTCAAGCACATTTACCTCATAGCCTGCTTTTCTATACAAATGAGGCTGATTCGATAAGTAAGCTGAAAGTACGTCCGCTTGTTCATCTACTAATGCCCAATTATTAAAATTGTGTGGGACATAGGTAAACTGCTCGCTACTAATGTTGAACAACTGCAACATAGCTTGAATAGAGGCATCATCAACAGACCGTTGATACATAATACGCTTGCCAACTAAATCATAAGGGCTAGTTATATTCTCTGATTTTAAACTCATTAAAACCAAAGGGCTCGATTGGAAAATCGTCGAAGCGATAACGACTTTTTTATCCAATAAACGGTGCAGAACAATACTCGAATCTGCAATGCCAAAATCAGCGCGCCCTTCGAGAACATCATTAATAGGCGAGGTTTTTGGATTACGCTCACTAATAGTAACGTCAAAACCAGCTTCTTTAAAATAACCTTTCTCTAATGCGACATAATAACCAGCAAACTGAAACTGATGCATCCACTTTAATTGCAACGATACTTGCTCAGCAGCACCGGCTGATGGCGATCCTAAAAACAAGGAGAGGAATACAAAGAGGATTTTATTACAGCGCACACATTACTCCTTTGAATTGGTTAAGAATAATAATAGCTGATGATGATAAAGACTGGTTTAAAAGTTGATAATTATTTAAGTCAGGCGGTTCTTGCTTTTGATAAATCTGCTTTTAAATATTTTGAATATACTCCAGTGTAGTACTTCTCGGTTTTCTTAACCTTATTCAATATTATGCCGCCAACAATAATATTAGCTTGTGCGAGTTCTTCTAAACAGTTACTTAATTCATTCTGACTGGTTTTTTCTACATCAACAATCAGATAAATACTATCAACGTGCTTTGATATAACAAACGCGTCACTAACTGACATTACTGGTGGGCATTCTAAGACTACTCGTTCATAGTTTGATTTTAACGCATCGACTATCTTTTTTAGTCTAGGTTGAGACAAAAAAAGCAATGGATTTTTTGACTGGAAACCAGCGGTTAAAACATGATATTTGTATTCTGTATCCCTATGAATACTTTCACTAAGCTTTTGTTTTTTAGCGATTAAGTTTGTAAGACCCGGACTGTTAACATTAATACCTAGTGCATCGCCAATTGATGGAAAACGTAAGTCAGCATCCACAAGTATGGTCTTTTCAAGTTCAGAAAAGCTATTGGCAAGTTGAATAGATAAACTTGATTTACCGTCGTTTGGAGTAATTGATGTAACAGCAATGACTTTTTGTCTCGATAACTTACCATCAAGCAAAATGTTCGTTCGGGTTGAGCGAAGTGCTTCCATAAAATTCATATGCTTTGACGGGTCGAGTTGGACAAGAGGTTTTTTACGCACTCCTCGTACTTTTATTTTTGGTACGACACCGATTATTTTAGTGTTATAGGATCTAGCAACTTTTCTAAACTGCAGCACTTTGCTGGCTAGCATAGCTTCTATTAGTACTATCATAGCCGCTAACAGCGCGCTTGCTAGCGCCGCTAATGTATATATGAGTACTGACTTTTTATTATTTGGGCTTGAGCTTACTTCAGCTTTTTCTACAACTAAAAGATTTGATGCATTTGCTAAATCGCGCATCATCTCAGACTCTTTGAGACGCTTCATTAAGTTTTCATAAAGCTCTAAATTTGCATCAAATTCACGCCTTAACTTTTGATATTCAAACTCAATCATTCCTAAATCACGCAATCTAGACGTTGCTTTTGTTAACGCCTCTTCTACAGAAGACAAGTTGGACTTCTCAAGTTGTAAGGTTTTATCTAACGTTTTTATGTGACTGTCTAACTCTAGCGTAACGTCAGCACGAGCGTCTTCAAATAACAATTTAGCCTTAATATATGCTGGGTGCTTTGGCCCGTACCTAAGTTTTACTTGGCCAAACGCCTCTTGCGTGTTTTGCAGTTTAATTTTACTTTGCCCCAACGCTTTGGCGTTAGCCACAGCAGGGATACTGAAGAGTTCTTCTGGCGAGTATTTATGCTGAAGTATTTGCTGCTTTAATATTTGTAAGCGCTCAACCTCACGTGTGGTGTCGTATTTTTCTTTTGTTAACTTCTCGAGCTTTGATTTCTCTACTGCGATGGCACTATTAATATCGATAAACCCATGCTCATTTTGATGCTCCGCTATTTTGCTTTCGGCTTCTAGCAAGTTTTCCTTTACCCCAGAAAGCTTTGATTCTAACCAGTAGGCATTATCTTTATTCTTCCCTTCCATAATTTCTTCTTTAAAATTAATGAAGGTTTTGGCAATTTCGTTAGCGACAATAGCTGAATGCGTTGGGGAGTGAGACTCGTAGGATACTTCAACCAGGTTTGTTCCGGCTTTTGGCGACACTTTAATGTGTTTACTAAGTATATCAATAGCATAAGAGCGATTTTTAACAAGCAACTGCTCTGAGTGGATAAATGGCTCATAACCAGATTGCATTTGATAATGAACATTATGAATTAAGTTTAAGTTGTCAACAATTTGGCCTGCAAAACGGCGACTTTTTAATAATTCAAGCTCAGTTTCAGTATTATCAGCAACGGTTAAGCCACTGGTCATAATGTTTTGAATTGCATCTGCTTTTGAAGAGGTTTCTTTAAACATTATTAAGGTAGACGACGTAAATCTATCAGGAACCTTAAGTAAGTAGTTATAAGTTAAAACACCGGACAACAAAACACACAAGACCACAAACCATTTTCTCGACCAAACGATCGAAAATAGTTCTCCTAGGTCTATAACATCATCTAGCTGATGTATTTGTTTGTTTTTTTCATCCATCTTAGAAGAAGCTCTTCTCTATTTTGATAACATCACCTGGCATAATAATCGTTGATTTTTTTGCCTTAAACGTAATTTCGGGATAACCGCGTCGAACAATCCATTCCGAGCTAGATGCACGATCTTTAAGTCCACCGGATAACGCTATTGCTTGTTCTATCGTCAATTCAGCCTGGTATTTATAACTGCCTGGGCTTTTTACTTCGCCATGAATAAAAAACGGACGATATTGTCGAACTGTTAACGTAACATAAGGATTAACTAAGTATCCATCTTTAAACAAGTTTTCTACTTTTGATTTAGCTTCTTCACCAGTTAAACCCTCTAAATTAACTTGTCCAATTAATGGCAAATTAATAAATCCAGCTTGGCTTATTTTGGCTTTTACGTTTAGTTCAGGCTCTTGAAAAACAAAAATTTCAATTTCATCGCCTGGGCCTAATTGGTATTCACTTGCAAAGGATGGCTTAGCCCAAACAGACAATATGAACAACATAACAATCATCGTTGTATTAAGCAGATGTTTGATACTTAACTGCGACACTATAGAATCTCCCAGTTCATGCTCACAGACCAATTAAAGCCGTCGTGTACAAGCGCTTGTCGAGAACCATCTAAATTTTCATAACGCAGACTTGATGAAATGGATAAATAATCAGATAAATTCCACTTTATGCTCTGCTCTATACCCAAACTATCCGCTGAAATATCGTTGCCAAATTGGTAGTCTTTGTATGTCAGATAGGAGTTTAGCGACCAGCTCTGATTTACGTTCCAAACTAAGTTAGCACTGTAACCTGTTTGTTCTACGCTGCCAAAATTGGCATCGGGCGAGCTGTCAAACTGTCTTGTCGTCTCTAAATTAAATATAAAATCGTCACTTAACTTAATTCTATTAGCAATTTGCCATGAAAAAAGATCTGACTCTAAGGCATTATCATTTTGATATTGATGACTATTACCAATCAATATATCAAGTTGGCTGTTGCCAAGATAAGCAGTTCTAAGACCTATGTATGCGTTTGTGATATCAAGCTTTTGTTTGTTTGTATTGGAAAAATCGGTTTTTGCTTGACGTTGACCCACTCGTACTAAAAAGTGTGAGTCTTCTGATATTCGATCAGAATAAACAACTGATGCTGCTAATGTGTTGCTTTCTTTCAATAGCAAATTAGTGTCGGTAAAGTTTTCTGTATCAAGGTTTCGATCTAGCGCAACAGTTAAAGAGCGATTTTGACTGGCACGACCTATCGTCCATAATACACCTTGAGAACTAACCTCTCGTGAAACAATACTTGAAAAGTCTGACTGAAATCTCGCTTGCTCTAGGTCTACTGATGCTACCTTTTCACTTTGTTTAACGTAAACGTCTACATCCATTACTGAGCTTAGAAAAATCCGACTTTCTAAGCTAACGGCGTAATCTAGCTCTCCGCTAATATCATTCATAGAACTAGAATCAGAAAATTTCGATGTTGCCATATCTGCTGAAAACTTTGCGCCAACGCCGTTAAATAGCTTAGTTATTGATAAGCTGGCATTTATACTACTTTGAGTAACATTTTCTTGATATATTTCTGTGGATTTTTGAACGGCAGAGACTGTGACAGCTAGATTCTGCTGACTCCAATTTTGATCGGCATAGCTGTTAAAGCTACCAATTATGTAAAAAAGACTTAAAATACTTAGGGTGCGCACAACTTTTTTAATTATTATTTTATTTATCGCTGACTGATCGTTATTAATCAGCCAGTGTTAAATTTAACTAAATTCAGCCTCAATGGATACTTTTTATTTAGATTAATTAGTTTTTTTAGTCACTTTTCATGAATTAATTTATCACAGTAAGAATATCAACGGAGTATTAGCTAAGCAATATGAAAAACATCGATCAGAGTAAGACAGATTTAACGAAGGATGAACAAAAAATCTGCCACAATTTTGCAGGCCTGCCTGTTGTTTGTAAAGGTCAAATACTGCTTGACCGATATAAGATTGAAAGCCTACAAGGCAAAGGTCGCTACGGCCTTGTTTATCAAGCGTTAGATATGAATTCAGACACTTTGATCGCATTAAAAGTTTTAGATAACTCATTGACTGAAGATGAGAGTACCATTAGTAACTTTCGCAATGAGCTAGTTGCTGTAAAAAAATTGATCCATCCAAATATTATTCAGTTCCATGAATACCATCACGTAGCAGATTTACACTTTATTACTATGGACTGGATTGAAGGCGACAGTTTAGAAAATATTATTGCCAGTGAGTCGCTATCAGCTGGACAAACATTAGATATAATTCAACAGCTTATGGAAGGGCTTAATTATGCGCAACAAGCTGGGGTAAAACACTTAGATATAAAGCCAGAAAATATCATGTTAGACAACAAGGGCAATCTTTTTATTGCTGACTTCGGTTTGTCCGTTTTAAGTAAAGACATGACGTCAACTCGATTAAATGGAGGTCCTTATTACGCTCCTCCAGAATATTTATTGCACTCAGACGTTAACCACACAACCGACTTGTACGCCGCTGGCGTCGTGTTTTATCAGCTGTGTTGTGACAAGTTACCGTTTATACAACAAACAGCAGACTTAAGTGCCGATGAAAAATTAAAAAGAAAGCCTAGTTTTGCGCCAACCAAAAATCAGTTTAAACCTTTAAAAACTTGGATTGCTTCACTAATTGAGTCAGATAAAGATAAACGCCCAACGACAATTGCTATCGCCATTGAGCGTTACTTTGATGCTATAGAAAAAAAACAAGACAATTTTCTTGGTGTAAAAATTGGGCTAGTTACACTCGTTGCCATTGTCGCTTTTTATTTGGCGTCACTGCTCTAAAAGTGCAGAGAAACGCAGTTAAATGTTGCTAGTAAATACTTACAAAGTCATAGCTGCTAATATTCCAAACAATACTAGCGGGATATTAAAATGAATAAATGTTGGTACTACCGTATCCCAGATATGGTCATGCTGGCCGTCTACGTTGAGACCCGATGTTGGTCCTAACGTTGAGTCTGACGCCGGAGAACCGGCATCGCCTAACGCTGCTGACGCACCAACCAATGCTGCCGTCGCTAACGGTGAAAAACCAAACGACAAAGCAAGCGGTACATATATCGATGCGATAATTGGAATCGTCGAAAACGATGAACCAATACCCATGGTAATTAATAAGCCGGTAACGAGCATTAAAGTCGCAGCTAACAACTTACTATCCCCCACCATACTGACCGTTGCGGATACCAACGAATCAATTGCTTGGGTGGCTTTTAAAACTTCAGCAAAACCTGCCGCTGAAATCATAATAAACCCAAATACGCCCATAATCATAACGCCTTTAGAAAACACGTCTTGTGTTTCATCTACTTTTAAGACGCCACCAGCGATAAAAACAACGAGTCCAACTAACGAGCCAATAATGACTGAGTCCGTATACAATTGAGATGCTAACGCCCCGACAATTGCGACAAAGGCTATTATCAAATGGGAAGCTTTAACTGACACCTTTTCAGGCTCTGCGGCTAATATTTTTTCAATTGAGTATTGTCTTTTTCCTCGATAGCTCACAAACAAAGCGATACAAAGGCCTAAAAACATGCCAAATACAGGAATGGCCATAACTTGAGGTAATTGCTCTACATTTATCGCCACGCCATTATCAACTAGGTTTTGAAATAAGATGGTGTTTAAGAATATTTTACCAAACCCAACTGGTAGCAACATGTATGTAGCAGTAAGACCAAAAGTTAATAAACATGCCACCGCTCTTCTGTCTAAGTTAAGCTGCGCCATTACATGTAATAAGGGAGGAATTAAGATAGGAATAAATGCGATATGAACAGGTACGGCATTTTGAGAGGCAATGGCGGCCAACAATATACTACTTAGCAGCCCAGCTTTAACCCAAACAGTGCTAACTGCTTTATCAGTCTGGGCGTTTATTTTTCCAATAATTTTTGTCGCTAATACATCTGTAATACCGGACTTTGAAATAGTGACAGCAAAAGCACCTAACATGGCGTAGTTTAAAGCTATGGCGGCGCCACCACCTAATCCGCCAGTAAAAACGTTAACCGTTTCTAAAAGACCTAAACCTCCAACTAATCCGCCAACTAAAGCGCTTACTATCAATGCCAAAACGATGTTGACCTTAACTAAGCTTAATCCAACCATCAATAAAACGGCGACAACAACAGCATTCATTTGAGATTCTCTAGTTTGAAAATAAAGATGAGATTATTACTGAAATAGATACTGACTGGCTAGTAAAAACTAAATTTACCATGAGATATAAGGAGTTTAGTGAATAAAGGATGCTTTTGAATAAAGGAGGTATTTTATAATCTAAGTTCGATGCGGTGTCGGGTGCTATTGAGTGTAACGAAATGGTGCCTCGACCCGGACAAAATTGACAGGATCAATTTTGAACAGCTTTAGCTGGCCCGAAGGGTAAAATACAAGGAGGTATTTTATAATCTAAGTTCGATGCGGTGTCGGGTGCTATTGAGTGTAAAGAAATGGTGCCTCGACCCGGAATCGAACCAGGGACACGAGGATTTTCAATCCTCTGCTCTACCAACTGAGCTATCGAGGCACATAGATGTGCGAAAAGAGAGAAAATGGTGCCGACTGCCGGAATCGAACTGGCGACCTACTGATTACAAGTCAGTTGCTCTACCAACTGAGCTAAGTCGGCGACACCAACCCATTGCTGGGATTTTCTCTTGCACTCACTCTTTTAAAGAATGGTGCCTCGACCCGGAATCGAACCAGGGACACGAGGATTTTCAATCCTCTGCTCTACCAACTGAGCTATCGAGGCACAAAGTGCTTGCAGCAAATATTCATGTTTTAAACAGTCCTACTTGGTGCGGCGTGTATTAAACGGATTTTAGGTTTTCAAGTCAACTAGTTTTTTAAATAGTTTCACTGAATGGGTATAAATTAAACTATCTGGGTGTTTTTTTTGCAACTAAGCCCAAACATAGGGCTTAGAGTAGAAATATCCCTGCACTATTTCAACACCAGCTTCTCTGACGAAATTTAACTCTTCTTTGGTTTCTACACCTTCAGCAACAGTTCTCATGCCAAGCGCTTTTGCCATTTCTACTGTTGAGCGAATAATAATTTTATTCTCTTCATGACTATGACAGTTACTAATGTATTGGCGATCTATCTTTAATTCCTTAAACGGAAATTCAGTCAACTGCTTCATTGTTGAATACCCAGTTCCATAATCGTCAATGGCTAACGAGCAACCTAGCAGCCTCAAGCGTGTCGCTATTTCTTGTGCTGTTAATAGATTTTCAACCAAACACGTCTCAGTAATTTCAATAGTCAATCTAGCCGGTTGCACACCAAATTCTGAAAGTAACGAATCTATTTCATCAACAATACGATGAGAGTTTAAATCGCGCATTGATAAATTCATTGAGAAATTGATATTTTCGTATTTTGCCATTCGGGCCAACGACGTTCTAAACAAAACTTTATTGAACTCTGAAATACGTCCGTTTTCTTCAAAATCACTAATGAACTGATTCGGATAGATAATAGAGCCATCTTGGGCTTTTAATCGAGACAGTATTTCGTAGCCAATAATATTTTCATTTTCAATATTTATTTGCGGCTGTATGACCGGGCACAACGTCACATCGTTTATCTCAAAACTATCTGGGTCATAATTCCCAACGGTTGCCGCCATCTCCGGATTTTCTGCTGAAATAATACGAGATAAAGCACGATCAACAAGTCCGTTTAACTGGGCAGCAGAAAAGGGTTTTGTTAATTGGCCAAGAATTGCCAAGTGGCGCTGCTTCGCAATCGATTCAGCCATTTGTAAGACTTTAGACTCAAAGCCACTGATAACAATTACCTGACCTTTGTAGCCGGCATCGCCTAACAACTTTAAAAAAGCGATGCCGTCAATCTCTGGCATTTGCAAATCGACCAACACGAGGTCGTTAAATTCAGAATTAACAATTAAACTTTCCAACCCTAAATTCGGATCGCTAAAAAGATTAACGTTCTTGAGACCAATTTCTTGGAATTTATCTTCTATAAAATGTAAAAAGAACGGATCATCATCTACTGCGGTAATCCGATTTAATAAATTGATATATTCCATATTACGAGCACAAAAACCTTGATTAAACTGAGTTATAGGAGGTATTGTTTACTTAACGGACATTTGTATGCATAAAGTGAACAACTAGTGGTATTAATAAGCTAGTTCAAAATAATAATCAATAAATAAAGTCACTCATTAATGGATAAAAAAATTAAAAAGCTCAAATTTGTTAGGATAACACACGTATTTATCATAGGTTTAGTGTTATTCGGATGCCTAGCTACAATGGCAGGTGTTGGCGGTTTATACACCTTTTCAAAGTGGCTACAACCAGACCAACTCACCACCGACTTACAAAAACACGTAAATTCTGTTGTCAAAGGCATGCCTGATGAAATAATGTCCATCGATAAACAAATTGAAGCTCAGCATTATATTAGTGCAGTTCACGGCGAATCACAAAATAAAGCATTTTTTCTATATCGCATGGAAAACGGTCAGCTTATAAAACAAGCTAGTACCAATCAGCTAAAAGGCTATATTCCAAGCCCTATTCTTGCTAATCACGTGTCCGATTTAAATAGTTGGGTAGAAATTAGAAAGATCATTACCATCAATGGCGAAGAGGCTGGTTTATTAATTGGTACCATGCTGAAACAAAAAGCTGATATCGGCTTTATTTTCACTTTATTTATTATCTCTATTATTGGTGCGATAGTTTTAACTCGCTTGTTAGTCTCCATGTTCAACTCAAGCGTGAACCGAGACAGCCTGCCACTCATATCAGAAACGAACTTAATCCTAAATAAAGAAAAATTTGATAAACGTTTGGCTCCGAAACGATTTGGGCCATTTGCTATTCTAGCCGCAACCATTAATAGCCTATTCAAAAAAGTCGACAGTTTGCGAAAAGACAATATCGAGTTGGATATTGCTAATGACAAACTAGCACAAGAGATGGAAAGTAAAATCAATGAGCGTACCAACGCTTTGCGAATGGCAATGGAAGAAGCGGAACAGGCTAATGAGTCTAAATCGACATTCTTAGCGACCATGAGCCATGAAATAAGAACACCGATGAATGGCATTATTGGTTCTATCGATTTATTGCGCAGAAGCACGCTAAATCAGAACCAGTTCAGGTTATCCGATACAATTCGTGAGTCGGCCTTTTCCCTATTAAGAATTATTGATGACATTTTAGACTTTTCAAAAATAGAAGCAGGTAAACTTGAAGTAGAAAGCATACCTATGTCTATTAACTCAATTGTAGAAGCAGTAGGACGCACTCTCCTGTCAGTTGCTGAACAAAAAAATATAGAACTTAGATTATATTGTGACCCTGCTATCAGCGAGAGCTTAATGGGTGACCCAATTCGAATTCGACAAATCTTATTTAACCTTGCTGGGAATGCCATTAAATTTACCAATACCTCTACAACAAAAAAAGGTGTTGTACAAATTAGAGCAGAGATCAGCGAGAAAAACTTGGAATTTACTAACGTTGTACTGCGCGTAATAGACAATGGTAAAGGCATGACGGACCGACAAGTCAATTATGTGTTCCAGCCATTTAGCCAAGCTGAAGGTTCGGTTACTCGTCAATTTGGTGGTACAGGCTTAGGATTAACTATATGCCAACGTCTAACTGACCTTATGTATGGACATATAGATGTAAAATCTGAACTTGGTGAAGGTTCGGAATTTACCGTTTCATTGCCACTTCGCTCCAGTATCGACAAAGTTACTACGCCAAACTACGACTTCTCTGAATTAGACTTAGTTTGCTTTTCGAGTGACTACCATAACATCGCTGCAATGGAGTCTTACGTAAAGCACTACCAAGCGAATGTAGAAGTTTGCCACACGTCAGATGCCTTAAAGCAAATCATTGAACATTACCGCTTTGAACCGTCTCACCAATCTATTTGGGTCATAGACGCAACAATTCAGCACGATGAGACTTTAAACTTAGTGTATGACTTACTAGAAAATCCAAGTCTACTTAAAACTAAGTTTTTAGTGTTGAGCAATGCCATTGAAAATCAAGTTCAAGAACATGACAGAATATGGTACATGCATGCGACTCCGCTTTGTCGAAGTAACTTACTTGAGCTTATTCAAGACGTTTCTGACAATAAAAAGCACGACCCTGAAGCGCCAAAAGACGAAGGCATAAAAACGATCCAAGCTATGTCTATTGAAGATGCGAGAAAAGCAAATCAATTGGTATTGCTTGCTGAAGACAACACCATGAACCAACAAGTTATTACCGAACAGTTAAATATGTTGGGCTATGCCGTTGAAGTCGCAAATGACGGACAAGAAGCGATAGAAATGTGGCGAAAAAACCATTATCCGTTAGTACTTACCGACCTGCACATGCCTTATAAAAGTGGCTATGATGTTGTAAAAACAATTAGAGAAGAAGGCCCTGAGAGTACCAGCGACAGCTTTACTCGTGTCGTGGCAATTACGGCCAATGCTTTAAAAGGCGAAGAACAAAAATGTATTAGCTTAGGTATGGATGGTTATTTAACAAAACCGTTAGAGCTTAATGATCTCGAAGTTGTTATGAAAAAATGGCTCAATATCGAAGAAAGTGAGTCTACTCAACTTTTAAAAGAAACAACTCGAACAAAGACCACAATATCTCTAGAGGAAAATGGCGAACCAATACAACAATCCGTATTAGTTAGTTATCTTGGTAATGACAAAGAACGTCATCGTAAATATTTAGACATGTTCAAGGCTAGGGGAAATGAGCTGATTGATAAGATCAACCTTGCTGCGGAAAACTCAGAGCGTGACAATATTAAAAACCTTGCCCACCAATTTAAATCGATGTCAAAAAGTGTCGGTGCAATGCCTTTGTTTAACTCTTCACAAACACTAGAGAGCGATGTTCAGTCGCTTGAAAAAGCCGACTTGAATAATTTGTTAACTACTATTCAAAAACAATTCAACGAAGTTATCAACTACGTGAATGAAGAGTATAAATAAATAAAAGCCTGATGAAACTCTCGAGTTTGATCAGGCTAGTCTAAAGCGAAGATAATATTAGATTTATACCCTATTTTTTAGGTACATAACCTTCAATCTCAACATCCTTGCCTTCAAACAAAAAACCAACCATGGTTGTTTCTAATAATTCACGGTGCTCTGGGTTAAGCATTGACAGCTTATGCTCATTGATCAGCATTACTTGTTTCTTTTGCCACTCTGCCCACGCTTCTTTTGAAATATTATTAAAAATTCGAGTGCCGATATCACCAGGATATAACTGGAAATCCAATCCCGCTGATTCCTTTTTTAAGTATTCACAATAAACTTGACGTGCCATTTGAGTTTCACTTTTTGTTTAATTTCAGTTACACACATTGTAATAAGGTTAATCCGCTTATGCTAGCGAGTTTTAACTATAAGTCTTGTAACAACTTCTTAGCCACTGCCGACAAGCCAACTTTGGTATCAGTTATGTTATTAGCGTCAAACCAAATTTCGGTTTGCTCAGAGACTCCCAGTGGAATATCCGCCATGTCTGGTACTGGCAATAAGATAGGTTGAATATCAAGGTGATAATGACTAAAAGTATGTCGAAATAGCTTATTCTCTTGAAAGTCGAGATCAACACCTGACAATCCAATTCTGTCTAGGTACGTTTGCATGGAGGCTAGGTCCTCAAACTCAGGGAAGCTATAAAGCCCTCCCCAAATTCCACTGCTTGGGCGCTGATACATATACACACTATTACGGTGATTCAGCATGAGCATATAAACAAACTTGATGGGTTTATCTTTTTTAGGCTTGGAAAATGGAAACTCGCTTTGGCGTCGTTCTGATTTAGCAACACAATGCTGAGACAGCGGGCACGCATCGCATTTAGGTTTACTTCGAGTACATAAAGTAGCACCAATATCCATCATGACTTGATTAAAATTACCGGGTCGTGAGCTTGGAGTTAGTTGCTCAGCATAAGACCATAACTCGTTTTCTACCGCTTTTTTGCCCGGCCACCCTTCCACCGCAAAATAACGAGTAAGCACACGTTTTACATTACCGTCTAAAATTGGATGATGCTGCTGCAATGATAATGACAATATAGCACCAGCCGTTGAGCGCCCTACACCTGGTAAGTCGATAACCTCTTCAAAGGTTTCAGGGAACTTTCCTTTGTATTCGTCACGGACTTTTTTCGCAGCTTTATGAAGATTTCGTGCCCTTGCGTAGTAACCTAAGCCAGTCCATAAGTGTAAGACTTCATCTTCATTAGCATTGGCTAGATCGTTTATGTTTGGAAAACGCAGTATAAAAGTTTCAAAATAAGGGATAACGGTTGTGACCTGAGTTTGCTGTAACATCACTTCTGATAACCACACTTTATATGGTGTTACCTCCTGTTGCCACGGCAGATGTTTACGCCCATGTTTGTCGTACCAATCTAATACTTGACCAGAAAACCATTGTGATTGAGACGTTGTTAATTCAGTCATAACTGTTATTTTTGCCATTCTTCGCTATTTTTAAATAGCGCACACTATAACAAATAATCTACTAATTGGCGTAAACCGCTTGAGACCCATGCGTTGCTGTAAGATAATGCGCGCCAAATTTAACCAAATACAACGAAACATAAGAAATCATGACTGACAATACTCGTAAAACTGCCGAACAAGCAAAAGCTGAAGGCAAGTACATTCGTACCATTAAAAGCTTCGTAAAGCGTGAAGGTCGATTGACCAAAGGTCAGCAAAAAGCTCTTGATCAGTTTTGGCCAACTATGGGTTTAGAACACAAAAACGGCTTGATAGATTTTGTTGACGTGTTTGGCAATGACAATCCCGTTGTACTTGAAATTGGTTTTGGCATGGGAGCCTCTTTAGTGCAGATGGCTAAAAACGCCCCAGATAAAAACTTTATCGGCATCGAGGTTCACTTACCCGGTGTTGGTGCTTGCTTGTCGTCAGCAGATGAAGCTGGTGTAACAAACTTAAGACTTTACAATCACGACGCCATTGAAATTTTGCGCGACTGCGTTGCCGATGAATCGCTGCAAACCGTACAGTTATTTTTTCCGGATCCTTGGCACAAAACTCGCCACCATAAACGTCGTATTGTTCAACCAGCATTTGTCGAGAGCCTACGTACAAAATTAAAAATAGGTGGCGTATTTCATATGGCTACGGACTGGGAAAACTACTCTGAGCATATGATTGAGGTAATGGACGCCGCAGATTCGTTTGAGAATATTGCTGGTAAAATTAATAGTGCTGAAAATGCCACTAGTGTATTTGTCGAACGTCCTGATAGTCGCCCATTAACGAAGTTCGAACAACGCGGACACCGACTAGGTCATGGTGTTTGGGATATTATGTTTGAGCGAGTGAAATAAAATGGCATCAAACAGCAACATGATGCAACCTGAAAACCAAGTTATAATCAGAAATATTGAACAGCTTCCTTCTGGTAAGGTATTGCTAATTGATGCACTTCCTGACCATGCTCTCAAAGAATTTTCGGCACTTAGGCCTGATATAAGCTGGACCGTTTATACTCCTTATATTGATACCGCAGAACTACTTTCAAATATAAGTATCGCTTCGCAAGGTTCGTTACCTGTGCATAAATCAGCGTGGCTGACGAGCGAGCAAGTAGGCTTATTTGATGCTGTTCTAATTTATTACCCTAAAGCCAAACAAAGATTTGATTACTATTTGTCTATGGCCAGTCAATTGTTAGAGCAAGACGGCCAGATATTTATCGTAGGAGAAAAAAAAGGTGGCGTTAAAAGCTGTGACAAAGCCTTAAAGCCCTTTTCTAACGGTACAAAGAAACTCGACTCGGCTAGGCACTGCATGCTTTTTACTGCAGCTTTTAACAATCATACGTGTAAAAAATCCATGGACTCTTGGTTTAACGATGTAAACTTAGACATTGATTTTGCCGGGACTAGCATAAACTTAACCTTAGCCTCGTTACCTGGTGTTTTTAGTGCTAAGCGTTTGGATAATGGCACAGAGTTACTGTTAAAAAATATGACTGCAGTGAGCGGCAAAGGTATCGACTTTGGTTGCGGTTGTGGTGTAATTTCTGCAGCACTTAGCTTAAAGAATGATAATCAGATAGTCGCGATTGATGTTGACGCACTAGCCGTTGAGAGCAGTAATAGAACCTTTAAAATTAACGGTTGTAACGCCACTGCAATTCACTCTAATGGTCTATCGAATCTTATGAACCAGAGTAACCAGTTTGACTTTATTGCTTCAAATCCTCCATTTCATACAGGTTTACAGACAGACTATTCAATTGTTGACTTATTTTTGAAGAGCAGCGCAAAGCTACTCAAGTCAAAATACGAAATGTGGATAGTTGCAAACTCATTCTTGCCTTACCAGCCTTTGTTCAAAAAATACTTGAAGGCTGCAAATACCGTGGAAAACAACAAACGATTTTCGGTTTACCACATTAAATAATACTTATTGTTATGCGCAGGAAATCCTTTATTTCCTATGCATAACAGTTCCCCTTTTCTACAAAAAAAATAATCAAAGCAGAAGGTTAAATGCTCTTTATTTATTTTTATTTATGACTATTCTTAAGAATAGCTACTATTAATAATAATAAACGCGGGTGAGTCTCTGTTGCACGTCTCAAATTACAACTTGAACTTTGTACATAGGTGCGTATCGGTTTAAGTTATGAAACTATACAAACGTAGCATCTCTCTAAAGTCAGCAATCAACAGTGCGATACTGCTCGTTAGTATTGCGACACTTTTTATTTCAGTCACAATCTCCACTTATGTTTACAAAAAAAGTTTAGAGGACGAGTCTGCCTACTTAGCAAAAACCATCAGCGAAATCGTTGCTTATAATTCAGTTGTACCCATTAGCTTTGATCTAAGAAAAGGCTTAAAAGAATTTCTATCTACCCTGAATAACATCTCCGAAATCGCCAATGTACATATTTATAAAATAGACGCTAATAAGCAGGAGCTTAAGTTTTTTGCGAGTTACAACAAAGACGGCGTGTTACCTGTATCTACGCAAATAGATCGTCTAACATACCTGAACCAGGCCAGAATAAATAACGGCTACTTAGAATACTCGATGGCAATAAAAGACCCTAAAGTTGGTGACGTGATAGGACATGTCTACATACGAACTCGCCTTACAACTTACTACGACAACCTTTACGATTTACTCAAAATTAATCTTATTGTGATCGCTTTTGTAGCCTTCCTTGCCTTTCTAATTGCGCAATCATTACGCAATAGAGTACTGAAGCCCATTAATAATTTTGTTCGAGAGCTTGAGAGTGCAAGCCAAGATCAAGAATTTAAAAAGAAAGTATCTCCTATTCCCTTTGATGAAATTAGTGTCATCGCAGATGCTGTAAATGAGCTTTTGACAAAAATAGCTCAGCAAATAAGACGGTTTTCATTGGCCGAGCAAGAAATCACCGAACTGAATCAAAGTTTAGAAGAAAAAGTGATATTTCGGACCAAAGCATTACGTGAATCCAACGAAGAATTACTCAATGCTCTTGAGCAAGTACATCAATACCAATCTCAAGTTATTCAATCAGAAAAAATGGCCAGTTTAGGACAAATGGTTGCTGGTGTTGCTCATGAGGTTAATACTCCAATTGGCTTAGGTGTTACGGCTTCAACAATGCTTTCAGATAGAATTGACGATATAAAAAGTAAATTGGATGATAAAACACTTAGCGCAGCCCAACTTACAAGCTTTTTAAGCGAGAGCCGAGAAAACACGCAAATCATTTATAGAAATTTAACCAGAGCTGCAGACTTAATCAGTTCATTCAAACAAGTGGCCGTTGATCAAACTGCAGGGGTTGTCCGAGAAATTAAATTGCATGAGTATTTAGACGAAATTTTAAATTCTATGCAACCAACGTTAAAAAAATATCGACATATAGTCACAATCGAATGTGATGAGAGTATAACGATTAGAACCAAACCGGGACCACTAAATCAAATCATTATCAATCTAATAATGAATTCCATTACCCATGGATTTAAGGCAATGGAACAAGGACAAATAACAATTACTGCAACTCTTAATAAAGACCGGTGTATTGTTAACTTTATTGATAATGGCTGTGGAATTGAGGAAAAGATAAAACAAAAAGTATTTGATCCGTTTGTAACTACATCTCGCGGAGAGGGAGGTTCAGGCCTTGGCTTGCATTTAGTTTATAACTTAGTTACTCAAGCCTTAAAAGGCAACATTTCGGTTGTTAGTGAGCTAAAAAGTGGTGCCCAGTTTACTATCGAGTTTCCTGCTTATTTGCAGGAGAATAACCATGACTAAATTAAGTTTACTTTTATTAGTCGTACTCTTGTCTCCCAAAGCCTTTTCTCAAGACGCAGTTGATGAGGAGTCGATAGAAACAATTAAAACAGCGGCGTTAATTTATAAATTGTATTTTTATGTCGACTTTCCTAGCACTTCAGATACTCCGCAATATTGTTTTGTTGGAACGAATAGCTTTAACGTAGCCAAAGTGTTAACTAAGCAACAGATGAACCAGCAGTTAAATAGAAAAATAAAAATCATTAAATGGCAAAGCCCGTCTGAAATAGACCCTAAAATGTGCAACATCATTTATTCAGCACCAACTCAAGCTGACCAAAAAGAGACTTTCCAAGAGTTATCAAAACTCGCTCTGACAGTTAGTGATTCTGTGGAGTTAAGAGAAACAGGGCATATCTCAAGTATCACTTATCAAGACCAGGAAGCAGTTTTAAGTTTTAGTAGAAAAAACTTGAAGCGTTCCGCTATCCTAGTTAACAGTCAACTAATACGACACTCAGAGTTGAGGCCGTAGTGCTAATTCGGCACTACAGAAAGGTTATAACCTCGATATGAACAATAGCCGTAGTTCTTCCCATTTACGTTTCTGCTCCCTGAAACAGACGCTGAATGTGATAACTTCTCCACTGTCATTATATGCCCTTTACCTAACTCAATGTGCTTTAAGACCGCCTTTTGTGCTCCCGTGGTACACAACATATACATGGTTTTCGAAAACCCTTCTGGGCGAAACACACTTCCTGATTGCACTACAGGCTGAGAAAAGCGGTTTGAGCTATATTTCCAATTTCCGAAATCAAAAATAAGTTTATTATCTTTTAGCTCCGCAACATCGTCTTGGGTTAAATAACTCATTTGAAACTGGTCAAATTTTGCAGGCGACAAAGCACTAATTTTACTAGCGGTATTGTCTAAAAAGGTAACACCAGCCTCACCGCTCACAGAAAACTTCAAATGACCTTTGTTATTAGCTATGGATAACACTGTGCGCTCGTCAATACCAATTCCAAAAGGAACTCGAATCATAGCTAATAACGATAATAACCGGCCTTGATTACTTGAGTCACCAAAACTGTTGTCAAAGCTTATGCCAGAAAACAAATTTAATCCCGTCAAACTTAGTATCGGAGAGTTTTGAATATGCACAGAGCCAATGTTACTAACATCACTTAAAATTTGATAACCCGACATCAACACATCTTCACTGCGCCCTTTTACAACAAAAGCATTACGCCCTTCATTACCAGATATCGCTCTAATTGAACCACCATTAAATGCTAACGTTAGTTTATTTTGTTGGTGCCTTTTCATGATGGTCAACCAAGCTGGATTAGCCTCAATATCACTGAACATAAAGCTATTTAATAACACCTCTGGATCTCCATCATGGAAGTAAATACCATTGGCGTCGTCGATTAATTCCACTAAGTCTTCTGGAGAGTTACAAACATCAAGTAACTGTTCGTTCAAATCACCATATATCCTGTCTCTAAAATAGCGCTTGGACACTTTATGTCTTACTGCATTTAAGCTGCTACAGGCTTGCTTTAGTTTATCTTCATCATTTATTCCGTTTTCTTTCCAAATAGCATTTAGTGCTGCATCTAGAGGTAACCATTTAACATCGACATCAAACTGCTCAAAGGTCTTTATTAACCAATAAACGTCTTCAAACGCGTCTCGATTAGCTGCCGTTACAATAAGAATATTGTCACCATCAACATTGTCTATAAACTGACGAAATGCTTTAGCAACAAAAAGGTTTTTGCTATTAAAAACATCAACCTTGGCATTTTTATATTGGTCTCTTTGTAAAAAACGGCGATTAATAACGGTATCTTGAAATACATCCAAAATCATTTGCCATTGAATATCTTTTAAATCGGTAGACTCTCCTACTCCTGTATTTCTAAAAACACGAGCAAGTTCTTTTTCTGGGTAGGACATTGTTTTTTGTAGTGGATATTTATTGAGGTTACTAATGAAAATATCCATTTCTAAATTATGTAAAGCAGCATCTGCCTTGTATAACGCGGTTAGGGTTTTAATATTTTCAGCACTTAATATATAGCTATGCTGAGTATGATGCGTTTCGTTAGTAGACAGCGGAGTAAGGCAGTTTTCAGGTTGCACACTTGAACAAACGTTTAGGCCACCACCAATAAGTATTGTTTGAAATTCTTTGGCATTACCTACCTTGGAAAAAGCTAAAAAAACCAATAATAAATATGAGGTTAATTTTAAGTCCCAAAACATTTTAATCACTACCCTATGAAATGAAATATGTGCTCCACTTGCAACACTATCACACTTATAATTTTTTTTTGAACCTTATAGTAAAAAGTTGAGTAAAACACTAGGTTATTTGGTTAATTAAACCGTGCAAGTGTGGTATAAATAGACACTATAAGCGAATTACCTTTATATACAGCCCTCTCTATGACACATGAGGGCTTTTGTTGTTTAAAATTTGGAGATTACATGCCAACTAAAATGCCAGATATTGCAAATCAAGCGAAAGCCCAAACTGAAGGTGTGCTTGATTGGGTAGGGATGAGCAACATTGAAATGCCATTAATGGTTGAGATGCAAGGTGAGACTCGTCCGATTTCAGCGCTTGTTGAAGCGTTTGTTAACCTTAAAGAGCCAAAAGCTAAAGGCATTCACATGTCTCGTTTGTATTTAATGTTAGATGAGCTTTCAGTTGAGAGTGCGTTAAATATTAAAAACCTGCAAACACTGCTTACTAATTTTATTGAAAGTCACCACGATCTTTCAAATGCTGCGCACCTTAAATTTGAATTTGATTATCATATGCGTCGCAAGTCACTAATTAGTGGCAAACTCGGTTGGAAAGCCTATCCAGTCGTAATTACAGGTAACTTAACAGACGGTCTATTAGATATTGAACTTGCTGTAAAAGTACCTTACTCATCAACTTGTCCTTGTTCTGCTGCATTAGCTCGTCAGCTTATTCAAAACAAATTTAACGAGACATTTGATGGCCAAGCTAAGGTTGATGCTGAAACTGTTCACGCATGGTTAGGCTCTACGGAAGGTATTGTTGCCACTCCGCATAGCCAGCGTTCAATTGCAGAAGTTAAAGTTAAGCTTTCAGAAGCCGTTAATGACTTTCCAATTGTTGATTTAGTTGACGCTATTGAGTTTGCTCTTAAAACGCCTGTTCAGGCAGCAGTTAAACGTGAAGATGAGCAAGAATTTGCTCGCTTAAACGGTCAAAACTTAATGTTTTGTGAAGACGCTGGTCGTCGTATTAAAGCTGCATTAAATAATATTGAAGGTTATAAGGACTTCTGGTTACGAGTTAATCATTATGAATCTTTACATGCTCATGATGCTGTGTCAGTGGCAAGTAAAGGTATTGCGGGCGGTTATTCGTCTAAGTAGTTTATCTGAATATTATAAAAGCAGCTAACCAATCACTAGCTGCTTTTTTTATGCCCAGATTTTGTTTATAAAGTACGACTTGAAATAAAACCTCGCTGCAAACCAAGTAAAATCAAGATATAAGGCGAATATTACGGCTTAAATCGTAGTTAAATTACAAAATATTAGAGTTTTAATACTAATATTCTCTTGATTAAACCCTCTTCAAAAGATAGATTATTTAAAATTAATGAATTTATATTCACAACACCCTATCTAATTTAGCATCGCTATCTGCATTTTCAAATCGCGGTCACTTCCACTTTTATAGCTATACTTACTTTAGATAAATACACGTGTTGCGATATATGAGAGGTTCTCATTTGAATAATATCAAACATAATGCACTGCATGACGAACGTTGGGTTAAAGACAACTGTGGTTTTGGCTTAATTGCGCATTTAGAGGGCGAGCCAAGTCATAAAATTATTCGAACCGCTATCACTAGTCTAGCCCGCATGCAACACAGAGGTGGCGTATCCGCCGACGGAAAAACGGGTGATGGATGCGGTTTGCTGATGCAAAAACCCGATCAATTCTTTACCGCCGTGGCAGAGCAAAATGGTTGGAGGCTTGGAAAAAAATATGCCGTTGGCAATATCTTTCTTAGCCAAGACCCTCTCCTTAATCAGCAAGCAAAAAAGCTTATCACCAAAGAATTAGAAAAAGAAACACTGCAGATAGTTGGTTGGCGTGAAGTTCCAATTAATAAAAAGATACTTGGCGAAATTGCTACAGAAAGTTTGCCAGATATCCAGCAGGTATTTGTTAACGCTCCCCCGGGCTGGCGTAAAAAAGACTTTGAACGTCGACTTTACATGGCACGACGACGAATTGAACAACAAATGCTGCATGACACCGACTTCTATATTTCTAGCTTGAGCTGTTTAGTTACTATTTATAAAGGGCTAGTCATGCCGAAGGACTTGGCAGACTTTTACTTAGATCTTTCTGACATTAGAATGTCTACCGCAATTTGTGTATTCCACCAGCGATTTTCCACAAATACCACGCCTCAGTGGAAGCTAGCTCAGCCATTTCGATTTCTTGCACACAACGGTGAAATAAATACGATTAAAGGTAATCGTCAATGGGCTCAAGCTCGGCAATATAAGTTTCACTCGCCATTAATTGCTGATTTAAAAGAAGCGGCACCCTTTGTAAATTATGAAGGTAGTGATAGTGCATCCCTTGACAACATGCTGGAGTTATTTCTTGCCGGTGGGATGGACTTATTCAGAGCAATGCGATTATTGGTGCCACCTGCCTATCAAAAGCATCCTCAAATGGATGAAAAATTGAAAGCCTTTTACGAGTTTAACTCGATGCATATGGAACCTTGGGACGGCCCTGCAGGCATAGTGATTACTAATGGTCGTCATGTAGCCTGTAACTTAGATAGAAACGGCTTGCGCCCTGCTCGGTATATTATTACAAAAGACAAGTTGTTAACGCTCGCTTCAGAGTCGGGTATTTGGGACTACACTCCTGACGAGGTGGTTGAGCAAGGTCGAGTTGGTCCAGGTGAAATGTTAGCGGTGGACACCTATAACGGTAAAGTTTGGTATTCGGATGAAATTGATCATGATTTAAAAGATCGCCACCCATACAACGAATGGCTAGAGCAGCATATTCGTCACTTAGTACCATTTGAAGATTATGCGGCTGATAAAATTGGCACTCGGCTGTATGATGACAAGCAACAACGAATCTTACATAAGCTTTTTAATTATACTTATGAAGAAATAGAACAAGTTGTAAAAGTGCTCGCTTGTGATGGCCAAGAAGCCACTGGCTCTATGGGTGATGATACGCCGATGGCCGTGATGTCGCATAAAGTTCGCGATCTCTATGACTATTTTCGTCAACAATTCGCCCAGGTTACAAATCCACCTATCGATCCGTTGCGCGAAAGCCATGTAATGTCATTAGCAACCTGCATAGGTCGCGAACAAAATGTATTTGCCGAAACGTCAGGTTATGCCGACAGAGTTCTATTTGACTCGCCGGTATTAATGTACACAGACTTAAAGCAACTGAAAGAATTTGATCAAGAACATTATCGAACCGAGACGTTTGCCTTGTGCTACAACGCAAGTCAATTTTCGTTACAACAGGCAATTGAGAGTTTATGCAAAAAAGTTGCGCATTCTGTAAAAGAACATCAAACCGTCATTGTCATATTATCCGATAAAAACCCGACGCAAGAGCAATTAGTTATTCCCGCTCCGCTTGCGTTAGGTGCTGTGCAAGAAGTGCTCGTTAGTAGTCAGCTTCGTTGCGATACTAACATTATTGTTGAATCTGGCGGAGTTCGAAATTCACATCAACTCGCGGTATTAATTGGTCTTGGGGCAACAGCTGTATACCCTTACCTTGCATATGAAACCGTCGAGCAATACGTAGCAAACGGTGATATTCAATTAAGTGCCAAACAAGCAATTAGTAACTACCGAAAAGGCCTAAATAAAGGCTTATTGAAGATCATGTCGAAAATGGGCATCGCGACCGTTGCGAGTTATCGTTGCTCAAACCTTTTTGAATTAATCGGCATAGGCAACAAGGTAATGCAGTTGTGCTTTCCGCATATTGTCAGTCGAGTGGGTGGCGCTGACTTTACAGATATTGAGTCAGAACTGATTCGCTTAAACAAGTATGCATGGCTCGCCCGCAAAGAGCTGGAGCATGGTGGTTACTTAAAGTATGTGCATGGTGGAGAATATCACGCTTACAACCCTGATGTTGTTCAGCTATTGCAAAAAGCAGTACAAAGCGGCAATAGCAACGACTACCAGCTGTATGCTGATGCAGTAAATAATCGCCCCGCCAGCCACTTTAGAGATTTGTTTAAGCTTACCTCTTCTAAAAGTATTCCATTAGACGACGTGGAGCCTGTTAGCGCGCTCTATCCAAAGTTTGATTCTGCTGCTATGTCCATAGGCGCATTAAGTCCTGAAGCACACGAAGCCTTGGCTATCGCTATGAATAAACTTGGTGGTTATTCAAATTCAGGTGAGGGCGGTGAAGATCCAAAACGTTTTGGAACGTTGAAAAATTCTAGGATAAAGCAAGTTGCTTCGGGTCGATTTGGTGTAACACCACATTACTTAAGAAATGCCGATGTGATTCAAATTAAAGTGGCACAAGGTGCAAAACCAGGCGAAGGTGGTCAATTACCAGGAGAAAAAGTCAGTCCTGAAATCGCTAAGCTTAGGTTTTCTATTCCAGGCGTCACGTTAATTTCACCGCCACCGCATCATGACATTTATTCAATTGAAGACTTGGCACAACTTATCTTCGATTTAAAACAAGTTAATCCAAACGCTTTAATATCGGTAAAGTTAGTTTCTGAGCCTGGTGTCGGTACTATCGCAACTGGCGTCGCCAAAGCCAATGCTGATCTAATTACCATTTCTGGTTTTGATGGCGGTACTGGTGCCAGCCCTTTAACTTCAGTAAAACACGCAGGTAGTCCTTGGGAGCTGGGTTTACCCGAAACGCATCAAGCGCTCGTTGAAAACGGTTTACGCCATAAAGTTAGGTTACAAGTAGATGGTGGCCTCAAAACCGGTTTAGACATAGTTAAGGCTGCGATATTAGGCGCAGAAACCTTTGGTTTTGGTACCGGTCCTATGGTTGCTTTAGGCTGTAAATACTTACGTATATGTCATTTAAATAACTGCGCAACCGGTGTCGCAACACAAGACCAGCAACTTAGACAACGCTATTTTATTGGCTTGCCCGAGATGGTTGAAAACTACTTTAAGTTTATAGGCGAAGAAACTCGCCAGTGGATGTCCAGCTTAGGGGTCGCTAATCTAGTCGACTTAATCGGTCGCACTGACCTGTTAGAAATAGTTGAAGGTCAAACAGACAAGCAGCGAGGTTTAGCACTAGAAAATATACTAAATTCCGTGTCGCTTAACAGCGCGAACAGTCTGTACAAATCGGAGCTAAACCCTCCTGCGGATCCGGCTACCTTAAATCATAAAATTGTAGAGGATGCACAATCGGCGTTATCAACTCGTTCTGGTGGTAGCTTTTGTTACAACATCAAAAATACTGACCGTTCTGTTCCCGCACAGCTATCTGGCGAGGTAGCAGCTAAATATGGGAACCAAGGTATGGCCGGAGATCCGATAAACTTAAGTTTTATAGGCACCGCAGGTCAAAGCTTTGGGGTCTGGAATGCTGGTGGTATTAACCTACACCTAATTGGTGATGCAAATGATTATGTCGGTAAAGGGATGACTGGCGGCACCATTGTTATCCATCCGCCTCAGGGCGTCGCGTATCAAACGCATGAATCGGCCATGGCCGGCAATACCTGTTTATACGGCGCAACTGGTGGCAAGCTAATAATCGCAGGCTGTGTTGGCGAGCGATTCGCAGTTCGTAACTCGGGTGCTACTGCGGTGATCGAAGGTGCTGGCGAAAATGCCTGTGAATATATGACTGGCGGTACCGTTGTTGTTTTGGGCAAAGTTGGAATTAATTTTGGTGCAGGTATGACCGGCGGATTTGCATATCTATTAGATGAAGATGAATCCCTTAATGAAAAAATAAACCCACAACATGTAGAAGCTTTAAGTCTGCCAAATCAGTTGCATATCGAATTTTTACGCGGCTTGATAAATGATCATTTTGAAGCAACACAAAGTGCAAGATCATTAGAGATTTTAAGCGAATTTTCCCATTGGCAAACTAAGTTTAAGTTAGTGAAACCTAAATCTGTCGATGTTTCTTTGTTATTAGGCCACAGGCAAAGATCGTCAAATGAATTACGTATTGAAGCGATGTAGGGCAAGATCATGAGCAAAAACATTTATCAATTTGTCGATGTGCAGCGCATTGATCCAAAAAAGCAGCCGCTTAAAATTCGCCAGTCTGATTTTATCGAGATATATAAACCTCTCGATTCTGACCAGGCTGCAGGTCAAGCTGACCGTTGTTTAGACTGCGGCAACCCATATTGTGAGTGGAAATGTCCAGTTCACAATTACATACCGCAATGGCTCGAATTAGCTAATCAAGGCAAAATTATTGAAGCAGCTGAGTTATCTCACAAAACCAATAGTTTACCGGAGGTTTGTGGCCGAGTTTGCCCGCAAGACAGACTTTGTGAAGGAGCCTGTACTCTCAATGACGACTTTGGCGCAGTGACTATCGGCAGTATCGAAAAATATATCACAGACAAAGCCTTCGAAATGGGCTGGCGCCCGGATATTTCTGATGTCGTTAAAACTAATAAGCGGGTCGCTGTTATAGGTGCAGGGCCTGCAGGGTTGGCCTGTGCCGATGTATTAGTTAGAAATGGAGTATCGGCTACTGTATACGATAAATATGATGAAATCGGTGGTCTACTTACCTACGGCATACCCGCGTTTAAACTTGAAAAAGAAGTAATGATTAATCGTCGTCGTGTATTTGAAGAAATGGGCGTCGAATTTATTCTTAATTGTGAAGTCGGTAAAGACATTCAATTGAGTGAACTTATTGAACAGTACGACGCCATATTTTTAGCTGTCGGGACCTATAAAAACTTACAAGGTGGCTTTGCCAACGAGTCGGCTAGCGGTGTATTTAACGCCCTACCATACCTTATTAGCAATACCCGTAATGTGATGGGTAAAGGTCCATTAGAAATCGACTTCAAAGGTCAAGATGTTGTAGTGCTTGGTGGTGGAGACACTGCAATGGACTGCGTTAGAACCGCGATTCGTCAAGGTGCTAGTTCAGTCAGATGTGTCTACCGTCGTGATGAGAACAGCATGCCCGGCTCACGCCGAGAAGTAAAAAATGCAAAAGAAGAAGGTGTGCAGTTTATCTGGAACTCCCAGCCTCTTGAGATTTTAGTCGACGATGCAGGAAACGCCTCTGGCGTTGAGTTTGTGAAAACTCAGCTTGGTAAGCCAGATGCTAATGGCAGACAAAGACCAGAGCCGGTTAACGACAGTAATTTTACTCTCAAGGCTGATGCCGTTGTCATTGCCTTTGGTTTCCAACCGTTAAATTTAGAGTGGCTGTCGGAGTTTAATGTTGAGTTAACCGACTGGAAGACCATTAAAGCCAACGCGAATAGTCAATTTTCCTACCAAACGTCTAATCCAAAAATATTTGCTGGTGGCGATATTGTTCGCGGCGCAGATTTGGTTGTAACGGCAATTGCCGAAGGTCGAGATGCCGCTAGCGGCATTATGGATATGCTAGAAGTATAGGACACCACTAAATATGCCTTGTTGCGCTTGTTTTTATACGCAATAAGGCATGATTAGTTAATGATGTGTACTATGATTTTTTGTTTAAAGTGTTTTGCTTAGTTTCGTTTATCACTTTCATCGTTTCCGAAGCCGCTTTATATAATAAATCTTCGCTTAAGCGGACATCGATATTTGGGTTAACATATTGAAAGTGAACCATACCTTGTTGATCAAGAATATAAACAGCCGGGACAGGTAACGCGACTCGGGCATCTCCATCTATATCAATAAATGGTACACCTAGTTTATCTCTGTACTTTTCCTCAGTTTTCTTATCTAAGAAAAATGCTAAACCCATGTTTTTTGCTAGCGCCAACTTAGGATCCGCTAATAAATTGTATGCCAGTTTTTCTCGTGTTTGTTGCTCTGCAATATTTTTATTACTGTCTGGAGAAATAGCAACAATTTGGAAGCCCAGAAATTCAAGAGATGACTCAATCTTTTTCATTCGATTTAGTTGGGCATTACAGTATGGACACCAACCTCCGCGATATACCACAAGCACGGTTGGTTTTTTGGCAAAGAGTGTTTCTGTACACACAGAGTTTGTTTGGCTATCTTCGACACACGTATTTGGCACCAGCATTCCTGGTAAAATTGGCCGAACTTCAAACGCACTGTTTGCAATTCCTTTCGCGCTTGTGTTCGAATCCGCAGCGAAGCTATTTAATGAAAACAAACAGGTGGATAATAAGAATAGAGATTGAATAACTAACTTTTTCATAATGTTCCCTTTTAAAAGTAAAATGCACTTCTATTGAAGTGCATTCGGTTACATTACTAGACCTAATCTATGGCCAATATATTTCATTAACTCATAAAAGTTATTCTATATTTTCTGCGGGGATACGATTCGCAATAAAAGTTCGTATTTCTGATTCTAATTGCTCAACAATATTATTGTTGTCGATACGTTTTTTCTGACGTTGGCCATTTATATAAAAGCCGCTTCGTTTATTTGCACCCGCTAAGCCTAAATCAGATACCAGGGCTTCACCTGGACCATTCACAACACAACCTATAACAGAAACAGTAACAGGTTCGACAACGTCTTCTAAGCGCTCTTCTAATGCATTCATGGTGCTTACAACATCAAACTCTTGTCGTGAACAGCTTGGACATGCAATAAAGTTAATACCACGCGCGCGGATCCCTAATGATTTTAAGATATCAAAACCAACTTTAATTTCTTCAACCGGATCAGCAGCAAGAGAAATTCGGATTGTATCGCCTATGCCCTCGGCCAATAACATGCCTAAACCAACAGCTGACTTCACCGCTCCAGAACGAAAACCGCCCGCTTCAGTAATACCTAAATGCAGTGGTTGTTCTATTTTTTGCGCTAATAATCGGTAAGCACCTACAGCTAAATGTACATCTGACGCTTTTACACTGACTTTAAAGTTGTGAAAGTCATGACGCTGCAATATTTCAACATGACGCATCGCAGATTCTACTAATGCTTCAGGGGTTGGCTCATGATACTTTTCTTGAATATCTTTTTCTAACGAACCGCCATTAACCCCAATTCTGATAGGAATATTTTTTTCTTTCGCGACATCTATTACAGCTTTGATGCGCTCTTCATTGCCAATATTGCCAGGGTTAATCCTAAGGCAGTCGACACCGTACTCTGCAACTTTTAGCGCTATACGGTAATCAAAATGAATATCAGCAACAAGAGGAATAGTCACTTGCTGTTTAATTTCTTTAAACGCTTCGGCGGCTTCCATTGTTGGTACTGATACACGCACAATGTCGGCACCAGCCGCTTGAATACGGTTAATTTGAGCTACGGTTGCTTCAACATCATTTGTGTTGGTGTTAGTCATTGATTGAACGGCTATGGGCGCATCTCCACCGACCGGCACATTGCCGACCATAATTTGTGTGGATTTACGTCTCTTAATCGGGTTTTCACCAAACATGTTTATACTTTCTCTTTTTACTGTTGTGCTTCTATTTCAAATCGGGCGACACGATTAGTTGGCTTGTCTGATATGTCGTATTCTTTGTCATTTACCCAAATCGTAACGCCATAGGTACTTCCTAATAATACTCTAAAAGGGCCTTGAGCGTTTAGTGTCATTAGGTATCCGGCCGGTTTATTTCCTACCGCAATGCGCTCATCAAATGCATCGTATACTTCAACCCAGACTTCTTGTTCAAATTTAAACTGAACTTTAATATAGTCATCTTCGTCAGACTCACCGTTCTCAGCCAATAAACGCTTTTCAGCATCACTTAAAACAACCGGTGACTGAGCTGGCTGTGACATTTGGTTTTGCTGAACTTCAGCGACTGATTGGTTATCTTCAACCTGCTCAACTTTGACAACACTTTCAGTTGTAGCTTGTGCACCTTGAGTGGCATTATTTTGTAACTGCTCAGCTGGCTCTTCTTTCGACTGCTGCACTCTCAATGCACTAGCTGGAAAACTATCAGCCGTATCAGCAGTAGCTGTATTATTAACTGCTGGTTTTATAGTTTCATCAACTTCGGTCGCATCACCGTCATTGGCAAGCAACTCAAGATCGGTGTTCTCATCCATGGTTTGAGTTGCTGCATTTGGTGTATTGTCATTTATACTTATTTCTTCCGTGGTATTAGCAGGCGCCAGCATCTCAATACCTTTGGTTTGATACCACCAGAATACAAAGGCGACCGCTAAGATAATTACTATTAGCCAAGTGATAATAGTCAAACGACGTTCTATTTTTTTACGTTTACTTCTTTTCGAAAATGACTGCATTTTCATCGCATTTGGAGAGCTCGGAGCGGTAGTTTCTACCTGAGTAAGTACCGAATTTTCATCAATATTTACTTTTTTTGCGTAACTACGAATGTAACCACGTATAAAGGTTTCCGGCAAGTTATCCGGTATATCGTCCGCTTCAATCGCCACTAAAACTTTAACTGGTACTCTAATTTGTTCGGCTAACTCTTCTAAACTTAAACCTTGTGCGTTTCGTGCATTTGCTAATATTTGTCCAGCCGATAGTTTTACTGATTCAGACTCTGAACTAGTTGTGTCGTTTACTGAATCGATTTGAGTTTCGTCTTTCATTATTGATACTGCTCCGGATTAACTTTCAATAACCTGGTCCCTGCTGACAAGACACCATCTTGGTTAATATTGTTCCATTTTTTTAGCTGGGCAAGTTCAATCCCCATGCGTTCTGCGGTTAGCTTTAAAGTCTGATTACTTGGCACCCGGTAATATACATCTGGGTTAGCTACATAAAGCTTTTGTCCGACTTTTAATTTAGCTTTTGAAGTTAAATTGTTCCACTTGATTAGCGTATCAAGTTTTATATTGTAGTTCTTCGATATTTTATATAAGAATTCACCGGCTTTTACCTGGTGAGTCGGGATATTTATGTTTGGCACCGATACTTTTAATAAGTCACTGGCCTTTTGGCGATTAGCTTGCTCTTGTAATGATGTGTAGTAAGAAGGATCCGCAACCAGTAACTTTTGTCCTTCTTTGAGCCAGGCGTCTTCATTTAGTTGATTCCAACGCAATAACGCTTCTAACTCTACGCCTTCCTGCTTGGCAACATCAGACACCTGTAACTCTTTTTCTAATGTAACAAACGGCTCTGGCTCCGCCACAAAAAGAGTTTGACCAAGGCTTACCTCTTGGTTACTTAACGCATTCCATTCCATCAATTTTGCAACTTTTACGTTAAAGTTTACAGAAATTCGATATAGGTTATCGCCCGCTTGAACTTGATAAGTTGGTACAATCAAATTAACCGGTTCAGGTGCTACATAAACTCGGGTATTTACTGTGCTTGCACGGTCATTCACTACTTTTGACGCGGCGACTTTTGTTACTAATACTTGCTCTTGTGGTAAAGGCGCTTCTTTTTTCAAAATGACCGATGATTGAACTTCCTCAGGTAATTTCACTGACTCTGTATCGGTTAAGGGCTTAGAAAACATCTCTACTTTTTTTTGTAATTCCTCTGCAAATTCTGACTTCGACGATACTTGCTGCACTGCTGAAGCTATTACCGTCGGTAACGCTAACGGAGTTCTGTTTGTCGTCACTCTGGCGTTTGTCGTTGATGAGTTAGGCTGCGCTGTTGTTCTGCTTGAATTGTTTGCAGTTGAATTACTAGGGGATTTGCGAATAATCTTAATTTTAGGACTCGCATTATGCTTTGCCTGATATTTAAGTCTTAATTGTTCAAACTCGCTATTAAGTATTGAGTTAGTGGTGACATAAAGCGCTTCTGTGCTATCGGGAAATTCTGCCACAATTTGATCGGCATACTGGTTTGCTTGATTTAAACGACCTCGTTTACTTTCTAAAATATGGCCTAGTAAAAGGCTGCGAGGCGTTGGCTGACCAATTCGATTAAAACGTGCGTAAAACTCAAGTGCAGCAACTAAATCACCGGTTGCGTACTTAATTCCTGCTAGAGATAACAAGTTATAAGCTCGACCTGGGTTATGCTTATAAGACATCTCAAAATACTCTTGAGCTTGTAAAATTTGATCGTTAGTTAACGCACAAATCGCTAAGTTCTCATAACTGTCTGCAGCTCGAGTATATTTAGATATATTGATGGCTTTTTTGAAGTAAACGGCCGCTTTATCTAACTGCCCTACGTTACATAAAAAGGTACCGTAGTTATTTAAAGTGTCTGGATTTTCTGGCTCAAGATCGATAGCTTCAAGATAATACTTTTCAGCTATCTCCATCTCGCCAACCATTTGATAATAATAGCCCAGGCTATAATTAACATCGGCACGTTTCGGGTTGAACTCTAAGGCTTTTTCTAAATTAAACTTAGCCTGCTCAAAACGATTTGTTTCCAAATAACTCAACGCTAAAATCAAGCGAGTTCGAGCAGCCTCGTTGCGATCAAATTCAAAACTACGTACCTGTTTTTTTGAATCGATGAATGTCTTTTCCGTAACACAAGCTGATAACAAAGTTACACAGCAAAGCAAATATAGAATTCGTCCCATAACCCACTTCTTTTGTTAGTTATTTTTATTATTAACTAAACCAGTTTGACTGATATTGAATCACCTTTCATCTGTTTTTTTAATAAACGTTTGGTTCTATCCACAACATCACCAACTAGTTGACCACACGCAGCATCAATATCGTCACCACGAGTACGTCTTACAATACAGGTATAACCTTCTTCTTGCATTACTTTTGCAAATCGGTCCACTCGACTGTTTGATGATTTCTCATACGGCGCACCAGGGAACGGGTTCCATGGAATTAAATTAATTTTAGAAGGCGTACCGCGCAAGGTTTGTGCTAATTCACGAGCCTGTTCCATAGAGTCATTAATACCGTTTAACATGACATACTCAATGGTAATTTCTTTGTTAGCTGTAGATCCATCTATATAACGACGACAAGATGCTAAAAATTCTTGGATATTGTACTTTTTATTAATAGGCACAAGTATGTCTCGAAGTTCGTCGTTTGGCGCATGCAATGAAATAGCAAGTGCCACATCAATTTTTGTTTTTAACAGGTCAAGTGCAGGGACAACACCTGATGTACTTATTGTCACACGGCGTTTAGACAAACCAAATGCAAAATCATCCATCATAAGTTCCATAGCTGGAACGACATTTTTAACATTTAAGAGTGGTTCACCCATGCCCATCATTACTACGTTTGTCACAGCGCGATTAGTAGACATTCCATCCCAGCCAATATCTTGCGCTACTCGCCAAACTTGACCAATAATTTCGCCGACCGTTAGGTTACGGTTAAAGCCTTGTTGCGCTGTTGAGCAGAAAGTACACTCTAATGCACAGCCGACTTGTGATGAAACACATAAGGTTTTGCGATCACCATCTGGAATCCAAACCGCCTCGACCTCTTGACCACCTTCAAGCAACATGGCGTATTTAATAGTGCCGTCCGTAGATTCTTGACGAACTGAAATTTCTGGCGCTCGAACTTCACATTTTTCAGCGAGTTTGGCGCGCAATACTTTAGAGAAATTGGTCATTTCTGAAAAGTCTGTTTGCCCCATCTGATAAATCCACTTTATCGCTTGATCAGCTCTGAACGGTTTCTCATTTAACTCATCTTTGAAAAATTGACGAAGTGCCATGCGATCGTAATCTAATAAATTAAATTTTTTCTTAGCTTTTGCTTCAACAGCAGTTGGATTAACAGTTTCTACAGACATATTGACCTCGATGTAGCTTGTATCGTTATTAAGATGCGTTGTTACACGCGTACATAGTTTTTGCTATAACCCCTGCCTAAATTACTTTTATTACTACTTATGTGAGTCGCGGTTCACGTAGCATAAAAAAATTAAAAGAGTTATAGCAAAAAATACAAAAAGGACCTTAGCAAGCTAAAGTCCTTTTTATTTAATTCTTATCTGCAAAAATTAACGAGTGCGGTTGCAAAGTTCGTCAGCAGAGAAGAAGTATGCGATTTCACGTGCAGCTGACTCAGGAGCGTCAGAACCGTGTACCGCATTTTCGTCGATAGATGCAGCATAGTCAGCACGTAAAGTACCAGCAAGTGCTTCAGCAGGGTTAGTCGCACCCATGATTTCACGGTTTTTAAGAACAGCGTTTTCGCCTTCTAAAACTTGAACCATAACAGGACCAGAAGTCATGAAAGATACTAGAGCGCCAAAGAAAGGACGTTCGCTGTGCTCAGCATAGAAACCTTCAGCTTGTTCTTGTGAAAGGTGTACCATTTTTGATGCTACGATACGTAGACCAGCAGATTCGAAACGGTTGTAGATAGCACCGATTACGTTTTTAGCTACTGCGTCTGGTTTGATAATTGAAAAAGTACGTTCTAACGCCATGGTTAAACTCCATTATATAAATTAAAATTAAAGATTCTAAATTCTGGGCGCGAATTATACGCGAAGTTTTGTAAAAAAAATATGTTTGCTTATATTTATCATTCAATAACATAATGTAGTAATCAAACTCTATGCTTTAGATTTAGCACCGTGCTAACTTATGCATTACAACTATATAAATAATATAGCTTTTTTAAGGATTTTTAATGGCATCATCTTTGTTCATCACCGACGTGTTAAAGCAGGTCAAAAATAAGTACCTGGCTCTGATCGGTGACGCTGAACAATTTTATCTCGAGTTTGATGACACTATTGGCCGCTACCAAAAAGAACAAAATCGTTTAAATGAAGCTAAACATCAACTCGAAACTATTATTGCTTTTGAAAAAAGTAATGGTTATTACCCGGCAATTAAAGATCAATCTGATACCGAAGCCTATCTTAACGAATTACAACAAATTATAGATAAAAGTCGTGCTGCAATAAAAACGCTAGAGCCTCGTATCTTAGGTGGATATCGCCGTCGCACTGCAATGGTTAATGAGCTTGCTGATATTATTATAGAAAATACCCTTAATGAAAAAGACGCGAATAAGTTTATAACTACTCTGGTGCTACGTTCACCTTTACCCTCTGCGCATTCGCGTTGCCCTAGCAATGAAAAAAACAAACCAATTTACATTGCGGCTTGGACAGCGTGCCTTTTTCACAACCTAGTCGAACACAACTTGATCGACGATAAAAGCATTTTAGAAAAAGTACCAACTATGGTTCCAAGTGCAGATAATGAAGATGTTCTAGAGCCAAATCCTGACATGTTGAATCATTATATATGCGAAGTGCTTAGGCCAATTGTAATAGCATCATTGATTCATCAAATTGGTAGTTACAGTGTTGATGCCAGCCAGTTTTATAAAGGCAATCGTTACCGACTACTAAATGACAAAGAGCGAGAAGGCTTGATTAAAGCCATTTTTGAAAATACAAATCGATATTTAGAATATGGTTTAGGCAAACCAGATCAAGAAGCCTTTAGTTTTCAAGAAGCGGAAGATTATAAAAATGCCGTTAATCGTTACGATTTAACAGAATCAATTTTAAAAGGTTATGTGAAACCAAATAATGCTATGGGTAACCTGCTTCGTATCCCAATGATTTACTCGTCGTTTTTGCTGTCTACTAAGCCTAAGCACGACTATTCTATTATTTATAAAGCCTACGATATTATTAAAAGCGGAATAGACAAAGAGCTCATCCATGCGGGTTTTGGTAAGCAGTTTTTAAAAATGGTTGGACAATTTCCACTAGGCTCTGGCATTTATTTTATTTCTAAAGAGTCTGGGCAGCCAGAAAGAGCTATTGTTATTGGCATGAATCCTCCTGAGTATAACAGTGCCATAGTAAAACAAATGACTCGTCGGCAAATCAAATACGATGACTTTTCGCAAACCTTAGTAAGTTATGAGTCCAATCTATTGAACGAGCAAGCCCGAAAGAGCTCGGATTTTGGCAGCGCTTATTATGAAAAACAATTTCCGAGGGGATTCACATGGAACCCGGCTGAGTTTTGGGAAATTGAAATCAATCAAGACACATTCTGGCGACGTGATAACACACTTAAAACCAATTAGTCGATCACACACCCGAACCCCAAGTGCTTGAGCCATAAGTGGCCGCCTTAGAAATCTACTTTGCCACGTGCTTTTTTAATCTGTGCGTGTTTTGTTTTGCTATCGAGCCTTTTTCTCTGGGATGAACGCGTCGGTTTTGTTGCTTTTCTAGGTGGTAGCGTCTTTATCGCCGAGCGGATAATTTCAACCAGTCGCTCAATTGCCGTATCTCGGTTTTGTTGTTGTGTTCGGCTTTGTTGAGACTTAATGATCAGCTCACCATCTTTTGTCACTCTCGAATCTTTCATCGCCAAAAGTCGCTCTTTGTAAAACAAAGGTAGACTCGAGGCTTTTATATCAAATCTTAGATGGATAGCGGATGATACTTTATTTACGTTTTGTCCACCCGCGCCCTGCGCACGGATCGCATGAATTTCGATTTCATTATCGGCCAAGCTAACATTGTCGTTGATTACAATCATATTAACTATTCAAATAGCCTGAAGCGCGCTCTTCTAACAGTCGCTCAATTTGATCTAATTCAGATTCTGACATCGACGAGACTAACGGCGACTCAGCAATACGATTAGACTCACTCGCCCATTCGCCTAAATCAATCAGCTGGCAGCGCTTGCTACAAAATGGTCTAAATTCAGAGGCTGGTTCCCACGTTACTTTTGTATCACAAGTAGGACAGTTCACTTTTGTTGTCATGCTTTACCCAATCAACAGTTTGCTAATTCAAACTCGATTGTATCACTGACAGAAGTTTTTACAGAGCTTTTATCTGGCTTCATAAAGCTAATTGCAAAACGTCGGTTGCTTCCGCTTACCGTGGGGAAATAGCCAAGCTCAGGATCGTACTTAACACGAAGTAAGGATACACTATCGTTACAGCTGTCTTGATAAAACCCTTTGTTGGCATGCTGTGTCGAAAATTCTGCAGACTCTCGAATAAATAAAAGTGAGAAGTTTAAAGCTTGTTCTAGTGGCGCCAATACGTTTAACCAGGTTTTTATATTTTCTTGACGCTGTTCAATAGGCATAAGTCGCCAGTAATGAAACTGAGGTAAATCAAAGTCACAAGTACCGCCGGCAATACCAAAGCGCTGACGCAGACTCGCTAAAAATTTATCTTCTTTTAAAACCTGACAAGCTTTACTCATTTTTGATATTTGAGATTGTAGGTTGATAGTTTCTTTGAGGTTTTTTTGGAGAGATTCATTATGAATTTCAGGATGCGCAGACCAACGTAACATGCTTTTTTCAAGTAAATCGAGGTAGTACGTTAACGTGCCACGAATATCATTACGCTCTAATACCTCTATGGTACTAAATAATGCACTAAAAAAAGGCTGGATATGAATTTGTTCACTGACATCTTGATGGGCAGACAATTGCGTGAAAAGCAATTCCAAGCGCATTAATAGTCTTACTTTTTCATTTAGTGGGTGTTCGTAAACAACAGAATTCATGGTTAACCGTACTTTTTTATTGTTATTAGTCCAACTGGCAACAAGTTATTCCAATATGAGTTAACCAATCCCAAGTGTCAAATATTTATTATGTAATTTAACAACTTGCTCTTTAAGAAATACCAAATCTTGATTGTTATCAATCACATCATCCGCTTTGGCTAATCTGCTATCACGATCAATTTGGCTGGCAATAATAGCTGTTATTTGTTCAGTAGAAACTTGATCCCTTTGTGAGGCGCGATTTAATTGAGTTTGATAAGGAACATCAACGACTAACACACGATGACAATATTGCTCTAAACCATTTTCAAGCAGTAACGGTGCCGACAAAATAACATACGTAGAAGTTGCCTCGCTAAGTTGTTTTAATAAGGCCTGCCTAATTGCCGGTTGCATTATATTATTTAACGCGACCTTATCTTTTTCATTCGTAAAAATAAGTTCACGTAATTTAGCTCGATTAAGCCTACCATCTGATAATAAAACGTCTTTGCCAAAGGTGTTAGCAATTTGCACTAAAACTGGCGAACCAGGCTCAACAACCTCTCGTGCAACCACATCTGCATCAACAACGGTAACACCAAATTCAGCGAACATATCGCTGGCGGCCGTTTTCCCGGAGCCAATGCCACCAGTTAGTCCGATAACAACCGGAGCCGTGGATAATTTTAGATTAGAATTGCGGATCGTATTTGAAGTCACATATCAACCTTTGCTGGTTATAACAATGACAGGTAACCGTTTAGCATTTCATCACCCCAAAGCATGGTTAACCAACCTGCAATGGCTAAATAAGGGCCAAACGGAATTTGAGAGTTTTTGGTTTTATCCCCAAAAGCCATCATACTTAAGCCAATTACTGCACCGACCGCAGAAGATAGCAGAATCACCATAGGTAACTTTACGATACCCACCGTCGCACCAATGACCGCAAGCAATTTAAAGTCGCCAAAACCCATGCCTTCTTTACCGGTTAGGAGCTTAAAACCCCAGTAAACAAACCATAAACTTAAATAACCTGCAGCGGCACCAATGATAGCCCACTTCGGCTCTAAGAATACGTTCCAAACCGACGCCATTAACATTAGCCATAATAACGGTAAAGTAAGCTGATCTGGCAATAACATTTTGTCGATATCAATAAATATCAAGCAAACAAATACCCAAGTTAATAACACTAAAAAGACAGTCTGGAGCGAATAACCAAATTTTACCGCAACAATCGCAGAAGCGACTGCAGTCAGTAGCTCGATAGCTGGATAACGTATTGAAATTGGGTTCGCACATGAGCCACATTTACCTTTTAGTAGTAAATAGCTCAATACTGGAATATTTTGCCATGCTTTTACTGGTGCGTTGCACGATGGACAGTGTGAGTCGGGTTTCACTAAGTTGAACTGTAAGTCTCGTTCAGATTGCTTTTGAGATTTTTTCGTGTTTTTTAACTCGTCTTCCAACAGTTCTCGGCATTCACACGCCCACTGCTTTTCCATCATTACCGGCAGTCGATAAATGACAACGTTTAAAAAGCTACCAACTAATAACGATAAAATCGTAACAAACGAGATTAAAAAAATATTGGAGTGTTCCAATAAATAAAAAAACTGATCAAACATGAAAAGATCTTCTGCTCATTAATTTATAGAAAAGGGCCGACCATCAATAAAATATAAAGTCGGCAATTAATCGTTATACTGCATTACCCATTTGGAAGATAGGTAAGTACATAACAACAATAAGACCACCAATGATGGTGCCTAGAAATACCATAATAAACGGTTCTATTAGTGCTGTAATACCATCTACAGCGTCATCTACTTCTTGCTCGTATACGTTTGCAACTCGCTCAAGCATAGTGTCTAACGCACCCGATTCTTCACCAATTGAAACCATTTGAGTTACCATATCAGGAAACAGATCCGTTGCGCGCATTGCCACATGCATCATGTTACCCGCCGACACATCCGCTTTAATTTCTTGAATTGCACGCTTATAAACTGCATTCCCCGAAGCTCCAGCAGCAGAACTTAACGCTTCGTGCAATGGTACACCGGCTGCAAAAGTGGTGGAAAGCGTTCGTGCATATCGAGCGATGGCACCTTTATTAACAATATTACCGACAATGGGCGCTTTTAATAACAAGGCATCCATAGAGTCAGCAAAGCGTTTGTTGGTTCTTAATGCTCGTTTAAACAAATAAATCCCAACGGCTATACCGGCAACAACATAAACCCAATAGTCTTGCGCAACTTTTGAGGCAGCAATGGCCATTTGAGTTGGTGCAGGCAATTCAGCACCAAAACTTGCAAATATGTCTTCAAAGCTAGGAATTACATACACCAACAAGATACCCACAACGATAAATGAAATCGCTAAAATCGCGATTGGGTATGTCATGGCTTTTTTGATTTTAGACTTAAGGGCTTCGGATTTTTCTTTATAAACGGCGATTCGATCGAAAATGCTGTCTAGCGCGCCTGACTTTTCACCTGATTCCACAAGATCACAATATAGCTCATCAAAGTACTTAGGCTGCGTTCTTAAAGCGTCTGCGACTGGAGAGCCCGACTGAACGTGCATTAAAACGTCGGTAACGAGCTTTTGAAGGTTAGGTTTTTCGGCCCCTTTGGCGATCATTTCAAGTGATTGCACTAGTGGTACGCCGGCAGTTAGCATAGTTGCTATTTGTCGAGTTAGTACCGCGATGTCTTTGCTATCAACTGGTTTATTACCCGAACCAAATAAAGGTGTTGGCTTTTTACGAACCTTGGTGGGCGTGATGCCTTGTTTTTTTAATAGTCCTTTCGCTTCGGTTGGCGACATGGCGAACATTTCGCCTTTAATTTTACCACCACGGCGATTTAATCCTTCATAAACGTAGGCAATCTGCTTTTTAACGGCTTTTTTCTTGTTGTTATCTGCCATAATTTTCGCTTATTTTCCTTGGTTAAGAGTTTGTTACGCGGTTAACTTCGGTAAGGCTCGTCATCCCAGAGGCAGCCTTAATCAAACCAGACTTACGAAGATTGTTTACACCTTCTGCGTCCGCTTGTTTGGCAATATCTAGTGAGTTACCGCCTTCCATGATAATAGTACGCATTCGTTCGCTCAGCTTTAAGACTTCGTAAATACCCACTCGGCCTTTGTAGCCATTAGTACAATCATTACAACCAACCGGCTTAAACAGCGTCATGGTTTTTATTTGCTCTTGGCTAAAACCTTCACGTATTAGTTCTTGCTCTGGCAGGTCCGTTTCTGGCTCTTTACATTTTGAGCATAAACGACGCGCGAGTCGCTGCGCAATAATCAGTGATACGGAACTAGCGATGTTATACGCCGGCACGCCCATGTTAGCTAAACGCGTTAGTGTTTCTGGCGCTGAGTTTGTGTGCAGTGTCGATAAAACTAAGTGACCAGTTTGTGCCGCTTTAATCGATATTTCGGCAGTTTCCAAGTCTCGGATCTCACCAACCATGATGATGTCAGGATCTTGTCGTAAAAAGGCTTTTAGCGCAGATGCAAAGTCTAAACCGGCCTTCACATTCATTTGAACTTGGTTTATGCCTGATAAGTTAATTTCTACCGGATCTTCCGCCGTTGAGATGTTTCGCTCTGGCGTATTAAGAATATTTAAACCGGTATAAAGTGATACTGTTTTACCTGAACCCGTTGGTCCAGTTACCAAAATCATGCCTTGTGGTTGCTCGAGCGCTTCCATGTACAAACGCTTTTGCTCTTCTTCGTAGCCAAGTACATCAATGCCTAACATGGCGCTTGATGAGTCAAGGATACGCATTACCACTTTTTCGCCCCAAATGGTTGGTAACGTACTGACACGAAAATCGATGGATTTTTTAGCTGATATTTTTAACTTAATTCGCCCATCTTGCGGCTTACGCTTTTCGGCAATATCAAGATTTGAGATAACTTTTATACGCGCTGACAGTCGCCCTGCTAACGCTGTTGGTGGTTTTGCCACTTCTGTTAATATGCCATCTACACGAAATCGAATTCGGTATTCTTTTTCGTATGGTTCAAAATGTAAGTCCGACGCGCCTTTTCGAATCGCGTCCATTAAGATTTTATTAATGTAAACAACGATTGGAGCATCGTCTGAGCCACTTTCATCATTAACATTTTCGTTGGTATCTATTGACTCAGTTTCTAAATCGGCCAACTCAAGCATGTCACTTTCATCTACGCCTAAACCTTCTTCAAGTGAAGAAAAGGCATGATGGATCATGGCGGCAAGTGGCCCTGGTTCACACACTACAAACTCAGTTTGCATACCAGTATTAAACTCAAAATCTTCTTGTGCCGATACGTCGGTAGGATCGCTTGTAGCTAAGAATAAAGTTCGACCTTTTTTAGCTACCGGTAAAACTTGATGTTTTAAGGCCAGCTTTTCATTTTTTACATCTTCAGGAATTGTGGCGATATCAAACTGGCTAATATCAAAACGTGGCACGCCAAAACGTTGACTAACAAACAAAACAAGATTTTCCGCCGAGACGATATTCTCAGCAACCAAGGTTTCTGGCATTGAATGGTATTGGCTACGGTTTGCTTTGGCTTTTTCAACGTCTTCATCCGAAATCAGTTGATGGCTTAGTAGCTGTCTAAGCAGTGCACCTTTGTACGTATTTGGCATATCTTAAATAAACTAATCCTGATTATTATTAAATAAGATTATGTAGTGCTTGGCGCTAGGTAGCAACCGTTTCTTAAAAGGAATTAGGGATTTACTGGAATTTTGTACAAATTATAGGTCTAGATTTTAAAAGCTGATTAAAGTAACCAACTTAGGGACAAACAGTTTTAAATGGTTATTTTTAAAAGTAGATTAATGAACACGACTTTTTGCAACTTGTAGTTAAAAAACACGATCAAAAAAGGCCACCGAAGTGACCTTTTGGAACGTAACCTAAACCTTTAGATTAAAGGCGAGGTTGTAGATAGCTTTAACCGATTCGAGGACGGTATTGAGGATTTAGTGTACCGCCAGTTACTTCATAAGAAACGACACCGTTAGTAAGAGTTGCTGTGATAAGTACCGTTTTGGCTTTAAATTCAGTCGGCTCATCTACGCCATCAGTAAATGTAACAGTTATAACGCCTGTAGTTCCTACCCAGCCTAACGTATCGACATCGCCAGAACCACCCATTGCTGTTAAGCTTGTCCAAGCAGCGTTTGTAGCTGGATCAACATAACCGACACTTGTGAAATGGTCTATAGTTGTCGGTAATGCATTATTTAGAGCTGCAAATTCTGCAATCGCATTTTGTAGTGGGCGTAAATTTGACGCTACTGATGTCGTTGCTTCAGTTCGTAAAGTGTAAGACTGGTACTGAGGAACCGCTACCGATGCCAAGATACCGATGATCGCGATTACGATCATTAATTCAATAAGGGTAAAACCTTTTTGTTGACGGTTTTTCATATTCATACTCCTGATATGTATTTTCATGAAATTATTATTGTTTAAAATTGTTTCCATTGTGACTAAGTTAAATGAAATTACAAGAATGAATTTCAATTCAACGTGTTAAACCTCGTATCCAAGGACACTTTTTATTCGTCACTAATAATTTATCGACAGTTTTACTAAATTTGCATCCAACTTACATCAATTGCGAACACGAAAACCAGTCACCGGAATTTTTACACTACTTTGCTACCTAATTGCAAGCCAAAACTGGTACAAAATTTAAGTTCAGTCATTAAATCGCATGGAAAGATCAATTGCATTGATGTGTTTTGTTAAACCACCGATAGAAATATAGTCAACATTTAACGAAGCGTATTGTTTAAACTTCTCTCCATCCATGTTGCCTGACGCTTCTAATTTAACCCGACCTTCTGCAACTTCAACCGCTTGCTTTGTTTGCTCAACGGAAAAGTTATCTAACATCACAATATCAGCCCCAGCGTCGATAGCCTGTTGCAACTCATCTAAAGACTCCACTTCAACTTCAATTGGTTTGCCAGGATTTAACTGTTTGGCTTGACCAACCGCAGCGTGGATACCACCAGCAGCCTGGAGATGATTCTCTTTAATCAAATACGCATCAAATAAACCAATCCGATGGTTTTTACCGCCACCGCAAGTAACGGCATATTTTTGTGCAAGCCTAAGTCCAGGAATCGTTTTTCTAGTGTCTAAAATTTCAGTTTTACTACCAAGTTCTTTTACAAAATTTACGTAGCTAGCTGTTGATGTTGCCGTTGCTGATAGGGTTTGCAAAAAATTTAATGCCGTACGTTCTGCCGTTAAAATTGTGCGAGCTGGTCCTTCAAATGTAAACAAAGTTTGATTCGCTTTTACCTTGTCACCGTCTTGCACTAACCAAGTTATTGAAATGTTTTTATCTACCTGTTTGCACGTTTCGTTAACCCATTCAACACCACAGATGACTGCATCTTGTCGGGTAATCACTTTACCTGATGCCTTGGCATCGGCTGGAATAAGTTGCGCGGTAATATCAGCAGAGGCATCTTGATTATTTAAGTCCTCAAGTAATGCTTGTGACACTTGTAGAGGAATTAACGACTTATACATTTTACGTTCCTAAAATTAACTAAAAAGGTAAGCAATAACAGGGACTGCTTAACGGTTTATTTTTTTCATTATCTACTTTGCAAAGTGCTATGCGTGCTATTTATAAACTATGATCACTTTTATTGACACGGATACCATCTTTAATAACCTTGGCTCAACTGTATGGTGAGCTCATCGCCAACTTGAGAAAAAGACACTTGTTTAAGTGCGCTCATACCAAGCAATATCTGATTTGACTTCATGCCCGGCAAGACAGAAGCGCGAAGATTATTTAATCTAAGCTCCCCTATGCGTAATTGATCAATTTCAGTGCGATAAGCGACGGCTGTGCCATTTGCGGTACCCACTCTTACCGGCTGACCTTTTTGCAAACCAATTTGATTAGCGATAGCTTCAGGCACCGCCACATCGGTTGCTCCGGTATCTAATAAAAACGTTACAGGCTGGTTATTTATATAGCCCGATGTAACATAGTGCCCTTGTCGATTGCGTTTCAGGACTAATGTACTTGTTGAGCCATCTACAAAACTAACTGGCCGTTGATTTGGATTCTGTTGCGATGCGAGTTGATCAGAGAAAAACCAATAACCTATGACTAAAAATAGTATCCAAAAAATAAACGAGAACTGTTTACCGATTTTAATATTGTCATTGCTCATGGTTTTCCCTTTTAATGTAAGTTAATTAAAACCTAATGCCGTATGTAAAAATCTTTTTAGTTATACGGCCTAACTTACTTCTTCGATTTTTTTGCCTTTGCCTTGGCTAATTTTTTCTTATGCGGCTTTTTCTTTTTCGCCGGCACTTTAGCTTCTTTATTTTTAGGCTCTAAACCTGCAATTTTGCGGTGTTTAAAGACTTGATCTGTGTATCGTTCAATTTTTTTCAATACCGGCATTTCGTGCGCTTCGATAAAGCTAATGGCGAAACCTTTCGCGCCTGCACGAGCTGTACGGCCAATTCGGTGTACATAAACGTCTGCAGTTCTAGGCATATCAAAGTTAATAACATGGGTTATATCGTTGATATCTAAACCACGAGCGGCTACGTCGGTAGCAACCAGAACTTTTGCTCGTCCGTTTTTCATTTTATCTATAGCTTTCATACGCTTATCTTGAGGCATTTCACCTTGCAAATAAGTCGCATAAATCCCTTCACTTTGTAACGTTTGCACTAAGGCTTCTAATCGCTCACGTGTTTTTACAAAGATAATTGATTTTTGAACATCTTCTTGTTGAAGGTAATTCATCAACATCGCCACTTTGTGATCGTGGCTGTCCGCTAAGTGTGTCCACTCGACTATTTTGCCTCGTTCCCGTCTCGGAGCGTCGCAATCAATTCGAGCAGCTTCATTTAAAACTTGTTTTGAAAACTCAATAATACCGCGACCTTCTAGCGTTGCACTAAACAACATAGCCTGCTTACGGTTTCGAGATTCTTCCGCAATTCGAGTCATAAAGTTTCTGAAACCCATGTCTAACATGCGATCAGCTTCATCTAAAACTAAGATTTCCACGTTTTCACAGTGAAAGGTTTCAGCATCCATGTATTCCATTAAACGCCCTGGTGTTGAGATCAGGATGTCATTATTTTTCTCAAGAATATCTTTATGGCTACCGTAATTAATACCGCCCGTGATCACGCCAATCTTTAAATCGGTGCTACTACATAAACCTTCAGCAACTTCATGAATTTGATAAGCCAATTCTCGCGTTGGCGCTAACACCATGACACGCGCAAAACCGGGGGCATTGCGTGGGAAGTCTAATAAATATTGTATCGCTGGAATTAAGAATGCGGCTGTTTTACCGGTTCCTGTCGGCGCACTGGCCAATATATCAAGACCTTCTAGCGCTTCGGGAATTGCCGCTTGTTGTACTTTGGTTGGTTTTACGTAGCCTAAAGAGTTAATACCCTTTTCTAAACGGCTGTCTAAATCAAATTCACTAAATGTCATGCAATTTCCGAGTTGTTTACGCTTATGTCTTGGGAACAGACAGAGATTTGCTATTATAGCGGAAATTCTCGCATAACGGATAGCCTAAAATTGACCATGGCCGCAAAACCTAACTTTCGCTTTAAACAATTTAGTATTTGGCACGACAAGTGTGCAATGAAAGTTAGCACCGATGGCATTATTTTGGGTGCTTGGGCGCACATCAACAATGACACCAATCGAGTGTTGGATATAGGCACCGGCACTGGATTATTATCGTTAATGGTAGCGCAACGGCTACATGACCTCACCAATAAGAGTGGACTACCTTTTGTAAGAGTCGATGCCATCGAAATTGATAAGGATGCGGCTTTACAAGCTCGTTTTAACTTTTCGAAAAGCCCATGGGCTAGCTCGTTTAGAGTGTTCAATACTGACGTTTTAGACTGGAGTCATGAGTCGGATCAAAATCGTGATGCTGTAGAGCAAATCTATGACTTAATTATCTGCAATCCACCTTATTTTAGCGACTCGTTAGTTGGCGATGATGCTGCAAGAAATACCGCAAGACATAATTCGGGTTTACCCTTCTCGGATTTAGTCGTTATTGCCAAGCAAAAACTTAAGCCCGGTGGCAGATTTGATTTGATTTTACCGACAACGGAAGCCTCTGTTTTTCTTAATATTGCAGAACAAGCAGGATTTAATAAGCAGGCACTAACTTACATCAAGCCAACGAACAAAAAGCAAGCTAACAGAGTTTTAATTAGCCTAGCATTAAGTGCGTCATTGAGGGAAAACACATTAACAGTGGAAGAGTCGGCAATAACTATTAGAAACGAAACCGGAGAATATCACCCAAGTTTCGTTTCTTTGTGTTATCCATTTTACTTAAAAATGCCAACACTCGTTATTTAGTTGTTATCCTGATTTTGCAACGGGCAATTTCCACACTCATCCTTTTAAACTCAATATCAAACTCTTATCTATTTAATCGCTAGTAAACTTCTGGCATTATTGCCTCACCCCAGAGCGCAGTTAGCTCTATTTTGTTAATCTGTTAACGATAAGAAAATAATATGAAAAAACTCATTAACACCCTGTGTGCATTTGCTGTTGTTTTATGCTCAACGGCACACGCTGAAAAATTAACACTGGAACGCATATATGACGATCCTTCCCTATCAGGCACTGCGCCAAAAAAATTAAAACTGTCCCCTGATGGTCAGCGCGCAACATACATTCAAGCGCGAGAAGACGACTACAACCGTTTTGATTTGTGGCAATACAATGTTGAAACTGGCAAACGTTCAATGCTGGTTGACTCAGAGTCATTGGTATCTGGACCAGAAAACTTATCTGACGAGGAAAAGGCACGTCGTGAGCGCCAACGTATTTTTGGCAAAGGCATTTTGGAATATACCTTCTCTGCAGATGGCTCTGCACTACTATTCCCATTAAACGGTGACATTTTTTACTTCAAACTTGGTTCAAGTAAAGCTAAAAAATTAACTAATGGTGAAGGTTTTGCAACGGATGTTAAGTTCTCGCCAAAAGGCACGTTTGTCTCATTTGTTCGCGATCAGAACTTATATGTAATCGACATTCAAACGGGCAAAACAAGAGCATTAACCACATCGGGTGGTGAAACAACAAAATTTGCAATGGCCGAATTTGTTGCTCAAGAAGAAATGAAGCGAATGACAGGTTATTGGTGGTCTCCTGATGAGTCGACGATTGCACTTACAAAAGTAGACACAACTCCGGTACAAGTGGCAACCCGTAACGAAATATACGCCGATAGCATTAAGCTATTTAATCAACGTTATCCGTTCGCCGGTACTAACAACGTAAATATCGAACTTGGTTTACTTGATGTAACTAAGTCGGAAGACGCGATTCGTTGGATAGACTTAGGCAAAGATAAAGACATTTATTTAACACGCGGTAAGTGGTTACCTAATAGCAACACATTTAGTTATCAGTGGCAAAACCGAGCTCAGCACAAATTAGAGCTTCGTTTTGTTGACCGCCAATCATTGTCTCAAAAAGTCATTATTACCGAACAGTCAGATACGTGGATTAATTTACATGAAGCACTCGTTTATTTAGACGATAGTTTTTTATGGGCGTCTGAGCGTGATGGATTCCAACATATTTATCACTTCGACTATAACGGCAAAGTATTATCGCAGTTAACGAAAGGTGATTGGATAGTTGATTCTTTAGAGGGCTTCGATAAGTCTACCGGTAACGTCTATTTCACGGGTCGAAAAGACACACCTACTGAGCGTCATCTTTATAGCGTCAATTTAGATCAACCTCAAAAGATCACTAAGGTTTCTAAGCGTAGCGGTTTCCATAGTATTACTTTTTCGAAAGACTCTAGTATTTATTTAGATTCATATTCCAACACAGCGCAGCCTACACAAGTGAGTTTGCATAAAGCTTCAGGTGAAATGCTAACTTGGATGGAGCAAAATCAAGTAAACAAAGATCATGCGCTTTATCCGTATCTTTCTGACTGGGTTAAACCTCGTTTTGGCACATTAACTGCTGAAGATGGCCAAATATTGCATTACCGTATTTTTGAACCTCAAGGGTTCAAAGGTAAACGCCCTGTTATCAACTATGTTTATGGCGGACCTCACGCTCAACTTGTGACAAATAGTTGGAGTAGTCGTAACTTTATACTTCAACACTTAGTCCAAAAAGGCTATGTGGTTTTCCAACTTGATAATCGTGGTTCTTACAATCGTGGTAAAAAGTTTGAAGATCCTATTTATAAGCACCTAGGCGAAGTTGAATTACAAGACCAGTTAGTTGGGATGGACTATGTAAAAACATTAGACTTTGTTGACCCTGATCGAATTGGTGTTTATGGCCACAGCTACGGTGGTTACATGACAATTATGAGCATGTTTAAAGCTCCTGATGTATTTAAAGTAGGTGTATCTGGAGCGCCAGTAACAGACTGGACACTATACGATACACATTACACTGAACGTTACGCGGGTCACCCAGGCGTTGATGGCAAAGACTATGATAAGAGCAACGTATTTATGTACGCTGATGGTCTACAAGGTGATTTGTTAATTTACCATGGTATGGCGGACGACAACGTATTATTTACTCACGCAACCAAGCTATTTAAGCACTTACAAGACTTAGGTAAAGAGTTTGATGTTATGACTTACCCTGGCAGTAAGCACAGTATCCGAGGCAAGAAAACAGGCTTACATTTAGCAAAAACAATTGTTCGATACTTTGATAAAAACTTATAACGGTTCCTACAGCTAAGCTAATAAACGAGACGTTCTTACGTAAGTAGCGCAAACCCGCGTGATTAGCGAAGCACTCCTCTTAAAGCCACTAATTTTAGTGGCTTTTTTATTTACTGTCCGTACAGATTATCTAAGTACAGCGGAATTTACTTTCGCCCTCTTCTAGCCTTTAAATATATTCAATAAAAAGGAAAGAAGATGCCTGTTTTAATTACCCTACTCATTTGTTTAATTATCACAATACCGCCAATTGTTTTTGCATCCAATGCTATTCCACACGTCATGTTAGCCAGCACAAAAATGCTTTCATCTTTGCCGAACAATACTTCAGGCTTTTATGTCAGTGAAAAATACGATGGCGTGCGAGCGTATTGGACAGGTAGCCACTTTTTAACTCGGCAAGGTAATCTAATCAATGCGCCAACCTGGTTCACTGAAGCCTTTCCGACTCACGCGCTTGACGGTGAGCTATGGATAGCGAGAAATAGATTTGACGATGTATCTGCGGCTATTCGACGTAAGGTCGCAGATGATAGTGAATGGCGTAACATCAAATACATGGTATTTGACTTACCTATCAATAACCTTGCTTTTTATCAGCGTAAAGAACGACTTCAGTCGATATTTGATTCACAACAGCCCTTCCCTAGTTGGCTTAAACTTGTCACTCATACAGTCTTCGATAATAAAGCTGAATTGTCTAAATACTTTAACCATATCGTCGCTGAATTAGGCGAAGGAGTTATGTTAAACGTTGGTAATGCAACATATGAACGGGGACGAAGCAAAGGCATTTTCAAAGTAAAACCGCTCTACGATGCGGAAGCCGTTGTCACCGCTTATCAGCCTGGGAAGGGCAAATACAAAGGTATGTTAGGCGCGTTGTGGGTTAGAAATAATAAAGGACAAATTTTTAAAATTGGCTCTGGCTTTACGGATAAAGAACGCGAAAACCCACCTAAAGTGGGCGATATAATTTCATATGAATATTCTGGATTTAGTAAAAGTGGATTGCCTAGATTTGCTCGATTTTCGAAGGTACGAACGGATTTAATATCTGAACAATAATAACGTTGAGCCAGATTAAATAACAAAAAGCCCAGCTATTGGATGTTAACCAAAGTGGCTGGGCTTTTAACAAAGAATAAGCTTAAGCCTATTTCATGTCCGATAAAATTTAGATTATTACCAAATTTTTACGCGTTTTTCTTCTGGTAAATAATGTGCGTTTCCTGGCTTAACATCAAACGCCTCATAAAACTCAGGCATATTCTGCACAATACCATTTACACGATAGCGACTTGGTGAGTGTGGATCAGTTACCAGACGAGTGCGAAGCTCTTCGTCACGGTATAGGCGACGCCATACTTGTCCCCAACCTAAGAATACACGTTGTTCACCCGTAAAGCCGTCAAGCACTGGAGATGGCTTGCCGTTTAGTGACATTTTGTAAGCTTTAAATGCGATTGTTAAACCACCTAAATCACCAATATTTTCACCCAGCGTTAAGTCGCCATTTACGAATTCGCCTTCTAAAGCCTGAAAACTACTGAATTGCTCAGAGAACTTTTTACCACGCTCTTGGAAGTTTTCCTCGTCAGCTTTAGTCCACCAGTTTCTAAGATTTCCATCACCATCGTACTTCGCGCCTTGATCATCAAAACCATGACCAATTTCATGCCCAATAACAGCACCAATACCACCATAATTTACTGCATCTTCAGCATCTAAATTAAAGAAAGGAGGCTGTAAAATTGCGGCTGGAAAAACAATTTCGTTTTTAACTGGGCTGTAATAAGCGTTAACTGTTTGTGGCGTCATGCCCCACTCAGTATTGTCAATTGGTCCACCTAACTTGTCTAAGTTTTTCTGAATTTCAAATTCGCTTGCACGAATATAGTTACCAACCAAGTCATCTGGCTTAATTTCTAGCGCGGTATAGTCAGTCCATTTATCTGGGTAACCAATTTTTGGAGTAAACTTAGACAGCTTTTCTAGCGCTGCGATCTTCGTTTCTTCCGTCATCCACTCTAGTTCTTTAATACCGACTTCAAAACCTTTTATTACGTTTTGAACTAGTTGCTCCATTCGCTCTTTTGCTTCTGGTTTAAAGTGTTTTTCAACGTACAACTTACCTAACATCTCACCAAGAATAGAGTTTGCGCCTGATACAGCTTGTTTCCAACGAGGTTGTTGCTCTTCAATACCGCGGAGAGTTGTGCCATAGAAAGCAAAATTACGGTCGGCAAAGTTGGTAGATAATTGCGATGCGAATTCTGATAAAGTACGAAGCTTCATGTACTCTTTCCATGTCTCAACATCAATGTCTGTAAACATCTCACCTAATGCTTTCATGTATGTATTTTGACTAGCCACCAGCTCGGTAGTTGATAATCCCATAGCCGATGAGTACTTTTCCCATGCAAAGCCACCCATATACTCAACAAACTCTTCGGTAGAGTATTTGTTGTAACGTTTATTGGCATCTCTGCTCTCTACTCGTGTCCACATTTTATCGGCAAGCTTTGTTTCCAAGTCCATAACGCGCGCAGCTGCGTCTTTTGCATCTGGAACACCTGCCATATCAAACATGTCCGCCATATAGGCTACATAGGCTTCACGATTTGCTTTGCTTTTATCATCTTCTTTAAAATAATAATCTCGGTCCGGCAGGCCTAAACCTGATTGTCCTACATAAAAAATGTATTGGTCTGATTGTTTCGCGTCGTTGTAAACATAACCACCTAAAGGACCACTCACACCTTTACGATATAAGGCACCAAACATTTCAGCAACGTCGTCGTGAGTTTTTATATTGTCGATTGAATCAAACATCGGCTTGAGTGGCGTAACACCTTTTGCATTAACGGCCTCTTCATCCATAAAGGAATTATAGAAGTCTCCAAGTTTTTGTTGTTCACTACCAACCGCGGCGCTCTGATCTGCAGAAGCTTGTTCGATGATTAATTTTAAGTTTTTTTGTGCATCGTCATACAGTTTTGTAAATGAACCATAATTTGACTTATCTGCGGGGATAACCTGATTTTTTAACCAAGTACCATTAGTGTAAACATAAAAATCTTCCTGTGGAGCAGCGTTAGTATCCATATTTTCTAATGAAATACCGGAAGTAAGTTGCTTTTCTGCTTGTTCTTCAACTTTTACTTCTTGTGAAGTCTGCTCTGTTTTTGGTGAACAAGCTGTTAATGACAGCGCCCCCAAGGCTAACGCGACGCCAACGGCAACCGTAGTTAGTTTTTTCATTTGATTCATCCCCAATCCATATTACTTTTTTATAATTAGCACTAGAGTAATGAAAGGAGATTTAAAGTCAACGTGTGTAATCAGTACATACAAAATGAGTGCTTTCAGTCAATTAGATTACTAATTTAGGAAATTACTCGATAACCAAACCAGTCCGGTTTTAAAGTTTGACCACCCGGCTTTTCAGTTAAATGTATATAAAAGCGATCGTCTAACAAGTTGACTGGAAAACAATCATCAACATTCATTAAATTATCTTTATGCGGGATACTACCGTATGTCATCAATGATGCTTTTGCTTGTTGTTTCGCATCATCACCCGAAGCAGCAACAAACAAACCAAACTCATGTAATTCGGTAAACTTATCTGGTTGATAACCGCCAAGGTTAACAAAATACAAATCTAGAGGTGATGAACTTGGGACTGTCTTAATTTCTACCTGATACCCATCGACATGTTTAATTTCCATGTAGCAGTCGATATGTAACCCTTTTCTATCGCCATACCACTGTTCGATAAGTTCAGGGATTGTATCTTCAATAGTGTCACCAAGCACAAAACGGATATCATGCACTTCGATATTTGATTTGCCGGCCGAACCGCCTAAGTAGACCATAAATAATTTCATTTTTTCACCATGTTTTTTTAACGCTTATGTACTTGATAGGCAGTACGGAAGTTATCAAATAACTGCTCTAATGTATCACCTAATTCTAACTCACCATTTTGCTTAAACAATTCAAAGGCGACCTCGACAGTACTTAGATGATGTTCATGGTACGACTCTCGTAGCTGATAAGCGCCTTTGTTAAAACCAGATAGTTGCAAAACGGGAAAGTTATCTAAATAAGGTGATTTAATGAACATTTTTTTGGCTTGTCGCCAAGTGCCGTCTAAAAATATCAGCAGTGGGCGTTTACCATCAATTTCGCTTTTAGCTGGTATGTTGTGAATTTGTCGTGAGGGCTCGGTGGCATCATGCACGAAAACAATTATAGGAAACCAGGTCTCCGAATTTAATAACGATAACAATTCGTCCTGAACTTCTGTACGCTGCCAGCGATATGCAAAGTTATCTGGAACCACCTCACAGATTAACTGTCCGGTATTAGACGGTTTGTAGTACTCGGCGTGATACATAAGCATACAAACTCCTAGTTCAGTATCAACCGGACTTACTGAACCACAAATACATTCCCGTTGTTCCAGCATACATTCGGTGCATCGCTTTAATGCAGCACCACGCGCTTTAAATTCTTTTTTTGAGAACTGTAATTCGTGTTCTCTTAACCTACGAACTGAATTGATATGTGCCATGATGCCTGTTAAATGCCCAATAATAGGGATGAAATTATGTAAATATTAAAATGTCTGTGCTGATATGTATGCCATTAGCACTTTCGGATATCGCTATTTTAGCACGACTAAAATGCAAAAAGAGCGACCAATGGCCGCTCTTTTAAGGTTTAATAATAGTTTTTTAACTATTTAGTAACTGCTATTTCTTTTTCGCTTTTGGATTAGGAAGATCAGTAATAGAACCTTCGTAAATCTCTGCCGCAAGTCCGATAGACTCGTTTAGCGTAGGGTGAGCATGAACAGTTAATGCGATATCTTCTGCGTCTGCGCCCATTTCAATTGCTAAGCCGATTTCACCAAGCATTTCACCAGCGTTGATACCAACAATCGCGCCACCTAAAATGCGGTGTGTGTCTTTATCAAAAATTAGTTTAGTGAAACCTTCTGTACGAGCAGATGCAATCGCACGACCTGATGCTGCCCAAGGGAACTTGGCCGCTTCAACATTTAAGCCTTGCTCTTTTGCTTCTTTTTCAGTGATACCAACCCAAGCCATTTCTGGATCTGTATAGGCTACTGAAGGAATACCTTGAGGTTCAAAGAAGTGTTTTTTGCCCGAGATAACTTCAGCAGCTACATGACCTTCATGCACAGCTTTGTGAGCAAGCATTGGTTGACCAATTACGTCACCAATTGCAAAGATGTTATTTACGTTTGTACGTAGTTGCTTGTCTACATTAATGAAACCGCGCTCATCTACATTTACGCCAGCTTTATCAGCATCACAAAGGTTACCGTTTGGCTTACGGCCTACCGCAACTAAAATTTTGTCATAACGAACAGGCTCAGCAGGTGCTTTTTTACCTTCAAACGTTACATACAAACCATCGTCTTTTGCTTCAACTGCAACTACTTTTGTAGAAAGCATGATGTTAAAGCGATCTTTGTTGTATTTAGTGTAGGCTTGAACGATATCTTTGTCCGCTGCTGGAACTAGTTGGTCCAAGAATTCTACAACCGATACGTTAGAGCCTAACGCACTGTATACAGTACCCATCTCTAAACCGATGATGCCGCCACCAAGTACTAGCATCTCACCAGGAATATCTTTCATTTCTAGTGCGCCAGTTGAATCGATAACACGATCGTCTTCTGGAATAAATGGCAGGTTAACTGGCTCTGAGCCCGCTGCAATGATTGCGTTGTCGAAATTGATGTTTGTTACACCGTCTTTACCTTCAACGGCAATAGTGTTGCTACCTGTGAATTTGCCGTAACCGTTTACCACTTTAACTTTACGCATTTTAGACATACCGTCTAAGCCTTTAGTTAATTGTGATACTACGCTGTCTTTCCAGTCGCGAATTTTGTCTAAATCAATTTCTGGTGCGCCAAATGTAACACCGTGCGATGCCATATCTTTTGCATCATCAATTACTTTTGCAACATGTAATAACGCTTTAGAAGGAATACAACCAACGTTCAAGCACACACCACCAAGTGTTTCGCGTGCTTCAACTAAAGTTACATCTAAACCTAAATCAGCTGCGCGGAATGCAGCAGAGTAGCCACCAGGGCCAGCACCAAGAACCACTACCTGGGTTTTGATATCGTTGCTCATTACTAACCTCTATCTATTCAAGAGTAAAAGACAAATCATTTCATCTTTTAGGATTAAAACTGATAATGCAGTGCGCATTATCAAAAAAATTGTTGCTAAAGTTTATCACTGCAAAAATAGAAAGTCCTGTTAGAACAGGACTTTCTTGCAGATTATAATACTAATTTTCGTATATCAGACAAAACACTCGACACATGAACGGCAAACCTAGCCGCTAACGCGCCATCTATAACTCTGTGATCATATGATAACGACAACGGTAACATTAGTTTAGGCTCAAATTCCGAACCATTCCATTTTGGTTTCATTTCAGACTTAGAAACACCCAAAATGCCAACCTCTGGTGCATTGACGATAGGTGTAAATGCTGTACCACCAATGCCACCAAGACTTGATATTGTAAAACATCCGCCTTGCATGTCTTTTGCTGTTAGCTTGCCTTGACGGGCTTTGCCTGAAATTTCCATCAACTCACGAGAAATTTCATTTACGCCTTTTTTGTCAACGTCTCGAACAACTGGAACCACTAAACCATTTGGCGTATCAACCGCAACACCAATGTGCACGTATTTTTTAAGTACAATGCTTTCACCATCCGGGCTCAACGAAGAGTTAAACTGTGGATACGTTAATAGTCCTGACGCAACTGCTTTCATTATGAAAACCAATGGCGTTATTTTCAGATCCGATTTTTGTTTCGCTAACATCGCATTCTGTTCTTTACGGAACGCCTCTAGCGACGTGATGTCCGCCTCATCGAATTGCGTAACATGTGGAATCGTCACCCAATTTCGATGTAAGTTTGGACCTGAAATTTTCTGAATTCGTGTTAACGCCTTCGTTTCAATTTCACCAAACTTAGAGAAATCAATTTTAGGTGCCGCAAGTACCTGTAAGCCACCTTCTCCAGCAGCTACACTTGATGCTGCCGTCGCTTTTGGACGAGAAAGTTCATACTTCACAAACGACTTAATATCTTCTGCTAAAATACGGCCTTTTCTACCTGTACCGGTAACTTTAGATAAATCAACACCAAACTCACTCGCTAAACGACGCACTGAAGGCGTTGCGTGTAAGTTGCCTGATTTTTTGCCACCTGATAGAGATGGGTGATCTTGTGCTACAGGTGGCGCTTTTGGCGCAGGTTTTGTATTTACTTGTTGTGACTCTGTTTTTACGGCAGGTTTTGAGTCACTTTTTGATTCTGTATTACTTGCCGACGACGCGCCACCTGAATTTTCGGCACCAACAACTTCAATCGTTGCTATCAAAGTACCCATAGATACTTTTCCGCCATTTTCGATTTCTAATGACTTCACTACACCCGCAAAAGGTGCAGGAACATCCATCGTTGCTTTGTCGGTTTCTAGTGTTATTAAGCCTTGCTCAGCTTCGACGGTGTCACCAACTGCAACTAAAACATCAATAACATCTACTTCGCCGTCAGTGCCAATGTCTGGCACTTCAACATTTTTAACTTCTGACGTACCAGCAGATGAAGCACTCTCACTAGAATCGCTGTCTTTAGATGACGCACTTGAAGTCTCTTGTGCTGATTCATCTTGAGTATCGCTTGCACTGCTTGAAGAACCACCAGCGATAGCCAAAGTTAGAATAACCTTACCCTGACCTACTTTATCGCCGACTTCTACTTTAAGTGATACTACTTTACCGTTTTCCGGTGACGGTACGTCCATGGTCGCTTTGTCAGTTTCTAGCGTAATTAAGCCGTCTTCTTTGCTTACTGTATCGCCCTCAGCAACTAAAACATCGATTACGTCAACTTCGTCATCAGTGCCAATATCTGGCACTTCAACTTCAATTGTTTGTTCTGCAGAGCCTGATGATTCTGTTTTAGCTTCTGCTTTGCTCTCTGATGCAGGTGCAGCCTCAGCTTTAGGCTCTTCTTTAGTTTCTGATTTCGCTTCAGAAGATGCTGAACTTGTTGCTCCAGCTTCTTCCAGTTTAACCAGTAAAGTGCCTTCTGAAACTTTATCACCAATAGCAACTTTAATTTCGGCAATTTTGCCAGCAAATGGTGCTGGTATATCCATTGACGCTTTATCACTTTCTACCGTAACAATGGCATCTTCCGCTTCAACGGTATCGCCAACTGCTACGCATAACTCAATGATTTCAACTTCATCGCCACCCACATCTGGGACTAAAATGTCTTTTAATTCAGCCATCTAATAAATCTCCTCAGGCGCTTATGCGTAAAGTGGGCTAAGTTTGTCGGCATCAATGCCAAATTCTTCAATCGCTTTAGTCACAACAGAAGCTTCAATTTCGCCACGTCTTGCAAGTTGGCTTAATGCAGCCACCGCAATGTAGTTATGATCAACTTCAAAATGACGGCGAAGATTAGCTCGACTGTCTGAACGACCAAAGCCGTCTGTACCAAGTACTTTATAGTCTGAAGGAATCCATGCACGAACTTGGTCCGCATAAGACTTGATATAGTCCGTTGCCGCTACAACTGGACCTTCGTTACCTTCTAGTACTTCAGTGATATAGGCTTTCTGTGCTGGCGCTTCTGGATTAAGCATATTAAAACGATCTACTTCTAATCCATCACGGCCTAGTTCATTAAATGAAGGTACGCTGTATACGTCAGAGCTAATGTCAAACTTCTCAGCAAGAATTTTAGCGGCTTCACGAACTTGTAAAAGAATAGTTCCCGAACCTAATAACTGAACGTTTGCTTTGGCTTTTTTAGGCTCAACACGGTCTAACTTATAAATACCTTTAACGATGCCTTCTTCAACACCGTCTGGTAGGGCTGGTTGAACATAGTTTTCATTCATAACCGTTATGTAATAGAAAACGTTCTCGTTCTCACCGTACATTCTTCTCATGCCATCTTGAACAATTACCGCAAGCTCATAACCGTAAGTTGGATCATAAGTAATACAGTTTGGAACTGTGCCAAAGTGAGAGTGCGTATGCCCATCTTGGTGCTGCAAACCTTCACCGTTTAACGTTGTACGACCCGCGGTACCACCGATTAAGAAACCACGTGCCTGAGAATCACCAGCTGCCCAAACCATGTCGCCAACACGTTGGAAACCAAACATTGAGTAGTAGATGTAGAAAGGAATCATAGGCTCATTGTTATTTGAGTACGACGTTGCTGCCGCCAACCAATCTGACATTGCACCTAGTTCGTTGATGCCTTCTTGCAAAACTTGGCCTTTTTTATCTTCACGATAATAAGCCACTTGATCAGCATCCTGAGGCGTATATTTTTGGCCTTCGTGTGCATAAATACCAACTTGACGGAATAGACCTTCTAAACCAAACGTACGCGCTTCATCTGGAATAATTGGCACAATACGTTTACCAATTTGTTTATCTTTAATAACCGCTGACAAAATACGACCAAATGCCATTGTCGTTGATATTTCACGACCATTAGAGCCTTTTAGTATTGCATCAAACGCTTTTAAATCTGGCGTATCAACTTCGACGTCTGAATTACGACGACGAGCTGGTAAGTATCCACCTAACGATTCACGACGACCATGAAGGTATTTCCATTCCTCACTACCTTCCTCAAATTTAACGTAAGGCACGTTTGGTAAATCTTCATCAGAAATATCTATGTGGTGACGATCGCGATACGCTTTTAACGCATCGATATCCATTTTTTTAACGCCGTGAGCGATGTTTTTACCTTCACCAGCGTCACCCATGCCGTAACCTTTAACCGTTTTAGCTAAGATAACCTGCGGACGACCTTTGGTTTTAGTTGCTCTGTCATAGGCGGCATAGACTTTTACTGGATCGTGACCGCCTCGGTTTAATCGCCAAATATCTTGGTCAGACATATTGGCAACCATAGCTTCAGTTTCCGGTGTTTTGGCAAAGAAGTTATCGCGAGTGAACTTGCCACCTTTCGCTTTGTAGTTTTGGTATTCGCCATCTACTGTTTGTTCCATGATATCGAGTAACTTGCCGTCTTTATCACGAGACAGTAACGGATCCCAATATGAACCCCAAATGACCTTGATCACTTCCCATCCAGCGCCACGGAATGTGCCTTCAAGCTCTTGAATGATTTTACCATTACCACGAACCGGACCGTCTAAACGTTGTAGGTTACAGTTGATGATAAACGTTAAGTTATCCAAACCTTCACGTGCTGCTAAACCAATCGCACCTAGTGCTTCTGGCTCATCACACTCACCGTCACCCATGAAACAATATACGCGCTGACCAGAGCAGTCTTTGATGCCACGGTCTGTTAAATACTTAAGGAAACGAGCTTGGTAAATTGCAGCGATTGGACCTAAGCCCATTGAAACTGTTGGGAACTGCCAGAAGTCAGGCATCAGTTTTGGGTGTGGATAAGAAGATATACCTTCGCCATCAGCTTCTTGACGGAAGTTATCAAGTTGCTCTTCCGATAAACGGCCTTCTAAAAATGCGCGAGAATAAATACCTGGTGATACGTGGCCTTGAATATAAAGGAAGTCACCACCTGAGTTGTCTTTATCTGCTTTAAAGAAGTGATTAAAACCAACATCGTAAAGCATTGCAGAAGATGCAAAAGATGAAATATGTCCACCAAGTTCTAAATCTTTTTTCGAACCACGAACTACCATTGCTAATGCATTCCAACGGATTGCACCACGAATTCTAGCTTCTAACGTACGATCACCTGGCATTTGTGGCTCTTGGCCTGCTGGTATTGTGTTTAGATATGCAGTAGTTGGCTTGAATGGTAAGTGTGCGCCATTACGACGAGCTTTATCAATCAATGACTCTAAGATATGGTGAGCACGCTCAACACCGTCAACCTCAAGTACCGCTTCTAACGACTCAAGCCATTCTTGAGTTTCTTGTGGATCTATATCCTGATTTAGAGTTGGATTCTCTGACATATTTCAGGTTCCTGTAGTTAATAATTTTAATTTACTGACTGCTTAATAGACGTCGAACCGATCCTTGGATACGATTTTGGTCTTGATCAAGCTTTAATAGCGACTGTTCTATAAATGCTAAATGCTGCCCGCTGGCAACACGCGCTGCTTCCGGCTGTTTATCTAAGATTGCCGTTAACAACTCAAATCTGTGTTCATTCAACTGTGAGCGGATCAATTTATGATCCTTAAAAACCAACAAGTTCTCTTTTATATTATGGCGAAGTAAATCTTTAACGCCTCGCAATAAATGAACCAACAAAACGTTTTGCGCCGCATCTGCAATTGCTAGGTAAAACATAACAATAGCATCTGAAACAGAATCTAGATCAGTATCATCAATTTCGTTAATAACTTCGAACGCACTTTTAATGTTTTGTAGTTGATCTTTATCGCCACGCAATGCAGCGTAATACGCAACAACACTCTCTAAAGCGCAACGAAATTCCAATAAATCATAGTGCGATTCTGGGTTATTCGCCAAAAGGTCAAATAAAGGTGCGGCAAAAGGCGCATCTAATTGCTGACTTACAAACGTACCACCACCTTGTTTTCGGGTGACAAGACGTTTGGCTTCAAGTTGTTTTATTGCGTCTCTAATGGAAGGACGGGAAACCCCGTATAGCTGTGCTAAGTCTCGCTCTGAGGCTAATCGTTCACCTGCTGCAAAAGTACCGTCAATGATTTGTCTTTCTAATTGAGAAGCCACTTGTTCTGATACTTTTGTAGTAACTACTTTTGTCACGAGCCGTTCCATTCTATTTGAAATTAAATTGGTAAATTGGTCTTACCAATATTTCTAGATCGTAACAGCTCAAATTTTCAAAGTAAACCCACTAACTAAGTGGCATGACCAGAACAAATGATCATCAAAAATTTTATACAATCTGACCATATAGGGTTAATAATGCTACTACGACAAGAAACAGAACCATGTTCCGTTTTGCCAATCGAACCATAACTTCAGCATTATTTAATAGGCGCTGTGGCTCTATTTCCTGAGATTCTTTATTATCCGACTTGTTGTTATCTTCATTAACAAGCCCCTCTGATGCTAGCGCCACTTTAGTAACTACAAATTTAGACGATTTTGCTAAGTTTGCTGAATATTTTAACCATGCCTCTAGTCCGTTACCAAAATGGCCCACAAACATATAACCAAGACTTACAAGCCGAGCCGGAATCCACATGACCCATTCATGCCACTTTACTAGTGTCGCTTGGTTATTTTCATCTTCTAAAGTGCCGATGTATTTACTATCTGCTAAGAATAATATGGTGCTGTACAGAACAACTCCAGGAACACCCAACACGACAAAATAAAAAATAGGGGCGGCGTAATATTGTAAGTTAAGCCAAATTAATGTTTCACCAATACTTTCTTCTGGGGTTTCTTTGCCTTCAACTTCACAAACTCTGTCATCCTCAAGTGGCTCACCCATTAACTTGAAATGTAATATAGATGCAGCTTCGGTATCACCTCGTTGTGTCGCGTTCAAATATTGTCGGTAATATCGTCTAATTGGTTGGTGACCTATACATACCGCAAGTACAAATAAACTAACGATAAAGTCGATAAGCCTGCTGTCAAAAATGAACAATAAAGTGCCAATAAGCACTGAGGGTAATACTACAAATAAAAGGAGACTAAGTTGGTCGTTTGCTTTTATTTTTTTGCTGTATTTATTTGTATACCACGTTAAATATCGGGTGACTTGCCAGGTCGCTGATTGTAAAGAAACTCGCTCAACGAGTAACACTATTAGTAAAATGATAAGCGTCATAATCCGACCTTAAATTCCTTATTAAACATCACTATAATTGGCTAATATATAAGTTCCAATCAAAACATGGTCCAGGATCAGTTTTTCTTCCCGGCGCGACGTCTGAATGACCAACAATATTATCTTTTTTAATTTTAGGGTATATACCTTGTATTTGCCTCGTTACTTCAACTAACTTATTGTATTGGGCCTGTGTGAAAGGTAAGTCGTCCGTTCCTTGAAGTTCAATTCCAATAGAAAAGTCGTTACACTTTTCTCGTCCTTTGAAATTGCTTACACCAGCATGCCAAGCTCTCAGGTTTAGTGGAACAAACTGTATTAAGGTGCCATCCCTTTTAATATATAAATGTGCTGATACTCTAACATTAGCAATCGATTCAAAATATGGGTGAAGTTTTGAGTCTAGTTTTCCTGTAAAAAAATCTTCAACAAAGTCATTATCAAAGTCTTTTTCGCTAATAGCTGGCGGTAAACTTATATTGTGAATAACTAATAAATCTACAAGATCTTGCTCTCGTTGGTCGCAGTGTTCGCTAAAGTAATGTTTAGCTTGTGCGAGCCACACAGGCGACTCATGTCTTAGATTATTAATATCAACATCTTTTAGCATTTAACTACCTTGCATTAACTTGGCTTGTTTTGAGAAATGACTCGTTCGATATCTGCTATTAACTCATCGGCCATCAATTTCACAGTCTGCCACTGCATATCGCTAACACCGTCGTCGTTAGCATGCGAAACAAGAAGCTTGCAGGTGTCTTCTACTTCACTGGCCTTTAACGTTAAGTCGTTAAAGCCATAACTCCCTGCTGAACCCTTAATCTTATGACATTCACTTTTTAGTAACTCAATTTGAGTAACGTGAGTAAACGATTTAATTAGGTCTAGTTGACCTTCAAGTTGATTTAAATAAAATCGTGTTAACTCTGCCATTGTCTCATCGTTAATTACCGGACTGTCTTTTACATTTTTAGAGCTTAAATGTGTTTTTAAAATAGTAATTAACTCAGCTCTATCTACTGGTTTGGCGATTGTGCCATCACACCCGGCTTTTAGATGTAACGCAACATCTTCTCTCATTACATTTGCTGTAAGCGCATAAACAGGGATATCTATTCCCGCTTGGCGAATTAATTTTGTTGCCTCTAGGCCGCCCATTATCGGCATTTGCATATCCATTAGCACCAAATCAAAATCTTCAGCCAATATTCGCTCTACGGCCTCTTTCCCGTTGCCAACAATTTCATAATCTAATTTTAAGGAATCTAAAATCATACTAAACAGATATTGGTTATCTTCAACATCTTCAGCTACTAAAACTCGGCCGGTAATCGCTTTTTCTTTTACGTTTGATGAAGATTCATATTTTGTGGCTATTGCTTGGAGTTGCTCTGAAGTTTCGATAAAACTTTTTGCAATGGGATGCTTATCGTCGCCAGCACGTATACTCACGGTAAATGTACTACCTTTATTTACTTCACTCTCAAGCACAATCTCTCCGCCTAGCAATTTGGCTAGGCTATTAGAGATCACTAAACCTAAACCTGTACCACCAAATTTTCTCGATATACTGACATCAGCTTGTACAAATGGTGAAAAAATTCTCTTTTGAACTTCGTCAGACATACCGATTCCGGTATCAATAACTTTGATATAAAGTTTTTGGGTTGACGCCTCAAACCAGACTTCTATAACGACACTACCTTGGTCGGTAAATTTAATGGCGTTACTGGCAAGATTAATTAAAATTTGTTTTAAACGTGTTGCATCTGTCCAAATTTTGGATGGAAGTGGAAATTTAAAGTCGAAGTGAAAGTCTAACTGTTTTTTGGCTGAGTGGGATTGCAATAAGGTGTTTACATCTTGCAATACATCAAATAATTCTACTTCTTGTATTTCAATATCGAGTTTATTCGACTCTATTTTAGACAAGTCTAGAATGTCATTTATTAGTGCTAGTAGATGCCGGCCACTTTTAAGTACTCTATTTAACAAATCGACTTGGTTTTTATCGTTTAACTCAGTAGATAATACTTGCTCGGTAAAGCCTAATATTGCTGTTAATGGCGTTCTGATTTCATGACTTATGTTAGCGACAAAAGCGCTCTTCAATTCATTCGCTTGTTCAGAAAGTTCCTTGGCACTTTCTAAGGCTTTATTCGATTTGGCTAACGCGGTATTTGTCGACTCTAATTCTTCCGTTCGTTCGCGAACTTTATATTCTAGTTTTAAGCGACTTTCACTCTCATTTTCTCTGTACACGATTAGCTGGCGAACCATTACATTAAAAGCTGCAAACAAGTCACCTATTTCGTCTTGTCGTGGCATATCCAGCTTTATATCTAAGTTTCCTTGTGCTACCTGTCGCTTTGCCGATGTAAGTTTCGCAATTGGTTCAATTATCAGTCTAGTAAAGTTAACGTAAAGTATAATTGGCGAAATAAGAATGGTTAGTAAAACAGTTAAGATTGAGACCCAGGTATAAGTGGTATCGGCGGCAAATATACTTTGCTGTTGGTGTCCATATAATACTAAAAACCTGTTCTCCACCATTCTTCCTGCATAATTCATTTTAAGGCCGTTATTTACAACTTGAATAGCTGTATGGTCTTGAGCACTTTGCAGAAGCTTTTGAAATATTTGTGACGGTAATTCCTTACCAAGGTTTGACTGGGGAAAAGCAAATAGAATTTCACCGTTTTTATTGGTAATCATTATTTGATGCTTATTGGAGAAACTATTAGCGTCGTCGTTATCAAGTCTGAGTGTTTCCGGCCAATTTGGCCTGCTAATAAGTTGAACAAATCCAATCGAATTTAAAGTTGCGTGGCTATCAATACTATTTGCGAACCATGGCGTTTGGATCATGGACAACGGCCGTTCTGTGTCGTCGCCACCCATTATGTGCCATTCATTATAAGTTTTTAATAAATGTGCCGTTGTAAGGGGGATTTTAATTTCATCACGCCAGAGGGTTGTTACTTCATTTAAACTATTGTCAAAAATTCTTATCGCTAATGCACTAGGATAAGCATTGAATAATAATTCTGTGGGTTGCTTAAGTTGCTTTTCAAAGTCCTTTGAATCTTTGTCTTTTAACCACGCCGCAGTCAAAGCTTTGAATTCAAATGAATTGAGTAAGGTGGTGAGACTTACTCGTTCAGATTCAAAGTAACGGTTTAACGTATCGCTTCGATAGTTAACATCGGTTTGTAAGCTAGCATGTTCTATTTGACGTTGCGCACTCTCGGTATACCTGAGAGAAAGCCACCCCAATATCAAGGTAGGGATGAGTATAAAAGGTAATGTAAATAGAACCGCTTTATGTTGTAAACGCATGAATACTTCCGAAGCGATGTTGCTTTTTAAATATTACTTTGAATTATATAGAGTTTTTATCCATTTTTCTTCCGTAATGAAAGACCAATTCCAGCTACTCCACTTTTCGCTTAAACCTTCTTCAATTATCTCTTCTTGAGACTTGCCTTGGGCTCGCTTTGTTTGAACTTCTAGTTTAGTCGCAATAATCATACTAAGTAAGTTTTGCAGATCATTTTTATTGGCTAATTTACCGTGGCCCGGAATAATTTGCGCGGACTCATCAATCTTAAGAAGCAGAGAAGAAAGATTCTGAATATATCCTTTTACTGAACCACCTCCTTCAGTGTCAATATATGGAAAACGATTTTGAAAGAACAAGTCTCCTAGATGCCATACATTCGCTTTTGCGAAGTAAACTACAGAATCACCGTCTGTATGCCCTGCTGGTAAATGCATAACTTTCACATCTTCATTATTCACATGCAGCATTACGCCCGACTCATACGTAATAACAGGCAAGCCTTGGTCGGCCTTTTGAGCAAGTCGTTTACGGACGTTTTCATGCGCTAACAAGCTTGCTGATTTAGAAAAATAAACATTACCGCCAGTGTGGTCACCATGATAGTGAGTGTTTACAACATAACTAACTTTTGGATTTACCGCCTCTTTAATATCAATAATTGCCTGCTCTATCTTTGGCGCTAACGGCTCAAATTGATCATCAATCATCAAGGTACCGTCATTGCCGAGCAATACACCAATATTGCCACCTGCCCCAGCCAACATATAAACGTTTTTTGAGACTTGTTGAGCACTAATTTTTACTTCATCCATTGAGTTTGCAGACACAGCTGCAGTCATTGATAACGCTGTAAAAACCGATAAACCAAAAGTTGCTTTTTTCATTACTGTTCCTTAATAGGCTATGTCGCTAACCAATAAATGTTTTAATTAATGTTGATACTGGCGCGGCTGAGGGTTTTCCATGTTGCCAATCACCACCATCAATGCCACTACCGGCAATATCCACATGCACGTATGGTAGTGGAGTATCGCTGTCAATATCGTGTTTATCTAAGCCAGATACAATTGCTAGGAATGCCAGTGGGAATTGATGCCCTCGAGCTGTTACCGCCGACGCCCCGTTGTTTGATGACAGCAAGTCATCCGCTTTGGTTCTTGGCGCCACAAAGTCGTAATCTTCTCGACGAGATAGCGACACTTCACACGGATCTGCAATTAAGTCGCCCTGCTCCACCATATTCGCACCAACTGATGCTGCTTTCGCAGCACCGTTTTCAACTAGCGCCGTATAAGGGCCAACAGCTCTTGCTGCGTGACCTGTTAAGGTAGCCACTGTAAACAGTGTCGGATTAATTTCATCCAACGCTTCTTCACGTAATTTAGACAGTAAATCTGCCATCACTAAGCGGCCTTCGGCATCGGTATTACCAATTCGAACGCGAATACCTGAATGGCCAGTAATGATTTCATCTGCAACAAACGCCTCAGCGCCAATGCTATTTCTTACTGCTGCGATTTCTGCTACAACTTTAATTCCTATTGGTGCAATTTCTGATACCGCTTTCATAAAGCCAGCTACCGCGGCTGCTCCACCTTTATCACGGCTCATACCAGCCATATGACCACCAACCTTAAGGTCTGCACCACCTGTATCATAAACGATGCCTTTACCTACCAGCATCAAGGTTTTCTCTATATTGCCTTGAGGTATGTATTCCAAACGAATCACACGAGGCTGATGTCGCTCAACTTCTACTGACGCTCTGGCAACAGACCATAATAGAGGGAACTCAGACTCTAACGTTTTCATATCGTCGATGATGGATACGCTAACCTTCGAGTTTTTAAACGTGTCACTACAATATTCAGCAAAGCGCGGCGGGGCCATGCGCTCAGGTTCTGTTCCGCATAGGTCTCGAGCTACATATTGACCACTTGCAATAGCAGCGGCTTCTGCTGCATCTATATTATCGCCAACAAGGCCCATGAGACTAACAGGCTCAATACTGTCGCCTAATGCTTCTCTGGCTTCTAAAGGTTGCCAAAAGGCCTGGCAAAATCCCAAATAAGACACAGCAGTTGCGTTTTGGTATTTGATGTCATCATTACCCAATACGACTAATAATGGTTTTACTGAGCCCATCGCTAATAAAGATTTAGCTGCCGACTTTGCAGCATCAAAATAGCGACGAACATCGTCAAAGTATCGATTTAACGGACCTGTAGGTGCAAGAATGACACGACGCTGTGCAACTAAATCAGAAACAAAACTAACCTCTGATTTGTTTACGCGTTTATCTACTTCGGCGAGTTTATTAATTTCTATGAGTAAATCGTCTGGTAAACCTGAATCGAACGTTTGACCTACAATAATCAATGCGTCCCAGTTTGCATCACTAAGAGCAGTATTAATATTTGAAATAACTAAAGGAGTTGGGTGGGCCATAAAAATCTCTCTAAATTTATAATGTTAGTAAACAAAACTGTGAATACAACTTGTTAGCAATAATACGTAAGTTAATATTAAAAACCTAAGTCTAATTGATGTTTTTCATCTTCTTGGTCCGACAAGCCAACGTGTACGCCAAGCAATCGAACCGACTTACCGTTACCTCTTTCCAACGCCTCGGACAGTAACTGTCTCAAAATACTTTCATCTATTCTTTCGTATTTTTGCTCTTTGGTGGTTTGTTGAAAATCACTAAACTTAACTTTCACACCTAACTTAGTTAACTTTCTGTTTACTATTTTGTTTTCGCAGCGCTTCGTTAGCTCTGGAAGTAGTTTTACGGAGAGCAAATTAAATAGGATCTCTATATCTGAAATGTCTTGATCAAAGGTTCGTTCAACACCGATAGATTTTCTGACCCTTGATACTTCAACTTCTCGATTATCTATTCCTTGGCAACGATTCCAAAGCACATGTCCGTATTTACCAAAATGTTGGCTAAGAAAACTCTCGTTACTGTTTTGAATATCAACGCCCAGATTCAGCCCGAGCTGATTGAGTTTCTCAGCCGTCACTTTCCCTACCCCTGGGATCTTTTTTAAAGGCATTGTTTTTATAAAGGGTAGTACTTCAGATGGCGTAATCGTGAATTGACCGTTGGGTTTGTTTTGGTCAGAGGCGATTTTCGCTAGAAATTTTATTGGTGCTATACCTGCCGACGCTGTTAAACCTGTAGCGTCATAAATTTCTTGGCGAATTTGTTCAGCAATTAACGTCGCAGAACCACGATGAAGTGAACAATCCGTTACATCTAAATAAGCCTCATCTAACGACAGGGGTTCAATTTTATCGGTAAAACGTTTAAATACCTGTCGTATTGTTTGGCTAACTTCTTGATATACGGCCATGCGTCCGGGGACAACAATTAAATTTGGACATTTTTTTAAAGCCAAAGAGGTTGGCATAGCAGAACTAACACCGAACTGACGTGCGATATAGTTACATGTAGACAATACACCACGACGATCAGAACGACCGCCGACCGCAACAGCCTTACCTTGCAACTCTGGGTTGTCACGAATTTCAACTGATACATAAAAGGCGTCCATATCAACATGGATTATCTTTTTTTGTTTACTCATTAACCTCACCCTTCGACAAGGGAATCACAGCCAAACAAACTGTATATAAAAACAGTACCTTTAGCAACATAAAGATAAGTTCTAATGCACTACGATTTTATTTCTGAGTAACTGAGGGTGTGACGCACAAAAAAAGGGCAAACGCCCTTTTTGTATTTAATGATTCTATCAGATGGTTACAGTATTTGATCCTGCTTCCAGCGTTCTTCTTTTGCTAATCGCTCTTTTCGTCTGTCGCAAGGATTATCACAATTGCAGGCCTTATCTATACCTAACGCGCCCAATCCCCCACAGCTTCCCGCTAAGGTTTTCTTTTGCAGAATATACCCGATCGACATCGCAACGAAAACAATGAGTAATAAACCAAGAGTTAATAAGAATACTTGCATGATTAGCCCTTTTTCTGTGGAAATAATGTTTCGAATTTGCTCGACATTATGCCATTAAAGTCATCGTCTGTTTTTACAATTAAATAAACAGCCAAATTATTCGCTTCTGCGTATTCCATAGCCTTTACTGGTCCCATCACATTCAGCATAGTTGCAGCTGCATCCGCTGTCATTGCTGACTTATGTAACACAGTGACTGACACCAGTTTATGAGTGATTGGCTTCCCTGACGTTGGATCAATGGTATGAGAATAACGTATGCCATCTTGCTCGAAGTAATTTCTATAATCGCCTGATGTTGCCATTGCTAAGTTTTCAGGACGAATAATAAGTTGCACTTGACGACTATCGCTAACCGGCTTCTCGATGGCCACTGCCCATTTATCGCCGTTAGGTTTAGCACCAGAGATTCGCATTTCGCCACCTACCTCTACAAGATAGTTAAAAATACCAATACTCTCTAAAGCGTTTGCCACTTGATCAACACCAAAGCCTTTGGCTATCGAGGAAAAGTCGATATACAAATTGTCGTGTTTTTTAGTAACAGCATTTCCGGACACTTCAATTAAGTCCATACCGACCCAATCGCGAACATTGGCAATTTCTGCGTCGCTAGGTCGTTTTAATACTCGTCCATCAGGGCCAAACCCCCACAAATTAACAAGCGGACCTACTGTTGGATCAAAAGCACCATCACTGTCGTTAAACAAGCGTTTTGATTCATTTAGTACAGTAATTGTTTCCGGCGACAATATCCGCGTTTCTCCCGCTTTAGCCTGATTAAATAGGCTAAGCTCAGAGTCGCTTATATAAGTCGACATAAGTGTATTCACTTGCTCTAACTCAGCGCTTACCAACTCATAAAGATTATACTGCGAAAGTTGCTCTGCCGATGGATAAAGCTTGATGTTAAAGGTTGTACCCATAGTTTTACCTTGCAGTAAAACGGGTTGCGCTTGGTCACTATTTTGCTTTGGAAAAAAAAGCAAAATGGCCAGCCCGATAAGGGCCAGCCATGTTAATACGACTTGTTTACGAGTCACGTCTACTAACCACCGAAGTCATCAAGTAGGATGTTTTCGTCTTCAACGCCTAAGTCTTTAAGCAAGTTGATTACGGCCGCGTTCATCACTGGAGGACCACACATGTAGAACTCACAGTCTTCTGGCGCTTCATGATCTTTTAAGTAGTTTTCATAAAGTACGTTGTGGATGAAGCCCGTATAACCTTCCCAATTATCTTCAGGTTGAGGATCAGACAGCGCAACATGCCATTCAAAGTTTTCATTCTCTGCTGCTAACTCATCAAAGTCTTCAACATAGAACATTTCACGCTTTGAGCGTGCGCCATACCAGAAACTAATTTTACGCTTAGAATTTAATCGACGTAATTGGTCGAAAATGTGCGAGCGCATTGGAGCCATACCAGCACCACCGCCAACAAATACCATTTCAGCTTCAGTTTCTTTAGCAAAGAACTCACCAAATGGACCAGAAATTGTAACTTTATCACCCGCTTTTAAGCTCCAAATATATGAAGACATTTTACCAGCCGGTAACGACAGGTTATTAGGCGGAGGAGAAGCTACACGGACGTTAAGCATAATGATGCCTTCTTCTTCTGGGTAGTTAGCCATTGAGTAGGCACGAATAGTTTCTTCGTCTACTTTTGATTCAATGCTAAAGAAGTTAAAGCGTTCCCAGTCCGGACGGTATTCGTCTGGTACATCAAAATCTGAGTACTTAACATGATGTGGAGGAGCAGAAATTTGGATATAACCACCCGCACGGAAAGGCACGCTTTCACCGTCTGGAATAGCTAATTTAAGCTCTTTAATGAAAGTTGCTTTGTTATCATTAGAAATAACTTCACATTCCCACTGCTTAACACCAAAAATCTCAGGCTCTAATTCAATTTCCATGTCTTGTTTAACAGCAACCTGACATGACAAACGACAACCTTCTTTTGCTTCACGCTTAGTAATGTGACCTTCTTCAGTAGGTAGAATATCGCCACCACCTGAATGTACGTGTACACGACACTGACCACATGTACCACCACCACCACACGCTGATGGAATAAATATGCCTTTATCAGCAAGGACGTTTAATAGCTTACCGCCTGCTGATGCAACAACTGACTTTTCTTCGTCATCGTTGATTAATATTTTGACGTCGCCGGTAGATACTAGTTTTGATTTAGCAAATAAAATTACCATAACCAAAAGTAGAACTATAACGGTAAACATCGATACGCCGAGAACTATTTCCATCGACCTGTCCTTTAATTCTTATCTAAGGGTTTGCAGCCGAGACCACAAACCGACATTAACCTTACAGAGAGATACCACCAAACGACAAGAAGCCAAACGCCATCAAGCCTGTAGTAATAAATGTAATACCTAGACCACGCAGACCTGCTGGTACGTCTGAATATTTCATCTTCTCGCGAATACCCGCCAACAATACAATTGCTAACGCCCAACCGATACCAGAGCCGATACCGTAAACCACACTTTCAGGTAAGTTTAAGTTTTTTGAAACCATGAAAGATACAGAACCAAATATTGCACAGTTAACTGTAATTAATGGTAAGAAAATACCTAACGCGTTATATAACGGCGGGAAGTACTTATCTAAAATCATTTCTAGAATTTGTACTAACGCTGCAATAACACCAATGAAGGTGATAAAGCTTAGGAAGCTTAAGTCTACTGACTCAGCTGGATCTGTAATGCCTAAAACACCATCTAATGCACCAGGTGCAAGGATGCCTTGATAAATAATTTGGTTAACAGGTACTGAAATACCTAAAACCACAACTACTGCAACACCAAGACCCATCGCTGTGCTTACTTTCTTTGATACCGCTAAGAAAGTACACATACCCAAAAAGAAGGATAAAGCGATGTTCTCAATGAAGATAGTTTTTACAAATAAGCTTAAGTAATGTTCCATCAGATTAATCCTTCTCTACTTGCTCTGGCTTCCACTGACGGATAGCCCAAATGATCAAACCAATGATGAAGAACGAGCTAAATGGAAGAACTAATAAACCATTTGCTTGATACCAACCACCATTCTGAACTAGAGGAAGAATCTCGACACCAAATACGGTACCAAAACCTAATAGTTCACGGAAAAATGCAACTGTCATTAGAATGAAACCGTAACCAAGACCGTTACCAATACCATCCATGAAGCTTACACCTGGCTTTTCTTTCATTGCAAAAGCTTCTGCACGACCCATAACAATACAGTTAGTAATGATTAGGCCAACGAATACTGAAAGCTCTTTTGAAAGCTGATAAGAGAATGCTTTTAACACTTGGTCAACTACGATAACTAACGAAGCGATAATCGCCATCTGTACGATAATACGAACACTTGATGGGATCATGTTTCTGATCATTGAGATGAAAAGGTTAGAGAAAGCTGTTACAACGATTACCGCCAATGTCATTACTAACGCATTAGCCATTGAACTTGTTACCGCTAAAGCAGAACAAATACCTAATACTTGCAAAGCAATTGGGTTGTTGTCGAAAATCGGTTTAGTTAAAACCTTATTAGCATCAGAAGACATTAGTTAAACTCCCCACGATTTTTTTCGATATAAGGTAAGTAACCCTGTTCGCCAAACCAGAATTGTAAGGTGTTAGTTACACCATTACTTGTTAACGTCGCACCAGATAACGCATCAACACCGTGCACGTCATCTTTTTTAGCGCCACCTTTTACAAGTTCAATTACTGGCTCTTTATCATCGTTATAGATTTTTTTACCAGGCCATAATTTTTTCCATTTTGGATTCAGAATCTCTGCACCCAATCCTGGAGTTTCCTTATGATCAGAATAAACTAGACGTGAAATAGTGTTTAGGTCTGACTCTAGGCCAACATAACCGTACATAAGATCCCACAAGCCTGCGCCTACAATTGGGAATACAACAGTTTCCACTTCGTTTTGTTCATTCTTAACTAGGTAAACAACCGCTGTATGTGACTGACGGTTAATGCCTGCAGGATCATTCTCAAGCTTTTCTGACTTTTGAGGATCACGAGCATTACGACGTTCGTCGAACATTTTCACGTCACCTTCAACGTATTCGCCAGACTCTAAATCAATCATTTTAGCTTCAACATACTTGTTGTAAGTTGCAACTATGTCTTTGCCAGCAAGCTCAAGTAAACCTGCCGTTTCTAAGATTTTTGTTTGCTTATCTAATAACTTGTTAGCCGTTTGAAGCGGTTTTAATTGAACCGCTGAAATTGATACCAACGCAGCACAGATAAGACACACGACAAATACGAAACCAACCGTTTTGCCAAATGTTTCTTTATTACTAGACATTGCGAGCAAGCCTCCGTTTCACGTTTGCTTGAACAACAAAGTAGTCGAACAGTGGAGCAAACAAGTTAGCAAATAGAATGGCCAGCATCATACCTTCAGGGAACGCTGGGTTTACAACTCGAATTAATACAACCATTAGGCCGATTAATGCGCCGTACCAGAACTTACCACGGTTAGTGAAAGCTGCCGACACAGGATCTGTTGCCATAAAGAAAGCGCCAATTGCCCAGCCACCTATGACTACGTGCCAGAACCAAGGCATAGCAAACATTGGGTTGGTATCACTACCGATCATGTTAAGTAATGATGCGAAGAAAATAGTACCCGCAAACACACCTGCTACTATTCTCCACGATGCTATGCGCATGTAGATAATAAACAAACCACCAATGATGATAGCTAAGGTCGAAACCTCACCAACAGAACCTTGGATAAAGCCATAGAAAGCTTGAGTCCAAAGCGCGATGTTGTTGTAGTCTAAACCACCAGATGCAGCCTGACTTAACATAGTCGCGCCAGAGAAGCTGTCTACTGCAGTCCAAACTGTATCACCCGATATCTCAGTTGGGTATGCAAAGAATAAAAACGCACGACCAGCTAGAGCAGGATTTAAGAAGTTACGGCCTGTACCGCCAAAGATTTCTTTTGCTACCACAACACCAAACGTTATACCTAGTGCTGCTTGCCATAAAGGAATAGTTGCAGGAAGAATTAGTGAAAACAGAATTGATGTTACGAAGAAACCTTCATTAACTTCATGCTTACGAACCGAGGCAAAGATTACTTCCCAAAAGCCACCAACAATAAAAACTGTTGCGTAGATAGGTAAGAAGAAACACGCACCATAGAGCATCTTCATGCCCCAGCCAGACTCAGCTGTAAGACTTCCGCCTAGCGTTTGGAATAAACCAACTTGCCAAGAGTCGCCTAACGCAAAGCCTTGAGCTAATGCATCAGCGGCCTGATGACCAACATTAAACATACCAAAAAACATGGCTGGGAATAATGCCAACCAAACCATAATCATGATACGTTTTAAATCAACACTGTCACGAACATGTGTTTGACCTTTATTAACTAAGCCTGGTGTGTAGAAAATAGTCGCAGCGGCTTCATATAAAGCATAGAACTTTTCGTACTTTCCACCTTGCTCAAAGTTAGGTTCAATTTTTTCTAAATAACTCTTAAGACCCATGATTAGCCCTCTTTCTCAATCTTGGTTAGGCAGTTACGAAGAATTGAGCCGTACTCATATTTACCTGGGCAAACAAAAGTACAAAGTGCTAAATCTTCTTCGCCTAATTCCAAACAACCTAGGCTTTGAGCCGACTCCGTATCACCAGAGATTAAATCTCTCAGTAATAAAGTTGGCAAAATGTCTAATGGCATTACGCGCTCGTAGTTACCAATTGGAACCATTGAACGGTCAGAGCCATAAGTTGTAGTTGTCATATTGAATAGTTTCTTAGGTGATAAATGTCCTAAGAATGCACGAGTGATAGAAAATTGATTTGAGCCTGGACGTATCCAGCCAAACAATTCTTTTTCACGACCTTCTGCTAAAACAGACACTTGCAGGTCATATCGGTTTAAATAACCGTGCACACCATGTGCAGCATTACCAGACAATACGGAACCAGATACGATACGGTTTTCACCCGCTTCTAATTCACCTGATGTTAACTCAGCTGTTGACGCACCTAAAATAGTACGAATCAAACGAGGGTTTTTCACAACAGGACCAGCAAGAGAAATAACACGTTGATTATTAATTTCGCCAGTTAGGAATAATTGACCGTAAGCAATAACTTCTTGGTAGTTAATATGCCAAACTGTTTTTGTGCTTGATACTGGATCAATGAAGTGGATATGTGTACCAACTAAACCAGCTGGGTGCTTACCACCAAACTCATGAAGATCAACACTCGGCGCATCGGCTTTAACCGAAGAACCCGCAGCTTTAACTACGTTAAGCTTACCATCTGTTAATCTACTTAATACTGTAAGACCAGCATTAAAGGCTTCTTGTTGTTCTGCAATAATTAGCGCTGGATCAGCGGCTAATGGATTGGTATCCATTGCGTTAACAAAAATAGATGATGGAGTGCTATCGATTGCTGGCGTTTTATCAAACGGACGAGTACGTAATGCTACCCATTGGCCTGATTCAACTAATAGGTCGACCACTTGTTGGCGATCAAGGCTGCTTAGTTGGTCAACGCTGAAGCTGTCAAAAGTGATTTGTTCATCACCAGAGAGCTCAATAACGACTGATTGTAAAACGCGCTTTTCACCACGGTTTACTTCTTTTACAACGCCGGCTGCAGGTGCAGTGAATTTAACGCCAGGATTCTTTTTATCTTCAAAAAGAACTTGACCTTTTTTTACACTGTCACCAACTTTGACATACATCGTTGGACGCATGCCGTTGTACTCTTCACCAAGCGTAGCAACAGTTTTCACTGCTGGGCCATCGTGGATGGCTTGTTGTGGAACACCTTCAATAGGTAGATCCAAACCTTTTTTTATGTTGATCATACGCATATGCACTAGTTTAAGTTGGAAGAAATGGAATTCTCTCAAATACCCGATTAAATCGCATATTTATAAAATTATGTACGTACCGAGACTCAAATATAGTTTAGTTTCGGTACAGCCGACAATTGTAGCACTATTATCAATATTTTGACCATTCGAATTTGGACTTATTTTAGTCGCAAGGCGCTCATTATTCGAATAAAAATAAATCATCTGTAAAGAAAGATTGATGCATAGACCCAATCATAAAAAAAAGCCAGTGTAATTTGATATACAACTGGCTCCTTGTTTGTATAAACTTTATACAACCCTTTGTTTTCAATAATCTAGGTTATATCAACCCTTTAACTTCAACATCCGGGTTTACCTCATTGTCATAATCGACATTGTCATAACCGAACCCGAATAAATGAAGAAATTCCTGGTGATATCCATTGTAGTCCGTCAGTTCATCGATAGTCTCAGTATCAACGGTATCCCAAATGGTTTGAACACGGGCTTGAACATCATCCTCAAGTTCTTTGTAATTTTGAAATAGGTGACCACCATCATCTAGTCGAGGTGTATCAGACAATAAACTTTCTTTAAATAGCCCCGAGATTTGCTGAATGACGCCCTCGTACGTGCCGTCTTCTTTCATCACCTTAAATAACGCTGAAATATACAGCGGCATAATCGGAATAGCCGAACTTGCTTGCGTTACTACTGCATTTAACGACGACACATAAGCCTTACCATTAAGACTCGTTGTCGCTTTGTTTATTGCAGCTGCAGCACGGTCTAAGTCTTCTTTTGCTTTACCGATTGTTGCATGCCCATAAATTGGCCAAGTTAACTTTTTGCCTATATAAGTATAAGCCGTTGTTTTAAATCCGTCAGCAAGTACGCCAGCCTTACTAAGTTCATTGAGCCATAATTCCCAGTCTTCACCGCCCATGACTTTAATTGTATTATTTATTTCATCTTCATTTGCCGCTTCTACTGAAACTTCATCGATAATACGTTTTGAGGTATTCAAGTTTTTAGTCGTAACGTCATTGCCGATTGGCTTTAACGTTGATGAATAAGTCTCGCCACTGTCTGGATCAGTGCGTCGTGGCGACGCCAGACTGTATATAACTAAATCAACTTTACCCATATCCGCTTTTATCGCGTCTATAGTTTTAGCCTTAATTTCATGCGAGAAAGCATCGCCATTAATACTTTTTGAATATAAGCCCTCTGCTTCAGCCGCGGTTTGAAAGGCTGCTGTGTTATACCAACCTGCAGAGCCTGTTTTTTTATCGGTACCTGGCTTTTCAAAGAAAACACCTAACGTATTTGCGTTATAACCAAATGCTGACACAATTCTCGATGCTAGTCCGTAACCTGTAGACGCGCCAATAATTAAAACATTTTTAGGTCCACTCGCGCCAAAATCTTGTTCTTTAACATATTGGATTTGACGGTTTACACTCTCCGCACAGCCAACTGGATGTGCATTTGTACAAATAAAACCACGAATTTTTGGCTTAATAACCATATATGTATTTCCTTAACATAAGCAAATGAGGCCGATAAACACTAATGGCTTCGGCCGAATATCAATTTGGCGCCAGTGTACATCTGTTTTAACCAAAAACAGATCAGACTAGCAAAGCGTTATCGATTTCTATTTTGGTAATACTCAAGTTCTGACAGATTGTGATATTCCGTAACTTGCTTTTGGAAGGCCTGATAAGAACTCATTATTCTATTAAACATGTCATCTTTAGACATTTGTTCATTTATAACTTCAATACTGGCCTGTTTTAATGCAAACATTACCTCAGCAGGAAACTTTTTAAGCACTACACCGTGTTTATTCTTTAACTGCTCAAGCGCTGCGTTATTTCTAACTGTGTATTCATCTAACATATCTTGATTCACAGCCCGGGTAGCAACCTCCACAATTGCTTGTAGATCGTCAGGCAATTCATTAAATGCACTTTCATTGACGGTAAATTCCAACATAGCGCCGGGTTCATGCCATCCCGCTACGTAGTAATGTTCAGCCACTTTATGAAAACCAAAAGCCAGGTCGTTATAAGGGCCAACCCATTCGGTTGCGTCGATAGCGCCAGACTGCAACGACGTAAAAATCTCTCCGCCTGTTAATGCTACTGGAACTCCGCCCAGCTTTTGTAATACTTCACCACCTAACCCTGGAATTCGCATTTTGAGCCCTTGAAGGTCCTCAACACGGTTGATTTCTCTTTTAAACCAGCCTGCTGACTGCACGCCCGTATTGCCGCCAGCAAAAGGAATAACACCAAATGGTTTATACAACTCGCGCCAAAGTTCCAAACCGCCACCGTAATGGATCCAACCATTTGTTTCTTGTGCGTTTAGTCCAAATGGTGTGGCAGTAAAAATTGGTGCAGCAGGCATTTTGCCTTTCCAATAATAAGAGGCGGCATGGCCCATTTCTGCGGTCCCTTGTGAAACAGCGTCAAATACCTGAAACCCTGGAACTATCTCGCCTGCGCCATAAACCTTTATGGTTAACCGTCCATTACTCATTTTATTAACTAACTTGGCAAAATTCTCTGGAGCCGTGCCTAGACCAGGAAAGTTTTTAGGCCAACTTGTTACTAATTTCCAGTTATATACTTTTTCTACAGTCGAACTTTTTTGTGATTGCGCTTCATCACCACCGCACGCTGTTAAAAACAGCATAGACATAGCGACAGTTAACAGCGATTTTGAAACTAAAGACATAATCTTTCCTTGTATACTTTTTAACTATAAATCATGGCAGGTAGCGCCGTTGCTAGATCGGGCCAAATTGCCAAAATGATTAACAGAATTAACTGCATAACAATAAAAGGAACCACTCCTTTATAAATTTTATTGGTCGCGATTGACTTTGGAGTGACGCCTCGTAAATAAAATAACGCAAACCCAAAAGGTGGAGTTAAAAACGACGTTTGTAAATTAATCGCAATCATAATTCCTAGCCAAATAGGATCCACACCCATCATAAACAAAACCGGAGCAACTAAGGGTACGACCACAAAGGTTATTTCTATAAAATCAAGAATAAAGCCTAAGACAAATATTACTAACATCACTGTTAATACGGCTCCAAACTGCCCTCCAGGCATATCTTTAAAAAATGAGTGAACCAGCTCTTCGCCTCCAAACCCTCTGAATACCAAAGAGAATATTGACGCGCCGATAAGGATCATAAACACCATTGATGTCACCGACAGAGTTGATTCCATTACCATTTTTAGTGTTTTAATCGTAAGCTCTCGCTTTTGCAAAGCGATTATTGTCGCACCAAACGCTCCAATGCCAGCGGCTTCAGTCGGCGTTGCGATACCCAATAAAATTGAACCTAAAACAATGACCATCAAAAATAGCGGTGGAATTAAACTTAGAAATAACACTGACAGCTTGAGTCTATCGCTTGTGTTAGCGGGAGGCGTCCATTGTGGTTTAAAAAAACCTATCGCCAACGAATAAAGTAAATACATTGAAACTAGTATAAGACCTGGTACCAACGCACCAGCGAAAAGGTCACCTACAGAGATAGTTTCGGGAGAAAATATCCCTTGTGATAATTGAGATTGTTGATATGCACTTGATAAGACATCACCGAGTAAAACTAACGCTATAGACGGTGGAATGATTTGTCCTAAGGTGCCGGTTGCTGCAATAACACCTGTTGAATAACTCTCGTTGTAACCGCGTTTTTGCATTGATGGTAAGGCTAACAAACCCATTGTTACAACTGTTGCTCCAACAATACCAGTGCTAGCAGCCATTAACGCACCAACTAGTGTGACAGCAATGCCCAAACCGGCCGGCATACGACCAAATACTTGTGAAAGGCTTGTTAATAAATCCTCTGCAATTTTTGACTTTTCAAGCATCACGCCCATAAATACAAAAAGTGGCACGGCTAAGAGTGTTTGATTCGTCATTACGCCATAAATTCTGCTTGGCAAAGCATTCAATAACGACGTGTCAAAGTTACCAATTAGTGAGCCAATACCCGCAAAAATAAGAGCTGTGCCTGCTAAACTAAAAGCAACTGGATAACCTAGTAGCAATACTAAACAAATCGCCAAAAACATTAAAACAGCCATCCATTCCATGTTAATTCGCTCCCTTGGCTTGTGATGCTTTAACTCTATTAAAACGAATAACAAGATTGCTTAAGGCCTGCAGTATTAGCAAACAAGGCATTACAATAATCAATGACTTCAACAGGTAAACAAATGGCAGTCCACCAGCTTCCTGCGAGCCTTCCATAAATTGCCACGATTGAGCAACATAATTGAAGCTTATGTAAATAATAAAAACACAGGTGGGAATGAGTAAAACGAGGTGACCCAATATATTGATGACGTCTTGCTTTACTGGTGAATAGCGATTGTAAAAGATATCAACCCGAACATGCTGATCATGTTTAAGTACATAAGACATACCTAACATTAAAACTGCAGCATGCAAATACAGAACACTTTCTTGTAATGAAATCCAACCAAGATTAAAGCCATAACGCAGAACAACCACCAAGGTCATTACGACGACCATAATACTAGTCAACCAACTGACCGCTTTACCAAGCCGATCGGATAAGTGTTCGATAAATTCCACGCCGTTACCTCTTATTATTTTTATTGGTAGAGTAATTTATGCGGAGGTATATTCTCTGAATTCAGTTTAATAAACAACCATTGTCAGAATCGAAAAGCAAAGTTAACGATCGAATTTACTGCCGCCTAAACATTTTGGTGACAATGGTACCTTGTCCGTTTCTCTCCATTCTTTTGGTGTAAATGTGTGAATTGCTAACGCATGAATGTCATTTTTTAACTCTTCAGATAAACAACTATTAATGGCTCTATGGCGCTGGATTAGTTTTTGATCTTTAAACGCGTCGGCAATAACAACGACTTTAAAATGTGATTCACTACCTTCGGGAACGTTATGCTGCGAGCTTTCATTCACCACATCCAAAATGTCTGGTAAAAACGTATTTGTTAACTTTTCGATTATTTTTAACTCTACCTGACCTGACGTCATTTTTATTAATCCTTATTTAAGAAATTCAAATGCTAGTAAACCAAATACAAGGCGACGAGTCTAATTAACAATGTAACGAAATGTCAGGCTAATACGCCCGTGACTAACTTTTCGTCGCGCTGGAATTTGATGTTGAAATACTCTTTGCATGCCAGCTTTCATTACTAACATTGACCCAGCCAACAAATCAATACTCGCCGTTTGCTGAGATTTTTTATTTTTAAAAAACATAGCTCTCGTTTCACCAAGTGAAATACTGGCCACAACGGGATTCGGACCAAGCTCTGACTCATCATCAGAATGCCAGCCCATTTTGTCATTACCATCACGATAGAAATTCACCAAAACAGAGTTAAATTTATAACCGCAACTTAATTCTAGACGTGCTTTTATGTCCAAAAGTAACGGGTGCCAAGGCTGTGGCTCCAGCACTTTACCACTGTATTGGTAGATAACATCTGGATCAGACTGCCAACATTGCAAACGTGGAATTCGGTGGTTGCGACCAAATACCACTACCTCAGGTTGCTGCCAAGGCAATTCTGCTTTTAAAGTTTCAAACACTGCTACAGCTTCTTGCTTTGACAAAAATGAACGTTCATACATTAACCAAGGCGCGATCAACTCCGGCAGCAATGCGCTACTATCTTTGGGTGAGATTGATGAATCTTCGAATAAATCTTTTTGCAAATTTACATCTCATCTAAGCAGTGGGACAATAAAGAAATAACGACTTTAATAACGAGCATAACATGAACACGAGTTGGTCAATTGATAATAATCAGTATCAATTATTTCGCTACCCGCCTAACCAGCATGACAAGTCACTGCAAGGGTGGGATAGTTCTGATGAACTTGTTGTTCAGTATGTCAACGAGCGTTATTCAGACGCATCTTCATTACCAACCACGGTTATATATGACGATTTATTTGGTGCTATTTCAATAGGCTTAAATCGCTTTGGTCCAATTTGTGTCTTAGATTCATACGTTAGTCAGTTAGCAATCGAGCATAACCATGAAATTAACCAACTTGTTAGGCCGCCCATATATAGTTCATTAGACATTGTTCCTAATTGCAACCTAGCTATTGTTAAAATAACAAAAAACATTGCCTATCTTGAACATCAATTGCAGACAATTAGCGCTCAGTCGATAAATTGTGATGTTATCGCCACAGGTAAAACAACATTAATTACTACAGCGGTAATGAAACTATTTGAACGCTATTTTGCAAACGTTAAAAGTAGTTTAGCGAAAAGAAAAAGCCGACTAATATTTGCAACACATTCAGCATCACACAACCAAAGTCAGGCGACTGTTGATAACGCTCGTTCTGTAAATGCACAGCCTAACTTCACTGCGCATTGGCCGGACAAAAAGTTAACACTCAGCGCCTACGCAAATGTATTTAGCAAAGACCAAATCGACATTGGCGGGCGTTTTTTAGTGGACCACCTGCCTTATCTCGAAGCGACAGAAGAGCCTTTTACGGCAATAGATTTAGGCTGTGGTAATGGTTTAGTCGGACTCTCGTTGCTGCAACAAAACGAAAGCCTATTCTTAAACCCAAGCACCAAAAATGACCAACCCAAGAACCGAATAATTTTTTGTGACGAGTCACATATGGCAATCGCGTCTGCACAATATAATGTTCAACAAAATGTGCCTTTATTGTCACAAGCAACTTTATTCGTCCAAGATGACTGTTTATCGCAACAAGCAACAAATTCGGCTGATTTGATCTTGTGTAACCCTCCGTTCCACCAGCAAAATGCAATTACGACACACATTGCGCAACAAATGATAAATCAGGCCGCTCAAGTTCTTAAAAAACAAGGAGTCTTGTATTTAGTCGCAAATAGACACTTGCCTTACCAATCTATGTTGAAAACAACTTTTGGTGGCTTTACTATTCTAGCGAGCAATGCGAAATTCGTGATATATCAATGTAAAAAATAAAATGACATTAAAAAAACGAACTATTCCACCGTTAACGCGCACAAAAAAGGTAAACACTATTATGAGATTTCTTCAGTTAATCGCAATTTCAACTCTTAGCTTTATATTATCTGGTTGCGCAAATCAGTTTGAACAAGCTGTTAAGTTGGCACCAAGCGCCGTATCCCCTAAATTACTTATGAGTGTAAAAGATATAAACATCTCAGACTCGCGACAGAATAAAGCAATGGCAATGGTTAACAGTAGTGAGTTTATGCAGGTAAATAATATTGCAAACCTTATTCGTCCTTGGTTAACGAGCAGTTTGCAAACAAGCCCTAATGGCCGAAATCAGCTTAACTTTGATATTACAACCGCCACTAGTTATATAAAGCAATACGCTATGACCTTTGAATCTGAAGCCATACTTGAGTGGAAAGTGACGGTTTCGTCTCCACAACGAACTTGGACTAAAAGCTACCAAACCGGTATCAATCAAGAAGGGCCAATGAAGTTTGATCAAGAGGACGTAACAAAAAACATGAATATCATGTTATCTACATTGCTTGAACGTACGCTTCAAGATGATGAATTTCAGAAAGCCTTAAGTCGCTAGAGGTAGCTATGTTGCAAAGAACTTGTGGCTTATTACTATTTATTACGCTATTTACCCACTTTGCAACAAGTGCAAATGAAATACCGCGTGGTGAATATATTCAACCCGACAATTTATTCCCTAAAGTTAAAATGATCACCAACCTTGGTGAAATGATAATTGAATTGGATCGAAGTAAAACCAAAGTTACTGTGGATAACTTTTTAAGTTATGTAGTGGCCAAGCGGTACGATAACACCATATTTCATAGATTAGAGCCAGAATTTGTTTTACAAGGTGGCGGTTACACAACTGATATTGAGCAAATCAAAGAATTTCCTGAAATCATAAACGAATCAGGAAATGGCTTAAAAAACAATCAGTTCACTATTTCTATGGCTAGGCAATACGAACCGCACACTGCAACTAGCCAGTTCTTTTTTAACCTTGTGGATAACGATAGTTTAAATCCAGGTAAAAAATGGGGTTACACCGTTTTTGGGGAAGTGGTAGAGGGGCAAAGTGTTTTAGAAAAAGCAATTGAAATTGGTAGTGATTTTTCTGAAGAGCTTGGCTGGCCTAACTTTCCTAACAAAAAAATCGAAATTATTTCAGTTCAAATTTTGTCCGAATAGCTTTTTGTGTCTATACTGACTTTGGTTTAGTAAACACGAGCATTATTACTAACCCGTACCCTTTACTAATACAAATAAAAAATGGGGGTGAATAAAGTGGTAAAAACACAGCGATTTATCCACAACAAAGCGAATCAACTTAGCTTTTATGCTAATGCATTATTGGATGGAGAGATTCAAGATTCAGAAGTTGATTTATATTGTTGGGATACTATTGAGGAATGGTCACAAATAAACGCTAAAGATACATCTCTAACACCGTTGGAAAGTGCTTTTTGGTATTTGTTACATCAGCTTTCTTTTTGGAGTTCATCTGAAATTCGGACGAGTGAAAAACTGAAAAATGAAATGGTTTCCTGTATTAGTTATCTACAAGGATATGGTCGATTCCCGGACTTTTGTTCAGGTGTTAGACCTTAAGACTTGATATTAGATAAAATCTTGTCAACAATCGGCCTATTAGTTTTCACTATTAGGCCGATTTTATTTTGCAATTCTTATCCACCACACTCAGTGGTCAATCTCTAATTCAACTACTAAATTCCTTCAAAATATACCTTGAGCTAAATGTATTACGGTTATTTGCCTTTGGGTTTGCGGCAGGCTTACCCATCATGCTGGTGTTTTCTTCACTGTCTTTTTGGTTACGAGAAGCTGGGGCTGCGCGCAGTTCAATCGGTTTTTTTAGCTGGGTAACATTGGCCTATGCGATGAAGTGGATTTGGGCACCTGCGGTAGACAAAATTAAAATACCGGTGTTATCAGCACTATTAGGAAGACGCAAAAGTTGGCTTTTTATAACTCAAATATTTTTAGTCGCGAGTATTGCTTCCATGGCTCTAACCGACCCAAAGCATAATCTTTATGCGATGGCACTTGCTGCTGTTGCAGTTGCATTCTTTTCAGCAACTCAAGATATAGTGATTGACGCATTTAGAATAGAGTCTGGCGATGAACGGCAGCAAGCCGCAATGGCCGCTGCATATATGATAGGTTATCGATTAGCTATGATCGTTGCCACTGCTGGTGTGCTCTACATTACCTCTTTGTTCGAGGTTAGCACCAATTACGACTATTCAGCTTGGAAGTCTAGCTACTTAATTATGTCAGGTCTAATGGCATTGTTGATCGCCTTTACGGTAAGTGCACCAGAACCATTAGAACAAAAAAAGACTATAACTAGCTCTTCCCATGAACCAATCCTAAAAAAGATAAAATCAGCCTTTATTGACCCAGTAATTGACTTAATTGTTAGGTATAAGTCCCACGCTATTTTACTAATTATACTTATAGCGACTTATCGAATATCAGATATCGTAATGGGGGTAATGGCCAACGTATTCTACGTGGACATGGGTTACACTAAACAAGAAATTGCTGCTATTTCAAAAGTGTTTGGCGTTATAATGACCTTAGTGGGCGCCTTTGTCTGTGGCGGTTTAATAAATCGTTTTGGAATCCTGCCGATTTTATTGTCCGGCGCCATACTTTCCGCATTAACTAATTTACTTTTTGTCGTATTGTCAAAATCTAGTCACAACATAGAATTGTTAACGTTGGTGATATCGATTGACAACTTAAGCGCAGGTATCGCAATGGCGGCCTTAATTGCGTTTTTAAGCTCATTAACAAATAAAGAGTTTACCGCAACACAATACGCCTGGCTAAGCTCGGCAATGTTACTATTACCCAAATCACTTGGTGGTTTTTCTGGAGTATGGTTAGAGAATCTCGGCTACAGCCAATTCTTTACCATGACAGCTGGCCTTGGTATTCCGGCTATTATTGCATTGTTGGTTTTAATGAAAAAAAAATGGCACGCCTAAACGTGCCATTTTGACAATAAAAGGATTAAAAATATTATTGAGCGATTTTTTTTAACCCTTCAATAGGATCAATATCAAGCGCTCGACAATATCTTATATATTCAACGATATCTAACCGACGCTCTTGATTTTCGACTTTTCCAACAAATGAATGTGGAGTACCTATTATTTGAGATAACGTCCGCATAGTATGGCCTTTTTCTTTACGTTTATCCTTGAGCCACGCCATTAATATTTTATTTTCATCAGATGAAACGCTGCCGTTCATCATAGTCACTACTCCCATATACATCAGATTTGAAACAATTGAACACACCACTGACACTCCCATATCAGCAAACGTATTAATACCACAGTAATTAAAGGGCATCAACAAGCTGTTAATGTTTGCTAACACTTTTGCTAACACACTGTTTAAAGTGAATTTTTACTAAAAAACAAGTTGCTTAAATAACGGAATTTTCACAATTTTGTAACACACTTGTCATAAACAACATTTGCAAGTCTGATCTATAATTATTCGACAATAAAAATAAAAGCAGGCATCCTTGCGCCCTGAAAATTGGAGGCCTATGCGTGACTATTAAAAAAACTCAATTTAAACAAACGCTAAGGCTTGCTTGGCCAATCTCATTACAAAGCATGCTGGTCACTTTTCTTAGTATGATCGATGTAATGATGGTCAGTCACTTGGGCGATGAAGCGATTGCAGCGGTTGGACTTGGCAACCGAGTGTTATTCGTTGTTATGGTTATTGTGATGGGATTAAGTTGGGCTGTCGGTATCCTATCGGCTCAATATCACGGAGCCGGACAAGGGCAAAAAATACGTGGCAGTATTCTAATCGCCATTTGCTATTCGTTAATCGCATTAATTCCCGTTATTGTTGCGAGCTATTTTTTAGCTGATGACGTTATGAGTTTAGGCAGCTTAGATCCTACGGTTATTGGGTTAGGTGAAACCTATTTGTGGATAACTATGCCTAGCATGGTTTTTGTAGCAATCGTTCAGGTTTTTGAAAACGCGCTTCGAAGTATCAATCAAGTCAAAATACCTTTGGTTTTCAGCTCTATATCTATTGTATTGAATGTGATCCTTAATTACTGGTTAATAAATGGAGGGTTCGGCATTCCACCTTTAGGTGTTGCAGGTGCCGCATGGGCAACCTCAATATCACGCTTGTTTCAACTACTTATACTAGTTAGCTTTTTACAAACGCAAAAACATATATTACACATCTCCGCTGCAGATTTTGACTTCTTAAAATATCGACCCAATTGGTCGCGCCTTTTAAAGCTCGTATTACCAATGATGCTTAGTTTTGGAATTTGGTCTTTAGGTTCATTTACTTATCAGCTTATTTTTGGTCGTATCGGTACAACTGAGCTCGCCGTGATTAGCATGTTACTTCCTGTTGAAGGGATATTTTTATCGATATTTTTTGGTATCGCTTCTGCCTGTTCAATTGTCGTTGGTCAACACTTAGGCGCAAACCGCCTAGAAGATGCATGGACTATGGCTAAGATGTTTTCGGGGCTTGGTCCTGCAGTTGCATTATTCCTAGGGCTTTTACTCATAATATTTAATGATGCAGTTTTATCTCCTTATCAAGGTGTTTCAGAGCAAACGATTAATTTGGCAAAGTCGATTTTTTACGTGATTGGTGGTTTAGCTTGGCTAAAAGTCATTAATATGACTCTTGCAATGGGTATATTAAGAGCAGGTGGCGATAATCGTTTTTGTTTAATTACCGATACTTTATGTATGTGGTTAATTAGCATTCCTTTGGTTTGGCTAGCTGCTTTTTACTGGCAACTTGCTTTTATATGGGTTGTAGTAATTATGTATTCAGAAGAAGTTTGTAAGATGTTTATGTTCGCTTGGCGAGTGAAAAATAAACGTTGGATGAAAAACCTAACATCGTAAAGTTTTGAAACCTTTTATGTTTTGACGGCTGTTAGGCTATCTATTAAAGTGCCTTAATAAATGTAAATTCTCTTTATATCGTTAGGACTACAAATGGACAACTCGGACTTACTTATCGCGATTGGCAATTTTGCGTTATATTTTGGCATAAGCTTGGTGTTTTTAATGCTTTTTAAAATTGTTTACACCTTTGTCACGCCTCATGATGAGTGGAACCTCATCAAAGAACAACAAAGTGTTGCAGCCGCGATTGGTTTTGGTGGAGCAATTATTGGTTTTTCTATTGCTTTAGCAAGTGCCGCTAGTAATTCTGTATCTTTAATTGACTACACAACTTGGGGTGCAATCGCACTAATCGCTCAATGCCTCGCCTTTGCTGTCACTCGTTATGTATTTATGCCAAAAATTGTTGAACGAATCGAACAAAATGAAATTAGTGCCGGTGTTATTTTAGGTGCGACCAGCGTATCAATTGGACTACTTAATGCTGCCTGTATGAGTTACTGAGGACGTCATTATGAAACGAAGCAAAAGTATCCTCAAACCCCATTCATGTAACACAACGTGGTTTCACTCTACAAAACCTCTCTACATCAGTCTCGCTGGGCTAGTCCTTGTTGGCTGTGGCGAACCAGACTACACCGCAATTGTCGCTAATACGGTAGAGGACTGTGTTGCTGATACCAATTTAGACTTTCAACAGTGTGAAGTCGCCTATCAAGAAGCGCTACATGAAGCCAAAAGAACAGGACCAAGCTTTTTTAATGAGCAAGACTGTGAGTGGGAGTTTGGAGCAGAAGGTTGTTATCAAGACCAAGATACTAATTTCTTTTTTCCGCTGATGGCTGGTTACCTAATAGCCGATAGCTTATTTGATTATAAAAAGAAAAAATATAGAGGTACTTATACGCCTGTTTTTGGTTACAAACGAAAAGGCTCTAAATTTCATAACAACTATATGTACGCCGATGGCAAAACGCTAGGCTCAATGAGAAGGTCTGCATTTAAAGTTTCAGGTGATTCACTTAAACCAAAGCCAAAATTTTCACGAACCGTTTCCCGTGGCGGTTTTGGCAAAGTAGCAGCACAAAAAGTACAAATTAATCAGCGAAAATCTACAAATAGATCTAGAAGCTGGGGTGGCTAACTTTGTTTCGTCATCCAATTTCTCCAAGAAAAAACTGGCAAGACTTAGCAAATGAAATGGGCTTTAAGTTTCATACCATGTTTGGGCAAGCTTACTGGGATGAGACCGCATACTATCAATTTAGTTTAAAGCAAATTGAACAAGACATAGAAGCCCCTACTGAAGAACTACATCAAATGTGCCTTGATATTGTAGATCGTGTTGTCGCCGATGAAGAACTGCTTAGTCGATTTTGCATACCTGAGCACAAATGGGAGTTTGTTAGAGACTCTTGGTTAACAAATCAAGCAAGTTTATATTCGCGGTTAGACTTTGCGTACGACGGAAAGTCTCCTGCTAAGTTATATGAAAATAATGCTGACACCCCTACCTCTGTCTACGAAACCGGATTTTGGCAATGGTTATGGCTAGAGCAAAATGTCGACAACGCTGTTTTGCATAGAAATAGTGATCAATTTAATAGCCTTCAAGACAAGCTAATTCAACGATTTCGAACATTATTACTCAAAAATCCTGCTCAAATCTTACACTTCTCTTGTTGTAAAAACACCGAGGAAGACAGAGGCACCGTTCAATACCTTCAAGACTGCGCATCTGCAGCCGGTCTGCCTAACCAGTTTGTTTACATTGAAGACATTGGAATGACCAGCCTTGGGGATTTTACCGATCATAATGATCAAGTCATTACGTGGATGTTTAAGCTCTACCCGTGGGAGTTTATGTTTGAGGAGGAGTTTGGCCACCACCTTAATTCTAATGCAAATATAAATTGGTTAGAGCCTGCTTGGAAGAGCGTTTTATCAAACAAAGCTTTGTTACCTATGTTGTGGAAACACTTTCCACACCACCCTAATCTGCTCCCGGCATTTTTTGAAGATGAACTTAATAACAGCAATAGCGTCATAGGTTTAGTTAAAAAGCCATTATTTTCCAGAGAAGGCGCTAATATTAGTTTTGTCGACGGGTCAAAGTCAGTATTAATGTCAGATGGACCTTATGGGCAAGAAGGCTATATTTATCAACAAAAACATTTATTGCCGAGGTTTGGTAAAAACCATACATTAATAGGCAGTTGGCTGGTTGATGACAAGTCTGCAGGTATTTCAATACGAGAGGATAGTCAGCCTATAACACAAGATTTGAGTAGGTTTGTACCGCATATTATTTTAAGTTAAAAAGGAATAAACAATGAAATCAGCAATTAAATTATCAGTAACTTTAGCTGTTGTCGCAGTTATGTCGGCTTGTAGCACAAAACCAACACCAGAAGTACTCAACGAGAATATTCCTGATTGGGTACTAAACCCGTCAATCGAAAACGGCATCGCTCATGCTGAATGTGTATCTAGTTCTGGCAATATGTCTATTGATAAGGCTCAAGCAATAGCTCTCGCTAGAGTAGGTCTGGCTCAACAAATTAGCACAAGAGTTAAAGCATTAGACAAGACTTTTCAAGAACGAGTCGATGTAGAGGGGCAATCAGTGGTTGGTGCTACCTTTTCATCGGTGTCAAAACAAGTGACGAATCAAGCATTAGTTGGTGCGACACCAATTAAAACCAGTTACGCTAACTTTAATGGCAAAAATCAATTGTGTGTATTAACTGGCTTATCTCCCGAGAAAACAGATGCGCTATTCAAGGGATTAATTGAAGCCAGCGACAGGAAGCTATCAATGAGCCAAGAAAGCGTGCTTTATCAAGAATTCAAGGCATATAAGGCACAACAAGAACTAGACAGAGAGTTAGAAAAAGGTAACTAGAACTAGTTTGTCTAAAATAAAAAAGGCCTGATAGATATCAGGCCTTTTTTATTGATTAACTGAAAGGTTCGCCGGTCATTTAGTTACTTGCCAACAATTTCCACAATGTCCTGTGAGATATCACTCAAGCCAAAATTATGCAGCTTTGAACGAGAGCCTTCTCCAATCGCCTTTGGTGGTATCAATTTTTCTTTTGATAGCACATCTTGCTCAAGGACATCCTCTAGGGCGGCTCTAATCTCGCTTAATGTTTTATCTAAGTTACTCTCAAAATTTGGACGTTTTCGAATCGTATGTCCTAATTCGATTAATCTATAAAAGTACTTTTGTGACAAGATCAAAAACTCTTCAGGCAAGTCTTTGTTCATATTCAAGTTTAAGTCTGGATTTGCGATACAAAAATCAATCAACGCACAATAAAAGCATAACGGTTTATTCGATAACGCAGTTTCTTTACCTGAACGCGCATTTATTAACAGTTTGCTCCTCAAATCGATCGTAAGTATTAGAGGCAATGCATTGAGCCTTTGCTCGACTGGTTTCATTTGTTCTTTAGCGTGACGTCTAAATACCACTATCCATGTTAATAACGCCGAAAACAGTATCGGAGTAATACTAATAGAATGCCAAAAGCCAAGCTCTTTATAGTCAAAGGTGACATATACACTTTGCTCTACTGCGGACAAGATTTCATACTTTGCGTTTGTTGGTTTTTGAGTGCCTATGTAAGTCACGCTAATGGGCCACTCATTAACTTTAATAGAGTTATTAAGTGTTACCCTATAATTATTAACTTCTTGTTCATCGCCGGCCTCATTCAACCAGTGTTTTTCAACTGGAATTGTAGGGAGGTCTAGTGCAATTCGTTGCAGTATTGTTGACTTTATTTGCGAGTAGTAGTCATTGTGTGTGTTTAAAACACTTAACTGATGCACAAGGGTAAGAATAAAAAGCGAAACAAGAAAAGCTATAAGACCTTGTAACTTCAGTGACTTACCTACTTGTTCTGATAATTGATTAATCACAAGCTAATCTCTCTTTTATTTTGTGCCGACTTTTTTACTGAACTTTGAGCCGGCATTTGTTCCGTATTTTTGAAATTAGTTGTAGATAAATTATGACTAACTCGACAATTTTGCTCTGTTAGTTTTAATTTTTGATAGTACGATGACTGTTGCTGGGCTGCGAACTCAGTCAAAAACTGCTGGGCAGCACATAATAAGTCATCATTCTGTCGTGCCAATCTCAAGTACCAGGCTGTACCTGACACTGAATCAGCAATACTAGTTATATAATTTTCGGAGAACTGTATTTCGTCCTCAGCCTGCCAATAAGAAGAAATTATATCCACTTTACCTGCTATCAAAAGCTCTCGTAATTCGCCGTGAGTACTGGCATAAACTATATTCATCCGACTAAACGTTAAGCCCAACTGTGTGAACAGCTTTTTTGGGACAATATGCCCAGAACGGCTTGTCGGATATACCACTAGGCCTATTTTTTTATCTAAAAAGTATTCTTTTGATAAAACCGGCTTTTCGTCTAAAGAAATCAGATAAGTTTTGTAATTCGGATAAAAAGCTATCTTTTTATAGCCATGAGTATCTTCAGCTTTTAAAGCAGACATAATATTTTCTTTAACTAATGCTAAATCAGCTTTGCCATTACCCAACATACTAATGGTATTTACATCACTTACTCCCCAATATGAAGAGACCATACCAAATTGTTTATTAATGATGCTGTTATCACACACAATACTATTTAACAGTGTTGAACTTGACTCTCCGCCACTATAAATAACAAAAGTTCTATTATTACCTTGTGAGTCTGTTTGGCAATCCAAAGACGGGTCTACAAGTGGCACTAAAGAGTTTACTTGTTTGTCATGGTGTAACTGTCCAATGCCCCAAACGATAGCAGAGGCCATTAATATAATAGTGACGTACCAACTTTTATGTATTTTTGCAAAAAGCAAATGCATGTTTTCAAAATCCTTCAACTGCACTAAGTGCGAACAATTTATTCTATCTTTATTTACTTATTGTTTTAAGTAATTTTACTCATTAATTTTAAACTGTTGATTTTAAACGATTATTAACATGTAATTATGAATGTCTATATATCCTTTCTATTCTTTTTTAAATCCGCATAATGTGCGCAAGTTTTTTACACAACTGTGCATTATTTGCACACTGTAAATTTTCAAGTTACATTACAAAAAAATGGAAACGGTAATAATGAAGAACTTCACGTCGGTAGTTGCAACTACTTTTTTGTCTCTAATGTTGTTGGCGGTCTCAAATAATGCTGCAGCTTATGGTCAAAATGGACATAGAGTAATTGGCCAAATAGCTGAATGGCATTTGACGCCAGCGACTAAACAAGCCATCGAAAAGCTGCTTGGTGGTGATCTTCTTCCTGAAGTCACGACATGGGCAGACGAAATGCGTTCTTCGCCAGACAAGAAATGGCGTTCGAGATCTAAGTGGCACTATATAAGCTTAGATACGCTAGATGACTTCAAACCAGATGCCTATGATGGTGAAGTAAAAGATGTATACACCGCAATTCGTAAATCAATCGACGTTCTAACCTCCCCCTCTTCAAAACAACAAGAAAAAGAATTTTACCTTCGCTTCCTCACTCACTTAGTTGGTGATCTTCACATGCCATTGCATGTTGGTCGTGCTGAAGATAAAGGTGGCAACGCTATCCAAGTAGAGTTTTTTGGCGATAAGATGAACTTACATTCGCTTTGGGATACTCACCTAATTGAAAGTCAAAACTTATCTTTTACTGAATTTGCACGTTTCGTTAATACAAATGACACAAAAGTCGTGTCTAATTATATGTCTACTCAACCACGAGATTGGGTAGTTGAATCGTTTAAACTGCGTGCGGATGTTTACGATGTAAAAGACGCTAAGTTCAAATACGATTATATTTACCAACATATGCCTACGGTTAAAAGCCAATTACAAAAAGGTGGCATACGTTTAGCTGGAATTCTAAATGCTATTTTTGATCCGAATGCAAAAATCGGCAAAAACGGTGTAAAAATAAAATAATAATTTAACAACTTTAACTTTAACTACAAAACAACCAGGAAAAGACAATGAAAAATGTCATTAAACATAGCGCCCTAGCTTTAGCAGTTACAGCTGCACTAAGCGCAGGTTCTGTTTACTCAGCAGAAACTTCTACTGCCGTTCGCGGTAAGATTGAAACTGTTGCAGGCCAATCTGTTACTAACGCAACTATTAAATTCTTACACGTACCATCAGGTAGCGTAAAAGAAGTAACTGTTAATAGTGAAGGCGCATACCGTGCACGTGGTTTACGTGTTGGCGGTCCTTACTTAGTAACTATCGCTTCTGAAGGTTTCCAAGGTAAAGTATTTGAAAATGTTTACCTTGAACTTAATGACATTTTAGACCTTTCAGCTAAGTTAGAAACAAGCAATAGCATCGAGAAAATCTCTGTTAATGCTTCTGCAAATGTATTATTTGCTAACTCAGGTTCAAGCTCTGTATTTACGTCTGAAGATATCGCTAAAGCAGCAACTGTTAGCCGTGACTTAAAAGACATCGTACGTTCTAACCCTCTAGCAGTTGTAGATGCGTCAGGTACTGAACTAAGTGTTGCTGGTTCTAACCCTAAGTACAATTCACTAACAGTTGATGGTGTTGGCGTAAATGATACTTTTGGTCTTAACTCAAACGGTTACCCAGCTCAACGTCCACCGGTTTCTTTAAACGCGGTTGACCAAGTAAGCATCGAGTTTGCACCGTTTAATGCACGTGCTGCAAAATTCTCAGGCGGTACTATCAACGTAGTAACTAAGTCTGGTACTAATGACCTATCTGGTTCTGTTTTCTACGAACGTACTCCATATAATGGTGAAGTTCGTGATGACCAATCTTTTAATCGTCGTGAAGGCGAATTTGAAGTTGTTCAGTATGATAGAGAAAGCCTAAAGAACGAAGAAATGACATTCGGTGCAGCACTAGGCGGCGCGATTGTTCAAGATGAACTATTCTTCTTCGTTTCTTATGAAGAATGGGAAAAAGATGTTCCTGTAACATTTAACCCTGCAACATTAGCTGGTCATAACCTTTCAACAGGCCAAGTACAAAGCGTAATTGATGCTCTTCAAAATACTTACGGTATCTCTGATTCAATGGGCGCAGCTCCTGCTCCAGATAGCGACAAAAAACTATTAGTTAAGCTTGATTGGAACATCAATGACGATCACCGTGCTGATTTAACATACAGCACTCAAGAAAACTCAGCTGCTCGTAACTATACAAACAGTGACGGAACAGTAAATTTAGCGTCTAACGCTTGGTCGCAAGACTCTGATACAGAGATCCTAACTGGTCACCTTTTCTCTGACTGGAGCGCAGACTTTTCTACTGAATTCAACTTCGCATATAAAGACTATGTACAAGCATCAAACACAGCATCTGATTTAGGTGAAATCAATGTTCGTCTAGACGGCGGTACTGTTGTTGCTGGTCAAGATGAAAACCGTCACGGTAATGAACTTTCTAACGAAACATTAAGCTTTGGTTTCCACGGTTTATACTTAGTAGGCGACTTAGAGTATAAGTTTGGCTTAGAAGTTGAAAATGTAGAAAATTACAACCTTTATGCTCGTCATGCATCAGGTACTTGGACTTTTGATTCACTAGAAGACTTTGAAAATAAAGTACCTGCGTCTATTGCTTATGACAATGCATTTACAAACGACATGCAAGACTTAGCGTTTTCTGTTGAGTCTACACAGTACGCGCTATACGGTGAAGTTAACACTGAGATCATGGACGACGTAATGTTAACTGCAGGTGTTCGTTATGAGCGTCTATCAGTTAAAGACGAGCCAACTTTAAACCAAAACTATCTAAACGAATACGGTGTTGATAACCAAGAAAACTTAGATGACGCGGATATCTTCCTTCCTCGTATCGGCCTTGAGTGGACTGTAAACGACGACTTAACTGTTCGTGGTGGCGTAGGTCGATTCTCAGGTGGTATGCCTTTAGTTTGGGTTTCTAACGCATACACAAATGATGGCGTTACGTTGATTTCTTCAACAGAAGACGCTCAAAATGCTGTAATTGCAGATCCTTCACAAGTAATGTTTGACCAAGTACCTCAAACACTACAAGATTCTTTAGTACCAGGTAATGGTAATACAAATACAATCGCTAAAGGCTTCGAAATGCCTTCAGATTGGCGTTACCAAGTTTCAACGGACTACACGTTTGACCTTCCTGTACTTGGCGACAACTTCCAGTGGTTCACAGAATTCACATTTGTTGAACGTGAAAACGCTGCATACTGGATAGACGAAGCTCGTGTAGACTCTGGTGAGCGCATCGGTAACGAACGTATCGTGTTTGAAAACCGTTGGGATAACCGTGACCGTTATGACCTACAGTTAACAAACATAGACAAAGGCGGTTACAGCCGTATCTTAACAACTGCATTAAACAAAAAATGGGATAATGGCGTATCACTAAATATGTCTTACACTAATCAAAATATTGATGAAGTGAACCCTGGTACAAGTTCAACAGCAACATCTAACTTCCAGTATGAAGTTACAACAAACCGTAACAACCCAGAAATGGGCCGTGCTTACTATGAAATTGAGCACCGTTTTGTTCTTAACTTAGGTTACGAAACTGAGCTGTTTGAAGGTTATGAAACTTCATTCAACTTATTCTACGAGCGCAAGTCTGGTAAGCCGTTCTCTTGGACATTAGGTCTTTACAACGATAGAGACTTTGGTGACCAATCACGCTTCTACCGTGCTGGTACATACTTACCTGAATTACCAAGTGGTCCAGACGATGCAAACTTTGATTTTTCTCGCGTAAGCTATGAAGAAACATATGCGTTAATGGAAGCAGCAGGTGTAACTCAGTATGCAGGTGGCGTAATTCCTAAGTATGTTGGTAACCAACCATGGACAACCAACATGGACTTGGCAATTACTCAACAATTACCTGGTTTTGCAGAAGGTCATAAAGGTCAGCTTTACTTCATCATTGATAACTTTGCTAACCTACTAAATGATGACTGGGGCAAGATTTATAACATGAACTTCCCACAGCAGAACTTATTTGACTTAGAAACTGTTGGTAACCAATACCAGTTAAGAAATCGTTTTGGTGGTGTTAATACTAACAACTACGATAACTTCGAAGCTGAGCGTTCATCTTGGACCGTCAAAGTTGGTGTTAAATATAGCTTTTAATTTATAATTAAACGCTAAAGTAGAATGCCTACCTATTTTATAGGTGGGCATTTTTGTATTTACATATGAATAGTTGGAGAATCCTTTTGAAGAATCATGTTTTCACTACGTTGTTTAAAGTAGCCGCCGTTAGCCTTGGGTTAACTTCTTGTTTAGCTGCTGCGACCGTCAATCCACCAAAAAATATCATTTTTATGATTGGTGATGGCATGGGTGTAGCGCATACTACTTCATATCGTTATTTCTCTGACGACAAATCAACAAAAATGGTAGAAAGAACGGTTTTTGACGAGCTTCTTGTTGGAACCGCTGCTACATATCCAGACGACAACACTTATGTCACTGACTCTGCTGCCTCAGCAACCGCATTAAGTTCAGGCATCAAGTCGTATAACGGTGCTATTGGTGTCGACGTAAACAAAAATCCAGTACTTACGTTATTAGAACGTGCAAAGCAGTTAGGTAAAACAACAGCAATTGTTTCATCTTCACAAATAAATCATGCAACACCTGCTAGTTTTATGGCACATAACGAGTCACGTAAGAACTACAATGAAATTGCGAACGCATACATAGACGAAAAAATTAATGGCAAACCAAAAGCTGACTTGATGTTAGGTGGTGGCACTTCATTTTTTATTCGCGATGACAGAAATATCGTGAATGAGTTTAAATCTATCGGTTATAACTACATTGATAAATTAGAAGATTTATCTAAGTTAAACTCGTTACCAGCACTAGGACTATTTGCACCAGTTGGCTTGCCTTTTGCTATTGATAACAAAGAGTTACCAAACCGTGTTACGGCAATGACTAAGGCAGCATTAGAGCTGTTAGCTACACACAGTTCTGAAAAGGGCTTTTTTGCCATGATTGAAGGAAGCCAAATAGACTGGTGTGCACATGCCAATGATATTGGTTGTGCGATTGGCGAATTACATGACTTTTCCGAAGCGATTAAATATGCCAAAGCATTTACCGAAAAACATGGCGACACTTTACTTATTATTACTGCCGACCATTCAACTGGTGGCCTAAGTATCGGTGCCAACGGCACATATGATTGGAAAACTGATAAAGTTAGACAAATAAAATCATCATTAGCTGTTATAATCCCCTCGTTTTTGGGCTTGGACAAGGATGCCTCGGCAAGCGACGTGCAATCTACTTGGGCAAAACATGTTGATTTTGAGTTATCAGACGCTCAAGTATCAAAAATTCAAGCGGCACTTCACAGTAAGTTGAAAAAAGAGAAGATGACTCGTGAAATAAAAGCTATTATTAACGATACAACTCTGACTGGTTGGACTACCGGTGGACACTCTGCTGGTGATGTTCAGGTATTTGCAACAGGCGTAAATAGCCACCTTTTTGCAGGTCAACAAGACAATACGGATATTGCCAAAAAATTATTTATTCAATTGAATTCGGCAAAGTAGCAAGAGAAGAGACTCCTTTGAAAACCACAATATTAGCAATTACAGGTGCATCGGCATCTGGAAAGACATTATTAACAGCCACTATATTTGAAGAATTGGCACAAGAGCTTGGCTCTGATCAAATCTCATTTATTTCTGAAGATGCGTATTATCGTAACCAAGATCATCTGGAAATGTCGGTTCGTGAAAAAACCAATTATGACCATCCAGAAGCATTTGAGCACGACTTACTGATCGAACACCTTCGCGATCTGAAGGCTGGTAAAGCAATTGAAATGCCTCAGTATTGTTATAAAACACATACACGATTAAAAGAAACAACGCCTGTTCAACCGGCTCAAGTTATTTTAATTGAAGGTATTATGCTGTTAACACACCCAGAATTGTACGGTGAGTTTGATATCAAGGTATTTATGGATACACCTCCTGAAATCTGTTTAGTCAGACGTTTAGAGCGTGACATAAAACAAAGAGCTCGAAGTTTCGATTCCGTTATTAAGCAATACTTAACAACGGTGCGACCAATGTACCAAGCGTTTATCGCTCCGTCTAAACAAGTAGCTGATTTAATTGTAACTAATGGCGGTAAAAATCGAATCGCGATTGATGTATTAAAAGCGCAAATTAAGCAGCTTTTGTTAAATTAATGTTACTGAATATCTCAACGTTATTGAAATTAGAACGTTACTGAAATTAGAAAAGCCAACTTTGCTATAACCTCAAAGTTGGCTTTTTTATTTAAGTTTGTTTTAAACAAATACCGGCTCAACTGACTCGTATCAACACAAAGTCTTAGCTTGCTTTCTCTAATTCAATATCAACAATTATATCTGTCGCTATTTGCTCTAAAGCATCAACGATTACGTCTGGGCTCATACCAGGCGGTAATACAACTTTAGCAACGGCATGAAATAACTCGCCTCCCCAATTTGGAGCACTCTGGTGAGTTGACACAAAGCTCATAATATTGGCGCCTTTGTGACTAATGACAGATGAGAGCTCCTGAACAATTCCGCGTCTATCATTGCCGGTAATAACAAACTCTAATTCTTGTTGTGACAAGGCTTCAATATCATTCGATATATGAATTGAAATCGTTAAGCCTTCTATATTCTCTAAGTCTTGGGTTAATTTTTGAATATTCGCTTCTACTACCGCAACTTCTATAACGCCAGCAAAGTAACCGCGAAGATGGGATAAGTTACTCGCTAACCAATTTGCTTCGTTCTGATTGAGCGTTTCAGACAAGGTCTTTACAAGGCCAGTCTTGTCGGCGCCAATAACCGTTAATACCAAGTGCTGCATCAAGCATGCTCCGTTAATGTTGGTTAAACTAAGTATTAACAATTATTGTTAATTAATCCAGTACCTGTTTTAGAAATTAACGCCCCTTTTTACTTCTGAATACCTTTGTTCGTGTTTAGAAAGTGTCACAATATTGTAACAATAATGAAATATAATCTTTGCCATCTGATAAAGGGTAGGTATTTATTTATGTCTGAGTCGACAAAACTGGTGTTGAAGACAGAATCAACTCGAAAGCTAAAGGATCAATTAGCCAAATATGGTGTAATGACAGGTGGCATTTTAGTGCTTTGCGCTCTATTGCTGATCTTCTTTTATTTACTATATGTTGTGAAACCGGTATTTGACTCAGCACATGTTGAGCCACGAAACACCCAAGTTACACTCCAGCAGTCATATTTCGCTATCGGTATTGAGGAACAGACCGAAATTGCATACGCAATCACTAGTGACGCAACGGTAGACTTTTTTAACGTTCAAAGTGGTCAAACAGACAATCAATTAGCGTCAATACAAACATCTATCCCTGGTAACATAACAGCCTATTCAAAAAGCGCTCCTCATAAAGGCCTATACGGGTTTATTAATGATGACGCTCAACTCACAATCATTAAGCCTTTTTTTAAAGTCGATTTTAAGAACAACACTCGCTCACTTACCCCTGTTGTTCAAATGCCAATGGGCACAGAACCTCTACCTGAGTTGTTTGACGATGAAGGTTATACCGTAGACAAGTTTTCTTTTGCCGAAGAAGAAGGCGTTGTTGCTGTACTGTATCAGCTGCAAAATGGTTCTGTTAGATTTGCTCGATATGAAGGTGAAGAAAATATGTTCACCGAAGAAGTTGAGTGGCAGTTAGAGCAGTCAGACTTGGATTTTGTTGAAGGCAAAGTAGAACACTTACTGATATCACCAGATACCAGCAGGATCTTTATTTTAACTAAACATGAACTATATGTAGCAAATAGTCGTGTCGGGTCTGATGTAGAGCTACTTTATACAAAAAATATCAGTAGAAAAAACCAAAGCTTAACAAGTGCTGAATTGTTAGCAAGTGCCAACTCGTTAGTGTTGGGTTACAACGATGGTTTGCTGACACAATGGTTTGAAATCAATGGTGAAGCCGGCCGTGATTTTGTCATGGTTCGTGATTTTAACATTGACGTCCCTTCTGCTAACAAAGCTATTAAAAATATTTATCCTGAGTTCTACCGCAGAACGTTTATTGCGACTAACTCTGAAGGCGTTGCAAACTTATTTCATACCACATCAGAAGCGGATTTATGGCAAGGGAAACTTCCTGTTGACGACGTCATAGATGTGTCTTTTTCGCCTCGTTCCAACGCTTTTGTCGTTTTATCTAACGATAAAATTAGCGTCCTAAATGTAGAAAATGAACACCCTGAGGTGACATGGTCAGGATTATGGCAAGAAGTTTGGTATGAAGGTTACGCTGAACCGGATTATGTTTGGCAGTCTTCTTCAGCCAGCGATGACTTTGAGTCTAAATTCAGCTTAGTTCCGATTTCATTTGGTACTTTAAAAGCCGCTATGTATGCCATGTTATTCGCAGTACCTATTGGGTTAGCAGCAGCAATTTACACGGCCTACTTCATGGCCCCAAGTGTACGTAAAGTTGTAAAACCAACCGTTGAGATAATGGAAGCCTTACCAACGGTTATTTTAGGTTTCTTGGCGGGTTTATGGTTAGCACCTATTATCGAAGACAAATTACCTGGTGTGATTCTTTTAATTATCTTATTGCCGGTTGCTATCTTCCTTACTGCTTTTGCTTGGCACAATATCCCACAATCAATTAGAAACAGAATGCCTGCAGGTTGGGATTCTATTTTGCTCATTCCTATTGTTGCATTAGTCGGTTATTTTTCATTTGAGTTAAGCCCGTTGGTTGAAGACTGGTTATTTGATGGCAATACACGTTTGTATATTACCAATGAACTAGGCATCACCTTTGACCAAAGGAACTCTCTAATTGTTGGTATCGCCATGGGCTTTGCGGTAATCCCTACTATCTTCTCAATTGCTGAGGATGCGGTATTTAGTGTACCTAAAACGCTTTCTAGTGGTTCATTAGCTCTTGGCGCTACGCAGTGGCAAACATTAATTAAAGTAGTATTGCTTACCGCAAGTCCAGGTATCTTTTCGGCCGTAATGATGGGGTTAGGCCGCGCGGTAGGTGAAACCATGATTGTATTAATGGCAACGGGTAACACACCAATTATGGACTGGAGCATATTCCAAGGAATGCGCACCTTGTCCGCAAATATAGCGGTAGAAATGCCAGAGTCAGAAGTGGGCAGCTCTCATTACAGAATACTGTTTTTGGCAGCCTTTGTTTTATTCATTTTTACCTTTGTCTTTAACACGATTGCTGAATTTGTTCGTCAGCGACTTCGTGAAAAGTACAGTTCACTTTAATTAGCACCTTTGTTGGAGATGTAATATGAAGTTATGGTTTAAGTCGGGTGCCCCTTGGATTTGGATGACCGCAGGCGCTGTTAGTATTAGTTTACTATCAGTAATTGGTTTGTTGCTGCTTATTGCATCACGCGGTTTATCGTTCTTTTGGCCATCAGATATACATCAATTTGAAATTGCCAATGCCAGTGGCGAATCTCGTGTGGTAATTGGTGAAATTTACGAGACAGAAAAAGTGCCAACTCAACGACTCATTACCTCTGGTATTAAGTTTGAAGAGCTACAGGGTGAGTTTGTTGAGCGTTACTTAATTAAAACAGGTAACCGAGAATACGTTGATTTAGACTTTCAATGGATTTTAGGACCAGAAATTTTGGCCCAGTCAAAGCCTAGTGGAATTGCAGTATTTGAACGCAGTAAAAACGGTAATTTTTACGGCTTTGTCGACTCGCTTGTTGTTGACGGTGTAACGATTAGAGAAAACAAAGAAGAGGTACTGTTTACTGCTATTGATAGAGCCGTTGATTTAAACGATCAAGCGCTAGATTTGCAAAATGACGAAATTGGTGCGATTAACTATCAACTTGAAAAGTTAAGATTAAAAGAGCGTAAGTTAGAATTAGAGGATGCGCTGACCAGTGAAGCACTTTCTGAGCTAGAACGCCAACGCTCTGAACTACGCAACGAATACAAGGTATATGAAAAGCAACTGTTTGAGTATAGAGACCTGGCTCGTCGCGACTCTGTAATTGTTCGAGATATGCGCGGTGAGCTTGTCACCTTACCAATTTATTATGTTTTAGACGTGTCTTTTCCAAATGACATGAACTTTTTTGAGAAGCTAGTGCAGTATGGCAAGCAACTCGGCAAGTTTGTTTCTGATGATCCTCGTGAAGCTAATACTGAAGGCGGTGTATTCCCTGCAATATTTGGCACTGTGTTTATGGTTATGCTCATGGCGATTATCGTTACCCCTTTTGGTGTAATCGCAGCCATTTATCTACATGAATACGCTGGTAATAATGCCGTAACTAAGATAATTCGAATTTCAGTAATCAATTTAGCGGGTGTTCCATCTATTGTATACGGCGTTTTTGGTCTTGGCTTTTTTGTCTACATGCTTGGCGGTTCGTTAGACCAATTATTTTACCCTGAAGCACTACCAGGCCCTACATTTGGTACGCCAGGTGTTATTTGGTCAGCCTTAACATTGGCTATACTTACTCTACCGGTTGTTATTGTATCTACTGAAGAAGGTTTATCTCGTATTCCGGGTTCTTTAAGACAAGGTTCATTAGCGCTTGGGGCAACAAAAGCTGAAACTATTTGGCGAATCATTGTCCCAATGGCATCACCTGCCATCATGACGGGTCTTATATTAGCGGTAGCACGCGCCGCTGGTGAGGTTGCACCGTTAATGTTAGTTGGCGTGGTAAAAATGGCGCCGACGTTACCAATTGACGGCAACTTTCCATATGTACACTTAGATCGGAAATTTATGCATCTTGGCTTTCATATATATGACGTTGGTTTCCAAAGTCCAAATGTTGAAGCTGCAAGGCCACTGGTTTATGCAACATCGCTACTATTAGTGACTGTCATTGTAACGTTAAATATTACTGCGATAGGTATTCGAAACCATTTGCGTGAAAAGTATAAGTCGTTAGAGCATTAATTAAGATTAAAACAAAGCTATTTATGTAGCTTAGAGATAAATTTAAAATGGGGTTTTAAGATGATTTCGGTAGCACCTGATATGAGTAACAAGTCGTCATCTATCATCGACATCGATAACTTGTCGCAAGAGCAAATTGCGCTAGAGATAAAAGATTTAAACTTGTTCTACGGTGACAAACAAGCTTTAGAAAACATCAGCATGGTGATTCCTAAAGGCCAAGTAACAGCCTTCATAGGACCTTCTGGTTGTGGTAAGTCCACATTATTACGCTGTATGAATCGTATGAATGACTTGGTTGACAGCTGTAAAATCGATGGACAGATACTTCTGCACAACCAAAATATCTATGACAGGTCTGTTGATGTGGCATCATTACGTCGTAAAGTAGGCATGGTGTTCCAACGCCCTAACCCCTTCCCAAAAAGTATTTATGAGAACGTAGTTTATGGACTACGTTTACAAGGTATTAATGATCGTCGAGTGCTTGACGAAGTGGTTGAAAAGTCGTTAATTAATGCCGCGCTTTGGAACGAAGTCAAAGACAGGCTTCATGATAGTGCGCTTGGACTATCTGGCGGTCAGCAACAACGATTAGTCATCGCCCGTGCTATTGCCATAGAGCCAGAAGTATTATTACTCGACGAGCCAACCTCTGCTCTTGATCCAATATCAACTCTGACCATTGAGGAATTGATAACTGAATTAAAAGACAAATATACTGTTGTTATTGTTACACATAACATGCAACAGGCCGCTCGTGTTTCAGATCAAACAGCATTTATGTATATGGGCCAATTAATTGAACATTCAGATACCAACGCTTTATTTACTACGCCAAAAATGAAGAAAACTGAAGACTACATTACCGGTCGTTACGGGTAACCAATAAAGAGTTTAAGAGGCAATTATGGAACTTAATTTAAATAAACATATTTCTGGCCAATTTAACGTTGAATTGGAACAAATACGAAACGACGTTTTAAAAATGGGTGGCTTAGTTGAGCAGCAACTAACAAATGCATTAAACGCTGTAAATGAAGCAGATCAAGAGTTGGCAAAACACGTACTGGAAACCGATTACCAGGTTAACAGAATGGAAGTACAAATAGACGAGGCCTGCACTCGGATTATCGCGAAACGTCAACCTGCAGCCTCTGATCTTCGTTTGGTTTTGGCGATTATTAAAACCATTACCGACTTAGAGCGCATTGGAGATGAAGCTGAACGCATCGCAAAAGTCGCTTTAGAGTCATTTAATAAAACACAGCAAGAGTTTTTAGTGTCGATGGATAATATGGGTCGTAAAGCACTATCTATGTTACATAATGTATTGGACGCTTTTGCTCGCATGGATGTTGATGCTGCGTTTAATGTTCATACTGCAGATAAAGCATTAGATAAAGAATATGAAGCAATTACACGTCAATTAATGACATACATGATGGAAGATCCACGTTCTATACCTAAAGTTATGGACGTTCTTTGGTCAGTAAGATCATTAGAACGCATTGGCGATCGCTGTCAAAATATTTCTGAGTACATTATTTACTTTGTTAAAGGTAAAGATGTACGTCACACGTCCCAATCAGATATACAGGACAGCATCTCATAAGGTGCTGTTTTATATCAAAAATACTGACCTAAGTTCGCATATTGATTCAAACATGTCGATGAATTAATAAGCGGACGGATCTTTTTTCCCCCTTCTGTAACAATTTTGTCACAAATGTGTCATATAATACGCCCTGTATTATAAAGACATGAATTCTTGTTTTTGTAGTACACTATGAATATTGATACTAACCTGCAATAACATGCTGGTTTTTTTTTGCCATTAAATAAGGGTTCACTATGGCTAGTCACTCAATTTTAGGTGTTTTTGCAAAGTCGCCGTTAAAAGCACTTGAAGAACATATCAATACCGTTCATTCAGCGGCTTCGTTATTAAAGCCGTTTTTTGAAGCGGTTTGTGAAGAAAATTGGACTGAAGCAACTGAGCTTCGCTACCAGATTTCTCAACTTGAGAAAAAAGCGGATGTTATCAAGCGCGATGTAAGAATGAATCTTCCAAGAGGCTTATTTTTACCAGTAGAAAGAACAGACATTTTAGAGTTAATAACGCAACAAGATAAAATCGCTAATAAAGCTAAAGACTTAGCTGGGCGTTATTTAGGTCGTGAATTAACTATTCCAGTGCAAATCCAACCAAGTTTTATGGCGTTTGTAGAAAGAAATATAGACGCTACCGCACAAGCATCAAAAGCAATCAATGAATTTGACGAATTATTGGAAACGGGATTCCGTGGCCGTGAAGTTGAGTTAGTTGAGCGAATGATCACAGAGTTAGATGCAATTGAAGACGACACTGATGAAATGCAAATTTCTATTCGTCAGCAATTAAAACAAATCGAAGACGAGTTAAATCCTATCGATGTCATGGTGACATACAGAATGATTGAATGGATTGGGGAATTAGCCGACTTAGCAGAACGTGTAGGTTCTCGATTAGAACTTATGCTTGCCCGTTAAGCAAAACCAATTTAAAAGAAAATATTAGGTATATTCAATGGATATTATTTCTACTTACGGCGTTATGTTAATCGCCATTGCAGCAATCGTAGGCTTTTTTATGGCTTGGGGTATTGGTGCTAACGACGTCGCAAATGCAATGGGTACTTCGGTAGGCTCAAAAGCATTAACAATTAAACAAGCTATTATCATTGCAATGGTCTTTGAATTTGCGGGTGCATATTTAGCAGGTGGTGAAGTTACCTCAACAATCCGTAAAGGTATTATTGATTCTGCACCATTTATTCCAAACCCTGAACTACTTGTTTTAGGTATGATTTCGGCACTGTTTGCTGCAGCTATATGGCTTGCGGTTGCGTCATATTTAGGCTGGCCTGTTAGTACAACCCACTCTATTGTTGGTGCAATTGTTGGTTTTGCTGCGTTTGGTGTTGGTATGGACGCAGTTAACTGGGCAAAAGTAGGCGGCATTGTCGGTAGTTGGATTTTAACTCCTGCGATATCAGGCTTTATCGCTTTTGTAATATTCATCTCAGCTCAAAAGCTTATCTTTGATACCAAAGAGCCTTTAAAAAATGCGAAGAAATATGTTCCTTTTTACATGTTCCTAGCTGGCTTTATTATGGCTTTGGTAACTATCAAAAAAGGCTTAAAGCATGTTGTTAAATCTGGCGATCTTTCTATCACTGCGGCTGATGCTTATATCTACGCTATTTTAGCTGGTATCCTAGTGGCGTTAATTGGTAAGTTCTTTATTAACAAGATTAAAATCGATCCGAATGCTGACAAAGAAATGCATTTCACTAACGTTGAAAAGATCTTTGCGGTATTAATGGTTGTTACTGCTTGTTGTATGGCTTTTGCACACGGCTCAAATGACGTAGCGAATGCTATCGGTCCTTTAGCTGCTGTAGTAAGCATCGTACAAAATGAAGGTGAAATCACAAGCAAAGCGCAATTAGTATGGTGGGTATTACCTCTAGGTGCTTTTGGTATTGTTGCTGGTCTTGCATTATTTGGCCATCGAGTAATTAAAACTATTGGTAACGGTATTACACACCTTACTCCTAGCCGCGGTTTTGCTGCGGAGTTAGCGGCTGCATCTACAGTAATCATCGCATCTGGTACTGGTCTTCCAATTTCTACAACACAAACCCTAGTGGGTGCTGTATTAGGTGTTGGTATGGCAAGAGGTATTGCAGCTCTTAATTTAGGCGTAGTTAGAAACATCGTAGTATCCTGGGTAATTACATTACCTATCGGCGCTGCACTATCTATTATGTGTTTCTTAGCCCTTAAAGCAGTGTTTGGTGTAGCGTAATTAGCATTACCAAATAGCATTATCGAAAACCGAGCTTAGGCTCGGTTTTTTTGTAACTATTTCTAAAACTTAAGCTCCAATATTCAGAAACAAAAAAGCCAGCTTATCGCTGGCTTTTTACTTTTATCAATCTAATTTATGAAGCTTCAGCAACCATTCTTTTAGCTTGACGTTCTAACAATTTATTTAACTGGTTCATTGAGCTTAATTGAGCATAAATAGGAGCAATGTAACCAAGTCGGCGAAGCTCTAAGAACTGCTCATCCGGCAATTCTGTCAATTTCTTTTCATCAACTAGATATAAACCATTTAAATTAAATTCTTTTTCCTGAACATTCACTTTTAGGTTTCTAGGCTGCACTAAATCTAATGAAACCAATTTTTCAATAAATGATGATGTAAGCTTTTCGTGTTCAATATAAGCCATTAGAGCGTTTTTACGTTTTTCTAAATGCTCGTTTTCTTTACCTTCTTCGTCAAACAATGGAAAGCCATCATCAGAAATAAGTGAACTTGCCATATCAATCGCGATTGCGAATTTATTCTCATCATCTTTATGAGGTATAACGCTAAGCGGTTTATGTGTATAACGAGCAGGCATGTAGCTAGCGTCCCACTTGTTATCAGCGGTTACAAATAAATTAACATTTTGCTCTATTCCTAGCATTGCAACTGGGAAAAACTTTTCTGATGCTGTGTCTTTAAGGAAAACAACTGGAAACTCACCAGACGCTTTTGCAAACTCTTGAACTACCAAACCTAGCGCATGCTGGTCTTTTAGGTCTTCTACACTCTTAGCAGGACCAATTTTTACATCTTTATGTGTTTCATTGTGTAACGGCTGAAAATCTGTCGCCATGTTCTTTCTCCAAAGTTCCGAGTCAGTCTTTGTGACTTCTATAATTATTATTCTGTTTCAAGTTGAATATCGGTACAACCCTTTACGCACTCAATTTTTAGCTGTTTTTCGCTACTTTTGAGCAGTAAAAGTTGTTTGCATGAAGGACACCGAACCGATTTACCCGCTAATACTTTTTTAATAATCGCTTTTTGCTGATGAAAAGAATTAGCGGTAGCTTTGTTGAGGGCTGAAAAGTCCATCCTCACCTTCTATACTAGATATCTTATGAAAGTACATGAGGACAATAAGCCATAATTAAAGGCTATCGCAATAGAAAAGGTAAATTTATTTTTTGCTTGCCTAAATAACAAGCAGTTTGCTACTTAACGCGGATAATAAGCTGGATTAATATAACGAAATGGCATTTGAAGCATACTTCATTGCTATAAATATCCTTCATGTTGCATTTAGCCTCTGACTACACCCCCATCATAGCGAGTCGATCGATAACCTCCCTAGTTATTCGCTCTAATGTAGGGTGCTCAGACGCGAATCTTGTTTCCAATGCTAAAAGTTGCGACAACATTGTCTCTTCTGCTTTTAGCTCATTTGACTTAATCATTTCATGCATTTGTTTATCAAGCTCTCTAACTTGGCTTAAAGTTTGGGGATCAACATCTTTTGACGTTTCAAGTTCGGCATGAAGTTTTGCAAGTGAATCAACTAAATCGTTTGGTAGCATGATGTTAAACTCCTTTGGTTATATAAAAGTTTAGTCTGATATTTACGAAAAGGAAATTGTCGTTAAAAGGAATACATACAATTGAGTCGATGTTAGAGACAAAGTTTTATAAGATAGTCTGGTAACGCTACCAATTGACTAAAGCTAAATACGATTAGGATTACTATGACCAACGAATTTGTATTATCACCATCTATTTTATCTGCAAATTTCGCTAAATTAGGCGATGACGTGAACGAAGTGTTAGCGGCCGGGTGTCAATGGGTACATTTTGACGTAATGGATAATCATTACGTTCCAAACTTAAGCTTTGGTCCTATGATCTGCAAAGCGTTAAAAGACCACGGTGTAGAAGCTCCAATTGACGTACATTTAATGGTGGAGCCGGTTGATGACATGATTGAACAATTTGCGAAAGCCGGTGCCGACATGATTACCTTTCACCCAGAGGCTAGTAAACACTTACACCGTTCATTAACTTTGATTCAAGATCATGGCTGTAAAGTTGGTTTAGCACTAAACCCTGGCACACCAATAGACGTTTTAGATGATGTAATACACATGCTTGATATGGTTCTGGTTATGTCAGTTAACCCTGGATTCGGTGGACAGTCTTTTATTCCAAGCTCACTCAATAAAATCACTCGTTTAAGAGAAAAGCTTGATGCATCAGGTCGAAACATTCGCATTAGTGTTGATGGTGGTGTTAACGCCGACAATGTAAAACAGATTGCAGATGCTGGTGCAGATACATTTGTTATGGGCTCGGCAATATTTAATGCAGAAAACAGATCGGCCCGAATTGCGCAAATTCTAGCCAACCTTTCTTAAAAACAAACATACACGATTGCGCGTTGGCAAAGACACGTTACAATGCGCTTTGAAAATTTTAAATTAGCTAACAAACGGCGTAACAATGAAAAGTACAGTATTAAGTGGAATTCAAACAACTGGTGGCATGACTATAGGCAACTACATCGGTGCTATTAACCAGTGGCGAATCATGCAAGAGAACCACGACTGTTATTTCATGTTAGCTGACTTACACGCTATAACGGTGCGTCAAGAGCCTGATGTATTAAGAAGCAGAACTTTAGACGGCGTTGCTTTATATACAGCATGTGGTATCGACCCTGATAAATCTGCTTTATTCGTGCAGTCACAAGTTAAGGAGCATGCGCAATTAGCTTGGGTTCTTAACTGCTATGCTCAAATGGGCGAACTAAACCGCATGACCCAGTTTAAAGACAAGTCTAGCAAGCATAGTAATAATATAAATGTTGGCTTGTTCAGTTACCCTGTTTTACAAGCTGCGGATATCCTTTTATATCAGGCAGATAAAGTTCCTGTTGGTGAAGATCAAAAACAACATTTAGAACTAACGAGAGACATAGCAACTCGCTTTAATAACATATATGGCGACGTATTTACGGTACCAGAACCTCAAATTGCTGAATTTGGTGCAAGAGTAATGAGCCTCCAGGATCCGTTAAAGAAAATGTCTAAGTCCGATGATAACCCTAATGGTTACATCATGTTATTAGACGAGCCTAAAAAAATTGAAAAGAAACTGAAAAAAGCCGTAACCGATTCTGACGAACAAGCTCGAATTTATTTTGATACTAATGAAAAGCCAGGTGTATCTAACTTATTAACTATATTAAGCGTAGCAACTGGTAAATCTGTTGAGCAGTTAGTTCCTGAATATGAAGACAAAATGTATGGTCATTTGAAAAAAGATACGGCTGACGCGGTAGTGTCAATGATTGAGCCTATTCAAGCTAAATTTAAAGAGATCAGAGAAGATCAAACTGAATTAAATAGAATTATGCGAGTTGGCGCTGAAAAAGCCTCAGCAAGAGCGGAGAAAACATTAAAATCTGTTTATGACGCACTAGGATTTGTGGCTGACCCAAGATAAGAGCTTTTCATGCTGTTAATGATCGATAATTACGACTCTTTTACTTACACTTTAGTCAATTACTTTGAGTCTTTAGACCAAGAAATTGTTGTTAAGAGAAACGACGAAATAACTATCGATCAGATAAAGTCTCTTAACCCTGAACGAATTGTAATTTCACCAGGACCCGGCACGCCTAACGAAGCTGGGCTTTCCCTTGACGTAATAAAACATTTTTACAAAAACAAAGCTATTTTAGGTGTATGTTTGGGCCATCAAGTTATTGGCCAATATTTTGGGGCGACGGTATGCAAAGCACAGCAAGTAATGCATGGTAAGACGTCGCTCATTGAACACAATGAGTCAGGCATTTTTACAACGTTACCTAATCCGTTATCGGTTACTCGCTATCACTCGTTAATTGTAAAACCCGATACATTGCCTGAATACATAAACCCTACGGCCTGGGTAAAGCCTACATCGAGTGACGAAGCTGTCGAATTGATGGCACTGGCTATGCGCGATTATGCAGTTATGGGTGTACAATTTCATCCAGAATCAGTAATGTCTGAATATGGGCTTGATATGCTTAATAATTTTATAAAAACAACCTAACTAGAAACCGGTAAAACGTAAATGACAGAGTCATCAAATAATAAATTTCATCAAATTATTCAAGCTCGTTTTGTTGACTTGATGATATCTGACAAAGTCGCTAAAACCCGTTTAGGTTTAACACCCACATTAATAGAAACTGCTACAACGCGAGACTTATTGTCGGTTGAAGCCAAAGCTCAAAAACTAAAAGAACGAAAAATAAAAACCGAAGAAGAGTTTAAGGTTTACGTTAACGAATATTTTCATGACGCACTGTTTGATTATATTGACAGCAAAGTGACTGACCCTGAATATTTGTTCAGCGAAGTTCTAAAGCTAGACACTAATTTAGCTAAAACTGTAGATGCTTGCCTCTCGAAAGCATTAAATACCAAACAGCTCGCTGCGCTTATAGAGCCAAATACTATTATAAAGCGGGAACTACTAAACATTGTAAACAAACCCCCTTTCCGTGAAAAAGACTCGACAAAACCTTTTCAAGAAGATGTTGGTTTAGCGATTCGGTATGTTGGAATTGACAATATAAAAGCGCCACTGCTGGCGATAATTGCAAAACAGTGGTTGCCGCACAGCACAGATCCTTTTTCAGACTTTAAACTAAAATTGTGGCAATACTCCATTGCAACAGCAAATTGTATGGAAACCTTGGCACCACGTTTTAATGTGAACCCTCTTCACGCCTTCACTCTTGGACTCTTGCATAGTTTTGGTTACGGTTTAGTGATGAGAATGTACCTTAGGGCTTTTGATAAAATTAGGCTTGAAGAAATGCACAAGGCACGAAACTCTGGTCGCAGTGATATTGAAAAGGTTTTAAACTCTTTAGTATTAGATGGTGAGTTTGCGAGTCAGTTGGTACTTAACCATGGGTTAGATGTGAGCCTTTTATTACTGCAACACTTAGAATTAAAATTTGCTCCACTAGCTCCAGCAATGGAGCAAATTGTTAATAATGAAGCGATTGATTCGCTTACGCCGATGGCGTCTCTATTATTAAAATCAAAGACTTATTCTCAATACAAGTTATTACAAAAAGCTAGACTGATTGAATTACCAGAAGCAAAGCGCTTTCTTACTGGCTGCAAAATCAATAATGACTTTGTCACTACCCTTAATAAAATAAATCTAACAAAACTTAATTTATCGAATAGAACTAGCCAATAATTGCAAAAAAAACATCAAAATCCCTCTAATCTATAATTTTGTTAATTTTTTTTCTGACAATCTATTCATCGGTAATTTTGCACCACTATGAGGCAATAATTAGACAATTTATAGTTAATGTCTAATTTTAAAAGCGTGCAGATAGGCACAATAATTCCCCATAAAAAATCGCACTAAATAAATATTCACTAATTATTCATAACTTGGCTATCCAGCCCGAATAGCAACTGCTCAGATGTTTGAAATGGAGACATTTGCGTCTAAATCTGCAATAATTGGCGGGTATTTACTTTTAAAATCCTGTTTTGAAATTCTTCGATTTGTCGAGATAGGTTTAACACAAGGAAACAAAAATGACTGTAACACGCGCTTTATTTGATGACGTAATGGTACCTAACTATTCTCCTGCGGCTGTGATTCCTGTTAGAGGACAAGGCTCTCGCGTTTGGGACCAAAACGATAAAGAATACATCGATTTTGCCGGAGGCATTGCGGTCAACTGCCTTGGTCATTGTCACCCAGCTTTAGTTGGTGCATTAAAAGAGCAAGGCGAAAAAATTTGGCACCTTAGTAACGTAATGACAAATGAACCAGCATTACGTTTAGCAAAAAAACTAACTGATGCTACTTTTGCTGAAAAAGTCTACTTTGCTAACTCAGGCGCAGAAGCAAACGAAGCGGCGCTAAAACTAGCACGCCGTTGGGCTATTGATGTTCATGGTGAGCACAAAACACAAATCATCTCATTCAAAAAAGGTTTCCACGGTCGTACGTTCTTTACGGTAACTGTTGGTGGTCAACCTGCATACTCAGACGGTTTTGGACCTAAACCAGGCGATATCGTTCATGCTGAATACAACAACTTAGAAAGCCTAAAAGAAATTATTTCAGATAAAACTTGTGCGGTAATGCTAGAGCCTATTCAAGGTGAAGGCGGAATTATCCCACCGACAAAAGAATTTATTGAAGGCGTTCGTCAGCTTTGTGATGATAACAATGCCTTGTTAATATTTGATGAAGTTCAATCTGGCGCTGGTCGCACAGGTGAGTTATATGCATATATGGGTCTTGGCGTAACTCCAGACATCCTAGCTTCAGCGAAAGGCCTTGGTGGTGGTTTCCCTATCGGTGCAATGCTAACAACTACAGAGTTAGCTAAACATCTTAAGATTGGTACTCACGGTTCTACTTATGGCGGTAACCCATTAGCTTGTGCTGTTGCAGAAGCTGCATTAGATACTATTAATACTCCAGAGGTATTAAATGGTGTTAAAGAACGTGAAGCTATCTTCAAAGCGAAACTTGAAGAAATTAATAACAAATATAACGTGTTTAAAGATATTCGTGGCCAAGGCATGTTAGTCGGCGCTGAACTGACTGATGCTTTTGAAGGTCGCGCAAAAGAGTTTGTAAACGCAGCTTTAGAGCACGGCACTATGATTTTAGTTGCAGGCGCAAACGTAATTCGCTTTACACCTTCTTTAGTTGTTCCTTTAGAAGACATTGATCAAGGCATGGCTCAGTTTGAAAAAGCCGTTGCAAGCATCGTAAACGCTTAATTTAGCGCTCGTTAAGTTTAAATAGCCAATTGATTATTGGCTATTTTTATAAAGGAAGAAGATGTGATGTTTGTAATTCGTCCAATCCAAGAAAAAGACTTTCCTGAACTTTTGAAAATTGCAGAAGAATCAGGACATGGTTTTACGTCGTTACCTGTTAATGATGAGCTAATTGCCAAGAAAATCCAGCGTGCTGAAACGTCATTTAAGTCAAAAGTGTCTGACAAAAAAGAAGAACATGGCTTTCTTTTTGTTATGGAAGACGTAGCGTCTGGAAAGATTATGGGCACCAGTGGCATAGAGTCATATGTAGGACTTGATGATGCCTTTTACCATTATCATTTAGGCAAGGTTGTTCATAATAGTCGACAGCTCAATATTTATAACACAGCTGATATATTAACCTTGTGTAATGACTATACGGGTGCGAGTGAGTTATGCACATTATTCTTAAGAGAAGAGTTCCGTAAAGGCTGCACAGGTCGTATTTTAAGTAAGTTTAGGTTCTTATTTTTAGCTCAACACCAAGAGCGCTTTTCCAATACCGTTATCGCAGAAATGCGCGGTGTTTCTGATGAAAATGGCGACTCACCATTTTGGAAATGGTTAGAAGAACACTTTTTCTCAATGGACTTCCCAACGGCTGACTACCTTACGGGTATAGGTCAAAAAGTATTTATTGCTGAACTCATGCCTAAATACCCAGTTTATGTAAATCTTTTGTCAAAAGAAGCACAAGCAGTGATTGGTAAAGTTCATAAGAACACTGAGCCGGCATTAAAGTTACTTAAATCTGAAGGCTTTACTTATAAGCAGTACGTAGACATTTTTGATGGCGGCCCTACTGTAGAAGCGGATATATCTCAAATCCATACTGTTCAAAACAGCGATTTATTTACCGTGAACATTGTAGAAAAGCTTGAATCCGACAAAAACGTCATCATTGCTAACTTATCTGTTGAAGAGTTTAGAGCAACTGGACTAAAAACCACGTTAGATCATGAAAATATGACGGTTCTATTAACTTCGGATTATGCTGATTTATTAAATGTGAAAGCCGGCGATCAAGTACGCGCTGCCCTTTTAAAATAGGATTATTTTATGTCAAATAGTGAAAACAAATATATTAATGGCCAATTTATAAACGGCGAATGGGTTGCTGGCGAAGGACACCTAATTGGTTCTCTTAACCCTGCAACTGACGAATTGTTATGGGAGTCGTTAACCGCAACTGAAGAGCAAGTAGACCAAGCTGTTAAGGCTGCACGAGCCGCATTTTTACCATGGGCAGACAAAACCGTAGAAGAACGTTTAACTATTATCAAACGTTTTGCTGAATTACTTGGTGAATATAAAGAGCCAGTTGCACTTGCAATTGCAAAAGAAACGGGCAAGCCGTTATGGGAAACTCGCACTGAAGTTGGCGCCATGATTGGTAAAATCGCTATCTCTGAAAAAGCGTACAACGAACGTACTGGTACAACAGAAAACCCAATGCCTCAAGGTCGCGCTATGTTGCGTCACCGTCCACATGGTGTTGTTGCAGTTTACGGACCTTACAACTTCCCAGGTCATTTACCAAATGGTCATATTGTTCCTGCCTTAATTGCCGGTAACACGGTGATCTTTAAGCCAAGCGAACTAACACCAATGGTTGCTCAAATTACTGTTGAGTTATGGCAAAAAGCTGGCTTACCAGCAGGCGTGTTGAATTTAGTTCAAGGCGAAGTAGAGACTGGCAAAGCGTTAGCAAACCATCCACAAATTGATGGCTTATTCTTCACGGGTAGCTCTGGTACAGGCCATTTGTTGCATAAGCAATTTGCTGCACAACCAGGCAAAATTTTAGCGTTGGAAATGGGCGGTAATAACCCACTAATTATCCAAGACGCAAAAAATACCGATGCCGTTGTTCATGACATTATTCAGTCAGCATTTATATCTTCAGGTCAACGTTGTACATGTGCAAGAAAGTTACTTCTACCTAAAGGTGCTGAAGGTGACGTAGTGCTTGCTAAGTTAATTGAAGCAACAAACTCAATTGTTGTTGGCGACTCTTTAGATGAAGCTTCTGAGCAACCATTTATGGGCTCTATGATTTCTGACAAAGCAGCGCTTGGCATGGTTGCAGCACAACAACAGCTAGTTGAATTAGGCGGTAAAGTTCTTGTTGAACTTACTCACTTAAAAGAAGATACCGGTTTTGTATCGCCAGGTATTATCGACTGTACTGATATTACAGACTTCCCAGATGATGAACATTTTGGTCCGTTATTAAAAGTTTTCCGTTTTGATGATTTTGATCAAGCAATTGAAATCGCAAATAATACAAACTACGGCTTATCAGCTGGTCTACTAAGTGATGATCAAGAACTGTACAACAAGTTCTTAAGTCGAATTAGAGCAGGTATTGTTAACTGGAATCGACCAATTACAGGAGCAAGCAGTGCAGCTCCATTTGGTGGTATTGGTCAATCTGGTAACCACAGAGCAAGTGCATATTATGCCGCTGATTATTGTGCATACCCTGTTGCATCGGTTGAGCTTGAACAAGTCACCATGCCAGAAACCTTAAGCCCTGGCCTAAGTATTTAAAATAAAGAAGCGGCTTAGCCGCTTTTTTTAAACAACAAATTTGTTTTATCAACATCAAGTAGAAAGATTCAAGGAATTGTCATGCATACAAATGTAAACGCTCTTTTTGATAACATGTGGGAAAAATATCTAACCGTTACTCCTTCAGCAAAACAAATCCACGCTTTATTGGGTGAAGGGAATGGCAAAGACGTTATCAATGATCATATTGCATTACGCACATTTAATTTAGAAAAAGTGAGCTTAGATAAACTCGCGCAACACTTTTTATCACTTGGTTACAAAGACGGCGGTGACTATGATTTTGAGGCGAAGAAATTAAAAGCGAAACACTTCGAACACGCAGATCCAACTTTGCCAAAAGTGTTTATTAGTGAGCTATTAGTAGAAGAGTTTTCTGAGAATACTCAGCGTATTATTAAGGACTTGGTTGACCAGATTGATGAGTCTTCTGTGACTGCAGATAACTTCTTATACTCAGGTACGCAATGGAAAGTTAGTTCTAATGACTACAAAGTGTTATTAGAAGAAAGTGAGTATGCGGCTTGGATGGCAGCTTGGGGATATATTCCGAACCACTTTACCGTAAGTGTAAATCAATTAACAAAATTTGAAACTCTTGAGCAAGTAAACCAAAAGCTTAAAGATGCAGGTTTTGTTTTAAATGCATCTGGTGGCGAAATAAAAGGTTCTGCGGAAGTATTATTAGAACAGTCTTCAACTATGGCTGATAAAGCTACAGTTTCTTTTATCGATGGTGATGAGTTAGTGCCAAGTTGTTTTTATGAGTTCGCAAAGCGTTACGAAGTAAAACCTGGCGAGCTTTATTCAGGATTTGTTGCAGCTTCTGCTGATAAGATCTTTGAAAGTACTAACGTAAAAGGTTAAATTTATGCTTTGAGTTGTAAAAAAGGAAATTTTTATGGTCACAGACAAAACCGCTTATGTAGAACTAATGAATTATCTTACTAGTAGTATAGATATTTTTGTTCAATCGGAGAGTGAGACTCTTTCTGATATTACATTAGAAGTATTGGTTGAAAATGAAATTTCCACTCAAATTATAAACCTTTGTAGCCAGCATGACGACCTAGAAACTAACCACAGGTCGATTATTGTTCGTGAAGTAGACGGCATAGTTTATGACATGCAGCAGGTGCTGGCTGACTACTGGGATAAACCAGTAAATCAAACACAGATAGAATTCATTACCGAATTCACGTCTCTTATTAAAAATGTATTCGACAGCGCTATCGCTGACCTACTCGATTAATGGAATTAGCAATGAAAGCAAATGTATCATGGCGTGAAGGTATGGCCTTTGAAGGTCAAACGGAGTCAGGACACAAAATAGTGTTAGACGGCAGCAACCCTGGCAGTGGTCCAAGTCCGATGGAAATGGTGCTATTGTCAGCGGCAACTTGTAGCGCGATTGATGTTGTGTCTATTCTTGAAAAAGCACGTCAAACTTTCAAAAATGTTGAAGTTGAAGTCGATGCTGAACGAGCGGAAACCGTTCCTAAGGTATTCACTAAAATTCACCTTAAATTTATTGTGACCGGTACTGCGGTTGCCGAAAGCCATGTAGAACGAGCAGTTCGTTTATCTGCTGATAAATATTGCTCAGTTGCGAAAATGCTTGAGGCTAGCGTCACTATTTCTCATAACTATGAAATAAAAGAACTTTAAGCCGTTTAACTAAATAATATTAACATTATCTATGTTGATAACTTTATTATTCACTTCTATAGTTGGAAAAATAATTTTGTGAATGGGCCGTATTGATTTATCATCCGCCCTTTCATTAATCTATTTTGTTTTGAGGAATTGTTAGTTGCAATCTAAACTTAAACTTCACGGTTTTAACAACTTAACAAAGAGCTTAGGCTTTTGTATTTATGACGTCTGTTATGCCCAAACCGAGGCTCAACGCCAAGAGTATATCGAATATATTGATGAGCAATACAATGCTGACCGTTTGACAGATATTCTCACTGAAGTGTGTGACATCATAGGTGCAAATATCTTAAATGTTGCTCGTCAAGATTATGATCCTCAAGGCGCTTCCGTCACTATCTTAGTGAGTGAAGAAGAAATTAAATCTCCAGATGAAGTAGACCAAAGTGAAACGCCAGGGCCTATTCCAGAGAGTGTCGTAAGTCACTTAGATAAGAGCCATATTTGTGTCCATACTTATCCTGAAGTTCACCCTCACGATGGTATTTGTACCTTTAGAGCTGACATAGAAGTATCAACTTGTGGCGTTATCTCTCCACTTAAAGCCTTGAACTATCTAATTCATGCGTTAGAGTCAGACATTGTTACTTTAGACTACCGTGTGCGCGGTTTTACCCGTGATACGGAAGGCAACAAACACTATATTGATCATGAAATAAATTCTATTCAAAACTTTATTGGTGATGATATTCTTGACCAATACAACATGATCGACGTAAATGTTTACCAAGAGAATATGTTCCACACCAAAATGATGATCAACAATAACGACTTAAACAACTATCTATTTGGTTTAAGCACAGATGATTTGAGTGAAGAAGAACAACAAGAAATTCGTGATAAATTACAACGAGAGATGCAAGAGATCTTCTACGGTCGTAATATATATTAATCTACAGTTCACAACATAAAACGGCTTAAGTGCCGTTTTTTTTTGAGCCTAAGGAAGTTAAATGTTTGCTATAAAAATCCAACCCAGATTTCAAGAGACGGACGCACTAGCACATATCAATAACACTGTGATACCCGTTTGGTTTGAAAGTGCACGTCCTGGTATATTTAAAATTTTTAATCCAACGCAAGACTTAGATAATTGGAATTTAATTATTGCCAAAATTGAGGTTAATTACGTAGCACAGATTCACTACAAACATGAAGTCGAGATACGGACTCATGTCAGTAAAATAGGTCGTTCTTCATTAAATATTTTGCAAGAAGTGTGGCAACAAGGGTCGCGAGTCGCTTGGGGTGAGTGTGTAATGGTCAAGTTTGACTATAAGACCAACACATCGTCAGCTATCACAGACAACGAACGAGACCAATTAACTGAACATTTAGTAGATAAAGATGAGTTGTTAAAAAGCTAATAAATTGTTTTTATGCCACTGTACGTAGTCTTCAAATTGCAGTGGCTTAGAAAAATAATAGCCTTGTAGAATATCAACATCTCTTCCTTTTAACACAGCGACTTGTTTTTCATCTTCAACACCCTCAGCAACTACTCGCATTTCTAAGTTTTTAGCAAGACTGATGATGGTTTCAACTATGCTCAAACCAGAACTGTCTAATAGTCGATCGACAAATGATTTATCTATCTTGAGCTCTTGGACAGGATAAGCATGTAGATTTGATAAGTTTGAATAACCAGTGCCAAAATCGTCAATTGAAAATGTAAAACCAGTTCCAGCGATGTCATTCATCTGTTGAACCGTTTTCGAAATATCATGAGAAAGCATACTTTCAGTAATTTCAAGGGTTATACGGCTCGCATCCACATTGTATTTATTAATTGTACTCATTAACAAACGTTTGAAGTTTGTCGACTTGAATTGTGAGTGACTGATATTTATTGAAATCTTAAAGTCTTTCGGAAGAACAGCTTCAACTTCTAAAGTTTTAATCAGCTGGCAAATATCTTCAAGAACGATATCTTGTAGGCTTTGTATCAGGCCAAATTGTTCTGCTACAGAAATAAACTCATTTGGTGGAATCATACCTTTGTCAGGGTGAAGCCACCTTATAAGCGCCTCGGCGCCGCATAACTTGCCATAACGGTCGACTTGAGGTTGAAAAAAAGCACAAAATTGACGATTTTCGATAGCCGACACGATTTCAGATTCGAAGGTTAGCTGTCTATCTAGGAGCGTTTGTTTTTGAGGATCATAATAGCTATAGCTATTACCCCCTTGCCGTTTTGAGTTATACATCGCGGTATCTGCAAATTTCATAATATTTTGCGCGCTTGTCGTGCCATCGATAACGCAAATGCCAATACTACAAGATACTTGAAAGACTAGTTCTTCAATTTCAAACTTAGTCGTAAATGCCTCTTGAACTTTTTTTGCGACAATTGATATTTCCAACTGTGCTTGTTCAAGTGTTTTTCCGACATTCTCGACCAATATAACAAACTCGTCACCACCAATACGGGCTAAAATGTCGCTTTTTCGTAACGCAGAACGTAAACGCTCTGATACATCTTTAAGCAACTTATCTCCTGCTGAGTGCCCTAACGAGTCGTTAATACGCTTAAATTCATCTAAGTCTAAAAACAAAATAGCCCCAAACTCTTGCGACATCGCTTTGCTATCAACCGTAAGCTCTAAACGTTCATTGAACATTCTACGATTAGGTAGCTGAGTCAGAGGATCAAAATAAGCTAACTGCTTTACTTTCTTTTGTGTCTTTTTTGCTTCAGTTACGTCTCTAGCCATCCAAAGCACATGTTTCGCTTTCTCTGACTCATCGGTATTATAATGGATAGGGGTTATACGGCCTTCAAATATAGCTATTCCAGAATCGCCTTGAATGGAGTATTCATATTCTTGGGTTTTGTCTGTGGCTAATGCAGCACCTATGACTGACATTATTTTTTCCGCGTCTGCTGGCGGAAAAATATCATTTACATTTTGGTTAATAATCTCAGTAGCGGAGATATAAACTAAGTTATCTGGCGAGCCGTGAACATCTTCGTACAAACCAGTTTCGTCAATGATCAAAGCTAAGTCTGGCATTACTTTGGTGAATGCTCGAAATTTTTCATTACTCTTTTTTAACGCTTCAATTTTTAGTTCGTTATCTCGAGCCGTATTTATAGCGATTAATATCGCAGACGTAAAATGACTAAAAAACTTCAAAAACTCTACTTGCCTTCGATTAATAGCTAGTTCCTGAGTGGAAAATAGGACCATAAGCCCAAGCAACGTATTATCGTCATCAATAATCGGCACGCCGACAGTATGCAATATGTTGGAAGAAGAATTTAACTCAGATTCGCTGTGCGTCTGTATACTAGACTCAAGCTCGAAGGAACGATATTTCAAGTCGAAAAAGGCTGGCGCTTCAGGCTTATACCCAAAATAAGACAGCGGAACTTCATCAATATCATTTAAGCTTTCGATTTTATTACTTGGAGCGGCGATAAAGTAAAAGTTTTCACCTATTTTCTCAAATATTGCACACTGTGCATTTGAAATAGAAATAGTATTCTCTAAATCTAGACACACTTGATCCAATGCATCGTGATTAGCTTGACCACTTGCAATTGACGATAGTGTGTTTGCCTTTTCAAATAGCAGTTTGTTCAGTTGTTCTATATTCACGAGCTAACCGCTGTCCCGCTCCCTGTAATCGTTATCTGATTGTAAGTAACTGAAAGCTTGTGTCAATGCTTAAAAATGAGCACTGTCTATTTGTTCGCTTGTACCTATTTCTAGAGCTAAAGTTCGTTCTTCTTCTGTTAGAATCCCTACACATGGCGTTCTACGACGATATTTTCGCATCTGTGGCGAGTCTTCTAACATGCCCTTAATAAAATCATCCGAATTGCCAATTATTTCTAAAAGACTTTGCCATGTCAGGTATTCGCCATATTTCATTCGACCTTCATCACGGCGTTTATTCATCGTTTCTAATATTTTAATTTCATATTGATGATCACCTTGCTGATGACACGCAACTAACTTTTTAGCAATGGCTTGATGAATGATTAGAACTTGCTGGTCGACTAACGCTTCACGTAAACCACCCTTCTTAACCATATAGTTTTTGTTTCGTCTGGAGCCTAAGCCTTGTCGTTTAAACATTTTTACTTTGCATTTATGTCGAGTGTTTTTGGACTTGCGCTAAATCTAAATGGTTTATCCTCACTCGGTTGATCTGGAATCAACTGGCTTATAATAAGGCTACAGATTGCAAAAGACGCTCCAATCATAAACACTAAAGTACTTGAATATAACCATACTAAACCTAACATCACGGGTATTATTACTGCCGCAATATGGTTAATTGTAAAGCTAACAGAGGCTGTTGCGGCTATGTCCTTTTGATCAGCAATTTTTTGAAAGTAGGTTTTTATGGCAATGGCCAACGCGAAAAACATGTGATCAATGACATACAAGGCTGCGGCAATTTCTGCGGTTTCGACTAATGCATAGCCGACAAATACAAATATAAGTCCAATATATTCAAAGGTTAACGCTCGACGTTCGCCGATTTTTCCAACCCACTGCCCTATTTTACTGGCAAATAACAAGTTAAATATGTAGTTGACGCCAAACAGCAAACTAATTTCACCAACACTGTAACCAAACTTTTCAACCATCATAAAGCCGGCAAAGACCATAAAGATTTGTCGTCGAGCGCCGCTTAGAAAAGTTAACGCGTAGTAAAGCATGTAGTTCTTTTTAAGCACTATTTTTTTAGTTTGCACATGAGGTTGTTCGTACATAGGAAAGCCAAAAAATAGCAATAATGCCACCGCAAAACCAACACCACCTGCTATTAAGTAAGTAGTTTTGTAGGTTACCTCAAGCCATTCCATTAACACCCAAATGCCGCCAAAAGCCAGTAATGATGCAAATGATTTCATTGCTAAGGCTTGTCCTAAAAAATGTGCGGACTCTTTTTTATCGACCCATTGTAAAGTGAGACTCTGCTGCGTTGTTTCGTAATAATGAAAGCCGATAGACATTATAAAGGTCGTCACATACAAGCCGTACTCAGTAGGGAAATAACCGGTAAATGCGACGCCTATACTCAATACAGCTATTGAATATATTGCAAAGCGTTGCTCTTTAATAAAAAGCAAAATATAAATAGCCGTGAACGCTAAAAATCCAGGGATCTCTCGGATTGACTGCAACATACCAATTTCGGCACCGGTAAAAGCCGCTTTTTCAATGACGAAGTTATTGAGCAAGGTAGCCCAAACCGCAAAAACAAACGGTAAAATAAAGGCCATAGCTAGTAAAAACACCTTAGGGCTCAAACGCGTCACATCTACACTCCAAATTATTTGTTTTATTAAACAAAAAAGCCGCGATAACAATCACGGCTTAATGTTTTAAGTAAGACCAAATCTTACACTAGGAAACTAAGCAACAAAGCTATCTTGTAATGGCGGCACTACCTGTTTTTTGCGGCTTAGAACGCCGTCAATCCAAACACGATTGTTAACCAAAGTTACATCAAATGCTTTTTCTATTACGCTTGGTTCGTCTGAAACGACTAAAAGTTCTGAACCTTCTTTCATAATATCTGTTAGCAATAAAATTACGGAATGACGATTACCTTCCTCTTTTAATGCTTGAAGGTCAGCATGCAAGTCATCTTTCATTTCATCTAGCATGGCAAGGTCAATCACTTCTAGCTGACCAATACCAACCAACTGTCCTTTCATATTAAAGTCTTTAAAATCACGAAGCACAAGGTCACGTGCAGGCGTACCTTCTACGTCAGATTTTACTTTAAACATTTCCATGCCTAAATCCATGTAATCTTCAACACCTGCAATTTCCGCTAATGCTTCAACACACTTTATATCTGCAGTTGTACACGTTGGCGATTTAAACAAAACAGTATCACTTAAAATAGCCATCATCATTGCGCCAGCTATATCTTTAGGGATAGCGATGCCTTCAAAGTCATACATCATTTTAATGATAGTATTTGTACAACCAACCGGACGAATCCAACACTCTAACGGTGTAGATGTGGTGATGTCGCCAAGTTTGTGGTGATCAATAATCCCTAAGATAGTCGCATCGTCGATGTCGTCTGGGCCTTGTACACGATCTGAGTGATCAACAATATAAAGACTTTCTCCAGCATAGCTTAATTTAAGCTCAGGTTGCTCAAAGCCAAAACGATTTAAAATGAACATAGTTTCAGGTGACAATTCACCCAAACGTGCAGGCACAGTTTCTTGACCAAGTTCAGTTTTTAAATAAGACAACGCGATGGCAGAACAAATAGAGTCTGAATCTGGAACCTTATGGCCCACTACATAATTTGGCATATCACACCTTTGATAAATTAATTTGGCTACGTACCTAGGCACGTTTATAAATAGTAAAAATGATGGCGTGAATTATAACCAAATCAATTAAAAATTCGAGCAACAAATATCGATAATAAACAAATGAATAGTACTAGGAGATGGTGCGCCATATTCAATGATGAATATGGCGCTGATATTACTTATTGATTGTGGTAATCAAGACAGATTTTAACTTCTTGTTTGGAGCCTAAAATAACCGGTACTCGTTGATGAAGTTCCGTAGGCTGAATATCCAAAATGTTCTGCTCACCTGTTGAAATAAGGCCACCAGCCTGTTCAACTAATAAACCCATAGGGTTTGCTTCGTATAATAAGCGTAATTTGTTTGGCTTGTCAGGATTGTCAGTATGGCGAGGGTAAGTAAATATACCTCCACGACATAAAATTCGATGTACGTCACCAACCATGCAAGCGATCCAGCGCATATTAAAGTTTTTGCCTCGAATACCAGCCTTGCCATCAAGGATGTCACGAATATAACGCTGCATTGGGATATCCCATTTATGCTGATTAGAACTGTTTATGGCAAACTCTTGCGTTTCTTCTGGTATTGCAATGTCCTCGCGTGTTTTCAAAAACGAGCCATGGGTTTTATCTAACGTATAAAAATGTACACCTTTGCCAGTAGTCAGCGCTAAAATTGTAGATGGGCCATACATAACATAACCGGCAGCAACCTGATTACGTCCCGGCTGTAAAAAGTCTTGTTCGGTAATTGGCGCTCCATCTAACTTATCTTCTGGTACCGGAAGAATTGAAAATATCGTACCTGTTAAGCTATTTACATCTATATTAGAACTGCCGTCTAACGGATCAAATGCTACTAAAAACCGACCACCATGCTGACCTTCAACAATGTAATCTTCCTCTTCTGACGCGATCGCCCTTACAAAACCAGACTCTAATAACATATCTTTGAGAAGTTGATTAGACAATATATCTAGTTTTTTCTGTGTTTCACCTTGAATGTTTTCATTTAAGGTAGAGCCTAATACACCAGACAAATCCGCTTGACCTACTCGAAAAGAGATATCTTTACACGCCGCTAATATGGTTCTAATTAAAGAAATCAGGTCTAGTTCAACGCCTTCTTTTCGTAACTCAGGAGCTAGTCTTTTCATTGTATTTAAAGCCTTTTATGGATTTTATCAGTTAACAAGCGGAACTTATCAACAATTAAGTCAATATCGTGCTTGGACAAAATCAATAAATCCAAGCGTAACTTTTAGATGGCGCTATTCTAACCATTTTTTTAAGTGAGTTGCAGTTTTTTGGGATTATTTTATGAAAACTTTCAATCGCACTTTCAGAATGATTTTCAGTTGTGAGTTATTGGTTCACATAATTCATAAACTACGGCACACTTAAACGTAAATTTTGCCAACCTTCTAAAAACTATAAGAGTTTAAGGATGACCAATGAGAATGAGTCGCTACCTACTTAGTATAATCGCTTTATTTGCTTTTTTTATGACAAGCGTGACATTTGCTGAGATTAAGTCCGTTAAGGATTTCACATCCGGTATGTTGAAAGTTGAAGGATACTTTACATTTTTCTACGATAAAAAAAACGACAAAATTTATTTACAAATTGAAGAGCAAAAAGAACCATTCCTTTTTCAAAGTAGCTTGCCTCATGGCTTAGGCTCAAACGATATTGGTCTTGACCGAGGCCAACTTGGTGACACACGAATAGTGCAGTTCGAAAGTTACGGCAATAAGGTTTTACTAACGCAACTTAATACAGATTACCGAGCAAATAGTGATAACCGCGCAGAGCAAAAAAGTGTTGAAGAGGCCTTTGCAAAGTCTGTTATTTTTGGATTTGAAATAATAGCCAAAGACAGAGGCACGTCTCTCATCGACTATACGCCATTCTTATTAAGTGATATTCACGGCGTTGCGCGTACACTAAAAGCACAAAAGCAAGGCAATTACTCGGTTGTTAAAAACCGCAGCGCTGTAAATTTTGCTCGAAGTAAGTCATTTCCTAAAAATACAGAACTAGAGTCCATTGTTTCATTTAGTGGGAGCTCACCAGGCCAGTACGTTCGTCAAGTTGCTCCTGATGCGCATAATATAACCGTCCATATGCATCATTCTTTGGTTAAACTACCAGACGACAACTACCAAGCACGTGCATTTCATCCGTTCAGTGGTTATTGGAGCATTAGCCATAAAGATTATGCAGCGTCTTTAGATGAAAGCATGGATGTAAAAGTTATCCCACGCCATCGACTTAATGACAAAGAACCTATTGTTTATTACCTTGATCCTGGAACACCTGAACCAGTTCGCTCGGCTTTACTCGAAGGCGCGAGATGGTGGACAGAAGCATTTGACGCAGCCGGCTTTAAAAACGGTTTCCAGGTTAAAATGTTACCCGAACGAGCTGATCCAATGGATGTCCGCTACAACACCATTCAGTGGGTACATAGAGCAACTCGTGGTTGGAGTTATGGCGCATCTGTCATAGATCCTAGAACTGGCGAAATAATAAAGGGACACGTTACGCTGGGCTCATTGCGCGTTAGACATGATTATCTGCTAGCACAAGGCTTAACTGGACCATTTAAGAATTCTGTAGATAACGATACCAGTAACATAAAAGACATGGCCTTAGCTCGAATTCGTCAACTTGCTGCTCATGAAATTGGTCACACGCTCGGAATTGCCCATAACTTTGCCGCGTCAGCAAACAATAGAGCCTCGGTAATGGACTACCCGCATCCTTACATAAAGATTGAAGATGATAAAATAGATTTGTCTGATGCCTATTCCGAAGGCATTGGCGAATGGGACAAATATGTTATTAAGTACGGTTATCAGCAGTTTTCATCCAAAGAAGAAGAAACCACAGCGCTTAGTGACTTAATTTCAAAAACAAGAGCGCAAGGTTTACTTTATATGTCTGACTCGGATGCTCGACCGTTAAGTGGCGCGCACCCTACTGGACACTTATGGGACAACGGAAATAATCCGGCAGCTGAACTAGACAGAGTTTTAAAAATACGCAAGCTCGCGCTGGCAAAATTTGGTTTAGATAACTTAGCTCCTAACCAACCAATATCGGATCTTGAAGAAATATTAATGCCTATTTATTACTTCCATCGTTATCAAACAACAGCTGCAGTGAAGTTAATTGGTGGGCTTGAATATAATTATGCGATTAAAGAGCCAAATAGTGTTTCCAATGTAAATCCGGTAAGTGCTGAGCAACAATCTCAAGCCTTAGCGTCGTTACTGAAGACTCTACATGCTAAAACTCTGACATTGCCAACCTCTATTATTGATGTCATTCCGCCTAAAGCATACGGCAGTTATCGTAATAGAGAGAGTGGTCCAAATAAAACTGGGCTAGCATTTGATCCCGTAACTCTAGCTGCGGCCAGTGCGAACCACACCTTGTCTGGGCTACTGCACCCTGCTCGTCTTACACGAATTGCACAACAAGCAAATTTAAATAGCAAACACTCAACTGTAGGTGAGTACCTACAAACTATCATTAGCGCTACAGTCAAAAGCGAAGCGTCGATAGGTCTAGAGTCTGCCGTCCAACAGAGAATTGGCGCACTAACAATTGAAACCTTAGTGTCTACGCTTAACTCAGATAAAACCCCAATTGAAGTGAAAGCAGACTTATTTAATGAATTGTCACAACTAAACAGTTGGTTAAAACAAGCATCGCTCGATATGAGCTCTGGCCAACGAGGCTATTACCGTTTGTTAAGCCACCATTTGTCCTGGTATTTTGAACACAGAAAGTGGCTACCATTAGTAGATACCAGTAAACTGCCTCCTGGCTCTCCAATTTAACGAACAGATTATATTTATGCATATACATATTCTAGGCATTTGTGGCACATTCATGGGCGGTATTGCAGCTATTGCTAAACAGCTGGGTCATGACGTAACGGGCTCAGACTTAAATGTCTATCCACCTATGTCTACTCAGCTAGAACAGTTAGGTATCACTTTGACAACGGGTTGGGATGAACAACAGTTTAAGCCAGAGCCGGATCTCGTTATTATCGGTAATGCCATGTCGCGAGGTAATCCCGCTGTAGAATATGTATTAGCTCGTAACTTGCCTTATACCTCTGGACCAGAATGGTTGAAACGAGAAGTCCTCCAACATCGATGGGTAGTTGCAGCCTCTGGTACTCATGGGAAAACTACTACCGCCGGTATGGTTGCATGGTTGTTAGAGTCTTGTGGTATGAACCCAGGTTATTTGATTGGTGGAGTGCCTGGAAATTTTGAAGTGTCAGCACGCTTAGGCGACAGTCCATTTTTTGTTATTGAAGCTGACGAATACGACACGGCCTTTTTTGACAAGCGCAGTAAGTTTGTTCATTACCTACCTAAAACACTTATTATCAATAATTTAGAGTTTGACCACGCTGACATATTTAAAGACATTGATGCCATAAAAACTCAGTTTCATCATCTAGTGCGCATTTTACCGAATAATGGTTTATTGATTTCTAATCCCGACGAAACACACATTGAGTCTGCACTAGAATTAGGATGTTGGAGCCCTCGCGAAACCATTAGCACTTCAGGTTTGTCCACCAACAGTGACTCCGATTGGCAAGTTTCGATAAAGTCGAATGCGCTAGATTTATATGACGGTAGTAGGTTCGAGGTATACCTTAAAAACGAATTAATTGGGACGGTTGAATGGCAGCTAACTGGTATACATAATGTTCACAACGGTCTCGCCGCGCTTGCTGCTGCTAGGCACTGTGGTATGGATATTAGCACCTGCATCAAGGCTTTAAGCTCGTTTACCAATGCTAAGCGCCGTATGGAAGTGGTGATGCAACACAATAACATAACCCTGTATGACGATTTCGCTCATCACCCTACTGCAATTAAAACAACACTTGCCGGGCTTCGAGCCAAAGTTGGTAATCAACGCATTATTGCCATACTAGAGCCAAGATCTAACACCATGAAAATGGGTGTGCACAACCATACTCTAGCATCCTCTTGGCAGAATGCTGATGAAGTATTGATATTTAATAGTGACAGCACTTGGCAGCTAGATCTGTCGTTAAACCATACACCAACCAAAATCTTCAGTAGTATTGATGCTATTATTGAGCGTGTGGTTGAACTAATTAAACCCAATGACCATATAGTGGTGATGAGTAACGGCGGTTTTGGTGGTATTCACCAACAATTAAAACAAGTGATAACGCAAAAGGGTTAATTTTTTCCATGTCTCAAAATAATGCTGAATCCTATATGGATAATTCTTTCAAACGACGAATTACCATTGCTATGACAGGTGCGTCCGGCGCGCCCTACGCAATGGAGCTTATTCAGCAATTAATCAATCAAGATATTAAAGTGTTTTTACTGTTATCGTCCGCAGCAAAGGTCGTTTTAAAGACCGAAATGGAACTCGATATTCCAGGCAGCCCTAGTCAAGCAACAGAATGGTGTAAAAACTATTTTTCCGCTAAGCAACATCAAATTGAAGTATTAGGCAAGGAGCAATGGTTTAGTCCTCCTGCATCTGGTTCAGCGGCTCCTAAACAAATGGTAGTATTACCTTGTTCAACCGGCACACTATCGGCTATCGCAACAGGTAGCTCAGATAACCTAATTGAACGTGCTGCTGATGTTGTAATTAAAGAACGTGGACAGCTTATATTGGTACCAAGAGAAACTCCTTTTTCCTCTATTCATTTAGAAAACATGCTTAAACTTTCAAATCTAGGTGTCACTATTATGCCTGCGGCTCCTGGCTTTTATCATCACCCTAAAAGTATTGATGATCTTGTACAGTTTATGGTTGCTAGAGTGTTAGATCACTTACAAATAGAACAAACATTGGTGCCTCGTTGGGGCTATACTCATTAATCGACAATATTGAGAATAATTACGTCTATGTACGCATTAGAAATTAAAGATTTAAAAAAGACTTATCACTCGAAAAATAGAACCGTTGAAGCGTTAAAGGGCATTACACTAAATGTTCAAGAAGGTGATTTTTTTGCACTGCTTGGACCAAACGGAGCAGGTAAATCAACGACTATTGGCGTTATCAGTTCGTTAGTAAATAAATCGTCCGGAATGGTTAAAGTTTTTGGTCATGATATTGATTCAGAACTTGAACTCGCAAAATCTCATATTGGCTTAGTACCGCAAGAGTTTAATTTTAATCAGTTTGAAACGGTTTTACAGATTGTTGTTAACCAAGCTGGTTATTATGGCGTAGAGCGAAAAACCGCCCTTACACGTGCTGAGAAATATTTGAAGCAAACTGATCTATGGGAAAAACGTGACTCTCAAGCTCGCACACTGTCTGGCGGAATGAAGCGACGTCTAATGATAGCTCGCGCGCTAATGCACGAACCTAAGCTCTTAATATTAGATGAGCCGACCGCTGGCGTGGATATTGAAATTCGCCGTAGTATGTGGGAAGCCTTACAAAAGTTAAACGATGAAGGCATAACTATTATTCTAACCACACATTATCTGGAAGAAGCGGAAATGTTGTGTCGTAATATCGCCATTATTGATAAAGGCGTTATTGGTGAAAATACATCAATGAAAAACTTACTCGCCAAACTCAATGTGGAGACCTTTGTATTAGATACGTCTGAGTTTAATGACGCGCCAACGATTGAAGGCTTTACTTCAAAAACAAAAGACAACCACACCATCGAAGTTGATGTCATGAAAGGGCAAGGCTTAAATAGTGTATTTACGCAACTGACAGAACAAGGCATTCAAGTATTAAGTATGAGAAACAAAGCCAATCGTTTAGAAGAGCTATTTGTAAGACTCGTGGAAGATGGTAAAAAAGGAGCGAACGCATAATGGGCAGTTATTCAGTTGCATTAAAGGCAATTTTAATAAAAGAGTGCACTCGATTTTTACGTATTTGGGTTCAAACTTTAGTGCCACCGGCCATTACTATGACCCTTTACTTTGTTATTTTCGGTAACTTAATCGGGTCTAGAATTGGCGAAATGGGTGGGTATGATTACATGTCTTTCATTGTCCCGGGCCTCATTATGATGTCGGTGATAACCAATTCGTATTCCAATGTAGCTAGTTCATTTTTTAGTGCTAAATTTCAGCGCAATATCGAAGAAATGCTTGTAGCTCCGGTGCCTAACTTCGTTATTGTATTGGGCTTTATTGGCGGCGGAATGCTACGCGGTTTGCTCGTTGGCTTAATCGTTACCTGCGTGTCCTTATTATTTGTAGATATTCAAATTCACAGCATCCCGATTCTAATTATTACCGTATTAATGACGTCTATGGTGTTTTCATTGGCTGGATTAATCAATGCAATATTCGCAAATTCCTTTGATGACATTTCAATTATTCCAACCTTTATTTTAACACCGCTTACTTATTTAGGCGGCGTATTTTATAGCTTAAGTTTACTACCAGATGTTTGGCAAACCGTTTCCAAAGCGAATCCTATCGTTTATATGGTTAACGCTTTTAGGTACGGCTTTTTAGGCGTGTCTGATGTCAATTTATCTGTTGCTATAAGTATGATTGTTATTTTTGTAATTATATTTTTTAGTGTCGCAATGACGTTGATAAACAAAGGCATTGGTATACGAAGTTAGATATTTATTTGCGGTTTGCCTTGTTAGATCAAATTCTTTGTCTAAACTTAAGTCGTTACAAGCAGTTATGGTCAAATTATAACCATAGAAACATTATTCAGCTCTTTAATGCTAAAGGGCTGGCGGCTTAAGCCGATATATTTAATGCTTTCGATAAATCTATAGGTAGATTAAGTGTGAATAAATTCCAAAATCTCAGTGTTTTCATAAAGATCAATGTCATTACCTTGATCGCGCTAATCGCTCTGATCGTCGTTATTGTTTTAAATGCGCTCGCTAGCCAAGAAAATAATAAAAATATTGACGATCTAAAGGACCGTCGTTATCAAATAGCAAAAATTTCTACGGCTAACTCATTTATCATCAACAGAATTGATGAGTTTTATAGCCAAGCTGTCTCCTTTGGTGACGAAGAGCTAATTAGTAAAGCAGACGCCGAATATGAAATATTAAAAAAGAACATTGAAAGCATACTTAAACTAGATAAAGCTAATCGTTCTAAATTAGAACAATTCGAGCAAACGCTAGAAAAATACAACATTACAGCAAAAGAAATCGTGACCACGTTCTTAAGTGGCGATGCAGATTTTTCTGTTATACAGCAAAAGTCTTCTGAAAAAGCAGAGTTATTTAAACAACTAAACGATAATCTTGAACAATACAAATCTCAGTCAGATCGTGAGTACGTTGAACTAGCTGAAAACGCAAAAGCACGCTCTGAAAACACCATAATGCAAAGTATTATTGTATCGGTTGTGCTTGTTGTTTTAATCGTCATTCTAGGTGTATTTATTGGTAGAGTTATTCGCCAAGCAGCGTCCGATGCGGCTGATACCCTTGGTGAGCTTGCTAAGGGCGACGGTGATTTAAATTCAACACTAAATGTCACAAGCGAAGATGAAATTGGTCAAATGTCGAAAAACTTCAATGGTTTTATGGAGGTTTTACGTGCGGCCATTAGTGATGTTATGGCGGTTGTTCAACCTCTGCTTGATAACTCAACACGATTAATCCAACGGATGGAAGTTGCTGAGTCTGCAATGCATAAGCAAAGCGAAGACTCAGAAATGGTTAAACAGTCCATGGAAGAGATGAATCAAAGCGTAAATGAAATATCTAACTCTGCAAACGAAGCGGCGGTTGCTACAGAAAACGCAGAGAAAGAAGCTAACCAAAGCTTAGACATTCTTAACCAGTCTATGGCTGTTTCTCAAGCATTGAACAGTGAAATAAAGGGCGCATCTTCAGTTATCCATAAATTGGCTCAAGATACTCAAAACGTAAATCAAATTCTTGACGTTATTACTTCAATCGCTGAACAGACTAACCTGTTGGCATTGAATGCTGCAATTGAAGCGGCACGTGCTGGCGAACAAGGCCGTGGTTTCGCGGTTGTTGCTGACGAAGTTCGAGAGCTTGCATCTAGAACATCAAAATCAACTACTGAAATCCGAGAACTATTAAATGCCCTAACAGAAGCTGCGACAGCTTCGGTTGACTCAATGGAAAGTGCTAGCGCCCAAGCGGAGCGTAATGAAGAATATGCAGCTCAAACGGGTGAGTCTGTTAACAAAATAGCGGGGCATATCAACACGATTAATGGCCTTAATACTCAAATTGCTACGGCAACTGAAGAACAAACGTCTGTTGCTAATACTGTAATGATGAATGTTAACGATATGAACAAGTCAATTGGAAGTTCATTAGAGGCACTTGATGGCATACGTGATGTCTCGAAAAGCCTACATACATTATCTGATGACTTACTTGAGGCCGCTTCTAAATTTAAACTTTAAGCGAAACCAAGATAAATACATGAAAAAGGTCGATTATCGGCCTTTTTTATTTTCTATTTCTTGACGCATTTTGCTAGACTTTAAAGCCAAATTTGCTTCCTCACCTAAATGGAAACTATTCCAATGAATTTGGCTCAATCAGTATTAGCGGTAAACGATGATCTTCCTATAAAAACCAATCTTCCTGTCCATAGTGGAAAAGTTCGCTCTGTCTACTGGCTTACGGCCGAAGATAGTAGCCGATTAATTAGAGATAAAGGTTACGACGTAGCCGAAGACACGCCATTAGCTATTATGGTAATAAGTGATCGTATTTCTGCCTTTGACTGTGTATGGCATGGAGAAAACGGACTAAATGGTGTTCCTGGTAAGGGAGCTGCTCTAAATGCTATTTCTAATCATTGGTTTAAATTATTTAAAGAGAAAGGTTTAGCTGACAGCCACATTTTAGATATCCCACATCCATTTGTTTGGATTGTACAAAAAGCTAAACCAGTAATGATTGAAGCAATTGCTCGCCAATACATAACCGGATCAATGTGGCGCAGCTACGAAAAAGGTGAACGAGAGTTTTGTGGCATCACACTACCTGAAGGCCTGACCAAAGACCAAAAGTTAGATCAAATTTTAATAACACCATCGACCAAAGGCATTCTTAAAGGTATTCCAAACGTACCGGAGGCGGATGATGCAAATATTAGTAATGCAGATATAGTTAACAATTACTCGTCTTTTAATTTTAAAAGTATTGAAGATGTGTCTTTATATCAAACGCTTTTAAAAGATGGTTTTTCATTGATTACTAATGAGCTTGCTAAAATTGGACAAATGTTTATCGATACGAAGTTTGAATTCGGTTACGTAAAAGACTCACAGCAACAAGAAAAGCTTATATATATGGATGAGGTAGGCACGCCGGATTCATCTCGTATTTGGGATGGAGAGGCATATCGCAATGGCAAGGTCGTCGAAAACTCGAAAGAAGGCTTTCGTCAGGTATTGCTAAATTATTTCCCTGATCCAGACATCCTTTTAAACAAAAATAGAATGGACGAACGTAACGCACTCGCGAGGAATAACTCACTACCTACAAGTGTACTAATGGACGTTTCAACAACTTACCTAAATATTGCAGAAAAAATTACTGGAACAAAGCTGGTATTAAGCAATAACCCTAAACAAGAAATCATAGATATACTTCGCGAAGATTACGACCTCATTGTATAGAGGCTGCTTAGGTACATTATCCAAACTACATAAAGGCATGTTTTAATTAATAATAAAATTTAAATCGTGCCTTAACATATTTCAAATCAATTATTTTTTGCCTATCGTTAACAATATCCGTACACTGAAATTATTGCTTTTTTGATGAGGTCATCATGTCGTTCAACTCTCTTCCCCGTAAACGTGTAACGCTTGCTTCAACCTTTTTTATAGCTTTATTAGCGACAGCTTTTAGCAGTAATACTTTTGCTAATAAGGTTGATATTTTAGTATTGTCTAACAACCATCAATCGGTACCAAATGTTGGAGTTTCTTTAACGCTAGTAGGCAAAAACCAAGAGCAAACAACGGCGCCTAAACCTCAGGTAATGAATCAAATTGATACACAGTTTTCACCTCATATCCTTATGGCGCAAAAAGGTGCGAACATTAGTTTTCCTAATTCAGATAATGTTAAACATCATGTTTATTCGTTCTCTGAAGCTAAGACATTTGAGTTAAAACTATATAAAGACCAAAAACCTGAGCCTTTGCCATTTGAACAAGCGGGCACAGTCACGCTCGGCTGTAATATCCACGACTGGATGCTAGGCTATGTATATGTTGTCGATACTCCGTACTTTTCTAAAACAAACGAGTCTGGTTTTTTACAACTTGAATTGCCAGATGGTGATTATGAAGTTCGTATCTATAATCCTCTTTTGCAAAAAAGTGATCTACAAAGAGTTGATAAAGTATCCATCTCAGCCAATAAAAATATCACTATTCAATTAAAGCACTCGATGTTAAGAGCTACTGATAGTTTTGAAGAAGGTGACGAATTTGACGCGTATTAATTTTCGTTCTTTACAAAATCGCAATTTTTTTCTTTTTCTATTTGCACTTATTGTTACCGTTAGCGCTGTACTTGCGGTAACGCTAAAACAAACATACGGCCACTCTACTAAACAAATTGATAATCAATTTGATAGCTCATACTCAGTACTTCTATATCGATTAGAAGCCGAGGCGTTAAATTTAGATGGCGGACTTGAGACAGCAAGTAAAAACTTTAATATAAAAAGTCTAATATTAGGCGGTAAAAAAGACCCTAACTCGCTTAAGCTTGCATTAACAAATTACCAAACACGGCTAGGTGCCGATTTTATTACCGTATTAGATCAAGATAAAACTCCGGTTGTTAGTACCCTGCCATTAAATGAAGAGATAGTGATTGGATCAAAAAGCGGAAAATTGCGATTTGGTTTAGTTAATCAACAGTTATATTTAATTTCGATTAAAGGAATTAAAGAAGTTGAAAGAATACCTAAGCCGAACGCATATATTGTTACTGGCATAAATGTATCTCGTCTTTTTTCTGCTGATATTAGAAAAATAACTAACTTTGAAGTCAGTATACGATTTAACAAAAAAGTCATGGCTAGTAGTATTGAAGGGCTCACCGCAGAACAGCTAGACCAAGGGTTTTTAAGTGTTCCTTCTATAGCGGAAGAGCAAAAACGTAAGCTTCAACAATTTATAGTTCTAGATAACCAAAAATATATAAGTTATCAAGCCTTCTTGTCTCGTATCAACCAGCAACCAATAAACGTTTTTTTTACATTGCTAGAGTCAGAGGCACATTTAAATTACGACAACTTAATACTTCAACTGTCGGCGGCTATTGCCGTCATTATGATCCTTATTTCATTTTTGACGTTTTCATTTTCTAAAAGTATTGCTAAACCTCTTCGTATTCTGGCTGATGTCGCCAACGAAATTAGAAAAGGTAAGTACCCTGATATTCAACATGATAAAACACTCTACGAAGTAGAAACATTATCGTTAGCATTAGGAGGCATGCAAAGTGCGATTCAAAAAAGGGAAAAAGAAAATCACCAACTTGCTTACTTCAGTTCGTTAACAGGTCTCCCAAATAGAACCTACTTTATGTCGCAGGTTAAAAAACAAATTGCACAACATGAAGATCAACGCTTTGCCGTTTTGTGGATGGACGTGGATCGATTTAAAGACATAAATGATACATTAGGTCACGAATTTGGCGATGACGTCATCAAAGCGATTGCTCACCGACTCGAGGATAATGCACAGCGAAACACATTCATTGCCTACCTTGATGGTGATGAATTTGCGGCTTATATCAATGTGAACAATGAACAGGAAGCGATGCTTGCCGCAGGTCAAATTGAAAACTTATTTGAGCAACCATTCCTAGTTAATGAAATAGCACTAGATGTATCAATCAGCATAGGTATATCTTTGTACCCCGATGATACAAGACTAGCAGAACAGTTAATGCAATATGCAGACATCGCTTTGTATGAATCGAAGGAACAACACCACAGTATTGCTCGTTATATCGCGTCGAATAATAAATATTCTGTTGTTCGTTTAAGCTTAATGACTGAGCTTAAAAATGCCATAGAAGAAGGACAACTCACTTTAAATTACCAACCGAAAATAGATATAGCATCTGGTAAAGTTGTTAGTGTTGAATCACTCGTTCGTTGGCGTCACCCCCAGCATGGTTTCATTTTTCCGGATGACTTTATTCCTTTGGCGGAGCAAACAGGTAACATTCGTCATCTAACACACTGGGCTATTGAACAAGCACTAGTTGAACATGTTCGTTTAAAGCAGCTTGGATATGATATCAAAATGGCCGTCAACATATCGGCTGTAGATTTGTCTGACTTAGAGTTACCTCCTTTTGTTGGCGTATTGTTGGCAAAGTATAAGGTAGCACCTACGTCGCTCATTTTAGAAGTTACTGAAAGCGCAATTATGGCTGATGCTGACAAAGCGATGAAAGCTTTAAACATGCTAAAAAGTATGTCCATTAAATTATCGATTGATGACTTTGGAACAGGTTACTCATCAATGGAGCAACTCAAACGTGCGCCGGTGGACGAGCTTAAGATAGACAAGTCCTTTGTATTAGACCTAGCTAGCAACAAAGATGACTTTATCATTGTAAAATCTATAACAAGTTTGGCACATAACCTAGGAATGACAATAGTTGCCGAGGGTGTTGAAGATTTAGGTAGCTTAATGAAATTAAAGCAACTAAATATAGAAACAGCACAGGGCTATTTTATTAGTAAACCCGTTGATTCTTTAACTTTAGAAACTTGGTTAGATGAAAATAAAGGAATTTACGCCCCTCTCGATAAAACCGACTTTCAAGTAAATTATGTCGCCAATAATGAACTTGATTACGGTAAAGTTAAAGATGATTAAAGTTACCCAACTAATGACTCTTAAAACTACACTTTTAATCAGTCTTCTCATTAGTAACGTTGCTAACGCAGATTTGACAACAAAGGGTGTTATAGACGCGAGCCTAATACACAACGAAACGCCTGAACCTTGGCTAAACGCTTGGTTAGAAAATGGTGTTGGTGTACACAGATACGACGATGAAATTACCGCGGTCCTAAATCATGCTTTGCTTGAAATTGACTATGAATTAACTAACAATTTATCGTTTTTTACTGTTGCTCAATATACGCCCGATGGCGACACACATCTTGGTGTTAATGAAGCGTATATAAAATATAAGCCACTAACACATAAGATTAAACACGAGTGGAAGCTTGGTTACTTTTATCCACAATTTTCGTTAGAGAATTCAGACATTGGCTGGACTAGTCCTTATACCTTTAATTTTTCGTCGATCAATAGCTGGGTTGCAGAAGAAGTAAGACCTTTAGGTATAGAGTGGCAAGTAAAGCGACCTGGTCGAGCACACAACAGTAATTTTACATTTACCGGTGTGGTATCTGCCTACGTTCAAAATGACGGCATAGCATCGCTATTAGCTTGGCGTGGCTGGGCCATACATAGCCGTCAATCACTTATCGGGGAGAAAGTTCGCTTTGCCAATTACTTTCAATTTCAACCTATTGAGGCACCCAACCCAACCTACGTCGACATTAATGACGAAACTGATCATAGAATAGGTTATTACGCTGGTCTTCACGTTCAGTACCAAAGAAAAACTGATCTCCGTGCTTATTATTACGATAACAATGCAGACCCATTATCTATTGAGTCAGATATGCAATATGGTTGGGATACACAATTTTTCTCGTTGGCTTTGCTACATAAGTTTAATCGTGAGTTTAGACTTCTTGCGCAAATAATGACTGGTAAAACCAAAATGGGCGATGTTGAAAACGGCGTTTTTAATGACTTTGAAGCGTGGTACGTCATGCTAAATTATAAACTCGCACAACATAGATATTCGATTCGTCATGACGCTTTTAGAGTGATAGACACAGATAAGAACGAGTTTGATCCAAATAGTAGCGCCGGCAAAAGCGTAACGTTAAGTTATCGTTATGAATACAACGATAATTGGCAGCTAGGAACAGAGCTAACCATTACAACTAGTAATAATACAAACAGAACACTTTGGCTGAACTGGACACCTAAACACACACAGAAGTCTTTTGCGTTAACCGCGCAGTATCGTTTTTAGTCAGTGTCACATTGTTATGTGCCGTTAGTCGTAAATAGTGGTTAATTAATACTAATTTTTATTTCCATAAAAAAAGCCGCCTTGAACTGAGGCGACTTTAACAGGGTCAATCTTACTAAATGAAAAACTAAGAACTAACCTTCTAAGGTCGCGTCTTTATCTTCTGGTTCTTCATCTTTTATTGTTGCTTGTAACAACAACATATCTCTTAATTTTGTTTCAATTTCTTCCGCAATATCGGTATTTTCTTTTAAGAACTTAATACAGTTTGCTTTACCTTGGCCAATTTTGCTGCCGTTGTATGCATACCAAGCACCTGCTTTATCAACCACGTTATTTTTAACGCCAAGATCAATAAGTTCACCTTCTTTAGAGATACCTTTGCCATACATGATAATAAATTCAGCTTGTTTAAACGGAGGTGCAACCTTGTTTTTAACAACTTTAACCCGAGTTTCGTTACCAATAATTTCGTCGCCTTCTTTAACCGAACCAATACGACGAATATCTAATCGAACTGATGCGTAGAATTTTAACGCATTACCACCAGTAGTGGTTTCTGGATTACCAAACATAACACCAATTTTCATACGAATTTGGTTAATGAAAATACACAGTGTGTTTGAACGCTTAATATTACCTGTTAGTTTACGAAGAGCTTGAGACATTAAACGAGCTTGTAGACCCATGTGCGAGTCACCCATGTCACCTTCGATTTCAGCTTTTGGCGTTAACGCGGCTACAGAGTCGACAATAAGAACGTCTACTGCACCTGAACGAACTAACATATCGGTAATTTCTAAGGCTTGCTCACCTGTATCTGGCTGAGAAACTAATAGCTCATCTACGTTAACACCTAATGCGGCTGCATATATTGGGTCAAGTGCGTGCTCAGCATCAACGAAAGCACAAGTTTTACCTTGTTTCTGAGCTTGTGCAATGACCTGTAACGTTAGAGTTGTTTTACCCGAAGATTCAGGGCCGTAAATTTCGATGATACGACCACACGGCAATCCGCCTATGCCTAATGCAATATCTAAACCTAGCGAGCCTGTGCTCACTGACTCTATATCTAGCGCCTTGCTGTCGCCTAGCTTCATAATTGAACCTTTACCAAATTGGCGTTCAATTTGTTGCAACGCTGCACCAAGTGCCTTTTCTTTATTTGCGTCCATTTAACTCTCCGGAATGACTTTGTTTGGGCTTCCACCAAAATTTATGGAATGAGTATACTGTATAATTAAACAGTATCAATACTGTATAGAATTTTTTTTAGATTATTTTTAAAATAAAATCGTAACCAATTGATTTATAGAAAATTCAACAGCTTTATTTCTAATTGCATGTCGATCGCCATCGAACAGTTGTTTGGTAGTGTGCACAGTAATATCTGTATTATTTTTAGTAGCAGTCACAGCAAATGCAAACCAAACTGTTCCAACTGGTTTAGATTCTGTACCGCCACCAGGTCCAGCTATACCACTTACCGATATTGCTATATTTGCATCTGCTGCTTTTACGGCACCAGTTGCCATCTCTACAACTGTTTCTTCAGATACAGCCCCAAAAGTATCTAAGGTATTTTTACTTACGCCTAATAAACGCTGTTTGGCCTCATTGCTATAAGTGACATAAGCCTCATTAAAATAATCCGAGCTACCTGCTAAATCTGTAATTGCTGCCGATATTCCACCAGCAGTGCATGACTCAGCCGTAGTTATGGTCCAGCCGTTTTTTAATAAATGCTCTGCTAGCAAACGTCGAGCGTTGGTAAAGCTGTTCATTTTTTTATTCCTCAAAGCGCTAAAGTCAATTTTTACAAGACACTCGTTAACTGATCTGTGACAATATACGATATTAACAGTCAACCGTCAGTCCATACTTTGTAATGATAGATTTATACAGCGATGCAAGCATTTCTGCTCAAACGCCAATGATGCAGCAATTTTTAAAACTGAAAAAAGACCATCAGAATGTGCTTTTATTTTATCGAATGGGCGACTTTTATGAGTTGTTCTTTGATGATGCTAAGCGCGCCTCTGAACTCTTAGATATATCACTTACAAAGCGAGGCACAGCACATGGTCAACCCATCCCTATGGCTGGTGTACCTTATCATGCGGTAGATAACTATCTTTCAAGACTGGTGCAAATGGGGCAGTCAGTTGCAATATGTGAACAAGTGGGTGATCCGGCGACGAGTAAAGGCCCGGTTGATCGTAAAGTAGTTAGGATAGTTACACCTGGAACGGTAACTGATGAAAACTTGTTACCTGACCGACAAGACAATTTAATTGCAGCTGTATTCGAGAAAAGTAGCAAAACAGGAGTGCTGTTTGGACTTGCATATTTAGACATAAATAGTGGCCGATTCTTGCTCAATGAGTTTGAACAACTTACTGACTTACAAGCAACGTTAACCAGAATATCGCCAGCCGAACTGCTCTACCCAGAATCGTTTTCACATACTTCTGTTATAGATCGAGATAAAGGCGCTCGCCGAAGACCTGATTGGGAGTTTGATCTGCAAAGTGCCCATCGTGTTTTGAACCAACAGTTTAATACTAAAGAGCTAACTGGCTTTGGAGTTGTAAATTATTCAGCCGGTTTATCAGCTGCAGGTTGCTTAATGCAATATGTAAAAGATACCCAGCGTACTGCATTGCCTCACATTCGTAACATTACTATCGAGTCATTACACACTACTATTTTGATCGATTCGGCTACTCGTAAAAACTTAGAGTTAACTCATAATTTATCTGGTGGTAACGACAACACGTTAGCCAGTGTAATTGATAAAACATCAACGCCCATGGGATCCCGGTTATTAAAACGTTGGATCCATATGCCAAGTCGCGAGCAACTTGAGGTCTCCGCGCGTTTAGATGCAGTAGATGCTTTGATGCAAGATGGTTTTTTTGAAGAAGCACAAAGCTATTTAAAACAAATTGGTGATATTGAACGAATTGTCGCTCGGCTTGCCTTAAGGTCTGCAAGACCTCGAGATTTAGCGCGTTTAAGAAATTCATTAGCAGTAATTCCCTTACTGAAATCTTGTATAAAGTCTGTAAACGCCAGTCGCATTACTGCATTAATCCATCAAGTAGAAGATTTACCAACTATTGCGAAGTTATTAAATGATGCAATTATTGAAAACCCGCCTGTTTTAATCCGAGACGGTGGAGTCATACGTGAAGGGTTTAACCCAGAGCTTGATGAGCTAAGAGAGCTAAGTGCAGGCGCTACTCGATTTGTTGAAGAGCTTGAAGCTAGAGAGCGCGAACAAACTGGTATAGCAACGTTAAAAGTCGGTTATAACCGAGTACACGGTTTTTACATCGACGTCAGCAAAGCAAACTCGGCGCAGGTACCTGACCATTATATTAGGCGTCAAACGCTAAAAAATAATGAACGCTATATTGTTCCTGAGTTAAAAGAACATGAAGAAAAAGTGTTAACGAGCCAAAGCCGTTCGCTAGCTCTTGAGAAGAAATTGTATGATGAACTTCTCACTTCTTTAATTGAAGTGATTCAACCACTACAACATACCGCCGAAGCAATCGCGCAGTTAGATGTGTTGTGTAACTTTGCGGAACGTGCGGAGTCACTAAATTACAATAAACCAACCTTAGTTCATGGCCGAGTTATAAATATTACTGAAGGTCGTCATCCTGTTGTTGAACAAGTCATGTCAGAACCATTTATCTCAAACCCTGTTGATTTGTGCGATGAGCGTCGTTTAGCAATCATAACAGGGCCAAACATGGGTGGTAAGTCGACGTATATGCGTCAGATTGCGTTAATTACGTTAATGGCAAATATTGGCTCATTTGTACCAGCAAAGCAGGCTGAGATTGGTGAGATTGATAAGATATTTACTCGAATCGGTGCATCCGATGATTTGGCATCTGGTCGCTCTACATTCATGGTTGAAATGACAGAAACAGCAAACATTATGCACAATGCCACTCCAAACTCATTAGTTTTAATGGATGAGATAGGAAGAGGAACAAGTACATATGATGGCTTAAGCTTAGCTTGGGCAAGTGCTGAGTATCTTGCAACAAAACTTCGTTCTCTGACGCTTTTTGCGACTCATTATTTTGAACTAACCGAATTTGCCCATACACTAGACGGTGTAGTTAATGTTCATCTTAATGCTCAAGAGCATCAGGATGACATTATTTTTATGCACGCCGTACAAGACGGTGCAGCAAGTAAGAGTTTCGGTATTCAGGTAGCAAAACTAGCGGGCTTACCACAAGAAGTGTTGAGTTTTGCGAAACAAAAACTAGTCCAATTAGAGTCCCTCGGCGAGCTGCCTAAAAGCCGTAGCGATAGCCTAAGCAATGCAACTGCCAATAACTCAGCATTACCTGCAATGTCGTTGTTAGAAATGTCTAAATTACAAGCCGCGGACATTATTGCTAGTACTGACCTTGATGAACTTTCGCCAAGACAGGCATGGGATTTACTTAATCAATTAAAGAATATGGTTAGCTAAATTAATTAGGTTTTATCCGAGCATTTTTATAGTCTTCAAGGGATATGAAATGCTTGGATAACATATTCTTTCTACTCGCCTGCTCAATACCATCATCATACATCATCTTTAACCATCGACCTTTATCGTTATTTTGAAACATTATAAATAATGGTAGCGACTCATAAAATTCCATCGAGGGGTATTGATCAAAAAATGAAGTGACGTTGTAAGGGTATTCTATAATCACATCAACACGCTTTTGTAAAAATAATTGTTCACATAGGAAAAAGTCCGCCCTGTAAATTAACGCTTTGTCGGAGAGTTGTTTTTTTGCTAATTCATAGGTTTCTGCTGCGCAAATATTTAGTTCTAAGTCTTTCTTTTTTAGCCGGTTAAGTGTTTCCAAATCTTGGGTTAAAGCAACAACCGATGTTTCGTAATCAATATGATACTTCGAGGTCAAGTAACCCTCTGGCATGTCCTTATATGTCCCTACTAATATGTCCGCTTTATTTGACTTAAATTGTCGCGTTGCACGAACCCATGAGCTAGCCTCTTTCTGCAACTTAATGGACTTAGGCAAGCCTTCCTCTAAAATCCCCCAATAAACACCGGTTCCATCTGTCTCGGTATAAGCTTCCCAATGGCCGCTAACAGCCTTTACCGTTAAGTCTTTCGGTTGATTAGCAACTTGTTGTTCAAAGTCATGAATGCCAAACTGATTTTTTAATTTAGTTAACTGGCCACTCTCTTTTAAAATTCGAAGCTCCTTTTCAACCAATGGTTTTAAAAAAGCATTTTGGGGCGATAAATAATGGTAATCGGGACGAACATCCAAAACATGCTTAACAATATGTGGGCTTGTATCCAAGTTCGCAGAGTAATCTATATTTACGGTCAAAAAAGCAGGCAGACGTTTTTTTAATACCACTTCTTCTACATCATGGGTATTAGTCAACGCAATGACATTAGGCTTATTAAAAAATCGCTCTATGATGCTGTCAAAAACCACTAACCCTCTTGGGTAACCTACAGAAGTAATATTTTCCGGTAAGCAATAACCACACTCCCTTCTATCTCCGACTAAAATAACCTGGTATTCAAACAGAGAAACATCGACTCTAACCAGATCAGGAAATGAAGATTCAATTACTCTATCTCTTGCTAATACACCCGATAAATTTGAAGCTGCCGCTAGTTGTAATTCTCTGACTCCCGGGGTATTTATAAACGATACCTCGTACCCGAGCTTGTTATAAATGATAGTTAACACTTCAGATAAGTAGTAACCTTGGGCGTTCGCTGGCGGGGTTCTCAATGTTATAATGTTGCGTGGTTCCGACGTTAAAACTTGCTCTTCATTTACAGATGCCGCAACGTTCTCACTAGCAAAAGCGGTCCAAAACACAATTAATAAGGCTATGATTTTGTTTAGTATTTTCAATATGGCCTGTCTTTATGGTTACAATGTTTGAAGTTACATAACGAGCTCTATTTTATGCAGATTTGTAAGTAAATTACTACCAATTAATGGTACAAAAAAAGCCAGTAATTTACTGGCTTTTTGTCTATACAACATAAAAATTTTAAATCTTAACGTTGTTATGTCACGGCTTAGTGTTCTTCAACCTGAAACAACGACTCCATATTCAAACCTTCATGTAGCGCCATGTCTTTTAGTCTACGTAAAGCTTCTACTTGTATTTGTCTAACTCGCTCTCTTGTTAGTCCGATTTCTGTTCCTACATTTTCAAGCGTAGATGGCTCATAACCTAATAAACCGAAACGTCTTGCTAAAACTTCTCGCTGTTTAGGGTTTAACTGCTCTAACCAATTTACTATGTTGTCATTAATATCATCGTTGGTGGTCTTAAGCTCTGGTCCTTTCATACGATCGTCAGCAATAACATCAAGTAAAACTTTATCTGAATCTCCGCCAATAGGAGTATCTACTGAACTAATACGCTCGTTTAACCGAAGCATTTTCGATACATCTTCCACAGGACGATCTAATTTTTCTGCAATTTCTTCTGCGGTTGGCTCGTGGTCTAGTTGCTGTGCTAATTCTCTGGCCGTGCGCAAGTACACGTTTAGTTCTTTTACAACATGAATTGGTAGGCGAATGGTGCGAGTTTGATTCATTATTGCACGTTCAATGGTTTGTCTGATCCACCACGTTGCGTATGTCGAAAACCGGAAACCACGTTCTGGGTCAAATTTTTCAACAGCTCGGATTAAGCCAAGGTTGCCCTCTTCTATTAAATCTAGCAGAGCAAGGCCTCTGTTGTTATATCGACGTGCTATTTTTACTACTAATCGCAGATTGCTTTCAATCATTCGTTTGCGTGAAGCATCACAACCTTTGAGAGATTTACGAGCAAAGAACACTTCTTCTTCCGCGGTAAGCAGAGGAGAAAACCCTATTTCGCTTAAGTATATTTGCGTAGCGTCAAGATTTTTTGGTTGTTCCGCTTTTAGAACTACCTCATCCTCTTCAACGGTATCATCTGAATCGTCTAATTGCGCTTCAATAAGCTCAACATTTTCTTTTGCATTTTCTTCAGCTTCAGATATCAGTTCTTGACCCATAGTGTGACTCCTATCGACGTTGTATTAACAACGTTTTTCAGGTTAACAATCTATGCTTATCGCTTTTTAGGTAGGTATTTAAGAGGATTAACAGTACGGCCACGAAATCGAATTTCAAAATGAAGTTTGACTTTATCGGTTCCAGAGCTGCCCATTTCCGCAATAACTTGACCCGCCTTTACCCAATCTTGCTCTTTAACCAACAAAGCACGATTGTGAGCATAAGCACTCAAATAATCATTGTTGTGTTTGACGATAATTAAATTGCCAAACCCTCTTAGCGCACTACCTGCGTAAACTACTTTGCCGTCTGCTGCAGCAATAATAGGGTCGCCGGGTCTTCCTCCGAAATCGATGCCTCTGTTACCGTTTTCCCTGGTGGAATAGGTATCGATAATTTTACCATCACTAGGATATTGCCATTTGCGTACCTTGTGAGGAAACGAATCATTTTCACTCTTTTTAATTAGTTCTTTTTGAACTTGTTTTTTTACTTTTTGATTCGTCTGTTTTTTACCGTACTCCTCTGTATTTTCTTTTGCAATAGTTTTTTTATTATTTTTTTGTGTTGTATTTATTATGGTAACAGGCTGTTTTTGCGATCGATTCTTATTATCAACGACGGTGTTTCTCGTTAACGCCAATTGCTGTCCAGGAAAAATATCGTATGGCTCAGAAATATCGTTTATTTGCGCGAGTAAACGAAAGTCGATACCGGCACGCCATGATATGGAGTACAAGGTTTCACCTTTTTGCACCTCATAAACACTTTGCGTTAATGAGGCTTTGTTACGTTCTGTATATGAAGATCCAGCCTGATCAATTTGAACAATAGGAGCTGGATATTTTCGAGATGCACACCCGAATAATATAAAACATAACAAAATAGTAAAAAGTAACTTCATATTTAAAATTGCTTATATCCTACATAAAACACAATAAGTCCAATAACCAGCCAACCTAATACATCGACATACTGACGGATCTTTTGTTCCATTTTTTCGCCACCAAAATATAAGATACCGGCCACTAAGAAAAAGCGCATTCCTCGTCCAATTCCTGATGCTAAAACAAACGGCCAAAACGTCATAGACAGCATACCTGCACTAACAGTAAATAACTTATACGGAATTGGGGTAAATCCGGCAAGGAAAACGATCCACACACCATATTTATCAAAATAACCCACAATTGTTGCGAACTTATCCTGATAACTCATCATTTCAATGAAAGGTAAAACAACAGGCTCGTATAAGTATGCTCCAAGCATATAACCGACAATCCCACCAATAACAGAGCTTATTGTGGTAATTAGAGCTAATGTCCATGCTTTATCGCGCTGACTAATTACCATAGGCGCTAACATAACGTCTGGTGGAATAGGAAAAAATATAGACTCAGAAAAGGTAAGTAGTGCTAGGTAATAAGTGGCGTATTTATGTTTAGCCCATCGGATACAAGCATCGTATAGCTTTGTAAACAACTTCATTATGCTGTATCTCCCGACACTAAAGGTACGAATTTAACAGCCTCATGATGAACTTCTAAATATTCATCTCCTTGCCTTGTCACTGTCACTAATGTTTGATTTTCTGTCCCTAAAGGTAACACTAAAATGCCGCCATCTTTAAGTTGTTCTTTTAGCGCTACAGGTATAGCACTTGGCGCCGCGGTAACAATAATAGCGTCAAAGGGAGCTTTAGACTCCCAACCTAGCCAGCCATCACCATGTTTCATTTGCACGTTGTAAATATCCAACTTTTGAAGGCGACGTTTCGCAACAAGTTGAAGTTGACGTATACGCTCAACAGAAAATACATTTTTAAATACGCGTCCTAAAATAGCAGCTTGGTAACCTGAGCCTGTGCCGATTTCCAGTACGTTAGATGTCACTCCATGCTCAACCAATATCTGAGTCATTTTACCAACTATGTACGGCTGAGAAATTGTTTGTCCTTGCCCTATTGGTAAAGCTGTATTTTCATAAGCTTTATGAGCTAACACTTGTTCTACAAAAAGGTGTCGTGGAGTTGATGCTAGTGCATCTAATACAACGGGGTTTGTAATGCCCAGTCCTTTGACCTGATTAGCAAGCGCAGCTCCGCTACGAGTAAATTGATTCATATCACTACTTAATTTTATCAACCCAAGAGGACACCGTTTCCAAACTTGAATATGCGGTCATATCAATTTTTAACGGTGTAATTGATACTTCATTGTTGTTTACTGCAAAGAAGTCTGTACCTTCACCGGCATCGAGTTCTTTTCCTAAGGTACCATACCAATATATCTCGCGTCCCCAAGGATCTTTTTGTTTCGTCATCATTTCCGCTTTGTGACGTTTTCCTAGTCTTGTTACTGAAAAACCGTTTAGTGCCTCAAATGATACATCGGGAACGTTTACGTTTAATATTTGGTCTGACTTAATTGGATGCGCTATTAAATGCTCTACAACCTTTTTCGCCACTTGTGCTGCACAAGATAAATTAGTTTCAGACCTACTCGCTAATGACATCGCAATGGCCGGAAGGCCTAGATGACGCCCTTCTGCAGCCGCGGACACAGTTCCAGAGTAAAATGTATCATCACCTAAATTGGCGCCATGGTTTATTCCTGCCACAACAATATCTGGTGGCTCTGGCATTAATTGATTAATTGCTAAATGCACACAGTCGGTCGGTGTGCCGTTAACACTATAAAATCCGTTTTTATGTTGCTGCAATCGTAATGGATTTGTTAGTGTTAGCGCACTACTCGCGCCGCTCAAGTTTCTATCTGGTGCAACAACAGTAACCTCAGCAATTGTGCTCAGCGCATCATACAAAGCCTCTAAGCCTGGTGCAAATACCCCATCGTCATTACTTATTAGTATTTTCAAATTGTTGCTCCCTAAAGTTTACACACTCTCTTAAAACCGATGTTGCAAATGCTCCACTGGGGAGTTCAAACTTTACTACCAAGTCGTCGTCCTGAGCCTGACAAATCAGATTTTGTGGAGTTAGATGTATTACTCTTCTTTGTTGCTCTAAACCTTGCTCAGCCAATAACGATAACCAACTTTTATGCTTGGCAACAATAGGTTCTTCAAACTCTGCCGCTGATGCAATAGAAATAGACTGCCCTTTACCTATCATCGGTGCTGACAGCATTATGTCTTTCTCAGCCAAACGAGTGTCTATCGAGTCATCTAATTCTGCGGTAAAGTAAGAGTTACTTCCTGCTAAAACAAATACATCTCCGTCAATTGGAGTCGAAAAGATTCCTTTTTCGATACGGGCACTAACTACTTCATTAAATACGTATGATCTTGCCGCTGATAACGCAAAGCCTTTGATTTTTTTATCTCGAATAGACTCGCCATCTGCCCAGCGATTTGCCCAATTTAAGTTGTTCCCTTTAAAGCCAAAACGTTGCAAGCCAAAATAATTTGGAACCCCTAGTTCAGCTACCGTTTTTAGTCTGCTGGAGAGTTCTTCAATATTTGAGACGTTACGTAACCTAATTGAAAAGTGATTTCCTTTTAACGCACCTACTTTTAACTTTTTTTGGTGACGTTTGGTCTTAACAATTTTAATTTGGTCAGTATCTACACCGCTAAGATCTAGTTCTTGTGTGACATTTGACTGGACCGAAAACCATTGTTGACTTACTGACTGCTTATCTTTAAGACCCGCATAACCTACGTCTCGTAAACGTTTGCCCAATACTTTTGCTAAATGTTGACATACTTGTTGGGTATTTAATTCACGCTTCTCAATCAACATGTACAAGTTTTCGCCATCACCTGTTAGCTCAAACGGTAAGCTTTCTGTAACAACAAAGTCTTCTGGGTATAACTTAAAATCGGCTTCACCTAGCGGTTTACCATGTAAATACTGCCAATGAGATAAATCCCAGTCTTGAAAAAAGTTCGATTCGCTCATTTATTTGCCTTGTAATAAAACGACTGCTTGCACGGATATCCCTTCTTTACGGCCTTCAAAACCTAACTTCTCTGTTGTTGTTGCTTTCACAGAGACATAACTAGGATCTATTTCTAGGTCGGTCGCTAATGTTTCTCTCATTGTTAAGATATGCGGCGCCATTTTTGGCGCTTGAGCGATAATAGTTAAATCACAGTTACTTACTACATAACCTTTTTCAGCAATTAGTTTATTAACATGACGTAATAAAATTCTGCTATCGATATTTTCAAACTCATCGGCGTTATCTGGGAAGTGCTGACCAATATCACCCATCGCTAAGGCACCTAGCATAGCGTCGCATAACGCATGTATGGCTACATCGCCATCAGAGTGCGCAATAAAACCCTGCTCAAAAGGGATCTTTACACCCGCTAATGACAATGGCCCAACGCCACCAAACTTATGGACGTCATAGCCCATACCAATTCTAATATTCATTTTTCTCACTTCTCAAATAAAATGATGCCAATTCGATATCATCTTGATGGGTTACTTTTATATTTCGGGCACTAGATTCAATGATATCAACATTAAATCCAGCTAACTCCAGCGCTGACGCCTCATCTGTAACTAACTTGCTGACTAAACCATCCACACCAATTTGAGCAGATAACGCCTGCATTAAGTCGTCTGTCTTACAGCACTGTGGCGTAAAAGCATGCCATAAGTCATCGCGGCTAACTGTCGACTTTATGATATTACTAGCGCTGAGTGTCCGTTTCATCGTATCTCGTACTTTACTACCAAGTATTGTGGCTTGCTGGGTTAAAAGCGCACTCTTGTAAAGAACTTCAATGTCTTGTGTGAGAACACATGGGCGAGCGGCGTCATGTACCATGACCCAGTCAAAACCAAGTTCTGTTGCGGCCTTTAAACCGTTGAGTACAGAATCAGCACGCTCTTTACCGCCAATGACAACATGTATATTTTCATGCTTAGAAATGGCTAAAGACGAAAACCATTCATCATTATTTGCTATCACAACAATGATCTTAGATACAAAAGGCAGGTTTATGAATTTTTCAATTGTGTGCGCTAAAATGGGTTGACCAAGCAGCGGGATGTATTGTTTAGGGATAGAAGCGCCAACTCGGCTACCAACACCTGACGCAGGTATTACTACCGCTAGTTTTGGTAAGGCTACTTGTTCATTCAAGTTCATCGTTTCTCTTCAGTATTTGGTACTAGTCGGAAGAAGGTTTCATTTTGGCGAATCATACCAAGCTCATTTCTTGCCCTTTCTTCAATTCCTTCCAAACCTACCTTGAGATCTTTTACGTCAGCAGCCAATAGTTCGTTGCGTTTTATTAATTCATCGTTGTCACGTTTTAAACTATTCACTTCAGCTCTATTGTCGGCATAGAATTGCATACCGTTATGTCCAGCTATTAAACGAACAAGCAATAGCACTGAACAAATTACCATTAATATATTGAGCGGCTTCACGTGATCTCCTTCCAAATTAATACATGGTTATATTATGCAAATCTCCAACTCATAGATAAAGGAGAATCTTAGAATTTACTACTTTGCTGCAACTAATTTTGAAAAATTATGCCAATTAACGCGTGTCGCTAACAGCAGCTCACGAAGACTGAGTGCTCTTGCACTGTTTTTTTGAAGATTTTTCCACTGATGCCCGCAACATGCCGCCGACATAACTGGTTTACCTGGTTTTAACAATAATTTCCTTTCACCACTTATTTGATCTAGCTCGCTACCATCGTAATTAAACCAACCGTGTTGATTGCAGTGTACCCTATTATTTTTAGCATCGATTTCATCAATACTATCTAATACAACACATTCAATCCCGAAAACATCAATAGAGATAGGAACAACTAGCGCTATTTGGCTGGAGTTTTGGTAAAACTCAAAGGTTTTTGCAGCATTAGCTTTCACACTAAAGGGTTGTGGTGACTGACGACTTAACCAACTTGCGTTGCTACTATCTAAATCAAGAGGTGAGTAAGTATTAACTATATTTTCTGCTGCTCGCCCTATATAAAACGGTAACGAAAGCATTGTTCTCTTTAATTTTACCAAGGTTATGTCTGGGTCTTTAGCTAATCGCGCCAATTCACGTTCGTACAAAACATTACACAGCTCTGCCTTTATTTGCAGATTGCCTCGTTGTTGCCAGAGTGTGTTTTGTAAATCATTTTGTGACATGGCGTTAACTTATTTAATCAATAACAAAAATTAGTAACTGCGACTTTTTGTATAAAAAAGGAGCGTTTATTCGCTCCTTTTGTTTATACACTTTTTAATCAATTAATTCATTAAAAGTACAGAAATTAAGCCTGACCTTTAATTTCAGCTCGACCTCGGTAAGCTACTTCACCAAGTTGCTCTTCAATACGTAACAATTGATTATATTTAGCTACGCGATCTGAGCGACATAAAGAGCCCGTTTTAATCTGGCCAGCAGCAGTACCAACTGCTAAGTCGGCAATTGTTGAGTCTTCTGTTTCACCACTGCGGTGTGATATTACAACCGTATAGCCCGCTTCTTTAGCCATACGAATCGCTTCTAACGTTTCCGTTAACGAACCAATTTGGTTAAATTTGATAAGGATTGAGTTACCCACACCTTTTTCAATGCCTTGACGAAGAATTTTTGTATTAGTAACAAATAAGTCATCACCAACAAGCTGAACTTTTTTACCAATTTTATCGGTAAGTAGCTTCCAGCCATCCCAGTCTGACTCGTCTAAGCCGTCTTCAATAGAAACAATTGGGTAACGCGTCGATAAGTCTGCTAGGTAATCAACAAAACCAGCTGAATCAAACTCTTTACCTTCGCCTTTAAGGTTATACACACCATCACTGTAGAATTCAGATGCCGCGCAATCTAGTGCTAGAGTAATATCTTCATTTAGTTTGTAACCTGCACGCTCAACTGCAATTTCAATCACAGATAAGGCTTCTTCATTTGAAGCTAAGTTCGGAGCAAAACCACCTTCATCTCCAACAGCAGTACTTAGGCCTTTTTCACTTAATACTTTTTTCAAGCTATGGAATATTTCTGCACCCATACGTAGCGCTTCTTTAAAGTTTGGCGCTGATACCGGCTGAATCATGAACTCTTGAATATCAACATTATTGTCAGCGTGCTCGCCACCATTCAAGATATTCATCATAGGTACAGGCATAGAAAACTCACCCTTAGTACCATTTAAATTTGCTATGTGTTGGAATAAAGCAATACCATTTTCAAGTGCAGCTGCTTTTGCATTTGCAAGTGACACAGCTAAGATCGCATTTGCACCAAGTTCGGTTTTATTTTCGGTGCCATCTAAATCTAGCATTGTTTGGTCGATCAAAACTTGTAATTGTGCGTCTTTACCAAGTAAAGCTGGTGCAATTTTATCGTTAATATTTGCGACAGCCTTTAAAACGCCTTTGCCTAAGTAACGAGCTTTGTCTCCGTCTCGTAATTCAAGTGCTTCACGAGAACCGGTAGATGCACCAGAAGGCGCTACCGCTCGACCAAATGCACCTGACTCTAAGTAAACGTCAGCTTCTACTGTAGGGTTACCTCGTGAATCCATGATTTCACGACCAATTATTTTTACAATTTGAGACATTCTCAATTCCTTATTTTAAATATAAAAACGCAGCCATAAGCTGCGTTTAAACTAATTTTATTTATTTTTATGATATTGGCCAGCTGCACCGACAAAACCAGAAAATAGAGGATGGCCATCTCGCGGCGTTGAGGTGAACTCCGGATGGAATTGACCAGCAACAAACCAAGGATGTCCCGGTATCTCTATCATTTCAACCAGTTTTTTATCTGCTGATAAACCACCAAAGACAAGACCGGCTTTCTCTAGCTTATCTATGTAGTTGTTGTTTACTTCATAACGATGGCGATGGCGCTCTGTAATCCACTCACTGCCATAAACTTCTTTTGCCTTTGAATTAGGTTTTAAGTAGCATTGCTGCGCACCTAAGCGCATTGTTCCGCCAAGATCTGAGTTTGCATTACGCATTTCAATTTGGCCATCTTCGTCAAGCCATTCAGTAATTAAACCAACAACCGGGTGAGGTGTATTGGCATCAAATTCAGTTGAATGGGCATTTTCTAATCCCGCCACATTTCTAGCAAATTCAATCAACGCGACTTGCATACCAAGGCAAATACCAAGATACGGTACTTTATTTTCTCGAGCATACTGTGCAGCAATAATTTTACCGTCTGTACCGCGTTCACCAAAACCACCAGGCACCAATATAGCATCTAAGTCCGCTAAAATTTCAGTTCCCTTAATCTCTAAGTCTTGTGCATCAACATATTGAATATTAACAGTTAAGCGGTTTTTCAATCCTGCGTGTTTTAACGCTTCGTTTACCGATTTATAGGCGTCTGGTAATTCAACATATTTACCAACCATACCAATTGTAACTTCGCCAATAGGGTTCGACTCTTCATAAAGAACCTGTTCCCACTCACTTAAATCAGCTTCAGGTGGTTCAATGTGGAAACGACGGCAAATAAGTTCATCAAGACCTTGTGACTTTAATAACGCTGGAATTTGATAAATTGAGCTAACGTCTTTAAGGCCAATAACCGCTTTTTCTTCTACGTTTGTAAATAGCGCGATTTTCGCTCTTTCATTAGCTGGAATAGAACGATCAGAGCGACAAACTAGAATATCTGGCTGAATCCCTATTGAGCGTAACTCTTTAACCGAATGCTGAGTTGGTTTTGTTTTAATTTCACCCGCTGCGCCTAAATACGGAACTAAGGTCAAATGCATATACATGGCATTTTCACGGCCTAACTCAGTACCTAACTGACGCAAGGCCTCTAGAAACGGTTGTGATTCAATATCACCTACCGTGCCACCAACCTCAACAATAGCAACATCATGGCCTTGTGCACCCTCGATTACTCGACGCTTTATATCATTTGTGATGTGAGGGATGACCTGTATTGTAGCGCCTAAATAATCACCTCGTCTTTCGCGAGACAATACATCTTGGTATACGCGGCCTTGAGTGAAGTTGTTCTTTTTTGTCATTTTGGTGCGAATAAATCGCTCATAATGACCTAAATCTAGATCCGTTTCTGCACCATCTTCGGTAACAAATACTTCACCATGCTGAATAGGACTCATAGTGCCTGGATCAACATTTATATATGGGTCAAGTTTAAGAATGGTCACGTCTAATCCACGTGCCTCTAGAATTGCTGCTAAAGAAGCCGCCGCTATGCCTTTACCTAGTGAAGAAACTACACCACCGGTGACAAAAATATATCGAGTCGTCATACAAACCTTTACAAGTTAGATTGCTATTCGTGGTTACATACAGTGCCAACACAATACAAAAACCTTCGCTAATAGGAACTACAGCAAAGTGAGTGTTAAAAAATTAAATTGGATGTACATAGGACGGGATAAAAGTATAACAAACGAACACTATTCCAACAATGAAGATGTGATAGTTTATTTGCAAAAAAAAAGCCCATTCATTTTTCAATAAATAGGCTTTTGTTTTTATAATGTTACGATTTCATCCCGGCACCTAGCCAACAAGAGCTAAAAGAATACCCGCAGCTACTGCTGAGCCCAATACACCCGCAACATTTGGTCCCATCGCATGCATTAACAAGAAGTTATGCGGATTTGCTTCCAGACCAACTTTATTGACAACTCGCGCTGCCATTGGAACTGCTGAAACTCCGGCAGCACCAAGAAGTGGGTTGATCGGTTTGTCGCTAAACTTAGACATCAGCTTGGCCATCAGTACTCCCGTGCCAGTACCAATACTAAAGGCTACCGCGCCTAGTCCTAATATACCTAGCGTTTCTAGCGTTAGAAATTGTTCTGCACTAAGTTTAGAGCCAACCGCTAATCCTAAAAAGATGGTTACTATGTTGATAAGTTCGTTTTGTGCTGTGTTACTTAAACGATCTACTACTCCCGACTCTTTCATCAAATTACCTAAACAGAACATGCCGACTAACGGAGTTGCTGCTGGTAAAAATAGAATTGTTAACATAAGAACGGCTAACGGAAAAAGGATTTTCTCTTTTTTGCTGACAACTCGAAGTTGCTCCATTTTTATTTGTCGTTCTTCCGGTGTAGTTAGCGCTTTCATAATAGGCGGTTGAATAATAGGAACCAAAGCCATATATGAATACGCCGCAACAGCAATCGCTCCTAATAAATCCGGGGCAAGTTTAGAGGCAAGAAAGATAGCCGTTGGACCATCTGCACCGCCTATGATGGCTATTGCCGATGCGTCCTTTAACGTGAATTCAAACCCTGGTACTAAATTCAGTGCAATGGCGCCAAATAAAGTGGCAAATATCCCAAACTGCGCGGCAGCACCAAGAAGCAACATTCTTGGATTAGCTATAAGCGCACTAAAGTCCGTCATTGCACCTACGCCCATGAATATGAGTAATGGGAATACTCCAGTTTCTATACCCACATAATAGATATAATAAAGCACACCACCTGGCTCTGTGAAACCAGCAAGTGGAATGTTTGCTAATATCGCGCCAAAACCAATCGGCAATAACAATAGCGGCTCAAAACCTTTTTTAATCGCCAAAAATAACAGTAAGCAACCAACCAGCATCATTACAATTTGACCAATTTCAAAATTAGCCAATGCCGTTGACGCCCACAAAATTTGTAAGCCTTCCATATAATTATCCTATGCTTAACAATACGTCGCCAGTTGACACTGCATCGCCTTCTTTACATTCAACAGATACAACCTCGCCAGCATGCTGCGCACGAACTTCTGTTTCCATTTTCATTGCCTCTAAGATAATAACTACATCGCCCTCTTGAACGACGTGGCCAGGCTTAACTAATACTTTAAATATATTACCTGCTAATGGCGCTTCTAAAGGTGTAGACGACGTGGGGTTTACCGCCTGAACTGGTGATGCTGGATTAGAAGAAGATGGCGCAGGCTCTACGCTTGCTATAGTGCCTGACGGTGCGACAACAACCTCGTAGGCTTTACCATCTACCGATACTGAATAAGCTTCAACCTCGTTGCCTTTGGATTTGATATCTGCTGGTTCTGATGATTTAGTTTCAAGTCCCGTCGGCGCTGGTTCAAAAGCATCTGGGTTATTTCGATTCTCTAAAAACTTTAAGCCAATTTGTGGGAACAGAGCATAAGTCAGTACATCATCAACAACATCTGTTGCTAATTCAATATCATTCTCTTTGGCTTTAGTCGCTAATTCATCAGTTAGCTTATCGAGTTCGTCGTCTAGAACATCTGCTGGTCTACAAGTAATAGCTTCCGCACCATCAAGAACCTTGGCTTGTAGCTCTGAATTCACTGGTGCTGCAGTAGCGCCGTATTCACCTTTTAATACACCGGCAGTTTCTTTAGTAATTGATTTGTATCGCTCGCCAGTTAATACATTAAGAACCGCTTGTGTTCCTACAATTTGTGACGTTGGTGTAACTAAAGGTATGTAACCAAGATCTTTTCGAACAATTGGAATTTCTTTTAATACATCATCAAGTTTATCTTCTGCGCCTTGCTCTCGTAACTGATTTTCCATATTAGTTAACATTCCGCCTGGCACTTGCGCTAGCAATATACGAGAGTCAACGCCCTTTAAGCTACCTTCAAACTTTGCATATTTCTTACGGACATCACGGAAGTAGGCAGCGATTTCTGCTAACAACTCTAAATCTAAACCCGTATCGCGATCGGTTCCTTCAACAATAGCAACCATAGTTTCAGTAGCGCTGTGACCATAAGTCATACTCATTGAAGAAACAGCGGTATCGAGCATATCAATGCCTGCATCGATCGCTTTTTGATAAGTCGCTGTTGATAAGCCGGTTGTTGCATGACATTGCATCGCTATCGGTAGATCAACTGTTGCCTTTAATTCTGTAATTAACTCTTCACATTCATATGGCCTTAGTAGACCCGCCATATCTTTAATACATATCGAGTGACTACCCATGTCTTCAAGTCTTTTCGCCATATCTAACCAAGTATTTAGATTATGAACTGGCGATACGGTGTAAGAAATCGTGCCTTGCGCATGTGCACCGACATCAACCGCCGATTTAATAGCTGTCTCTAAATTTCGGATATCATTCATAGCGTCAAATATTCTAAAAACATCAACGCCATTATGGTGGGCGCGCTCTACAAACTTGCGAACAACATCATCAGCATAGTGACGATAGCCCAGTAAATTTTGTCCTCTCAACAACATTTGTTGTTTTGTGTTCGGCATTGCTTTTTTTAGCTCTCGAATACGGTGCCAAGGATCTTCACCTAAATAACGAATACACGAATCAAATGTTGCCCCTCCCCAAGATTCCATTGACCAATATCCAACTTTATCGAGCTTATCAGCAATCGGGAGCATATCTTCGAGTCGAAGACGCGTAGCGAGAAGAGATTGATGGGCGTCACGTAATACTAATTCTGTTAGTAATAAGGGCTTTTTCATTTGACAGTCCTTTACTTTTTATTTTGTTTATATTGATGGATGGCGGCACTTATTGCGGCGATAACAGGCTCTGGTGCATTTAATTTAGTGCGCGGTGCAGAATCTGGAGCTTTTAAGTTTGATGTATCACCAGCCGCAAATTTTGATAACAATTTTGTTGCAAAAATTAGCAAGGTTAAAAACACAAATACGACAACCATGCCTACTAACATTAAAATCGCAGCTTCGTACAATAACTCTGATACAGACATTACTTTTCCTTACTTAACATAAGCTTTTGAATATAAAACCATGAAATTGGAATTAAAATACATGAGCTTTATTCTCATACTTTTAGAGCTTTAACTCTTAATTAACATAAAACACTCTAAAAACAAAAGTTTTACGAAAATTTTGCAACCGTATCTTGTAAACAAAGACAGTTAAAACAAAACAAATTAATGAATAAAATTGTTTTGAGGTGCGTTTTTGTTGCTGAGTAAGTTTAGGATATAAAAGAACTAAAAGATAATATTCAAGTTTGAAAACGGAGGTTCTCATCCGACCCGAGCCGGATCTGATTTTTATGACGATATTTATTTGAGTTTGTAGATTGTTTGTTTTGAAAGAATGGCGCGCTCGGGAGGATTACTACGTACATCCTGTACTTCGCCCTTCGGGTCGCCTAAAGGCGTTTAATTTTGTTCCATACAAAATTATCGAACCTAACGGAGGTTCTCATCCAACCCGAGGCGGATCTGATTTTTATGACGATATTTTTTTGAGTTTTTAGATTGTTTGTTTCGAAAGAATGGCGCGCTCGGGAGGATTACTACGTACATCCTGTACTTCGCCCTTCGGGTCGCCTAAAGGCGTTTAATTTTGTTCCATACAAAATTATCGAACCTAACGGAGGTTCTCATCCGACCCGAGGCGGATCTGATTTTTATGACGATATTTTTTTGAGTTTTTAGATTGTTTGTTTTGAAAGAATGGCGCGCTCGGGAGGATTACTACGTACATCCTGTACTTCGCCCTTCGGGCCGCCTAAAGGCGTTTAATTTTGTTCCATACAAAATTATCGAACCTAACGGAGGTTCTCATCCGACCCGAGGCAGATCTGATTTTTATGACGATATTTTTTTGAGTTTGTAGATTGTTTGTTTTGAAAGAATGGCGCGCTCGGGAGGATTCGAACCTCCGACCGCCTGGTTCGTAGCCAGGTACTCTATCCAGCTGAGCTACGAGCGCGCAATAATCTTTAGAAACTAGTTAAACCTAGATTGAAAATTCCGTTTTTGCAGGGTTTATTTTGAATAATTTTGAGGGTATTTAAAATGGCGCGCTCGGGAGGATTCGAACCTCCGACCGCCTGGTTCGTAGCCAGGTACTCTATCCAGCTGAGCTACGAGCGCGCAATATTTAAAACTTTATGAATGGCGCGCTCGGGAGGATTCGAACCTCCGACCGCCTGGTTCGTAGCCAGGTACTCTATCCAGCTGAGCTACGAGCGCGCAATACATAAAAACACAAAGAATGGCGGAGAAGGGGGGATTCGAACCCCCGATAGGGCTACAAACCCTATACTCCCTTAGCAGGGGAGCGCCTTCAGCCACTCGGCCACCTCTCCAATCAATGCGGGGTGTATAGTAATGATCTACAAATATAAGTCAAACAAAAATTTGTAAAATCGCGTTTGTTTGCGTTGATTTTAACCAATTTAAATTAAACAGGATCAAATTTAACCATTACTAAATTATAGATATAACTATCAGATAAAAAATAAACATAAAAAAACCGGCACTAGGCCGGTTGCTGCTTATTCAGCTTCCGAAGGCGCTCCGCCTTTTTCTGCTTGAATTCGCATATAAATTTCTTCACGATGAACCGCTACCTCTTTAGGGGCATTAACACCAATTCTTACTTGGTTGCCTTTCACTCCTAAGACAGTCACGGTAACTTCATCACCGATCATTAACGTTTCACCAACACGACGAGTTAGTATAAGCATTCTAAGCTCCTTAATATGCTTACTTAGGTTTCTTTCATAAAGTGAAAGCTACATACCAGCACAAGGCTGATCTTTGCTATTCTACCTAGAGTTAAAGCATCTTACAATTGAATTGATTTTACATGTGTAATTCAAAGGCGTTATGAAGCGCCCTTACACCAAGTTCCGTATACCTTTGATCAATCAGTACTGAAATTTTAATCTCAGAGGTGGAAATCAACAACACAGGAATATGTTCTTTAGCTAATGTCGATAATACTTTTGATGCAACACCAGCATGAGTTCTCATTCCGATTCCAACTACAGAAATCTTAGCAACAGTTTCACTACCTTGCATACTTTCAGAACAAATATTTTCATTTTTTTCAATATATTGCTGTAAAAGGGACATAGTCGCCTTAAAATCGTCTAGTCCTACAGTAAATGCAAAGTCAATTTCTTTGTTGTCACGCTTAGCATTCAAGCTCTGATTAATCATATCCACTTCGATTGACTTATCGGATAACAAAGATAAAACATCTGCACCACTAAAGAAATCTACGCCAACATTTGAGAAAGAGATCATAGCTTCATCTTTTGTTGCTGCAATTCCCGAAATTAACAAGTCTTCCAATTCACTCTCCTCGTAGGTAATTAATGTGCCTTGATCTGACGTATCTTTGTTAAATGCTATGAAACTAGACAAAACTCTTAGTTTGACATTAAACCTTCCAGCTAATTCAACCGATCGCTTTTGTAATACTTTTGCGCCTAAACTCGACAACTCAATCATTTCTTCAAACGCTATTGTTTTTAGTAATTTTGCATTTGGTTCAAGTCTTGGATCTGTGGTGTAAACACCCTCAACGTCTGTAAATATTTGGCATTCATCGGCATTTATTGCTGCAGCTATTGCAACAGCTGACGTGTCCGTTCCACCCCGTCCCAACGTTGTAATATTGTTTTCTTCGTCACGTCCTTGAAAACCAGCCGCTATAACAATACGACCATGCTGTATATGTTCTCGTAAAATATCAGCTTGAATTGAAACGATGCGAGCCTTACCAAACGTCGATGTAGTTCGAATACCAATTTGATCGGCTAGTAGAGAAATTGCTGAAAAGCCTCTCGAAACGAGAGCAATAGATAAAAGAGATGCGCTAACCTGCTCACCTGAAGACATCAAAACGTCTAGCTCACGGCTTGCCGAGCTCGCATAGTTAGGTGCGACTTGCTCGGCCAGATTGATAAGTCGGTTTGTTTCTCCGCTCATAGCGGATACAACAACCACAACTTGATGTCCTTGCTGGACCGTATGAATTATTCGATCAGCGACAGCATTGATACGTTCAATAGAACCTACCGATGTGCCGCCATATTTTTGTACGAATAGTGCCAATGCACAAATGCCTAGCTAAGTTTATTTAATAAAAACTCATCCGCAGCTTTAATCGCAAGCTCAACGTTTTCTGGTTGTGAACCACCAGCTTGGGCCATATCAGGACGACCTCCGCCTTTACCACCAACCTCAGCAGCAGCAACGTTAACTAGCTCGCCAGCTTTAACTTTACCAACAAGATCTTTGGTTACACCAGCAATTAAACTTACTTTGCCACTTGATGTAGCAGCAAGCAATAACGCTACAGAGCCAATTTTATTTTTTAAATCATCGACTAGACCGCGCAATGACTTAGGATCTGCCTCGCCTAAATTAACAAGCAAAACATTAACGCCATTTACAACTTTAATTTGCTCAGACAAGTTACTACCTTGCGCACTTGCCATTTTATCTTGTAATCCACGGAGCTCTTTTTCTAACGTTTTAGTGCGTAAAATTGACTGCTCAACTTTTTCGACCAGCGCACTTGGTTCCGACTTCAGAGCAGCTGCAGCGTTTGCAATTACAGACTCAAGATCATGTACATGCTCTATCGCTGCTAAACCGGTCACGGCCTCGATACGGCGAACACCAGCAGCAATACCCGCTTCACTAATTATTTTAAATAAACCGATATCACCTGTACGACTAACATGTGTACCACCACAAAGCTCGATAGAATAATCGCCCATTGTGACTACTCGAACTTCGTCGTCATACTTTTCGCCGAACAGCGCCATTGCGCCTTTCTCTTTCGCTGCATCAATCGCCATTACTTCGGTGTTAAGTGGTAAATTGCGTTGTATTTGTAGGTTTACTTGTAACTCCACTTCTCTAAGCTGTTCCGCTGTTACGCCTTCGTAATGGGAAAAATCAAAGCGAAACTTATCCGCTTCAACTAATGAACCTTTCTGTCCAACATGCTCTCCTAATACATTTCTTAACGCCGCATGTATCAGATGCGTTGCAGAGTGATTTTTCTTTATTGCATTTCGACGTGCCGAATCAATTTTACTGCTAACGTCGTCGCCTAATTTAATGTTGCCATTTGCAGTGCCGTAGTGAGCGACTGCGTTACCTAATTTTTGCGTATCAGCAACAACAAAAGTACCGCCCGCAACTTGAATTTCGCCCTTGTCACCAGACTGACCACCAGACTCAGCATAAAAAGGAGTGCTGTCCAATATTACTATGCCTTGATGACCATCAGAAAGTTCATCGACAGAAGCACCGTTTGCAAACAGTTCAACGACTTTGCCGGCAAATTCTTCGTTGTCGTAACCAGTAAACTCACTCTGTTGTTGTGATGTTAATTGGTTATTGTAGTCAGCTTTAAATGATGAAGCGGCTTGTGATTTTTTACGTTGCTCTAACATGTGAGCTTCAAAACCCGACTCATCAATTGTTAGCTCTTTTTCTCTCGCAATGTCTGCTGTCAAATCGGCAGGGAAGCCATAAGTATCATAAAGACTGAATACTACCGAACCTGGAATTTCGCTACCTTCAAGAGTCGATAACTGCGACTCTAACATCGCTAAACCGCGCTCTAAGGTTTTTGCAAACTGCTCTTCTTCAATTCTCAACATTTTTTCTACTACCGCTTGTTTTTGAGCAAGCTCAGGATAGGCTTCACCCATTTGCTCAACAAGCGTAGATACTAGTTTATTGAAAAACAGTCCTTTTGCTCCTAATTGATGTCCGTGTCTTACCGCTCTTCGAATAATTCGGCGTAGAACATATCCACGGCCTTCATTCGAAGGCATGACTCCATCCACGATTAGAAACGAACATGAACGAATGTGGTCGGCAATAACTCTCAAGGACTTATTTTCTAAATCTTGTACGTTTAACAACGTGGCTGTCGCTTTGATTAGATTTTGGAAAATATCAATTTCATAGTTTGAGTGAACGCCTTGTAATATTGCTGCAATTCGTTCAATACCCATCCCCGTATCCACAGATGGCTTCGGCAATTTAGCCATTTCACCATCAGCTGATCGGTTAAATTGCATGAATACAATATTCCAAATTTCGATAAAACGGTCACCATCCTCTTCTGGAGATCCTGGAGGCCCTCCCCAAATATGCTCACCGTGATCATAGAATATTTCAGAACATGGCCCACAAGGACCTGTATCACCCATAGACCAAAAGTTGTCTGACTCGAATTTTTTATCTGCAGATTTATCACCAATGCGGATTATTTTTTCAGCTGGAACGCCTATTTTTTTGTTCCAAATATCAAACGCTTCATCATCAGTTTCATAAACAGTTACTAATAGTTTTTCTTCTGGTAGACCAAGTACTTGAGTTAAAAACTCCCACGCGTATTGAATTGCATCAAGTTTAAAATAGTCACCAAAACTAAAATTGCCTAGCATCTCAAAGAAAGTATGGTGGCGGGCGGTATAACCGACGTTTTCTAAATCATTGTGCTTACCACCAGCTCTAACACAACGCTGAGAACTAGTAGCTCGAGTATATGGTCGCTGTTCCGCACCTAAAAAAACATCTTTAAATGGCACCATCCCAGCATTAGTAAATAATAGTGTTGGATCGTTACCTGGCACTAATGAACTTGAAGCCACCACTTGGTGTTGCTTAGAGGCAAAAAAATCTAAAAAGGCAGTTCTTAAACTGGCAGTTGTATTGTACATGTGCGTTACCTAAAAAGTTGTATTAGTCGCTCAATCTTCGTTTGGCGACATTGCATAATTAATTTGATCAATCGAAAAACCTCGATATTGCATATATCGAAAACGTTTCGCTCGTTCTTTATATTCTTCAATGGTGGTTTCACCATACTTTCTCATATACGTTGCTTTAGCTTGCTCAAACCAGTCTACAGACTGCTCTTCAATACAAGCTTTAGCATCGGTGTCCTTTATTCCATGCTGCTTCAAGTCATTAATAATTCTAAACGCACCTAATCCAGCGGATATTTTGCTTCTAACAAATGCGGCTGTATAACGTTTTTCACTTAACCAGTCATTTTCAATTAAACGAACGATTAAATCATCTTTCATTTCTTGAATTAGACAGACTTTATCTAGCTTTTTTGAAAAGTCTGCAATTGAATAATCTCTTTTCGACAACCAGTAAAGGGCCCTGTTGTAGAGCTTTTTAGGATCTGTAATCGGATCGTATTGTACCGGTTGTTTAAAACTCATTTATTGTTCTATGTCACTATCTCGATTTGATGAGACTGTACTTTCAACAAACGCATCATCAGTCGCAGGTTTCACCGGTTGATAAATATCCAAAAAGGCCTGTAAAAATGCAACTGTTGTGATTGCATATGCGATTAACCAACCAAAAATAATTAACGGCATACTCACCATTACAATTAACAACACTATTAAACCAAATACTGTTAATGGCATTGCATTTATCCAACAGGCTTTAAAACTATTTTTTAGAATTGTCGACAAAGGTGTTTCAGGCGCAACCCATGCAGTGGGGGCAGCAAACGCCGTTATCATTGCGTTCACGAAAAATAATATGGCCAATAACAATACATCAGAAAATGACGGTAACTTTTGCTCGGCGAATAACAACTGCATATCGCTCGCTACCATGGTAATTGGTATAGATAATATCAAGGTTACCGCTGCGATTCTTAACAACACGGCATATTTAGGAATCTGTCCTAAATACTGAAAGATATCTGGTACATCTGTTGGCTCGTTATGTTCTACATTTGATGTTACTTGATAAAAGCCTAATGATATAAAAGGCATTAAGAACAACACGATAAAATTCGCATATGGAATAAATGCGGGAAGAATTGAAATAACTATTATAATGGCGCTCATTGCCATAAAAACCGCTGGTTTTAGAGTAAAAATTTTCCAAGCCTGTTTTACCCATGTAAATCCGGCAAAGGCTTTAGCTCTTGTTACTTCTAATTGCATATTTTAAAGTCTACTCTAGATGGTGGGTTTAAAAATTTAATGTACAGATTATATAAAATTAGGCGTTAATAATACCCTAATCAATATCTATTTCCATCAACTAAACTACGAATAACATGACATTGAGGCAATTTGTGCGCGAAGTTAAAGCTAATGAAAATTTAATATTGCCTAATTCCTGGCGTGTCTTGTCTTCAATCAACGATTTAACTGCAAATCAAAAGCGTATTTTATTCGCTAATGTGAACTGTCCTTTCCACTCTTTTGAATTTTTAGCTGCATTAGAAAATAGTGGTAGCATCGGTCAAGGTACAGGATGGATTCCAGAGTATCTATTGTGCGAAGACAGCGACGATAAATATGGTTTACTAATCGGCTATCAAAAGACTGACTCCTATGGTGAATACGTGTTTGATTGGGCATGGGCAGATGCTTTTCATCGAAATGGCATTCATTACTATCCCAAATATACTATTGGCATCCCCTTTTCTCCTGTTCCTTGTCGCAAACTTGTTGGCAACTTAACGCTAAGTATGAATGAGGCTTTAAGCATTGCTTTCCAATACGCTGAGTCAAATCAATATTCCGGTGTTCACTTATTATTCGCAGAAAAAGAAATTAACGATGCGAAGAACTTTATTACCCGTAAAGGCCATCAGTTCCATTGGTTCAATAATAGGAATATCGCGAAGTTAGATGCAATTGACGAGTGTTTATTGCAAAACGAATCCAATCAATTTAAAAGTTTCACAGACTTTTTGTCGATATTGACGGCTCGCAAGCGAAAAATGATTTTAAAAGAGAGAAGTAAAGTTAAAAGTCATTTTTCATTTAGCTGGAAAAGCGGCGAACAAATTACTAATGACGAGTTAAATGCATTTTATTTGAGTTATCAAAGTACTTATATCAAACGTGGTCGTTCAGGCTATCTTTCACTTGCCTTTTTTCAAGAGATATTCAAATCATTAGCAACAAAAGTTAGACTCCTCCTGTGTTTTAAAGAAGACGAAATCGTTGCAACTGCACTTTACTTCGTTGATGAAGATACACTTTATGGGCGTTATTGGGGAGCGTTGGCGGAGTTTGATTATTTGCACTTTGAAGCGTGTTACTACCAAGGCATAGAGTATTGCATAAAGCACAAAATAAAACGTTTCAACCCTGGCACTCAGGGTGAGCATAAGATCGCTCGGGGATTTAAGCCGGTTGAGACAACTTCGTTGCACTCAATTTTTCTACAACCTTTTCACGACGCGATAGAACGATTTTGTAATGAGGAGTCTGTCCACAACGAGGCTTATATTAGTGCTTGTAGTGAAAGACTCCCTTATAAACTAGATTTATAAACGGCATCGCCAACAATTAATTGGCATTAAATAAAGTTCTTGTTACTTATTTTTTAACGATTCAATTAACTGAGCGCTTAACGCTAAGTTTTGCGACGAGCCAGAAACGGTTTGCTCTGTTTCTTCTCTTATTTGCGCTAAATGATTCAGTATGTCTTGTGAGGACGTTAATTGATGCTGCACCATAGTAATAGTTTGTTCAACCGATGACTTGCTGGTTTCAGCAAGTTCCGCTAAAGCACTAAGGCGAGATGTGGTTTCATCTGCAATGCTAACGGAGGTATCCATTAAGTTTTCAACTTCAGACTGTTTAGTAATAATGGATGAAGATATATCCATGATTTTTTTCATTTCAGTTTGAATTTGGTCTGCCGAACTATTGGCGGTATTTGCTAATGAACGAACCTCATCTGCAACGACCGCAAAACCACGCCCATGTTCACCCGCTCGGGCGGCTTCGATGGCGGCGTTTAGTGCTAACAAGTTTGTTTGTTCGGCGATACCTTTAATCGATTCAACTAGGTGGTCAATATTTTTACTGTTTTCATCTAATGACGATAGCAACTGCGTGAATTCTGAAATAAAAGTTGCAGAGCTTTTAATGGTATTTACCAAACTCGCTAACTGTTCAATTGACTCTTGGCTCATTTGGTAGGTTTCATTGGCACTTTCTTGAGAGCTTGAAGAGTTGATTTCTATTTCATTACTCTGATCTAGAAACGCAGTAATTTCTTGAAATCCTGCATCTATTGAATGCAGCTTTTCTTCCGCTACCTCGTTTACACTTTTGGCAGTTTCATGAATTTTATGGGCAATTTCTAACGAGTTACTATTAGAGAAACTGTCATAAGCAAGCGCTTTCTCTTTAAGTTCGTTTAATTCTCGTATACTTACCGTTGTGTGTCCGTCAGGGATAGACGGTTTCAAAAAATTCAACATTAGTGTAAACCTTCGGTTTTTTATCTAATTAAAGTTTAAAACAACAAACAAACTAACCTTCGTAGAAAATTTATTGTTATTCATTAGTAATTTTAGTTTAGACGTTATCGGACAAAATCGAAAAATCTTTATCTTTTACTAGTAACTTCGACTAATTATAGTATGGAATCAAAAAGTTATTAAAAATATATTTGAGAATATTCTATAAATAGAAAAACGAGCAAAACGAAACGCTAGCAACATGAATTTATTAATAAATAAGATGAGTTTTTGTGGAATTACGTCTAGAATCACACAAGCTAATAATTGAACGACCAAACTAATTTCGGTGATTTTTTAATGTACTTTTACGCGGCGCGCCAACCCATTTTGGATGCTGACAAAAACCTTTATGCCTATGAACTTCTTTTTCGAGATGGCGTAGACAACGTGTTCCCAGATGTTGACGGTGACATGGCTACTTCTAGAATTATTGAGGGAGCACAAATAAATTTCGGTTTGGAAGATTTAACAGACGGCAAACCTGCCTTTATCAATTTCACCCTCGAAACTATAGTCAAAAAATACCCTAGCATGATGTCTCCCAATTCGCTTGTTGTTGAGCTGTTAGAGACGATACAACCGGGTAAAAGGTTACTCGCTGAAGTGCAAAAGCTACACGAGTTAGGCTACACCATTGCACTTGACGATTATGAGCATAAGCCCGTTTGGAAGCACTTTTATCCTTATATACAAATGATAAAAATTGATCTTCGCAGTATGCCTCAAGACGAAATTTTACAAGTTCTGGAAGATCTCAAAGCGTATCCAGAAATTATAATGCTGGCGGAAAAAGTAGAAACATTGGAAGAGTTTGAGTGGTGCAAAAAAGCCGGCTTCACTTATTTTCAAGGCTTTTTCTTTTCCAAACCAGAAATGGTAAAAACAAAAAACCTTTCTCCGGCACAAATGACGTTAGCTGAACTTTTATACGAGACATCAAACGAAGACGTAAACATCCCTAAAATTACACAAGTTTTTGAACGAGATATTAACCTTTCGTACAAACTGCTCAGATACGCAAACTCCGCTGCATTCTCAAGAGTTAGTGAAATATCAACGATTAAGCAAGCTATTATCGCTTTGGGTCATTTAGAGCTAAAGAAGTTTATCTCTCTTCTTTTTTCTACACAGGCAAACAGCTCAAAGCCTGATGAACTGTTAAAAATGTCTATGGTCAGAGCGCGATTCTGTGAACAACTTGCCCTAGCAGAAAAAAGCCAGGATATAGGCAAAGCGTTTTTAACTGGAATGATGTCACTAATTGATGCAATTTTAGATGAAACAATTGAAAAGGTAATGGAACAGTTACCTTTAGCTAATGAAATCAAGGTCGCCCTAATAAATAATGAAGGTAAGTTAGCTGAATTTCTTAGACTGGCCAAAGCTTATGAGAGAGGCGATTGGGAGTCAGAGTCTGAAGCGGAAAAAGCGTTAGGTCTTGTTGGTGTGCAAGTGCCTGAGATTTACGCAAGTGCGCTAAATTGGGCGGATGAGCAAATCTCAGTACTTCAGAGCAATAGTGAACTCTAAACCTTTAATACCAGTTTAAGTTTGGCCAATGCTTTTTGGCCAATACCTTTCACTTCTATAAGTTCGTCAATTGTTTTAAACCCACCAATTTCACGTCTGTATTGAATGATAGCAGCAGCTTTTGATGGCCCTATGCCTTTTACCGCAACAAGTTGCTCTGCCGTTGCTTCATTTACGTCTAGCTTTGAATTTGTAGACTGTTCCGCAACTTGCGTTTTTTGATCGATACCTTGCAACTGAACAGCTCTGTTTTCATTAGTTACTTCACTTGAATGAACAAACTGAGCACCGAAAATACCAGCAAATAAAAGCGATACAATAATTAAACTTTTCATAATTTCTCCTTGAGTGGGACTTATTTCCCACCCTAAGGTTTAACTAAGAACGTTTAATTTTCGAGTGCAGTTCAGTTCAGTTTTAAGTCCAGTTTACAGTAACTTATTATCGACCACTGCTTTAAACATAGAGCTTACAGCTACGTAAAACTCGCGACGTTGACTGGTCTTTCGCCACACTAAGCTGAGGTTTCTGGCTGCATTTTCATATCCTAAAGGCTCTGAAACTAACTCAGAGTGATTTAATACGCCCGAGTTTATGGCAAGTTTTGGTAAGTACGTTTCTCCTTTATGTCCCTCAACCATAGCTAAAAGAGAATTTAGGCTACTTGCTTGAAATGGATGGATATGAGAGTTGTCGGTCAAATGACAGCCTGAAATGGCGTGATCAGATAAGCAATGCTCACTCTCCAATAAGTATATTTGACCATTCGTGTTATCGGGATGTGAAACCTTAAAAAATGGGTCTCTCGCTAAGGTAAGCTCAACAAATTCCGTAGTGTCGTAAGGTGTTGCTAACAGCACCATATCTAGTTGCCCACTACGAAGTAACGCTAAACTGTTTTCAGATGTGTCTTCGCGCAAAAAGAGTTTTAAGTTAGGGTAAGTTTTACTACTGTGACGGATTAGCTCAGATAACACAAACGGGGCAATCGTTGGGATAATACCAACGTGTAACTCACCTACAAACTCATCACCATTGGAGGTAGACGTTGCAACAAGATCTGAACTTAATTCAATTATTTTCCGAGCTTTGAGCACAACATCTTGGCCTAACGCAGTGAAAACAAATGTTTTATGATCTCGCTCAACCAGTTGTGAGTCTAACTGCTCTTCCAACGCCTGAATTGCACTTGATAATGTAGATTGAGAAACAAAACACTTCTTGGCAGCCTGACCAAAATGACCAGTATCATGGAGTGCAACTAAATATTTTAGTTGTTGTAGTTTAGGCAATTTCATATGTTTACAAATCCCGTAAAATTATCTGTGCATAATAACACATATGAAAAATTAACTTTTTTCATATTTACCTCAAAAAGTTGGTGATTTATCGCACTAGTCATGTAAAGTAGCAAATTAACATTATGCTTATTACTCAAACTTGTTTAGGGAGGCAGTCAAATGATTAAACCCTTAAAATTTGTTGCCGCTTCGCTGTTTTTCGTCGGAATAGGATTATCAGTCAATGCTGACGGTATTTCGTGCCTGACTGAAAAAGAAGAAGTAACTGAGTGCTCACCTGTAGTTGTAAAAAAACCAACATGGTGGGGCTGGATTACTGACAGCAATACAACACAGTTTCATTTTTTTGATTTAATCGAATTGATGTATGGTGAAGAGACCAATAAATACCCTGAGTTCTCTGATAACACCCCGAGTAAAAGCATAAGGTAATTCAATTTGAATTTAATTCAGGCGTTTAAAAGCGTAGCAGCGGCTTTCTTTGGCGTGCAAAAATCTGAGACACATAAAAAAGATTTTGCCACCGACACTCCTTTTCCTTTTATATTAGCCGGCGTCATACTGGCCGTGGGGCTGGTTTTATTACTCATCACTATCGTAAATCTGGTACTATCTTGATCTGTTAAAAGGCATGGCGTTTAAAATCAATCTGATTTAGCCGCGTAAAACGCAAAAATCTCACTGACTTTTTGTCTTCCAGCTCCATTTTGACTTATGCTTCTTGCTACCTTTACAAAACTTTGATCGCCTTGATCATATAACTTTCTCGTCAACTCAGTATCATGATTACTTATTAATACTGGTATATTTCTTTTAAATGCAGCTCTTTCCGCAACCTGAGCTAACTTAGCTTGTTCGTTGGCATCAAATCCACCAGTTGCGTAACTAGTGAAATTAGCTGTGGAAGACAGAGGTGCATATGGAGGATCACAATAGATTACTGAGCCCTTGCGTGCTCTAGAGAACGTCTTTTTGTAGTCTTCACAAACAAATTTTGCTTTTTTAGCCTTTTCGGAAAAAGCGAAAATTTCGTCTTCAGGAAAGTAAGGTTTGCCATAATCGCCAAATGGGACGTTAAAACCACCTTTTAAATTGTAACGACATAAACCATTAAAGCCGTGGCGATTTAAATACAGAAATAACAAAGATCTTAGATAAGGATCGTTTGTTTCATTAAACTCTTTTCTAAGTCCGTAATACGCGACTTTATCGTTATTTTTAGGAACGAATAGCTTTTTTGCGTCTTTAACAAATGTAACAGGTCTAGCTTTTACATACTTATACAAAGTGATTAAATCTGGATTTACGTCGTTTAATAAGTAGTTGTCATAATCTGAGTTTAAAAATACTGAACCAGCGCCAACAAACGGCTCAATCAACTTTTTACCTTCCGGCAAACGGCTGTTTATTTGTTCTACCAAGCTATATTTTCCACCGGCCCACTTTAAAAAGGCTCTCGTTTTCTTTTTCATCTATAACTCTATTGGCTTATGGATTCATTAAATGACTTTATTTGTTGCTGTATGGCATCAACTGACTTTGCCCAAGCATTATTATCTATCTTCTTTGCTGTTTCCCTTGCTGAAGATATGGTATCAAAAACACCATAAGTCACGACTAACCAATCTGAATTATTTCTACTAATTTTATATATTCGAGTCTGAGTTGAATCTAAATTTCGGGCTTTTAAATAACTTTCTAACGTTGACTCTTGACTCACTGCCGTTAACTGCAACACGTATTTTGATGAAGGTAAGCTCATCATTTGACTATTATTAATTTCATAGCCTGCAACTTTTAATACTTCAATCGGAGGCAATACATCTGACGATTGTTTAGGTGTATTTTCGGGTTCGATAATTTTGTTTTCTGTACTATCAATCGCAGCTTCAGAGTCTTGAGAAAGAATTTGTGAACCTTCATTTACCGGATTATTTTCACGATTTAGATGTTCTATGCTATCAGATGTATCTTCGGCAATATTTGTATCAATAGGCGCGATAACCGCCTCTTTAACTGGCGTCTCTGGTTGCATCGATACTTGCAAGGCCGACACTATATCTTGACGAGTTGCTTTATCAACGATGTCATCTTTTAGTTTAGCTTGATTTACTTGTTTCTTAACTTTAGCGCTGGACCAGTCTGAAACTATGGGCTCTGGAATAGATTTAACCGTGCTTTCTGATAAAGGCTTAGGTAGCGTTTGCGAAGGTGTGAAATATTGTCGATAAACATATACACCAATGGCTAGAAGCAAGCTTACAAGCACTAAGCTTGACACCCAAAGCTTTAAGTTCATCTGTAAAGGGCTAACTACTTTAAAGCTGTCTGATGTATCAAAAGCAAGTAGTTGAATAGGATTACCTTGAGAGTTCTCAATCCATCGCTTTACTTTTGCACTATCTGCAGAGGGTAAATTTTCAAAGGACTGTTTTAATAAGGTATAGCTTTCTTTTTCATTGAAGCGTGGAATAGCCAATACACTTATCATAGCCGAAGTAATGCTAGCTAGCGTTTTTGACATTTGTTTGTCAAATGCGATTAGTACCGAAATGTTTAGACCACGCTTTTTCAACTCCGCGACAACTTGTAACAGCTCGCCGACTAGCTGACCCGATAAAAAATGACCATTATCAATAGCAAGTAGTATCTGACTGTCACCAGAGAATTCTAGAAAGGCGTTTAACAATGGCTTTTCAGGATCAAATAAAACGTTTCCAAACAGCTGCTCGATAATGCGACTTCTTACCTGAATATCATTTAATGAGTTAGTCGCTGTTATATAACATTTATTCGCGTTAGGAAGTGCTGACGTCAGTAACTCTTCAAGCAAGGTGGTTTTACCTATGCCCACAGCACCTTCCATCGCCACAATTCCCGTCTGAGCTAATAGCTCTTGAACAGTTTCCAAAAATTGAAGACGTGAAGGAGGAATATAAAAGCCGTTTGCTAATGTATTATTCGTCATTCCAGTATTTTTTGTAGTTCTTTTTCGCTGACATCTGAAACCAGTATCGCTTGACCAAGTGATTTGGGCAATATAAATCTGATCGTTTGGGATAGTACCTTTTTGTCTTTTTTCATATGCTTAAGATACGAGGCAAGGTTCATGTTGGCTGGACCTTCAACCGGCAAATTAAACAACTTTAACAAGTTAACGACTCTAGTAACGTCATCCTGAGATAACCACCCTCGTACTTCTGCAAGCGTCGCTGCTTGGACCATACCTACGGCAACTGCCTCACCATGAAGCCAGTTACCATAACCCTGCTCTGCTTCTATGGCATGACCAAATGTATGGCCTAAATTTAATAGTGCTCTTACACCCTGCTCTTTTTCGTCTTGACTAACAATGTCAGCTTTTAGTTGACAGCATTTTGCAATGACATATGACAGCACAGCCTTATCTAGTGACATTATTTGAGCTGCATTTGCTTCTAGATATTCAAAAAAGTCTTTATCACCTAATATGCCGTATTTTACTACTTCAGCTAACCCAGCTGATAGTTCTCTTGCGGGCAAAGTTGATAGCGACTCGACATCTATAATCACCGCTTTAGGCTGATAAAAGGCCCCTATCATATTTTTACCAAGTGGGTGATTTACTGCAGTTTTGCCGCCAACAGATGAATCAACTTGGGACAATAAAGTCGTTGGTATTTGTATAAAATCGACGCCGCGCATAAAGGTAGCAGCTACAAAGCCGGTAATATCGCCAACAACACCACCACCTAGTGCTATTAAAGTTACGTCTCGGCTAACCTGTTGCTCTAGCAAAAACGACATTATGCGCTCGTAGGTATACAAGGTTTTATGCTGTTCGCCATCTTCCATTTGAAAATAACGGACGTCATAGTTTTCAAGCGATAACGCGATCGAAGTCTTAAAAATCGGCAATACGGTTTCATTGGAAACGACGACGACTTGACGAGACTTGATATGAGGGGTGAGCAAGCTATTTAAGTTATCAATACCTTGCTCAATATAAATTGGGTAGCTGTGTTCCGCCAGATTTACTGTAAGGCTTTTCATTCACAGCTCCCTAACAACGCTTAGAAATCTAATTTACTAATAATCTCGTTCGCTACCACACGAGCACTTTGCTCATCAGTTTTAACGACAATATCAGCGATTTCTTCGTAAAGCGGGTTACGCTCTTCCGCTAAACGGATTAATACGTCTCTTGCTGGCTCTTCAGTTTGAAGAAGAGGGCGACGCTTGTCTCGTTGAGTACGAGCCACTTGTTTTTCGATAGGTGTTTCTAAATACACTACTATCCCACGTGCCGATAACCTATTGCGGATTTCTTTGCTAACAACTGATCCACCGCCAGTCGCTAACACGATTCCCTGTTTTTCTGTAAGGTCGGTGATAACAGTTTCTTCACGTTGACGAAACCCTTCTTCACCTTCAATATCAAAAACCCAGGCGATATCTGCACCGGTACGACGTTCAATTTCCTGATCTGAGTCGACAAATTGTAAATGTAGTTGGTCTGCTAAGTGCCTACCAATAGTACTTTTACCTGCGCCCATAGGACCTACTAAGAAGATGTTACGTTTTTCAGCCATATTACCTAATTCAAATACATTTTTAGTGTGTTAACAAACAAGCCCAGACACAAAAAGTCGCGCCCCAAAAATAAGGCGCGAATTATCGCAAAAAAAGTAGCTAAAATGCAAGAAAGAGTTGGTGATTGGATGTTTTTATAACGCATCCGTCACAATTTTAGGTGTTACGAAAATTAGTAACTCTCTCTTTTCGTTGAAGGATGTGTCCGTCCTAAATACTCTTCCAATGAATGGTATATCACCTAATAATGGCACTTTACTAACACTATTAATTACTTGTTGTTGATAAATGCCACCTAATACGATGGTTTCACCATTACGAGCTGTAACCTGAGTTTGTAGTTGTTGAGTGTCAATTGCTACCGCAGGACCAGTTGGTGTAGATACTGTATCACCACGAGCATTTTGAGTTATGTTTAAATCTAAAATAACGCTGTTATCTGGCGTAATTTGAGGTGTCACCTCTAAACTTAGCACAGCTTTTTTAAATGACACAGAAGTTGCACCACTTGATGCAGCTTGAACATAAGGGATCTCTGTACCCTGTTCAATTCGAGACATACGCTGATTTGATGCTGTAATTCTTGGTGTCGCAACGATTTCGCCTTTATTCTCACGTTCCAACGCTGACAATTCTAAATCAAGTAGAGTGCCATCAGCTAAGCGAGCAATTTGAACCGCGATGCTACCTGCAGGGCTTGCAACAGGCAAGTTAACATTAAGGCGTGGACCTGCATCAGAGCCTATAGAACCAATTCTAGTTTGACGAGCCCCTTCTAACGAGCCTGACACACCGGTAGCGCCATTACCGTCCGAACTATTCCCTGAGATCCCCCAACGGATACCTAACTGCTCATCGATATTATCGCGAATTGTTACCATACGCGCTTCTATCAAAACCTGTTTAATCGGGATATCTAATGTCTTAACCGCTTTTTTTACAGTCTCAATACCACTTGCTGTATCTTTAACAAGTAATGTATTAGTGCGGGCATCAACTGAAACTTGACCTCTCGGTGTCAAAATTGACGTACCTTCAGACTTTAACAACGAGGCTATTTCTGCTGCCTTTGCATAATTAATTTGGATAAATTCAGATACAAGAACTTCGAATTCTTCTACCTTTTTCTTAGCTTCTAATTCTCTGGCCTCGCGAGCTGCTAACTCATCAGAGGGCGCAACCATAAGAACATTACCTTCCATACGTTTATCTAAGCCTTTGGTGCGAAGCACGATATCAAGCGCTTGGTCCCAAGGTACACTATTTAAACGAAGCGTTAACGTACCAGATACGGTATCTGATACCACTAAATTGAAACCATTAAAATCTGCGATAATTTGCAATACAGTTCTAATTGGTAAGTCTTGGAAGTTCAAGGACATTGGTTGACCTTGATACTCAGAACCGCCTGCAAGCGTGCCTTGTTGTTCTGGCGCTTTGTTTACTGTTAATGTAAAAATATTATCTAATTGTTGAAAATCGTATTCAAAATCACCTTCAACATCTATCACTAGCTGGCTATTATTGCCATTTTGGAATGTTTCTAAACCTGTAACAATAGTACCAAAATCAACTACATCCATTTTATATAAAAGATCTGTCAGGATGTCGGTGTTGTGAAATTGGATAAATATTTGTTGTTCTTTTGACGTAACGTCAACTGCAGCCATATTGTCTCTTAAGAAGACTAATACTCTACCTTCTGTAGCTGAATTAACTTCTGCGCCTCGTCTAAAGTCAAGGGCTTGAATTCGGTTAATTAGCTCTATGTTTGTGTCGTTGTTAGACTGAGCTTCTGTAGTCGCGTTGTCCGATACTCGAATAAAAAATTTATTGCCTTCCACTCTAGACTTATACAACTTTAGGTAGTCTAAAAGAATGCTAACCAGCACGCCGTTATCTTGACGTTGGGTTTCAATATTTATAACGCCTTCTTTTTGAATAAGAATATTTACTAAACTTTCATCAAAATCCGTTTCTTCAAAAAATAGTTCTATTCGCGCAGGCTCATTAAATACCTGAATACTTGGATCTGAATATAGATTTTCATCAAAAACAAACTCCAACTCGGTTTCGCCTTTTACGATAGGTGAGTATCTAATATCGTACAAAAGCGGCACTGACGCAGCGGTAAAAGTCAAAAATAGCGCAAAAAATGCCGTCAATACTTTATAAAACTTAACGTTACTTTTCATTGTATTTAGCAATCCATATTCTTATTAGTTTTATTCATTTGCCGAACTATCGGCTAACTGTACACGAGCAGTACGTTCTTTCCAGCAACCAGCGCCGTCCGGAATCAACTCTACAAGTACAACTCGGTTATCATTTACCGACGTAATACGGCCATTAAAGAGGCCAACAAAGTTCCCTTCTGTCACGCGGTGTAACGACCCATCTGAAGCTTGAATTAGTGCCCAAACTTCTTTATCTGTGCCTAGAGTACCCCTCATACTCAAATTGTCCAACGCAAATTTTTCTAAGGGCTGCTTGCGGCGACGAGGATCTGGCGCCAAGCAGTTTTGTGCTGGTTCGTAGTTATCCTGAATTACTTCGGGTGATGGTAAATCAAACGGACTACGTGAAGACGTCATTGAGTATTCAATATGCTGAAATTCGTTAACAGCGGGAATCGGTTCAATTTTTACCGGTGTTCCACTCTTAATTTTATTCATATATTGCTGAATATCTGAAACATCATCGTAACAACCTACTAACGTAAGAGAAAGAAGAATAACGACTAAACGGATCATTTTTCTGCCTCCTTGTAACGGTATGTTTTAGCAACAACATTTAAACGAAGTTTGTCGTTATTAGCTTCGGTAATTGTAAAGTCATGGAGGGTTACAATTCGCGGTAAAGCCGCTACCTGGCTAACAAACTGTCCAAACTCATGATAATCACCTAACACTTCTATTTGAATTGGAAGCTCAGTATAAAACTGTTTTTCAACTTCAGGTAACCAGTTAATTTTAATAAAAGACAGACCAGATGTTGTACCAACATAAGTAATGTCATCTAATAAACCCGGTGTTTCGTGCGACGTAGGAAGTCTCTTTAATAATAATGAGAACTTGCCTTCCATGTCGACCATTTGCTTTTTGTATGAGTCTAAATTAACGGCAGCACCATATTTAATACGGTAGTTGTTTTTTAATTGCACTTCCTGCAATTTTGCGTTGTCTAGCGCTTCAACCTTGCTACTGACTAGTAGCATGTAACTTGCGATAGCAACCGCTATCGCAACAAATGCGGCCATTGCTATCTTGGCAGGCTTAGGCCATGACCCCATATTTTCGAAATCGATATCATTGATATCAAAATCAGAGAAGTCAAAATTGAATTTATCTAGATTCATTTTTTCTTCTCCTCAGTTTCTGGCACATATTTCTTAACTGAAACTGTCATGGTGAAATCGCTAAGTAAGGCTGTGTCTTTTTCTCCGGCGATAATAGAATCAAGATCCGCAGCTTCCAGTAACTCTGAACGCTCAATATTTCTCATCATGTTCGATAAGCGGTTATTTGATTCGCTTTTGCCATTAATTAAAAGTGATGGCCCTTTTTTCTCTATTTTTGTTAAATATATACCTGTCGGAACCATTCCTGCTACTTCATTAAATATTTCTGTACCTAGGTTTCGACTTTCTTGAAGCTGTTCTATCAGCGCTATACGCTTGTTAAGATCACTCTTCTTATCATTCAAGTTTCGAATTTCATTAATACGTTGAGTGAGTATTGAAATTTCGCTTTGAAGATAATTATTTCTATATTCCTGACCCTCAAGTCGCTGACCATAATATATAGATAATAAAAACAATAAAAAAATGACGACTGCGGACAACGCCCCTAATATCGCAAGGAACTGTTGTTGCAACTCTTTACGCGCTGTTTCCCGCCACGGCAGTAAATTTATATATGGCATTCTGAAAAGCTCCTTAATGCTAAACCTGTCGCAATCATTAACTGTGACTGCACAAGTTCAATTTCTTCAGAATCTAATTCAGCAGCGATTTCTAGTTCGGCAAAAGGCTTAGCTACAACCGTATGAATTCCTAACTCGTCGATAAGCAGCCTATCTAAGCCAGATATCAACGACGTGCCGCCTGATAAAACGATGTAATCAACATTATCTTTCTCACTAGTGTTCAAAAACATTTGAATTGAACGGCGGATCTGTTGCAACAATGCTGTCTGGAATGGTGCCAACACTTCAAATGTGTAGTTTGGCGGTAAATCACCATTTACTTTTGCTTTTTCAGACTCTTCATAAGAACGGCCATAATAAGAAACAATTGAATTGGTAAATTGTTCGCCACCAAAAACCTGATCACGAGTATAAAGAGAGCGCTCTCCTTGGATTATGCTAAGCAGCGTAATTTGAGAGCCCACATCTACAAAAGCAACGACTTTTTCATTAGCATCGTCTGGCAATTGACCAATACATAATTGTCCAGCTCGGCTCAAAGCATAGCTTTCAACATCAAGTACTTTAGGTTCAAAACCACCTTCGGACACTGCGTGTGAACGAGCTTCTATGTTTTCTGTACGTGCTGCACTGAGCAAAATATCGATTTTTGATGGGTCTGCTCGGTTGACGTCAATCTTTTCAAAATCAAGGCTAACTTCATCGAGCGGATATGGAATAAGTGAATCAGCTTCAATTTCAATTTGACTCTCTAACTCAGAGTCAGAAAGCGTCACATCCATATAGATGACTTTAGTAATCACGCTGGATCCTGAAATAGCTACCGCTGCATATTTCACTGATTTTGGAATATGCTTTCTAATTTTGCTGATAACTCTAGCGACGGCTTCAATATCTTGAATTTCGCTATCCTTTATCATTCCCTTTGGCATAGGCTCGACAAGGGCTTCCTCTACTCTATAAACGCCGTGTTGTTCCGATAACAATACTGCTTTTACCGAGTGCGAACCAATATCAATCCCAACCATATAGGGAACACTTTTTGTAAATAACTTCCTAATTGTGTCTAACATGTCAAGTCACTGAGCTGCCTGTTATTTATCCTACAAACTAAAGATTAGACTTTTTTTGAGTGAATAAAAAGCCTTTTCTATCATCCTGTTCCGGTTATACTACCTACATTATCCTTATAGCAGATTTTTTTCTAGGTTTATTCAATGAGTTGGCTCAAAAAATTAGTAGCGCTAATGATTTTTGGAACGTTACTGTCTGTTTTCTTGATAGTTGCGTTTTATTTTTATGTAAAAGACGACTTACCAAATGAAGATTCTATTCGCGACGTCCGCTTTCAAATTCCGATGAGAGTTTACACTGCTGAGGGTGAGTTAATTTCCCAATTTGGTGAAAAAAGACGAGATCCCGTTTTATATTCAGAAATTCCTCAAGCGCTTAAAGATGCAATCATTGCCACTGAAGACTCTCGTTTTTATGATCACTTTGGTATCGATCCAATTGGCGTTGTTCGCTCTGCACTTGTCGTAATTTCAACCGGTCGTAAAGCCCAAGGTGCCAGTACTATTACGATGCAATTAGCACGAAATGTATTTTTATCGCTAGATAAGCGCTGGATGCGAAAAATCAAAGAAATTTATATCGCATTGCATATAGAACAAATCATGAGTAAAGAAGAGATTCTGACCTTATACTTGAATAAAATTCCTTTTGGGAATCGAGCGTTTGGCATCGGAGCTGCTGCGCAAGTTTATTATGGTAAAGATATCAGCGAGCTGACATTGCCACAATTAGCAATGATTGCAGGCATTCCAAAAGCGACAACTCGATATAACCCGATACGTAATCCAGACTTAGCAAAATGGCGCAGAAACGTTGTACTAGGTCGAATGTTTGCCGTTGGTGCCATTGATAAGCAAACCTATGAAGAAGCTAAACTGGCACCAATAACTGCAAAACTCCACGGAGCAAAAATTACAGCACCAGCACCGTATGTCGCCGAACAAGTTCGTAAAGAAATGGTCGACCGATATGGCTTAGAAAAAGCATACACGGAAGGATTTAACGTATACACGACTATTAATGGTGACGCTCAAGTTGCCGCTCGCAAAGCAGTACGCAACAATATCCATAGTTACGATGAGCGTCATGGTTACAGAGGACCTACCCGATTTCTTTGGGACTCGGAAAATATAGACTCAACGTCTGAGCAAAATGCAGCTTGGGATAGCGACAAAATCGTAAACTACTTAGCTAGGATAAAAGCCTATGGCGATGTCATTCCTGCCGTTGTTACTAATGTCATGGATAACTCTGTTTATGTTTTAGCAAAAGGTGGCAAAGTCGAAGTTTTAGATTGGGATAATTTGAAATGGGCAAGACCATATATTAATGATAACAAACAAGGCGATGCACCAGAATTTGCTGCTCAAATACTTAAAGAGGGCGCGTTGATTTGGCTACGTCAAAATGACGACTTAAGCTATCGACTGAGCCAAAAGCCACTGGTGAGTAGTTCATTAGTGGCGATGAATCCGAATAATGGCGATATATTAGCGTTAGTTGGCGGGTACGATTTTGCTCATAACCAGTATAACCGAATTACTCAAGCCAAACGCCAGATTGGCTCTAACATAAAGCCCTTCGTTTATTCAGGCGCTATAGAGAACGGCACCACACTAGCGACATTAATCAACGACGCGCCTATTACTAAATGGGAACGAAATAGTGTTTGGCGACCAGCCAACTCACCAGAGACTTATAACGGTCCAACAAGAGTTAGACGTGGTTTAGCGGAGTCAAAAAACGTGATGGCGGTTCGCGTGATGAGAACCTTAGGCGTTGATAAAACGGTAGACTTTTTAACCCGATTTGGTTTTGCTAAAAGTGATTTGCCGGAAAACGAGACTATCTCTTTAGGATCAGCAGCTTTAACTCCATTATCCGTTGTGACAGGTATGAGTACCTTTGCTAACGGTGGTTTTTTAGTTGAACCCAATCTAATAGAGCGTATTGAGACAGTTTCTGGTGAGGTGGTTTACCAAGCAACTAAAACGGTAGCGAATTTAGATGATATTGAATTAACCAATATGAATATCGACATGCTGGAGACAAGTCCACAACCACGCAATGAGATGGCTGCTCCAAGGGTAATATCTACAGAGAATGCATTTTTAATTTCTGAGGCCTTAAATAGCTCAATTTGGGGCGGTGGTACTTGGTCTAAAGGAAATGGCTGGAATGGCACATCATGGCGTGCTCAAAAGCTTAAACGTCGAGACTTTAGTGGTAAAACCGGTACAACTAATGATGCCGCAGATACTTGGTTTACCGGCTTTAACGAGTCAATTGTTGCAACAACTTGGGTTGGTTTTGACGCACCAGGACGAGCGCTTGGCCGCACATCGTTTAATGCAAATTTGAGTAACGACGAACAAGAATCAGGTGCAGAAGCTGGTGCGGTTACTGCGTTACCGGGCTGGATAGACTTTATATCGCAAATATCAGATAGCATCCCTGTTGCTAAACGAGAGATCCCTGAAGGAATTGTTTCCGTAAGAATTGACAGAAAAACAGGTCTGTTATCAAGAAAAACCGACCATACCACAGAGTTTGAGTATTTTATTAAAGGTACTGAACCAACTAAATACGTAGATGAGTTTTCACCTATTACCATTGATGAAGAAAAAGACATCATTGATGAAGAAGAAGGGATATTTTGATGATTAAGTTTTTCTTTTTTATACCGCTGTTATTAAGCCTTGTTTGGTGGCAATACCTGCGTATGAATGACTGGACAATAGAGCAAGGGAAACGAGGCTTTTATTATATTATTGCCTTTTCCGTTGCCCTTGCGGTATTTTTTGGTCTTATGTATGGTTTAAATCACTATATCAATTAACGTTGGTCGCCATACTTGTTGGCTTGGTGCGCAAGGCGATTCTGACTCGCTCACCAAGCGCCAATAAACAAGGTGTTAAAACTAAGGTCAGCACAGTAGCAAACGTTAATCCACCAGCTACCGCAATGGAAAGTTGCGACCACCATTGCGTTGACGGCCCCCCAAACTCCATTACCCTATTGAGCAAGTCAATATTCACCTCTAATACCATAGGCATAAGGCCTAACACCGTTGTTACTGTAGTTAACATTACAGGTCGTAAACGTTGAGCGCCGGTTCGCAAAATCGCTTCTGTGTATTTTAAGCCCTGCTTGCGCAACACGTTATATGTGTCAATTAATACTATATTGTTGTTCACTACAATACCGGCAAGCGATATTACCCCTATCCCAGACATTACAATACCAAAAGGTTTTTGGACTATTAACAAACCTAAAAATACACCAACCGTTGAGAATACAACCGCACTTAAAATTAATGCAGCTTGATAGAAACTATTAAATTGTGTGACCAAAATTATCGCCATTACAAATAATGCAACCATAAATGCATTTTGCAGAAACACCTGCGACTCTTCCTGATCTTCGTTTTCGCCTCTTACTTTTACCGCGATATTTGGACTCAAGCCTAATTGAGGTAACTTTTCTGTCAAAATAGGAAGTTGCTGCGACAATAATACGCCCGGCGCCATATCGGCGGCTATTTGTACGACTCTTCTACCATCTACGCGTCGGATAACATCCACTTTTGGAACGGCTTTTTGTTCAACAAAATTACTGACAGGGACCATTCCCGATTGAGTTTTCACTCGAACAGCTTCTAATTGGCCAATGTTTCGTTTGTGCTCTGGATATCGAACACGAATGTCCAATTCATCGTCAACATCGTCGGGTCTATACTCACCAATTTTAAGACCGTTGGTCACCATAGAAATAGTACTACCTAGCAAGGTTGCATCAGCACCAAAACGTGCGGCATTACTACGGTCGATTAGTAATTGCCATTCAATACCGTCTTTGTCCGCCGTATCTGAAAGGTTGATAAAATTACCATTTTCTTCAAGCGCAGCTCGAATAGTACGAACAGCATCACTTAATTCTTCAGGATAACGAGAACTTAGTTCAAGAACCAACGCCTTACCGCCACTTGGTCCATTTTCGTCTTTTCGAACCTCAACCTCAACGCCTGCAATGTCTTTGGTCAGCTCATGTACGTCTTCGATAATCTCATTCGCTTTACGTCGCAATTGCCAATCCACAAGGTTCATTCTCATATAACCGACTTGATCACTTCCGCCGGTGCGAGCATATAAAGTCTCAATTTCATCAAGAGTGACTAGTCGTCGCTCAATTTGCTGCATGATTTGGTCTTTCTCATATATTGATAAGTCACCATGTGAGCGAACAACAATACTTGCGCCCTCAGGCTCAACGTCTGGAAAAAACTCAGATCCTAAACCACTAAAATTAAACGCTGTGAAAACTGTCACTGCAATCACGATTGAAACAGCTAGACTTTTCAGTGGATTAGTAATCGCTTTTTCTAAAAAGCGAACGTACTTGCCAGTAAAGCCATGCAAGGTTCGAATATCGCCATCTTCTGCTTGTAGCAATTGTTCTTTTGTCTCTTTTGAAACGGGACGAACTTTACCGATAAGCGTGCCCATTGCTGGCACAAAAATTAATGCCATTACAAGTGAGGCCGTCAATACTGCAATAAGAGTAATGGGCAAATACTTCATAAACTCGCCCATCATTCCTGGCCAGAATATTAAAGGCGCAAACGCTGCTAACGTTGTAGCTGTTGAGGCTATGATTGGCCAAGCCATTCTCTTAGATGCAAGGCGATAAGCCTCCCGCTTAGGTTTCCCTTCGCTCATCATCCTGTCGGCAAATTCAGTCACCACTATCGCGCCATCAACCAACATGCCAACCGCCATAATGAGTGAAAATAACACCACCATGTTGACCGTCATGCCCATTAAAGAAATGACTAATATTCCCGTCAGAAATGATCCAGGAATAGCTATTCCAACTAAGGTTGCAGACCGAACACCTAATGTCGCAATAATAACAATCACAACTAATAACACGGCTGAAAGAACATTGTTTTGTAGATCAGTAAGCATTTTTTCCACATCTTTTGATCTATCGCCTGTATAGGTCACCTCTATATGCTCAGGCCACATTGATTGGCCCGCTGCGACAATTGCCTTGACCTTGTCTATTGTTTCGATGATGTTCTCACCTGGGCGCTTTTTAATTTCTAATGAAACCGAAGGGTGATTATTTAATCTCGCAAAGCTACTAGGGTCTTTGTATGAGCGACGAACCGATGCAACATCACCAAAAGTAATCACTCTATCGCCAACGACTTTAATGGGTTGTTCATATACATCTTTTACTGTTTCGTAAACAGACGGGACCTTTACAGCAAAACGCCCGGCTCCCGTATCTAAAGTCCCAGCAGCAACTAAACGGTTATTTCGTTGTAACAGATTAAGGATATCGTTTTGATCTAAGCCGTAACTTTCCATCAACAATGGATCTACAACAATTTCTACAATATCCTCGCGATCGCCACCGACCTCGACTTCCAAGACTTCACTTAATCCCTCAATTTCATCTTTTAACGCTCGAGCAACAGTCACCAATCCTCGTTCTGGCACTGGCCCCGATAGGACAATGGTAATTACAGGTTGCTGGTCCGCCATGCTCACTTGTTTAATAACCGGCTCTTCCGAGTCTGCTGGTAACTTGGCTTTAGCAATGGTTACTTTGTCACGGACATCAGCGATCGCGTCTTTAGGATCAAAACCAGCAACAAACTCTATTTGCACCGAGCCATACCCTTCACTGGCTGTCGAGGTCATTTCTTTAACGCCTTCGAGTGACCGCAGCTCAATCTCCATCGGCCTGATTAACATCCGTTCAGCGTCCTCAGGGGAAATGCCATCGTGTACTATAGAAACATAGATAATAGGAATAGTGATGTCTGGATCAGACTCTTTAGGAATGTTCTTGTAAGTAATTGCGCCTGATACAAGTAGCAATAAAAAAATCATTAATACGGTACGAGTGCGGTCTAGCGCGGCGTCAATAATTCCTCGCATGATTTAGTTTCCTGCTTGCGTTATTGAAACTGCTACTTCGTCACCGGGACGAACAAAACCTTGCCCTCGCGTGATCACTTGGGTTTCACCAGAAAAACCCGCTAACCACACTCCGTCTTGTTCTGTTTTAATCATATCGATTGGAGTAAACACTACCCGCTCATTTACGACGGTTTTTACACCTAAGTTTCCATCTTTATCAAGAGATAACAAAGCTGGTGAAACCTTGATCGCTTGTTCTTGTGCAAACATGACGTCGATTTCCGTACTAATACCCGCTTTCATTTTTTGTTCTGGATTATCAATTTCAATTTCTATTACAAAGGTATTTGTGCCTACTTCAGACATGCTTGATATATAGCGCAATGAACCTGGAACACGCTTGCCATTAACCAAAAGGACCTCAACTTGGGCGTTTTCATCGATTAGGTCGACATAGTTCTCCGTTACGTGCGCTGTAACTACCAAAGGAGATAAGTCCACTAACTCAAATAGCGCCTGCCCCTTACTTACTACACTGCCTAATTCAACACTTTGATTATTAATAACTCCAGAAAATGGGGCGACTATTGTGCTTTTTTCTAATTGGGATTCTCTTAGTTTTACAAGTGCTTTAGCTTCGGTAAGAGCGGCTTTAGCTTGTGCTAATAACGACTCACCTTGTAAGCCTTTTGCTTGTAGTGAACTTGCGCCTTTATATTCAATTTCACGTTGTTTAACTAACGATTTCGCAAAATTGAGCTGTTCCAGTTTATCGTCTAGTGAAAGTTTCAGGATGGCTTGCCCTTCCTGAACTAATTGCCCCTCTGATACTAAAATTTCAACAACACGACCATCAACTTCAGAGTCCAGCACTAAAACACGATCAGGCTCAGTGCGGCCATATAGCTCTATGCTTCTTTGCACAGGTTCTGTGTTAAACAACGTAACTTCTACTGTGGGTAACTTTTCGGTATCTTCACTAGCATCACTTGATAAGGTTTTATCTTTCTTACCAATAATGCCAGAAGCCATCCACACAATAAGCAGTATTGTAATAGCGATGGCTAGAATATAAGGTTTTTTCTCTAGTAAGCCTGATTTAGACGTTGAAGTGCTCATGAATTTCCTAAATATACCAAAACGTTATATTAGAATAGTAATTCAATGGTAGTGTGAAACCTAGCGACGCGCACAAAAAAAGGCCGATTTAATCGACCTTTTCTGTAACTATTTTTTTCATTTGTTGAGGGCGTTGTTTTTAAACGCTAAAACTCGCACCACATCCACATGTTGTAGTGGCATTTGGGTTGTTTACAAAAAAGCGAGAACCTTCCAATCCTTCCGTATAATCGACGATGCCACCAACAAGGTATTGCAAGCTCATTGGATCAATCACCATAGACACGCCCTGCTTTTCTATTTCCATATCACCAGCATTCACGTCTTCATCAAACGTAAAGCCATATTGGAATCCTGAACAACCGCCACCAGTAACGTAAACACGCAGTTTTAAAGCTGGATTTTCTTCTTCATCAACTAACTGCTTCACTTTGATCGCAGCGGCATCAGAAAATTGAATCGGTAATTCTGGCGTCTCTGTTGGTTCTGCAGTCGGTGTCACAATGTCAGTCATAAAAAATACCTCATAAAAACGGGGCGCGATTATCTAATACCTGACAAATTTAATCAAGTATTCCAGCGCCTATAAATCAGGCCAATCTCTCTTTTCCGTAAAGGCTTTATACGGTTGCCAACGTGTTTTAGGTTGCACGACTTTTATCTCTATGTTGGCAGGCACAAAACCCTCTGGAAGCTGAAATTTACCTTCAAAGTATTGAAAATAATGAAAACTAAATTTTAAATCTGATGATGACAAGTTTGCAAGTTTCGCTAAGTCTAACGTTGTGCGTTGTCCATCTTCATAACCAACAATATTAAGGCTGATGTTACCTTTTGCATTTCTTTTTTTACTGTCAGTTTGTACTACCGCAAAATGAAGCGTGTATCTATTTTGTCCTTTGTCTTGTTCAATATTAAACTGCTCAATGGCTAACCCGTCTGCAACTAACTCTGGCGCCAGTACTTTTTGATAAAAGCTCAACTCTTTACGCAACTGAAATAGTTCTTCACGCAAGATCACCAATTCTTCTTGTGTTTGTTTGCCCGCTTTTTTTTCAACTTGCAATTCAACGGTTAAATAGTTGTTTTTTCTTACATGTTGATCGATCTCTTGATAGAGATTGTCTAGTCGAGCTTGTTGCTTAACTAACTGTTGCTGTTGCCACTTATTAACGCTGCCACCAATTTGGTAACTGGTATACGCTGTTATTGATATTACAAATATCAGTAACATTAGGAACCTAAAACGGCCTAACCTTTCTTTTAGACCTTCAAAACTTAGCCAATAATTCATAGTTGATAATTTTTATTACATGTCATAGGTTTATGGTACACTTTGCGACCTTAGTTTGACTAGGTGTGTTTAACTAGAATAATCACTTTTATATGGTTTGTTACCGTGGATGGTAACCATAGTATTTCGGAACATAGATGCTATCTAACAGTCTATATGCCCTGCGCAAACGATTAGCAATTCCTCAAACTAGTATACAACTTAGTATTCTAGGTTTGTTGGGCGGCATCGCTGCGGCATTACTCATAGTTGTGTTTCGCTTAGCTATCGAGTTTATTCAACAAACCTTCTCTACCGGGGGCGGTTTTGACGATTTACTGGACTATATTTTACCAACCCTGCCTATTTTTGCTGCCATCTTAATTGCTATTTTTGCCGACTTTACTGGTTACAAACACTATCGTTTAGGTATTCCTTTTGTTTTGCACCGTATTAAAGCACATTATGGCAATATGCCCTTTTGGAACACTGCTAACCAATTTGTCGGTGGTATTCTAGCGTTATCAAGCGGCTTTTCAGTTGGTCGAGAAGGCCCGTCTGTTCATATTGGCGCTACTGGTGCGAGTTACTTTGGTCGATGGCTACGACTACCTCATAACGCGGTACGCACACTCACAGCTTGTGGCATCGCGGCTGGTATTTCAGCATCGTTTAACACACCACTTGCCGCGGTTATCTTTGTGATGGAAGTGGTGCTAAGAGAATACAAAATTCATATCTTTATTCCTGTGATGCTAGCGTCATCGGCAGGATCAATTATCACTCAATTTGTGTTTGGCCCACATATCGAATTTGCACAATTGAGTGTATTTACCCTACCTGGCAGTCACTACCCTTGGTTAATATTATTAGGCATAACGTTAGGAATAAGTGCTTATATCTTTAATACTAACTTGATGCGCATCATTCGTACTTTCCGATACGTAAATATGTTTCCACGTTTGTTATTGGCTGGTGTACTTACCGCAATTGTCGGTTATTTTGTGCCAGAAGCCTTAGGTGACGGTACAAGCGCAATTAACCAAGCAATGATTTCACCGACCAACTTAGAATTGTTGATTATCTTATTGGTATCTAAACTGTTTTTAACATTAGTTGCGATAGGACTCGGTGTTCCCGGCGGTATTATCGGTCCTGTTTTTGGGTTAGGTGTCTTAATAGGTCTTATTGTTGCTAATTTAGTTTTGCTCATCGACCCAAGTATTCACTTTATGGGCACTTACGCAGTATTAGGTATGTCAGGATTGATGGCGGCAAGTTTGCATGCACCGCTTGCAGCATTGGTGGCGGTAGTGGAACTTACTAACAACCCGGCGGCGATTACACCGGCAATTATTGTAATTGCCAGTGCTTACATCACAAGTTCTCAAGGGTTAAAAAATCGTTCTATTTTCCTTCAGCAGTTGGACTTCCAAGGTTTGATGTATCAAACGCCACCTGCGACTACGGTGTTGGAAAAAATTGGTGTACTTGCGGAAATGGACACTAATTTAAAATTAATTAATTACGTTACGGAACAAGATGTCCGTTTTCACTTAAACGACAAACAGCCTGAGCAATGGTTAATTGTTGCCATGAAACACGACTTAGGTGTGGACTATTCTCTAGCTGAGTTTGATACAAGTTACTCTCGAAATAACGATAAAGTTAAATATACCCCACTTTTAACTATTGATACCCGCTCAACAATGGCCCATGTGTGGGAACTCATTAAAGACCAACGTGATGGTGCAACACTTATAACCAGCACCAGTGGTGAAAAAATTGTTGGTATAGTTACTTGGGAGCAACTTCGCACAATATTAATGAACAGGAACGCATTATTATGACCTTACTTTGGTTTAAGGCTTTTCACGTTTTTTTTATGATCGCTTGGTTCGCTGGTATTTTTTATTTACCAAGGCTGTTTGTATATCACGCCGAAAACAACCATATAGAAAATGACATTACTGATAAGGAATCCGGTAGTGATTGCGCTATTAGCCCTAGTAATAATTTGAGCATTAACACGGCTAAGCAGTACACATCTGAAACCTTAAAAGTGATGGAGCGTAGGTTGCTTTATTTTGTTACGCCATTTGCAATTTTCACGTTGATATTTGGCTTATTGCTCATCCATAGTTATGGACTAGCTTGGTTTAAAGCTAGTCATTGGCTGCATGCAAAACTGTTACTCGTTGCTATTTTATATGTTTACCACGGTTATTGTTTTAAATTGTTGAGTGACTTTAAGCACAATAAAAACACAAAAACTGCGCGCTTTTATCGGGTTTTTAACGAAATACCAGTATTAATTTTACTTGCGATAATTATCTTGGCGGTGGTTAAGCCTTTCTAATTGTCGAAGTCTGGGTTGGTCTGCTAAAATTGCCTTCCAACAACGTTCCACTCTTTATGAATAGGCTATCAAGCTGATGAACTTTACTGGGCAACACATTCTTTCTGTAAATCAATTTAATCGTGATGATCTACAAAATATCTTTGATATTGCGAGTCGCATGGAGCCTTACGCAAAACGTGAATTAAGGACCAAGGTGCTAGACGGTGCAATTTTAGGAAACTTGTTTTTTGAGCCTTCAACACGTACTCGAGTGAGTTTTGGTTGTGCCTTTAACTTATTAGGTGGTGAAGTACGAGAAACCACAGGCATGCAAAGTTCAGCATTAGCTAAAGGTGAGTCACTTTACGACACTGCACGGGTTATCAGTAGTTATAGCGATGTCATTGCGATGCGTCATCCACAAGCTGGATCGGTCGCCGAGTTTGCTGAAGGAAGTCGAGTTCCCGTTATTAATGGTGGCGACGGTGCTAACGAACACCCGACTCAAGCTTTATTAGATTTGTTTACTATTCAAAAAGAGTTAGCCGCATTTGACCAAACTATTGATGGCATGCATATCGCGATGGTCGGTGATCTTAAAAATGGCAGAACCGTACACTCATTGTCGAAGTTATTGGCCATGTACAAAAACATGCATATTAGCTTAGTCTCGCCTGATGCTTTATCAATGCCAACTTATGTTATTGATAGCCTTGAAGACGCCGGTCATAAAGTGACAATTAGCGATAAGATGGAACACAATATCGATGCAGATATTGTTTACCAGACGCGTATTCAGGAAGAAAGATTTGAGAGCCAAGATGAAGCTAATAAATACCGTGGTCAGTTCCGTCTAAACAACGAAATATATACGAAATATTGTAAGTCAAACACAGTTATCATGCATCCATTACCACGAGATTCACGTGCTGATGCCAATGAGCTTGATAACGATTTAAACCAAAATCCAAACTTGGCGATATTTCGCCAAGCTGACAACGGTGTTCTTATTCGAATGGCGTTGTTTGCGTTAACATTGGGTGTTGCCGATAAAGTCGACAAATACCAATGTGATGTACCTTGGGTAAGCTCTAAATAAATTAATATAGGTAACTAACGTTTTATGACTAAATCAGCAGATCTTTTTGCACAAGCTAAACAACATATCCCTGGCGGCGTTAATTCTCCGGTTCGTGCATTTAATGGCGTAGGTGGAACACCGATCTTTTTTGAAAAAGCAGACGGTGCAATTGCTTATGATGTCGACGGCAAAGCTTATATTGATTATGTAGGTTCATGGGGCCCTATGATTCTTGGCCACAACCACCCAGCTATAAAAGACGCGGTAGTTGCCGCAGTTCAAAATGGTCTAAGCTTCGGTGCTCCCACGGAAATAGAAGTAACCATGGCGGAAAAAATTACTGAATTCCTTCCGTCGATCGAACGTGTGCGTATGGTTAATTCAGGCACTGAAGCCACAATGAGCGCGATCCGTTTGGCCCGCGGCTATACAGGTAAAAATAAGTTACTTAAGTTTGAAGGTTGTTATCACGGTCATGCGGACTCATTGTTAGTTAAAGCCGGTTCAGGTCTTTTAACAATGGGTGTACCTAGCTCACCAGGTATTCCTGCCGATGTTGCAGCTCACACCATTACAGCAGAGTTTAACAACTTAGACTCAGTTCGAGAGTTATGTAAACAATACGCCGATGATATTGCTTGTATTATTGTAGAGCCTGTCGCGGGCAACATGAATTGTATTCCTCCGGTACCAGGTTTTCTTGAAGGCCTGAGAGAGATTTGTGATGAGTACAATGCCGTACTTATTTTTGATGAAGTGATGACAGGTTTTCGTGTGCACAAAGGCAGCGCGCAAGGTTTGTATAATGTAGAGCCAGATCTTACAACATTAGGTAAGGTCATCGGTGGTGGCATGCCTGTTGGCGCGTTTGGTGGTAAAAAAGAGGTAATGGCTCACTTAGCGCCAGAAGGTCCGGTATATCAAGCAGGTACATTATCCGGTAACCCAGTGGCAATGGCTGCCGGTTTAGCTGCATTAGCGGAATTGGAAAAAGATGGATTTCATGAACAACTAACTGCGCAAACCGCCTATTTACTAGAAGGCGTTGAGGCGGAAGCTAAAAAACATGGCATTCCTGTCGCAACCGCGCAAGCTGGCGGTATGTTTGGTATCTTCTTTACAGATGCGCCAAAAGTCACAACGTTTGCACAAGTTTGTGAGTGTGACGGTGAGCGATTTAAGAAGTTCTTCCATTTATGTCTCGACCGTGGTGTTTATCTGGCACCATCTGCATTTGAAGCCGGTTTTGTCTCTATTAAACATGACCGCCCGATGTTAGACAAAACAATCGCAGTTATAGGCGAAGCATTCGCTGAGTTGGCCAAGGGCTAACGTCTACAAATTCAATATTTGATGAAAAAGCCACTTTATGTGGCTTTTTTTATAGCCAATCAAACAATGATGGGCAGTCCTTTATTTTGGTGATTTTGTCTACTCGAATAGGCAGTTGAATATGCTCGCCACATTCACCCGACAATATCGAGCCTGTTGATTTTTCTACGTAACGTAACTCGACATTATTAGGCTTTGGCTTATTAACCGATTCTGGAATGCGAGCTTGCTGTATTTGGCTAAATACAAATAGGGCACCTTGGCTACCGGTTAGATTAATTGGCGAATTATCGTCTTTCCCTACCCAAACACTAGTCACTTTATTTTGATCAAAACCGACAAACCAACTGTCTCTTAAATCATCAGTAGTTCCCGTCTTTCCACCAAATTGAATGTCTTTATGTTCATTCGCTAAACGCTTTGCTGTGCCAACCTTTGTAACCTGTGTTAGTGCATACGCCAGTTCATAACTGGTGGCGTAATCAAATATAATTTGGCTATCTACGTTGCTTGTTAATAACTTAATACCATTATTATCAGTAACATGCGTAATTGCTTGAACAGGAAACTTTTGCCCAAAATTTGCTATTGGCTGGAACACTTCAGCCACTTGCAACGGCGACATAGGAAGCGCGCCTAGTAACAAAGAAGGGTATTTATTGATTTGTTGATCAACACCCATTTTGCGTAGTGTGCTAATCACTGAAGTTAATCCAACATCCATGCCTAAGTGCACTGTAGGCAAGTTTAGGGACTGACTTAACGCATCAAACAACAACACCTCGCCCCTCAATTTCTTATCATAATTGGTTGGCTCCCAACGTTTTCCTTGATTACTTTGCATCGATATTTTTTCGTCCGGCAACATGGTCCCCAAATGATAATCCGGTTGATCTAGAGCAGTAAGATAAACCGCAGGTTTTACTAATGAACCTATGTTTCTTTGAGAATCAAGCGCCCTATTAAATCCACCAGCAGTATTATTTTTATCTCCGACCAAGGCGCTAATAGTGCCATTTTCCAAACTAATAGAAACGATCGCACCGTTTAGATCTTTTTGTTTATATCCAGACTCCAACTGCTTGATACTTTGTGCAAATAGTCTTTCGTATCTTGTTTGTAAAAGAGGGTCTAAACCAGTAAATACCATCAAACCGCTATTCAAAGGCGCGACAACATCTAATGTTTTTAGCTCTCGTTCAACTTGTTGTAAGTAGGATGGGAAGCGCGTGCGATATTTGCTTTTGTTCACTGTTAAGGCAAGTGGTTGGTTTACATACCATTGATAATCATCCTTAGAAATAACATTATCGGATACCATCAACTGAAGTACTAAGTCGCGTCGTTCTTGCGCGCGTTGCTTGTGACGAATTGGGTTGTAATACGAGGGTCCTTTTACAATGGCGACCAATAACGCAAATTTTTCAGGCGTTAAGTCGGCTAACCTTTGATTAAAGTAAAACTTACTAGCTAAGGCAAAACCGTGTACACCTCGACTGCCATTTTGACCAAGATAAATCTCATTAAAGTAAGCCTCCAATATTGCGTCTTTGCTATATCGGTAATCAAGAATCAAGGCAATAATAGCTTCTTTAAACTTTCTAAAGTAGGACTTGCGATTGTCGTTAAGTAGGAGGTTTTTTGCTAATTGTTGCGTAATGGTGCTACCGCCTTGAACTTTTCTACCGGCTGAGATATTGGCGAATAAGGCTCTAACAATCGCTAAAGGTGCAACGCCATGGTGATGATAGAAGTTTTTATCCTCTACTACCAACAACGCATCAATCATCCATTCGGGAATGGTTGAAAGATCTAAAATCTCTCGGTCTTCATTACTGTCAGTGGCTTGTCTCGAGATTAACATTGGCTCTAAATAAGTGATCGACTGCGGTAGCCATTGCCCATCCTTAAAACTTTCAACCGCGGCTACTCTATTTTGTTGAAATCCAATTCGTATTTTTTGCGGTGCAATCAAACCATCAAAACCAATATAACTTCGACGATAAATCTCGATAAAAGACTGTTTAATCGTAAATTGGCCTGGAGAGTCGGGTTGAGGAGCTGACTTATAGTTTAATAATTTTAGTTCATCGATAACTTCTTGTTTAGGCAAGAATTTGTGACTGTAAATTGATAAAGGTCTGGCAAATACCTGAACAGGTGTATCCCACTTTTGGCCTGCCATGCGCTTTTGCACCCACGCATCCATATACAAGGTATAAAATGCCAAACAGACACAAATGAAGATCACTACCTTTAGAACTCGGTAACTGCCTGATTTTAATACTTGATTCGGATCTACATCGTTACTCATATAATTGCTTAATCTTTCTCTAATTTATTGAACTACTAGCATTAAACTATCAATTTTAACCTTACCTTTTAGCTCTAATTAAAGAAACTACTTAGCAGACATTTTTTTCTTCAATGAATGACCCGGCGTTTCTGTTTGAGGGGAATCAGGCCAACGATGTTTTGGGTAGCGTCCTTTCATTTCTTTTTTCACCTCGACATAGGCGTTGTTCCAAAAATGCGCTAAATCTTGCGTTAACTGAATAGCGCGACGAGCTGGCGAAAGTAACTCTAATAACAATGGCACTTTACCATTGCATATTGCGGGCGACGTCGGTTCACCAAACATCTCTTGCAGCCGAACCGAGATCTTTGGTGGCGTAACAGTGTAATCTATTTTGGCTCGAGTTCCTGCAGGTGTTTCATAATGGCTTGGGCAGTACTCCTTTAGTACTTGTTGTTGACTCCAATCAAGCGTGCTATTGAGCATAGCTATTACATCTAATTTTTGTAAATGAGCTAAACTTCGAACGTTGTTCAAATAAGGCGTTAACCATACTGATTTTGAATGCTTTAGTGTCAATTCGTTAACCGCGGGCCAAGTGTCAGGCAGGCATTGTTGCATCAATGTCATCTTAACTAACCACTCGTTGATTTTTGCCTGTCCATTACCAAAACTAGCCAAGCCATGTTGATCAAAATAGTCTAACCACACTTGTTGCCACTGGTCTGCGTCAAGATTTACTTTCATTGGCGTTTGCTCAATAACCAGTTCACCTATTTTTACTTCAGCAACCGCTGCTGGCGCTTGTTTTTGTTCAGACCAATAAACTCGCTGTTTACGTTCAATTAGACTTGCTAAATGCTGCTCTATTTGCGATTTCGATAACTCCGCATAGTGGCGAACATAATGGCCATATTGGCTAGCGCTAAAATCAATCACAACAATAAATTCACTATTGCTTGGTATATTTGAATGATGAAATTCGACGGCTCCACCATTGCTCATTTTCCATCGTTTACTTGTCTTTTTCGCAATGCGATCTGGAAAAGCATGTGCCAACAAAACCCCAAAAAGGTCGCTGTCGATGAGATTATTTTTCTGGCTATCACTTTCAGTCCGTAACGACAATGTACTTATGAACTTTCGAAACTGGTGCTGGATTTTTTTGGGCATTTTTTGTGGCAGATTTTGAGGCTGCAACGGCAACTCGCCAATGTTATTGGGCACTCTTATTTGAGCTTCATTTAAACCTACCTCTAACCACGCTGCTAAATAACATGCGTTAATTGCAAACGTGTTTTCAAGACTTGCTGCATAACTAAGCAAACGAGTTAATCTAAGATCAGTCCCGAATTGCTGATATTGCTCACACAAGCCGGTACTCTGTAACCTGTTATTGCGCTTTTCTAAGTATTGTAGGCCTAATAACTTTTTTTCAGCGGCGCCTATCGAACTATCATCGGGTTTAGTTGCCCAAAATAACTCGTCAAATTCAGCGCCCCAAATAGTGACCTCTAATAACAATTGAGATAAATCACTTCTCTCTATTTCCGCAGTATCAAACTGGACTTTTCTTTGCCAATGCTCTTCACTACCTAATCGATAACAAACTCCAGCCCTTAATCTACCGGCACGGCCAGCTCGCTGTGTTGCTGACGCCTTTGATATGGATTGGCTAACAAGAGTGTCTGCATTTACTCTTGGTTGGTAAATGTTTACTTTCTCTTGACCACTATCTACTACGACATCAATACCTTCTATGGTTAAACTTGTTTGGGCAATATTTGTTGCTAAAACTATCTTTCGCCGCCCAGCAATCGCGGGCTCTATTGCTTTAACCTGATCGCTCATCGACAAGCCACCATATAGCGGAAAAATATCGGTATCCTTTGGTATAGTTCCGTTAAGCTTAGCGTTTACCCGGTTAATATCTGCAATACCTGGTAAAAATACAAGTATCGAGCTCTGCTCATCTATTAAGGCCTGTTTTATAGCGGAAACCACATTATCAATTGTTGGTATTAACTCACTAGGCACATATCTATATTCGATGGGAAACTGACGCCCCTGTGCGCTAATGACGTTGGCTTCAAGTTGTTTTGCTAGTTGTTGGGTATCTATTGTTGCGGACATGATGAGTAATGCTAAGGCCTCATTGAGCTGTTGGCTATCGATACTCAAGGCAAGTGCTAAATCAGAAGACAAAGAACGTTCGTGAAATTCATCAAAAATAATCAGACCAACATCGGTAAGCTCAGGGTCTTGTTGGAGCATTTTTACCAACACGCCATCAGTAATCACAGTTAATACTGTTTTTTCACTTGTGAGATTTTCACCTCGCATTGCCAGACCAATGCGTTGTCCTACGGTTTCATTAAGTTGCGTTGCTAAAAAGTGGGCAATTTGTCGTGCCGCGACTCGACGCGGTTCCAGTATAAGGATCTGATTTTTATGGGAATAGACGCCTTGGGTATTTCGCCCTTGTTGCAGTAACAATAATGGCAACCGTGTTGACTTTCCGGCACCAGGCTCTGCTTGCAACACCACTCTAGAGTGCTGCTGTAAAAGCATATCTAATTCAGAAAATATATTATCTACCGGTAAAGCATGAAGACTCATTTAAAAACTCACCACAGCACGAAGTGAGAGCATTATATGACAAGAGCCGAGTCTTAATAAGACCGAATCGTCACTTCTCTTTTATTTAGACCAAACGCTCCTGGAAAACTGAGGTAAAGATATTGATTTCCACAACTGTTGGCAAAGAATTTCAGGTTTCGTATGGTCGCCACTAATAAGCCAATCTACCACGGGCGTAGGATCGCTTGGGTAGTTAATTGCGTCATTAGCCGGTAATTGCAACCAGCGCTCTAACTCTGCTTCGTCTAAGCCTTTGATCACCGTTGCTAGCCCCAAATTTCTGAGAGTTTCTGCATTAGACTCCTGCTCGAACTGGCCTTGTAATGGCTTTAGTAGTAGCTTTTTTCCTGAACACAAAGCTTCGCTACTCAATTCAAAACCGGCATTGGCAATAACACCTTTTGATGATTCTAAATCGAATAAAAAACCTTGGCGACAAGCCACTCTATAGGTGATGTTGTTTATCTTTTGAGCTGCGCTTATGTTTGGGTGATACAATACAAACTCTTGATCTAGTTGAGTTTCCAACAATTCAACGACCTCAGAAAGCTCTTCAAATGGCATGTATACCAAAACATTGTCGGACTCAGACTTATTAACGACCTCACGCTCAATAAAGGGTGGCATAATAGACTGCCCATAATGAAACCAATGAACACCAAGCGCGATATCACTAGGCGCAAAGTGTTTTAATATTTGTCGATTTAACCAGCTTAACCCTAATGAAGGAACCTGATCTTTAGTAAATACCGCTTGGTGACTAATATTAATTACTTTTTTTCCTGCACGGGTGGCAGCCCAAGCAGTAATCGGCTCAAAATCATTTAGTACTAAGTCGTAATCATCCACGTTAAAAGCAACAATGTCTTTGTATAATTTAACAAGAGAAGCCTGTTGGACCGTTTTTAAATAGCTAATAGAACCATGCTCTGAGACAAAACTAAGCCCCTTATAAGCACGATAATTACCAAACACGCCCATATCAAAATATTGCTGCGCTGGTCTTCCAGAAAAAACGTAATCCACCTTTATCCCTTTTTTAGCTAACGCTTTTGCCATCACTCTTGCCCGAGTAATATGTCCATTTCCTGTACCTTGTACGCCATATAAAATCTTCATGGTTCTATTCCTTCTACAAAAGCAGAAATGCGTCTATCGCTATCTCGGCACAAGCTATGCCTAGCAAGGCTCCAATAACGGTATCACTGGGAAAATGCACGCCTAATAGAACCCGTGATAATGCAATACCGGTGGCCCACGTGTAGGCCAACATGGATAATTCGGGATAATAAAACGACACGATAGTTGCAAAAAGAAATGCGGCTCCACTGTGACCGGACGGCATACTAAATTTGTCTGATGGCGCAATATGCGATTGATAAGACGCTAGTTTGTCAAAAGGACGATGACGTTTAACTATATTTTTAAGTATTAAATAAACCGGCAATTCAATAGCAAACGCCAACAAAGCGGTTTTAAAAAAACGAGTGTCATATTCTTGATGCAGCATCACCGTTGCTATAGAGATAACAAGGTATAAATAGCCATCGCCTGACTTAGAAAGCCATTTACTTAATTTTATAATTGATGATTTGGAGTTTCGATTTAATTGATAAAAAAGCTGAGTGTCTAACTGTTGTAGCTTATTGTCTTTTATTAGTCCGGACATAATTACCTCACCTAATCGTGATATGCATCTTCTGCATATTTTGAGATTAGATGAGCTATGTTGCGTATATGTTACCTTTCGAAGACAAGTTAGTTAAATTTGCACCCTATACATCAAACTGCGGAGCTATTGAGTCATTGTATCCAGGATGTTAAACATTACGCCTTCTCGAAGTGCCGCGGAAACCACATTAAGTTCTTTAATTTCTAACACTTGAAAGGCTGCGATCATGATAGATAAACCAGCAGCAAAAACATGTTTTCTGCATTCGTTCACTTCACCAATTGTTAGCCTATCGCTATCTTTAGTATGGATACATAACGCTTTTAAAATATATAAGTCGTCTAACGTCAAAGATTGCTTAAATAAGCTCAGTCCACTTTGTTGTGCAATCACACTAACCAGACTTTCTACAGAGCCTGAAGTGCCTAAACATTTATCCCAACCTAACGCTTTAAAAGCAGCTTGAACTTGTTGTAAATTATTTGAGGCTGCTGATATGGCGTTATCAAAAGCGAGGTCTGTCATCTGTCCGTCTGCAAAGAATCGGTTGGTATAGCTAACACAACCCATATCTAAGCTGGTCGCTATCTCGGGCTCTTTATGTTGGCCAATAACAAACTCTGTGCTGCCACCACCAATATCAATAATTAATGTTGGTTTATCTAGCGAATACGTTTGTGCTACACCGTTAAAAATCAGCTTAGCCTCATCTTCACCTGACAATATTTCAATTGGGTAACTACAGATGCTTTTCGCGCGCTGAATAAAAACATCGACGTTGATAGCATTTCTTAGTGTGTAGGTGCCGACAACCTTAACTGAGTCTGGCTTGTAGGTTTGAATGCGTTGTTCAATTTTTTCTAGTGCTTCCAATCCGCGTAATATTGCCGCTTCTGATAGCACCATCTGGTCTGAAAGGCCGTCTGCAAGACGAACTTTCTGTTTTAATTTATATAAGATCTTCACTGAGTTGTTACTCATTTCGCCCACGACAAAGTGAAAGCTATTTGAGCCTATATCCAGTACTGCGATTTTGGTGGTATCACTAAATGCTAAATCGCCAGATCCCGGTTGGGAATTTGTCATCTAAAATGTTGTCCAATAAAAGTATTTTTACCGTTTTATGACAGTTAAGATACCCATTTCCGGTCAACTTGTCGATTTTTGTTGTTCTGTTGCGGTTTGCTCCAATTTACTTGGCCTAAAACTTCAATGTTATCAATAGCATCATTCCATTGAAGCAACTTCAGATCTCCTTGTTCTGTTTCAACTAAAAGGGTGCAGTTCTCAACCCAATCACCATCATTACAATACATAATGCCGTTTTCTAAGCATATTTGTGGATGATGTATATGACCACAAACCACACCATCAACTTGCTGTTTTATAGCCTCATTTAAAGCGGCTAATTTATATCTTTCAATTGCCTCATTTGCTTTTTTCACTCTTGATTTTAAATACGATGCTAACGACCAGTATGGCAAGCCGATGGCTTTTCTAGCTTTATGTAGTTGTCGATTTAAAAACAGTAATAAATCATAAAGTACATCGCCGAGTTTAGCGTGAAAACGACCAAAGCAGACTTGTTGATCAAACTTATCGCCGTGTAATAAAAGTAACTTTTTACCAGTAACGGTTTCATGAATGTACTCTTTATAAATTTGCATACCGGAAAAATTAAAAGACTGATAAGTTCTTATAACATCATCGTGATTACCTGGGATATAAATCACCTCAACACCTTGCTGCGATAATGTCAGTAACCTATTAAACACTTTGTTATGAGCTTCGGGCCAATACAGCCGGCGATTTAACGCCCAGAAGTCAACAATATCACCGACCAGAAAGATTTTTTTGGCGGTACAACTATCCAACAATGACAGTAAAAAGTCTGCTTTACAGTCTTTGCATCCTAAATGAATGTCCGATAGCCACATGCTTTCATAATGATGTTGAGAAGTCATAATTTGCCTTAAAACTTTAAATAACGGCTGCGTTTCGCAGGCTTCATTTGGTTAATATCGATAAACACAAACCCATCTATACAGTCCGCAAAGTCAGGATCTATGTTAAAGCCTAAAAATTGGGCCCCGTTGTCATCACAAAGTTCGGTATATTGTTTAAACAAGGTTGGAATTGTTTGTTGCTTGGATTTCATGAATGCTTTTAACGCGACAAAGTCAGTCCCAACATCAAGGCCTTCATAATGAAGCCCAACGCTGTCACTTAACTGATATGGATTTTTAGGTTGCACCCATTGTAACGAGCTACCAAAATGCGTTTTATAAAATCGTATTAAACTCGCTTTACAGTCGCTAGGTAATTCATTACTAATCGTGACTGGACCCACAAGATACTGGATGTCACGGTTATTTTTTAAATAGGCCCCAACACCTTGCCACAAATAATCTAGACTGCGTTTGCCCCAATACTTAGGCTGAATAAAGCTTCTACCTAGTTCTAGAGTTTTTAAACGCACAGACTCAGGCATCTCCGCGATGTTAAACAGGGTTTGGCTATACAAGCCAATATCGCTATGGTGAGTAAACACTTTTTTCATAGATACCATTCGATAGGCACCAACAATTTCCAGTTGATTGTCATCCCACAAAATAACGTGGTCGTAAAACCAGTCGTAATTGTCAAAATCTCGAATTTTACCGGTACCTTCACCCACGGCACGAAAGGTAAACTCGCGTAATCGCCCCAGCTCTCTCATTACCGACGATGAGTCGGTGTGTTTAGGCTGAAAACAATAAATTTGTTTGCCGTCTGTCGTTTCACCTAGTCGCTGACTTTGTTTCAACTCTTCACGAACGGCACTGGGCATTTCTGGATGCGCGATACTTTCCAGCCGAGAACTAAACTCTGGCACTGAACGACGTTTATTAAGCGCATAAACGTGTTTTTTGAATAGTTTAATTAATCGCTTATTATCGATAGGGATATTATTGTAAGTACTTGGTTTTATAACCGCGCCAATTCTAAGCCTTAGTTCTTGATCATGTTGTTTAAACATTTCGTGAACTAACCAGATGGTGCTAAGAGGTTTAGCCAACATCGATAAACCATAAAAAAACGCCGAGTTTTTGCCGTCAACATGTATTGGTAAAATGTCAGACTGTGTTTTTTGTGCGAACTTTAAAAAGCCGCTACGCCAATTGCCATCTTTTATGCCTGTTGCTGATAATCTTGACACTTCTCCGGCTGGAAAAATAAGCAAGGCGCCGCCATCAGTTAGGTGCTGCTCAATAGCCGCCATGTTTTCTTTTGCATTTCGACCACCCATATTATTAACAGGCAATAGCATAGGTCTTAGAGGTTCAATGGCCCAAAGTAACTCATTAGCGACCACTTTTACGTCTTTGCGAACTTTGCTCAATAACTTAAGCAATACCAAGCCATCTAAACTGCCTATCGGGTGATTGGCTATAGCCACAACTTTTCCTGATGTAGGGATATTTCGGATCTCTCGCTCATTGGCGCTATAGTCAAACTCAAAAAATTCTAGAGCTTGCTCAACAAAGTCGAGGCCTTTTAGATGTGGATAAGATGCTTCGAACCTTTGAAATTCGCGTTCATGAAAAATAAATCGTAAGAAGCGTAAAAACGAGTTTTTCAAAAATGGATTGCTGCGTTCAATTGCTGGGAATTGCTCTGCTACCACACTTTCAACTGAAATCATGGAACTTACCTATTTAAGTTTATGCGAACAGGAATAAACTTAAGTGAGTTTGATGACAGAAAGTTGAACAAACAATTTCAATTTGATGACAATTGCGCCAAACAATCTCCCTCAAATTTCAATCTCAACTTAAACTTCATAACAATTAAACAAACAATCTAAAATGCAATTTCAACTTCAACTATATAAGTTGCAGCGGTTTTACTAAAAACAGATAAACGCAAAAAAAAAACGCCCGTAATTGCTAACAGGCGTCTTGTAACCAAAGAAAGGATAACTTTGGAAGCTTTGAACTTACAGCTTAGTTATGGTCTTTGCAGGTTATTAACCAACAATTAACCATTAATAATCAGCTATTAACCAAACTGGTTCATTGTATTGTCTTTACCGCCAGCTTTAAGCGCCGCTTCACCAGCAAAGTATTCTTTGTGATCATCGCCCATGTCAGATCCAGCCATGTTTTGGTGTTTAACACACGCAATACCTTGGCGAATTTCTTTACGTTGAACACCTGCTACATAACCTAACATGCCCGCATCACCAAAGTACTCTTTCGCTAAGTTGTCTGTAGACAATGCCGCTGTATGGTAAGTTGGAAGCGTAATCAAGTGGTGGAAGATACCCGCTTGTTGCGCCGAGTCAGCTTGGAACGTACGAATACGTGCATCAGCTTCAAGTGCTAATTCTGTAGCATCATACTCTTCGCTCATAAGCTTAGCGCGGTCGTAAGACGCTAAGTCTTTACCTTCTTCTAACCATGCATCAAATACTTGCTGTCGGAAGTTAAGAGTCCAGTTGAAGCTCGGGCTGTTGTTATAAACCAGTTTCGCATTTGGAACTACTTCACGAATACGGTCAACCATACCGCCGATTTGTCCAATGTGTGGTTTTTCCGTTTCAATCCAAAGTAAGTCTGCACCGTTTTGCAATGATGTAATACAGTCTAGAACACAGCGATCTTCACCTGTACCAGCGCGGAACTGGAATAAGTTTGAAGGTAGGCGCTTAGGACGTAATAATTTGCCTTCACGGTTTAAGACTAGGTCACCGTTGTTTAGATCTTGTGGTGCCACTTCTTCGCAATCTAAGAAGCTGTTGTATTGGTCACCTAAATCTCCAGGCTCACGAGTTACCGCAATTTGTTTTGTTAGGCCAGCACCTAATGAGTCAGTACGAGCAACAATAACACCGTCATCAATCCCTAGTTCAAGGAAAGCATAACGAACAGCACGAATTTTTGCTAAGAAGTCTTCGTGAGGAACCGTTACTTTACCGTCTTGGTGACCACATTGTTTTTCATCAGATACTTGGTTTTCAATTTGAATAGCACAGGCACCCGCTTCAATCATTTGTTTAGCCATCAAGTACGTTGCTTCTGCGTTACCAAAACCAGCATCAATGTCAGCAATAATTGGAACAACGTGTGTTTGGTGGTTGTCTATTTCGTTTTGTACTTTTTGTGCTAGTACGTCATCGCCCGCTTCACGAGCATCGTCTAGTTGACGGAATAAACCGCCTAGCTCACGCGCATCAGCTTGACGTAGGAAGGTATAAAGCTCAGCAATTAATGATGCTACAGATGTTTTTTCGTGCATTGACTGGTCAGGTAGTGGGCCAAACTCAGAGCGAAGTGCCGCAACCATCCAACCTGATAAGTACAAGTATTTTTTCTCTGTTGTTTGGAAGTGCTTTTTGATAGAAATCATTTTTTGTTGGCCAATAAAACCATGCCAGCAACCTAAAGACTGAGTGTACTGAGAAGAGTCACGGTCGTAATCGGCCATGTCTTTGCGCATGATATCAGCGGTGTATTTAGCAATGTCCAAGCCCGTTTTAAATTTGTTTTGCGCTCGCATTCTTGCTGCATACTCTGGCTCAATCGCAGCCCAGCTTTCACCGTGACGCGCTTTAATTGCTTTTAATAGTTCTATTTCGTTAGTATATGCAGACATATGCACTTCCTCTATTCACATCATTTATTATTAGTTGGAGAGACTAATTTGTATCTCCATGAATTTTTCTGCTGACAACTCTATGTCATTCGACTAGGATTCATGAAATAAATAATTTCCATACATGGAATTCACCAAATGAATATTAGTAAGATCGATCTCAATCTTTTGGTATACCTAGATGTATTATTACGAGAAAAAAATGTAACTAGGGCTGCCGATAAGCTATCAATTACACAACCCGCAATGAGCAATGGCCTAAAAAGGCTTCGAGAATTATTCTCAGACCCAATACTAATAAGAACCTCAGAGGGTATGGTGCCAACCGCAAGAGCGCTTGAGCTACAGCCAACAATACGTAATATTCTTTCAAAACTGGAAGAAACCCTTCAAAAAGAAAAGAATTTTGATCCGTTAGAATCCAACAGAACCTTCAGAATCATGGCAAGTGACTATGCAGAAACGACTTTGTTGGCACGAGTCATAGGCAGACTACGCAGCCGCGCACCCGGTGTAACACTTGATATTGTCACGCCTTCAGACGTCAGTTTTCATGATGTAGAGTTAGGTAAAGTCGATATGGCCATTAACCGGTTTGATGACCTTCCTTTATCATTTCACCAAAAAGTCATTTGGTACGACACCTTTTCGTGCATGGTCAGTGCAAAGCACCCTTGTCTTCCCAATTTAGACTTAGATACATATTTAAAGCATAAACACGTATGGGTAAGTAAAACGGGCTTTGGCGTTGGTGTTGGTATTGATCCTACAGAAGTACAAAAGCTTGGTTGGGTAGACAATGAGCTATCAAAGTTTGGTAAAAAACGAGATATCAGCGTGTTCACTCGTCATTACCATATGGCGATGTGGCTAGCTAAAGAACAAGGTCTCATTGCTACACTACCCACTAAGGCTGCCGAACTCTACGCTGACAACCCTGATACAGTTGTAGTTGAACCTCCATTTGACATACCACCTATCGCGCTAAAAATGGCTTGGTCTCCGCTACTTCACCATGATACTGGTCATATTTGGTTGCGCAGATTAATTGTTGATGTCGGCGCTGAGTAGTACTATTCACAATAGTTATGATGAACATATAAATACAAAGGTATTTTTATATAAGGGTTCGGATCTAGAATTACCGCGCTAACTTTTTTAAACAAATGCGAGTCAGTTATGCCAAACACATTGCGTAAAGAATTGAACAATAAAGACGTACAGATTAATCAGCTTAAAATAGATGCTGGTTTTTACGATTTTGTAAACTCATCTGTATTACCACAAATCCAGTTACCGCAAGAAGTATTTTGGCGTAAAGTAGAAAGTATTTTTGAAACATATATTCCTGTTAATAAAGCCTTGTTGCAAAAACGCAGCGAATTGCAACGCCAAATAGATGAATATCACGTCGAAGGTCGCTCCACAGACTTAAAAGAATACAAGGCATTTTTAAAAGATATTAATTACCTTGTTGAGCCACCAGCACCATTTAACATCGAGTCTACAAACGTCGATGATGAAATTGCGACAATGGCAGGCCCTCAGCTAGTTGTTCCTGTAATGAACGCCCGATATGCGCTTAATGCAGTAAATGCTCGCTGGGGCAGTTTATACGATGCACTTTATGGTACCGACGTTATAAGTGAAGAAAATGGAGCTGAAAAAGGTAAAACCTATAATCCAGTTCGCGGCAATTTAGTTATTGCTTACGCACGTCAGTTTCTAAATGAAAACTCGCCAATTGATGGCTGTTGGACTGAAGTTAAGTCTTTTAAAGTAGAAGGTGAGCAATTGGTCATCGTTCTATCTAACGGTAATACAACTTCTTTATTGGATAGCCAACAGTTTATTGGTTTTCAAGGTAAATCCGATAGCCCTACTGGCCTAATCCTTAAACACAACAATCTTCATTTTATTGTTCAGATAGATGCAAACCACCCTGTTGGTAAAACCGATAACGCCTTTATTAAAGACGTATTAATGGAGTCGGCATTAACAACAATTATGGATTGTGAAGACTCAGTTGCAGCCGTTGATGCCGAAGACAAAATTGCGGTATATAAAAACTGGCTAGGTTTAATGCAAGGCGATCTTTCTGAACAAATCAATAAAAACGGCAAAGTGTTTGAACGCAAAATGAATGCGGATGTCGACTTTATAAGCAAAGATGGTTTTGCACAGACATTACCAGGACGAGCACTTATGTTTGTTCGTAATGTTGGCCACCTAATGACAAACCCAGTGATGCAATTTGCTGGTGAAGATGTTCCTGAAGGCATTTTGGACGGCATTATTACCGCTGCCATAGGCAAAATTGATGTTAACAAACAGCCAACTGCCGATATTAAAAATAGCCAACAAGGTTCAATTTACATCGTAAAACCTAAAATGCATGGCCCGGAAGAAGTGGCCTTTACTCAAAATTTATTTGATGCCATTGAAGATGCGCTAGGTTTAACCAGATACACCCTAAAAATGGGCATAATGGACGAAGAACGACGCACTTCTGTTAATTTAAGAGCCTGTATCAAAGAAGCAAAAGAGCGTGTTGTATTTATCAATACTGGCTTTTTAGACCGAACAGGCGATGAAATTCATACCAGCATGTTAGCGGGTCCATTTAAACCCAAAGCAATTTTAAAAACCATGCCGTGGATAAGTGCGTACGAAGAGTCAAATGTAGCCAGTGGCTTAAATAGTGGTTTCTTAGGTAAAGCACAAATTGGTAAAGGCATGTGGCCAATTCCGGATAACATGGCGGACATGATGGAAGCTAAAATTGGCCATCCAAAGGCCGGCGCCAATACCGCTTGGGTTCCATCTCCAACAGCGGCGACTTTACACGCACTTCATTACCATCAAGTTTTTGTACCTAGCATCCAAGATAGTTTAGTTACACAAACTTCGGACGACAAAGTGCTTGCTGAAGAACAACAGCGTTTAGAACACATTCTAGAAATACCATTACTTAGTAAAGATGAGCCGTTAACTCCAGGAAAAGTAAACCATGAACTGGATAACAATGCCCAGGGTATATTAGGTTATGTGGTTCGCTGGGTTGATGCTGGTATTGGTTGTTCAAAAGTGCCTGACATTAACAATGTAGGTTTGATGGAAGACAGAGCAACGTGTCGTATTTCATCTCAGCATATGGCGAACTGGTTGACACACGGCTTATGTAGCGAACAACGTATCGTTGTTGTTATGAAGAAGATGGCTGCTGTGGTTGATCAGCAAAACCAAGATGTTGAAGGTTATGAACCAATGGGGCCAGATTTTGACAACTCCATTGCTTTTAATGCCGCACTTGATTTGGTGATTAAAGGGAAAAACCAGCCAAGTGGTTATACAGAACCACTATTGCACGCTGCACGACTTGCGAAAAAGGCGTCTTTAAGAGCAAACTAATTGTTCGTTAACACAGCCCCCAATGGGAAGGCCGATATCGAAGTTTGATGAACGGTATCGGCCTTTTTATTTCATTCGCTATTATTCAGATATTAATTTTGCAATGGTTCTTACACCCATTGCCGTAGCGCCAGCTGCGTATTTACCCGTTGAATTGTTGTTAAACGCGCCGGCCAAATCCATATGAAGCCAATTGCTGCCTTCTTCATTCACAAATCTAGACAGAAAACCTGCGGCATTTGAAGCGCCACCCATACCGCCACCCTTCTGCGGACGACTATTGGCAGTATCAGCATAAGCCGATGGACAATTGTTGCGGTGGAACTTAGCAAGCGGTAATCGCCAAGCGCCTTCAAATTCCGCAGCAGCAGCTGCTAAACCACGGTTTGCCATCGAGTCATCAAGAGCAAACATGGCATTGTAATCGCCACCAACAGCCATCATCGCTGCACCTGTCAGTGTTGCCGCATCAATAATATTTTTCGCGCCCAATTCATTGGCATGTAATAAACCGTCGGCTAAAACCAAACGGCCTTCCGCATCGGTATTTACCACTTCGACTGTTAAACCGTTTTTGTAAGTAATAACATCACCTAAACGGTAAGCATTGCCCGCAATCATATTTTCGGCACAACATAAAATTAAACGAACACGCTTATTTAATCCACGTAAAATTGCCAATCCTAAGGCGCCTGTTACGGTAGCTGCACCGCCCATATCGCACTTCATCGTTAGCATGCCTTCCGATGACTTAATAGAATAACCTCCACTATCAAACGTGATGCCTTTACCAACTAGAGCATATTCTATTGGCGCAGACTCATCGCCCGTTGGGTTATAATCTAAGCTCAATAAAACTGGTGGATGAATACTGGCGCGACCTACCGAATGAATGCCTATCCACCCAGCTTCTTGTAAATCATCGCCGATGACCAAAGAGTGAGTAACCGCATCACCGGCTAATTCTTTGATAAACTTTACCGCTTGATTCGCTAATTCTAGCGGGTACATGTCAGCTGGCGGCAGGTTAGTCATTTCACGAGTCCAATCAAAAGTCTTTTTGCGCGCATCTAGTTCTTTTGTATCTTGTGCTAACCATGCCACTGACTGACCACCTTTTGCCGTCACTAATCCCTGGTATAACGACCACTGTTGCTCAATATCCCAGGCTCCTTCGATTGCGAGCTGGTTTACTCCCATACCTTGAATTTTTCGAGCTGTACTTTGAATAACACTCAGAGAGTCTTGTAGAGATAGGTCGCCGATGTGGATTGTAAAGCCATCTGGCGCCACACTTAATTGATTATCTTCGCCCCAAGCTTGAGGTGCGGGTGTCGTAGAAAGTTTTATACTGAGTAATTTTGTCATAACGCCTATCTCTTTGTTTAAAGTCTATATCCATCATAGAGAACTAAATCTCTTTCGTCAGTTCAATATGGGACTTAATTTTGAACAAACAAGTAAAATCCGCCTGATGTTCAATCATTTAATTCTTATCTAGCAACTCAATCAATAATCTTTAATAATGAGTTTACATGGATAAAAATAATAACTTTTTGGAGTTTGATATGCCTTCTGCTAGCTTTTTTGCGTTATTTGACGATATTGCGCTATTACTCGATGACGTAGCGGCTATGTCAAAAGTCGCTGCTAAAAAAACCGCAGGTGTGTTAGGCGATGATCTCGCGGTAAATGCTGAACAAGTAAGCGGCGTAAAAGCCAATAGAGAACTTCCCGTTGTTTGGGCCGTCGCCAAAGGAAGTATGCTTAACAAAACCATATTAGTGCCCGCAGCATTACTCATTAGTGCGTTTTTGCCTTGGTTAATTATTCCGTTATTGGTTTTAGGTGGTTTATTTTTATGTTTTGAGGGCGCTGAAAAAATTATTGAGACCTTTCAGACTAAAACCGATGACAAACAAAAACACCACAATGAGCTACTACAAAAAGTAAAGCAAAGCCCAGAAGAACTGTTAAATTTTGAGAAAAACAAAATAAAAGGCGCAATCCGCACCGACTTTGTATTATCAGCAGAAATTATCATCATTGCACTAGGCAGCTTTGCTGGAGCAACTATGACCAACCAAATTGTTGCGTTATCCTTTATTGCTTTTGTTATGACCGTCGGTGTGTATGGCCTTGTAGCGGTAATTGTGCGTTTAGATGATGTGGGGCTGCATTGGCAACAATTGAAAGGCGACACATTGGCAATAAAAGTCTTGCAGCTTTTAGGTTCGGGTTTACTTTCCTTTGCTCCAAAGTTAATGAAAAGTTTGAGTGTCATTGGATTAATCGCGATGTTTTTAGTTGGTGGAGGAATGTTGACGCATAACATTGGCGCTGTGCACCACGTCTCAGAGTTGGTGTTGAACTACCTTGGAACTGATTTGGCATTGCCTTCTTTAATAACTTCTATTGCTAGCGTATTACTTGATGGTCTCTATGGCGTTGTGGCTGGTTTAGTTGTCGCCGGCTTGATACACATATTACCTTTTGGCCATAAGTCTTAAGCTAATGTTCGAACAAACACTACAACATGCAACGTTGTTAAAGCGGTATAAACGCTTTTTAGTGGATGTGGAGCAGCTGGATGCCAATAAACACAGCCATGTTTTTACTATTTATTGCGCCAATACCGGCGCAATGACAGGCTGTGCTGACCCTGGCTTTAGCGCTTATTTTAGTGAAAGTAATAACCCCAAACGGAAATACAGATATTCTTTGGAAAAGACAGTTAATCAATTTGGACATTTCATAGGCGTTAATACCTTATTGGCCAATACCCTTGTTAAAGAAGCCATTGAAAATGGCAAAATCCCTGAATTAGCTGATTACGCTCGCCTGCAAACCGAAGTAAAATATGGCAATGAAAATAGCCGAATAGATATTTTATTATCGGACGAAGACGAATCCACATCCACACACTCAAAACCGCCTTGTTATGTAGAAGTAAAATCCACCACGTTGTTACTCGATGAGAAAACAGGATTGGGCGCCTTTCCAGATGCGAAAACAACACGAGGACAGAAACATGTCCGTGAATTGATAGAAATGGTTGAGCAAGGGTATCGAGCTGTTTTAGTCTTTTTAGTTCAACACACTGGGATTAAAAAAGTGACCGTTGCACGCCATATAGATCCTGCTTACGGGAAATTAATTGACGATGCGGTGAACAAAGGGGTAGAAATTTTAGTATTGCATACCCATATAGACGCGCAACAAACATATGTAACTCACTCAAGCCAATTTGAACATTAATCTAGCTTTTAGTTGCGAAACAGTGTTATTTTTGCTATATGTAGCCGCCGTTTTTTGGCATTAGACACTGGTTGCTAATACAAAAATAATAAATTGTGCGCTAACCGGTTGAATTTTAGGAGAAAAGCAACGCATGGCAGAAAAAAAATCATTGGGATTACTAGCCTCAGCAGGCGTTGAGCCGTACCAAGAAAAACCAAACGAAGAATATATGAGCGATGAACAGCTTGTACATTTTCGTAAGATTTTGGAAGCATGGCGTAACCAATTGCGTGAAGAAGTTGATCGCACTAAGAACCATATGCAAGATGAAGCAGCAAACTTCCCAGATCCGGTTGACCGCGCATCTCAAGAAGAAGAATTTGCGCTTGAATTACGTACGCGTGACCGTGAACGTAAATTAATCAAGAAAATTGAAAAGACACTTGGTCTAATTGACAGTGATGATTTTGGTTTTTGTAAGACTTGTGGCATTGAAATCGGCATTCGTCGTCTTGAAGCCCGTCCTACAGCTGACCAATGTATCGACTGCAAAACCTTGTCTGAAATTAAAGAAAAACAATTGGGTGGTTAAGGCTTAGCCTTAACCCTCTTTTTCCCTTTCGTGACACCATCCCCGTTTTTAAATCAGATTCAATTTAACAAGTCTAATACTCAGGTTAGAGGACGATTCGCTCCCTCGCCGAGTGGTCCATTACATTTTGGTTCCTTGTATGCTGCGCTAGGTAGTTACCTGCATGCTAAAGCAAACAAAGGTTTGTGGTTTGTTCGCATTGAAGATATTGACACAACTCGAGTTCAGGCTAACGCACGGCAACAAATTTTAGATGCATTATTCGCATTTGGAATGGAATGGGATATTGATACACAAACGCAATCCCAGCTTCAACAAAGCGACCATGGTTGTCTTACACAAACTCAAAGGCTAACACGCTATCAACAATGTTTTGATTATTTAGCTGATAAATCAATGCTATATGGTTGTGAATGTACCCGCAAAGAAATAAAAGCGTCTGGCTCTAGTTACGCTGGCCAATGTCGACACAAACAGTTAACGCTCAACGATCACCCAGTCCGAATTAAACAATTAAGTCCGGTACTTAGTTTTTATGATTTACATTTTGGCCATCAAATAGCGCCAGAATCATTGAGTAAAGAAGACTACTTGATCAAACGCCGAGATGGCCTTTTTAGCTATCAATTAGCGGTTGTTGTTGATGACATAGATCAAGGTATTACGCATGTGGTGCGCGGTTCAGACATCATGCCACTGACGGCAAGGCAACTATCGCTATATCACGAGTTTGAAGTAACCGCGCCGCAATTTTTTCATCTACCCGTAATTTCAACAGCTGTAGGTCAAAAACTAAGTAAACAAAATCACGCGCCAGCAATCAATATTAACAACCCTCGTCCAGAGCTTTTAAAAGCGTTGCAGTTACTTGGCCTACCTGTTAAAAATGAGCCTCAATTGACATTTTTAAGCTGTGCAAAAATACTTGATTGGGCGATAGAACACGTCGATTTTAAGCGCCTTCCAACATCACAAGAAATAATCATTTAAGCTAATTACTCATTTATTTTTTATTTTGCTCATATTGCTGTAAAATGCGCCGCTAACACGCAAACGCAGGAGCGATTTGTGGTAATTGGATTTAATGTAGGTAAATAAATACGTGGTTTTTAAAAAAGTAATTTCATGGTTTGGCAAAGATTCAAGCGCAAGTAAAAAAGAAGCGACTAAAGAGCCTCGCAAAGAATTCGAAGGTAAACGTCGTGAGCCAGCCAAACATTCATCCAGCAAGCCTCGTCCAAAGAAGCCTCAAGCTCCGTTTCTTGATAACAACGCGACGTTAATTCCACGTGAATCACACCCTATTTCTCGTAAAGACATCAGCCCAAATGCCCTAAAGGTGCTTTATCGTTTAAAAGATAATGGTTACGAAGCGTATTTGGTTGGTGGTTGTATCCGCGATATTTTATTAGGCCTACAGCCAAAAGATTTTGACGTTGTTACCAATGCAACACCTGAACAAGTAAAAGCAAGCTTTAGTAATTGTCGTTTGATTGGCCGCCGCTTTCGTTTAGCGCACATTATGTTTGGCCGAGAGATAATCGAAGTAGCGACCATGCGTGGTCACCACGACACACCTGATGATGACGGTGTTACAAAAGCCAATGATGAAGTCACGCAAGCGAAAAAGGTCTCTCGTCAAAGTGACGAAGGTCAGTTGCTACGTGACAATGTGTATGGAACGATTGATGAAGATGCCGAGCGCCGAGACTTTACTATCAACGCGTTATATTACGATATTCGGAATTTCTCGATATTAGACTTTGCCAACGGCATGGCCGATATTGAAAAAGGCGTTGTCGATCTAATTGGAGATCCAGAAACGCGCTATCGTGAAGATCCTGTTCGAATGTTACGTGCAATTCGTTTTTCAACTAAATTAAGAATGAAAATCGCTGATCGCACTAAGCAACCAATTTATGAGTTAAACCATTTACTTATTAATATTCCACCAGCGCGCTTATTTGACGAAGCATTAAAACTATTTTTAGCGGGCAAAGCTGTTGATAACGTAGCTGCGCTTCGTGAATTTGGTATATTCCGCTACTTTTTCCCGGTTGCAGAGCAAGTACTAACTGGTAATCCTCTTGATAAAGAAGAACGCTTATTGGCAACTATGCTAGCCAATACAGATGCACGCATTAATGCAGAGAAAAGTATTTCTCCAGCCTTCGTATTGGCTGCATTGTTTTGGTATCCGCTTGAAGCCCACGCCAGTGAATTAGAGCTAGAAAGTGGCTTGTCTCCATATGATGCATTCCAACTTGCCATGAATGACATTTTACAACGCGCTGTTCAAACCGTTGCAATACCAAAACGTTTTACCGCTACGATGCGCGATATATGGAGCTCACAGCACAGGTTATTGAAGATGCAAGGTAAACGCCCAATGCAAATGGTTGAAAACCCTCGCTTCCGAGCTGCTTATGACTTTTTACTATTAAGAGCTGAAGCCGAAGGTGGTGAGCTTCATGACATAGCGCAGTTCTGGACCGATTATCAGCAAACGGATGAAGCTAAACGCGCCATCGCGAAGTCGATAAAAGCGCGAGCCAGTAATACTGCTCCTTATGGCGACAAAAACGTACCCACTGACGATAAAAGCGGTGTAAAAGCTAAGTCAAAACGCAGTAAGTATCGAGGCAGCCGTCGCCGTAAAAAAGAGCAATAATCAATGTCTGAACTTGTTTATATTGGCTTAGGGGCGAATTTGAATAACCCTTACGACACAATTCGTTCTGCGATAACGGCACTTTCTACGCTTGCTGATTGTGAATTCGTGGGGCAATCAAAAATTTATGCAAGCAAGCCAATGGGCCCAGCAGACCAACCAGATTACGTAAACGCGGTTGTCGCACTAAAAACGTCACTATCTGCACACGCTCTTTTTTCACTTACCTGTCAGTTAGAACAAGCCCACGGACGCACTCGTAATGGCGAGCATTGGGGGCCGCGCACGTTAGATTTAGACATTTTGCTTTATGGTGATAACCTCATAAACGACGACCAACTGACAGTACCTCATTATGGCTTAAAAGAACGTGAGTTTGTTGTTTATCCAATGTTAGACATAGACCCACTGTTAGTTTTACCTTGTGGAACAGCACTTTCTGACATCGCAAAAACATTAGCTTTTAACGATATGAACGCAATTTAGATAATAATTCTGGATAGAAAAATGAGTAAAATCACTACCTCTAAGCTACTAAAGATGAAGCAAGACGGCGAAAAAATTGCGGCGATTACGGCCTACGATGCCAGCTTTGCAGGCTTATTTGATCAACAAGGCATTCACGTAATGCTTATTGGTGATTCTATGGGTATGGTTCTGCACGGCCAGGATAGCACGCTAAGCGTTACCAACGAGCAAATAGCCTATCACACCAAGTGTGTACGTGCGGGTACGGAAAATGCGCTTGTAATAGCGGATATGCCGTTTATGAGTTACAGCTCAGCCACTGAAGCACTAAAAAATAGTCATGCGTTAATGGCCGCAGGTGCCAACATGGTTAAAATTGAAGGTGGAGAGTGGCTGTACGACACGATTACTCAGTTGACCCAAAACGGTGTACCGGTTTGTGGCCATTTAGGCTTAACGCCACAATCTGTTAATGTTTTTGGTGGCTTTAAAATCCAAGGCCGTGATGCTGAAAAAGCCAAAGAAATGATTGAACATGCAAAAGGCTTGGAGCGTGCAGGAGCACAACTTCTGGTATTAGAATGTGTACCTGTTGATTTAGCAAATGCAATTACACAAGCTGTTAATATTCCAACGATAGGCATAGGTGCCGGTGCTGGAACCGACGGTCAAATCTTGGTAATGCATGATATTTTAGGTATTAGCTCAGGTTATATTCCAAAGTTTTCAAAAAATTATATTGAGTTAACTGGCAGTCTTCAAGAGGCTGTTCGTTTATATATTGATGAAGTCCAAAGCGGCGTATTCCCAGACGAAGCCCGCTGGTTTAAATAGAATCCTCTTATATGCAAATTATTCAATCACTAACTGAACTACGTTCGTGGCGTCAACAATGTCATAAAGACGGTAAAACCGTCGCTTTTGTGCCAACAATGGGCAACCTTCATGAAGGCCACATTGAGTTGGTAACGCAAGCGCATCAATATGCTGACTATGTTATTACGTCGATTTTTGTTAACCCAATGCAGTTTGGTAAAAACGAAGACTTAGATGCATATCCACGCACGTTTGAAGCAGATTGCGACAAATTAAAAGCAGTAAATAACCACGTAGTTTTTTATCCAAGCGTTGAAGATATGTACCCAAGTGGCCTTACAGCCCAAACGGTCGTCTCAGTGCCAAACAATGAATTTGAGTTTTGTGCCGAAGCGACACAACGTCCTGGTCATTTCGATGGTGTCGCCACTGTTGTGACAAAACTGTTTAATATGGTGCAACCGGATACCGCCTTGTTTGGGCAAAAGGACTATCAACAAGTTCGCTTAATTCAAACTATGGTAAAAGATCTCAATTTGCCGATTCAAATCGTTCCGGTTCCAACGGTTCGAGAAAAGTCAGGATTAGCCAAAAGCTCTCGAAACGGTTATTTGAATGATGATCAAAAAGCGACCGCTGCAATTATTTTTCAAGCTTTAACGGCTGTGGGAGAAACGCTACAAAATGGCGCAAGGAATATCTCAGAGATACAGACCTTTGCCATAGAAATGATTGAACTTGCGGGACTGAAGCCTGACTATCTAGAAATACGTGATGCAGCCAGTTTTGCGCCTGTGGATAATAATACCAAGGAAGCCATAATTTTGGTGGCCGCCTTTATTGGTAAAGCAAGATTAATTGATAACTTAGTGGTAAAGCTAAATAACGCTTAAACTAAAGTCGATAGATAAGTCGCTCGCTTACAGGCAAGCGACTTTTTTCATAATTGCAGGCAAACTTCTCCAACTCTCTTTCGCTATCTCTTTCTGCTCAGCCAAAATGTCCGCTAAAATTTCTTTTGTGGTTAATGGATTTGCTAATACACAGCGAAATACTGTTATTGTTTGACCATTGTGAGATTTAGGTGTCAGACGTGTACGTGATACAAAAGAACGACCTGACTCACGCTGCTTCTTCTGAATAAACTTAGTTAAGTCATTTAAAAGCTCATTGATAATTTGCTTCTGTTCCGTATCACACGTCGCCATGTAGTCTTTCACAACTTTTGGTACATAGCGGTACGTTAGCAAACAAAGTTCAGGCTCAGAAACCAATTCAAAGTCTTCTTCTTGCTTTATAAGTTCGGCAAAATATTTGGCTGTGTCGATACTTCTATCTATTAGCATCTCGTAACCACTGCGGCCCATAACTTTTAAACAAGCATAAACCAGCATAGACATGCCCGGCCGACTGCCTTCTAACGTATGTGAGCCTAAGTCTTTAGAGCCTTTACGCAGGATATATTCAGCATGATGTTCAATGACATCGGTAGAGTGTGCGTCTTTAAATAGCACCATGCCAGCGCCCATAGGCACATACATTTGTTTATGAGCATCAACCGTAATCGAGTCAGCACGCTCAATCCCTTTTAATAACGGACGTTGCGTATTCGACATCATAGTTGCACCACCCCAGGCTGCATCTACATGAAAGTGTATGCCTTCTCGTTCCGCAATATCCGCCATTTTATCCAATGGATCAATATTGCCAGTTTCAGTGGTTCCAGCAACACCGACTAAAGCTAAAATGCCTGCATTTTCAGCTTTTAACTCAGTTATACGTTGCTCTAATGCGTCGATACAAATTTTATTATTTTCATCAGTCTTTACCGAAACAATATCTTGTCGGCCAAGGCCAAGTACATCTGCGGCTTTGCCCAAAGAGTAATGACCGCGCTCTGATACCAATACAACTAGGCGTTCATAACCATAGTGGCTCATCGCTCGGAACAAACCAGCCTTTGAAACACCTTTAAAATCGCCGTCTGGCCCTAACAACGTATTTCGAGCAATCCAAAGCGCACTTATATTCGCAACGGTTCCGCCTGAGCAAAATGCGCCAAGAGAGGTATCTGCGCTGTGCATAACACTTTGATAGTAACTATCGTTTTCTGCAGTGCTTCTAGTTTCGCCATAGGCAATTCGATGCAGCATACCAATAACTTGACGTTCCAGCGGGGTAAACGCTTTCGAAGTTTCTATTTTTACGAGGTTCTGGTTTAAACCTACCATTAACTTTGACAATGGTAACAAAAAATAAGGTAAAGCAGATGTCATGTGACCTATAAAACTAGGCGATGAGGTATGAACAGATTGCGCAACCAACTTATCTAATAGTTCATCAGCTAACGCCGAAACAAACTGCGGATGTTCAGGCACCACTGAGTCTTGAAAGTCTTGTTCAATTTCAGAAAGTGGCTTTTCCACTGCAACTATATTGTCACGTAAAAAACCATCTAGATTTTGAGATACTTCCTGTTCAATCCGCGCCAGTGTTGAATCTGGTGCTTCAGGAATAGTAAAGATCCTAAACAAATTTTCTTCCGACGCTGCGGCTAAACGTTTATCTGCCATTTTAAATAATTGGTTGTCTATAAATTTTTCGGTACTTTACTGGAAGTTAACCTTAAAGTCTGTAGTTAAGCAGACAAAAAGCCTTCACGCAAAGTGCTATTGGTTAAAGCGACAGGTTAATTGAAAACTCTGTTGCCCACTCGCCCAGTACTTTCGTTCAAAAGGCGTCATTGCTTCATCGCTCTTATATTCCGCAACTTGAGGCTTAAACCCAGCTATAACAAGTGCTTCTGCAAATTCGTCGATATAAATTGACCAATTGCTTCGAACGGTTATCTGCTCAGCAATACTTGGAATACTGCTAAATACCGCTGAACCATGCCAACGTCGTTGCAAATGTTTTGCTTTAGGCCAAGGGTTTGGATACAACAAATAATGTTCTTTTACCTGCCATTCTGCTTCGGCAATTAATCGCCAAAGATCATTTAAATCGCCACGTAAAATAATAAAATTAGAAACCTGATGAACAAGGTGATGTTCAATTTTCTCAACTCTATGCTCCGACTTATCAATACCAATAACTAAAGCATTAGGGTGATTCGCCGCCAAGTGCACTGTACTTTCACCAACTCCACAGCATGAGTCTAAAATAATGTAACGACTTGAATCTTGTGCTAAAAAATCGATAACCTGCTGATTTAATTGTGCAAATGTTTCAAGCGAAAAAGGTGCATACGGCTTTTTAAACTTGTGTGTTAAGTGTTTAACAACAACTTTATTTAAATCCTCATGCACACCAGTTTGATTACTGGTGATTGAACGAGAGTTGCCTGCGTTATCCATCATACTTTTTTAACAAACTTAGTTAAGATAACGATCTTCTGTCCATTAACGCGCCCTTCTATATGTTCAGGGTTATTTGTTAATGAAATGCCGCGAACTGTAGTGCCTTGTTTTGCTGTGAAGCCACCACCTTTTACTGGTAAGTCTTTAATCAAATAAACATTATCGCCAGCAGATAGGCGGTCGCCATTAGAATCGACATGTTCTGCATCACCACCAGCGTTTCTGTGCGCCAAACCTGACTCCGCCCAAGATGCGGTTTCGTCTTCTAAATACATCATATCTAAAAGGTCTTGAGCCCAAGTTTCGCCCTGATTGGTTAATAGCTTAAGCTGTTGCCAGGCCAGTACTTGCACCGCCGGTATCTGACTCCACATACTGTCGTTTAAACAACGCCAATGTGTAACGTCTAACGTGTCGCTGGAGTTAAGTTCACCATCACACTTTTCGCATACCAACACACAATCATCGGAATTGTCGCCAGCCTTTGGCAGAACCGCATAAACGGATAAGTTTTCTGCGCTTGTGCAAAGTTCACAGGCATTGTTGCCGCGTTCTTGAAGTGTTGATTCGATAGACATTAGATACTCCATTGAGCCTTTAAAATTTAAGGCCGGCATTATGCCTATTTTTGTCGATTAAAAAAAGTAAAAGGACGCTAACGCATCAATTTGCTTCAGGGCCTTTTACAACCTCTAATATTGCCGATACCCACTCCCCAATAATAGGAATGAATTCCATTTGAGAAAGAATATAAACAAGAAATGACAACACAACTGTCGCGCCCAATACACTACCTAAACCTACAGCAATCCCTTTAACAAGACTAAACCATATAAAACGAGGTAAAGAGTTATAAGTGTGAACAAGTTTGTGGTTATTTAACTGAAGAAGTTGCTCATTAATTTGTTTGGTTTGTATGTGAAGCTTTTTCCACATCTCTTGCATACTGATGTCGTCTAAATTAGCGTCGACTTCTGAACGTTCAGTTTGTGACTCTTGACTGAGTTGTTTTGAATCATCGGCGCTTGTTGCACTTTGGGCGTTCTTTTTTACCGTTAGTGCCGTTTTCATTTTTTTTAATTGGTTTCGCATAATAATCACTTTGGCGAGAAGTCTTTTCTCTAGCTTATGCATATGCGTAATCAAATGAAAGCGCTAAATAAATTTATATGAAAAGCAAAACTCCACTTTAAAGCCGTCTAGCAGTTTTTCCATATAGAAATCGATCGTTTGACTAATTTTGTTAATACAATACAATTTCATCAACTAAATGCGATGTGATGTCGTATATGCAATAACTCATGAACAGGTGTTTTATGGCCAAGTGGAACGGGGAATATATTCATCCCTATGCAGAACATGGAAAAAAAGCGGATAAAGTTAAAAAGATCACAGTATCGATCCCGCTAAATGTATTAAAAGTATTAACCGATGAAAGAACTCGTCGTCAGGTTAACAATCTTAGACACGCGACAAATAGTGAACTCTTGTGCGAAGCGTTTCTTCACGCATTTACCGGACAACCATTACCTTCGGATAATGACTTGAAGAAAGAGAATCCAGATCAAATTCCAGAAGAAGTTCGTAACATTCTTACTGAAATGGGCAAAGATATCCCTAACATAAAAGATTAAAACCAATAGCGAGGTGCATATTAATAATTAATATTAGCCATGGCACCTCCGCTTTTCGCTTAATAACGTCACTATGCCTTAGGTATAGGCATACCAAGTTTTGCGACACCACTCTCAATAGCAGCTGCAGATACAGCACTAGCAACTTTTTCTAACAAACGCGGGTCCATTGGTTTTGGAATAATGTAATCCTTACCAAAACTTAATTCAGACATACCGGATGCTGTTAACACTTCTTTTGGCACCGGCTCTTTTGCCAAACTTCGAATCGCCTCAACCGCTGCAACTTTCATTTCATCATTTATTGCCGTTGCCCGTACATCCAACGCACCTCTAAAAATGAACGGAAAGCATAGTACGTTGTTTACTTGATTTGGATAGTCAGAGCGTCCAGTTGCCATAATTAAATCATCGCGTACCTTGAGCGCCAATTCAGGTTTGATTTCAGGATCTGGATTTGAACAAGCAAAAACCACAGGATTAGGCGCCATCAGTTTTAACGCCTCTGGTGCTAATAAGTTTGCCCCAGACACACCAACAAAAACGTCAGCGCCATCAATCACGTCTTCTAATGTTCGTTTGTCGGTATTATTCGCGAATAATTGCTTATATTCGTTTAAGTCATCACGTCTGGTGTGAATAACACCTTTTCTATCTAACATGTAAATGCGTTCTCTCTGAGCACCACATTTAATAAGTAACTCCATGCAAGCAATTGCAGCTGCACCCGCTCCTAAACAAACAATCGTACAGTCGTGTAGTTCCTTACCTTGAATTTCAAGCGCGTTTAACATTCCTGCTGCAGTCACAATCGCCGTGCCGTGCTGGTCATCATGGAAAATAGGCACGCTACAGCGTTTTTTTAGCTCTTGCTCAATTTCAAAACACTCTGGAGCTTTAATATCTTCTAGATTGATACCACCAAAAGAGTCGGCAATATTAGCCACCGTATTGATAAACTCATCGACGGTACGATGGGTTACCTCAATATCAAAGGAGTCAATGTTTGCAAAGCGCTTAAATAGTAATGCCTTGCCTTCCATTACAGGTTTTGAAGCTAACGGACCTAAATTACCCAGACCTAAAATTGCTGTACCGTTGCTAATTACGGCGACTGTGTTGCCTTTTGCAGTGTACTTGTAGGCATTGTCTGGATCTGCTGCGATTTCCCGCACCGGTTCTGCTACGCCAGGACTATAGGCTAAAGATAAATCATCTACCGTTTCGGCCGCTGTAGTTAGTGCGATGCTAATTTTTCCTGGGGTCGGTTGGCTATGATAATCGAGTGCGCGTTGCTTAAAATCTGACATTAAGTTACTTCCAGTATGGTGACAAAACGTCGCCACTGTACTGGATTAAAAAGCCTTTAACGATAAGAAGTTACCGCTAAAAGTAGAACTCATACCAGTTGGTAAAATAATAACAACATCTGACGCCAACAGGAATTTTTCGTAAGTCTAGGGAGTTAAAAGCTATTGGTGAGAGATTGCGACAGAAGGCGTTTTTTATGTCGAAATCGATACAAATATAAGGTCTAACTCTGATTTTTGAAATGCGATAACAAAAGCCAACTGAAAGATAATTACCACGTTATCTATTTACGACATAACGAGTGTGTCTTTGTAAAACACTAAACTGCAAGCATAAAAAAAGCACCCGAAGGTGCTTCTTTTAGCAAGATGGTAAAATTACTTTTTACCAAGCATGCTGAAACGTTTCTTGAAGCGATCAACACGACCACCAGTATCAACGTTACGTTGTTGACCTGTGTAGAACGGGTGACACGCAGAACAAACGTCTAAGTGTAAATCTTTACCTACTGTAGAACGAGTTACAAACTTGTTACCACATGAACAAGAAACGTTAATTTCTTCGTATTTAGGGTGAATATCTTTTTGCATGGGATTACCTCATTGGGCCGTATCGCCAAACGGTCACTTATTAAAAAATAATGCCGAATACCATACGAGATTTATATAAAATTAGGGCGCGAATTATAATGAGTATCGGGTAAAGATCAAGCAATAAATAAAGTCAAACCGCTTTTTATGTAACTATCGACGAGCTTGTCTTTGCTTCTCTCTTGCTTTATCAATTTGCGCTATTTGTTCTGGGCTTAAATATATACTACTACCTGGATATGGTTGACCAAATTGGTAGTCCCACTTGGCTGGCTGAAACTCAGATACTAATCGATTCACTCTATTACAAAGCTTATTTTTCGGTCGAAACCCTAAGCGCTTTTCATAGTTAACTAAGAACTCACGATCCACTTGCTCAAATGCGAGAATGCAGTATCCTTCTGTAGAATAAACGCGAGCTTCTTGTGCGTGTGCAGTAAACGCTAACATAAAAAAAGAAGTCGAAAACAGAATACTAAATATTAGATGACGCATTTTAACCTTACTTTGACGTTTAAAAGTTTTGAATGGCGGTTGTTGAAAAACAAATAATCGACAAACACTATAAATTACAACATTAAAAAAGTAAGTGATTGTTCACTTGTTGTCAAGAGAAGCAAAGGTCTGCTAATTAATGGCGCTATTTTCCCAAGTTATTTTGCACGTTGCATTGCCGGTTCCCTTAAGAAGGCTTTTTGATTACTTATTGCCTAGTGAGCTGGACACTGATGCTGTAGATGTCGCTAACACGATTGAAAAAGTTACGATAGGACAGAGAGTTGTTGTACCTTTTGGACGACAAACATTAGTCGGCGTGGTTCTAGCTGTCGACACCCACACTGATCAAGATGTAGCCAAATTAAAACCTGCATTATCATTTGTGGAAAACCAAGCCAGTTTTGACGCCGCACAACTTAAACTATTAAACTGGGCTGCAGAATATTACCAACACCCAATTGGTGATGTATTTTCTATGGCTTTACCTGGTGCCTTACGCAGCACAAAAACCATCGACGAACAGTTACCCAAAGTTTTACAAAAATGCGATGAACTTCCAGACAAGCAAGCGCTACCTAAAAACGCCAAACAAATACATAAATTATATGATGTTATAAGTTCTGGAAGTTTTACGAGGGACGAGCTAAACAAAAAAGACATCGCTAGCACCACTATCAAAAAGTTTATCGATAAAAATTGGGCGGAGTGGACAACTAGCGGTCAAGACAGTAGCGAAGTGACTGCAAGTCACATCAATGAAGGATTAGCGCTTAATACCGAACAAGCTATTGCTGTGGCTGCAATTAATGCTGTTAATCAGCATCAATGTTTTTTGATTGATGGCGTAACGGGTAGCGGAAAGACCGAAGTTTATCTGCAAGCCATTGAACACCGCTTACTAAATCAGTGGCAAGTCCTAGTATGTGTTCCAGAGATTGGCCTAACGCCCCAAACGATAGCAAGATTTAAGCAACGATTTGATGTCCCTGTTGCTCTTTGGCACTCTGCGATGACCGACAAACAACGTTTTGATACTTGGCAACAAACTCGTAGCGGTAAAGCCCGCATCGTTATCGCAACTCGCTCTGGCATTTTCCTCCCGTTTAAATCACTTGGCATGATTATTATTGATGAAGAGCATGATGCGTCATTTAAACAGCAGGATGGTTTCAAATACCATTGTCGTAGCTTGGCTTTATATCGGGCCCATCAAGCTAACATACCTGTTGTACTTGGTTCTGCGACGCCTAGCTTAGAAACCTTATATAACGTTGAGCAAGGAAAGTTTAGCTACTTACAGCTTCAACGTCGGGCCGGAGGCAGTCAGATGCCAACAACTCACTTATTAGATCTCAATCGTTGCCAAACTCAAGCTGCACTAGGCCAACCTTTAATTGATGAAATTTCAATTCAATTAGATAAAGGCCGCCAAGTTATGCTGTTTATTAATCGTCGAGGTTTCGCTCCCGTTCTTATGTGTGAGGAGTGTCATTGGCTAACAGAGTGCGGTCGTTGCAGTAGTTTCACCACTTATCACAAAAATAGTAATCTACTAATTTGCCATCACTGTGGTTTTCAACACCCGACGTTACATCAGTGTTTAGGATGTGGTTCAACAAGAATGACACCCGTTGGCACAGGCACTGAGCAAATAGAATCAAATTTAGCTAATTTATTTCCAGACACAGAAATAGTCCGATTAGATCGTGACAGTACTAGTAAAAAAGGCGAGTTCGACGACAAACTAAATAAAATTAACGCTGGCAAGCCAATGATAATAGTTGGCACTCAAATGATAGCCAAAGGTCATCATTTTCCTAACGTTAGCTTAGTAGGTATTGTCGATGTCGATGGCGCTTTGTTTAGCAGTGATTTTAGAGCCGCAGAAAAACTTTCACAATTGGTTGTTCAAGTGTCAGGTCGAGCAGGCCGAGGTTCAATTAAAGGCCAGGTATGGCTGCAAACTAAGTTTCCGGAACATCCGGTAATTCAAGACTTAGTTAATAATGAATATAAAGACTTTGCTAAATACGCATTAAATGAACGGAAAATGCTAAGTCTGCCGCCCTATTCACATCATATTGTATTGAGGGCAGAGTCCACCATCGCAGATTTAGGACAACAGTGGTTAACTAATCTGTCTAGCTATTTATCAGATTATGAAGGGTTATCAATGCTAGGACCGACTCCAGCTCCTATGACCCGAAAAGCAGGCAAGTTTAGGCATATGTTGATAATTCAAAGCCAATCTCGTCCTTATTTGCATAAATTAGTGAATTGGTTACTAGAAAACTTGGATACCATCCAAAAGGATAATAGAATCCGTTGGTCGGTCGATGTCGACCCTGTAGATTTAAGTTAATAGTATTAAGGCTCTTTGCCCATGAAAAATAAAGATTACGTTAGTCAGAAAAAACGACAGAAACCGGTAAAGCATGACGCTCCAAAAGGACGCCCCTTTCCCGTTATGAAAATGTTGTTAGTTGCCGCATTGATAGCTGGTTTTGTTGGTGGTTTGCTCTATATCAAGAGTGACTCCAGCGACTTCCAAGAAACAACACCGCAAGTTCACAAAAAACAAACTAAAAAATCAAAGCCACTGCCTCCTCCCCCTGAAGATGAAGAATGGTCTTTTATTGAAGAACTAGAAAACAAAAATGTTGAAGTTGAAACTGAAGAGCTTGAAGATCGTGGTCCATACAAAATGCAGTGTGCCAGCTTCCGAAGTCAATCAGACGCGGAAGGCTTTAAAGCACAGATTGCCTTTGCTGGTTATGAGTCTCAAGTAATTCCTTCTCAAGGGACGTCAGGTATGTGGTATAAGGTGGTTTTAGGGCCGTTTGAACGCAAGCGTGACGCGGAAAAAACACGTCATATTCTAAAGCGAAATGACATAACTGGCTGTCAAATTTGGTTGTGGCGTTAAGCATTTAACGCCCCCTCTTGAAATCCCCATAAATACCCCTACATAAGCTAGACTTATTTAAAATCTGGAGTGGATTATTCATGACCACAATTGTATCTGTACGACGCGGCAAAGACGTTGTACTTGGTGGTGACGGACAAGTGTCACTAGGCAATACTGTAATGAAAGGCAACGCAGTTAAAGTTCGCCGTTTATATAAAGGCAAAGTAATCGCAGGTTTTGCAGGCGGCACCGCCGATGCGTTTACTTTATTTGAAAAATTTGAAGCTAAACTTGAAATGCACCAAGGTCACTTAACCAAAGCTGCGGTTGAATTAGCCAAAGATTGGCGTACCGATAAAATGTTGCGAAAGCTTGAGGCTTTGCTTGCCGTAGCCGATGAAACTGCCTCGTTAATTATTTCTGGTAATGGCGACGTTATTCAACCAGAAAATGATCTTATTGCTATAGGTTCAGGTGGTCCATTTGCGCAAGCGGCCGCCACTGCACTGTTAGAGAATACCGATCTAGGTGCCAAAGATATTGTAGAGAAAAGCCTAAATATTGCGGGTTCTATCTGTGTTTATACAAACACAAATTTAACCATCGAAGAATTGTAACAATAGTAAGTATTAGAATTAAGGTTATTCCATGTCATCAATGACCCCTAGAGAAATTGTTCACGAATTAGATCAGCACATTGTTGGTCAAGACAATGCAAAAAAAGCCGTCGCTATTGCGCTTAGAAACCGCTGGCGCAGAATGCAGCTAGAGCCAACACTTCGGGCAGAAGTAACGCCCAAGAATATCCTAATGATAGGTCCGACGGGCGTTGGTAAAACAGAAATCGCTCGACGCTTAGCAAAGTTGGCGAACGCACCATTTATTAAGGTTGAGGCAACGAAATTTACCGAAGTTGGTTATGTTGGTAAAGAAGTAGAATCGATCATTCGCGATCTTACCGAAATTTCAGTAAAACTAACTCGCGAAGTCGCCATTGAAAAGAACAAACACAAAGCTGAAGAAGCGGCCGAAGAGCGAATTCTTGATGCATTATTGCCTCCTGCTCGCGATACCTTTGGTCAAGTCGTTGAGTCAGACCAGCCAGAAAGCTCAGCTCGTCAAGTATTACGCAAGCGATTCCGCCAGGGCGAACTAGACGATAAAGAGATTGAAATCGACATTGCCCAAAAAGAAATTGGCGTAGAAATCATGGCCCCTCCTGGTATGGAAGAAATGACTTCTCAGCTTCAAGGCATGTTCCAAAACTTATCAGGCGACAAGAAAAAAGCACGCAAACTAAAAGTCAGTGCTGCGTTTAAGATGCTGTTAGACGAAGAAGCTGCAAAGCTGATTAACAATGACGATCTAAAAGAAATGGCCATTGAAGCTGTAGAACAAAACGGCATTGTGTTCATAGACGAGATTGACAAAATTTGTAAACGTGAAGGCGCTAACAGTGCTGACGTATCAAGAGAAGGTGTCCAAAGAGACTTACTTCCGCTTGTTGAAGGCTCTACTGTAACAACTAAGTATGGCATGGTTAAAACCGACCATATGTTGTTTATTGCATCTGGTGCTTTTCAGATGAGTAAGCCATCTGATTTGATTCCTGAATTGCAAGGCCGTTTACCAATTCGTGTTGAGCTAAACGCATTAACGCCAGAAGACTTTGAACGTATTCTTACGGAACCAAACGCATCCTTGACCGAGCAGTACAGAGCGCTACTTGCAACTGAAGGCGTGACGGTTACATTTAGTGAAGATGGTATAAAGCAAATTGCACAAGCCGCATTTCGAGTAAATGAGAAAAACGAGAATATTGGCGCAAGAAGATTACATACAGTCTTAGAGCGTTTAATTGAAGAGATTTCTTATAATGCGTCTGACCGAAGCGGTGAGTCTTTTATTATCGATGCAGACTTTGTTAAAGAAAATTTAGACGAAGTCATTGAAGATGAAGATCTAAGTAAATTTATTCTATAAGTTGAAGCTCATAATATTTTGAGAAAATACTGCATGAATTAAACTGTGATATTGTTTCACTTTAAAGCCAGTTGCGCACGCTACTGGCTTTTTTTATTCGTTGAGTTTCTTTTAATTACATTAATGTGTGTTAGTGTTTTTAATAGCATATTATTTTAATTTGCGATTACTCAAAGAGTGCAGATGGAATGAAAATTACGTTTTTTGGCGCAAGAGCTCAAATACCGACACCAGGTCCAGAAACACAACGTTTTGGCGGAAATACACATTGTATTATGCTCACCGCTAAAAGCGGTCAGAAGCTTTTATTAAACGCAGGTTCGGGAATTCGCTTTGCAAGCCATGAGTTTGAAGACTACCAGGATCCAATTCATATCTTACTTAGCCAACATCACTGGGATCATATTCAAGGCTTTCCATTTTTTGACCCAATCAAGAAGCCTAAACAGCAGATCACTATTTATCCGGCCAGTACTAATGAAGCACACGATACCGCTATACTCGATCAAATAAACAAAACTTACACAGCGGATAAATTTCATTTACTTCCATCCACCATAACCATCAAAAAAACTAAATTTAACTTACCTGAACCTGTGCAAATTGGGGATTTTTCAATACACGCGATGAAAGTCAATCATCCCGGCGGGGGTTCCGCCTACAAGATAACAGCAGACGACAAAACGATAGTTGTGTGCAACAACAATGAACTATTTGCGCCAGAAGCTAATAATTATCATAGCTTTGAGGAATGGTGCTTGTTTTGTCAATATGCTGATTTGCTGGTTCATGATGCACGCTTTATGAATGCGGACATGGTGAATCGTTTAGGAATGGGACATAGCTGCCTTAATGACGTTATTGAATTAGGCATTGCAGCGGAAGTAAAAATGTTATGTATGTCGTGTTTAGATCCGTCAAGTAGCGATGAGCTATTAGACTTTTTAACCACTCGATTATTTGCTGATAGATTACCCTTTAGCTTCTTTTTTGCGAAAGAAGGCCGGCAAATGCACATTTAATTGTACTTAACCGGCCTTAAGGTTATTTCAGTTTAAAGATTTTATTCGCTCTTCGGATCTCTAGCTAACAAAGCCATCGCCGCATGTTCTGCAGGCTTGCCTTGATAAAGTACTTGATAGATTTGCTCAGTGATTGGCATTTCTACACCCGCTCGCTGAGAAAGCATGTGTACTTCTTTGGTATTGCGATAACCTTCCACCACTTGACCAATTTCCGTCATAGCATCATCAACCGATTTGCCTTGGCCTAATGCTAAGCCAAAACGTCTGTTACGAGACTGATTATCTGTGCAAGTTAATACTAAATCACCTAAACCCGCCATGCCCATTAAGGATTGAGGATCAGCTCCTAATGCAGACGCAAGGCGCATCATTTCCGCTAGTCCGCGAGTGATTAACGCAGTACGAGCATTTGCTCCATAACCAATACCATCGGCCATACCGGCGCCAATGGCAATGACGTTTTTCACCGCTCCACCTAATTGCACTGCAGTGAAGTCTTTGTTCTTATAAACACGAAACTTTCTTTCACAATGCAACAAGTCACAAAGTAACTGAGCAAAGTCATCATCTTCTGAAGAGCAAGAAATAGCAGTTGGCAGTCCTTTTACCATTTCTTTAGCAAATGTCGGCCCAGATAACACTGCCAATGATGGCGTATCACCCAATACGTCTTTGGCTACGTCTTGAAGTAGTCGTCCAGACTCTGGATCTAAACCTTTTGTTGCCCAACACAATTTAGGAGTCGCTGGTAACATAGGTTTTATCTGTATGAGTAAGTCAGAGAAAACATGACTTGGAACAACCACTAAATGTAACTCAGATTGAGTTACCGCCAGCTGTAAATCATCTGTAACCTGCAAGCTCTCTGGGAATTTTGCTCCCGGTAGGTACTTAGTATTTTCACGACTGGACTGCATCGCAGCGATTTGTTTTTTATCACGTCCCCACATAATGACATCGTGACCATTTCTGGCAAAACAAAAGGCGAGTGCGGTCCCGTATGAGCCCGCACCTAATACTGCAATTTTAAACTTTTTTTCGATATCCATAGATTAAGAATCTAGAGCTTGGCCTTCTGCGGCCTGCTTTTGAGCTTGTTCCATGTATTGTGCAAATAGCATATCAAAGTTAACTGGCGCTAAGTTTAATGCTGGGAATGTTCCACGGTTAACTAAGTTTGATACTGCTTCACGAGCATATGGGAACAAGGTATTTGGGCAAAATGCACCAAGGATGTGTGCCATTTGTTGCTCAGGCATGTTACCTAATACAAAAATACCTGCTTGTTGAACTTCACATAAGAACGCAGTTTGATCTTCAACCGTCGCAGTTACTGTTACTGAAAGAACAACTTCAAAAACACCTGGCTCAATTTGAGTACTTTTGTTATCTAAGTCTAGTTTTACTTCAGGTTTCCACTCTTTTGTAAAAATAGTTGGCGCATTTGGCGATTCAAACGAAAGGTCTTTCAAAAAGATACGTTGAATTGAAAATTGTGGTGCACCTTGCTCTTCTTGAGCCGCTGTAGCTTGATCTGTCATGAGAAATTTCCTGAAATTTTTATAATTATAGTTTTGATTTAATTGCGCGAATAACTAAACGTTAAAGAAGCGCATCTAATTTTTTTTGTTGCTCAAGGGCAAACAAATCGTCACACCCGCCTACATGTAAGTCACCAATAAAAATCTGTGGTACTGTTGAACGCCCTAATGCGCGTTCAATCATTGGCGCTCGCAATTCTGGCTGCTGATCAATTTTAATCTCGTTGTAGCTAATATTCTTTGAGTCTAACAATGACTTAGCACGCACACAAAACGGGCAGTATGCCTTAGTATAAATATCTATTTGTTTCATCAAAAAACCTTCATCTACTTATTTACTTTTAATTACTGGTAAGTTTGCACTTGTCCAAGTTTGCATGCCACCTTGTAAAACCGCGACGTTTTCATAACCCGCTTTTACTAATGTATTTGCAGCTGTTTTAGCTGAAATACCTGCGTTACACACTACTACTATTGGGTTTGTCTTATTTTTTTCAAGTGAACCAAACTGTGCATTGCTGATTTTTTCCATCGGTAGGTTAACAGAGTCAGTGATATGACCTTTGTTAAACTCAGCCGGTTTACGGATATCAACTACAACGCCGTTTTCACGATTCACTAGCATTGTCATTTCATGAGTATTAACTGTCTTAACCTTCGACAATGCACCAGTTACATAACTTGAGACTAAAAGAACGAATAATATCGCCCACGCCGCCGTCATATAAACATGGTTACCTAAAAATTCGATAAATTGCGCCATTTACACTATTCCATTTTTACAACAAAAGTCGCGCGATTATACCTACATCTTAGAAAGAGTCCAAAAGCTAATTTTTTGTGACTTTAGTACGCAATTGACGTTAGAATAATCAATATAAAATTTATCTAATTTGTAGAGTGAGTTATGTCTGATAAAAAACCATTTGTGCTATGTATTTTAGATGGCTGGGGCCATAGAGAAGAAACGTCAAACAATGCCATTGCACACGCCAATACACCGGTTTTAGATAAACTTTGGAAGGAATGTCCAAGTACTCTTATTTCAGGGAGTGGTATGGACGTTGGTTTGCCAGATGGTCAAATGGGTAATTCGGAAGTTGGCCACGTAAACCTTGGCGCTGGACGTATTGTTTATCAAGATTTCACTCGAATTAGTAAAGCGATTAGCGACGGCGACTTTTTCAAAAATCCAACATTAGTTCAATCGGTTGATTCTGCCATTGAAAAAAATGGCGCGGTCCATATTATGGGGCTATTGTCGCCAGGCGGTGTGCACAGTCATGAAGATCATATTCTTGCGATGATTAAGTTAGCCGAACAGCGTGGCGCTAAAAAGGTATATGTTCATGCCTTTTTGGATGGTCGAGACACGCCACCAAGAAGCGCAAAACACTCACTTGAAACGCTAGAAGCACATTTTTCAGAAACACAGTCAGGTAAAGTCGCATCTTTGATTGGCCGTTATTATGCAATGGATCGTGATAATCGTTGGGATCGTGTTGAAGCTGCTTACAATATGCTGACGTTAGGTCAATCTGAGTATACCGCCGACACTGCTTCTCAAGGGTTAGATAATGCTTATTCGAGAGATGAAAACGATGAATTTGTAAAATCGACCATTATTGGAGAAGCCGCTAAAGTTGAAGATAACGACACTTTAATCTTTATGAACTTTAGAGCTGATAGAGCACGAGAAATAACCCGCAGTTTTGTTGAGTCAGAGTTCTCGGGCTTTACACGTAAAATCGTTCCGAAACTATCAAAATTTGTAATGTTAACTGAATACGCCGCGGACATTGATACTGTCGCAGCTTTCCCACCAGCGGCATTAGATAATGTATTGGGAGAATGGTTAGAAAAGCACAACAAAACACAACTACGTATATCTGAAACTGAAAAGTATGCGCACGTCACGTTCTTTTTCTCTGGTGGTCGAGAGGCGTTATTTGAGGGAGAAAAGCGAGAACTAATTCCTTCCCCTCAAGTTGCAACCTATGATTTACAACCAGAAATGAATTCTGAATTACTTACCGATAAATTAGTTGAAGCGATTAAATCAAAAGAATACGACTTCATTGTGGTGAACTATCCAAATGGCGATATGGTTGGCCACACTGGCGTTTTTGAAGCTGCAGTCAAGGCCTGTGAGGCGGTAGATCATTGTGTAGGTCGTGTTGTTGAAGCATTACGAGAAGTGGGTGGTGAATGTCTTATTACCGCTGATCATGGTAACGCTGAACAAATGAGTGACACCAAAACAGGTCAAGCACATACTGCTCACACTAGTGAGCCTGTTCCTTTTATTTATGTAGGACGAGATGCAATACCGGCAAAAGAGGGTAAATTAAGCGATGTTGCACCAACAATTTTACATCTTATTGGGATGCCACAACCAGCTGAAATGACCGGCAAACCATTAATGACGGTTAAATAATATGAGATCACAAGGAATCGTGAGAGCTATCGTTTTGGTGATGATTAGCGCATTAAGCCTAACCGTCACCAATGCTTCTGCTAGATTACTCTTGGTCAATGATTCAGCGTTAGAAAAGTCGAATCAGCAACTCGCCGATATAAAAGCTCAGATTAAAAAACAAACCCAAGCTTTAGATAAAAAGATTGCCGAAAAGTCGACCCTAGAAGACACGTTTAAACGCTCAGAATTAAAAGTGTCGGAGCTAGTTATCGCGTTACAACAAACACAAAATCAATTAAATACTGTTAAAGATAAAGTAATAAAGTTAACAGCAGAACAAAATAAGCTGTTGGCAAAACAACAACAGCAGCAACAAATCCTCGGGGAAATGGTACGTACAGCCTATCTAAACGGCAAACATGACTACACAAAGCTATTACTTAATCAAAATGATCCTGCTCAATTAGAACGGCTTATTACTTACTATCGTAAACTGAATGATGCTCGTGTTGAGCAACTCGAAGAAATTGAGTACACCCTTTCTCGTTTACAAGAAATTGCTCGCGATTTAACACAACAGCAACAACAGCTTAACGAGCTAAACGAGCAACAAAATCAAGAGCGCTCGCAGCTTGTGTCAAGACAAAATGATAGAAAAAAAGCACTGGCACAACTGAATCGTAAAATTGCTAGTGATTCAACTAAGCTAGAACAACTTCAAGCCGATGAGCAAAGATTGGCTATCGCTATTGAAAATGCGCAACGTAACGCTGTACCAAGACCGGAAGATTTAGCTGGCCTTTACAATTTAAAGAAACAACTAAAGTGGCCAGTTAAGGGTCGAATCGCAAAGCGGTTTGGCCAGCGTAGACAAGGTTCAATGCGTTGGAAAGGCGTTATTATTGATGCCAACTTAGGTAAGTCAGTAAACGCTATTGCTGATGGAATTGTTTTATATACAGATTGGTTAAAAGGATTCGGTTGGGTTACGGTAATTGATCACGGTAAAGGCTACATGAGTTTATACGGTCACAATCAGGCCTTGTTAAAGCAGGCTGGCGATTTTGTTGAGAAAAGTGAACCTATTGCACTGCTTGGTCAAAGTGGAGGCAAAGCAACACCAGGTTTATATTTTGAAATCAGATACAAAGGAAAAACCGTAGACCCTGCGCGGTGGTGTCGTTAAAGCTTTCGTTAGAGGTGACTTTATCGATCAGTAGGTTATAATCATTTTTATAAATATAAAAACAACTAAATTTAAGTAGGACCTTAGGATACATAAGGCCACTTAATCATAATAAAATATAACTAAAATTAGATTGTTAACGTGCGCATAATTTTAAAATGGACTGGCGTTATTGCCATAATATTGAGCTTATCTGTACCTGCTGTTAATGCGGGCAAAGTCGCTATCGTGATTGATGACATAGGCTACAAACGCTCTGACAAAAAATTATTAGACTTAGATGCAGCGTTAACGTTTGCAGTGCTACCGCACACTCCTCTGGGCAGAAAATACGCAAAACTTGCCGCAAAAAATCAACGTGATGTCATTATTCATCTTCCAATGCAAGCTCGCAGTAATAACGAGTTATTAGGGCCCGGCGCATTACTTAACGACATGAGTAAACAGCAGTATCAAAATACACTTATCTCAGCGTTGGAAGATATTCCATACGCCGTAGGTGTTAATAATCATATGGGCAGTTTACTGACGCAAATGGAGCAACCTATGGCCTGGACAATGGAATTGCTTAGGCAGCACAATATGTTTTTCCTAGACAGCAAAACAACAAGACATAGCAAAATTGAAGTCATTGCCTCTGAATGGGGTGTAAACTCGCTGCATCGAAATATTTTTTTAGATCACGAGAAAGACAAAGATCAAATTAGAAAACAATTTAAACGCCTTATTAATATTGCCAGAAATTACGGAACAGCCATCGGCATTGGCCACCCTTATGCTGAAACGTATGAAGTACTGCAAGAACAACTTTTGGAGCTTGAAGAGGCTGGTATTGAGTTAGTGCCACTATCTAGTCTGTTACCGACCTCTCCGGTTATTCAATTTGCCGGGCAGCGACCTGAAAACGAGCCGCTTGAACCAACAATAACTGAATAACCATTTTTAAATCAGATAATACTTACTGGTTTACCCAATCTAGTTTACTTCAACTTCATAGGAAGTGAACTTTCTAATATTGATCACGCCTGTATCTAATATTAAATACTGCCCTTTTATGCCTTGAAGTACGCCACTTACAACTGGGTTCTTATCGAAGTTATGAGAAGCGATTTTGCTTGGATATTGCTCAACTGGAAAATTAATGTCTACGACTTCTTCTGATAATTGCTCAACAGCATCAACACCAAACTTGAGCCTTACTTCATCTAAGCGTTCATTAATCAATGGCATAAGCTCTAAGGCTTTTTGTTGTAAGTTAATTTCAACGTTATCACCCTTAAGCATGGCTCGCCAATTAGTCTTATCAGCAATAAAATCAGCCAAAGCCGTTTCAACTAACCCTGAAATGAGCCGTGTTTTAACCTTAAAAATAGGCAGAGCTTGAGTTGCACCTTGATCAATCCAACGAGTCGGGATTTGTGTATGTCTTGTAATACCAACTTTTAAACCAGAAGTATTGGCAAGATATACATAATGCGGGATCATACAGTTGTCTTCGCCCCACTGAGGTTCACGACATGTTCCCTCGGCATGGTGACATGTTTCTGGTTTCATAATACACATATCACAAGCGGCTAGTTTACGCATACAAGGAAAACAGAAGCCTTGAGAGAAGCTCTTTTTGGTTTTTTTACCACAATTTGAGCAGTGAATATTACCCGTATGCGTTAATGTAATTTGAGTTCCGATACGCGCTGACAAATCTAATAGCTCATCTCCTACTGGCAGTGAATAAGTTACGTTACTTTGTGCATCTAACGTAGATCGCATCTTTTTTATATTGCCAATCATGAGTGTCCTTAAATAAATTATAGTTAGCGGCTGAAATGAAAAAACCAGCCGAAGCTGGTTTTATTATACGTTAATTTGTCTTCCTAACTGTCCATTTTTATCAATGAATTATGCAGCTAGAAGTCCTTGAATTTTTTTCATCGCATTTTTTTCTAATTGACGAACTCGTTCAGCAGAAACAGAATACTTATCAGCTAGCTCTTGTAGTGTCGTTTTGCTGTTATCATCTAACCAACGACTATAAAGAATATCTTGGCTTCGATCATCTAGCGTTTTAATTGCTGATAATAAGCGCTGATTTGAGCGTTCTTCCCACTGCTCATTTGCAATGTTTTCGGCCATATCAGAGTTGTCCGCTTCGAGATACAATGATGGCGAATATGCGGCTGTATCAGAGTCTTCGTCATCTACACCCATATCAAATGCCATATCATAGTTGCTCATGCGAGATTCCATCTCAAGTACTTCTTTTTTAGAAACACCCAGTGTCTCTGCAACATTTGCTACTTCATCATTACTAAACCAACCTAAGCGCTTTTTTGACTTACGAAGATTAAAGAACAATTTACGTTGTGCCTTTGTTGTCGCAACTTTAACAATACGCCAATTTTTTAAAACAAATTCATGTATCTCAGCTTTAATCCAATGCACGGCAAAAGAAACTAAACGAACACCAACTTCAGGGTTGAAACGTTTTACCGCTTTCATAAGCCCGATGTTGCCTTCTTGAATTAAATCAGCTTGTGGTAATCCATACCCAGAGTAGCTACGTGCAATATGAACAACAAAACGTAAATGAGAGAATATTAATTGACGTGCAGACTCTAAGTCTCCGTCTTCATAAAGTTTGTACGCAAGTTCACGTTCTTGATCCGCAGACAACATATCAATGCCAGAAACATAAGACACGTACGACTCGATACTACCTGTTTGAGGCGATAAGGCTAATGTCATTGATTTATTAACTTGACTCATTGTGAAGCTCCTTTAGAAACCTGAATTGGTTAACTGACAATGATATTAGCACTCTCAATCTAAGAGTGCTAATTTTATTTTAACTATTTATAGAACAAAAAGATCTATGCAAAATAAACAATCCTGAAAAATAAAATATAAATTAATATCAATCACTTACATGAAATTGTTGTACGAGTTTTGTAAGCGTTTATTAACCAGGAACAAAAAAGGTGGCTATGGCCACCTTTGGTATATTTGACTATTTTGCTATACGTTGGTTAGTTAGCATTGGATTAATCAAGACTGGGTTCGATTTCTTTTATGTGTCGATGAACTGACCAGTAGGCACCTGAGAAGCCTAACCCCGACGCTAAAAGTAGTAACGTAAGAAATTCAGAGAACGTTAAACCCTGAATTTCAAAATCAGACATGTATAAGCCAGAGATGTCCACTAAAGCAGACTGCATCCACCACACCACAAATGTAAGTACTATAAAAGCAACTAGTCCGCCCATTAAGCCATACCATATCCCCGTATAGACAAACGGCCTTTGGATGAAGGACTCTGTTGCACCAACCAGTTTCATTACTTCTATTTCTTCCCGGCGAGAGATAATAGACAGCCGTATGGTGTTGCCGATAATAAGTACAACGGATACTAAAAGCAGAATAGCGACTGTAATGACCGACTCTTCAAGCATGGATACAATAGCGTTTAATCTTGCTAACCAATCGATATCTAACTTGCCAAAATCAACCTCACGCTCTTTTTGTAGCTTATACAATAAGCTTTTTGCCGGTTGCGCTTGTCGGTACTGAGGCTGCGGCGTTACTATTAATGACGCTGGCAATGGGTTGCTTTTCAAATAATCAAGTGCTTGACCAAAACCCGATAGCTTTTTAAATTCCACCAGCGCGTCGTCTTTGCTTATATAGCGCAAAGACTCAACTTCATCGTAAGCACCTATTCGTCGAATAGCGCTTGAGATTTGTTGCTCTGACAAGTCTTCATGTAAAAACAGACTTATTTCTGAGGCACTATCCCACTGAACATTAATTGATTGAACGTTTTTAACAATTATATGCAAGGTTGCTGGCAAAGTAAGTGACAGACCCATAACTAAAATCGTCATTACCGAGGCTATCGGTGTTCGCCAAATCTCACCTAAGCTAGTAACAATTTGACGAATATTGTTGACCCAGAAAAAAACAAATCGCTGAATTGGACCTATCTTTTGCTTAGATGCACCTGATTGTTCAGAATTAAATAGAATACTCATGTGCGTCCTTAAAACCCTAAGCCATTTGTGGTGGAAGTTAATCCATCGTTGATCATTTGTCCTTTGTTTAACGTTAGCGTACGGTTTTTCATTCGAGCAATTAAGCCTAAATCATGAGTAGCAATCAAAACCGATACTCCTACATCATTAAACTGTTGAAATACGTTAATAATTTCTTTGGACAGTTCTGGATCTAAGTTTCCTGTTGGTTCGTCCGCTAGTAACAATGGTGGCTTATTCACGACCGCTCTAGCAATACCTACTCGCTGCTGTTCACCACCTGATAACGTTTTTGGATAACACTTAGCTTTATCTAGTAGGCCTACTTTATCTAAGGCTGCGTGAACACGTTTCGCAATTTCGCCTTGTGTATAGCCTTCAATAACCAGAGGCAACGCCACATTATCAAACACAGTATGCTCTTGTAAGAGTCTATGATTTTGGAAAATCATGCCAATGTCACGGCGAGCATATGGGACTTTGTTCGGGGTAATTAAGTTTAGGTTTTTGTCGTTTATAAAAACGTTACCGATTGACGGACGCTCAATCATACTAATTAATTTTAGTAAGGTGCTCTTGCCCGCACCAGAGTGTCCTGTCAAGAAAGCCATTTCTCCTTTTGCAACTTCAAATGAGACTTTTTCAAGTGCTCTAAAGCCACCCGGATAGGTTTTACTGACTTGTTCAAATCGGATCATTTACGCTTCCCTAAACTTTAGAGCGAACGAAGTCGCTCTATGATTCTTGTTATTATTTTCCTACAGATTAACTCAACCAAATCCGGTTAAAAAGTATTTAGTCGAATAACGCATCAATAAATGTTTTATGCTCAAATGTTCTTAAATCATCAACACCTTCACCAACACCAATATAACGAATTGGAATATTATGCTGGGCTGCAACTGAGAAAATAACGCCCCCCTTAGCGGAACCGTCAAGCTTAGTTAAGGTGATACCCGTTAAGCCTACCGCCTCATTAAATAACTTAGTCTGACTCATGGCGTTTTGACCGGTTGTCGCATCGATCGTCAGCATAACTTCATGTGGCACCTTGTCGTTTATCTTTTTCAATACCCGGACAATCTTTTCCAGTTCTTGCATTAAATTATCTTTATTTTGCAAGCGACCTGCTGTGTCTGCAATTAATACATCAACCTTTCGAGCAGAGGCTGCTTGGTATGCGTCAAAAATAACAGACGCGCTATCAGCTCCTGTATGCTGCGCAACAACTGGCACATTGTTTCTTTCACCCCAGACTTGCAATTGCTCAACGGCTGCCGCTCTAAAGGTATCTCCAGCTGCTAACATTACAGATTTACCCTGCTGCTGAAATTGTTTTGCTAATTTGCCTATTGTTGTGGTTTTACCAACTCCATTCACACCTACCATCAAAATAACAAACGGTCCGTCATCATTGTGAAGTACTAGTGGCTTATCAGCTGTCGCCAAAATATCGGTCATTTCTTTTTTCAATAAACCATACAAGGCATCAGCATCTTTTAGTTGTTTTCTATCTGCATGTTCCGTCAAGCTATCAATTAACTTCATTGTTGTATCCATGCCAACATCGGCCATCAACAACTGAGTCTCTAATTCTTCATATAAGTCGTCATCTATTTGTTTACCAGCAAACAACGACAGAAAACCACCGCCAATTTGCTCACGAGTTTTGGCCAACCCACGTTTTAAACGTTCAAATAAACCTGGCTTTTCCTGAGGTTGCGGCTGTGCGTCGACAACCGGTGCTACTTCAGGTTGCTCATCAAGCTCACTAGCCACTTTACTCTCGATAGTTAGGTCCTGAGCAACTACCGGCTCTATTTCAGCAGACGAAACGCCATCTGATTGCAATTCTTCGGTAACCGTTGATTCCGATACTTTAATTACTTCTGTTTCAGTTATCTCTGACTGCTCGCTTTTCTCAGTAACTTTTGCCTGCTCATTAAGTTCTGCCGGCTCATTTACTTCTGACTGCTTATTAAGTTCTGCCTGTTCAGCTTGCTCGCGTTGCTCACTAATAGGAGTAGTTGTAGAAGAAATGAGCGTCTCTGTAGACGATTCAAGTTGGCTTTCAACGTCCTCGCTCTCAGTGTTTACTACTGGTTGCTCCGGTGTTTCCGGCGCCTCTTTTTTATCTTTACTAAACCAAGAAAAGAAACCTGACTTCTTTGCCATTAAAAAAACCTTTAAATGTGAACGCATGAGCGGGATAATATGGCCTGTATGTTATCGTAAATCTTCGCAGATTTTAACTGTTCAATTGATGAATAAAGGTGCAACTTTGAAACCCTCCTCAAATTTCCCGACTCGAACCAAAAAGAAATCGAGTAAAACTCACAATAAAGGTGAAATTCGTCTCATCGGTGGCCAGTGGCGAGGCCGACGATTGAGGGTTCACGATAAGGAAGGTTTACGTCCCACTACCGATCGCTTAAAAGAAACATTATTCAATTGGCTAATGACTGACATTCGTAACTCTGTTGTTTTAGATTGTTTTGCTGGCGCTGGTTCTTTGGGTTTTGAAGCTGCTTCAAGAGGCGCTAAACAAGTGACTGCGATAGAAAAAAACAAACAGGCGGCTTTACAGTTAAAAGAAAATTGCCAATCGCTAAATGCAGGCACACAAATCATTGTTCATCAAGGCGACTTTTTCCAAAAAGCCAAATCAATAAGTGGTCAATTCAATATTATTTTTGTTGACCCTCCATTTCACGCTAACTTGGTTCAACCTGCTATAGACCTATTGCTGGCTAGCAACAAATTAGCCGAAAACTCATTGCTGTATATCGAGCAAGAAAAAGGTGCAAACTTTGATCTCAGCACTAGTGATAAGGCTGACAATTTCGATTTGATAAAACAAAAAGATGCAGGGCAAGTTAACGCCCAACTCTATCGATACATAAGCAATTAGAAAAACCAAGCTCTTTACCTGAACTCAATAAACAAAAATGCCTGATAACGTGAATCGACAATTGATCGTTGACATTTTTAACCCGGGCTCAAGTTTGCTAAATCTACAGGGCTCTTAGTGAAACCGAACCTATTACCTAAAATGTGGGTATAAATTTCTGTTGTTTTTAAATCAGAGTGCCCTAAAAGCTCCTGTACCGTTCTGATGTCGGTTCCCATCTGCAGGAGTTGCGTTGCAAAGGAGTGCCTAAAAGTATGCGCAGTCACTCGTTTAGTTACGCCACTAGCGGAAACTGCTTTTCTTAATTGTTTTCTAAACGCGGACTCATGAATATGATGACGACAGATATAACCATCAAATGGATGTACGCAACGGGTTGAGGATAAGAAAAGATATTGCCAACAAAAGTCTTTCGCAGCCTCACCAACTTTTCGCTTCAACCCTAAACTCATAGATGTAAATCCCTCTCCTTCACTCAAGTCGCGCTCATGAATTCGACGAGCCAATCTAATTTGATCTTGTAGCGGAGCAATTAAAGACATTGGCATGATCGTATACCTGTCTTTAGCCCCTTTACCTCTATGAACTAGAATGGTTTTATTTTCGAAATTTAGATCTTTTATCCTCAATTTTAATACTTCATTGATTCTAAACCCTGATCCATAAAGCAATGCGGCTATAAGCTTGTATTTACCACTCATCTGCATCAGAATTTCTTGGGCCTCATGGGATTCTAATACTGTTGGCAGCCGCTTAGGTTTGGTTGTATTAGAATAAGACAGTCCCTCTATTTCGCGTTTTATAACATTCCTATACATGAATATAATCGCACACAAAGCAAGATTTTGTGTCGCTGCACTTACTTTTCTATCGACCGCTAAATAATTAAGAAAACGCTCAATATCTAAGTTGCCTAAATCCTCTGGATGACGCATATCACAGAAGCGAATAAAATTCACAATCCAATAAATGTAACTTTTTTCTGTTTTTAAACTGCATCGTCGCGTACGCATTTCAATTCGAACCATTTCTATAAAAGGAATTTGTTTCATAATGACCTCACTGTGTTTATACACAGTTATAATTGCCATTTTTCAAATCTGCGAATTAATCTGTACCCAACATCTGAGTTTTGTATCGAATTGAAAATTTCGCATCCTGATATTTACTAAGGAAAACAGGTAAATAATTAAAACAGGAAAAATTAAACAAGAATAAAACTGAACCCCCTTTTTATTTTCTCGTTTACGTCTGCAAAGTTTTTCTTTAAAACTATTTAATAATTATCTACAGTGTTGATATTAAATAAATTAAATTCGTGTATTAAAAAATCTCTTATTAGGTCAAAAAAACAAACTAAAAAGAATTCCATCTAATACACTGTTATATAACAAAGGAGAGTTTTGTGAATAATTTCAATATTTTTAAAGTAATGTCGTTTGTTTTAGTTTTTTCTATATCAGGGTGCAGCTCAGTTTCAAGTGAATTATCAAGTCAAATTTCGACTGATGTAATTAACGCATATGGGAAATTAGATAAACTAGATAAAATGTTTGATATCGATAAAGCAAGAGTAAATGTATTAAGCGAGACCAAAGCACATATGATCTGGTCCAAAATGAGGATAGCCTCTACCGATATGGGGGTTACAAGCGAAAATCAAAAAATCACTTTAATCTGGGAGTTACTTGATGGTAAGTGGCAAATTACTTCTAAAAGTATCAAGACCAAAAGCGATCCGATGAAATTGTCATATAACAAGCCATTAAAGCAGGACAAATAACAGTTGGCTATTTGCTCCTTCGTCGCTTATTTTAGCCAACTATCATTTGCCTCTTAATGGGGCGTTATATTTCGATTTGAACATTGAGTTCGGTCGTGAAAGCATTCTTTAACTTTTTCGACTTGGTATTTATTAAAAATAAGGAAATCAACATGTGGGAAATCGTGTCATTAATGTTGGCCTTGGCGGTGTTAATTTTCATAATAAACTACGGATTTGACCCTAAAAAGCTAGTTAAAGATTTTAAATCTTTATCAGGCTCTTCCTCAAAAGTAGAAGAGCTAGAATTAAGAGTGACTGAGTTAGAAAAGGTTGTTAAATCCTTAACTAAAAAGTGACTTCTCAATATAACAAGTGCCTCAATTCACTCGCAGGCTCGCTCGGACAATTAACATGGGCTATTGTCGCTGCGCTCAATGTTTTAGCCCATTATTAATTGCCGTTTAGGCAAGCGTTATATAACAAAGGAGAGTTTTGTGAATAATTTCAATATTTTTAAAGTAATGTCGTTTGTTTTAGTTTTTTCTATATCAGGGTGCAGCTCAGTTTCAAGTGAATTATCAAGTCAAATTTCGACTGATGTAATTAACGCATATGGGAAATTAGATAAACTAGATAAAATGTTTGATATCGATAAAGCAAGAGTAAATGTATTAAGCGAGACCAAAGCACATATGATCTGGTCCAAAATGAGGATAGCCTCTACCGATATGGGGGTTACAAGCGAAAATCAAAAAATCACTTTAATCTGGGAGTTACTTGATGGTAAGTGGCAAATTACTTCTAAAAGTATCAAGACCAAAAGCGATCCGATGAAATTGTCATATAACAAGCCATTAAAGCAGGACAAATAACAGTTGGCTATTTGCTCCTTCGTCGCTTATTTTAGCCAACTATCATTTGCCTCTTAATGGGGCGTTATACACCTATAGGAATTTTAGAGTGGAAGAAATAGTTAGCGGCTTTTTCAGGGCCATTGGATTTATACTAGCTGAGCTATTTTTCAACACTATTTGTTATTGGGTTGGATGGCCACTTTGTAAAGTTTTTACTTTTGGAAACTATCCTAGGCCTCAAACTTCTAGCTTTGGGTTAGAACGTAATCAAAGCGGCACTTGGTGTTCCATTGTCGGATTATTAACTATAGTCTTTGCCTTTTACTATGTCGTTATGAGTTACAATCAACAAGCCGGTGTATAACAAGAGCCTCAATTCGCTCGCAAGCTCGCTCGGACAATTAACTATGGGCTATTGTCGCTGCGCTCAATATTTTAGCCCATTATTAATTGCCGTTTAGGCAAGCGTTATGTGTTTCTTAATCATGGAGAATTGTAAGTATTATGGATAATCAATTTAAAATATCTGGCTGGGCGTTTACCATTTACGGAGCAGTTGCTACATGTGCATTTCTATTTGTATACATATTAGGGATATCGCAACTTTCAAACCTTGATTCATTACCAATGTTTTTAATTCTACTTATAAATATATTATTGGCAGTAAACGTTTTAGCTTGGCTTTGTGGTGTTTATCTACTTAAGCAAAGTAAAACTGTTCATAAAATTGCTTTACCTCTTTCTATAATTATTTTGCTAAGCTTTCCTTTTGGAACCATAGTTGGCGGTATATATTTGATGCAACGGTTCAAAAACACATAACAAGTTGCTCAAGTTCGTTCGTAAACTCACTGGGACAATTAACAGTTGGCTTGGCGCTTCGCGCAAGTTTAGCCAACAGTCAATTGCCCCTTAGCAAAGCGTTATGCCTTAGGAGAAATTGATGTTCAAACTATTTAGGAAGAAGGCACAGCTAGAAGTAAAGCAGAGCAGTTATGCCTCATTCGCTGAGTTCGAAATCCTTCTGCCAGAAGAGCTAACAAAAGGTGAAATTCCTGATCTGCGTATTGCATCTAAAGTTGTCGACTTGCTTCGTTCAAATCCCGCAGAGGTTCAAACTCTTGAGGTCTTTGATGGTATGCCCGTCGTAAATTCCAACAACCCTCAATTAAAAGAATTTGCAAATGTAGTTAATGGCGCCAAACAAACTCCCGCTCTAAAATCGCAAATCTCTGCAATGGCCTTTCAGGCTAAGCAGCCTGATTCAATCGGTATTTTATGCTGTTTAGTTAATGGCGCTCTCAACGAGTACCATATTCATAATCGTGGTGGTGGGGCTACTTTAAACTATCAATTTACAAAGGTCGTGCATGCAAAAGCATAACAAGTGCCATCAATCGGACTTGGGTAAACTGTCACTGTTTTTGCAAAAAGACGCAAAAACACCGCCACTTCACCCAAGCCGTTGTGGCAGGCGTTAGCTGCCTATAGGATATTTTGTGCTAAAACTATATCGTTTCTCTGAAGAGAAAAAGGAATACTGGGAAACTTGGCCAAACGATGATGGAACTCATACGGTTCACTGGGGAGAACTCGGTACGACTGGCGAGAGTAAAGTTCTAAAAAATGGCCTGTTTAAAAATCCACAGAAAGCTATTCAAAAGGAAATTGATGATTTAGTCGCTAATGGATTCAGTCAAGTCGAGCAAGAGTTTACCCTTATGGTTGAGTATTCTGTAGACGGGTTCGGGACACCACAAGATCTAGAAAAAAGAGCAAGGCTTCAAGATCGTCTAAATGAAACACTTGGATGGACTGGCTTAGGACACTGTGATGGAGGAAGTATTGGCAGTGATACTATGGAAGTATGTAATTACGTTGTCGATTTTGAGGTTGCTAAGCGCATCATTGAAAAAGACCTTGTAGGTACAGAGTTTGAAAACTTTACTCGTATTTACGATGAAGACTTAGAGTAGTTCGGCAGCTAACAAACCGCTGTTGGCACTCCCTTCGGTCGCTGGGACGCTAACACGTGGGCTGACTCACTTCGTTCGAATTTTAGCCCACGTGCTAGCGCCCCAAAGCTTAGCGTTATATTTCCAGTGGAGTTTTATCAAAAATGGAATTATCAGACAAAGAAATTGGATTAGTTAATTCTGCTATCCGAGAACGGAAGTCCAAACAACTTGTACAGCTTTTCCTGTTAGTACTTATGCTTATAGCTGTTCTTTTTATGTATTTTGGCTACATTGACTCAACGGAGTTTGCTTACGCGGCATTTGCTCTTATTATTGCAACGATATCTCACAACTATCGTTATAAGTCAGCAAGTTATGAGCAGTTATTAGATATTCTTAGTAAGCGTATTCCTGATAACAGTCTTGAAGGTCAAGTAAGCTCATTGCGAAAAGAAATATAACAAGAGCCTCAATTCGCTCACAAGTTCGCTCGGACAATTAACAATGGACAATTGTCGCTGCGCTCAATATTGTAGTCCATTATTAATTGCCGTTTAGGCTAGCGTTATATTGCTAATCAAATCATGGAGTTTTAAATGAAGTACGGAGTTATTTTAGCCTTTTCTATACTACTGTGCGCATGTGCGTCTATCCCTTCGTTTCAATCCAAAGATAACCTATCAGAATATTCCACGAATAAAACAATCATCCTAAATGATGATGCTATATATAAAGTAAATAAAGGTATGGTTACTTGGTATTTTGGTGTGAATAAAGGTAAATACGTGGCTAAATACCAAGATGATAGCGGTTACTATTTTGAAGGTTCAAATCATTCTTCATGTATGGGGACTGAAGGAAAAACTGGTGGTTGTACTGCTCAATTAATTGGTGGTATTTGGCAATCGAAAAAAGATCTAAATGATTTTCGTATGTACTACATTGACGGCTCGACAAAAAATGATAGCTCAAATACACAAGGTTATGCTTTAACGTTAAATAAGTATGTCATTGAATCAGCATCAATAGAATTTTCTAATTTAATTAAGGCTGCGTTGTAATCGCAATATAACAAGCAAATTAACGGGACTGTGCTCCTCCCCCGTTTTAGTGGACACCTCCTCATTACTTTGAGGAGGCTCAAATGCCCAGATATACCAAACCCAGAAAAACATGGTTTTATCCTGTTAATTTCAAAATCAAAGCTGTCGAGCTAAGCTTAAGAGACAATGTCATGTCAAAGGATGTTGCTTTAGCACTTGATATTCATCCATTAATGCTTAGCCGTTGGCGTAAAGAATATCGAGAAGGTAAGTTTAAAAAGACACCGCGCTATCAAAGTAATAACGAACTAATGGATAAACTCCCAACCAAAAAAGAGTTGGATAACATTCAAAAACTTAAGAAAGAAAACGAACGTCTTAAGCAGGAGAATGACCTTCTAAAAAAGTGGCAACGGTATCTGGCGGAAGTACATCAGAGCGATTTGGATTCATCCAAACGTTCGGGGAAACCTTAGGCGTCAAATACCTTTGTGATTGGCTTAATGTATCTCCAAGTGGTTTTTATGCTTGGCGTAATCGACCACCCTCAGCGAGAGCTTTGAGAGATGCCCAGTTGTTGCAGCAGATAAAAGCGGTGTTTAATGCGAACCATCAAACGTACGGAAGTCCGCGTATATATCATGCGCTCAAACGGTTAGGCATAGTTACGAGTGAAAAAAGGGTCGCTAGATTAATGCGAGAGCATGGCTTGAGAGCTAGAGCGCTTAAGACTTACAGTAAGCCAGCTAAGGTGAAATTCTTTTATAAAGAAATACAAAACAAACGTAAAGAAATGGATAAGCCGACGTCAATTAATCAACAATGGTCCGGCGATATTACGTACCTTAAAGTCGGCTCTCAGTGGCATTATCTGGCGGTTGTCATTGACTTGTTTTCGCGCAGAGTGATTGGCTGGGCCTTTGGTAAAAACAAATCCACTGAGCTGACTCTCAAAGCACTGCGTTTAGCCATTAAAAAACGTCAACCTCAAGGTAACGTCTTATTTCATACTGACAGAGGTGCCGAATATCGTGCTCATACTGTCCAGCAGTATTTAAAGCGTCATAACATTAACGCTAGTATGAATAGACCAGGTTGCTGTACAGACAACGCAGAAGTTGAGTCCTTTTTTCACTCATTAAAGGCCGACTTAATTCGCGGAAATCGTTTTGAAACAATGAGTAATCTACTAACCAAGCTAAAAGGTTACTTAAACTACTTCTACAATAGACAGCGGTTACATTCGAGTTTAGGATATAAAACACCCGCTGAATTTGAACTGGCGGTAAATTGAAAATGGATGGTGTCCATTTTATCGGGGGAAGATCACACAAACAGCTTGCTGTGTTTCGTGCCTCAACAGTTTAGCAAGCTATTTTTAGCCCATTATTTGGGCGTTATATTACTCGAGTAGCTATGGATTTAACCTCTAGTATTGGAAAATGGAAACGCTATCCAGAAACACGTGAACTTTTTGAAGCAACATTTTTTGTTTACTTTAAAAATCACCACGCTATTGAGTTACAAATAAATTTAAATCCTAACTCACCTCTTGGAACAGCTTATTCAATTCCAGTAGAATTAGAAAAATTTAGAAAGTTTATTTTTGCCTTAAAAACTGGTCGAAATCTAACGACTATTTCTAATAATGGATTTTTAAGACGGAAATTTAAAATAAAAGGTAAGTATACAATTTCTGAAACTGTATATTTATGGAAAATACCAGTTGGCTATCAAATGTTTACTATAAGCTTTACAACAGCGAACGCTCTTTTCAAAGATTTTTGTGAAACGTAATATAACAAGTGCCTCAATTCGCTCACAAGCTCGCTCGGACAATTAACAATGGACAATTGTCGCTGCGCTCAATATTGTAGTCCATTATTAATTGCCGTTTAGGCAAGCGTTATATTTCACAGTCATGATTAGCCTATTTCGAAAAACTAGAGTAATTAAAACAAAATTATCTGCCGATTTACTTATAAAGCGTTTGTTCTCGCTTGATAATAAATTTGTCAATGATACCAAATACATTGAGGTAGAGAGCAAAGGTACAAGAACATTTGGCCTTAGTTTCCAGAAAAATATTTCTTATCCTCAATTAAATTACTCCGTTTCAAAAGAGGTATGGATAGAAAGCATTGGAGAACAGAGTAAGCTTCATATTAGAACTCGGCCAATTGCGTATATTTGGGCATTGCCTGTTTTAATGTTGCCAATACTTCCCAGCGCAATTAGTACGTATGGGTCTAATTCTCTTCTAATTTACTTCATGCCAATTGCTATGTTGGAGATTTTGTTTTTATATAAGTCTTCATCTGAAAATTCATCGTTAGATCAACATATCAACGAGGTGTTAAAGTGAAATATAACAAGTCATTAAAGAAAGACTCGTCACGGCTTGCTCGAGTTCCTTCGTCACTTAGTTTAGCAAGCCTAAATTCGCTTCTTAATGAAGCGTTAGGTAATTAGTATGGGAACTGAGATTGTTGTTCTATCTTATTTAACGACACCAATAATTTTTCTTATATCTATTGGGATGTTATTTAAAACTAGCTTTCCAAACGCTAAAGCAGTGATTTTATTATCTGTAAATACATTATTTATTGGGTATTTCATAATCGAAGGTTTTATTAGTGGTTATCTTCTTCAGGCATTTTTAGTTGGTGGTTTTTTACTAATACCTTTTCAAGTTATTAGTCTTTTATTGGCTTATATCTTTGGTAAACAACTAAAGAATTATATAAATCAAACTAACAAAGTTACCTAACAAGTGGTTAAAGAAGGTCTCGTAATAGCTTGCTCGAGCCTTCGGCAAACAGTCTAGCAAGCTAAAACTCGCCTCTTAACCAGGCGTTAGGCATTTTAATTACATCAATCTGTACCGCTAATCATACGGTTCACAAAAATAAGGAAGTTTTATGAACGTTAAATTTTTAATCGCAATGTTATATTCAGGTGTGTTTTTACTTTTTACTGGAGTTTTTGGGTTTATCTGGACAAGTTCAATTATTGGAGATTTCATCGTTGGTGCAGGAAGTGCTCAATTAATTAATGCGAACTTAAATATACCTATATTTCCTTTAGTTATTTTGGCTACAGTTGGTCTTTCGTTAGTAATAATGTCTATCAATTTATCTTTAAAGGCTAAGAGGAAGGAAGCGGAACTCGCGCTATCAAATGCCTAACAAGACACTAAAGTAGGACGCAAAAAGCATGGCTTGCGTTCGTACCTCACTAATTATAGCCCTGCATTTTGCGCCTCTTAGTGGGGCGTTAGGCTAAAATAGAAGACTCTATAATAATTTTTGTCAAGGAGAGTAATGTGAAAATATCAAAATCAATTTGCCTTATCTTGATCACTGGCTTATTAGCTGGTTGTCCCCTTGATGGAGATAAAGGGTCGCCTGGTGTTAATGGAGTTGACGGTGCTGATGGGGTTGATGGAGTTGATGGAGTTGACGGTGTTGATGGAGTTGATGGAGTTGATGGTCTCAACTGCTGGGATACAAATTCTAATAGGATTGACGATCAAGAAGAAGATATTAATCGCGATGGAATTTGGAATACTAAGGACTGCTCCGGTAGCTTGGATTCTAAGCAAAATGTTGATGTCACACTAAACCATCAACATATTTGCGAAGCTTTTGCTAATCTAGACCAATACCCACAAGGATGCCCATCAGATACACATACTAAGCCTGCAGGTACACTTAGGCAAATTGAATTTCTGATAGATAGTGGTGCTGGTTATGCTGTTAGCTGCGATCATGAACCTAACAATGGTTTACTGAGCGCAATACCAAAAAATGGAGCATATTCTTGGTCGCTAGAAGGTGGCTTCATAGCCAGTGTAACTACAGTTTCAGCATTAGATGAACTAGAGAATAATGCCTGCTTTGAAATTTGTAATGCGGACTCTGAGTGTATCGCGTCTTGGGCAGTTTATTCGTCAGAACCGGACGCCACTTCTTTTGAGTGCCACATTTTTCATCATTCTGACACTGTTGGTAACTGGGAACGTTCTTGCGCTGCTGACATAAGCGATTGTGCTGCTCGCGCCGGTGCACTTGAGGCTTCACAGCGTTGGAGTACTATCTGCCCTTAAAATGCCTAACAAGTTTGTGCACAGGACTTGTTTTCCGTTACGCCTTTTTGCCATTGCTTCGCAATTATATGGCAAAAGGCTTCACTCCAACCAAGCCTGTGACAAAGGCGTTAGCTGCATAATGTAGTCTGATAACATATTTAAATAATAACAAGGACGTAAAATGAAAAATTTGTTCACAAATATCATAATTGCAATAGTGTGTTTTACATTAGGGTATATGTTTTACCCAAAGATTAACGAAACTAACGTAGAATCAATATATACGAGTAAAGCTAGTACGATTGAAAATATCAAAGATGACTCTGTAATTGTAAAAGTTAAAGCGCCAGTATCAGCACCAATTAATGAAATGAGCGTTGAAAATAACCCTGAATCGTTAGCAAAAGTTGTAGAAAATATTGAAATAAATAAGGAAACAGCAAGCTCCCAAGTTAGCCGTGTAAAAAAGGAAAAAGTTATTGAGGAGGCTGATACCCTTGTACAAAAAGAATTAGAGGAGTGGTCTAATATTCACAAAGAACAGATTAATGGATTAATCTCTGCTCATATGTCGAATGAAACAGCTGAGCATATGAAATTGCAAATTTCAAAAGATAATGAATTTCTATCACAACCTCCTATTCAACAAGATCCAATAGAAGATGAAAATTGGGCTTACAATATGGAACAACAATTAAAGGTGTTGATTTCTCAACATGATTTAAGTGATAGCTTTGACCTATTGAACCTTTCTTGCAAGCAATTAATGTGCGATATATTGGGAGTAGAAAAAGATGGGAACACTTGGTTCAAATTATATATAAGTTTACTTCAAACCGCCCCTAATGCCGAGTTCCCTGATGATAACAATCCAACTAAATCTGTTCAGTATATGGAAGGTGATATTGCTATTGTGTATTCTCAAATAAAGTTTAAAAGCAGCTAACAAGCCACTACAGTAACGGGACTGCTAACAGCTTGCTCGGTTCCGCTTCGCTGCACATTTTAGCAAGCTATTGTCAGCCCCTGAATGGGGCGTTAGTTGCAAGGCATCTCATCTAGTAACGGAGTATCAATCTATTAAGATTACATCAATTATAGTTTTCACCTTATTCCTAAATATGGCTAATGCGAGTGAATGGGTAGATACAACTCAGCACAAGATCTATTACATAGAAATGGACGACAATATAAAATTAGAAGTTGTTGATTGGGGTGGTGAAGGTACGCCTCTTGTGTTTCTTGCTGGCCTTGCCCTTAATGCCCATACATTTGATCCAATAGTTCCTTCGTTTGTTGATTCATATAGAGTTATCGGTATAACTCGTGTTGGTCATGGAAACTCAGAATCTCGCAAGGAAAACTATTCAACAGCTAGATTAGCCAAAGATATAATTAATATTTTAAATAAAATGAATATTGAGAATGCTATTTTTGCAGGTCACTCTTTTGCTGGAGGTGAGTTAAATCATCTAGGGAGGCACTTTCCTGAAAGAGTAAAGGGCTTAATTTATATAGATGCTATCCAAGATTTAAATTATATGGACAGCCACTTAGCAGCCTGCCCAGACCTAGGTTACGCAACAATTGATGTTTTGAAGTATCAAGATAATTTTTATAATACACAAAGAGTTAAAGATTTTGATGGTAGTTACTTACCATTTGCAGACCTCTCAGTTTTGGGGAGATTCTTTACTGAGGAAGAAGAGCGCCATTATTCTGGGATCGCAGCTCCTGCTATTGCAATTAGTCACATACCAGAACAAACAAAAGACTTTTTCATTGGCTTGGGTAATCCTACCCAGAAGTGCTTTGAAGAGATGAATAAGCTAACTTACCTTGGTATCGCTAGTTTTATAAAATATAAACAAAATGCAGATGTAGCAGCTATTCAGAATAGCCAGCACATGATGCATATGGCAACGCCTGAAAAACTTGTTATGGTGATGAAGAATTGGCTTGCGAGAACATTTGCAACTAACAAGAAAATAAACAAGGACACGTAACAGTTGGCTGCGTTCCACTTCGTTTCACATTTTAGCCAACCATTACTTAGCCTGTTATTTAGGCGTTAGCTTTCTAATTTTTTCTATTTGCAAGTTGAGTAATAAAGGTATACTTTTAACTCATGTATGATTTCGAATTTGATATACAAAAAAGTACGCTGAATTTTGAGAAGCATGGAATCGACTTTGTTGATGCTCAAGAGCTATGGTCTGATCCTAATTTAATCGAAATTCCAGCAAATACTTCTGACGAATCAAGGTTTCTTGTTATTGGTACTATTGATAACAAACACTGGTCTGCTGTAATTACGTATCGGAAAAAGAACATCCGCATAATATCGGTTCGAAGATCCAGGAAGAAAGAGGTGAATTTCTATGAAAGCTAACAAATTTGATGAAGCGTTTGACAAAAATCAAGATGACATCCTAGAGCACTTGGATCTGACTAAAGCTAAACGCCCTTTACAAAGTCAGCGAAGAGTTAATGTTGATTTCCCTTCATGGATGATTGATTCACTTGACAGAGAAGCAAGTCGAATAGGTGTAACAAGGCAATCTATTATTAAAGTTTGGCTAGCTGAACGATTGGAAAGTCAGGAAAATAAACATCGCCACGAAAGCTAACAAGTCATTGAAGAAAGACTCGTCACGGCTTGCCGAGTTCCTTCGTCACTAAGTTTAGCAAGCTAAAACTCGCCTCTTAACCAGGCGTTATATTCCTCTAGACACCTGTTGCGCAACACGCTACACTTTCGGTTATGATTAAATCATTTAAACATAAAGGACTGAGAAAGTTCTTTGAGTCTGGCACAACTGCTGGCATTCAACCTAAGCATGAGCGTCGACTTAGAATGCAACTTGCTGCTATTGATACTGCGACTGTTTTAGACGACATCGACTTACCTGGGTTTAAGTTGCATGCCTTAAAAGGTAAACGAGATGGAATATGGTCCATTACTGTAAATGGTAATTGGCGAGTCACTTTCGAATTTAAAGATGGCAATGCTTTTATTTTAAATTATGAGGATTATCACTAATGAATATGCATAACCCACCGCATCCGGGTGAATTTATTTCCGATGTTTATATGGAACCATTTGGCTATAGTTGCCGATTTGTTGCAAAACAATTAGATGTTTCTCCTTCAACTTTAAGCCGTATATTAAAAGCTAAAAGTGCTATTACTCCAGAAATGGCTTTACGACTATCTAAAGCGCTTGGCCGTAGCCCTGAAAGTTGGCTATCGATGCAAGACAATTATGACCTTTGGCAAGCAAAACAAAATGTTAACTTAGCTAGAGTTCATCAAATTGACTTTGCAATGGCGTAAAGGAATATAACAAGAGCCTCAATTCGCTCACAAGTTCGCTCGGACAATTAACATGGGCTATTGTCGCTGCGCTCAATATTTTAGTCCATTATTAAATGCCGCTTAGGCAAGCGGTATGTTTTCAGAGGGCTAGGTGTACATCCATGCTTTTATGGAGAGCCCGAACAATTACTACCTCTTCCTTGCCGAATTCTTTGTAATAGATGACATGGCTTCCTTGTGGTCGCTTTCTATAACCTTCTCTAATGTAATCGCAGACATAACCTAGTTCTGGCTCCTCTGCAATTTGATTAAAAGCGCTATCAAGTAACTTTAAATAGTCATTTCTCTGCTGTCTGCCCCAGTTAAGTTGCGTGTAACGACCAATTTTCATTAAATCTGAAAGAGCTTTTTTAGATAAATGAAACTTCATATTAGTGATTTTCTTTATCCAAATCATTTAAGAGAGTGTCATATGAATAATTAGCTATTCCGCTGTTCTCTCCCTCAACCAACATACTCCTTAGATTATTCATTTTTAATTCTTGATCTTCTAAGGCTCGTAATCCAGCTCTCAGCACTTCACTTGCAGAGCCATACCTGCCAGTCTCTAACTGCTGGCTAATAAATGAGTCAAAATGCTCACCTAATGTAACACTTGTATTTTTCGCCATCACAACCTCCGATACCAATATCTAATACATTTTGGTACCAAGAATATAACAAGTCAATTAAGGCAGACAAAAAACAGTTGCCTCTTGCTCCAACGTCGCTAAAGTATAAGCAACTATTTTTTAGCTTCTTATTGAAGCGTTAGGTGTATAAGGAAATCGGATGCAATCTGCGGATAATCAAACTTTAAAGATCATCTTTTCAATTATTTTAGTTCAAGGGGGGATTTTACTTTATTGGCTCATGACAACGCCGAATTTCTTCGGCGCGATAGGTTTCACTACATTATCAAATATAGATTTTTATGCATGGGGAATAGCTGCTTTAGTTGTTATTTCCTACGTATGGGGAGCAGCAAGTATTTCAAACGTACGCCAACATATGTTTAAGTTTAATAAACTTAAATACTTGGCTCTAGTCGGTGCTTTAATCTCCGGGATTTTTGAAGAAATACTCTTTCGAAAAATGTTAATGGATTATCTTCAGGCAGAAGGTTTTAGTGATTTCTTACAAATAATTATTTCTGGTTTAGCTTTTGGAGTAGCGCACTTAGTATGGGGGGGCAAGGCTCTATCAGCAGGTATAAATGCTACTTTTTATACTTTTTTCTTAGGTTCAGGTCTTGCACTTATTTATATTATGAGCGAAAGAAATTTAGCTCTTTGCATTATTGCACACACAATAGTTACTGGCTTAATCGAACCTGGTTTAATAAAATCAGCAGTATTAAATAAGTTGGGGTATTTAAAAGAGCGCACCTAACAAGGGTTTTCAAGTCGGACAAATTACAGTTGGCTTTTTGTTAGTGCCTCACTTATTTTAGCCAACTACAATTTGCCGCTTAAAATGGTGTTAGCAGTCATGGAGTACTCATGTATAAATACGGAATTTTGTTAGTTATGGCTTTGGCAGTCGCCTCTTGCTCATCAACAGAGAGCAAACTTAGTAGTACTTCTACTAGTGATTTGGGAGCAACCTCATGTGATTCTTCTTATCCATTGTCTGCTTCTTTAGAAGGAATAAGCGGGTACGTGCAGTTATCTTATGATATTGACGAAAGTGGACGCACAGTAAATATAGTTGTTATTAAATCGGTGCCGGAAAACGTATTTGATGAAGTTGCAAAATGCTCGCTGTCTAAGTGGAAATACAATCCTAAATTAGTAAATGGTGTTCCTGTCTACCAAACAGGATTGTCAGTACAACTGGACTTCAATCTAGAAAACGACAGCTAACAAGTGGTTAAAGAAGGTCTCGTGATAGCTTGCTCGAGCCTTCGGCAAACAGTCTAGCAAGCTAAAACCCGGCTCTTTACCGGGTGTTAGGCTTATCAAGCCTCAAAATTATAAACTCATCTAGTTTTTTAAAAGGAGTAGATAGCTGAAAATTAAAAATGTCGCAACTGCGTTAGTACCTTTAAGCCTGTTAGTCAGCCAAGTAAGCTTTGCTAATGATGATCAAAAGCTGTTAATTGCTTTCCATAAATATGGCATAAAAAAATGTGATAGTTTTATCCTTAAAAATAGTAACTTAATTGGGAATTGGAATTATTATATTGATAAGCATGCTTCCGGAATTGATGGTGAAGCTACGGAAGTGACATTGACAAGAATATGGGGCTCAAAAGGCGATACAGTCAAAACTGCAGATACATATATTCAAACGGCTAAAAATTGTTACTTAAGAAGCACCTGGACAATAACAAATTCAGGAAGCTGTTCCAGCAATATCGATGGTGACGTATGGTATATTTCAGGTGCTATGCCAAACAAAGACTACACCACATATAAAAATGCTGGTGGTATAGAATTGCATGCAAAAGAAATATCTATGGGCAACTTTGAAGCTTGTATACAAGAAGGGTCAAAACGAGACTCATCTTCACATGGGTAAATAAGCCTAACACGTCAATTAACTGGGATTCGATTAAGTTAGCCGATTTTTATTGCAAACACCGCAATAAAACTGCCAAACTATCGAATACATTATTGAAGCGTTATAAAGACAGGGAAAGTAGTGCAACTCAACTCAAAAAGACTTTCTTACACAGCGTTAACTTCTGACGACTGGGATTTATTCCACCGACTTCATAAAGATCTCGATGTTATAAAGTACATCTGTGATCCTCTCTCCGATAATCAGATTCGCAATAAATTTGAAGAGAGACTTGATCCTTGGCATAAAGAACGAGATAGCTGGCTATGTATGGTAATGACTGAAATTAATACCGGAGAAGCCATTGGACTCACGGGCTTTTTTTCAACCTGGTGTTTGAATAAACAAGCAGAGCTCGGGTTTATGCTTCATCCTCGTCACCAAGGGAAAGGGTATGGATTAGAATCCACACGTTTGGTTTTGGACTTTGCGTTTAACACATGCAGCTTTCACAAGGTTAGCGCAACTGTTACCGATGGAAACGCTCCCTCTTTTAATCTTTTACTAAAGGCGGGACTGAAATCGGAGGGAACTCTCCGTGAAAATTTCATACTGAATGGGGAATGGAAAGACGACTTAAAGCTAGGTATGCTAAAACAAGAGTTTATGTCTATATAATAAATCATTAAAGAAAGACTCGTCACGGCTTGCTCGAGCCTTCGGCAAACATTTTAGCAAGCTAAAACTCGCCTCTTAACCGGGCGTTAGCTTTACAGGGAAAGTTATGAGAACTGCATTATTGGTCATATTTTTGATGTCATTTACTACGCTAGCTAGTGATGATTTCTATTGGGTAACTAAAAGTGGCGAAAGAGCACCTGAAACCCCTAGTCAAAAAAGTTTGAATGGCTTTGGCGGTTGGTTATTAATTACGCCTGACAAGGATTGGCAAGCTAAGTGGGATACTCCCCGAGAACACACTCCTAGCTTCAACGAGGCTAAAAAGGTAAAACTTGGTGAAGAGCTTACAATACTGCCCTTCTTCTCAAACCCAAAGCTCACTGAAGACAAAAAATTCGAAATTCTGTGCGACATTAGAGTTGAACAACCTGACGGAAAACCCTCAATCGATGAAAAAAACATTCCCTGCGCAAGTGGTGAAATACACGACGACCCGAGAGCAATATATTTGACCCATGCAGTCATCAAATATATTGGTGAGCCCGGAGATAAGTTTGGGGAATGGAAGGTATATGTTAATTTACTTGATAGAAATAGAGGTGTTTCGCTAAGTTTAATGTCTTCATTTGAGTTAGTGCAATAGTATAGCTAACAAGTGGTTAAAGAAGGTCTATGCCTACGCTGTTGTGGCCCAATAGCAATGCGTTGGTGGTTCCTCGACTCATGATTTTGGAGTAAATATGAAAATATCGATAGAAACTATTATTAATGCACCACTCGATTTAGTTTGGAGATCTTGGGTAACACCCGAAGACATTACAAATTGGAATTTTGCTACTAATGATTGGGTTTGCCCAGAAGCACAAATTAGCTTAGTCGTTGGTGGCAAATTCAAATATCGTATGGAGGCCAAAGATCAATCTATGGGTTTTGATTTTGAAGGAGAGTTTACATCAATTGTACCTCTTCAAAGTATAAATTATAGACTCGAAGATAATCGCAAGGTTACCTGCATATTTACTGAAATTGATGGCAAAACCAAAATAGTTGAAACTTTTGAAATAGAAGATGAAAATTCAGGAGAACAACAGCGCCAAGGTTGGTCAATGATTCTCGAAAACTTTAAGCAATATGTCGAAAAGAAAGCAACTAATAAGCCCTCAGAAGGATAAATAACAGCTAATTTTTGCTCATGCGTCGCTTATTTTAACCGGCTATTATTTTCATCTTAACCAAGCGTTAATTTCCTATCGAGGTCTTGTGAAAAAACTTACTCTTGCGATATCTATTTTAGTCTTTGTCATTATTTATTTTCTTCCAAAAGAACAAAGTAAGTTTGATAAGGTTAGCGCTGAAACTGATAGCGAAAAGACGCTTTTTAAAGACTTAAAGCCTAAAGAGAAATCAAAGATAAAAACTGATGTAGAAGTTAGTGCTCTTGCATCCGCAGAAGAATACTTATCTGAAGCAAAAGAAATCCGTCGTTGTAACAAAATACCTAAAACTGAGTATGAACTTGATGTCTGGCTGAGTCATGCAAATGAAGTGGGTGAACCCGACGAGTATATCGAAGATGTTTTATTTCGTTTTGAGCGCTGTTCACAGTTTAACTTTATATCCGATGATTATGTTGGGTTACTCTTTAAGGCAATTAAATTAGGGTCTGATAACGCTGTGACAGAGTTGTGGGCTATTTCGGATAGCGAATACTTTCATAGCAAAGGCTTATTTGAATTAAACAGAGAAGAAACAATAAAACAAAGAAAAAAATTTAATAAATTGAAATACCAACTCTCTGAAAGTATTGCACTAACTGGAGGAGAGCAGGCAATATTAAAGCTAGTTAAAGAGTATCAAAATTACGACCCAGACTCAGGAAATCCAAACTATCTAAAGGCCGTAGCATATGCCGATTTTGGTCTAAAAATAGTAGAGGATAACGATATTTACCTAAAATTAGATTTCATCAAGCAACGTATATCTCAAAATATGGCATTTCAAGATCTTCAACATGCGCAAGTGCTAACTGAAACCTTGCTGAGCAAGATTGTGAAAGCGGAAGCGAATAAGGAAAATTAGGTGTTTAATTGACTCAAAACAACATTATCTAAAGCAAGCTGGTATACATTGGCTTGCATTATCGTTCTATTAGTAGCGGGCCCTGAAATAATGGTCGGCATGGAAATTATGGCTTTGGTTGAAGCGCTCGGTGCTTCTACCTTTGTATTAATGTACCTGTCTGGATTAAAGCTGTTTTGTACCAAACTGTGGAATAAGTTTAAACGTTTTGAGTCATATTCAACTTTTTACGTTCCACCTATGTCTACTTTAAAAGAGATGCCTTCACTGTTAATCCACGCTATTCCAGAGAGAACCGCCGTTATCAGCTTTTTACTGTTTACAACTGTTGGTATGTCAGGGCTTTATTTTAACTTACTGATTGGCTTATAGAATTGGCTTAGTGTAAAGTGCTTTTAAAGTACCAAAGTTAAGGAATGATCTTGTGCACTTTAAATTGGCTGTTATTTTAATCGGTTTATTGCTTTTAAATGGTTGTATGACTGTAGCGCCAAGTGAAAAATCTCTTTTAGCAAACCAAACTCCCATCGCTTCTAGCAACTATGCTGAAACTCTTAATAATATTCGAACGCTGAGTTCTGATATCAATGTAGGTATCGTTGAAATAAAGCAACCTGACAGCAATACATCCATTGGCATTCATATAAAACAACAAAGTCCAGATATGGTCGTACTTTATTTTGGTCCTAATAATTACCCAATTGAGAAGCAATACAAAAACGTTCTGCCCTTTATGTTACAGATGAATGCAGATGTGTATTGGTTTGACTATAGAGGTTTTGGTTTTACGGGTGGCGAAGCAACCTTGGAGAACTTAAAGGCGGACGCCAGTTTCATATTTAATACCGTTAAGGGTAAGTCTGATAAGCCATTTGTTGTCCACGGACTTTCGATTGGCAGTATATTGGCCATTAACTTAGCCGCCAATGAAGATGTTTCAAACCTTGTTATAGAAGGCAGTGTGACTAATGTAAGCGACTGGATGGACGAAGTATTCGTGAGTGAGGCAAAGTACTCCTATGGAATTCCAACATTGCTCGGCTACGTAATTAAACCATTGGTAAACATACAGCCTTCCAAAGAGCTCTTGGAAATTGACAATATAAAGGCGCTAAATAAACATTCAGGAAAGTTGCTAATGCTATCAGCCGAAGAAGACTGGGAAACACCTCCAAGCATTAATAAAAAGCTGTATAACTCATTAGAGCAAAATAAAAACAAAGAGTTATATGTAATCAAAAGTGTTGGCCACCTCGACTTATTAACGAGCCCTGGTGTCATTGATATTTACTCAAAGTTTGTGTTTGTAAAATGATTTCATTAAGGCAATTTAAAAACTCGGATAGGATTAGGTTAATTGAAATTCTCAACGACCCAAAGGTATCTGAATACCTATCATCAAAAATTCCAAATCCTTATACCGAATCTGATGCCGATTGGTGGATAAAAGAAGGCAGCAGAGTAGGTTTAATTCGTGCCATTACTATTGAAGATGAACTTGTTGGTTGCATCGGCGTTTCAACAGACGAGTTCGAATACTCAAGAAATGCAGAAATTGGCTATTGGTTCGGCTTTGAATATTGGGGTCAAGGTTTTGCCACTATGGCTGTTAATATTATTACTGAAGAGGTATTTCGAACCACCGAAATAAATAGATTATACGCAGCCGTGTTCTCAGGTAATACCGGCTCAATGAGAGTTCTGGAAAAATGTAATTATTTACAGGAAGCTGTTCTTCAACAAGCGATTTATAAAAATGGTAAATTTTATGATAGTCATATATTTGCTAAATTAAAATTTAACAAGGAACCCGTTATGTCTGATTGTATTGCAAACTTTTTTAACGCCTGGCAAATTGAAGATGAAAAACTTCGATTTTCTACAATAAGTAACTCTGTTGCAGAGGCTATTAAATATGATGATCCTCGAACGCCTGAAACAGTCATTGGAATCGAATCATTAAATAACTATGTAGGTATGTTCAGTGCACATGCACCCGGATGGTCTGCAAAAGTTATAAAATCTGACTCGATTGCTGGCGTAACTCGCGTCACGGTTGCATTCAGTGGACTCGGCCCAGAAGGCACTGAACAAACCCAGCTTGGGCAGTATTTTGTAGAACAAGACGGCGATTTAATCTCCCGCATGGTGGGTTTTGTAGGTATTGGTGAGTAAATTTAATTAAATGGAGTTTGTATGAAGTTACTGGCAAGTGTGATTTTATGTTTATGTTCTTTTGCAACGTTAGCGACAGAGCTAAACCTCAAGCCAACCAAAGCAGGACTATATGATGTTGGTGGATTCAAGCTTTACCTCGAATGTTATGAAAACGACAAGCCACAATTAATCCTTGAGCAAGGATTTGGTCGCGCGGGTTCTGACGGCGTTTGGTTAGAAAATATCGACCGATTAAAGAATGATTACAGCGTTTGCTTATATGACCGCGCTGGCATAGGTAAAAGCGAAAAAGGTCCAGTACCTTTCACAGTTAATGATATGGCCACTAGGTTAAATAAATTATTAGCAGCTGCCGATGTTAAAGCGCCTTTTTACTTTGCCGGAGGCTCATATGCATCTTACATCATTAGCGCTTACAACAACCTTTACCCGCAAGAAGTACTTGGCGCTGTTTTAATTGATCCTCCTGTATTTGGCTACTTTTATACCATGGGTACTCGCTGGCCTGAGAACTTCAAATCGGATGACGAAAATCTGCAGCGATTTTATAATTTTGAGCAAAGTGTCCACGATCCAATGTTTAAAAAAGTACCTGAAAACGTTGATCATATGAAAAGCTATAAAATCTTGTCCAATGCCGCGAACTTTGGTGACAAGCCAATTATCACCGTAAGATCAAAACAAACAGACAAGCGTTATGATCCGCCCTTTGTACCAGACGAAATAGCTAAAAGTATGGATTTATTAGAGGCTGGCGCAGAAGCCTATTTCAAAAGCTTGTCCACTAAGAGCCGGATTGTTTATTCAGAGTCAGAAAAGCATCATCTGCATATTGCAGACCGAGACTTAGTTGTAAAAAGCATTAAAGCGCTAACTAACGACTCTTCTTCACTAGTTGCCAAAGAGTTCGACTTAGAAAAGTTTGCTCGTCACTACTTTAAACTCATGACGGAAACTCAAAAACCAAACGCAACAAGCAAAGAACTAGAGAGCTACCTTTCTTTGTTAACGGACGATATTGGTCACTCACATTTACCATATGTGGTTGATGATTCTAGATTACCCGACGGAAAAGCGTCCATGAGAAAAGGGATGACATTTTATTTAGGTGCTCATGACAAATACGAAGCAACATTGTTAGACGTATTTGTATTCAATAACTCCGCAATTGCTATTCGTTACAAAAATTACGCAAAAGGCGTTCATCCACAAAATAACCAGCCTATTGAATACTCTCAAACAATGATGGAAGTGCTTGAGTTAGAAGGCGATAAAGTAGCGGTCATTCGTAAATATCACGAGTAGGATGGTACTGATAGCTGATCACTAAAACCATAAATAAACACATAACGAGAAATAAAGGAAGGGAAAAATGAGTCAAAATCTCAAACTGAACTACGTGGAATTTCCTGCTAAAGATTTGCCTGCTACTAAACGATTTTTTGAAGATGCTTTTAGTTGGACATTTATTGACTACGGGCCAGACTACACCGCATTTAATGACCAAGGCTTAGACGGTGGTTTTTATAAATCAGATTTAACGTCGAGCGCTGCAACCGGCTCCGCCCTGCTTGTTCTTAAAACTGGCGACCTAGAAGCTACTCAGACTACCGTAGAGAAGTTTGGCGGAACAATATCGACCCCAATATTTTCGTTTCCTGGTGGTCGTCGTTTCCATTTTATAGAGCCAAGTGGCAATGAGTTTGCGGTATGGTGTTTAGAGGACTCTTAATAGACCTTCATTTTCTCAACTTTACATAGCTTTACATCTTGTGGGCTGTTGAGCTCGTTATTTATTCGCTACAATCATAACCACAAAAATCATTTGGTATTTACAAGATGAATAATAAATTATCAAAACCAACAATCGCTCTTCATTGGATCACGGGACTCCTTTTTATTGGTGTGCTGTCCCTTGGTTTATATGTAGAAAGTTTATCTAGATCACCAGAAAAATTTGAGTTACTAGGTATACATAAATCTTTGGGACTGATTGTTTTAGTTGTAGCTGCAATAAGGCTTAGTTGGCGCTTAAAAGAAGGTGCTATATCAAGCATTTCTTCATTACCGCCTGCTCAAGCGATATTAGCAAAAGCCGTACACCATCTTTTATTACTTGGCACATTGCTAATGCCAATTTCTGGACTCATGATGAGCATAGGTGGTGGCCGAGCGATTATGCTGTTTGACCTGGAGTTGATTAGTGCTGGTGAAAAAATTGAGTGGTTAGGAGGATTGGGCTCTAATATTCATGGCATTGCCGCCTATGTGATTATTGCTACTTTGCTGCTTCATATTGCTGGCGCACTTAAGCACCAGTTTATGGATAAAGACGGTACGATTAGTCGTATGTTAGGTAAATAGACGCTGATTCTGGGTTCGTCTATTGAAGTTGAACCCAGTTTAACTCTACTTGCTCATCGCCAATGGCTGCATAAATAGATTGGCCGGTAATCGTTAAAGAAATATCCATTGTACGACTCGCGTGTGACGCTAATGCTTTAACTTCTTCCCAATCAAACTGATAAACTTCAACAGCAATGGTAGATACCTGAGGTTGTGATTGTTTCCACCAAACTTCTGATTTGGAATTAAACGTGTAAATCACGGTTTGTTTCGCCAGTCGTGACGCTTTTTTCATTCGCTCAAAACTTGGCTCACCAACATCTAACCAAAGGTGTAACTGATCATCCAGGCCCTTTAACCAAATGTCAGGCTCATCTACCGAACTCAACCCTTTTGTGAAGGTCATTAGCTTTTCTTGGTCGTTAGCACTTTGAATACAGAACGCCATTACTCGTGCCATCATTCGTTCAATTGTTTCTGAAGGGTGCTGTGCTACCGTTAGCTGAATGCTGTCGTAGTGATCATTATTAAAGTCTGACAATGCAATTTTGAATTTATAGATGGTTGGCTTTAAGGCCATATTAGGTAAACTCCAGAAGTGACAGAACGAATTAACTTGTGCTTTAACAAAGCGCGACCATCATACGCGTGACTGGGTGTAAAAGCATTAAATATGCGTTATGAGAACAGTGTGAAGAACAGTACGAAGAACATTACGAAGAGCCATATGAGAGGCTATGCAAGAGACTATATGAGCAACAGTGACTAATATGACTAAAGCAACAACCACAGTGATTGGACTTGGCGATAATGACGCCCAATTTAATGTTTATATTGGCAACCGACCAGCCTTTGATTTTAAAACCAGCGATGACAGCAAGGTTCATCCTGTTTCAAAAGGTGAAATTTATGCCTGTGGACAAGCTTGTGGCAATGGTTGGCGAAAAGTCTTTAATGTTTACGCAAAACTTGTTTTTGCCTGCGCCTCTGAGCACTTAGGCACTAATGATTATAAGTGTTGGCAGGACTATCGCGATCACAAGTTATTGCAGCTACATAGTGGCACAAGCCTGATGTTTACACCGCCCAGTTTTACGGCTCCAACGTCCCCCACACCACCAGCTGTGCATATCATTATGGGCCGAACTTACGCTAATTCACTAAAGTTACCTCATGACTTAACATGGTTAGACAATGAATTTGCTATTAATCATGAACATCAAATTATTGTGTGCCCTTATTTTGATTACCGACAGTTATCCAACATAAAAATCATTCGTTTAGTAGATTTAATCTCTGAGCTACAGTCGAAAAAGGCCCCATCATGAAACCTGCAGATATAGGCAAAGCTTACGATACTATCACCCACCTTTGGGATGATAAGGTTTTTAATATGAGCAATGGCATGGATGCGCATAACAAAGCTCTGAGTTTCTCAAAAAACCAAGGCGAGGCATTGGATATAGGTTGTGGCCGCACAGGCCGTTTTATTCAACTTTTGTTAGACCAAGGTTATCGCCCTACTGGACTTGATATTTCTGAAGAGATGCTCAAGTTGGCAAGGGTAAAGCATCCAAAAGTAAGTTTCATTCACGCTGATATATGCCAATATTCATTGACTAAAAAGTATGACTTCATTACCGCTTGGGATAGCATTTGGCATATACCGCTTAACGAACAGAAACAAGTATTAACTAAAATAGTTAACAGCTTAAATGCCGGTGGTGTTTTTATTTTTTCTTTTGGAGGAACCAACGAAGCTGACTCTCATACAGACGACTATATGGGGCCTGAAGTTTATTATTCGTCGCTAGGCACAAACGGTTTTTTAAGCCTTTTTATAGAGCTTGGCTGCCGCATAAAGCATTTAGAGCTCGCTCAATATCCAGAGCTCCATACGTATATGATTGTTGAGAAGTGCTAATTTTACTAATCAATAAACTGCGCTTTTATTTCTAGAATTTCAGTTAGTGATTGTTCTAATAGTTCTATTAGTTTTGGCTCAAACTGACGTCCACTTTGTTCGCGCATGTATTCCATCGTTTTATCTATACTCCACGCGTCTTTATACGGGCGCTTACTAGTTAGCGCATCAAATACATCTGCTAGTGCTGTAATGCGTCCCTCAATTGGTATGTCTTCGCCTTTTAAAGCATTTGGATAGCCTGTGCCGTCCCACTTTTCATGGTGTGTTAGTGCGACCGACTTGGCCAGCATGATTAATTCTGAATCATCTCCACCCAAAATTTCCGCTCCTATTTGAGGGTGAGTTTTCATAACTTCAAACTCTTCCTCTGTCAGCTTTCCGGGCTTAAGCATAATACTGTCTGGGATGCCTATCTTTCCAATGTCATGCATGGGAGCCGCATTTAAAAGGTTTTCTGCCATTGACTCACCTAAACCATAGGCCAGTGCTAACACCTTAGTGTAGTGGCTCATGCGCATTACATGCATGCCTGTCTCGTTGTCTTTATATTCTGAAGCACGACCAAGACGTTGAATGACCTGTAATCTTGTTTCACGTAGCACATCAGCTTGTACTAGTGACAGATGATTTTTGACCCTTGCCTTCACTCTTGGTGGAGAAACGGGTTTGCTGATGTAATCAACGGCTCCTAATTCAAAGCCTAAGGCTTCATCGGTTTCATCATCAAGCGCAGTAACAAAAATAACGGGGATCTGTTTTGTGTCCGAATTTTCCTTTAAGGTTTGGCAAACCTCAAAACCTGTCATGTCTGGCATCATAATATCGAGCAAAATTAAATCAGGCTTTTTTTGCTCAGCCAAACGCAATGCCTCAGCGCCATTTTTAGCAAAAACCAAACGGTGTTCATCCTGTAAAATTTGCTTCATTACTCTTAAGTTTGCAGGTTCATCATCAACGATAAGTAAAGTAGATTGTTCAACTTTCGACATTTACAATTCCTTTTGTAGACTATTTAATTCGCTTAACAGTAAATTAATATATTGTTGAGCTTGCTCAAATTCAAATTCATTTACAGCATCGATAATTGCGGTTAAACCTTCGCGGTATTCACTATTTTTAAACTCTGTAAGTGCCTGCAGAAGCGCCTCATCTATTTCATTTTCTGTTACTGAGGCCGCCAGTTGCTCTAGTAACTTCATTAAAGAAGAGACATCAATTTCCTTGTGGCCCTCTACCTTTTTTTCTTCAATCGTCTCTGCCACTTTAATCTCTATTTGATGGAATAAACTCACTATCGAATCCACCACATGACCACTTTCTTCAGGAGCTTTATTCAAGCAAACTTCTAGCTTTTCAAAATTTCGCATTAAACTTGTCAAAGATAAATTGCCACAAATGCCTTTTAATTTGTGTGCCGACACACCTAACATGTTCCAGTTTTTAGAGTCGACACCTTTTTGCAAATCAACAAATTCAATACGTTGTTCTTTAATAAAATGCGTTAGCTGTTGGTAATACTCAGCTTTACTTCCCCATAGAGAAATACCTTTTTTCTCATCAATTAGTGCACAACTTTGGGTATTTAGTTTTTTAGGTTGAATATTAGCGGTATCGATCTTTAGTACTCTCGCCATTTCTTGATTTAGTAACACAAAGTCAATTGGCTTATTCGCAAAACCTTCCATGCCAGCTGCCTCTGCGGCTAATCTGTCATCTTCTAAAACGCTAGCAGTAAGAGCGATAATTGGAATATGTTTGATATTGCGTTGCTGTTCTATTTTACGACGTTCCACCGAGGCCGTTAAACCGTCCATTACTGGCATCTGAACATCCATTAACACAAGATCAATGTCAGCTTCTGACTCCATTCTTATTAACGCCTGTTGACCGTCACGAGCGGTAAGTACTTTGTGACCATTTCGCGTAAGGAGCACTGATAACAAATCTATGTTTTGCTGTATATCGTCAACCACCAAAATAGTTTGCGGTGGTAAAACAACTTGTTGCTGTTTTTCTACTTTAATTTCACTAGCTGTTGCTAAAGGTATTACAAAGCGAAATTCACTACCCTTATTCAACTCACTCTTAGCGGTGATTTTACCGCCCATTAGCTCCACCAACTGTTTACTAATAGTCGTGCCCAAGCCTGTACCACCAAACCTTCGACTCATAGACGCATCGGCTTGGGTGAACGGCTCAAAAACGCGGTTGAGTTGTTCTGGATTCATGCCTATACCAGTATCTTTTACGACAAACTCGATATGATTTCCGCCAACCGGTGATACGATTAATTTAACTTCACCAGTTTGAGTAAACTTAATCGCGTTATTAACAATGTTAGTTAGCACTTGTCGAATTCGCTCAGGGGAACCTGAATATAACGATTCCAATTCTGGTGACACTTCTGTAATTAACGCTAACTTTTTATTTCTGGCTTGCAACCAGAGCGTTGAAATAACCGCATCGACCTCTTCAACCAGAGAAAAGGTTCTGATCTCTAAATCTAGTTTTCCTTTATCAAGCTTTGCACTGTCTAAAACTTCATTTAACAAAAACAATAATGACTTAGCGGAATTATTGATGGTTTTTAAATGACGCTGTTGCTCACTTCCCATATCACTATCGAGCAGAATGTCACTAAACCCTATAATCGCGTTCATTGGGGTTCTAATTTCGTGACTCATGTTTGCTAAGAAAGTGGCCCTAGCGGATGCTGCTTGCTCAGCTTTATCTTTAGCACTACGTAACTCTTGAACCATCTGGTAGCGTTCGGTAATGTCCATTATAAAACCGTCTAACCAAACTTCGCCTGATTGCTTTTCTGTGATGTAAGCACCGTGCTCCAACACCCACCTTGTGGCTCCATCCTTTCTGATGATTCGGTATTCAATGCTAAAAGAACTTTTATCGGTGCCGAGTTCGTTGACTCGGTCTAAGTCTTCTGGATGAATAAGATCTGAATAATTGATCTTTGGGTTCGGTAAGATAAAATCGCTAGCCGCGTAGCCGGTAATCGCTTCAACTGCGTCACTTATGAAAAGCATACTCCACTTGCTATCGTCTAAGCATCGATACGCTATCCCAGGAATATTAGAAATGAGCGACCGAAACTTTTCTTCATTTTCACGAAGGGCATTTTCCATTTTTAAGCGTTGGCGTATATCTGATACAAAGGCGACAAAAAAATCACTATCGGCTAATTTCACATGGCCAATACCTAGTCGAATATCAACCATCTCACCATTTTTATGTCTTGCCTGGACCTCTCGCCCTTGACCTATGATGCGTGCTTCACCTGTTTCCAAATAACGTTGTAAATAACCATCGTGACCCGAACTAAAAGGCTCCGGCACTAACATTTTAACATTGTTACCTATAAGCTCTGATTCTGACCATCCTAGTAGACGTTCCGTTGCGGTATTAATGCTAGTAACACTACCGCTACTATCAATGGTAATAATGCCGTCAACAGCGGTATCCATTGTAGCCTTTAAACGTCGTTCATTTTCTAGCGCGCGTTGTGAAATATCACGATATTTGTAGATGATATTGATGCCCATAACCAAACATATAATGAGAATCGTGATTCCTGATACGGCCAATGCGAGATAAATAGATGTTTCTGGAGGCTGTAAACTTTCTTCAAAACCCGGTGGTTTTACAAAACGAGCGGCGGCCATTCCGGTATAATGCATCCCCGATATAGCAAGTCCCATAACCACACTTGCTACTAAATTAGCTTGCCATTCATTACCCTTTTTATGCCAAATCTTGCTCAAACCGAAGCGAACCCACAAGGATAAAACGGCCAACGACACCGCCACAACAATAGATAAGGCAAATGTGCTAAAGTCATATCTAAGCTGTGAAGCCATTTCCATGGCAGCCATGCCAGTGTAATGCATTGTTCCTATCCCAGCACCAACGAGTACACCGCCAACGAGTAACGATATTGGCCCATGTTTATTACTGTATATATGATTCAGGGCGACCCAAGATGCAGCTATTCCCGGTAGCAAAGACAATAAAGTTAATTGCCAGCCATATTCCACATCGGTACACAAATTAAATGCCAACATCCCTATAAAGTGCATACTCCAAATGCCACCACCTAAGGCGATACTGCCTATTAGCAACATTGTTTGTTTGCGTTTAATAGATGTCGCTCGAGCCGCTTCTACTGAAACTTGAAGTCCCATGTATGACGCAAAAATGGCAATTAAAACTGAAAGAACGACCATCCAATTACTGTAGGTGCCAAACATCAACATATTATCTGCGGGTATGGAAAAAAGCGTAGTTAGCCATGTAAGCATAGTGTTTTTAAAATTCCGTTTGGATAGCGCAGCCAGTTGGTAAATTGCTATAATTTTTAATATCTTATAACGATCATAAGAAAATATTTATATTTCAAGATTCTATTCAACTTTTAGTTAAGATAATAGGAAAATTAAGTAGGTTCAGCGTATATTCGTGTTTATTCGGCGGATTAGAGTCGTGTTTAGGGCCATTTCCAAACCAGTAGATAAAACTTAAACCATATAAAAACAAACATTTATTGAGTATTTCCATTTCGTATATTAGTGTTAACTGACCATAACGGTAAAATTACTTGGAGAATTTATGAAAAAAATGATTAGTTATTTCTGTATTGCTCTTTTAACTATAGCGTCAAGTGCATCTGCATACGCTGGCGTGATCTCATCTGACAAAATTTTACAAAGTGCTAGTTCTCAATACCAAAAGTCTGAAATTTTATCCATGGTTGACTCTGCAGAAGTTCAGCAGAAACTGATTGAACTTGGCGTAAACCCTCAAGTTGCTAAAGACCGCATCAATGCCATGACACCGTCTGAATTAGCAAGTGTTAATGCAGAAATGGATGATATGCCTGCAGGTGGTATTGTTGGTACTGTGGTTACCGTGTTTGTCGTTTTATTTGTGCTCGACATTTTAGGCGTTACTGACGTATTCGATTTTATCAACCCTATCTAGAAGATCACCTTCTTATTTAGTAAATCGTAATATTGTTAAATCGCCCTGACTTGTCAGGGCGTTACTTTAAAGATAACAAGCAGAGCAAAATCTTGGTTTTTATAAAACGTAGCATAAACTTTCTAACTCTAGCGGTTATTACGCTGTCGTTATCTGGATGTATCGCCCCTCAAACGGAGCGCTTTTTAACTACCTCAACAAACACCGAACACTTGATAGAAAATGTTCCTTTTTATCCCCAACAAGAGTTTTTTTGCGGGCCAACCACCATTGCCGAAGTATTAAACTTTTATGGCGAGTCGATAAAGCCTAATGACATCGCCCCGTCGTTATTTATTCCAGGAAGAAATGGCAGCTTACAAGTTGAAATGGCGTCAAGCATTCGACAACTTGGTTACATTGCTTATCAAGATCAATTGAACCTGACAGAACTGATTAGTATTGTTGAAAAGGATGTGCCTGTCATTATCCTGCAGAATAATGGATTGTCTTGGTATCCAAGATGGCACTATGCGGTTGTTATTGGTTATGAAAAAGCATCTCAGTCGTTAATAATGCACACTGGCTTAACGGCAAACCGTAAGGTGGATATGTCGCTGTTTGAGCGAACTTGGAAACGCGCCAAACAGTGGGCGATCGTTCCAATGCCAGTGAGTCGGGCGCCGACTGGGTTAAACGAAATTTCATATCTACAAGCAGCACAAGATCTTATCGCTGTTAATAAAGGCGCGGATGGAATTGTTGCATTAACAACAGCATATAATCATTGGAAAGAGTCCTACCTTCCTGCACTGTTACTCGCTAATCATTATATTGAAAGTGAGCCTAATAGAGCGAGAGAATGGTACAAAAAAGCCTTCAAGTTGGCACCAAACAACGCCCCTCTTTTAAACAACTACGCGTATACTTTGGGGAAATTAGGTTGTAAAAATACGGCTAAACAGTTAATTCAACAAGCCATTGATGCAGAGCCGAATAACGAAAACTATAAAAACACGTTAAACACGATACGCTCTATGATTCCAAACGCTAAGCGTATTGAAGAATGTTCATTATAAAAAGGAATATAAATATGAAATTAAAAATAATTACACTGCTATCTTTATTGCTGTCTTTCTCGGCTTTTTCAAATGAATACCAAGAAGAAATAGACAAGTTTTTTAATCTTTATAAAGCTGAGAAAATCAGCCAAGCTGTTGATTCTATTTATTCAACAAATAAGTACGTGTCGTCAATTCCAGATCAAGTCCAAAATGTCAAAAACCAATTAACTGCTGCTAAGGGCATGTTAGGTGAAATAAATTTCATCAATAAAATTTCTGATTATAAAGTGGGTAATTTGATGGTGCAGGTGACTTACATAGTGACTTATGATCGACAACCACTACGATTTGAGTTTCAGTTTTTTAAGGTAAACGACGGCTGGAGAGTCTATTCATTTTCTTTCGACGATGATCTTGATGACGAGCTGAAAGTGCTAGCTAGAAAGTCAGCACTTTCAAACAGTTAGTTAACTTGAAACTTTTGCCTCTATAAATGCTTTGGCCGCTTCAGATAAGTGAGCAAAGCTTAGGTAATATCGGCCTTTGGTGTAGGTTAAAATAACACCCTTTTCCGTTCGTGTTATCGACTTTATGTCATCCCACTCAATGGTAACCTCGTGATACAAGGTCTGTGTTGATACACCGACCTCGTCTATTTTCAACGTCACGTCCGAATTAGATTCTTTTGACAGCATCTGACGCCAAACCCACCAAGTTTGCTGCCAATAAACACTCATTGCTTCGATCACCGACAAAACAATAATAAATATTGCGACATGCCAAAGTTGACCGAGCAGCAAAGCAATACAGCCGAGTATTAAAATCGCCAGTGCTTTTTTATAAGCGTTAAAGCCTGTAGGTTTGTTCGCTGATTGTTCAAAGCACTCATGGTAGAACGCTTTATCTAACTTAAAAGTTGTCTCGAAAGTAAAACTCAAAATTAATCTCTGCTGTGATTTTTTGTGTAGTTTACCTTTAACTATTATTAAAGCCTAGTTTAAGTAAACCAGAGGTGAACATCTTGGGTATAATGAACTCTTCATATCACTATTTATTATGGAAAACGCATGTTCTTTGATGTGACTAAGTTGGAAAATACCGACAAGTATAGGCTGTTAACTGGCGGTGTTACCCCCCGACCAATTGCTTGGATCAGTACTCGTTCAAAAAGTAATGTTGATAACTTAGCCCCATACTCCTTCTTTACGGTTGCGAGTTGCAATCCTCCTGTGCTTTTGTATACGCAAGTCCCTCCTCGAAATGGCACAAACAAAGATACACTTCAAAACCTGTTAGAAACTCGGGAATGCGTTGTGAATATTGTTTCTAGCGATTTAATGTGTCAAATGAACCAAACTAGCGCTGCGTTACAAAGCGAACAGAGTGAGTTTGCATTTGCTGATGTAGAAAGCTGTGATAGTCAAAGCGTGAGTGTAAAGTCGGTGAAGCTTGCACCAGTTCGATATGAGTGTCGCTTAAAAGAAGTGATCACTATAAGCGATGAGCCGACAGGTGGCTCAATTATTTTGTTAGACGTCACAAATATTTACGTACAAGACGACATGATTGAAAATGGCATGATAAACCAGGATAAATTAGACTCAGTTGGAAAAATGGGCGCCGACTTTTTTACCCTAACAAAACAATTAGTTGAATTGAAACGTCCATAATGTGATCAACCGTGGTGACTGTCTTTCATCAATAGTTCAAGCTTAGCCTTGGCTTTTTCAGGATTCTCTAAGTCAGTCACCTCTATCATTTCACATTCGTCCCTGATCATTTCGGATAATAGGCTAGGATAATGCCGGCAGTCTTCAGGTCGATTCAGATAAATACTACAGGTATAGATGTTTTTTGCCGTTGGGTCAGTTTGTGGTGCGGTTTCTAAAAACGGGCAAGTTGTGTATTGCTCGCCTGTGTTGGGATTAAACCAAATTTGACCATCTTTTACGTATTGGTATATTTCAGGATTGAATATTTCCCAAAGTTCTATTTCTTCTTTTGTTACCGCTAAGTCGCCGCCACCATATTTGATACAGCATTTGCCACATTGATTGCAGTTCTTCATTAAGATAATCGTCCGTTTTCTTCGTAAACCGAGTGTAGCACTAATTGCACCGGTTCATTGTGGAAGTAATACCATCAGCGAATATAAAAGAGTTGGTTAAATACCTAATCATAGTTAAAGTATAACCAGTTGATAAAAATGGAGTATCTAAGTTTGAAATATCTTTGGCTGATAATTTTTACTAGCGTTTTGGTTTGGTCCGGCATTAACCCTAAAGATCATTTTACTTGGATGCTTGAAGTCGCCCCAGCGGTATTAGGTGTGGTGTTAGTCGCTGCAACATACCACTCATTTAAGTTAACTTCTCTTCTATATACGCTCATTCTTTTGCATTGCATTGTCTTAATGGTTGGTGGTCACTATACCTACGCCGAGGTGCCATTATTTGACGGGCTGTGGGGCGCCGAGCGAAATAACTACGATAAAGTTGGCCATTTTTTTCAAGGTTTTGTACCAGCTATAATTGCCAGAGAAGTCTTAATTAGAAAACACATTATTAATGGTCAGGTTTGGCTCGCCTTTATTATAATTTCAATATGCCTCGCGTTCAGCGCGTTTTATGAATTAATAGAGTGGTGGGTTGCCGTCATGACGGGCGAAGGCGCGGAAGCCTTTTTGGGTACTCAGGGTTATGAGTGGGATACACAATCCGATATGTGGTTAGCGTTAATCGGTGCTTGTACCGCATTAGTAACCCTGTCTAAATATCATAACCACCAGCTATCAAAGTTATAGCTCAAGGACAGGGTCAAAATGGATAGTGTCGCTGAGAATTAAAACAGGGTGTTCATATGACTCCGGCAATCAATAGCTTACTGCAAACTAAAGTAAAGCACGAAGTGCATGAGTATCACCATGACTCAACGTCACTATCTTATGCTTTAGAGGCTGCAGAAAAACTTAACGTCGATCCGAGCTTCGTATTTAAAACATTAATCGTTAAACTTCATACGTCGGAGTTAATTGTTGCAATTGTCCCCTCAGACTCAAAACTAAATATGAAATTAGTCGCCAGAGCAGCTAGTGCAAAAAAAGCGACGATGGCCGATGCAATAGATGCACAAAGAAGTTCTGGGTATGTGCTTGGTGGAATTTCGCCACTCGGGCAAAAAAAACGATTACGCACCTTCATCGACACCTCGGCGTTAAATCAATCACATATTTTTATTAGTGGTGGCAGACGTGGACTCGAACTTGAGCTATCGCCATCTGATCTTGCTAAATTATGTGACGCAACATTTACAGAATTAGTCGACTAATCAAAGGTATTCTTTCGTAAATTGTATTTTTACTTTTTAATATTGTGAAAGGCGTGGCGAATTATGCTAATTTTGCGGCTCAATTAGGAGCAATTAAAAATAAAATGAACGACGAGCAACAACCTATAGGTATTTTTGATTCCGGTGTCGGAGGATTGTCAATCGCCAAAGACATTCATGCCTTAATGCCAAATGAAAATCTCATCTATGTTGCCGATCAGGCTTTTGCGCCATATGGGAGTAAATCGCCTCAACAGATTCAAGAACGTTGCCAGAACATTACGCAGTTTCTTATTGAAAAAAACTGCAAGGCGATTGTGGTTGCTTGCAATACGGCGACGGTAAATGCAATTGAGTTTTTACGAGAGCAATATTCATTGCCAATTATTGGTGTAGAGCCAGGAATTAAACCGGCTGCGTTAAATAGCAAGTCTGGCATTATTGGTGTTTTAGCCACTGAACAAACTATACAAAGTGCTGCATTTAATTCACTAATCAACCGATTTAAGCCACATGTTAAAGTTGAAGTTCAGGCTTGTCCAAAAATGGTGGAATTAGTAGAAGCAAATAACTTAGAAAGTGATGAAGCAATGTCAATCGTTGCTGAGTATATTAGTCCACTGCTTGAAAAAGGAGCGGACCAAATTGCACTTGGTTGTACGCATTACGTTTTTTTAGAATCCCTTATTAACAAAGTTGTTGATAATAGAGCCGAGATCGTCAATACGGCTAGCCCAGTTGCAGCTCAAGTACGACGTCGCTTACTCGAAAAAAACCTGTTATCGAATGCTAATTATATAGGTAATGTGACTCTGTATAGTTCATCCGCTAGTGAACAAAACATTAATCTACTCAATCAGCTTTGGGGAAGTGAACCAAGTCATTATTTGCACGTAGAGTCTTTTACTCGTTAAGGTGAATTTATATGAAAGCAAAAATACTCTCGACAACCCTCATTATTATCATGGCCTTGTTGCTATCGTCGTGTTCAAGCAAGAACTGGCGCGAAACAAGCCGTGAGCCTGCCGGGATAGCGCCCAACCCTGAGGTGACACAAGACGCCGTGATTCAATTTTATGCTGCTGACGCTTTTAGCTGGCGTGGCTGGTTTGCTGTTCACTCTTGGTTTGCATTAAAAAAACAAGGCGCTGATGAATATACCGTATACGAGGTGGTTGGTTGGGGTGTAAAAGAAGGCCGCCCAGCTATTAGAACCTATACCACTAAAACACCTGATCGCTACTGGTATGGTGCCAAACCAGAGGCATTTTTAACCATTAGTGGTGCTAAAGCATCTAAACTTATCCCACAAATAGAGGCCGCAGTCCTTCGCTATCCTTGGAAGAATGAATACACGTTATTTCCAGGTCCAAATAGCAATACATTCCCAGCTTGGATTGGCTTACAAGTACCTGAACTCGAGCTAGATATGCCTTTTCGAGCCATTGGCAGTGGTTATGCCGATTAGTGCCGGATACTCAAAAATCAAGGTTTCAGCTTAAAACCAGTTAGTAATATGTTATCGCTGAATGGTCTTTGTCAGCTTTTTACACCTTGGATATTATGCGCGCCCTATTTTAATACGCAGAATATCCAAGGATCTATTTATGAGCTCGACGAATTCCTCCACCAAAATGATGACTCTGAGTCTTGCTGTTGCAAGTGCTTTAGGAACATCACCATTTGCTTTAGCCAACGAAAATGAAACGCAAAATGCGCTGTTAGAAAATGTTGAAGTTATCTCGGTAACAGGTACTCGCCGAAGCCTTCGCAGCGTAACTGAAAGTACGGTGCCGGTCGATATTATTTCTGGTGAGGACTTACAACGTTCAGGCTTATTAGAAATGAGCCAAGTGTTAAGCGGTCAAATCCCAAGCTTTAACTATCCTAGTGCAACTCTTGCTGATGGCACAGATCACGCTAGACCAGCTGTTTTGCGTGGCTTAGCTCCCGATCATACTCTAGTTCTTATTAATGGTAAGCGCCGTCATTCAGGTGCGTTACTTAACTTAGGTGGCACCGTTGGTCGTGGTAGTTCAGCGGTAGACTTAAACATGATCCCAACCTCGGCTATTAAGCGAGTTGAGGTATTGCGTGACGGCGCGGCTGCACAATATGGCTCTGATGCCATTGCCGGCGTTATCAATATTGTTTTGAAAGACGCTTCAGAGGGCGGCAGCGTAAGCTTAACTTATGGTGAGTATGACTCACAAATGGCTGGTTCACCTCAGCTACTTGAAACGGGTATTGATGCTAATGGCAACCTTGATTTTACTAAAGGCGCTGACAAAAACATCAATGACGGCGCAACTCGCACTTTTAGCGCAAACAGTGGTTTTGCCCTAGGCGAAAAAGGTTTTGTGAATGTGTCTTTAGAGCTACGTAACAACGAACCAACTAATCGCTCTGGCATAGACGAAAGAGAGCAATACAATCGTTTGGCGGATGGCACTTTAGACCCTCGTGAATTAACCATTGACCGTTATAACCATCGCTTTGGTAAAGCCGAGATTGAAGATATGGCGTTGTTTTATAACTTAGGTTACGCCCTATCAGAGTCTGTTGATTTATATTCATTTGGTAGTTATTCAGATCGTGAAGGCAACTCAGGCGGTTTCTATCGCCGTGCTAAAGACTCACGAAATGTTGAGTCTATTTATGCCGACGGTTTTTTACCACAGATAGTCTCTGATGTTAAAGATTACGCCTTTGCCATTGGGGTTAATGGCGAGACAAACGATTGGACTTGGGACGTAAGTGCGAATTACGGACTCAACGACTTTGGTTTAGGAGTTACAAATAGTTTAAACACGTCTCTTGGCGAAAATAGTCCAACATCATTTGACAATGGTGCTTTAAAATATCAACAAATTGTCTTAAATGCTGATGCTAATACCTCGGTAGATTTAGGTTTGCCTGACATTGTGTATTTGACGATTGGCGCTGAATACCGACACGAAAATTACCAAATAGAAGTGGGTGAAGAAGCCTCTTACATTACGGCTACTGACGCAAACGGAGATCCAATTGCCTCTGGTGGCGCACAAGTTCTATCGGGTTTTTCTCCTGATAGCGCAACCGACGAAAGCCGTCACAATGTAGCGGTTTTTGCAGAGCTAGATACGTATTTGACAGAGAGTTTAAATGTGATCCTTGCCGGTCGTTTTGAAGACTATAGCGACTTTGGCAGTACCTTCACTTCTAAACTAGCCGCACGTTATAGTGTAACCGATGACTTTTCTCTTCGTGGCGCAATTAGCACAGGCTTTAGGGCACCTTCACTGGCGCAAACCTCATATAAGTCTATCAGTACAGTTTTTGAAAACGGTATTCCTAGAGAGGTAGGCTTATTCCCTGTGACGGATGATGCAGCAGTAGCGCTAGGAGCACAAGAATTAGAAGCTGAAGAGTCAGTAAATGCAACGGCTGGCTTTATTTATACTTATGACGACTTCACCTTCACGGTGGATGCTTATCAGATAAAAATTGATGACCGTATAGTGCTTTCAGAAAACTTAAGAGGTGATGCAGTTGTAGATATTCTGCAACAAGCAGGTGAAACCAACGCACAAAGCGTTCGCTATTTTACCAATGCAATAGACTCTACAACTAAAGGTGTTGATATTGTTGCAACTTACCGCTTTAATTTAAACGGTTTGGGTGAAGCAGGCTTTGGCTCTTTAACGTTAAATGCAGCAGCGAATATAAACGATACAGAAGTAACACACATAAAAGATAATCCAGCTGAATTAGCGGCACTTGGCGACAGTTACCAATACTTTGCACGCAGAGAAGTGGCTCGTTTTGAACAAGGCACGCCAAAAAACAAAGTTAATTTATCGGCAACTTGGGATTATAACGATTGGTCAACCACGCTTAGAGCAACGCGATATGGCGAAGTGGTTGATGTTTCAAGTAACCCAGAGAATGATGAAGTGTTAGCGGCAAAATGGATTACTGATGTTGAGGTCTCGTATCAAGCTAATGAGAAATGGACGGTATCTGTAGGTGCAAATAACCTATTTGATCAATACCCTCAAGACACGGTAAGCAACATAGGTTTTAGTAACTTTAATCAGATATTTACCTACAGTGCATTTACACCTTACAGCTTAGATGGTCGTTTTGTTTACGGTAACGTTAGCTACCGTTTCTAAATTTTAACCCTAAAAGAGGCGTCTACTTTGAAGTGAATTGAAGTGACGCCTTTTCAATTTTCACCCTTTCATACGACGCAAGAGCACTGTCGGCAAGGTTGCTGTTTCCCTTTTGCATTCGTTTATAATGCTCTAATGTTTTTGATAAATAGCGTTCAAGCATGTTTTGTTCGGTTGCGGTCTGATATTGCCAAAGGGCCTCACCTACAACGCTAACTTTTTGTGATTGCGGTAAGCTAGCTGTTGTTACTAAAAGTACCTCATAAAAACGGCGGTTCTCTTCTACTACCTCCTCATGGTGTAGACTAAATTCCATTTTCCTTAGTTGGTTACGTAGTGAAAATTGATGATGCACAGGGCACAACAGAAAATCTAACGCTAGGTCTGGAAATCGTTGCTTTAGTTGAGTGATAAACTCAAGCATTAAGTCGCCGCCAACGCCCGCAATAATTATTAAATGTTTGCCGTTAGGTTTTTCTATGCGGTTTAAGGGTAAACAGGAAACGTCTTCACACAATACTTGCCACTGATGTTGTTGATTTGGAAAAAACTGTTTTAGGTTTTGCTCTAAATTAGCCATTAGCTCAGGCACAATATCAACAAAAAAGAGCTGGCTACTTATGCCGTTTTTTAACAATGCTGCACCCAGTTGACCATGATCACAACAGGTATCCCAAATATAGTCATAGTTATATTGTTTATGGGCATGCTCTGCAATTGATTGAATTGTACTTAAACGATTGCTAAGTCTCACCTGTTGGCGTCCTATTTTACTATTATGAATAGCTACTGATTGAATAATCATCGCGTTACTGCAACAATCATTTTATATTATTGATAACTCGATACAAAGGAATCTTAATGGACCGTTGCAAGGACAAAAACATGTCAAAAAATACTCTGCTAATTACAACTTTGTTTACGCTTGCAGTTACGCTTTTTGCATTCCAATCAAACGCAGCTGAGTTTAAAGAAGGCGTGCATTATCAAGAAATAAAGCCTTATGACGTTAATAAACCTGAAGTCCGTGAGTTCTTTTCATTTTACTGCCCTCATTGTTTTAAGCAAGAGAGCTTCATGAGAGAAATTAAATCAACCTTACCGGCCGGTACTGCGTTTATAAATAACCATGTCGAGAACATGCCTGGTCAAAATGTTGAAGTTGAAATATATCTAGGTAAAGCCTTGATTGTTGCGGAACGATTAAAACTAAAAACTCGCTTTACTGATGCCGTGTTTAATCTTATTCATGTCAAAAAACAGAAGCTAACCTCTGTTCGCCAAGTAAATTCTATTTTTACCCGCCTAGGTGTCGAAACGAAAAAAGTATCAAAACTTATCAATAGTTTTGTTATTAAAGGTGAATATGCGAGTCGCAGTAAAAAAACTCAATTGCTCCGTGAACAAGGCATTAATAGCGTGCCTGCGCTAATTATCAATGGTCGATACAAAACGTTGGGTAATGGCTTTAAATCAAAACAAGAATACTTCGCTTTGATTCAGTATTTATTAAATAAACCGCTTTAATAACAAGGTAATATTTTGACCAAATATATAGACAGCAACGCCCATTATTTAGATGAGTATTTTACCGACTTAGATATGTCTGACAGCCTTGTAGCGGAAGGTGAGTTTGAAGGTTGTACGTTCACAGACTGTAATTTTAGTGATGTAAACTTTGAAGACTGTAAATTTATAGAGTGTCATTTTGTTCGCTGCAACCTAAGCTTATCCAAAGTTGGAGGGTGCCAGTTTTCAGATGTTTTGTTTGCAGATTGCAAAATGTTGGGTATTGATTGGACGCGAGCTTATTGGCCAAATATTACGTTGTCGGCGCAGGTAAAATTTGAAAAGTGCGTGCTCAATGACAGTTCATTTTTTGGATTGGAGCTACCTAGTTTGGTACTAGAAGAGTGCAAAGCCTATGATGTCGACTTTCGCGAAGGCATTTTTAAAAACGCAGACTTTAGTTTTACTGACTTTACTAATAGCCAATTTAACAAAACGGTTTTAAATAATGTTAACTTTACCGAAGCCGTCGGCTATTCCATTAATTTATTTGAAAACGATATTGAAGGTGCAACGTTTTCAAGGTTTGAGGCCGTAAACTTACTAGAAAGTATTGGGCTAAAATTAGTTTAACGTGTATAACGCGCCTTCTTTTTTCAGAGTATTATCATGACATTAACAGAATTATTATCGATACACCCTTTTAGTTGGCAATCCATTGGTGCAGCATTATTGTGCGGTTCCATTATTGGTCTTGAACGTCAGTTACGAGGCAAGCCTGTTGGCATTAGAACCTCGTCGCTGATTGTACTAGGGACTTATATGTTCGTCGCGATTTCTGCCTTTGTTATAAACGACGCCTCTGATCCGTCTCGTATTATTGGTCAAGTCGTTACCGGCGTTGGCTTTTTAGGTGCCGGTGTAATGATGACCCGAGAAGGCGTTGTGACTGGCGTTACGTCTGCTGCAACAATATGGGCACTTGCCGCGTTAGGTGTCTGTGTAGCTGTAATTGACTCGATAGTGGCAATAAAACTGTCGGTGTTAGTTGTGGCTATTTTATACGGAATTGATGCAGTAGAAGGTTACTCTGCTAACTTAAGTCGTGGCGTACATGCCAAATACAGCAAATGGCGTCGCCACAAATAATGGCACAAGACGCAATCAAAAACAGTCAACATTTACGTCTATTCAGGAGAATTGAGTGATAAGCCAAAAGTATCACCGCATTGTTTTTTCGTTTTTTATGGCATTGATCATGTCTTGTGTTATGTCACTTGTGATCACTACTTTTAACGTAGGTATAATTCCAGGCTTATTATTAATGTGGTTAAAAGCGTGGGGATTTGCCTTTACAGTCGCATTTCCTGCTATTTTTATCGTGTCACCATTAGTACATAAATTAGTCAATTTGGTTCTCGTTGATAAATGACAAACTTGTTACGAAAAGTGCGAAAAAAAAGCAGCGTATTAATAACACTGCTTTTTATAAAGCTTACTTATTTCCAACTAAAAGACTAATCTTCCAGTGAAATTCCTATATTTGTTACGCCGTCAGCATACGCTTTGCTAAGTGCAAGTTTTTTGATTTCATTCGCCGAGAGCTTTTTCATTTCAAACGTTTCTAACCAATCAATCAACTCAGTAAGTAATTCAACTTCGTGGATCATTAGCTCATGGTCACGAATTTGAGCGTTATCTAGCTCTGTATCGCCCGCTTGGTATTCAATCAAATGGACAATACAACCTTGAGAGATTTTTGCGATATCTACACCGTCAAAATCATCTTCTGTCTGCTCACCAGCGATATAGTTTAATAGGCCTGTACAAAAGTATATTGCTGGATACACACCATACATATCAAAGTCAGCTTCATCGGGCGTTAACAATTCGACTTTTTCTTCTAACGCCGAAAAATTCAACTTACTTCCGTGAACTAATAAGCGTTCCCATAAGCTGTTCATTACGTTGTCTATTTGATGTGGCTGAGGAAATTCGGTAACTGTGGTAAAAAGTTTGTAATTTGGCAACATTCGTTGCAATAGAACGAGAGAAAGAATACCTTGCTGCTTGCGCGGAAGGGCACGAATTCGTGCAAAGTTGTTCGCCTTGTTTTGGCTCATAAATATAATCTCAGTTTAATAGATCAAATTGAGCAACATAATTAACTTTGTTGCTCTGATAACTGCTGCTGCGCAACAAGTTGTTGTTGGGCAAAATTGAATTTTAACCGATACTCGGTAACCTGGCTTTCTAATTCTGAAATTTTTTCATCTAAATCAGTTTTCAACCTAGAGTTTTCCGCTCTTAATTGCTGAATAACAGTTCTTGCATGATCAATTTCAGCTTCGGCCACCAATTCAGTTTCTTCTATATGACCTTGTTTATAGGCTTCTAACTCATCCCTATGTTGTTGCTCTATTTCATTAACTAGCTTTAATTCATGCTCAACTTGATGGTTTCGCTCACGTTCTTTACGTAACTCGTCTTTAACTTCTCTTAAGCGTTGTTGACTTTCAACTAGGTCATCATCAACTTGGGCCAATTGGCCCATCGAATCATCAAATCGAACTTTCAGCTGTTCAAAATCATTTTTCATTTGAGCATTTTCGATTTTGAGCGTTTCAATAAGTTCGTTAAATTCTATATTAGTTTCAAGTAACTGATCGCTTTGCTCGGTACTAACATTTTGTGCGGTAGACAATTGAGCTTGCAATGATGCCGCTTTCTGCTCTGAGTAATTAAATTGCTCTTGCAGTTCTTGCTTAGCATCGCTGATTGTTTTCAATTCTTTTGCTAAACGACTATTTGTCGCCTCTAGCATGGCCATCGCATCATCAGCATTAGAATTACTAGCCACTTTTTCTTGATATGCAACCAACTGCTCTTTTGTTTCAGCTAATTCCACTTTAAGTTGCGTAATTTGCTGCTGAGACAATCGGTCATTCTCGTTAGCTAATGCCAGTATGTTCGCTAAGTCGTCGTTTTTGACATTTAATTGGTCAATTTGTTGTTGGTATTTAAGCTCTAGCTCGCCAATTCGACTTTGCAGGCTAGATGCTAGATCTTCGGCTACTTTAACTTTTTCTGCTAATTCTTTATTTTGTTGAGTAAGCGCAGTTGAGTTTTCATCACCATTTTGAGTTGCTATTAATAGCTCACCTTGTAGGTTATCTCTCTCTCTTTCAACGTCTTGAAGTTGCGCTGTCATGGCTAACAAGTTATTTTGTAATTGCTGATGAGCAATATCTACATCCACTTTTTGGCGCTCGATTTGCTCTTTTTCAATTGCCCAGTTAGCCGCTTGCTCTATTTTTTGAGCTTCATAAGCTTCAAGCTGTTCTGCAGTCTCACGATTGGCCTTGGTTAAGGCGTTTTCACTTTCAGTATACTTGGCGTTCAGCGCAGCAATTTGCTGTTGAGATTGGCGGTCGTTCTCTTCGGCCGACGCCAGTAAGTTCGCTAAGTCGTCTTTTTTAACATTTAGTAGGTCAATTTGCTGTTGGAGTTGTTGTTCCTGCTGTTGGTTTTGCTGTTGAAGCTGCTCAATTTGTTGTTGGAGTTGTTGTTCCTGTTGTTGATATTGTTGTTCCAACTCACCAATTCGGCTTTGTAGGCTAGATGCACGATCTTCGGCCACTGCAACCTTTTCTGCTAATTCTTTATTTTGTTTTGTAAGCGCGGTTGAGTTTTCATCACTACTTTGAGTCGCTATTAATAGCTCACCTTGTAGGCTATCCCTTTCACTTTCGAGGTCTTTTAGCTGCGCCGTCATCGCTAACAAGTTATTTTGTAATTGCTGATGAGCAGTGTCTACATCCACTTTTTGTCGCTCAAGTTGTTCTTTTTCTAAAGCCCAGATAGCTGCTTGCTCGCTTTTTTGCAATTCATGGGCTTCAAGCTGTTCTGCAGCTTCACGACTTGCTTGCGTTAAGGCATTTTCTTTTTCAATATACTTTGCGTTCAGTTCAGCGATTTGCTGCTGATATTGCTGCTTTTGCTGGTCAATTTTCTGTTCAGCTATGAGTTGTTGTTCAGACTTAGACTTTGTTGCCGTTTCTAACGCATTTTTGGTTTCTTTTTGGCTTATTTCTAAAAGATTAGTTAGCTTATTTGAGTTAGCTAACGCCTCAGTTAAGGCACTTTCTTTTTCAATATACTTGGCGTTTAGATCAGCGATTTGTTCGATAAAATCGGTCTTCTGAGAATCAAGTGAGTCGTTCAATTCCTTTATCGTAGACTCTAGAGATTCGACATTAGCTTGCTTTTGCTGTTCTTGGCGAACCTGCTCTTGTACTAATTCAGCATTGCGTTTTTCGAGCTTATGAATTTGCAGCTCAAGATTTTGCACCTTTTCTATTTGTGTTACTACGTTGTCTTTACTAGATGACAACTGCTCTTCTAATGCAATATAAGCTTGTTCTTTTTTACTCAACTCCAATGATAGCGTCTTATTACTTTCTTCAGCGCCTTGGAACTTTAATTTGTACTCAACACCTAACTGCGTCTTTTCTTCTAACAGCTCTTCAAGGTGATCAATTTTTTCGGTCAACGATGTCGTTAATTGCTGAAGAGAGCTTAACTCTCCAACTTGTTTTTCTATATCGGATTGATAACCGATAACTTCTTCTTGCAACATCTTATTGTCAAAAGCATCAACTTCAACTTGTTGCTCTAATTCTGCAACGCGATTTTTAAGTTTTGATATGCTTTGGTTCTGCTCGACTTGTTGTTTTGCGAATTCAGTTTCTGCTTCATTTTGACTTGTCGAAAACTTGGTTTGTTGCTCTTGCAGTTGTTGTTTATGATTGACGTTTTCTTCTGAGGTCTTGTCTAGTAAATCGGAAAGGTGACTAATTTGTTGCTGCAACTCGACTAGCTGCTCAGCTTGCTTTTCAGCTAATATTTTTGATTGGTTCGTATCTTCAATTTCTGCATTAGTTGCCTGAGTTGACTCAATAATATCTTTTAAATCGCCAATTTCGGTCATAAATTGACTAATTGATAAGTCTTTAACAAGCAACTGTTCAGAGAGCCGCTCAGACTCCAGTTCAGCTTTTTTGAGCTTCTCTGTGAGTAACGCAATTTCACTTCCATCGGCTATCGGCTGCGCTTGCTGCAAAGCTTCGAGTTGTTCTTCTTGAATTGTTAAGTGCTGTGACAATTCCACAAGGGCATCTTCTGCTTCCTGCTTGTCATTCTCTACCACGGCTAACGTCTTTTGCAATTTTGCTAATTCGTCTTTTACCTTTAGTAGCTCTTGTTCTTCCACTTTATTTACAGCCAATGGTCGCTCTCCATGAAAGGCTCGACTTAATTAAAAACAGAATAGCAACTTTTGTTATGAAAAATAACTAATTTTTATGGCAAAAATAATTGTCATTAATCATAGACTGTCTGTATGCTTTTTAAACCCTAGTTTTATTGATGTATTCGACATGACGTTAACCACTCCAGCACTACTTTTTCCTGCTATCTCTTTGCTTTTATTAGCTTATACCAACCGATTTCTTGTTCTTGCGCAACTGATTAGAGAACTAAATCAGAGAAACAATAAAGGCCTGGAAATCGTTGTTAAAAGACAAATCACCAACTTAAAAAGTCGCTTACATTTAATCCGCTCGATGCAAACCTGTGGCGTATTAAGTTTTCTACTGTGTGTATTGGCTATGCTGGCGTTATTTCTAGAGCAACCGCAACTTGGTTCTATTATGTTTGGGTGTAGTTTATTAACCTTAGTTTTGTCGTTGTTAATGTCGTTATATGAAGTGTGGATAAGCTGCAGAGCAATTGAAATCGAACTTGAGTCAATGCAAGACTAAGGAAATATCTAATAAAAGTTCAATTGATGGTAACAATTTAATAGATTTCAGACACAAAAAAACCGCATGTGATTAACATCTAACATTGCGGTTTTTGTTTTAACTGAATAACTTCATTTTAGCCAGTTGCTTAGATAAATTTACGACCTTTGGCTAAACTTGGCTTTTTAATTAAAGCTTAAAAAAAGTGTCTTTATAATGTTTAAGCTCTGCAATACTCTCGCGAATATCATCAAGGGCTAAATGAACACCTTTTTTCTGAACGCCGTCTAGAACTTCAGGGCGCCATCTTCTGCCTAATTCTTTAATTGTGCTTACATCTATATTTCTGTAGTGGAAAAACTCTTCTAGAGAAAGCATGTGAATATGCATAAAGCGACGGTCTTGACCTATGCTATTTCCGCACATTGGAGAAACACCAGCTGGCACATAATCCTTTAGAAAATCAATAGTCATTTCACAGGCTTGCGCTTCTGTTACTGTGCTTTTTTTACAGCGGTCAGTAAGGCCAGTTTTACCGTGTTGGCGAATGCACCACTCATCCATGTTATCTAAAATCTCGTCCGACTGATGGATGGCTAGTTCTGGGCCTTCGGCAATGATATTTAATTCACTGTCGGTGACTATGGTGGCTATTTCCAAAACTTTGCAATGTCTTGGCTCTAGTCCAGTCATTTCTAAATCTACCCAAACTAGGTTATTTTCACTAAAAGACATATAAGGGCCTACTCATTCCTTTTTATCAAGGTCGGTTACGTATACTATAAAGGCATTGTTATTCTTTTTAATGACTTTCACAAGTTTTAATAACTAAATCATAGAGCAAAAGTGGCAAAACAAAAGAAATTATCCAAATCTCAAACACGTCGTATCAAGGCCAATCAAAGTAAGCGATTAGCTAAAGCGAAAGGTGCTGAAAATCAAGAACCAGAAGCAGTTGTTGATGATGCGTTATTAGGCCCGCAAAGTTTCGGTCGTGTAATTACTCGCTATGGTCAGCATGCCGATGTAGAAATGGAAGATCAAACCATGATCCGCTGTAACATTCGTCGTAATGTTGCATCATTAGTTTGCGGTGACTCTGTCGTTTGGCGACCATATACAGTTAACAATGAAGACTTCCAAGGTGTAATAGAAGCCGTTGAACCACGAACCAGTGAATTTGTTCGACCTGACTTTTATGACGGTTTAAAACCTGTGGCTGCCAATATTGACCGTATTTTGATTGTATCTGCGTTGCTACCGGATTTAACGCCTAACATTATTGACCGCTATTTGGTTGCCGTTGAACAACTTAGCATTACACCAATCATCCTAATAAACAAAATGGATCTGCTCGACGACTCTAACCGCGATGTAGTGGAAAATACCGTCGCCTTGTATCGCTCTATTGGATACGAAGTGGTTACCCTGTCTGCTATTGAAGAAGAAGGCATTGATCAGGTAAAACAACTTATCGAAGGGCACACCAGCGTGTTTGTTGGTCAATCTGGAGTGGGTAAGTCATCACTTACTAACGCAATACTACCAGACGTAAACATTGAAACAAAAATTGTATCAACGAATAGCCGTTTGGGTCAGCACACAACAACCGCTTCTAGGCTCTATCGTTTAGAAAATGGCGGCGCTGTTATTGACTCACCAGGAATACGTGAATTTGCAATGTGGCATTTAAGCCAAGAAGAAATATTGGCTGGTTTTGTAGAGTTTTCAGACTTTATAACGCAATGTAAGTTTAGAGACTGTAGCCATAAAAACGACCCTGGTTGCGCATTAAAACAAGCAATTAAAGATGGTCATGTTAGTGAGCAACGCTATCAAAGTTATATTCGAATTTTACAAACCGTTGATGAAATTACGCTTCGTCATCAGTCTAAAGATTCAAAATAATTCTCAAATTACGGTCTGTCGGTTACAATAATCGGCTCACGAAAAACAGTAGGAAATGACAGTGAAATACGACAATTTAAAATTAGCCTTTCAGTACGCATTACCAAAGCATGGTGTGTCTAAACTTGTCGGTTATTTAGCAAAAGCAAAGCTTGGTTTTGTCACCACGTTTTTTATTAAAAGTTTCATAAAAGCTTACGACATTAATATGGACGAAGCGAAATACCCAGATCCAACACATTACAAAACCTTTAACGACTTTTTCACCCGTGAGTTGGCTGAAGATGTTCGTACTATTGTTGATGGCGAAAACGAAATTGCACATCCTGTAGATGGTGCCGTAAGCCAACTGGGTAAAATTGATGATGGTCGTTTAGTACAAGCTAAAAACCATTACTACACAGCATTAGAATTACTAGGCGGCTACGAAGATTTAGCAGAGAAGTTTGATGACGGTGATTTTGCCTGTATCTACCTTGCGCCTAGTGACTACCACCGTTTGCATATGCCAGTTGCTGGCACATTAACAGATATGATCTACGTACCGGGGGACGCGTTTTCTGTTAACCCATTAACGGCGCAAAACGTGCCTAACTTGTTTGCTCGTAATGAGCGTGTTGTGGCAATGTTTGATACTGAACTTGGCCCAATGGCGATGGTATTAGTAGGCGCTACTATTGTAAGAAGTATCGAAACAGTATGGGCTGGTGAAATTACACCTCCTCGCGGTAAGTTTGTTAATCGTTGGGATTACCCAGCGGAAGGCGAAAAGTCTGTTAAGTTAGAACGTGGCGAAGAAATGGGTCGCTTTAAATTAGGTTCAACGGTTGTTTGTCTATTTGGAAAAGACGCTATTGAATTTGCAGACGATGTTAAAGCAGGTTCAACCACTCGCTTAGGTGAACTGTTCGCAACTAAAAAGTCTAACTAAATCAATATGCCAGGCTTACTGCAACTCCACCTTGGGGTGCTTCTCTTAGGTGGGGCTGGGCTTTTTGCCAAATTAATTGATTTACCTGCTCTGGATATGACGGCTTATCGAGCTATATTTGCCGTTATATTTCTGGCTTTATTCATTCGTTATAAAAAACAATCCTTAACACTTAAATCAAAAAAAGATGCACTAACCGCCTTAGCGATTGGCACATTGGCTGCAATTCACTGGGTCACCTACTTTTACGCGATCCAAATTACAACAGTGGCTATCGCCATGTTAGCGCTTTTCACCTATCCCATGATGACGGTTTTTATTGAGCCCTTATTTAGACGCACTCGCCCTACCAATAAAGATATGGTTTTGGGTTTAGCAGTATTATTTGGCGTGGCTATGCTATTCCCAGACTTATGGTTTGGTGGTGAGTCATTAAGTGACGATACACTGATGGGAATAGGCTGTGGTTTAATTTCTGCGTTTTGTTTTGCACTTCGAAACATCCTAGTTCAACACAAGTTTAGTCACTATTCGGGTGGCCAATCTATGTTTTTTCAATTTTTGGTGACCGCCCTCTTATTATTTCCAATTGCAGAGACGCCTGCGTTAGACCTCACAGCTGAGTCTATCGGTAAGCTCATTTTATTTGCCGTGGTATTCTCTGCGTGTGCACATGCTCTATTTGCGTCTGCTATTTCATTGACCTCAGCAAAAACCGCCTCTTTGGTTGGTTGCTTACAACCAGTTTATGGTATTACTTTCGCATTTTTAATTCTTGCTGAAGTGCCTGCACTTGCTACTATTGGTGGAGGATCTATTATTCTCGCTGCGGCAATATATGAAACTCAGGCAACTAAAAAAGCCTCCGCTAAACAATAAGCTGCGCTCACGCCAACAAAATAAAGAGTACGCCTTATGATGGTTTTTGCTCATCGCGGTGAATCGGCACTGCATCCGGAAAATAGTCGTGTCGCTATTCGCCACTGCAACGATGATATGATGCACGGTGTGGAAATTGATATCTTTGAAACCGAAAATGACTTTGTAGTGTTCCACGACAGGTGGCTTACTCGGTTATTAAACATCGACAAACATGTTACTCAGCTTTCAGACTACGATTTACAGACAATACAAGGGAATGATGGTGAACCATTGCCAACATTGTCCTGGCTTATTGAGTATTGTGCTCAATTTGAATTTGTTTTAAACATTGAGATTAAATACCTTAAATCTATAAAGCGTTTTGAACGAGAATTAAGCCGACTTTGTAGTGAATTCAATTTTGATCGAAGTCGTCTGATTATTTCTTCTTTTAATCACCATTATTTAAAAGATATCTCTGAACACCTGCCAGATTTGAAACTTGGTCTATTATTAGCGGTAAACCCAATAAATATTGAGTCTTTGTTAAAGGACTTTGCTTTGTATAGTGTTCATTTGGATATGGACTGCCTAAACTTAAAGCTTGTACATGCAATACAAGCACAAGGGTTGAAAGTTTTTGTTTTTACTGTTGACCATGCCGAAGAAATTAAATGGTTATACAATAATGGAATAGATGGACTTTTTGCGAATCACCCAAGGCAAGCTTTTAATATTATTGAGCAATTAACGATGACCTCTACTGATTAGGAGATATCATATGGCGTTAAATTTATCGACTGGTGCCGATCTATGTTTTCGTTCTGAAACCGCAAAATTACTTGCACTGAATGTGGCCCAGATTCATACAGGCATGTTAGACGGTGAAAACTCCATTGAGCAAATCGGCGACTCTTTTCAAAATCTTGCTAACTTTTGCTTATCGATGCAAAGTAACGATGAGTGTTCAAAGGAAACACAACAAGCTGCCGCCAAAATGTATGAAAAAGTAAATGGTGCAATTGTCGCTTTCCAATTTTATGATCGCCTTGCACAGAGACTCAATCACGTTCAAGAAAACTTAGTTTTACTTGCCGACTTATTAAGTGATAACGAAAAATTAGAAAGCCCGGAAGATTGGGGTTCGTTGCGAATAAAGATTCGTTCTAGTTATAGTATTGATAGTGAAATGGCGATGTATGAAGCTGTTATGAATGGGGCCAGTATTGAAGAGGCTATTGAGCTGTTTAAAAAAGAGCTAAACCAAAGTTCGAGTGACCAAGCTATCGAACTGTTTTAACTAGGAAAAAAATTAATGAAGTCTGCGCCGTTACATTGGAAAGAATCGGAGAGGGTAAAAAAACTTATTGAGTATGAAGTTTTAGACACTGAAGCAGAAAAGTCATTCGACGATTTGACTGAGTTGGCCTCTGAGATTTGTGGTACTCCTATATCTCTCATAAGTTTAGTGGATCCAGATCGACAGTGGTTTAAAAGTAAAGTTGGTTTAGGTGCCAATGAAACAAACCGAGACATTGCTTTTTGTAGCCATGCAATCTTACAAGACGAAGTTTTTGAGGTAGAAGACGCCAGTAAGGATGAACGCTTTTTTGATAACCCCCTCGTTACTGAAAATCCAGATATACGCTTTTACGCAGGTATGCCATTAAAATCACCTGAAGGTCTTCCTATTGGTACACTTTGCGTTATAGATCGAATTCCTAAGAAACTCGATGCTCATCAGAAAAAGGCGTTAGAGATACTAGGCCGTGAAGTCATTAACCAATTAGAACTTAGAGTCAAAACTAAAAGATTAGAACAGGCAAATCAGTTTAAGACTGAGTTCTTATCAAACATGTCTCACGAAATTCGTACACCACTTAACGCAATTATTGGGTTTAGCGAGTTACTACTCAGTGACGCCGATACATTACTTAAGGATAAACAAGCTAGAAGCTATATTGAAAACATAGATTTTAGTGGCAAGCACTTATTATCGATGGTTAATGCGGTTTTAGAGCTGAGTAAAATTGAAGCCGGTAAGATGACATTAGAACCTCAACATTTTGACGTATGCGACACTGTTGATAATGTTTTAAACATGTTAAACATCAAGGCTCAAGAGCAAGGCATTAACATAAGTCACTCATATTCTTCTGATAGTAACTTTGAGGTTTATTTAGACCCAGGTAAGTTGTCGCAAATTATTATTAATTTAGTTAACAACTCTATTAAGTTTTCCAATTCAGGCACTACTATAACCTTAAACTTAGAAATTCAATCTAACCAGGCCATTATTAATATCATTGATGAAGGCGTAGGAATAAGCGAACAAGACTTACCTAATATTTTTGATAAATACCACCAAGTTGGTAATAAAAAAGCACATGGCACAGGGTTAGGCTTGAGTATAACGCTTGGATTACTTGAGTTGATGAATGGCGAAATATCCGTTAGTAGTGAATTAGGAAAAGGCACACACATTAGACTAGAAATTCCACTTCCTGTTATTAAAAAACAAGTACAAAAAAAGCAGATTCAATCAGAAAAACACCTTCCGCCTGGAAAAAACATTTTAGTAGTCGAGGATAACAATATTAATCAGGTGTTAGTAAAAGCCATGCTGGAAAACCTAGGCTGCAATGTGTCACTTGCAGACAATGGTTTACAGGGCGTGCAACTGTGTAAAGACAACACGTTTGATTTAGTATTGATGGATATTAACTTACCCGACATTAATGGTTTTGAAGCAACTGAACAAATAAAAATAAATAAGCCAAACCAGACGGTTGTCGCATTAACCGCTGATGTATTTGTCGATGATAAAGACTCGTTGTTTGCCATGAAATTAACCAAGCCAATTACCTTTAGCGGGTTATCAGAGGCTATGACCCAGGTGCTTTGCTAGGTTGCTGCGAATTACAAGGTTACCAGTGTAGCTTACTCTCTAACAACGAGAGTAAGCGAAACTTATGACTTCGCTAATTGAGTCTTTTTGTTGTGAAAGTAAAAAGAGTCTATCTACGCCCAATGCTACACCTGCACAATTTGGAAAACCACTTTTTAAAGCATCAATCAAATTCTCATCGATTGGCATAACCGGCTTATTTAACAAAGCTCGCTGTTCGTTGTCTTTAGTAAATCGCATAAGCTGTTCTTGCTCACTTTGCAGTTCATAATAACCATTAGCGAGCTCCACCCCTTTAAAATAGAGTTCAAAACGGTGCGCTAGCGTTGAATTGTTTTTATTAATTCTGGCAAGTGCGGCTTGCGATGCGGGAAAGTCATAAACAAAACAAGGACACCATTGCTCTGTCGAATTATACAAGGAATTAGGCGCGCCTAAAGTTGGCTCGATGACAACACTAAACAACCATTGCAAAAGAGTATCTTTATTAGTTTCATTGTGAACCCAGTCATCATGTGGGCTGTGGGTAAGAACTAGCGCTTTTAATTGGCTAATCTCAGTAGTATCTAGCTCAATATTGAATGCGTTTTGAAATGCAGCTTGATAACTAATACGTATCGCAGCCTGCGTATTCAAAAGCGTTTTCAGCAAGGCATCAACTTCATCCATTAACGCATGTTCATCATAATCTACTCTGTACCATTCCAACATAGTAAATTCGGGATTATGTAATCGACCAGGGCTTTCATTTCGAAAGGCTTTGCATATTTGATAAATGGAACCACTACCTGCGCTTAATAAACGTTTCATGGCAAATTCAGGTGAAGTTTGTAAAAACAACTGCTTATTTTGTCCCGAATTGTCATGAAAAAATTCACTACTAAATGCATCTAGGTGCACATCCGTAACAGTGCCATGACTAAGAAGTGGCGTATCGACTTCTAATACATCACGAGACATAAAAAATTGGCGAATTTTGTTAATAAACTTAGCTCGTTGCTTAAGTGTTTCAATTGAGCTACTAGGTTGCCACATTAGATTTCCCTTGTATTTACGGTACCGAACATTAAAACTAGGTTACGAAGTTATTCCAAGCTGCAGGCAAAAAAAAGAGTCAGCTAAGCCGACTCTTATGTTACCAAAAATTGAATAAATCCAAACTAAACGTTACAAGTAACGACTAGTTTAGCGTCATTAATTTATTTTTGAGCACGACCAACATAGTCGCCAGTACGCGTATCAACACGAATCACTTCACCCGTTTGAACGAATAAAGGAACACGTACTACCGCACCTGTACTTAATGTAGCTGGTTTGCCACCTGTACCCGCAGTATCACCTTTTAGACCAGGGTCTGTTTCTGTAATTTCTAATTCAACAAAATTAGGCGGTGTTACAGCAATTGGGTTACCATTCCATAACGTTAGCGTACATACGTCGTTTTCTACTAACCATTTTACTGAGTCTGCAACGGCTTTTTCATCTGCTGCAATTTGCTCAAATGTATCGTTGTTCATAAAATGCCAAAACTCGCCGTCTGTATACAAGTAAGCTAGATCTGTATCCATTACGTCTGCGCCTTCAACTGACTCGCCAGACTTAAATGTTTTTTCTAATACTTTACCGCTAACTAGTTTACGGATGCGAACTCGGTTAAAAGCTTGGCCTTTACCTGGTTTAACGATTTCATTTTCTAAAATGTTGCAAGGCTCGCCGTCAATCATTAATTTTAGGCCAGCTTTAAATTGGTTTGTGCTGAATGAAGCCATGTCATCCTCTAAGTAGATTAATACCAAAATATAAGTGAAACGAATGATACAACAAGCAAACCTATCTGTTGAGTCCCAATGGCAAAAAGAATTGAAACAAAGTTTCACTCGCCTAGAAGATTTGCTGACTTATTTAAACATTGATGCAGAAAATATAGACCAAGATAACGAGGCTCGTCGCCTTTTTTCAATGCGTGTTCCTCGTCCCTTTGCACAGCTTATGCGCCATGGCGACGATCAAGACCCTTTGTTGCTACAAGTTTTACCTAGTGCGAAAGAGTTTGAAAGCAAAGCAGGGTTTGTCATCGATCCGTTACAGGAGCATAACGCAGAGCAACCCGGTTTATTGCACAAATATGAATCAAGAGTATTAATTATGTTTAAAACAGGCTGCGCCGTTAACTGCCGGTACTGCTTTAGACGACACTTTCCTTATGCCGATAACGCAGTAAACAAACAACAGTTGTTACAACATATTGACTACATCAAAGCGCACAGCGAAATAAACGAAGTTATTTTAAGTGGTGGCGATCCGCTCATGGCAAAAGATGACGCGATCGAATGGTTTATTGAACAACTAGAGCAACTTCCTAATATTAAACGTCTTCGAATCCACACTCGGCTTCCAGTGGTCATTCCTAGCCGTATTACTAAAGATTTAGTTGATATACTTGAAAGAGCATCTTTCAAAACTATTGTTGTTCTTCATATAAACCATGCCAATGAAATATCGGAACGCTTAAAAAAAGGCGTTGCCCATCTAAAAAGAGCCGACTGCACTGTATTAAATCAAGCGGTGTTGCTAAAAAATGTTAACGATAGTGCTGATAGTCAAATTGAACTGAGTGAGGCACTCTTTGACGGTGGAATTTTACCTTATTACCTGCACTTATTTGATAAGGTTGACGGCGCAAGTCACTTTGATATTGATGAGTCTAAAGCAATAGCGATTTATAAAACCATGTTAAAAACTTTGCCTGGTTTTTTAATGCCTAAGTTAGTGAGGGAAATAGGGGGAGAAGCAAGCAAAACGCCTATTAGCCTATAACTCTCCCCTAATAAATCCGGAACTACGATGGCACATTAAACTTTAACAGCATGTGCCGGCTACTTTACGCTACGCTGTAATGTTAATAGTAGTTCCTATTAATCCGCCAGTACTGCCAACGGATGGTGACGCTAATTGAAGTTGAGCCGTGCTTGCGAGTAGTTGCAATGCGGCCTGCCCTTCTAACTCTTGTGCATTTTTAGCCAAATTAGCTGCTAATGCTTCGCCACCTTGCATTGCTTGAGATGCAATGCCATTACCTGTCGATGAAACGAACACAGTTTAACTCCTGGTTTGTTTATTCAAAGGTCATCAATTAAATAACTTTAATTGATTGTGTCGCTTTTTAGACTAGTCAATTTCAGTTAAACTAGCCACTATCATTTATCGGAAAAATTAGGAATATCTTGAGTGGAAAGTTTAATCAATAGCCTAGAAGACAATTTAAAAGAGTTATATCGCAAAGCTATCGACGCCGATAAATATATTGATGAGCTAAAAAAGCAGGGTCATGGCAAATTTGGCCGAATATTCAAAGACGACTCAGGCTTTGAGTCTACGGCAACTAAATTCATGCCTTATTTGGAAGAAACAGCAGAGCAAATTCTGTCGATTAAAGAGTCAAATCAAACCCCGGCTATGCAAAAAAACGCTATAGAATCCGTTGTAAAGAAATTGCACTTATTGCATACCACTTTAGGTAACTTTAAATCTGCAATAAAATAGTGGCTGGTTAAAAGGCTAATACAATATTTACAAAACCCCCGAACGTTATACAAACCTTTCGGGGGTTTTAATTTGATTTACATCATGTAGAAAATTAACAATTACTTGCTAATTTATGCCAATTAAACGCTAGGGTAAGCAGACTTTAAGCCTTGGTATACTTTATCTTTAAAATCAGCTTGTGTTGCATCTGTCGAGCGCAGTACATCCATTAACACTTCGTTGTCTTCTTTTCCGTTCCAAACCTTTATGTACTCTCCGGTTTTATAGCCGTGATCTTGACGGAAAAAGTTTAATACGTTTTTACCAACATAATGGCGGAACAACTCATCAAAACTAAGTTCAGTTTGTGCCATTAAACCGGCAAATGTTGCAACATCAAAACCCTTAGTCGACAGCGTATTGGCAACCATAGTTTCAATTGTTTCGGCAAAAGTTGCTTCTTTATTTGGTGATGCTAATTCACGTTCGATATCTGCAGCGATTTCGCTAACGGCTTGTCCGGCTACTAACCTAGCGCTCAACCCAAAGTGAAAAATGTCAATAAGCTCTAAGTGAACTTGTTCAATATCTGGTTGCTGGTGCTTCCACCATTTCCATCCGTAGTGGTCCAACATTTCCGCTAGTTCAACCCACATAGCACGATGCCAGGCAAAGCCTTGATCTCGCCATTGAGGATGTACTTTTGTATTCATCTCGTCTTGCATGGTCAACATGGTTAAAATTTGTTGTTGCATGGTCAGTTGTGCTCTTTTATTAAATGATTAGGGTTATCATAACAGAGCTATTTTTTTATGGTAGATGGGCTTGAGGTGGTTGCGTGAACTACGTACACTCGGGATATAAAAATAACAACTTCGGAATTTGTACATGCTTCGTTCACTATTAGTATCTGCTTTATCTTTATCAATGTTAATTAGCTGTGGTTCAGATGAGTCAACTCCCCCACCAGCACCAAGTTACCCTGTTTTGCAAAATGATGATACCGCTGCAATAGACGTCTCACGCGGTAATTACGCCTGTTATTCAATGGTTACTAGTCTTGGAAACATTACTCTTGCGATTGACGAAAAGTATGCCCCAAAAACGTCTGCAAATTTTAAGAATTATGCCGTTCTTGGTTTTTACGATGATCTAATTTTTCATCGCGTAATTAAAGGCTTTATGATCCAAGGTGGCGGTTTTGATGCAGGATTGAACCGACCTGAAACGGGGCAGCCTATTGAGATAGAATCTCGAAACGGCCTTAAAAACTATCGTGGTAGAATTGCAATGGCTCGAACTAGCGCGCCTAATTCTGCAACCTCACAGTTTTTTATTAATACGGTATACAATGACTTTTTAAACCAGCCAAACGCTTCTGATGGGTATGGCTACACTGTGTTTGGTGGCGTAATAGATGGCATGGATGTAGTGGATGCCATTGAATCTGTGGCCACAGGTAGTGTTGGTGGTATGAGTGATGTGCCTGTTGAACCGGTGGTTATCAATTCGGTGCGTGAAGCTTCTTGTAGTTAGTTATCAAACACAATTTGAATAGTCGTTAACAAATGCAAAAAGAGCGGACCAATGGTACCGCTCTTTTTCATAAAATTTTACTTTTGAGGCACTATACAGCTTGCATCACATTATTTTGCTGTTTGTTCCAAGTTTCGATCAGCGAAATCAAATCGCTTTCAAACCACTCTTTTAACATACGCTTTTCATAGCGGAGAGTGTCATTTCTTATGCCTATAAATACTGGCTTATCCATGAAGGCAATGTCTTTCAGTTCTACATTACTTTTTGAGACAGCCTGTCCGTTTTTTAGCAATTGTACTTCAAATTCAAGTTTTGGCGTGTCTTGGTGGCGAATAACTCTAAGTTCTCTACTCATATCAAATTGATAATCCACGCGTCCAGCTAAATCGATATCGGTAAATGCAATATGTACTGAATAACCGTCAGGTAAATCCTTCGATAGCTTTTCCACGTAAGAAGATAGTTTATTAAGTAACGATTTTTGAAATTTTCTCTTACTTTGATCTGCTGAGCGAATATCTCTAAACTCATCAGGGTTTTTAAAAGTGACCTTGGAGTCATTTGCATGTACTGAGTTCGGAAATACCAGCATAATTGCAATTAAAGACAAAAGATTGTTAATTTTCATGTTTTTCCCCTTGCGTTACATATCTAATTTTCACATAGTCCAGTGAGGATAATGCATCGCGCTTTTTATAAGCCTTAACTACTGTTTAAATAATAGACTGATTTCGCAACTAATGTCTAATTGAATCGAACTTAATATATTTGGAGCCATAGTGTTTGTAAATATGCATAAAAACGTTTGGCTTTTGATGCTATCTCAAGCCTTAATGGGATCCATCGGTCCTGTTGTAGTATTTGTTGGTGGGTTTGTTGGACTTAAGCTGGCGCCCACTCCAGTTTTGGCAACATTACCTATTGCCTGCATGATAGTCGGTATTGCTTTTTATATGCTTCCCGCAGTTAAGTTGTTGTCGACAATTGGTCGTAAAAAAGGGTTTATAATTGCCGCGACTTGGGGAGGGATTAACTGCCTCATCACGAGTTATGCCATTTACTTGCAACATTTTTGGTTGTTCTGTTTTGCTATCTTCAACTTCGGCTTCATGATTGCAAACTCCCAACAGTTTCGCTTTGCGGCAATGGAATCTGTTAACGATGAGCATGCCAGCGAAGCAATTTCCGTTATGCTTATTGCCGGTTTAATAGCGGCCTATATTGGGCCTGAAATTGCTTACATTGGTAAAGACATTTTTAGCACTGAGTTTACTGGTTCTTTTGCCATCATGGCCTTGCTTTATATTCCGGCCATATTGTTACTGTCTAAATACGTCGATGTTCATAAGTCGATTGTAAAAGTATCTGGCGAACCAAGGTCGTTAAACGAAATTATAAAACAACCTATTTTCTTAGTTGCTATAATTTCTGCGACCGTCGCCTTTAGCGTCATGAGCTTTATTATGACTGCTACGCCGATTAGCATGCACGTTCATCATGGATTTGATATGGCTGATACAAAATGGGTTATTCAAAGCCATATAATCGCTATGTATTTACCGTCCTTTTTTACCGGTGCGTTAGTTAAACGTTTCGGACAGAAAAAAATGATTATTAGTGGCGTGTTAATCTTCTTTTTATGTTTAATGATCGGTTTTTTAGGAAAAGAGTATGTTCATTACTGGGCGTCATTGGTACTGTTAGGGATTGGCTGGAACTTTATGTTTATATCGGCGACCTCACTGTTGCCATTGAGCTACGAGCCAGAAGAAAGATTTAAAGTCCAAGGCTTTAATGACTTAATAATGTTCTCTTGCCAAGCAATTGCCTCTTTGTCTGCAGGCTGGGTTATCAAATCGTATGGCTGGAACAGCCTATTAACCATGTGTGTACCATTGTTGTTACTAACAATGTGGGTGGTTTATGTTTGGCATAAGAACAACAAAAATAACGTTTAAGGTTTTTTATATGGAATGGTTAATTGAAGTAACGGCGGCTTTCTCCAACTTTGTTTGGGGAATGCCAATGATTGTGTGGTTAGTAGGCGGTGGAATATTTTTCTCCATTTACTCGCGCTTAATTCCTTTTCGCTACTTGTCTCACGGCATTAGCTTGTTAACCGGTAAACACGACCATGACTCCGAAAAAGGTCAATTGACTCACGCACAAGCTCTATCAGCCGCATTAGCAGGTACCGTCGGCATGGGTAACATTAGTGGTGTTGCGCTTGCAATTACCGCTGGCGGGCCAGGTGCCGTATTTTGGATGTGGCTTACCGCTTTGCTAGGTGTTTCTACCAAGTTTTTTACTTGTTCGTTAGGCGTAATGTTCCGCAGTACAGATAAAAACGGCAATGTTCATGGTGGTCCAATGTACGTGATCATGGAAGGATTAGGTAAGCGCTGGAAACCACTGGCCTTATTATTTGCCTTTGCTGGGTTATTTGGAACCATTCCATCATTTCAAGCGAACCAGCTTACCGCTGCCTTTAGAGAAGAATTAGTCCCTGATAGTTGGGTAACAAACCCAATGATGTTTAACGCAATTATTGCTGTTGTTATTACCGCACTTGTCGCCGCGGTTATCTTAGGTGGTTTAAAACGAGTAGCCTATGTAACAAGCCGCTTAGTGCCAATTATGGCGATTAGCTACTTTCTTATGACATTAGCCGTATTATTTAATCACCTACCTGAAATACCAGCGATTTTCTCTAGTATTTTTGTCCAAGCTTTTAAAGCCGAAGCGATATCTGGCGGTTTGCTTGGGGTGATCATTATCGGCGTATCTCGAGGTGTTTTCTCAAACGAAGCCGGTATTGGAACAGAAGTATTAGCGCATGGCGCTGTAAAAACTGATGAGCCGATTCGAGAAGGCTTAGTTGGCATGTTAGGTCCAATGATAGACACATTGTTAATATGTACTTGTACTGCCCTAGTTATTCTAGCATCTGGCATGTGGCAAGATGTAGAAGGCGTTAAAGGCGTTGAATTAACGATGCAAGTGTTTGGTCAAGAGTTAGGGCTTACTGGACAGATTCTACTTGCGATTCAAATTCTCTTTTTAGCCGCATCTACTATGTTTACTTATTGGTACTACGGCGAAAAATGTTTTGCGTTTATGGTTGGCGAAGAAAAAGCGCATCTATATAAATGGTTCTATTTACTGTCGATTGTCGCTGGCTGTATTGTGACTCTGGATGTCGTGTTTAACTTCATGATTGGCATGTATGGCCTCATGGCTATTCCAACCATGTTGTCTGCATTTATTTTGGCACCAAAAGTCAAAGCGGCGGCAAAAGTGTATTTTGCTAAACTTGATGCGTAGTCGACACGCTTAATATAAGTGAGTAAAAATGAATAAGTCGTTAATCGGAGTGATCATCGCTTTTGCTGTTGCAGTCGCGGTAGTTTATCTCTGGGAAGTGAAAGTTAACGACTTTTCTACTAAAAACTACGAACCTAAATACACGCAATGTGAAAACGTATACGTAAGAAAAAGCCCGCATCCTTGTAACGCGGGCGATCTTATTTATATTGATGCGGACGTAGCCGATAAATATTGCACTGACAATATCATTGCGCGCTTTGAAGATAGCGTATATTGCCAATATAACGGCTTTAGAGAGGATTTAGCCGAGATCACAGCCCTAGACTATTAACCTTTGTAATACCCTTTTTCTGGGCGCTTCAACCGTAATAAATTAAAGCTTTGCAATCAGCTTAAACAACTTTTGCTTTAACTTAGTATATGGTGCATAACGTATCGGAGCATCCGCCCAAAAACTTCTGTGCATAATCGGCTTTAAATGACTAAAGGTGTCGAAACCCCATTGACCGTGGTAGCTGCCCATACCTGAGTGCCCTACCCCACCAAATGGTAAATTGTGATTAACCATAAATATTACGGCATCGTTGATACACAGAGTACCCGAGCTAGTTCTTTGGGTGACCAGCTTGATATTTTTATCATCGTTACTAAACATATACAGAGCGAGAGGTTTTTCTCGCTCATTTATAAAATCAATTGCTTCAGTAACAGAGTCCACTTCAATAATTGGCAGTACTGGTCCAAAAATTTCTTCTGTCATAACGCCACTTGATAAATTTGGATTTAGCAACAAGGTCGGCTCTATATATTTTTCATGTTCGTTAACCGTGCCACCTGCTATTACCGAGTCTTTTTGCGACGATATGTAATCAGAAATTCGGGCAAAATGACGAGCGTTTATTATTCGGCCGTAGTCATCCGATTGTTGTGCATCTTTTCCATATTGTTTTTCTAATGCGCTTTTTAAGGCTTCAATAAACGGTACTGTTTGTGATCGATTAACCAACACATAGTCGGGAGCGATACAGGTTTGACCCGCATTTAAAAACTTGCCCCAAACTAGTCTATCTGCGGTCACTTTGAGATTGGTATTCTTGTCTATTATGCAAGGGCTTTTACCACCTAACTCTAATGTAACTGGCGTTAAGTGTTCACTCGCAGCTCGCATGACAATTTTTCCAACATTTTCGCTGCCGGTATACATTATGTAGTCAAAACGTTGCTTTAATAGCGCAGTTGTTTCTTCAACACCACCTTCATATACGACAACAGCATCTTGATCCATGTATTTGGGTATGAGAGAGGCTAATAAAGCTGAAACCGATTCTGCTAATTCAGATGGCTTTAATACCACACAATTTCCCGCTGCAATTGCCGCAACCATAGGACTTAATACAAGCTGTAATGGGTAATTCCATGCGCCCATAATAAGTACAGTACCGTATGGTTCAGGACGAATTGAACTACGACCAGGCTGCGCGAGTATTGGCGTCGCGACGTGTCTAGGTTTACTCCATTTGGCAATATGCTTCACAGTTTGTTTTATGTCTTTTAAAACGTATTGGTATTCGGACACATAAGACTCAAATTTACACTTATTTAAGTCCGCTTTAAGCGCATCATAAATGGCATTTTCGTTCTCAAGTAACAAGCGCTTTAATGCTAACAGTTGAGACTTTCGCCACGACAAGGGTTTTGTTTTACCTTCGTTAAAGCTTGTTTTTAACGTCTTTAAAAATTCCATGGTTTTCCACTCTTTTATCGTTGGCAATGGCCGCAAAATACGGTGCTTCGCTGCCCTATTTTTACTTCGTTTAACTGTTTTCCGCACTTAATACAATCTTGTCCACCGCGGCCGTACACCAGCAACTCTTGTGCAAAATAACCTGGTTTGCCGTCGGTTTGAATAAAGTCTTTTAGTGTTGTGCCGCCCTGCTGAATAGCATTCTTTAGTGTTTCTTTAATATGTTCGGTTAATGCTTGATAACTCTTTTTTGATACTTTGCCTGCGGCCTTTGTTGGGTTTATTCCGGCTTTAAATAGGCTCTCATTTGCATAAATATTGCCTACGCCCACCACAACATGGTTATCCATAATAAAGTTTTTTACTGCAACTTGTTTATTTCGTGACTTTTTAAAAAGTAATTCATCATCAAAAGCAGCGGTTAGTGGTTCAGGCCCTAATTTTGATAGTAACTCATGTTGTTCATTCACTTCTTGCCATAAACAAGCACCAAAACGACGAGCATCGTTTAACCTCAATACTTTTCCATTTTCAAATTCAATATCGATATGATCATGTTTTAACAGCGCGATAGATTTATCAACAACACGTAAATTACCCGACATACCTAAGTGTAAGATAATCGAGCCCACTTTGGTGTGTAATAAAAGATACTTAGCGCGTCGCTCAATTGAATCTACTGTTTGCCCTTCTGCAAACATTACCTCTTTTGGCACGGGCCAACGTAGATTGGGATTGCGAACATGAATTTTAGTAACTTGCTTGCCTTCGATATGAGGTGTAATTCCTAGTCGGCTAACTTCTACTTCAGGTAATTCAGGCATCGACTATTTCTCTTGGTATAAATTGATAAAGTTGTGAGTATTTCAAGGCAAACCAAACATCTTTGGTTTTATCATGGATGTATACGGACTGTTCTTGATGATCGATGACAAATTCATAAATTTGTCCTTCACTTTTTCCAGATACCCATACTACAACGGGAATTGAGATGGCACTATCTAAAACCATAGGCGACTGCTGAATTTGCTCTAAAGGCTGTTTTGACCAAGTTTCAATGAATTCTTTTGGTTGCGTGATATTGGCGGTTGGTATTTTACTTAATACTCGCCACGTTGCGCCTAACCTTTGTATTTCAATACCGCTAAAGTCGATCGCTTGGATTATCTGGCTTGACTCAACTAAAGGCTCAATTGACGTCTTTACAGTATTAGAAGCAAACATATTACTCGTGTAGTTAAATAGTAAAATCATAAACATACAAGAGAATATGAGAACGTTATTCCATCCTTTTTTTGACAATCTAATAGCCATAAAATTTTTGCCTCCTATTCTTTTTCACTATGCGTCATAACTACCAACTATTGAATGTTTGTCACAAAAAACTATCCAAATACAGTATCGTTTAATTCAATATTCCGTTCAATAAAAATAGTAGACTGCACATCACTCATTTCTCCTCTTAGTTAAGTTAAGAAAAGTGTTTATAGAATAATGAGTTATGAATTTGAATGTGACAAAAGCTAAGTGCGGATGATAAATGCTAAACGGTAAAGATAAATGGTCAGTACCAAAAGTAAATGGCATAAAAAAACCCAGCGCTTGGCTGGGTTTTTATAACTTTTGCAAAAGTTTCAATAGAATCAGTTTGAAGCTTACTTAATTTTAGCTTCTTTGAAGATCACGTGTTTACGGATCTTTGGATCAAATTTTTTGATTTCCATCTTTTCAGGCATTAACTTCTTATTTTTATCAGTTGTATAAAAATAACCAGTTCCAGCCGTTGAAACTAAACGAATTTTATCACGCATGATTTAGTTCCTTAAACCTTTTGACCAGCTGCACGCATATCTGCAAGCACTGAATCAATACCATTTTTATCGATGATACGCATACCTTTAGTAGATAAACGTAATTTAACGAAACGCTTCTCGCTTTCAACCCAAAAACGGTGAGTTTGTAGGTTAGGCAAGAAACGACGTCGTGTAGCATTGCGAGCGTGTGAACGGTTGTTACCAACTGTTGGACGCTTGCCAGTTACTTGGCACACTTTTGACATGTCAATTTACTCCAAAACTTAAATTCTGACGCCAATCTAATTAACCCTTACGGCTAATTATTTGCCCGGGCATTTGAAAGGGCGCAATTTATACAGAATTTGAGCACAAAGATCAAGATAATTCGTGTTAATGCCACGAAAAACCCTTAGTTGATCTTTTTACAATCAAATACTGATAGATTAAACGTCAATATGACTATAATTTAGTGGCGCGTATTCTACGTTCTTTTGAGTCCGAGTACAAAGAAAAGATCGTAATTATTCACTTCCCTTTTTAAATCAAGGACCCGCTATTTACTCTTTTTAATGGCAAGAAAAAAATGCAATCGCCTAGTGACTCCGCAATTGCTTTTGTAGTTTTTTCACTTGCTCTTTTACCGCTTTAGTATTCAACCAATGTTGACTAATTTGTTGGAACAGTCGTTTTACTGGTTTTTTATCTTTTTTATGCGACTTTGTCTCAATGGTACTCTCATATCTCATATCTTGAGAGACAGGATATGGCATTAACGATAGAACTTCTACGCCGCGTTCCCAAAAGTGCTGAATGTCGGTGTCGCATGGTCGCCCGAACGGTATCGTCGATGCTAACAGTTGTTTGGCTGCAGCTTTTGTTATTGCTGTGGCAGCCCCACCACTCATTGGTTTTTTATGTACCACGATATCAAAATGATCATTGATCTTGTGAGTAAATTCCACCGGTCGTTCTCTATTTGCATAAGCTGCTAATTTTATAACATCCCAATCAAATTCTAGGCCTTTTATAGTTTCCACGGCTTTGTTTAAGTCACCCGGTAAGATAAAATCATCTTCTAGCACGACGCCAAATGCCTCATCCCCGTCTGCTATTTTTTGCCAGGCTTTTCTATGACTCATGTAACAGCCAATTTGTGCAGGCGACAATGGGTAATAATACTGTTTTTCATTTAGTTTATGACTGTAGTTTTTATTACGTTCTTCTTCGCTTAAAGCGACACCTAATACCGCTGGAATACGTTCAAAAGTAATTCCTTGCTCCATTAGTCGTTCTGTACTTTGCTTTAAACGCAAATCACTGCCGTCTAAATTAATTAAATAAAAAGTCGTGGTCATAAGTTGAGCCTTGTATAAATTCTAGGACGATTATACGTACTAAACAGCATGAACTCTAGCACGTAAAACACCCTACGTTAGACTTAGTGAGCATAAAAGCCTATCATTCAGCTACTAACTCGACTTACCTATAACACATTATTTTTTATAAGAAAGGCTGCATGGATTCCAAAAACATAGCGATATTTATTGATAGTTTAGGTGGGGGTGGTGCAGAACGCATAATGCTCGATTTAGCTGAACAAATGGTAAATCAAGCACACAAGGTTCACTTTTTTATTTTAGAAAAAATCATTGATTACATTATTCCTAAGGGCGTCGTTGTTCATCACTTTGACACAAAAGCCAAACGCGCCAAATTAACAAATACGTTAAATATTGTTAAATCTGCAAAACAACTTACTCGGCAAGTTTCTATGGTCGAGAGCGAGATAGGTTTATTCGACCTTCACTTGGTTAATTTAGACTCAAGTAACCTTTTATTAAGTCGTTGTAACTTTAGAAATACTTATCACGTAATACATAATTCGTTGCATCAAGAAATCCAACGAGCAGGTCGAATTAACCCAATTAGATACTGGCGAACACTTCGCGAAAAAAGAGCACTTGATAATAAGCATTTAATTTGTGTTTCCGAAGGTGTCGCCAATGAAATACGTCACAGTAAATGGATATCACCCAAAAGCATCCAAACAATATACAACCCATGCGATATCGAGAAAATTAAAACGTTATCGGAACAACCTAATGTTGAAATTCCTAACGAGCCTTACCTTTTACACATTGGCAGAGTCGTAAAACAAAAACGCCATGACATTTTGTTTCAAGCTCTAAAGGACATACCTGATATTAAGTTAGTTGTACTGTGTAAAAATACTAAAAAAGTGATGAAGCTTGCTAATAAAATTGGCGTTGCCGATAGAGTTATTGCGCCGTCATTTCAGAAAAACCCATATAATTGGATGAAGAATGCCAAGCTAATGTTATTTAGCTCTGAATTTGAAGGGCTAGGAATGGTTTTAATTGAATCGCTAATATGTGGCACACCAGTAGTGAGCACTGACTGTGACTTTGGTCCGCGAGAAATTTTAACGGGGCCTTTAGATAAAAACTTAGCCGAAGTTAACAATCCAAGCGATTTAGCGACAAAAGCTCGTCAAGCGCTGTCGCAAGACTATGAATTAAATAATTTAGAAATAATTAATAAAGTTGGGATAAACAAAATTACGCAACAATACTTAAAATTAATAGAATAATTTTTTTGCTTGTATTCTTAGTGCTAATATACCAGTGGATAAGATCAGTTTGAGGCGTTTAAGCCGGAGTTAGAATGAATAATAGTGGTATTCCAATTTTTTTAATCAACATGGAACAGAGTAGTGAACGTTTGAAAGACGTTAAAGAACAACTCGATACCCTTGATCTTTCTTTTCAACGCATTGATGCCACCGTTGGCTCTCAATTATCGACAACAGAAATAGCCTCGGTTTACGATGCCCAAACAAATAAGAAATTACATCACAGAAACCTTACTGTGGGTGAAATCGGTTGTTATGTTAGCCATAGAAAAGCTTGGCAAGCATTAATAGACAGTAATGCTAAGTTTGGCTTAATTTTAGAAGACGATATATCCATAAATAATAATTTACCTAACTGTTTACAATTAATAAGTCGGTCCTCTGGATGGGATATTTTAAAAATATCAGACACTGAAAATGTAACGCCAGCTCAAACAAAAAAAATCGATAATGAATTTAATGTTGTCAGTTACAAAAAAGTTCCTAACCGCACCATGGCCTATTTGTTAACAGCCGAGGCCGCATCAAAGCTATTATCTTTAAAGCGTTTTTACCGTCCAGTTGATGTTGACGTACAGTGTTACGACGATTTTAATTTAAGTGTTTGTGGTCTACGCCCTAATGCCGTCGAAATGAGCCTAGAATTTGGACTGCCTGAAAAAAGTGACATAGCTCAAACAAACAAAGGTCGCCATAGCAGTCGCTCGACATTTCTGCGAAACTTAAAGTATCGCTGGGCAATGCATCGACGTCGCCAACATATCTCTTTTGACGTAAATAACTTTAACTTCGATTAGCTGCTCGAGTAATCAAATAAAGTTTTTATATTAAGCCTCGCTCAGCAAAGCTCACGACTTCTTCATTACCAATAACAAAATGGTCTAAAGTTCTGACATCTATTAATAAGAGTGCGTCTTTTAGGCGTTCTGTCAGTCTTATGTCAGACTGGCTCGGCTCACTAATACCCGAAGGGTGATTATGAGCAAAAATAACAGCGGCGGTATTTTGTTTGATCACTGAGTCAACAACGACCCTTGGATAAACGGCCGCTGAGTCTATGGTTCCCTTAAATAGTACTTCACTTTTGATTACCCTATGCTGATTGTCTAAATGCACGATGACAAATTGCTCATAAGGCTCGTCTCGCAACAATCGATGCAAATAAATACGTACCGCTTGCGGTGAGTCTAGCAAGGTATCGCGTTTCATAACTTCACTAAAATATCGATTAGACAACTCCAAAACGGCCTGCAGTTGAACATATTTCGCATGTCCCATACCTTTTATTGCAGTGAATTCGTCGACATTGGCACTTAACAGTCCATTGAGCGAACCAAATTTATTGAGCGTATAATTTGCCAAACTAACGGCATCCATCCCTGATATGCCCGTTCTAAAAAATATCGCCAATAACTCAGCGTCTGATAATGACGACGCTCCAGACTTGAGTAATTTTTCTCTAGGACGGTCAGATAATCGCCATTGTTGAATAGACATTTTGCCTCCTTGCCATTGAAGTGAGTTTTTTATGGTGAAATGGTTTCAAAACCGATAAAGTAAGCACCTAATTTGAATATAAAATATAGCCTGCTTTAGGTTAACAACCACTCAAAGCGACCGATATATGTCAGAACTGAACCTAAAACGCATTTTATTGATTATCAGTGGCGGCATCGCTGCCTACAAAATGCCGGAATATATTCGCCGTATAAAAGAGCGTGGAGCAGAAGTAAAAGTTGTTTTAACCTCTGGTGGAAAGGCTTTTATTACCCCTCTTACATTACAAGCCGTTAGTGGAGAGCCTGTTGCAGAAGATTTATTAGATCCAAATGCTGAAGCGGCAATGGGCCATATTGAATTTGCTAAATGGGCTGACTTAGTGGTCGTTGCTCCAGCTTCTGCTGACATGTTGGCCACAATGAGAGCCGGTCTAGCCCACAACTTAGCCAGCACGCTACTCTTAGCAACCCCAGCCCCGGTTGTCGTTTGCCCTGCGATGAATCAGCAAATGTACGCGCACCCTGCAACTAAAGAAAACCTTAGCGTACTAAAGGCACGTGGAATAGATGTTTGGGGACCAGCTATTGGAGAACAAGCCTGTGGCGACGTCGGTGCTGGTCGTATGATTGAGCCTAGCGAAATGGTGGAAAGAACGGTTTCTGCATTTAAAACTAAGAATAAATTATTAACGGGTAAAACATTAACGATTACTGCAGGCCCTACCCGTGAAGCAATTGATCCTGTTCGATACATTTCAAATCACTCAAGTGGCAAAATGGGCTTTGCGATCGCGCAAGCCGCGGTAGAATTAGGCGCTAAAGTAAATTTAATCGCGGGACCTGTGTCATTAAGCACACCAACAGGGGCACATCGAGTTGACGTGAAAAGCGCACAAGACATGCACAGTGCTGCACTAGAACTTGCGCAACAATCTGACATTTTTATTGCCTGTGCTGCGGTTGCTGATTATCGCCCAGAAGTTTGTGCACAACAAAAAATCAAAAAGAATGACGATGATATGACAATCAATATGGTTAAAAATCCAGATATTGTTGCCGATGTTGCGTCATTAACGAAAAAAAGACCTTTTGTTATTGGTTTTGCGGCCGAAACACAAGATGTTGAAAAGTACGCATTAGGGAAGTTAACCAAAAAGAACTTGGATATGATCTGTGCAAACGATGTTTCCGTATCAAATCAAGGTTTCAATTCTGACGATAATGCGTTAAAAGTATATTGGAATGGTGGAAGTAAGGACTTACCTCTCAATTCTAAAAAACAACTCTCTTATGACTTACTAGATGTTGTTGTACAGCAATTAACTAAAGACTAATTATTCAAATAAAAACGCGCCGAGGGGAAGTATGCCTGCAGCTAAAAAAGGTAACCGTAAAGAGCAAATTCTACAATGTCTTGCAGAGATGTTAGAAAGCCACGCGGGGCAAAGGATTACAACAGCAAAGTTAGCTGAAAAAGTAGGTGTATCAGAAGCTGCTTTATACAGACACTTTCCAAGTAAGGCTCGTATGTATGAAGGCTTAATTGAGTTTATTGAAAACACCCTTCTTAGCCGTATTAATGTCATATTGGAAAAAGATAAAACGACTGAAGGTCGTATTCAAAATATCATGAAGCTAATTTTAGGCTTTGCGGAAATGAATCGCGGTATTACTGCTATTTTGACTGGCGATGCATTACTTGGCGAACACGACCGACTAAGAGAGCGTGTTGTATCTCTATTCGAAAAATTAGAAACCCAATTTAAACAAGTTCTAAGAGAACGAAAGTTACGCGAAGGTAAAAACTTTCCTATTGAAGAAGCTGCATTGGCTAATTTATTGCTTGCTTATACAGAAGGCAAAATGAATCAATTTGTACGCTCTGGTTTTACTCGAAGCCCAATGGAAGGATTCGATACTCAATGGCAAGGCTTTAAGATGTTCTGGTAGGATCCCATCTCATAAGCAAACAATAAAAATAAAAAATACGCTTATTATGCAGTTCATATTTAAAGCCAGTGCCTATCTTCTAGTATTATTACTAGCAGGACTTTGGCTGAAACCACAGGCTGCTTTCCAGCAGTCACCATTACAAAAATCGCCTTGGAATATAGAACAAGGCGAAACTGATGCATTAACCCAAAATGTTAATTTACGTCAGCATGAGAACGGTCAGTATAACTTTACTGGCAATCTCCTTTTGAGCAATATCTCACCAAAAATGCTTCATTGGTTTTACAAAAATCAAATACAGCAGACGTTGCTGTTCAATAGTCAAACTATGCCTTGGTTTAGGCTAACCAACCCAAACACCATGGTAAACCTAGCAATTGTTTCCTCGGCAGATAAGTTGTCTAATGAAATTGGATACGGCACTGTTTTTGACGAACAAACACTATTAAAAGACACTCAATGGCAAACAAGATACAAGGTTCGATCATTTGGCGATGAAGGAATGACGCTTGATATTTTGCACGCGGGCTACACCGTCGGCTCCATTGAGTATAAGTATCGTAAAAATAAACTTGGTACCGAAGTCAATATTAGCGGTACTATAGGAATAAATATGCCTATTGTTGGACAGATAAGTAATTTTTATCTGTTTAACAAGGTATATCCATTAGACCTTTTAGACGATTGGATAAGTAATATTGTGTCTTCGTATAAACATATGGAACTATTGATACCAGCACTGTATGACCAGCGTCATAAATCGTCTTATTTAATCAATTCATAATTTATTAAAAACGGAGTTTTAATGAAAGCGATATTGTTAACTGCCTTTTTACTTTGGAGCTCTGCACTCTACGCAGATCCAATGGCAACTCCATCTTCCGGTGTTATAAAACGCTATGAAGACTTCCAGTCTAACTTTGTGCCTAGCAGAACGATAGATGTTTGGTTACCTGAAGACTACTCATACGACAAAAAGTACGACGTGTTATACATGCACGATGGTCAAATGCTTTTTGATAATACAAATACATGGAACAACCAAGAGTGGCAAGTAGATGAAGCAGCAGCCAAGCTTATGGCTGATGGTAAAGTTCGGCCTTTTATTGTTGTAGGTATTTGGAACGGCGAAAAAAATCGTTATCCAGAATATTTTCCTGAAAAAGTCTATCGTTCTCTGCCGTTATTAGAACGAACTCTAATAAAAATAAGACTTATGATTCAGTCTCGATCGTTGGCACCTATTGGTGATTTTTTTACTGGTGATAATTACGTAAAATTTTTAAGCAATGAGCTTGTCCCATTTATTGATAATAATTTTAGCGTAAATAAAGGGCCTCAATATCGAGTCTTAGCTGGTTCAAGTATGGGCGCGTTAATATCTTGGTATACCATGTTTGAACGTCCAGATGTTTTTGGCGGCGCTATAGCTATGTCTACGCATTGGCCTGGCATGTACGACGTCGATAACCCTTTTCCACAAGGCTTTGAAGATTATATCCGTGATAATATCCAACGACTAAATGGCCACAAAGTTTATTTTGATTTAGGTGACCAGACACTTGATGCTAACTATCCGGCATTACAAAAGCGTATAGATGCCATATTTGACGCTTCTTATTCAGATCAGCTTTGGCGTAGCGATTTTTTTCCTGGTCATAAACACGACGAAGCATCTTGGTCGAGCCGCATACACATTCCTATAACTTTTATGTTTAGTAACGAGAGTGAAAAGTGAAGGGTGAATATAGACAATCCCGGCACAAAGAATACGTCGGTGATAAATACGGAAACCTGTATTACAACCAGTTAAAATATTTTGAATTCCATTCCTATCCTGGTATCGAGTTTCATAAGTTGTGGTGTGTTGGTATTTTACTAATGCTCTTGTTTAAGCTGGATAATTTGTTTGAACTTAGTGCTTTTTCAGGTATTGGTGGCATGTATGTATTGTACTTAGTTTCAATGACCCTTTACTTGTTGCTAAAAAAGATTTGTAGGAATAAAGGTTACTTTCTTTATCCAAACTTTATGATTCAATTTTTCAAGAAACGCCGAAAAAGCAAAGAGTCTGCAACGCAAGTTGCCTAACGCAGACTCTCTTTAGGTCGCTTAGTCTTGTTCATTTTGCATTTGCCATAGATGATAATAGCGGCCTTTCGCTTCTATCAGCGATTGATGATTACCAACCTCAACAATTTGTCCTTGCTCCATGACGACAATCTGGTCAGCATCAATAACGGTAGATAAACGATGGGCAATGACGAGTGACGTGTGGCCTTGAGCAATTTCCCGTAACGCACTTAATATGGCTTGCTCAGATCCAGAATCGAGCGACGATGTTGCTTCATCAAACACCAATATTTTTGGTGCTTTTAATAGCACTCGAGCGATGGCAACACGTTGTTTTTCTCCGCCCGATAGTTTCAATCCTCGCTCACCGACTTGAGTTTTCGCTCCGTCTGGCAAGGCGTTAATAAAGTCTGCCAAATATGCCATTTTTATGGCTTGCCATACCTCCTCATCACTAGCAGTAGGTTTGCCGTACTTAATATTTTCAAAAATAGTGTCGTTAAAAAGTACCGTATCCTGTGGAACAATTCCTATATTTTCGCGCAGGGATGCCTGTGTAACGCTGGTGATGTCTTGCCCATCAATTAAAATTTGACCGCTTGTGGCATCATAAAAACGAAACAACACTTTAACTAGCGTTGATTTACCGGCGCCACTCGAACCCACTACGGCTACTTTTTGATTCGGTTTTATCGCAAAGCTAACGTCTTTGAGTATTTGACGGTCTTCACTATATGAAAAATTAACCTTTTTAAAATCAATTGATGCGTTATTTACTTTAAGCTCGGATGCGCCACTTTTATCAATGATGGCCTCTTTTCGCTCAAGCAACATGAACATTTTTTCTATATTTGCCAACGATCCTTTAATTTCTCGATAAACAAAACCTAAAAAGTTTAAAGGCATGAATAGTTGCATCATAAAGGCATTTATTAATACAAAATCACCTATGGTCATCTCTTGGTTCATTACACCTTTAGCTGCCAACATCAACATCGCTGTCATCGCCGTGGCTACTATAAGGGCTTGACCGCTATTAAGACCAAAAAGCGTTAGTCTGTTACTGCGCCTCGCCGACTCCCATTTAGCTAGATCTTTGTCGTAACGGTTAGCCTCATATGCTTCGTTATTAAAATATTTCACGGTTTCATAATTAAGCAGACTATCAATCGCACGAGTATTGCTTTGTGAATCCGCCTCGTTGGCCGCACGAATAAATTTGGTTCGCCATTCGGTAGCATAAGCGGTAAAACCTATATATAGAACAATTGCTCCCAAGGTAATTGCCGCAAAGTCCCAGCCATATTTGGTAAAGAAAATAGCAACAACAAACACTATCTCTATCAAAATAGGGACTATGTTAAATACCATAAATCGCATTAAGAAACTTATTCCAGAGATGCCACGTTCCATATCTCTAGACAGCCCACCTGTTTGGCGATTTAAATGAAAATCTAACTCTAATTTGTGTAGATGATTAAAAACCTTTAAACCCACTTTTCGCATTGCCCGTTCGGTCACTCGGCCAAAAAGGGTGTCTCTTATCTCGCCTAATAAAACATTTAGAAAACGAATAGCGCCATAAGCAATAACTAAGGCTACCGGTACAGATATAATAACTATGACCGTTTCACTACTACTGTCATTTAATGTATCGACTAGATTCTTTAGCACAAAAGGCAAACCAACACTTGCTACTTTGGCTAGTATTAAACAACTCAAAGCAAGACAAACGCGAATTTTGTGCTCTAATAAATAAGGTAGAAGCGCGCGCAGGCTTCGCCAGTTAAACTCATTAACCGGTTGCTCAGTCATATTTCGCATTTTTCTCACAATGAACCCTATTTTTTTATATTTAAAGCCAGTTATCGCTTTATCTGTAAGTATATATTGGCAATTTATATTTGCCGTGGGAGAATAACCACACAATTGAATTCTTTAGTTTATTTACTGGTTTGCAAAGTCTAACTGCTCAAATAATATTAGAAACCAAACAATTAACTTGTATCAAACAAGATAGAGTTTTGTTTGAAAATCTAAACACCCAATTCCGCCGCGGAGACATTGTCCAAGTGGTAGGTCCTAATGGTGCAGGAAAAACAAGCTTATTACGAATTTTAGCGGGTTTGGCACAACCTTACGATGGGTTTGTATACTTTGATCACCAACCTATTGAGCAGCAACCCGAAAAGTTTAGACAACATTTACTTTATCTAGGCCACTTACCCGGCGTTAAAAGTGAACTTACTGCTCAAGAAAATTTAGAGTTTCAACTTTCTCTACATGGCAATAATCCTAAATTAGCTGAGCCGCTATTATCTGATGTGGGTTTGTTAGCGTTTGAAAACTCACCAGCAAGTCAATTAAGTGCCGGGCAAAACCGCCGAATTGCGTTAGCTCAAATGTGGCAAAGCAAAGCGCCTATTTGGATTTTGGATGAGCCTTTTACCGCTATCGATACCAAAGGCGTTGCGGCATTAGAAAATAGGATTTTGGCGCACGCAGACCAAGGTGGTTGTGTAATTATCACCACACACCAAGACTTAAACATTGCACCAGAACGTGTCACTCGTCTTGAATTAAGTTACAGGTTTTAAGGTTAATATGAATCAATCACTTTCTTACCTCGCCTTATTCAAGCTTGTTCTCGGTAGAGACATCAAAATTGCACTACGCCATCGTGACGATGTGCTTAATCCGTTATTATTTTTTATTATTATTATTACACTGTTTCCACTTGGTATAGGTCCAGAGCCGCAAACACTCAGTAAAATTGCGCCTGGGATCATTTGGGTGTCAGCTCTACTTGCTACCCTATTATCGCTCGATAGACTATTTAAAGCCGATTACCAAGATGGTGCATTAGAGCAGTTACTATTGAGTCCTTACCCTGGCTTCATATGGGTTTTGGCTAAGGTCGTAGCACATTGGTTACTAACCGGTCTGCCACTAATAATAATTGCTCCAGTATTGGCAACTATGCTTCAACTTCCTAGTGAAAGTTTTATGGCAACTTTTTGGACCTTATTGCTTGGTACGCCCGTATTAAGTTTTATTGGCGCAATTGGTGCTGCATTAACCGTAGGCTTAAAGAAAGGTGGCGTTTTGCTGAGCCTAATCGTTTTGCCTCTTTATATCCCTGTGCTAATTTTTGCGACCAGTGCCATTGACGCTGCGTCAATGGGTTTACCCTTTAATGGGCAACTTGCTATTATTGGCGCTCTGCTTGTTGCATCTATAACACTAACGCCTTTTGCAATAAATTCAGCTTTAAAAGTGAGTACCAATTAATGTGGAAATGGTTACACCCGTACGCAAATCCTGAAACGACTTATCATCTAAGTGGCCGCTTAATTCCTTGGTTCGCTTGGATTAGCGGGGTTTTATTAACGGTAGGTTTAACATGGGCCTTATTGTTTGCGCCTGCAGATTATCAACAAGGTGATAGCTTTAGAATTTTCTATGTTCACGTGCCCGCTGCAAGTTTATCTATGGGGATATACTTAGGCATGGCTATTGCGGCGCTATGCGGTATGGTTTGGCAACTAAAGTTATCTGACGCTGCTGTTGCTGCCCTCGCGCCAGTAGGTGCGGTTTTTACGGCCATCGCGTTGTTTACTGGTGCTGCATGGGGAAAACCAATGTGGGGCACTTGGTGGGTATGGGATGCTCGTCTTACATCAGAACTCGTATTGCTGTTCTTATACTTAGGCGTTATTGCAATAAACAATGCCTTTGATGACAAACAAATGGCAGGTAAAGCGGCGTCGATTATCGCCATAGTTGGGGTGATAAACTTACCTATTATTAAATACTCTGTGGAATGGTGGAATACTCTGCACCAAGGCGCAACAGTAAGTAAATTGGGTAAGCCAGCGATGAGTTTAGAAATGTTCTGGCCTTTTGTTGTCTGTTTTCTTGGTTTTGCCTTTTTAGTTGCAACGGTGACCTGTATTCGATTTAAAACAGAAATTTTATTACGTAACTCGAGTCGCCCTTGGGTTAGAGCCTTAGTTAGTAAAAGTGAGGTGTAGACATGCAATTTGATTCTTTTGTAGCATTTTTAGACATGGGCGGTTATGGATTTTTTGTTTGGTTGTCGTATGGCTTCAGTTTAATCAGCCTTACCGGCCTTATCGTATTGAGTCGTATGTCGCTCACTTCTGCCAAAAAAGACATTTTGATTCGCATAGAGCGTGATGAAAAATTAAAGCGCGCTGTAAAAAATAATAGTTTGTAAATTTTATTTTAAGGTAATAATAGAAATGAACCCTCGTCGTAAAAAAAGACTAACCATAATCATTACATTACTTTGTGGTTTTGGTGCTATTGCTGGTTTAATTTTATACGCGTTAAGTCAAAACATTGATTTATTTTATAAACCTTCTGAAATCCATTTTGGCAAAGTTGAAACTGGTATAAAACCTGAAGCAGGCCAACGCTTACGTATCGGTGGTATTGTAGTGCCAGGTTCGGTTAAGCGAGACCCTACAAGTTTAAAAGTTAGCTTTGATTTAGTAGATATGCGCACCCCTTTAGTTTTTAGTGAATCAGACGCCACTGTAACGGTAAGTTACAGCGGTATTTTGCCTGACTTATTTAGAGAAGAACAAGGTATTGTCGCTAACGGTACATTACAACAAGATGGCTCAATATTAGCGAGTGAAGTACTTGCCAAGCATGATGAAAATTATATGCCAAAAGAAATTGCTGATCAGGCCAAAGAGAAAAAGGCTAACTATCAGTATTAATTGATAAACTTCTACACAGAAAAAAAATAATAACAATAAAGAATAATAATAAATGGATTGTGGAGGTATGGGATGATTACCGTAGCATTATGGTTTTTAACCACCCTAGTGGTGGTTGCCTTAGCGTTTGTCTCAATAGTTGTATATTCACATTATCAAGATCTAAAGCGCCAAGAAAAGAAACGAAATCAGATCGCTTATAACTGTCGGTTAAAGCAAAAAGAATATCGTGATACGGTTCAAGAATTGCAAAAACAAGGTTGGTTAACCCCACAGCAAAAACAGACTATGGTGATGTTAATAAGCAATTATTTTGTTTTTCAGTCAATAAACGAAGTCAATTGTCGCCACTTTTATGAGCTTTTAGGTAAGCTAAGCGCTGCCATTAACAAATTAAATTCTGCGCCTTTTGATACAAAGCCGCTTTTATCTGAAACTTTTCAGCAACTAGCTGATAGGCTTCCAAAACAAGCGACTCAATACACGGCAAACTTTTACTTAGAGACTGCGCCTAAAGCAGGTGAGTTACTAAATGAAAAAATTGACCAAATTTTAAATGAACGCTGGGCACAATCTTCTGCTGAGCTAAATTCAGGTGCTATCGAGAAGGACGGCAACGACGAAGATGAGTCGCTTCCAAACCTTGAAGAACTAGACAAAGATGCCTTTGATGATTACACCAGACGAGCACTTGAGTTACATACTCAAAGATCTCTTTCTAACGAAAATTAACCTATACTCTTTTTAACTTTTACGCTAGGTCCACTCTATGACAGATAAAAAATACATCACCTCTCAAGAATTGCTGGTTGATTCTTTTAAGCTAGCTCATAAAGTCTATGAAGACGGCTTTCGTCCAGATTTTATTATTGGGATATGGCGAGGCGGTGCACCTATTGGTATTGCGGTTCAAGAATTCTTTGATTTTAAAGAAGTTGAAACAGACCATATTGCGGTGCGAACATCTTCTTATTACGGTATTGGTAAGCAGTCTAAAGAAATCAAAGTCCACGGCCTACATTACTTAATTGAAAATGCCAACGCAGGTGACAGTTTGTTAATCGTTGATGACGTTTTTGATACAGGGCGAAGCATAGAAGCACTTATTAAACAGATAAAGAATTTATCTCGGTTAAATACGCCTGCTGACATAAGAATCGCGTGTCCATGGTATAAACCAACTAACTCAAAAGTAGATATTGTGCCTGACTACTTTGTACAAGAAAGCGATGAATGGTTAGTGTTCCCACATGAGCTATCAGGATTAACGCCAGAAGAGCTACAATCAGGTAAAACAGATTTAGCCGAGATTGCCCACTTATTCACAAAATAATATTTGGATATAAATGAAGATACTTTCCATATTTGTTTTTACTTTTTTGATTGGCACTTTTACCAGTGCCACAGCGATAGGCGAAACAATATGGAAAGATTTTCGTATCACTTATCTGCAAGGCAATAACTACCTAGTAGGCGATAACAAAAGAGAAATTTGGACTTTTGAGCACGCTTCAAAGTCTACATGGGGCGACACATTTTTATTTATAGATCGCACTAACTCTAGCGAGCAAGGTGCCTCTACCTATGGTGAATTTAGTCCAAGAATTAAAGTTGCTAACTTTGATGGTTTTATAAAAGCGCTTTACATCGCTCCTTCAGTGGAAATGGGAACGGTTAATAATTATTTATATGGTATTGGAACCGATCTAAACCTACCTTACTTTCATTTTTTTCAGTTTAATTTTTACTTACGAAACAACGGCATTGGTGATAATAGTGAGCAAATCACACTAAGCTGGGGCGTTCCTATCGGACCACTTTATTACGATGGGTTTGTCGACTATGCCACTGGCGTTACGCAAACACGTATTGACGGCTCTACTACAAAGTCTGCCAGACAATTGAACTTTACCTCTCAACTAAAATACGACATAGGCCCGCACTTTAATTTGAGCAATAAATTGTATATTGGTATTGAATATGTGTTTTGGAATAACAAGTTTGGTATTGATAGTTCGGAGCAGTTTAGAACGGATGAACGAAATGTAAATTTACTCATTAAGGCGCACTTTTAAAAATTGCCGTACACCTTAACGAGTTTTACTGCGCAACAGTTATTCGTCTCTAACAACAATAACTCGCTCACCATTAAAGGTAGCGGCACTATATATTGCCCATAGATGAATGATTCCAGCCAAAATTGCTGGTACTACAAGAAACCACAACGCATAACCGCCAAACACTAACATTGCGGTTAATATTGCTGGCAATATTCTGCCTTGTATTAAAAAGCCTAAACCAGGAAAAAACACATTACACAATGCTGCTATGACATTTCCTGCTGAACCTTGTTGTGACATAACCGACTCTCCTATCTACTATTTTGCTTTTATTGGCAATGTAACTTTTGCAGTCAAACCGCCTTCTTCTCTATTAATCAATACTATTTGACCATTGTGCATATCAATAATTTTTTTAATGATTGCTAAACCTAAGCCACTCCCCTCCACACCGCGAGCTGAGTCGCCTTGAGTGAAAGGCTCAAACAGACGTTTCATATCTTGTTCTGGAATGCCAGGACCGCGATCGGACACTTCAAAGCTGACATTTTGTTTGTCTTGCTCTAAATATGAGCTGACTACAATTTCATCTTTTGAATACCGTAACGCATTTTCGACTAAATTAGAAATTGCACGTTTAATTGCAACAGGCCTTATCATTACCCGAGGCACCTGTTCGTCAAGCTTTAACTCAAAGTTTCTAGGCCTGTTGATACCTTCAGACTCTACCACATCAGCAATTAGACCGTTGATATCATAATGTTCCATCTCTTCTAACTTATGATGGCGAATATATTCCATAAATTGGTCAATAATGGCATTCATGTCTTCAATATCATTAATGATACCGTCTCGCAAAAACTGCTCAGTCTCTGACATCATTTCTGTTGCTAAACGAATGCGAGTAAGTGGCGTTCTTAAGTCGTGAGATACGCCCGCCATTAAAAAGCTTCTATCTTTTTCTAACTGCTGAATACCCGACGACATATGGTTAAACGCTCGAGTTACAGCAACAACCTCTTCTGAACCACTTTCTTTCAGCTCTGGTGGAAACTCACCTTTACCAACTTGTTCCGCTGCGTGTTTGAGTGATTGTAATGGTCTATTTAGGTGTCTAGCAAAAGTCCAGCCACCAGCAACACTCAAAATACCAATTGCTAAAAGATAAATTAATAGCGGCGATAAATCTTTTTTCTTAAATCCATCAAGCGGGACTTTTACCCAAACGTGAGGGGCTTGGGGTGGTCGTATCCAAATATAGAATACATCACCCTGAGAAATACGGACTTCTGCTGGGCCGCCTAATTGAGCCGACATTTGAGATGAAAAATAAGGATAGTGCTCAGCTTGGTTTAACCCTTTCTCCACCGCTTGCTGCTCGTTCAAAATGTTAATGTCGGTGGCTTCGAGGTATTTCTTTGATAACTCGGCACTAATATTAAACTGGCGTTCATCTGCTATAAAAAGCACTTTAATTTGTTTTGCTAACAAATTATTAATTTGCTGATAGCTTGGTTCAATAACGTATGAAGCAACACTGTAGTAAGACACGATTTGATTGACGAGCAAAACAAAGCCGATCAAAAATACCGTTTGCCCAAATGCACTACGTGGCAATAACTTCATACGCCAACCTTATTCACACTTTGGTGAAACACTAGCCTTTCCCATCAGGAATAAAGACATAACCAACGCCCCAAACCGTTTGAATGTAACGAGGTTTAGTATGATCATCTTCAATCATTTTACGCAAGCGACTAACTTGCACATCAATACTTCGTTCTAATGCTGAATAATCACGACCTCGCGCCATATTCATCAATTTATCTCGGGATAATGGCTCTCGTGAATGGTTAATTAACGCTTTTAAAACCGCAAACTCACCACTGGTCAATGGCATTATATTGTCGCCATTTCGCATCTCTCTTGTCGCCAAATTTAAAGTGAATTCACCAAACGTTACCTCTTCTTCCTCAGTGGACGGTGCACCTGGTACTTCTTTTGATTTACGACGTAAAATCGCTTTTATTCGAGCTAACAATTCTCTTGGATTAAATGGTTTTGGCAAGTAGTCGTCTGCACCTAACTCCAAACCAATAATTCTATCAACTTCATCGCCTTTAGCAGTGAGCATAACAATAGGAATTTCATTGTCATTTTGACGAAGTCGTCGACAAATCGATAAACCATCTTCTCCTGGCAACATTAAATCTAAAACTAACAAATGAAAGTTTTCACGTTCAAGCAAACGATCCATTTGTTCACTATTTCCTGCAGTGCGAACAATAAATCCTTGTTCCAATAAATAGCGTTCTAAAAGACTGCGTAATCGCATATCGTCATCAACGACTAATATTTTGGTAGTTTCGTGTTCCATATCAATACCTGTTTAAATCTCAACTGTTTCGAATATAAAGTAAAACGGTTCGATTGCCAAAGCACCATGCAAACTTGGTTGTTACAAAGTTTGTCAATTGCCTACAAAGTGCGCGGATATAGTATTCTGCTAGCCTTGATTTAATTATTATTGCTACAATGATGAGCATATTAAAACTAACTAGAAACCTATGAATACAAACTTAGTTACTCGCGAAGGATATTTAGCGTTGCAAGCGGAACTCGACGAGTTGTGGCGGGTAACCCGGCCAGAAATTACTAGAAAAGTAACTTGGGCGGCGAGTTTAGGCGATCGCTCTGAAAACGCGGACTACAAAGAAAACAAGCGATTATTGCGACAAATAGATCGCCGTGTTCGGTTTTTAAGAAAACGCCTCGAAGATTTACAAATTGTTGATTATTCACCGCAACAAGAAGGTAAAGTATTTTTTGGTGCTTTAGTTGAAATTGAAAATGAACAACAAGAAACTCTGACCTTTAGGATAGTAGGTCCAGATGAAATATACGGTCGAAGAGACTACATTTCAATCGACTCACCAATGGCCCGTGCCATTTTAAAAAAGTCGGTAGATGATGAGTTTGAAGTCGACACGCCAAGTGGCAAAAAGATGTGGTTTGTGAACCATATTTCTTACCCTGCCAAACCAAATTAATTAATAGTCGTTGGAACCCAATTTTTATGTCTGTTGTTAACAAGCAAATTATCAATCAAATTTCCGAAGAATTAGCGGTTCGAGCCGAACAAGTTGCTGCCGCTGTCGCCCTTTTAGACGAAGGTTCAACCGTTCCATTCATCGCTCGTTACCGAAAAGAAAAAACTGGCGGGCTTGACGATTCACAATTGCGAACTTTAGATAGTCGTTTAGGTTATTTAAGAGAATTAGAAGACCGACGTGCCGTTATAATTAAGAGCATTACCGAGCAAGATAAGTTAACCCCAGAATTAAAAGCTAGTTTACTCGCCGCTGATAATAAAACCCGCCTTGAAGATTTATACTTACCATACAAACCTAAACGTCGAACAAAAGGCGAAATTGCCAAAGAGCAAGGCTTAGAACCTCTTGCAGATGCGCTATACAATGATCCGATGTTAGATCCTGAGACTGAAGCAAGCAAATACGTTAGCGACACAGTCGTAGATACTAAGGCCGCATTAGATGGCGCAAAGTTTATTTTAATGGAGCGTATTGCTGAAAATGCTGACGTATTGAATAAAGTTCGTCGTTATGTTCGTCAAAATGGCTTTTTAGAAAGTAAGGTTATTGCTGGAAAAGAAAAGGAAGGCGCCAAGTTTCAGGACTATTTCGAACATTCAGAGCTCGCAACTAAAATACCATCACACCGTTTACTCGCAATGTTACGCGGCCGCAACGAAGGCATTTTACAATTATCGCTAAACGCCGACCCAGGCCAAGAGGGTGTGGTTCGCGAGTCACAATGTGAAAACATTATCGCAGAACATTTTGATTTACGCTTCAATCAAAAAGCAGCAGACAAGTGGTTAAAAACAGTTGTGCAATGGGCTTGGAAGATAAAAATATCGTTATCCATTGAAAATGAGTTGATGACTGAATTGCGAGAGAATGCAGAACAAGAAGCGATTCGTGTTTTTGCCAAAAACTTAAGTGACTTATTAATGGCGGCACCAGCAGGAGCCAAAACAACCATAGGTATTGATCCTGGTTTCAGAACCGGATGTAAAATCGCCGTTGTGGATAAAACAGGAAAACTACTCGATACAGCAACCATTTATCCACATGAGCCACAAAACCATTGGGATAAATCAATTCGAACTATTGAACATCTAGCTCGAACTCATAAAGCTGAACTTATTGCCGTAGGTAACGGAACTGCATCTCGTGAAACTGACAAGTTAGCCGCTGAGGTAATAAAAAAAGCATCTGAACTCAAGCTTACCAAAATCATGGTTAGCGAAGCTGGCGCCTCTGTTTATTCGGCAAGTGAATTTGCGTCCAATGAATTTCCTGACTTAGACGTTTCAATTAGAGGGGCCGTGTCGATTGCTCGACGTTTGCAAGACCCACTAGCTGAGTTGGTTAAAATTGAACCTAAATCTATCGGTGTTGGCCAATATCAACATGACGTTAGCCAAAGTTTGCTATCTAAGAGCTTAGAAGCAGTTGTAGAAGACTGTGTTAACGCGGTAGGTGTTGATTTAAATACGGCTTCTGTACCGTTATTAACACGTGTTTCTGGTTTAAATAAAACGCTAGCAAATAACATTGTAAAATTTCGAGATGAAAACGGCCGCTTTAACAACCGTAAAGAATTGAAGAAAGTAGAACGTCTTGGACCCAAGGCATTTGAACAATGTGCTGGTTTCTTAAAAATTGCTAATGGTGACAATCCGCTTGATGCTTCGTCTGTGCACCCAGAGGCTTATCCTGTTGTTAAAAACATCATAGAAACCCATAACCGTGCTGTTAATGATATCATCAACAACCATGAGTTCTTGTCGACCTTAAATGTGAATGACTTTATTAGCGACGACTTTGGTTTACCAACGATAAGAGATATTGTTAAAGAACTAGAAAAGCCAGGAAGAGATCCTCGCCCTGAATTTAAAACTGCGACTTTTAAAGAAGGCGTAGAAAAGATCAGTGATTTGACACCTAGCATGATTTTAGAAGGTGTTATCACTAATGTAACCAACTTCGGTGCTTTTGTTGATATTGGCGTTCATCAAGATGGCTTAGTGCATATATCATCACTAACAGATAAGTTTGTATCAGACCCGTCAGAAGTCGTCAAAGCGGGCGATATAGTGAAAGTTAAGGTGCTCGAGGTTGATGCAAGCCGTAAACGTATTAGCTTAACAATGCGTTTAGAGGAACAACCTAAAGTTGCTTCTGAACATAAAAAAGCAAATGCCGACCATCGTAGCCAGACTAAAAGAACGGCGCCGCCTAAAACAAATAAACAAAGTAATGGCGGATTTGGCGGTATGGTGAACAGTGCCTTTGCTGATGCGTTTGCAAACGCGAAGAAAAAGTAATTCACAATTACACAATATTTGTACAAAATATTAAGCTTAATTAATTGCCAGCGCTCAGTGAGATAGCTAATGCGCTCTGATAATAAAATATAAAAGTGGAGTCAGTATGTTTTCAATTGGATTTTCATTGGCGCGAACAATTACCGTCAATAAGCCTGTTAACGAAGTAATGGCAAAGGTTGGCGATTTTAATCATTGGGGAGCATGGTCACCTTGGATAATCCAAGAGCCAACATGTCCAGTTTCTGTTCTTGGAGAGGCATCAGAAATCGGTCATAAACAAGAGTGGAATGGCGAACGAATTGGTTCAGGGCAAATGACTCTCATTGAAAAAGTAGAGAGTAAATCATTAAATTACGATCTTGAGTTTTTTAAGCCGTGGAAAAGTAAATCTACAACAAAATTTGAGTTTGTTGCTAAGCAAGATGAAAGCGGTGATGAAATAACTGAAGTAATTTGGTCCATGACAGGTAGCTTGCCATTCTTTTTGTTTTTTATGAAAAAAATGATGATCGCTCTAGTTAGCTCAGATTACGATCGCGGCCTTAAAATGCTAAAGGACTTTATTGAAACTGGCGAAGTTCTTTCACACGTTGAAGTTCAAGGTATTAAAAAACAAAAAGGCTTCCACTACGTTGGTTTTAGACATAAGTGTAAAATTACCGAGGTAAAAGAAGTAATGGGCCCTTGTTTTCAACAGCTAATTGATGAAAAAGTACCGTTACCTGACATGATGATCACCATAAGCCATAAGTTTGATTTTGTAACTGGCGAATGTGAACTAACGGGGGCTTTTGCTTATTTTGATAAGCCTAAGTTTGATGTTCCAACCAATATGGTATTTGGCGAATTACCAGAGCATGAAGCTCTTCAAGTAGATCATACTGGCAGTTACAATTATCTATCAAACGGTTGGGCAACAGCAAAAGGTTATCAACAATTTGCCAAGCTTAAAGCGGCAAAAGGTATTGCAGACTATGAAATATACCGAAACTCACCGGCTAGCAAGCCAGAACGAGAATTGCTAACGAGCATTCTAATTCCAATTCAAAACTAATTAAATGAACAAACCCCAATCTTATCGTTGGGGTTTTCTTTATCAAACTGCGACGACGCTCGGCTCATCTCCGTCCACAATCGGCTCTAATTCACTCACAATCTCGTTAAAATGAATCATTTGTGTTTCGTCTAGAGCACCTACATGCAAGGCTCGAATCGTACTAGAAGCCAAGGCCTTTTGGTCTGTATCTAAGCCTTCACTTCGATGGATGGCTAATAACACTTTTAATAGACTTAATGCGACTTTTACATTTTTAGGAGTAAGTTGTAGTGCTTGCTCGAGTGATCGTAACGCTGGCGCCATTTTTTTCTTTTTAAAGAATTCCACCGCCATACTATTGAGCTGTTTAGGTGTAAAATGAATCTCCGCTTTTTCTTTCGCTTCTTGTTCAACAAACTTACTAGTTACAGCGCCCGCCAGAGAATCACAGGCTATTTGTTTCTTTACAGCTTCCAGTAAAACTAAGGCTTCTTCACGCATACCAAGCTCATGAAATACTTTAACTTTATCTAGATTGTCTTCTAATGAATTATTTGGTCGCGTAGATACTTGCATTTCGACTAATCGCTCTGCTTTTGCTTTTTCTTCACGCGCTGTTAATACTCTAGCTCGCACAACAATGAGTTGCTCTTTAAAATGACCAATATCGTCATATTCAGCTTCAAGTTCGGCGATATATTTATCGACTTTATTTAATAATTCAAAGGTCTCAGACGCATCTACCGAAAGTGCTAAATCAATGCCAGAACGAACCACGTTTAGCAACAACTCTGGGGAGTCATGAATAGACTTCTTTGCGAACTTCGCCATGTTAACGGTCGCTTTGTACTGTTCTCGTTGATCATGGTTTAGTCTAGCTAAGTCCCACACTTTTTTGTTTCGCGCTATGTTTCTAGGTGCCAAAGCCGCTGCTTTTTTTATGGTTTCATAAGCTTCAACAAAATCTTGGTTTTCAACATAATACTGAGCCAATAAGTCATAAGTAGCAAAACGTGTTTCCACTTTTGTAGTTAGGCTTTTTAATAACTGCTCGATTTCTTCAATTTTATTCTGTTTTAATAAAGCGTTAACAAAACCAAGATACATCCATGAGTTTTTACCGTTCTTTAGCAAGTCTCTGTAATAATTTTCAGCATCTTGATATTCCATTAAGGACAGAAGACATTCACCTTTTATTCTTAGTAATTGTGGATGATATTTCTTTAATTCAGGGTTTAAAATATGACGCTCTATATAGTAAATCGCCTTGCCAAAATCTTTATTATCTATACATTCAAAAACATTGAATAATCGGCGTTTTACCTCCACGGCGTAAGCTAATCTTTTAATTACTTGTCCGGTATTTAATGGCTTAACCCAGAAGTCATCTGGTTGAAGTTCAGCAATACTATTTACTAGGGTTTCATCTGTCTCAGAGCTCAAGAAAATAAGAATGGTACTTTTTGAAACATACCCTTTGAACTTCATTTCTTCTAAAATATGAAAGCCGTCTTTATCGCTTTTTACATTAAATGCACAGATCACTACGTCAAATTGGGTTTCGGCACACAAGCGAAGGCCATAGTATGCGTTTTCGGCACACTTAATATTCCGAATTTCTAAATCATAAAGCGCTCGTTTAAGTAAATCATGAACAAGTAAATTGTCATCGATAATTAATACATTAAGCTGCTCAATTGGTTTTAAACCTTCAAATTCCATTTAACCTTTATTCTCCTGTGTAAACTTTTATTAAAAATATTTGTAAGCGGGCATGGCGCATTGTGCAAGTAATTATAGTTTGTTATGCCATTAGTTCATTTATAATATTATTACTTTTTTTTCGCTCTGGGGTGCGCACTGTCGTAAACAGATGCTAAGTGCTGGTAGTCGAGGTGTGTATATATTTGAGTAGTCGATAAATTTTGATGGCCAAGCAACTCTTGAACAGCTCTTAAATCACCACTGGACTCTAACATATGACTAGCAAACGAATGTCGCAATTTATGAGGATGAACAACATCGTGAACGCCTTGATGTTGAGCCCAATACTTGAGTCTCTGATCGATTTGTCTTATTGAAATTGGATTACCCAGCTTACTGATAAATAAAGCATCAATTTGGTGTTTATTAAACTCGCTACGATATTTCAACCAATCTTTTAGCGCTTGTATCGACATTCTTCCTACAGGTAATACTCGTTCTTTATTGCCTTTACCAAGCACTCGCACTTGTTTATCGTCTAAATCTATACTGGATAATGTTAATGTAGCCAACTCTGAAAGTCGTAATCCACTGCTGTAAAACAGCTCTAGTATGGCTTTATCTCGGTATTCAATTGTCGTTTCTGGTACAAATGACAGCAACAAATTCATTTCGTCAACCGCTAGATTTTTGGGTAACGCTCGGCCTGATTTTGGCGCTGTAAGCAACTCGCTAGGATCTGTGTCCGTTATTTGTTTTTGTAGTAAAAACTTAAATAAACCTTTGGCACTGGAAATTTTTGCTTGTATTGAGGCTGGCTTAAGTTGTGCTTTACGAAATTCTAATACCCACAACTTTAACGTTTCTGCCGATACGGCGCGCCATAACAAAACATCTTGTGAGTATAAAAACTGGGCTAGATTAGACAAGGTGCGCTGATAAGAAGAAAGCGTGTGACGAGAATATCCACGCTCATTTTTTAAGTAACCAAAGTAACGTTGCAATGGTGTACCAAGTGATTCAGGAACATGACCCAGCTTTGTCACCATTACATTAACGAACTAAATGAACAAAATGACGACTTAATAGCCTAGCAAGTTCCCGAATAAAAAACGTATCCATTTGTGGCTGGAAATGATCTGCTTCTTTGGCGCCAAACACAGCAATACCAAAAATTTCTTCAGCGTCTTCCGACTCATGTACCACTTCGATTAGCGCCACCGACTTCGCGACGTCATCAAAAACAATATCCATCAATTCTGTAGATACTCGACCTAAAAAGGTACCTTTGTTGCCTAGTTTTGCTTGTAAGTGAAGATAAGCTTCGTCTTGAGGTTGCAGCAGTCTAAATTGAACTAGGTATAAATGCTCTTGGCAGATACGATTAACAATATCTTCCAGTTGCTGAATGCTTTGACAGCCCACCAGCGAAATATAAATTTCACTGATTGCTTTAAAAATAACTTCGTTCACCCGAGCGTTACCAATTAACGTGGTTAGCTCTTCTTCCATTTGTGTGATTTTAGCGCGCTGCATTTCTTGGCGTTTTTCCAATAAGGAAACTGCACCGCGAGAAACATGTGTGATCTGCAGTTGTGTTACCAAGTCTGGATACTTAGCAAAAAAGTCTAGATTTTGCTCTAGGTATTCCTTTACTAAATCCGCATCTAAAACCAAATCATCTAAATTCGGGGTGACCAGTTTACTCATAAGTGTATTTGTCCATCAAACACATATTGCGCAGGTCCAGTCATCTTAACCGGAGATGATTCATCATGCCAACGAATATGTAAGCTACCACCTGGTAAATCTACTTGAACTTTGCTGCCAAGTAAATCCTGAATTCGACCTACGACTACTGCGGCGCAAGCACCACTTCCACAAGCCAATGTTTCACCAACGCCTCTTTCATATACTCTAAGCTTGATATGCTCACTATTTATAATCTGCATAAAGCCGATGTTTGCTTGCTCAGGAAAGCGTTCGTGTTGTTCTAATTCTGCACCAAGTCCAAGCACGTCAGTTTGATCTAAATCATCTACGACCATCACGCAGTGCGGATTGCCCATAGATACTACGCCTGACATCACGGTTTTTTGGCTAGTCTTTAATAAATAGGTTTTTTCTTGTTGATTTGCAACAAATGGAATTTGTTTTGGCTCAAATATAGGCCGTCCCATATTCACAGTCACCTTGTCTTCACCTTCAAGGTATAAAACCATGTTGCCAGATTTAGTGCTGACTTTAATGGCTGATTTATTTGTTAATCCTTTTAACTGAACAAATCGAGCAAAACATCGAGCACCATTCCCACACTGGGTAACTTCACTGCCATCGGAATTAAATATACGGTAATGAAAATCAAGATCGGGATCGTAAGGTGGCTCCACCATTAACAACTGGTCAAAACCAATACCAAAATTCCTATCTGCCAGTTTCTTTATTTGATCTTTGGACAAAAATACATTTTGCGTCACGGCGTCTACCACCATGAAGTCATTCCCTAAACCATGCATCTTTGTAAAATTTAACAACATTCTATCTTCCAATTTAATCGGCGATTACCGATTCACCATGCCACAATGACTCTATTGTTTCACGCTTTCTTATTAAGTGAGCTTGGTCGTTATCGACCATAACTTCAGCAGCACGAGGACGTGAGTTGTAGTTGCTACTCATTGTAAAACCATAGGCACCCGCTGAGCGAACTGCCAAAATATCACCCGCTACTACAGCGAGCTCTCTTTCTTTACCAATAAAGTCGCCAGTCTCACATACAGGACCAACAACATCATAAACTTTTGTAGCTAAGTCTTGCTGATGAATAGGCTCAATTTTTTGCCATGCAGAATAAAGCGCAGGCCTAATCAAATCATTCATCGCTGCATCTACTATACAAAAGTTTTTATCTGCATTCTGCTTTAAATACTCTACTTTTGTTAATAATATGCCGGCATTTGCCATTATCGCGCGACCAGGTTCAAAGATAATCGTTAAATTTGGATATTGTTTTAACTTTGACATCAAGGCTGCTGCATATTCGCGTGGGTGAGGTGGAACTTCACCGTTATATGGCACACCTAAACCGCCGCCCAAATCCAAGTGACTTAATAAGATGCCTTTAGTCTTTAGTGCTTCTATTAATTTTATTAGCGCATCAAGTGCATCTAAAAAAGGCGCTATTTCTGTTAACTGCGAGCCGATATGACAATCCACACCCTGCACGTTCAGTGACGGTTGTTGATTCGCCCATTCAAATAATGGCATAGCCTGTTCTAACTCTATCCCAAACTTATTTTCTTTTAAGCCAGTAGAAATATAAGGATGTGTTCCGGCATCAACATTTGGGTTTACACGAATAGAGATCGGCGCAACTTTATTTTGTTCTTTCGCGACTGCCGCTATGCGTTTTAGCTCTGCTTCAGATTCTACGTTAAAACATTTTATTCCGACTTCTAATGCAAACTTTATTTCTTCAACGGTTTTACCAACACCTGAAAATACCACTTTACTGGCATCACCACCGGCTTTTAGCACTCGAGCAAGCTCGCCACCGGAAACGATATCAAAACCTGAGCCCATTTTTGCCAAAACGTTAAGAACAGCAATATTGGAATTGGCTTTTACCGCATAACAAATTAAATGAGGGTACCCTTTCATGGCGTCTTCAAACGCGAGGTAGTGACGCTCTATGGTTGATTTTGAATATACAAAACAAGGCGTGCCAAATTGTTCCGCGATGTGCTGACAATCAACTTGCTCAGCAAGCAGACGACGGTTGGTAAAATTAAAAAAATCCACGTTTCAAGTGCTCTATTTTGTTGGCTAAATTTAAATACTTTAATCGATAATCACTTCGTTTTAGTATACTAACTACGCGCGATTATTGGTTTTTATTGGATGTAGGTGACGGATTGTTCTGAACAGTCGGGACTTCTTTAGCAACGTCAGGCTTCACCGGTTTTTGATCGGGTAGATACAGTGGCCCTTTTTGCCCACAAGCAGATAAAAAGCTCGCCAAAATTGTAATGGCAACAAAGTGAGAGACATTGAAAAAGCTGGATTTACTTCGACTATTCATGTTTTTACTGTATCTATTCTATTTGACGCCTATAATCGCATCATAATTCGTAATTGCAAGTAGGAAACTCAATGAATGACAGTCAATATCATCAATTAGCCGATGACCTTTTAAATCAGCTTCAGGACAGTATCGATGACATCGATTTTGACCTTGATTATGAAACGGCCGGTGGCATTCTTGAAGTGATTTTTCCAAACGGCACAAAAATCATTATCAATAAACAAGCACCATTGCACCAAATCTGGGTAGCCACTAAATTTAACGGTCACCACTTTGAATATAAAGATGGCCTATGGATAGACAATCGCACTGACGTTGAATTATTTACGCTATTAAATGACGCAGGCTCAAAACAAGCCGGCACCCCCATTTCATTTAACTAAATTAATATCATACAGAGGTAACATGGTCTTTAACGGAACTGAGAACTATATTGTTTCTGACGAACTTCGTTTAGCAGTAAATGCAGCGATTACGTTAGAAAAGCCATTGCTTATTAAAGGTGAGCCAGGTACGGGTAAAACGCAACTGGCCGAAGAATTGGCTAAAGCGCTCGATACAGAACTAATTCAATGGCACATCAAATCGACGACTAAAGCCCAACAAGGTTTATACGAATATGATGCGGTGTCTAGACTGCGTGATAGTCAACTAGGCGACGAACGTGTCCATAATATTGGCAATTACATTGTAAAGGGAAAAATGTGGCAGGCGTTTGATGCAACAAAACGCCCGATACTCCTCATAGACGAAATTGATAAAGCAGATATTGAGTTCCCAAATGACTTGCTTCAAGAGCTCGATAAAATGGAGTTTTTTGTTTATGAGACGCAACAACAAGTTGTTGCTAAACAGCGCCCTATCGTAATTATTACCTCGAATAACGAAAAAGAATTGCCAGATGCTTTTTTACGTCGTTGCTTTTTTCATTACATTCAATTTCCAACACGCGAAGAAATGAAAAAGATCATTGATGTTCATCATCCAGATGTGAAAGCAAATTTATTAAGAGAAGCGCTTGAGGTGTTTTTTGATTTACGTGACTTAAATGGCCTTAAGAAAAAACCATCAACGTCAGAATTAATTGACTGGCTTAAATTGTTAATTGCCGATGATGTATCTCAGCAAGTTTTACTCGATAAAGATAGTAGCATTGTACCGATGTTCGGCGCGCTTCTTAAAAATGAGCAAGACGTACAGTTATTAGAAAAACTGGCCTTTATGAGCCGAAGAAAAAGCTAGTCTATGTTTATAGATTTTTTTCTAACTCTAAAAAAGTACAAAGTTCCCACTTCATTAAAGGAATTGTTAGACCTAATTGAAGCGGTTAAAAAAGGCGTTATTTTTGCTAATGTTGAAGAGTTTTATCATCTTTCTCGCTTAATCCTTGTTAAAGACGAAGTGCATTACGATCGTTTTGATCGAGCCTTTGCCGATTATTTTGAAGGTGTGCAAAACATTGACCTTAGCGAGCATATTATTCCGGAAGACTGGCTGAAAAAAGAGTTTGAAAAACAACTTAGTGACGAAGATAAAGCCAAGCTTAAATCATTAGGCGGATTAGATGCGCTAATGGACACGTTAAAACAGCGCTTAAAAGAGCAGCAAAAGCGTCATGCCGGCGGCAATAAGTGGGTTGGCACTGGTGGCACCTCGCCTTTTGGCGCTTATGGTTATAATCCAGAAGGTGTACGTATTGGCCAACACGAAAGTCGCCACAGAAAAGCGGTTAAGGTTTGGGACAAACGTGAGTTCCGTAATCTAGACAAGGATAATGCGTTAGGTTCAAGAAACATAAAACTGGCATTAAAAAAACTACGCAAATTTGCACGTACAGGCAGCACAGAAACGTTAGATATTAAACAAACCATTAGAGCCACGGCCAATAATGCGGGTTACCTAGATATAAAAACCGAACCAGAAAGGCACAATGCGGTGAATGTATTGATGTTTTTTGACGTAGGCGGTTCTATGGACGATTATATTCATATCTGCGAAGAACTTTTTGCAGCGGCTCACACAGAGTTTAAGCATTTAGAATTCTTTTATTTTCATAACTGTTTGTACGAACAAGTATGGAAAGATAACAATCGTAGATATGACGAAGGTCTCACCGTTGATCAATTGTTAAGAACTTATGGCAGCAATTACAAAGTTATTTTTGTTGGTGATGCCACTATGGGCCCTTATGAAATAATGATGCCCGGTGGGTCAGTTGAGCATTGGAATGAAAAACCCGGTGTTGAGTGGATGAACAAAGTACTTGAGCACTTTGATAAAGTCGCTTGGCTAAACCCACAAGAACAACAACATTGGCCATTTTACGCTTCAATCGGTTTAATGAAGCAAATAGTAAAAGATCAGATGTTTCCGTTAACAGTTGATGGAATTGGTCGAGCAATTAAACATTTAAGTTAGGATAAAAAAACATGCTTAAAAAACGTTTATTTTTTGTTGCACGCACATTTTCGTTGCTCTTTTTCAGCATATTCTGCTCTCAGATTGCCTATGCATCGCAAGCGGAAACTCAATCAGTTGAAAATCAGTTTATTCAACGAGCGGTAATTACTAGTGATGTTGAAAATCGAGAACCGGTTGACAACCTGAATGCAACAGCGCTGAGTCGTGATCTCAATAAAGTCTTTTTCTTTACTGAAGTAACTGGCCTTGCTAACCAAACGATTATTCACCGTTGGAGTTTAGAGGGCCAAGTACAAGCAGAAGTATCGCTTAATATTGGTTCAAACCGTTGGCGTACCTACTCAAGTAAAAATTTGTTTGCTGGTTTACGAGGTAGTTGGTTGGTTGAAGTCATCGATCAGCAAAACCGAGTGTTATCAAGCGCAACGTTTACATACTAAGCCGTATATTAGTATTTAGAAATGTCGTTAAAACTGGTAGTCTTAGCGACAACATTTCTTATTAATCCAACCTTTAGCAGTTAATTTATGACCCAAACTTCAGTGACCGAAATTCGAATTGCCACACGCGAAAGTGCGTTAGCAATGTGGCAGGCTTATTATGTAAAAGATCAACTAGAGGCTGCACACCCTTCGGTAAAAGTTACCTTAGTTCCAATGACTACAAAGGGCGACCAAATCCTTGATACTCCACTCGCTAAAATTGGTGGCAAAGCTTTGTTTGTGAAAGAACTCGAAGTAGCTATGTTAGAGGACCGAGCGGATATTGCCGTTCATTCGATGAAAGATGTGCCTGTTGAATTTCCAGACGGATTAATGCTAAACACAATTTGTGTCAGAGAAGACCCTCGTGATGCATTTGTAAGTAACACTTACCCAACTTTAGATGAGTTACCTGAAGGCGCGGTGGTTGGCACATCGTCATTACGTCGCCAGTGTCAGCTAAAGTCATTGCGACCTGACTTAGTAATTAAAGACTTACGAGGCAACGTGAATACGCGTTTGCGTAAGCTAGACGAAGGTCAATATGATGCAATTATTCTTGCCGCTGCAGGCTTAATTAGACTGGAAATGCCTGACCGTATTAAGCAGTATTTACCAACAGAATTGTTACTTCCCGCAAATGGTCAGGGTGCTGTAGGTATTGAATGCCGCAGCGATGACGCTGAAATAAAAGAATTACTATCTGCTCTTGAAGATGCGCCTACACGAGCAAGAGTTTTAGCTGAACGAGCAATGAATAGAGGTTTAGAGGGCGGTTGCCAGGTGCCAATAGGCAGTTATGCGGAAATAGAAGGTGAGATATTAACGCTTAAAGGTTTGGTCGGTAGTTTAGATGGTAAAACTATTATTCGAGACCAAATTAGCGGTAATGTGAACGACGCAGAACAACTTGGTCAAGAATTAGCTGTGCTACTGCTAGGGCAAGGCGCTGACGTTATATTAAAAGAAGTGTACAACGCGGATTAGTCTTATGAGCGCTCTCAATGAGCCTGCAACAAAAATACACGTTTTAAATACTCGCCCTGCTCCCATGGGCGAGGAACTTGATGCAACTCTTTCGAAAGCGAACCTTTCCTCTATTTATATACCTGGCGTGGGTATTGAACTCACTCACGAGCAAAACATAGACCTTCAAATTTTACGATGTTTACGTACTAAATTTATTTTTGTAAGTCGAAATGCCGTCGATGCTTTTTATCAAATAATTAAAAGTGATCGTGAACTTTTCAGCCTTGCTCAGAAGCACAAACAGCTTTTTGCTGTCGGTGAAGGCACTGCCTCGCAACTTGCACAAACACTCAATCGAAATATCGACAGCATATATTATCCAAAACAAAGTGATAGTGAAGGCCTACTTGCGCTCCCTGAATTGTCTAATGAGCAGTTGGTGATGAGCTCAGATAATCGAGAAGAACGAGCGGTAGATTCCGAACGAGTGATCATAGTTAAAGGCGATAATGGCCGAGAGCTAATTAAGTCGTCTCTATTAAAAAGAGGCTATACTGTGAGCGAGTGGTCACTTTACAAACGGATTCAGAACACCTTTTCAACGATCAGTGATCAGTGGCAACAAATATCAATATTACTAGCAACTAGTGTTGATATTGCTGAGGCGATAGTTCAGGCCCTGATTAATAATTATAACGAGCACCACACTGATAATTTAAGCCTGAGTCGTAATGAGTTTTTAAATAGATGGCAATGGCTGGTGTTTAGCCAACGAATAAAGTTATATTTGCTGGCACAGGGAATCGATGATTCTCAAATATATATCTGTGAACAAATGAATAATTCTTCTATTATCAATAGCATTCAACGATTGGCGAAGTGAGACGATTATGGCGCAAGGCAAGGACAAGAATAAAACAAACAAGTCGGACAATAAGTCTGAATTATCAGCCGACCAAAAAACGGCACAAGCCAGCGTTGAAATTGAACAATTGGAGGCCGAGCTAAAAGCGAAAGCTAAGCTAGAGGAAAAGGCTGAACGAGAGGAAAAGGCTGAACGAGAGGAAAAAGCCGAGCCGTCAGTGGCAGTCACACCTGCGCTGTCATCACCTCCAACAGATGATAAGTCTGATAAAAAACAATCGCCGATAAACCAAAAGTCATTTAGTTGGTTAGCATTTTTTGCATTTATTTTCAGTCTAGTGGCAATAACCGCAGCTGGTTATTTGTGGTGGCAAGCGCAGATATTTACGCAAACACAAAAACAAGGTCTTGAGCAAACTCAAACACTCGCCGAGCAAAGTTATCAACAGACTCGCAATACATTAAAAACGGTCCAAGACAATCTAGCCCAATTGCAGTTAAATCAGCAACGCGGAAATGACTTCGTGTTAAACACACAACGAAGTTTACAAAGCTTAAATAATCGAATAAAAGAACTCGGTCAAAGTCAGCCAAATACCTGGTTGGCCGCGGAAAGCTTATATCTTGTTAATTTGGCCGAACATCGTCTATTGATTGAAAAAGACAGTGCAACAGCGGTGCAATTGCTACTTTCTGCAAATGTGCGACTTGCGGCTATGCAAGATCCTAGCGTTTTCTATTTAAGAACTGCGATTAGCGAAGATATTGCGACGCTCAATGCAATTGTTCAACCGGATACAGAATCGGCATTTTTGGCATTATCTGGCGTTATCAGTCAGATGCAAACTTTGCCGCTAGCTCGAAAATACACACCGGAGCCTATCGCTGAAACGAAAAAACCTGAGGTGTCTAGCGACGTAAGTGATTGGAAAACCAATTTAGCCAATAGCTTGGAGCGCTTTATGGGTAACTTTGTCACAATTACGCGACGCGATACGCCAATCGAGCCTGAACTGCCACCGAAGCAACGTTGGTATGTTAGAGCAAACGTAACAAGCCAATTACTTGCCGCACAAAATGCCAGCTTAAACAATAAGCAAACAGTTTACGTAGCATCTATCGCGCAATCTTCAGCTTGGTTACGCCAATATTTTGATTTATCGGACCCTGCCGTTACATCTGTAATTACTACGTTAGATGCAATTAAAGATAAAAAGGTAGAAATAAGTTTACCGCAAGGACTTACAGCGCAACCTTTACTAAAGACTTATGTTGCAAAACAAATGAACTTACAAATGGTTGAGGGAGAAAATCAATGAGTAAGTGGTTAAAACGACCTATCGCTTTTGCGCTTATTATTTGTGCTCTTATTTTTGCGCCAAACTTAGTGAATGAGCAAGGTTATGTGCTCATTTCATTTGCAAGTTGGACTCTTGAGGGCTCTGTGTTTGAAGTCTTAGTCGCCCTTCTGATTGTCGCCGTATCAATTTATATTCTTATAAAAGCAGTACAGTATTTATTCTTAATGCTAATTTGGCCGAGTAAGTGGTGGCAAAAATTTCACGTAAAAAAAAGCACTAGCTTCTATCAAAATGGCTTAAACCTAATGACACTAGGTCAGTGGGATTTAGCAGCTGAAGAGTTTTTAAAAGTTCGTCGTAGTGACCGAATTGACTCAGCTCGCGCACTGAGTTTAGTTTGTGCTGCACACGCAAATAATAAAAAAGTAACTGCAGAGGTTCAAGAAAAGTTAAAGCTGAGCGATTTAAGTAAAGCACCAAGCGTTACATTTGATAAGTCTGAGGTCCCATTTTCTCAACTTGTTATTGCTTGCCAATCGGAGGATTACGACCATGCGGCTAAGCTATTAGATACAATGGCCCTTCCGGTATTAAAGCAGTCTATAGCATTTCAACAATTATGGTTGGAGATCAATATCTATCGACATAATTGGTCTGAAGTTGACCAAATGTTGCCAAAAGTAAATAAACAGATTAAAAAGCAAAGCTCCGAGCACGCCTTTGATAACTGGCAAGCCCAGTTAACAAAATGGTTCGAACGTGGTTTTTCTTCCTTTGTTTCTCTGCACTCGTTAAATCAGCTTGAACAAGCGTGGAAAACATTAAATAAGCATAATCGCCAACTACCTGCCTTGCTGTTTGCTTATCTGTCAGCTCTTTCTAAAGCACAACAATCAGACAAGGTTGAAGCGCTCATCTTAGAACAACGCAAAGTACTTAATAATGTATTTATTTTGAATATTGTTCGTCGTTACTACGAGTTAAATCATTCTGTGCAAATGGATTTGTTATTTACTCGTGTTCAAAAGCATTTGCTAAACGCACCAGATGATAAAGAGCTATTAACTATACTCGGTTATTTAGCCGCAGGACAACGAGATCACCAACTGGCTAAACAAGCTTTACAAAAAGTTGTGTATAGCCAAAACAATGCAACCGATACTAAGTTATTTGCCCAAGAGTTGGCACTGCTGGGCGAAACACAAAAAAGCTTAGAGGTTTATCACTCGTTATAACTGGCTAACGCGATATTTCAGGCTCTGGATTTACATGCAGAGTCTGTGTCGGGAACGCAAATTCTCCACCGTGTTGTTCAACAATATCAGCAATAGCGAGAAGCACTATGTGCTTGTGTTCATGGAACGTGACCCAAGAAGTAGTCACTGTCATGCAGTAAACTAAAATATTTAAGCTTGATGTTCCAAAGCCATTAAAGTTAACAATTATGGTTTGATCTTGCGCAATTAAGGTTGAGTTTGTTAGGTAAGTTTTGATGTCTTCAACAATATTGTTAACTTGCTTAATATCATCATACCTCACGCCAATCGTCTCTTTTATACGTCGATGCGTCATTCTTGATGGGTTTTGCACGGCGATATTATTAAACATTGCATTTGGCACGTATAACGGACGCATATCAAATGTTCGTATTTTTGAAATTCGCCAACCAATATACTCGACCGTTCCCTCAATTTCCCGATCTGGTGAGCATATCCAGTCGCCCACTTTAAATGGCTTGTCCATGTACAACATGATCCCACCAAACCAGTTTGATACAAGGTCTTTTGATGCAAATGCTAAGGCGGCGCCGGAGACACTGCCCAAAGCGATTAAACCACTGGCGTCTAAGCCCAACAAATCAAAGGCAACAATGGCTAAAATTACCATTAACAGCAAGCGACAAACTTTAGCAACACCAATAATAGCAGTTTGATCTAATCGCCCTGTTTCTGTCGAGTCTAAAAAGGCAAACTCAAGTGTATTTACAACTCTGAAGCCAAACCAACTCATATGCACGGCTATCAACAAAGATATAACAGGAAACTCAGATAATCCTAACTTTAAAACCCAAAATTGATTGATCAGTTTAAGTGAGTGCCACAGCATCAACGCGATTAAAAATGTCTTAGCGGGTAAATAAGCAGAATATAACGTAGCGCCAAAAATTTTATTTTGCGGTTGAGATAAAAGTTTACTTTTTAATGCGCGCAAAATGAGTAACACAACGGCCGTCGTTGTTAATGTCATTAATTCAATAAAATAAATGTTTTCAGGATTAAAAAAGTCTTTAATGGCGTTCACGTGTACAAATCTTCCTGTTGTTTTTTCAAGAATAACGTTAGGTTATATAAAAACTACGGTTACGCAACCGTGATGAACAACTATCAGTAAATTTAAGGCTACCTTGTGAATAATATATCAACCTTGATTCGAGTTTTTTCTTTCATCGCAATCTTTCTGTCTAATTTTGCGTATAGCTCCGAGCAAACTTCTCTAAGTGATGCTCATCAACGCTTGCCGTTAAATAATATTGAAATACCACAAAACGAATTAGTTTATATCCAAACTGATCTCGGTGAAATCGTCATTCAACTTACGGACCTCCAATCACCGCTAGCAACAGCGCAGTTTAAAAACTTAGTAAATGACCAGTTTTACAGTGGCCAAACTTTTTATCGCGTTATAGAGGGATTTGTCGCTCAGGCCGGTGAACGTGAATATAAAAAAGGCATCACTAAAGACACAAAATTTCGCTCACCATTGCCTGCTGAATTTACCCAAAAAGGGGTTGAAGCAAATTCATTTCAAGTTGTGCAGTCCCCAGATTTATTTGCACCTGAGACTGGTTTTTGGAGCGGTTTTCCCGCTGGTAGAGACTTAACAACAAACGAACAGTGGTTACTGCATTGCCCAGGCACAGTGGCGCTTGCCCGCAATAATGATCCTAATTCAGCAACCACAGAGTTTTATATTGTTATCGGTCAAGCACCGCGTCACCTAGACCGCAATATGTCGATTATCGGTCGTGTAATCGAGGGCATGTCAGTTGTTCAGTCAATGACTCGTGGAGAACGGAGCAAAGGCGGCATAGTAGAACCATCGTCTTTAAGTACTAAAATAATTGACGCAAAAATTGGATCAAAAATGAACAAAGAAAAACAAATTTCTTACTTCATCGATAATACAAAAGCTGATAAATTCCAAACACGTATAGAGAACGCTCGATATAAAAAGGCACCGTTCTTTGTTTATCCTGGAAACGGCAATATTGACGTCTGCTATCATCAACCAAGTATCACAAAAAAATAGCAACCAACCCTTTTAACTTTGGATTACGCCATTATGACGCATTTTAACTTTCGTTTTGCTTCGAACACTTTTATTGCTGTTTTGTTATTCTTAGGCGCAGTGGGCACTTCGCAAGCAGCTGACACCACTAAAGTTACCATTGGCGAAGAATACTGGCATAATTCTAAAGTACTTGGCGTCGCCAGAAAATACCAAGTATCGTTGCCTGAACGCTATGAAGGCAACACTCGTAAATACCCTAGCCTTTATATAATCGATTCCGACTTTCATTTTTTGCACGTGGCCAGTAGCGTTAAACATTTGACTCGAATGGGAAAATTACCACCTATGATCGTTGTTGGCGTCGCTACACTTAGTGATTTTGACTATGTTTATCACACCACTTGGCAACATTCGAACCCAAAAGAGCAGTCCGCTGAATACGGTGGAATAGAAACATTTAACAATTACATTGGCAATGAGCTAATCCCTATTATTGATAAAGCATTTAGAACAAACGACCAGCGGGCCGTCGCTGGATATTCTTTAGGCGGTCTTTTTGTATTAAACAACTACTTGGACTCAACCAGCAAATTTAATGCCTTTTTAGCTATGAGCCCAAGTGTTTGGTTCGACAATATGTCTATTATTCAGCGATTTAAGCAAATGCCAGCTATATTAAAAGATGCCTCGAACTCAGCTAAAACCCGCAACAAGCCACTGTTTATTTCCGTTGCTAATGAGCAAGGTATGGGAGTTACGGAACTCGCAACGGCTCTTAAAGCTAAATTTAATGACGATTCCAATTGGACCTTTGCTTCTATTCCAGAAGAAAATCATTTTTCTACCGCCCTACCAGCTTTACTCAAAGGTTTAGAATTCCTCGCACCCAACTATGGTATGGACGGCGGTGAATTATTGGCCTTAGGCGACTATAACGCTGCTCTTAATTATTTTGAATCGTTGCAACAACAATGGGGTGGTTTCCAAATAGAGTGGTTACAGGCGTATCAATTTGCTAAATACGTATTCTGGTCAGAACAAACTAATAAAATAGGCGAAATTCTTAAGTCTATTCAAAGCAGATTTCCAGACGCTCATGCGCAAATTGCCATTCAGTTAGCCAATGGCTGGTTAAAGAAAAATCAGATCGAAAAAGCAGATGCATTAATTGCACAAGTAAAGTTAGCCGCTAAAAAAATGCCCGAATGGTATAAAGCAAAAGCGGATTTACTAACGGCCCAAGGAAAACCAGAGCTTGCCAAGGCGATGTACTTAAGAGCAAATGAACTAGCTAAACAAAACAAATGGTCTGCATGGGAAGTTAACGGTTTAAAACCATAACGTCGTTTCTTTTTGAAAGGCAAAGCTGTCAATTTCTCAATACAGTTTTGTCGACAACCTCAACATTTCCACTATTAAACTTTGCTCTAATGTTTGATTTTTGGAGTACTCAAGCCTATATTGTCTACAATTTATAAAACCTAGAGTTTGATTGTGGGCAAAATTACACTTCCAATTGAGCAGCCTGTTACCGCGGCAGACAAGACTTTTATTAAATTAAGAGCGGATATCGTTGAAGGAGACCTGTCAGCTGGACAAAAATTAAGCGAAGCTGAGTTGTCGACAAAGTATGGCGTTAGCCGAGCTGTTATTCGTGAGGCAATGAACCGATTAGAGTCTAGCTTTTTAGTTGAACGCAAAGCCAATGTCGGTGCCCGTGTTGCAACGTTGTCGGTAGATGGATTAATTGAACTTTACCAAGTTCGCGAATCTTTAGAAGGCATGGCTGCAAGACTCGCAGCTAAAAACATGACGGATAAAGAAATTGCAGACCTTAACAAACTCCTCAGTAAACATTTTGACAAAGTTAAAGATGGTCAGTCTTATTACCAAGAAGCTGGCGATTTAGACTTTCATTATCGAGTCATTTTAGGCAGTAAAAACCAACATTTAATCGACATGCTCATCAACGGAATTTACCACTTAGTTCGCATGTATCGCGTGCAATTAGGTATGGCAGGCCCTCGTGTTACTACCGCTTTTGATGAGCACAAAAATATCGTACAAGCCATTAGCAACCGCGACGAAGAGCTCGCCGAAATGCTGATGCGTCGACACATCCTTTATTCTAAAAATAATATCGAGAACAAATTAATCTCGATGCAAAAAAATTAACCGACATTGCTAGTAAATGTCATCAACAGGTTTAACAAAAAAGAGAGAACAGCATGAGCGCAGGTAAGAAGTTTCGCCAAGCATTAAAAGACAACAAACCTCTACAAATTGTAGGCACTATTAACGCGTACTCAGCAATGATGGCTAAACAAATTGGTCACCAAGCTATTTACCTTTCTGGTGGCGGTGTTGCTAACGCATCATATGGTCTGCCTGATTTAGGCATGACTTCATTAAATGACGTTATTGTTGACGTACAGCGCATTACATCTGCCTGTGACCTACCATTAATGGTGGATATTGACACTGGTTGGGGTGGCGCATTTAATATTGCTAAAACCATTCGTGATATGGAAAAAGCGGGCGCAGCGGCCGTTCACATGGAAGACCAAGTGGCGCAAAAGCGTTGTGGTCACCGTCCTAACAAAGAAATCGTTTCTACTGCAGAAATGGTTGATCGTATTAAAGCAGCAGTAGATGCGCGTACCGACCCAGACTTTTTCATCATGGCGCGTACGGATTCATTTGCTCAAGAAGGTTTAGAAGCGGCTATTGAGCGTGCAAAAGCTTACGTTGCAGCCGGTGCTGACGGTATTTTTGCTGAAGCTGTGCAAACAGAAGAGCATTACCGTGCATTCTCTGAAGCGTTAGATGTGCCAATTCTAGCGAACATTACAGAGTTTGGTAAAACTGAACTTTGGAACAAAGAGCAGCTAGGTGAATGGGGCTGTGACATGGTTCTTTATCCATTAAGTGCGTTCCGCGCAATGAATAAAGCTGCTGAAAATGTTTATAAACATATTTTGAACGATGGCGATCAAAAAGCCGTAGTAGATTCAATGCAAACTCGTATGGACCTGTATGACTACCTTGGGTATCACGACTACGAGCAAAAGCTAGATTCATTATTTGCAGAAGGCAAAAATAAGTAATAAAAACAACCAATTTATGAATATTGATTAGTACAACTAGATAAAAAGTGAGTCAATTTTTGGCTCGCTTAAAAAATAATAAAGCGTCGTAAATAAGGCGCTCAACATGAATAAATTTAACAGGTTAACTCAGGAGAGAAATCATGGCTAAAGTATTAAGTGGCGCGGGTCTTCGCGGTCAAGTTGCAGGTAAAACAGCCCTTTCAACCGTTGGTAAGTCAGGTTCAGGTTTAACCTACCGTGGTTATGACGTAAAAGACTTAGCGAACAATTGTCAATTTGAAGAAGTGGCGTACCTAATCTTAAAAGGTAACCTTCCAACTCAGTCTGAACTTGATGCATATAAGAAGAAGCTTCACGGTATGCGTGGTCTTCCTCAAGCACTTAAAGATGTACTAGAGCGCATCCCTGCAAACGCACACCCAATGGATGTATTGCGTACAGGTTGTTCAATGCTTGGTAACCTAGAAATGGAAACTAGCTTTGACCAACAACAAGACGTCAGTGACCGTTTATTAGCAAGTTTCCCAAGTATCATTTGTTACTGGTACCGCTTCTCACACGATGGCGTTCGCATTGACGTTGAAACAGATGATGACTCAATTGGCGCGCACTTCCTGCACATGCTTCACGGTGAAAAACCGAATGAGTTGCATGAGCAAGTAATGCACGTTTCTCTAATTCTTTATGCTGAGCATGAGTTTAACGCGTCAACATTCACTGCACGTGTTTGTGCCTCTACATTGTCAGACATGCACTCTTGTGTAACCGGTGCAATTGGCTCTTTACGCGGTCCATTACACGGTGGCGCAAACGAAGCGGCGATGGAAATGATTGAAGGCTTCACATCTGCTGATCATGCTGAACAAGAAATGATGGGCAAACTTGAACGCAAAGAAAAAATCATGGGCTTTGGTCACGCGGTTTATTCTGACTCAGACCCTCGCAACGAAATCATCAAAGGCTGGGCAGAGAAGCTTGGTAAAGATGTAGGTGACACAGTTTTATACCCAGTATCTGTTCGTTGTGAAGAAGTAATGAAGCGCGAAAAAGGCTTGTTCTGTAATGCCGATTTCTTCCACGCGTCTGCATACCACTTCATGGGTATTCCTACGCCGTTGTTTACACCTATCTTTGTAATGTCTCGCGTTACAGGTTGGGCTGGACATGTTATGGAGCAACGTGCTGATAACCGTATCATTCGTCCTTCTGCAGATTACACAGGCGAAGAGTTACGTCCAGTTACGCCAATTGCAGAGCGTTAATACCTCGGCGATAGCAAACTCCTAAGGTCAGGCTTTTAAATAGAGTCCACAAATTTGTGACTCAACATTTAAAAGCCGTCGACGCTCTAAAGTCGCGGGGCCTCTTTGTTCCCGCTTCTTTTTATAAAACCAAATAACATTCATTCGTAACAATGAATTGGTGATTAAAATGAATATGAATTACAGAAAACCACTACCAAATGCAGGTATCGACTTTTTCGATACAAAAGAAGCAGTGGATGCCATTAAGCCAGGCGCTTATGCAAAACTACCTTATACATCAAAGGTACTAGCGGAAAACCTAGTACGAAAATGCCCAGAAGATAAACTGACGGACTCATTAACGCAATTAATCGAGCGCAAACGCGACTTAGATTTCCCGTGGTTCCCTGCCCGCGTTGTATGTCATGATATTCTTGGCCAAACCGCCTTAGTTGATTTAGCAGGCTTACGTGATGCCATTGCTGAAAAAGGTGGCGACCCAGCAAAAGTGAACCCAGTTGTACCAACTCAATTAATTGTTGATCACTCTTTAGCCGTAGAACACGCTGGTTTTGAAAAAGACGCGTTTGAGAAAAACCGTGCCATTGAAGACCGTCGTAACGAAGACCGCTTTCACTTTATCAACTGGACTAAGACCGCATTCAAAAATGTTGACGTTATCCCTCCAGGTAACGGCATCATGCACCAAATTAACTTAGAGCGCATGTCACCGGTTATTCAAAGCCGCGATGGCGTTGCCTTCCCTGATACATTAGTTGGAACCGACAGCCACACACCTATGGTTGATGCACTAGGCGTTATTGCCGTTGGTGTTGGTGGTCTTGAAGCTGAAAGCGTTATGTTAGGCCGTGCGTCTTACATGCGTTTACCGGATATTATTGGTGTTGAACTAACTGGCAAACCTCAGCCAGGCATTACCAGTACAGATATCGTTTTAGCGTTAACAGAGTTTTTACGTAACGAACGTGTTGTATCATCGTACTTAGAGTTTTTTGGTGAAGGCGCAAACGCACTAACGCTAGGCGATAGAGCGACCATTTCCAACATGACACCAGAATTTGGTGCCACAGCTGCAATGTTCTATATCGATCAGCAAACCATCGACTATCTAACGCTAACTGGCCGTGAAGATGACCAAGTAAAATTAGTTGAAAACTATGCAAAACACACCGGCTTATGGGCTGATGATATGGTTGAAGCCGAGTACGAACGAGTTCTAACTTTTGACCTTTCAAGTGTTGTTCGTAATATGGCTGGTCCTTCTAATCCACATGCTCGCGTTGCCACCACTGACTTAAAGTCAAAAGGTATTGCCGGCATTGTTGAAAATGAAGAAGGCAAAATGCCAGATGGTGCAGTGATTATCGCAGCAATTACAAGCTGTACTAATACCAGTAATCCGCGCAATATGGTTGCAGCTGGCCTGTTAGCTCGAAATGCAAACAAACATGGCCTGTTACGTAAACCTTGGGTTAAGTCTTCATTAGCGCCTGGTTCTAAAGCCGTCACTATGTATTTAGAAGAGGCAAACTTATTGCCTGAACTAGAGCAACTAGGCTTTGGTGTTGTCGCTTATGCTTGTACATCTTGTAATGGTATGAGTGGCGCACTAGACCCTAAAATTGCGCAAGAAATTAAAGATCGTAATTTATACAGCACCGCAGTTTTATCGGGTAACCGAAACTTCGATGGCCGTATTCACCCGCATGCAGATCAGGCATTCTTGGCGTCACCGCCACTTGTTGTTGCTTATGCCATTGCCGGTACCATTCGCTTTGACATCGAAAAAGACATTTTAGGTCACGACAAAGACGGTAACCCAATTACTCTTAAAGACTTGTGGCCAAACGATGAAGAAATTGATGCGGTTATAAAAGCGAGCGTTAAACCTGAGCAGTTCCGTAAGGTATACGAGCCAATGTTCGACCTAACGGTAGATTACGGCGAAGACAATAATCCTTTGTATGATTGGCGTCCGCAAAGTACGTACATCCGTCGCCCTCCTTATTGGGAAGGTGCATTAGCAGGTGAACGCACAATGAAAGGCCTGCGCCCATTAGCTGTGCTTGGTGATAACATCACTACGGATCACTTATCGCCTTCAAATGCCATTATGATGGACAGCGCTGCTGGCGAATATCTACATAAAATGGGCTTGCCGGAAGAAGACTTTAACAGTTACGCAACGCACCGTGGCGATCACTTAACGGCACAACGCGCTACGTTTGCTAACCCAAAACTATTGAATGAAATGGTTCAAGAAAATGGGCAGGTTAAGCAAGGCTCTTTTGCTCGAATTGAGCCAGAAGGCAAAGTAACCCGCATGTGGGAAGCGATTGAAACCTACATGGAACGCAAACAACCACTAATTATTGTTGCCGGTGCCGATTACGGTCAAGGCTCTTCGCGAGACTGGGCTGCTAAAGGTGTTCGTTTAGCGGGCGTAGAAGTAATTGTAGCCGAAGGATTTGAGCGTATTCACCGTACTAACTTGATTGGCATGGGCGTTTTACCACTTGAGTTTATGCCTGGCACAACACGCAAGACATTAGGTTTAGACGGCACTGAAACTTATGACGTTAAGGGCGAACCAACGCCTGGTGCAACGTTAGCAGTTGTTGTTAATCGCAAAGATGGCAGTTCAGTTGAAGTTCCAGTTAAGTGTCGCTTAGACACTGCTGAAGAAGTTTCAATTTATGCTGCTGGCGGTGTATTACAGCGCTTTGCACAAGACTTCTTAGAGTCTCAAGGCAACTAAATTATGAGCTAACTGGTGTACCCAGTTAAGTTTCTGAAATAAAGCGGTGAGTCTAACTTGCCGCTTTTCATCTCATACAAACATAAGGAGGAATGTAATGTCTTCAACACATTTGCCTCAGATAAAAATTCCAGCTACTTATATGCGTGGCGGCACTAGTAAAGGTGTCTTCTTTAGCTTAGACGACTTACCACTAGAAGCCCAAGAGCCAGGCGAAGCGCGTGACGCCATATTACTTAGAGTAATTGGTAGCCCAGATCCATACGGAAAACACACAGACGGAATGGGCGGAGCAACATCAAGCACAAGTAAAACCGTCATTTTGTCTAAAAGCAACAAAGCCGGTCATGATGTTGATTACTTATTTGGACAAGTTGCTATAGATAAGCCTTTTATTGATTGGAGTGGTAACTGTGGAAACTTAACCGCTGCGGTAGGTTCCTTTGCCATTTCAAATGGCTTAGTTGACGCCGACCGAATTCCAAAAGATGGCATTGCGACGGTTCGTATTTGGCAAGCGAATATTGGTAAAACTATTATTGCCCAAGTCCCTATGACCAATGGCGAAGTTCAGGAAACCGGTGATTTTGAACTTGATGGTGTTACGTTTCCAGCCGCAGAAGTGGAAGTGCAATTTTTAAACCCAGCTGACGGTGAAGGCGCTATGTTCCCTACAGGCAATGTAGTGGATGAGCTAGAAGTACCTGCAATCGGTGATTTTCCTGACGCGACGTATAAAGCCACTATGATCAATGCTGGCATACCAACTATTTTCCTTAATGCAGCCGATATAGGTTATACCGGTACAGAATTGCAAGAAGCTATTAATAATGACGACGCCGCATTAGCGCGTTTTGAACATATTCGAGCACATGGCGCCGTTAAAATGGGTCTAATTCAAAACATTAGCGAGGCCGTTGCGCGCCAGCATACGCCAAAAGTAGCCTTTGTTGCGCCACCAGCTGATTATGTTACCTCGAGTGGTAAACACATCGCCAAAACGGATATAGACGTGTCTGTACGTGCATTGTCCATGGGTAAACTTCATCATGCTATGATGGGCACAGCCGCTGTTGCAATTGGCACCGCAGCTGCTATTCCAAATACGCTGGTAAACCTAGCAGCAGGCGGTAGTAATCGAACGGCCGTGACATTTGGTCACCCTAGCGGTACCTTAAAGGTTGGTGCTGAAGCTGAAATGCTAGATGGTAATTGGCAAGTTAAGAAAGCTATTATGAGTCGCAGTGCGCGGGTCTTAATGGAAGGCTGGGTAAGAGTGCCTCAGCAATAAAATCAGACAAAACCACCGACATCGGTGGTTTTTTATAAGGAAAGAATATGACGACGCCCGATCCAGGTTGGCTTTATCAACACAGCAGCATATTAATCGCTACTGTTTTGTTTTTTAGTATTATTTTATTTAATGAGCTGGGCTTTTATCTTGGCCGATATGTTCAACGTCGAACTTCCGACGAAGTAAAATCTTTAACAGGCTCAATTCAGGCGTCGATTTTAGGCTTATTGGCCTTATTACTAGGTTTCACCTTCAGCATGTCAATGGAACGCTTTAATGCTCGTAGTATGGCCGTCATTGATGAGGCTAATGTAATACAGCAGTCTATGCTTCATGCTAGCCGGTTACCAGAGCAAGAGTCCCTAGCAGCACAGCAACTGTTGTCGCAATACGTTGATGCTAAAATTGAATTAAGTGCTGTAAGTATTGCCAACGAACAAGAACGTATTCGAGTTGTAAACCATACAATTGAGATTCAAAAGGCCTTATTGCAAGCCTCTTTAGAGAGTGAATTCACTCACTCAATTTTTAAACTTATTGAGCATCAAAATACACGTAATGCATTAATAAAAATGCACGTTCCGGATGTCGTGCTAATCTTATTATTTATAGTCTTTGTCGCATCTGTCGCTATTTTGGGCTATTCCGTAGGGCTGAGTGGGAGTCGTATGACGGTTCAAATAACTATGGTGTCGTTGCTAATCACATTAATAGTATTCATCATCATCGACTTAGACAGACCAAAGCGTGGGTTGATTAAAATCGATCAATCACCAATTTTATATCTACAACAACATCCTTATTAATCATGGGCGACTAATATATTTTTTTGTAGATTTTAGAACGTTCTTAGGGAGCTGAAATATGAAAAGAATATTATTAAAACTAATATCGGTTAGCGTTTTAGCAAGCGCAGTATTTTTGTTGCTTGGATGTAATACCCTTCAAACCAATCTAAATACTGACGAAGATCAGCGACCAGGGGACAACAAAGAATATAAGAAGAAGCATTCCGATGATTGTCAGAATGCGCAATTAGATTTAGCCGAAGCAAAAGCTGCAAATGACAAAGTGGCGGCAGATAGAGCTATGCGGTTGATGGAAAAAGCCTGCGCTGAATATCTTAAACAAAAGCAGCAAGAGAAACAAAAGCAGGCTTAATCATTGAAATATGGGTTCTGATTAGCTGAGTTTCTTCTCCCAGAATTCGGCTTTGCCCATTTCCGGATCAAGCTCATAACCTTTAAATCCATATTTTAAATATGAATTGCGAGCCACCGTATTACCCTCTAATACTTCAAGAGTAAGCTTACATGCGCCACGTGATTTGGCCACCTCTTCAACTTTATCTAGCATTTTTTGGCTTAAACCCAAACCGCGAAAGTTCTCAGATACCGTTACATCATGAATATTAATCACAGGCTTACAAGCGAAGGTTGAGAAGCCTTCAAAACAATTTACTAACCCAGCAGGTTTATCATCAACGTAAGCCAAAACAGTGAATGCGTGCGGTATTTTTGATAACGCGCTTACTAAATTGGTACGACTATATTCATTTAACGCTTCCGCTCCGCCCATAGGATCTAATGCGTATCCATTTAGAAGGTTTACTAAGTCTTCGCCATCTTTGGCAACATGATAATCGGCTAATCTGATTTCCACATTCATTGAACTGTTGCTCCTGCTGTTAATTTTCTTGGGAGTAATTTTACTACCCCCGTAATACTATTTTATTGCGGTCCTGAATGACACTGCATGATGTTTAGCGTACCGAGTTCTCATCTACTTTATTTAAATAAAAGCAAACGCGTCTGCAAATAACTGCTCTTTGATAGCACCTTTTTGATTTATAAAGTCTTCTCTGGCAATGCCAGCCATTTTAAAAGGTCCGGCTAAATAAACATCATACGGCTCTAAACTGCTTATATCTTCCATCACAGCATGATGTACATAACCTGTTTTTCCTGTCCAATTGTCGTCAGATTCTTCAACAACAGGAATAAATTGGAAGTTAGGGTGTTTAGCAGCCCATTCAACTAAGTAATCTGAGGCATATAATGCTTGTGCGTTTTTTGCACCCCAAAATAGTAAAACCGTATGGTTTGGCTTCGTTTCTGCTAAATAGTCAGCAATCGATTTAACGTATGAAAATCCTGTGCCCCCTGCCATTAATATAATTGGGCGCTCTGATGCTAAGTTTAAATGTGCTGAACCTAATCCTATCTCCAGTGTTACATGCCTATTATTGGCCATATGATCTAATGCACCTTGCGGGTAAGCATCATCTGGACCTGCACCAATATGCAACTCAATATATTCTGCGGTTGGGCTAGAGGCGATGGAAAAAATACGCTTGTCTTGCTCCGACAGCACGACTTGGAGATATTGACCGGCTAAAAAATTAGCAGGCTCAGTCGGTTTTAATCTAACAATTTTTACGTAATCTGTTACTGCGTCAATTGACACAACTTCGGCATTTATCTGATATGCAGACATTTACTCTTTTCCTAGTATTACAGAGTACTTAAACTATAGACCAGTTCGTGCAGAGATTAAGTACTCATGAAATTTGTTCTACTTTAACCAATTAGTTAGTTAAAGCAGTGTTTATCATATTGTTAAACGTACGGATAAATTTGATGCTTACTTTTTATTTAAAATAATGCCAAATTCATCCCAACGCTGGTCAACCTTTTCTTTTATTTCTGGCGACATCTCAATAGGTTCGCCCCATTCTCTATCTGTTTCACCGGCCCACTTATTAGTGGCATCTAAGCCCATTTTTGAACCTAAACCAGATACTGGCGATGCAAAATCTAAATAGTCTATCGGCGTATTTTCAATCATTACCGTGTCTCGAGCCGGATCCATTCGTGTCGTAATCGCCCACATTACATCGTTCCAATCACGGGCATTGACATCATCATCACATACGATCACAAATTTTGTGTACATGAACTGACGAAGGAAAGACCAAACTCCCATCATTACTCGCTTAGCATGACCTGGGTATTGCTTTTTCATCGTCACTACGGCCATTCGATAAGAACAACCTTCTGGTGGCAAATAAAAGTCTACAATTTCTGGGAATTGCTTTTGAATGATAGGCACAAAAACTTCATTCAACGCGACGCCTAATATTGCAGGTTCATCAGGTGGACGACCTGTATAGGTACTGTGATAAATAGGATCTTTACGATGCGTTATATGAGTTACGGTAAATACAGGAAAAGACTCCACCTCATTATAATAACCCGTATGGTCACCATATGGCCCTTCTGGCGCCATTTCTTCAGGGTCTAAATAACCCTCCAGTACAAACTCTGCCGACGCCGGGACTTGTAAGTCATTAGAAATACACTTAACGACTTCCGTTTTGTCACCGCGAAGTAAACCGGCAAATCCGTATTCACTTAACGTATCTGGAACCGGTGTCACTGCACCTAAAATAGTAGCGGGATCTGCACCGAGCGCAACAGCGACTGGGTATTTCTCACCTGGATTTGATTTTTTAAACTCTTGGAAATCAAGTGCACCACCACGATGTGATAACCAGCGCATTATTAGTTTGTTTGGACCTAATAGCTGCTGTCGGTATATGCCTAAGTTTTGCCTAGGTTTATTTGGGCCTTTGGTTACGGTTAAACCCCAAGTTACCAATGGAGCTACGTCGCCTGGCCAGCAGCGCATGATAGGTAACTTTGTTAAATCAACATCATCACCTTCAATAACCACTTTTTGACACGGCGCTTTTTTAACTTCTTTTGGCGATAAATTCAGAACTTGTTTAAAAATTGGCAACTTAGAAAAGGCGTCTTTAAAGCCTGCTGGCGGCTCTGGTTCCTTTAAAAAGGCGAGTGTTTTACCTACTTCACGCAGTGCTTCTACGCTGTCTTGGCCCATTCCCATTGCAACTCGTTTAGGGGTACCAAATAAATTTGCCAGTACTGGAATTGAATATCCTTTAGGATTTTCGAATAACAAAGCAGGGCCTTCACCGCGCAACGTTCGATCTGCAATTTCAGTCATTTCTAAATCAGGATCAACTTCAGCAGTGATACGAATTAACTCGCCCTGCTCTTCAAGTTTATCTATAAAATCTCTAAGATCTTTATATTTCATATTGGCCTAAACATTTACGATTAATTTTATTTTACTGGCCACTCTATGGACTTAAGGCTTACACCAGTTTGGCCACTTGAGTAATCATATTTAAATAACAAAAAAGCCCAATATTAATTGGGCTTTTGCGCTGATGACTTACTAAGAATTACGCGCCTTTTTGGCGTTTCATTGCTTTGAAGAACTCTTCGTTCGTCTTCGTCATCGCTAAGCGATCAATTAGGAATTCCATCGCTTCAACTTCTTGCATTGGATGCACGATTTTTCTCAAAATCCACATTTTTTGCAACTCATCTTGTGATGTCATTAATTCTTCACGACGAGTACCTGAGCGATTAAAGTCGATGGCAGGGAAAACACGACGCTCTGCTATCTTGCGGTTCAAGTGTAATTCCATATTACCTGTACCTTTAAACTCTTCGTAGATAACTTCGTCCATCTTCGAACCTGTATCAACAAGTGCCGTGGCGATAATTGTTAAACTGCCGCCTTCTTCGACATTACGCGCTGCACCAAAGAAACGCTTTGGTTTGTGTAAAGCGTTAGCATCCACACCACCAGTAAGTACTTTACCCGATGAAGGGATTACTGTGTTGTAGGCACGTGCCAAACGTGTAATGGAGTCAAGTAAGATAACCACGTCTTTCTTGTGTTCTACTAAACGTTTTGCCTTTTCGATCACCATTTCTGCTACTTGTACGTGACGAGAAGCTGGTTCATCAAACGTTGAGGCTACTACTTCACCTTTAACTAGGCGTTGCATTTCTGTTACTTCTTCCGGACGTTCGTCAATAAGAAGTACCATTAATGTCGCTTCTGGGTGATTTGCTGCAATTGACGTCGCAATGTTTTGCATCAACATTGTTTTACCGGCTTTTGGCGGAGCAACAATCAAACCACGCTGACCACGGCCAATTGGTGCCGCTAAGTCTAATACTCGAGCTGTAATATCTTCAGTTGAGCCGTTGCCACGTTCCATTGTGAAACGAGAAGTAGCGTGAAGAGGAGTAAGGTTTTCAAATAAGATTTTGTTGCGCGATATTTCTGGTTTGTCGTAGTTAACTTGTTCTATTTTTAACAACGCAAAATAACGTTCTGAATCCTTAGGTGGACGAATTAATCCAGAAATTGAATCACCCGTTCTAAGGTTAAAGCGTCGGATTTGACTTGGAGAAACATAAATATCGTCAGGTCCGGCTAAGTAAGAAGAATCTGCTGAGCGCAAAAATCCAAACCCGTCTTGTAAAATTTCTAATACTCCATCACCGTAGATGGATTCACCGCTTTTGGCATGTTTTTTCAAGATTGAAAAAATGATGTCTTGCTTGCGCAGACGCGCCATATTTTCTAAGCCCATCGACTCGGCTAATTTAACGAGTTCGCTAATTGGCTTATTTTTTAATTCACGTAAATGCATATTGAGATGTCTTTGTAATTGATATGAAGGTTCTGAAGTTTGTGTTTTGAATTCTTGGCGCAGGTTTGCGCAGACTGTAGATAAGTTAGCAGTAATTTTGACCACCGTAAAGTAGCAAAGCCAACAAACTTGCCTTTTTGTTGTTTTTTATAGCAAAACAACTGCGTTTGCTTAGCTATTTTGATTAAACTTAAAATTTTAATTGTCCTAACTGATTTTTTCGATATGATTTTATTTAAATAATCCTTGAGAGTATCAATGCGCTACTTCATTCAGTTGTTTTTTATTCTATGCTTAGCATTAAATCTAGTAGGACCAAGTCTTACGGTTTTAGCGAGCGCTGAAAACAACAAGCAGCTCATATGTACGTCTAACGGCTTTCAATGGGTTTCTCAGCAAGAAGCAACGCTATTCTTTAATCAAGTTGCCCAACAGATAGGTATTGACCCACAATCACTAGAAAGTGGAGCAGAAACACTACCGCCTCACAACGTATCAAATGGGACAGCACATTGTCCTCTTTGTATTTTTGAATTTGATAGCCCAAGTATTATTTCTCATTATGCTATCAATTTTCCAACAGAACTATTTTACGTTTCGATAACTATTGAGGCTAATAGTGATGTCATTACAACACCTGTCTTTTTACAACCTCCTAACAGGGCCCCACCAATTACCTTTGTTTAACTTACAAAAAAAACAATAAATAAACTAAACAAAGGTTGTAACAATGAAAAACAAATCTCTACTCACGTCTGTGTGTGGCCTGCTATATGTTTCGACGTCAGTTTGCGCTGACAACTCTTCTATGGAAGTGATTGAAATAAGTTCAAGTAAACTCACTTCTCAACAAAAATCGATGGCGTTAGCCCCTTCTAATAACGTCGCTGACGCGGCAGATTGGTTAAAATCTGCGGCTGTCGCAGCTACCAATAAAAACGGCGTTATTACTGGTATCGCTCAATACAGAGGGTTGTTCGGCGATCGTATTGGTGTTTATATTGATAATCAAACCATGGTAGGCGCTGGTCCTAATGCGATGGACTCCCCGATGAGTTATGCAGTCCCAACAAATGTAGAATCAACCAAAGTATATCGTGGCATAGCGCCCGTCTCTGTTGGCATTAATTCCTATGGCGGCGCGATAAAAATCCAGCATAATCAGGCTCAATTTGCCAACAACAGCGAAACTGAAATCACAGGGAATTTGTCTGTTGGCTATCAATCTCAAGGTGATGGTTATTTTGTTTCACCGATGGTAAACGTCGCTAATGATAAATACGCATTTTTTGCTTTTGTTAATAAACAATATGCCGGCGATCAAAAGTCTGGAAATGGTACCTTAATCTCGCCAACCTCCTATAACCGAATTCAGTCAGGACTGGACTTGGCTTATACTTCAGGAGATGCCGAAACACACTTTAACTACAAGCGTACAAACACCAATCCTTCTGGTACACCTGCGTTACCAATGGATATCGATTACATCGACACAGAGCAATTTAATCTGAATGGTCATGCTAAGCTTAATGAATTAGCTATGGTTTGGCACATAGGTTATAGCGACGCGACACATGGCATGGACAACTATAGCTTGCGTTCAAACATGAACCCTATGATGACTCGTTATAATACTGCGGCGGCAACGTCACTGAGCGCAAATCTAGCGATATCCACAGAGTTGAAGTTTGGTGAGCTTACTTATGGTATTGATCTTCTAAAGTCTACACATAGCGCTGTGATTACTTCTCCCGATAATATGATGTTTAAAGTCGTAAACTTTAATGATGTTGAAGATGATGTTGTTAGCGCATTTTCTGAATTAAAGTCTGAGTTGGACAGTGGTCAACTTACATTAGGTGCGCGAATAAAACAGCATAGTAGCGACGCTGGCGATGTCAGTCATCACATGGCAATGATGAGCCCTGCAATTGGTATGTTGCAAGATAACTTTGCTGAAGCCAACAACAAGCAATCAGACACCTTGTTTGATGTAGCACTGTCATATACTCAAGCAATAAACGAGACTATTAATTTGCTTTACGCGGCAGGCATAAAACAAAAAGCGCCATCATACCAAGAGCGTTACCTTTGGATTCCGATGCAAGCGACTGGTGGATTGGCAGATGGTCATACCTATATTGGTAACCCGGAGCTAAGCAACGAAACAGCGTATCAAATCAATTTAGGGCTTGAATATAAAAACGAAACAATGTTGCTTTCGCCACAAGTTTATTACCAAAAAATTGATGATTATATACAAGCACTTCCATCTGCGAACATGCAAGCCAATATGGTGGCATCTATGATGGGAGGCACAAGACCAATGCAATTTTCTAATCTTGATGCAACATTATATGGTTTAGATTTAATTGGTCATTGGCAAGTGACAGACGCATTTTATCTTGACGCAATATTGAGTATGGTTCGAGGCGAACGTGACGATGTTGATGAAGATTTATATCGTATTAGTGCAGACTCAATCCGTATTGGTCTTAATTATCAACTTGATAATTGGTTATTGCAGTTAAGTGAACATGTTGTGGCTAATCAAGATCGTGTTTCGGTGTTAAACAATGAAATCGCAAGCACTGGCTACGCAACAACAGATATCAGCGCAAGGTATTCTGCTAATAAGTGGTCACTACAATTGGGCATTAGTAATCTATTCGATCGAAATTACTCAAGTCATCTATCCGGCCGATATCGACCTATGGTTATGTCGATGGGAGATGATTTAAAGACGGGAGATAAAATTCTGGCCCAAGGCAGAAACTTATATTTATCGACGTCTTTAAGCTTCTAATTTATTGAAACTTATTGGTCATATCAGAGATTATTTTCGTTAGATCTCGCTTTTAGCGTTATCTAACGCTTTTTTACATTTCCTCGAATAATTATGTTTGCTTTTTGCATATAAATTGATTACGTTCAAATAGCCGATATGAAATGAATAAATATAAAAGGTTATCTGATGTTACATGACCCGGTTACACAAGCTACTTTGATCTTTTTTGAGGATGGTGCACTTGACTTACGCCACGAGACTCATAATTTCAGTAAAAATCAAAATGGCCGTATTGTTATACCAGAGGAATTGAAACAAGGACGCTCTATTATCGCAGTATGCGATGGTCAGGTAGATATTTTAAATAGTATTGGGGACAGGATTGTTCCATTCGAAGGTGTAGCATAAAAGCTACTTAAATAGAGCTATTTGATTAACGTCGAATTTACTCAAATAAAAAAGCCGCTATTACAGCGGCTTTTTTGTATCAATTTTTTATCATTAAGAAGTGATTGCAACTTCTTAATGATATTTAATTACTCGCCTCGAATAACTAAGTTATCCAACTGATAAACCGCACCGGCACCAGTTCCCCATGTTGGGAAAATCATGATGATATTAACCGATGACAAGCTCAAACCGTCTGCTTCTAAAGCGCTTAAGTCAAAAGTGTAATGTTGCCATTCACCTGTAACTGGCGCTACTCCTTCGTTGCTTTCTGAAAGGGCAAGCTCAGCAAATACTTGTTGGCTTATGCCTTCAACTTTAAGCAACCAGTCACCACTTGTATCGGTAGGCTGAGTTACAACTTTTAAGTCAAATTCTAATGTGCCATTTGTTAGGTTTGAAGCGTCGTGCGCCGTTAGTGCTTTAGCACCGGCTACAGTTGGCGTTGAATTAAACGTAAACTGAGCAACGTTGCCTCGACCATCTTCAGCCACTTCTGCATAAACAGCACCGCCACAACAATCCCATAATGACCAGTTACTGTCTGCTGAATCCGCATAGATCATCACGCCACCATTAACACTTGGTGTATCTGGCGTGCCTGAATCGCCTGTTAACTCTTTTTCCCAGCGAATGTTATCAACTTGAAGTGTTACACCTTGTTGATCGCCCCACGTTGGGTAAATAACTAAACCTGTATTTACCGAATTTACGTTTAAGCCAAGATTAACCAAGTCAGCAACCGGTACTGTAATTGTTTCCCATTGACCATCACCAACAACACCTAACACTTGGTCGCCCGTTGAACATGGGTAAATACAGTCAATTTTGTAGCTGATACCGCTAGTTGTATCGGCGTAATCAAGCACTTTAATATCAAATACTAATGCACCTTCAGAGAAATCAGCTAAGTTAACCGGTCTACCAGATTGAATATAAAGTAAGCCGTCTGCGCCATTTGAACCGTACGACACTTCAATGACTTTACCGCGCTCAGCGTCGTCGCTATCGATAATTGCCCATGTAACGTGATTCGATGTTGCACCGTCAAAGTAATCAGCACCCGTTGCCGAGTCCCAAGCACCTAAACCATTTGTCCAAATTTCTTCATTTACTGCATCGTCAAATACATTAATTTGTTCGCCTTGAACTTCAACTTCAGGAGGGTTGATACCACAACCGCCTTGGTCTTTATGACCACATACCAGTGAAATATTATCGAACATAACATGCGCTGCAGCACTAAACTCAGCTACAAATAAGTTTATTACGGCTGATGTATTTAATGGTTGCTCGCCCGGTGTTGCCACTAAGTCATTAACTGGAACTGACAAGCTAAACCATTCGTCTTGAGGTAAATCACCAGCAACAAAACTCTTATAACCTAGTTTTGGCCAACCACTGTCCATTTTAATAGTGATAACACTATCTGCTGGCGTTATTGCACTATCAATATACATATCTAGCTTTAGCTCACCCGCATGCAATTTCCACGGCTCGTTTGAATTACCCATACCGAACAAATTGAACACACCTGAATCTACCGCATTGATGGCTATGTTGCCCATGTTTGATGTAGTTACTTCTAAAACAGTACCTTGATCGCCACCTATGTCAGTTTCCATCAAGGTAATAGCACCTTCATTGTCCCAAGCAACTCCGGCTTGAAGTGCTCTTTCAGCAACTTCAGAGTCTAAGTCCCAAGTAATTGATTGAGGTGCGTCGATATACAGGTCGTAACTTTCAACAAATACCGAGTCTGCAACAGGCGCTTCAACATCAGTACTCACGTTACTTACACAGCCTTGTCCTGTTTCTGTATTCGCGTCACATTCATAAACGCGAACATAATCCACTTCTAAGGTCGCCGGGAATACCGTTGCTTCATCTGGACTGCCAGGCCAATTTCCGCCAACCGCTAGGTTAAGTAACAAATGAAAGTCTTGGTCAAATGGTGCCTGTGGATTGGAAGCGTAACCTTCTGTTTGATTTTCATAATAATAGCTCCACCACGTATCAGAAGGGACGGTAGCAAAATGTACATCATCAACGTACCAGCGGATCTCGTCTTTTTCCCACTCTATTGCATAAACGTGAAACTCGTCCGTAACATTTATTTCATGTTTACCACCAGCACTTTTGTTTAGTGGCCAAGCCATACCGTAATGCATAGTGCCATGAACTTCTTGTTTATCAGCACCTACCGGGCTAACAATTTCCATAATGTCAATTTCACCACCAGAAGCCCAGCCACCGTATTGGCTATCTGTTGGTAACATCCAAAATGCTGACCACAAACCTTGACCTTCTGGCGCTTTAATACGAGCTTCAATACGACCGTACTTAACATCAACCTTTTCATCACTGCGCATGCGACCAGATGTATAGTTGTAGCCATTACTTGCTTGCTCTTTTGCGGTAATTTTTAATGTACCATCATTCACGGTGATATTTTCAGCTTGGTACCACTCCAACTCATTATTGCCCCAACCTGTTAAACCGTATTGAGAGCCGTCACCAGTTTCAATATTCCAGTTGGCGTCATTAAGTTCAGTACCATCAAACTCATCGCTCCAAACTAAATTCCAAGCTCCAACTTCTTTTGGTAGCGTAACTGAAACACCAAACTGTTGTGTTTGCTTTAAGGCACCGTCGGTAACCGTAACTTCAACTGTATGAACACCTACATTAGATGTACCTGGCGCACCACTTAATGTATTAGTCGACGCATCAAACGACATCCAAACCGGAAGTTCACCTACGCTAAAAGTCAGCGTATCGCCTGCGTCTACGTCATCGGCTTTAAACTGAAAACTAAACGTACTTTGTGCCTTTACACCAAGCTGCGGTGAACTTGTAAAAGTAGGTGCCGAATTAAACTCAAGGACTTCACGTGAAGAAACACCATCTTCACCGGAGCAACCCGCGAGCGCTAACAACGTAGCTGATAACAGCGCCGTATTTTTCAAATTAAACTTTCTCATATCTATGTTCTCTCAATTATGTAACCGCTTACATTTATTTCCGTGTAAATAACTACAAGCAGCCCTGTTGATTTAATTAATTATTATTATTTTTTACAATTGATTGTTTTTGTTGAACTCGACGTTGCTGCTATTGATATATCAGCAAATGACAAATTACTCTCGCTTTTGCTTTGTATTACAAAAGGCTCAAATACTTTTGTTAAGTTTGTGCCTTTCTCAGCAAAACACTGCAATGGAATTTCTACCGTTTGCCATTGATTTGCCAGATTCACATCAACAAAGGACGACAAATCAACACCTTGACTACAGTTAGAATCACAGTCCATACCTAACTTGAAGGTATTCGCAGCTAAAGGTTGAGTAATCAAAGCTTTAAATACAAGCACACCGTTCCCTTCAACGTAACTACTCAAATCAGTAGGAAACGCATGGCCGATTGCTACTCGCCCTGTATCATTGCCTTTAAATGAGACTTTACGTGCATCTTCTTGAACCACCTTGTCGATGGTTCGAACGTGAACCGTGTTGTTTTCTAACACACTACTATTCATTTCTAATGCTGCCGAGCCCACACCTATTTTGAGTTTCATGGGTGCTTTTATCGTGCCCTGCATAATTACTAAGTCGTTAATTTCACCAACCTCAACAGCACTTTCTTCATTTAGCTGAGGTACTTGTGTGTCTGCGTCATAAGTTAAGCCGTAACCATAAGGAAATAACGGCGCATAGTCTTCATCATGAACATTTACCGTTGCTTGTTGTGCATTTGCTGGCCAAGAAAAAGACAAACGACCTTTAAAGTCCATTAACGCTTTACCGTCTTTATCTCCAACTAGCACATCCGCTACACCTTGCCCTTCAGAACCTGGCAACCAAGCAACAACAAAAGCATCTGATGCGTTAAGTTCTGCATTCACCCACAAAGGGCGACCTGTAATAAATACTGAAACCACGGGAATGCCATCTGCTTTTAGCTTTTGTAATAGTGCCAAATCAGTTTTGTTAAGACGTTGATATTCTAAATTGTCTAAATCGCCATTGCCTTCTGCGTAAGGCTCTTCGCCAAACACCACAACAGCAACGTCGGGTTTATTGGAATAAGTACCATCAATACTTAGCTCCGCAGTTCCGCCCGCTAAATCAACCGCAGACTTAATACCATCATAAATAGAACTACCACCTGGGAAGTCGCTATTTTTATTACCTGTACCTTGCCAAGTAATTGTCCAACCACCAGACTGCTTGCCAATATTATGTGCCGCGTCGCCCGCAACCAAAATATTTTGCTGTGGGTTTAAAGGTAATACACTATTATTATTTTTCAATAAAACTAGTGACTCCTGCACCGCTTGACGTGCGATAGCCCGGTGACTTTGTTGGCCTATGATGTCATTTTTGCCCGCTAACGCTCTTGCCTTAGGACTTGGCTTTTCGAATAAACCAGCACGTACTTTGACACGAAGAATACGAGTAACTGCATCGTCAATGCGAGACATTGGGATAACACCCGTTTTTACTTGTTCAATTGTGTTGTAATAAAGCGGCTTCCAACTTTGCGTTGGCGCCATAAAGATATCTAAACCAGCGTTAATTGCTTGTGGGCAAGACTCATTTGAGCAACCTTTAATTTGACCATGCCCATTCCAGTCACCAACCACAAAACCATCAAAGCCCATGGTGTCTTTTAACACAGTTGTTAACAGGTATTTGTTGCCATGAATTTTATCGCCATGCCAGCTATTAAAAGAGGCCATTACAGATTGTGCGCCTACCGTCAAACCACCAACATACCCTTGAGCATGTATATCAAATAAGGTTTGCTCATCGGCAATATTGTTGCCTTGATCGTCGCCACCTACTGTACCGCCATCTCCAACAAAGTGTTTTACCGTACTAATTACATGTTTTTCATCTAAGAATTCCGAGCCTGAACCACCTTGTAAGCCAGAAACTATGGAAGCAGAGTAGGCACGGACGATTTCTGGATCTTCCGAGTAAGATTCATAAGTCCTTCCCCATCTATCATCTCGAACCACAGCTACTGTAGGTGCAAAAACCCAATCAATACCGGTAACTAATACTTCCTGAGCGGTTGCATTAGCAATGTCCTCTATAAGATCTGGATTATTTGCAGCACCTAGACCAATGTTGTGCGGAAATAATGTCGCGCCAACCACGTTATTGTGACCGTGAACTGCATCTGTGCCCCACATCGTAGGAATTGAAGAACCATCTAATGAGTCATCAATTGAAGCTTGATAAAGACTTTCCGCTAAATTTACCCAGTCTTGAGGCGTCGCTTGTTTATTATCGTTTGGAAACGCACCGCCGCCGTTTAGATATGAGCCAAAACCGTATTTACGCATATCTTCAACGGTCATATCGCGAATTTCTGGCTGGATCATTTGTGCGATTTTTTGCTCAAGCGTCATTTGGGCTAACAAGTCAGCTACGCGTTTTTCAACATCACTATTTTGTTTGACTTGAATATCAAGCTTAGGCCAAATTTTAGCGGCCTTTTGCTGTTCAGCGGTCAATACTGATGACGAACTTGCGGTGTCTAAGTTCGTGTTATCTGTACCGCATGCGACCAATAGCGAACCAACAGAGGCTATTGTTAAGAGTGATATAACTTTATTATTCATGAGTCTACACACGCCCTGACTAGTGAGTTTCGTCGACAACGCGACAACCTTTGATGCCATAATAGGCAATGTAAATAAAACATAATATTGGCATAGCAAACGAAGCGGTTAATCCGATAGTGTCGGCTAAGAAACCTTGTAGCAGCGGCAACAAGGCACCACCAACTATAGCTAAACACAAAATACCTGAACCGTGACTGGTAAATTCTTTTAAGTTTTTAAGCGCTAAAGAGAAAATAGTTGGGAACATGATTGAGTTACATAAACCAACTAACAAAATTGACCACATGGCGATCGCACCAGTGCTAATAATCGAAATAGTAATTAATAAACAAGCCATCACTGCGTTAAACGCCAAGGTTTTACCGGCGTCTATTTTTTGCATGACTGCAGCACCAATAAAGCGGCCCACCATTGCACCGCCCCAATAGTACGTAATATATTTGGCGGCTTGTGCTTCTTCTAAAGACGCAACTGTCTCTAGACCAAAATAGTTAATCAATAAACTACCAATGCTCACTTCTGCACCAACATAAACGAAGATCCCTAACGCACCTAAAGCTAAGTGCTTATGTTTCAACGCCTCTTTAAAATCTTCTACTGTGCTTGAAGTGCTATCTTGTTCAGCTTGTTGAACATTTGGTAATTTTAAGAACGCAAATATTAGAGCCAAAATCACTAACATTAACGCCAGCAACAAGTAAGGGACTTGGACTGAAGCACCTAATTTAGCGCCTTCATTTACCGCTGCACCTAAAATTAAAATGCCACCGAAATATGGTGCAACAGTTGTACCTAACGCATTAAATGCCTGTGTCATGGTCAATCGTGACGACGACGTTTTTGGATCTCCCAGTACACTAACATAAGGATTTGCTGACACCTGCAATATAGTAATGCCAGACGCTAAAACAAATAATGCCCCTAAAAACAGTTCGTAAATTTGATAACTAGCTGCAGGGTAAAATAAAACACAACCTACCGCTGCGATGAGCAGACCAACAACGATGCCTTTTTGATACCCAAGTTTGGCAACCAATTTACCGGCAGGTAAGGACACAAGAAAATAAGCACTAAAAAAGCAAAACTGGATAAGCATTGCTTGGGTGTAACTTAGTGAGAATAAGTTTTTAAGATAAGGAATTAGAATGTCATTTAGACATGTAATAAATCCCCACATAAAGAATAAAGAGGTGAGTGATACTAACGCAAAGCGAGTATTGGAATGCTCGTTTGTAGTAGCACCTGATGTTTTAGATTCAACCTGTGATGTAGACATATTTAACTGGTCCTAATCGACGCTTAAAGCGTCTTGTAATTATATTGGTTCGTCAACCTTACCTGTCTTTTTGCTTTGCTAAGAAATCTATTTTATTTCTTGTAAGCGCTTACATTTATAGCATAGAATGTTTCTAAATCAATAGTATTTTTTTACTCCTGGTTAATTTTTGAACGCGCCAAATGCGCTGAAAGCTAGATAAAATAGGACGTTGTTACAGTATGGCTACTCTTACGTTAGACAACAAATCACCTTTAAAAGCAAAGGGTTTTATATTCGGCGTCGCCACTTCTTCTTTTCAAATTGAAGGCGATGTTCAGGGTCGAGAAGAAAATATTTGGGATCGTTTTTGTAAAAAGCCTTTTGCAATCAAAGACGGATCTAATGGCGAACCTGGCTGCGATCATATAAACCTTTGGCAACAAGACTTAGAGCTTATTCAATCGCTAAATGTTGACGCTTATCGGCTCTCGATTTCTTGGCCTCGGGTTATCAAACAAGACGGTTCAATTAATACAACTGGCTTATCATTTTATAAAACATTAGTAAAAGCGCTCCATGACAAAGGCATTAAGGTTTTTGTCACTTTGTATCACTGGGACTTACCTCAATATTTGGAAGATAATGGCGGTTGGTTAAACAGACAAACAGCGTTTGAGTTTCAGCGTTTTACAGAAGTAATGATTGATGCCCTTAATGGCTATGTTTATTCCTACGCTACGCTAAATGAGCCATGGTGCAGTGCCTATCTCGGATATGAAGCGGGCATTCATGCGCCTGGCAAAACAGGTCGTGAAAATGGCATTAAAGCGGCCCATCATTTAATGCTTGCACATGGCCTAGCGATGAAAGTATTACAAAAACAAAGTCCTAGTAGCCAAAACGGCGTTGTAGTTAATTTAAGTCCTTGTTATCCCAAAACCGACAGTTTAGCCGATACACAAGCGGCAAAAATGGCACACGACTACTTTAACGACTGGTACCTTATGCCATTATTAAAAGGTCAGTACCCAGACTTATTAACTGTGTTGTTACCTAATGGCAACGACTTTATCCTTGAAGGTGATTTACAAGTCATTAATCAACCTCTAGATTATATAGGGATTAACTATTATACACGTTCAGTTTTTCAAACCTGCACGGTTAATGGTTTTAAAGCTTGTCCTGCCCAGACTTTGCCACTTACAGACATGGGATGGGAATTATACCCTCAAGGCCTTACTGAAATTTTGACTGATATTAATAGTCGGTATGATCTTCCTCCTGTGTATATCACAGAAAATGGCGCAGCCATGAAAGACCGCTTAGTAAATGGTCAAGTTGACGATCAAGACCGTATACAATACTTTCAAACGCATTTAAATGCGGTGGAAAATGCTATTTCGAGTGGTGTAAACGTAATCGGTTATTTTGCCTGGAGTTTAATGGATAACTTTGAATGGGCAGAAGGCTATGAAAAGCGTTTCGGTATTGTATACGTAGACTTCAAAACACAAAAAAGAACAATAAAAAATAGTGGTGAAGCATACCGACAACTTTTACAAAGTCGTTGATCATCACCTAATTAACCAATAATTGGGTAAGCACATGTTAAGCATTAAAGAAAAAGTCGCCTATGGATTAGGTGATACTGCTAGTAATATCATTTTTCAAACGGTGATGATGTTCCTACTGGTTTACTACACCGATGTAGTCGGTTTATCCCCTGCTGTGGTCGGCACCATGTTCTTACTCGTTCGGCTAATTGACGCTATAACTGACCCATTAATGGGCGCGATGTCAGACCGAACTCATACTCGCTGGGGGCGCTACCGTCCTTATCTTATTTGGCTAGCTATCCCGTTTGGTTTAATAAGTCTGCTCACCTTCACTTCATTTGATATTTTTGCCGACTATAAACTAGCCTACGCCGTCGTTACTTACACCCTACTCATGTTAGTCTACACCGCCATCAATATCCCTTATTCGGCACTAGCAAGTGCACTGACTAATGATCCGTCGCAGCGGGTATCCATTCAATCTTATCGTTTTGTATTTGGCATGTTGGGCGGTTTATTAATTGCTGGTGGTACATTGCCATTAGTGGAATATTTTGGCCAAGGTGATTTGGCTACCGGATACTCTAAAACCATGGCGGTTATGGGACTACTTGGCGTTGTTTTATTTATTTTGTGTTTTTTAGGAACTAAAGAGCGTGTCCCAGCCCCAAAACAAAACAACCGAACAGTAATACAAGACTTTAAAAACTTACTAAAGAATGATCAATGGCGAGTGTTGTCTGCGGTTGGCGTATTTTTATTGAGTGGACAAGTATTACGCGCGTCGTTAGCCATCTATTACGTTAGTTATTATTTAGCGAGCCCGGATTTAGTCACACTTTTTATCACTAGTGGCATGATAGCCAGTATTATTGGCTGTTCGTTATCAAGTAAATTGGCAAAAAAAGTTTGTAAAGTAAAAGCCTACATCAGCCTGCAAGTGCTCGCTGCTCTTATTTGCGTAGCTAGTTATTGGATCGAGCCCAATCAAATTACCCTCGCATTTGTCGCTTATATTCTCTGGAACTTTGTATTACAAATGGCTACCCCTTTGCTTTGGGCAAAAATGGCAGACACCTCTGAATATGGCGAGTGGAAAACCGGTACCCAACTAAATGGCATGATTTATTCGTCAATCGTATTTTTTATAAAGCTAGGTATTGCTATTGGCGGTGCAGCTGCTGGCTGGTTGCTGTCATACTATGAATACGAGGCTGGTCAAGTTCATTCAGAATTTACGTTGCATGGAATATTATTGTGTTTTACTGTTCTGTCCTCGTTGGGTTCATTTTTAGCAGCCGCTGTCATGCACTGGTATACGCTTACCGATAAAAAAGTTAGTGAAATCCACGATATTTTAAAACAAAATTCTACGGCAATATAATGGAGCAGTAATTACAAATGGCAACGATATATCAGGTTTCTGAACTAGCTGGTGTTTCTTTAGCAACGGTTTCTCGCGTTGTTAATAAGAATGCCAGAGTAAGTGATAAAACAAAAGCCAAAGTCGTCGCAGCCATGGAAGAGTTAGGTTACCGACCAAACTCAATCGCCCAATCACTTGCCTCAAATCGCTCAAACAGCGTTGGCTTACTAGTATCAGAACTTCACGGCCCCTTCTTCGGCGCTATGATGAGCGGTATTGAAAATGAATTACGCGCAGCCGGTAAGCACACTATAATTGCCTCTGGCCACTCCGACGAAGCAACTGAAAAAGAAAGCATTGAGTTTTTAATTAAACGAAATTGTGATGCGCTTATTCTCCATACCGAAGCTTTATCAGACCAGTATTTGCTTAATCTAAGTCAACAAAAAACGCCTCTAATAATCATTAACCGACTGGTTAAAGGGTTAGAAGATAGGTGTATTTGCCTAGACAATGAAGAAGGTGGATATTTAGCAACTAAATCACTTATTGAGCGAGGTCATAAAGATTTTGCTTACATTTCTGGTCCATTATGGAAAAGTGATGCGCAAGATCGCTTGCTTGGCCACAACCGAGCTCTCGCAGAAGCTCAGCTTTCACAAAACCCAGATCTCATCTACGAAGGTAACTTTCAACAAGATGGCGGTCGAGTAGGTATTGAAGTGTTAGCGGCGAAGCAGATCCCCTTTTCAGCAGTTGTTTGTGGTAACGACGAAATGGCAAGTGGCGTTATGTCGATGTCACGTGAGTTAGGTATTGATGTACCGTCACAACTTTCGGTGATTGGATTCGACAATATAATCTACGCTGAGTATCTATACCCGAAACTCACAACCGTCGAATATCCGGTACAATTGATGGGACAAATGGCTGCAAAAAAAGTGCTTGATGAAACCTATAAGACCAAACAAGCGAACCTTAAAAGTAGTTTTACGCCAAAGTTGATTGTCCGAGACTCTTGTTTAGAACATAAGTAATACAACTAGTTAAGATCAAATTTAGACTAATTATCGTACAACACTGCCAATTTTTGTTGACCTGATTGTCATTTTCACTTACCTTCTGTAAGCGCTTACAAAAACCAAACTTGCACCTTTGGTTTTTTTTGAACTAAAATTGTAAGCGCTTACATTATTTTATAGAAAATAAAAATAAAAACTTGTTAGAAACAAGATCGCAAATAAACTCAATATCATCACGGTTCAACATTGGGGAAATACCATGAAGACCAAACAATTTAATAAAACACTGCTTGCGAGCAGTATTTCACTCATTATCTCTGGCGCGTTTGCAGGACAAGCGATTGCAGCAGATGAAGAGAAAGCAAAAGAAAAACTAGAAGTCATTCAAGTTAAAGGCATTCGCGGCAGTATGATTAAATCGATGGACGTTAAACGTTCATCCCGTGGTGTTGTTGATGCGATCACTTCAGAAGACATTGGTAAATTCCCTGATACAAACCTTGCTGAATCACTACAACGTATAACTGGTGTATCTATCGACCGTTCAAACAACGAAGGTAGCCGCATCACTGTTCGAGGCATGGGACCAGAGTTTAACCTCGTAACGTTAAATGGACGTCAAATGCCTACAGTTGGCGGTCGTTCATATGACTTTGCCAACATTGCCACCGAAGGCGTAAGTTCAGTTGAAGTATATAAAACTACTCGTGCTGACTTACCAAGTGGTGGTATTGGCGCAACTGTTAACATGCTAACTGCACGTCCATTAAATAACCCTGGATTTAAAGGCTCTGTAGGTGTTAAAGGTGTAATTGAAACATCTAATGAAACTGGCGATGACGTAACGCCAGAGTTTTCAGGTTTAATTAGCAATACGTTTAACGACGATAAATTCGGTGTGCTTTTATCTTTGTCTCACCAAGAACGAAATAACCGCGAGCAAAGCGCAGCGGTAGATAACTGGATCCCTGACGTAAATATCAGTGGCTCGCCAAATCTACAACTCACTGACAATAACCAACGCGCTGATGGCACTACTTGGTACCCACAAAACTCTGGTTATTCAATTAATGACAACGAACGTACTAGAACAAACGGCCAGCTTGTTCTGCAATATGCGCCAAATGATGATATTACGGCAACCGTTGATTACACTTATTCAAAATTAGACTTTGAATCAAACCGAAACGGTTTTGGTGTTTGGTTTAATAACGGCGGCAACGTTTCTAGCGCCACCATTAACGAAAACGGTACTTACACTAACGTTAATGAGATTGGCGGCGACTATGCGACAAACTTAAGCCGCGCTGAGTCTGAAAATGAAAATAAATCATTAGGCCTAAACTTAACATGGCAAGTTAACGATGCTGTAAAATTAGAATTAGACGCGCACGACTCATCTGCAGTTGCTCAAGGCGCTGGCCTTGGTAACGATGCATTCCTAATTATCGGTAATACTTTCTGCGGATTCTGTGGAGACGCTGGTGATGATTTCGGTCCAAGTACAGCCAATATCGCTAATAAATTTAGTACCTTCGAGTCGAGCGGCATTCCGCTTTGGGGCTTGAACTTAGTTGACGGCAATGGCAATCCACAAAGTGAATTAACCGGCGCAGACATGGGCTCACTGTTTGGTGCCGTAACCAACAATTACAGTGAAAATGAAACAACACAAATTCAATTAAAAGGGACTTGGGTTAATCAAGGTAATGGTTTTGTAAACTCTGTTGACTTTGGTGCAGCTCATACCAAAATGAACTTCCGTTCAACCAATGCCTATTCTGGTCAGTTACCGGCGGGTTGGTGGAACTGGTCTGCCGTTCACTTCCCAGACAACATGTTTACTCGTGTTGGTATTGAAAATCTGTTAGATGGCTTTTCAAACGCTGGACAAAAACCGATTGATTACTACGTCACAGCCGATTTTGATCAAGTATTAAACATTTATGAAACTATTGATGATCCTATCGCGCCAGATATCTTTAATGCGGGTTGGCCAGCAGAGCTTAACGGTAAGTTTAGCGCTGGCGGTATTGACGGCGACAGCCGTGTAGAAGAAATTACAACCTCATTATATGCACAAGCAAGCATGAGTTTTGAAATTGGTGACCGTATTCTTGATGTTATTGCTGGCGCTCGCTATGAGCAAACAGAAGTCAACTCAAATGGTTTAGAACGCCCTGCCATTCAAATGGAATGGATTAACGGTAACGAATGGCAATATGTGTTTGCTACCGATCAAACATTTTCAGACGGTAACGGTGAAACCAAAGAGTTCTTGCCTAGCTTAGACTTAAGCATGGAAGTACAAGAAGACATGATAGCGCGCTTCTCATACTCTCGTTCATTAACACGTCCAGCCATTGGCGCATTAGGCTCTACTAAAAACTTCCTTGGTAACCCTAAAGTTGGTCAACGCAAAGTATCAGTTGGTAATCCAGAGTTAGATCCATATTTAGCCGATAACTTTGATGTGTCGTTTGAATATTATTACGAAGAAGGTAGTTATGCTTCAATTGGTTATTTCCACAAAACCGTTGATAACTTCTTAGCATCACAAACAACGCAAGAACAAATCGAGGGTTTACGTGACCCGTTTATTGGCCCTCGTGCCGAGCAAGCTCGCGCAGAGTTGATAGCTGAAAACATTCAGCCGTCTGACCAAGCCATTCATGACCGTATCAATGTTAACCAAGGTACTGATGTAGGCACTGCGATAACTGCAAACGCAGATGATCCGCTAGCAACTTTCTTTGTTACACGTGACGTTAACCTCGCTGAAAAGAGCCTATATGGTTTTGAACTAGCTGTTCAACATATGTTTGGTGAGTCGGGTTATGGTGTTCAAGCTAACGCAACATTTGTTAACGGCGATGTGGAAGTTGATCCTGACTCAATTGAGATACAAGCTGCATTACAAGGCATGAGTAACTCAGCAAACTTATCAGGTATCTATGATAAAGACGGCTTGTCAGTTCGTATTTCATACAACTGGCGTGATGAGTTTTACGCAGGGGTTGATCAGCATCAATCACCAATCTTTACCGAAGCGTATGGTCAATTAGACATTAACGTTAACTATCAAGTAACTGAGGATTTAACCGTCTTTGTAGAAGGGTTAAATATTACAGAAGAAACTCGACGCGTATTCGTTCGTTATGAAGAGCAATTCTTAAATGGCGCTCAATATGGTGCTCGATATAACATAGGTGCACGTTATAGCTTCTAAAAGTTAAGTTAAAATGAGTAAAACAATTCAACGTGTTGTTGTTGTGGGCGGAGGCAGTGCAGGCTGGATAACGGCGGGCCTGATTGCCTCAAAGCTCAAATCTGTAAACGAAAAGCAAAATAGTACACGCTCTTTAGCTGTTTCAAATTCAGAAGCCACCACAGCAACGCCCATTCAGGTGACTTTAATCGAGTCTCCTGATGTAAAAACCATTGGGGTTGGGGAAGGCTCTTGGCCTACTCTCCGTCACACGTTGAAAACAATAGGCATCTCAGAAACGACTTTTATTCGTGAATGTGATGCCTCTTTTAAACAAGGTACAGAATTTTTGGGCTGGACCAACGGCAGCGACCGTTATTACCACCCATTTACTGTGCCTTTTTGTTACCCTCAAACAAATTCAGTTCAACCCCTGTGGGAAGCAACTGCTGCAACCCAACCTTTTGCTAATTTTGCCTCTCCACAGGGCCCTCTTTGCGATTTACACAAAGCGCCAAAGTCAATAAATGAGCCGGAATACGCTGGTTTTGTTAACTACGGATATCATTTTAATGCTGACAAACTAGGTGCCTTGTTAAAACAGCATTGTATCGAAAACCTTAACGTAGAATATATTTCCGATCATGTTGATGGTGTAGAGTCGATAGAAGGTAATGAAGCTAAAGAAAACCGAGATATCGCAGCCTTACATTTAACTAGACGAGGCCGACTAGCCGGCGACTTGTTTATAGATTGTTCGGGCTTAAAAGGCTTGTTAATTAGCGAGCATTTTAACGTGTCGTGGCAGTCACAAAAGCAGTACCTTTTTAACAATCGTGCACTCGCGGTTCAAATACCCTATAAAGATGACTCACAACCGATACCCTCTTGCACTAAATCAACCGCACAAGAGTCAGGTTGGATTTGGGATATTGCTTTGCAAAATAGACGTGGTACAGGCTTAGTTTACTGTTCTGATTTTCTAGATACGGATCAGGCAAAATCGGTATTAACCAATTATTTATCTAACACTAATACTGCCGAGCAACTAGCCGAACTCAAGTTCCGAGAAATTAAGTTTGACCCAGGCTACCGGCAAATATTCTGGCATCAAAACTGTGTTGCCGTTGGACTATCATCTGGTTTTATTGAGCCACTCGAAGCCTCTGCTATTGTGATGGTCGAACTATCGGCCCAGTTTATCGCCGACAACTTACCAAGCTCACAAAAACGCTTAAACGTTGTTGCTAAGAGATTTAACGAATTATTTAGCTATCGTTGGCAACAAATAATTAACTTTTTAAAATATCATTATGTTTTGAGCAAACGCCAGTCGCCATATTGGCTAGCACACCAAGACCCGCATTCTATTCCAGACTCACTGCAAGACATGATGACCTTGTGGCACGAACAAGAGCCCAACCATAAAGACCTATGGCACAACGATGAAATATTTTCTGCTGCCAGCTATCAGTATGTTTTATTTGGTATGCAAGGTCTTAATGGTCACGCGTTTGATGCACCGAAAATAACGTCTCAACAAGCTCATGATGCAATGAAACAACGTCAACAGCTTGACCAGCAAACAATACAATTGACCAATCACTTGCCAAACAATCAAGATTTGTTAGCTTTACTGTCGTCGCACGCTTTTAAATAACAGGATATTTAATGAGTCACCAAGCGCTTAACAATGTCATTCACAAAGATATTAAAATCATCACCGAACGTCACGCCAACTATGGTGATAACCAAAGCCTAGCGCATGTCTTTCCAATTGAATTTGCTCAATTACAAAACGACTTTCCGATTTTATTAAAACGAAATAATCAGGGCGATGCATACGAGTTTGTTGTTTTGATGGGTTTTGAAAAAGACCAAAATTTATTTTTGAGCAACAACCAGTGGCTCGCCGATTCGGTACCTTTAACGCTTGATAAAGGTCCTTTTCTGATTGGTTTTGAATTACAAATGGAACAGGGAGTGCCGGTTCAAACTCCAGTACTACATATTGATGTTGAGCACCCTAGAGTAAGCCAAAATCAAGGTGAAGCACTATTTTTACCACATGGTGGCAACACGGAATATTTAGAACGAATCAACAGTATTTTAATGGCAATTTATCAAGGGCATCAACAATCGCAACAGTTCATTTCGTTACTCGAGAAACACCAATTAATAGAACCTTTAAGTTTAAATATTACCTTTAAAAACGGTGATAAAAAGAACCTTACCGGCTTGTTTACTATTAACGAAGAAAGATTGCCCGCGTTGTCTGGTTCAGATTTAAGTGAATTCCACCAGCACGGCTTTTTATCCAGTATCTATATGATGCTCGCCTCATTGCCTAATATTAAAAAACTGGTTACTTTAAAGAATCAACAAGATTAATAATTTATAGGCCGGCGTTGTGAGCGAATACCAATCGATTGAAACAATAGACTTTCTTGGCCAAACAAATCTATTGCAGACCCTGCAAATGAGGAACACGCCCTTGGTTATAAAAGGGCTTGTGAATAATTGGCCTTTAACTCAACTTGCTAAGCAACCCGAGTTGGCCGTTTCATCGCTACTTAATAATGCAGCGCAACAATATGTCTACGTTAATCAAGCCAACCAAGAAACTAAAGGCCGCTTTTTCTATACCGACGATTTTACAGATAAAAACTTTACTCAATCGCCTCAATTATTAAAAGAATTTCTAACGGAGTTACTGAGTCGTACAAAAGATCATGGTACGACAGATTATCGCTATATGGCATCAACCTCTGTTGAATACTGCTTCCCAGGTTTGCTTACTGAACACCCTCTGCCAATCTCTCTACCATCACCATTAGTTAGCGCATGGTTGGGCACTCAATCTGTTGCTGCTACTCACTTTGATGTACCTCAAAATATTGCTTGTAACGTATTGGGACAGAGACGTTTTACGCTGTTTCCTCCCGAGCAACTCGATAATCTGTATATTGGTCCATTAGACTTTACTCCTGCGGGACAGCCCGTTAGTTTAGTGAATGTTAGTGATCCTGACTTAAACTTATTTCCAAAATTTGCAACGGCCATACAACATGGTTTTCAAGTGACATTGTGCCCCGGCGATGCACTCTATATTCCAAGCATGTGGTGGCATAACGTTGAGGCTCTGCAATCGGTCAATCTTCTATTCAATTATTGGTGGCAAGACACACCTACGTACTTAGGTGCGCCTATGGACGCACTTAAACATGCCATTTTAAGTATTAAGTCATTGTCGGTGAGCGAGCGAGAAGCTTGGCAAACGTTGTTTAACCACTATGTATTTGAGCATGAACAAACGCAATTGGATCACATCCCCACACAGGCACTCGGGATGCTAGATAGATTGGTGAACGGCGAGCGTGAAGTTGAAGACCGAACCCAAACAATAATTGAAAATTCAGCGGAGATGAAGGCCCGCGCGATTCGAGCTGATTTACTCAAGGCGTTAAATAAATAGACCGTTTGCTTTAACAAACTACAAAGCTCGGCAACCAATCTAGACTGCAAACAAAAAGGCCCTTTTAAGGGCCTTTTCTAAATCATAATCTGTTTAGTAGACTATCTAAACAATGTTAGTGAAAACAAGAATAAGCCTTGTCTTAGCGTAACGTGACGTACTCTTCCGCTGATGTTGGGTGTATTGCAACACACGCGTCAAAGTCTGCTTTTGTTGCGCCCATTTTAATCGCCACACCAAAGCCTTGAAGGATTTCGTCCATGCCAAGACCAATACCATGAATACCAACAACGCGCTCATTGTCACCAGCACAAATCAGTTTCATTTTTGTCATTTGGCGGTGTTCTGTTAAGGCCGTATACATAGCTGCAAAACTAGAGTTGTATACTTTTACATTGTCTTTACCATATTGAACAATCGCCTGCTCTTCAGTTAGGCCCATTGTTCCAATTGCTGGGTGACTGAATACAACTGTTGGTACATTTGTATAGTCCATAACAACATCAGTAATATTATTGAATAAACGTTCTGCCAAAATACGCCCTGCTTTAACTGCAACTGGCGTTAACTCTATTTTTCCGATGATGTCGCCTAATGCGTAAACGCCTGGAACGTTAGTTTCATGGTGCTCATCAACTGGAATATAGCCCCACTGATCGCGTTTAACTCCCGCTGCTTCAATATTGATGTTATCTGTACTTGGTGTTCGACCAATCGCCCAAATAACACAATCTGTTTCTACTTGAGTGCCGTTTTCAAATTCAAGCACTAAGCTACCATCAGCCTGTTTTACAACTCGTTTAGGCACGCTATGTGTTAATAATTCTATACCATCTTCAGCCATCATTTCGACAAGAGTTTCAGAAATCATAGTATCGAAATTACGTAAAGGTGCGTGTTTGCGAACCGCTAATTTGGTTTCTGTGCCTAGGCTATTTAATACGCCAGCTAATTCAACCGCAATATAACCTGCACCTACGACAACGGTTCTTTTTGGTTGCTCGTTTAGGTCAAAAAAGCCATCAGAGTCGATACCTAACTCAGCACCCTCAATTGCCGGCCAAGTAGGACGACCGCCAGTAGCTATCGTAATATGGTCAGCGGTGTATTGCTTGCCATCTACTTCAATCGTTTTGGCATCAACAAACTTAGCAAAGCCATTAATAACAGTAACGTTGTTATTACCTAATACGCGATCGTAAGAACCGTGAATTCTTTTGATATAGGCTTCACGACTCGCAACAAGCTTGCTCCAATCAAATTTATTAACCGTTACATCAAAACCATAATCAGGGCTATATTTATGAATAGCCTCGGCTACTTGTGCGCCAAACCACATGGCCTTTTTAGGTACACAACCTACGTTTACGCAAGTACCGCCCATTGCTTTCGCTTCTACTAGTGCTACTTTAGCGCCACGCATTGCTGCTCTGTTCGCCGATGCAATACCACCGCTTCCGCCACCAATGGCAATATAGTCAAAATGAGTTGTCATAAATCTGATCCTGTAAAATTACTATCCCGTAAGGATATGGGCTACGATGAATAAAACCAAATAGAATTAATAGATAATCATCATCGATATTTTTATTCTAATACAAAACCTTGTAAAACAGGGTTGTCGCACCTATTTATTAACTAATTATTTTAATCACCGCTGACAAGGTCGTTTATGTCTGAATCTAACAACCCATTATTATCTGATTTCCAATTACCGCCATTTTCAAAAATCAAACCGGAGCATGTTAAACCGGCTGTTGAGGCGTTGATTAAAGAATGCAAAGAAGCCATTGAAAAAGCCGTTTCTGAGGTAGAGCCAACTTGGAAAACCTTAGTAGAAGACGTTGAAAAAGCAGACAATAAATTATCAAAAGCCTGGTCACCTGTTTCTCACATGAACTCGGTAGTGAGTACTGACGAAATGCGTGACGCGTACGAATCTTGCCTGCCTATTTTAAGTGAATATGGCACTTGGGTTGGTCAACATGCCGAACTATTTAAAGCCTACGAGAACCTAAGTAAATCTAGTCAGTTTGATTCTCTTAATGCTGCTCAGCAAAAAGTCATTACCAACGCACTTCGTGATTTCAAATTATCCGGTATTGATTTACCACCAGAGCAACAAAAACGATATGGCGAAATTCAAAGCCGCCTTTCAGATTTAAGCTCACAGTTTAGTAATAATGTTTTAGATGCAACTCATGCATGGCAAAAAGTGATTACTGATGAATCTGAACTAGCGGGTCTTCCTGAGTCTGCTATAGCGGCAGCGAAACAAATGGCTGAAATGAAAGAGCTTGACGGTTACCTGTTTACCCTTGATTTCCCAAGCTACTTACCAGTGATGACGTACTCTGATAACGCGTCTTTGCGCCAAGAAATGTACACAGCATTTACCACTCGAGCGTCTGAACAAGGCCCTAACGCCGGTGAATTTAATAATACAGATATCATGGAAGAGATCATGGCGCTTCGTCATGAGGTATCTAATTTACTTGGCTTTGACAGTTACGCGGATAAGTCTGTCGCAACAAAAATGGCCACATCGCCTGAACAAGTAACTGAGTTTTTAACGCAACTTGCAGAAAAATCGGTACCTCAGGCCAAACAAGAGGTGGCTGAGCTTAAAGCGTTCGCTAAAGATGAGCATGGCGTTTCAGACCTAAATCCTTGGGATTACACTTACTACGGTGAAAAGTTAAAACAAGCTAAATACTCTATTTCAGACGAACAGTTACGTCCTTATTTCCCAGCTGAAACCGTTGTAAATGGCCTGTTTAAAACAGTAGAACGTTTGTTTGGCATTACCGTTCAAAAACATCCAGAAACTGTTGATACTTGGCATAAAGATGTTCAGTTTTTTGATATTTACGATCAAGAAAGTGAATACCGTGGCAGCTTTTTCTTAGACCTATATGCTCGCGAGAAAAAACGTGGTGGCGCTTGGATGGACGATTGCCAAGGTCGCATTAAATTTTCCACTGGCGAATTACAATCCCCTATCGCTTATTTAACGTGTAACTTTAATCAGCCTATTGGCGATAAACCTGCCCTGTTTACGCACGATGAAGTAGTTACTTTGTTCCACGAGTTTGGACATGGTATTCATCACATGCTGACACAAGTAGACGAAGCTGCGGTTTCGGGTATAAATGGTGTTGCTTGGGATGCCGTTGAATTACCAAGTCAGTTTTTAGAAAACTGGTGTTTTGAAGAAGAAGCCTTGGCCTTTATTTCTGGTCACTATGAAACGGGTGAGCCATTGCCTAAAGACTTGTTAGACAAAATGCTGGCGGCTAAAAACTTCCAATCAGCAATGATGATGGTTCGCCAATTAGAGTTCAGCCTGTTTGACTTTAGGATCCACGCGGAATACCAACCAGAGTCCGGCGCTCGTATTCAAGAGATACTAGATGACGTAAGAACTACAGTATCTGTGATTACGCCTCCATCATTTAACCGTTTCCAACATAGCTTTGGACACATCTTTGCAGGTGGTTACGCTGCGGGTTACTACAGCTACAAATGGGCTGAAGTATTGTCAGCTGATGCCTTTTCTAAATTTGAAGAAGACGGTATCTTTAATTCAACAACAGGTCATTCATTCTTAACCAATATTTTAGAACGTGGTGGAAGCCAAGAGCCAATGGAGCTATTTAAAGCCTTCAGAGGTCGTGAGCCAGAAATTGATGCTCTGCTTCGTCACTCAGGTATTGCAGCCTAAAGTTTTAAACATTTAAAGGCTTCGCCGCGTATTGGTTTTTCGTAAGCCAAGCGCGGCTTTTTAGTAATAAGTCATCGAGAATAAAATATGAGCATTAAAAACCTCGAGCCGTTTCGAGATATATTAAACCGAGCGATTGAACGCAAAGGCAGTAAAAGCATTGTTTTTGCGATGGCAGGTGTTAACGAGCCTAAACCTGATTTAGCACAAATCTCTGATGACAGATGGTTAGCTCAGTTTAGTAAACAAATTTTCCAAAGTGGGTTTGTTTGGCGCGTTGTGGAACAAAAATGGCCTGGTTTTGAGGAAGTGTTTTTTAATTTTGATATTGAAAAGATGCTGATGATGCCCGACGAAATGTGGGAAGCAAAATGCAAAGACGAACGCATTATTCGTAACGGCAAAAAAGTGATGTGTATAAAAGACAACGCGCAAATGATCTATGAGGTATCCCAAGAACATGGTTCTTTTGGTCAGTTTATTGCTAATTGGTCTAAAGATGATGTGATAGGATTGTGGGCTTATTTAAAAAAGCATGGCGCCCGACTTGGCGGCAATACCGGGCCTTATGCACTAAGATTTTTAGGCGTTGATACTTTTCTACTGAGTCGCGACAATGAGGCTTACTTTAGAGCTTACAAACTCATTGATGGAGGCCTCAATACTAAAAAGAGCCAAACTATGATCCAAGATTGTTTTAAACAATGGCATGACGAAACCGGATTTGGGTACTCTGCGCTAAGTCGCATACTCTCTTTTTCCGTTGGCGACAACGTAGTAGGCATGAGATGAGTGAACAAACCTCAACAATGAAGTTTTTTCAATGGCAACAAGCCCCTTTAAGTATTATTGAATTAACTGAAAAATTTGATTGGCAACAAGTCAACTATCAACCAACCGATGAGCTTCATGCTATTTTTGAAGACGATCAACTTAAGCTCACCATTGATGGCAAAACAAAAATCTCTGTAGACTTTGCCGGTGGCGCTAATGCCCACAGACAAAAGTTTGGTGGCGGCAAAGGTCAAGCGGTTGCTAAGGCAGTGGGATTAAACAAAGGTGCAACACCAACGGTACTAGATGCAACGGCTGGCATGGGTAAAGATGCCTTTGTGTTGGCCTCATTGGGCTGCAAAATGACCTTAGTTGAGCGCCAAATTCCCGTTTATCTCATGCTTGAAGATGGTTTTAGACGCGCCGAAGAAAGTGGAACTTTACCTTGGTTTGGTGAACGCATGACCGTCATTAATGACTCCTCTCAAAATGCGTTACAAACGGCCATCGACAATAAAGATGAATACGATGTAGTTTATCTTGATCCTATGTTTCCGCATCGAGAAAAATCAGCCGCGGTAAAAAAAGACATGGCGATTTTTCAACAGTTTGTAGGCACCGACGACGATGCAGATGAATTACTGCCTTTAGCCATGCAAGTGGCGAGTAAAAGAGTTGTTGTGAAACGACCTGACTATGCTCCTTTTTTAAACGGGCAAACGCCAAGCACTCAAATTAAAACAAAGAAAAATCGTTTTGATGTTTATGTCAAAGCGGCCATGAAATAGATGCGCAGATAACAAACAGGATTATATTATGATTAAAGTAAATGAAGCATTACCAAACGTAGATTTTCAGTTTCGCAAAGACGGCTCAACAGTAACAACAAATACAGCGGAGTTATTCGCAAATAAGAAGGTCGTACTTTTTGCTGTGCCAGGCGCGTTTACGCCGACTTGTTCAGAAGCGCACGTGCCAGGTTATGTTGCATTGGCAGATAAAATTAAAGCAAAAGGTGTTGATAGTATAATTTGTATTTCGGTTAACGACGCCTTTGTAATGGACGCTTGGGGCAAGGCTCAAAATGCCGACGAGCTTATTATGCTTGCTGATGGTGGCGCGGATTTTCATAACCAAACAGGCCTAAGTAAAGATACTGGTTTATTTGGTGGTATTCGTGCCCTTCGCTACTCAATGTTAGTGGAGAATGGTGTTGTGACTCAATTAAATGTAGAAGCGCCACAAGAGTTCAAAGTCAGTGACGCTGAAACCATACTGTCGCAGCTTTAATTAGGCTCTTTTTTACTTCGACCATTCAGCAGGTTTGTTAACCACATGCCTGCTAATACCGCTGCAAAAAATACAATAAAGTCTGGCTTTAATGTAACTAACTGAACCAGCCCAGGACCAGGACAAATACCACTTAACCCCCAGCCTAAACCAAACAATACTGATCCTAAAATCAAGCGTAAATCCACCAGCTTAAAGTCACTTAAAGAAAAACTATTTGCCATCAACGGCGCAGAACGTTTTGCAGTCCAACGCCACGCAATCATCATAATGACCATAGCTACTGCCATGACAAAAATTAGGCTTGCATCCCACTTTTCGCCTACGGTTAAAAAGTTAATCACCTTCGCGGGGTTTGTCATTTGGCTAATGATAAGACCAAGTCCAAAAACTATACCCACAACTAAAGTTAAAGAAAAAGTAACGACTTTATTTTTCATCTAACCACTCCTCAACCTAACCAATACATAGCATTGGCTGTTATAAATGCAATAGCCATAAAAGTGATCGTAGCGACCCAGGAACGAGCGGAAAAGCGAGACATGCCACAAACGCCATGGCCACTAGTACAACCGTTTGCCAGTGACGTACCGACGCCAACTAGTAAACCTGCAACCACAATTAACCACAATGGTAAATCAAGCTCACCAACAAGAAGGTCTGGTTGAACGAACTGTACTATAACCCCGGCGATTAGCAGCCCAGCAACAAATACTAACTTCCAGCCACCACCTTTTTGAAGCGGGTTTAACAAAGACTGTACAGCACCAGATATACCCGCCACCTTGCCAAACACAACTAACAAAACAGCGCTCGCGATGCCGATAAGCGCGCCACCAATGGACGCACTAATTGGAGTAAATTCGGTTAACACAATTAAAACGCCCACTCTAATGAAGCCGCAAAGCCCATTTGACTCATTTCAAGGGTGATGTCTTGGTTAGGCGCAAGCATATTACTGCCTTTTACTGACTTTGATGGTGAGTAGAAAGCCATTACGCTCAACTTAGTATTATCACCTACCAACTGTGTTAAACCGGCGGTGTAATGCCATTCTTGAACGCCAGGCGCCAAAATATTAAATAATGTTTGAGTTGAAGGAATTGGTTGTTCGCCATAAGAAACGCCTAAACGCAACTTTTGCTCTGCAGTACGCTGCCATTGCCAACCAAACTTAACCACTGACATGTCTTCCCAGCCAAAACCAGCACCGTTGTCTGCACCTAAAGGCGCAACCATTAAATTGCTTAACGGATTCGCAATACTGTTTACTTCACCGTAATTAATTTTCTGCCAATCGACTAAAAATTGATGTTCAGCAGACGCTTGCCACGCAACACCAACTTGCAATGAACTTGGTAAGTCAAAACCACCTTGTTCTGCAAACAAGCCAGCATATTTATCAAATTCATCCATAGATACCGACGAACGATAGCTAAAACCAACACGTAATGGTTCTGATATTTGGTGTTGAATACCTACTTGAAGACCAAAACCGGTAGTAGTGTCCGTGCCTTGATTTGACAGATTCTCTGGCGATGATGAAAAGCCACCAAAGCTCGCTAAACCCGTTGCCTTAAACTGTTGAACCACAAGCAAAGGTGCAAAACCAACTTGTGTTGATTCAGAGACTTTATAACTAAAGGTTGGGCTGATGAATAACTGCTTAAGATCAACACCGGTTTTACCTGCGTAAAAAGTACCTTGTTCAGTTGTCGGCGCGGCGTACTCTGTATTCATACCGCCATTCGCATAAACCACAAGGCCTGCATCCCATTTGTCATTAAGCTTTTTACCAATCGCAAACTCAGGGATCAGAAAAACAGAATTGTCACTTTCTTTACCCGGTGACTGAAGATAAAAGCCTTCTGGCGCATAAAAGTCTGGTTGGGAAATACGATACTCACGATCAGGAGAAAAAAGCTCAGCGCCCACTATGATGCCCGTTTTACCGTTTAAGTAATCAAGGTTTAAGGCAGCAGGATTTGTAGCCGCAGACATTAAGTCTTCTGAAATGGCAACGCCGGCACCGGCCATACCTTTGTGACTTGTCCCATAACCATGAGTAAAGTAGCCGTTAGTGGCGTTGACAGAAGGAGATGCAGCAATACTCGCTGCTATTACAGTTAATGCAAATTGCTTTTTCATTTATAAAACCTTGGCTAAATATTATTGGCAGATATTAGCCAAGGTTTATTATTCCAAAAAAGAATTTAAAAAGATTATATATGTTAAAAATGAATAAGGAGCATCACTTGAAATCAAGGTAATGCTCCAATAATCGATTCTAAGGTTGGCTCTTTAACATATGCATAGCCGCACTCGTTGATATTAAGAAGTTAGAGCTTCCATCTTCATTGTGCTTAAATTTAATACCACGCCTTGAGCCATGTCCAATCATTGCAGGACTGCTCCAAATAGTTTTACCACTGGCATTCAACTTATGCAACGTGACACTATTGCTATTGTTATAGCTGAAGGTGTCATTGACATTTGATCCAATAAAAATGTCTTGCTCTAGCGTTTTTGACTTATCAACGGTCAAATCAAAAGTATAAGAAGGCACCGTGAATACATTCGACTGAACTAGTTTGTCATTGGCAATATCATAAACAATTATTTTACTGCCATTATTAGACCAACGGTTTTCTCTCGCTAAACACATTAACTCTTGTTGCTCATCTGTATCCAAGTTGGCAAATTCTACTCGTGCGCAATATTGTTCAACAGAGTCTAACTCAACAAAATTACTCGAGCCTAACTCAAGAATAGTTAACGTTTCATCCGCCGTTACTAACATTTGAGAACCGGCCACTTTAGCAATGGCAATATCATAAAGCGTTGAGTCCGCTTTGTGTGCCCCCAAAATGACTTGGTTGTTAATATCGATTGCATTAACGGTATTTGAATTAATATAAATCGCGTCATCAAAAGAGTCGCCATTAAGATCATCAGCGAGAATTACACTTATATTATCATCATAACTACCATCTAACTCCCAATGAACAGATAGATCACTAAGTTGAAGTGCCGTAAAAGAACCATTGTAGTTACCAGTCATCGATACAAAAACATCATCTTCTCCGTCATTGTTGAAATCAGTCAATGCGGCAAGAGAACTACTACCCCAGCTAGAGCCAAGCTCCTCACTTACCGTAACCTTACCTTCTGCAGAAACGGTGGCAAAACGACTACCTCCATAACCACTTTGGGTCGAAGGTACCAAAAACACGCCTTCATCACTTGTATTATTCTTTGTCCAGCCCACACTTGAGAAGTTATCCAGTTGAACAGATGTAGCTCTTTCTTTTATTTCAGAATCAGCTCCATTGATGTCGGCTACAACAAAAGCATCTTCGCCAGTTGAGCTTTGCCCAGTTCCCCAATGGACTTCTAAATTGCCATCATTGTCACTATCGCCCACGCTCAGTGATTTTGAACCATGGCCTTGCATATTTAATTCCCAAATCTTACTTAACGCACCGTTTAAGTAATCATATGCCGTAATATTACCCCATTGACAGTCCCCTACCAATAATTCATCAGCTGCGTCATCATCGATATTTGCGCTGTATATTCCGCAAACATTAAATATGTCAAGGGTATAAAGTTCTTCTTTAGTCACTGCAGAAAAAATAGCTACACTCTCCCAACTGTCAGCTCCCGCTATTTCGTCAACACCGTCGCCATTAAAATCACCGGCAGTTACATAGCTTGAACCAAACTTAGTACCACTAAACCACTCATTGGCCCAACTTTCGCCATCATAAACTCGACCATTGTTAATTATTAATTCAAGCGCACTGTCGCCGTCCACATTCGCAAAAACAATCTCTGAGCTATCACCGACACTTGTTTGAAATAAAGCCTCCGATGGATTGTCAAAGCTAACAACCTTTAGTTCTAATTCCGATGAATATCTATCTTGGCTAATCAAATAAGCAATTTCTAGCTCACCATCATGATTGCTGTCTGCGACTGCGGCAAATTTAATACCGGCTTCATTTATAAGTGTAGTGGCTGTTGAATTTAAGTCGTGGATAAGGCGAATACCCTCATCCGTGATAACTAAAATTTCTAATTGACTATCATCGTCTACATTTACACCTATAACTTGTCTAATTTGGTTATCGTCGTAGCTGTAATTAGAGTCACTAACTAATAAAAATGGATAGAGCCAAGATTGACTATAGTCGCCACCTGATTCAGAAACTAAGAACACTCGACTTTTTGAATCAGTCGATAATATTTCGTTTTTACCGTCACCTGTAAAGTCACCTACCCACATAGAGTAATTGGAAGTTGGGACTTCTATTCCTGAACGTGCCATTGGCATCTTTACATTAGAATTTACCGCTAATGATGCTGAAAGCGTCTCTGCGTCGTTGGCTGGATTAGAGAAATTAAAAATATATTCTTGATCAGGAAATAGCTGATTTGTCGGCACTTGCCATGAAACCACCCCTTCTGCATCAATTGATGCATTATCCGGCCCAGACACCAGCGTCGCTTTGGTGGTACCAGACTCGTCTGATACAAGGTCAGGATCAATAACTTTAGCGGTGAAGGTAACACTGTCTCCCGCATTAATTTTATCTGGTAAACCTGATAATTGAATTTCCCCCGGCGAGTCATTAATTTCGATAGTACGACGTGCGCTTTCTGTGTGATTATTTCCATCAGAAACAACCATAGCGACTTCCAGCTTATCGCCAAACACTGCAATATAAGCCGGTAAAATATTACTAACCTGATCTTCAATTAAGTTGTCGTTTAAGTACCAACGATAACTGACAATTAGATCTTCTTGAGGTGTATCAGAGTCATAATAGTAGCCAGGTGTTACTTCAATCGGAGTTTTAGTAGTAATGTCGTAACTATTTACATATGGCGCATTTACAACTGGTGGTAAGCTCAACATATCAACCGGAGATAGGGTGATATTTGTCAAATCTGCATCTACAAAACTATAATAAGAACCAACATATGCGGCTTCTTCAAATGAACCGTCGTTATCGCTATCTAGCAAAAACTTGATAGTATCAAAATTTTTGAAATCAAGTTGCGTTGTAACATTTCCGATGAACGTAAACGTATACTCGTCTGGCTGTCCGTAATTAAATGCTCCATTGCGTTTGTATGTAACTTTACCAAATTGCGAGTCTATTAGACTCCCTGATTCAGAAATCAATTCGTGACCTGTGACGTAATCATATTCATAGTCATAGCTGGTTTCTTTTACGAATTGTTGTTGACTATCCACATGTTTATATAAAAAGTTACTATTCAACTTTAACTGGCTTTGCTCACTGTCTTCACTATCGTTCAAGTAAACATGGTTACGCCCAGTGATTGTGTATTGTTCGCTACTCTCTCCATTAATAAAGGAGATATTGTTCAAGAATGATTTGTATTCAATTGAGGGATATTGATAGTTCGTTATCTTTACAACTTCAGTGCCGTTAATATTTTGAATATTATAAAATGAGCAGTTTTCATACGTTATAGTGATTGTTGATACGGCTCCCTGCACATAGTTGCCAGATAATTTCATGGCGCCACTTTCATCACAGTTTATTTGCGGGCGACTCGCACCATCTTCTAGCCATTCCATTAAATAACTACGATTCACCCCCCAAAATCTAATCCTGTCTTTACCGAAGGCATGGTTAAAAAAGTATTGGGTGTCTACTAAGGACATACCTGAAGTATCTTTATTGCCTTTGTAGTCGTTAATTATTTTTGAATCGTAAGCACGGTCCAATTCCGACGCCGAATATTCAGCAGGAGAGTTTATGATATCTTGATAAGTTATCGTGTTGTTCGGAGATTCATCACTCGATGATCCAGAACAACCTGAAAGGCTAAGTAAAATAGTAGGGATTAGGGAGCAACGCAGGTAAGTTTTCATCACTTTCTCTTGTTTTAGTCCATTAAATACCAAGATAGAATAACGAGAGTTTAAACTTCAAATTTTCTAACTCGACGAATTGGTGGCTAGAATAGTGCCATTTTTGCCTAAATTCAATTAAAAATTGGGCATGATAAACATCTGATTTTAAGATTTTAATTTCTTCATATTGCGATAGCTTGAGTAGCTATACACCACTAACGCGGCCCAAATAAATCCAAAGGTGACCCAACGTTCTTGGTCGAACTGCTCGTGGTAATAGAAAACGGCGAACATAAACATAATGCTTGGCCCAATGTATTGGAAAAAGCCTAAAGTAGAGTATTCAAGTCTGCGAGCCGCCTCTACAAAACATAATAACGGCGCTGTGGTTACAAGTCCTGCACCAATAATTAACGCATTTAAGTACCAGCTATTTTCTAATAAATTAGCCGCTGGGCTGTCAGCAAAGCCATACCAATAGACAATCGCTGGTAATATCAATACTAGCGATTCTATTAATAGTCCCGGCATTGCGTCTACCGCTGCTAATTTCCTTATTAAACCGTATATTGCAAAGCTAATTGCCAAACTAAACGCGATTATAGGAAACGAACCAAAAGTAACCACTTGAATCATTACGCCAACGACTGCAAGTGCTACTGCGGTATATTGTAATTTAGATAGTCGTTCTTTTAGGAATAAGGTGCCTAAGGCGATGTTAAGTAGCGGATTAATGTAATAACCTAAACTTGCGTCCAGAATGTGGTCGTTGTTAATAGACCAAATGAATAACCACCAATTAAAGCCTAGTAATGAGGCACTAACGACAAGGACCAATAGCGTTTTTGGTTCGGTTAATATCGCCTTCACCTTGTGTAAGTTTTTACGAAGACCAATGATGACTACTAGCAATAATGCAGACCAAATCACTCGGTGAGCAAGAATTTCTAACGACGGCATGAACTGTAGCTGTTTAAAAAACAGAGGTGCTAAGCCCCACATGACAAAAGCAAAAACTGCGTAAATCATGCCGTGTTTAGTTTCTATTTTCATTGAGTGTTCTCTAATTAGGTAATAACGAGTTAAGCAATAACGATTTATTTAACATTGACTTAGGTAGTAATACCATTGGAGCAAGCTGTTAATTAAAGCCATTTAGTTGGGTTAAGTACAATTGAATCAAGTTGGATTAACCAACTAGGTAAGTCCCGGTGCCAAAGGCAATTTGATCGCCTTTATTATTATGTAGCTCCATGCGACACACACAAACTCGGCTGCCAGAACGAATGAGTTTAGCCGACGCGATAAACTCGTCGCCTCGACCTGGACGTAAATAATCCGTTCGTAAATCGATAGTACCTACACGTTTAGTAAATTCGATTAATTGTTCTTGGCTTTCAATATTCATTGAGTCTAAACGGCTATAAATAGCAAGAATGCCACCGACGGTATCCAACGCCGTAGCGGTAACGCCACCATGTAAGATTTTTTGCATTGGATTGCCCATTAGCTTGTCATCCCACGCAAATCGAATTTCCGCTTTATCGGCATCACAAATAGTAATGTTTAACCCTAAATTCTTATTAAAGTTCAGGCTATTAAATACATTGGTTAGCCACTGCTGAATTTCTTGTTTAGATAACATACTTTTCCCTGCCCAAGTTTGAGCCTGAGATGTTACAATGCTCTCCAAGTTGTGTCACATCAAAAATAAGAATCTTTTGTCTGAATTAACAAACTCTCCAATTGGCGTTTTAAAACAAGTATTTGGTTACTCTGATTTCAGAGATGGCCAACAAGCTGTAGTAGAAGCAAGCCTAACGGGTCAAGATGTAATGGTACTGCTACCAACTGGTGGTGGTAAAAGTCTGTGTTACCAAATTCCATCTTTGTTATTAGACAAAGTAACTATTGTTGTTACGCCTTTATTATCGTTAATGAAAGACCAAGTAGATCAACTACTAGAATCTGGTGTGCCGGCAGCATTTGTGAACAGCCAGCAGACTCGCGAAGAGCAAATGCAGGTGCTCAATCAGGTTCAGCACAACGAAATAAAAATTTTATATGTGTCGCCAGAGCGTCTTTTACAGTATCAGTTCTTGGAACATATTAAGTACTGTGGTGTTGGTTTATTTGCAATTGATGAAGCCCATTGTTTGTCGCACTGGGGTCATGACTTCCGCCAAGACTATCTTCGCTTAAGCATGATTAAGCAGCACTTCCCAAATGTACCGATTATGGCGTTAACGGCGACGGCCGATCGTGCCACCCGATACGACATTGCGGCGCAACTACAATTACAAGATCCCCTGATCCATATTGGTAGCTTTGATCGACCTAATTTGCGTTACACCATCGAAGAGAAATTTAAACCGCTTAGTCAGCTAATGACCTTTTTAAAGACGCAATCTGATCAATCGGGAATTATATATTGTTTGAGTCGAGCTCGAGTGGATGATATTGCTGAAAAGTTGATTGCTAAAGGCTATCGTGCTGCGGCTTATCACGCAGGTTATGACACAGAAACTCGGAATAGAGTTCAAGAGCAGTTTCAACGCGACCATATACAAATTGTTGTTGCTACCGTAGCGTTTGGCATGGGTATTAACAAACCCAACATTCGTTTTGTCGTGCATTATGATTTACCCCGCACCATAGAAAGTTATTATCAAGAAACAGGCCGTGCAGGTCGTGACGGACTACCTGCAGAATGTCTATTGTTTTTTGATTCGGGTGATGCGCCTCGTATTAAAAAAATGATTTCCGACAACCCCAATGAAGAACGGGTGAAAGTAGAACTGCAGCGCTTTAATGCGATGGTGGGATTAGCCGATGCACAAACCTGTCGACGCCAAGTATTACTGAATTACTTTAACGAATTTAGTAATGATGCATGTGGAAACTGCGATATTTGTTTAGATCCACCTAAGTCTTTTGATGCGACATTGCCGGCCCAACAAGCCTTATCTTGTATTTATCGATGTGAACAACGTGTCGGTATTGGTCATATTATTGATGTGCTTCGCGGTAGTCTGAATAGTCGTGTCCGAGACCTAAATCACGACCAACTATCTACGTTTGGTATAGGTAAAACACAAAGCCATGAGTTTTGGGTCAGTATTATTCGCCAACTAATTCATCGTGGTTTTGTAGAACAAGATATTAGTCGAAATAGTCAGTTGTTACTTACCGACAGCGCTAGGCCTATTTTAAAAGGTGAAGTTGTACTTATGTTGGCAGAGCCAAGAATTGGCCGTAAGGTATACGACGAAAAACCATTGTTGGTTAACTATGACAAACGACTCTATGCAAGACTTAAAAGCTTACGTCGGTCGATTGCAGATGAACATGATGTGCCACCATTTGTGGTGTTTAACGATGCTACGTTAGTCGATATGGCCAATAAATTGCCGACTAATCAACGTCAAATGCTCGCAGTGTCAGGCGTAGGTGAAACAAAACTAAAACGTTACGGCGATGCCTTTATTCAAGTAATACAAAGACATTTAGAAAGTGGCGTCTAGTAAATAAAAAGGCAGTCACTACACTGCCTCTATGCATTACGAATTACGAATTACGAATTACGAATTACGAATGATTATTTTAACGAAGCGTAATACGCCGCAACATTAATCATATCGGCTTCCGTCAGCATGGTTGCCATTGGCTTCATAATCGCATTTTCACGCTCGCCAGATTTAAACGCTTTTAATTGTTGCACTATATATGCAGGCTTTTGACCTGCTAAATTTGGGTAAGTTGGAATTGCACTTATTCCATTCGCTCCATGACAAGCAGCACATGTGGCCGCTTTTGCTTTACCCGCTTCAATATCAGCGGCTTGAATGTTCGTTGATAACGCAGCAAAAGCTGCAACAACTAATAAAATCGCTTTTTTCATATATACTCCGGTTGTCGAAACAAAATAAACTTTACAAAGCTAACTGCTATAAAAAGTAACACTAAATCTAAAAAACAGCGAACAGCGTAAAGTATTTTACTAATTTTTTCTTAAGCCAGATCAAAAGGCCCGCAAATAATCATGTCAAAACCAAGCAATGTATTTACCCCAAAATTTAACAATACTTATATCAAATGGTTACCTGAGCTTGGTCAATTAGTAACGCCCGCTCGTTTCGAAACACCCGCTTGGTTAATAACCAGCGAACACGTCGCTGACTTATTACAGAACCACAATGAAGAAAACGCCACTAGTTCAGAGGTTTGGCATTCTAAAGACATGTTAGCTTGGTTTGCTGGGCAAACAAACCTACCCGGCGCGCAACCTTTAGCACAAAAATATACAGGTCATCAGTTTGGTCATTACAACCCGCAACTAGGTGACGGTCGAGGTTTATTATTGGGTGAACTGCAAACTGACAATGGCCGATGGGACTTACACGTCAAGGGAGCTGGGCAAACGCCTTACTCCAGGTTTGGCGATGGACGTGCCGTAGTACGTAGTAGCATTCGCGAATTTTTAGCATCGGAAGCGCTGTATCACATGGGGATTCCAAGCTCTCGTGCGCTCGGTGTTTTTACCACAGGCGAGCAAGTCCAACGTGAAACGTTAGAGCCAGGCGCGGCATTAATTCGAGTTTGTCCAAGCCACATTCGGTTCGGTCACTTTGAAAATGCGTTTCATCATGGCGATGCAGACTTACAACGGCGTTTAGTCGAATATTGTGTAGAGCATGTATTGCCACGCACCCATGATGACTTAAACGAGTTAAATCAAATCGCAGATCCGAGCATCGAACAAAAAACCTTAGCTCTGTTTCGTTTTGTCATTCGCCGTACTGCAGAAATGGTCGCTAAATGGCAGGCGTTTGGGTTTTGTCACGGTGTAATGAATACCGACAACATGTCGATTCTCGGCATTACTTTTGATTTCGGTCCATATGGCTTTTTAGATCAATACAACCCAGAACATATCTGTAATCACTCAGATCATTCAGGTCGATATGCATTTGACGAACAACCGGGCGTTGCACTTTGGAACCTAAATGTTCTAGGTCATTCGCTTTCTGGCATCCTTGATGAACATACGCTCCGTACTGAACTGCAAAATTACGAACCACACTTACTGGCAGAATATTCCAACCTAATGCGCAGTAAAATGGGCTTTATAAATCAACAAGCTGACGATCGAGTTTTATTAGGTGAACTGCTAAATATAATGGCAGAAAATAGAACTGACTATACCATCGCATGGCGCACTTTAAGTGAAGTGCAGGCCCCAGAAAGCGACACCTCACCGTTTGTTAATTTGTTTGTTAACCGCACACAAGCGCAAGCTTGGCTAGATAAGTACAAACAACGTCTATCCCTTGAGACTACAACAGCATCTCAGCGCACGTTACAAATGAACGCGGTAAACCCGAAGTACATATTGCGTAATTACTTAGCACAGCAAGTCATTGAGGCTGCCGAACAAGGCGATACTCAACCGCTAAAAACACTATACGAAGTATTGCAAAAACCCTTTGATGAACAACCGCAACATCAAGAGTTCGCCAAACATCCACCAGCATGGAGCGAAGAGCTGAGCATTTCATGCAGCAGTTAGAGGTTATTAAACGAAAGTAAGCGTCTACTTATGTTTCAGTTCCATCAAGGACAAAGGCAAATTGTGGACACTTAAACATTGAGATTTTAACCGCTGTAAACGTATAATGACGGCATCAATAAAGGAACTTATTAAATGAACTTATCAGTAGTTATTTTAGCGGCCGGTAAAGGCACGCGCATGAAATCTAGCCTTCCAAAGGTTTTACATCCAGTCGCCCATAAACCTATGGTGCAACACGTTATCGATGCATCGAAGGCGCTTAACTCAAACAATATCACTATGGTTTATGGTCATGGTGGTGAGCAATTAAAAGAAGTGCTTGCTGCAAATAAAGTAAATTGGGCACTTCAAGCAGAACAAAAAGGCACAGGTCACGCGGTAAAAGTGGCTAACGAATTTATGCCTGATGACCAAACCATTCTTATTTTGTACGGCGACGTACCACTAATTCAAACCGAAACGTTAGAGCGTTTATTGGCAGTTAAACCTGAAAAAGGCATTGCACTATTAACGGTTAAACTAGATAACCCAACAGGTTATGGCCGTATTGTGCGTGATGAGAACAATAAAGTAGTTGGCATTGTTGAACAAAAAGACGCCAACCCAGAACAGCTTCTAATTAACGAAGTAAATACTGGCATTATGGCTGTAAATGGCGATTTGTTAAAAGGTTGGTTAGCTAACTTGTCTAGCGATAATGCGCAAGGTGAATACTATCTAACTGATGTAATAGCGATGGCAAATAAAGCTGGCTATGCCATCAACACCGCACATCCAGAGAGCGGTATTGAAGTAGAAGGCGCAAACAACCGAGTTCAGCTTGCGACTTTAGAACGTGAATATCAACGTCGTGCGGCAGAGCAGTTAATGTTAGCAGGTGCTTCGATGCGCGATCCGGCTCGCATTGATATTCGTGGTGATGTGACCGTTGGTCATGATGTGTCTTTAGATGTAAACGTTGTATTTGAAGGGACCGTAGTCCTTGGTGACAATGTGACCATTGGTCCAAACTGTGTACTAAAAGACTGTGTCATTGAAAATGGCGCAACGATTGAAGCAAACTCTTTAGTTGATGATGCAAAAGTCGGCACAAATGCTCAAATTGGTCCATTTGCTCGTTTACGTCCTGGTGCGGTTGTGGGCAACAAAGCCAAAGTGGGCAACTTTGTTGAAATGAAAAAGTCATCACTTGGCGAAGGTTCTAAAGCAAATCATTTCTCATATTTAGGCGATGCTACAATTGGCGCTGGCGTTAACATTGGTGCAGGCGTGATCACAGCCAACTACGACGGTGTGAATAAGTTTAAAACGGACATCAAAGACAACGCATTTATTGGCACAAATTCAACATTAGTTGCGCCGATCACTATTGAGGAAAACGGTTTTGTTGCCGCAGGTTCAACAGTGACTAAAAACATTGATAAAGACGGCCTTGCTATTGCTCGTGGCAAGCAGCGCAACATTGAAGGCTGGAAACGTCCGGTTAAAGACTAAACTCAAACCGAACGCCACTACGGTAATCGATAATATAGACCGATGTTGAAGACGCCTGATCTAATCAGGCGTTTTTTGTATTACCACCCTCAACTTGTTACAAACGCGCATTTTTCATTCTCATAAAACAAAATAAAAACATTTCTTGATCTAAATCAATTACAGTTTTAAACTTTCAGTAATTTCTGAAACTTCAATAGAGAAAGTAATGAGAATGACACCAAAGATAGAAACGTTTGTTATGCACTGTGGTGAAATGGGCAGTCGCTGGGGTTTTAATCGAACTATTGGACAAATGGTTGGATTGCTCATTGTCAGTGAACAACCTCTTACCGCTGTTGATTTATCAGAAACTCTTAACATATCTCGTGGCAACGTCAGTATGGGCATAAAAGAGTTACAAAGCTGGCGTCTAATCAAAACAAAACATATTCCAGGCGATCGCAAAGATTATTATGAACCGGCCGGTAGCATTTGGGATCTTGCCACTCAAGTATTTGAAGAGCGCAGAAAGCGTGAAATGGACCCCACATTATCTTTGCTTCGCTCCGTCATTATTGAAGAGCCAGCCAATCAACAAGAGCAATACGCTCAAGACAAAATGATGGAAATTCACAACCTATTAGAGTCAATAACTTTATGGGCGAGTGAGTTACAAAGTATGAATCCAGACAAATTAAAAACTTTAATGAAACTGGGCGCAGGCGTTGGCAAGGTACTCGACATGAAAGACAAGTTACTAAGCAATACAAAAACAAAATGACGCACTGTTAATAATGTTTGACCCGCAAATGCTTTTGGAGGCATTTCATGTTAGATACACTTATTTTATCGCGGATTCAGTTTGCCGCTAATATTAGTTTTCATATTCTGTTTCCAACCATAACTATTGCCTTATGTTGGTTTTTGTTATTTTTTAAAATCAGGTTTGATCAAACGCAAGATCCTATTTGGATGCGTGCATATCGATTTTGGGTAAAAGTATTTGCACTAACATTTGCCCTCGGTGTAGTCAGTGGTATCACTATGTCTTTTCAGTTTGGTACCAATTGGCCCGGTTTCATGGAAAAAGTCGGCAATGTGGCAGGGCCGTTACTAGGTTACGAAGTGCTTACCGCCTTTTTCTTAGAGGCTACCTTTTTAGGCATCATGTTATTTGGAATAAAACGAGTGCCACCTAAGGTTCATACGATTGCTACCGCAGTTGTCGCATTTGGAACGACTTTGTCGTCATTCTGGATATTGTCGCTAAACTCTTGGATGCAAACCCCACAAGGCTTTGAAATAAGAGACGGTGTAGTATTTCCAGTCGACTGGATGGCCATAATTTTTAACCCTTCTTTTCCTTATCGCTTTAGTCACATGTTAATTGCGTCGGCAATAACCGCAAGCTTCTTAATTGCAGGAATTAGTGCTTATAGAATCTATCGGGGCGATAAAAAACGGGCACCAAGACTTACACTCAAAATTGCGTTAGCTGCCGCTATGATCTTAACGCCGTTACAGGCTTTTGTCGGGGATTTACATGGGCTTAATACATTAAAACATCAACCTCAAAAAGTCGCAGCAATGGAAGGAGTATGGGAAACCGAAAAAGGTGCACCTTTACTATTGTTTGCCATTCCCGACGAAAACACCCGTAGTAACCACTTTGAAGTTGCTATCCCGAATTTAGCGAGTCTTATCTTAACTCATGATATGGATGGCGAAATTAAAGGATTAAATGAGTTTGAAGGTAAACATCCTCCTGTAAAGCCCGTTTTCTTTGCTTTTAGAATTATGGTGGGTCTAGGATTACTAATGATGTTGGTTGCTTGGTGGTGCGGACTGAAAGTCTTACGCGACAAAAACTTATCAACAATACAACTTAAAATATTAATCGCAATGAGCTTTTCTGGCTGGGTAGCGACACTTGCTGGATGGTACGTCACAGAAATTGGACGTCAGCCCTATTTAGTGTCAAATGTGTTAACCGTCGAAGAGGCCGTTACCACTATCGCACCAACAAATGTGGTTTTTAGCCTTGTGCTTTATCTCGTTGTGTATGCCTTTTTATTATTGGCATACCTTTACACCATTTTTGTTATGGCTAGACGTGCTGTTGAAATTGAAGAGATACCTCTCGAGTCAAAAGAAAATAATATTCAAACTGCGCTTACTGGAGATACTCATGCTTGAACAAGACTCTTTAGCCGTTGTATTCATTTTTTTAATGGGACTATCTGTGCTTATTTATGCCATTTTAGATGGTTACGACTTAGGCGTCGGTATGCTTTTACCACTAGACAATGATAAACATGCCGACACTATGATTGCCAGCATAGGTCCATTTTGGGACGCGAATGAAACTTGGTTAGTGTTAGCTGTTGGCTTATTACTCATTGCTTTTCCTGAAGCTCATAGTCATATTTTGAAAGAGCTATACATCCCCGCCACATTGCTTTTATTAGGACTCATTCTAAGAGGTGTGGCCTTTGATTTTAGAGCCAAAACAAAATTTAGCCATAAGCCGGTTTGGAATGTCGCATTTAAGCTTGGTTCTTGGTTAGCGTCTTTCACGCAAGGTTATATGTTAGGCGCTTATGTAACGGGTTTTGCAACCGACGGATTTAGCATTGCCTTTGCGCTGTTAAGTGGCTTTGGCGTTTGCGCTGCTTATTGCTTTATTGGTGCTACTTGGTTAGTAATGAAAACAGAAGATGGTTTGCAAGCCTGGTCTATTAAAATAGCTCGCGCATCTTTGTTGATTGCTTTTTTAGGCACAGTATTAGTGTCTATTGCCAACTTAATCTTAAACCCAGTGGTGTATACAAAATGGTTTAGCTGGCCCGTTGGCTTCTTTTTGTTACCCATTCCGTTAGTTTGTGCCGTGTTGTTCGCCTTTTGTTATAAAGCATTGGCTAAGTTAGAATCTAAGCCAACCTTTGCAGCTGGTTTCCCTTTTATTTTAGCCGCCTTGATTTTTACTCTTAGTTTTATCGGTCTTGGTTATAGTTTTTATCCATATATTGTGCCCAACGAATTAACCATTTGGCAGGCTGTTGCGGCGAAAGAATCACTAAACTTTTTACTGTATGGGGCTGTCATCGTTGTTCCAACAATTTTAGCTTACACCGTTTATTCATATCGAGTATTTTGGGGTAAGGTTCAGGAACTAAGATATTATTAGGCTCTGCATTTATACCAAATATTGCTTTTGTTAAACTGTGGCAACGTTTTTTCCAGAAAATTTTTAATAATTAGAGACTCATGTACTTACCTAAAAACTGCCGTGTAATCACGATTGGCGATGGCGACTTAAGTTTCTCTCGTGCGCTTTTAGCACACGTTGAGCCTGAAAATCTTATGGCGAGCACGTACGATACTGAAGATGTGTTGCGGGGTAAGTATGCTCAAAATGCGCTAGACGACTTGCGAAATGCTGGAGTAACTGTTCAGCATGGCATTGATGTTACCAATTTACAAAGCGTAAACGCTTTAGCTGAGCACGAGGCGGACATCGTCATTTTTAATCATCCATTGGTGCCGACACATCGCAGTTATGCGCAATATCAAAAGCAACGTGACAAAAGCTCAAATCTAGTCAATCGAGATCTGCTTTTTCATTTTTTAAAACACAGTTTTGATTTGTTATTAAAACCAGATGGCGAACGACTATGTTACATCACTACGAAGTCTGTAAAGCCATACAGCCATTGGCACATTGAAACCAGTTTAACAATTAATACCCAGTACTATTACCTAGGTAGTGAACCATTTCAGCTATCAATGTTTAAAAATTACATGGTTAGAAATGTTGATCGAGACAAGTGCGTAAAACATGAAGCGAGTGATGTGTATGTATATTCCGACCGGATAAATCACCCAGTGCTTGAGCGGTTAAGTCCTTTTAATTTTACTGCTGATTCATGTTGTAAACTATGTCGAAAAGGCCCGTTCGCCACTAATGACGATTGGGCGGTACACCAAAATACACGTATACATAAAGCACAAGTGCAATACCATGAGGCTTGGTTAATGCATCATCAAAATCTGTGTAGCAAATACGGTTGATAGTTGTCTGCTGACACTTCGATATTTAGATTGTCTATCTTATCTTGCAGTTCATTCGATTTTTTCGTGAGTGAACTCATGGTGATGGTATTGTCATCTAAATTATAAAGTTGCGTACAGGCTTTATAATAAAAACTCATAATGGTGAGTGCATCGACATCATTTTCTTCCAGCGCAGCATCAATCTTTTTGCTTTTGCGGTAAATATAATTTATTTGCTGCTTGAGTTGCCAGACATAATAGATTTCTCGCATAAAAGGGTGAGTTTTAAATTTACTTAATAGGCTACCGATAATGATCATCGCAACCACAACGCCCATTAGATTTATCCAGAAATGACTTCCTTCGCGGTCAGTAAAAAAGTAAATCACCGATTGTGAAATACCCAATGACAATACCATCAAACTAACAACGCCAATTGCAATGAGTATATTGAGGCGTTTGCGATATACCTGTTTATCGATTGTTTCAAATTTCATTGTCTAAACTCTTACTTTATCTCTGACTCAGCCAGCAATTCCAACAACACCTGCTTAAACGTTTCTTGAGGTTGAGCGCCTGTTAATCCGCTAGTGCGGTTAAACACAACGGTTGGCACCCCAGAAACCCCCATTTGTCGCCACTGAGCTTCAAGTTCACGCACTCGTTGATGAATTTCATCGTTTGCTAATGCTGCTTTGGCTTGCTCGCGATCAATCCCCACAACTTCAGCTTCATTTAACAATACATCAACGTTAGACACATCTTTTTGCTCCGTAAAGCAAGCCGTGAACAGGCGCAATTTTAATTCAGTTTGCTTACCAAGCTGGTGTGCTAAGTCTAAAAGAACATGCGCGCTAAACGTATTAACTATTTTCATGCCCTCAAAGTAATTAAAGTCAAAGTCGTATTTTGCCCCTAAGTTCTTTAAGTTATCTCTGGCTTTATCGCTATCTTCTTTTGATGAGCCATATTTTCGCATGATATGTGCCGTTAATTCCTCACCTTCAGCAGGCATATCGGGATTTAACTCAAATGGCTGCCATTCAATTTCCACCTTATCTTGAATACCTAGCTCGGTAATCGCTGCGTTTAGGTGTTTATAACCAATCACGCACCATGGGCACACAACATCTGAAATTATATCTAACTTGATTTTACTGCTCATCACACACCGCCATTATAGGTTCTTCGCTCAATTATCCTGCTTATATATGGGCAACTTTAACAAACCAAACTCAGACCGCCTAAAACTAGTTAATTAATGATGTTATTGCGTTAATAACTAATTCTGGTTTTTCAACATGGATGTTATGTCCTGCATTGTTAACTCGGTAGTGCACTCCTTGTGTAACCGATTTAAATAAGTCGATATGAATATTTAACCACGCCAACTTACCTTGTTTTGTTTCTTCGAAAACGAAGGGTTCATTACTTACCTTGGTAGACGTAAGAAGTGCTGTAGGTATATTAGCCGGCAGAGGTGTTACAACGTTTGGTTGGCTGTCCATTTGTTTAAGTAACACCTCGTAGTCGCCCACTAAATGAGTTGGCATATACTTTTTTAACATTAAGTCGTCTTGCTGTATCCGCTGTGACGCTATTGATTTAAAAATTGTTCTTTGTGAAATAACAGAAGGGTCTATTAATACTAATGCACTTGTAGATGCAGGGTAGTTCCGAGCAAATTCTGTTGCAACTATACCACCATACGAGTGACCTACTAATGTGATTGGTGTATCTATTTTAAGTGCTTCAATTAACAGGTGTAACTGCTGTACATGCTCACTTATTGTAAGTTTAATATCAGCAGATTTTGTTTTTCCTGTGCCTATTCGGGAGTATGTTATTGTTCGGTATTCTGGTGATAGTGATTCAATTAGGGGCTGCCATGTATCTAATCCAGTGCCAAATCCGGACTCAAAAATAATGGTCTTTAAATGTTCCGTTCTTTTACTTTCCGGACTAGAAATTTTTACTTCATAGTTCGTGTCTCCCACTTGAATGAAAGAGTCTTTAATTACTCCTTCTAACGCAAACGTTGACGATGCGAAAAAGAAAATAGCACTTGTAAAGATTTGTAATGTTATGTTTTTCATGAATTTTCCTTGTTGTTTTTAATCCGACATTAATCATAAAACATGCCAAAAATAAAACTTTGAAAAACAATAACTTAAAACTGGTCGCTAAAGTTTCCACTTTATGTAATTGATTTTTATGACCAAATTTTGGTTATTTTCGTTAAATAAAATTCTTTGTGAAGTCGCAGAGTGCTATATTGTCCGATTGACGTAGGATTTAATTAGTGAAGGTGAATATTGGCAAAACCGAATTCTAAGGCGCCAGACAAGTCGGTGACTATTTACTGTAAACAATGTCAGCAAGTCCTTTTTAAGTATAAAAAAGGTGGTAAAGGTGCTTTGATAAAGTGCTTTAAAGAGAGGATAACAAAGGATTATACAAACGAAAGTTGTACCTGCCCGCAGTGCAATACCGTGTTTGCACGTGACACCTTGGTGAGGGGCACGCCTGCTCTTAAGTTTATTGGTGGAAAGGTCTGGTTTAAATAACTTAAGCAATACCTAACTTTTTCTTTAGATAATCACTAGTGAGATGTTTTACAACATCAAATGGGTCACACTTCTGGCCATCTTCATTAAAGTCTATTGGACCAATGCGTTCAGCAACGTCTAACGCTGCACGATTAAGCTCTGCGTTTCGCTTGCCGATGCCCATTAACGCGCCACCCATCGCCAACTGAACACGTTTTGACTCTTTGTCTGCATTCTTATTTATATTACTGATCACAGACAAGAAAAACTCATCGGTATAGGCCTTGGCTTTTTTCTTGGACAATTCGTAAATCAATCCGTAGGCACAACTGCGTCGAACTTCATCATCACTATTAAGCCACGATTTTGCTACTTCAAACGCTACCGGAGATTTAGCGAGCGTCGCGTCGCATGATGAAAAAACATGACGCAACATGCCACTATTAAGCTCTTCAACTTGTTGTTCTGCTTGCTCTACGGTGACTTGTTTTGGATCGTCAATTAACAGCCCAAGTACCTTAGCGTCATAATTATCCGTCGCCCACAGTTCATGCGCCAAAGGACGGTTTTTACCAATTTGTTTGGCTAGTTTACGCTGTACCGTTAATCCAATACCAAAGCTTGTTAAACCACCTGTTTCAGTTAACTTTTGCCAATTCTCTATACCTCGCGGGTTTTGATTCTGCTCTAGTAACTCAAATACTTGCGCTTTATTCATCATTGACCTTTTGTCTTTTCCTGTTTATTCACTTCAAATACTGACAGAAAAAAACTATCTAGTTCAGAAACTTTGTAACAACTAATTAGAATGTTCTTAATATTACATCTGCCTTATTCAATATTAGCGGTATGACTCATATAAACGCAACAAAGACACTAATGTGCTTTATTTTTGTTACGTTTTAACTATAATACTTTCGGTTCGAAACTTAAGTCGGAAGAAAATGGTTCAAAAACGTAACACTCAATCCCGTCGTCGTGCAATTGTTGATAAGGTAATAGCCTTTCAAGAAGTGTCCGTTGAACAGTTAAAAGATGAGTTCAATACGTCTGAAGTGACTATTCGCAAAGACTTATCAGCACTTGAAGCCAATGGCTTATTGTTACGTAAATATGGCGGTGCAGTGGCATTGCCTACTGAGTCTTCAGAGCTAACAAACACTGAAGTTTCGAAAACGAAACAAGCGATAGGTAAAGCGGCGGCAGCGCTAATTAAAGATCATAACCGAATAGTTATTGATAGTGGCAGTACAACCTCTGCTTTATTGGAACATGCTCAAACCGTTCGCGGTTTAGTGGTAATGACCAATTCAATTTCCGTTGCCAATCGAATTCTAGAATTAGAAAACGAACCCACCTTATTAATGACCGGTGGTACGTGGGATGCTCAGTCTCATTCATTGCAAGGTCAATTCGCTGAAAACATGTTACGCGCCTATAATTTTGACCAAGCGTTTTTAGGCGCTTCAGGTTTAGACGTTGAGCGTGGTACCACTACGTTTAATGAGCTAACAAACCTAAGTAGAACCATGGCCAATGTATCGCAGCAAGTTATTGTTATGGCCGAGTCTGAAAAGTTAGACCGAAAGATACCCAATTTAGAATTAGCATGGGAACACATAGATATTCTAGTGACCGATGCTGACATTAATATTGACAGTGAGCGAAAAATTACCGCTCACAATGTCCAAGTAATTAAAGTTTAAGGATTAAATTATGTGCGGAATTGTTGGTGGCGTAGCTGAGCGTCATATTGTAAATATTTTATTAGAAGGCCTTAAGCGTCTTGAATACCGTGGTTATGACTCTGCTGGTGTTGCGTTACTAGAAACTGACGGCACGTTAATGCGTGAACGTGAAGTAGGTAAAGTACAAGCCTTGGCTGATGCGGTTGCGCAGTCTGGTGTTAACGGTGTAACTGGTATTGCTCACACTCGCTGGGCAACTCACGGTGGTGTTACTCAAAAAAATGCACACCCACATATGTCACAAGAAAAAATTGCCTTAGTTCACAACGGCATTATCGAAAACCACGAAACGCTACGTGAGTCACTTAAAGCAAAAGGTTATACTTTTACTTCTGATACTGACACCGAAGTAATTGCTCACTTAGTAAACGAAAACCGCCAATCAGCAGCTTCTCTTTTAGCGGCTGTTCAAACCTCGGTTAAACAGTTAGAAGGCGCTTACGGTACCGTTATCATGGAGCCGTCAAACCCAGATACTATTGTTGTTGCTCGTTCTGGCTCTCCGCTTGTTATTGGTGTTGGTATTGGCGAAAACTTTGTTGCCTCTGACCAGTTAGCGCTTCTTCCTGTAACGCGTCGTTTTATCTTCTTAGAAGAAGGTGATGTAGCTGAAATCACTCGTGATCGCATTAGCATTTTTGATACAAACGGCAACCCAGTTGAGCGTGAAATTACAGAGTCTGACATTACCCACGATGCCGGTGACAAAGGTGAATACCGTCACTACATGTTAAAAGAAATTCATGAGCAGCCAATTGCGGTTCGTAATACTTTAAAAAATCGTATTAACGACGAAACGGTTATCGAAAAGTATTTAGGTGAAAATGCCGCTGAAATATTAAAAGGCATCGACCACGTTCAAATCATTGCCTGTGGTACGTCTTACCACTCAGGCATGGTTGCTCGTTACTGGTTAGAGTCTTTAGCAAACGTAAGCTGTAATGTTGAGATTGCATCTGAATTCCGTTACAGAAAGTCATACGTGCCTAAAAACTCACTTATCGTAACAATTTCACAATCAGGTGAAACCGCAGATACATTAGCGGCATTACGTTTAGCAAAAGAAATTGGCTACAAAGCCAGCTTGTCAGTTTGTAACGTACCTGGTTCTTCATTAGTTCGTGAATCTGACCTAGCGGTTATGACCAACGCCGGTGCTGAAATTGGTGTAGCTTCAACAAAAGCATTTACTACTCAGTTAGTTGCGCTTCTTATGCTTACTGCTGCGTTAGGTAAGCAAAAAGGCATGTCAGCTGAATTACAAAAACAATTAGTTTCAGCACTAGCTAGCCTACCTGCTAAGTTAGAAGAAACCTTGTTAATGTCTGATGGCATCGAAGAGTTAGCAAAAGAATTTGCTGACAAGCACCACAGCTTATTCTTAGGTCGTGGCGAGCAATATCCAATTGCGATGGAAGGTGCATTAAAGCTTAAAGAGATTTCTTACATTCACGCTGAAGCTTATGCGGCTGGTGAACTTAAACACGGTCCTTTAGCGTTAATTGATGCAGAAATGCCAATTATTGTTGTTGCACCAAACAATGAACTACTTGAAAAGCTTAAATCGAACGTTGAAGAAGTTCGTGCTCGTGGCGGCATCTTGTATGTATTCGCTGATAAAGACGCAAAATTCAAGAGCGACGAAACAATGCGTGTACTTGAAGTACCACACGTTGACGAGTTGATTGCACCAATTGTATATACACTTCCTTTGCAATTACTAAGCTACTACGTTGCAATTATTAAAGGCACAGACGTTGACCAACCACGTAACCTAGCAAAATCAGTTACCGTTGAATAACTTAGCCTAGCTGTGCAGCTGTGCACGTTAAATAATGTTCGAAACTGAGTTTAATGTGCGCAACAGTTGTTGTAGATTCTGCATAAAGTTGCAAACATCTAATTAAAGATGCAAACAAATTTAAAGGGCTCATTGAGCCCTTTTTCTTTATAAATTAAAGTGAATAAGTCTTAACTCGAATAACAGAATTAAATCAAATCTGACAGTGAATGGCCGATTTGTGCCAGATACGGAAGTTGATATGTTACAACTCAAACGACAGCTCTGTACGTACAGCAGCCGCCCAAGAAGAACGGGAGATAGATCTGTGATGGACCTGAAGCAGACATTCACACAAGAACATTTTTTAATTGTGTAAATATCTATCATACTTGTAGTGATATTAAGAACATATATTTTCGACTTAACCGCACTGAACAAACAGAAAACATTAGTTCGACAAGTTGTTGCTTTTAATTCAGCATGTTAGGTTAGAAAAAATGTTCTATGGAAAGACTGCCCTTTGATTTACCAAACTTTAAACCATCGTATTTGCGAGCAATCATTAACTATTGTTGAAGCCTCAGGAGCAAGCCTCAATATCCGCCCAAAAACCTGCCAAATGCTTATTCTTTTGCTTAAAAGCTCAGGTAAACCGATAAGTAAGCAATCCCTACTTGACATAGTCTGGAAAGACTCTGTAGTAAGTGAGCAAGTTGTCTTTCAATCTATGACTGAAATTAGGCAATTATTTCCACAGACAGTTGTTATTAAAACTATTCCAAAACAAGGTTATATATGGATACATGAGGTTCAAATATCGAATGCTAAGACTAGGAACCCTGCTAAAATAGCGACTCAGACAATTAATACCGCCGATAAAACTTTTTGGACTAACAAGCTCAATTTATCACTAATTGGCCTACTAGTTTTGGCAGTACTCGTTACTACTTTTCAACAATATGTTCAATCTAACGAGCGAAATACCGCCGAATCAGAGCTACAAGGTTCCATTGTAATTTTGCCAATCCAAAATCACATCGATGGCAATGATCACAATTGGATTCGCCTTGGCATGATGGACCAGCTTATTCAACAATTACCCAACTCTCAACAGAACGCTGTGTTACAAACAGATTATGTTTTGAAAGTTTTGGAGCGCGCAAAGGTTCAAAAAGATGACATTCAAGCAATTGATATTAATAGGATATTTAGAGTCTCTGGTGCTGAGCTCATTGTATTTTCTAAACTGATGGGCACGCCACACGATTACCAATTGGTTTATTCATTTCATTATCGCAATAGTCTGAAGAAAGGTGTTATATCGAGCAGGGCTATACAGCCTTTAGTTGATGATTTTAGTCAGTTGATTGCGAGCCAATTGGGTACCGACGTGGAAATACTGCAAAATGCCTATCAAAAAGACTTCAACAATGAAATGCTTGGTACAGCCATTGAAGCTCGCAGTAGGGACGACTTTAGGTTAGCGAAGTCAATCCTAGAGAGCATAGTGTTAACCAACCCAAATAACCTGACTGCACAACGAATATTGATAGAAACTCTATTGAGACTAAAGCAATTTGAACTAGCAAAAAAACAAATAAAAGACATATTGCCACTTGCGATAAACCTCAATGATTCAAATGAAATAACCAGACTTCTCTATCTAGAGGCCCTTACCGCTTATGTTACTTATGATGATGCCTCTGCGTCTAATTCAGCTAAAAAAGCACTAATATCAGCCCAAAACAACAATGACTGGTTATTAATGGCACAAATCAAAAACGTTCAAGCGGCCCTAGCAATAAATACAAAGGACTATGCGTTGGTAGAACAATTATATACCGAAGAAAAGGCGTATCATAAGGTTTTACGTTGCCCTATTGGTGAGTCTCAATCCTGGGCCAATTTAGCCAAGGTTGCAAAAATGCGTAATCAGCCACGTAAGTTTCATTTTGCTATCGACCAGGCAATTGAGATAGCCAAGCGGAGAGAGTTAAAGTCACAATTAGCTTTTTATACAAAAACTAAAGAGTCGACTTTTAATTAATAAAAACAGTGACTTTAGAAAATTATAGAAACCTTTAGTATTCTTAAAACCATGTTGTGATGTACAAGCGAGTCTTCAAATTTAAAACATAAGGATAATTATGAGACTTTTAATTTGTTCATCACTTTTACTCTTCTTTTCAGGGTTGTGCTCTGCCAGCCAAATGAATCATCAATCGATAAATATGGTCATTGATGCGTTTAAAGAATCTATTCAAAATAAAGATAAACCAAGCTTTTTAAGACTTTTTCTAGACCCTTCTAAACCCATTATTGGAGTAGTGTCAGAAGAAAGTATGGTGACTCGGCGCGCAGCTGTGAACAAAATAAATAAACAAAACAATAAAAGCTTTGTTGCAACAAAAACTTGGACTGTGATGCCAACAGATATGATCGACCGTATTGTATCGAGTAAAGAAAGCTCAAGAGAAAAGTTCAGTAATATAAAAATCCATACTGATGAAAATGTAGCCAGCGTGTACTTTAATTATAAGTATTTTAAAGGTAACAAAATGAAAAACTGGGGTAGCGAAACCTGGCAATTAGTAAAGACCCTTGAAGGCTGGAAAATTTCATCCATAAACTACTCAATTACGTTTGTTAAATAGCTCGACTGAGTTACTTGTGCAAAGAATCTTGATTGTTTTCAAAAATAGCAAATAGTCGTAGTGTGCTCTTTTGAGTCACACGCCTAAACTATTTTTGGGGCACAAACGAGTTAATATGCAAATAGGTTCACAAATAAATAAAAAAAGGGATAAAGGAAAAGGAATGATTAAAAGAGCGGGATATTTTATTTTTATATTGGCAACAGTTTTTAATGTTTACGGTAAACAGCACATCAAGCCAAGCATTGCAACGTCTTTTCAAATTAAAAAAGTTAACTTATATATCGAATGCTATGGGCAAGGCTCCCCGGCAATTATTATTAATTCTGGTTTTGGTGGCACTGTTGAAAAAGACGGGTGGCGAGAATTAATAAAGACTATGCAACTAAAAAATACACTATGCATTTATGACAGAGCAAATTTAGGGAAAAGCGGTAAATCGATAGGCCATTATGACGTTGGTACTATTGTTGAACATCAAAATCTGTTACTACAAAAAGCAGGTATTAATCCACCTTTTGTGATGGTTGGACATTCTTATGGTGCTTACCCCATTAAACTATTCAATCACCTTTATCCCGAAAAAGTAGCTGCTGTTTTACTTGTGGATCCTTCACTATACGGGCAATTTAAAAGTCATATTAATAAATGGGATCCAGAAAATGATAAATACACTGCTGAAACACGCAATCAAATGGAAGAAGAGTTAGCAAATTGGAATGGTACTCCAACTAATATTGAAAATATTAATAATAGAACAGGTGATCTTCCCCTGAAACACTAGACACCTAGCTTGCCGATTTATATTGGACTTCAAACTCTTCAGGGGACTGATGACCTAGATGGCTATGCAGTCGAACTCGATTGTAAAATACTTCTATATAATCAAACAAGTCTGCTCTTGCTTCGTCCCTAGTCGCGTATATTTTTCGTTTCACTCGTTCTGTTTTAAGTGAATGGAAGAAACTCTCCGCAACTGCATTATCCAAGCAGTGCCCACGTCGACTCATACTGCTGGTTAAGTTGTTAGACTTTAAAAACGCTTGATAATCATCACTGGTATATTGGCTACCTTGGTCGCTATGAACGATAACATTAGATTTAGGTTGTCTGCGCCAAACGGCCATTAATATAGCCTTGATGACAATTTCTCGCTTCATAGTTGGCTGCATTGACCAACCTATCACCTTACGCGAGAATAAGTCGACAACAACAGCTAGATACAACCAACCTTCATAGGTTCTGATATAGGTAATATCCGTTACCCACGTATTATCAGGCTCAGCTACTACAAATTGCTGTTGTACATGATTTTCTGAAATAACCGATGGAGCTGACGATTTAAAATAACGGCGCTTATAGCCCAAATTAGCTTTGAGCTTAGCTAGCCTCATTAATCGGGCCACGCGATTTTCTCCAACGTGAGTTCCATTACGTTTGAGTTGAGCCGTAATACGAGGACTGCCGTATACACCACCTGACTCGACAAACGCTTCTTTGATCTCTTTGGTCAGTTGTTTGTTTTCAATAGCTCTAGGTGATTCAGGCTCATTTAACCAAGCATAGAATCCACTACGGTGAACATTCAACACTGAACACATGCGGGTGACTTTCCATTTGTCGAGCCGTGATTTTATGAACGCGTACCTTTCCTTGACTCGCTTGCAAAGAACGCGGCGGCCTCCTTTAATATGTCACGTTCCTCCGTAACTCTTTTAAGCTCAGCCTTTAACCGCTTTAACTCTTCACTTTCTTTATTCTGCTTAGGTGTTTTCTTGGCCTTGTTAACCCAGTTGTAAAGGGATTTATCAGTAATACCTAATCGATTGGCAACATCTTTAATTGAGTAACCATTATCGATAACCTGACGAACGGCTTCGTCTTTAAATTCTTGGGGATATTTATTTCTCATAACACCTTCTATCTTACTTCAATTTCAAAATAAAAGATGTCTAGTTGTTCAGGGGAAGATCAAGGGTTAAAGTAAGAGATGGTGACATGGTATTTCCAATGACGGCAATGGGAAAAACAGCATTCGCCACAGGAAAAATTCAAGGCATTCCAATGACTTTAGAGCGCACTAAGCAGTATTTGGCTTATCAAGCCGAAGAGATGCAAGAAAGCTTTGACCCTGACTCTGTAACTGAAGCGATGACCGTTTATCAACTTTCGCCTCACGGCGTAACGATTGTCGATTAATGTCTAAATCCATTAATTGGTTCAAGTTAAACCGTTCGCTGCATCGCGACATCGGCTACTTTTGTATTGGCATGACGTTGATTTTTGCGGTATCTGGTATTGCCGTGAATCATGTTGAAGACTGGAATCCAAACTACGATGTTACTCAAGAAACCGTGACGATTGGTGGTCTTTCTGAGCGTATTGAGCAACAGGGTTCTGAGCAAAAAGAATTTGAGCAATGGTTATTAGCTGAGCTTAATTTGCAAACTACAATTAAAGCGCAGTTTTGGGAGACACCTAATCGGTTAAAACTCTTTAGCAAGCAAGATCATACGTTAATTATTTCACCATCGAATAATGAAGTAGTGATTGAGCAGATGAAACCAAGAGTATTACTGCGAGCCGCAAACTTTTTACATTTAAACGAAGCGCGAAAGGCATGGACCTATTTTTCTGACGCTTATGCGGTCATGTTAATATTTTTATCGCTTTCAGCCTTATTTATGATCAAAGGCAAATACGGCCCTTTTGGAAAAAGGGGCTTACTAATTATTGCTGGTATCGCAATTCCAATTGGTTTTGTGGTTATGTATAGCAGTTAATAAAAAAGCCGACACAAGTTCGGCTTTTTAGTAGAACGATTATTCAACCATTAAAATTGATAGTTTACTGACAACCTTACCGTACGTGGTTCAAACACGTGATAATGAACATCTTCAACGGGGTTCATTTCTGACGCTAATTGAGACTCATAAAAGTAGTCAATGTCATGGTCACTACTGTTTGTTAAGTTTAAAACATCAACTTTATACGTTAATGAACCATCACGATAACCTACCCTTAAGTTACTGATAAAGCTTGCATCAGAGTAAACCGAACCGTCTTCGATTAATGGTCGCTTACCAAAGTATCTTAGTCTAAAACTACCAAACCAAGCTTCGTCAATATCTACATTTACACCGGCTTGAACAACGTGTTTTGGTGCACCAGGGATTAGATCTCCACCTTCTGGGTTACCCGCGAATTTTGCTTTTGTATAGGCGTACTCTAAATCAACACTTAGCGTTTCATTAAAGTAGTAATAAGTTGTTAGTTCTAAGCCGTGGCGTTTGGAAGCATCGCTTGCTTCAGTATTACCAGCATCGCCAACAAATAATAACTCACTGTCTAAGTCTAATTGCCACAATGCAATAGAGACATTAAACAGTTCACTCTTGTAACCGCGCAAACCAAGTTCATAGCCTGTTGATTTAACAAGAGGATCTACGGCATCAACAGCCTCACCATTTGATGGGTCAATGCGTATTGTTGTGCCTCTTGCGTCATTCGAGTGAAAACCCTGACCATACGAAAGATAACCTTCCCAAGCGTCATTTATTGAATAAATCAAATTGGCTTTTAAAGAGGTTTGGCTGTCATCTGACTCACCACTATTTGCTGCAAGATTTATATTGTTAATATTTGTAGACGTTGCTCCATTACCAACGCGATCACGAACATCAAAGTCATAATAATCATGACGCAGTCCAATCACAGTGCGAACGCGATCGTTCCAATCAATACTGTTTTGCCAATATGCTCCCAGGCTTAATTCATCAACGCTGTCTCTACGAATCGCCCCTAAACGCTGGCGCTCTTTAGTGCGAAATAAACCCACTTCTGCAACGTCATCGTTACGAAGCTCAATTCCAACTAAGTTGTTCATTGCCATGTCATTAGATAACTTTTTTTCATCTAATTTATAACTTAACGAACCACCCCAAATTGTGCGGTCATCTACTTGTTCAAATTGATCGCCATCAACATTGTCGTCTAGCAAGTAAGTGAAGTTTGACCATAAAGTCATGTCGTAATTAATGGCATACACATTGGCTTGCCACTGACCTTGTTGCCAATCAACACTTAAACTATAACGTGAAGACTCACCTCCCACGCTAGTATCAATGGAACCAAGCTCATCAATTAAACCGGATTCAACCGCACGGCCCGGTATTTGGTCAGCACTATTCCAGGTGTTGTCATATCCCATAAATGCAGCACTAATAAAGCCGTCTTCTAACTCATAAGTTTGCTTTAGCAATAAATTCGTTTTGTCTAAGTCTTCGTCAATGTCAGTCCAAGGCCCATCATAACCAGTATGTGAAAACGCATATAAGGTATCGCCACCAGCGATTTGGGCATCATTGAGCACAACAAAACGATGATAGTTATCTTCGCCTAGCGTTAGCTCAACTTGTCCTTGTTCTACTTTTTTAAACGTAGAAAAAGCCGCATGACCCGCACCACTGAAGTCACCAACATCGGCGTAATAAGAGCCCTTTTTATAGCTCAAACGCTCAACACTTTCCGGTATTAAAAAGTTTAAATCTGTATAACCTTGCCCATGCCCATGTGAGCGCATGTTAACTGGCATGCCATCAACAAAAGTCGAGAAGTCGGTACCATGGTCTAGATTAAAGCCTCGTAAAAAGTACTGGTTCGCTTTACCTGTACCGCTATGTTGAGTCACAACCATGCCAGGTACTAATTCTAGTACTTCACCGGTTCTTAATAACGGTCGTATTGAAATTTCTTCTTGGCCAACTATGCCTTCAGATGCTGATATTGCATCACCAATTAGATTCGTTTTACGGCCTTCAACGGTAATGGTTTCAAACGTCTCATTTTCTGGGCCAGCCGAGTCGCTGGTTTCTGCTAATGCAGAAAATGGCAGTGCTGTTGAGCCAAGCACGATTGGTAACAGCCATTGATTATGCTTCATTATGTATCCTTTCAAATCTTTATTAGAAAACAGCCAGTGGGCTTTTCTTATTGCCCGTATTATACGGATACCTAATAAAATTGGATGCAGATAAAATTTACTCATATGGTTAGTTTGTGGAATTGTCGAATTGTACGAAAAATAGTGAGTATTGAAGACCTGAATTTGGAGTGCTTGATCTGGATATGATTAACCCAGCCTCAAAGCTTGAGGCCGGCTAGCTTCCATTTTATTGCTGAATTTTACGAATATTATTTAAATATTGACCTAGCAAAACACTTGTAAACGCAAATACCGGTACCGTAATTGCCAAAGACATTGCTCCACTTGGAAAAAAGTATCCGACAATAATGCCAACAATCGACGTTATCGTAAATTGCAGAAAGCCTAAAACGGATGATGCCTTCCCTGCGCAGTCTGGAAATGGCGCCAATGCCATACCAATCGAACTGCCTAAACTAAACGAGAATCCGAAACTTCCGATACTTAAAAACACTAAATATTGAGTTAATGAGTCTGGGTTCGGTATCACAAAAAACATAGCTGACGACAAAATCATTAACCCTAACCCGAGGTGACAAGTTATTTTTGCAGACGTTTTACTAATTAGTTGCGTTGCACAATATGCCGCAAACATTATTAAAAAAGCGTTGCTACCGAACACCAATGAAAATTCCGTTGGAGTCAGGCCTAAGTTATCAATGAGCAGGACTGGGGACTTCACAACATACTGAACTATAAAAGCCATTGCAGCCATTGACGCTATGGCATTCGGCGAAAACCGGACATCCGATATTATCGACCAAAAACTTTTACTTTTTTCTGGCGCATCTGCATTTATGCTCTCGCTTGTGATTTCTGATTTGTCGTTTGTTTCATGCATTTTTACTTTTGTAAAAAGTAGCGTAACGGCACCTAATACTACCAATAACGCAAAACAGTATCGCCAGCCAAATTGAACTGAAATAAATCCCCCCAATAAGGGTGCGAGTGCAGGGACAATACTTTGTGCGCCATTTAATACGGAATAAATTTTGGCGCTCTCAGACTCATTAAATAAGTCCCGAACCACAGCTAAAGCCGTAACGGCGCAACCACAAGCACCAACGCCTTGAATCAGGCGGCTAGCCATTAACGTTTCTAAATTTGTGGCGACAGTTGCTAAAACAGAGGCTACAACATAGATAAGCAAAGAGGCCAGAGCGATAGGTTTTCGGCCATATTTATCAGATAGCGCTCCTAAAAAAAGCTGACCAATTCCCATACTAATTAAATAAAAAAAGATACCGAGCTGCACATTATCAACACTTGTATTTAAGTCATTGGCAATGAGCTGAACTGCGGGCAGGTAGATATCAACGGGCAACAAATTCAAAATCATGAAGAACATCATTAACCAAACTATGCCATTTTTGCTTAATGTCTTTTTCTTGCCTGAAAAACTATTATTGGTGTTATCACCATTTAACGAATCCGACAACTCAGTCCCCTGCTCTCTCGTTTTTATAATTAACTCGTGCACCATAATAATATGGTGCGGCGCATTATAAGTCGGTAATTAATATTAACAAGGGTAGCTTCAGTTTTGTCTTGTTTTGTCTTGTTTTGTCTTGTTTTGTCTAAATCAGAAAGTCAGTTTAACGCTTAAACCACCAGCATCCTTATTTTTCAGATTTAAAGAGCCTGAGTGTGCTAGCACGGCCTTTTTAGCAATTGCCAATCCTAGTCCAGCTCCACCACTATTCCGCTCTCTTGCATCACTATGGCGATAAAAAGGTTCGGCTATTTTAGATAATAAATAGTCGGGGATCCCTGGGCCATCATCATCAATGACGATACAAACTTCTTGATCTAACGCTTCAATTTTTACTTCTATGGTTTTATTGGCATAACGAATAGCATTTCGAAGAATATTCTCAATTGCACTGGATATAATATTTTGATCAATTGTAATTGTCATATTGGGAATGGTTTGAATATGAATCTGTTTGCCCAATATCTCAGCCTCAAACTCTGCATCTTGAAAAATTGGGCTTAATACATCTGATAACACGGTGGACTGAAGGTCTAAGTGTTGTTGCTTGGTCTCTAAGCGTGACAGCATTAATACTGAGCCTATCATCTGATCAAGTTGCTCAGCTTCTTTTTCAATGCGAGCAAGATAATTTTCTCGCTTTTCACCCTTTGTTTCTTTGGCTAATCCGGCTGCCAACGATAAGCGTGTTAATGGCGATCGCAGCTCATGTGATATATCAGCCAGTAGTCGTTTTTGTACGCCCATTGATGTCTCTAACTGTTCGGCCATGATATTAAAGTCGCGCGATAATTCTCCGAGTTCATCTTTACCAATGTACCTTTGTTCTACTCGGCTATTTAAGTTTCCTTTGCCTATTTTATCTGCTGATTCACGTAGCGCCCTTATTGGCCTCACAATGCTTCGCGTAAACAGAAAGCTCAAGCCTAATGATACTAATATTGGTACAGTAAATTTGATCCATAGTGGCATTAAACTAAATTTGATCAACAATGGTGGATTACGCTTTGGACTTATCTCGTATAAGTAATAAGTTTGATTGTTAATGGTTAGTTTTGCAGGCCCTACAGCATGATAAAATTCAGTAAATATATACTGCGGCGTCAGATCATCTAGATCGGATAACAAATTCAAATCTATGTTCGCTGGCAATGGCGCGCTTAGCACAGATAACTCTGACGTTGGGCCTTTTAAAAATAGTTCTCGCTTACGTGATGAGCGATGTAGCAGTCTTTTTAACTGAGCGCTAGACGGAACCCCGGCAAAACGCTCTTGAATAAATAATGCATACTTTTGTATTGAGCGCGCTTTTCTATCGTCTAACGGTTTAGATACGAGGTCTGTGAAACTAACCGAGCTAATGACTAATAAGATCACAATTGTTACAGCAATTGAAGACCAGAACCAAGCAAACACTTTGAATAACAGGCTATTTAAGCGTCCCATTATTGACCTCCGACCATAATATAACCTGACCCTCTAATAGTATGAATACGTTCATGATGGGAGTATTGCCCGATTTTCTTTCGTAAGTTACTCACGTGCATATCAATAGAACGGTCATAAGCGGCTAAGCGTCGCCCAAGAACTTCTTGGCTAATTTTTTCTTTGCTGATAATCGACAGTGGATCTTTTAGTAACAGGTTTAAAATTTCAAATTCGGTGCCTGTTAACGTTATCGCATTCTGGTTTACTTTCACCGTTCTACTTTGTAGACAGAGTTCAATGTCTTCAAATACTACGGTATGGTTGTTCTGCGGTTGAGTAAGCAAATCTACTCGGCGGACCATGGCTTTTACACGTGCTAATAGTTCTCTGTGATTAAATGGTTTAGCAATATAATCATCTGCACCGACTTCCAAACCATAAATACGGTCGTAGTCTTCACCTTTAGCAGTGAGCATAATAACGGGAGTTGATTTTGTTTTACGCAGTTGCTGTAAAACTTCGAAACCGTTAAGAGATGGCAACATAACATCAAGCAATATAAGATCAAAAGACGATGTGAGCGCTACATTTAGTCCTGATTGGCCATCATGTATGCACTGAACTGTAAAATCATTACTCATTAGGTAATCAGATAGCAGTTGCGTTAACTCAGTATCGTCATCGATTATTAATACAGACTTATTATTCACATAATTCTCTTTTTTAAACGTTATGTTGGTATTTTATTCAAAAAATCACACTAACCGTTAATCTTTACATTACTTTGCATTGTCTTGGCGTTTATTTGCATTGCACTCGCTAATATTAATTCCAACTTAACAAAGCGAGGTGCTTATGAAAACTAAATTACTATTACCTTTAACAGCGTTCCTAGCGTTGGCTAGCGTGACCATTTCAGAACCAGCTCATGCTATTGGCAAACATCAAGGTTACGACATTGAGAAACAAGAACGCACTCCAATGATACTGACAGATAGAGCGGTTAATAAACTTGGCTTGTCGGAAGAACAGCAGGAAAAAATACAGGCATTATATGACGAAGCCAAAGTGACGACTGCAAAAGACAGAGAGCAACTTGATTCACTTAAAAAGCAATGGAAAACGTTAGCAAGAGAAGATGTATTAAATACTCAAGAACTTGAAGCTGTAGCAAATCAGCAAGCGCAAATTAAAGCGAAACTGAAGGTGAAACGCCTTCAATTGCATAAGGCTGTGCACAGCCTGCTGAGTGAAGATCAACAGGCTATGGTCGCAAAATTAAAACACAAGAAGCGAAAAGGTCAGCGTAGACATCAACGTAATTAGTCTTTAAAGCGTCCGTTTAGATTACTGTAGCTTAAAGCTCGAAACTGATTCGCTTAATGATGCGGCAAGTTGGGAAGTCCCTCTTGCTGCTTTTTCATTATTATCAGCTACATTAATGTTTTCTTGAGTGTCATGCGATAGCGTAACTAAGTACTCTGTTACTTGTTCCGATACGTCACGTTGTCGTTCTGTCGCGTCTGCAGTTTTATTTGCAACGTCTGAAACTATCTTTGACGCTTTTGCTATTTGTTGCAACGCATCCAACGTTTGATGGGATAACGAAACCGCGGACTCTGTGACTTCGCTGCCTTGGTTAATTGAATCTACCGCTCCTTGAACACCCTCTTGTAACGTTTTTATCATAGCTTGAATATCTTCGGTGCTTTGCTGAGTCCTACTTGCTAAAGTCCTTACTTCATCAGCAACTACGGCAAAACCCCTTCCCTGTTCACCCGCGCGAGCGGCTTCAATTGCTGCGTTGAGTGCCAATAAATTAGTTTGTTCGGCGATACCTCTAATAACATTTAAGACTGACGCTATATTGGATGAATTCTCAGACAACTTTAAAATAACCTCTGCAGCGTCTGATACCGATTTAGATAGCTTGGTAATTTCATCCACCGCTTTGGTTGTTATGACTGTACCTTTTTCAGTTAACTTACTAACCTGCTCCACCTCATTAGATGTCATGGCTGCATTCTCAGATACCTCGGAAATTGTCGCTTCCATTTCACTTAGAGCAGATGAGATGTGCTCTACAGATTGTGACTGTTGAAGGCTTGTACTTTTTATAGTTTGCGCCCCGACGGTAAGCCCGCCCACTTCAGATTTTAGATGCGATGATTGTGTCTTAATCGCACTAATTAAGCCTGATAATTTGTCAATGAAGCTATCTAATGCCCTTGATACATCGCCAATTTCATCACGCCTTGTCGATTTTATTCGTTTTGATAAGTCCCCATCGCCCGAGTCTAGTTCAATAATATTTTGCTTTAACTCTTCTAGAGAGTCAGACATCATTTTAGGACCGTAATAACCAATACCTATAGAGCTAACTATCACTAAAATACTGATTATCAACAATATAAATTCCTGCTGATGCACTTCAGCTAAAGCGGTTTCACTTTGTGATTTACTTACTTTATCGGCAGACTCACCCGCAATGTCATAGAAATCACGTAATGCTGAAAAGGTTGTTGCAGATTCAGTATTGCTGATTAACTTCGCGCCATTTAAATCACCTGATGCTAATTTATCAAAGACCTTTTCTGATGCGTCTTTCCAGTTGTTAAATGCCGTATCAAACTCGGTCAACTGTGAAATTATTTGCGGAAACGCTTTCATGTCGTTTTTGTAACTAAGCATTCTGTCGTAGGCTTGTTGAGCATTATCTTCATAGTCTTTTTGATAATTGTTCGCTTGTTCTGATCCTGGTGCGCTAGAAAGCGCTTTTAATTCTGCAACTCTTGCTTGATAAAGATCACGATCCGCATTTAACACTGCCGATATAGCAGGATTAAAGTTATCGCTAAAAGAGATAAGTTCCGACTCTATTTTATTAATCAGCCGGCTGTTCATTACGGCAAGTAATACAATAAATAACGCTATGACTGAGAATATGATTGAGTACTTTATTTTAATGCTGGTTTGTTTCATTTTATTTCCTAACCATGCTAACTCCGTTAACTATAGTAAAAAAAAAATAAAGCACATTTTGTTACATCAAAGAAAATAAACATTTCGCAATAAATTCGATTTATCTTTAATATTTTCAATGCAATAAACTATATATTTATGGACGATATAATGAAAAATTTAACACTAAAACTGGCAATGGCCATTGCAGTATTTGGGTCAAGTTCAGTAAGTGCGAACGACTTAAACTTTTCCGTTGGCACTGGCTTTCCATATTTCGTAACCGTCGAAGGCGCATATACGGTTAATGAAAGTTCAAATTTGTTTTTAAACTATAAAATTGGTTTAGATGATGGCTTTGCTTTTGGCTATGAACATTCGCTCGATAATACAAATCATGTTATCGGGACCTATGTTGGTGCCGTTGGTATTAAAGATAATAAATGTGACGACTACCCTGACAATCAAGACGATATAGAAATCATTGCATCTTCTTTTGGTTGCGCTTTACGAGCGGCATTTGGCAATGAAACTACCCAAGGTATTGCCGCTTTTTATGGCTATAGTTTCTCTGGATTAAATAATCCGGGTTGGCACTTAAGATTTGAGGCCGGTTACGGCAATAATAAAAATAGAGATGACAATACTGGTCACTTTAACTTTAGCGCACGTTATCAGTTTTAAATAAATATTAACTAGATAAGTGCCTACCGTTTTAGCCATAGCCTTCTATTCTTATATGTGTTGTAAAACTAAAATACAGTTATCTACGTAGACATTACGTTAACAATTGTAATTAAAAGGAAAATCATATGACTAAGGCTTATGCGGCGGAAAGTGCCGGCGCAAAATTGAAACAAGTAGACATTGATCTGGGTGAGTTAGGACTACAAGACGTACTTATCGATGTTGAATACTGTGGGATTTGTCACTCCGATTTATCTATGATTAATAATGAGTGGGGAATGTCTTCTTATCCTCTTGTGGCTGGCCATGAAGTTGTAGGTAAAGTAAGTGCAATTGGCGACAATGTAAAAACCTTGAAGGTTGGCCAAACGGTTGGCTTAGGGTGGCACTCTGATTATTGTCAAGCTTGCAATAGCTGCGGTACTGGCGACCAAAACCTGTGTGATGCTGCTGAGTCGACCATTGTAGGTCGTCATGGTGGGTTTGCTGATCAAGTAAAGGCTAACGAAGCTTCTGTTATTGCTTTACCAGAAGGAATGGACGCAACAACCGCTGGACCACTTTTTTGCGGTGGCATTACTGTATTTAATCCAATGGTTCAATTTGATGTAAAACCAACGGATAAAGTAGCTGTGATTGGTATCGGCGGATTAGGTCACATCGCATTACAATTCTTAAATGCATGGGGCTGCGAAGTTACGGCATTTACTTCAAGCGAAAGTAAAACTGAAGAAGCCAAGAAACTCGGCGCACATCACACGATCAATTCTCGTAGCGAAAAAGAAATCGAAGCTGCTGCTGGAAAGTTTGACTACATACTATCAACTGTAAACGTTAAGTTAGATTGGAATCTTTATATTTCGACTCTAAAACCAAAAGGACGCCTTCATTTTGTTGGTGCGACATTAGAGCCTCTTGATGTAAGTGTTTTTGGCCTGATGGCAAAACAACGTTCTATATCGTCGTCACCGGTCGGAAGCCCATCTACCATAAAGTCGATGCTTGATTTTGCATTACAGCATGATATCAAGCCGCAGGTAGAGTTTTTTGACTTCGATAAAATTAACGATGCAATTGAACATCTAGAGAGCGGTAAAGCCCGTTATCGCATAGTGCTAAAAAAATAGCGATAACGTAGCTTATTGTTAAGTTGATACGCTCGTTATTTTGTACACGTCGGTTTTTGTGTGCTTTTTAAAAACATTGGCTGAGTTACTTTTAAGTGCTCAGTCAATTTTTTAATTCTTGTTTCATTTGATGGGTGCGTTGACAAAAACTCTGGTGGCGCTCCACTGCTCGCTTTAGCCATATTCTTCCAAAGTTTTATCGCCGCTTGTGGGTTAAATCCAGACTGCGCCATTAGTTCTTGTCCAATAATATCGGCTTCTTTTTCATGAGTACGGCCATAAGGCATTAACACGCCATATTGCAGACCCACACCTAATCCAGCCATGACTAAACCTTGCGTTTGTTGATCTTGTCCAGATAACAGAACTCCTGTTAGTTGCAACGTTCCTTGAGCAACAGAGCTTGAAGATAAACGCTCATTGGAATGATTGGCTATTACGTGACCCACTTCATGTCCCATAATGGCGGCTAACTGATCTTGGTTTTCAGTTATTGCTAAAATACCGGTATACACACCTATTTTACCGCCAGGCAAAGCGAAGGCGTTAATTTGGTCTGATTCAAATAAGACCACTTCCCAATCACCTGAATGTGCAGACTGGCTAACGTTTGGTGTAATTTGATCCGCCACACACTGAACAAATTGAGTGAGGGTTTTATTTTGACTGATAGGTATGTCTTTTTTCATTTGTTCAAAAGACTCTGAACCCATTGCAGACATTTTCTCACCGGAAAACATCGTAATCTGACTTCGACCTGTCGGAGAAGTACTACAACCAGACATAATAAATACTAAGCATGTAGCTATGACAATTTGTATTCTTACATTCATTATTAACGCGCCTTAAAATTTTGTTTTATCTACTATAATTTAGATTCCTCTAAATGTTGAGCAAATACCCCAACAAATAGCGTATTAGGCCAATCATAACAATTCAACCATGCTCAGCGATAATATAACCACTTGTTTTCATTGTATTTAAATAAAATAAACCTTTGGGCCATTAATTGCTACTAATACATATATATTAGAATAATAATTGGGAAATCTAATGAAATTAAAAAACATTGCATCTGCTATCATTTTAAGCACAACGTTAACTGGATGTGTGATCCACGTTGGTCACAGCAACGCAGCCGATATTGAGATTAATAAAGAGCTAATATTAAATGCTTCGAATCTAAACTCGTTGTTTGTCGATAATGGGGCAGGTTCAATTGACATAGTTGGCGTTGACGGCCAACAAGACATAAAAGTAATGGCGAATATTTGGACCGATGAAGCTAGTAACTATAAGTTAACCTTAACAAAGTCTGCCAGTCGCGCCGAATTGATTGCACACTCTAATCAATCGTCATGGAATACAAACGGTAACTCCTCAAGAATAAACTTAACAATCACTATGCCGCAGAAAATGGCCTTAGAAATTGATGACGGGTCTGGATCGATTAGCGTCGCCAATTTGAATAACTCACTTACAATTGATGATGGCTCTGGTGAACTTAAGGTGTCCGATATAACGGGTACGGTTATGATTGAAGACGGATCTGGCAGTATAGAAACGACTAACATTAATGGCAATTTAACAATTTCCGATGGCTCTGGCTCTATAGAGGTTGCAGATGTAACCGGCGACGTAAAAATAAAAGATGGCTCAGGTGAGTTAGGTGTTATTCGCGTAGGTGGTGGTGTCGACATCGATGATGGATCTGGCTCTATTAGTGTTGTTGATGTCAAAGGTTTTACCAAGGTAATCGATAATTCTGGCGATTTACGTATTGAGAATATTGATAACACTGTTTATATCGAAGATGGCAGTGGCGATATTACAGTAAGAAACACAAAGGGTTTAGAAATTAATGGTTCAGGAAGTGGCCAGCTATATATCAAAGACATAAATGGCCCGGTTTCGTTAGATAACTAATAAGGATCTAGCATGAATATTCTTAAACAATTATTTATTCATTTAGTCGGCGGCACTTTAGTATTGCTAGGGCTTATTTTTATAGTCGTTCCTGGCCCGTCTTTATTGCTATTAATTCCTGGGCTGTATATTTTGAGTTTTGAGTACGAAATTGCGAGAGTATGGCTTAGAAAATGCCAAGTCATGTTAAAAAAGAGTGCAAATTGGCTCGATAGTAAAATACGAGCTCGGCGTTATAAGCACTAACCTGGTGATTGTCGTTAAACTTTAGTTTTAGTTTTAGTTTTAGTTTTAGTTTTAGTTTTAGTTTTAGTTTTAGTTTTAAGGCCACAATAAAAAAGGCTCCCATTCGTTAGAACAGGAGCCTTTTTTTATCTTTTTGTCATTCAGGTTACAGCTGACTGCAACCTCTTAACAAAGCAGAATTACGCTACGATTGATGCTACAACACCAGCACCAACTGTACGACCGCCTTCACGGATCGCAAAACGTAGACCTTCGTCCATCGCGATTGGTGCGATTAGCTCAACAACCATCTTGATGTTATCACCAGGCATTACCATTTCTACGCCTTCTGGAAGCTCAACAGCACCAGTTACGTCAGTTGTACGGAAGTAGAACTGTGGACGGTAACCTTTGAAGAATGGAGTGTGACGTCCGCCTTCTTCTTTAGAAAGTACGTATACTTCTGATTCGAACTTAGTGTGCGGCTGGATTGAACCAGGCTTCGCTAGTACTTGACCACGTTCAACTTCATCACGCTTAGTACCACGTAATAATGCACCAATGTTCTCACCTGCACGACCTTCGTCTAGAAGCTTACGGAACATTTCAACACCTGTACATGTTGTAGTCGTTGTATCTTTGATACCAACGATTTCTACTGAGTCACCAGTGTTAATGATACCTTGCTCAACACGACCTGTTACTACTGTACCACGACCAGAAATTGAGAATACGTCTTCGATAGGCATGATGAATGGCTTATCGATGTCACGCTCTGGCTCTGGAATGTAAGTATCTAGTGCTTCAGCTAGTTCGATGATCTTCGCTTCCCACTCAGCTTCGCCTTCAAGAGCTTTAAGAGCTGAACCAGCGATTAATGGAAGGTCGTCACCTGGGAATTCGTATTCTGAAAGAAGTTCACGAACTTCCATTTCTACTAATTCTAGTAACTCTTCGTCGTCAACCATGTCACATTTGTTCATGAATACGATGATGTAAGGTACACCAACCTGACGTGAAAGTAGGATGTGCTCACGTGTTTGAGGCATTGGGCCGTCAGTTGCAGCAACTACTAAGATCGCGCCGTCCATCTGTGCAGCACCAGTGATCATGTTTTTAACATAATCGGCGTGTCCTGGACAGTCTACGTGTGCGTAGTGACGAGTTGGAGTGTCATACTCGATGTGAGAAGTATTGATTGTAATACCACGCTCACGCTCTTCTGGAGCATTATCGATTTGCGCGAAATCTCTAACGTCACCACCGTATGTCTTAGAAAGTACTGCAGAGATTGCAGCTGTTAAAGTTGTTTTACCGTGGTCAACGTGACCGATTGTACCAACGTTAACGTGCGGTTTAGTACGTTCAAACTTTTCTCTAGCCATTTTTAAGTTTCCTTAAATTAAAGTGATCTAATTTTAGACCCAAATATTAATAATAAAATTTAATTTCTCGCTGACATTATTGTATCAGCAACATTGTTAGGCGCTTCCGCGTACTTTAGGAATTCCATAGAGTACGAAGCGCGCCCCTGAGTTGCTGAACGCAAGTCAGTGGCATAACCAAACATTTCCGCTAGTGGTACTTGAGCTTTAATAGCTTTCAGTCCTGCCGGAGCTTCATCCATTCCTTCAATCATACCGCGACGTCGATTTAAGTCACCTACTACATCACCCATAGATTCATCAGGTGTGATAACTTCAACTTTCATCATCGGTTCAAGAAGCTTAGGTTTAGCGTCTAAAGCGCCATTCCTAAATGCCATTGATGCAGCAATTTTAAACGCCATTTCGTTAGAGTCAACATCATGGAATGATCCATCATACAAAGTTGCTTTAACGCCAAGCATTGGATAGCCCGCAAGCACACCATTTTTCATTTGCTCTTGGATGCCTTTATCAACAGCTGGAATATACTCTTTTGGAACTGTACCGCCTACTACCTCATCGGCAAACTCATAAGTAGTTTCACCTTCAATACTAATAGGCTCTAGCTTCAGCCAGACATGGCCATACTGACCACGACCACCTGACTGTCGTATAAATTTACCTTCAACTTGGACAGGTGCTGTAATGCACTCTCGGTATGCAACTTGAGGCTTACCAACATTACATTCAACACTAAACTCGCGACGCATACGGTCGACGATTATGTCTAGATGAAGTTCGCCCATTCCAGAGATAATAGTTTGGCCAGATTCTTCATCAGTCTCAACACGGAATGAAGGATCTTCTGCGGCCAGTTTGCCTAAGGCAACACCCATTTTCTCTTGATCAGGCTTAGATTTTGGCTCTACTGCTATAGATATAACTGGATCAGGGAACTCCATACGCTCTAGCGTAATTTTGTGATCAATATCACATAATGTATCGCCTGTTGTAACTTGTTTTAATCCTACTGCAGCAGCTATGTCACCCGCGTGAACTTCTTTAATTTCTTCGCGGTTGTTTGAGTGCATTTGAACAATGCGCCCAAAACGTTCTTTTTTGCCTTTAACTGGGTTGTAAACACTGTCGCCAGTTTTAACAACACCTGAATAGACACGGAAAAACGTTAAAGTACCAACAAATGGGTCAGTGGCGATCTTAAATGCTAACGCTGCAAATGGCGCGTTATCGTCCGCTGGACGCTCACCCTCTGAATCATCTTCATTGATACCTGTAATAGCAGGAACTTCGGTTGGCGAAGGCATAAATTCGACAACCATATCAAGGACGGCTTGAACACCTTTGTTTTTGAACGCTGAGCCACACGCACAAAGAACAATTTCGTTATCAAGAGTACGTTGGCGTAACGCATCTTTGATTTCATGCTCAGTTAACTCTTCGCCTTCTAGATATTTATCCATTAACTCGTCATTAGCTTCTGCAGCCGCTTCGATCATCTCTTGGCGGAATGCTTCAGCGTCATTAACCATGTCAGCTGGAATATCTTCGTAAGTAAAGGTCATACCTTGGTCAGCTTCGTTCCAGTTGATCGCTTTCATTTTGAAGAGATCAACTACACCACGGAAGTTTTCTTCCGCGCCGATAGGTAATTGTACTGGCACAGGGGTTGCCCCCAGGCGATCTTTAACTTGTTCTACAACTGATAAAAAGTCTGCACCTGTACGATCCATCTTATTGACGAAAATCATACGAGGGACATGGTATTTATCTGCTTGACGCCATACGGTCTCTGTTTGAGGTTGTACGCCCGAAGACCCACATAACACTACTACAGCACCATCAAGTACTCGCAAAGAACGCTCAACTTCAATTGTGAAGTCTACGTGCCCTGGAGTATCGATAATGTTGATACGGTGTTCATCAAACTGAGCATCCATACCACGCCAAAAACAAGTGGTAGCAGCAGAGGTTATGGTAATCCCACGTTCCTGCTCCTGCTCCATCCAATCCATAGTCGCAGCACCATCATGTACTTCACCGATCTTATGAGAAAGACCTGTGTAAAAGAGTACACGCTCTGTTGTTGTTGTCTTACCAGCATCAACGTGAGCCACAATGCCGATATTTCGGTATTGTCCAATAGGTGTCTTACGCGCCATAAATTCCTCTGTGTTCCTGTATTATAATTTTGTTTTCTACCAACGGTAGTGAGCGAACGCTTTGTTAGCTTCAGCCATTTTATGAACGTCTTCACGTTTCTTAACAGCAGAACCTTTGTTATCAATCGCGTCAGCAATTTCGTGAGCTAGACGTAGCGCCATAGATTTCTCACCTCGTTTACGGGCAGCTTCAACTAACCAACGCATGGCTAGAGTGTTACGACGAACTGGACGAACTTCTACAGGAACTTGGTATGTAGAACCACCAACACGACGAGATTTAACCTCGACTGTAGGGCGGACGTTGTCTAGAGCTTCGTCTAAAACTACAAGGTGATCTTTACCTGTTTTTTCAGCAGCTACATCTAACGCGTTGTAGATGATTTTTTCAGCAACAGCTTTTTTACCATCTAACATTACTACGTTGATGAATTTGGTCAGTAACTCCGATCCGAACTTAGGATCTGGAAGAACTTTACGTTGACCTACGACTCTTCTTCTTGGCATTTTAAATTCTCCGGTTGCTTCAGGATAATCCCAAAACTAATAAATTAAGTTTGCTTGGCCTTACTAACGGAGAACCGTTATGATTTTGGCTTCTTCGTACCGTATTTAGAACGGCCTACTTTACGATCGGCTACGCCGGCACAGTCAAGTGCACCACGAACTGTGTGGAAACGTACACCTGGTAAGTCTTTAACACGACCACCACGGATTAAGATTACACTATGCTCTTGAAGGTTATGACCTTCACCACCGATGTAAGATGTTACTTCGTTACCATTAGTTAGACGAACACGAGCTACTTTACGTAGTGCAGAGTTCGGCTTCTTAGGTGTTGTTGTATAAACACGAGTACATACACCACGTCTTTGAGGACATGCGTCCAATGCTTCAGACATATTACGTTTTGTCTTCTGGCGACGAGGCTTACGTACCAACTGGTTAATAGTTGCCATTAAATAAGCTCCTGATTAGTTGTTACTACCCATTTGCGCACTATTGCGCCTCCCCCAAAATTAGGGGTGACGTATTCTAATGTTCAGTTTTTAAACTGTCAATCAAATGCGCCTTTTAGGCATAAAAAAACCCGCTATTAAGCGGGTTTTTGTCTTTACGAACTATTTATTCGTTATTCAGCGTTTAACGCATCAGCTAAAGCTTGCTCTGCATCTTCCATAGATACTGATTCTTCAACTTCATCAAATGCCGCAGCAGCTGCTGCTTTTTCTTGATGATAGCTAAAGCCTGTACCAGCTGGAATCAAGCGACCAACGATTACGTTTTCTTTAAGACCACGTAAATCATCACGCTTACCACTTACTGCTGCTTCTGTAAGAACACGAGTTGTTTCTTGGAAAGAAGCGGCTGAGATAAATGACTCAGTTGCAAGTGATGCTTTAGTAATACCTAGTAAGTCACGAGTGAACTTAACTAAATCTTTACCTTCAGCAGCTAGCTTACGGTTAGCGATTTTCACTTTAGACACTTCAACCTGCTCTCCTACTAGGAACTCAGACTGACCTGCATCAGTAATAATTGCTTTACGTAACATCTGACGACAGATAGCTTCGATGTGCTTGTCGTTAATTTTAACGCCTTGCAGTCGGTAAACTTCCTGTACTTCATTAACGATGAAGTTAGAGAATGCCGTAATACCACGTAAACGTAAGATGTCATGTGGAGACTCAGGACCGTCGGCAATAACTTCACCGCGTTCAACTGTTTCACCTTCGAACACGTTAAGCTGACGCCACTTAGGAATCATCTCTTCGTGTGCATCACCCTCTACTGGAGTGATAACAAGACGCTTCTTACCTTTAGTCTCTTTACCAAAGCTTACTGCACCACTGATTTCAGCAAGGATAGCAGGCTCTTTCGGCTTACGAGCTTCAAATAGGTCGGCTACTCGAGGTAGACCACCCGTGATATCACGAGTTTTTGAACCTTCTTGAGGAATACGAGCTAGTACGTCACCTGGAACTACGTTTGAGCCGTCTTTAGCTTCGATTGTAGTAAATGAAGGTAGACGAATTTCCTGCATACCAGAATCGCCAGAGTCAATAATTAACTTAGGTTCTTTAGCATTTGCAAGAGATAAATCTTTAACAACAGTACGCGTAAGACCTGTAAGCTCATCAGTTTGAACTTCGGTATTCGCTTCTTCAACATCAGAGAACTGAACTTTAGCAGGACGTTCTACAATGATTGGATGCGAATGCGGGTCCCAGTTAGCAACGGTATCGTTACCTTTAACTTCCGCACCGTCAGCAATAGTCATTACTGCACCATAAGGAAGTTTATAACGCTCGCGCTCACGACCATGGTCATCAATTACTGTAACTTCAGCAGAACGCGAAGTAATAACTAACTTACCGTCTGCATTAGTAACGTGTTTTGCGTTATGAAGACGGATAGTACCATCGCTCTTAACTTGAACACTGTTCGCTGCTGTGTTTCGTGATGCTGCACCACCGATATGGAACGTACGCATCGTAAGCTGTGTACCTGGCTCACCAATTGATTGTGCTGCAATTACACCAACTGCCTCACCTTGGTTAATTAGGTGGCCACGAGCTAGGTCACGGCCATAACAAGCCGCACAAACACCAAAGTCGTTATCACAAGTAATAATCGAACGTACTTCAACTTCGTCAACTGAGTTTTCTTCAATCAGGTCACACAGTTTTTCGTCAAGCATTACACCAGCTTTTACCAATACTACGTCTGAATTAGGCGCTGTAACATCGTTAAGTGTTACACGACCAAGTACACGCTCGCGTAGTGGTTCAACAACGTCACCGCCTTCAATTAGAGGCTTCATTGTTAGACCTTCAGTAGTACCACAGTCATGTTCGTTGATAACCAAATCTTGGCCAACATCAACAAGACGACGAGTTAGATAACCAGAGTTTGCTGTTTTAAGTGCCGTATCGGCCAAACCTTTACGCGCACCGTGAGTAGAGATGAAGTACTGTAGTACGTTCAGACCTTCACGGAAGTTCGCTGTGATCGGTGTTTCGATGATTGAGCCATCTGGCTTAGCCATTAGACCACGCATACCAGCTAGCTGACGAATCTGAGCGGCACTACCACGAGCACCCGAGTCGGCCATCATAAATACGCTGTTAAACGAAGGCATTGTTTCTTCTTCGCCATCGCGATTGATAACCGTTTCAGTTGATAAGTTGTCCATCATCGCTTTCGATACTTTCTCGTTGGCCGTTGACCAAATATCGATTACTTTGTTGTACTTCTCACCCGCTGTTACTAGACCTTGTTGGAATTGGTCTTGAATCTCAGCAACTTCAGCTTGCGCATCTTCAATTAGGTCGTACTTAGCTTGTGGAATAACCATATCGTCAATACCGATAGAGTTACCCGCTAACATCGCGTAATGGAAACCTGTATACATGATTTGGTCAGCGAACATCACGGTATCTTTGATACCAAGACGACGGTAACACTCATTGATCAACATAGAGATTTGCTTTTTACCAATTGCTTGGTTCATCAAATCAAATGGGAAACCTTCAGGTGCAATCATAGATAATATTGCACGGCCCACTGTTGTATCTTTGATTACAAGTGCAGATGTACGCGTACCGTCTTCAGCAATTGTCACTTCATTAATACGTACTTTAACGCGCGCATGTAAGTCAGCAACACCACTCCTGTATGCTTTTTCAGCTTCTTTAGTATCTTTAAATACTTGACCTTCGCCACGCGCATTTACGCGGTCACGAGTCATGTAGTAGATACCTAATACAACGTCCTGTGAAGGAACGATGATTGGCTCACCATTCGCAGGAGATAGGATGTTGTTAGTTGACATCATCAACGCACGAGCTTCTAACTGAGCTTCTAGTGTTAATGGTACGTGTACCGCCATTTGGTCACCATCGAAGTCGGCGTTATAAGCCGCACAAACTAATGGGTGCAATTGGATAGCTTTACCTTCAATTAGAACTGGTTCAAATGCTTGAATACCAAGTCTGTGAAGAGTAGGTGCACGGTTAAGCATAACTGGATGTTCACGGATAACTTCATCTAAGATATCCCAAACTTCAGCTGCTTCACGTTCAACCATTTTCTTCGCGGCTTTAATAGTTGTCGCCATGCCACGAAGTTCTAATTTTCCGTAGATAAACGGCTTGAATAATTCAAGTGCCATTTTCTTCGGTAGACCACACTGATGAAGTTTCAGTGTAGGACCAACGGTAATTACAGAACGACCAGAGTAGTCAACACGCTTACCAAGTAAGTTCTGACGGAAACGACCTTGCTTACCTTTAATCATATCAGCTAAAGATTTAAGAGGACGCTTGTTAGAACCGGTAATTGCACGACCACGACGACCGTTATCTAATAACGCATCAACTGCTTCTTGTAACATACGTTTTTCGTTACGTACGATAATGTCAGGCGCAGCAAGGTCTAATAGACGCTTAAGACGGTTATTACGGTTAATTACACGACGGTATAAGTCGTTCAGATCTGAAGTCGCAAAACGACCGCCATCTAGTGGTACTAGTGGACGAAGATCTGGTGGAAGAACTGGAAGTACAGTCATTACCATCCACTCTGGACGGTTGCCTGAATTACAGAATGCTTCCATTAATTTAAGACGTTTAGTCAGCTTTTTACGCTTAGTTTCAGAAGTTACCGTTGGTAATTCTTCTTTCATTTCTGCATATTGCTGATTGATGTCGATGTCTTTAAGAAGGTCAAAAACGGCTTCAGCACCCATTTTCGCTTCAAATTCATCGCCATGCTCTTCTAAAGAATCTAGGTATTCTTCTTCTGACAACATTTGACCTTTTTCAAGGGTAGTCATGCCAGGTTCAGTAACCGCATATGATTCAAAATAAAGAACACGTTCAATATCACGTAACGTCATATCAAGCATAAGGCCGATACGAGACGGTAATGATTTCAAGAACCAAATGTGTGCAACTGGGCTAGCCAATTCGATGTGACCCATACGCTCACGACGTACTTTAGTTAGGGTAACTTCAACACCACATTTTTCACAGATAACACCACGGTGCTTAAGACGTTTGTACTTACCACACAAACACTCGTAGTCTTTAACTGGGCCGAAAATACGCGCACAGAATAAACCATCACGCTCAGGCTTGAACGTACGATAGTTAATGGTTTCTGGCTTTTTAACTTCACCAAAAGACCATGAGCGAACTACGTCTGGAGACGCTAAGCCGATTCGAATTGAATCAAACTCTTCGCTTTTATTTTGTTGTTTCAAAAACTTAAGTAAGTCTTTCACTTTTGTTCTCCTGAAGGAGTGAAACATTAGGGCGCAGTATATATGCTACGCCCCACCACTCAATTTAAAGAACCAATCGGTTTCCCGACTAGGCTTATTCTTCTTCCAGCTCGATGTTTAGACCTAACGAGCGAATCTCTTTCAACAATACGTTGAACGACTCTGGAATCGCAGGTTCCATACGGTGATCGCCGTCTACGATGTTTTTATACATCTTAGTACGACCATTCACGTCATCAGATTTAACTGTAAGCATTTCTTGAAGCGTGTAAGCAGCACCATAAGCTTCTAGTGCCCATACTTCCATCTCACCGAAACGCTGACCACCGAACTGAGCTTTACCACCAAGTGGTTGCTGTGTAACTAGGCTGTATGAGCCAGTTGAACGTGCGTGCATCTTGTCATCAACCAAGTGGTTAAGTTTCAACATGTACATGTAACCAACAGTTACTTTACGCTCAAATGAGTTACCAGTACGACCATCAAACAGGGTAAATTGACCACTGCGAGGCATATCAGCTAGTTCAAATAAGTCTTTAATTTCTTCTTCAGCTGCACCGTCAAATACAGGTGTCGCAATTGGAACACCAGCACGTAGGTTTTGAGCAAGGCGACGTACTTCATCATCAGAGAAGCTATCAATATCAACTTCTTGACGAGATGTACCAGAAGCATAAACCTTTCCTAAGAAATCACGGATTTCCGCAAGTTCTTTTTGCTCTTTGATCATACGGTCTAGTTTTTCACCTAGTCCACGAGCCGCCATACCTAAATGGGTCTCAAGGATCTGACCGATGTTCATACGCGATGGTACACCTAGCGGGTTAAGTACGATATCTACAGGAGTACCGAACTCATCATGAGGCATATCTTCTACAGGAACAATGGTAGAAATAACACCTTTGTTACCGTGACGACCGGCCATCTTGTCACCAGGTTGTATACGACGTTTAACAGCTAAGTAAACTTTAACGATTTTAAGTACGCCAGGTGCTAAATCGTCACCTTGAGTAATCTTGCGGCGCTTAACTTCGTATTTCTTGTCGTACTCGCCACGAAGCTCTTCGTAGCTTGCAGCTAGATGCTCTAGTTCAGCTTGCTTAACTTCATCAGATAAACTCTGCTGGAACAATTTATCACCTGCAATAGAAGCAACCGTATCTGAATCTAATCCACCAGAGATTAGAAGTTCACGTGTTCTTGCGAACGTGTTGTTTTCTAGAATACGAAATTCTTCGTTTAAGTCCTTTTTCGCTTGCGCTAATTGCATCTCTTCGATGTCTAACGCACGCTTATCTTTTTCTACGCCATCACGTGTAAATACTTGAACGTCGATTACTGTACCAGACACTGAGTTTGGAACGCGTAATGAACTGTCTTTAACGTCTGACGCTTTTTCACCAAAAATAGCTCGTAGAAGCTTCTCTTCAGGAGTAAGTTGCGTTTCACCTTTAGGTGTCACTTTACCTACTAGGATGTCGCCACCCTTAACTTCTGCACCGATATAAACGATACCTGAATCATCTAATTTACCTAGCGCTGACTCACCAACGTTTGGAATATCAGAAGTGATTTCTTCAGGACCTAATTTAGTATCACGAGCAACACAGCTTAGTTCTTGGATATGAATCGTTGTTAAACGATCTTCTTGTACAACACGCTCAGATACTAAGATCGAGTCTTCGAAGTTGTAACCATTCCAAGGCATGAACGCTACACGCATGTTTTGACCAAGCGCTAGTTCACCTAAGTCTGTTGAAGGACCATCTGCTAACACGTCGCCGCGTTGCACTGGTTCACCAGAACTTACTGTTGTTTTTTGGTTGATACATGTGTTTTGGTTTGAACGTGTGTATTTAGTTAAGTTGTAAATGTCGATACCTGCTTCACCAGGCAAACATTCACTTTCATTAACTTTAACAACAATACGTGACGCGTCGGCATAATCGACAACACCACCACGTTTAGCAACCACAGTTACACCAGAGTCTTTTGCTACTACCGCTTCCACGCCAGTACCAACTAACGGCTTGTCAGCACGTAAAGTAGGAACCGCCTGACGTTGCATGTTCGCACCCATCAAGGCACGGTTAGCATCATCGTGTTCTAGGAACGGGATTAAGCTTGCAGCTACAGATACAACCTGTTGAGGTGCTACGTCCATATATTGAACTTGGTCGATTGATGTAATCGTAAATTCATTTTTGAAACGACAAGGTACTAGTTCATTAACTAGACGACCTTCTGCATCCATCTCAGCAGATGCCTGAGCGATTACGAACTTATCTTCTTCAATAGCAGATAAGTAATCGATTTCGCCAGTAACCTGACCGTCAACAACACGACGGTATGGAGTCTCTAAGAAACCGTAAGAGTTTACGCGCGCATAAACTGACAACGAGTTAATTAGACCGATGTTTGGACCTTCCGGAGTTTCGATTGGACATACACGACCATAGTGAGTCGGGTGAACGTCTCGAACCTCAAAGCCTGCACGTTCACGAGTCAAACCACCTGGACCTAATGCAGAGATACGACGCTTATGCGTAACTTCTGATAGTGGATTGTTTTGGTCCATGAACTGAGATAACTGGCTTGAACCAAAGAATTCTTTGATTGCTGCAGATATAGGCTTGGCGTTAATTAAGTCTTGCGGCGTTGTGTTATCAAGATCACCTAAACTTAGGCGTTCTTTAACAGCACGTTCAACACGAACTAGACCAACGCGGAATTGGTTTTCTGCCATTTCACCAACAGAACGGATACGACGGTTACCTAAGTGATCGATATCATCAACATCACCCTTACCGTCACGAATGCTAATTAGCACTTTCATAACGTCAGTGATGTCTTTTTTACTTAGAGTACCTTCACCAGTCAAATCATCACGACCAACTCGACGGTTAAACTTCATTCTACCTACAGAGGATAAATCATAACGCTCTAGAGAGAAAAATAGGTTATCAAATAAAGCTTCCGCTGAATCTTTTGTCGGTGGCTCGCCTGGACGCATCATACGGTAGATTTCAATTAACGCTTCTAAGCGGTTAGTTGAGCTATCAATACGAAGCGTGTCAGATATATATGAACCGTGATCTAATTCATTAGTGTAAATAATTTCGAAAGACTTGTGTCCTGCTTCTGCCATTTTAGCTAGTAATTCTAGGCTAATTAGGTCATTTGCATTTGCAACTAGCTCACCAGTTGATTCATCGATGTAATCTTTTGCGATTACTTTATCAATGATGTACTCATGAGGAACTTCGATTTGATTAATACCCGCTTTTTCCATTGAACGGATGTGGCGAGCAGTAATACGACGACCAGTCTCGACAATGACTTCACCGTCAGCGTCTTTAAAATCGAACGCAGCTGTTTCACCACGAAGGCGAGACGGTTGCAATTCCATTAAGATTTTATCGCCTTTAATTTCAATAGCGATACGATCAAAGAATAGGTCTAAGATTTCTTCTGTAGAATACTCTAACGCACGTAACATGATTGAAGCAGGTAATTTTCTGCGACGGTCAATACGTACGAATAAATTATCTTTAGGGTCGAATTCAAAGTCTAACCAAGAGCCACGGTAAGGAATTACGCGGGCATTGTATAAAACTTTACCTGATGAGTGAGTTTTACCTTTGTCGTGATCGAAGAATACACCAGGAGAACGGTGTAACTGAGATACGATTACTCGCTCAGTTCCGTTTATGACAAAAGTACCGTTGTCTGTCATTAACGGCATTTCACCCATATAAACTTCTTGCTCTTTGATATCTTTAACAGTACCAGGAGCAGCTTCTTTGTCCATTAGAACTAAACGCAGTTTCACACGTAATGGTGCTGCATATGTAACGCCACGAATTTGACATTCTTTCACGTCGAAGACAGGTTCTCCAACGCGATAGCTAACAAATTGTAGTTCGGCGCTACCAGAATAGCTCTTAATAGGGAAAACAGAACGGAAAGCCGCTTCGATGCCATTATTACCGTCTACGTCCGCTTCAATAAACTTATTGTATGATTCAAGCTGAACTTGTAGAAGATAAGGCATGTCCAAAACGTGTTCGCGTTTGCCAAAATCCTTACGAATTCGTTTCTTTTCAGAATAAGAGTAAGCCATGTGGTTCCTCAGCTTGCTGATTTTTGACCCTATAAGCCTGTCTCAATTAAGGAACAGACTACCTTTTAACAGCAAAATTTTGCTATAACCCGCTTCAGTAGATAACTATTACACGCCTTTTGGCATCTGCTGAGGCAAATCTGCCCCAAGTTGATTCACTATTTAGAGCAAATTTTATAACAACTAATTTGCCTAAGTGCATGTAATTATTAAATACAAATGGTGGTATAAAAAAGTTTTACCATCATTTTGTGCACTATAAAAGTTTTTACACAGATATAGCGCAAAAAGGCCGGTGATATTTTATCACCAGCCCATGCCTAAATTTTAGGCAGATAATCTAACAGACGTCAGATTATTTAACTTCAACAGTAGCGCCTGCTTCTTCAAGTGCAGCTTTAAGTTCTTCAGCTTCACCTTTAGAGATCGCTTCTTTAACAGCGATTGGAGCAGATTCAACCATAGTTTTAGCTTCTTTAAGGCCAAGACCAGTCGCGCCACGTACTGCTTTGATCGCTGCAACCTTGTTAGCGCCAGCGCCAGTAAGGATTACGTCGAATTCAGTCTTTTCTTCAGCAGCTTCTGCTGGGCCAGCAGCAACAACAGCAGCAGCTGCAGTTACGCCGAATTTTTCTTCCATAGCTTCAACTAGTTCAACTACTTGCATTACTGACATTTCAGCAATTGCGTCTAAGATTTGTTCTTGAGTTACAGACATTTTATAATTCCTAACTTGTTTAAGCGATTTAATCGCTTGTAATAACTTTCACCTAAAAACTGTATATTTACTAGCAAAATGCTAAATAAAATTATGCAGCTTCTTTCGCTTCTTTTACCGCAGCTAGTGTCTTCACTAGTTTGCCTGCAGAAGCTTCTTTCATAACACTCATCAAACGTGCGATCGCTTCGTCGTATGTAGGTAGTGAAGCTAATACTTCAACATCTACTACGCTGCCTTCAAATGATGCTGTTTTAAGTTCAAACTTTTCGTTTTTCTTTGCAAAGTCTTTGAAAAGACGTGCACCAACACCTGGGTGTTCTTTAGAAAATGCGATAAGAGTTGGACCTACAAACGCTTCAGAAAGACATTCGAAGTCAGTACCTTCAACTGCACGTTTAGCTAAAGTGTTGCGAACAACCTTCATCCAAACGCCATTAGCACGCGCTTCTTTACGAAGTGCTGTAATTGCAGTTACAGATACACCACGAGCGTCTGCTACTACTGCAGACAGAGCGTCTTTGGCTGCTTCTTGGACTTCAGCAACTACTGCTTTTTTGCCATCAAGATTTAATGCCATTAGCTTTTCTCCTGGTTGTGGAAACGGATAAACCGTTTACATTATGTTCAAGACTAGTCTTGAACGGTTCCGGTGAAAGCCAGAAGTGGAATCTTCTGGGGTCATCACCATCTGCGTAGGACATTAAGTTAAATAAGACATCTATTTAACACCTACGGTCTTGGATGGAGGCATTGCAAGCAATACCTCAACCCGAATTTTTTACTTGTCAGCTTTGATTGAAGCTTGTTCAATCGCAACGCCAGCACCCATTGTTGTAGAAAGGCTAACTTTCTTAACAAATGTGCCTTTCGCAGAAGCAGGTTTTGCTTTTACGATTGCGCCTAATAGAGCTTCTAAGTTTGTTTTGATCGCTTCAGCGTCAAAATCAACTTTACCGATAGAAGCGTGAACAATACCGTTTTTATCGTTTCTATAACGAACCTGACCAGCTTTAGCATTTTTAACTGCTGTTGCTACGTCTGGAGTAACTGTTCCAACTTTCGGGTTAGGCATAAGGCCACGTGGACCTAGGATTTGACCTAATTGACCAACAACACGCATCGCATCAGGAGATGCAACAACTACGTCGAAGTTCATTTCGCCAGCTTTAACTTGCTCAGCTAGGTCTTCCATACCAACGACATCTGCACCAGCTGCTTTAGCTGCTTCAGCGTTAGCGCCTTGAGTAAATACTGCTACGCGTACGTCTTTACCAGTACCGTTAGGTAGTACAGTTGCACCACGAACGTTTTGGTCAGATTTACGAGCGTCGATGCCTAAGTTAATAGCAACATCAAAGCTTTCTGTGAATTTAGCAGTCGCTAATTCTTTAAGTAGAGCTACAGCTTCTTCGATGCCGTATTCACGAGTTGCATCAACTTTTTCACGAATTAAACGTGCGCGTTTTGTTAATTTAGCCATTGATTAACCCTCTACATTCAAGCCCATTGCACGAGCTGAGCCGGCAATAGTGCGTACTGCTGCATCCATATCGGCTGCAGTTAGGTCTGGTTGTTTGGTGTTTACGATTTCTTCCAACTGTGCACGTGTTACCGTACCCACTTTTTCAGTGTTTGGACGACCAGAACCAGATTTGATACCAGCAGCTTTCTTAAGTAAGTAAGATGCAGGTGGAGTCTTAGTTTCGAATGTAAACGAACGATCACTGTAAACAGAAATTACTACTGGTACCGGAGCACCTTTTTCCATTTCACCTGTTTTTGCGTTAAACGCTTTACAGAATTCCATGATGTTCACACCGTGTTGACCTAGAGCAGGACCAACCGGAGGACTTGGGTTTGCCATACCAGCTGCAACTTGCAACTTGATTAGGGCTTCAACTTTTTTAGCCATTTTAGCTTCCTCATTAATGGGTCATCGCCTAGTAAGAACGAGGTTTCTTACTTATCGGCTTCCCGTTTTAAATATTTTATACCTGTCTAAACTTTCATCCAGACACATACAAAAGGGTCGCGCATTATATAGACAATCGCGACCCGTTTCAAGACTGTAAATCGAAATTAGCTTCGATTATTTATCTTTTTCTACTTGACCAAACTCAAGTTCAACTGGCGTTGAGCGACCAAATATAAGTACAGAAACTTTAACTCGGCTCTTCTCATAATCCACTTCTTCAACAACACCGTTGAAATCAGCAAATGGACCATCGGTAACGCGAACAACTTCACCTGGTTCAAATAGTGTCTTAGGCTTAGGCTTATCAACGTTCTCTTCTAATCGATTTAAGATCGCTTCAGCTTCACGGTTAGAAATTGGCGCTGGGCGATCCGATGTTCCACCGATAAACCCTAGTACACGTGGTGTATTCTTAACAAGATGCCACGCATCTTCGTTCATCGCGATTTCTACTAAAACATAGCCAGGGAAAAACTTACGTTCTGAACGACGCTTTTGGCCTGCACGCATTTCTACAACTTCTTCAGTTGGTACTAAAATACGGCCAAAGTAATCTTCCATTGCGTTTACTTTAATGTGCTCTTCTAGAGCTTTTGATACACGACCTTCATAGCCAGAGTAAGCTTGAACAACATACCAACGTAATTTGTTTTCTGCTTGTTCTTCAACATTAATATCTGAATCAGACATGCATTAAGCTCCTATACCTGTAAGTAGAGCTACTGCCCAGCGTAAAAACATATCTAAAAAATAGAGCATAATTGCGATAACGGCAGTAGCAGCAAAAATAATAAATGTAGTTTGAGTCGCTTCTTGACGAGTAGGCCAAATAACCTTGCGAATTTCTTTATTCGATTCTTTAGAAAAGCTAATAAAGTTTCTGCCTTTTTCTGTCGTCCCAGCAAAAACGCCAGCTATAACAACAGCAGCAACAACACCAATTGCGCGAATCAGTACTGATTCTTGATCGAACATATTGTTTGCAACAACCGCACCTGCTAATAACGCAATAGCGATTACCCATTTAACTAAATCCAGTCCTTTGTTTGACTGTTCAACATTGGCACTCATCGAAACACCTTAATTACTACATTTGTGAAAATTGTTATAAACCTCAAAGGACAATACTATTCACTAATACTGTTCTTTGAGGTTTGGCAGGGGCGGAGGGACTCGAACCCCCAACCATCGGTTTTGGAGACCGCTGTTCTACCAATTGGAACTACGCCCCTGCAACAACACCATTTATGTCTATTAATCAATCAATAGACAGTTACACCACTTTTGTGAATCTTAATTTTTAAGGGAATCATAAAGTGGGGAGCGCCATTATACTTAACTGGTTTAATGACGCAATTAAAAACTAATTTTCGCTTATAATTTATGGCATCTTGTAAACTTGCTTACCGGCTACCCATGTCTCCAATACTTTCGACTTCCATATGTTTTCTTTAGGAATATTAAAAAGATCCTGGTCGACTAGTATAAAGTCAGCGTATTTGCCCGCTTGTAATCCGCCAATTATTTTATCTTGATGTGCGCCATAAGCAGCGTCAATAGTAAACGAACGAAATGCTTCAGCCATACTCATAGACTCGTTAACTCGCCATCCACCTTGTGGCATATTAGATCTATCTTGGCGCGTAACAGCGGCGTGTAAACCTAAAAATGGGTTTGCCAATTCGACAGGGAAATCAGACCCTGAAATTACACGACTGCCTTGTTTTAAGAATTGTTGCCACGCATATGCACCTTCAAGTCGACGATCTCCAATTCGCTTGGGTGCCATCTCTTTGTCTGACGTTGCATGCGTTGGTTGCATCGAAGGAAGAATATTCAATGTTTTAAAGCGCGGTATATCATCGGGGTGCACAACTTGCGCATGTTCTACACGGTGTCTAAGCTCATCGCCATTGTAAAGAATTGACTCTGGCTTTTTAAATACTCTTTCAAATTCATCTAACGCTATTCTATTTGCACGATCGCCGATGGCGTGAATATTAATTTGGAATCGATGACTTAAGATTTCATCGAATAAAGGAGTAAGTTTTTCAGGTGATGTAACTAGCAGCCCTACGTTATCTTTATCATCATGATATGGTTGTAACAAAGCAGCTCCACGGCTACCAAGCGCACCGTCTCCATATATTTTTACACTTCGTATTGATAGGAAGTCTTTATTATCTTTTATGTAACCATGTTTCAACATATCGGAGAGATGGGGATCTGTTGCAGCGAGCATCGCATAGACACGCACGTCCAAATCGCCTGCGTTAGCAGCGTCTTTATATAGATGATAAGTTTCATGGTCAATTCCAGCGTCATGCATACTGGTAACCCCTAATGAAAGCAAATGATCAGTCGCTTTTTCTAATGCAGCCTTCATTTCGTCCCTACTCGGGTTCGGTATTTTATCCATTACAAGTGTTTCTGCGTTATCTATAAGTACACCTGTTGGATTACCTTGCGCATCTTTAACAATTTCACCTCCTGGTGGCGAAATTGTATCTTTTGTAATTCCGGCTAATTCTAAAGCTTTTGTATTTAACCATGCTGCATGGCCGTCGACTCTACTTAAATAAACAGGACGATCAGAAATATACTCGTCTAGTTGCTTAGCTGTAGGGTATGTATTAGAAGACCATATTTCTTGGTTCCATCCGCGACCTTTGATCCAAGTAATATCGGGGTTCTGTTCGCTATAAGCTGCAACCTTTTGTGCTGTTGCTTTAGCACTTGATATATCACGGACATCCACATTTAATAAATTAAAGCCTAAACCAAGTAAGTGTCCATGTCCGTCTACTAAACCAGGCAACATTACTTTCTGTTTTCCATCAATTCGTTTAGCGCTCTTATATTGGTCGATTAATTCGTTATTCCCAATTTTAAGTACTATTCCATTCTCAAAAGCAATAGCTGAGAATGTTACTAAGTTACGTTCATTTGTGAATGTATATCCTTTAACGTTATGTATTAATGTGGGCTCCGCTAATACAGAGATACTGACTAACAGCGATATGATTGATAGATAAATTTTCATGGCATTTCCTTTGATAAACTTCACTAAAACATAACACGATATAGACAGCTGTATATTATTATTCGCTGAGTAAATGAAAACTGGCGATAAAATTTAAAGTTTTATCAATATTAAAAATTCATACTCGAGGTTATAAGCACTAACCTGGTGGTTATCGTTAAACTTTAGTTTTAGTTTTAGTTTTAGTTTTAAGGCCACAATAAAAAAAGGCTCCCATTCGTTAGAACAGGAGCCTTTTTTTATCTTTTTGTCATTCAGGTTACAGCTGACTGCAACCTCTTAACAACGCAGAATTACGCTACGATTGATGCTACAACACCAGCACCAACTGTACGACCGCCTTCACGGATCGCAAAACGTAGACCTTCGTCCATCGCGATTGGTGCGATTAGCTCAACAACCATCTTGATGTTATCACCAGGCATTACCATTTCTACGCCTTCTGGAAGCTCAACAGCACCAGTTACGTCAGTTGTACGGAAGTAGAACTGTGGACGGTAACCTTTGAAGAATGGAGTGTGACGTCCGCCTTCTTCTTTAGAAAGTACGTATACTTCTGATTCGAACTTAGTGTGCGGCTGGATTGAACCAGGCTTCGCTAGTACTTGACCACGTTCAACTTCATCACGCTTAGTACCACGTAATAATGCACCAATGTTCTCACCTGCACGACCTTCGTCTAGAAGCTTACGGAACATTTCAACACCTGTACATGTTGTAGTCGTTGTATCTTTGATACCAACGATTTCTACTGAGTCACCAGTGTTAATGATACCTTGCTCAACACGACCTGTTACTACTGTACCACGACCTGAGATTGAGAATACGTCTTCGATAGGCATGATGAATGGCTTATCGATGTCACGCTCTGGCTCTGGAATGTAAGTATCTAGTGCTTCAGCTAGTTCAATGATCTTCGCTTCCCACTCAGCTTCGCCTTCAAGAGCTTTAAGAGCTGAACCAGCGATTAATGGAAGGTCGTCACCTGGGAATTCGTATTCTGAAAGAAGTTCACGAACTTCCATTTCTACTAATTCTAGTAACTCTTCGTCGTCAACCATGTCACATTTGTTCATGAATACGATGATGTAAGGTACACCAACCTGACGTGAAAGTAGGATGTGCTCACGTGTTTGAGGCATTGGGCCGTCAGTTGCAGCAACTACTAAGATCGCGCCGTCCATCTGTGCAGCACCAGTGATCATGTTTTTAACATAATCGGCGTGTCCTGGACAGTCTACGTGTGCGTAGTGACGAGTTGGAGTGTCATACTCGATGTGAGAAGTATTGATTGTAATACCACGCTCACGCTCTTCTGGAGCATTATCGATTTGCGCGAAATCTCTAACGTCACCACCGTATGTCTTAGAAAGTACTGCAGAGATTGCAGCTGTTAAAGTTGTTTTACCGTGGTCAACGTGACCGATTGTACCAACGTTAACGTGCGGTTTAGTACGTTCAAACTTTTCTCTTGCCATTTTCAGACCTATTTCAGTTTTATTAAAGTAATACGCTATAAGCGTGGTTTATAAATTTGAAAGTTTGGGCGAGAAATTTTTAGATGGTGCTGATAGGCAGATTTGAACTGCCGACCTCACCCTTACCAAGGGTGCGCTCTACCAACTGAGCTATATCAGCAAAAAATACTTGGAGCGGACGGCGGGAATCGAACCCGCGTTATTAGCTTGGAAGGCTAGAGTAATACCATTATACGACGTCCGCTTTGTTCAATTTCTCGCACAAAGCACAAAAGGTCGCGAGCCGACCTTATTTATATCAAAATAATAATCTTGATATGAGAATGAGATGGTGGAGGGAGGTGGATTCGAACCACCGAAGGTAGAACCGTCAGATTTACAGTCTGATCCCTTTGGCCACTCGGGAACCCCTCCACACTTTATTTGATGGTGCCGGCTGCCGGAATCGAACTGGCGACCTACTGATTACAAGTCAGTTGCTCTACCAACTGAGCTAAGCCGGCACTGCATCAAGTGGTGCGAATTCTATGGTATGAGTTTTGATTGTGCAAGCATAAAACGTCTTTTTTTTGTTTTTTTTGATTGTTTGGTGATGTTTTAAACAAATGAAATGAGGGTCGGTGAATTAATAATCGCTTTTATGATTATATTAAGAAAATAACGACAAGCCTTCGAATATAAGAAGTTTGTTTTCTACATAATCACACGTTAACAAACGAGTGATTTTTCCGCTATCACCACCAGTAATAACAATTAATATTTTGTTTTGCTCTGCATCGGTTAACTGACGTTTAAGTTCGTCTCTTGCTTTGTCAATGATACCAGAGAGGCTAAAAAGGCATCCATTCAGCAATGCTGAGGGTGTATCTGTACCAATTCGTTCCTCCACTACGTTGTCATGTGCAAAAACTAATGGTGCTCGCTCTACAACTGAGTTTTTCATTAACGTTAAACCTGGTGTAATCCACCCTCCTATATGAGTTTTATTTGGCAATACAAAATCGATAGTCATGGCTGTACCGCTATCAACTACGATTAAGGGTCTGTTAGGATGACTTGCTGTAGCTGCTAGCACGCCTAACCAACGATCTATCCCTAGGTGTTTAACATTCTTGTATCCACAAGTAACACCAAAGTCCTGTGGTTTGACCTTTGGATATATGACTGGAACATTGTATTCTTTTGCTTTGGATTCGACGTCTGTAAACAAGCTGTATTCTTTTACTTTTGCTATGACAATAACGTCAGCATCTTTGATTAGTGACATAAATGATGATTGAGGTAACTCACTACATTGGTGGCTCTCGAATTTAGCAAACTTAATGTTGGTATTGCCGGCGTCTATAAGCAGCTTCACTTTCTAGCTTTCCTTAAACTTAATTCACCGCCATACGCTTTAAATATTCGCTTCGTCAATTCATCTTCTAACATTAATGAACCCGTATTATCTATACCTAAACATTTACCCTGCTTTTGTTCTTTTCCGCTAGACAAAGTAACAAGTAACCCATCGTATGCGTTCATTTCGTTCCATACCGAATACAACGTTTCTAGTCTGTGTTGCTTAAATGTAAGCATTATTTTATCTATTTCCAGTAAAAGCCGTGCGACAAATTCATTTCTATCGATAATAGAATCGGTGTTGCTCGTAACATCTGTCCACGGTTGATCTATGTCGACATTATTTGGCATGTTAATATTTACGCCTATACCGATAACTAAATGACAAAGTCCATCGCTTTGACCTTCCGCCTCAACTAATACACCCGCTACTTTTTTATCGTTTATCAATACATCATTAGGCCATTTTAAATTTGCTTTACCTTCAATAAATTGATTAATACAGTTAGCGACTGCAATACCTATAGCTAAACTCAATCCAGCAGCTTCAGATAGACCATCCTGTGACTGGTAATAACGAGACAAATAAACATGACTACCGTAAGGGCTTACCCATTTCCTGCCTCGCCGTCCCCTCCCATGTGTCTGACACTCTGATATAACGGTATAACCGTCGCTGACTGAATGCGTTTCACGTAACATTCTAATTAAGTGTGCATTGGTTGAATCGATAATGTGATGCAACGCAATAGCGGAATTATGGTTGTATAAATGATTGATTTTCTCTTCATTTAATAACGAAACTGGCTGTGCAAGTCTGTAGCCTTTTCCTTTTACTGAAAAAACCTCCAAGCCTAATGTATTGATGGTTTTTATATGCTTCGCTACCGCAGTACGCGAAATGTTTAGTAAAACTGCTAACGCTTGCCCTGACACGAACAGTCCTTTGGATAGCTCTTTAATTATTATTAGCTTGGTATCAATCTCAGCCCGCATAATAATCTACCAAAGTAACTTCTTTATCCTTACTAAAAAAACGAACTTCTGGCTCTAGTTTAATACCGAATATTGAATAGACACTATCTATAATTTTATTAGCAGCAATTACGACGTCTTTTCCTTTTGCTTCACCCTTGTGGTTTGTGAGTACCAACGCTTGATTTGGGTTAACCCTAATATTACCAAACTCTTTTCCTTTGAGACCAGCTTGATCAATCAACCAACCAGCAGCAATTTTAAATGTTCCATCGCTCAGTGGATATGAAGGTACTGACGGAAATAACTCTATTACTCGATTGCGCTCTAACTTAGTAACAATTGGGTTCTTAAAAAAACTTCCTGCATTACCAATAACTTTCGGATCAGGGAGTTTAGAATTTCTTATACTACAAACTTTGTTAAAAATACTTATTGGTGTTGGGTATTCTAAGTTTTTTAATTCACCGTATTCTAAAACTGGCCTCCATTCCTTAGGGAACTTAAATCTTACTTTTAATATAATACTATTTTTCGCTAACTCATTTTTAAAAATACTGTCTCTATATCCAAACTTGCACTCATTATTAGAAAGAGTATTTAGTTCACCGGATACTAAATCGATGTAAACCACTGAATCTATGAATTGATTTATCTCAACTCCATAAGCTCCAATGTTTTGTATCGGTGCTGCACCTACAGTGCCGGGTATTAAAGCGAGATTTTCTAACCCATAAACTTCCTTTTCTAGTGTCCAACTCACAAGACTATGCCAATTTTCACCTGAATTAACATCGATATAATAAAAATCATTATCTTCAAATAGACACTTTCCCAAATACTCGTTTACATAAAGTGGTATGGCTAAGTCTTCTAAGAATAGTGTATTACTACCTGAACCTACTAGTACGAAATCTGTATTTAGTGTTTTCCCCACTAAAGCTTTAAAATCCCCTACTGATGTGATTTTAACTACATCATTAGCGTAATGATTTAATTGAAAAGTATGGAAAGGCTTTAGTGAATTCAATTTAAGGAACCAAAATTATTAATATGAGTGTAATTTAACATTAACACAGCATTTACTCACTACTGGAGATAAGAAATTTCTATAGGTGCAGAGTATACGATATTGAAACCGTAAGAATTTAGCAGTGATAGTAGGAAACGCTTCCGAGATAGTAGTAAACGATTCAGAGATAGCATTAACACTCACAAGTGCCGCGCAGGCAGGATGCCTAGGAGTGGCCACCTTGATGGTTTTAAGGAATTCTAAACGAAAAAAACCGCGACGAAGCAGTGAATCGTGGTGGTTGGGTATAAATTTGAGGCAATAAAAAACCCCTCGCACAAAGTGCAAGGGGTTAGTATGGGAGCCTGGCGGTGAGCTACTCTCGCATAGCAAATGCTACACTACCATCGCCGCAGCTGCGTTTCACTTCTGAGTTCGAAATGGAGTCAGGTGGTTCCACAGCGCTATTGCCACCAGGCAAAGCTGTTTGTAATCGATGTTTAATAAACACCGCTTACTTAAATTGTCTTAACAATTAGAAAGCTAAATAAAATAAGGTAACCTTGATTATCTCTCTAGGAGAACACTTAAGCGTTGTATGGTTAAGCCTCACGGGCAATTAGTATAAGTTAGCTTAATGCCTCACAGCACTTCCACACCTTACCTATCAACGTTGTAGTCTTCAACGACCCTTTAGGACAGTTAAACTGTCAGGGATGACTCATCTCGAGGCTCGCTTCCCGCTTAGATGCTTTCAGCGGTTATCGATTCCGAACGTAGCTACCGGGCAATGCCATTGGCATGACAACCCGAACACCAGCGGTTCGTCCACTCCGGTCCTCTCGTACTAGGAGCAGCCCCTCTCAATCATCCAACGCCCACGGCAGATAGGGACCGAACTGTCTCACGACGTTCTAAACCCAGCTCGCGTACCACTTTAAATGGCGAACAGCCATACCCTTGGGACCGACTTCAGCCCCAGGATGTGATGAGCCGACATCGAGGTGCCAAACACCGCCGTCGATATGAACTCTTGGGCGGTATCAGCCTGTTATCCCCGGAGTACCTTTTATCCGTTGAGCGATGGCCCTTCCATACAGAGCCACCGGATCACTATGACCTACTTTCGTACCTGCTCGACGTGTCTGTCTCGCAGTTAAGCTTGCTTCTACCATTACACTAACCGTACGATGTCCGACCGTACTTAGCAAACCTTCGTGCTCCTCCGTTACTCTTTGGGAGGAGACCGCCCCAGTCAAACTACCCACCAGACACTGTCCACAACCCCGATAAGGGGCCAATGTTAGAACATCAAACATACAAGGGTGGTATTTCAAGGATGGCTCCACCTGAACTGGCGTCCAAGTTTCATAGCCTCCCACCTATCCTACACATGTAGGCTCAATGTTCAGTGTCAAGCTGTAGTAAAGGTTCACGGGGTCTTTCCGTCTAGCCGCGGGTACACAGCATCTTCACTGCGATTTCAATTTCACTGAGTCTCGGGTGGAGACAGCGTGGCCATCATTACACCATTCGTGCAGGTCGGAACTTACCCGACAAGGAATTTCGCTACCTTAGGACCGTTATAGTTACGGCCGCCGTTTACCGGGGCTTCGATCATGAGCTTCTCTTGCGATAACCCAATCAATTAACCTTCCGGCACCGGGCAGGTGTCACACCCTATACGTCATCTTTCGATTTAGCAGAGTGCTGTGTTTTTAATAAACAGTTGCAGCCACCAGGTCACTGCGACCCACTTCAGCTCCGACAGCAAGTGCCTTCACCTAATGTGGGCGTACCTTCTCCCGAAGTTACGGTACCATTTTGCCTAGTTCCTTCACCCGAGTTCTCTCAAGCGCCTTAGTATTCTCTACCTGACCACCTGTGTCGGTTTGGGGTACGGTTCTTAATCATCTGAAGCTTAGAGGCTTTTCCTGGAAGTATGGCATCAATGACTTCATCACCTTAGTGACTCGTCTCGTATCTCAGTATTAGCCGCCCGGATTTACCTAAGCAGCCTACCTACATACTTTCACACGGACAACCATCGCCGTGCTCACCTAGCCTTCTCCGTCCCCCCATCGCAATGATTAAAAGTACAGAAATATTAATCTGTTTCCCATCGACTACGCATTTCTGCCTCGCCTTAGGGGCCGACTTACCCTACCCTGATTAGCATGGGATAGGAACCCTTGGTCTTTCGGCGTGGGGGTTTTTCACCCCCATTATCGTTACTCATGTCAACATTCGCACTTCTGATATGTCCAGCACACTTCTCAATGCACCTTCAGCCACTTACAGAACGCTCCCCTACCTAGCGAATAAATTCGCTACCGCAGCTTCGGTGTTATGCTTAGCCCCGTTACATCTTCCGCGCAGGCCGACTCGACTAGTGAGCTATTACGCTTTCTTTAAAGGGTGGCTGCTTCTAAGCCAACCTCCTAGCTGTCTAAGCCTTCCCACATCGTTTCCCACTTAGCATAAACTTTGGGACCTTAGCTGGCGGTCTGGGTTGTTTCCCTCTCCACGACGAACGTTAGCACCCGCCGTGTGTCTCCCGGATATTACTTTACGGTATTCGGAGTTTGCATGGGGTTGGTAAGCCGGGATGGCCCCCTAGCCCAAACAGTGCTCTACCCCCGTAAGTATTCGTCCGAGGCTCTACCTAAATAGATTTCGGGGAGAACCAGCTATCTCCCGGTTTGATTAGCCTTTCACTCCTAGCCACAGGTCATCCCCTAACTTTTCAACGTTAGTGGGTTCGGTCCTCCAGTTGATGTTACTCAACCTTCAACCTGCCCATGGCTAGATCACCGGGTTTCGGGTCTATACCTTGCAACTTATTCGCCCAGTTAAGACTCGGTTTCCCTACGGCTCCCCTATTCGGTTAACCTTGCTACAAAATATAAGTCGTTGACCCATTATACAAAAGGTACGCAGTCACAGAACAAGTCTGCTCCTACTGCTTGTACGTATACGGTTTCAGGTTCTATTTCACTCCCCTCACAGGGGTTCTTTTCGCCTTTCCCTCACGGTACTGGTTCACTATCGGTCAATTGGGAGTATTTAGCCTTAGAGGATGGTCCCCCTATCTTCAGTCAAGGTTTCTCGTGCCCCGACCTACTTAATATGTCCAACATGGCTTGTCGTGTACGGGACTATCACCCACTATCGTTGCACTTTCCAGAGCATTCCACTAAACCATGCTGATTCGGCTGTTTCCCGTTCGCTCGCCGCTACTTAGGAAATCTCGGTTGATTTCTTTTCCTCCGGGTACTTAGATGTTTCAGTTCTCCGGGTTCGCTTCGCATAGCTATGTATTCACTATACGATACCCTAAAAAGGGTGGGTTTCCCCATTCGGAAATTCTGGTTTATAACGGTTTTTATCACCTTAACCAGACTTATCGCAGATTAACACGTCCTTCATCGCCTCCAATTGCCAAGGCATCCACCGTATACGCTTATTCACTTAACCATACAACCTTAAATGCTCTCGCAAATTCAGTCGTAGTTTATGTGTCATATTTATTGGTTACTTGACTTGTATAAGGTCAAGAACCTGACATAAATAACGCTTGAGTTTTCTCTTACAGTGATAATCAAAATTATTTTTTTAGTTGTTGAATAACAAATAAATAAACAATAATGTTTACCTTATTTTTTTATCAGCTTTCCAAATTGTTAAAGAGCATGAGTTTATAAAAAACTCTAAACGATGCACACTAAATTAATGTGTATGGTTTAGGGTTTTGAATCGAGAAACTGAGTGTCAGTATGGTGGAGCTACGCGGGATCGAACCGCGGACCTCTTGAATGCAAATCAAGCGCTCTCCCAGCTGAGCTATAGCCCCATACTGAAGTCACGTCATTAAAACGATTATTCCAAATCACATTTGACAAGGCATTTTGTTACGCCGTTTAGACTATCTAAACAAGTAACGAAATAACGCAGTCAGGTGAGATTTTGGTAGGCCTGGGCAGACTTGAACTGCCGACCTCACCCTTATCAGGGGTGCGCTCTAACCAGCTGAGCTACAGGCCTATCGTTTATGCTACAAACTCTCGAATGCAGCTAACAGCTTGCAGCTTTCTCGCTCATTATTCGTAATTAATTATTTGTGTGAACACTCTAAAGGTGTAACTTCGTTTATAAGGAGGTGATCCAGCCGCAGGTTCCCCTACGGCTACCTTGTTACGACTTCACCCCAGTCATGAACCACAAAGTGGTAAGCGCCCTCCCGAAGGTTAAGCTACCTACTTCTTTTGCAGCCCACTCCCATGGTGTGACGGGCGGTGTGTACAAGGCCCGGGAACGTATTCACCGTGGCATTCTGATCCACGATTACTAGCGATTCCGACTTCATGGAGTCGAGTTGCAGACTCCAATCCGGACTACGACAAGCTTTATGGGATCCGCTTACTCTCGCGAGTTCGCAACCCTTTGTACTTGCCATTGTAGCACGTGTGTAGCCCATCTCGTAAGGGCCATGATGACTTGACGTCGTCCCCACCTTCCTCCGGTTTGTCACCGGCAGTCTCCTTAGAGTTCCCACCATTACGTGCTGGCAACTAAGGATAAGGGTTGCGCTCGTTGCGGGACTTAACCCAACATTTCACAACACGAGCTGACGACAGCCATGCAGCACCTGTCTCATAGTTCCCGAAGGCACTAAAGCGTCTCTGCTAAATTCTATGGATGTCAAGAGATGGTAAGGTTCTTCGCGTTGCATCGAATTAAACCACATGCTCCACCGCTTGTGCGGGCCCCCGTCAATTCATTTGAGTTTTAACCTTGCGGCCGTACTCCCCAGGCGGTCTACTTAATGCGTTAGCTGCGCAAGACAACTCTTAAGAGTCAAACTGCTAGTAGACATCGTTTACGGCGTGGACTACCAGGGTATCTAATCCTGTTTGCTACCCACGCTTTCGTACATGAGCGTCAGTGTCGACCCAGGTGGCTGCCTTCGCCATTGGTATTCCTTCAGATCTCTACGCATTTCACCGCTACACCTGAAATTCTACCACCCTCTGTCGCACTCTAGCCATCCAGTTTCAAATGCAGTTCCCAGGTTGAGCCCGGGGCTTTCACATCTGACTTAAATGGCCGCCTGCGTACGCTTTACGCCCAGTAATTCCGATTAACGCTCGCACCCTCCGTATTACCGCGGCTGCTGGCACGGAGTTAGCCGGTGCTTCTTCTGCGAGTAACGTCACACCTAGCCGGTATTAACGACTAAGCTTTCCTCCTCGCTGAAAGTGCTTTACAACCCGAAGGCCTTCTTCACACACGCGGCATGGCTGCATCAGGCTTTCGCCCATTGTGCAATATTCCCCACTGCTGCCTCCCGTAGGAGTCTGGACCGTGTCTCAGTTCCAGTGTGGCTGATCATCCTCTCAGACCAGCTAGGGATCGTCGGCTTGGTGAGCCTTTACCTCACCAACTACCTAATCCCACTTGGGCTTCTCTAAAGGCGGGAGCCGAAGCCCCCTTTGAGCCGTAGCTATCATGCGGTATTAGCAGTCGTTTCCAACTGTTGTCCCCCACCTAAAGGCAAATTCCCAAGCATTACTCACCCGTCCGCCACTCGTCAGCAACTAGCAAGCTAGTTCTGTTACCGTTCGACTTGCATGTGTTAGGCCTGCCGCCAGCGTTCAATCTGAGCCATGATCAAACTCTTCACTTAAAAGTTTAATCGCTACTCATTGAATTCTGTTCAAATAAATTTTCGTTCAGACACTCAATCAATAGTTTACAAGTGCTAGCCTGTTTCCTAAGAAACTCTAGCGTGTTTGTTACTACTCTTCGGAGTGCCCACACAAATAATTAATTACAAATTGTTAAAGAACGTTCAGAGCCTTTCTGCTCTTGGTCGAGACCTTGTCTCAACCGGGATGCGCATTCTACACTTCCCTAATTCGTTGTCAACGTTTTTATCAAATCTTTTTCAATATTTTGAAGAAGTTTTCTAAACCGTTTTGAGCCTCATCTCACAACCTTTACTTAACGTTTCGAGCTGTTTGATGTCTCCCTGACAACGAGGACG